>NZ_OY986431.1 GCF_963920485.1 Cyanobium usitatum str. Tous | reverse complement strand
CGGGAATGGCCGCCAGGTTTTCCTTCTTGTTGACGAGCATGATCGCGAACAGGATCAGCACGTTTACGGCGCCCACGTAGACGAGCACCTGGGCCGCGGCCACGAAACTGGCGTTCAGCAGCAGGTAGAGACCCGCCACCGAAAGAAATACTCCGCCCAGCAGGAAGGCCGAATAAACAATGTTGGGCAGCAACACCACCCCGAGGGCGCCCAGCACCAAGGTGGCTGAGAGAGCCACAAAGCAGATCAGCTGGGTAATGGAGGCGATAGTCATGAAGCGTCTCCGCTAGGCAGGGATTCGAGCACCTGCTCGGGCAGTTTGCCCACCCGCGGAGCCGTATCCGGCACATCGTGAGGATCGAGTACTCCCTTGGGCAGGTAGACCAACTCCCGCAGGGGAACTACGGCCGGATCGCTGGTGACGCTGGTAGGCAGGCGACCAAGGGCGATGTTGTCGAAGTTGAGGCTGTGGCGATCAAAAGCTGCCAGCTCGTATTCCTCGGTCATCGACAGGCAGTTGGTGGGGCAATACTCCACGCAGTTGCCACAGAAGATGCACACCCCGAAATCGATCGAGTAGTTGCGCAGCTCCTTTTTCTTGGTGGCTTTATTCATCACCCAATCCACCACCGGCAGGTTGATCGGGCAGACCCGCACACACACCTCACAGGCGATGCACTTGTCGAATTCGTAGTGGATGCGACCCCGATAGCGCTCCGAGGGGATCAGCTTCTCGTAGGGGTACTGAACGGTGATCGGCCGGCGCCGCAGGTGATCAAAGGTCACCGCCAGACCCTGGGTCAGGTAGTTGGCCGCACCCACCGCATCGCGGGTGTAGTCACCGACTTTCTTGAGAAACCCGAACATGGAGTTGGCTCTGGGGGGAGGCGGTCTGAGTGGGTCAGCCCATGATGGCTGGTCTGGAGAAAAGCTGGTGCTCAGGCCCGGTCAGCCGCCAAACACAGCCGGGAAGGCCAGCTTGAGCGCTGCCGTGATCAGCAGGTTGACCAGAGCAATCGGCAGCAGAAATTTCCAGCCCAGATCGAGCAGCTGGTCGATGCGCACCCTTGGCGTGGTCCAGCGCAGCAGGATCGCCAGAAACACCAGCAGGTAGGCCTTAAGCACCGTCATGACGATGCCTACAGAGCCGGTGATCAGTTGCACTACTGGTGCATCGATCTGCTGGTGCAGCCAGCTGGCCAGCCACTCCACGGGGATGGGGAAACCCCAGCCGCCTAGGTAAAGCACCGACACCAGCAGGGCCGAGAGCACCAGGTTGATGTAGCTGCCCAGATAAAACAGGGCAAACTTCATGCCCGAATACTCGGTCTGGTAGCCAGCCACCAGCTCCTCCTCGGCCTCTGGCAGGTCGAAGGGCAGGCGCTCACATTCGGCCAGGGCGCAGATCCAGAAGATCACGAAGCCCACCGGCTGACGCCAGATGTTCCAGCTGAGGATGCCAGCGCCGGTCTGCTGGTTGACGATGTCAACGGTGCTGAGCGAGTTGCTCATCATCACCACCGCGAGCACAGCTAGGGCAAGGGGGATCTCGTAGCTGATCGACTGGGCCGCCGCCCGCAGACCGCCCAGCAGCGAATACTTGTTGTTGGAGGCGTAGCCGCTCATCAGCAGGCCGATTGGCTGGATGCTGCTCAGGGAGATCCAAAGGAAAATACCGATGCCAACGTTGCTGATCAGCAAGTGCTGACCGAAGGGCACCACCAACCAGCTGAGAATCACCGGAATCAGCACCAGCACTGGGCCGAGGGTGAACAGCAGGCCGTCAGCCCGGGCCGGAATGATGTCTTCCTTGAACACCAGCTTGAGGCCATCGGCCATCGGCTGCAGCACCCCTAAAGCGCCGGCGTATTCAGGACCAATGCGCTGCTGCACCGCTGCTGAGATCTTGCGCTCCAGCCAGACGTTGACCAGCACGCCCACCACGGCCGCCACCAGCACCAGCACCATGGGCAGGGGCAGCCACAACAGGTGGGCGGCGGCAGGACTCAGGCCGAAGCCCTGCAGGGCCTGCTCGAAACTGGCCTCTAGATCCAGGCCCGGAGCCGTGGTGGTCAGCATGGCGGCAGCTCAGATGGGGGCAACTTAGCGGGCCCCCACGGGCTGCCAGTCACGGGAGGGCTGACCGGTATAGATCTGGGAGGGTCGGTAGATGCGATTAGCCCCCAGCTGCTCCTTCCAATGGGCCAGCCAGCCAGCCGTGCGGGCAATTGCAAAAATGGGCGTGAAAAGGTCTTCAGGGATGCCGAGCTTGCGGTACACCAGGCCGGAATAGAAGTCGACGTTGGGGAAAATTCCCTTAGGCCCCAGGCGCTCGGCCGCCACCTCCTCCAGCTTGCGAGCCAGGTCGTACATCGGATCGTGACCGAACTGGTCGAAGAGCTGCTCCGCCAGACTTTGAAGAATCACAGCCCGGGGGTCCTTGACCTTGTATTCCCGGTGGCCAAAACCCATGATTTTTTGCTTGCCGGCAATCGCCCGATCCAACCAGGGCGCCACCTGATCTGGGCTGCCGATCTGGCCGAGCATCTCCAGCACATCTTCATTGGCGCCGCCGTGCAAGGGACCCGCCAGGGTGCCCACCGCTGACGCCACCACGGCATAGGGGTCGGTGAGGGTGCTGGCCGTCACCCGGGCGCTGAAGGTGCTGGCATTAAGGCTGTGCTCAGCGTGCAGGATCAGACAGGCGTCAAAGATGCGGGCCGCCAGCGGATCGGGCTCCCGCTCCGTGAGCATGTAGAGAAAATTGGCGCCGTAGGCCAGGTCGTCGCGGGGCTGGATCGGATCTTGACCCTTCCTGATCAGCTGGAAGGCAGCCACCATCGTGGGGATCTTGGCGATCAACCGCACCACCGCCGAAACGATGTATTCGGGGTTGTCGAGGGCTCGACGGGAATAAAACAGGCCCAAGGAGGCGGCGCTGCTCTGCAGCGCATCCATCGGATGCCCCCCGGAGGGGAAGCACTTCATCATGTCCCGAATACGGAAGCTGACTCGGCGGTGCATCTGCACCTCCTGCTCAAACTCCTGCAGCTGCTCAGAGGTGGGTAGCTCGCCCCAGATCAGCAGGTAGGCCGTCTCCAGAAAGGAGCTGCTGGAGGCCAGCTGGTCTACGGGGTAGCCGCGATAGGTGAGCACCCCCCGCTGGCCATCGATGTCGCAGATCGACGACTGGGTAGCCGGCACCCCTTCCAAACCCGGCCGAAATGGGGCTGGGGTCGCCGCTCCTGTTACTACCAAGCTTCTCCACCGCACTCACTAAGGCGAACTTACGGCTGCAGCTAGCCATCCCGCCGTAGCCGCAGCAACCGTGGGCCAATTAGGGCCTCCAAGCTGGCGCCAGTTGGGCCCAGGCGCAGCAGCACGATGCCGGCCTTACGCACCGAAATCGTGCCCGCCGGCAACCCCAGCAGGCTCGAGGCCAGCTCGCCCAGGTCTGGCTCATGGCCCACCAGGCCAAGGCGCCGCCAAGGGCCCGCCTGCAGCAGCGGCCGGGGATCACCGCCCGGAGCCAGGCGATCCTCCAACTCCAGCGCCGGCGCCAGACCAGCCGCCACCCCAATTTCAGCGGTCTGCAGCGCCCGCCGCAGGGGGCTGCTCAGCAGGCGATCACAGTGGAGCTGCAAGCGGCACAACTCCGCCGCCACGGCCGCAGTGCGCTGACGGCCTTCAGCCGTAAGGGCCCGCTCCTGATCAGGGCGATCAGGGTGGCGATCTTCGGCGATGCCATGGCGCCAGAGCAGCAGTTCGCGCTCAACCGGTTCACTCGCAACCAGTTCACTCTCAACCGCTACGCGCTCAGCTCTAGCCATCAACCAAATTCAAGGCGGGCCTTGAGGTGCAGGTTGGCGTCAGGCTGCGCTTCCCAGCCCAGGCTCAGGCTATGCACGGCCGGGGCCAGGGGCTGGCCGGCCAGGGCCGACAACAGCTGCCAGGTGCTCCAGCGCTGCAGCAAGGGCTGGGCCCGGCCCGCCGCCATAGCCCACTGCAGGGGAGCCTGGGGTAGATCGAGGCCGGCGAGCTGCTCCAGCCGCAGCCGGGGCGGCTTGCGGGAGTCACGCTGCTCCTGCAGCACCGCCAGGGTCTGGCCCCACCAGGCCAGGCGGCCCTGGCCGGAGCGGGCGCCCTCCAGGCTGGCCTGCAGCTGGTTGGCATCGCCGCGGGCGAATCGGCGTCCAGCCTGGCCAGCCTCCAGCCTGGTCCAGACCCGCAGATCGGGATCCCCTTCCACCGGCAGCGGCGCGGCGATCAATCCCTCGGCGGCCAGCACCCCTGCGAGGGCCTCCGGCGGCGGTTGGTCGACGCCAGTGCCGAGCAGCCAGCCCTGACTTGCCTCACTGCGCAGCAGCGGGCCATCGGCGGCAGCGGTCACCAGGGCCGGGAACGATCCCGGCTCGGCCTGCAGCACTGCCGCCAGCAGGGGCTGCCAGTAGGCCGGCCAAGCGGCGGGGCGCTGGATCAGGGCCAAGCTCTCTGAGGGGCCCTGCAGAGCCGCTAATAAAGCTGCTCCTGTGGGGTCAATGTCCCCAGTGGCATCAACCGAGGGAGCCGGCACTGCGGCATCTGCCGCGAACTGCAGCAGGGCATCCAGCTCCAAGGAGCGCTTGTCGGGGCGCAGGCTGGCCACCAGCTCCTGCACCACCCCAGGCGCCGTGAACTCACCCGGCAACCCCAACCAGGGCCCCAGGGTTTCTGGCCGGGCTGTTAGCAGCAGCGCCCCCTGCTCAAGGCGTTGCACCGCCTGCTTAAAGCGGGGGCTGGCCGCCTGGTTGAGCTCATCGATCTGGGAGACGTCGAGGGCCTGCTCCAGCACCCCCCGGCCCGACGCGATCAACACCAGGTCGTCGTCGATCAGCGCCGTAGCGATCGGCACCGGGCTGGTGCCCACCAGGGCACCACGGCCACTGATCAAGCCCATGCCGCGGTAGCTGCTGATCTGCAGGTCGGTGCCCGCCAGACTGCGGGTCTGCCAGAAGCGCTGCAGGAAACGGCGGGCGCCGTCAGCGTCGCGGCTGCGCAGGGCCAGCAACCAGCCATCGGGCGCCGCCCCGGGCTCTGAGGCCAGTAGGGCAAAGCCGAGTTCGCGGCCCAACCAGGGGGCCAGCTCGCCGGGATAGTCGAGGCCAGCGGCGGCGAAAGCGCCATCCCTAAGGCCGGCGACCGCCTCAGCCGCCTGGCGCCGCTGGCGAGGGGGAGCCACCGCCCGGGCGTAGCCAACCGGCTGCTCGCCATCGCTGAGCAGATAGAGGCTCAGAGCGGCTTGGCGGGGCACAAAGCGGGCCGCCCGGGGCGACACCAGCTGCTGGTGCTGTAGTTGCAGGGGGGAGCGCTGCAGCACCAGCCACCAGCCACCCGCCGCCAGGCTCAGCAACAGCAATGCCACCGCCAGCACGACCGCCAAAAACGGGCGGGCCTTCATGCGCCCCACGCAGGATGGGTCCATCTTGACCCCAAGCCACCCCGTCTGCCCGCCATGGCACCTATCGAGACGACACCGCAGACCGAGACGACACCGCAGACAATCCGGGCCCGCGACCTGCAAGAGCGGCTGGAGCGGGGCGAGGCGATCCAGCTGGTGGACGTGCGCGAAGACACCGAACTGGAATTGGCCCGCCTGCCCCATGCCGTGGTGCATCTGCCCCTGGGCCGATCTAACGAGTGGATTGGCCAGCTCAACCAGCTGCTCGACCGCGACCGCCCCGTGGCCGTGCTGTGCCACGCCGGTGTGCGCAGCTGGCATCTGGGCTGCTGGCTGATGCAGGAACACGGCTTTACTGCCGTCTGGAACGTGCAAGGGGGCATCGATGCCTGGAGTGTGGAGGTGGATCCGGCCGTACCCCGCTACTAAGAACTGCTGGGCTGCGTACGATCACCGCACTCCTGCGGCGCCCGCTTGCAGTCCGCCTCCCCCAGGCCCTTGCCCGCCAGGCAGCAGGAAGTACTGCAGCTCGCCGTGCGCCACTACGTCGACACGATGGAGCCGGTGGGCAGCCAGACCCTGGTGCGCCGTTTTGGCCTGCAGGCCAGCCCGGCGACGGTGCGCTCAGCCATGGGGGCCCTGGAGCAGCGTGGCCTGCTCACCCAGCCCCACCCCTCCGCTGGCCGAATCCCCAGCCAGCAGGGCTATCGCACCTACGTGGATCAGCTGCTGCCCGCGCCAGGCGCGGCCGCCCTGCAGCTGGAGCGCGAACTCACCGGACTCAGCCTGCAGTGGGCAGCCCTCGACGATCTGCTGCTGCATCTGAGCCGGCGCCTGGCAGATCTCACAGGCCTGCTCAGCTTGATCACCAGGCCCCAACGCCAGCAGTCCCAGCTGCAGGCCCTACGACTGGTGGCCAGTGGTGAACGCCTGCTGGTGTTCCTGGTGGAGGGGGGCGCCACAGCCAGCAGCCTCAACTTGCGGCTGCCCTGCCTTGCAGTAGCGGAACTGGCGTCCCTGGAGCGCTGGGTCGCGGCCCAGCTGGATGGCGGCAGCATCGACTGGGCCGCCCTGCCCTCCCACCTAACCAGCAGCGGCGCCGTGCTGCGCCAAGCGCTGGCTAGCCATGGGCAGTCGCGGCAGCTGGAGGGCGAAGGCGCTGTAGCCATGGGCCTCGCTGGCCTGCTTGCCCAGCCGGAATTCAGCCAGACCCTCAGCCTGCGCCCCTTAGTGGAGCTGGTGGAGGATGCGCCCCAACAGCTGCTACCCCAGCCGGGCATTTGGATCGGCGCCGAGCATCCCCACCGGGCCCTGCACCAGTGCGCCGTGGTGCAGGCCAACTACCGCAGCGGCGACGGCGGGGTGGGCCAGGTGGCCCTGGTGGGGCCAATGCGCATGGCCTACGCCACGGCGCGAGCCGCCGTGGGTTCGGTGGCCCAGGCGCTGGAGAGGCTTTTGGGTTAACTCGATGGTTTTCCAACCACCATCAGTACCCTGATCACCTGTGCAATCCGAAGACCTGCGTGGATCTCCAATCGGCAGGAGTGATCCTGAGACTTCTCAACCTGGTCGCGCTGGCCGACGGTGGGGTCTCCCTTGAAGAAGAAAGTCTGCTGGAATCGCTAAGCGAGCAATACAAACTCCAGGCCAAATTCGTCACCTGGGAAGATCAGGTGTCCGATCCATCCTCCATTGAGGAACTGGCCGTGCTGGTGAACCCGGACCAACGGGAACTGGCGATGAAAACCGCTGTGATGGTGGCTTCGGCATCGAGACAGCCGCAGGAGGATGCCTTCATCTGCGAAGAGGAGAATTCCATCTTGAACCGTCTGGCCAACGGCCTGGGTCTGAGCCCGGAGCAACGCAGCGCGATCGAAACAGACGCGGCCAAAGCGCTTGAGCAACAACCCAATCTCTGGCAGGTTCTCTACTCCATGTTCGGGCATCAATTCAACTGGCCTGGCCAGGGATGAAACCCGCTGACCAGAATCTCTACATCGTCGGCATGCGCCGTTGCCCCCCTGCGGCTGTTGCTACTTGCAAGGCATCCCTAAGCGGGGACCGTTGGAATCAGCCCTGCGGTCTCTAACTCCAGAATGAACCCGAAGGCGGTGGGATCGCTGAGCCGGTCGGGGAAAAGCACGCCATCGAGGTGGTCGCACTCGTGCTGGACCACCCGGGCATGAAACCCCTCCACGCAACGATCCACGGGCTGACCATCGCCATCGAAACCCTGGTAGCGCAGCCGTTGCCAACGCGACACCCGCCCCCTCAACCCCGGCACACTCAGACATCCCTCCCAGCCCTCATCACGCTCCTGTCCGAGCGGGGTGAGCACGGGATTGATCAACAGGGTGCGGGGAAGCGGTGGCGCATCGGGGTAGCGGGGGTTGGGCCCACCACCACCGAACAGCACTACCCGCAGCAGCACGCCGATTTGGGGAGCAGCCAGGCCGGCGCCGCTGCAGGCCTCCATCGTGTCGTGCAGATCCGTAATCAGTTTCATCAAGGCGGGATCGTGAACATCCAGCACGGGCTGGGCGCGTAGGCGCAGACAGGGATTGCCCAGCCGCAGAACGGTGCGTACCGCCATCAATCCCAGCCCACGCCGCCCACTAGCGGCCACCAGGCATCCCCCGCAGCCAGGGCAGCATCGCCGAGGCCGGCGCAGCGGCGCACCTCGGCGGCCTGGCTATCCAGCAGGCTGGCGTGTAGGTCCTCCCCAAAGGCCTGGCGCAGCAGAGCACTGGCGGTGAAGGCGGCTGAAGCCTCAGCCAAGCTCGCGGGCAATCGCACCGCCGCACCGGCCGGCAGATGGGCCGGATCGCCACTCACCGGCGGCGGCAGGGACCGGGCCTGCTCCAGCCCGTCCAGGGCCACGGCCTGCACGGCCGCCAGCAACAGGTAGGGATTGGCCGCCAGATCCACCACCTTGAGCTCCAGGTGGGCGGCGGCACCATCGGCAGCGGTGGGAATTAGGCGCAGGGCCGCTTCCCGATTCTCGATGCCCCACACTTGATAGGGCGCCGACCAGGACCCCGGCGCCAAGCGCCGGTAGGAGATCTCCAGGGGACAGGCCAGGGCGAGCAGGGCCGGCAGCTCCTCCAGCAGGGCCGCCAGCACGGCGCCACCCGCAGCGCTGAGCCCGCCAGGACCGTCGCCCCCCTGCAGCAGCGGCAAGCCATCGCGCTGCAGGCTCAGGTGCAGATGGCCCCCATTGCCCACCCGCTCCAGGCTGGGCTTGGGACTGAAACTGCAGCGCCAGCCAAAGCGGCGCGTCACCCGCTGAATCACGAGCCGGGCGTGCACCAATCGGTCGGCCGCCTCCAGGGGCGTACCCGGAGCGAGCGACAGCTCAAACTGCCCGGCCCCGTATTCCGGGTGGAACTGCAGCCAGGGAATGCCGGCGGCCTCCAGTCCATCGAGCAGGGCCGTGGCGTAATCCAGCCCCTCCATCAGCCGATCGGCGCCATAGGGGCCACCGGGAATGGCCGGATGGGGATCGGCATCGGGGCGATGGCTAGCCACCAGCCACTCCAGTTCGAAGCCGGCCTGCAGCTCGACACCAGCCTGCAGAAGCTGCTCCTGCTGCTGGCGGCATCGGTGCCGCTGATCGCCCACGTAGGGCTTGCCGGTGCGTTCAAAGCGCTCCCCCGGCGCCCAGGCCCAGCCGCTGCCGGGCTCAAGCAACGCCAGGGCAGCGGCATCGGCCCGCAGACGCAGATCCCCATCGGGGCGGGCCAGGCGATGGGCCGGATCGATGGCGCCATCGGCGCGGAAGGCATCCGAGACGGGCGAAAAGCCCACGCCCACGGCCGCCGCCGCGTCAAAAGCCGATAGCGGCACCACCTTCACCAAGGGGGCGCCGGCATGGTTCACCCAGGTGATCGCCACCCAGCGGATGCCCTGATCGGCGAGGGCGGCAACTGGCGGCGACAGGGGCTGGGACACGGACAGACCGCGGCACTGCGGCCATGATTGCCCCAGCCGGCGCTGCCCGCATGGAAGCTGCCCACATGGAACCGGTCCCCCTAACGGCCTGGTGGCAGCCCGGCGTCATGGCCCTGCTGCTGGTGGACCTGCAGCAGGGCACCTGCGGTGATGCTCAGCCGCGACCGCGGCCGGCCTTTGATGAGCAGTTCTCCGCCCACACGCTGCCTGCCGCCCAACGCACCCTGGCGGCGGCACGCCGGGGCGGGCTGGAGGTGATCCACACGGTGATGGCCAACCTCACCAGCAACGGCCGCGACCGCAGCCTCGATTACAAACGCTGCGGCATGGGCTTCCCACCTGGCAGCCGCGCCGCCCAGGTAATCGCCGAACTGGCGCCATGGCCGGATGAGCTGGTGCTGCCGAAAAGCTCGTCGTCGCCATTCAGCTCCACCACGCTCGACTACCTGCTGCGCAACATCGGCATCCGCACCCTGGTGGTGATCGGCCTGCTCACCGACCAGTGCATCGACCACACGGTGAAGGATGCCGCCGACCGCGGCTACCGGGTGGTGTGCCTCACCGACGCCTGCCAGGCGGAGACTCCCGAGCGACACGCCGCGGCACTGGCGTGCTTCCAGGGCTACGCCTCGCTCATGAGCGTGGACGCATTTCTGGCGCTCCTGCAGCCCTCGTCCTGAAGCCGTTCGGTGCTCAGCCCCCCATCTTGTCGCCGAGCTTCTCAGCCACGGTGTTGACGTCCTTGTCGCCGCGGCCCGAGAGGTTGAGCACCACCTCGGTGCCGGGGGCCAGAGTGGGGCAGAGCTTCTCCAACCAGGCAAAGGCGTGGGCCGTTTCCAGGGCCGGGATGATGCCCTCCAGGCGACACAGAAGTTGCAGGGCGTCCAGGGCCTCGGTGTCGGTGACGGCGCCGTATTCGGCCCGGCCGATGGTTTTGAGGTAGCTGTGCTCGGGGCCGACGCCGGGGTAATCGAGGCCGGCACTGATCGAGTGGGCCTCCTGCACCTGGCCCTCCTCGTCCTGGAGCAGCAGGCTCATGGCGCCGTGCAGCACCCCAACTCGGCCCTCGGTAATCGTGGCGGCATGGCGGCCGGTGGCCACGCCATCTCCAGCAGCCTCCACCCCCACTAGCCGCACGTCCGTGTCCTGCACGAAGGGATGGAACAGGCCCATGGCATTGGAGCCCCCGCCCACGCAGGCCACCAGCACATCGGGATTGCGGCCAAAGGCCTCGTGGCACTGGCGCTTGGTTTCCTCACCGATCACGGCGTGGAAATCGCGCACCAGCATCGGGTAGGGATGGGGCCCGGCCACCGAGCCAAGAATGTAGTGGGTGCTCTCCACGTTGGTGACCCAGTCGCGGATCGCTTCGCTGGTGGCGTCCTTGAGGGTGGCGGTGCCGGCGGTGACCGGCTGCACCGTGGCCCCCAGCAAACGCATGCGGAACACGTTGAGGGCCTGGCGGCGCATGTCTTCCGCGCCCATGTACACCACGCACTCCAAGCCGAAACGGGCGCAGACGGTGGCCGTGGCCACGCCGTGCTGACCGGCGCCGGTTTCGGCAATGATCCGCTTTTTGCCCATGCGCAGGGCCAGCAGCGCCTGGCCGAGGGCGTTATTGATCTTGTGGGCGCCGGTGTGATTGAGGTCTTCGCGCTTCAGCCAGATGCGCGGACCGCCCTCGGGCCGGCGGTAGTGCTCCGTAAGCCGCTCGGCTTCATAGAGCGGATTGGGCCGCCCCACATAGGTGCGCAGCAGGTGGTTGAGCCGATCGGTAAAAGCAGGATCCTGCCAAGCCTCAGCCGCGGCCTGCTCCAGCTCCGCCAGAGCGGGGATCAGCGTTTCCGGCACATACTGGCCGCCGAACTGGCCGTAGCGGCCCAGGCTGTTAGGGCGAGCTGCGCGCTCCAGGGCCGCTGGATCGACGCCGCTGGCTGCGGAGATGGGAGGGACGGTGCTTGTCACCGGTGGCTGTATCAGATCGGCTAAGCCTAAGAAGCCAGCGGCCGGTAGCAGCGCTTCCAGCCCACGAGCATCGGATTGCCGCGGCGGCCAAGCGTCAGAAGCTCTGTTGCTCGATCAACCTCGCTTGGCAGGACGTCATCAAGGTTTAGGCAGACTGGCGGTTCCCTAACTACGGCATGGGTCGAGGGTGAAGATCGGGGTGCGTAATCATTAAGTATTTAGTTCGCAGCTCAGGAGCTGTAGTCCCTTCGAATTTCTATGACTTACTTCTATTGGGCGGCCGCCCTGGGAAGTGCTCATGGGGAAGTTAAAGCATGAATCATTCCATCTGAGGGCGTCAAGATGAATGCAGGCCTCTGCCTTAACGCTGCTTACTGCGGTGACTTCCAATCACATTATGTTCGTCTTTGATCGAATACATCATGGCATCGGCGACTGCAATGACCTCATCGGCAGTCTGTTGCGCTTTAACGGAAGCCCAGCCGACGCTGGCAGAAATAATCATTCCACCCCCGGGAACGCCGGAGAGAATGCCGCTGAGATACTTGGCAGCTGCCGCCAAGGAGTCTGCGTCAAGCCCCGGGCAGATGACTGCGAACTCGTCACCGCCTAGGCGTCCGCATATCCATCCCCGAGCGTGCAAGTTTGTCAGGCGGCGTGCCACCTCACGGAGGACATCGTCGCCAGCCGAATGCCCATAGTTATCGTTGACTACCTTGAAGCCATTTAGATCAAGCAACATTACGCCCAGCGGGGTATTCACGGTGGCGCAACGCTCTAGCGCCTCATCAAGTTCCCTGTAAAAACCACCACGATTCAGGAGGCCGGTGAGCGCATCGGTCACCGAGGCTCTCTCAGCATCCAGTCGGGCACGATGCATGATATTCAGAATAAAAAAGAAATTTCCAAGGGAGAGCAAGAAGGCCAATGTTTGAGCGATTCGCAGGCGTGTGACGGAGAAGACGGACTCCTGCTCAAGCTCGCTGGTGAACCGGTTCATGGCATCCAGAATCTCTCCGTTACGTTCAACCATGAACTGCGAAAACTTTTCCAATTCCGCGTAGTCGGATGGGGCCTTCTGCCAATAGACAAATAATCCGTGCACATTACGAACCAGCAGGGCTGCCTTCCCCTGAACCGCTTCAAGTTGAACCGGTTGGCCATTCCCACCTTCCGTTTCGCCACCTTCGGCAAAGGCAGAAAGGGTGCGGTGAAATGTCAGGTAAGCCTGATTCACCTCGGCAGCAGATTCCGATCGTTGGGATTCACTGCGGGTTGGACTGGTTGCAAGCAGTGCAGCCTTTGTGATGCGTTGCGACAGCATCCGCTGACGGCCGGCCAGATTAATCGCAACTGCATCCCTTTCAACCTGTCGGGCGATGACATAGCTGAACGCAAGCGTGCCCAGATTGAGTAGCACAAATGCCCCAATAGCCAGAACAAGGCGATTTTTCATTGGACAAACCGACAGGAATGCTCGGCGGGCGGAGGTAATTTAGTTGCGAATACAATATACTGTCACACAGGATAATTTTCATGGGACACTGAGGGCTCCCGCTAATTCCTGGTGATAACCACTGATTCAATTTCCTGAATCCTTGGTCCAAGCACCCAAAGCCTCTCCCGCTTGCCGATCGAATTCAATTGACACTCATTGGTGACACTTGCCCATCAGATTTATAATATCTGCAGCTCAACATCCTCTTTCGTGGCTGCATTCGAGTGTCTGTCGTTGCGCCGCAGTGTCATTTTCGTTTCTTGCACAGGCCTAATGGTGAAGCCGCCTTGGCGTTGATCAGCACCAGGCCGGCATCGAGGGCCAAGGAGAGCTGGGTGGATCCTGTTTCACCAGTAGCAGCAGCAGCCCGCACTGCTCGCGGATCGGCTGGGGGATCGTGACCTGGCCCTTACTGGTGATGCGCATGATTGCAGCGGTCGCCGATCAGACTCCGCTTCAGAGGTGCAGGGTTCGGCATGGCAATGAAAGGCGGCTGGCAGGAATTCAGCAGGCCGGAGAGCCTGGAGCGCAGCGGGGGGCCTGGTGCACCACCCAGCCCCAAGGCCCAGCAGCGGGTGCGGGTGCAGCGAACCAAGGCCGGCAAGGGCGGAAAACTGGTGACGGCGATCACGGGCCTTGAGGCGCCGGAAGCCGAGCTAAAGACCGTGCTCAAACAGCTCAAGGCCGTTGCCGGCACAGGCGGCACCGTCAAAGACGGCGTGATCGAGCTGCAGGGCGACCAGATGGCTCCGGCGCTCGCTGCCCTTGAGAAGCAGGGCTACCGGCCCAAGCAGGCGGGCGGCTGAAGACAGTCACAGGCAACAGCTGATCACCTGATCAAGCCGTTGCTGGCAAAGCCATTGCAGGCGTGGCATGGCGGATTCGGTCCTGAGCAGAAGCGGCGTCCCAGCAAGTGGTGTAACTCGGGGGGGTCAGCCCCGGCGTAGCCGGGGCTGACGGCTCGCCTCCCTCACGTCTGTGCTGTGGCAATGGGTGGGCCGGTCTGTGACCCTGTTCGGAGCACTACCACCGAACCGAACACAGACCATGACCCTTACCCATAGTGGCGCCTCCGAGCTGGCTCAGCTCATGGAGGGCACCACCGCTGGCGCCCTGATCCCTGAGATCGTGCGCCGGGGCTTCCAGGAACTGCTGGAAGCCGAGGTCTCCGCGGCCATTGGTGCCACGCGCCATGAGCGCTGCCCTGACGAGCGCTCCACCCACCGCAACGGCTACCGCCAGCGGCTGCTCACCACCCAGGTGGGCGATCTCAGCCTGGCTATCCCCAAACTGCGTCAGGGCAGCTTCTTCCCCGACTGGCTCGAGCCGCGCCGCAGGGTCGACAAAGCTCTTTACGCCGTGGTGATGGAGGCCTACACCGGCGGCATCTCCACACGGAAGGTCGACTCCCTGGTGGAGGCGCTGGGCGGCGCCAGCGGCATCTCCAAATCGGAGGTGAGCCGCATCTGCGCTGGACTCGACGAGCAGGTGAAGGCCTTTCTGGGCCGGCCTTTGGACCATGCCCGCTTCCCCTACCTCTACCTCGACGCCACCTACCTCCACGGCCGCCTGGGCTGCAACATGCAGGTCTGTTCCAGGGCCGTTGTCGTCGCCATCGGCATCAACGGCCTCGGTTACCGCGAGGTCCTCGGCATCGCCGTTGGCGACAGTGAGGCCGAGGGCTTCTGGCGCCAGTTCCTGGGCTCGCTCAAAGAGCGTGGTTTGACTGGCACACGACTGGTGATCTCCGATGCTCACCTGGGGCTGACGGCGGCGATCAAGCGCATGTTCCAGGGCAGCAGCTGGCAGCGGTGCCGGGTGCACTTTCTGCGCAACCTGCTCAGCCATGTGCCCAAAGCCGGCCAGGACATGGTGGCCGCTGCCATGAAAGCGGTGTTCGTCATCCAGGCCCCCGATCAGGTGCGCTCCCACTGGCAGCGAGTCACCGAGATGCTCCGCAAGCAGTTCCCGACAGCTGTGCCCGTGATGGACGCCGCCCGAGACGACGTGCTGGCCTTCCTCCACTTTCCCCAGGAGCACTGGCGTAAGGTGTGGAGCACCAACCCGCTCGAGCGGCTCAATAAGGAGATCAAACGCCGCACCAACGTGGTCGGCATCTTCCCCAACGACGCTGCGATCGTGCGGCTGGTGGGCAGCCAGCTGCTGGAGCAGCAGGAGGAATGGCAGCTGGAGCGCCGCCGGTTCTTCTCCGAGGCGACCATGGCCAAGATCCCGGAACCAGAAGAGCCGCTGGAGCTCACTGATGCTGATCCGACTGCCCAGCCGTCAGCAATCACCAGCTGAAGCGCAACACATCCTTCCTCGATCTACACAGAACAGATCGATCGCTGAGTTGCCAATTCAGCGATCAGGGTTCATAGTGGATAAACGGAGCTGAGTAATCAGCTTCCAAGCAGTCACCCCTTGACTGCATCTGTTCACCCTCCGGAAAGGGTCACAGGACCGCCTGAGTTACACCACTCGGAGGGGCGCTACCCGCGCCCGCCTATGTAGTTGACACCGAGCAAGCAGATCAAGAAGTGGGTTCCAGTAGACCTGGAGATCTAACTGATCGTGGATAAATCCTGCATAGGCAAGCACATAAAAAGGTGCCTGTCTATCCCAGAGGTACCGCCTCCACATCAACTACACACAAAACTACGCCTCCTGGGTCAACAGGTAGAGCGATGGCCTGGGCTGATGACGCAGGGAGCAATCAGCAAGATAAGCTTCTCATCATGAAGGAGTTAATCGCGATAATTAGACAGCTGACCGCGACCTCCAAAAAAAGCAAAGCGCCATTCAACTCGAGCCGCGGCGGACTCAATACTGGAGGGAATCCCGCAACTTTACTCGCAGATCTACGGGTCGGCACAATACCTATGCTCTGCACTTCAACGGGAAAAAGCCTATAACTAATTGCAAAGATCCACAAGGGGGTAGGCTGGGATATTCGTTTACCTTAGGAGGAGCATCACGCAGCACTCACGCTAACTACCATTGCCACTATTGGTAAAGGTTGAGATTATTCAAGGCCTTAATGTGAATCAACTGGGTCGTGATGACAAAGCAAAGCTTTGTGCAGAGCCCATCACTACGTAGATCTCGACGCTGAGATGCTGCGCTGGATGTGGGCACGTACCTTCTACTTGCTGCCTAGACATCAGCCAAAAGCAAAAAGATATTGTCGTTAATATTTTGGGACGTGGTGGAGTAATAGAAATAGCGCGTTAAATTCTATCCTCTAACAAGCTATCTTTATCAACTTTCGCAGATTACCACAAATGAGGGCATGCCATCCTGTCAAGCGGGCGAGGGAAGGCTTAAGGCAGTTAAATATGTAATGGCTAATCTTGAGCCATACACCTATGGAAGTATTCCGTTCGACTCTGGCTGTGAGTTATGTACCGGATGGCGCTCTATGGGGCTACCAGAATTACTGAGTTAACTTCACACGCGCCAACTACGTCATCAGGAAGCTGTCAGTTACCAGTGGCAAGGGAGTTGAACTTCGAAATTCTTTGTAGATTATTGATTCTACCCTGATCGTACAAATTAGGAACTAAAATCCATTCCACGGGGGCTTAAACCAGGTAATAAGCATCAGGGGGCAAAAAGCGACACTCATGCCTTGGTTTCTAATTAGGGACTCCTGAAAAAGCCAGATCGACTGCAGCGCAACTTGTTTCAGCGATCGAAACCCGTTAAACTCGCCGCGTACAGAGCAATTGACGATTGCTACAACTGCTGAACGCTGCAGATGTACCGAAAACACCATAACGGCCAGCTCTCAATCGAAGAATTCCATGTGCCTTTTGGCGGCACGTTGGACCCGGACAATCGCTGGGTGCTCTTCTCCAGGCTGGTGCTATGGGAAGAGCTGGAAGAAACATATGCCCCTCAGTTCAATCCCACAACTGGCGCCCCTGCCAAGCCTGTCAGATTGGCGTTTGGCGCGCTATTCATCAAACAGCGGCTTGGCCTGAGCGATGAGGAAACCGTCGAGCAGATCCGAGAAAATGCTTACATGCAGTTTTTTCTTGGCTTTGCGGGCTATTCCAGCAAGTCGCCATTTGATCCATCGATGATGGTTCATTTCCGAAAGCGATTCTCGGAGGAGGATCTCAAACGGATCAACGAACTCATTGCCGAACGAGGTAAGGCCATGGTGATCGAGGCTATGTCCTCACTCCCAGATGACAACGATTCTGACGACCCAGGCGCTGATGCTGTCAACCAGAAATCACTGGACGACTTCGTGAAGCCTGCAGATTGGCCAGAGGACAAGAACTGGGGAACACTCACCATCGATGCCTCTTGCACGCCAGCCGACATCACCTATCCGACTGATCTGAAGTTGCTGAACGAAGCAAGGGAGTCGACTGAACGAATTATTGATGATCTGTGCGACCAGCACATGGACTTTCGCAAACACCGGCCACGATACGACCGCGGTAAGGCACGTGCTGTTTTCCTTAATGTCGCCAAACAGAAGAAGCCACGCCGTCGCAAGATTAAAGCTGCGATACGCCGCCAGCTCGACTATTTGCAGCGAAATCTTGATACCATTGATGCCTTGATCGTTGCTGGGGCAGGGCTTTCGGGCCTAAAGACACATTGGTGGCAGAAGCTTCTCGTGATCAGCGAGCTGCACCGCCAACAAAGCATCCTGCTGTACGCCAAGACGCGCAGCATCCCCGACCGCATCGTCAACCTAGTTCAGCGACAGGTTCGTCCCATTGTTCGCGGCAAGGCAAGAGCTGCTGTTGAGTTTGGCGCCAAGATTAGTGTTTCCGTGCGCAATGGCTTTGCCTTCCTGCACAGGATCAGCTGGGATCCATACAGTGAAGGTGAAGACCTGATTCCACAAGCCAAGAAATATAAGCACGAACATGGCTGCTATCCCGAGCGGATCTGCGCCGATCGCATCTATATCACTACCAAGAATCGAAACTTCTGCACCAGGAACAACATACGCCTATCTGGTAAGCGATTGGGCAGGCCGCCGAAGGATCCCGAGATCAATGCGGCTCATAAGCAACAGCTCAGTGCAGACCAACGGAGGAGAAACGAGGTGGAGGGCGTCTTTGGATCAGGGAAGCGGAAGTATTCACTACGGCTGATCATGGCTCGGCTGACTAAGGGTGCAGAAACCTCGATCTCTATGGGGTTTCTGGTGATGTGCGCTGAGAAGATCCTGAGGCTCCTCCGCCTCTTTTTTGTCACTATCTTTGCTTGGTTTTACTCCTGGCAATGGCCAGGCTCCTCCTGGGTGGTCCTCAGGAACATTTGCCTGCTTGAGACAGTCAAATCTCCTGTCACTGCATGACCGAGTTTTCGAGCTGCCTGTCCTCCTTGGTCTTTGGCCGCACTCGAGGAGGCGCAGTTTTCTTTTTCAGGAGTCCCTAATTAAGTCTTCATCAGGCCGCACTGTTCAAGATGGCATCCGGGATTCTCGCTAAGGGCCCTTCGCTTTTCTGTGGTTTAGATAGTATTGGGTTATCAAGGCATATTCCAAATGACTCCTGGATCACTGACCGCTAGCTTTCTAGGAAGCTGAAAATCAAAATCGAAGAAGCGTTCTTCTGCCTTAAGATCGTCGGAGTACTCAGGAAAATAGAGAATATTGGCATGTTCCGAAATCCATCGGATGGTGCATATAAATTTTACGTGCCACTCGCGCTCCAGTCAAAGGGTAGAACTTGATGACCCTGCATGAAGCCAGCCATTATGACTTAATCATTGTTGGTGGTGGTTTGTCTGGATTAAGCCTGGCTTCTTATTTACCAACTTATTCAATCCTGATTCTTGAGACGGAAGACTTTATAGGAGGAAGAGTCCGATCGCATCAATTGGAGAATGTGTACGCTGAGTTAGGAGCCATTTTCCCTTTCAGGCAAGCCAGGCTTTCAGACTTCGATTGTAACTCTCCTGTTAAACCGGTAGGCCTATACGAGAATGGCATCCTCTATCTTGGCAAAGATCCGCTTGATGCTCTCCAAAATGCCAATCCAGGCTCATCGCTAGATATTGAGCTATTGAAATCTTTTGCCAATCCATATATATCTCTTTTGAATGGAACACTTAGGATCCCAAATCAGCACTTCGGAGCCCTACACCGGTTCTCCGATCATATCACGCGTCAGATTGATGCATTTCACAGGGTCATCCACCCAGAGCATGCAGGTTTATACTCTCCAGCAATTGTGGGCCATTGCCTCGTTGACTGGCCATGTATCTTTGATCGGGATCCCAATAGTTCGTTTGTCAACAGAATTGTGGAGGGCTTGGGAGAGCGAGTAACAGTGCGAACAGGATGCCGAGTGAACCACGTTTCACCTGATCAATATGGACAAATAGTTGTTCAGTATCGGAGAGGGTCTAATTCACTTAGCGCCGGGTCTCGCCTTTGTGCAATAACTGCTCCAGGCAACCAAATGCTCGGCATATTGAAAGATTTCCAATCTTCCAACTTAGGTTTCTATCGCAATGTTGAATATGCATCAGGGATAGTATGCGCAATAGTCGTGGATGAAGCGCCTGAGCTGCCGCGCTATATTGTTAGCCCCGACCAAGTGTGGTCGTCGATAATACCCTTAACACGTGGAGGGAAAACCATTCTACATTGCTATATTACTGGGTCACAAGCCACCTCACTCTGGAATTCTTCAGATAACGAGATTATACATATACTTACTAAGTCAATGCACTCAGTGGGGATTGCCCGTAAGACCTTGGATGCCATTGTTCAGAGATGGCCAAAGCTGGGACCCATACTATCTGAACAGCTCAAACTCAGCTACTATCCTCAGCACTTTCGTCTAGCCCGAAATCTGTGGTTTGCGGGTGAAATGGCTCTATATACGCCGACTTCACCCCTTAGCTATGGGATGGCCGCCGCGGCTAAGGCTGGCAGAATGATCGCATCTGATATTTTATCAGCATAACTAACTACCAACCAGACTCAACGCAGATTTGACAATGACATTGCTGCACCCTCTGATAAGAGCTCATGTGTACGTGCTTCGGGATGACAGACCGGTCTTCATTCGAACCATTGTCGAAGGCGATATTGCCTTTCATGGATTCAGACTAAAGGCTAGCCGCTGCTCTGAACTTGCTAACGACTTGTGCGAGCTGAATAGTAATGGGTTGTGGGAGTATAACCGGGGTTTTGGAGTCACAATGGAGGACAGCGCTCTCGTCATCGATGGGCTCATAGACGCAGGCTGGGATACCGATGCACTCAAAAATTCTGTTGATCTGCTGATTAGCCACTTCTACGCCCCTGGTGATGGCGCATTTCATACCCTCTTTCATGGGCGTTCTAAATACTGGCTCGGCCCTTCCCTTGAGGCCAATGCGTTTGCTGTATACTTCATTGAGAAGCTTGCTATCTGTTCTCAGTCTGAGGTTAAAAAAAATGCATTAGAATATATCCTAAAACAACCATTCTCCCCAACTGGATGGAAAGGGCGATGGTTTCAGCAGCAAGCCCTTTCTAATTACTACGTGCTACGTGCTCTTGCTGCTGTAGGCAATAAACGCCCTAATTTGCTTCCGATACTCAAGCATATGCTGCAAAGTCAGACTCCGGACGGTAGCTGGAATATGAGTGTCATATCCACTTCGTTAAATGCCCTGTCCATCGCCTACTTGGTTGAACTTATACCAGACAGTTTTACCATTTCACTTAACCCATTGCAGGCCATCCTAAATGCAGAATCCTGGCTTCGCAGTGGCAATTGCGTAGACAAACAAAGCGAGCCGATTCTTTATTACTGGCATGAGACAGCGAGCCTTATTAGTGGAATCGTAGGCAGAAGAATCTTCTATCACTGTGAAGATATGGGTGAGATTGGAAGTGCGTTGCGAAAGTTCAGTTTAAGAGAGATTGGCTTGCGTTTTCCAAGAAGCCGCTAAGCAGCTTCTGCATCGAGTCTGATGTCAAGCACTGCACAGATATTCTGCACCTAGCTGCACATATCCGGTCTAGGTTAGTGAGAGGGGCTGGTTGACATCTGTGCCGAAACACTGCCTCAGATTCGGATGTTCGTTTGCTAAGTGCACTGCCGCCAGCCGGAAAACCCTTTTCCTCCTTAACTCAAGATTCTACTTGCGCCTCCAGACAATGAGTCAATTTCCCAACTGGGGAGCTGAACCTGTTCGAAAGGGGCAAAGTGAATGCAATCGCCAGCAAGTCCTTCTCCGAAGGAGTTGCTGGCCTACATCACCAACATGGCAAGGATGCTGATGGGGATGCTAAATCGGTGGGCCAAAGCCGTGCAGCTAAGACCCTCACCAGGCGGTAGCTGTCAGGAAACGTACCAGTACACCTGAGCACGCCCTCGCGTCCGAAACACCCACGGCCAAGTCCAAAAGCGGCGTCCCAGCAAGTGGTGTAACTCGGGGGGGTCAGCCCCGGCGTAGCCGGGGCTGACGGCTCGCCTCCCTCACGTCTGTGCTGTGGCAATGGGTGGGCCGGTCTGTGACCCTGTTCGGAGCACTACCACCGAACCGAACACAGACCATGACCCTTACCCATAGTGGCGCCTCCGAGCTGGCTCAGCTCATGGAGGGCACCACCGCTGGCGCCCTGATCCCTGAGATCGTGCGCCGGGGCTTCCAGGAACTGCTGGAAGCCGAGGTCTCCGCGGCCATTGGTGCCACGCGCCATGAGCGCTGCCCTGACGAGCGCTCCACCCACCGCAACGGCTACCGCCAGCGGCTGCTCACCACCCAGGTGGGCGATCTCAGCCTGGCTATCCCCAAACTGCGTCAGGGCAGCTTCTTCCCCGACTGGCTCGAGCCGCGCCGCAGGGTCGACAAAGCTCTTTACGCCGTGGTGATGGAGGCCTACACCGGCGGCATCTCCACACGGAAGGTCGACTCCCTGGTGGAGGCGCTGGGCGGCGCCAGCGGCATCTCCAAATCGGAGGTGAGCCGCATCTGCGCTGGACTCGACGAGCAGGTGAAGGCCTTTCTGGGCCGGCCTTTGGACCATGCCCGCTTCCCCTACCTCTACCTCGACGCCACCTACCTCCACGGCCGCCTGGGCTGCAACATGCAGGTCTGTTCCAGGGCCGTTGTCGTCGCCATCGGCATCAACGGCCTCGGTTACCGCGAGGTCCTCGGCATCGCCGTTGGCGACAGTGAGGCCGAGGGCTTCTGGCGCCAGTTCCTGGGCTCGCTCAAAGAGCGTGGTTTGACTGGCACACGACTGGTGATCTCCGATGCTCACCTGGGGCTGACGGCGGCGATCAAGCGCATGTTCCAGGGCAGCAGCTGGCAGCGGTGCCGGGTGCACTTTCTGCGCAACCTGCTCAGCCATGTGCCCAAAGCCGGCCAGGACATGGTGGCCGCTGCCATGAAAGCGGTGTTCGTCATCCAGGCCCCCGATCAGGTGCGCTCCCACTGGCAGCGAGTCACCGAGATGCTCCGCAAGCAGTTCCCGACAGCTGTGCCCGTGATGGACGCCGCCCGAGACGACGTGCTGGCCTTCCTCCACTTTCCCCAGGAGCACTGGCGTAAGGTGTGGAGCACCAACCCGCTCGAGCGGCTCAATAAGGAGATCAAACGCCGCACCAACGTGGTCGGCATCTTCCCCAACGACGCTGCGATCGTGCGGCTGGTGGGCAGCCAGCTGCTGGAGCAGCAGGAGGAATGGCAGCTGGAGCGCCGCCGGTTCTTCTCCGAGGCGACCATGGCCAAGATCCCGGAACCAGAAGAGCCGCTGGAGCTCACTGATGCTGATCCGACTGCCCAGCCGTCAGCAATCACCAGCTGAAGCGCAACACATCCTTCCTCGATCTACACAGAACAGATCGATCGCTGAGTTGCCAATTCAGCGATCAGGGTTCATAGTGGATAAACGGAGCTGAGTAATCAGCTTCCAAGCAGTCACCCCTTGACTGCATCTGTTCACCCTCCGGAAAGGGTCACAGGACCGCCTGAGTTACACCACTCGGAGGGGCGCTACCCCACGCACTGTTGTTGGCAGGTAGGTGCTGTCCCAGCTCCACACCTAATTCGGGCCTGCGGCCCGCAGCCGTGGCACTGGCCTCGGCTCCTGTGGTGGTCGGGCGCGACCGCGGCGATTCGCCTGGCCATGGAGAGGCGTCAACTTTCCTGGCAGAGGGGGAGGGCTGGGTTCAATGGTCTACTGCTTCTACTGGACGTTGAAGCGGCTCCTGTTCTTGGTTGAATTAATCGTCGGTGGTCAGCATGGAAGTCATGCGTGACACATGTCGATATATTTACGAAACCGGGGAAAGCCGGTGAAGATCATGGAACGTGATATTACTATTAAGCAATGGTTCAAATTAAATGACCTCCCAAGAAAAACTTTCAGCGCTCTTCGCTGAAAATCCTAATTACCTAAAAGAAATAGAAAATTTTAGCACGCCGGAGCAGGTTGCGAATTACCTAGAACAGAAAGGGGTGACCGTCACCAGTGGAGATTTAATTCGTTACGCTTCGGAATCAGTTACGGAACTTGATGACGCCGCACTTGCTAGAGTCGCTGGTGGGGCTTGGACGAATAACGATGACAATGATAGATCAGTTGTGACAGGCGCTATAGCTTTTGGCGTGATGGTAAAATAAATTTTAATCTACTTATTTCTTAGCACCCAAACAACATCCTAAAACAATGTCTTTCCAGCAGCTTGTTGACGCTTGCCAAACTGATGCAACATTGGGGGAGGCCATAAAGACATCACAATCGCTCGATAACATTTGCGCCCTTGCTCTCCAGCAAGGAATTAGCATTACACCAGAAGAGATCATCAAGGGAGCTGCGTCAGTCACATCTGAGTTGTCAGATGCAGATCTTGCTGGTGTAGCAGGAGGGTCTTGGTCTGGGAATGAGGGAGTAGATTCAGGTCTCTCGTGGGCAGGTGGAGCTGCTGGTGCTAGTCTAGCGATGCCAGCAATCGGCCTTGCGATTCTTATTAAGTAACCCTAAAGACCTTTTCCGCTTCTGATTGCGACCTCTAGGTAAGCTATTAATCAAAGGTCACCATTCAGGTGGCTTTTTTATTTTATATCCTATGCCTGCTGCTGTCGCTACCAGAACCTTCTTCATACACTGCAGCTCCTTCTTGAGCGCCTAGATCTGCCGTTGGAGCTAAGCACGGAACCTTTCGAACTCCTTCTGCTCTTTAAAGCTAAATACTGTCTTATCATTAACATCCTGAACAGACTGCCGTCGCGCCTCACCTGCTCGGAGAACTCATCCGCTCACGGCAGAGTAGCAACTGAGTTCGGTCATATTCAGTTCTGACATCTCCGGCTCCAACGTGGACTTGTCGATGGCGCTCTAGCCATCTTGTTCCTTCTCAGATGCCATCACCTCTTCGACATGAATCGGCTAAATCTTCCTATACTTCTAATATTTGATCAATTGGGTACCAAGGGCTTCTAAAATCTAAGCAACGCTTAGCCGGTGTGCGACAAGCTCATCGCGCCCGCCCACGTAGTTGACACCGGGCACGTGGCGCTGCTCATCGTCAACACCCTCGCCCTCACGCCCTGCTCAAGCTGCAAGTGGCCGTGGTGCTCAAGCGTCTCCACCAGCTGCGGCAGCGGGCATGGAGCCACTTGCCGCAAAGCCGGTCGCTGGCTTCCCACAGCGGCACCAGGGCCTCAACCACCTCGGGGCCGTAACGGCGCCGGTGTTGGCCCCGCAGGCTGCTCTGCTCTGCTGCTGATCCGCTCGCTGGTTCAACCGGCGTAGGAGCGATTTGCGGTGATAGCCGGTGAGGGCCTGCAGCTCATTCAGCAGCTGCTGCTTCCCCGCACGGCTCAAGCTCCGGTAACGCTCTGCTGCCGCGTTGATCGCCAAGGCAATCCTCTCTCCCTCCTTGAGAGAGCCGGGTCGGGCTACCTCAGGCCTTTGGCGTCACCCCGCGCCGATGCAATAGGCGGTTGCCAGTTCTAATGCAACAACCTTAAACGCGTAACAGCCTTAAAGGTAAAATGTGCACATCAACCTGATTGACACGGGACATCGGGGATCAGAGAACAAGATCCCAATCGTTGCGGCCGTCTCCTTGAACGAGGCTGGCCATCCAATTCACGCCAGGATCACAGGCGTGAGCGGCTTCAGCTCAGAGGCGATCGCTGAATGAGCCAAACGCCATCTGATGCCCGGCAGCCAAGTGCTCTCCGATGGCTTGGCCTGCTTCCGAGCCGTGACGACAGCCAACTGCGACCACAAGTTTGCTGTCAACGGTGCAAGCCCCCAACGACCTGCCGCAGTTCCGCTGGATCAACACGTTGCTAGGCAACCTCAAGACCAGCTTCTGCGGCACCTTTCATGCCTTCAACTAGCGCTACGCGGGCCTGCGGCTATGACAAGTACGCCCGGCGCAACCTGGCCGGCTTCTGCTTCCGCTTCAACCGGCGTTTCTCAATGCCTGCGATGACGTAACGGATCACCAATGCAGTCTGCTGCTGCACGCCTTGCACGGAGGGCGATCTCAGGCTTGCAGAGGCTTATGGGTAATCACGTGACATTGAGTCAATAGTTTCGTGCATACATGTTACAATAATTAGGGTTGCTCATCAACAAGAACATCCATGTCCGTAGAAAACGCAAAGGCTTTTTTGCAAGAACTAGGTGACAACACAGTGCTGCAACAAAAGTTTGAGGCTGCTGACAATGACGGACGACTGAAGTTAGCGCACAGCCTGGGGCTGGACTTCTCCCCTGACGAATTGATGGAAGTACTAAACAAAAGTCAGATTCAAGCAACAGAAGAACTTACAGATAGTGATCTAGCGACTGTTTCCGGAGGGTTTAACATAAGGCCGCCGGTAACGCTGCCAGGGCCGTTGGCAGGAGCAGTTGCCGCAGTGGCTGGCACCTCTGGAATGAACCCAACATTTAATATTAATAACACAGCTAATATCACAATAAACATTGGCTGAATTCAACCTTCATCCACCAAGCGCTTCAACAGCTCTCCTAATCTAGAGCGGGGCTACCCGTGTACCAGCTTTAGGCTAGAATAATAATGATTCAGCCTTACAAGAGCTTGGGAACAATTAGGAGAGCGAGGCACTCATACCCGCTGGGTGCCTTGATTGAATTCAGCAGTCCAAAGCAAGTTGGCATTGATGCTCCACTTGGCGCCAATCGCCAACACTGGGCTGCTCCAATATCTCTCTGACAAGAGAGAGCAGACTATCCCTCAAAGCAGTATTTCAGGGCTTTTTTCATGCTCAAATAGGGACACTCCGGCAGTGCAATCAACAGGAGTTATACAAGCTACTCCAGTTACTCAACGAAGAAGTAGCTAACAGCCAATAGGACAAGAAACCAGCACAGCCGTTATGAATTGCGCTGCTCTCCCAAGAATTGCCAATGCACACATTAATTTGCTTACATTGCGCAAATCTGCAACCACGTACATGCTTACTTGGATAAGCATACTTCTGCTTCTTCGAACATTCATTCATCTCAGATATTCCTTAAGCGCACTTATAGGACACAAATGATGGCAATCACTCCCAATAGCTTAAAATCGAATCCAAGAGCTTCTCATGCCAGCCTCGTAAAATGGTATATATCTGAATGCACTGACCAAGCACAATCACACAAATACAAACAAGCATCGTTACTCGCTGGAGAGCTTGATGAGTTGTATCAGACCAGCGAAGCCACGTGCGGCTTTGAATATCATCACTACAAACCAGATTCTCACCCAGACTATCTAGTATACTGCAATGCGAAACAATTTGCCAATATCGAAGGCAGAAAATTAGTACCAGAGTGGTGGCCGAACGTTCAAAGAGACTGCATTGAAGAATGCGACCTTTCTTCCGCAGAACGAGGGCTGTATCTTCCATGCGAGAACTGGATCGAATTCGACCAAGGAAGAGATGGTCTTATGATGGCGGGGATATGGCAGATGGTTAGATCACATGGAGAAGACCAGACAGGTGATTGGGAAAGAATCATCTCAACCCTGGAATCCTGGCAATCAAGCAAAGGAACTATAACTTGCTCAAAAACTGTACGGCATTTTCACCAATTATTGGGCCATGCAGACCAGATTGGCATTATGTGTGGTCGAGGCTCCTACCTAAAGCTAATGAAGCAGCATCTCTACGGCTCACAAACTGACGCTCATATCCAATATCTATCCAGCATTACCAATGATTCTTGGGAGCATAGTCTTGAGTTGTACTCTACACACCTAAAAGAACATGGCAGCTATCTACGTCCAGCAACTAGTGTCGACATTGATCTTGGTAGCGACCTCTTATTACCACAGATTGGAATAGAGCTCCATCCGCAAGGCCTCCTAGGCCGTGCTCTCCCTGATTTGCTTCTAAGTTTACTTGATGACGTTT
This sequence comes from Cyanobium usitatum str. Tous, assembly GCF_963920485.1. Lineage (NCBI taxonomy): Bacteria > Bacillati > Cyanobacteriota > Cyanophyceae > Synechococcales > Prochlorococcaceae > Cyanobium > Cyanobium usitatum. The sequence continues at coordinate 2,629,468 of NZ_OY986431.1, read as the reverse complement.
TCAAGATCGATTCAGATCAAATAGAGAGTGTCGAAAACTTGCTGAACTACCTGCCAAAGGGAACTGAAACTCGCGGATTTCTTGATGGCTCAGAGAAAATGAGTAGAAAAAAGAGAGTTGCCAAGCTAAACCATATAAAGGTTATCTTCTCGCCCGATTCGCACGCAAAGCTCAAGTCTTACGTTCGCCTTGTGGAGCAACATTCTTAGAAGAAAGTAATACAAAGATATCTAGGCAGGAGAGGATCAACCCAGCCAGAGCCTCTCAAGAAAGTAATCAGTTTTGCCAGGCTTATGTCTCATAAGAGTGTCGAGAATCCAGCCCTGGGCACCATTATGGTGACGTTCGCTCCAAAGCCTATCTAAGCATGAATCCAGTCCTTCCACCTGAGAGAGCAGATCGGGTTCGGAGGCGAGGATACCCTTCAGCCTAGACAGTGCATGACTAACATCAAAACCAACGATTGGCGTCAAATAATCATATGCAGGGTGACTTCGGATATAAGCGTATGCAAAAGATGTTTGCGCAAAACGAGCACTAAAGCGCTTACTCATTGGAATCTGCCGAATGCAAAAGCCCAACTGCTCAAGCATATTGATCGAACGAAGTCCATAAATTGAACAGCCAAGTGAATCATCAACTTCAAGCCACTGACCGCCCACTGTGGTTAGTTTGCCGGCCCAATCCTCACAGCATATCAATGGATAAGCAGGAAAGCATTTAAAAGGCAATTGGGAAACTAGTTCACCAAGTTGCTTATGCCAGCTAGTCAAAAGGATTACCGGCTTGGAAACGGCGCTATCAGAAAGCAAATACGAGTTATAGCTCGTTAGAGATTCAGGTGAAGCAACAATGAAAATTATATCAGAATTAAAACTAAGAGAAGCTGAAATATAGTGGGGTGCAAATGCCAGGATTGCAGCTGGCTGCTCTATTATACGAATTCCCAGATCCAGCTCGCAAGTAACAAGTGGTAAGGGATCGTGTGAGTGGAATTGGTCGCTCCTCATAAGACAGACCTTATGACCAAGCCATGCAAGCCAGTTTGCATAGCTAAGTGCAACAGGTCCAGACCCTAATATCTCAACTTTCACAACCTAAACTCAATATCTTTAGAGCGATCACCAGGAAAGTAGCCTGCATGGGAACGGGGAGCAATCCTAATCAGCAAAGCATCTCGAGCGCTTGCCATACAATCACTAGCGTATGTTCGATGATATGTTAGTCCGTTGAAAACGGCATATCCACCAGCATTGAGACGTGGAATGACCGTAGAAATGATTTCATCAGGGAAATCCTTGGAAACATCTGACAAGTCGGCTACGCCATCACCAAAACAGGAAGAGAAGTAGGACGAGCGAAGACTAGCAAGTTCAATTCCCGGTATCTTCTGACCAGAAGACTCTTGCAATGGAATCCAAACAGTCAACATAGGCCTCCCTCCATACACAATGCTACTATCCTGGTGCCAGTCCTGATTATTCTTGTTCTTTGAGATCTGGCTAATTTCATGGCAAGGATAAGTTCTACGCAGCAAACAACGGTTCATAAGCAGAACCATAGATTCGCCAAGGAGAGACTGGTCAAGCAATAGGGCATTGTGCATAAGATCTGCGACTACACTCTTTGCAATATCAACAAGAAACTGAGAAAGCTCCGGGCTGAGATCTGACAGGTAGTCAGCCAGATATAGAGGTGCATCTCCTCGTATCAGAATCTGGCCCTTATACAGAGAAAGCATCTTGTCGATCACTTGACTTGAGACATAGTTGTCTCTACACAGCGACTCACCAGTCTGGATTAGTTGTGGAAACAACTTAGGCTTACGCTCTGACAGCTGAGCATTCGCATTAAGGATAAACAAGGCCTTCCAACCTGGAACCTGATTAGCAAGCCTACGAGCTTCTTCACTGAGCGGATCTAGTACCCAGCCTTGTTCACAAAGCATGTCATGCAGCTCACCATATCTTAGGCTGGGATACTCTTGAGCTAAGACTGCAAGTTTTGCTAAAAGGTTCATAAGACGAATCGAGAGTTCTGAAGACGCTAAAGCCCAATTGGACAAGCCAAGTCAGATGAAAAGCAACGAACTACGTGCACAGGAAGATTCTCAGGACTGAGGCCAACGCAATAGAGGCTCGTTACATTCATTGCCGTAAATTTTGAAATCAAGTCACTAACCAGAAGGCGGGGATCCACCGATAACTCGATGTTCGTAGTTTGCATGCCAACCATTCCCATAGCAGAATCCAAAGTGGTTTCATTGATGGCGGCAATAGTTGGCTTAGGATTAAGGTGAGTCCTAGGCATGGCCAGGTAATCATCGGAAGAAACTACGTATCCACCCTTGCGCCGGCTCGCTGGAAGTGTATTCAATTCTATCGCCTCTTGAATACGCCATACCTGCGCAGCTTCCGAAATAGCGCGGCGAGCCGCAATCAACGGACTATGATTGCATCCCCATCCGTTGAAGAGCTGATATGCTTTGTCGGGAGACTTAATGAATAGAGTGGCCTCGAAAACCGCTGCAGCTTTTGACCGCAACAAACGCAGAATCAAAAGATGGCCTTGATCAGCCAGTCGATCGACAACGTTGTCAAGCAGTTGATCGCCAAATGAAGCTGAACAGACAGGTATTACAGAATCAGGTTTATCAAAGCAATACTGCATGGCATCTCTTTCGATAAGCTCATAGAGCGCATGCAGCATCGCCTCGTCTACGGTATTGCCAGAGGCCAGTCCATTGGTAAAGGATCTAAGTGGCAGCCCCGCCTCCAACGCTGCGGGATAAAAGACATCACAGGCTGGAACAAAGCATTTAGTATCAGCAATAAGATCTCTGCAAGGGATGCAGTTAACTATTGGTTGCTCGACATTTGAGGAGAGGCAGTAACGAGCATCGCGGAAGCGGACAATTCGGCCATCAAGACTGTTCACCCAGGGCATGCCTTTAATAAGAGGAGACTCTATCAGGCTCATCTCAATGCCTTCCATAATCGCCGAGGCAGTAGCAGCTGATGCTGTATACCCCTTGCCAAGATTAAGATAACCCGAATGAGCGTTCTTCCTAAGTGCTTCAAAAACATGAAGCTCAGGAATGCAGCTACTTGTATGGTCAAATACGCCAACGATTCCAAGCCCTTCGAGAGAAGGGCTAACCAGTTCAATAGTTTTGGACGCAGATTGAGTTCGAAGCGATGTCTTAAGGTCTTCCATTGTCAAAGGATCCAAGTTGCCAATGCTACTGGATTGACGCGGTACAAGCAACACATGAATAGATCGCCTGCTTGACGGGTTGCGGAGCATTCCTTCATGCAAGCCAACCCTTTAGAAACTATCATGCATAAAGATACCAGTGCCCAGTGAATACATAGAGCAGCATCTAAAGGCGAGCAAGGCTTGCAGATAGAGTCTTGGGAGGATGGACAACTCGGCTCATTAGTAGATAAGACAGTGGAAGAGTGGTGCCTTCTTGCAACCGCAGATTTTGTCAACATGCAAGGCCCCGTTGGCGTAATAGATGAAGTCTCATTGTTCCGTGGGTATCGATATCTTTTCCGGTAGCAGGGCTCGATCAAGTCGATGAGCGCTTCTCACGGCACCACCACCTCCATCTCAGAGAGAAACTTCTCCCGATTGGTCTGCTTCTTGGCTGTGGTGAGCGCGTAATCAGAGAAGCCAAGCTGTTTGCCACCCATCAACCCAGTCCTGGCCTGCGATTTCAGGCTCATTGACGCGCAGCCGGGCTGGGTTTTCCAGAGTCTCCCTAACTCCGCTGCAAATAGCCACCAACCTTGCACGAAAGCTCAGAATAAGTTCCCAGCTCGCTAATGCGTCCACTTGATATCACTGCAATCTGATCAGCCGACTCGATCGTGGACAAGCGATGAGCGATGGCAATACGAGTAATAGCCATGGACTCAAGTGTGCGTGTAACCGCAGCTTGGGTAGGAGCATCGAGAGCACTAGTTGCCTCATCTAAAAGTAATATTTTGGGCTGGCCAACAAGTGCTCTTGCCAGTGAGAGGCGCTGACGTTGGCCACCAGAAATGCCCATCGCCCCCTCACTAATTATCGTTTCCAACTGCATTGGCATCCGCTCCACATCAGCAGCCACTGATGCCTGATCAAGTGCCTTCCAAATCTCTTCATGGCTATAAGCCCTACCCGCGCGAACAATCTCGTAAATTGAACCAGTAGGCAGAGGTGCATTTTGAAGCACCACACCCAGCTGGCGCCGGTACTGACGCACAGCCAACTGGGTTAGGTCAACGCCGTCAATATTGATCACACCGGCCTCAAGCTCCATCAGCCGAAGCAAGCAACGTAGAAGAGTTGTTTTACCGCAGCCTGAGACCCCAGTAATTGCAGTGTATCCTCCCTGCGGGATAGTCAGATTAATCTCCTCGAGCAAAGGTAGCGGAGCATCGGGATAACGAACCTTAAGATTCACCAGCTCAATTTTTCCGACAACCTCATGCATCTGAGTGGCCTCACCTGAACCAGCTTCAGGGCTAGCAAACATCACTACGCAGCTACGCTTCCATAGCACCACGAGCTGAGCCACCGTGTTTGCGACCTGCACTGCAAGGCCTGATAACTGGCTGTTGAAGGAGATATACGCTGCCTGAAAAGCAACAAACGCGGCTACTAGTTGGTTTGCACTCAATGCTCCAGGTCCACCAGCCATCGATGGTTGGGTCTTTGCCTGATGCAACATCCACACCAACGCGACAAACATCACAACTTGCCCAAGCGGAGTGAGCACACGAGCAAGGATCTCCAAGGAATCGTTCGCCAGCGACACACGGCGCATCAGCCCGCCAAGCCCCACCACCTTACGAATCCACTGCTCAAATACAAAAGGCTCACTGCCACTAACTCGAATCTGCGGCATACCCACCGCCCCCTGCAATCCCATGTCACTCACGCGAGCCCGTCCCTCTTGCAGGGGTTGTTCAAACTTTGCTGCCTGTAATACCAGCAAAACCATAACCACCGCACTGAGAAGACTAAATGCTGCCGCTACCCAAGCCAGCTGGCTCTGATAGACAAACATCATTATGAGATTAGTGATTGAAAACAACAAGCCAAGCCCAGCAGTCAAAAGACCGCTGCTCACAAGTTGACGCATCTGACTAATCGATCCAACCCGGGCAAGAAGGTCTGCGGTACCTAGCTTCTGGAAAAACTGCAATGGCAGACGCAGCAGATGGCTCCAGACCCCAGCCTCAAGTCGCAAATTCACAAGGGACTCCATCCGGACCATTGCCAAACTGCTAAAACCCTGTGAAACCACAGTGCACAATGCAATCAAAAGGACTACTAAGGAAGTCTCAACAAGCAGTTGTAGATCCCCAAGCGGCAGAACAGTACCAACCAAGAACGAAGTAAGAACGGGTATGCTGAGGTTGAAAATCGCAACCACTAGCGCACTGAATACAACCAACAATAGCGGAGATATATTTGTACCTAATCCAAATCTAAGCAACTGCCAAAGCGAATTCAGCGGCACTGGCAGGGATGCATAGAGCTCGTAGGCATAGGGCTTAAGCGCCAAGCCAGTATCCAAAGGTTGCCTTTGACCGCTAAGAGGATCAAAAACGACGGTCTTTGCGCCAAGCCGATGGACTGAAAGCGGCCGACCGTCGTTCTTAGCAAAAACAATCAGCATGGCTCGCGTAGAGAGAACCAAATCTGCTGGCGTTTTAACATCGCGATGAGCTATGTTGTTAGCCTCCAGTAGAGTGCCGAAATCACCCTTTACAGAAGCTATTTTTCTTTTGTCGCCAAGTATCAACATGGCATAAGCCAAAGCGGTACAGGCTGGATCACCTCCCTCAGCGCTGAGTAGCCCTTGGTGAGGCAAATCCTGCTGAACAACAGATACGCCGCGAAGAAGAGCGTCCTGGCGTGTTTGGGAAAGCGTCATGAGTTGGGCCCTCCAACGACACTGAACAACTCGGCTTCCAATAGTCGCTGGTAGAAACTCCCCGATTGGGCCAGCACTCCAGGCGGACCCTGTTCTACCAACTGACCTTGATCAAGCACAATCACCCAGTCGCTGATCTGCGCTCCATACATTCGATGAGCCACTGTGACCAAGGTTCGTGGCTGGCTTTTAACTGCAGCAAGAATCTGTCGCTCACGACGATCATCCAGGGAACTGGTTGCCTCATCCATCAGCAGCAAGGTGGGCTGACGCAGCAGTGCCCTGGCAATCTCCACACGCTGGCGTTGTCCGCCACTGAGATTTGCACCACCTTCACCCAAATGCAGTGACAGAGCTCCGGCACCACCAAGATCGTCGAGAAGGCCTGCCTGATTCAAAGCAGTCAACGCTTCAGCAGAACTAAAACGTGGATCCCACAAGCTTAAGTTCTGCTCTAGGGTGGCTGGGAATAGAAACACATCCTGGGAGACTAGGGCAATCGAATTGCGCATTGTTGGATCGTCCCAGCCCAGCCAATCACGGCCGTCATAAAGGATAGATCCTTGGGTGGGCCTATAAAGGCCAGCCAGCAAGCGCAGCAATGTGGATTTGCCAGATCCACTACCCCCAACAATAGCTAGGTGTTGACCAGCTTCAAGAGTAAAGTTAATGCCAGAGAACATTAAGGGTGTCGTTGAACTGAACTGATAAACCAATTCACTTAACTCAATCCGTCCGGCCAGCTGACGCTGGTCATCCTTCACATCAGAAGTGATCCTAAAACTGCGAACCATCGGATCGACTTCGCTATCAATAACATCGTTGATACGCCCCACATCACCATCAAGCTGTTGTAGCTGGTTACTGAGAAGACTCAACTGCTGCAGTGGTGCTTGAATCATGCCCATCAGAAATTGAAAGGCCATGAGTTCACCAAGACTGTTCTGACCCAAAATGATCAAGATACCGCCGAGCAGGATGACTCCACAACGCAACAAGAACCCGGAAGTAGAACCAACCAAGCCAACTACGGCCGCAGCAAGAGATTGTTTTTGCAGTTCAGCCAAGGCGTCATTGAAATTTGCAGACCATTGCATAAATGATTCATTTTCGAGACCACTTGCCTTAATACTTTCAATGCATTGAATCACATAAATGCCTGTGCCCTGCGCTTTTCCCTGAAGCATCGCCAACTTATAGTTATCACTTTTACGCACTTCCCTAACCCATAGAGTGAAAGCAGAGTTGCCACCCGCTATCAAAATTGTGAACAAAGACAACCAGGGAGAAATCAACAAACCCACAACAAGGGCAATCAGGCCTGACCCAAGTGACAGCACGAAATCGATGACTCCACTTACGCCGAGCTGCACAAGCGAGAATGGAAGAATCAGCCTGGTTGCAAGCTCTCCACTCATACGCTGAACAAAATAGCGATAGGGAAGGCTGAATAGCGAAATATAGAGCATGCTGCTAATACGCTTAAGCAACTGATTCGCAAGACTGCGTAGAATCAGCTTTTGCAGGTTAAGCATTCCAATCAGTACCACAACAGCAACTGATGTGATCCAAATCACCGGAATGCCGATGTTTTCACGCCCTTCCTGCAGAAAGCCATCGATGAACTGGCTGGTGGCTCCAGCTATGAATAATTCTGGCAGAGCTCCAAAAAGTGAAACCAGGGCAAGCCAGGGCAACAGGCTGCGGTAGGGAGCAAGCAAGCTTGGCACCCAGCGATAAAGGCTTGGATCCCGGCCTCCTGGGCTGAAACCAGCTCCTGGAAGAAGCTCCAGCACAATACCGGTGAAGCTTGTCTGAAATTCTTCCCAGTCGACGCTGCGCCTGCCAAAAGCAGGATCACTCAGATAAGCCCGTCCATGCTCGAAGCCCTCAAGAACTAAAAAGTGATTGAAATTCCAGAAAATGATGCAGGGAAATGAACCCGAGGTGCGCAGGGCTTCAGCAGCGCGACCAAATGCTTTCACTTCAAGCCCAACAAGTTGGGCAGCCTGTTTTAGCTGCAGGGCAGTCACACCATCACGGCTGATCCCGCAAAGCTCACGCAGTTGGGCCAAAGGCAAAATTTTGCCCCAGTAACCAAGCACGATCTTGAGGCTGGCAGCTCCGCATTCAACCGCTTCGTACTGTAAAACAGTGGGTGTAACAACCCGGCGAGAACGCTTCATGTGTTGTCTACCACCAAGCCCATCGCGCGACGGAGCGCCGGCATCACAAACTCGATCGGCCTCAGATGCACAGTAGTGATCTGTACGTCAGCCAGGCTGGTAATGCGTACTGGCTGGGGAGGTCGCCGACCAGAGCTCCAACGGTAACAGCCATAACTGCTTGCCTGGTTACATTCTGCTGGGGTGGATTTCTCCAGCTGTACACGCACGAGATAGGGAGCAGGGACACTCTGCTGAATCGGGGGCACCAAAGCGCGACTCTGTAGAGCACCCATCAACCCATCACTGTCGAGTGGTTGCTTACTGACCTCAATCACTTTACCAGGAATGCCTCCATATTGAGCCCTGGATATACCCTTGGGAGTAACTAACACCGACATACCTTCTACGACCTGTTGCGCGGTGGCAGGATCCAGGAACACTGGGATAGTACCCGGAAGGTAGGGGGGTGTTGTTGTATAAACAAGTAACTCTTGGCCCTGCTTCACAAAGCTGCCGTTGAAGAAGTTTCGACTCAAAAGATAAATGCCTTTGACTGGGGCGAAGACAGTTGTCCGGCTCAAATAAGCAGCCAATTGACTTTGAAGCTTGTTTCGACTATCAAGATTGGAAACCGCTGCCTGCTTCGACTGTTCAATCTGATCATCGCGACTCATCTTCGTGCTTATTTGCGTGGATTTCGCGTTAAGCAGTTGACTTTCCAGGGAATTAATACGCGACTGCTCCTCCAATACAGCCGTACTTGGTAGGTATCCTTGCTTCCAAAGCTTCACGTAGCGTTGGTATAATTCTCTCCTTTGATTAAGCTCCCTCTCAATGGATGATCGCTGATTTGCTTGCAAAGCATTGAGGCCGCCCAATCGGCCTGCACGCTCTGTTCTACCCGTTTGCTGCTGACGCAACATACTTTCTGTGGGCAAAATGCTAACCAGAGACGAGGTCAAGGCTTCCTTGGCAGATTGATCCTCAATTCGGGCAAGTACGGTCCCTCCCGGATAGCTCACAACAGGTGGCGCGTTATCCCGTTCCAACTTTCCTATTTGCATAGGTAAAGATTGAACTGGGGCCGACAGGTCAAGAACCAGACCTTGGCTTGGAGCCAAAGCCAACTCAACCAAAGATTTCAACCTAGCGGCATCGTACACCTCAGTATATAGCGAGCCTGTTTGAATAAGTCCAAGCTGGCGTAGCACGTCATTACGCTCTCTCTGCTCTTCAGGCAAAGTGTTAGGCCCAAACCCACTTACCTGGTAGTGCAGGATTCCGGATGTAGGAGCTTCTAAACTTCTGATCTGACTGCGCGGCGTAGTACACATGCACACAAAAACACCGATGCCATTAACCTGCACCGGCACCCGAGCAAACACAGCCCACAGGACACCTAGCCCCGCAATGGATGCCGCAGCAATAGCTGTCAACCTCACTGGCAGAGGTAAAAATGATGCAGGCTTAGTTGCATCGGCTCCAGCCCGAAGCCGTTCCAAGGCAACTTTCTCAAAAATTCCGAAACGATCCGCTGCACGACTCGAGGAAGAACTTTCCTCGGTTGTCTGGCTAGGGTTGGAATCAGGGTCTCGCGATGTCATCGATCGAGGAGCGGAGAGGGGGTACGGAGCTTGTAGAAAGGTATAAGATCGGTTTACTGCTCAGCCATGTTGCATATTTTTCATTGCTTGCGGAGCGTGACAACCCGCTGATTCAGCAACGGTTGGGTGTTAGCTGGCCAACGGGCTGAGCTACGAAACAATGCCGCAATCGAACCGTTGTAATCCCTCACAGATGAAGCGTAATTACTGGCAGCATTGATGGCCTGATTCAATGCCACCACCAATGAAGACATATCACTCACACCTACATCGAATCGCGCACGCACCGCGGCTGCTGCCGCTCGAGCCGAGGTAACCTGAGCTTCACTACTCTTCATCGCCAACTGACTGGTTTTGTAAGCCGTATATGCCTGCTCCACTTCCCGGGTAACAATCAAGCGATCTAGGGCTGCCTGATCACTCGCTCGCCTGCCGAGTGCTTTCTGTACCTCTGATTGAGCTGCGTTAATGCCGCCATCAAAGAACTGCCAAGTAAAACCCAAACCGAAGCCTCCACTCCAGTTGGTGATGCGAGTATTGGTAGTGACATTGCCCTGCTGTGACGACTGGGTCTGATCATTGTTTATATTCCCATATTGTCCATTCGCTCCCAGGCTGAAACGCGGCCAATAAGTATTGAACAGTGCAGTTGCACTCCAGCGCGCACTAGCTGCTTCGGCCAGACTTGCTTTGATTTCCTCGCGCAGATTTAGGGCCTGTTCAATAGTTGGCTGCAAGGCCTCAGGCCAATCACCCAATGCCTGCAACCCATCGCTCGGGGTCACAAGAGCTCCTGGTGGCATAGCAATTACCTGCGCAAGGCGCGAAGAAGCGTCAATGAACTGGCGATAAGCATTTATTAAGGTGCTCAGGGTCGCAAACTGCTGAGTTCGAATCTGCTCAACGTCTGCGATATTAATCAATCCATTGTTGAACTGAGCTTCTGTTATCTGAACCTGGCGCGTTGTTGCCTTGAGAATATCTGCGTATGCTTCTATCAGTAACCTCTGCTCCTGGAGGCTGTAATAGACTTGCTGGATTTCAAGGACAAGGTTGCGAGCGCTAACGTCAAACAACAATTGCTGGCGTTTAAGGTTCTCACTTGCCGCGTTAATACTTGATCCTCTACTGGGATCAAAGAATGTCCAGCCAACAGTGAGGCCAATATTGGTTGCTGTAGTGGCCGAATTATCATCTACTTGAGCACCATCTCGAAAAGTGCTATTGCTGGAACCAAAGCGACGACCCGGCACAAAAGGTTCTGAGGATGCACTCAGTGTTGGATACCACTGGCGCCTTACGGCAACAAGATTCCATTGCTGGCCTTGAATCTCAGCATAAGTTGCAGCCAACTGAGGACTGTTAAGCAACCCCATCTCTAGCGCCTGGGAGAGAGTAAAACTTTTACTACGTGCATCGATTTCACCCTGTAAACCTCTCAGCTGGGCTTCAAGCTCAGCGGTCAAAGTTTGAGGACGAACCTGGGGAGCAGAAAAGCCCTCAATCTTATAAACAGACTGAGCGCAAAGGGGTGGCGCTAACAATACTGGCAGCACAGCTAAAATGCCGTGCCAAATTTTGGGCATACTAATAAGAATTTTAGTTTACTTTATTGCATTACCTAGCCTAGCCACAAATCAAGCCGGCAGGCGCAAAACCCCTTAATTACACACATTGACAATTAATTGTAAACTTTCGAGTGGATGAAACGTTTTTTTTTAGCCAGAAGAGGTCTGCCGGCAGCACGCAGCCGTCTACTGAATAGCGGAGCAATCCAACTGTGGCCGGGGATCAAGCTCAGAAGCCCGCCTTGGTGAAATCGTCGCCGATGTAGCCAAGGGGCAATTGGTCACGCTCAGCAAGTGCCGCCGCAAAACAATCCCCGAAGTTGAGCTGGGCGCGATGGCCCTGGCCCTTGCCAAAACGCTTGAAGATGCCCAGAGCGCGCTCTGCCAGATCCGCATCCACCGGCACCACATCAGGATCAATGAGATCCAGCAACGTCCGCATCGGTTCGAGCACACGACGGCAGTGAGCAACCAGCAGCAGCTCCTGCAGGGTGCCTGCGGACATGCGTAGGACTTCAGCTTGCTCGAGCGCCTGCTGGTGTCGCTCCCACCCAGGTTCTCGCTGAAGAATTGCGAGCAGCACAGAAGTATCCAGAATCACGACGGCAAGCCCTGCTCGTCGTAAAGCGAATCGGGATGAAAAGGTTTGGCCGTCTCAATGGCCTGATCCTGCAGGACTGGTAACTCGGCACTGAGGCGCCTGCGCCGGCTCAACCACCGCTGCCGCTGCAGCTCCAGCTCCAAGGCATCCCGCACAATCTCCGTGACGCCCCTGCCCGTGAGCTGGCGCAGCTGCTCAAGCAGGGCGTCCACCCGAGGGCTCTTGATGCTGACAGCCATTGCTGAGACTATTTCTAGATTCCAATTCTAGAATCAAAATCCTCCCCTTGGCACCAGATAACAAAGCACCTCTCAAGGGCCTGACGCGAGGCACAGGGGAGAATGGCCCGATCCGTCCCAACGCCCAGCACCGATGTCCGCCGCTCCCTCCACCCCCGCCTACGGCGAACTAACCAACCAGGGGGCCTCGACCAACATCGCCTGGCACCACACCACGGTGGACCGGGCAGCTCGGGCCGAACAACAAGGCCACCGCAGCGCCATCCTTTGGTTCACCGGCCTCAGCGGCTCGGGCAAGAGCACCCTGGCCAACGCCGTGAACTCGGCCCTGTTTGAACGGGGACTCAGCTGCTACGTGCTGGATGGAGACAACATCCGCCACGGCCTCTGCAAGGACCTGGGCTTCTCCGATGCCGCCCGCGAGGAAAACATCCGCCGCATTGGCGAAGTGAGCAAGCTTTTTCTAGATGCGGGGGTGGTGGTGCTCACGGCCTTCGTGTCGCCCTTCAAGGCCGACCGCGACAAAGCCCGCGCCCTTGTGGACCCCGGCGACTTCATCGAAATCCACTGCGCCGCCGACCTAGGCACCTGCGAGCAGCGCGACACCAAGGGGCTCTACGCCAAGGCTCGGGCCGGCGAAATCAAGGAGTTCACTGGCATCTCCAGCCCCTATGAGGCACCGGAAAAACCCGAGCTGCGGGTGCACACCGGCAGCCAGAACCTGGAGGAGTCGGTGGCAACGGTGGTTGCCTACCTCGAGGCTCAGGGAATCATCACGGCGCCGGCGAACTGAGCGGGTCGGGGCTGCGCTCAGCTGCCCGCAACTGCTCGCCCCAAGCATCAAGGAAGGTTTTGGCGCAGCTGGCAACCGGCACCGCCAGCAGCAAACCCAGCAAATCCCCCAGCCCCAGCAGGCTCCCCAGCCGGGCTCCAACCGGCAGGCTGATCAGCAGCCAGGCGGGCTGCAGACCCACAATCCGGCCCATCAGGCGGGGCTGGATCACCTGATCCACCACCTGCCCCACGCTGATGGCCGCGGCCAGCACCTCCAGTCCGGTGCGAGGATCATCGAGAGCAAGCAGCAAGCTCACCAGCAGGATCGTCAGGGCACTGGCGTAGGGCACCAGGGTGGTGAAGCCAATCGCCACCGCAAACAGCACTCCGTAGGGAATACCAAGCAGGGTGAACACCACTATCTGGGCGACGCTGAGGATCAGGGCCAGCAAAACCTGGCCGGCGAAGTAGCCGCGGAAGGTGCGGTTCAAGGTAGTTACCACCAGGCTGCGCGCCCGCGGCGGCAGCCACTGGGCCAGACCGGCGCTGATGCCCTCCCCTCCCAGCAGCAAGAACACCGCCAGCACCAGCACGATCACGGTGTTGACCGTGAGGCCCACGGTGGCCCCGAGCAAACCAAGCAGCTGCTGACTGACCTGGCGGGCCAGCTGGCTGGTGCGGGTGAGCAGCTCGCTGCTGAGGTCGCCGAAATCAGTGGGTAGCCCGCGGGTGCCAGCCCAGGTCTGCAACTGCTGCAGCAACGTTTCCCCCTGGGCCAACCAGCCCGGCAGGGCCGTGATCAACTCAGCCAACTGCTCAATCAGCCGGGGAACCAGCCAAACGGCCGCCAAAGCGAGCAGGCCAAAGCTGAGACCCACCACCAGGGCGTAGGCCAGCCAGCGCGGCAGGCCGCGGCCCATCAGCCAGCGGCTGGGCAAATCGAGCAGAAAGGCAATCAACGCCGCTCCCATAAACAAGGCCGGAAACGGGGCCAGGGGCAGCAGCAGTTGGCGCAGCACCCAGAGGTTAAGCACCAGCAAGGGCAGGGCCAGGCCGGCCTTGAGCCAGGGGGGCAGAACGAGCCGTTCCAGCATCAGCCCATCTGCTCCAGATAAGCCCGGCTGCCCAGCTGCTGCAGCCGGGCGTCCTTAGCCGTTACTTGGCCATGCAACCCATCGCGGTAGTCCGAGATCTCCTGGGCGAGGCGGGGATCAGCGGTGGCCAAGATCTGCGCCGCCAGCAGGCCGGCGTTGAGACCATTACCGATCGCCACCGTGGCCACCGGGACGCCAGCTGGCATCTGCACGATCGAATGGAGCGAATCCACACCCGATAGGGCCCGGCTTTGCACCGGCACGCCGATCACCGGCAGGGTGGTGAGGGCGGCCACCATGCCGGGCAAGTGGGCGGCGCCGCCAGCGCCGGCCACGATCACCTTGAAGCCCCGCTCGCGGGCCATCTGGGCAAATTCCACCATCTCCAGAGGAGTGCGATGGGCCGAGAGCACCCGCACCTCTACCGCCACCCCAAACTGCTCCAGCACCTGCACCGCCGGCTGCATGGTGGGCAGGTCTGAGTCGCTGCCCATAACCACTGCCACCTGGGGTGTATTGGCAGCTTGGGGCGATCCCGATGACGGTCCAGCAGAAGAGAAGGCAACCACACGGCCGCAGGCGGAGAATGGCATTGTCCCGTCTGGCGGCCCTTCTGCCCATGCGCTGGCTCAGCAATGTGCGACTGCCCCAGGCCCAGCGCTGCAGCCATGGCGCCAACCAGCGCTGGCGCATCGGCCTTGATGAGGGCGATCTGATCAGCCTGGTGGAGCCTTTGCCCGCCGGTAGCTGGGCCGCCGGTGACGACTGGCACGGCGACTGGCTCAGCCCAGCCGGGGTGGATCTGCAGATCAACGGCGGCCTGGGCCTGGCTTTCCCGGAGCTCACGCCGGCCGATCTTCCCCAGCTGGAGGCCCTGCTGGAGCTGCTCTGGCGCGATGGTGTCGAAGCGATCTGCCCCACCCTGGTGACCTGCGGTGTTGCACCCCTGCGCCAGGCCCTGGCCGTGCTCGCCGAGGCGCGGGCAGCCCACCAACCGGGCCGCTGCCAGCTACTGGGCGCCCACCTGGAGGGCCCCTTCCTTGAGCCCAGTCGCCGGGGTGCCCATCCCGCCCAGCACCTGGCTGCCCCCAGCCTGGCCGCCCTGCTGCAGCGCATCGACGGCTTTGAAGACGACATCGACCTGGTGACCCTGGCCCCGGAACTGGAGGGGGCCGGCGCCGTGATCACCGCATTGGCCGAGCGGGGAATCGTGGTGAGCCTGGGCCACAGCGCGGCCACGGAAGTCCAGAGCCACGCCGCCTTCGCTGCCGGCGTGAGCATGCTCACCCACGCGTTTAACGCCATGCCGGACATGCACCGGCGCGCGCCAGGGCCGGTGGCGGCTGCCGCCCTGCGGGGGGATGTGGCAATCGGCCTGATCGCCGATGGGGTGCACGTGGAGCCCACGATGGCGGTGCTGCTGCAGCGGCTAGCTCCAGAGCAGGTGGTGCTGGTGAGCGATGCCCTTGCCCCCTACGGCCTCGGCGAAGGCCAGCACCGCTGGGATGAGCGCCTGCTGATCGTGGCCGACGGCAGCTGCCGGCTGGAAGATGGCACCCTGGCCGGCGTCACCCTGCCGCTGCTGGAGGGGGTGCGGCGCCTGGCCCAGTGGACCGGTGAGCCGGCCCGGGCCATCGCCGCGGCCACCGTGCTGCCCCGGCGGGTGCTGGGCGATGACCGCAGCCTCGACCAGATGCTGCTGGGCATGCCCCTGGCAGAAACCCTGCGCTGGCAGGAGGGGCCCGCCGGGCTCAGCTGGCAGCGGCCCGGAGCAGAAGCCACTCCCTAGGATCCGCGCCACGAGCGGATATGCCCATGGCCCCCGACCAGCTACTGGAAGCCAACCAGGCCGAAAAACTCGAGGTGAAGGGCTACTTCGAAACCACCGGCTTTGAGCGCTGGAATCGCATCTACAGCGACAGCGACGACGTCAACCGGGTGCAGCGCAACATCCGCATCGGTCACCAAAAAACAGTGGACAACGTGCTGGCCTGGCTGCAGGAGCAGGGCGGATTGGAGAGCCGCAGCTTCTGTGATGCCGGCTGCGGCGTCGGCAGCCTGACGCTGCCTCTAGCCCAGCTGGGTGCGGGCTCAATCGCCGCCTCCGACCTCTCCGCTGCGATGGTGCAAGAAGCTCAGCGCCGCGCTGGTGAGCTGGGCGTGAAGCCCGGTCAGATCAGCTTCCTGGCCTCCGATCTCGAGAGCCTTGAGGGCCGCTACGACACGGTGATCTGCCTGGATGTGTTCATCCACTACCCCCAGGCCCCGGCCGAGGAGATGGTGCGCCACCTGGCCTCGATGGCCGAGCGCCACCTGATCGTGAGCTTTGCTCCCTACACGCCGCTGCTGGCCCTGCTCAAGGGCATCGGCCAGCTGTTCCCCGGCCCCAGCAAGACCACCCGGGCCTACACCTTGCGCGAGGATGGCATCGTGGCCGCCGCGGCCAAAGCCGGCTTCAAGCCCATGCGCCGCAGTCTCAACAAGGCGCCGTTTTACTTCTCCAGGCTGATCGCCTTCGAGCGGGCCTGACCCCGCAAAGCGGGCAATCCCGCAGACCAACCAGCCCCCTGATTCGATGCCAGACTTTTGCTTGGCAGAGGGCCCCGGGCAAAAGCGCGATGAACGAAATTCTTTTTGTCGTGGAAGAAGCCGAGGACGGGTCATTCCGAGCCAACGCCGTTGGTAGTTCGATTCACACCGAGGCGGAGGATTTAGAGCAGCTGCATCAAGAGATACGTGATGCTGTGCACTGCCACTTTGAGGAGGGTGATGCGCCCCCGTTGATACGGCTTCATCACGTGCGCCAGGAACTGCTGGCCCTGTGAAGATCCCCCGTGATCTCGATGGTGCAGAACTAGCGCGGCGGTTAGCCCGATTTGGCTATGCCGAACGGGCAGCAACACCTCACCATCCCCGCCCATAAACCTTTGCGTGTGGGCACACTCCGGCAGATCCTCAAGGACGTGGCCAATCAAGTTGGCATCAATCTCGACGCGCTGATCCAAGCGCTGGATGCCTGATCGCCTTCGAGCGAGGCTGATTAGCGGCTGGCGCGCACCACCCGAAACGTCAGGTTGAGGCGCTGCTGCTGCAGCCGCAGCCGGCGCGGCAGGGCGTGCTGCCACCACAACTGGGTGGGGGGCTCCATCAACAGCAGATCGCCGTTGTGCAACGCCATGTTGAACGGGGTGCAATCGCCAAAACCAGCGGGCAACTGGCAGGCGCCGGAGGCGACACCGACGCGGTGGCGCGGGCTGGGCTGGGGCCGCAGGCGGAAGTCGCGGGAGGCGCCGAGGCTGAGGGAGGCGATCGGGGCGGTGGGCTCGAGCTCGGGTTCATCGTCCGCGTGCCAGCCCATGGCGTCGCGGCCGTCGCGGTAGCGATTGAGCAGCAGGGAGTTAAAGCGCCAGCCCGTGAGCGCCTGCAGGGCCTCGCGCAGCTCGGCGGCAGCCGGCGACCAGGGCTCAATCACGTTGGCCAGGCCGCTGTAGCTGTAGCCGCAGCCGGGATCGGCCATCCAGCAGGTGAGCCGCGGCAGCAGGTGGCGGCGGCCATAGAGCGTGATCGCCTCCTGCTTCCAGGGCACCTCGAGCTGCAGTCGCTCCAGCAGCTCAGCCGCGGCGCTGGGCGCCAGCCAGGCCGGCCAGTGGCGCAGGTGCAGGCCCGGAGCTTGAACTTCAGCCATCGGCAGCTCCGCGCAGGGCCTCGGGCAACGGCGCCTCCAGCGCAAGCAGGTCGCCATCGGGACAGACCAACTGCAGCCTGTGGGCATGCAGGTGGTAGCCACCATCGCCTGGCAGGGCCCCCGCTTGGGCGCCACCGCCCGGCCCGTAGAGCGGATCGCCCAGCAGGGGCGCCCCGGCGGCGGCGGTGTGGATGCGGATCTGGTGGGGTCGGCCCGTAGCGATCGTGACCTCCACCAGCCAGGCCCGCTCGTCTCGCTCCAGCAGGCGCAGCGCACTGGAGGCGGGCAGGGCGGCGGGATCAGTGGGAGCCGCGGCCCAGATGCTGCCAAGCCGGGCATGGGCACAGCGACCAATCGGTGTGGTGAGGCTGAGCTGTTGGTCGGGCTCCAGCGCCAGCAAGGGGGACTCGGGGACCGGGGACTGAAGCAGGGCCCGGTAGGTCTTGGTGCAGCGGCGTTGCGCCGTGCTCTCCCGCAGCAGGGCACTAAGCCAGGCGCGGCTGGCGGGAAGGCGGGCACACACCAGCAGGCCTGAGGTGAAGCGGCCCAGGCGATGCACGGGCCGGGCCTCAGGCCAGCGGCCCTGCAGCTGGGCCAGCAGGGTGTGCTCCAGGAAGCCACCGGCCGGCAGCACCGGCAGACCGCTGGGTTTGTCGAACACCAGCAGGTCGCCGTCGTCGAACAGGGGGCTGGGCAACACCGGCACGGCCGCCTCCTGCCAGGGGGGCCGATGCCACACCAGCCCATCTCCGGCTGCGAGGGCGACATCGGCCTGGAGCTGCTGGCCGTTCCTGCAGATCTCACCGGCGGCGAGACGCTGCAGCCACACCGCCCCACTGGAATGGGCATAGCGAGCTGCGTAAAACTCGCTGAGCGGCTGGCCCGCGTCTTGGGGTGTCACCCGGTCGAGGTAGGCGTGGCCCCGGTTCAAGGCCTCCGGCAGCTCAGTCCACAAGACTGGTTCAGTCAACGAGACCGGTTCAGTCAACAAGCCCGTGCTCGAGGGCGTAGCGCACCAGTTCGGTGCGGCTGGCGGTGCCGGTTTTGATGAATAGGCGGCTGACGTATTTCTCGACGTTGCGGATCGAGGTTTCCAGCCGCCGGGCGATTTCTTTATTCATCATCCCCTCGGCCACCAGCTGCAACACGCTGGCCTCCCGCGGCGTGAACACATGCTCGGATGCGCTGGCTGGCTTCTTGGTGCCACCGGTGGCGAGCAGGGAACGGATTTCGGTGATCTGCTTAGACAACTGGCCGATATCGGCGTCAGCGAAGCGGGCCGCCTCCGCCAGCAGGCGCTGCTGGCGCTTGACGACGTTGTTGACCCGGGCCACCAACTCATCGGGATCGAAGGGTTTGGGGATGTAGTCGTCGCAGCCGGCCTGGAAACCTGAAACACGATCGGCCGTCATGCCCTTGGCGGTGAGGAAGATCACCGGGGTGCCACCCAGGCGCTCGTCGGCGCGCAACTTCTGCAGCAGCCCGTAGCCATCAAGGCGGGGCATCATCACGTCGCTGAGGATTACATCGGGCAGCATCTCCTGGGCCACGGCCCAGCCCTCCTCACCGTCGTTGGCGGTGGTCACCGCAAAGCCCTCATCTTCCAGATAGGCCTTTACCGCCGTGCGCAGGCCGGGCTCATCGTCGACCAGCAGCAGGCGCACGGGCGTCACTTCTGGTGCCTGGGCCGGGGTCAGATCTGGGTTCATGGCGACCACTCTGCAGGTACCAGTCGGCAGATACCAGTGTGCAGGCGCTCAGCGGGAGCGTCCAGGCACGATCTGCTCGGTTTCCCGCAAGCTGCCGCTGTAGCCGAGCTGGCGGGCCAGGGGCCCTAGGCCAGCTGGATCGTTGCCGGCTTGCTCGGGGAAGCAGGTGGCCCACCACACCAGGTGGTCGATGCGATTGGCGCTCGTGATCGCCCCGCCCGGATTTAGCTCTCGCACGTAGAAATTGGCGCCATCGCTGGTAACCCGCATCGGCGCTGAAGGGGTGCAGCGGATCGTTTCGCTGCGCACCTTGACGTCGTTGGGCTGCTCATCCCAAAGCTTGATGCGCCACAGACCGGGAACCTTGGCATCGGCCACGGCCCCATAAACGCCAATCGCCTGCTTGCCGCCCAGGCCGGGGCGCTCCTGCAGTAGCAACAGTCCTGGCGGCCGGGCATCCTCGGGCCGCACCCCGCCGCCCTCGGCCCAACTGGGTGGCGCCAGCGCTGCTGCAAGGGCCACCAGCAATAGGGTTCTGGTTGGCAACATGGAAGCCTGCAAGCAACCCATGCTCGCCTACCTCGACCACCACGCCACCACTCCCTGCGATCCGGCGGTGGTGGCGGCGATGGCGCCCTGGTGGAGCGAACACTGCGCCAATCCAGCCAACCGCCTTTATCGCCCGGCCCTGGAAGCTGCCGCCGCCGTGGAGCGGGCCCGGGGCCAGCTGGCCCGAGTGCTGGGCAGCAGCGCCGAAACCGTGATCTTCACCAGCGGCGCCACCGAAGCCAACAACCTGGCCCTCAAGGGGGTGTGCGAAGCGGCCCTGGCAGCTGGCAACCCCCGCCGGCGACTGGTGAGCCTGGTGAGCGAACACCGGGCCGTGCTCGACCCCCTGGCCTATCTGGGGCGCCATGGGTTTCCGGTGAGCCTGGTGCCCATCCAGGCCGATGGCTTGGTGGATCTGTCCCAGCTCGAAGCCGCCCTCTGCGACGACGTGCTGCTGCTGAGCGTAATGGCCGCCAACAATGAAATCGGCGTGCTCCAGCCCCTGGCCGCCATCGCCGCCCTCTGCCGCCAGCGGGGAGTGCTACTGCACGTAGACGCGGCCCAGGCCGCCGGCCACATCCCGCTTGCCATCGACGAACTGGGCATCGACCTGCTCAGCCTCAGTGGCCACAAGTTTTATGGACCTAAGGGGGTAGGGGCCCTGCTGGTGCGCCCGGGGCTCCAGCTGGCTGCCCAGCTCCATGGGGGCGGCCAGCAGGACGGCCGCCGGGCCGGCACCCTGCCGGTGCCCCTGGTGGTCGGGCTGGGCGAAGCACTGCTGGGGGCTGAGGCTGATCGGGAGGAGCGGGCCGAGCGGCTGGGAACCCTGAGAGACCAGCTCTGGGCAGGGCTGGAAGCCCTCGGCGGCATCGATCTCAACGGCGATGGCGCACCCCGGCTGGCCCACAACCTGAACGTGACAGTGCAAGGGGTGGATGGCACGCGCCTGCACCGGCTGCTGCGCCAGCGGCTCGCCGTGAGCAGCGGCTCGGCCTGCAGCCAGGGCTCCCCATCCCACGTGCTGGCGGCCCTGGGCCGCAGCCGTCAGCAGGCGGCAGCCTCGATCCGCTTCGGGCTGGGGCGAGGCAGCAGCGATGCCGAGATCGCCCTGGCCATCGAAACGGTCTCGGCTGCGGTGGGGGAGCTGCGCTGAGAACAGAATCCAGCTGAATTAATCAAACCGTCACAACTGGGATGCGCCCTGCTGTCTTCATAGCTACCGTCCGGCCCATCTGCCCTTGATCATGGCCCTCACCCCTTCCAGCGACAGCCGACTGCACGTGCTCCAGGCCGTGGAAGACGGGTGGGCTGCTTTTTGCCGCGCCCCCTGGGCTTTTTTGCTGTTTGAGGCCCTCTCCGCCCTGATCCTGCTGCCCTTCGCCGCCCTGGCCGCCCTGGGAGGGGCTCGCCTAGCCAGCGTGAATGAGGTGATGGCTGTGCACCCCACCGGTGCCTGGGCCGCCCTGATCGTGGGCGTGATCGGCTACGTGATCATTGCCCTTTGGACCGTGGTTGGCCTGACCCGCGGCGCCTGGCTGAGCCTGGAGGGCCGCAAGCCCTGCTTCGCCGACTTCACTCGCTGGGACCGTCCCGCCAGCGCCCGCCTGCTCGGTTCCGGCATCCTGCTGGCGATCGTCATAGCTGTGGCCGGGGCCATCGCCACCCTGATCGGGGCAGGCCTGGGCAAGCTCAACGAAGCCCTCAGCGTGATCCCCATGATCGTGGTGGCGATCTTCTACATCTGGCTGCTGGTCACCCAGAAGTTCCTGATCCAGGTGTCGCTGCTGGGCACCGCTAATCCCACCAAAACCATTGGTTCTGGCGTGAACGTCGTGAATCCCAGCTGGTGGCTGGTGCTGTGGCTCGGAATCATCGAGGGCGTGGTCCACACCATTGGCGGCTTATTCAGCTACGGCGGCCTGCTGGTGGTGGTGCCCCTGGTGTTGTGCATCTCCACCGCCGCCTTCCGCCAGCTGTTTGGCGCTGAAGACCGCACCGGCCTGATCGGCTGATACAGCCTTAGCTGCACCTATCTACCCCTCCTCAGGACGGCGGGAGATGCGCAGCCTGGCGCTGCGGCTGCGCGGATTGGCTTCGGCCTCCTCGGGGCTGGCCTTGATCGCCTTGCGCGTTACCCGCTCCAGCCGATCGTCGGCCAGAAAGGCCGTTTTCACTCGCCGATCTTCAAGGGAGTGGAAGCTGATCACAGCCAGCAGCCCGCCTGGCTCCAGCCAGTTGGGGGCGCTATGCAACAGCTTGTCCAACACCCCCAACTCATCGTTTACGGCAATGCGCAGGGCCTGAAAGGTGCGTGTGGCTGGATGGATGCGGCCGCGGCGGGCCGCCGGTGGGTAGCAACCGGCCACCAGGTAGGCCAGCTCGGCGGTATGGCGCTGTGCCCAGGGCCCCTGCTCCTTGATCTTGCGGGCGATACGGCGCGACAGCCGCTCCTCGCCGTAGGCGTAGATCAGATCTGCCAGCTCGCTCTCGCCGGCACGATCAATGAGTTCCCCAGCCGTCTCGCCGCGCTCTGGGTTCATGCGCATGTCGAGCGGCCCCTCGAGCCGGAAGCTGAAGCCCCGGGCCGCCACATCCAGCTGGGGACTGCTCACCCCCAGATCGGCCAGCACCGCCACAGCATGCTCGGCAGGCACGTAATCAGCGAAGTTGGCGGCCACGATTGTGACCCGATCGCCAAATGGGGCGAGGCGCTCGGCGGCGGCGGCACGGGCGCTTGGGTCCTGGTCCAGCCCCACAAGTCGCAAGCCGGGATGGGACTGCAGCAGCAGCGCGCTATGGCCGCCGCCGCCGAGGGTGCAGTCGATCAGCAGGCCCCCTGGCAGGCAAGCAAAGCCCGCCAGCACCGCCTCGGCCAGCACGGGCACATGTTCAAACAAGCCACTGCTGGCAGGATCAGCCATGGCCATTCAGCGGCGGCGGCGGTGGGGAGAAGCCCAGCTGGCTAGCCGCTGCCCCAAGCAATGGCGAAAGCGACCCCACCAGCTGGGCGCAGGGCGAAAGCGACGGCAGAGCTCGGGCAGCTCCCGCTCCAGTTCCGGGTGACCAAGCACCTGGAGCAGGGTCTGCAACAGACCGAGTTCCGCCGCCTTTCCCTGGCCATCCGCCGCCGCAAACAGGCAGTAGCAGCGGGCGATCGCTAGCTGCTGGCTGGGGTCTGAGATGGCGGCAAGGCTGGCGGCGATCCGCTTGGGATCGGGTAAGCCATGCAGATCCGCGCTCTGGCGCTGGGCATCGCTGAGGCGCAGGCTCTTGAGGCAAAAGTAAAAAAGCTCCCATTCCTCCTGGTCAAAATCGCCATCGGCCAGGCTGAGGGCACGGGCGCCCTGCAGGATCGCCAACCCCACCTGGCTGCTCTCCTCCCCGGTGGGAAGCACTGCCGTGAGGCTGTCGATGAGCAGCTGACGCTGCCGGGCCGCCCGGAGCTGGTGTGGAGCCAGCAGCCAGCGCGAGAGGGCTGCGGCTGCCGGTGCCGCCATCTTTCGCAATGGCGCTGGCTGGTGCTGACCCATGGTTTGCGCGGATTCAACACTGCCCCACCAAGCTTAGGAGCCGTATCCGGGGGCGCTGATGCGATCTGCGCCGTCACGGATCGTCTAGCGGGCCCTTCCTTCCTAAGATCCCCGCAAAGCGCTTAACCCCACGGCCCCATGACGCAGCTGGAGACGCGCACGGA
Source organism: Cyanobium usitatum str. Tous (assembly GCF_963920485.1). Taxonomy (NCBI): domain Bacteria; kingdom Bacillati; phylum Cyanobacteriota; class Cyanophyceae; order Synechococcales; family Prochlorococcaceae; genus Cyanobium; species Cyanobium usitatum. Next base: position 2,605,851 of record NZ_OY986431.1, on the reverse strand, counting down.
GCCGATGGTGGTCAACTTCGGCCCCCACCACCCCTCGATGCACGGGGTGTTGAGGCTGGTGGTGACCCTCGATGGCGAGGACGTGGTCGATTGCGAGCCGGTGATCGGCTACCTGCACCGCGGCATGGAGAAGATTGCCGAAAACCGCACGAACGTGATGTTCGTGCCCTATGTGAGCCGCATGGACTATGCGGCTGGCATGTTTTATGAGGCGATTGTGGTGAACGCGCCGGAGCGGCTGGCCAATGTGCCCGTGCCTAAGCGCGCCAGCTACATCAGGGTGCTGATGCTGGAGCTCAACCGCATCGCCAACCACCTGCTCTGGCTTGGCCCCTTCCTGGCTGACGTGGGCGCCCAGACGCCATTTTTCTACATCTTCCGCGAGCGGGAGATGATCTACGACCTGTGGGAAGCGGCCACCGGCCAGCGGCTGATCAACAACAACTATTTCCGCATTGGCGGGGTGGCAGCTGATTTGCCCTACGGCTGGCTGGAAAAGTGCCTCGACTTCTGCGATTGGTTTGGTCCCAAGATCGATGAATACGAAAAGCTAATTACCAACAACCCGATCTTCCGTAAGCGAATTGAGGGACTAGGTGTAATTAGCCGCGAGATGGCGATCAATTGGAGCCTGTCGGGGCCGATGCTGCGCGCCTCTGGGGTGCCCTGGGATCTGCGCAAGGTCGACCACTACGAGTGCTACGACGACTTCGATTGGGACGTGGTCTGCGAACAGGAGGGCGACTGCTACGCCCGCTACCGGGTGCGCGTCAAGGAAATGCGCGAATCCCTAAAAATCCTGCGCCAGGCATGCGCCATGATTCCCGGTGGAGCCACCGAGCATCTGGAAGCCCGCCGCATGGCGGAGGGCAAGGGCAGCGAATATGCCGGTTTTGATTATCAATACGTGGCCAAGAAAGTAGCCCCCACCTTCAAGATTCCCGAGGGTGAGCTCTACACCCGCCTTGAATCGGGCAAGGGCGAAATCGGGGTGTACTTGCAGGGCAACAACGACGTCACCCCCTGGCGCTTCAAGATCCGCGCCGCCGACTTCAACAACCTGCAAATCCTGCCCCACATCCTCAAAGGGGCCAAGGTGGCCGACATCATGGCCATCCTCGGATCCATCGACGTGATCATGGGGTCGGTTGATCGCTGAACGGATTGAACAAAGGAATACCGAACGGCTGAAAATCGACAATATTCCGTGTCACAACCGTGAGCTGGTGTATCTGAGCTGTGGCGGCGATCATCGCGTCTTCATAGAGAGTGTCGGATTGACGGTGCATCAGCCGGGCCCAACATCGAAACGTCGGTCCATCCATAGGCAGGATGTTGAAAGTGCGCGTCACCAGATCAAGCCAAGCTTCAATCTCATTGGCTTTACCTAAATCCTGCTGACGGGTGAGCTCAATGCCTGCCTGAATTTCAGCCAAGGTCACAGCCGAGAGGTGCAGAAAGCTGTCGTCCACAGCTTCTAACCAGGCCAGCACGACCCCATGGGGGCGGGCCCTGCGCAACTCTGAAACCACATTGGTATCGAGCAAATACATCGCGGCGTTACAGCGCTAGGGGGGCGCGGCGGCGCGCTCGCCCACGAGGCGGCACCAGATTTTCAGTCCGGCCCTCGGCAGCCAACAACAACTCCTTCAAGGAAGGCTGGGCGCTGGCCTGCAAACGACGCCACTCAGCGATAGGAACCAATACCGCCAAATCCGCACCACGCCGCGACACCACCTGGGCCCCTTCCCTAACGCAGGTATCAAGCAGCTCACTAAATCGCGCCTTGGCGTCCTGCACGGGCCAGGCGGCCTCCCTACTGCGCTTAGGCGTTCGCGATTCCACCGATCCCACCCTGCCAACTAGTGTGATGACTAGTCTAGTTTGCGGCCTGGCCCATGAACCCTGATAGCTGGCTGCTGCTCTGCCGCACCGTGCGCTTCGGGGACACGGACGCCGCCGGGGTAATGCATTTCCACCAGCTGCTGCGCTGGTGTCACGAGGCTTACGAAGAAAGCCTGGAGCGCTATGGCCTGCCTGCCACTGAAATCTTTCCCACCCCAAGTCAGATACCAGCCATTGCCCTGCCGCTCGTGCATTGCAGCGCCGACTACCTCGCTCCCCTTGCCTGCGGCGACCCCCTAGCAATCCAGCTGGAACCCCACCGCCTGGATTCCGGCAGCTTCGAGGTGCACTACAACTTCCGAAGCGGCGACAGGGCCGCAGCCAAGGCCCTCACCAGGCACCTGGCGATCGAGACGGCCAGCCGCCGGCGCTGCCCCTTGCCAGCTGGGGTTCAGCGCTGGCTGGAAGCATCGAGCCTGGGCCAGGGCATCCAGCCCCTTTAGGGCCGGCTAAACACGTAAAGCAGCGCCGCCAACTGCAGGGGCAGCAGGGCCGCCATCAGCGCCAGCGGATGCAAGCCGTCGTGGGGAATAGCTGCAGCCAGGCCAAAGCTGAGGGCCCCAGCTCCAGACAAAAGCAACAAAACCGGGGACCGAGCTAAGGCCTCAGAACCAATCTTTTTGGCCATCTAGGTATTCAGTTTCGAATTCGGCATTGGATTTCGTCAAATAAATGACGCCTTCAACAATGCCAATGACTTGAAAAACAAAATAACCAACCCCACAGGTCAGCAGCGACACCACCAACATGATTACCGCCGGCTTGGTGTAGCCCAGGATGAATTTGTGCACCCCAAAGGCGCCCAGAAAGATTCCGGTGAGTCCCGCCGCCAGCTTCTTATTGCTGATTTCGGTCTCAGACAGGCTCGACATCGACTGACGCGGGAGAGACGACCTGAACAGTTTTTAGCTGATCAACCCAGGCCCGCCAATGATTTCGTTGCCATTTGCCCAGCTCCGCTGGCGCAAGCTCGGGGCAGAGCAGCCAGCGGCACGGGCGCTCGGCCGCTGGCCAGCAATCACACAGCTGCTGCAACGCCAGCTGCAGCTCCTGCCAACCCTGCTGGGGCGAGCCGGGCCGCACCAGGGCTACCAGGCGCTGGCCCCAGTCGGAATCATCGATTGGCAGCAGCAAAAGCGCCTGCACAGGCAAGCCGGCGGCCTGGGCCAGCTGCGCCAGCCGCTGCTCCAGCAACTCGGGAAACACGGTTTCACCGCCGCTGTGAATGGCCCCATCGAGGCGTCCCAGCAGCTCCAGCCCCGCTGGGCCAAGCCGGCCAGCATCACCACTACGCCACCAGCCATCGGCCGTGCGCTGCAGGGGCTGGAGCCGGCCAGCCTCCAGCCAGCCCGGGCTGAGCCGCTCACAGCGCACCTCAACGGCCTGCTCCGCCCCTAGCCGCAGCTCCACATCTGCCAAGGGGATGCCGCAACCCGCCGCCCCCGCAAGAAAAGCCTCCGGCGCCAGGGCACACACCATTGCCGCCGTTTCCGTGGCCCCGTAACAAGGGGCTAGCCGCAACCCGGCCAGCCTGGCCCGCTCCGCCAGCGCCGGCGGCAGCGGCGCCCCACCCACCCAAATCAACGCCAAACGCTGCAGCCAGGCCACGCCCTCGGCAGCAGCCAGCAGCCGCTGCAGCTGGGTGGGCACCAGGGAAAGCAAGGCCGGGCGGCCTGGATCCAGCGGGCCAGCCGCAGCCAACCGAGCCGGATCGCGCATCCAGGCCGGGTCGAGGCGCAGGTGGCCGGCACCCCATTGATGGGCCCGCACCCAGGGCAGCAGCCCACTGACGTGATGCAACGGCAGGGGGTTGAGCTGCAGGCAAGCCGCAGGCTCTAGGCCCAAACCCTCCAGCCAGAGGCCAGTGGCCGAAGCCGAAGCCTGCAGGTGGGCCAGGGGCTGCAGGCACCAGCGGCGACCGCCCGTGCTGCCGCCACTACCCAGCACCACCCCTGGCCCCCAACGCTCCTGCAGGGGGCCAAGGCCATCGGGCCCGATCGCCGCCGCCAAAGCCTGCTGATCGCTGGTGGCCGGGCCCGCCAAGGCCGCCAGGCGGCCGGCATCCCAGAGCTTTTGCAACTGCTCGGGCGTCATGGCTGCTGGCCTGCTGCAGCCCACACCACTGCCGGATCGGCGCTGGCCAGGGCTCCGGGGGCTTGCCAACCCGGCGCCAAGCCCGGCTCCGCCGGCGTGGGGCCCTCGGCCTGTAGGGCTGCCAAATGCTCGAGCCAGCGGCGGCCGATGCCGGTTTCAAAAGCTGTGCTGAGCATCAGCCGCGGCCTGCCCCGCTCCAGGGCCGCCAGCAGCCCTCGAGGGTCCCCCTCCTGGCTGGGGCGGCGCACCTGCCAGCCCGGCCAACTGCTGCGCAGGCCCGGGTCGCACTGCAACGATTCATCCAGAGCCACGGGCACCTGGGCCGCCAAGGCCTCCAGCCCAGCCTGGTCGGCCGGGGCCAGGGGCTGCTCCAGCCACTGCAGCCGCGGCTCGCCCGCCAAACGCCCGGCCCAGGCCGCCGCCGTGGCCCGGCTCCAGCCGCCATTGGCATCAAGGCGCAGGCGGGCGGTTGCTGGCAGGCGCTGCAGCAGCTGCTCCAGCAGCTCGCGCTCCAAACCATCGGCGCAAACAGCCAGCTTCCACTTGAACACCGGAGCAGGCCCCAGCTCGGGCGCAAGCTGCTCCAAAACCTCAATGGCGGCTGGTCCTGCCGGCAGCAGCACGGCCGCAGCGGGCGGCGGCAGCCAGCGGCGCTGCGGCAAGCCGGCTAGCTCGGCCAGGGCAGCCCCGAGGGCAAAGGCAAGGGTTGGGGGCAACTGGCCAGCCTGCAGCAACCTCTCGAGTTCGGCTGCCCCATAGCTGGCATCCAAAGCAGCGAGGGCCGCCGCCAATGGCTCCAGCTGGCCAGCAAGGGGCGCGGCCTCGCCCCAGCCCACATCACCCGCGGGGCTCTGCAAGCGCAGCAGCCAGCCGCGCCGCTGCTGCACGGTCCCTGCAGCCGTAACCAGGGGCTGGGGCAGGGCGAAGCCGAAGGGCCGCCACCGCAACTGCAGCAGGCCCGCCTGGCTCATCCTGTGAAGCGCCCCAGGGCCAGGCCCAGGGCCAAACCCAAACCATTGAGCGCCTGAAAGCGCAGGGCCAGAAATTTGCTGCCGCTGATCCGCCCAGGCTCGCCATGGTGGCGCTGCAATAGGGCGATCAGCTGACGGGCCGGCGGCAGGCCGATCACGCCGAGCAGGGCCGTGAGCGGCCACTGGCCCAGCAGCACCGGCGCCCATTGCAGGGCCAGGCAGCCGGCCACAAACCAGGGCACCAACCCCGAGGCAGCCGCCGTACCCAGATGCACCACCGGCGAACGCTTGCCATGGGCGGCGTCCCCATCAACCTGATGGAAATGGGAGCAGAACAGCACCAAGGTGGTGGCGAGGGCCGGGCCACTGCCAAGGGCCAGGGCGATGGCCCAGGGCACCCCGCTGGCCCCCGCGGGTGCCAGGGCCAGCAGGCCGGCGGCGGTGGCCAAGGGGCCGAAAGCAAGCCAGCAGAGGGGCTCACCCAGGCCCCGGTAGCCCAGCCGAAACGGCGGCCCCTGATACAGGTAGCCCAGGCCGCAGCAGGCCAGCACCAAGGCCAGCACCGCCGGGGTGCTGCGCCAGGCCACCAGCGCCATCAGAGCCAGGCCCAGCAGCAGGCAGCCATTGGCCAGTCCGGCCACCCGATCGCGCCGGCCGGTGAGATTCACCACGGAATGGGGCTTGCCGTTGGCATCCACGCCGGTGTCGGCATCAAAAACATCGTTGGCCAGGTTTTCCCAGGCCAGCAGCAGCACTGCCGCCAACAGAAACAGCAGCAGTTGGTCAAACCGCACCGGCAGGGCCTGGCCCAGGCGCCAGCCGGCGGCCAGCAGCACCGGCATCACCGCCACCGCGTACATCGGCCACTTGATCGCCGCCTGCCACAGGCGGCTGCGATCAACGGAATTGGCGTAACGGCTTGCGACGACCTTGGGCTCAGTCATGGGGGCCGCAGGCGGCAGCCACTGCAGGGCCCATACATTTGAGCAGCTCTTCGTCGCGGCCCCGGCCCTTCCTGGTGCAGGCCCCTTCTTCCTTCACCAATTCAACGGGTGATTCATTCACCAGTTTGCTGGCCGCCGCCAACGAGCGGGCACGCCAGCTGGAAGAGGAGGGCGTCCTCAGCCTGGCCCTGCCCCTGGCCGGCGGCGACCCGATGCTGCTGCTACCCCATCTGGAGCCCGAGGCTGAACAGCTGGCCCCAGGCGGCGACAGCTTCCGCTTCCTGTGGGATGGGGCACCGGGGCTCTGCATTGCCGCCGCCGGACGCACCAACAGCCTCGAGCTCAGTGGTCCACGCCGCTTTGAGCTGGCCCAGCGGTTTGCCAGCGCCTGCCTCAGCCGCCTAGCCACCCCCGAGAACGGCCCGCCCCTGGCCCGGCCGCGGGTGCTGCTGGCCTTCGGCTTCTTTGAAGCGCCCCTGCAGCCGGGACCTACAGCCATCCCTGGCGTACAGGCCGTGCTGCCGCGCTGGCAACTGAGCCGCCAGGGCCAGCACTGCTGGCTGCGGCTGCAGCGCAGCCTCGGCGGCGGCGTGACGCCGCGCCTGCTAGCCGAAGAGCTGTGGGAGCAGGCCCGCCGGCTTGAGCGCCTAGTGCAACAACAAGACGGGCTGGAGCTGAGGGTTGATAGTCGCATCGCCATCCGCCGCAGTTCGCCATGGCAGGAGAGCTACCGCTCCGCGGTTGAGCGGGGCCTGGAGAGGGTGGAGAGGGGCGAGCTGGAAAAAGTGGTGCTAGCCGTGCGCCAGGAGCTGCAGCTTGAAGCCGCGCCCCATCCCCTGGCCCTGCTGGCCCCCCTACGGCGCCACCAGAGCGGCAGCTGCCGCTTTCTGTGGCAGCAAGCCCATGGAACTGCCCTGATCGGCGCCTCCCCCGAACGGCTGCTCACGGTGCGCCAGGGGCAATTGCGCAGTGATGCCCTAGCGGGCACCGCCCCAGCTGGAGAGCAGGCCGCAGGGCTGCTGCACTCCCGCAAAGATCGCCATGAGCATGAGCTGGTAGTGGACACGATCACCGCCGTGCTCGCCAGAGCGGGTCTTAACCCGCGGCGACCGCGCCATCCACGCCTGGCCCGCCACGGCCAGCTGGTGCATCTGCACACCCCGATCACGGCAGCCTTGGGCCAGCATCAGGCCCTGAGCATCGCCGCCGCCCTCCATCCCACCCCAGCTGTGGCGGGCCTGCCACGGCGCGAGGCGATGGCCTGGCTGCGCAGCCTGGAGCCCTTCGAGCGCGGCCACTACGCCGCCCCAATCGGCTGGATCGACAGCGCCGGTGACGCCGACCTGCGGGTGGCGATCCGCAGCGGCACCCTGCGGGGCGACCGGCTTGAGCTCACCGCCGGTGCTGGCCTAGTGCGAGGTTCAACGGTGGAGCGGGAGCTGCAGGAGGTAGCCCTGAAGCTGGGCGTACTGCAGCAGCAGCTCAGTTGCGCCACCGACCATCAAGCGGCCAGCAGCAGCTCCATCGTCTGATCCGCCAGGGGAATCCCGGCCAGCCGCTCCACCTCGCGCACGCCGGTGGGGCTGGTCACATTGATCTCGCTGAGGCGGCCGTCTATCACATCGATGCCCACGAAAAACAAACCCTCAGCCCGCAAAGCTGGTGCCAACTCAGCGCAGATAGCCCTCTCCGCCGCCGTGAGCTCAGTGACCTCCGGGGCACCGCCCACGGCCAGGTTGCTCCGAAACTCCCCCCCTGCGCCACCGGCGGGAATGCGATTCACCGCCCCCAGGGGCTCGCCATCCACCAGCAGGATGCGCTTATCACCAGCGCTCACCCCGGGCAAGAAGGCCTGCACCATCACCGGCAGCTGCTCCTGGCCAGTCACCAGCTCCAGCAGGGCCCTCAAGCCAGGAGTTGCTGCAGAAGCAAACACCACCCCCTGGCCAGCCCGCCCCCCCAGGGGCTTGAGCACCACCTCGCCATGCTCGGCGGTGAAAGCGGCCAGCGCCGTGACCCGGCTAGCCACCAGGGTGGGGGCCATCAGCTGGCTCCAGCGCAGGGCACTGAGTTTTTCGTTCCAGGCCCGCAGCGAAGCGGGCCGATTCAGCACCCGCACTCCTTGACGCTCCCCCAGCTCCAGCAGATGGGTGGCATAGAGGTAGGCCTCATCGACCGGCGGGTCCTTGCGCATCCACACCCGCGGGAAGGCGGTTAGGGGCAGCAGCTGGGGGTCGCCAAGTTCAAACCAGGGCTCGCAATTCACTGGGGTGGCCACAGCCCAGGCGCCATGACCTTGCTGGAGGTCTCCTGGCACTGGGGCGGCAGCAAGATCGGCGATGGTGCACACCCACACCTGCTCGCCGGCTCGCTGGGCTGCCTGCATCAGGGCAACGCTGGAATCTTTGGCTGGATTGAGCCGGGCGATCGGATCGATCACAAACAGTTGGGATGCCACCGCTCAGCTCGCCAGCAGAACGTCGAGCTGGCCGGAGCGCTCGAGGGCATGCAGGTCGTCGCAACCACCCACGTGCTGGCCATTGATGAAGGTCTGGGGCAAGGAGCGACTGCCGCCACTTTTTGCCGCCATCGCCGAGCGTGCCGCCGCGTCGCCATCGATGGCGAATTCGGTGTATGCAATTCCCTTGCGGTCGAGCAGGGCCTTGGCGCGCACACATAAGGGACAGGCCCGCCAGGTATAGATCTCAACGGTGGCGGCCATTTAAACGGCTCCGGTCAGGTTCTGCTGATCGTAGAAGCGAGCCAGGGCGCGCGGGACCGGGAGCCTTGCACCTAAAACACTTAGCTAAGCTAAGACTTAGCCAATCGACAAAACCCCTCTCCCAGCCCCGCCCCCTAGCGGCGCAGCTGGCCGGCGCTGATACCGTCAAGCAACTATTCAGCCGCACCGGTGCTCGATCTCACCGACTTCAAGCGCGACCTCTCCGAGCTCACTGACCGCCTGGGCAACGCCCAGGACTGTCTTTGACGTACCGGCCCTGAAAGCCCGCCAACAGGATCTGGAGCAGCTGGCCTCCCAAAGCGACTTCTGGGATGACCAGAAGCAGGCCCAGCTCAAGATGCGCCAGCTCGACGAGGTGAAGGCCCAGCTTGAGCAATTGGCCAAATGGCAGGCCAGCGTCTCCGATGGGGAGGCCACCGTGGAGCTCTACGGCCTCGAGCCCGATGAGGAGCTGCTGGCCGAATCCAACCAAGCCCTGCAGTCCCTCAAAGCCGACCTGGATCGCTGGGAACTGGAGCGCCTGCTCTCGGGCCCCTACGACAAGGAGGGAGCCGTGATCAGCATCAACGCCGGTGCCGGCGGCACCGACGCCCAGGACTGGGCCCTGATGCTGATGCGCATGTACACCCGCTGGGCCGAAGACCACGGCATGAAGGTGAGTGTGGACGAGCTCAGCGAGGGGGAGGAAGCGGGCATCAAGAGCTGCACGATCGAAATAGAGGGCCGCTACGCCTACGGCTATCTGCGCAACGAAAAGGGCACCCACCGGCTGGTGCGCATCTCCCCCTTCAATGCCAACGACAAACGCCAGACGAGCTTCGCCGGCGTGGAGGTGATGCCCCAGATCGACGAGGACGTGAAGCTCGACATCCCCGACAAGGACCTGGAAATCACCACCTCGCGCTCCGGCGGCGCTGGCGGCCAGAACGTCAACAAGGTGGAAACGGCCGTGCGCATCCTGCACATCCCCACGGGCCTGTTTGTGCGCTGCACCCAGGAGCGCTCCCAGCTGCAAAATAAAGAGAAGGCGATGGCCTTATTGATGGCCAAGTTGCTGGTGATTGCCCAGGAGCAGCGGGCCTCCGAGATCGCCGACATCCGCGGCGACATTGTGGAAGCGGCCTGGGGCAACCAGATCCGCAACTATGTGTTTCACCCCTATCAAATGGTTAAAGATCTGCGCACCCAGCAGGAAACCACCGATGTTCAGGGCGTCATGGACGGCGATCTCGATCCCTTCATCCAGAGCCTGCTGCATGCGGGCGTCGAGCTAGCTGGAGGCGGCAGCGATGACTGAGCAGAACCCCAGCTTCATCAAGCTGGCGATGCGCAACATGGTGCGCAAGGGCCGCCAAAGCCTGTTTCACTTCGGCCTCACCGCCCTCGGCCTCACGGGCTTCCTGCTGCTGATCGCCTGGCTCGGCCGCCCCCAACTTCCCGGAGGCTGAGATGGCCGCCTCGACCGATCTCGACCTGGCCTTTAGTGCTGATCCCGATCTGGAGGTAGCCCCGCAGCTGGCAGCTGCCGATTACTGGCAGGCCCTATTGGGCGCCTGGCTACACCAGCTGGTCCCGGAGCTCCCCGCTGCCCTGCAAGCCCCCGCCTACAGCCTGGGGCTGAGCCTGGTGGCTGACGCCGAAATCGCCGAGCTCAATGCCGACTGGCGCCACAAGGAAGGCCCCACCGACGTTCTGGCCTTCGCCGCCCAAGACGAAACAACCGATGGCACCCCGCCGATGCCGGCATCCGGGGAGGCGGAGCCCCTGGAGCTGGGCGACATATTTATCTCCGTAGAAACGGCAGCCCGCCAGGCGCCGGAGCATGGCCACGACCTGGAGCAGGAGCTGCTGTTTCTGGCCAGCCATGGCTTGCTCCACCTGCTGGGCTGGGACCATCCCGACGAAGCCAGACTCGCCGCCATGTTGGCGCGCCAGAAAGAGCTGGTTAAGGTGCCAGCGGAGCCATGACAAATCTGCGCCCCTTACCGACACCAGAAACTCGTGGGCGCCGCCTCAGGGCCCGGGCCTGGACGGTGGCCAGTGACCTGCCGGCGAGTTTTCGTTATGCCGCCCAAGGCCTGGCCTACGGCTTTGCCAGCCAGCGCAACTTCCGCATCCATGTGATCACTGGAGCGGTGGTGTTCAGCCTGGGGCTGTGGCTGCAACTACCCACGGCCCAGCTGGCCGTGCTGGTGCTCACCGTGGCGGCGGTGCTGGTACTGGAGTTGCTCAACACCGCCACTGAAGCGGTGGTGGATCTGGCCATCGGCCGCCAGTTCCACCCCCTGGCCCGGATCGCCAAGGACTGCGCCGCCGCTGCGGTGCTGGTGGCGGCCCTGTCGTCGCTGATGATCGCCCTGCTGCTACTCGTGCCCCCCCTACTGAACCGGCTGGGCCTTTGAATGGAGGCAGGCCAGGCGCGGCGATGCTTCTCGTTCTCGACAACTACGACAGCTTCACCTTCAACCTGGTGCAGTATCTAGGCGAGCTGGCACCCGAGCACCCAATAGCTGCTGAGCTGCGGGTGGAGCGCAACGACGCCCTCAGCCTCGAGCAGATCCGAGCGCTGGCGCCAGCCGCCATTTTGATTTCACCAGGCCCCGGCGATCCAGATCAATCGGGGGTATGCCTGGAGGTGCTGCAGGAGCTCAGCCCCACCATCCCCACCCTGGGCGTGTGCCTGGGCCACCAATCGATCGCCCAGGTATATGGCGGCAAGGTGGTGCGGGCCAAGGAGCTGATGCACGGCAAAACCTCGCCTGTGCACCACGGCGGCCAAGGCGTGTTTGAGGGTCTGCCCAACCCGCTCACCGCCACCAGATACCACAGCCTGATCGCCGAGCGCGAGTCGCTGCCCGACTGCCTCGAGATCACCGCCTGGCTCGACGACGGCACGATCATGGGCCTGCGCCACCGCGATTTCCCCCACATTCAGGGGGTGCAGTTCCACCCCGAAAGCGTGCTCACCCAGGAGGGTCATGCGCTGCTGGCCAACTTTCTGCGCCAGGCCAGCTAGCCAGCCATAGCAAGTCTGTTGGATTAGCTTCACAGCGATTGCCGCCTCTCCATGCGCTCGCTGCCCACCTTCGCTGCTCTCACCTTGAGTTCCCTCGGCCTGGGCGCCGCATTGCTGGCATCCGGCCCAGCCCTCGCAGGCAGCGGCGTCACGATCACCAGCTACGGCCACAGCGCCCTGCTGATCAGTGGTGGCGGGGCAAGGGTGCTGGTTAATCCCTTTAAGGCCGTGGCCTGCGCCGCTGGCCTGGCCGAACCCCGGGTGAGTGCCACGGTGATCCTGGCCAGCAGCCGACTATTGGATGAGGGCGCACCGGTGGCCAGCGGCAAGATGCTGGTGGATCCAGGCTCCTTCAAGGTGAGTGGCCTTTCAATCGAAGGCATTGCCGGTCCCCACGACCGCGTTGGTGGGCGCCGCTTCGGCCAATCCACCCTGTGGCGCTGGAAGCAGGGCGGCCTGGACATCGCCCATCTCGGCGGCACCGCGGCCCGGCTCACTCCCGCCGACAAGGTGATGCTAGGTCGCCCAGACGTGCTGATCATCGGCGTGGGTGGCGGCGCCAAGGTGTACACCGGTGCCGAAGCCGCCGAGGTGGTGCGCGAGCTCCAGCCCCGCCGCGTGATCCCGGTGCAATTTGTCAGCGGCAAAACAACCCCTAAAGACTGCGACCAAACCACCCTGCAACCTTTCCTTGATGCCATGGCCGGCACCCCGGTGAAGCGCCCTGGCCGCACCCTCAGCCTGCCGGGCAAACTCGGCGATGGCATGGTGATCGAGGTGATGCGCTAAGCGACCTGCAGATAGGCAGCCCAGAAACGCTGCATCTGCTCGGTAGTGCCAAGGCTCACCCTCAAGGAGCCGTCGATCAAAGGTTTGGCCGCCATCGAGCGCACCAGGATTCCGGCCTGCCGCAGACGCTGCTCCACCTCCTCAGCCGGGCGCTCGGGCCAGATCAGCAGGTAGTTGCCGCCTGCGGCGTGATGCCGCACGCCAGCCGCTTGCAACTGCTGCACCAGCCAGGAGCGGGCCCGCAGCACTTCGGCCACATAGCAATCCACATAGGCCTGGTCCGCCAGGGCCGCATGGGCGGCAGTCACGGCGAAGCTGTTGATGTCGTAGGGGCCTGTGACCCGAGCGAGCCGATCAACCACTGGCGCCGCCCCAATGGCAAAACCGATGCGCAGGCCCGCCAGGCCAGCCGTTTTAGCGAGTGAGCGCAGCACCAGCAGATTCGGCGTGGCAGCGAAATCGGCCAAGGGCAGCACGCTGTCGCCAGTGAAGGCCTCATAGAGCTCATCCACCACCACAAGCGTGCCCGGCGCCGAGGCCGCCAGCTCCAGGATCAGCTCGGGCGCCAGGCGGGTGCCGGTGGGGTTGTTGGGATTGCAGATCAGCAGGATGCGCGGATAGCCCTGCAGTGCCGCCCGCAGCTCCTCGAATGGGAAGCCAAAATCCGGCAGCCTGTAAGGAATCGCCTCAATCGCCATGCCCTGCATCTGGGCGCAGGGGGTGTAGTAACCGAAGGTGGGGCTGGTGGTGAGCAGGGTGTCGCCCCGGTCGCCGTAGGCGTGAAAAATGGCGTGGATCGCCGCATCGACCCCGTTAAACAGGCCGATTTGGCTGGGCGCCAAGGGCAGGGCCAGGTTGGCCACCACGGCCTGGCGCAGGCCGTCGTATTCGGGATAGATGGCGTATTGCTCAGCCGGAATGGCGCGGATCGCAGCCACCACCTGCGGGCTTGGGCCCATCGTGTTTTCGTTGAAATCGAGCCGCAGCATCCCCCGCCGCCCCTCCAGCGGCGCGCTGTAGGCCTGGAGCCCTTCAACCTCGGGGCGCGCCTGGGGCTCCATCACATCCGCTCCAAGGTAGGGATACCGAGCAGGCCCAAACCGAGGGAAAGGGTGTCGGTGGTGAGGCGGCACAGGGCTAAGCGGGAGGAGCGGAACGGCTCCTCGGCCTTGAGCACTGGCACCTGGTCGTAGAAGCGGTTGAACACCTGGCTGAGCTCAAATAGGTAGGTGCAAAGCCGATTCGGCAGCAGCTCCTGCTCCACTTCAGCAAGCACCCCATCAAACTTGAGCAGCTCCCGCACCAGCGCCCACTCCTGCGCTTCGCTGAAGGTGAGTGAAGCAACGGCACCAGCCCCCAGATCGCCGCCCTTGCGGGCGATGCCGGCGATGCGCACCACCGCATAGAGCAGATAGGGCGCCGTGTTGCCCGTAAGCGCCAGCATCCGATCAAAACTGAACTGATAGTTGGTGATCCGGTTGGTGCTGAGGTCGGCGTACTTCACCGCCGCCAAGCCCACGGAGGCGGCCACCTGCTGGATGAAGGCCTCGTCTTCGCTGCGCTGCTCATCGGCGAGGCGCTGACGCAGATCGGCCTCGGTGCGCTCCACCGCCTCATCGAGCAGGTCCTTGAGGCGCACCGTGTCGCCGGAGCGGGTCTTGAGCTTTTTGCCATCGTCGCCCTGCACCAAACCAAAGGGCACGTGCTCGACGCTGCAGTGGGAGGGTATCCAGCCCGCCCGCTGGGCCACCTGGAACACGCCGGCAAAATGGCTGGCCTGACCCGCATCGGTCACATAGATCACCCGGCTGGCGCCATCACCTGCCTGGGAGAAGCGGTAGCGGATCGCCGCCAGATCGGTGGTGGCGTAGTTGAAGCCGCCATCGCTCTTCTGCACGATCAACGGCAGGGGCTGGCCATCCTTGCCACTCACCCCCTCAAGAAAAACGCAGCCGGCACCGGCGTCGACCACCAGCAGACCGGCAGCCCTGAGGTCGTCAACCACCGCCTGCAGATAGGGGTTGTAGAAGGATTCGCCGCGCTCGGTGAGACGGATGCCGAGCTGGTCGTAGATCTTCTGGAATTCGCGGCGGCTCTGGTCGCATAGCAATCCCCAGGCCTTAAGCGACACCGGATCGCCCCCTTGCAGCTTCACCACCTCCTCGCGGGAGATGGTCTGGAAGCTTTCGTCGTCGTCGAAGCGGACCTTGGCCTGGCGATAAAAGGCGACCAGATCGCCCAGGTCCACCGCATCGGGGTGCTCGAGCGCCTCGGGCGCCACCTGCTTGAGGTGGGTAATCAGCATTCCAAACTGGGTGCCCCAGTCGCCCACATGGTTGAGCCGCAGCACCGGGTGGCCGCGGAACTCCAGCACCCGGGCCAGGCAGTCGCCAATGATCGTGGAGCGCAGGTGCCCCACGTGCATCTCCTTGGCGATGTTGGGGCTGGAGAAGTCCACAATCACCGGGGCTTGCATCTCCACCGTCGGCACCCCTAGACGCGGATCACCAAGGCGGGCCTGCAGCTCGGCTGCCAGGCGCTCGGGCCGCAGGGTGAGGTTGATGAAGCCGGGCCCAGCTATCTGGGGCTCCAGGCAGAGCTCGGCAAAGGCAGGATCGGCCGTAAGTTGCGCCACGATCGCCGTGGCAATAGCCCGGGGCGGCTGGCCCAGGGGTTTGGCCAGGGGCAGGGCCCCATTGGCCTGGAAGTCGCCGAATTCCGGCTTAGACGCTGGCGCCAGCTGGGGATCGAGGGGCTGGCCCGCCTCCGGGAAGGCCCGCTGCATAGCTGCCAGAAGCTGGCCCTGCAGGGCGTGGAGAACGGTCAGCATGGCAACGGTGGGCCGCAGTAGCGGCAGGCACTTGCTGTGATCATCCCTCTCCAGCCAGCTGCAAGTCTGCCTCCATTCCCTGCAGCACTACATCGGCCACCAGCTTGATGCGATAGCGGCAGGCCTGGGTTTCGGTGCAGTCGAAACTGCGGTGCTCCCAGTATTTGTTGCTGCCCGCACCACCCCCGCATAGCCCGAAGTACTCACACTCCTGGCGGCAGCGCTCCACACCGGAGCGAATCTCCTGCAGCACCCGCTGCAATTTGTCTGTTGCGGCGATGGCTTCCAGGCTGTCGTGCAACACATGACCAAAAGCAAAATCGCCGTATTCGGCGGTGGGCACTGACAGCAACTCGGGATCAAAGGTCGACACATTGCCGCGTGCGTCCACATTGACGATCGCGAAGGGAGCGTTCATGTCGGTTTGGGCCATGCGGGCATTGCTGCAGGCCAGGCTGACGATCCCGTCAAACTCCCGCAGACGCAGGCTCCCCGGCTGCTCCATACAGCGCTGCCAAAACCGCTCTAAAAAGGCCCGATAGCGCTGCTCAGCGCAGGGAGCCTCGAGGCTGGAGGCGGCGTTTTCACCTTCGGTTTCCTCCATGTTGAAGCCCACGTCGGTGATGCCGTGCTCGAGGAAGAAATCAAACAGGCCATCGGCATGGTCGAGGGCGTCGGCGGTGAGCACACAGATCACCTGAAAAGCAATCTGGCGCCGCAGCAGCCAGTCGATTCCCCGCATCACCGCCCCATGGGTGGGCAGGCCGGTGCGGGTAACCCGGTGGGCGTCATGCAGGAAGGCAGGGCCGTCCATGCTCACCCCCACGTGAATGTCATTGCGCTCGAAGCAGTCGCACCAGGCTCCATCGATCACGGTGGCATTGGTCTGCAGCGACTGGACGATCGTGCCGGCGGGCAGGCCGCGCCGCTCGAGCAGCTGGCGCAGGCGAGCACTGGCTTGGTCGTAGAAGGCGATTGGCGCCATCAGCGGTTCGCCCGCATGCCATAGCAGGGTGAATTGGCCCTCGAAATAGGGGCTATCGAGCACCCGCTCCACCGCCGCTTCGAGCAGCTCAAGCGAAAGCCGGGTGCGATCAGCCCGATCGGGCAGATAGCAGTAGTCGCAATCGAGGTTGCAGTAGGGGGTGGGCTGCACCACCAGTAGCCGCACGGGGCCATAAGCCTGGCTTTCCACTTCAGCAGCCTGGGGAGCGATCAGCGCCAGTAGCGACCACCATTTAAGAAGCCCCCATTGCGGAAGCCGCCATTGCGGAAGCCACCGTTATGGAACCCTCCATTACGGAAGCCCCCGTTATTAAATCCGCCGTTGTAGAAGCCACCGTTACGGAAGCCGCCATTGCCCCAGCCCAAGCCCGAGCCGTTAACGAACACGTACGACATAGCGTCATCGGGCAAACCAGAGGCTGCGTCGCCATCGCGCTCCTGCACTGCCGCCGCAATGCGGCTCAGCCGCTCCTCAATGCTGAGGAAGGTTGATTTGGCTGCGGTTTGGTCCTGGGCTGCAGGCTCATGCTGGGCGCTAGCTAACGCCAGAGCCGCAGCCCCATCGAGGGGTAGGGAGGCCAGCAGCAACAGGCCGAAGAGATGGGAGCGGTTCAAGAACGCCATAACAACTGCAAAAAGGGTTTCAGCGAGGGGATCAGCGGCCGGTCGTAGCAGCCTGACCTTCAAGAACGGGGCGAATCGTCTCAACCCCCAAAAGCGCAGCCTCAAAGCTGGCGCGGATCGCAGATTCAGGCAATCCCAAGGCACTTGCCGGACCGAGCCAGCGGTTCACGGCGGTCACCGTGTCTGGCTGGCCATCGAGATAGCCCTGGAGCAGCCTGGCAATCGCCAGATTGACCACGTTGCGGAAGGCTGAGTCGTTTTCGGCGAGCACACAGCTCACCGCGTAAGCCTCGTAGGGGAAATCCGGACTGAGGGCCAAGCCGGGCAGGCCCTGCTGGCGCACCAGCCCCGCCAGCACGATCGTGTCGCCAATTACGCCATCAACGCTGCCGGCCTGCATCGCGGCCACGGCAGCGTTGAGGTTGTCGAAGGCAACAGGCGTGGCCTTTGGCTGCATGCCCCGCAGTTCGGTTTCACCCAGGGACTGGCGCACCACCCCAATCCGCCGTCCCGCCAAGGCGGTGGGGCTGCCATCAAAGCGACCGGCGGGCGCCAGTAATCTCACGCCGGAAAGGCCAATCGGCAGCGAGAAATCCACCCGCATCTCCAGCTCCCAGTTGAACGGCAGGCCGCAGGCAAGATCCGCCTTGCCGCTGGTGATGCTGTTCACCAGGCTGGCCGGATCACCGGTCGGCGCAAAGCGGACCTTCACAGGCCGGCCCACGGCCTGGCTCAGCTCAGCGGCAATGCGTTCAGCCACCAAGATGCCGTAGCCGGAGGGCTGGCCCTGGGGGCTCAGCATCATTAAGGGCGGGACGTCGGCGAAACCACTCAGCACCAGCTCGCCGCTGCGCGCTGCCCGCTGCACCGCCCCCTCCTGCTGGGGTTTGATTTGGGATTGGGCCTGGACCGCCGCCGGCATTACGGCCAGCAGCCCGAGAGCTCCCACGCCAGCAGCCAGCCGGCGGCCAAGGCCAGCTAAGCGGGAGCTGGGCTTGGAAAAGCTGCGCTTTGGTGCTGCCACCCAACCTCGACATGAACTAGCCGAAGTATAAAGAGGCATGGCGTTAGTGCCAACGCAGCTCTGCCAACTGGGCTCAAAAATCAAACCGCATGCTGAGATCAAGCCAGGCGCTGCGGGTGATCGGCGCGCTGGTGGAGATCAGGTCGATGCCGCTGCTGGCGTAGTCGCGGAGCTGCTCGGGCTGCACGCCTGAGGCTTCCAGCACCAGCTGCCGGCCGCCAGCCAGGCTGCGCAACTCGGGCACCAGCTGCCGCAACTGGGCCGGCGGGAATTCATCCAGCAGCACCCCATCAGCACCCGCCTGCACCGCCGCCGCCGCCTCAGCCGCCGTTTCCGCCTCCACAATCACCCGGGCCGGCCAAGGAGCATGGGCCCGCACCGCCGCGATCGCCACCTCCAAGCCACCTGCCACCCCACCGGCCCAAGCCAGGTGGTTTTCCTTGAGCATGGCGGCATCATCGAGGCCCTGGCGGTGGTTGCTGCCGCCCCCGCAGCGAACGGCGTACTTTTCAAGTCGGCGCAGACCCGGCGTGGTTTTGCGGGTGTCGACAAGGCGCACACCCGTGCCCTCGAGCTCGGCTACCAGGGCGGCGGTGGCAGTGGCGATGCCGGAAAGTCGCATGGCCAAGTTGAGGGCCGTGCGCTCGCCGGCCACCAGGGCAGCGGCCCCACCCTCCAGCTCCAGCAGGCGCTGGCCTGCCACCACCGGCTCACCATCAGCCACCAGCAACTGCAGCCGCAGCGCCGGATCCAGCAAGCGGAACAGCGGCTCCACCAGCACCCCTCCGCAAAACACCCCGGGCGCCTTGGCCAGCCAGTGGGCCCGACCAGGGCGACCAGCCAGCGCCGCAGCCGTGAGATCGCCGCGGCCAATATCTTCAGCCAGCCAGGCGCGCAGCTGCAGTTCCAGCTCGGGGGTAGAGGGCAGATGGGCAGCGGGCATTACCTCTCCAGGCCAGGCTTCCCATGATGGGTGGTGCCAGTCTGATAGGCACTTCGCATCAGAGCGCTTCCATGGGCAAACCCCGCTGGTGGACCGCCGGTGACCTCGATGGCTTCCTCGGCCTCGGGCTCGACAACCTGATCCAGATCCTGTTGATCGTGGCTCTCTGCCGCGGAGTACTCGGCTATCCCGACAGCCTGATCTTTGGCGCGATCCTGCCGGCTACTGGCATCAGTCTGGTGGTGGGCAACCTGGCCTACGCCCGCCAGGCCTTTCAGCTTGCCCAGCGCGAGGGGCGCGACGACCGCACCGCCCTCCCCTACGGCATCAACACGGTGAGCCTGTTCGCCTATGTGTTTCTGGTGATGCTGCCGGTGAAGCTGACGGCCTTGAGCCAGGGCCTGGATCCAGCCGCAGCGGTAACCCTCTCGTGGCGAGCCGGGCTGATCGCCTGCCTGGGTTCGGGGTTGATCGAGTGCTCTGGTGCCTTCATCGGCAACAGCCTGCAGCGCTGGCTGCCTCGCGCAGCCCTGCTCTCCACCCTGGCGGGCATTGCCCTGGGTTACATCGCCCTGGGCTTCCTGCTGCGCACCTACGCCCAACCGGTGGTGGGGCTGGCAGTGCTGGCCGTGATCCTGGTGGGCTACTACGCGCCGGTGCGCTGGCCGGTGCCAGCCGGCCTGGTGGCCGTGCTGCTGGGCATCGCCCTGGCCTGGGCCAATGGTTTGATCGACCTCGATCCGGTGCGCTGGCAGAGCAGCACTGCCCTGATTGGGCTCCATGTACCCAAGCTGCAACTGGCAGAGCTATGGCAGGCGCGCGGCCAGCTAGTGCCCTGGTTGGGGGTGATCGTGCCGATGGGACTTTTTAATGTGATCGGTTCGCTGCAAAACCTGGAGAGCGCCGAAGCCGCCGGCGATCGCTATCCGGTGCCCAGCTCGATGCTGATCAATGGCATCGGCACCCTGGCCGCTGCCACCTTGGGCTCCTGCTTTCCCACCACCATCTACATCGGCCACCCGGGCTGGAAGGCCATGGGCGCCCGCATTGGCTACTCCTGGCTCAATGGCGTGGTGATGGGCGCCGCCTGCCTGCTGGGCCTGTTTGGCGTGGTTGGCCAACTGGTGCCGATTGAAGCCGGCATGGCGATCGTGTTCTACATCGGCCTGGTGATCGCTGCCCAGGCCTTCCAGGCCACGCCGCCTCGCCATGCTCCGGCCGTGGCCCTGGGGCTACTGCCCGGGCTGGCCGGCTGGGGCGCCCTGATGCTCAAGGCAGGGCTGCGGGCCGGTGGCAGCGGCACCGCCGCCAACCCCTTTGGGCCAGCCCTGCTGGCGCCCCTGGCCCAGGCCGATGTGTGGGCCGCCGGGGCCTTCGCCCTCGAGCAAGGCCAGATCATCACAGCGATGCTGCTGGCGGGCATGCTCGTGTACGTGATCGAGGCCCGCTTGCTGGCGGCGGCGGCCTGCGCCGGCCTAGCAGCCCTGCTGTCCTGGTTTGGTGTGATCCACGCCTGGCAATTCACCAGCTCCGACACCGTGCTGCACCTGGGCTGGGGAGTGGGCCGCAGCTGGGCCCTCGGCTACGGGGTGATGGCTTTGGTGTTCCTGGCGGCCCGCTGGGGCCTCAGCGCTGATGCTGCAGCAAACCGAGGGTGAGGTTGTCTGGGTCGGTTTGCAGGTAGACGTAGCCACCACCATTGGCGAGCAGCACCACTTTGTAGTTGTAGGGGACGCCTGCGGAATCTCTCTGGGTCATCGAACCCAGGCAGCTTTGGCCCTGCTGCTGGCTGGTGACCAGGCCATCAAGCTGCTCCAGCCGGCAAGCGCCTGGGGCCTGGGCCACATAGCGCAACGACAGCACCTCACTGGGGGCCACCACTAGCGAGGTCCTCGGCCTGCCCAGGCGATCCAGGGCGACCGCATCAGCCATGGCACCGGCCGAACCCTGGCGCTCCACCAAGGCCCAGCAGTTGGCATCGGCTTTCATCTGACCGCTGTAGCGATCTTCCGCAAAACGGCGCCCCTCCCGCAGGTAGCGCACCCCTTCGATGCGGCCATCGGCAAACCAGCGCTCCTGCATCAGCAGGGCCGTGGGTTCGCCCCGCTGCTGACCGCTACCCAGCACCACAAAGGTGCCAGCCGCGGGTGATTTGCACTGGGCCAGGGCCGCCGCGGTCGACTTTTCAGCGGCAGCGGCCGCTGGCACCAGGCCAGCGCACAGAGCTACGGCGGCAAGCAGGGAGCGGGGGTTGGCCATCAATGCACACCATCAAGTGATCGCAGTTTGGCAAGCGGCATTTTGGTAAGAGACCTACTTGCCAATACAGAACCGCGAAAACACCCGATCCAGCACCGCCTCGCTCACCGCCTCGCCGGTGATCTCACCGAGGGCGCGCACGGCGGCGCGCAGGTCAATCGTCCAGAAGTCCCAGGGCAGCTGCTGCGCCGCGGCTTCAAGGGCAGCCCCCAGGCTCAGGGCTGCTGCCGCCGCCAGATCCCGTTGGCGGGCATTAAGTGCCACCTGCACCCCTTCGAGGCAGCCAGCTCCGCAGCGGCGCAGCAGCTCCGCCACCAGCTCGTCGCGGCCGGCTCCGGTGAGGGCACTGAAGCGCACATCTGCCGGCTCCCCATCCCCCGGGGGCACCAGACCCACCGGCAGGCCAGCCCCATCGGCCTTGTTGCCCGCCACCAGCAGCACGACGCCTTCGGGCACCAGCTCCCGCAGGGCCTGATCCTCCAGGCTCCAGCCGGCGCTGAGATCAAACAGCAACAGCACCGCATCGGCGGCGGCCAGGGCGGCGCGGGAGCGCTCGATGCCCAGTTGCTCAACCCGGTCGCTGGTGGGGCGAATGCCGGCGGTGTCGAGCAGGGTGAGCGGCACCCCCTCGAGCACCAGCTCGCTTTCCAGCAGGTCGCGGGTGGTGCCAGGCAGGTCGGTCACGATCGCCCGCTCGCGGCGGCTGAGCAAATTGAGCAGGCTGGATTTGCCCACGTTGGGCCGACCCACGATCGCCACCCGCAGGCCACGGCGCAGCAACTCCCCCTGGCGCGCCTCAGCCACCAGCTGCTCCAGCTCCACCTGCACCGCCGCCAGTTCCGCCGTCACCGCCGCGCCATCAAGGGGGGGTAGGTCCTCCTCGAAGTCCACCCGCGCCTCCAACTCGGCCAGCTGATCCAGCAGGCGCTCGCGCAGGGCACCGATACGAAGCTGCAGGCCGCCATCAAGGCCCGCCATGGCCAGCTGGGCCGCCCGGCGGCTACGAGCCGTGATCATTTCGCTGATCGCCTCGGCGCGGGTGAGGTCGAGCCGGCCGTTTAAAAACGCCCGCTGGCTGAATTCCCCCGGCAACGCCCGCCGCGCCCCGGCCGCCAGCACCAGCTCCAGCACCCGCTGCACCGCCACCAAGCCCCCATGGCAGTGCAGTTCCACCACGTCTTCCCGAGTGAAGCTGCGGGGCGCCCGCATCAGCAGCAGCAGGGCCTCATCGAGCCGCTCACCACTAGCAGGATCCACCACATGGCCATAAAGCACCCGGTGGCTCTCCCAGCTCTGCTGGCCAGGGGCCGCAAACAACTGCCGGCCGATCGCCTCCGCCCCATTCCCTGAGATCCGTACGATCGCCACACTGCCCTCGCCCGGCGCCACGGCGGTGGCCACCGCGGCGATGGTGTCAGTAAATACGGCGTCGTTGAAGCCCATGCCCCCATTTCAGCTCCACACCGCCCTGGCACGCCGCCTACGGCAGATGCTGAACTGGCTCTGGCACCAAGAAGGCAGCCACGGCGAACGGGCCAGAGGCCTGGCGGTTGGCCTTTTCAGCGGCTGCTTTCCATTTTTTGGGCTGCAGATGGTGCTGAGCGTTGCACTGGCATCAATGGTCCGGGGCAACCACTTGCTGGCAGCGGCTGGCACCTGGGTGAGCAATCCATTCACCTATCTGCCCCTCTATTGGTTCAACTACCAAGTTGGCTGCTGGATAATTGGGCCAGGCACCGGCTGGCCCGGCCTGGCAAGCCTTAAGGACGGCAGCATCTGGCACAACAGCGGGGCCTTGGTCAGTCGGCTGATGCTGGGCTCGACCCTGGTCGCAATCACCACCGCGTTAGCGGGGGGATGGCTTTATTGGCAATGGTTGGAGCGGGGCAAGCCTGGTTCAGGAGCTGGCCAGGCCCGGAAACACCATTAAGTCAATGTGGCCATCGACAGGATGGCGCCATTCCCGGAATTCCTCAGCCAGAGCGCGCTGCTCGCGGGGCAGGGCTTGGGCTTGCAGATCCTGAAGCCGCTGGTGCACCAGGTCCAAGGTGTCGTCTATCAGTTGGGCAGCCTGCTCGGAGGTCATGGCATCACCTGCGCTGGATGGGCAGGTTGTAACTGGGGCTTCAAAGGCACGCTGTAGCCATCGTCACGACCGCCCCAGCAGTGAGAGGATTAACTCCTATTCAGTGGCACTCGTGACAAACGGCAAGGGATCTCAGCCCTCAGCACTATCAACCCTGCTGCTTGGCTTAGGCGCCGCCGGCGGCTTGGCCCTGCTGGTGTGGCTGACGCTGGTGATGCTCGACCTCAAGCACCTCAACACCTCCGGCTTCACCCTGCCCTAGCCGATGCCCGTGCGGGCGATGTCGAGCACATCGGCCATAGAGCGGATCTGATTGATGGTGCTGGCTAGCTGGCTGGCGCTGTCGAGCTCCACCCGCAGATCGATGCGGGCCGGCTTGCCAGGGTTGGTGCGCACCCGGGCATCGCAGACGTTGATGCGGTGATCAGACAGGCGAGTGAGGATGTCCTTGAGCACACCAACACGATCGAGCACCTCGATACGCAGTTGCACGGGGTAGCGACGCGGCCGCGACTCGGAGGCGGAGTTCCAGCGCACCGGCAGCCGCCTTTCGGCCGGCACCTGGGCCACGTTGGAGCAGTCCTGGCGGTGGATGGTGATGCCGTGGTTGCCGAGAGCCACCGCGCCAAGAATCTGCTCACCGGGTAGGGGACTGCAGCAGCCCCCCAGCCTGTAGTCGAGGCCCTCAAGGCCGAGGATTGAGCTGGTGCCACCCCCACCCACCGGCGCGTGGGCCGCCACCTTGGCCGCCACCTGCTCATTGCTGAGCACGGGGGCGGAGGCTTCGCTGGCCAGGCGCATTTCCTCCCGCAGCCTGTTGAGCACCTGATGCAGGGTGACCCCACCAAAGCCGAGGGAGGCCAGTAGGTCTTCGGTGCCGGTGAGATTGCAGCGGCGAGCCACCTTGGCCATCGCCTCCCCATTGAGCAGGGCATCGAAGCCATCGCGGCCGAGCTCGCGCTCGAGCATCTCGGTGCCGCGCTGGAGATTATCTTCGCGGTGGCTAGTTTTATACCAGTGGCGAATGCGATTACGGGCCGTGGGGGTAGCCACGAAATTGAGCCAGTCGAGGCTTGGGTGAGCCGTCTTGGCGGTAATCACCTGCACGAAGTCACCATTCCGCAGAGGCGTGGCGAGCGGGCATAGCCGATCATTAATGCGCACGCCCTGGCAGTGATTACCGATTTCTGAGTGGATGCGATAGGCGAAATCTACGGCCGTAGACCCCTTACGCAAACCCACCACATCGCCATTGGGAGTGAATACAAACACCTCCTCGTCAAACAGATCTTCCTTGATCGAGCGCAGGAAGTCGTTGCTGTCGGTGCCGCCATCGTCCTTCTGCCAATCAACCAGCTGCCGCAGCCAGTTGAATCGCTCGGCATCGGCTCCAGAGGCGGCAGGCGATCCGCCCTCCTTGTATTTCCAATGGGCCGCAATGCCGTATTCGGCCACCTGGTGCATGTCGGTGGTGCGGATCTGCACTTCGATCGGCCGGTGCCGGCCGATCACCGCCGTATGCAGGGATTGGTAGCCATTGGGCTTGGGCAAGCCGATGTAATCCTTGAAGCGCCCCGGGATCGGCCGGAAGGTGTCATGCACCACCGCTAGAGCCCGATAACAACACTCGAAGTTGGGGCAAAGAATCCGCAGAGCCGCCACGTCGTAGATCTCGTGGAACGCCTTCTGCTGGCGCTGCATCTTGCTCCAGATGCCATAGAGGTGCTTGGGCCGGCCGCTCACTTCGCAATTGGCCAAGCCCACGGCGGCGAGCCGGTCGCGCAGCAATTGCACCGTGACCGCCAGGCGCTCCTCGCGCTCGCTGCGCTTGGTGGCCACCTGCTGCTGCACGTCCCGGTAGGCCTCGGGTTCGAGGATCTTGAAGGCCAGATCTTCCAGCTCCCACTTCAGCCGGCCAATGCCGAGGCGATTGGCCAAAGGCGCATAGATCTCCCGGGTTTCCCGGGCGATGCGCAACTGCTTTTCGGGCTTGAGCGCCGCGATGGTGCGCATGTTGTGCAACCGGTCGGCCAGCTTGACCAGCACCACCCGGATGTCGCTGGCCATGGCCAGAAACATGCGGCGCAGGTTTTCAGCCTGGGCCTCGGTGTGGTTGGTGAAGTGAATGCCGCCGAGCTTGGTAACCCCCTCCACCAGCGCCCGCACCTCGGCACCGAAGTGCTGCTCAATCTCCTCAGCGGTGACCTCGGTGTCCTCCACCACGTCGTGCAGGAAGCCCGCAGCGATCACGCCGGCGCTGGCACCGATATCGCGCAGCAGGTCGGCAACGGCGACCGGATGAATGATGTAGGGCTCGCCACTGGCCCGAAACTGGCCCTCGTGCAGCTGGTAAGCGAAGTCGAAGGCGGAGGCCAGCAGGGCCTCGGCATCGGTGGGGCAGCTCTCCCCCTGCCCCGGTGGCACGTGCTCGATGCAGCGCTGCAACCACTCCGGCAGGGGCACGCCGTAGTCGGCTGGGGCACGAATGGGCTTGCGCACCAGAACTGGAGCGGCCGCCACTCGAGTGGCTACGGCCGTTGCATCCAGATTCGGAGCCGCCCTGAGCATTTCAGCCTGCGGGTTCCTCCCATCGTAGGCAGGGGGGGCCAAGCTGGTGGCCATGACCAGCCCCGTGCTCGCAATTGAGAACCTGGTGGTGCGCTATCCCGAAGCGGAGCGCCCCACCCTTGATGGGCTGACGCTCAGCCTGAGCCCGGGCGAGCGGCTGGCCCTGGTGGGTCCTTCCGGCTGCGGCAAAAGCACCGTGGCCCGGGCCGTGCTGCAACTACTACCCCCGGGCAGCCAGTGCAGCGGCTCCCTGCTGCTAGCGGGTCAGAACCCCAGCCAAATGGCCCGGCCGGCCCTGCGCCAACTACGCGGTGAAGCGGTGGGGCTGGTGTTCCAGGACCCAATGACCCGCCTCAACCCGCTACTGACGATCGGCGCTCACCTGGCCGACACCCTGGCGGCCCACCGGCCCCGCTGGCAGAGGCGCCAGGTGCGGCAACGGGCGGAAACCCTTCTGATCCGGGTGGGCATCGGCCCGGAGCGCTACGGCAGCTATCCCCATGAATTCAGTGGCGGCATGCGCCAGCGCTTAGCGATCGCCCTGGCGATGGCCCTGGAGCCTCCGCTGGTGATCGCCGACGAACCCACCACCAGCCTGGATGTGGCCGTAGCCGGCCAGGTGATGGCGGAGCTCAGCAACCTCTGCCGCGAAGCGGGCAGCGCCCTACTGCTGATCAGCCACGACCTGGCCATGGCGGGCCGCTGGTGCGACCAGATCGCCGTGCTGGATCAGGGACACCTGGTGGAACAGGCGCCAGCCCGGCAGTTGCTGCTGGCCCCCAGCTCCGCCCTGGCCCAACGGCTGGTGGCCAAGGCACGGGAGCGGGAGGGCGCCGAAAGTTTGCCGCCGCCGCCAGCACCGCTGCTGCTGGAAATCGAGCAGCTGCGCAGCTGGCATCCCCTGCCATCCCTGCCCTGGCAATCCCATTGGCTTAAGGCTGTTGATGGCGTCAGCCTGCGCCTGCAGCAAGGCGAAACCATCGGCCTGGTGGGAGCCTCAGGCTGCGGCAAAAGCACCCTCTGCCGCGCCCTGATGGGGCTGGCGCCGGTGCGGGGCGGCACGGTGCGCCTGCAGGGCACAAACCTGCTCAGCCTGCGGGGCCGAGCCCTGCGCCAGGCCAGGCGCGGCATTCAGATGGTCTTTCAAGATCCGCTGGCCTGCCTCAACCCCCAGATGGTGGTGGGTGAGGCGATTGCCGATCCCCTGCTGATCCACGGCCTGGCCAACCGCTCCCAGGCCCGTCAACGCGCCCGCGAACTGCTCACAGCGGTGGGGCTCACCCCCCCGGAAGCCTTTGAAAACCGCCTGCCCCGCACACTCTCTGGCGGTCAGCAGCAACGGGTAGCGATTGCCCGGGCCCTGATCCTGAATCCCCAGGTGCTGCTCTGCGATGAGAGCGTCAGCATGCTGGATGCCGAGGTGCAGGCAGATGTGCTGGCCCTGCTGCGGGAGCTGCAGGAGCGGCTGGGGTTGGGGATGCTGTTTGTCACCCACGACCTGTCGGTGGCAAGTGGCTTCTGCCACCGGGTGCTGGTGCTGGAGGGGGGGAAGATCGTGGAGGAGGGTCCCGGCTCCAGGCTGCTGAGCGATCCCCAAACCGCAATCACCCGAACCCTGGTGGAAGCCTGCCCGCGCCTACCTAGCGCCGCCTGAGCACCGCCAGCAAGCGCTCGAACGCCTCCGGCAGCGGTGCTTCGCACACCAGTCGCTGCTTGGTGATCGGGTGATCAAGTCCGAGTTGCACGGCGTGCAAGGCCTGGCCAGGCAGCTCAAGCGGCAGCTTGCGGCAGCGGGAGTAGGTGGGGTCGCCCACGATCGGGTGACCGATGTGGGCGCAGTGCACCCGGATCTGGTGGGTGCGGCCGGTGTCGAGCTTGAAGCGCAGCAGGCTGTAATCCCCCAGTCGCTCTACCAGGCGCCAGTGGGTGCAGGCATGGCGCCCCGAGTCGTCATGGACCACCGCATATTTCTTGCGGTCGACGGGATGGCGGCCGATCGCCCCAACGATCGTGCCGGAGTCGCCAGCGGGCTGGCCGTGCACCACCGCCAGGTACTGGCGAGAAGCGATGCGTTTCTGGATCTGCACTTGCAACTTCACCAGGGCCTCCTGGCTCTTGGCCACGACGATGCAGCCCGTGGTGTCCTTATCAAGCCGGTGCACGATGCCGGGCCGCAACTCACCGCCGATGCCGGGCAGATCTGGGCAGTGGTGCAACAGGCCATTCACCAAGGTGCCGTCCTTGTTGCCGGGCGCCGGGTGCACCGTGAGCCCGGCGGGCTTGTTGAGCACGATCAGGTGGGCGTCTTCAAACAGCACATCCAGGGACATCGCCTGGGCCACTAGGTAGGGCAGGGGCTCGGGCGGCGGCATCCACAGCTCCACCACGTCCTTTGGGCGCAGCGGCGTCTTGGCCCGCCCCGTGACGCCGTTGACCCGCACGTAGCCCGCCTCGATGAACTTTTGGATCCGGGCGCGACTCTGCTCCGGCCGCTGGGACACCAGCCAGCGATCCAGCCGCATCGGCAGCGGCTTGGCATAGGTGAGCGTCAGCAGCTCACCTTCGCCCTCACCGAATTCGCTCATGGCGGTGGCAGAACCGGCAGCTCAAGCGCAATGGCACCCAAGCGAGCGCAGCGAAAATCATCGAGCAGCTTGGTGGCCATGCGCAGGCTGTCACCGCTGGTGTGGCGCTCCGCAGCGGTCACCAGCCAGCCCTCCACATCCGGGCCGCCGCCGGGCAGCACGCCCAGGGGGATGCCGTAGCGCTTGCCCACCAGCCCAGCCGGCACACCAGCAGCTGGCTCGGCTTCAAGCAGGGTGAGCAGCTGCAGGAAGGCCCGGGCGGCGGCTTCGTTGTCGTAGGCCGCCTGGCCAATGTCGTCGCAGAGAGCCAGGCGCAGGGCTGCCTGCTGGTCGTCGAGGCGGGGCGGCAGCACGCCGGGGGCGTCGAGCAGGTCGAGGTCCTGGCCCAGCCGCACCCAGCGCAAGCTGCGAGTCACACCGGCGCGACGGGCGCTGTCTACGACTTTTTGGCGCACCAGCCGGTTGATCAGGGCCGATTTACCCACATTGGGGAAGCCCAGCATCAGCGCCCGCACCGGCCGTGGCTTCATGCCCCGCCCAGCCCGGCGAACGTTGAGGGCTATGCCGGCCCGGATCGCCGCCTGCTGCAGCTGCTTCACGCCGGTGCCGGCCTTGGCATCACACCACCAGCAGGTCTGCTCCTGGGCTCGAAACCAGGCGGTCCAGGCCTGGCGCACCGGCGGCGGGATCATGTCGACCCGGTTGAGCACCAGCAGGTGTTGCTTGTTGCCGATCCAGCGCTGCAGCCGCGGGTGGGAGGTGGCCATCGGTATGCGGGCATCGCGCACCTCGATCACCAGGTCCACCTTGGCCAGGTTGGCGCTGAGAGCTTTCTCCGCCTTGGCGATGTGGCCTGGGTACCACTGAATCGCGGGAGCGTTGACGCTGAGCTGAGTCACCTAAGGCACCACCAGCACCGGACAGGGAGCCAGCTGGATCACCCGGGCGGCGGTGCTCTGCTGATCGCTCTCAATCGCAATGCCGCGGGTGCCCATCACGATCACGTCGGCGTTGATCTCATCTGCCACGTCGCCGATCACGAAGGCGGGCTTGCCCTCCCGCTCGATCACCTGGCAGCTGACGCCAGCCTCTTCAAAGCGGGCGCGGGCCTGCTGCAGCAGGGCAGCAACCGCCGCTGGGTCGTCTTGCTCGGGCTCCACTACCGACAGCAACACCAGCTTGCTGGCATGCTGCTGGGCCAGTTTCAAGGCCACCGCAGCCGTTTCCATCGCCTGGCGGCTCTGGTCAATGGGAAAGAGAACGGTGTCAAACATGGGGCGAAATGCGGCTGGGCAGATGCGAGCCCGTGGCTTCAGTCTGGGGGGCCCACCGTCGTCCGGCCAGGGCGGATGGCAGGGGGGAATCCGCAGCCTGGGCGGGCCGGGACACGCGGGGGCTAATCTCCCCCGGCAATTCAGTTATTCCATAACCCATGGCGAAGCGATCCCTGGCCAGCCTTTCGGCCGATGAGCTCAGCGGCAAGCGCGTGCTGGTGCGGGTCGACTTCAACGTACCGCTAGATGACGCCGGTGCCATCACCGACGACACCCGCATCCGGGCCGCCCTGCCCACCATCAATGACCTGAGCAGCAAGGGCGCCAAGGTGATCCTGGCGGCCCACTTCGGCCGTCCCAAGGGCCAGGTGAACGAAGCCATGCGTCTCACCCCCGTGGCCGCCCGCCTCAGCGAGCTGCTCGGCAAGCCCGTGGTGAAAACCGACAGCTGCATCGGCCCCGACGCCGAAGCCAAGGTGGCAGCCATGGCCGCAGGCGATGTGGTGCTGCTCGAAAACGTGCGCTTCTTCGCCGAAGAGGAGAAGAACGACGCCGGTTTCGCCGCCCAGCTGGCCGCCCTTGCCGATATTTATGTGAACGACGCCTTCGGCGCCGCCCACCGGGCCCATGCCTCCACCGAAGGCGTCACCAAGGCGCTCAGCCCCAGCGTGGCCGGCTACCTGATGGAGAAGGAGCTCCAGTACCTGCAGGGCGCCATCGACGAGCCCAAGCGTCCCCTGGCGGCGATCGTGGGCGGCTCCAAGGTGAGCTCCAAAATCGGCGTGCTCGAAGCCCTGATCGACAAGTGCGACAAGGTGCTGATCGGCGGCGGCATGATTTTCACCTTCTACAAAGCCCGTGGACTGGCGGTGGGCAAGAGCCTGGTGGAAGAGGACAAGCTTGAGCTGGCCAAAGAGCTGGAGGCCAAAGCGGCCGCCAAGGGCGTGCAGCTACTGCTGCCCACCGATGTGGTGCTGGCCGACAACTTCGCCCCCGACGCCAACAGCCAGACCGTGTCGATCGACGCCATCCCCGATGGCTGGATGGGCCTGGACATCGGCCCCGACTCGCTCAAAGCCTTCCAGGAGGCCCTGGCCGACTGCAAAACCGTGATCTGGAACGGCCCCATGGGCGTGTTCGAGTTCGACAAGTTTGCCGCTGGCACCAACGGCATCGCCCACACCCTGGCCGACCTGAGCGGCAAGGGCTGCTGCACGATCATCGGCGGTGGCGACTCGGTGGCAGCCGTGGAAAAGGTGGGCGTAGCCGAGAAGATGTCCCACATCTCTACCGGCGGTGGCGCCAGCCTGGAGCTGCTGGAAGGCAAGGTGCTGCCCGGCGTGGCAGCACTAGATGAAGCCTGATCTGGATGGGGCCTGATCCAGGCTGAGAGCTACAGGGGGCTTAGGCCCCCTTTTTTTGTTGGCGCTGGTCCTTGCCCCAGCTCGGCATGCCAAAGCGGCGCTGGAGCTCGGCCCGTTCAGTCATCCAGCTGCGACGCTGCTCCATGGCCTGGGCCTGCTGGCTGCGCTGACAGCTTTCGATAGCAGGCAAGTCCCGAGCTTTAACAAAGCAGCCCTCGGCCTTCTTTAGCTGATCTAATCGCTGGCTGGAAATACGTTTTTCAAGCTGGCTTAGGTCAGCAAAATATTGCTGTCTCCGGGTGACGCTAAGGCGGCTCATTGCCTCAGCCTGCTGGCGCTGCAAAGCCTCCCGTCGCTCAGGATTTGGGCGCTGCCCAGTTGGGCTGCCCGACTGGCTTTGGGCCCATAGGGGGCCACTGCAGAGGAGCAGGAGAGCAGCAGCCAACCCAGGAAGGCGCGGCGCAAAGGAACTGATCAAACGGCTTGAGGTCATGGAATTTGCTAGGCGAAAGGGTGATTCACACATTAATCATGAATAGTTTTCAGCGCCTAGAAATAAATTTTCCCAGGCATCTCAAATCCTGTCTAACTGCCATCAAATCTGATCAGCAGCCCGACATCGTGCCCCCCAGGATCCCGCCAACTGCTGCTCCCATTGGCACCGCCCAGAGCCTGTTGCGATAACCGTTCGCCAAAGCACCACCCATCGTGCCCCCCAGGGCAGCTCCAACAATGGGCGCGGCGAGGGAACAGCTCCTGCTATGCACCACCGGGCTGCTTGGGTAAGCAGCTACTGGATAACCGCCATAACCACCTAGCTGAGATGGGGCGTAGCGGGGCCGCGTGGCATAAACAGGCTGGGGTGCATAGAAAGGCTGCTGGGCATAGAAAGGCTGGGCTCCGTAAGCATGCTGAGGCCCATATACGGGCTGGCGTGCATAGGCAGGACGGCGGGTATAGGCACGGGGAGGAGGCCCATAGGACTCATATGTGTAACGCTGAAAGGTATGGGGAGAGGCAAGGGCTGGCACCGGCAGGGCTAAAGCGGCTAAAGCCAGTGGCAGAAGTGATGCACGCATGGGAAAGCTCCGATTGGCAGTCATGAATCCCAGCAACTTGGCTGGTTCCCCTTCACTGTGCGGCGCCCGCTGCCTTGAATTGCAACCGAACCACCGCAAAACTGTGACCAAATCCGACTGAACCACTGAATCCCAGTCGGCGACTGGATTTAAGACTGCCCTTGAGAGCGTGCTTGGAGAGCAATTCCAAACCGCCAAGCAGAATCGCCATCAGCTTCCAACCGCTCCAAGTAGCCCCCATGGGACCGGGCAACCCGGGCGGCGATAGCCAGGCCCAGCCCACAATGACCGCTACCTCCACGGGCGACATCTAGACGCTGAAAGGGCATTAACGCCTGATCCCAGCGCTCTGGAGGTATGCCTGAGCCGCAATCCCAAATCACAATCCGAAACCCTTCCCCTGCCGGCTCTGCAGCTCGCAGCTGCAAGCACAGGGGCGGAGCTCCATAGCTACGAGCGTTGGCGATCAAATTGGCCACAGCTCGGGCAAGGGCGACAGGTTGTACCAGCCTCACCAGCGGCTCTAAATCTAATTCGAGCTCAGAAGCCGCAAGTCCAGCTGCCTGCTCGGCCAATAGTTGCTCCAAGGGCACAGCTAGAGCGGCTTCCTGGTCGCCACCGCCTGCAAATAACAAGAACTGGCCAGTGATCCGCTCCAAGGAGTCGAGGTCGGCCACAACTTGTTGCAGATCAGCTTGGCTCAGGTCCAGCAGGCTGATCCGAAAACGCAACCTGGTGAGCGGACTCTTGAGGTCGTGGGCGATGCCGGCCAGCATCACGGCCCTTTCTTGATCGACGGCCTGCAAGCGCTGCACCATGCCATTGAAACGAGCCGTGAGTTGTCTCACAACCAGCGTGCCCTGCTCCTGCTGAACCTCAGGCCAACCGCGGCGGCCCACGCCGCCAAGAACCTGCTGAAGCAACAGCAGCGGCCGCTGAACTTCCAACAGAAAAAACAACAGCAGCGCCACACTGCCCCCTAACCCCAGCCCCACCAGCAGCAACCAGGGATCCGGAGGCCAAGGACGCACAGGGGGAATAGGCACCAGTAACCACACCGGATCAAGGGGTGATAACAACTGAACCCACACCCCCCTTTGGGGGGCGAACGCCGGCAGCACGGAGGGGCACGGATTCAGGCTGGCGCAAAGCTCTTGGCGCAGCAGCTGCGCCTGAACTTCCAGGGCCCGTTCAGATCGACTGGGCGGTTTAGCTCCAACGCGCAGTGGTAGTCCGCTAAGGCGCGCCAACCTGGCTGGCGGCAAGCGATCAAGCGCCAGCTCCGCCAGGCGCAGCTGAAACAAAACCTCTGGTCCCTGCTGGGTAATCCGATCGCGTTGTAAGCGTTCCGCAAGCAGCAATTGCAACTGCAGGGTGCTGAGCAGGGCCACCCCCAGCCCCACCAGCCCATACCTAACGGCTGCGAGGTTGACCATCGGGCACAAATACATAGCCATAGCCCCACACCGTCTGCAGATAGCGGGGGCGAGCGGGATCAGGCTCCACCAACTTGCGTAGCCGCGACACCTGCACATCCATGCTGCGGCTGTCTGTCACTGAATCGGGCCCCCGTGCCAGTTCCACCAGGCGCTCGCGCGATAGGGGTCGATGCGGATGCTGCACAAAGGCCGCAAGTAGGGCGAATTCGCCGGAGGTGAGCAAGGTGACCTTGCCATCGTGCTCCAGGGTGCGGGCTGCCTGATCGAGCACCTGCTCGCCAATCGTCAGCATCTCTGCTTCAGCGAGGGGAGTGCCGGCCGGCAGGGCGACGCGGCGGCGCAGCACGGCCTCGATACGGGCCGTGAGCTCCCGCGGCAGAAACGGCTTGGCCAGGTAGTCGTCAGCGCCCTGCTCCAGGCCGATGATCCGATCCACGGCATCGCCCTTGGCAGTGAGCATCACCACCGGCAGGTCATCGCCGCCGTCGCGCAGGCGCCGCAACAGGGTGAGGCCATCGTCTCCCGGCATCATCAGATCGAGAACCACCAGATCAGGCCGCTGGCCAGCCAACCTCGCCAGCAACTGGGCCCCATCGGCCAGGCAACGCACGTCGTAACCCTGGTCAATCAGGTAGGTACCCACCATCCGCCTTAGTTCGGGGTCGTCATCCACAACCCAGATGCTTTGCCCTTGGGCCATGGAGGTGGCGTGCTGGAAAGATCTGGTCACAGCTTGGCCCGAAACTGGCAACAGGTCGCTTGGCCGGGCTGCATAACTTGGGTTGATGAGGATTTCCCCTGCCACCTTGATGGGTGCCCTTGCGGGCACGCTGCTGGTGACCCTGAGCGGTTTCGCCCAGCAACCGGCCCTTGCAGCCGATGAACTGCAGCAATACCAGCAGCGGCTAGGCAAACTATTTCGCCAGCTCGATAGCAACGGCGATGGGCGCTTGGGGCGTGATGAGGTGCGCTCCAATGCCTACCTGCAGCGACACTTCAGCCGCCTCGATCGCGCTAATAAGGGTTATTTGACCCCAGCGGACCTGCGCTGACGCTTGTGCCGGTCAAGGATTGAGTATCAAGGATTGAGCTGGGCCTTATCAGCCACCACCAGCACCCGCTTGGTGGCACTAACGATGCCTTTGGGGTGCACCAACAAGATCGCCCAGGTTTGGGCGCCCGGGGTGAAGGGAGCCTGCACTGACTTGAACAGGCCGCCACCGCCCAGGGCTCCCAGCTGCAGCTCGGGGCTCTCAAGAGCATTCACCTGCTGGCCGGTGAGGGCCACCAGACCACCGGCAGCCACGGCACCCTCCAAAGGTTCATCGAAAAGCGCATCCACGTCGTAGCGCTGGCCCGTGAGCACCGCGTCCGGAATCAACAGGCTCACAGGAAGTTCGGCCTCACCGCTACGCAGCAAGCTTTGCTCGCGAATCACGGTCTGGGCATTGATGCGGCCACCGCTGCTGCCGAGAACCAGCTGCTGCTGGGCTTCGAGCCGGTAGCGGGTGGGGCCCTCCTGACGGCTGCCCGAGAGCTGCAGCTGCACGGTGCTGCGACCATCACGCAGGGGCTTGCCCGTGCTGAGCTGCCAGCGGGCATCGGGAAACTGCTGCTTCAGGCTGCGGCGGCGCAACTCCACCAGGGTCACATCGAGGCCCGGACCGCTCTCCAGTACGGCCGATAGCTCACCGCTGCCGTTAAGGGCTGCCTCCAGGGCCTGCAGCTGAGCTGAGCTGGGCACCGCAGCGGCAGCTAGAGAAGGCGCGCTGGCCAGCAGGGCCGCCATCGCCAAAGTCCATATTTTTCGACCGACCAAGCCTGAACTCGGGGGCTGGAGAGGCGACATCAGAGCAGACGGCATCGCAAGGGCGGAAACCGCTTTTAAGTTAGGCGCGCTTCAGCCCCAGCACCCATGCCCAGGCTCCTAATTGCTGCCAGCGGCACCGGTGGCCACCTATTCCCTGCACTAGCAGTGGCCGATGCCATGCCGGCCGATTGGAGCGTGTCGTGGCTGGGGGTGCCAGACCGGCTGGAACGCCAGCTGGTGCCGAGCCGCTATCCACTGCACACGGTGCGGGCCGGTGGGCTGCAAGGCCGGGGCCTGCGCAAGCTGCTCAACCTGCTGCAACTGCTGCAGGCGGTTCGGTCGGTGCGGCGCTTGATCCAGCGCGAACGCATCGCAGCGGTTTTTACCAGCGGCGGCTACATCGCAGCGCCTGCAATCCTGGCGGCCCGCTGGTGCGGCGTGCCGGTGGTGCTGCATGAGAGCAACGCCGTGCCCGGCAAGGTGACCCGCCTGCTGGGGCGGCTCTGCAGCCAGGTGGCGGTGGGCCTGCCCCAGGCCGCTGCCCGCCTGCCCCGCTGCCGCCCCGCGGTGACGGGAACGCCGGTGCGGCAAGCCTTTCTGGAGCCCGCCTCCCTGCCCGACTGGGCGCCCCAAGGCTCCGGGCCCCTGCTGCTGGTGATGGGCGGCAGCCAGGGAGCCGTCGGTCTCAACCAAATGGTGCGCCCCCTGCTGCCCAAGCTCACGGCTGCAGGCGTGCGGGTGGTGCATCTCACCGGCAGCAACGACCCCGAGGCAGGCCAGCCCCTGCCGGCTGGGGTGGTGGAGCTTCCCTTCAGCGACGAGATCCCCGGCCTGCTGCAGCACGCCGCCCTGGCTATCAGCCGTAGCGGCGCTGGCGCCCTCAGCGAGCTGGCAGTGTGCGGCACCCCGGCGGTGCTGGTGCCCTACCCCGCCGCCGCCGACCACCACCAGGACGTCAACGCCGCCGCCGCCGCCGAACTTGGGGCGGCCGTGATCGTGTGGCAGCACGGCGGCCCCGCTGAGCCGGCCCTCGAGCGCAGCCTCTGGCGGCTGCTGGGGCCGCGCCTGCGGGGGGCAGCAGCTGCTTGTGATCCCCTGACAGGTATGTCAACAGCCATGGGCGAGCTGGCGGTGCGCGATGCCGATCAGCGAGTGGCGGCGATGCTGAGAAAACCCTAAAGTTGTCCAACAAAGCTGGACAGGAAGTGGCGATTGAAACTACTTACAGCCAAGCCAGAGAAGGCTTGAAGGGCCTGATGGACCGTGCCGTGCAAGACCGAGAGGTCGTGATGGTGCGGCGGCGCAAGGGCGGCGATGTGGCCCTAGTGGCTGCTGATGAACTGGCCGGCCTACTGGAAACAGCCCATCTGCTGCGCTCACCGGCGAATGCGGAGCGTCTTCTCACAGCCCTAAGCAGAGCCCGCGAGCAGAGACTGGACCCGATCAACCTGACGGACCTTGTCAGCAGCCTTCAAGGCTGATGGCCCCCTCCTGGCAGGCGGTGGTTCACCCAGAGTTTCTAGATGACTTGCAGCATTGGGTGCGCCACGAGCCACGCACCACTAAACGGCTGATTGAGCTGATGCAAGCCATCTTGAAAGATCCTTTTGAGGGCATCGGCAAACCTGAACCGCTCAAATACTTGGGGCCGGGCGTCTGGTCTCGGCGGATCACCCAGGAACATCGCTGCGTGTATTTGGTTCAGAGCAGCCGGGTCGAATTTCTGCAAGGGCGCTATCACTACTAAAGCGCCCTAATTCCTGCCGCAAGGCCCGCAGGATGCGGCGATTGTTGCGGTGGCTCTGATAGCCAATCCGCAGCCAGTTTTCCCCTAGCCCCTCGAAAGAGCGGCAATCGCGCAAGAGGATGTGATGGCGCTGCTCCAGGGCTTGGCGCAACGGCACTAGCGAATGCTCAGCGCGGATCAGCAGGAAGTTGGCGGCTGAAGGCAGGGGCGTGATGCCAGGCAGCTGGGCCAGCTGACGCTGCAGCCAGGCACCCTCGCGGCCGGTCCAGCGCTGCACCCTGCCGCACCAGCGCCGGTAGGCCGCCGGATCAGCCAGCAGCCGCTCCCCCACGGCGGCAGCCAGGCCATTCACGGGCCAGGGATCGCGCCAGGAGGCCCACTGGGCCAGGCGCTCGGGGTGGCCAAGGGCATAGCCAAGGCGCAGGCCCGCTATGCCATAAAGCTTGGTGAGGCTGCAGATCACCACCAGGTTTGGGTGCGTAGGCAGCAGCGGGATCAGGCTCTGGGCCTCGCCACCAGGCACCAGCGGCAGGAAAGCCTCATCGGCGATCACCAGGGCAAAGCGCTGCAGCAGGGGCTCCAGGGAGGCGCGAGTCCAGAGCGCTCCGGTGGGGTTGTGGGGATTGGTGAGCCAAAGCACCTCGCCCGCTGGCGGCGCCGGAAACGGCTGCGCCACCGAACCAACCTGCAGCGGCAGCGGCTGAGCCCGCCAAGCCCCATCCCAGCAGGCCAGGGCCCGCGGATAGTCGGCAAAACCCGGCTGGGCCAACACACTTACCCCTGCCGCCGCCGCATCCCGGGCCGCCCAGGTGAACAGCTCCGCTGCGCCGTTACCCGGCAACAGCCACTCGGGCTCCAGGCCATGCAGCCGGGCCAGGCCGCGGCGCAAACCTGCATAGGCGCGGTCGGGATAGGCCCGTAGCGGCGCGGTCAGCCCGGCCCCTAGCAAGGAGCGCCGCACAAACCAAGGCGGCCCGAAAGGAACCAGAGAGGCGCTGGCATCAAGCAACTGGGTATCGCGGCAACCCAGACGGGCGGCGACTGCGGCCAAATTGCCGCCATGGCGATCAAATGGCGCCAAAGACATCAGACCAACTTAAAAATAATTAGATCAAGACCAAAGAGATTGAAGCGCCGCGGTATCAGAATCCGTAAATCCCTTGAAGCCAGTATAATTATAAGACATAATGGTGTCCGTAGTGCCATAGCGACGGCCGTAAGGCTTGCCGTTCGGATGATCCAGTCCAAGTGCATGGCCAATTTCATGAGCTATCACCCAAGCCTCACGACGAGTCAGCTCGCCGCCACGCCTATCCACCCATTTGATTTCATACCAGGAGCTACGACGGGTCGTCACACCGATAGTATTGCCATTCAAGCTATCCACACAATACAAGTCAATATCCGACTTTGTGCGACTATCTTTTTCCTCGAATTCCAAACCCGTAATTTTATCAAGGCGGCTAAAGACTTGGCGAATATATTTTGATTCCCGACCCGACATCCCAAGCGTTTGCGCCTCGCCACGATCGGCGAGCCAATAGTTCACAACGCCATCACGACCCGAAAACTTCCAAAGATCCCCAGCCCATTTCTGGCTGGTAATAGCTGATATGGCGATACTCATAGGGCAACCAGACTTTTAAATATGCCTAGCTCTGGGCTTTCAGGCTAAGGCTTCAAACCGGGTTGCGTCTGGCCAAGGGGCATCCCGAAACCGGGGGTTCAGCACTCGCCCGAGGTCAGCCGCCAAAATCGTGTTCTTCGCACCGGCCCCGTGTCCAGCCCCAGGCTGCAACCGCTGATCAGCGCCATCGGCCAGGTGCTGCTGGGCAAGGAGCAGGCGGTGCGGCTGGCCCTGGCCTGCCTGCTGGCCCGCGGCCATCTACTGATCGAAGACCTGCCCGGCATGGGCAAAACCACCCTGGCCGAGGCCCTCGCCCGCGTGTTCGGCCTCGAGTTCAAGCGGGTGAGCTTCACCAGCGACCTGCTGCCAGCCGATCTCACCGGCATCAACGTTTTTGATGCCGGCAGCGCCAGCTTCCACTTCCAGCCCGGCCCCCTATTCAGCCAGGTGCTGCTGGCCGATGAGATCAACCGCGCCAGCCCCCGCACCCAGAGCGCCCTGCTGGAGGCGATGGCGGCCGGCCGGGTGAGCGTCGACGGGGTGAGCCATCCCCTGCCCAAGCCCTTCCTGGTGATCGCCACCCAGAACGGTCTCGACCAGGTGGGCACCGCACCCCTGCCGGAATCCCAGCTGGATCGCTTCTTGATGCAGCTGAGCCTGGGTTATCCGGATCGACGGGCCGAACGCAATCTGCTCAGCGGCCAGGCGCTGCCGCCAGCCAGCCTGGAGCCCTTGCTAGATGGCGCCGGCCTGCTGGAGCTGCAGCAACGAGCCGCCGCCCAGCACTGCTCCAGCGCCCTGCTCGACTACGTACTCGACCTGGCCGCTTTCAGCCGGCGAGCAGACCAAGCCGGCACCGGGCTATCACCGCGGGCCTGCCAGGGGCTGGTGGCTGCCGCCCGGGCCTGGTCGCTGCTGGAGGGGCGGGACCACGTCACCCCCGCCGACGTGCAGGCGGTGCTGCCAGCGGTGGCTGAACACAGGCTGGCGGGCGATGCGGCGACCCTGCTGGCGGGGGTTGATGGACTTCGCTAGGGCCCAGCAACTGATCAAACCGCAGCGAGGCGAGCGGCTAAAGCTGGGGCTGCGCAACCTCTACATCCTGCCGACCCGCTTCGGCTTGCTCTGGCTGGCGGGCGGCGGCCTGCTGCTGCTCGTAGCGATCCAAACCCAGCGCAATGGCCCGCTGCTGCTGAGCTTCCTGATGCTGGGGCTGTGGCTGCTGGCCCTGCACCTCACCCAGTTCAACCTGCAAGGCCTCGAACTTGAAGCCCTGGCCCCAAGCGGTGGCTTCGCCGGCGAAATGGTCGCCTATCCGCTGCTCTGCCGCAGCCGCTGCCAGCGCGACGGGATCCAGCTGGGGCTGGCCGGCAGCGCGGCAACACCCCAGCCGCTAGCGGCTGGCGAATCGGTGCTCTCGGTGCCTTGGCGAGCGGGGCGGCGGGGGTTGCAAACCCCGGGGCGACTGCGGCTGCAAACCACCGCACCCCTCGGACTTTTCGTGTGCTGGACGCTGTGGGAACCGCCACGGCCCCAGCCCATCTATCCAGCCCGGCGGCCCGGGCCGGTGGCCGAAAGCTCCACTAGCCGGTTAGCGGCAGGCAGCGACGACTGGGACGACCTGCGCCCCCACCGCCCGCAGGACGGCCTAGCCCGAGTGGCCTGGAAATCCCTAGCCCAGGGCCGGGGCCGCCAAACCAAAACCTTCGCCGCTGCCACCCCTGCGGTGGGGCTGCTGGCGCCAGCGCCGGGCCTGCCGCCGGAGCGGGCCCTGGAGCACCTCAGCGCCGAAATCTGGCGCCGCAGCAAGGCGGGCGAGGCCTACGGCCTGGCCTTGGGCGACACCCAAGTGGCCCCCAACACGGGCCCCGAACACCGGGACCGCTGCCTACTGGCCCTGGCCCTTGCACCTGGCGCAGCGTCATGAGTGGTAGCGCCCGCTGGCTGCAGATCCTGGGGCTTGGGGCCCTGGCGGCGGGTTTGGTGGGGCTGGATTTCAGCGCACCACTCAGCTGGCTGTCGGCGGGGCTGCTACTGCTGGCTGGCCTGAAGCTGGCCGAGGCCCGCAGCCTGCGGGAGCGGCGACTGGTGAGCCTGCTCACCTTGATTGGCGGCGGGGTGCAGGGTGCCCAGCAAGGGGAGCTGCTGCCCAGCCTGCTGCAACTGCTGGCCACAGCTCTGGGCCTGGCGGGGCTGCTGGCCCTGGAGGTGGGGAGCGGGCTGAGCTGGCGCGCGGTGTTGCGCCGCAGCCTGGCGGTGCTGCTGGCGGCCCTGCCGGTGGCCCTGGTGCTGTTTCTACTGGTGCCGCGAATCGAGCCGATTTGGCAAACGCCAAACCTGCGGGGTGCTGGCGGCAGCGCCGTAACTGGCTTGAGCAGCGAACTCGATCCAGGCAGCATCTCAAACCTCGCCGACAACACGGGTCCGGCAGCGCGGGTGAGCTTCAGCAGCGGCCAGCTGCCCGAGCCGGCTGAGCGCTATTGGCGCGTGATCGTGCACGAGCAGTTCGACGGGCAGAGCTGGAAGCAGCGCGAGCTGGCAAGCAACCGCCGAGCCGAGCCAACCGCCGCCGATAGCAATCCAGAGAGCAACACCAGCAGCCAGGTGTGGCTGGTGGAACCCAGCCCGGTGAACGCCTTGCCCTGGGATGGCAGCGGCCGGGCCAACCCCAACCAGTTGCGGGTGAATCGCAGCGGCGAACTGCAGCCCCTCCAGGCCAGTCGGGAGCGCCAGGCCTATTTGGTGAGGGCCACGGGCAGCCGCCAGGAGTGGCAGCAACGGCAACCGAGCCCGGCGGATCTGGAGCTACCGGCCGGCAGCAATCCCCAGCTGGAGGCGCTTGGGGCCAGCTGGCGAGATCTGGCCACGCCCGAGCAACGGCTAGCCGCTGCCAAGCAATGGTTTACGCAGCAGGATTTCCGCTACAGCCGCACTCCTGGTACCCAGCGGGGCCTGGATGTATTTCTATTTGAAAGGCGCGAAGGCTTCTGCGGCCACTA
Organism: Cyanobium usitatum str. Tous; assembly: GCF_963920485.1. NCBI lineage: Bacteria > Bacillati > Cyanobacteriota > Cyanophyceae > Synechococcales > Prochlorococcaceae > Cyanobium > Cyanobium usitatum. The sequence goes on along the minus strand of NZ_OY986431.1, from coordinate 2,564,126 downwards.
CGCCAGCGCCTTGACGGCCCTGATGCGGGCCGCGGGGGTGCCGGCTCGGGTGGTGAGCGGATATCTGGGCGGCACCTGGGTGCGGCCGCTCAGCGGAGCGCCCTACCTGGATCTGCGCCACAGCAATGCCCACGCCTGGAGTGAGGTGTGGCTGCCGGGCCAGGGCTGGCAGCGAATAGACCCAAGCGCCTGGGCAACGGCCCCAGCCAGCCGCGCTGAAGGCAGCGAAGCAGGCGGCAGCACCAACCCCATTAGCTCCTGGCTGCAATGGCTGCAGTGGCAGTGGTGGGGCCTGGACCTGGCCTGGAGCCGCTGGTGGCTGGGCTTCGATCAGGCCGGCCAGGAGGCCCTGCTGCAACGGCTATTTGGCGACCAACGCCAATGGCTCGGCGCCGTGGTGCTGGCAAGCGTTGCGGCGCTGCTGGCTCTGGCGCTGGCCTGGCTGCAGTGGCTGCAACAGCCAGGCAAGCCCCAAGGGCGAAGGCGACAACTCAACCGGGTGCTGCAGCTGCTGGAGCAACAAGGGCTGCAGCTGCAAGCGGGCGAAACTCTTGAATCCCTCGCCCTGAGAGCCCGGGAGGCGCACTATTGCGAGGCTGAACTCCTAACGGAACTAGTAGCCAGCTACGACCAGCTGCTCTTTGCCCCACTCACTGGCCCCCAACGCCGCCAGGCCGAGGCTCGCTGGCACAAGTTGCGCAAAGAGCTTGGGACGCGCCGGCTGAAGGCGCTATAAGGCAGCAAGGCTTAGGGATAGTTGTGATGAACGGTTCAAAGCTGAGATATCAACTTCTGGCAGTTGCTTGCCTGACGGCTTGCCTAACCAGCCCTGCGGCCCGTGCCTCGGGAGAAGACTTGATCAAGCTGCTGGATAGCCGTAGCTGCCGTAATTGCAAGCTGCAGGATTCTGATCTAGTTCACGCCAACCTGCGTGATGCGGACCTTAGGGGCGCCCAGTTGCAGCGAGCCAATCTTGGCCAAGCAAAGCTAGATGGGGCGCGCCTTAACGGCGCAGACCTTAGTTTCACCAGCCTTACGGGTGCCTCACTGCGGGGCGCCGATCTGCGCGGAGCACGAATAAGTGGCACCGATTTACGCCAGGCTGATCTGAGTGGAGCCCTGCTAGACCCAGGAGCCCTGTCGCGAAGCCACTGGCAACAGGCAAAGGGGGTGAATCAAGAGCAGCTGAGCTTTGTGGAACTCCATAACGCCGGGGTGGAGGCTTCGATGCAGGGACGCCATAGCGAAGCGGAGGGTTATTTCAATGCCGCCATTCGGCGCGAACCAGCCGCTGCAATCACCTGGGTAGCCCGAGGGATCACGAGGGGGCAACAGGGACAGGTTGAAATGGCGGCCAAGGACTTCAACTACGCCGCCAACCTGTATGAACAGGGCGGTGACACCAGCCAGGCCCAACAGCTGCGAGCAGCCGTAAAGCAGATGGGCCAAGGGGATCAGCAGGCAAGCGGAAATGGCTTCGGCAGCCAGGTGCTGAATGGACTGGTCTCAACCTTCGGAGCACTGGCGCCACTGGCGGTCAAGGCAGCAGGCATGGGCATGGGGATGGGATTCTGAATCTGAGCTTCAAGGGCGAATCTCCACCCAATCGAGATCGCCAACGTCGCCTAGGGGCTTAGGCACCGCATCACCTACAGCAACGAAAAGCAGATCGGGGCGGCCGGAGCGCAGCCGCAACCCCTGAGCCAGCGGAAACCGCTTGGGCGCTCCTGGCTGGAGGATTGCATCAAAGACTTGGCGCCCCTTGAGATCTTCCACTAACACCCAGCTCTCACCTCCTCGAGCCTGCAACTGAATCGTGGTAGACGCGTTTGGCACTGGAGCTGCCTGAGGGGAGCGAATCAACGCCCCACCCCGAGGAGCGAGTTCACGACTACTGAAAAGGCTAGGAATCACTAGTGCTGCACCAACAAGCCCCAACGCTGCTGCACTAAGACCCAGCAGCCGGAGCTTGGGCAAGCGCTTAAAGAGGGGGATTTGCAACTTGGTCCAAATTGGGGGGTTGGGGTTATCCGGAACTTCAGATGCTGCCCCTGAGGCCGGCAGCTGCTTCTGCTGGGTGGACTCAGCCAAGGCATGCCCCACTTGCTACTGAAGGGCCTTACGCTCATCAAGCAGCTGGCGGATCTCTTGGGCAACGGAGCGCAACTTCTGACTAAATTTTCCTTCATAAATCCCTGGCAGCTCGTTCAGTAGGCGCTGGTATTCCTCAAGCTCAGCCTGAGCCTCTGCAACTTGCGATTCCAAGACTTCCAGCCGGACGGCCTGCTCATCAGCTGGCGCCGGCCCTAAAGACGCACCATCAGACTGGTCGGGTGGCTGCACAGACATCAGCCTTATCGATCAGAGCCAAAAGCAATGGTGACCACCAAGTTTAATTTCCGCCAGGGCCGCTCATTGCCCCAAAGAATTCACGTCCAGCAGCAGTCCCGGGCTGGTATCCATAGCCATATACACCGCCTTGATCGTCATTAACTATTCGCGGCGACACCATAATTACAAGTTCGCGCTTTTCCTTGCGCCCCGAACTTGATCTAAAGAATTGACCGATCAAAGGCATGTCGCCAAGGATGGGCCACTTGCTAACTTCAGTTCTATCAAACTCAGAAATAACACCTGTCATGATAAGAGTTTGACCATCGCGAACGCGCAAAGCACCTGTATCCAGGCTGCGAATACTAAGAATATTTAGATTTGATCCACAGCCCTGGGGAGCATTTTCTTGATCAGTGACTGCGGAAACGCTAGGGGACAAAACGAAAGTAACAAATCCATTGTCATCGATTTTCTCTACCCTGGCACCTAAAACAAGCCCAGCTGTAGACAGCTCAGGGGTACATACAACATTACCGCCCTGAGATGGCGTCTCTGTGCTGTATCCCGTCACCACATTGGTACCAACACGAACAACTCCTTCATTGGCACGTCTTCTGCCAATAGCGCTATCTAATCCAATGTTTGTGATGCCTTGACTAGCACTTTGAGAAGACCCACTAGAAGATGCCGCTTCGGATCCCTCTCTCAGCAATGAGGGATTTTCTTGAAGAATTAGAGTAGGACTGGCAAGCAACTTGGTCGACCCCGAAACAATCTGTGCTCGCACAAAATCAAAAAACTGGTCTTCAGGATAGAAATTCCCAGGATTTCGAGGCAAGCTCGCAACATTAAGGGAGCTAGCAGAGCCACGATTAGCACGCGTACTGGTACGCGATACCGTGCCATTTCTGCCAAGAATACGCTGAATAGAGCGCTGGACTCGATTAAGATTGTTCTCTTGCGGAATCAAAACAAAGCTTTCATCACCGGTCACCGGGTCAGTAACTCGCTCCAACTGAGAGCCCGTTTCACGCTCAATAGTCCTAAGGGTTTGCCTATCGAGCGACCGATTTCTAGCAGCCGAGATCGTCAGAGAACGGTCAAAATTGCTGGCAGACTGATTCTGACTAAATCCTTGATTCGGCGGGCCACCCTCTGAGGTAAACGTACCATCAGCATATTCAACCGTCTGTGGCTGAGACCGACCAAAAGCATCCTGCTTTGGTGGCAAATTACTACCAAATGCCCCCAGCAGCTGCCCGCTATCATTAACAATAAAGTTATTGCCCCACCTAAAGGCAAACGAATTATCAATTTCGGAGACATTATCGAGATTAACATCAAGAATTCGCACGCTCAAGGCAACCTGGCGCTGGCGAAGATCTAGCTGCTTGAGATATTGTTCTGCGACCGAAACGATAACAGGATCGCCAACAAGGGTAATCGTTCCAAGACGAGTATCTGTTGTAGCTCTCAGGCCGAGCAGCGGACCACTGGAAGCTCCATACGCCTCTACGTTAGTAATTGAGCTTGATTGTGTCGTTTGAGAGTTAGCGCCTGAGGAGACAGCTTCTCCCTGGGCAACGCCCTGGGTTACCGAAGTGGTAATCGTGTTGGTCTTGGTAACCGTGGCACCAAGATTAGCCAGGTAATCAGCAGCAGCATTCGGGCCTACCTGATTTAGGCGATAGACCTTCGACAACTGTGGCCCGAAGGTTTTAGACAAGGCTTTGGGACCGGCAAGAATCATGTTGCCCTCACGCCTTCCTTGCAAACCAGCTGCTAGCAAAGCAGTATTGAAAGCACGACCATAACTTTCACCACGGAATGCCAGAGATATTCGAGTTGATCCTGCATCAACTCCACCAGCAGGATTAGCTGCATCAGCTTCTGCCACATAGGCAAAGCCATAACCCCCCACCTGAGCAAGAGCCATCAAGGCATCTTTGGCCGGTGCATTCTTAAGGGTCATGGTGACCGCGGGGCCACTTAGATTCAAATAGCCAGGATTACGCAGTGTCATCGATCCCACGGCCATATCTCCGAGGGGGGGCGCCACTGCCCGAGGCTGAAGCGGCGGCGCAAAGGTGGCCTGAGGGATATAGCCAGGCTGCCGAGCATTGAAACGAGCTACAGGAAGAGACACCTGGGAAGAGGCTGGGAAGCTGATGATCAAGCTGACTCCATCACCACTCACCACAGGCCGACCCAATGGGGCTCCCGCCACGGGGGTGACACCAACTCGATAGCTACTGCCAGATCCGTCCAGCGTGATGGTCTGAAAACCCAGCTCGGGCAAAGACAGCCGCTGGGGGCCAACCCGTAGGCCCGAAGGGGTTGCTGTTGTAAGCAAACCCTGCCAGCCATTGGCACCACTGGATTGCTGCAGCTGCGGTGCCAGACCAGCACCTTCAATCACTAATTCAACCGAATCTCTGAGGCGTCGCACCTTTAGCTGCAAAGGCCCGGCAGTCGGCACCGCAAGAGCATTAGCACTGGGCGCTCCGGCCGCACTACCGTTACCACCAGAGGCACGAGGGGCCGCATGAACAGCGGCTTCAGCCAGGGCAATTGCTGGTAGCACTGTGGCCAAGGCAGCCGATGCCAATCGAAACCGGAGAGGGCTTGCCAACTGGACCAATGCTACTCAGATTTAATCTTAGCGAAAATACTTCCGAAAAGCCAGGAGCAAATTAGTCAATCAGGACTTTTTAGGAATTGGCTGAGCTATATTACTGTCAGTAGCTTGATAAGAAGTCAGCATCAATTTGAGCTCAGTTTTCACCACTACTCGGCCACCACCTGGAACAGCAGTCCCGGCCGGAGGGGCAACCTGAGCCCCAGATTTAGCTGGATCTACCACAGCCAAAGACAAATTGCTCTGGCTCACAAGCACACTGAGCTTTTCGGTGGCTCGCATAAATGCCAGCAGGCTTGGATAACTACCGCGAGCGGTGAGCAACACCTTCTGCTCCTTCAGCCCAGCCGCTTCCATAGGAGAAGCTGGCGAAGGTGGAGCCTGTTCACCCTTCTTTGCTTCTGCAGCGGGCACAGGTGCTAGCGCCGCCACTGGCTCATAGAGATCAAGCTGAACGCCGTGGCGCGCAGCTTCCGCGTCAAGCTGGGCAAGAAAGGTGACAAATTCGCCACTACCCTGAATTAATTGCAGCACCTGCAGCTGCTTACGCTCTGCCGCGGTCTTGGCCTCGGCGGTTTTGGCAATCTGAGATCTCAGCAGGGGGATTCGGGACTTGAATTCCTCCAATTGGGCCAAACTTTCACTGCTGACTTGGAGGCGCAACCACTGAGGCAATACCCCAAAGCCAATAATCAACGCAGCAACTACCGCACCAATACCAATCGGCACACCCAACAGCAAACGCTGCTGCAACTTGGTGGCATTAGGGCTAGCAACATCTTGAAGATTAGTCATCAGAGCAAGCCCTCCTTTTGGAGCAGATCGAGTCGTCGCACCAAACCCTCGGAGCCCAGCTGGGTGAGGATTTGTTTTTCCGCTAGCGGACTAATCGGCGGGCGGAAATTTACCTGGATCTCAAAATTGACCGGTGCTACTACTGCTTGAGCCTGGGGTGTGCTGGCTGCACCCACTTCGCGGGAGGCCTTCACCAAGGTGATCGCATTGGGATCAAGCAAGGGCGAACGCTTCAGCTGCAGCTGCAGGGCATTGATACGGGCAAAAGCCTGGGGATCACGCGACAACCCCTTGAGGCGATAGCCAGTGCCTTCTTCAGCAGCACTGGTGAGCTGGATTCCCTCAGGCACCCTCATTTGCAGATCACGCAGCACTGCTGAACCGGATCGCACTGACAGCAAGCCCTTAACCAAATCCTGATTGGCCTTTGTCACCCCATTGAGCTTGGTTCTACTGGCGTTCAGCTGGGTTTCAAACAACTGCACCTCCGCTTCCACGGTGCCTAGGCCCTCGATCGCCGAGCTCACCATCAAGGCTCTCAAAAACACCAATACCGCCACGACAAGGGAAACGCCAACCAGTGCCGCACCAATCACCACACCCTGGACAAGCCAGCGGCGCCCCTGGATGGAGGCATCAGCTGGTTCGGGCAGATTCAGCTCCTGGCGTTTTTCGCGCAGCAGATCAAACTGGGAGGCCATAGATGGGGAGCTCATTGGGCCAACTCCAGGCCGGCAAGTCCCTGCAGCACAAGGGATCCAAAGCCGTCACGCTCGAGCAGCTCGGCCTCCAGTCCTAGGGCCTGTTCCAAGCCTTCCAGATCCGGCATTGATTCGGCGAGCAGCAGCCTCACGGGTGCTTTGGGTGCATGGTTGCTGCGATAAAAATCCAGGCTCTGCTGCAGGGCCGGCAACAACTCCGGCATAGGCCCAGGCAGCAGCCGCTCAAATTCAGGCACGCCCTGGCGCCAGAGGGTTAGGACGGTCTGCTCGTCAAGCGGCTGCAACAGGGCTACCAGGGTGGAGGCAGGTGTGGCTCTTAGTTCATCGCTAAGGGCTCCCATTAAGCACACCTGAGCCGGCAGCAGATGTTGCAGGGTGCCGCCAGCGATCGCAAACACCTCCACCCAGGCCTCCACCACCGAACGAGCTGCGGCCACCACCAGGGAGCTGGACCTATTTCCAGGTAGGGGCTGCACATCGACGTAAGCGTCATCCAACGCAAACGGCAGCCGCAGATCCGGGTTCAGATCGCGTAGCTCATCGATCGAATCCACGGGATGCTGCGCGCTAGCCCATTCGAGCACCCGCCAATGGGCCGCCTGGCGGGGCAGGGACACCACCAGCTGGGAATCAATCCCACCGTGCTCGAGCAGCAGATCACCGATGAAGTCGCCAACGGCATCCGCGAGCTGGGGCACCCCATTACGGCAGGTGCGCGCCGGTATCGGCGCCGACCAGGCTGGCTCAACTGGCTGGCCCCGTTTAACGGACTGGCCAAGCACCAAGTGCTCGGACAAATCCACCATCACCAGTTTGGGAAATAGCTGGGCACGGAGGGGGCGCCAAGTGTTTTGGAGTCCCGCCACTACCAAGGTGCAAACCCATTCGCTATTGCAACTTACCGAACATTCAGCGCCAGGCCAGACCGGTGCCCACGGCTGCGCTGATATGGCTCAGGCCATGACGATCCAGCTGGGACGCCAGACCTTCCAAAATCTGCGGCACCAGCGCCGGCCCGCCGTAGATCCAGCCGGTATAGAGCTGCACCAGCGAGGCCCCCGCGGTGATCCGCTCCCAGGCGCTCTCAGCCGAATCGATCCCGCCGACGCCAATCAGGGGCAAGGCTGGACCCGCCGTGGCCCGCAGCCGGCGCAGCACTTCAAGGGCCCTGCCCCGGAGGGGCACTCCGCTGAGACCGCCGGCCTCCTCGGCCAATGTGCGGCCCGTCTGCACCAGGCGCCGCTGCTCCAGGCCAAGGCGATGCAGGCTGGTGTTCACGGCGATTACGCCGGCCAGCCCCTCCTCATAGGCCATGCGGGCGATGGCATCAATGGCGTCGTCCTCCAGATCCGGCGCTATCTTCACCAGCAGCGGCGGGCAGGCCGGCAAGCGCCGCAGCCGCTCCACCAGGCGCCGCAACAGGGTTTCCTCCTGCAGCTCCCGCAGCCCCGGCGTGTTGGGCGAGCTCACATTGATCACCGCATAGTCGGCCAGGGGGGCGAGGAGCTCCAGGGAGGAGGCGTAGTCGTCGGGGGCCAGCTCCAGGGAGGTGATCTTGGATTTGCCCAGGTTGATGCCCAGCACCGCCGGGCGCTGGCCCGGTGCCGGCAGCTGCTGACGCTCCAGGGTGCGGCGCAACACCTGGGCGCCGCCGTTGTTAAAGCCCATGCGGTTGAGCGCCGCCCGCTCGGCAGCCAAACGAAACAGCCGCGGCTTGGGATTACCCGGCTGGCCGTGCCAGGTGACCGTGCCCAGCTCGGCAAAGCCAAAACCAAACAAATGCCAGATCCCTGCTGCTACACCGTTTTTGTCAAATCCAGCCGCCAGGCCCACCGGGTTAGAGAAGCGGCAGCCAAACAGGGTTTGCTCCAGCCGTGGATCGGGGCGCTGCAGCTCAGCGGCCAAGCCTGCCAGGGCACCACTCACCAAGGGCCATTGGCGCCGCAAGGAGGCTTGGGCCAGGGCCGTCAGCGTCATTTGGCTGAGCTGCTCGGCGTCAGCGCCGTCATCGCGGCCCAGCAGCGGCCCCACCAGCCGCTCATACAAGGCCCCTGTGCTGGTTGCTGTGCCTGAATCCACCATTTCCCCGCCTACTCCCGCGCGCCCAATCCTCCCTCGTCCCGTTGCAAACGCCAGCGCCCTCCCTCCAGGGGCAACACCTGCCAGTCGCGCCAGCGCCAGGGGCCACTGCGGCGCTCCAGTTGCTGCAAGGGCTGCTCCACCAGCTGGGCCAGCTCCACCAAGCTGAGGCCGTAGCCCTGGCTAGCGAAGCGGTCGGCCAGCTCACAGCGGCTCAGCAGCTGCTGCAGGGGCGCCGGCGCCGGGTCGGCAATCGCTGGGCCAGGGGCGGCATTTTTAGTGCTGGGACCCTCACCAGGGACGTCGGCTTCGATGCGGGCGGTGGCGATCACCTCGCCAGCCGCCATGGCCGGCATCTGACCCTTGGAAAAGGCCACGGCGATCGCATCACAGCGGTCGTTGTCTGGGTCACCGCTGTGACCCTTGACATGCACCAGGGACACTCCTTCAAGCCGGGCCTGGTCCAGCAGCTCCCATAGATCCCGATTGAGCACCGCCCCACCGGAGGCCGTGCGCCAGCCCTTGCGCTTCCAGCCCTGGATCCACTTGCTGAAACCGTCGATCAGGTAGCGGCTGTCGGTGCGGATGCTGAGCTGGGCCGGTCGCGGCAGCTCCTTGATGGCCTCCAGCAGGGCCAGGGCTGCGGTGAGCTCCATGCGGTTGTTGGTGGTGGCCCGATCGGCGCCACCCATCTCATGCACCGAGCCATCCTCAAAGCGCAGCAAGGCGCCCCAGCCGCCTGGGCCCGGATTGCCACTGCAAGCACCATCACAGGCCGCAGCCACCACTTTCACCGGCTTAGCCGCCACTGGACAACCCCCGAAAATTCGCTAAAGAACCCATCTGCCCGCTTGCTGCGCCCCGCCATGGACCCATCCAAACCGGGCCTGACCAGGAGCCAGGCAGAGCGCCGAACCTACCGCCCCTGGCGGAACGCCCTGCTGGCAGGTGCGGCCCTGGCCGCCCTCACCCCCTGGGCAGAGGCCGCAGGCTTGTTCAATAGCAAACCGCTCGATGCCAGCAGCTTCGCCGTGCTGGCGCGGCCCCTGGGGCGCAGCGACTGGAACCTGCTGGTGCTTGAGCAGATCAAGCCCCAACCCCGCTGCTGGCAGGAGCGCCCGGACGGCCTGATCGACCCAGCCCTGAACCGCTTTAACTTCACCGGCATCTGCAGCCGCTATCTCGACAGCAACGGCTACTCCCTGCGCATCGGCGATCAGGATCTGGCCAGTCGCTACCGGCTGCAGCTGCGCCAGAGCGGCAACGAACTGCAACTGCAGGCCAGCACCCCCAGCGATCCCACCACCCTGGTGGTTGCCCGCGCCCAGGTGCCCCTGCGGGATCGGGATGGGTTTGTGGCCCTGAAGCTCGAATCCGGCTGGGACCTGCAACGCCGCAGCTTTGGCGAGCAGACCCTCAATCACCTGTACTTCGCCAACGCCGCACCCCTGCCCCAGCTAATAGCAGCCGCCAGCGGCACCTCCCAACCCGCGCCCCCGCTGGTCCCCCCCCCGAGCCTGCTGGCCCAGGGGATGGGCCAGGGCCCTATTCGCTTGCCAGTGATCCCCTTCCGCGATTGAAGCCGGGTGCCAGTTGCCAGAGAGTCCCAGTCCAGCTAGCCGACCCCAAAGCCTGCCATTAAGTTTCTGGGGTGTGAGGAGTGGGAACGCTCTTCCGGGGTCGAAACGAGGACAGACTCCCTGAATCGTTCCAACTCAGAGCCCTGCCTTCGGCGGGGCTTTTTTATTGGTCCCATCTTTTTATTGGTCCCTTTTTTTGATTCGTTACTGCATTAAAAAACCGGCCCGAGAGGGGCCGGTCTGGTGGCAACGAAAGACGTATGCAGAAAGGTGATAGGGCCCCGAAAGGCCCCAGCGATCACTTGATCGAAACCTTGCCGCCGACTTCTTCCACAGCTTTTTTGATGGATTCGGCTTCGCCTTTGGCGATGCCTTCCTTGATGGCGCAGGGAGCGCTTTCCACCAGGGCCTTGGCTTCGCCCAGGCCGAGGCCGGTGACTTCGCGGACGGCCTTGAGGACCTTGATCTTGGCAGCGGCGTCAAAGCTGTCGAGCATGACGTCGAATTCGGTCTGCTCCTCGGCGGCTTCAGCAGCAGCAGCGGGAGCTGCGGCCATCACCACACCGGCGGAAGCGGCGGCGGATACACCAAAAGCCTCTTCGATCTGCTTGACGAGCTCGGAAGCTTCAAGCAGGGAAAGAGTCTTCAGTGACTCGAGAATTTGGTCGGTTGTAGCGGACATGGTTGAGAATCAGCAACAGATCTGTTTGTGAACAGTCGGATCGGGGGAGCTCAGCTGTCGCCTTCGGCGTGCTGTTTGAGCGCCCGGGCAAGACCGGACGGAACCTCGTTGATACCCACAGCCAACTTGGTAGCCACGGCGTTGATCGCACCTGCGATCTGGGCCATGAGCACCTCCTTGGAGGGCAGATCTCCGATGGCCTTGATGTCTTTTTCGGAGAGGAGTTTGCCTTCGAAAAGGCCACCCTTCACCTCAGACTTCTTCGTGTCCTTCTGGAAGGACTGCACGGCCTTCACCGCACCACCCACATCGCCCTTTACCAGGACGAAAGCGTTGGAGCCGGTGAGCAGAGAATCGAGATTCGCCCAGGCGGTATTTCCATCAATAGCGCGACGCATCAAGGTGTTTTTAGTCACCTTGCAGACGCCTTTGCTGGCCTGCAGACGAATCCGCAGATCAGACATCTCCTTGATGGACAAGCCCTTGAAATCAAGGACAAGCGCCATTTCGGCCTCGCCGAGGAGCCCCTTGAGCTCATCGACGATCTGTTGCTTGCTCTCCAGCGTGCGGCCCATAGGAAAGGAACGGATCAGGGGAACAAGCCGGGAACGCGGCCCTGGACACTGACTTTCCAAAAGAAAGGTCAGCTCGAGGCCGCTGCACGCTCCACAACCCTTCCGGACGAATCCTTCCTGGTGCCAAACCTGTCGCGATCACCTCGGCAGGACTTACGGACCGAAATCCACCTGCTGTCTGGGGTTGGGCGCGTGCCCTTCTGGACAAAGCCAGAAGAGCACACTAACACACTGCCCATACCTGAGCTCAGCCATGCCTGCCTCTCGCCGCCGCGGCGCCATGCTGCTGCTCAGCATGGTGCTGGCCTTGGTGGTAAGCCTGGCGATTCCAGCCCGAGCGACCCCCGCCTGGACCGTAGGCACCGATCCCACCTATGCCCCCTTCGGCATGACAGATGGGGCCAGCGGCGAGCTGCAGGGCTTCGATATCGAGCTGATCGAAGCGATCGCCAAGCGCACTGGCCAGCGGCTCAAGCTCACAGCTCTGCCCTTTGATGGCCTGATACCTGCCCTGCAAGCGGGCAACCTCGACCTGGCGATCAGCGCCATGACGATCACCGCCGAGCGGGCCGAAACCGTCGACTTTTCGCGCCCTTATTTTGCCGCTGGCTTGGGCATAGTTGTGCGGCGAGGCACCCGGGGCATCGCCAACCTCAAGGATCTAGAAGGACGCACGATCGCCGTTCAGATCGGTTCCACCGGCGCAAAGGCCATGGCAGCCGTGCCCGGAGCGAAGCTCAGCACCTTTGATTCAGGTCCTCTCGCCCTGCAGGAGCTCCTCAACGGCCACGTGGAGGCCTACGTAAATGACCTGCCTGCCACCTTGTATGCCATCGAAACCGCTGGCCTCGATGGCATCGAGATCGCCGGCAAGCCCCTCACCAGCGACTTCTACGGCATCGCCTTCCCCAAGGGCTCTGGCCTGCGCGAAACAGTAAACAAGGGGCTGGGCCAGGTACTGGCCGATGGCAGCTACGCCCGTATCTATGAGCGTTGGTTTGGGCAGAGCCCGCCAGCTCTGCCCCAGCGAGCCCCTGCTCTCGATAGCCGCAGCGATAGCGCCGGACTCGACGGGGTGCAGTTGCTGCGCAATTTGATCCGCGGTGCGGGCGTGACCCTGGCGCTGACCCTCTGCTCCTTCTGCCTAGGTCTGATCGGAGCCGGCCTGGTAGCTGCGGGGCTACTGGGTGCCAACCCAGTGATACAGCGCTGCTGCCGCATCTACGTCGACTTCTTTCGGGGCACACCAATTTTGGTGCAGCTGTTCGTGATCTACTTCGGCGTGCCTGCCCTAGCCCGCCAACTGGGACTTGATCTGCAATTAGATCGCTTCGCCGCAGCCGTGCTCGCCCTAGGTCTAAACGGCGCTGCCTACCTAGCCGAAACCCTACGAGCAGGAATTATTTCCATTGACCGCGGCCAATGGGAGGCCTCAAGGGCCCTAGGGCTCAAGCCCCTAACGGCGCTGCAGCTGGTGATCTTGCCCCAAGCCCTGCAGCGGGTGCTGCCTTCCTTAGCCAATGAGTTCATCACGCTGATTAAGGACACCAGCCTGGCGGCAGTGATCGGCTTCGACGAACTTTTCCGCCAAGGGCAGCTGGTGGTGGCCACCAGCTACCGGGCGTTTGAGGTGTACCTAGCGGTGGCCTTGGTGTATCTAGTGATGACAACCACGGCCTCGCTGCTGTTCAAGCAGCTGGAGCGGCGACTCAGCCTTCCTGCTTGAGGTCCTGCAGAGGCCTTGGGCTAGTGGAGCTTAGTGGCCTCAATCAGTGCTTGCGATAACACTGCCAACTCCTGTGCCGCCAAGGACTGCAAGCGCTTAGCCTAGTTATTGGCAAAAGTCAACCGGTAATCAGTGGAGTGGAGCACTTGCAAACCATGAACTCAGCACTAATTAGCTACCACAGAAAAGCATTCCAATCGCTGCCCTAGGCTTTCCAAGGCTTACCTTGATCACGGATATACCAACTCTTGACAAGCTTGGGCAGGTCATGCGAAAATGATGGAGTTGGACATCTCAAAATGAAGCCCGCCCTAAGCAATCTATTTGGATTCAAGTTAATGGCTTTTGAAAGTAGTGCTTTACATCCAAAAGTAGGCACAGAGCCTATATTTAGCCTGAGCGCCGTTCTGGACAAAATGGGAGACAAAGCAACTACCAGTCGCATTAGCGCAAAGATTGGAGAACCGGGCTCACCTTGAACCCCATTCGATTGGTACAAACCGATCAATCGAGGCCATATGAACTGCAAACCAATCTCAACTAAATGTGAGCCCCGCCGACCCGGGATGCGGCAGAATAATTGATAATTTCCGCCTTGATTCATTAACTGGCCTAATCCGAGCCGGCGAGCTGGATCTGCTCACCTCCCTCGCTCGTCTAGAGGAGCATGAGTTTTCTATTACCTCATCCTCATCTAGTGCGTTGTCGTGCTCAACCAAGCTACGACATCACCTTGCAGACGCAGCTTTACCCTATCCCTCTTGGGCCTATCTCGCCTATTATAAACTAGGAATCTGGCTAATCGGTGGCGCACATGAGCAGGCGCCGGCCATGAGTTTATTCATAACAGATATCTGCAACATAATTCGCTCCGACAAACCTACTTCTCCTGTAGCTTTTGGCGACCCAAGCCTCGCATCTGAACGTGTCTGGCAATCTGTTCTCAACCTCTTCCAGGAGGGCGGGGATTTCTTATATGACCTAGAGGCGCCGAGCCAGCACTCCCTGGATCACTGGTGCACTCAAATCTCTGCGGTTCACAGACTCATCGCTCGCTTAGATCCGGATCTATCAGTTCTGATGGCTCAGCTACAGAACCTAATAATTTTGAGCGCTCCCGGGCCACGCTCGCAACAAGCAGGGATTGCATTTGGCGGTGCTACCTGCTTTTTCTTCCGCGGCGCAACCCTACTCAATGCGAGTCGCCCCATTTCAAAGGTGCAAATGTTGGAGCTTCTGGTTCATGAATATGCGCATGCTGAGCTTTTCGTACTGGGCCAAGAGCAACCCCTATGCTTCAACAGCGACGAAGAGCGCTATCCCGTGCTAATTCGATCCGATCCACGTCCGATGAACGGCATCATCCACTCGCTTTATGTGGTGGGCCGTGTTGTGGAAATCCTGAAGAAATTGCTCAAAGATGGAATAGATGGTGAACCCGACCGCGAAGTCACGCTGGCAAATGCTCAAGACATGCTTAGCAAGCAACTAAACTTCGGTAGATCGTCGCTGCGTGTAGTTGAACAACATGCAGATTTGACACAACTCGGGCAGTCGGTATTAGTTAAGTCACGCAAACGATTGGCGCCGGTAGATTCCACCCAGTGAACAGCTCAGCGCCAACCTGCCTAGTAGATATCCAACAGCACTGGCAAAAGCACTGCACATCAGGACTTAACGGATTTGACTGGCTAGGCGCTCCCATTAAAGGAGACTGGCTAGCAGAGCAGGTGCAAAAGCAGCGTCAAATATTGGCAACAATATTAGAATGCAGCCCTAACTCTTATAAGCAAATAGTAGGCATCGCTATAGCCGATGGCATCGAAAACCTGGTTTTGGGATTAGCTCTAGCCCTGGAGGGTATTACCCAGACCATCCTGCCCATAACAGCCACCAGCACAGAGCAGATCCTGCTTAGTCGGCGCTTCAAACTCACCCATCTCATTGGAGTAGCGGGGCCACCAGATCGAGAGTGTTGGCAGCCCGTCGGGAGCGCACTTGGGCTGGGGTGTTGGCGCAAGGTAAATACCGTGGAATACGAACTAGATGGGTCAAGCTACCCCGACGGAACCTGCGGCCAACATGAAGATGGTGGCAGAGATTTGGGCCCCTTGATATTTCTTGGGACAACCTCTGGCACTACTACCGGCCGACCGGGCCTAACCAAGATCCACAGCCGAACACTGCGCGACATCGTGCTGTCCAAGCGCTGGTCTCCTTACGACCTTGTGCGTAAACCCCTTTTCGGGCCTGACATGCAGAACTGGAGCAGCCGCACCTCCAAGTTGCGTCAGCTATTGCAAGGGAGAAGCTTTGTGACTCGACCGTCCCTGACCCCACTGGCTAGCAACCCACTCCCCACCGATTGCGATGGCACGCTGATGGCACCGGGGGGACTAAGACGGCGCCTCGCCCAGGGCGATCTACTGCATTGCTCGCCAGATTTTCTGATCATTAGCGGCAGTGACCACGTACCGATGGAACTGAGACGAACAGTGGCCGCCATCGACGGGATCTCACTCGGCATAACCTATGCAACGAGTCAGACAGGTCCACTTACCTGGCTGCCGCCAGATGCACTGCTTGACGAGACCGACTCCGTGGGCTGGTTACTGCCTGATGTGACACTGAAATCAGTCGAAAGCGGTTCAATACTGGAACGGGAAAACCTCAGCTTCCGTGAAGCATTGATCACCAAATCCAATAAGTCATTAAATCCTGGGGATCTACTGGCAATCTCAGCCTCTGGGCAGGTAATTTTCGGTGGACGCGCAAACGATGTCTTTCTGTTCAATAGTGTCTTAATCTCCCCGCTCGAGATTGAGGATGTACTGATGCAACATCCAGGCATCAATGAGTGCGCAGCCTTCGGAGCAACGTCAGCACGCTTTGGCAGCGTCCCAATGGCGGCAATCACAGCAAGACCACAATGGCCATCAGAAAAGATTCTTCAGGAGCTGGAGGCACTATGCCGCGCATCCCTGGGCATACGTCGCCCCCGAAAGCTGATTATTATGGATACGATTCCCAAAGGGAACACCGGCAAGGCGCTGAGAAGAGAGCTCAGCAGGATGCACGCACTTCAGCAATGACTCAGGCGGCAGCTCGACACAATGATGCGGTGCCATGGATCGACCTTGAGCAAAACCTGTGGCATGAAACGCCTAGGCAATGGGCAGCACGCTTTAACAATGCAAGTCCTAACGAATGCAATAGGCTACTTCTCGCACTCACACGCCATGCCACCAACACACAGATCACGCGTCTGCTTAACATTCTAGATCATAAATGCGGCCGCCATCAGCTTGCTCTCCAAAGCTGGCGAGCAACTCTGACTAGATTAAGCCCCAATATCTTCAGCGAATATACGAGGTATAAACTGTTAATCAGAGAACGCGAAGACCACTGGCTTCTCCACTACAGACGGGCAAAGTCTTCCCGAAGCAAAGTAAGCAGGGAGCCAAATCCAGTGATCATCGGCATCACAGGCAGTGCTGGCCTACTAATGGCGCCAATCCCCTGCGTCCTTGCAGCGATCGCTCACACACAATACGATCTGATTGTCGTCCGCCGTCGATACAAAGAAAGCTATTTCAGTAACAACGGCCATTTATTCATATCAATCGGCAACCATCTTCATTTAAAGCTGAAGGACAAACTACAATCTTCAATTTTGCTCGGCACCAGCAACGGAGGCCTTGCGGCACTTTGCATGGGGCATTCCCTGAGGCTGCAGCTATCCATTGCGATCGGCGCTGGAGCGGACGCAAATACTTTCCTACCGAACAGCCCGGTGAACCAAGCCGCCCAAAAGCTGCGCATACCAACTTTGGCAATACCTTGGCGCATAAAAAAGACCCGGCTGTTGCTGGCAGCATCTGCTGAGAATCTCGCGGATCACAAAAGTGCTCTTCTGATCAGCGATCACTTCAACCATCACCATCAGAAATCAGCACACGCCACAGCAATGCTTTTCTCAGGGTGCAGCAACCACAGCCTCCCCGAAGACCTAGCCCACAAAGGGATACCCCTAGAGCAATTGCTGATTCCGTTGATTAACAACAACCTGAACAAGCTTCCCGAGCACCAGAGGCATTGCTGAGCAACCTGAAACGAGCAACGCATTTATAGTTACTTTGAAAAATCAACCGTATTCCATACAAAGAACCTCGCTGGGGATCAAGCCACATGCCCCTGCCAGAAAACCCTAGGAATCGCCCTGCGCGTCTTTACTTCGACCAAGCAAACGACTCTCCACAAGACACAATAGATCTTCGGCAAAGTGCCCATTTATCAGCTCTTCTGGCTGCACAACAATCCCGAGCTCCAGCTCTAAGTGAATGCAGAATTCCATGGCCCCAAGGCTATCAAGCCCGAGATCCTCTAACGACAAGGTGTCTGCTCCAGCCACCAAATTAGCTTGGATCTGCTCCGCCTCCGCTGGAGGTACAGATAAAGACTGCAAAGCGTGGGCCACCATGGCAATAGACGACTCGCGCAAAGCTGCAGCATCTGCAAAACTTTCATTGAACATGGGAGCCACATCCCAGAAGCACTGAATCCATTAAGGAGACGGGCAAAGTATCCACATTCTGCTTCATAATGGTGGTGCTTTCAGCGCGGAAGTCCAAAGGCAGGGACTGTGACTTCAGACTCTGCACGATCAGGTTCAGCCAATCACCTTGCGGCGCCGCGGATCTAGCCACCTCAGCGTGATTCATCAGCCAAACAGCCAAGAGGCTTGCATTGCGAGCATCCTGATCCGACCGGTGATCGTGGCTGACTGCCCAGCCCTGGCAGCACTGGTGAGTGGCCTGGGCTACGCAAGTAGGGACTCCTGAAAAAGCCAGATCGACTGCAGCGCAACTTGTTTCAGCGATCGAAACCCGTTAAACTCGCCGCGTACAGAGCAATTGACGATTGCTACAACTGCTGAACGCTGCAGATGTACCGAAAACACCATAACGGCCAGCTCTCAATCGAAGAATTCCATGTGCCTTTTGGCGGCACGTTGGACCCGGACAATCGCTGGGTGCTCTTCTCCAGGCTGGTGCTATGGGAAGAGCTGGAAGAAACATATGCCCCTCAGTTCAATCCCACAACTGGCGCCCCTGCCAAGCCTGTCAGATTGGCGTTTGGCGCGCTATTCATCAAACAGCGGCTTGGCCTGAGCGATGAGGAAACCGTCGAGCAGATCCGAGAAAATGCTTACATGCAGTTTTTTCTTGGCTTTGCGGGCTATTCCAGCAAGTCGCCATTTGATCCATCGATGATGGTTCATTTCCGAAAGCGATTCTCGGAGGAGGATCTCAAACGGATCAACGAACTCATTGCCGAACGAGGTAAGGCCATGGTGATCGAGGCTATGTCCTCACTCCCAGATGACAACGATTCTGACGACCCAGGCGCTGATGCTGTCAACCAGAAATCACTGGACGACTTCGTGAAGCCTGCAGATTGGCCAGAGGACAAGAACTGGGGAACACTCACCATCGATGCCTCTTGCACGCCAGCCGACATCACCTATCCGACTGATCTGAAGTTGCTGAACGAAGCAAGGGAGTCGACTGAACGAATTATTGATGATCTGTGCGACCAGCACATGGACTTTCGCAAACACCGGCCACGATACGACCGCGGTAAGGCACGTGCTGTTTTCCTTAATGTCGCCAAACAGAAGAAGCCACGCCGTCGCAAGATTAAAGCTGCGATACGCCGCCAGCTCGACTATTTGCAGCGAAATCTTGATACCATTGATGCCTTGATCGTTGCTGGGGCAGGGCTTTCGGGCCTAAAGACACATTGGTGGCAGAAGCTTCTCGTGATCAGCGAGCTGCACCGCCAACAAAGCATCCTGCTGTACGCCAAGACGCGCAGCATCCCCGACCGCATCGTCAACCTAGTTCAGCGACAGGTTCGTCCCATTGTTCGCGGCAAGGCAAGAGCTGCTGTTGAGTTTGGCGCCAAGATTAGTGTTTCCGTGCGCAATGGCTTTGCCTTCCTGCACAGGATCAGCTGGGATCCATACAGTGAAGGTGAAGACCTGATTCCACAAGCCAAGAAATATAAGCACGAACATGGCTGCTATCCCGAGCGGATCTGCGCCGATCGCATCTATATCACTACCAAGAATCGAAACTTCTGCACCAGGAACAACATACGCCTATCTGGTAAGCGATTGGGCAGGCCGCCGAAGGATCCCGAGATCAATGCGGCTCATAAGCAACAGCTCAGTGCAGACCAACGGAGGAGAAACGAGGTGGAGGGCGTCTTTGGATCAGGGAAGCGGAAGTATTCACTACGGCTGATCATGGCTCGGCTGACTAAGGGTGCAGAAACCTCGATCTCTATGGGGTTTCTGGTGATGTGCGCTGAGAAGATCCTGAGGCTCCTCCGCCTCTTTTTTGTCACTATCTTTGCTTGGTTTTACTCCTGGCAATGGCCAGGCTCCTCCTGGGTGGTCCTCAGGAACATTTGCCTGCTTGAGACAGTCAAATCTCCTGTCACTGCATGACCGAGTTTTCGAGCTGCCTGTCCTCCTTGGTCTTTGGCCGCACTCGAGGAGGCGCAGTTTTCTTTTTCAGGAGTCCCCAAGTACAGCCCAAGAGATGGAACAGCGCCTCCAGGCCATGCCACCGGCCTCATACAGGACTTTCGTCGCGGAAGTGGATGGCAGCGTTGTTGGGTTGGTGGGGCTGATGCTGCCACCGGTGTACACCTGCAACGAGCCCATGGGCTGGATCCTGGTGCTCGTGGTGGATCCGGCTCACCGGCACCAGGGTATCGGCAGCCGTTTGCTGCGTCATGCTGAGCAGTTCATGGCCAGCCGGGGTGCCCGGGCGTTTCAGCTGTACTCAAAGTTCGCCAACGAGCAAGCCCACAACTTCTACAGAGCCCAGGGCTATGAGCCAGAGGCCTACCGCTTCCTCAAACAGCCTGATCCATGAGGCGGTAGCGGCGGGCCAGCTCACGGCGAAGCGGCTTGCCGCCGACCCCCCGGGGGATCTCGGCGTTGGGATGCACCGCGTAGAGGCCCCGAAAGCCGAACAATTGACGAGATGCCCTCTGCAGTTGTAGTGAGATGCGAAGAGGATCCAGACCCTCTTCCAGCTGCACCACGGCCATGGGAACGGCGCCATAGGTGCTCGACTCCGCACCGAAGGCCACTGCTTCTAGAACCCCCTGCTGAGCCTCAAGGAAGGTTTCCAATGGCACGGGAGAGATAAGCACACCCCGGAACAGGAAGACGTCATTGGCCCTGCCGGCGAAAACGAACTGTCCATCGGGCCGTGCTCGCAGCCGGTCGCCAGGGCGAAAGCCCAGCAGGTTCTGAACCTCGAAGCGCCAGCCCCCCCCAGGTTCCGGCAGCGCCACGGTCCACGTCTTATCCACCACGACCTCGGCCGCACCATCCTCGGCAGCCTCCTCAGGGAAACCCAGAGTCACCCCCGCCACGGGCCAACCCACCGACTCCTCGACGGCCAGCAGCTGATTCGCCGGCAGGAAGGTGATCGGACCACACTGGCTGGTCGAATAGGTGATGACCAAGCAGCCCGGCCTCTGGTGATGAACCTCGCCGCGCAGCGCCATCGGCACCCGATCGGTGCCGACAAGAATCTCAAGGGACTCAGGGAACTCAGGCAGGGCCCTGCGGACCACCAGACGGCGCAACTCGGGAATGAACAGGTGGGTGCGGGTGGCCCCGCTCTCCCCGTAGAGCCTGGGCAGGGCCTCCTCCTGCTGGGCTGCGTAGAGGCAGAGGCAGCCGCCGGCCAGGATCAGGTTGATCAGCTGGGCCCGCGGACCCGGAAACTGGAAATTGCGCCGCACCATCCGGCGAGGGGTGAAGTAGTGCCAGTGTTCACCGGCCGTGAGGTAGTGAAGCGAGGTCAGGAAGGTGCGGAGCTGCAACGAGGGAACGCCGGTGGTGGTTGCTGAGCTGAGGGTGAGAAAGGCTGGATCCGAGAGCCGCAGGGGCATCGCACTGCTCTGCGAAGGCTGGGCAAGATCGGGCCGCAGCGCCTGAAACCGCACATCGCCCTCACCTGCTCCCGGCATGAACAGGCTGAAATCGGCGACGGTCTGCCATCCCCCTGGCAGAAGCGTGGATGAGTCCGTAAGGATCCAGTCGCATTCCAGCTGCTGCTGCTGCGCCTCGATCTCGGCCAAAGGCGCATGGCGTGGAAATACCACCTGGCATTGCCCTGCCAGAAAGATGGCGATCCCCACCACGAGATTGGACACCCCGTCGTCCAGATGGATACCGACACGCCCCGGTGAACGAAGCAACCCCAACCTTTCCAACACTCCGAGCAGGTCGCGAACAGCAGCGGCAATATCAGCTCGGGTGGTGCAGCCACTGGTGCTCCACGTCACCTCGGCCGTCGGAGCTTCCTCCTCCCACCCCTGGAAATAGAGCTGGAGAAGAGCCGGCAGATCTCCGTCAGAGCGAGCCAGGGAGCTCTGACGGAGAGGAGTCTCGGCTCCCGGCCAACCATGGATGCGGGCCATCGATGCCGCTGGCAGACGACGAAACTTCTGGCGCTCCCCGTCCTCAGCCTTCCTGCTTGATGTCCTGCAGGGCCGAGAAGTCGACTTGCACCGAAGGGCCCATGGTGGAGGTCACGTAAAGGCTCCTCCAATAGCGGCCTTTGGCACCGCTGGGCCTGTTGCGATCGATGGTCTCCTGCAGGGCCTTGAGGTTCGCGAGCAAGTTGGCGGCAGTGAAGCTGGCCTTGCCAAAGCGCACGTGCACGATGCCGCTGCGGTCGGCGCGAAACTCAAGCTTGCCAGCCTTGAACTCGTTGATAGCGCTAGCCAGATCGGTGGTGACGGTGCCTGCCTTGGGGTTGGGCATCAGGCCGCGGGGACCGAGCACCCGGCCAAGCTTGGCCACCTTGGGCATCATGTCCGGGGTGGCGATCAGCAGGTCGAAGTTCATCTCGCCTTTGGCGATCTGATCCACCAGATCGTCGTCACCAGCGAGGTCGGCGCCGGCAGCCTTGGCGGCGGCCACGGCTTCACCACGGGCGATCACGGCAATGCGGATGGCCTGGCCGGTGCCGTGGGGCAGGGCCACGGTGGTGCGCAGCTGCTGGTCGGTGTACTTGGGATCGATCCCGAGGCGCACGTGGGCCTCCAGGGTTTCGTCAAACTTGGCGTTGGCGTTGGTCTGAACCAGCTCAATGGCCTCGAGGGGGCTGTAGCTGCGGTCTTCGACCTTGGCGCTGAGCGCTAAGAAGCGCTTGGAGATTTTCGGCATGGTGGGGATGGGGTACGGGCGATTCAGGGCGTGGCTGTTGAGCAGATGAACTGATCAAGGCTGCCTGGATCTCCCCCGGATAAGGGATGGAATTAATCGTTAACGGCGACGCCCATGTTGCGGGCGGTGCCTTCGATGATGCGCATGGCCGATTCAACGCTGGTGCAGTTGAGGTCGGGCAGCTTGGTCTTGGCGATCTCCTCGAGCTGGGCGCGGCTGATGGCACCCACCGAACCCTTGGCAGAGGTGGCGGCACCCTTCTCGATACCGGCTGCTTTGGAGATCAGCACGGAAGCGGGAGGGGTCTTGGTGATGAAGGTGAAGCTGCGGTCTTCAAAGACCGAAATTTCAACCGGGATCACATATCCAGCCTTCTCCTGCGTCCGAGCGTTGTACTCCTTGCAGAACGCCATGATGTTGACGCCGTGCTGACCGAGGGCAGGGCCCACCGGCGGCGCGGGGTTGGCTTTGCCGGCCTGGAGGGCCAGCTTGATAACGGCAACGACTTTCTTGGCCATCGTCTAAGGCTACGGGGCGAATCTGCGGATCACCCCCATCGCCGGGGATGTGAACTAAAACGGCCGCCCTCCGCAGGGAGACGGCCGCTGAGCGAGGCCGAAACCTAGCTCTGCTTGCTGATCTGGGAAAACTCGAGCTCCACCGGGGTTTCCCGGCCAAAGATCGAGAGCAGGGCCTTGAGCTTGTTGCGCTCGCCGGAAACCTCGATCACCTCGCCCTGGAAGTCCTTGAAAGGACCAGCCGTGACCAGGATCTGATCGCCTTCGGCGAGGTCCACCTTGACGACTGCCTTCTTTTCGGCGGCTCGCTTAAAGATGCGATCCACTTCCGTGCGGCTGAGCGGCCGGGGCTTGATGTGGCCGCGGGCCTTGGCCGTTGCGCGCCGCTCCTCTGCCCCCACGAAATTGATCACGTTGGGAGTGCTGCGCACCGCCATCATGGTGTCTTCGTCGAGCACCATTCGCACCAGCACGTAGCCGGGGAACACCTTTTCCTCCGTGCTCTGGCGCGAGCCATCCTTCTTCACCTTCATCCCCGGGGTCTGGGGGATCTCGATCTCGAGAATCCGGTTGTCGACGCCCAAGGTGACGGCCCGCTGCTCCAGGGTTGCCTTCACCTTCTTCTCGCAGCTGGAGGCAACCTGCACCGCGTACCAGCGGGCCACCTGCATCTTCTCAACCGGAGCCGGTGCCTCCAGCACTTGGGGCGCCAGCTCGAGCTCATCGGCCGCAGGCTCAGTGACTTCGATTTGGCTGTCGGTCAAGGACTCAGACACGGGGCTCAGGAAAGAAACGGGATCAACGGACGGGGGATCGACTACGGATCGGCTCAACGGAATACCTGATTGGCCCCCCAGCCATAAAAACGATCGATGGCGGCGATCGCTGCCGCCGAGAGACTCACCATCAAGATCACGGCCACCGATTCGCTGAAAAGCTGCTGACGGCTGGGCCAAACGACTTTGCGGAGTTCCGCCAGGGTGGCGGCAGCAAAGCCTTCAGGCACCGCCGAGGCTGCGGCAGGCGAGATGGACGCATCGGGGCTGGGTTCTGCCTCTTTGGAGTCGGGAGTTGGGGGGGTTGGGTCCACTGGCGCTCGCGCACGGGGGCGTCCGCGCGTACCGGCAAACGAACACCCTAGCCGAGAGGCACAAACGTCAAGGGATTACCCGGCTCAACACGCACGCCCCGAGCGCCACTGAAGCGCTCCGCCAGCAGCTCGGTGGCCAGGGGGTTTTCCAGCTGGCGCCGCAGCACCCGCCGCAGCGGCCGGGCGCCGTATTCGGGCTCGTAACCCTGCTCAGCCAGGGCCTGCACCACCGGCTCCGGCACCTCCAGCTCCAGGTGCTGCTCAGCCAGCAGCCGGGCCAGCTCGGCCAGTTGCAGGCGCACGATGCGCTGCAGGTCGGCTGGACCAAGGGGGCGGAAGCGGATCACCTCGTCAATGCGGTTAAGGAATTCCGGCCGAAACTGGCTGGCTAAAGCCTGATCTATTTGCTGATCGAGCCAGGTCTGCTGATCGTGCCAGTTCTGCTGGTCAGGCTCCACGCCCGCCTCCCGTGCAGCCTTTGCACTGTCGAGGATGGCGCGGCTGGCCAGGTTGCTGGTCATGATCACCACCGTGTGGCGGAAGTCCACGGTGCGGCCCTGGGAATCGGTGAGGCGGCCGTCGTCGAGCACCTGCAGCAGCAAATTGAACACCTCCGGGTGGGCCTTCTCCACCTCATCAAGCAACAGCACCGCGTAGGGACGGCGCCGCACCGCCTCGGTGAGCTGGCCGCCCTCCTCGTAGCCCACATAGCCAGGGGGTGCCCCCACCAACCGGGCCACGGCGTTGCGCTCCATGAATTCGCTCATGTCGAGGCGCACTAGGGCGTCGTCCTCGTCGAAAAGCGCCGCCGCTAGAGCCTTAGCCAGCTCGGTTTTGCCCACGCCGGTGGGGCCCAGAAATAAAAACGAACCCACCGGCCGCGTTGGCGACTGCATACCGGCCCGAGCGCGGCGGATCGCCGCGGCCACCGCAGCCACCGCCTCGAGCTGGCCAACCACCCGCTCGCCCAGGAGTTGCTCCAACTCCAGTAATTTCTGGCGCTCCCCCGCCAGCAAGCGCTGCACCGGAATGCCGGTCCAGCGGGCCACCACATCGGCGATGTCGCCCTCCTCCACCTGTTCGCGCAGGATCGTCTCCCCCTTCAGTTCGGCCTCAAGGGTTTCGCGGCGCTGCTGCAAGCCATTGAGCTGGTCGTGCTGCAACCGGGCTGCTTCCTCATAGTCACCCTCCCGCTCGGCATCGGTGATGGCGTGGCGCAGGTCTTCGTCTTGCTGCAACAGCTCCCGCAGCTCCGCCAGCCGCTCCCGCTCCGCCTGCCAGCGCTGCTGCAACGCCTGCAGGGCCTCGGTGGCGCGGCGGCGCTGCTCCTGCAACTGCAGCCGCTCCTCCAGCGGCGCCGCCTCAGCCGAGAGCAGGGCCAGCTCCACCCGGCGCAGCTCGGCCTCGGCAGCTTCCACCAGCTGGGGCTTGGAGGTGACCTCCATGCGCAACTGGGCAGCGGCCTCATCCACCAGATCAATGGCCGAATCGGGCAGGCAGCGATCGGTGATGTAGCGGTCGGCCAGGCGGGCTGCCGCCACCAAAGCCTGGTCGGTGATGGCCACGCCGTGGTGCAACTCGTAGCGCTCCTTGAGGCCCCGCAGGATCTCCACACTGGTGTCGAGGCCTGGCTCCTTGATCAGCACCTGCTGGAAGCGGCGCTCCAGGCCGGGATCCTTCTCGATGCTGCGGCGGTAGTCCTCGGCGGTGGTGGCGCCGATGCAGCGCAGGTAGCCCTGGGCCAGGGCTGGCTTGAGCACGCTGCCGGCGTCGGCGTTGGAGCGATCGCCGCTCACCACCGTGTGCAGCTCATCAATGAAGAGCACCACGCCTGCCGCACCGGCCACCGCATCGGCGTCGCGCACCTCCGTGAGCACGGCCCGCAAGCGCTCCTCAAACTGGCCGCGAAACTTGGCCCCAGCGATCAAGGCGCCCAAATCCAGGGCCACCAGCCGCAGACCCTGCAGCGAGTCGGGCACCTCGCCGGCCACGATCCGCTGGGCCAGCAGCTCGGCCACGGCGGTTTTGCCGACGCCGGGCTCACCGATCAGTACCGGGTTGTTCTTGCTACGGCGGGAGAGCACCTGAATCAGGCGGCGCATCTCCAGGTCGCGGCCGATCACCGGATCGAGCTCGCCAGCCCGGGCCGCTGCGGTGAGGTCCCGGCCGTAGCGCTCCAGGGCACTGGGCTCGGGCGGCTCCTGCTCCAGTGGTGGGGCGGCGGTCAGTGGGGCGGCGGTCAGTGGGGCGACGGTCAGTGGGGCTGGGCCCGCGTCGATCCAGGCATCGACTGGGGGAGCAGGCGCCGGTGGGGCTGGGCTGGTGGTGGGGGCACCAGGCCGAAACTGGCGTTGCAGCAAGTCTTCGCTGAGCCCCTCAGCCGCCAGCAACGGCGCCCCGATCCGGGGATCGCGCACCAATGCCACCAGCAGGTGAGATACGTCTAAAAGAGGGTCGCCCCAGGCGGCCCGGCAGCGGTCCCCATCCTCGAGCAGATCCTCGAGGGCATCGCCGATGTACAGCTCAGCGCCGGCGCTGCCGGGCTGGTCGACGCAGAAACTCTCAAGCTGATCGAGCAGGCGATCGGGCTCAAGCGGTAGGGGGTCCAGCCAGCGCCCGAAACGTCTCTCCAGCAGCAGGGTCTGCAGCAGGTGCTCCACATCCATGGCGCCATGGCGCCAGCGGCGAGCCGTGTCCTGGGAGGCCAAGAGCAGCTCCCAGGCATCTTCGCTGAAACGATCTGGTTCGCTGGTGAGGCTTGGGGGCATGGGCTTAGCGGTCAGCCGCGGGAGGAGAGCTGGATTAGTTCCACCTTGTAGCCATCAGGATCCTCCACAAAGGCGATCACCGTGTTGCCGTGCTTCATCGGGCCGGGTTCGCGCACCACCTTGCCGCCCTTAGAGCGGATTGCATCGCAAACCGACTGGATGTCCTCCACGCCCAGGGCGATGTGGCCATAGCCCGCACCAAGGTCGTAGTGAGTGGTGTCCCAGTTGTGAGTTAGCTCCAGCACGGTGGTGTCCTGCTCCTCGCCGTAACCCACAAAGGCGAGGGTGAAACGGCCTGAGGGATAGTCCTTGCGGCGCAGCATCCGCATCCCCAGCACCTCCGTATAAAAGGTGAGGGAGCGCTCCAGATCGCCAACCCGAAGCATGGTGTGCAGCATGCGCATCAGCGGATCAGGCCAGGCAGCAACCTGGGCACAACAAATTCCATTGTGGCGAGCAACTGTGGCGAGCAACCCCAAGGGCGGTACCCATCAGCACAAATGGGTGGGTGGGGGTGACCCATAGGATCTCAACAGAGAGCGCCAATGGCACGTCAACGTGATCGATTCCCTCGACCTTGTTATTGACACCGTGGTGGCACGGGAGGTGCTCGATTCCCGCGGCACACCCACGGTGGAGGCCGAGGTGCTGCTGGAGGGAGGCGCCAGCGGCCGGGCGATTGTGCCCAGTGGCGCCAGCACCGGCGCCCATGAGGCCCATGAGTTGCGCGACGGCGGCAGCCGTTACTTCGGCAAGGGAGTCACCCAGGCCGTCAACAACATCGAAGAGCGAATCGCCCCGGCCCTGTGTGGCCTCAGCGCCCTTGACCAGAGCGCCGTGGACGGTGCCATGGCCGAACTCGACGGCAGTGACAACAAGTCCAGCCTCGGTGCCAACGCCGTGCTGGCCGTGAGCCTGGCCACCGCCCGGGCAGCCGCCAACGGTGTCGGCCTGCCCCTCTACCGCTACCTGGGCGGGCCGCTGGCCAACCTGCTGCCGGTGCCGCTGATGAACGTGATCAACGGCGGCGCCCACGCCTCCAACAACATGGATTTTCAGGAATTCATGTTGGTTCCCCATGGCGCCAGCAGCTTCCGCGAAGCCCTGCGCATGGGCGCTGAGGTGTTCCACACCCTCAAGGGCCTGCTCCATGACCAGGGCCTGTCCACCTCCGTGGGTGATGAAGGCGGTTTCGCTCCCGACCTGGCCAGCAACGATGCTGCAGGCGAGCTCCTGATCCAGGCGATTGAGAAGGCCGGCTATCGCCCCGGCGACCAGATCTCCTTGGCCCTCGATGTGGCCAGCACCGAGTTTTACAAAGACGGCCGCTACAGCTTCGGCGGCGGCAGCTATAGCAGCGCCGAGATGGTCGACCAGCTGGCCCAGCTGGCCAGCCGCTTCCCGATCGTTTCAATCGAAGACGGCCTCGCCGAAGACGACTGGGATGGTTGGGCCCTACTCACCGAGCGCCTTGGCAAAACGGTGCAGCTGGTGGGCGACGACCTGTTTGTGACCAACACCTCCCGCCTACAGCGGGGCATCGACTTAGGTATTGCCAATTCGATTCTGATCAAGGTGAATCAGATCGGCTCGCTCACCGAAACCCTGCAGGCGATCGACCTGGCCGGCCGGGCTGGCTACACCAGCGTGATCAGCCACCGCTCCGGCGAAACCGAAGACACCACCATCGCCGACCTCGCCGTAGCCACCCGCGCCGGCCAGATCAAAACCGGCTCCCTCAGTCGCTCCGATCGGGTGGCTAAATACAACCAGCTGCTACGCATCGAGGACGAACTCGGCAGTCAGGCGATCTACGCCGGCGCTGAAGACCGGGGGCCCCGCGGCAAGGCTTGAGCCTAGTTAATCAAATCACACAAAAGTTTTTAGGAGCCTTAATCAAAGCCTGCTAACTTCCGGCAAGAGAGCCATCAAATATGTCGCCTAGGTGCGACTCTGAACTCAATCAACCCTCAAGCCGCCAACGAATTTATTCCCAAGCCAAGTCCGCCTTGGAAGCTTGAGATGTTTGTTGGGGCCATCGGCACGGCCGCAACGGTTCCTACCACTATCTTCACACTTCAGCTCCTGCAAGGGCCCTTCTGAAGGGGTGCAGACCTCCGCTGCTTGTGCCGGCAGCGGCAGCAGCAGCGGCACCAGGGAGGCAGCCAGCAGCAGGTGGAGACAGGTGCGCATCGTGGGCCTTTTCTCCAGACGGATTTGCCACCAGACAGATTGTCATGCTGGGAGCTGGTTTTCAGAGTCGCCGCGCCTCTTCCCCATGACCAGCCTGTTCTCCCGGCTCCCACTGGTGCTCACGGCCATCGCCGGCTGCCTTGTCAGCCACCCGGCTGCCGCATTGGCAGCCCCGGCAGGCAGCAACCTGGCGGTGCTGCTTCAGGCAGCGGGCGGCCAGCCCCTGGGCCTCTACGACGGTGTGCGCTTCGTGCGGATCAACGCCACCGACGGCACCCGCATCACCGTCACGATCAACTGCGAGCAGGAGCTCTGGCGGGTGGCCCGCATTGAGCCCAGAACCGGCCGAGCGGACTTCCGCGACGATCGCTTCCAGAGTGCTGCCGGCATCGGCCGCAGCCGCTGGTGCACCACCCCCGTGCGCACGATGGAGTGAGTCTGGACTCACACCTCCAACATCTGCACCTGGTACACGGCCACATTGCTGTGGGCAAGCGAGCGCACGATCTCAGGCACCATCTGCATCGGGGTGCAGAGCGTCAGCGAGCGGCGCCTGCCGGCGGCCATCTCCGCCAGGTGCTGGGGATCGATGCTGGTGGAGCGCTGCTGCGCTGCAGCCTCAAACACCTCCACCGCTGGGCTCTTCCCGGAGCCCAGCACAAACAGCACCCGCCGGGGCGTCTCGCTGTAGTCGCGGCTGAGGGCCTCCAGGGCAGGGATGTCCGGGTGTGTCATGGCCTGCTGGTGGCGGGGGATTGCTACACCCACCTGGATAATCGATTGGCTTTCCTTTGCTCACGCATGCTCCACCGCCGCTTCCTCGCCATCGCTGCTGTCAGCGCGAGTGTCATCGCCGGGGCCTCCCTGGTGCGTCCTGCCACGGCCGCCCAGACGCTGGACTGCTGGATGAACGACAGCAAGCAGACCTGTCAGGTGAAGCCCTGGGGTAACGGGGGATTTGAGATCAGCTTCAGCGGCAGTGCCATCTATCGCTTCGTGCCGGCCGGTCCACCCACCACCGACAACCGCCGCATGCGTGATGAGCAGGGCCGCATCTGGCTGATGAGCGGCCACCACAGCTTCACGCTCAGCGAGCAGAACGGCGATGGCAACCGAATCGCCGTCTCCAACGTCAAGAGTCGGCCCGCAGCGGCCGTGGATCACCAGGCCCACAGCAAGGTGAAACTCAGCGGCCATGGTCAGCCCACGGTGACCCTGTACGCCAAGCCCAACTACGGCGCCGCGATCGCGGGGATGGGGGTGTCGGGGGAAACGCTCGACAAGCTGGCGTGCACCTCAAACAGCCAGGGCACCTGGTGCCGGGTGGGCTACCCAGGCCAGAGCGGCCGGGTGCTGTGGGTGAACCGGGATTCGCTGATCTTCCTGGGGGATGGGGAGTAGGCCGTCGCGCCTGCATTTGCTTGCCCTGGCCGGGTTCTCTGCCCTGGCCTTTGCAGCTGCCCATGCGATCGGGATGGAGAAGCGCATCACGCAGCACTACGGCCGCTCCGGCCGTCCCGTCCAAAAGCCCCGTTTCGTGCCTGCTGAGCGGGCCCATGCGCTGCCGGGCCTTTCTGGGCTGCTGAACGCTGCTGCTCAGCGGTGGGAGCTGTGGCCGCTGGTCACGAAGCCGGCCCGGTAGAGCTCACTGGTGCCGCCGCCAGGGCATAGGCGCCCCCCATTGCCCCGCGCTTCCACCGTGGCTCTGCATCACGCTGCGAGGCTGCTGTCTTCATCGATCTGGGAGAGCCGATCCCTGGTCAGCCAGCTCTTCCAGAGCCGCGAGTGGGGCTTCCCCGTAAGCAGGCGATCGAGCAGTGGCAGAAGCTCCTCGATGCGGGCTGGTTCAGCATTGGGGTCCAGTTCACAGGGCTCATGGATTGGGGCTGAGCGGCCAGAATCGTACCGATCGGCCGCAGCAGCGCCTACAAATAGGTTTCGAATGATGCAGTGAACCTGATTCAGCCGACGCTGGAGGTCTGGGACGACTGCCTGAACTGCTCAAACAACAAGCACGGCAACCAATGATCCGCACCACAATCAGCGCTCTGGCCATCGCCACCAGCGCTATCGCCACCCCTGCCCTGGCCGACTCCGCCAAGGCGTATTGCGAGATGGTTCGCACCAACGGCGAAATGCTCAAAGGAAGCTGTACCTGGTCCCAGATGCAGGGAAACGTCTACATCGATCATTTCAATCATTACGCGTTTGCCTTCCCTGCCGCCGAGGAGGGCAAGACCTACGAACGCACCAACCGTGAAGGTGCTGGCCCCTCCTTCAAGCGCCCCGGCTACGTGCTCAACGTGTACTGGGAGAAGCCGGTCCGCGAGCCTGGGGGAATCTGATGCCGGCTCACTCCACAGGGGACCTGAACAGCGGCTGCGGGCCTGGCCGTTCATGGGTCGCCAGGATTGAATTCCCTAAGCGGTCCGGGGGGGATGGTCGTGAGTAGCTCGTCGGTCACAACGGGTGCTCGGCGACATCCTCGACAACCCCCTCCCTGGTTCTTGCAGTGGATGAAGGCAGTTTCGTTCGTAGCCACCTCTGTGCTGGGTGCGCTCCCGGCAGGAGCGATCCCGCCACCACCCGACTCATTCGATGGAGAAACGATCCACTGCCAGCCTTCGGGCAGCGCAGCCTCGTGCATCGTGCTCATCTGCAGGGACGCCGAACTCACCGCCATTGACGGGGAGCTGCGCGCCGCCTTCCTCCGCCTGCAGAACGATGCCTCCTCCACGGAAGCCCAGCGCGAGGCTCTGATGGAGGACCAGCGGCGCTGGGTGGAGAGCATGGATCAGTGCTGGAGAGCCCAGGAGAGGATGCGGGACTGCGTCAAGCGCAGCCAGAGGTGGCGGCTCCAGCACCTGTAGAGCTGGGAAGCAGTATCCCCAGTGAAGCCCTGAAGCCACAGCGCGTGACCACATGGACCTGCCTTTGTCCCCATGTCTGTCGGGGAATCTGGCCCATGCTGTTGATCCTCTCGGCTTGGTCGTTCCTGGGGGCATTTCGATCGTGACCATGGCCGATCACCCCACGCGGAGCGTGTGCACGCTTGCCGCACTCACGAGCCTGATCCTTGTGATCACGGGTGTCCCCGGCGTCCGGATGGGCGATCTGCCGTTCCTGGTCTTCCTGCTTGCCCCCTACCTTCTGCTGGGACTGCTGGCCTGGCGGGACCGTGAGCGCCGGCGCCTCTCAGCAGTGCTGTTTGCTGCCGTGCTGGTGCTTTCCCTGGCAGGCACAATCCTGCTTGGACTGGACAGCTACCGCTTTCACACGGTGCCCGCGCACCGACTGGTGCAGCGGATGACCGTGATCGTCGTGCCAATGCTGCAATCGGCTGCCGCGATCGTGATCGGCCTGATGCTCCAGGCGAACCGGTCACGGCGGGGCTGAGGTGTCTGGGGGCCTTCCGCTCAGAACTGGGCGGAATACACCGGCTTGAGTTGCCACATCGCCTCGCCGGGCACCAGTTTGTAGGTCACTTGGCGGGTGCCACCGGAGGGCTTGGCGTTGCTGTCGCCGCTCCTAGGGAGAACTCCGGTGCGTCGCTCACCAGGCCAGCACCCACTGTGAGCCGCCCGGCCTGGCGCAGTGCCATGACCAGCCGGGCCTCCAAGGCACCGTTCATCAGCTCGTTCCTGGTCAAGGATGGGCAGCTGCAGCAGTGCCTTCTCGCTTGTGGCGGCATTCTGTTCTAGGTAAGGAAACTCTCACGCTCCTGTGGGAGCCCTCGGTCGTGAACGGTGGCCCTCCTCGCTGAACTTCTGGTCGGACAACCCGGACACAGTCTGATCGTGGCTCTGGTCCTGCTGGCTGGCTGGTCCCTGCTGCGCTTCTCCGGGGCCATCAGCAGGCGATCGGCCCAGCCTCTGCTGTGGTCCTCCGCGGGCTGGGGGTTGTATGCCGCCTGGGAAGCGCTGGTGCAGCTGCGCACGCCGGAGGCCAACATCCGGGTCGATCTGCTGCTGATCTGGCCGCTGCTGGGCGCGCTCACGCTGTACGGGTTGATCAGGGGAACCATCGGGGCAAGTCGGTGAGCAAAGGGTCCAATCGGCTTGGCCTAGCCCTGAAGCGTGTGTTGTGCGTAAAACGTGGACTGTCAATGAGGCGGTCTGATCAGAATTTCACTTTCAGCATCAACTATGAATCGTAGGTTTCGTCAAACCTCTGCAGCCCTCGGCGCGGGCCTTCTTCTGGCGGGGCTTTCCGCCCCCTTCGCCCCAGCGGCCATGGCCGAAGTGCTGGTCAGGGCCCAGGGCCGTTGCAAGCTGATGAGCGGTGGCTACGAAGCCTTCAATGGGCACTGCACCTTCAAGCACAAAAAGGCAGGCAACACCGATGCCTACGTCGTCAAGCTCGATGACGGCACGGATTTCAACTTCTCCGGCCCAGGCGTGCAGGCCCTGAGCGTGCAGACCTACGCCGGTGTCCGCAACGTGAAGCACAAGGCTCAGGCGGATCATGAGGTCTTCAGCTGGAACGATGGCGAAGCCCGCAGGCTCTCGGTGCGTCTCGACCAGGTCCAGAATCCCGATGTCCGCTTCGATGACCCCCCCCAGAAGGCTGACGCCGGCTCCCTGCTGGGTGCGGCGGTGGGTGCCCTGATCGGCGGCCTGATCTCAGGCAAGCCGGTCACCACCACGGAGCCTGACCGTGAAGGTGCTCCGGTGTCCGATCTGCAATCGCTGGTGGGCGCCAGGGGAGGGCAGGCCGAAGGAACCCTGACATCGAAAGGCTACACCTACCGCGGTGGCACCAAGCTGGCCGACAGTTCCTTCACCTACTGGGAGCAGCCCTACACGAACAACTGCGTGACCATTCGCACCACCGACGGCCGTTATCAGTCGATCACCTACACCAAGCGGAGCGACTGCAACTGAGCCATCAGCATGCTCAACCCCTGGGGCCATCCAGCCCCAGGTTTTTTATGGGGCCTCGCCCTTCAGGCGCGCCTGATCACCCGCAGCACCACCATAAGGATCACGGCGCCGAGCGTGGCCACCACGATGCTCCCCAGCACACCCCCTCCGACGGCACCACCCAGACCGCTGAAGAGCAGGCCACCGATCAGGGCCCCGATGATGCCGACAACCAGATCGCCGATCAGGCCGAAGCCACCGCCTTTGACCAGGACACCAGCGAGCCAACCGGCAACTTGATTAGGTAGCTAGCTCCGCACTCCTCAAGATGCGCTCCGGCCGAGCGCCGCAGCTGCAGATGGCATGAACCACCCGCTCGGTCATCGTTGCCAAGTTGAAGCGTCGGTTGAAGCGGTAATTGAAGGCACCCAGGTAGCGATCAGCGTACTTATCGAATTTCAGGGCATGGAAGGTGCCGCTGAAGCTGGTTTTCACGTTGCTGAGCACCGTGTTGATCCAACGGAATTCCGGCAGTTCATTGGGATGGCGTCCTTTTACGACCACAGCTTGATGCAGGCAACCGACTTCTGTCACGGCGCGGAAGCAGGCAAGCCCATCTGAGATCATTTCACAGCCTATCGCCAGTGAATCCTGTGCCCAGTCAGCGATGGCGGCAAACGAGAACGTGGAGACGGTGGCAAGCTTCACGTGCCTGGGGTGGCCCGCATCATCGAGAGATACGGCCGCGACGATCGGCACCTTATTCTCTGATCCACGACCTGCTTTGCCACCACAGCGTTCTCCGCCAAGGTAGGCATCATCCACCTGTACCTTTCCCCGCAAGACATAGGCCCCATCCCGCTCCTTCATTGCCTGCATGATCTTGTTGTGAACCAGCCATGCCGTGCGGTAGTTCACACCGAGATGGCGCCTCAGAGCGAGTGAAGAGATGCCAGTCTTGGCCTGCCCCACCAGGTAGAAAGCGAGGAACCAGGTGGTCAGCGGCAACTTGGTCGCCTCCAGGATGGTTCCGGCCGTGAGGGTGGCCTGATGGCGGCAGCTCCGGCATTGATAGCGCTTGTGGCGCCTGCCATGGATCAGTCCGTACTCCTTGCACTCACAGCGGGGGCAACGGAAACCATCAGGCCAGCGAACCTGCTCCAGGGCGGCCTCGCATTTCTCCTCGGTGCCGTAGAGCTGGATGAACTCGGGCAGCGACAGGCCTGCCTGAAACTGGATCCGATTCATGGCCATGGCGAACACACATGGTACATGCGTACCATCCTAGGCGGCAAGGCCTGCTAACGGAGCTTGCTACCTAATCAAGAGGGCCCTTGAGGACGATCAGTGCATTCGAGGTGAGCCATCTGGCCTCGGCTAATTGCACCGCCATCGCCAGGATCCTCACGGTGCTGTCACAGAACAGCAGCGAAACCCAGAGCCGTTCGCCCGAACTAGAGCGTGTGGCTCCGGGCACCAGCGACGCCACCGTCGGCGTGGTCAACCTAGGCAGCGGGGGCCTAGAGATCCACCACACCAGCAGCCTGTCCAAGCATGAGACAGAGGAGATCCTGCGCCGATTGCCCCTGGATCCCAGCCGCGATTCTCAGGCTGATTCCGTGAGCAGAGCTCTAGACAACGCCCCTAGCGGCATGAAAGTCGAGCTAGCCCAGAACCTTTGCAACAACCTGAGCTTTGGCCGCGACTCCCGGGCGGTACGGGCCTACCCGATCCAGGGGAAACCGAGTGGCTGGATGGCCTTCATCTACGACCCATTCACCCTGCGGGGCGAGAACAAGGCATCCTTCGCCCTGGTGAATCTGCAGGCCCATTTGTGGGAGACGGCCGACCACGATCACGATCATGAGCCAAACCTGCCGCAATTCTTGCCCGGTGTAATAGAGGGCGGCGACGTTCGGGTGGACGTCAAGATCATTCCGGCCGCTGTGCTGAAAAACGAGGCGAACCTGCACAAGGCCCTGCCCGTTCTGGACCTCAAACAGGAAGATCAGAAATTGAAGGCGCTGAGGATCGTCCCCTTTGCCAACCAGCTGGTCAGCACCCAGCTGAGCATTGATGACAACAAACTCACTTTGATGTCCTGGAGGGCGGCCAGCCTGGTCTTTCTGATGGGCTTGCTGGGCACCAGCAGCGTGGTCCTGATGATTCGCCGCTCGGAGATCCGGCTACGCACGCTCAATGAGGCCCTGCAACAAGAAAGCCGCACCGATCCCCTCACCCGCATCGCCAACCGCCGCGCCTGGGATGAGAGCCTCAATCTTGAAGAGAGCCGCCGCCAGCGACACGGCCATCAGTACGGGCTGGTGGTGGTTGATCTAGATGGGTTCAAGCAAATCAATGATGAGCAGGGCCACCAGATGGGAGACCAGGTGCTGCAGATAGCAGCCAGCCAGCTGGCCGCCCAAATGCGCGGCACGGATTTACTGGCCCGGGTTGGCGGCGACGAGTTTGCGCTGATGGTGTTCAACCCAAGCGCCGCCGGCTTGGATGAACTGGTGGATCGCCTACGGGATGCCCTGCAAGGCTGCGGCGCTCAAGCCTCGATCGGTGCAGCGATGAGTGAACCGCAGACCACCCTGGAGCAAACCTGGGCAAAAGCTGATGAGGCGATGTACACCTACAAGCCCCAAACCAGCAAAAAGCTCAACCCACGCCAGGCAACTGATCAATCCGGCCATCGCGCTTAAGCCGGCCCTGCAGCTTGATCCAGCTGAGCCCCACAGGCAGGCTGGCCAGCAGGGGAATGATCACTAAGGCGGGCCGAGCACTGACCGCCAGCAGGGAGGCTGCAACGGCCAAACCAGCTAGCAGCATCGACTGACCCGCAGCCTGCTGGGCCAGGGCCAAGCGCCGTAGCAGGCGATCAGTTTCGCCGGCGCGGATCTGCACCTGCAGGTCGCCCTGCTCGATGCGAGCCAGGCTGTCGTCTAATCGTTTGGGAATACCCAAGGCGCGGCTGCCTACCTCTGCCGCCTGGCGCGAGATTTCGTTGAACAGGTCGTTTGCACCACCGCCGCCGCCGCTGGAAGTCATGAGGGGAAGCAGGTAGGGGCGGGCGATCGCCACCAAACTAAAGCCGCTATCGAGGCTGCGGCCGACCCCCT
This sequence comes from Cyanobium usitatum str. Tous, assembly GCF_963920485.1. Lineage (NCBI taxonomy): Bacteria > Bacillati > Cyanobacteriota > Cyanophyceae > Synechococcales > Prochlorococcaceae > Cyanobium > Cyanobium usitatum. Next base: position 2,527,177 of record NZ_OY986431.1, on the reverse strand, counting down.
CAAAGGTGGAGAGGGCCCGCATCACAAAGATCAGCTCTGGGGGCAACCTGAAGGGCTGGCCGTAAACCAGGTCGTATAGGTCGCCCGACAGGCGCTCGAGCACATTGGCGGAGAAGGGAGGCGTCAGCGCCTCTTCCAGCATCACCCGCACCAGCCGCCGCACCGGGCCCGGATCAACACCAGGGGCAATCACACCCGCCTGCTGCAGCTCCTTGACCAAACCGGCGGCGTCTCGGCCAGCGGCTGCCCGCACCATGCTGCCCAGGCGGCCCCGCAGGCGGCTCGAGAGCTGACCCATCATGCCGAAGTCGTAGTAGATGAGCGCCCCATCGGCGGCAACGGCCAGGTTGCCGGGGTGGGGATCGGCGTGGAAAAAGCCGAACCGCACCAGCTGCTGCAGGTAGCTGGCGGCGCCCTTTTCCGCTATAGCGGCGGGCACGATTCCAGCCTCCAGCAGGGCCTGGCGATCGGTGATCTTGATGCCGGGCACATAGTCGAGGCAAAGCACCCGGCGGGTACTCAATTCCCACACCACGGCCGGAATGCGGATGCCGGGATCGTCAAGAAACTGCTGGCGGAAGCGGGCGGCGTGCTCGGCCTCCAACCGGAAGTCGAGCTCTCTGAGCAACACCCGCCGGCACTCCTGGGCAATGCCGATCCAGTCGCGGCCGCGACCCCAACGGGGATGGCGCTGCACCGCGGCGGCAACTTGTTGCATCACCTCTAGGTCGAGCCGGAAGGTGCGCTCCAGGCCAGGGCGCTGCACCTTGAGCACCACCTGACGGCCGCTGCGCAGGCTGGCGCGGTGCACCTGGGCCAGGCTGGCCGAACCCAGCGGCTCGCTCTCCAGGTCGATGATCTCGGCGCAGCGCTCACCCAACTCCTGCTCCAGCAGGTCTTGCACCACGGCAAAAGGGAAGGCGGGCACCCGGTCCTGCAGGGTGGCTAGCTGCTCCACCAATTCAGCGGGCAGCACGTCGGGACGGGCTGAAAGCAATTGGCCCAGCTTGATGAAGGCTGAGCCAAGCCCCAAAAACTCCTGGGTGAGCCAGCGGGCCCGGCGCCGCTGGCGGCTCCGCTGCCGCTCTGGGGTAACACCACCGACATAGCTCCAGGCCTGGCCGTCCCACCACAGGCCGAGCAGCAGGGCCAGGGCCAACCACCAGATGCGCAGCGGCCTAAGCAGGATCACGAATCCCGGTCCACTCGCCGGGCCATGGCCGCCACCCGGGCCCGCAGGGCATCGATTTGATCCTGGATATCCCCAGACGGCGCCGTGATGGCTACCTCCGGCTCCTCGTCCCTCTCGATCCGGGCAGCTTCTGCTTCCACTTCGTCCCAGAAAAGCTGAAACTCCTGACGCAGCCGCTCCGGAGCGTCCTGGGCCAGCAGAGCCAGATTGGCGGCCGCATCAACGAGGCCGCTGCCTAAGCGGGCCCCCAAGCGCTGCAAGGCAGCCTGGACAAGCGATTGCGGCGCACTCATGGGGGCCCTGCAGCAGGTGTGGACTGTGGCAGATCAGCGCCAGGCAGTTCTGGCGGCGGCGGGGCCTCCAGGCTGGGCGCGTCAGCCGGTAGTGCCTGGGCTTCCGGTTCAGGCGCGGACGAGGGCAACTCCTGGGGCGGCTTGGCGGCGGGGGCGGCGCTATCGGGCTGCTGCTCTAACTGCAAAAGATCGGCGTCACCGCGGATGTCCTGATTTTCAGCGCCAAACCGCAGCCGCAGGCTCTCCAGCGAGGTGCCCGGGAAGGGCCGCACCTCAAAGCCCTGACCAAGGCGCACCAGGGAGGGCAACTGCAGGGCAAGCAGCCGCTGGGTGACGCCGTAACCAAGGCCAAAGCAAAAGCCCACCAGCAATGGCACCTGCCACCGGGGACGTTGCTGGGATGGCGGAGCTGCTGAAACCGAAGCCACTTGAGCCATAGGTGCCAAATCTAGGGGGAGGGGCTTTGCTGAGGGGAGTCCCCGCCTAAGAGCAGATGGCCCTGATTCCCCGCTGGCGCTTCATGAACGACGAGGCCAAGGCTTTGGCAAAGCGCACCGCGGTGTCGCTGCTGGTGGTATTGCTGGTGGCTGTTGTGTTTCGAGCGCTGCTGCCATGGGCGCTGCTGGGGCTGGTTATTTGGTGGCTATGGAGAGCGATCAACAAATAAAAGCCAATAAAAAAGCGGACCCGTCCAGGACCGCTCGATGACCAAACCCAAATATATCACAATTTGTAACGACAGACCCAGTCCTCTGTCAGGCCCAGTCCCCTGTCAGGCCGCCTGCTGGTCCTTTGCCCAGGCGCGCTCAAGGGAGCTCCTGAACTGCTCGGTGCTGGACGGGGCGCCGCTTAGGTGCCTGCGGAACAGGCTGGTCAGGCGCCAAAACTTGATCCCTGCCGCGATGGCAAAAACCGCCCAGGGCACAAGCATCCAAAGGGGGTTGCTCATCGCTGCTGCTCTCCTCGACCAAGACCTTTAATCACTGTAGGAATTCCCACTTAGGTCGTGTAATCGGCGTTAGTGCCGACGTAACTCGAAAACCCTTGCCACACTTGAGTTTTGGGGTTCGTGAGTTACCGTAAGCATAGCGTAAGCGTTCCCGAAATCCCTTGCCCCACCGTGACCGCTGTAAGCGTTCCGTAAGCAAACGGCGGGATTTTGCGCCTTGTAAGGGGCAGGAGACACCCCAATGACCAAGGTGCTCAACAAGCGCCCCATCGCCCACGACCCCCACTGCTACGTCTTCCAAGACGGGGATCGAGGGGGGCGCTGGTATCTCTATTTCTATGACCAGGAGCGGCAGTCGAGGCATCGCCACTCACTGGGTCGCATCGCCCCGAACGACCTGCTGGAGGCGGAGCGCAAGGGTCTGGCGAAATACATCGAGTTCAAAACCAAGAGCGAGCGGGGCGAGCAGATCCGAACCCTGACCATCGAGCAGATGGCAGATCGCTTCCTGGCGAAACAGAAAAAAAGAATCAGCAGCATCCCCCACAACGGCATCAGCGCCAAGCGATACCTGCTGATGGAGCACCAAGCACGCTGGTTTCTGAAATACGCAGGGCAGAACCTGCGCCCCATCCACAAGATGCCCAGGAACTTCTTTGCCAACTACGAAACCTGGCGCAAAGAAGCAGCACACCAGGAAGGCAAGGAGACCCCAAGGCAAACCACCATCAACGCTGAAGTCAGCACCTTCAGGCGAATGTTTGAGGAGATTGCCGTTCAAGAGGGTTATCTGAACAAGGATTCAGTTCCCACACTGAAATCGGTAAAACTCTCCAAAGATAAAAAGCACCGACGTGATGACCTAACCGTCGATGAGTGGAAGGAACTAGAACGCAGTGCTCGTCTCTACTGGTCTGAAGGGCGAACCCGCTGGAACGACGAGGGCGAGATCGACAAGAGCGCATCGGGCAAAAACATTCTCAAAGAAGTGCTCGGCAACAGTCAACGGGCAAAAAATCAGAAGATTCACCGCAAGATGCTCTATCTGGCAATGCGGATCTCAATGGAGTCAGGCATACGGATCGGATCGCTGAGGAAAGTGGAGTGGGGTCACATCCGCAAAAACAACACGCTCAGCAATACAGATCAAAAAACCTGGATCTTGATAGACGTGCCTGCCGAAAACACGAAAACAGGTCGCCGCTACACCATCAACGCACCCGTCGCCAGACACCTTGAAAAACTGAGGAAGTTGACGAACGCCAAAGGGCGAAACGATCTACTGTTTACAAATCAAAAGACAGGTCAGGCGTTCAGTGAACGGATCTGGAAAGACAGTTTATGTGAAATGCTAGTTGAAGCAGGTCTGGCATCCTGGGCAGAAGATGACAACAACAACGCCAGAAAGATAGACATTCACAGCAGCAAGAATCTAACCTGGTATTCCTTTAGGCATACTTACATCACGTTCCAACTCACATTAAACGAAACACCAGTGACAATGGTTGCCGCCCAATGCGACACGTCAATAAAATACATCGAAGACCACTACTTCCACTACAGGGCAGAACTAAGCACACCGACGCTCGCCAAAGGTAGAAACACGCTGAAGGCAGCGACAGGGGACTTGGATTGGTTACAAATCAGACCCATTGATAGGCAGGCATAAAAAAGAGGGGTGTTACCCCCTCCCTAGTTCGCAGCAGTTCATGCGTAGGCAATCAGGCGGATACCAAGCATTTTGCGGATTCCTCCTCAATCTCTTGAATCATCTTCTCAATCAAAGACTCACGAGCTGCAAAAAAGAAGTCGTAAAACTCTCCCGATTCGCAGTTTTCACAGAAGAACTCTTCCATGTCGTCTTCGAGGTCCAGACCCTCTTCTTCAAATCGAGCATCAAGGTCTGGGAACTGTTGACGCATAAAGGGTTCTCTGTAATTGCTCATCGAATCACAGAAATCACGGACCACACCATCTTTGGCAATTGTTACACCAAAGAAGTCCATGCCACCCTCTTCATAGTAATTAGTCAGAAGAGAACCAGGGAACTTCTTGGAGAGCACCGCCATACATTTTTCGCTCAGGGGTGACCAAGCAGTGCAGAAACCAGCACTGAACTCAGTAGAGGGTTGTTCATCCTCCCAGTCATTGCAGCAGGAGTACACATCCCACTTGGTACCCCAGTTCTGAATACGCCAGTCATACCATGAGTTCTCACGGATAGTGGGTTCGTTCCTCAGGATTCGCTCCCGCTCCTCCTCGGTCTTGGCGTGTTGAGCAGAAATTTCGGGATAGGTCTCCGCCACGGGGGTGACGCTGTAGTCGGGTTCGGGATAGAAGGTCTCAAGAAAGTCCTGTTGATACCCATTGCCACGAACCTGAAATGTCGTGGCAATTTCCTGCCACTGTTCAGTAGTGATATTAGTGATCGTGAAGGAGTTGTTGCAGTCGTTAGGCATTGTTCTTTTGTGAGAGTTGATAAAGATCCCGCTACAAAGAGTGGGGTGGACGGTCAATATGTTCTGCCAAAGCAGCGCGGTTTATCACGCCTCCCGAGGGAGAGTTGCCGCACATTGACCGAGTGCGGCGTTCCTGATAAGGCGGTCAATCAATCTTGATAATGGGCGTACTTTGCTAGACCCTAATTCACTTGCAGTAACTTCTTAAAAGTACTATTAAAAGAATTGTTGAAATGATCCATAATACTAAGATTTGGATATGAAAGTTGGCTGTAATGGGTCGGATAACTGAGACCGCTGACCGCAGTTCCCCCGACCACATCAGTAAGAACCTGTGGCTGGAAGTTGTCTTTCTTCTGCTTGAGCCAGTATGCAACGCCGTGCTGAACTGGAAGACCAACTGACTGGCAGACTCTTGCCGAAGAATCCTCGGATACAATCGAGTGAAGATTTTCAGGCGGATTGTAAGCAGAGAGATAAGGCATCAAATTAGGAAGGTCTGCCTTTACCAGTTCGCGCCAGGTCGAATAAGCATCAGCCCCGTGCCAAGAACAAATACGCTGCTTGATCAAAGTCGGAATAAAAAATGGATAAGGTCCGACCTTGACCGAGAACTGAAACTCAATTTTCTTGCGTTGCTTAGGTAGCAACTCACCATTATAGGAATGCTCAAACGAGAGCTTGTTCTTTAGATTGTATTGTTTTACCAATACACTCCAGAAATCAGTATTCGCAAAGAACAGTAACTTCTCATTATGGTGCCCGACTGTAGAGTACTTGCTAGGCTTTTCGGCAATCAAGCAAGAATGCTCGCTGTAGGGCTTATAGAGGCTGTATTCGGGAGACTTTTCGTACTGATTGTCTTGATACTGAGCAAGCCATCCAGACTTAAATGCGTCACGCTTCTGAGTGAAGTTATTGCGAAGAAGTTTCCGATTTTGCCGGAGATTGGCGATAGTCTCGTCGGTTCCTTCGCAATTTTGCGATCCAAATCCTTTAGTCATTAGTATAAGGGTAGATAGTGTATAGCATTTCTCCAGAAAATAGTGTCTGCGTTCCAGGAGTGAAAAGCAGCAACTGCCAGCGGGTGAATACCAGTGCTGATAAGACGACCAGGGCGGGAATGTCTGGTCAAAGGTGAAACCCTTGCGGGTAATGCGTATTCGGTTTTGAAGCGGTGGTCGGGGTCCTCCCCTCGGCTGTACCCAATATACGACCTCTGCGCGTTCCCGTCAGCTAAGGCGACCAGTTCGGCGAGTGGCACATCCTCTGCGCGTTCCCGTGCTAGTGTTCATCAATGAGTGACCTGCCCCCCTGTCCGACCACAAAAGAACTTGCTGACCGCCTGACTGCTCCACTGGGTTCCAAGGATCGGTTTGGCAGGAATGGTGCTGCGGTTCTGGTGACTGCTGGTCTGGTTGCCGCTGCCAATGCCTCCTGGGTTAAAGGCACCATCAGCACTTTTCAGGACAACCAGAAACTGCACCCAAAGGTCTGGGACAAGTTGGTTGCCATTGCCCGCAGTGAGAATCTCAAGGGATTGCCTGAGAAGTCTCTGCCTGCCTCCTACACCGCCCTTTATGCCCTGGTGGTAATGAAGGATGAGGAGTTCAGTGCCGCTGTTGCAGAAGAGGACCTTGTTACTGGTGGTGCCTCTAGTCGCTCCCTGCTGGACTGGACGAAGGCATATCGCCTCAGAGGAACGGGTATTGGGAAGGAGATACCTTTGACCCTGGTACTCCCTGATGACCTGACACCACAGCAACACAAGATCCTCCTGAGTGCTCTGCAGGAAACGGCAGCAGAGTTCGGGGCTCAGGTGCTTGAAGGCAAAGGCGGGGTCAAGCAGGCAGGACTGAAGGCAGATGCTCGGAAGGCACTGGCATCACAGATTGAAGAGCACTTGATGCAGGAGATCGCTGCCGTGGTGTCTGGTGCTCCTGAGGAACTCAAGTCACGCTTTGGCATTCGCAGTGCTTCTGATTTGATTGAAGGACCCAAAGCGACTTTCACGGGGTTCTTTCAGAATCTGGTCGGTAAAGTCAAGATTGAGTTCTGGAGGCAATTTGGTCGTGCTTACTTGTTGAAGATTGCCCGCGACTTTAACTTGACTGATTCAAGAGCAGAACGGTTTCAACTGAAGAAAAGGATTCTTGATGTTTTCATACCAACTTGGGGACCTCAGATTGCTGGATTTGATGCCATGGCAGATGAGGTCCTGACAACCTATATGAGTAAATAGTTTTTGGCGGATTTTTTTGAGGTCGCCCGTAACACTTTATAGATTACGGGGACCCATTGATTTTCAACTGCGATTCCCTCACTCATAAATGCAGTCAAGGGCACTAATGATCTGATCAAGGAGGTGGTTGGGCATTGCTTGCTCAATTCCCCGAATCATTCCTGTGCCATCAATGCAAAAGTAATAATCCCTCATTCCTTTACTGAACCAGAAGGTACGAACAATCTGGGGTGTCTCATCGTCCAATAAGTCGTGAGTCAGGTCAATGGCATAGTCACTAATACCCCGCTCCAGTGCTGTCTGAATGGTCTTGAGCATTTTCAGGGCACCTTCTAGTTGCTCTGGCGTCAGGTGCTTGAGTGCATCTTGATACTGGTGCTCAATAGAAAATATACTTTTGACTTTATCTGCATTCTTCTTTTTCATATGATTTAGGTCACTTAGAGGACTTTTTGCTTCTTCATTTGCTCATAGATGGTCTTGATTGCATAATCAATAACGGCATCGTCATTTGGAAACTCTTTCTGACCAGTAATGGTGCTTTTGACCTTGTTCTGGATTTCACGCATCAGAATCCTGGTTTTACTAGTCATTTATTAGGTTCTCGTAGAAGTCCTGGATTCTCAGTTCCATTAGGTTGCACTGCTGATGGTCCATCTCTGCCATCAGGAACTGATAGGTCTCAGGTAAGTAGTGCTCCAGTGAATCCAGTTGCCGTTGAAGAAAACTGATTCGTTGTTGTATATGTTCTTGAGTTTTCATAACCATTCCTTGATGAATCCAGAAGGAACTGTTTCGGGTCTTTTCAGGAAAAACTCTTCTTTCTTTATCAGATACTTCACCAGGTCTGATTTGTTCAATTGGTAATGAGTACAAAGAAATGTCCAGGAGTCCCTAATGTGCTGCTCTCGTTGCTTGAAGGATACTTGTTCTCTTATTGCACCAGACTGATCTCTCATTTTATTGCTATGGATGACTAAGGTATTTATAGGGGTATCAAAGTATAAAGTATTTCCTGTGAAACCTTATCAACTGCAGTCTTTGCGGGCATTCCGGTGGGGTCTCTAAACACTCTACTTATGTTTTATAAGGTATTTCTAAAGCAACTTATAGGGGTTTAGAGCAGTGTCTTAGTGGAATGTCCTTCGGACATTGCCTTCGGCAACCTATTGATTTACACTTGAGAACAGAAGACAGCAGCAAAGCAATTCAATAAAGTTCCTATAACCTGTTGAAAACGATACATAGTATATATAAGACTTTGATATTACACTTATACCAGTCCTGAAACTAGTGCATAGTTATTCTACTCCCAAATACAACATTTGTCAAGTTGACTGAATAGAGAAATTGCCTTATAATGTCAACATAGAGTTTATCGATAGAGGCAAGTAGAAGTATTATGGAATCAGTAATTGACGAAAGATATAGGCTGTTATTGATAGAGCATTATCTTGAGAATAACAAAGAAGTTTCTGTTTCAGGTGGTATAGGTAAGTTGACATTCTCTTGTCCGTTTTGTGGTCCATTAGGGCGCTCAGAGGCAAAGAAGAAGCACCGAAAAGCAGCACTACTCTGGAATTCTGTTCAGCACTCCTGGGTCTTCTACTGTGCCAAGAAGGGTAGTGTCGAGTGTATGAATGGTAAGACCTTTAGCAACCTCATTAGTGCCCTCAATCCTGACCTAGGAGAGGCATACAGGCGTGAGAGGTGGCATTCGGGCACAACGGGCAAGGGACACAACTGCAGGGCACCACAGCGTCTTGTAGGAGTATCAACTAGTGCCTACGGTTCTATCAAGTCCAGAAGTGCCCCTGATTGATCTACCAGGCGGTGTCGCTTGCCTGTGTTTCGTGCTCGTTGTTGGGCAGTTCGGAAGGCATCAGCGGTATTGTGCTTCTCCTGAAACCGCTGCCATTTGCCGAACTGATCCTGCCACTGAATGATAATGCGGACGCTCACAGGGTGAATAAATATCTGTGAGTTTATTCTATCCGCAATTTTGATTGACAGAACGCAGGACCATATTTGGAAAACAGTACAGGCAGTTCTCAGGGAGCAGCGGTATCAAACCAGACTTGCTCTCCTTGAGGATTTCTCCTTTTATGTCTTTCGCACAGACACCAATGCAGTCCTGGCAAGGGGCATTCAAGGGTTTGAAGCAGCAAAGTCAAAAGCAAATGATCTTCGCAAGCAAAATGGACTGAAGTGGGACCAGGTGAAGTTCAAGGCAGAGCGTGGGAGCCAATCCAGTATTCCTGGTTCAGCAGCAGCATCAAGGCAACCATTTGGTGTGAGTCGTGATGGAAGAACCTTTGCAAATGGTTCCGGAGAAACCAGCAGTGTTGATTACGCCAAACGCTACAACCCATCAAAGGGGCGTCGGTTCAGGGGGTATACGGATGCCCAGGGGAACTACCACGATATTGATTAATGCAGGTTTCTTCCTACATCACCCCCGCAACTCCAGCCCCCTGACCCCGTCAATGCTGTCGCCCTCCTCAGGCAGGAGGAAGCAGCAACCTCAGCAGCAGGCGCCTGGGACTTTGATTCAAGGGGTTCCGATGCCACCGCTGAGTAATGAAGCAGATCTCCATCAGCGTTCGGGATGGTTAAACATCCTCAAACAATTGCCAAGTTGGTCAGTGCCCCTGAGTAACCAGTTATCTCAATCAAACCATCAGCAGTACTGGAGTATCCAGCGGTTCCATTATTTAGTGCAAGGAAGGTCCTAGTTGCTGGTTCGCTAACATAGGTAAAAGTAGCAGCACTATTTCTCACGAAAGTGGTGGGTGTAAGCACTGCCGCAATTCCCTCTTGCGTTAATGATGAGACGGCTCCAAGTTCTCTGAGGTTTGTGGCACTCACAGCACGAGGACCATCAATCCGGTCGGTGCCGATCACAAGGTCAGTGATGCGGTCGTAACCAGGATTTCCAGTGGTACCCAGTAGCGAATCGGTGAGTGCATAGCGGAAGGTGTCTTTGCCACCTCCCCCTGTAAGGACATCAGCTCCCGTGCCTCCGATCAGGGTGTCGTTGCCCTCTTCTCCAAGCAGGGCGTCATTGCCTGCCAGACCAGAGAGGATGTTGTTGCCACTGTTGCCGGTGATGATGTTGGCAAGTGCATTGCCGGTGCCTTTCACTTTGGCATTGCCCGTGAGGGTGAGGTTGCGGTACTGACTTGCAAGTGTTGTGGTGGATCCGGTAATGAAGGTATCGGCAAAGCGGTTGGAGAAGGAAGCAAGGTCATTACCTGCGGCATCCTGAACAACCGCTGTGGTCTGGTTGTTTGCAGGATCCGTGTAGGAAACCCGTAGGTTTACATTGCTTGCTGGAGCGGTTCCTGTGAGGGTAAGGATGAGTTTAGAGGGGTCGTTCTGATCCTGTGTGACGCCGCTGATTGTACGGTTTGTTGCCCGATTTTTTGAATTAATTGTTGCTACCGCAAAGCTAGAAGGCAGGACACCTGTGGCACCAACAGTTTCAGAGAATTTAAGGGCAACCGTTGTTCCCTGAGTGCTGATGCTGGAGATAGTGGGTGGGGTGGTGTCTGTAGGGGTTTCGATGACATCCAGTACCGCTGCCGTAACTGCCTTGGTGTAGTTCAGACCAGGAGTACCATTATCGGTGACCTGAATGTTGAGGTTCAGGAGTGGGTTGGTTTCAAAGTCAATAGCGGCACCAGATTTGACCCGTACCTGATTGCCGACGATTTCCGCCAGGATGTTGTCGGCATCGTTTCCACCTGACCCTGGTACGAGGGCATAGGTGAAGGAGGAGCCAGCATCTGGATCTGTAGCCGACAGGGTGCCGATGACTGCACCTGCAGAACTGTTCTCTGCGATGCCGCTGCTTGTGAAGGTGAGGTCAGTGGGTGCCTCATTGACATTGAGGACTGCTGCTGTAACTGCCTTGTCATAGGTCAATCCAGGAGTGCCGTTGTCGGCGACCTGAATATTGAGGTTAAGGAGTGGGTTGGTTTCAAAGTCAATAGAAGCACCCGATTTGACCCTGACTTCATTTCCAACAATGTCTACAAGGGCATTATCTGCATCATTGGTTCCGTTACCTGTGGCGAGGGCATAGGTAAAGGAGGAAGCAGCATCTGGATCTGTAGAGGAGAGAGTGCCAATGACGGTGCTAGCAGCACTGTTCTCTGCGATGCCGCTGCTTGTGAAGGTGAGGTCAGTGGGTGCCTCATTGACATTGAGCACTGCTGTTGTAACTGCCTTGGTGTAGGTCAGACCAGGAGTGCCGTTGTCGGTGACCTGGATATTGAGGTTGAGTGTGGGGTTGGTTTCAAAGTCGATCAGGGCACCAGATTTGACCCTGACTTCATTTCCAACAATGTCTACAAGGGCATTATCGGCATCATTGGTTCCGTTACCGGTGGCGAGGGCATAGGCAAAGGAAGAACCGCTATCTGGATCTGTAGCGGAGAGAGTGCCAATGACAGCGCCAGCAGAACTATTTTCAAGGATGCCGCTGGAGGTGAAGGTCAGGTCAGTAGGAGCCTGGTTGGGGGTGTAGAGCACCGCCGTCTCAAATCCAGCAAGCACCAGATCCACCTCAAGCAGGCTGACGGTGAGTGTTTGCCCGTTTGGATTGCTGATGTAGGTCTGTAGGGCTGCCAGCTGTCCTGTGCTGATCAGGTTCTGCCGCTCCAGGGCATTGAGCCGCAGGGTGAGCTGATCGCTGCCCAGCCCGCCATCCAGGCGGAGTTGGCGCTTTGTCGTTAGGGCAGTGGTGCCATTGAGATCCAGGTCGGCAATGTCGTTGCCGGCGTCCAGACGGATGATCTCAAAGCCATTGAAGGCAGTCGAGACGGCATTGCCGCTGCTGGTAGCAGTGCCCGCGCCGCTCTGGCTGAGGACGACGGTGTTGATGGCGGAGCTGAGGGTGAGATCGTCGGTTCCGGTGCCACCAGAGAGGGTGCCTGTGAGGGAGCCGACTGCGGCGAGGATGGCGTAGTCATCACCAGCAGCGAGGTTGATGTCGGAGATGTTGGTGAAAGCCGTGCCATCGGCGGTACCGGAGTTGGGACCGGTGATGGCAACGATATTGCTGTTGGTGTTGAGGGTGAGGCTGTTGTTCTGAGGGGTACCACTGCCACCGCCGCCACCGCCGATGTTCTGGAAACCGGAGAAGCTGCCGCCACCACCACTGCCGTTATCGATCACGATCGTGCCGCCATCACCGATTGAGATCGTGTAGCTGCCATCGACGGTCAGGGTGTTGCTGCCAGCACCGCCATCGAGGATGCCGCTGAGTCGTCCACCGGCTTGGATGGTGACAGTGTCATTGCCGCCTTCTAGGTAGATGTTCTCGATGCTGGAGAAGGAGACCAGATCGAGGGTGCCTTGATCGAGTCCGGTGATGATGAGGTTGTTGGCAGAGGCGTTGCCGTTGAGGCGATCAAAGCCAGCGCCACCATTGAGAGTTAGTGCTGCGGTTGTGCCTGCGCCGTCGGTAAGTGTGGCGGTATCAGCTGCCGCACCGAGGTCAATGCTGCTCAGCAGGGTGCCGGCATAGGGACCGGAGGTGGCAGTAGAGCCAAAGCTGATGCCGTCGATGCTGCCGGAGGATGTAGCAGTGATCAGGAGGGTGTTTTCTGCCGTTGGGTTGGCAATGGAAACGTTGTAGTCCGCCGTTTTGGTGGTGTTGCCATCGGTTGCCGAGACCTGGAAGGTGTCGGTGAGAGTGGAAGTGCTCTGGTTCTTGATGGCAGTGCCGTTGCCGGTGTAGGTGCTCAGACCGGCAGAGGAAACAGCGAGGGTGCCGTAGAGCCCGTTTGTGGATGCGGGTCCATAGGTGATGGGGATGGTGCCGTTGAAATCGGCGGCATTGTTGATGGCAATGGAGCCTGTGGAGGCAGTTGGCAGAGTTGCGGAGAAAGCTGTATCGAGGAACTGGAGCGACAGTGTCGCTGGGTTCAAGTCAGGTAGGTCACCATCTGGAAGGAAGAGGTTGCTGGATTCAAAGCCCGTGAGGGTGAGGTCCAGGGTGCTCAGTGCCAGGGTGATGGACTGATTGGTTGGGTTGCTGAGATAGGTGGTGAGAGCAGAGAGGGTTTCAGCAGAACTGAGGTAATCGAGTTCTGCTTTGGTGAGCTTGAGGGTGAGGGCATCGGTGCCCGTTCCGCCATCAAGGGTGAGGGACTGCCTGAACGCTGGAGCAGTGGCAGAGGAATTGATGGAAAAGACAGCAGTGTCATTGCCATCGAGAAGATTGATTGACTCAAAGCCGCTAATGGAGGTGCCTGCTGCGGTGCCACTGAGTGTTTGATCAATGGAGAGGCTGTTGGCGCCGCTGTTGAGGTTGAGGGTGTCGGTGCCATCACCACCGGCAAGGGTTCCGAGTAGGGAGCCACCGGCATTAATGGTGGCAATGTCGGCACCACCCCTCAGGTCAACGGCATAGAAGTTAGTGAAGTTGGTTCCGTCTACTACGCCAGATCCTGCGCCTGTCAGGGTAAGTATATTGGCATTATCATTTAGATAGATGTAGTTGTACCCACCGTCGATGTCAAAGCCAGGGGGTGGTGGCGCGATCGTGATCGGCGGTGTCGTGGGCGGAGTGACTGGGGGAGTGATCACCCCGCCAGGAGGCGGAACGGGGGCACCGGGTGGCAAATAGACAATCTTTTTGGTGCCGCCTCCGTTCAGAAGACCTGTAAGGCTGCCACCAGGGAGGATATAGACAATATCGTCACCTGCCTTGAGGTCTACATTCTCAAAAGCGCTGAAGGCAAGCCCGTCGAGGGTGCCTTGATTCTCGCCTGTCAGAACCAGGACATTGTTGTTTTCATTGCCGTTCAGGGTGTCTATGCCTGCTCCACCCTCGACTGTCATCCCAGTATTGGTTCCAGCAGCACTTGTAAGAGTGGCGGTGTCTGGTCCAAGCCCTAAATCAATTGAATAGGTGCTTGTGAAAGGAATGCCGTCGATGGTTCCGGCACCTGGAGCAGTGATGATCAAATTATTGTTTTGATCATAGTTGGCTGCCGGATAAGTTACGGCTGATGATTTGTCGGTCGCAACAATTTCGTATGTCCCGTGTCCGTCTAAGTAGCGAACTACTCCACGAATCTGTTTGCCTACTTCACCAGCGGTAAGGGTATATGTGCTGTTGCCATCTGTGGCATCAGAGGTGCTGATTGGAGTCCAGGTTCCGCCGTTGTCGCCTGTGACCTCCCATGAATAGACATAGGTGGGCGTGTATGCAGCAAAGTTGTCCCCATCTTGAATTTCTGAGGCATCAATGCTTATGGTTTGACCAACCTTGAAGTTCCCAGCGAGGGTCGGGCTTCCAGTGTGCTCAATATTGGGTGCGAGCTTGATTTCTGCTATTCCGTATCTTGTTATGTTTGCTGGTGCGTTGCTCCAGTCTCCGGCAGAAGCAGTCCATTCTGTACCGGGATTAGTTTTGTACCACTCAGGATATGCTTCAACGATCATTTCCACTGCTTCGTTGGTGAACCCCCAGGCTTGATTCGGTCTATTCTGTCCCCAATTAGAAAACGTAAATGCCTCGCTCGATGCCCATTTCCATGTCCCTCCAGCTACTTTATAAAGACCGGTCCAGTAAATGTCACCATTTATGGGTTGAGGGTTGTTGGGGTATGGTTCATAGCCTTTGTTGGTGTCAGCAAAAGTTCTTGATATCCATTCGTTCTCTGCCGCATCATTAATCGTCACCAAGTGCCCACCGAGAGCAACTGCATTTGCTTCTGCTGCTTCCCAGGTTGGACCTTGGACGATCACATAAGCGGAATCACCACGGCGGATGAAGGGAATTTCTGCGATTCCCTTTGGTATTAATCCATTCCCATCTACAGTTGTGTCGTACCAATATCCGTTTTGCGACACACTCGGATCGCCATCCAAGAAGTTAATTGTAAATCCATAGTTTTCTGGACCGAATACGTCAATTCCGCTTGGTTCGTTCGTAAACCAAGAGGCGTATCCTGTTTGTTGACCTGACGACCAGGTGTAAGTCCCATTGTCATCGGCATCCTGAATGCCTAGCCAGAAGAATCCGTCGCCGCTCAAGGCGTTGATTGCCCGATTCTGACCAGTCAGCAGATATGCGTTCTCACCGGCATCGTTAATGGTGACTAAATTGCCGCCAAGCGCAACCGCATTCGCTTCTGCTTGTGTCCATGTAGAACCATTGACGATGGTGTAAAAGGAATTTCCTCTCACCATGACTCTTTCAGAAATTGCTACCGATTGTGTGATGCCAACCTGAAACTCAGAAGTCATCAAGGCATCAGAGAACACAGAGACTTGAAATTGCTCGCCAGTATCAGCGTCAACCGCAAGTGAATGCTGAATATCAAGCTTGCCGTTCTGAATTGTTCCCGTACCACTCAGAGCCCCAGATGCCAAATCATCTGCGGTGATGCCTGTGATCTTCCACCAGACCTGAGCACCTTCTGCGAGGTTGCCTGATGCCTGAGTGCCCGCAGAGAGATTGATGGACGTAGTGAAGAGCCCAGAACCTTCTTTGACTTCTCCTTGGCGGTTTATGGAGAGGGAGAGGGGGATTTCTGCGATTCCTGTAAATGCATGATCCGAGTTGGGCGGGTTAGTCCCTAAATCTATCCATGTAAACCCAGCCATGGCTGCATAGTCTTCACCGCTAGGGTCATACCATCCAACATTATTCGGTTCATTTGTGCTCCAGTTCGTAAAGGTTAAAGGACTGCCTGTTGGGTCTGTCCATACTCCCTCGACAAGGCTATCCGTCGCTCCTATCCAAAGGCTATACCCATCACCGGGAATCTGATTGGGTGCCAGACTGCTTAAGGGAGATCGACCAACGTTCCCAAACTTGTCCGAAAGCCACGTATTCTCTTCAAGGCTGCCTATTGTCGTTAGGTGACCACCTAATACCACTGAGTTTGCTTCTGCCTGCGTCCAAGAAGGACCATCAACAATTCTGTATATTGAGTTCCCCTTGATGACAATATTCTCCGAGATCGCTACAGAACTCTTGCTCCCAATCAGGTACTGAGAGGTCATTAAGGCATCAGAGAACACAGAGACTTGAAATTGCTCACCAGTATCAGCATCAATCACAAGAGAGTGCTGAATATCAAGTTTGCCGTTCTGAATTGTTCCCGTACCACTCAGAGCCCCAGATGCCAAATCATCTGCGGTGATGCCTGTGATCTTCCACCAGACCTGAGCACCCTCTGCGAGGTTGCCTGATGCCTGAGTGCCCGCAGAGAGATTGATGGATGTGGTGAAGACCCCAGAACCTTCTTTGACTTCTCCTTGGCGGGTTATGGAGAGCGTTAGGGGGATTTCTGCAATACCTTGTGAAACCAGTGATGGAATTTCATCGAGATCATTCCATACACCTGGAACTCCATATTTGTTTGCTGTGGGATATATGACAGCATAGTCTTCACCCGTACCACTTGTTGGATTGCCACCACTATTGGGTTCCCCGACTGCCCAGTTTTGATAAGTTGATGTTGAGCCTGAAACCCACTGCCATATTCTTTCCGAAACTCGGTCAGTGTAGCCAATGTAAAGTGCCAGTCCGTCAACGCTTCCCGTCGAAATACCCGCAAAACTGTTGGTCACAAAAGAGTTTTCAGCCGCGCTCTCGATTGTGACAAGATGCCCTCCTATCGCGACCGCATTCGTTTCTGCTTGAGTCCAATTAGGACCATCCACAATTCTGTAGATGGAGTTGCCCCTTATGACTCTATTCTCGGCAATCGCAACAGATGACATCGCACCAATTTGCTGAGTCATCAAGGCATCAGAGAAAACTGAGACCTCAAAGGATTCCCCTAGGTCCGCATCAACTTTTAGTGAATGCTGAATATCAAGCTTGCCGTTCTGAATTGTTCCCGTACCACTCAGAGTGCCTGATGCCAAATCATCTGCGGTGATGCCTGTGACCTTCCACCAGACCTGAGAACCGTCTGCAAGGTTGCCTGATGCCTGAGTGCCTGCAGAGAGATTGATGGATGTGGTGAAGAGTCCAGAACCTTCTTTGACTTCTCCTGTGCGGGTTATGGAGAGGGAGAGGGGGATTTCTGCGATACCGTTGAAATAGTTATTGGGATCCTGCTCTAAGGAGTCATTCCAGAGACCCGATGGTAAATACATTACGCCATAGTCTTCGCTCCAACCGTTGTAATTATTCGGTTCCGTTGGTGCCCAGTTTGTGAACCCATTTGATTCACCGCTTACCCACTCCCAAACACCTTGACTTGTCTCTCTGAGACCGATAAATGCGGAAGTGTCCACCCCAGTTGAAAATTTTTGCTCGACCCAAATATTCTCTGCTAAGTCATTTATGGTCGTTAGATGACCACCATTTGCCACCGAGTTTGCTTCTGCTTGCGTCCAAGTAGGACCGTTTACCGTTGTGTAGAGGCTGTTCGCGCGAATGACAGTTTTTTCATTCACATCAATAACGCTTGCGGTGACTGCTTTGGTGTAGGTTTGTCCACCGTTATCGGTGACCTGGATATTGAGGTTGAGGAGTGGGTTGGTTTCAAAGTCGATAAGGGCACCAGATTTGACCCTGACTTCATTTCCAACAATGTCTACAAGGGCATTATCGGCATCATTGGTTCCGTTACCGGTGGCGAGGGCATAGGCAAAGGAAGAACCGCTATCTGGATCTGTAGAGGAGAGAGTGCCAATGACGGTGCTAGCAGCACTGTTCTCTGCGATGCCGCTGCTTGTGAAGGTGAGGTCGGTTGGACCATTATTTAATACAAATTTGATCAAATACGGATCATATGTTCCTCCTCCAAAGATGTTTCCTGGCAGTGATGCCTGAACAGATCCCGCAACGAACAGCGATCCGTCGTCGGCTAAGGAGAACTGTATAGATTCTTCTGATACTGAAGATCCCCACTGACTGGCTGCGATAAGAGAGCCTGTAACAGTGTTGATTCTAAGGAACGCATTGTCAATGCCCCCTGAGTTGACATAGCCAGGGAAGGCTCCGGTAGTGTTGGCAAGGACAAAAAGTTCTCCCGCAGTATTTATCGATATCTGAACGGGGTTGTCTGTGCCAGCTGTCCCATAGGTGTTTGTCCACACCTGAGAGCCAGTCGCGTCAAGCTTTGTAATGTAGATATCGCTCGTTCCGGCTTTGACTCCAGCGAAGTACAGCGAATTGTCGCTTGCCGTGTAGATGGGACCAATCCCGTCTGTTCGCATCCTTGTCCAAAACTTAGTTCCGGATGCTGTAAAGAGTGAAATAAAGCCCCCAGATGCTTCTGTCTGTCCATCTATGGGCTGGTTGGTGTAGCCGGCAACCGCAATATAGGTGCCATTTCCGGATACTTGATTCGTCCCCCCATTCGCATCTTCCCCGTTTCCGCCAATAGTTCTTGTCCAAAGAAGGCTGCCTTGGGTGTCGAATTTGGCGAGAAAGGCATCGGCTCCACCAAGAGATGGGGTGCCATTTAATCCAAAGTAGGTAAAGCCTGAGACGTATATCCCAGAGCTATCTGATGTGACTGATCTTGTTCCGGTATAGCCCGGAAGTACCCGTGTCCAGATTTTATTGCCGGCAAGATCGTATGACGTTAGGTATCCTGTCTTTCCCCAGCTATTGACTTGACCGTCTATCGTGCCAGCTATTGTCTGACCTGCCACATAGATGTTGGAACCGCTGGCGGAGATGCCCTGAATTATTTGAGTTCCTATTGGTCCCGAGTTGATTGTTGTGTATGTGGTTCCGTCGGAATTAAATATTGTGATTAGGTTGTCAGAGTCGTTTGTCTTTGGGGCTCCATCGACAAGATATCTGCCTGCGCTTGCGGTCCAAATCTTTCCGTCAGAAGCCGCGGCTACTCCATAGGAAGTCTCGTAGCCTGTTGTTCCAAACTGCCTAATCCAAGCCGTAGAAACGCTCAAGGAAGCATTCTCCACGCTTGTCAACGAATCTTGAATTAAAATCTTTCCCGAATCAGGACTCGTTCTTAGTGCGTTCTTTTGGGCATCGGGGAGCAATTCCCCGCTCAACAATCTCGCAAAATACTCCCCCTCGTCCCCGGGAGTATCCACCGCATTCAGCAGCCCATCCAAGTGATGCCCCAGCTCCTCCGTGAGCACCGCAATCACCCGGTCCTTGGTCGCCCCTGCTAACCAATCGGCATTGAGATAGATCGTGCCTGTACTGAGCGCATAAGCCCCCAGCGCACCGTTGATGTCCGCCGCGGAGAGCAGAACGATTGGCGGTAAGGCACCGAACTCACCCGCAGACCACTGGTTCGTCAGGTCGCTGAGTGCTCCAGGTTCCCCGTTCAGCAGCAGTGCCTCTTGAGCGGCAGTAGTCAGTCGACCATCTGCCGACCATCCCTGAAGCAGCAGGTGCCACTCGGGCAGAAGGGCACTAAGGAGGTTCGTCGCTGCATTAGAAATTGCCATTCAGTCCTCTCCCTGCAGTGGATTAGGGAAGAGACCCAGAACCAATTCCGACTCTCTTCATATTTTCTTCAAATCTTACCCTCCCCCTTGCGACCCAGGAGAGGGTCTGCGGGCTTGGAACGGGTGCTTATGCGCACACTGCTTGAGTAGCCACCTTGCTTTATGCATTTTCTGCATAAATCTGGAACGGTCTTTGCCGCCTCGTTTAACCCCAACCCTTAGGTTCGCTCAGTGGTAGTCACCCATTTATGTATTGGCAGGACCAGCGGCGCAATGTTGGCGCCTCTACCCCCACAACTCCAACCCCAACCCCGCCAACGCTGCCGCCCTCCTGAGGCACGAAGACGCAGCAACCTCAGCAGCGGGTGCCTGTGACTTCGATTCCAACGGTTCCGAAGCAACCGCCGAGTAATGGAGCAGGTCTCCATCAGCGGTGGGGATGGTTAGGCGCCCCGTCACGACAACGGCACCGCCAACCTCCTGAACCGATTGAACCTCCCAACACCAACCAGGGGCACGGTGGTGAAGGTGGCGGGCAATGGTGTTCCAGGGGCAGTAGGTCAGGGTTGCTGTGCCCTGCTTTCTGGTCTTGAAGTGGCGCGCCCCTGTGGATTCAGTACGACGCTGAGCAACCCGATAAGCATCCGCCAGATCTTGCTTGGTCTGGCGATGATGCGAGGTGCCGTTTTGCTCTTGCCACTGGATCTAGAGTGTCATTGGTATTTCAGTCTTTACCAGATTGATCCCTCATCAAGGATATGACTGCGGCATAATCTGAAATGTCTGCATCACTACATTCCCCCAATACTCATCCAGCAAAATTGTTTCTTCGTAGGGAATGCCTAGTTCAGACAATGCTTGATGCCAAAATGATGTGGCGTGAGTTGCCTGCTTTAATTGCTTCACTGTCCACTTCCCGGGATAGAAGGAGAAAACTTGCCTGGCAAGATAAGTCCCTATCTTTTTGCCGCGCATTGTTGGCACAATGTAGAACTCGCGAAGGTCTCTTGTCCCTTCTTCTGGAACTGATGCTGCGGCAAACCCAATTGCATTCGCGCTGTTCTGAAGAATGTATGCCTTAACTTCGCCACCAATAGTCGTGTCCAACTCGTAGAGACCTGTGAGGTTAGGGTTCTTCTTGGTAATTGGCGAGAACTCTGCCTCATACGCCTGGGCAAGATTGAGATAGGTAGAAAGGTTGCTATCGCAAACCTCTTGCAGGCAGAGATCGTTCACTGGATCGTTGGAAAAGTCACTGCCACTCAATATTAATCGTCATTTGAGTGACTCACACGCCTCCCCGTCGCCATCACGATCCAGGTAGGTATGACCCTGCTTGAGTAAGTCCTGCGCCTTGTTCCAAGACCCGATCTCCTTACAGCGATACTTGCCGCTGCTGGATCCACCACCACTTGAAGACGCACTACTACCACCTTTCCTGTTACGCCTGTAGTCCCATGGGCGCTGGATCCCACCAGGCACACTCCAGACCCCAGCACCCTTCAAACGTGCATCGTTCTCCAGTCGGGAGTAGGTATGGCGGTCACACCCACTGATGTACTGCCAGTAGACAAAGGCATTGCCAGATCCAACAAGGGACTGATTGATATTGGTGGCACCTTTGAGTACCTCAGCAACGTTGCGCCCGTAGCGGTCCACTGCCTTGCTCTTGAGGATGACTTTTGATCCGATGGGCAGCAGTCCCTGCAGAGTTTTCCTGGACTCCATCCCATATGGAGATTGGGATGTCTCGGGAGCATCAATGCAGGCAAGACGAACCTTGATCCGCCTACTGCCTTCGGTCACTGTGATGGTGTCTGCGTCACCAATGGACAGAACAGAGGCGGCGTGAACTGCTAACCCTCCATAGAGGGACCAAGCAGCAAATAAGAGCAATATAAGAGACTGTTTTGACGCACCACATCTCATCGAAAAAGCATCTTAGTTAGTGACAGCAGCAACGTCTTGCCACTGAATGTCCTCCTTCGCTATCCTTTGAAGATCGATTTTATCGCTTGTGCTTAATGCGACAATTCTGTTCGCCTGATTGGCAATAGAGCGTTCAAAAAGATTTCGAATTGTCCGTCCATTTCCAAAGTTGCCTGACTTTGTTCGAATCATTTCTTTTGTAATGATTCCAAGGTGCTCTTTTGCTTCATCATCTAAGGCGTAACTTGACTGGTTTGCTATTAGGATGAAAATCTTTAGCAGTTCGTCTTCTGAGTAGTCTTCAAAGCGGAAGAATTTGTTGAATCTAGATTTCATTCCAGGGTTTGACTGAAGAAACTCACCCATTAAATTTTCGTATCCTGCAGCAATAATTATCAGGTCTTCCCTGTGGTCTTCCATATATTTCAATATGGTATCAATTGCCTCCTGCCCATACTGATCTTCTCCTGTTGCGCTAGACAAACTATACGCTTCGTCAATGAAAAGAATTCCTCCTAGCGCCGAGTCGAGGACATCTTTCGTCTTAATCGCCGTTTGTCCAAGATATCCTCCAACCAAACCACTGCGGTCAGTCTCGATGAAATGTCCTTTGCTGAGAATTCCTAGTTGGTGGTATAGATGCCCTAGTTTTCTGGCAATTGTGGTTTTGCCAGTGCCAGGATTTCCATAGAAAATCATGTGATTTGAAATGTCTGCGTTTGGCAACCCTGCTTGTTTTCGCATTTGCTGTACTTGCAGAGAATTGACTAAGGACTGAACCTCTGTTTTTATATTCTCAAGTCCAATTAGTGATCGCAGTTCTTCTAGTATCTCTTCTACGGATTTTAATGGAGACTCGTCATTATTTGCATTATTCCTTGGGTTTCCCGTCTGCCTGCCATCTCCCGCTATGTGAAGAGAACCTTCTTTTCGCCAACCAACATTTTTGTATACGCCGTCCCGTATTGACTTGAAGAATACATTTTCCTTTTCGCTTATTACCCGATCGATGGAAATCAAGACATGTATGTAATCCAATATCACGCTTGCTATTTCTCTTTCTTTTGCATCATTAGGTGCTGCGTCGTCTTTCTGCGATTTAATTAGTGCTGAGATGTGTCTTGCGATGCTGTCAACCTCTAGAGGTCTTTTGTCGGTATCTTTTAGTCTATCTATGAGTGTCGCTTGAATATGCTTCCGTTTTTGATCAATGCTCAGATGGTCGATGTAGCGAATAGAGCACAGACCAGAACTGCAGCATGTATCAAAAACAAAACTCATCCAATAATCACTCTCGTCTGCATTGGCGACGGAAGTCAGGTATAAATGGGAAATCTCTAGAAAGACTCTGCTTATCTCCGTGCTTTCGTTTTTCCCCTCTTGTTGATCTGATTTCGAGAATGATTTAAAAATCTTGTCGTGAGCAGCAATAAAGATTCTCGATTTATTATTCATGCTTTAATGCTGAATGATTTATAATGCGTCATCTTCGAGCATTCCTATTTCTTTTTCTGAAGCATCGTAGTTGGCAAAAGCGTATTCAATTGCAATGTAACCCGTATATGCGTCTTCGGCGGCAACGTATAAAAATATAGACTCAATCTCAGAGGGTAAGACTTTAGGTTTTCCATTGTCCCATCGAGCGGCAAGTCTCCTTTCGCCGTTTTGAATCGCTTGCATCCAGTCTCTCGGTTCATTCCAAATGCTTTCGTACATGAGGAAGTCAACCATTTCTGGTCTTCCATAGATATTTTCCAACTTCCCTTTCATGTCCTCAAAGGAACTTCTTAGTTCGTGTCCATAAGGGTTTGTCGAGATGGGATTACCTATCGACTTAATCCATGACAACCCTTGTACGGGAGTTATCTGAAGGTAATAATATTGGAAAGCAGAGTGTTTTTTGGGAAGTGTCTCCGCTCGATAGAAGCATGGTTTTACTTCGACAATCTGGATATCAAGATCTTCTTTCCTTAACCCTTTTGACAGTCCAAATGGACCGCTTGCGGCAGTCGATTTTACCTCTCTGCTGTATGCGCTGTTCTCTTGACTTGGTAGCGGAGGGAGGGGAGGCAGTAGATTTTCGTCCATTGCTTTGTGGATCTCATTCGCAATATAGAACTACTTTGACTTAATGGTCAACTCCTCCGCATTTTTAAAGTGTGTTACCCCCACAACTCCAACCCAAGACCCGCCAATGCCGCTGCCCTCCTAAGGCAACTTGAAGCAGCAACCTCAGCAGCAGGCGCCTGTGACTTGGACTCCAATGGTTCCGATGCCACTGCCGAGTAGTGGAGCAGGTCTCCATCAGCGGTTGGGATCGTCAATCGCCCAGTGACCACAACAGCACCGCCAACTTCTTGTACCGACTGCACCTCCCAACACCAACCAGGAGCACGATGGTGAAGGTGGCGGGCAATGGTGTTCCAGGGGCAGTAGGTCAGGGTCGTGTTGCCCTGCTTCCTGGTCTTGAGGTGCCGAGGGTCAATTGGACGGGACAAGTCCGCCAAGGTTTCGGCAGTGGGGCGCAGGGAGAACTTGATGGCAGTGGTTGCCTGAATGCCGTTGCTGGATGTCTTGAGCATTGGATTGACTCTCTGTGGAGTTCAGTGCTTAGAGTATAGCATTAAACACTCTGTCTTGGTTGTCTTCTGCTGTGGTTTGCTGATGCCTTGTTAGCGTTCCTTGGTGCCTGAGCGCCAAGCGTGGATTACTCGCCAGCGCCACTCCTGGATGCCCTGGATCACTTCCTCTATCGGATGGATAGTGACCCAGAGTTGGGGCGTGAGTTCTATGCCTCCACCACTCCAGAGGAGATGGTCGTCTTGGCAGAGCATTGCGGGATTTTGATTGGCGCTGATGACTTCCGTGCTCTGCTGAGAAGTGGCAGCACTGAGTTTTGGGTTGTTGGTGGCGAGGAGGGTGCCAATCCCATCGCCCACCTACAGCAGGTCTTTAGCGTCTGACGCAATAGGGGGAGTATCAGACCTCTTTGGTCAAGCACAAATAAGTGCTCGTCAGAGGTTGTGCCCTCCCATCCCGTTGTGCCTGACCCTGAAGACCCTTGATGGCATCACGAACTTCAGGGGTATAGTCCCAACTGGTTCGTGACCGCTGCTTGAGAACCCAACCACCAGGGGCACGAACACCAAAGCGGAGTTCAGCATCGCCAAAGGTGCTCAGTAGTTCAGCGTCAATTACTTGCCGCTCCTGCTCCAGGTTCTTGATGCTGCCTGTGATCTCTACCCGTCTGCTGAGAAGGGCATCAGGCGTGAGAGATGCCAGATGGGGGAATGGGTCTGGTGCCTCTGGTGGCAGGGTCTTGAGAACCCGCAGAAGATCAGATGGGGAGATTGGTGGAGTCATCAGTCATTTTTTGATGGCATCCTCATTCACCAATCGGTTGTAGTGACACTGGATAGCGTCCTCCACGATTGAGGAGAGGGTTATGGGTTGATTGGTGCGTTGGCGGTGATGCTGGATTTCAGAGACCAGTTTCATCGTCTCCTCGCTGAGGCGGATGCCGAACTGCTTAGGAGCATCGGGATGGTCGTATGCCATTACTGCTGGGGCGAGTTGTTTGATTCTGGCGGGGAAGACCACCAGCACCAGCAACGGTCAGGGTTTTCATCGTGACACCACCAGCACCTGCCTATCAGCGGCAGTGACTGCCTGCTCCAGGGTCTGGTGACTGGAAAGAATGGTCGTCTCCCAGCACATATCACCAACTTGAGTTCGGAGCGAAAGATCAAACTCACCCGTGATGCGTGAGAGGCGAATGGATAGACCGTCGTGCTCTGGGGTGGTGAAGTGCCAGTGGCGGGGAATGGATTGCTGAAGCATCGGTTGGAACCTCTGTGGGTTTCTGGGAAAAGGGTTGGAGGGGCGAACTGCTTTGAGTTTCTTGCCCCTCAACACTGAAATTATAGCATTAAAGCAGCGGGATGCGGTGCCCGATGCTCAAAAGCAATCAGACGGCAACCAGTTCAGGCACCTTCTGCGATGCTGCCACCTCCAGAGCAACCGCATCCAGCACCTGATCGGCAACTGAGCGGTGGGTAGTGGGGGTCAGATCACCAAAACGGGCAGTGAGTGCCTGTGAGAACAGATTCGTGAATTCAGTGCTGATCGTGGCGGAAAGCAGGTCAGCAGCAAATGCCCAGTGCTGAATCATTGAGGCAGCACTGAGGTTTCCGCCCGCAGCAGCATCAGCAGAATCCTGTTCCCACTGGCAGACCTTGTTGTGCAGGGCGGCAACCATCACGCCTTGGGCAGCGTTGAGGGTCGCAAGGTCAATGGTGGAGAAATCGGTCGGCATTGGTCTGAACCTCTATGGGTTGCTGGTGAGTGTGTTGAGAGGGCGGGTTTCTTTGAACCTCTTGCCCTCAACGCAGTAATCATAGCACAAGGAACTGAGCAGAGGGCGCTTCACGCTTAGAAACCTGCGAAATGCCCCGCTGGAATCCAATGTATGTATCGTTACGGCATCGTTTCAGATTTGCTTTAGAAATGGGGTCGTAAGCGGAGTCGGTATGGTCGCAACTGGTTTCCCATCACTTCTTGCCTTAGTCGCCCTGGTGGGTTTTGTCGTGGTTCAAGCAGTGCTTAGGTTTGGCGCCTGACACTCTGGTATCCGTGCCTGACACGGGAGCATAGTTAGCAAGCACTGCTTTGCCCATTCAGGGTGCTTGAGGTATTGTGTGCCTCATGGCAAAGCAAGTTCGTCTGACCCTCGCCAAGGCGCTCGCTAAGGCAAATCTGCGTAGGGCAGAGGCGGGTGAGAAGGCAATCACAATGAATGGTCTGGCAGTGGCGGCAGGAGTGGCAGCAACCACCATTACCCGACTGGCACGGAACGATCAGAAAGCGGCATCAGCACTTTCTTTGGATTTGGCAGGAAAGATCGTTTCGGTGCTGGACTGCGGGATTGAGGATTTATTGGAGGTAGTAGAGCAGGCTTAAGCGATTTCAGAGTTGATTGCTTACGACAAAAGCAGCCTATCAATGAAAAATAAATGAACGCCACCAACTCACCATCACCTACCCAGAAGGCGACGCCCAGCAACTACACCAGGCACTGCTGCTCCTGAAGAGAAGCCGTTGCCTGAATATCTCAGCATTCTGTAGAGAAGCGATTGCTGAGAAACTGGAGCGACTGGAGGCACTCAAATGAAGACCATCACCATTCGGCTGCCTGATGTGGAGGCAGCGATGCTTGTGGAGGTGCAGAAGGTCAATAAGGCTTATAGAGACCTTCAGGGTCTTCTCATCAGCCAAATCCAGCAGGAGTATGCCAAGACGCCAAAGGGCAGAGCATCAAGGTAAAGACCTGATGCTCTCATCAAATGCCCCGTTCCCCACGCTGCCTACCGCAGGGTTATTCCTTTCACATCACGCTTAGATGTAACAGCCGTCAGTTTCTGATTGCCAAAGGGTTGAGAAGGGATGTGCTGCTGGCAGTGCTCGCCAAAGCACAAGCAAAAATCCCACACAGGTTGTATGCGGTGTGTCTGATGGCAAATCACCTGCACCTCCTCATCAGACCTGATGATGCCTCTCAACTCCCCCGCTTGATGCACTGGATTGGCTGGTATTCAGCGATGGCACTCAACCGCCTTGCTGGGCGTTGCGGGCACTTCTGGGAGGCACGGTATTACGCCACAGCGATTGCCCCTAAAGACCACTGAAGAGTGCTGAATACACTCAGGTATATCCACGCCAATCCACTGGCAGCAGGAGTAAGGAAGGGTTTCTATGACCCATATAGCAACTACGGGCACTACGGCAGGTTGGAGAGTGATGGCATCAGTGAATGGCACCCAAGCTTCCTAACACTGGCACCAACACTAAAGGGATGCTCCAAGCGTTATGAGCGTTTCTGCCAGCAGTATCGCCATCACAGCAAAGGAGTACCTAAGTGCCACTGGGGCTCAAGGATGCTGAAGTGATTGGTTGAGACCAGTGGGAGCAAAAAGAAACGAATATCACCAGGGCAACAGCAACTACCTTTCGCTTTTGATTGTCGCCTCAATCAAATACCTGACGAGTGGCAGCAGATAGCAGTGAGATTTAGACGTGCCAACGGCATCCGTGATGGCGACAGGGAGCGAAGTATTTGGTAGTTGTGTTGGGGAAATAAATGTATCAGTAGAGGCAGAGAATAGAGGTGCCTGTCTTTGCTGCGGTTGGAATTATTTGGGATTTATTTTGGCAGGAAAAGTGGCTCAAGATTGGCGGTGGAGGTAGGCGAAGGTGCCAGGTATTGGAGGGCATTTTGATGCTTTGGGCGTCATTGAAGAAATAAAAAGCCCCTGTGGGTGCAGGGGGTTTGAGCGGTAGAGTGCTGGGGCGCTCAAAGTAAAGGCGGTGGGCACAAGGTTGCCGGTCAAGGTGGTGGTGGGCAGGTTCCGGTCAAACACACAAAAGGAACCGGTGGCAGAAAAGCATCGTGCACCCGCACATCCCGATTGGCTGGCGTTGTTGATAGCGCCTGAATAACTGGCATCACCACAGGCTGCTGCTTTCTAATGCTCGGCGCTCCATAGCCATTAGTGCCAAAGCGATATTTGATGTCTGCCGAAACCCTGGTCTCAAATGCCTGGTCGTAGGAGAGATTGGCGCCAACGGTGAGACCATTTGTCAGGTTGTACGCAAGTCTGCCCCGAACTCCAGAACCATCAGCAGCTCCCAGGTCACCGCTTTGGTAGTAATAACCAACAGAAGCCCGCAAATCAGGAGTAATGCTGTAACCAACATCCAGTCCGTAGGTATCCAGTGCCCCACCTTGATAAAAGCTATTGAGCTGCTGCTCCGTATCGCCAATCGGCACCAAAGCATAGGCATTAAAGTTCCAGGAATTAGAAACTGCCTCTACTCCTGCGGATACCTGCTGGAAAAACCCCGTTTGGGAATTCGTAACCGTGACACCTGTATCGGCAGGTCCTGTTGCCATCGGTCGGCTGTCATAACCCGCATTGACACCAAACATCCAAGAGCGGTTGCTGTTGAGCCAGCGGTAACCCAGGCGTGTGGAAGTAGAGAAGGTGGTGCCTGAAACGTCAGTATTAATGATGCTGCTGTAACCGCTGTAGTCACTGAAGTTGGCATTCACGAGCACATCCACAAAGGCAACGCCGTTGCTGCCGACGTGGAGTGGAATAAAGGCGCCAATGCCTGCTTGGTTAGGAGTGCCAGCACCTTGCAGTGCCCCTTGAAAGCCGTAGTTGAACTTGACGGCATCCCTGAGGTTGACGCCCATCAC
The DNA here is from genome assembly GCF_963920485.1 of Cyanobium usitatum str. Tous. Classification (NCBI taxonomy): domain Bacteria; kingdom Bacillati; phylum Cyanobacteriota; class Cyanophyceae; order Synechococcales; family Prochlorococcaceae; genus Cyanobium; species Cyanobium usitatum. The sequence goes on along the minus strand of NZ_OY986431.1, from coordinate 2,498,441 downwards.
GCCAAGGTCTGCTGCCTCGGTGCTTGGAGCCTTTGGCTCTGCTGATGCTGCGGGTGCCGCCTGAGCCACTGCAGGTCTGATGGCAAGAGGCAGTGATGCCAGTGCCAGTGCGGCAGTGCTTGCCAGCGACAGGCTGAGACGGATGGAGCGCTGCATCAAAAAATCTTAAAAATATTGCCCACACATTGCTGCAAAGTGTTGCGGCATATGGGTTTTTAGGTCAGTTATTGGGTTGGCAGCAGGATGCCATCCGCGTCCTGATCCAAAGCCACTCCCATAGCCACCAAGTCCTCCCAGCACCTCCCCCAATCCTTCTTCTGCCGCCCTGCCGAGGTGGTTGCCCCTGAGCTCATCGGATGCCTGTCCTGGTCCAATCCCTCATAACCGCAAGACATCATCCCAAATACGCAGAAATTTAGATTTTGTCAAACATTCAGACAGGGACGTTGCTATAACACTTATTATTTGAAAACTTAGCCCTCTTTTCATGACTGTAACTGCTATCGCACACACTCTTGCTCCAGGCACGAAGCGCAAACAGACAAGCACAGAAATATCTACGTTGAAGTGGAAGTGGAGGTATGAGACTCCGGAAAATTACGCTGGACCAAAAATCAAAGCCCGAGGAAAATTCACCACGGATACCGACACGGACGGGGATGGCTACGTCAATATAATTGACATAAAAGGCAAAAGAAATGGAGATAAAATCACGGGTCTCTACCCTGCCGGCACCTCTATTCCGGGAAATACCGGATACTTAGGAGACAACTTGATAGCCTATGACAAAACAATGCAAAGCCCCCAGCTAACCAGCGGGGGATTTCAATTCTCGGTTGAGGGTGGAGGTTATTCCAATGTCTTTTTTGCAAGCTTTCTTCAGCCACAGGCATACCTAGACTTCCACTCCGTGCCACCGTACCCCGAAGGTGCAATTGCGCCAAATAGTGAAACAATCGTGCTATTTCAGGCTACGCTTGTATCTTAATTTTAATTTGAATGGAGTTTTTTGACCGAGCCCCCCCGACGTGGTTGAGAGACCAAGGAACTCATTCCTCCTTTGTTAATCGGTGCTTGCGATTGCCCTTGATACATTTTGCTGAATCATTGGGGTGGGCTAATATCTGCCTCTATGCATATCTTTTGTCACTTCAATTGACCTGATTCCACTTGGACCCATGAGGATCACGCATTTGGATAGCAAGCATCTACCCCTATTGAGTGACGCAGAGGCGGCGGCGCTTGTTGAGGCGTCTGCTCTGCTGGTGATCGCTTCTCAGTCCGTTGCTGGCGCAGCACTGCCACCAAGGATGGCAACGGTGCTGGGGCAACTCTTTGATGGTCTCAAGATGCCTAATGCTGTCTCTTCGCCCCCTCAGGACAACTGAGTTCACTGAACGCCAGGACTATGCGGGTTACATCAGTTGGAACCGATCACCTTTTATGCCTCAGCGAGGAAGAGGTAAGTCTTTTGGTGGATCTGTGCCACGCAGGTTCCTTTTCGGAGCACATCGCCTCTTCTGCTGAACGGAGGGAGCGTGTGGATGCCTTTATGTGGCAGGTTCAGCAGTCCCTTCTGCCTGAGGTTCAGAAGAGATACGGCAAAAAGGTGCTCAAGCGGACTGGGGTGTAGGAGGCGAGTGACCTACTTCTTGCTGCCTTCCAGGTCGGTGTCAGATCCGTTCTGATGACCGTTCAAGTGCTTCTCGCAGGCGCTAGCAGTCGTACCCATCAACAGCGTCGCAGCGGTCAGGGCGAGTAGCAGCAGGCGCTTCATCGGGTCTTGTTGGGTCTTGTGAGCAGGGTATGGACGCTTTCTGCTGTTGGCGACTGCCTTGGCGATAAGGGACTCAGTGGACTCCTTGACCTCACCGCCTCAGCGTGAGTAGTACAGGTGTATCTGCTCTTGTGCGATGCCTGCTGCCGCTCCTGTGCCACCTGCCGTCCCCGCTGAAGAGTGGGAGTTCCTTGAGTGGAATGTCCTGAAACCCTCCCGCTCCTCAAGCGTTTGTATGACCTGCCAGCACTTCCGTTATGAGGTGGGCAGGCACTGCATCACCTTGCTGACCTGTCCAATTCACCAGGGTCTGATTCCTCAGGGGGAGCACCTGACTAAGAGGTGTTCTCAGTGGGTCGCTCGGCGGGAGATTCGGGTCGGGTGGTGTCCTGAGGGTGGGTGAGGTGCCTTGCTTACGGAAAAAATCCACTTCTGCCAACGGATTTGAGAAAAAAGCATCGACTTGAACGTATCAATTTCCAGATGAGCACTGGGATTTACGTCTGTCTCCTCCGTAAGCGTTCCGTAAGCGTCACCCAGTCACCCCTCAAAACCCTTCCAGCGCAACGGGTTTGCCTCTACGTCGTGTAATCGGCGTTAATGCGGACGTATTGAGCCGAAAGGTCGCAGCCCCAGGCCACACCTGTACCAGAGCCATCGCCCACCACCAGGCGAATTATTACTGTGTCGCTGTGCAGATAGGTGCTGGCGGCGGTGCGATCGAAGGCCAGGGGCTGGCCAGCGGCCATCAGCTGGTGCTCGCCCAGCCAGAGGGCCACGGCTTCGGAGTCGAAGGGCACGCCGGCCCGGCCGGCGGCAGCCACGATCCGGCCCCAGTTGGGGTCGCGGCCATGCACGGCGCATTTCACCAGCGACGAGCCGCACACGGTGCGGGCAATGGCACGAGCGCCGGCCTCATCGGCGGCTCCCTGCGCCTGCACCTCGATCAGGCAGGTGGCGCCCTCGCCATCGCGGGCGATCGCCTTGGCCAGGTGTTGCGACACCGCCGTCAGGCCGGCCTCCAGCGCTTCGAAGTGCTCGTGGCTTAGGAGCTCCCCGGCTGCAAAGGCCAGGAACGTGTCATTGGTGCTGGTGTCGCCGTCCACCGTGATCGCATTAAAGGAGCGATCCACCGCCCGCCGCACCATCGCCTGCCACACCTCGGCGGGCACGCCCGCGTCGCAGCTGAGGTAGCCCAGCATCGTGGCCATATTTGGGTGGATCATGCCCGAGCCCTTGGCCATGCCGCCAATGCGCACGCTGCGGCCGCCCAGATCCGCCTCCAGGGCGATCTGCTTAGCCACCAGATCGGTGGTGAGGATGGCAGTGGCTGCCGCGGCGCCACCCTCGGGACTGAGGGCCGCCACTAAGGGATCAAGACCCGCCAGCAAGGTGCCCATCGGAATCGGCACGCCGATCACACCGGTGGAGCAGATCAGCACCTCTTCTGGCGCTAACCCCAACCGATCGGCGACGGCCTGGGTGGCCCGCAAGCTATCGATCAGGCCCCGGTCGCCGGTGCAGGCATTGGCCTGGCCGGAATTGGTGAGCACCGCCCGGGCGCGGCCGCCGGAGGCCGCCAGACGCTCGGCGCAGAGGTCCACGCAGGCGGCCCGCACCACCGAGGTGGTGAAGGTGCCGGCGCACACGGCGCCCTCGGGCGCCAGCAACAGGGAGAGGTCGGGATTGCCAGAAGCCTTCAGGCCCGCGGTGACAGCGGCTGCTTGGAAGCCCACCGGGGCAGTAATGCCGCCGGGGATCGGGTGCCAGGGGTGGGTCACGGGCTGCAGCTGCTGCGAACCTGAGCATGGAATAGCGTCACGCCCCTTCTCAAGCCATGGTTGCTGCACGCCGCATTGGCCTCACCGGCGGCATCGCCAGCGGCAAAAGCAGCGTGGGCCGGCTCCTAGCGGCCCGGGGCCTGCCGCTGCTTGACGCGGATGTATTCGCACGCGAAGCACTGGCGCCGGGCAGCGCTGGGGCCGGCGCGGTGCTGGAGCGCTACGGGGCTGGGATCCGGGCGCCCGGCGGAGAGATCGATCGCGCCGCCCTGGGACAGATCGTGTTTGGCGATGGGGCTGAGCGGCAGTGGCTGGAGCAGCTAGTGCATCCGCTGGTGCGGGCGCGCTTCGCAGCCGAGCTAGAGGAGCTGGGGGCGGAGCCGCTAGTGGTGCTGGTGGTGCCGCTGCTGTTTGAAGCGGGGCTGGAAACCATCTGCAGCGAGGTGTGGCTGGTGGACTGCGACGAGACGCAGCAGCTGCAGCGCTTGATGGCCCGAGATGGCCTGGGCGAGGCAGATGCCCGCGCCCGGATAGCCGCCCAGTGGCCGCTGGCGCGCAAGCGCCAGCTGGCCGATGTGGTGCTCAACAACCGGGGCGGTCCCGAGCAGCTCGTCGCCGAAGTGGAGCAGGCGCAAGCGTGGATCAGGCAGCCTTGATCCAACTAATTAGGGCCGGATAATCCAGTATGAATCGGATTGCCAGCAGTACCAGCATTACTGCCAAGCTAGCAAACACAAGCCGCAGCTTTTGACTAGAAAGATTTAAAAGAGCAAGGTCATCACCTTGCGTGTTGACAATTTTGCGAAACCCTTTCGCAGCTTGATTGAGCTGATAGGCCGCAAACAATGCCGACAACGCCTGAATAGCGTCATCCAGGGTTCGCAGCATCAAGGAGACCTTGCCGCTTGCAATCACATTGAACAGAAATGATGCGTTTGCTACGGCATAAACCACCAATGCCAAAGCCGAAACAAGGCAAAAGTTGGCTAAGGCGCTGAAATGCTTGTTTTCAGCAGCACCAAACTCAAATTGGGAGCTGGACACTTGCTTTACTCAAATAAGACCAGAAAACCTTAACTTCCTTGCGAATAAATGCAATGCCAGTAACTTTAATTAACATGGCATGGCGGCAGGCGCCTCGACTGCTCATCAAAAAGGACACTCTCAGCCGTTGAGCTTCTGAATCAGGATCTGGTTGGCGAGCTTGGGGTCGGCCTTGCCGCCGGTTTTTTTCATCAGCTGACCCACAAAGAAGCCCTGCAGCTTGTTCTTACCGCCGCGGAAGGCTTCCACCTCCTCGGGGTGGGCGGCAAGCAGCTCCTCCACAATCGCAGTAATAGCTGCGGGGTCGCTAATCATGCCCAGACCACGCTCCGCCACGATCGCCTTGGCAGAGCCACCCTGCTCCAGCAACTCGGGCAGAATCTCTTTAGCAATCTTGCCGCTAATAATTCCGCCCTCAATCAGCTGCACCAACTCAGCTAGCTGCTCGGGCTTAAGGGGCAACTCGGCAATAGCCAGCCTGTTGGCATTTACATAGGCAGCAATATCGCCGGTGACCCAGTTGGCAATGCCCTTGGCGTCGGCGCCGGCCGCTACCGCGGCCTCGAAGTATTCGGCCATCGAGCGCTCATCGGTGAGCACGCGGGCGTCGTAGATCGACAGACCCAGCTGGTCGGCGTAGCGGTGCCGCTTAGCAGCGGGCAACTCGGGCAGCTCGGCGCGCCAGCCCTCCCGCTGGGCGTCACTCACCTCGATGGGGCCAAGGTCGGGATCGGGGAAGTAGCGGTAGTCGCTGGCGCCCTCCTTACTACGCATGCTCTTGGTGAGCTGCTTGGATTCGTCCCAAAGGCGGGTTTCCTGCCGCACCGGCTCACCGGCTTCATAGGCCTTGATTTGGCGCTGAATCTCGTAATCAATCGCCTTCTGAATAGCCGAGAAGGAATTCATATTCTTGATCTCCACCTTGGTGCCGAAGGGGGCATCGGGGCCACGCCGCACGGAGATATTCACATCGCAACGCAAGGAACCCTCCTGCATGTTGCCGTCACTCACGCCCAGATAACGCATGATCCGGCGAATCTCCGAGGCGTATTCCGCCGCTTCGCGGCCGGTGCGCAAATCCGGTTTGCTGACAATTTCAGCGAGGGCTACACCGGCGCGGTTGTAGTCCACCAGGGAGTGGGTGGATCCATCTAGGCGATCACTACCTGCGTGCACCAGCTTGCCAGCGTCTTCTTCCATATGAAGCCTTTCTATACCGATCCGCTTCAAATAGGTTTCTTTGCCTTTTTCGGCCACCTCCACTTCAATCCAGCCATCTTCAGCAATTGGCTCATCAAATTGGGAGATCTGATAATTCTTGGGCAGGTCGGGATAAAAATATTGTTTACGATCAAACTTACTGTGCGCAGCAATATGCAGATTGAGGGCAAGGGCCGCCTTCACTGCATACTCGAGCACCTTTTGATTCAGCACTGGCAAGGTGCCAGGCAGGCCACACACCACCGGGTCGATATGGGTGTTGGGGGCGTCGCCGAAGGCGGTGGAGGCGCTGGTGAAAATCTTGCTGGCGGTGCCCAGCTGCACATGGGTCTCCAGGCCAATCACCGCCTCCCAAGGGGCCTGCTGGGACTTGACTGGTGATGCTGGTGCTACTGCCGCGCCTGCCATGGCCTGTATCAATGCCTCAGCCGATCCTATGAGGAGGGGCAGGGGGCGGCTAGCGATTTGCGCTGGTTAGCTAAGCTAAAACTAAGTCCAGAGGTTTTTTACAGCCATGGCCTACCCGCCATTCCCCACCGAGCCAACGCCAAGCAACCGGCCCCAGCTGGTGAATGTGCACGAGGCCAAAACCCAGCTCTCCCGCCTGCTGCTCCAGGTGGAGCAGGGCGAGGAGATCTGGATCGCCAGAGCAGGCAAACCGGTAGCCCGCCTCAGCGCCTGGGTGCCCAGCCCCAGCGCCGCCCACGCGCCGGGTGCCATGCGCCACGCCATTGCCATCGCCGCCAACTTCGACGCACCGCTGCAATGAAACGCCTGCTGCTCGATACCCAGGTGCTGCTCTGGTGGCTGGCCGACGACCCGCGCCTGCCAGCCTGGGCCATCGCCGCCGTGCAGGCGCCCGGGGCCGAGGTGTTCGTGAGCCAGGTGAGCCTCTGGGAACTGGCCCTTAAGCAACGCCAAGGCCGGGTGCAGCTCGACCTGGCTCGCCTGGAGCAGGAGGTGACCCGTCAGCACTTCCACTGGCTGCCCCTGAGCAATGAGCACCTGCTGGCCCTGGCCGAGCTCGATAGCAGCGCCGCCCCCAGCGACCTTTTCGACCAGCTGCTGCTCGTGCAAAGCCGCCAGGAACCACTGTTATTACTCACCGCTGACGCTGCCCTGCGCTCCTGCGGGGCCACAGTGCTGGGGCTGGAGCCAGCGGCGCCTGCCCAGCCATGACTGCAGCCAAGGGGCCAGCCATCACGGTGCTGGGGGGCGGCCTGATGGGCCTGGCCCTGGCCCACCAGCTCGCCCGCCGCGGCGAGGCAGTGCGGGTGCTGAGCCGGCGCCGCAGCGAAGCCGCCGGCTTCGTAGCGGCCGGCATGTTGGCGCCCCACGCCGAGGGGCTCAGCGGCGACCTACTCGCCCTGGGGCAGGCCAGCCTGCAGCTCATCCCCTCCTGGGTGGCCCAGATCGAAGCCGACAGCGGCCTGAGCTGCGGTCTGCGGCCCTGCGGCATCGTGGTGCCCTTTGCCACCTCGGCGGAGCGGGATGCCTATGCCACCGCCGCCTTCGGCCAGCGGCTCGATCGCCGCGGCCTGGAACAAGAGATTCCCGGCATCGGCGAGCGTTGGCAGGCCGGCCTGCTGTTTGAACAGGACGGCCAGATCGACAACCGCCGCCGGCTGATGCGCGCCCTGGAGCGGGCCTGCGTGGAACTGGGGGTGACCTTTGAGGAGGGCAGCCAGGTGCTGGAGCTGGTCTGCGGCCCGAGCGGCGCCCTCAGCGGCGTGCGTTTACGCAGCGCCGAAGGGGAGGAGCACCATCTCGCTGCCGAGCGGGCGGTGCTGGCCTGCGGTGCCTGGAGCGCCCAGCTACTGCCCCAGCTGCCGATCACTCCGGTGAAGGGCCAGATGCTGTCGCTGCAGGGGCCGCGGCAGGCCTTGCGGCGGGTGATTTTTGGGCCCGGCACCTACCTGGTGCCGCGGCAAGACGGCCTACTGGTGGTGGGGGCCACCAGCGAAGCCGAGGCCGGCTTCAGCGAGGGCCTCACCCCCGCCGGCCAACGCCAGCTGCAGGAGGGGTTGGCCAGCCTGCTGCCGGAAGCGAGCGCCTGGCCGCCGATGGAGCGCTGGTGGGGCTTTCGGCCCCACACCCCAGACGAAGCTCCCCTGCTGGGAACCAGCCCCATCCCCGGCCTGTGGCTGGCGGCGGGTCACCACCGCAACGGCGTACTGCTGGCCGCGATCACCGCTGAATTGGTGGCGGGAGCAATCCTTGGCGACCTAGGTACGGCAGAACAGAACCAGCTGAATAAGTTCAGCTGGCGGCGATTTGAGCGGAGCTGATCAGCCCTCGACGCGCCACACCTGGTCGGCGGGGCTCCAATCGCTCAGCTCGGAGGGCTGGAACCACAGGCCGATTTCGAATTCAGCGGTTTCGGGGGCGTCGGATCCGTGGATCACGTTGCGGCCGATGTTGATAGCCAGATCGCCGCGGATTGTGCCGGGCTCAGCCTCGAGGGGCTTGGTGGCGCCAATGAGCTTGCGGGCGCTGGCGATGACGCCATCGCCTTCCCACACCATCGCCACCACTGGACCAGAGGTGATGAAGTCCACCAGGCCGGCGAAGAAGGGGCGCTCGCGGTGCACGCCGTAGTGACTTTCAGCCAGCTCGCGGCTGGGGGTGAGCTGCTTGAGGCCGACCAACTTGAAGCCCTTGCGCTCGAAGCGGCCGAGGATTTCACCCACCAGACCGCGCTGAACGCCGTCGGGCTTGATGGCAATGAAAGAGCGTTCGGCGGCCATGGAGAAGAAGTCAATCCGGCCCATCGTCCGCGGCGGCCCTGCCCATTGGCAAGCACAGTGGTGCCGTGATCACCGCCCCCCACCAGCCCCCTGCCGTGAGCGCGTCGAACAGCGACACCTGGTCAGCCGCCGCCGGCGCCGCCCTCTACGGGCTGGATCGCTGGGGCGACCCCTATTTTTCCGTGAGCGATCGCGGCCACGTGATGGTGCAGCCCCGGGGCGACCGGGGCGGCTCCCTCGACCTGGTGGAGCTGGTGCAGGAGCTGCAGGGCCGCGATCTGAGCCTGCCGCTGCTGATCCGCTTCGACGACATCCTCGAAGACCGGCTGGAGCGCCTGCACGGCGCCTTCGAGCGGGCGATCGCCCAGTACGGCTACGCCGGCCGCTACCAGGGGGTGTTTCCGGTGAAATGCAACCAGCAGCGCCACGTGGTGGAGGAACTGGTGAGCAGCGGCCGGCGCTGGCATTTCGGATTGGAAGCCGGCAGCAAGGCGGAGCTACTTATTGCCCTGTCGCTGATCGACGACCCCGAAGCGCTGCTGATCTGCAACGGCTACAAGGATCAGCGCTACATGGAGACCGCAATCCTGGCCAGGCGCCTGGGGCGCCAACCGGTGGTGGTGATCGAGCAGGCCGATGAGGTGGAGCGGATCATCACTGCCAGCCGCGAGCTGGGTGCGGCGCCCCTGATCGGCATCCGCGCCAAGCTCTCGGCCCGCAGCACCGGCCGCTGGGGCAGCTCAGTGGGGGAGCGGGCCAAATTTGGCTTGGGCATCCCCGACCTGCTGGCCACGGTGGAGGCTCTGCGGGCGGCCGATCTGCTGGGCGAGCTGCGCCTGCTGCACTTCCACGTGGGCAGCCAGATCAACGACATCGCCGTGCTCAAGGACGCCCTGCAGGAGGCCGGCCAGATCTACGCCGCGCTCACCAAGTTGGGGGCGCCGATGGGCTACCTGGATGTGGGCGGCGGCCTGGGCATCGACTACGACGGCAGCCGCACCGCCAGCGCCGCCTCCACCAACTACTCGCTGCAGAACTACGCCAACGACGTGGTGGCCACGGTGAAGGAGTGCTGCGAACCCCACGGCATCCCCGTGCCCACCCTGGTGAGCGAAAGCGGCCGGGCCTTGGCGAGCCACTTCTCAGTGCTGGTGTTCGACGTGCTCGGCGCCGGCAGCCTGCCCGGTGCCGAGCCCACACCCCAAGAGGGCGAAGCCCTAATCCTGCGCAACCTGCGCGACACCTACGCCGCCATCACAGCGCCTGAGGCCAGCGTGGAAGCCCTGCAGGAGGCCTGGAACGACGCCCTCAAGTTCAAGCACGACGCCTTGGCCGCCTTCCGCCTCGGCTACCTGAGCCTGCCGGAGCGGGGCCTAGCCGAGCAGCTCACCTGGGCATGCTGCCAGGCCATCGCCGAACGGCTCAAAGGGCTGCCAGCGGCCACGGTGATCCCCGAGGAGCTACGGGCCCTGCCAGCAGCCCTGGCCTCCACCTACTACGCCAACCTCTCGGTGTTTCGCTCGGCCCCCGACACCTGGGCGATCGACCAGCTGTTTCCGGTGCTGCCGATCCACCGCCTCGACGAAAAACCAGAAGCCCTGGGCAGCTTTGCCGACCTCACCTGCGATTCCGACGGCAAAATCGCCCGCTTCATCGATCCGGCCGGGCACACGGGGCGGGACCAGGTGAAACCCCTGCTGGAGCTGCACAAGCTGCGTCCAGGGGAGCCCTACTGGATCGGCATGTTCCTCGGTGGCGCCTACCAGGAGGTGATGGGCAACCTGCACAACCTGTTCGGCAGCACCAACGCCGTGCACATCCGCCTCAAGGCCAGCGGCGGCTACCAACTCGATCACGTGGTGCGCGGCGACACCAATGCCGAGGTGCTGGAGGTGATGGAGCACAACCCGGAGCTGCTGCTGGAGCGGCTGCGGGTGGCCAGCGAGGCAGCTATCGGCAAAGGCTCGCTGGGCATCAGCGACGCCCGCCGGTTGATGGCCCACCTGGAAGCGAGCCTGCGTCAGACCACCTATCTGCAGGGCTAATTTTTCTGCAGAACTAAATTTTCTGCAGATATTTCTCTATATCAACCTCGTTGATCTGCTCGGGCCGCAGGTAGCGCTCGGCATAGGTGCGGTAGAAGCCGGAGCGCAGCAATAGCTCAAACAAGTCGGAATCGATGTGGTTGCGGTCGCGGAAGCCAGCCAGAATGTCGATGCACACCGAGAGGGTTTTGCCCTTCTTGTAGGGCCGATCGGCGGCGGTAAGGGCTTCAAAGATGTCGGCGATGGCCATGATCCGCGAGGGCACAGAGAGCTCGGCCGCCATGAGCCGGCGCGGATAACCCTTGCCATCGAGGGTTTCGTGATGGGTGCCGGCGTATTCCGCCACCCGCGAAAGATTGCGGGGGAAGGGCAGGTTTTCCAGCATCTCAATCGTCTGCACGATGTGATCGTTGATCTTGTAGCGCTCCTCGGCGGTGAGAGTGCCCCGTGAGATCGCCAGGTTGTGGAGCTCGCCCAGGTTGTAGAGATGCTCCGGCACCTCCATCTGGAAGCCATAGCGGGGATCGTGAGTAGCTGGGGCGAGCGGGGAATCACGTGCCACGCCTTATCTGCCAGCAGCGGCTCACTCACCGGCAGCACCTCGGGCTCGGTGCCAGCGGGACAGCGCCGGGCCCGCTCCTCCCAGGAGAGGCCGAGGCTGTCGTCGAAATGGCGCTGCCAGCTGCGCTGGGCTATCTGCTGCAGGCGCTCCACCTGCTCCGGCCCAAAAAATTCGCCCCCCTCGTTGCTCTCGGCCACGAAGCGAAACTCCTCCTGCAGCGCGGCGGCAGTGGCGTCGTAGCTCTGCTGCAGTGCGGTGGCATCCCCGCCGGCCAACTGACCCTCCAACTGGGCGATGCGGGCGTCGCGCAACAGCACCTCAAAGCTGGTGCGCACCTCGTGGATGCGGTTGTAGTTGGTTTCGAGCTTGGTGGCCTTATCAACCACATATTCCGGGGTCGTGACCTTGCCGCAGTCGTGCAGCCAGGCGCCGATGCGAAATTCCCGCCAGGCCTCCTCACCTTCCAGGTGGAAGTCGGCCAAAGGCCCCTGCTGCGCCCCATTGGCCGCTTCGGCCAGCAGCATCGCCGGCTCCGGCACACGCTTACACCGGCCACCGGTGTAAGGGCTCTTGGCGTCAATCGCGCCGGCCAGCAGGGCGATGATTGCATCGATCAGCTGCTCCTGGCCCTGCAGCAGCCGGGTGCGCTCCAGACAAACGGCCGCCTGGCTGGCCAGGGCCTAGATCAGGGTCTGGTCGAAAGCGTCAAAGGGTCGGGTTTGGGCATGGGCTGTCTCTGGGGTGATCAAGGTGGCCGCATCGTGCTTGCGATGATCAGCTGCAACACCCCAACGATCTCGCCGTTGGTGGAGCGCATCGGCACCGTCAACATCGACACGGCCCGGTAGTCGAGCTTCTGGTCGATGCCGCGGTCGAAGCGGTAGGGCAGCCCAGGATCGAGCTGATAAGCATCCGGAATATTGAGCACCTCCCCCGACAGGGCACTCCAGCCCACCAGCCGCTCCGGCGACAACGGGAAGCGAATGTCGAGCACCTGGGCATCCATGGCCCACCGCTGCGGGCCTCGATGGTGGCGTTCTGGGACACCGCAAACCACAGCTGATCACTGGCCTCGGGCTGCTGGCGCGGATCGGGCAGCTCCACCAGGAAGATGGTGCCGTGATCGCTGTTGGTGAGCTGGCGGGACTTGCTAAGGATCAGGTGCAGCAGGGTGCTCAGATCGCGGTCGTGAGCCAAGCCTATGGAAACCGGGCTAGAGCGTCAGCCCAGAGGCGGGGAAACAACTCACAGCCACCAAGGTCCAAACCAACTTGCAAAGCAGGTGCAGACCTTGATCCATGCCCATGCCGTAAGAGCGGCGGCATTTGCCCAAATCAATCAGGCCATGGAGCAACCACTCCGCCAGGCCAACCAGGGGCACCCCCGTAATCCAGGCCACAAAAAAACCATGGATGCCGGCATGGGCAACCAACCACCAGCCCCAGCCCAACACCACCCCCTGGCCAGGGCACTTTTCAACGGCCATGCGATCACCCTGCAGGGCGAAATCAGCCACAAAGTGGCCCATCGCCAGCATCAAAAACAGGTTGAACGCTTCAAATGGCGCCACGATGTAGGGGAGATAGGAGGCCTGCCGGCTCAACATTGGAGCCAATATCTGGATTTGACCACAATTGAATCGTTAGTGCACCTCAACGGGCGCAGAAGCGCACCTGCAGGCTGAGGCGCTCCATCGGACCGGGCAGCTCAGCGGGGTCAAAGGGTGGAACTGCCGCATCAGCCATGGCCTGCGCCCGCATGGCCACCGGCCTGCCCCCACCTTCAAGCTGCACCTCCAGGGGCTGCAGTCCCCGCAGGCCGATCGCAGCAGCCACGTCCTGGGCCTGCTGCAAGGAGTCCTGGTAGGCGGCTCTCAACAACTGCCGCCTGGCGGCCCGATCACCCGCCGCATCCGCCTCGGTGGCCACAGGCGACAGGCGAACCCCCGGCAGCCCGCCCACCTGACGCACCAGTGGCTGCAGCTGGGCAGGCGCTAGCTGACCAGACACCTGCAGGCTGGCCTGCACCGCCCCAGCTTTGTCACGGCTAGCGGGCCGCTGCCAGGTGGAGGGGGAGGTGACCTCCAGATCAACCACCTGCAGGCTTTTGAGCCTGGTGCGCACCTTGGCCAGGCGTCGCTGCAGGCTGGCCAGCGCCGCATCGGTGCTGGGCTCCTCCGCTTCCAGGGTCAGAGAAAAGCGCAAGCGCTGGGTGGGTCGCTTCAGCTCGGCGCTACCGCGAGCCTCAACCAGGGTGCCGGTGCAAGCGAGCTGCACCTGGGACTGGGCCAACCCAGCGGCGGGAAGCAAGGGCAACAGCAGCGGCAGCAACCGCAGCAGATTCCAAGTCATCGGGCCTCGGTTCTTTCTGGCAACAGCTTGGCTGAGTCAGGCTCAACCCAGCTCCGCCACGAGCTGGGCCTTGGCCTGCTCCAGGGCCCCATCGAGGGCGGCGCCATCACGCCCACCCGCTTGGGCCAAGTTGGGCCGGCCGCCGCCGCCGCCGCCACAGGCCTTGGCCACCGCGCCGATGAAGGCACCAGCCTTGGGCCCGGCCGCGATCACCGCCTGGCCAAAGGCCGCCACCAGAATCACCTTGGCCAGATCGGCCGGATCCGGCAGACCACCCAGCACCACGGCAGCACCAGCGCCGAGCTGATCGGCCAGGCCCTGGGCCGCGCTCTGCAGGCCGGCCCCCTCGACGCCATCAAGGCGGGCCACCAGCAGCTGGAACTCGCCAAAAGCCTGGGCCTGGCCCGCCAGCGCTGAAGCCTTGGCCAGCGCCAACTCGCCGCGGGCCGCCGCCAGGGCCTTGCCGCTGGCCTTGAGCTCATCAGCCAGGGCCGCCACCCGCTCCACGATCTCGCCGGGCTGGGCCTTGAAGCGCTCGCCCAACTGCTTCACCACCGCGTCGCGCTCGTTGAGATAGGCCAACACCGCCGGCCCGGCTACCGCCTCGATGCGGCGGATGCCGGCAGCCACGCCGCCCTCGCTCACGATCTTGAACAGGCCGATCTCGGCAGTGTTGGCCACGTGGGTGCCGCCGCAGAGCTCCATCGACACGCCGGGCACATCCACCACCCGCACCACCTCGGCGTACTTCTCGCCAAACATCGCAACGGCGCCGGCGGCCTTGGCCTGCTCGATCGCCATCTCCTGCACTTGGAGGGTGTGGGCATCGCTGATCCAGCCGTTGATCAGGGCCTCGATCTGCTCTAGCTCGGCCGGGGTCACGGCCCGAGGGCAGTGGAAATCGAAGCGCAGCCGATCAAAGGTCACCAGCGAGCCGGCCTGGCCGATGCCCGGATCCACCACCTGCTTAAGCGCCGCCTGCAGCAGGTGGGTGGCCGTGTGGTTTGCCTGGGCGCGGCGGCGGCAGGCCCGATCCACCTGGGCGTTCACCAGCTCGCCGATGGCCAGGCTGCCGCGCTCGATGCGGCCGCTGTGCACAAACACGCTGCGATTCCGCGACACCGCCTCGATCGCCACGATCACGCCGTCGCCCGAAAGCACGCCCCGATCGCCCACCTGGCCGCCGCCTTCGCCATAGAAGGGGGTGGAATCGAGCACCAGTTGCACCGCGTCGCCCGCCACGGCCCGCTCCGCCGGCTCACCGTTCACCACCAGGGCCAGCACGCAGCTGGGATGCTCCAGGGCCTCGTAGCCCTTGAAGGCCGTTGCCTCAACGGCGGCCGTCATCTGCTCAATCGCCCCCTGCAGGGTGAGGTCGATGCTCACTGCCGCGGCCTTGGCCCGCTGGCGCTGGGCCTCCATCGCCGCCTCAAAGCCGGCCAGATCCACCGTGAGGCCGTGCTCCTCGGCGATCTCCTCGGTGAGCTCCAGCGGGAAGCCGTAGGTGTCGTAGAGCTCGAAGGCCTGCCCGCCGCTGATCTGCTTGGGCTTGGCGGCGAGCACCTCCGCCAGCAGCTTCTCGCCCCGCTCGAGGGTTTCCAGGAAGCGGGCCTCCTCGCGCTCCAGCTCAGCCAGGATCACCTCACGGCGCTCCAGCAGCTGGGGGTAGGCGGCGGCCATCAGCGTGATCGACGCCTCACCCATCGCCGCCAGAAATGGCTTGTCGATGCCGAGGAGCCGGCCGTGGCGCACGACGCGGCGCAGCAGGCGCCTGAGGATGTAGCCGCGGCCCAAATTGCTGGCGGTCACGCCATCGCAGATCAGCTGGGTGATGGCGCGGCTGTGGTCACCGATCACCTTGAGAGAGGTTTTGCCCTTGTCGCCCTGGCCGCGGTAGTCGACCCCCGCCAAACCCGCCGCCGTTTCAATCAGCGGGTAGATCAGGTCGGTTTCGTAGTTGTTCGGCACCGCCTGCAGGATCTGGGCCATGCGCTCGAGGCCCAAGCCCGTATCGATGTTGCGGTTGGCCAGCGGCGTGAGGGTGCCCTCCGCGTCGCGGTTGTACTGCATAAACACCAGGTTGTAGAACTCGATGAAGCGCGAGTCGTCCTCCAGGTCGATGCCGTCGTCGCCGAGCTCGGGCTTGAAGTCGTAGTAGATCTCCGAGCAGGGGCCGCAGGGGCCGGTGGGGCCTGAGGCCCAGAAGTTGTCGGCCTCATCCATGCGGATGATCCGCTTGGGGTTCACCCCCACCCCGTCGCGCCAGATGGCTTCCGCTTCGTCGTCTTCGCGGAAGACACTCACCACCAGGTTGTTGGGCGATAGGCCGAACACCCCGGTGCTCAGCTCCCAGGCCCACTGGATCGCCTGCTCCTTGAAGTAGTCGCCGAAGGAGAAGTTGCCGAGCATCTCAAAAAACGTGTGATGCCGCGCCGTGCGGCCCACGTTTTCGATGTCGTTGGTGCGGATGCACTTCTGGGAGCTGGTGGCCCGCGGCGCCGGCGCCGGCGCCTGGCCCAGAAACACCGGCTTAAAGGGCAGCATGCCGGCGATCGTGAGCAGCACCGTGGGATCGTCCGGAATCAGCGAAGCGCTCGCCATCGCCTTGTGGCCCCGCTGCTCGTAAAAGTCGAGAAAAGCGGCGCGGATCTCAGCACCGGTGCGAGGACGGCCGGTATGTGCTGTGACGGCCATGGCGGAGCAATACAACCCTGAGCAGGGCATGATCGCTCAGCGCAGCGCCTCGGGCAGTCGACGTCGATAGCTGCTGAACAAACATTTAGCCTCCTCCTGCAGCTCCTGATCCAGCACCAAGCCCCTGGTAGCAAGCATTGGAGATTGGGAAAAGACGCTTTCCCACGGCTGAGCCCAAACCCGCTGGGCAAAACGCCCATTGCTGGCCCCAAGGCTTTGCTGAAGCAAGACAGGCAAGCGACCCTGCCAACCGTTAAAGCGTTCATCAACCCAGCCGCGTTGACGCGAAAGGGTGCGAATCCTGGCCGTCAAACGATTTAATCCGTGCTCCGCAATCAGCCGGTTGCGGCGGATTGGCAGGGCATCAAGCTCGGCGTTCAGCAGGTAGGCCAGGCCCAAGCCGCGCCGACCCAACTGTTCATTGGCTTGAGCTGCATGTGCCGGACGCCAGGCTGCCTGTGGCATACCTACAGAATCGAGAAGCTGCTCAAACGGGTCCTGCCGCCGGGGTGCAAAAGGCAAAAAGCTGGTGCGTAAACCCGGTGCCATGAGCAGGGATGCGAAGCGTTGCTCCAGGTCAAGGGCCAGCGGGGCAATGCGAATCCAGCGACGCCGGGCAGGGCCACGCAGGCGGCGACCACCGAGCTGGGCCTTCACATAGGCCCCGAAACCTGGAGTGCCGTAGAGCCGCCCCAAAACATGGGCATAAAAGGAATTCAGCAGTTCTGCCTGGGGCCGCACAAAACTGATCACATGCAGGCCGAAACCGTGTCTAGAGCTGACCTGCTGCAAATGGGCCAGGCTGCCGGCATCAGCCAGTAGGGGCACAAAGTGTTCGGCGCTGAGCAGCAAATCGCCACTCCAGGCGCGTTGACGGCCCAAGAGCTGCTCCAGGGCTTCAAATCGACCCGTTTGCAGCTCCCGCGCGAGATGGCGATGGGAATCCTCTCCCCATGGCGTGGGATATCGCAGACCCAGTCCTCCCAAACCGCGCCGATTCAGCTGCAACCTCGCCTGCAAATAGGTGCTGGCGGTCTTGTGAGGACCAGCGTGGAGGTGGAGAGTGCGTTGGGGCTGCCGCAACGGTCCCTGACTCATCGACACTCAAACAGGCCTTAGCAAGGCATGATCGCCCAGCCAAGACCCGACCCCATAGGGGCTCCAGCGTGAGTCAGGTCGCCTCCTCGCCATCTCGCCACCAGCTGCGCCTGCGCTCAATTGCCTGGGCCCTTGGCGCCGGACTGGCAGCCCTTGCCCTGGGGTTGCCCTTGGGCATCGAATCAAGCCTCCGGGCTGGCGGCTGCGGCTTTTTCTATGGCCTGCTGGCGTTCCATCTACAGCGGGTAGACCCCGATGACAGCCACCTCCAGGCGGGCCTGGTAGGAGCCGTCTGCGGCATCCACAGCCTGGGCTTGCCGTCTTTCGCCAGCTGGCCATCTCAGCTATCTCTGACAGCGGCGATGGTCAAGGTTGCGCCAACTGTGATGATGGGGATGGTTCGTGCCTGGTTGCCGCTGGTCGGCGCCGCTCTGCTGCTGCATCTGTTGCGGCACGTATCACGCCTGCTAACGCAACGCGTTCTGTCTGCCCCCGGGCAGACGCCCATGCCCTGATCCACCGGTGCTGACCCGCCGGCCCTGAATATTCTGGGATGAGCCTGCTGCACGCCACCTGGCTGTTTCCCCCCGAGGGTTCGGGCGGCCGCCTATTCCTTTGGGCCGACACCTGGCGGGTGGCGGCCCCTGCCGTGCCAAAGCTGGAGGCCCCTGAGCACCCCCTGGCCCTCAACGAAGACGACCTGGCCACCTGGCTCGACGACAACGGGCTGTGGTCGGAGGCCCTGCGCCCAGCCCGGGCCACCCTGAGCCTGCCCAGCCGCAACCAGGCGGCCAAGGGCCGCCGCACCAGCGCCAGCAGCTGGAGCGGCCTGCCCCTGCAGGCCGGCGAACCGATTCCCAAACAACTGGAGTGGTGGCCCTGGCAGGTGGAGGGCTGGGCCCTCGATGCGGCCAATGCGGGCGAATGGCTCAGCCAGGTGCCCCTGGCGGGGGAGCACCCGGAGATGGCCGATGAGCTGCGCTGGTGGAGTCACCTGCAGCGCTGGGCCCTGAGCCTGATCGCCCGCGGCCGCTGGCTGCCCCAGATCGCCGAGGGCAAGGCCCGCTGGCTGCCCCTGCTCAACCGCGAAGACGACCGCCGCCGCCTCGAAGACCTGGCTAGCGGCCTACCCCAGGTGGCGACCTGCGCCCTGGCCGCCGGCCCCAGCGGCGACCCCTCCCTGGCCTGCCGCCGCCCCGGCAGCGGCCGCCTGCGGGTGGCAAGCCTGCTGGAAGCCCTGCTCGATGGCCAGCTGCGGGTGGGCTTCAGCCCCAGCGCAGGCGAGCTCGATCCGCTGCTGGCGGCCTGGCAGAAGGCCCTGGGTAAGGGCGATGGCAGCCTTGCCCTGGGCGAGGAGGAGCTGGAGCGGCTCAGCATCGCCACCCACCACTGGCGTGAAGGGGTGGCGGGCAAGGTGGAGCCAGCCCGCACCTGCCTGGAGCTGTTCACCCCCGCTGAGGGCGAGGAGCTGTGGGAGCTGCGCTTCGGGCTGCAAGCGGAAGCCGACCCGAGCCTTCGGGTGCCCGCCGCCGCCGTCTGGGCCGCCGGCGATCGGGGCCTGCATATGGGCGAAGTGGCCGTGCCCCAACCCAGCGAACTGCTGCTCGAGGGCATGGGCCGGGCCCTGACGGTGTTTGAACCGATCGTGCGGGGGCTGGATTCAGCCACCCCGGAAACGATGCAGCTCACGCCAGCCGAGGCGTTTGTGCTGGTGCGCACCGGCGCCCACCAGCTGCGCGATGTGGGCGTGGGCGTGGTGCTGCCGGCCAGCCTGGCAGGGGGCCTGGCCAGCCGCTTGGGCCTGTCGATCAAGGCCGAGCTGCCGGAGAAATCGCGCGGCTTCACCTTGGGCGAAACGCTCACCTGGGAATGGGAATTCATGATCGGCGGGGTCACCCTGACCCTGCGGGACCTGGAGCGCCTGCAGGCCAAGCGCAGCCCGCTTGTGCAGCACAAGGGCGCCTGGATCGAGCTGCGCCCCGCCGACCTGCGCAACGCCGAGCGTTTCAGCGTTGCCGATCCGGGCCTCAGCCTCGACGATGCCCTGCGGCTCACCGCCAGCGACGGCGACACCTTCCACCGGCTGCCGGTGCACCGCTTCGACGCCGGCCCGCGGCTGCAGGCCGTGCTGGAGCAATACCACCAGCAGAAGGCCCCCGACCCCCTGCCGGCACCCCCAGGTTTCTCGGGCCAGCTGCGGCCCTATCAGGAGCGGGGCCTGGGCTGGCTGGCCTTCCTGCACCGCTTCGACCAAGGCGCCTGCCTGGCCGACGACATGGGCCTGGGCAAAACGATCCAGCTGCTGGCCTTCCTGCAGCACCTCAAGGCCGAAGACGAACTCAAACGGCCGGTGCTGCTGGTGGCACCCACCTCGGTGCTCACCAACTGGAAGCGGGAAGCCCACGGCTTCACCCCCGAGCTGGGCGTGTGGGAGCACTACGGCCCGCGCCGGCCATCCAGCCCCGAGGCCCTCAAAAAAGCCCTTAAGGGCGTGGATCTGGTGCTCACCAGCTACGGCCTGCTGCAGCGCGATAGCGAGCTGCTCGAGAGCATCGACTGGCAGGGGGTGGTGATCGACGAAGCCCAGGCGATCAAAAACCACACCGCCAAGCAGAGCCAAGCAGCCCGGGACCTGGCCCGCCCCAGCCGCGGCGGCAAAGGGGGCAGCCGCTTCCGGATTGCCCTAACGGGCACGCCGGTGGAAAACCGGGTCAGCGAGCTGTGGGCGCTGATGGATTTCCTCAACCCCAAGGTGCTCGGCGATGAGCCCTTCTTCCGCCAGCGCTACCGGCTGCCGATCGAGCGCTACGGCGACATGTCGTCGCTGCGGGATCTCAAAAGCCGGGTGGGGCCGTTCATCCTGCGGCGCCTCAAAACCGACAAGTCGATCATTTCCGACCTGCCGGAGAAGGTGGAACTCAACGAATGGGTGGGCCTGGCTCCAGAGCAGAAGAAGCTCTACAACAAAACAGTCGACGAGAGCCTCGATGCCATCGCCCGAGCACCTCTGGGCCAGAAGCACGGCCAGGTGCTGGCCCTGCTCACCAAGCTCAAGCAGATCTGCAACCACCCGGCGCTGGCCCTGAAGGAAAACGCCGAGGCCGCGCTGGCCAGCGGCAACGGCAGCTTCAGCAGCCGCAGCGGCAAGTTGCAGCGGCTCGAAGAGATCCTCGAGGAGGTGATCGAGGCGGGCGACCGGGCGTTGCTGTTCACCCAGTTCGCCGAGTGGGGGCTACTGCTCAAGGCCCACCTGGAGCGCAAATGGCGCCAGGAGGTGCCGTTCCTCTACGGCAGCACCAGCAAAACCGAACGCCAGGCCATGGTCGATCGCTTCCAGGACGACCCCCGCGGCCCCCAGCTGTTTTTGCTGTCGCTCAAGGCCGGCGGTGTGGGCCTCAACCTCACCCGCGCCAGCCACGTCTTCCACATCGACCGCTGGTGGAACCCGGCCGTGGAAAACCAGGCCACCGACCGGGCCTATCGGATCGGCCAACAAAACCGGGTGCTGGTGCACAAGTTCATCACCAGCGGCTCAGTGGAAGAAAAGATCGACCGCATGATCAAGGAGAAATCAAAGCTGGCCGCGGAGATCGTCGGCTCCGGTGAAGACTGGCTCGGCGGCTTCGATGTGGGCCAGCTCAAAGACCTAGTGGCCCTGAGCGAGGAGGATTAAGGGATGGCAGTGCCACCACCGCCGGAGCAATCGGACATCCGCTGGAAACAGCGCTTCGACAACCTCCAGCGTGCCTACCAGCGCCTGCGCTGGGCAATGGAAATCCACCAGCAGGATCCAAGCGACGAGCTAATCCGCATGGCCGTGATCAAGGCCTACGAATTCACCTTTGAACTGAGCTGGAAAACCCTCAAGGATTTCCTCGCCTACAACGGCATTGACGCCAAGCTGCCCCGCGAAGTGCTGAAACAGGCCTTTACGACGGGTCTAGTCAGTGATGGCCAGCTCTGGATCGACATGCTGGAGGAGCGCAACCTGATGGCCCACACCTACGACGACACCAGAGCCCGCAAAGCCGTAGATCAGATCCAGGAGCGCTATTTCAGTGGTCTGCAGCAACTGCACGACCTACTGGCAACCAAACGGCAGGAGGCCCCATGAGTGCACCAACCACCAGCTCTGCCCCTGCCGCCAGCAGCCACGGCATCCCCGAGCGCACGGTGACCGAGATCCGCTCCTGTCTGCAGGAGCGCTTCCCCCAGATCCACTGGCTGAAGCTCTACGGCTCACGGGCCATGGGCAAACATTGGGCCGGTTCCGACATCGATCTGGCCTACAGCGCCGACGCTGATTGCAGCGCCGCTCTGCGTGAGGCCCTCGACCAACTGCCCACCCCCTATCTCTTTGATGTGACGCACTGGGAATCGCTCCGCCACGCCCCCCTGCGCGAGCACATCGAACGCGTCGGCATCCCCTTCCCATGACCCTCACCCCCACCACCTACGCCAGCGCCATTAACACCCAGCTCGGCGACCAGGGCCTGGCCCAGCAGCCCTGGTGGGTGGAGCAGTGGATGGAGCTGATCAACTCCTACCGCTTCAAAAAGCGCCTGGAGCGCGCCTGGGAATATGCCCGCAGCGGCAATGTCACCTCAATCCGCTTTGAGGGGCGGCGGGTGCATGCCCGGGTGCAGGGCACCGACGAGGAGCCCTACAAGGTGAAGCTCTGGCTCGACGTACTCCACGACGACGACTGGAACTACGTGCTCGACGCCCTCACCCAGAAGGCGCGCTGGTCGGCCCAGCTGCTAGCCGGCGTCATGCCCCAGGACATCGAGCGCGCCTTCGCGGCCAGCGGCAAGCGCCTGTTTCCGTTCAAGTTGCAGGAGGTGCGCAGCGAGTGCAGCTGCCCCGATAAGGCCAACCCCTGCAAACACGTCAGCGCCGTCTACTACCTGATGGGCGATCGCTTCAGCGAAGACCCCTTCGTGCTGTTCCAGATGCGCGGCCGTACCAGGGCCCAGCTGCTGGCCGACCTGGCCAAGCGGCGGCGCAAGGCGCTGGCAAAACAGGCCAGACAGGCTGCAGCCAAACAGGGCTCCCAGCCGCTCGCCGCGGTGGCCCTTCAACCGGTGCATCCAGCCATCAAGGACCCAAACCGCTGGTGGCGCTACGGCGCGGCCCTCGATTCGGATCTGGTTGTGATCACTCCAGCCATGGAGGGCGACACCGGCCTCGATGCCGCCGGTCCCCTGCCCCTGGCGGAAGAACCCCGCTTCCCCGAGGCCAATCTCCACTTCCTGGAGCACCTCAAGGCCCACGGCCAGCAGCTGGCTGCCCTAGCTATGGCCAAGGCCATGGGCCCGGCCAACGGTGATGACAGCTGAGCTCCACAGCCCGCCCCCCTGGCTGACGCCGGCGGCCCAAAGCCTGGCCCTGTGCCTGCTCAGCAATTACCAGCGCGCCTTCGGCACCCCCCTGATCGCCGGCCTAGCCGCCGACGCGTCGCCCCTGCTGGTGACCCAGGAGCTGTTTGCCGCCGAGCTGGTGCTGCTGGCCCATGACGGCGCCGATCCCAGCAGCGATCCAGGGCCCCGGCTGATCTATGCCAACCGGGCGGCCCTGCGCCTGTGGCAGCGCCCCTGGGCCGAGCTGGTGGGCATGCCGTCGCGGCTCACCGCCGAGCCGGCCGAGCGGGCCAGCCGCCACCAGGCGTTGCTGGCAGCCCAAGCCAAAGAAGCGATCGCGGGTTATAGCGGCATCCGCATCGACAGCCGCGGCCGCCGCTTCGCCATCGAAGCCGCCCGCCTCTGGACCCTGCGCGATAGCTCAGGCCAACCCTGCGGCCAAGCCGCCCGCTTCAGCAGCTGGTGGCTGTTGTGATCGCCGCCATCCCAGCGCCGCCGCCCCAACTACCCGCCGAGCTGCGACCCCTGCTCACAACCCTTCAGCAACGGGGTTTTCAGGTGCGGCTAGCGCCACCGCCGCTGCGCGGCAGCTACGGCCTGTTCCAAGCCAAAACGCGCACTCTCTGGATCGCGCCGGTGGCCTTCGAGCTGGGCATCGGCCGGCAGGTGTTCCTGCATGAGGCCATTCACGCAGCCCAGAGCTGTCCCAGCGGCGTGCTGCAGCCCTTGGGCTGGAGCGTGAGGCTCAACCCGGTGGTGGAGCAGGAGATCAGTGGCATCCTCACCACCCGCTACCACCACGGCAACCGGCAACTGGAGCGGGAAGCCTTCAGCGTGCAGGGCCATCCCGACGCCATCGGCCGGGTGATCGCCGCCTTAAAGCAGCGCTGCCGGTTGCCCTCACCTTCTAGTGGTGCCAACCGAACGGGGCCGTAAGGGCCGAACCAAAACGGGCGGTCTGCCCCCTGCCGCCGCCCGGCTGGCCGCAGCACATTGGCTGTGTCCCGGAGAACATCCGATGCTCACCCTGCACCAACACCCCTTCGAGTTACTCGAGCAACAACTGCGCGCTGCCGAGCGTCCCGCCGCCGAGCGCGTGCCGGCCGCCGAGGTGCACGAAACCGACGACGCCTATGTAATCGCCCTGGAGCTTCCCGGTGTCGATAAGACCTCGATCGACGTCAAGGCCACCGACCGCAGCCTGGTGATCAACGCCGAGCGCCGCCAGCCAAGCCCCGATGGCTCTCACCCGATCGCCAAACAGGCCTCCTTGATCAACGAATTCCGCTACGGCACCTGGAGCCGCAGCTTCCGCTTCCCCGGCGGCATCAACCGCGAAAGCCTGCAAGCCCACTACCGCGATGGCCTGCTCACCGTGACGGCACCCAAGGCCCAGAACCTCACAACCGTGCAGGTGCAGGTGGAGGGCTGATCAGGGCCGAGCGGACACGAGAGAGAAGAGAACCCTTCCAGGCCCGGCCCACCCGCCGGGCCTTTTTTGTGGCCGTCGCCTGCGACGACTGTTGGGCCCAGCAGACCCTCGGCTGATTGCCAATCCCAAAAAACAAATCAAGATGGACTGAAATTTCTTGCCATCGACGGGTAGCTGGATTGATCACTTGGTTCAACCGCTGGCCTGAAACCCGGCCGCGTCCCTTTGCGTGGTGTAAATCCCGAGGCCCGAATGCCCTGATCAGAGGGTGAACAGGGTGAAATGACGGACTGTCATTCCTGAGGTGCAGATGCACCTCGTTCATCCACGATGAAACGAGACGATTGACTTGTCAAGTCTCTCATCTGATTGCAGCTGTGTTGTGAGAGGTGCGGGTCTGTGCAGCCCAGTGGTTGCAGCACCGCCCCCCTGGCGGCGATCGAGGCCGCTGCGCCCTGTGGGGGCGCACAGGCCTTGATCGCCTGGGGACTGGGTGTTGCACCTCTCAGGCGGGGACGCTGAGCAGTGTGGGCAGATCCTCCAGTTCCGGGATGGCGGCCATGCTCTCGGCCGAGAACATGCGGCGGCCCTCCAGCTGCCAGTGCTCGTGCTGCTCCAGCAGCACCGCTCCTACCAGACGGGTGATCGCGGCGTCGTTGGGGAAGATGCCGACCACCCTGGTGCGGCGCTTGATCTCCTCATTGACCCGCTCGAGCAGGTTGGTGCTCCAGATCTTGCGCCAGTGGGGCGCAGGGAAGTGGCGGAACGCCAGCACGTCCTCCCGGGCCTGGTTCATCAGCTCAGCGGCCTTGGGGAAACGCTCAGCGAGCGAGGCGGCCAGGTCATCCCAGCGGCTGAGGATCTCGGTTGCGTTCTCCTGGGCGAACACGCTGCGCAACGCGGCGGTGACCATGCCCTGATGGGCCTTTGGAACGCACTGCAGCAGGTTGCGGGCGAAATGGACACGGCAGCGTTGCCACACACAGCCCTGCAACTGCCTGCGGATCGCCTTGGTGAGTCCCGCGTGGGCATCGCTCACCACCAGCTTCACGCCAGTCAGGCCGCGTTCCTTGAGCGAGCCGAGGAACTCGCTCCAGAAGCCCTCGCTTTCGCTGTCGCCCACCTTGAGGCCCAGCAGCTCCCGGCGTCCGTCGGTATTGACGCCCATGGCGACGACCACGGCCCGCGAGCAGACCTGCAGGGCCTTGCCCAGCCGCCCATGCAGGTACGTCGCGTCGAGATAGACGTAGGCGTAGCCGGACTCCTGCAGGGGCCGGTTCAGGAAGGCCTGCACCTGCTCGTCGATGTCCTGGCAGATGCGGCTCACCTGAGACTTGGAGATGCCGCTCTGGGAGCCCAGGGCGGCCACCAGAGCATCGACCTTTCGGGTCGAGACCCCGCTGATGTAGGCCTCCATGATCACGGCGTAGAGGGCCTGGTCCACCCGGCGACGGGGCTCCAGGATCGAGGGCAGGAAGCCCCCTTGGCGGAGTTTGGGGATCAGCAGGTCGATGTCACCCACCTGGGTGGTCAGGCTGCGGGGCCGGTAGCCGTTGCGGTAGCCGAGCCGTTCCTCGCTGCGCTCATGGCGGTCGGCACCCAGAAAGGCAGCGACTTCCACCTCGATCAGTTGCTGCAGGCCGTGGCGCGCCAGCTCGGGGATCAACTCCCCGGCTTTGCTGCCATCCAGTAGCGGCGCCAGGTCAACTGCGGCACGATGGGGCTTGGGCATGGTTCGTCTGGTTGAGGTAGGACTCGAACCAGGGAAACGGGCCTGCCCACCCCTTGCAACATCAGCTGCTGAGCCGATCGCCTGAGATGCGCGCCCCACCCCGGCTACGCCGGGGTGGGGGTGCCGGGGGATTTACACCACTCCGGGGGACGCCAGCTTCAGACACACCATGCCCATCCTCAGCCTGTAGCGAGTAACTGTCGCCTGGCCAGGAACAGATTCGTCAGCGCTGCCAGCACATTGATTTTGCAGTGGTTCTTGGCCAGGCCACGCAGCCGGGTTTTCTGGAAACCGAATTGGTGTTTGATCACGCGGAACGGATGCTCGACCTTGGCGCGGACATGCGCCTTGGCCGTTTCGATCAGATCTTGCATCCTGCCATCGGGGGTATCAGGGAGGACTCGGCGTTTGCCCGGTCGCATCGCCACCCGAAACTCCGCTGCCGTGCCTGCCATCTCGGGTCTCTTGGCAATGCCTTGGTAGCCGGCATCGCCGTACACCAGCTCTTCATCGCCATGCAGCAGCTCAGCCGCCGGGGTGAGGTCATGCACGTTGGCGGCCGTGGTCACAACCGAGTGGATCAGACCAGAGTCCTTGTCGACGCCGATATGGACTTTCATCCCGAAATACCACTGGTTGCCCTTCTTGGTCTGGTGCATCTCCGGATCGCGCTTCCCCTCTTTGTTCTTGGTGGAGCTGGGTGCCGCGATCAAGGTGGCATCAACGATGGTGCCCTGGCGCATCGTCATCCCCCGTGAGCTGAGGTGGGCTTTGACGATCTCAAAGATCTGCTCGCCCAGCTCGTGCTTCTCCAGCAGGTGGCGGAAGGCCAGGATCGTGGTCTCATCCGGGATCCGATCACTGATCAGCTCGATGCCGGCAAAGCGGCGCATGGTGGGCACCTCGATCAGGGACTCCTCCATGGCCGGGTCACTGAGCGAATACCACTGCTGCAACAGGTGGATGCGCAGCATGGTGGCCAGCGGATAGGGAGGCCTGCCGCCCTTCTTGCTGGTCTTGGGGTAGTGGGGCTCAATCAGATCGAGAAGGGCCTGCCAAGGCACCACCACCTCCATCTCAGAAAGGAACTTCTCCCGTTTGGTCTGCTTCTTGGCGGTGGTGAGCTCGTAATCAGAGAAGCCGAGCTGCTTGCCACCCATCACCCCAGTCCTGGTCTGCGATTACAGAACCATTGTCCCGCGAATGGTGCTGGTTTTCCAGAGTCTCCTTAACACACCCTTAAATATTACAGCATAACTTAGCATTTTATCAAATCTTAGGCTTTTGGGGGCCCCTACCCAAGGGGTCACCCATTCTTAGTTGCAATGGGGGCCTTCAAATATTCGGGCACCGTTAATCCCCTCCATGATGGCGTATATAGATCCGCGAGAGGTTGCCAGAATCAGTGGTCAATTGTCAGTATGAGCGGAGGCAAATCAAGGACTCGCGATGGCTAACTAAGCCTGCTCAAGGCCTTTGACGTAGTGCAAGACGACCAGTCTGTGTCCCTTATTAAATACGGAGTGCTGGCCCCTTACGCTCATCAATCCACAATGGCCCGCGCCTTGAAGCATAGGCAGCCATATCACAATCCCTAAGCCCTCAAAATGCTTTAATCAGAATACAACTTCCAAGCCAAGTACCTAACTTATATATGCTTGGCAAAATGGGCAATAGCTTATCACGACTAGCCCAGCTGACCCTCCTGCAAAAGTACTTTAGCCGCAGAGCTCATCTTAAAGCCTAGTTTGACTCTGGGGGTGGACAACCTGCGTCAATAAAAGCATGTAAATCAGTATTATGACGCAGAAGAAAACTGCTTTACCGCCGAGAGCTGCCTTTTAAGTCGTATCTGAATACTTGCACCAGTTGTATCTGATTCTACAACAGACACGGAACCACCCATCTGCTCTACCATCATTTGGACAATAGCCAGGCCAATCCCTGATCCGGAGGCCACAGGCTTGCCGGATTTGCCAGAAAGATTGCTTGTCGATCGATAGAACGCTAGGAAAATATTATCCCAATCTTGCTTAGGGATGCCCGGCCCATAATCCTTCACCGAAATCAGAATTTCATGCTGAGTAGCTTGAAGGGACACAATTACTGGCGTCGAAGCATCCGAATACTTCACAGCATTCTCCATCAGGTTCAGTACACATTGGCGAACACGCTCCGGGTCGCCAATTGCCATGAGTTCGCCAGGCAGCTTTAGTATTGGATCGGATTGGAAGTTCACACGATGTCCCCACTCCAAAAGAGCTGCGTCATCAACAAGTTCTCTAATTACCTGAACAGCGTCAAAGGGGGTATTCTCAATAACCAGACTTCCAGCATCTCCACGAGCAAGATCAAGAAGGTTGCGGACTAAATGTGAAATCCTCGAGGACTCATCATAAACAGTTGCCAACAATTCATGATCGCTAGCATTTAATCCTGACGATTTACGAAGCAATCGCCGAGATGACACGGTAATCAATGTGACCGGGGTTAACAATTCATGGCTAATGGCTTTAATAAACAAGCTCTGCCGAGACCATGCTTCTTCTAAGCGCTTCGACAAGCGCATATAAGCATAGGCAATTCCTTGCAATTCCTCCGGAAGTTCAGCTGCAGGTATCCTCAGGCCATCAACTGATCCCGTTGGAGACAGACTGACGGTATCCAAAGCTTTCTCTAAACGCCGAATCGGCACCAACACAAAATAAAGCAAAATCCTCGCCACGGCCGCTGTTATAACAACCAAGACAAGCCAAACACCCAAAAGGATGAGCCAATTCAGCCTCTGGCTTGCCGGGCTAACGCTCACGTCTTCCAGAATGCGAAGCACACCTGCATTACCCTTTAAAGGGATCGAACAAGTAAAATAAGTTCCCCCAGCGTGAGTAAAGACGCGAGGCTTCTGCATAGTTTTGGCATGCATACCTGCCAGCGGCAATAGCTTTGGATCTTGGAAAAAAGTACGATAAGCAGCAGGCTGGGTTAGAACCGATGTAGTTGGCGAAGGCAACAGCAGTTGGCCTCCCGGCGTGCTTAACCAGACCAGCACTCGTGTACCAGAGAAGTCACTCAACAAAGCCTTGACATGAGCATCTGCCAAAGAGCTGCTGGTTTTTAACAGTGCAGTGGTGCCGTGATCAGCGAGTTCGACCTGAATCGCTTCTGCAATGCCCATGCCCAGCCGCTCATGGCGCTGGAATCGATCGCGGCGAACTACGAATTCTGCATCAAACAAAGTGACCGCATATACGACCGATAACAGAGCGGTGAGCGACAAGCCCAAACGGCGCTTGATCGACACTAATCGCATAGCACCAACAGCTTGAAATTCAGTGATTAATTCTTGGACATCAATGGGCCAGGAGCTTGAAACCGCATATTAAAGTAATATTCTCATCCCGTCGGGCGGAGGTCAGGCCGCGCGGGGAATCTCATCGCCACCCCTCTCTAGTCGTCCAGAAGAAGAGCGGCCTGAAGAAGAACGGCCTGAAGAAGAACGGGATTCACTAAAGGCCAACGCCTCAGCATGCTTATTATTTAATCCATTTGGCGCTTGCAGCGCCACCGGCTTGAGCCTGCCAGGCACCATCTCATGCAACATTACAAACTTTTCAAGGATTCGATTCACAGATGTCACCATGCTTTGGAATTCTATCGGAAACCCATTTGAATCCAAAAAAGCGGGATTGCTGGCTGCAATAGAGTCTGTATTTATGCGGCTGATTGCATCAGCGAGGCGATCCAATGGCCTCACACTCGCCTCAATTACAGCCATCAAAGCGACAATACCTGACGCAAGTGCTGCCCACAGGAGCAGAGAGTCGTACCGCGGCGAAGTCGGCACCTTGGTTATAAGATGAACAGAGAGGCCAGATGAATTGATCGCAATCGATTGGTGCAGATACGACTTAAAGAGAGTGGTACTCTCAAGTTTTTGCACTTGCAACCAAGGCAAGCTCCTGAGTTGCTGAGCCTGGAGCTCGGGATCAAAGCGCAGCAAGGCCTCTGCAGACGGGATGATCAGACTTCGCTTGGGGGATGACACAACAATCATCTGGCCGGGAGACGACGACTGATCGACAATCTCTTGGAGAAGGCGACCCTCTTCGGACTCGCTGTTACTAGCTTGTGAGAATTCAGAGATTGGCCCAGAGGAGGCCTGCAGGACAGACTCCACAGCCGGAGAGAGAACGCTCCAAGGATTGGCAAAATGCCCCTGAAGGCGCACTACGCCAACTTCAGCAAACCAGCCGCCCGCCAAGCCCACAGCCAAAACGCCAAACGAACACAGCTGAAGCCGCTGTCTCATCGAAAAGCTGGTGGGCTCTGAGAATGCCATCAACAGAATCCGAACGGTTGGAATGGAACTGACGCAGCCCTAATCGTGGAGAAGATCGTCTTATCCCCCCCCTTGTATCACGTTGGTGGCTAACTCGCCACCACTGCGGAACACCGACTGGGCCAGGACGCGACAACAGGACTCCGATTCCGGCCTGGAGAGCGACATCAGGACTGAAAACACCAGCAGTCTCCTGATTCGCCTAGCTCACAGTCTTGATACCAGCCCTCTGGCCCGAGCCCAAGCGGCCCTCACTACAGTTCCACCAGCCGCCCCAGCTGCCGATGGTCGCCACCCCAGCAACCGCCACTTCCCCAGCCGCGAGTGCCGCCCCACGCCTCTCGCTCCAATCCGCAACGATCGGACCGGACACCACCACGATCCGCTCGCTCGACTGGGACCGCAGCCGCTTCGATATTGAGTTTGGCCTGCGCAACGGCACCACCTACAACAGCTTCTTGGTGCGGGGCGAGCGCACAGCCCTGATCGACACCAGCCACCTCAAGTTTGAAGGCAGCTGGCTGGCGCTGCTGCAGGAGCTGATCGACCCCAAAGCAATCGATCACCTGATCGTTTCCCACACCGAGCCCGACCACTCGGGCCTGATCGGCCACCTGCTCGACCTCAACCCCGAGATCGAGATCGTGGGCTCCAAGGTGGCGATCCAGTTTCTTGAGAATCAAGTGCACCGGCCCTTCAAAAGCCGGGCGGTGAAAAGCGGCGAAGAGCTTGATCTGGGCACCAACCCCACCAGTGGCGTGGCCCACCGCTTCGAGTTCCTCAGCGCTCCAAACCTGCACTGGCCCGACACGATCTTTTCCTTCGACCACGGCACCGGCATCCTCTACACCTGCGATGCCTTCGGCCTGCACTACTGCTCCAAGGAGCTGTTCGACACCGATCCCGGCGCCATAGCCCCCGATTTTCGCTTCTATTACGACTGCCTGATGGGCCCCAACGCCCGCAGCGTGCTGCAGGCGTTGAAGCGCATGGATGGGCTGCCCGAGATCAGCACAGTGGCTGTGGGCCATGGGCCCCTGCTGCGCCACCATCTCGGCCTGTGGCTGGATGACTACCGAACCTGGAGCAGTGATCGCAGCACGGGCGAAAACTATGCAGCCGTTTGCTATCTGAGCCAATACGGCTTCTGTGACCGGCTCAGCCAGGCGATTGCCCGCGGCATCGGCAAGGCCGGCGCCGCTGTGCAGCTGGTGGATCTGCGCGCCACCGACCCCCAGGAGCTCAGTGCCCTGATCGGTGAAGCCAGCGCCGTGGTGGTACCCACCTGGCCAGCCCGGCTCGATGCCGAACTGCAAGCTTCGATCGGCACATTGTTAGCGGCCCTCAAGCCGAAGCAGTGGGTGGGCAGCTACGACGCCTTCGGCGGCGACGACGAGCCGATCGACACCGTGGCCAGCCAGCTGCGCAGCCTCGGCCAGAAGACCGCCTTTGAACCGCTGCGGGTGCGCCAGGTGCCTGGCGGCAACGACTATCAGCGCTGCGAGGAAGCCGGCACCGACCTGGGCCAGCTGCTCACCAAGGAGAAGACAATCGCCGCGATGAAGTCTCTCGATGCCGATCTCGACAAGGCTCTGGGTCGCCTATCCGGGGGGTTGTATGTGGTGACGGCGCGGCAGGAGACACCGGAGGGCACGCGCAGCTCAGCGATGGTGGCCAGCTGGGTGAGCCAGGCAAGTTTCGAGCCCCCCGGCCTCACGGTGGCGGTAGCCAAAGACCGGGCCATCGAGGCGCTGCTGCAGGTAGACGATCGCTTCGTGCTCAACATCCTGCGGGAGGACAACCACCAGGAGCTGCTGCGCCATTTCCTCAAGCGATTCCCGCCCGGCGCCGACCGCTTCGCCGGAGTAAGCACCCTCGAGGGCGCCGCCACGGGCGGCCCGGTGCTCGGTGATGCCCTGGCCTACCTGGGCTGCCGCGTGGTGCAACGCCTCGAAGGCCCCGACCACTGGATCATCTACGCCGAGGTAGAGCAGGGCAACGTGGCCGACACCGAAGCCAGCACCGCCGTGCACCACCGCAAAGTCGGCAACCACTACTGAGGCTCAGGCATCGTCCTTAACGACGAAGTCACCCTGCCCGTTGACCCTCAAGGCGAACACCGGCACCTTCACGCGGTTGCCCGTAATCGCATCGATGCTGATTCGTCCGGTCTGCCCCTCGTATCCCGTGGTCTGCCGCAACTGGTCCAGAACCGTCTTGTAGCGGGTGCTGCCGACCTCCTCCATCGTGGTATCCAGAAGCTTGAGTGAGTCGTAAGTGAAGGCACCCCAAACGTTGGGTTCGCGGTCGAAACGTCCCCTGTACGCGTTCACATAGTTCTGGGCGTCGGGGAGCTGGGCCGACTCAGGCGTACCGCTGAAGGTGCAGCGGCGAGCCACCTTCAGGCCCGCTTCAGTCACAAAGGCCGCATCCACATTGCTGAGGCACATGAAGGGCTCAGCAGCAGTGCCGCTGGCCACCAGCGCGCGGGCGATCTTGCTGCCCTCCGGGTAGTAGCTGCTCGAATAAACCAGCTGGGGATTGCTGTCGAGGGCCTGGGCGATCTCAGCCTGGTAATCAGCACTACCGGGCGTGATGCTGAAGCGCTTCACCTCGACCCCATCGGCCTTGAGCCCCTTCTCCACCTGATCGGCTAGGTCGCTGGTGAAGTCAGAGGGATCCACCAGCATCGACACACGCTTCACCTCGCGGGAGGTGATGTAGGCAATATCAACAGGTGCAATCTGATCATTCTTAGGCTGCACAGTCACCCCCAGGCCATCTGTCTGGTTAGTGGAGGTGAGATGTACCGGCAGGATCTTTTGATCTACATACCAGGGCAGGTTGATCACGCCCACAGCTGAGTTGTAGGGACCGATCACGGCATCGGCGCCACGTCGCCGCAGGCTGCGCGCCACAGGTAGGGCACGCTCAGGATCGGCTTGGTCGTCAGCACGCAGCAGCTTGACGCGCCGGCCGAGGATGCCGCCCTCAAGGTTGATCTGCTCTGCGGCGAGCTTGGCGCCACGCCACATGTCGCGACCATTGGCACGTTGTTCCCCACTCAGGGGCGCTTCCAGTCCGATCAGCAGGGGATCAGGACGCGACCAAGCTTGCCGTTCGGGGAAGCCGCCATTGGAACGACTTGCGTCCCCTGTATGGAGAAAACTATCGCCAAAGAAAAATGGTTCTTCGATGGAAAGTCCAGCCTGCTTCCGAAAGGTTAAGGACTCTCCATCGATGGGGCAAGTAAACAAATCAGTCGGACTGTCTTTCTAGAGTCCTCTCCTCCCCACAGGGCGAACCATGGGCGCAAAAAACCTGGAGCGTCGGGTGATCCAGCTCCCCATCGAGCCGGGGCTGATCTGCCTCAAGGGGCTCAGCCCCACCCGGCTGCGCTTCGAGGTGGAATACGGCCTGGAGCGCGGCACCACCGCCAACAGCTTCCTCTTCCAGGCGGTGCCCCTGCTGGTCCATCCCCCCGGGGCCTCCTTTGCCGAGCCCTTCCTGGCGGAGCTGGCGAAGCTGGTCCCGGCAGAGGCTCCATTAAAGGTGGTGGTGGGTGATGTGAACCCCAATCGGGTTGCTCTGCTGCGCCAGCTGGCGACCCGCTGGCCCAACCTGCTGCTGGTGAGCTCCAATGCCGGCGCCAAGCTGCTCGAAGAGCTTTGGAACCTGCTGAAACCGGTCGCCCCCGGCAGCGAGACAACCCCAGAGCCGATCCCAGCGCTGCCTCGGATCGATGTGGTGAAGCAGGAGGCCAGCCGCAACCTCGTCGATGGCCACGTGCTACGCCTAATTCCCACCCCCACCCCCCGCTGGCCCGGGGCGCTGCTGGCCTTCGAGGAGACCAGCGGCCTGCTGATGAGCGGCAAATTTTTCGCGGCCCACCTCTGCAGCGAGAGTTTCGCCGAGGCCAACCGCAGCAGTAGTGAGGAAGACCGCCGTTACTTCTACGACTGCCTGATGGCACCGATGGCGCGCCAGGTGGAGTCGGTGGTGGAGCGGCTCGAAGCCCTCGACATCCGCACCATTGCCCCCGGCCACGGCCCAGCGATCAGCGAGAGCTGGCGCAGCCTGCTCAACGACTACCACCGCTGGGGCGCAACCCAGGAGCGGGCGCGCCTATCGGTGGCGCTGCTGTTTGCCAGCGCCTACGGCAACACGGCCGCCATCGCCGATGCCCTCGCCCAGGGGGTCGCCCGCACCGGCGTGCGGGTGGAG
The DNA here is from genome assembly GCF_963920485.1 of Cyanobium usitatum str. Tous. Classification (NCBI taxonomy): domain Bacteria; kingdom Bacillati; phylum Cyanobacteriota; class Cyanophyceae; order Synechococcales; family Prochlorococcaceae; genus Cyanobium; species Cyanobium usitatum. Next base: position 2,464,034 of record NZ_OY986431.1, on the reverse strand, counting down.
AGCATCAACTGCGAATTCACGCCACCTGAGCAGCTGCTGGCGGCGATCCGTAGCTGCGATGCGATCTTGATCGGCTCCCCCACCCTCGGCGGCCATGCCCCCACGCCGATCGTTTCGGCCCTTGGCACGGTGCTAGCTGAGGGCGACCGCAGCAAGCCGGTGGGGGTGTTTGGCAGCTTTGGCTGGAGCGGTGAAGCCCTGGATCTGCTGGAGAGCAAGCTGCGCGATGGCGGCTTCCAGTTCGCCTTTGAACCGATCAAGGTGAAGTTCAGCCCCGATGCGGCCAGCCTCAAAGCCATCGAGGAAACCGGCACCGCCCTGGGCCGCCAGCTGCAGAGCGAACAGCGCAAGGCGCAGCGCAGATCCGCCAGTGGCGGACTCAGCGAGAGCCGCAGCAATCCAGCAGTGCAGGCCCTGGGCCGGGTGGTGGGCTCCCTGTGCGTGCTCACCACCAGCAAAGGGGAGGGCGGCAGCCGCCTCAGCAGCGCCATGGTGGCCAGCTGGGTGAGCCAGGCCAGCTTCTCGCCGCCTGGCTTCACCGTGGCCGTAGCCAAAGACCGGGCCGTGGAGGCCCTGCTGCACGTCGGCGATCGCTTTGCCCTCAACGTGCTGGCCGCGGGGCGTGAAACCGGTCCAATGAAGCAGTTTTTGCAGCCGTTTGCCCCAGGCGCTGACCGCTTCGCCGGCCTGGAGCTGGAGCACAGCCCCGCCGACCAACCCCTGCTACCGGAGGCCCTGGCCTGGCTGGACGCCACGGTGCAGCAGCGCATGGAATGCGGCGACCACTGGCTGCTGTATGCCCAGGTGAGCCAGGGCGGCGTGCTCGACGCCAGCGCCACCACGGCCGTGCACCAGCGCCGCAGCGGCGCCAACTACTGAGCGCCCCAAGGCCGGGGCCATCAAGCCACGCCAACGCCACTAACTCATAGTCGTTCCGACTTCGGTTAAGCTAGGCTCTTCCTCAGCCGCAACACCTGCCCAGCCATGGATATCGCCAAGCCCAACACCAAAGCCAATCTTGAAGCCGCTTTTGGCGGCGAGAGCATGGCCAATCGCAAATACCTATTTTTCGCGGAGGTGGCCAAGCAGGTCGGCAACCCCGAGCTGGCCAAGCTGTTTCGCGACACCGCCGCCCAGGAAACCGAGCACGCCTTCGCCCACTTCCGGCTGCTCCATCCCGAACTCGTCATCGACGATCCCGCCAACCTCTCCGACACGCAGAAGCAGGCCCTGCTCAGCCGCTGCCTGGAGCTGGCGATCGAAGGCGAAACCTACGAATACACCACCATGTATCCCGAGTTTGCCGACCAAGCCCGCACCGATCGCGATGGCGAAGCCGCTGCTGAATTTCAGGAGCAGACCGAAGAATCACAGCAGCACGCCGGCATCTTTCGCACCGCCGCCAAAAACTTCGGCTTGCTCACCCCCATTGAGCAGCACCACGCCGAGCGCTATGGCATCGCCCTCGAAGCCCTGCAGGGCAAGGGAGTGGCCGGAGAGGCCGATCAGCCCGTGGCGGGCAAGTGGATCTGCAAACTGTGCTCGATGATTTACGACCCCACCGCCGGCGACCCCGATTCCGGCATCGCTCCGGGCACCCCGTTTGAAGCGATCCCCGACGACTGGCGCTGCCCGATCTGCGGCGCCCGCAAGACCAGCTTCGTGCCCTACCGGGAGCCCCAACTTCTGGGTGTTTAATACCCCAACTGGGCTGCAATTTTTGTAGCCCAGCACACCATCTCAGCCAATTGCTACGCCGAAGACTCCAGGGCAAAAACCCAGTACCCCAAACGGGTTTCAGGGGTCTAGACCTAGACCCATCCAGGCATTTTGCAGGGTGTAAAGGCAATCCCAAAGCAATTCAGTAAACGGCCGCGAATTTGCCGCCAGTCCGCTGCAATGGCCCCAGTTCTGACACCAGGAATGGCCAGCACCGCTATCTCCTCAACCGGCAACCCTCCCCTCGGGGTGCGGGCAACGGTGCGTTATCGGGGGTTCGTGCTGATCCCCCAGGCCGATTTCACCTGGCTGGTGCGCCCCGAGCGCAGTCCCATGCATCTGCTGCCATTTCGGGCACCCGCCAGCTCCCTGGCTGACATCAAAGCCCTAGTTGATTGGCGCTTGACCGCACCAATTTAGGCGACTTGATTTAGCCAACTCCAGACTCAAGCTGCCTGGGGAGGTGGCGTTGGATCGTGGTGGATATGAAAAGGCAGCACCAGGGTGGCCCAGTGATCGGGGCGCTGGGGACGGGGGCGGCGGGAGCGACGCACACCAAAAGGAACACGAACCACGTTGGTGCCCTCCACCCGCAGCACCTGGCCCGCTCCTGTACCAGTTCCGTCGTTGCTGCCCTTCATGGTCCCGAAAATGAATGGCTTTAAGCGCTGATTGTGCCTGTTAAGAGGCGTCAGGCCCGCACAGTGTGCGTCATGACGGCACTAAAGAACAGTGGCAACTGGCACCACTTGGGCCAGTTCCTGCGCTGCCAGCTCCTGCGCTGCCAGCTCCTGCGCTGCCAGCTCCTCCATGCTCGGGCAGGTGCACACAAGGTTGCGATCGCCGTAGGCGTTGTCGATCCGGGCCACCGCCGGCCAAAACTTCGATAGGCGCTGCTCCTCACCAGCCGGAAATGCCGCCTGCTGGCGGCTGTAGGGCCTGTCCCACTGGTCGGCAGTCACGGCGGCCAGGGTGTGGGGGGCTCGCTTGAGGGGGTTGTTGAGGGGATCGGCGCTGCCGGCCTCCAGCGCCGCGGCCTCCTGGCGGATCGCCACCATGGCCGCACAGAAGCGGTCGAGCTCAGCGAGCGACTCGCTTTCGGTGGGCTCCACCATCACCGTGCCCGCCACGGGCCAGCTCACCGTGGGGGCATGGAAGCCGTAGTCCATCAGACGCTTGGCCAGATCATCGACCTCCAGTCCGCAGCTGCGCTTCAGCGGCCGCAGATCGAGGATGCATTCATGGGCCACGCGCCCGCCCATGCCCCGGTAAAGCACGGGGAAGTGGGGCTCCAGGCGCTCGGCCAGCAGGTTGGCGGCCAGCAGGGCCACCTGGCTGGCCTGGCGCAGGCCCGCGCCGCCCATCATGCGGATGTACATCCAGCTGATCGCCAGGATCGAAGCACTGCCCAGGGGTGCCGCCGCCACGGGCCCCACCCCTCCGCACTCAACCCCTACGGCACCCGGCAAGAAGGGCAGCAGATGGGAGGCCACCGCAATCGGGCCCACGCCGGGGCCCCCGCCGCCGTGGGGAATGCAGAAGGTCTTGTGCAGGTTGAGGTGGCAGACATCGGCGCCGTAGAGACCCGGCTTGCACAGGCCCACCTGGGCGTTGAGGTTGGCGCCATCGAGATACACCTGGCCGCCGCGGGCGTGCACCAGCTCGCAGATGCGGCGAATAGCCGGCTCAAACACACCGTGGGTGGAGGGATAGGTGACCATCACCGCCGCCAGCTGCTCGGCGTGGGCAGCGGCCTTGGCCTCTAGGTCGGCGAGATCGATGTTGCCGGCCTCGTCGCAGGCCACCGCCACCACCTGCAGGCCGGCCATCACGGCGCTGGCTGGGTTTGTGCCGTGGGCGCTGGTGGGAATCAAACAAACGGTGCGATGGGCTTCCCCCCGGCTGCGGTGCCAGGCCCGGATCGCCAGCAGGCCGGCATATTCCCCCTGGGAGCCGGCATTGGGCTGCAGCGACACGCCGGCAAACCCGGTGATCACGGCCAGCCAGCGCTCCAGATCCGCCGCCAACAGCTGGTATCCGGCGGCCTGCTCAGCCGGGGCGAAGGGGTGCAGCTGGCTGAAGGCCGGCCAGCTCACCGGCGCCAGCTCGGCGGCGGCGTTGAGCTTCATGGTGCAGCTGCCCAGGGGGATCATCCCGTGCACCAGGGATAGATCCTTGGCTGAAAGGCGCTGGATGTAGCGCAACAGCTCGGTTTCACTGCGGTAGCGGTGGAAGACGCTCTGCTGCAACCAGGGCTGCTGGCGCAGGGGCATGGCCGGGCCAGCAGGCGGGCTGGTGCCCAGCTCCCGCCAGGGCTCAGCGCAGCCAGCCAGCGCCCGCAGCAGCCGCTCCAGCTCCTCGGCGCTGCTCAGCTCATCGAGGCTGATGCCAACGCCATCTGCTGCCTGGTGCAGGTTGAAGCCGGCCGCCAGGGCAGCAGCCACCAGCACCTCGGCCTGATCCGGCGGCAGGGGCAGCCACACCGTGTCAAAACCCTGGCCCGGCAACACCGGCAGGGCGAGGGCCTCCAGGCCAGCCACAAGGGCCGCCCGCAGGCTGAGCAAGCGCCGGGCGATCGCCTCCAGGCCGTCCGGGCCATGGTGCACGGCATAGAAACCGGCCATCACCGCGAGCAGCACCTGGGCGGTGCAGATGTTGCTGGTGGCCTTGTCGCGGCGGATGTGTTGTTCGCGGGTCTGCAGGGCCAGGCGCAGGGCCGGCTGGCCTGCCGCATCCAGCGAGCGCCCCACCAGGCGGCCAGGGATCTGGCGCTTGAACTGCTCGCCCGTGGCGAAAAAAGCGGCATGGGGACCACCAAAACCCAGCGGCACCCCCAGGCGCTGGGCGCTGCCGACGGCGATATCAGCGCCGAGCTGGCCCACCGGCTCCAGCAGCACCTGGGCCAGGGGATCGATCGCCACAGCCGTGATCACCCCGGCCTGGCGGGCGCTAGCCAGCAGTTCGCTGGGATCCCAGAGCCGGCCCTGGCGGCCAGGCAGCTGGATCAGCAAACCAAAAGCATCCGCTGGCAGGGGGGCTGCCGCCAGCGACTCGGCCGCCACCAGCTCGAGCTGGATGCCCAGGGGCTCGGCCCGGGTTTGCAGCACCGCCAGGGTCTGGGGGAACAGGGCCCGATCCACCAGAAAGCGCGTCGCACCGGGGCGCTTGCAGACAGCGCTGGCCATGGCCATGGCTTCAGCGGCGGCGGTGGCCTCATCCAATAAAGAGGCATTGGCGATCGGCAGGCCGGTGAGCTCGCTGATCAGGGTCTGAAAATTCAGCAGGGCCTCAAGCCGGCCCTGGGCGATTTCGGCCTGATAGGGGGTGTAGGCGGTATACCAGTCGGGGTTTTCAAACACCTGGCGCTGGATCAGGGCCGGCGTGGCAGTGCCGTAGTAGCCCTGGCCGATCAAGCTGCGCTGCAGCTGGTTGGCCGCAGCGATCTCGGCAAGTTCGGCCAGGGCCTGGGCCTCACTGCAGGGCTCGGGCAAACCCGCAGCCGAGGCCGCCGGATCTAGAAGCAAATCGGCGGGCACCACCTGGGCGGCCAGGGCCTCGAGGCTGGAGGCTCCGAGTTCCGCCAACATCCGCTGCTGCTCAGCGGCGCTTGGACCGATATGGCGCCGAATAAAAGAGAGGTCTGGTGGGTGCGCAGCTGCCATCAGGCTCCTTGCACCTTGGCGGCGTAGGTGGCCGCATCCAGCAGGCCAGCGAGCTGGGCCGGATCAGCTGGCTGCAGCACCAGCAGCCAACCCTCGCCATAGGGATCGTTCTGCAGCTCCTCCGGGCTAGCCAGCACCGCCTCATTGCGGGCCAGCACCACACCGCTCACCGGCGCCAGCAGATCTTCCACCGCCTTCACCGATTCCACGCTGCCAAAACTGGCGCCCTGCACAAGGCTGGCACCCACCGCCGGCAGCTCGACAAACACAATGTCGCCCAGCTGGTCGACAGCGAAGGCACTGATGCCCAGCCGCAGCCTCTCGCCCTCTGGGCGCACGTATTCGTGGCTGTCGGCGTAGCGGCAATCACCGGGGATGGGGAGCGCCATCTCGGAGCAGCAAGGTGGCGCCAGTCTGTCGGCATCGGGTTGATAACAGCAGCGAGATCCGCGTAATCAGACCTTCTGACCTGCCTGCGCCAGGGCCACCAGGGCTCGCTCCAGGGCGATCTGGGCATGGGCGCGGTGGGTGCCGCCCTGGGCAAACAGCACGTAGGGCTCCCGCAGCGGCGCATCGGCGGAAAACTCGCTGGTGCTGCCGTCGATGAAGGTACCGCCCGCCATCACCAGAGCACTGGCGTAGCCGGGCATGGGCGCCGGCACCGGATCGAGATAGGCGCCCACCGGTGATGCGGCCTGGAAGGCGCGGCAAACGGTTTTGAGCCGCTCGGGATCACCGAGCCGCACCGCCTGGATTACGTCGCTGCGGGGGGCCCCGGGCAGGGGCTGCACCGCGTAGCCCAGATCCGAGAACACGGCCGCCACCAGCTCGCTGCAGATCAGGGCCTCAGCCACCATCTGGGGAGCCAGGAAAAGCCCCTGGGCCAGCAGGCGGTTGAGGTCGAAGCTGGTGCCCCCCTCCCCGCCAATGCCAGGCGCCGTGAGCCGGCAGCAGGCCTGCTCCACCAACTCAGCCCGGCCAGCCACGTAACCGCCGGTGGGGGCGATGGTGCCGCCGAGGTTTTTAATCAAGGAGCCGGCAATCAGATCCGCCCCCACCGCCGTTGGCTCCTGGGCCTCCACCAGCTCGCCGTAGCAGTTGTCTACGAACACAACGCAGCCGGGCTGGAGCGCTTTCACCCGCTCGCAGAGCAGGCCGATCTGGGCCACCGACAGGGAGGGCCGCCAGCTGTAGCCGCAACTGCGCTGGATCAGCACCATGCGGGTGGGCAGCGCCAGGGCGTCCTCCAGACCGTCGAAATCGACCCGGCCGGCGGCGGTGAGGGCCAGCTCGGCGTAGGCGATGCCGAATTCCGCCAGGGAGCCCTGGCCGCTGCCGCGGATGCCAATCACCTCTTCGAGGGTGTCGTAGGGGCGGCCGGTGAGGGCCAGCAGGCGGTCGCCGGGGCGCAGCACACCAAACAACGCCGCCGCGATGGCGTGGGTACCACTGACAAATTGCAGTCGCACGGCCGCCGCCTCGGCTTGCAGCACCCGGGCAAACACCCGATCGAGCACCTCCCGGCCCTGATCGCCGTGGCCATAGCCGCTCACCGAAGCGAAGTGCTGGCTGCCGAGCCGCTCAGCGGCGAAAGCCTCGAGCACCCGGGCCAGCCGCGGCTGCACCTGGCTGGTGTGGTGGGCGGCGGCGGCAGCGGTGGCGGCCACTGCGGCGGCCACCCGTTCGGCGGCGAGAGCAGGGGCGGTCATGGGGCAGCGGAATGGTCAGTGAAATACATAGCGCCCCTTCGGCTGGCCACTGGCGCAGGGTGGCCGTCCATCACCCCAATCCAGGCTGCAACGGCGAGCCGAGGCCTCGCCAACCCTCCTTCGCCCACAAATATTAAATATGTGATAGGATTTATAGATAAAGGTTATGCAATTATGACAACTCTTGACGGCTGGGAGATTGAAGGTCCTGATGGAGCTAACGGCAGCAAATTATACCCCCTAAAGAGCGGCTGGTTTGACGATGATAAGCGAAACCCGTACGACAAGACCTTTTACTATCTTTTCTCGCCAGATGGCAAGACGAATTTCGCACTCGGCATCGAGGGTCGACTCAATATTGCCAGCAACCTGCCAGAATTATTGTTTATCAGAAGCGATGGCTCAGGCCCAACTTACAATAGTTTTCAGCGCCCAGTTGGACACACAGGCGACAACATCAACCTAGCTATCTACAGCAACAGAGCCCTGCTGAGCGGGCTGCCCGATCACCCGATTATCCCAGATATCAAAGCCTTAGACCAGACACTCAGCCAAAACATCGAGGGTCTCTATTGGGAAGGAAGCGAAGCGTCTGACACCTTCACGGCCAATGTCAAAGAAGCCGACGCAAAGCTCAGAAGCATCTTCTTTGTAGGGCTCGACGGGGACGACACCATGACCCTCACCGGTGATCTCAGCTCCCTGGATGGCACCTACAACGGCCGCTCCAGCGGCTCTCCCCATGCCTTTGCCGGTGGAGCAGGCAACGACACCTTGAAACTCGACGTGCCCTACCTAGGCTTCACGATTGAGTACATGGAGGAGGAAAGAGGCTTTGGCAACACGGAAGTTGCCGATATTGGAACACGATTCAGCATCACAGGGCCAAACGGTTTTCGCTTCGACGCCGTCGATGTCGAAACAATTGAATTCAGTGACGGCACATTCAACCGGGACAACGTCTACCTGCTTTCAGGCGAAGAAAAAGAAACCAGCTTCTCAGGTTCAGTCGACAACGACTATTACAATCTTTCCCGCAGCAGCATTGCACAGACGGTGAAGCCGGGTGATGGCAATGACGTTGTTCTTGGCGGGAATGGCAATCTATCTGTTATTGGTTGCACTGGTGCTGGAGACGATTATTACGACGGCGGGGGTGGCACCAACACCATCCGCTATCTCTCTGCCAAGGCCGGCATCACAGTAAACCTGCATCGCACGCGCGGCTTCGCGCGAGCCAGAGCCGGCGGCGACGCCGCTGGCATCGGAAGCGATGTCCTTAAAAACTTTAATAATGTTGTTGGCGGCAGTTTTAATGACACGCTGATTGGCAATAGTTCCAGCAATGCAATTAACGGTGGTGATCTCAACGACCTCATCATTGGCGGCGCTGGAGCAGATCGCCTCACTGGCGGCCGTGGCATAGACATGTTCCGTTACGGTCGTCTAGTCGAGTCGCGTTTTGGCGCCTACGACCGCATCACCGACCTGGCGATCGGAATCGATCGCATTGATGCCCCGCGTGCCGTCAGTCGAGCCAATGTTCGCCAGCTGGGCCGTGTCAGCGCCCTCAACCAATTCGGCCTCAGCACTGTGCTCACCAGGGCCACGTTTGGAGCACATCGTGCTGCAACCTTCAGCTTGGGCAGTGGCGCAAGTACTCGCACATTTCTAGCCCTCAATGATGGTCGCGCTGGTTTCCAGGGCGCTACGGACGGGCTCATGGAAATCACCGGGTATACCGGCAACCTGGCGAATCTGGCCGTGATTTGAGCTGGCCTCACCAGGGGCAAGGGGTTAACAGCCAATTTTGCCGAGCCCTGCGCAGGTAGATTTGTTGAGTTGTCCCAAGTCGCCGTTGCCATGGCGTCACCGGGCACGCACCACCCGGAGAGTTCCTTGGTAGTAAGCACCGATTCGGCCCAAGTTTTGGGTGCGGCCACACCCAGCGCGCTTGAGGATCAGCGAATCCGCGCTGCTGTATCCGAAAGGCGCCAACCCCTGCCGGGCCGCCAGCGCAAGTTCAAGGGGGGCACCACCAGCTTCATGCTGGCGATGCACGTGGGTGCGGTGTTTGCCCTGCTGCCGCGCTTCTGGAGCTGGCAGGCCGTGGTGGTGTTGGCGGTCCTCTATTGGACCACCGTGCTGGGGGTGACCCTGGGTTTGCACCGGATGCTGACCCACCGCAGCTTCAGCGCCCCCCTGTGGCTGGAGCACATCTTGGTTCTGATGGGTGCCCTGGCCTGCCAGAGCGGCCCGATCGAATGGGTGGGACTGCACCGCCACCACCACAAGTATTCCGACCAACCCAACGACCACCACGACGCGGCCCGGGGCCTGTGGTGGGCCCACAGCGACTGGATGCTGCACGAGATTCCAGCCCTGCAACACGTGGGCCGGCTCACCGGCGACCTGCAGCGCGACCCCTTCTACCGCTGGCTGGATCGCTGGTTTCTGCTTCTGCAACTGCCGCTCGGCGCCGCTCTCTATTGGTATGGCGAGCTGGCCGGCGTCCATGGCGGCGGCTTAGGCCTGGTGCTCTGGGCGATCCCGCTGCGTCTGGTGATCGTGTATCACGTCACCTGGCTGGTGAATTCGGCCACCCACTTCTGCGGCTACCGCAACTTCAATTCCCCCGACCTTTCGCGCAATTGCTGGTGGGTGGCAATCTTGAGCTTCGGCGAGGGCTGGCACAACAACCACCACGCCTTCCCCCACTCAGCGCGTCACGGCCTGCGCTGGTTTGAGTTCGACATCACCTGGCAGCACATCAAGCTGCTGCGCAAGCTGGGCTGGGCCAAGCGAGTGCGGGAAGCGAACTACAACCCCTCTTGAGGGCTGGCTGGCGGGGCCTGGAGCTGCTGCCTAATTGCAGCTGCTAGATCCAGTTTTGCCATGGCGCCGGTGGCCGTTAAGCCCATGGCTTTGGCCTGCTGGCGCAGCAGCTCAAGAAACTGATCCGGCTCCAGCTCCGCCTCGCCCGTCGCCCCCAGCCGAGCCAGGGTGCGGCGCAGATCAGGGAGTTCGCTGTCGAGCTCAGCTGCCGAAAAATCGCGCTGACCCGCCATCACCTCGGCAAACCGCTCCCGCCGCTGCCGCTTCTCGACCGGATAGGCAGCCAGCACCGGCTCGCGGCACAAACGCCAGGGCCGCCCCGCCGTGAACAGCTGGGCCAAAGCCGCACTCAAGGGCACCGCTTCGGCCGCATCTATACGCAGATCAAAGGCCACCGGCGGCTGGCGCAGGCCCACAAACACCTCGAGCAGTTCGCCGGGCCCCAGCACCGGAGCGCCCTCGTCCTGCACGGGCAGGGCAGAGGTTTCCAGGGCCGCTACCAGCTCGGGGCTGTCGGCCAATCGCTGGCGCAGGCCGTCGCCCAGACTGCCGCCACGCACCTCGCGGGCCAGCAGCTGATTTATACGACCAAGGGCCAGGAACACCTCCGGGCCGGGGGAGGCCAGCTTGCCGTTGCGCAGCATCGAGAGCTGGGAGTTGTGGACCCGGCCCAGATCGAGGGCCTCAGCCAGGGCCGGCAACACCCGATGCGACCAGCCGTTGCGCTCATGCCACACCTTGATCAGATGGGCAAAAGCGACCCGGCCCGATAGGAGATCTTCCCGGTACCCCACGCGATATGGATCCGTATTGCTACCATTCTACCGATCAGTACGGAGCCGGTCCGTTATGGCCGCACCAGTTAGTCCCAGCGCACCAGCCACCCAGCGCCTTGCCACCCGCAAGCCCGCCTTCATCAACCAAGGCGTCAGCGGCGAGCGCCGCGCCGAGGCCCTGCACCGGCCGCGCCATGGCAAGGCCGCTAGCGCCAAGGGGTCGAAAACCACCCCCTGGGTCACCATCGGCTTCATGGCCGTCATCCATGTGCTGGCGCTGGTTGCCCTGCTGCCCCAGTTCTGGAGCGTGCCCGCCCTGGCCAGCTTCCTAGTGCTCTATTGGGTCACCGCCTGCCTGGGCGTGACGATCGGCTACCACCGCATGCTCAGCCACCGCGCCTTCCGGGTGCCCCAGTGGCTGGAGCGTTTCTTCGCCACCTGCGGCGCCCTCAGCTGCCAGCACGGCCCAATCGATTGGGTGGGCCTGCACCGCCACCACCACAAGTTTTCCGATACGGAAGTGGATCACCACACCAGCCTGAAGGGCTTCTGGTGGAGCCACATGGCCTGGATGCTCCAGGCCATCCCCGCCATGGCTGCCGTGCCCCGGCTCACCGGCGATATCGCCAAAGATCCCTACTACCGCTGGTTGAACACCAATTTCCTGTTGCTGCAGGCGCCCCTAGCCGCCCTGCTGTTTTGGATCGGCACCGCCACGGGCGCTGGTGGCTGGGCCCTGGTGCTCTGGGGCATCCCCCTGCGCCTGGTCGTTGTGTACCACTGCACCTGGCTGGTGAATTCGGCCACCCACCTTTGGGGCAGCGTTGCCCACGACAGCGGTGATGGCTCCAAGAACAACTGGTGGGTCGCGGCGCTCACCTTCGGCGAGGGCTGGCACAACAACCACCACGCCTTCCCCCACTCAGCTCGCCACGGCTTTGGCCACCAAATCGATCTCACCTGGCAGCACATCCGCCTGATGCGCTTCCTGGGCCTGGCAAAGCACATACGCCTGCCCGCAGCTGCTGAGCCTCAGCGGACCTGAGGCCTGATCACCCCCTGATTTAGGGTGTTGGATCGGGTCTTGATCAATCTCCTACTTATTTGCCATGGCTAAGCGCGTTCAAGTCGTCCTCAACGCAGACGTTCTCAGCCTGGGCAAGAACGGTGATCTGGTGGAGGTAGCCCCCGGCTACGCCCGCAACTTCCTTGTTCCCACCGGCAAGGCCCAGCCCGTGACTGCAGCTGTGCTGCGCCAGGTGGAAGCGCGCCGCGCTAAGGAGGCGGAGCGTCAGGCCGCCCTCAAGGCCGAAGCGGTGGCCTTCCGCACCGCCCTCGACACGATCGGCCGCTTCACCGTCAAGAAGCAGACCGGCGGCGACGACGTGCTGTTTGGCACCGTGACCAACGGTGACGTAGCTGAAGCGATCGAAGCTGCCACCAAGAAAGAAGTGGATCGCCGCGACATCACGGTGCCCGAAATCCACCGCACCGGCTCCTACAAGGTGCAGGTGAAGCTCCACCCCGAAGTCACCGCCGAGCTCAACCTGGAAGTTGCCAGCTTCTGAGGCCAGAGCCAGCAGTTGAAAACCCAGGGATGGGGCAGCTTGTGTGTTGAACCCCCACCGGTAGGGCCAGTGGGGTGGTCAAATGGCGCCGCCGCACTCAAGATTGCCCTCCCGGCTAAGCGCCCCCCAAGATCATGGTGAGCGTTCCCCTCAACCAATCCAGCAGCCGCGAATCCCGTTCAGACGGGCGCTCGGAAGCCCGTTTTGAGGCCCTGCCCGATTCGGTGCCGCCCCAGAACCTGGAGGCTGAAGAGGCCGTGCTGGGCGGCATCCTGCTGGACCCAGACGCCATCGGCCGCATCGCCGACGTGCTGCAGGCCGAGGCCTTTTATCTCGGCGCCCACCGCGAGATCTACCGCACGGCGGTGATGTTGCACAGCCAGGGCAAACCCACCGACCTCACGGCGATGTGTGCCTGGCTGGCGGACACCGGCGCCCTGGAGAAGGTGGGCGGTCAGGGCCGGCTGGTGGAGCTGGTGGAGCGCATCACCTCGACGGCCTCGATCGACCAGGTGGCTCGCCTGGTGATGGACAAGTTTTTGCGGCGCCAGTTGATCCGCTCCGGCAATGAGGTGATCGCCCTGGGCTTTGATCAGAGCAAGCCGATGGAGCAGGTGCTCGATGAGGCTGAGCAAAAGATCTTCGCCATCAGCCAGGAGAAGCCCAGCACCGGCCTCACCCCCACCGCCGAGATCCTCACCAGCACCTTCAACGAGATCGAGAGCCGCTCGCTGGGCACTTCCGTGGCCGGCATCCCCTGCAACTTCTACGACCTCGATGCCATCACCCAGGGCCTGCAGCGCAGCGACCTCATTATTGTGGCCGGCCGGCCGGCGATGGGCAAAACCTCAATCGTGCTCAACATCGCCAAAAACGTCGCCCAGCTCCACGCCCTGCCGGTCTGTGTGTTCTCCCTGGAGATGAGCAAGGAGCAGCTCACCTACCGCCTGCTGTCGATGGAGGTGGGCATCGAAAGCGGCCGGCTGCGCACTGGCCGGTTGCAGCAGGAGGAGTGGCCCCTGCTGGGCCAGGGCATCAACAGTCTCGGCCAGCTGCCCCTGTTCCTCGACGACAAGCCCAATACCGGCGTGCTGGAGATGCGCTCCCTCTGCCGCCGGCTGATGGCCGAAACCGGCAAGGAGCTGGGCCTGATCGTGATCGACTACCTGCAGCTGATGGAGGGCTCCACCCCCGACAACCGGGTGCAGGAGCTGTCCCGCATCACCAGGGGCCTCAAGGGCATGGCCCGCGAGCTCAACGTGCCGGTGATCGCCCTATCCCAGCTGAGCCGCGGCGTCGAATCGCGCACCAACAAGCGGCCGATGCTCAGTGACCTACGCGAATCGGGCTCAATCGAGCAGGACGCCGACCTGGTGCTGATGATCTACCGCGACGAGTACTACAACCCGGAAACCCCCGACCGGGGCATCACCGAAGTGATCGTGACCAAGCACCGCAACGGCCCGGTGGGCACGGTCAAGCTGTTGTTTGAGCCCCAGTTCACCCGCTTCCGCAACCTGGCGGCTTGAGCGGTGCAATCTGAACAACCGGTCAACACACCGCATGAAAGTGCAAGCAAACGCTTCACCGTGCAGCTGTTGCTGGGTATCAGCCTTTATTTCCTGTTGAACGCGGTAAGCCAGGGCCTGATGTCGACAACAGCCGACCTGGACCAGGCCGAGCAACTACTGCTCTCCCAGAGCTGGAGCCTGGGCTACGGAGCGCAGCCACCGCTTTATACCTATTTAGTGAAGCTGGTGTTTCTAGTCACGGGGCCAGCCCTGTGGCCCCTCCGCGGCCTCAAGGTAGTGCTGCTAAGCGTGCTGGTTGGGGCGCTGCTGCAGATCGGCCACCTACTCAAATTCCGCCGCGATCAGCAGCTACTCGTGGTTTGTGGCCTGGCGCTAATCCCCCAAATCGTCTGGGAAGCCCAGCGCGACCTCACCCACTCCGTGCTAGCCACCGCCTTAGCGGCATGCACCCTGCTTCAGCTGCTGCGCCTGATCAATCGGCCGACTTGGGACAACCACGCCCTGCTGGGCCTAGCGGTGGGCGCTGGTCTGCTCAGTAAGTACAACGTGGCGATCTTCGATGCGGCCTTGCTGGTCACCGCCCTTAGCGTTCCGCGCTGCCGCCAGGCCCTGGTCCGCCCCCAGTTGCTGCTGGCCTTCGCAACTGCTGGGCTAGTAATGGCCCCCCACCTCGGCTGGGTGCTCAACCACAGCGATCTAGCCCTGAGCGGCATGGTCAAAACCCGCCGCCCTGATCCCCTTCCAGTGAGCGGCCTATTCAGCGCCCTTAGGTCTGGCATCGCCTTTTTGACCCCCTTCTGGATTGCAGCACTGGCCATGCTCTGGCCAGAAAGGCATCGCCTGCGCTGGGCAGATCCGGGCCGAGCGCCGGCCCAAGCAGTGCTGCAACGGTTGCCCCTAGTCGTGGTGGCGGTGCTGCTGGTGACGGTGCTCGCCACCGGTGCTACCCGCATCAAGGACCGCTGGTATCAAACCCTCTTGTTTATGGCGCCGGTGAGCGCCGCCAGCCTGGTCCCTCCATTGCCTGCGAGCCGACTGCGCTGGGCGATTCGGGTGGGGGTCACGGCTGCTGGCAGCGCCGCCCTGCTGCTCCCCGGCCGCACCGCCATGGCGGCGTTCACCGGTAAAACCAGCCGGCCCAACTACCCATTACCCCAGCTCGTGAAAGCGATCAAGCAGCGGCACGGTGTGCCCGATTTGGTGCTAGCCAGCAACGGACTCATCGGTGGCAACGCCCGCCAGCTACTGCCGGAAATACGGGTGCTCACCCCTCAGGCCCTAAATCCCGGGGCCGCTCTAAGGATCGAACCGCCCGCAGCCGGCAGCCACCTGCTGGTCTTGCTCGACCGCCGGGACACTGCTGAGTCAATCGCCCCCTTGCTGACCCGCATTGTTGACACCACGCCTGCGATAAGCCCAAAGCTGAAGAAGCCACAGGTCAATTGGCAGCAATTAACCTCGCCATCCCTCTGGCAACCAAATGAGCTCTATGCCATTCGATACGCCTGGATCAAGATCCCAGATCCACAGCACAAGCCCTCCAGCAACGATTCCTAGGATTCGCCCATGAATGCGCCCGCTGCCTGCACCGAGCACTTCGACCTGATCGTGGTGGGCGGCGGCCACGCGGGCTGCGAAGCGGCGCTCACCGCTGCGCGTCTAGGGCTCAGCACCGCCCTGTTTTCACTCAACCTCGATCGCATCGCCTGGCAGCCCTGCAACCCGGCGGTGGGCGGTCCGGCCAAGAGCCAGCTGGTGCACGAGGTGGATGCCCTCGGCGGCGTAATCGGCCGACTCGCCGATGCCACAGCCCTGCAGAAGCGGGTGCTCAACGCCAGCCGCGGCCCCGCTGTGTGGGCCCTACGCGCCCAGACCGACAAGCGCCAGTACGCCCGCCAGATGCTGCAGCTGCTGCAGCACACGCCAAACCTGGCCCTGCGCGAAGCGATGGTGACCGGGCTGCTGGTGGAGGGCACCCCCGGCGAGGACGCCCGCATCAGCGGCATCCGTACCTACTTCGGCAGCAGCTACGGCGCCGCCGCCGTAATCCTCACCACCGGCACCTTCCTGGGCGGCCAGATCTGGGTGGGCAACCAGTCGATGAGCGCCGGCCGGGCTGGAGAGCAGGCCGCCGTTGGCCTCAGCGAAGCCCTCGAGGCGCTGGGCTTCCAGATGGGCCGGCTCAAAACTGGCACCCCAGCCCGGGTAGACCGGCGCAGCATCGCCCTCGACCAACTCGAAGAGCAGCCCAGCGATGCCGAGGGCCGCTTCTTCTCCTTTGATCCGGCCTCCTGGGTGAGCGGCGAGCAGATGAGCTGCCACATGACCCGCACCACGGCCGCCACCCACCAGCTGATCCGCGACAACCTGCACCTCACCCCCATCTACGGCGGCTTCATCGACAGCAAGGGCCCCCGTTACTGCCCCTCAATCGAAGACAAAATCGTGCGCTTCGCCGACAAGGAAAGTCACCAGATCTTTCTCGAACCCGAAGGCCGCGACACCCCTGAGATTTACGTGCAGGGCTTCTCCACCGGTCTGCCAGAGCGGCTACAGCTCGAGCTGCTGCGCACCCTGCCGGGCCTGGAGCAATGCGTGATGCTGCGGCCCGCCTACGCCGTCGACTACGACTACCTGCCCGCCACCCAGCTCAAGCCTTCGCTCGAAACCAAGCGGGTAGCCGGGCTGTTTTGCGCCGGCCAGCTCAACGGCACCACCGGCTACGAGGAAGCCGCGGCCCAGGGCCTGGTGGCTGGCCTTAACGCCGCCCGCCTGGTGGGCGACCAAGAGCCGGTGCACTTCCCCAGGGAGGGCAGCTACATCGGCACCATGATCGATGACCTGATCAACAAGGATCTGCGCGAGCCCTACCGGGTGCTCACCAGCCGCAGCGAATACCGGCTGGTGTTGCGGGGCGACAACGCCGACCGGCGCCTCACCCCCCTAGGGCGGGAGCTGGGCCTGATCGACGAGCGGCGCTGGGCCATCTACACCGCCAAACAACAGGCCATCAGCGGCGAAAAACAGCGCCTGGAATCGGTGCGCCTCAAGGGCAGCGACCCGGCCGCCGCCGCCGTGGAGGCCCAAACCCAAGCCCCCATCAAGGGCTCGATCACCCTGGCCGACCTGCTGCGCCGCTCCGGCTTCCACAGCGGCGATCTGGTGCGCCTGGGCCTGGCGCCGGCGGATTTGCCAAGCGACGTGCGTGAGGGCGCTGAGATCGACATCAAATACAGCGGCTACCTGGCCCGCCAGCAGCAGCAGATCGACCAGGTCAAAAAGCAGGAGCACCGGGCCCTACCAGCAGACGTGGATTACGCCACCATTGCCACCCTTTCAAAGGAAGCCCGCGAAAAACTCAACTCAATCCAGCCCCTCAGCCTGGGCCAAGCCGGCCGGATTCCAGGGGTAAGTCCGGCGGACGTCACGGCCCTGCTGCTCTGGCTGGAGCTACGCAAACGCCAAAACTCGTCAAGTCAGCAAAGGGCCGGTACTCTTGATCCCACTAGATAAGAGGGCGCAGCAGGTGAGTCCGGTACGAGGCATACCCACCTCCCGGGCCTACTGGGAGCTCAAGGCAGAGCAGGTGCTCAATCGGGTGTTCGAGCCCGAAAAGCCAATTGAGGTGGAGGTCTGCGACACGCCAGCGGCATTTTCCGATGCCGGCAGCATCCCCGTAGAGCTGCATGACCTGCCGCCAGCAGCAGTCTCTAATGCTGCCTCGTCTGATCCTGCTACGTCTAAACCTGCTGCGTTTAAGCCGGCTGCCACCAGACCAGCCCCTGCCAAACAACCAACTTCCAAACCAAAGCCGGCCTCAGCAAAGCGCCGCCCAGCTACGGCGGCCAAACCCTTGCAGCGGCTTGCAGATCAGGTTGGCCGCCAGCCCAGCCTGCTACTGGCAGGAGCCAGTGTGACGGTGATGGTGGTTGCAGGAATGGCCCTGGCCGTGCTCGGCCTCTGGAACCAGAGCCAGCAGGCCATTCGCCAGGAGCGCAACATGCTGCTGATCGAGCGGCTGCGCACCATGGGGCCCGGCACAACCCCAGCCCAAGCAAACGAGCCCGCCCAGGCAGCCGCTGCCGTTGGGTCAGCAGAAGACGGAGAGCTGCCCCCACCCCCTCCGGGCGAACCCTGGATGGAAGAGCTGGCAACCCTGCCTGCCAGCAGCGCCCCAGCTGCCGATGTACTCAAAGTGCCCGTCACCAGCCGCATCACCAGTCCGGCACCCGCTGCCACCGGCTCAGCCAGCAGCGGTGGTGGAAACGCTCCCCAGCTAGTGGGAGTGGTGCAGGTGCAAGGGCAAAGCGGCTCAGCAATCTTTCAACTGGGCGGTAGCTCTACCAGCGCCGCCGTGGGCGAGAGCATCGGCAGTAGCGGCTGGCGCTTGCGCTCAGCCAGTGGCGATACGGCTGTCATTGAGAAGGGCGGCGAGCAGCGCCGCATAAGCATCAGCAGCGGCTTTTAAACCACCCCCACGATCAGACTGCATAAGAAAATGCTCATATCTCATCGGCACAAATTTATCTTCTTAAAAACACAGAAAACGGCAGGCACTTCACTTGAAATTGCCTTGTCCGCATTTCTTTCAAAACAAGACGTCATCACACCGCTTTCCCGAAAATGGCCCTGGCCCTCAGAGGATGAATCAACCAGACGCGAGCTAGGGCTGCCTGGACCCTCAAATTGCCTAGCTCCCTTTCACGCTTATCACCCAGAAGACGTCTGGAATCTTATCTCTAAAGGAAAACTAAAAAAGAACTTCTACAACCATATGCCAGCGCAAGAAATCAAGCGCAAAATTACTGATCAAACCTGGAATGAATATACAAAAATTAGTGTTGAGCGAAATCCCTTCGATCGCGCGATAAGCACTTACTATTGGCGAACGCGCAAGCAAAAAACAAGACCATGCGTGAACGAATACATTAAAATATGCAATCCAGAACATCTTACAAACTGGAATATTTATACAATTAATAACGACGTGATTGTCGACATCATGCTGCACTATGAGCAGCTTCAAAATGATCTCAATGCGCTAACGAAAACACTTAATTTTCAAACTCCTATTCGGCTTCCTCCTAAGCAAACTAAAGGCCAGTTTCGCCAAGACAAAAGGCCGTGGCAAGACGTGCTCGATGACAAAAGCATTCAGCGAATCCGTTCAATTTGCCACCGAGAAATTTCTAAATTTAATTACTAAATCCCGACCAGCTCCATTCGTAAACTTTCAGGAATTGATGAATAGACCAAAGATTCTCGTTTGCATGAAGTGGGGCGACAAGTATGGCCCTGAATATGTTAATCGACTATATGCTGCCGCCAAAACATACGTCACGGGCGATTTCAGCTTCGCCTGCTTAACAGATGACAGAAGCGGACTCGATCCCGCGATCCTCAGCTATCCCATTCCTGAACTTGGCTGCACCCCCCCCACCAAGACCCGTGGAAAATGGAAAAAGGTTGCCCTTTGGGGCAAAGAAATTGAGCAGTATCTAAATGGAACTGTCTTATTTCTCGACCTTGACAGCATCATCCTTGACAATATTGATTGTTATTTCAACTTTGGCGATCCCGAGGATATTATTCTAGAAAGGAATTGGGCTCGTCCGCTAAGCGGGCTAGGTCAAACATCGGTCTTTCGATTTCCAATTGGAGCCCATCCTGACATCTTAGCAATCTTTCAAAAAGACCCACAAGCTATTGCGGATCGTTTTCAGTTTGAACAGCATTACATCACGCATAGCACTAAAAAATTTCTAAAATTTTGGCCAAGAGGCTGGACAAGACATTTTCGCCTTCACTGCCTTGGCCCAATGCCATGGCGACTATTTAGGCCAGCGGTCATTCCGAAAGGATCTCGAATAATCACATTTCCTGGAGGCCCGAATCCTAGCGAAGCCATGGTTGGCAAATGGTCCCCAACCTCACCTCCTTATCAAGGTCGGCGCAGCCACCTACTCCGCGTATGGAAAGAAAGACAACTATCGCTTTTACGCAAATTCATCATGCCGACGCCATGGATCAAGACTCTTTGGATTGACCAAGCTTGCCAAAATACAAACTGCGACAAGTAAAGCGATGTGGAAGTTATGGAGGCCTGAGATCAGAGGAGGAATTCACGTCTGCGGCTGCGGTCATTCCGGAACATCAATCCTGACTCGTCTAATTGGAGCCCACTCGGAAATCTACGCGCTGCCAGGGGAGACAGGCATAGCGAAGAAGGAAAGATATTCGATCTACCGAAGCAACGTTGAACTTTTTGAGCAAGAAGCCGTCCATCACAACGCAAGTTGTTGGGTCGAGAAAACGCCAAAGCATGTGCGTAATCTCCGCTTCATCTTAGACTGTGCACCAGACACCAAAATTATACTCATCATCCGCAATCCTAAAGACACCATAGCGTCACTCAATCGACGCTATGGCTCGCTTAGCAAATCAATTCGTCGCTGGAAGTTTGATAACAAAAGAGTGATGTATTGGTCAACACATCCGCAATGCATCGCGATACAATACGAGAACTTAATAACAAGAACTGAATCAACTCTAGCCCAAGTGATGCAATTCCTTGGCAAAACTTTCGAGTCAGAGCAACTTAATTTCCATTCGCAACAAGTAACCTGGTACAAATCCACACAAAATTCTCCTTTGGATGGCGATGGAACAAGGCTTGAAGACCAGGGAAGCTTAGTCAACACCGACTTGCAACTTAACGGGGTCCTAGCGATGCCCGAAGCTATTGACGAGTCTCAGTACGGCAGCGAAGTGCATCACAATACCTATAGAAATTACCAGATCAATCAACCTCTATTTAACAATATTGGCAACCATCGCAAATATCTGACTGACGCAGAGATTGACCGAATCTCTCAAGCCTGCAGATCATTAGCCCTCGCCATGTGCTACGACGACATAGACGCATTTTCCTCCTGAACTCGACTGCATACTCTCGGACCTCCTCCCCCCTCAGCTTCTTAGCCTGAAGCCCTTTGAAGTCCTGCCCCCCATGTCGGTCAACCAGTTGTTGCCTTCCCCGGAGCTGATATGGCAGGCCTCCAAAGTCAATGTGCTCGAGGGTAAAGCCGGCGGAGTGCTCTCTGGAGCCTGGCGCTTGATGCTTCTAGGTGACGGAAGTCCGACCCGCCACTTTCAACTGCTCACGGGCAAGCCGGTGGAGATCGAGCTGATCGCCATGGCGCCTGAGCCAGCCGCCCCCGGTGCCGGCGCGCCCCCGCCCCCGGAAGTCGTCGAGCTCGATGGTCCCCTGCTGCGGCGCCAGGTGTGGCTGCGCTGCGGCGACAAGACCCTGGCCTGGGCAGAGAGCTGGTGGAATCAAAGCCAGGCCGACGCCTACCTGCAGCAGCGGGAGCTGCCGATCTGGCGCAGCCTGACGGCCAACCGGGCTGAACTGTTCCGCGAGGTGGATGGCCTGGCCCTTGTTGCTGCTCCCTGGCTGGAGCAGCGCTTTGGCCTGGCGGGACCCTTTTGGAGTCGCCACTACCGCTTCTTCCGCGGGGGCAAGGAGCTCACCGTGATTAGGGAGGTGTTCTCACCGGCCCTTGAGCACTGGCTGGGCCCGGCCAAGCTTTGTCACGATTTACAAACTCAGTAACGGCTTACAGCAATTCGAGGTTGACGGATTGACGCGCCTAGTGCTGTGCCCAGCATGGGGCCACTTGCGCCGGGGAGCCTGGCCATGACAACAAGCCTCTGGTTGAGCCTCACCGACCTCGGCCGCATCTACGGCATATCCGCCGTGCATTGCGGCCGGCTGCTCAGCGATGCCGGCCTGCGCCAGCAGAACGGTGCCCCCAGCAGTAAGGCCCTGCAACAGGGCCTGGCCTATCAACACCATCCCCATGCCAGCTGCCCCAGCGCCGTTTGGAACGGGGAAGGCTGCGCAACCCTGCTGCAGGAGCAGGGTCTGCGGCCCATGGCCGAGCGCAACCTGATCGACCAATGGGCAGACCTGCTCAGCGCCCTGGAGCAGGGCTCCCCCTCGATCAACACCTCCGCCGAGGAAATGGCCAGCGACCTACCTGCAAACCTGGTGAGCCAGGTGAATCAGGAGCTGCGCCAGCGGGGCTGCAGGTTTCAGGTAAGACGCAAGGCTTCTGCCTGCAGGCGCGCCCGCTCCAGCAGCTCCCGCAACTGATCCTCGTCCGTATGGCTGAGGTTGCTGCGTAGCAACTTGGCGTGGGGAGCATGGGCGCGCAGGCGCTCAATCACCCGATCTGGGGTGGCTTCCCGCACCAGCAGGCACAGGGCCGCGCTGCCGCGGGGCAGGGTCTCGCCCAGCTCGCGCATGAAGCCATCGTTGATGCCGATGTCGGAAAGGGAGCCCGAGGCTGCGCCCACGCCGGCTCCCACGGCAGCACCCAACAGGGGATTGAGAAACAGCAGGCCCACCAAGGTGCCCCAGAAACCCCCGCCTAGGGCGCCAGTAGCGGTGAGGTTGATGGCCTGACGCAGGTGCACCTGGCCCTCGCTGTCGTGCTCCACCACCACCGCATCCTCGAGGGCGATCAGCCGCTCCCGCTGGATATCCACCAGCTCGCGCCGCACCTGCTCGGCTTCTTCCGCCTTCGGAAAGCCCACCACCACCAGACTGCCCATCTTTTAAATGCAATTGCAGCCAACTTAACCAGCTCGCCGGAGCGGGCCCTCAGCCCCCAGCTCGGCGTCTGCTGGAGCGGGGCATGGCACGGCCCGGGAGCTGGGATTGCTGGGATTGGGATGGGGGCTGGGTTTGGGTTTGGGGTGCCCTGGGCGGCTGCCGCTGCCAACGGGGCAGGGCGAAAGCGTCATCTTCGGGCCATTCTTCTGGCTCCCTTGCTTGCGGCTCCCTTTCTTGGCTTGGCTGGGCCTGGGGCGGCGCGGCGCTACGGCGAGAGATGGCATCCAGGCGGCGGCGCGGCCGGTCCTGGGAGCCCAGTTCAGGGCGAGTCTCCTGCCAGGGCTCTCGCCAGTCGTCCTCGTCTTCAAGGATCCAATCGAGCTTGTTTTCCACCCAACGACCCAGGCCAGCGAGCCGGCGGCCTTCGCCCCGGTTGCCGCTGCGGGAGCCTGGGCGGGCGCCCGACACGCCATCAACCAGCTGGCGACCCGCACTCACCAGGCGATCTAGATCTTTCCAGGATTCGGCCATGGGCCCAGGCTAAGGATCCAGCTAGCGACGACGACCCGCCAGCCAGCGCTCCCGGCCCATCCCCACCAAGGCAATGGTGATTCCTCCGAATTCCAGGGTCCAGAGGAAAACGCCCATGGCAGTGCCGTGCTGCCGGGACCTTAGGCCGCCTGCTCAAATCGCAACAGACAACTGGCGTGCCAGCGGCCGCCGTGCAGCCGGTCGCAGCAGAGGCGGCAGGCCAAACCCTGCACCCGGCGGCGGTAGGGGGCGCTGACGCCGCAATTGGGGCAACAGGCCAGCCAGCGGGGCGCCCTGGTGCTGACGGGCACGGGATAGCGGTGGCGGATGCTCACCTTGAAGCCAGCCTGGGAGCCGTTGATAGCGGCCATGCGGGCGCGGAAGTGGGGGCCATGGGCCTCCTCGACACCCACCACCCGATCCACCCAGGCGTGGATCATTTCGTGGCAGAGGGTGCTGAGGGTGGCTTCCTGTGGCAGGGGATCAAGCAGAGGCCGCGACAGCACGATTTCGCACAGGGGGCGGCCATCGGCATGGCGTCCGCGCCGGTAGAGCCCGGCGGTTCGGCGCATGCGGCCGTCACTCCAGCGCAGATCCACTAAGCGCTGACCAGCGGGCGCCAGGCTGCCGTCAAACCATTCCCGGTCGAGCCGGTGAAATAGCGGCAGCAGAGGCTCAAGGGGCATGCCGCCGGGGAACGCAGGGGCTGGGCGCATTGTGCCGAGCCCAGGCGCCAGGTCTCAAAATGCAAGGCCGTCGGTCAGACTCTGCACCTCTCAAGCGCAGCTGGAATCGAGATGGATTGGGGTATCGCCCGCGAGATCGGCACCAAGGCCCTAGCGGCCGGCGCAGGCTCCCTGCTGCTCTTCTGGACCGTGAACGCCGTGAAGCTGGTGCTCAGCGCCCGCGGCATCAACCCACTGATCAAGCAGTTCTTCACCCAGGTGGCCAGCGGCCAGGTGGATGGGGCCTACATGCTCACCACCAAGAACTACCGCTCCCACGTCAACCGGCAGCAGTTCATCCGCTTCCTGGCGGGACTGCAGCTCAACAAATACCGCAACCTCAAATCCGGCCGGCCCCGGCTTGATGAAGGCCAGCTGATCCTCACGGTGAAGCTCAAAAGCGACGGCAAAGACGAGCTGCCCCTCGACTTCACCTTCGTCAAAATCGAAGAGCAGTGGCGGGTAGACCGGATCACCAAGCTCGCAGCGGCCTGATTCAGTTGCCGTGAGCGCCGCTCCCACCAAACAGGCCCGCGCCGGCGAATTGCGGCGGCTACTGCAAAGGGCCGCCCACGCCTACTACGTGCTGGATGCTCCAGAAATGGAGGATTCGGTCTACGACCGGCTCTACAAAGAGCTGCTGGAGCTGGAAGCAGCCCACCCGGAGCTGATCACCCCAGACAGCCCTAGCCAGCGGGTGGGGGCCATTCCGGCTGAGGGGTTCAGCAGCGTGGAGCACCGCATCGGCCTGCTCAGCCTCGACAACGCCTTCAACCCGGGCGACTTGGAAGCCTGGTATGGCCGGCTGCTCAAGGTGCTCGATCGCGAGCCGGCCACCCCCCTAGAGATGGTCGGGGAGCTGAAGATCGACGGCAACGCCCTGGCCCTCAGCTACGAGCAGGGGCTGTTGGTGCAGGCCGCCACCCGGGGCGACGGCGAGCGGGGCGAACAGATCACCGCCAACGTGCGCACCATCGCCTCGGTGCCCCTACGGCTGCAGCTCGAGAACCCTCCTGCCTGGGTGGAGGTGCGCGGCGAAGCCCTGATCCCCGATGACACCTTTGCTGCCATCAACGCCGAGCGGGCGGCCCGCGGCGAGGCCCTGTTTGCCAACCCCCGCAACGCCTGCGCCGGCACCCTGCGCCAGCTGGATCCAAAAGTGGTGGCGGCGCGGCGGCTGGATTTCTTCGCCTACACCCTGCACCTGCCGCAAGACACGCCCCAGGGGCCCAGCAGCCAATGGCAAAGCCTGCAATGGCTGCAGGCCGCAGGCTTCAAGGTGAACCCCAATGCCGAGCTGCTGCCGAATCTGGCGGCGGTGCAGGCCTTCTTCAGCGCCTGGGACACGGGCCGCCGCACCCTGCCTTACGCCACCGACGGCGTAGTGGTGAAGCTCAACGACCTGCGTCTCCAGGACGCCGCCGGCTTCACCCAGAAGGCGCCCCGCTGGGCGATCGCCCTGAAATACGCCGCCGAGGAGGCGCCGAGCACCTTGCTGCGGCTGGCCTGCCAGGTGGGTCGCACCGGGGTGGTAACTCCCGTGGCCGAATTTGAGCCGGTGCCCCTGGCCGGCACCAGCGTAAGCCGGGCCACCCTGCACAACGCCGATCGCCTAGCTGAGCTGGATTTGCACGCCGGCGACACGATCGTGGTGCGCAAGGCCGGCGAGATCATCCCCGAGGTGGTGCGGGTGCTGAGCGAACTGCGCCCAGCGGGGGCCGTGCGGCTGGAGCTGCCCCAGGTATGCCCCGAGTGCGGCTCTCAGCTCGTGCGCGAGCAGGGCGAAGCGGCCACTCGCTGCGTTAACTCCAGCTGCCCGGCGATCCTGCGCGGCGCCCTGCGCCACTGGGTGAGCAAGGGGGGCCTGGATGTGGATGGCCTGGGAGCCAAGCTGATCGAGCAGCTGGTGGATAGGGGCCTGGTGGGCTCGATCGCCGACCTCTACGGCCTCGATGGGGCCCTGCTGGCCAGCCTGGAGCGCATGGGAACCAAGAGCGCCCACAACCTGGTGGTCGCCCTAGCCGCATCCAAACAGCAACCGTGGCACCGCCAGCTCTACGGCCTGGGCATCCACCACGTCGGCGAGGTCAACGCCAAAGCCCTAGCCAAGGCCTTCCCTAGTGCTGGTGAGCTGGCCGCCGCCACCACGGAGAGACCCGAGTCGATCACCGCCGTGTTCGGCATTGGCGCTGAAATCGCCCAATCGCTGCAGCAGTGGTTTGCCACCCCCGCCAACCAGCTGCTGCTGCAGGATCTGGAACGGCTTGGCTTCTCGCTGGCAGCCGGGCCCGAGGAGCCTGGAGCTGGTTCCGAGACGCCCCTAACCGGGCAGACTTTTGTGCTCACAGGCAGCCTGCCGTCTTTGAGCCGCAGCGCCGCCCAGGCCCTGATCGAGGCGGCCGGCGGCAAGGTGAGCGGCTCGGTGAGCAAGAAAACCAGCTACGTAGTGGCCGGCGAGGAAGCCGGCAGCAAGCTCAGCAAGGCCGAGAGCCTGGGGGTGGCGGTGCTGGATGAAGCGGGGCTGCTGGAGCTACTCAAGGCTGGAGCAGGGAGATCAGTTCAGCCATAGATGCCTCCTCATCGCCATCGAGGGTTTCCTTCACCTCAATGAGCTGCCTGCAAAGCTGCACGATCTGATCTTTTTGCGAAGCATCAAGCAGCGCAAGCCGTTGTATGGCAAGCCTGAAATCATCGCGATTTGGCACAGGCTTCCAGGCCAGATCGCGGGCGATCTCTTCAACTTGCAGGCTTCCACCTGTAAATCGGCCCGCCAGGTAGTGGGCAATTAATTCTTTTTCGCGCCGCTGCAAAACCCCATCGGCACGCCCCACATATAAAAGAACAGTTAATTCATCTTGATGGCTTTGATATAGGCGATCAAGCTGTCCCTGCTGACTGGCCGCATGGCTGGCCTCAAGAAAGGCGGGCAGATCATCGATCCATTCACCACTCTGCAAATCTAAACAGCGCTGCAGCGACTGACTATTAAAATCCAGGAACCGCTTAAGTAGCTGACAGTGGGCTCCCAGAATTGCCTGATCCCCCTGCTGGCTAAGGCGATAGCGCTTGACGCGGATCTCGCCCCTCAAGGTTGTGCCGTCCACCTGCAGGTGATCAACCTCCAGCAGCAGGTTGATCGGACGATCGGGCTGCCATAGGCCTAAATCGAAGGAGGTTGGCGCAGCAAAGCTTTTCTCAGCTGGGGGTTGCTCGGCTAGAGGTTGCCCGCCTCGGGGCCGGCGGCGTGAACGCCGAGCACCCAGTAGCCACAAAAGCAAGTCGATAGTCCCAACCCCAAGCAGGAAAAAGTTATGGGCAAAGATTAGGGTTCAGAAAGCCCTGCGGCGGGCCGCAGGGCATCACTGCCACAGCGCACACAAAAGCGGTGCTGGCCCGTTTGGCTGTAACCGCACTTGCCGCATACCTGCAGCACAGGTGCCACGTTGCGCCCATCAGCGACCCCATCGCTCAAATCAAGCTCGGCCACCTTCTCCAGCAGCTGGGCTTCACTGAGCAGCCCTCCAGCCGCCAAGCTTTGCCTCACCGCCTCAACGATGAGGGCAAGCCGCTGCATACGCTCCTCAACGCCTACTAGGTAGGCAGTGAGGGCCTCGGGCGAGCCGATCTGACTTAGATCCGGGGGCTGGGGGGCTCGATCGATAGCCAGCCAATCCCAGGCACTGGGTTGCGGGGGTTCCATCAGCTGTGAGTGCTCTAGCCACTTAAGGCCCAAAAGCGAACCGCCGCTCCCCCAGGGGCCTGCGCGGCAAGATGGCTTCATGGACGATCCCCTGCCGCAGGCCTACCGCTGGATCAAAACGGAGTGCGGTCGCGCCAAATACGACCAACTGGCCACCCAGCAGGGGCTGCTGGCAAAGCTGAGGCTGGCTTGGTTTGTGCTGATCGCAGCGATCCGGGATTGGCGGCTGCCATAAAAAAGGGCCCCGTTAAGGGGCCCATGGATACGGAGCAGGCGAATGAAGCCGGCTGGACTCAGATCAAATCTGGGTTCTGAATCAGGTTGAGCTGACCGCCCTGCGCGAGGTAGCCATTGCCCGCAATGTTGCCATTGGTGAGGCTGTGTGCCTGGACATCGGAGAGGAACATGCTGCCGGCGGCTTCGCCGTAGATGTCGGAGACATCGATGATGCCCGACGATTCCCAGTTGCCGAAATCAGTTGTCTTCGTGTCGGTCTGGCCGTAGTCCGTGGGCACGGCGCTGCGATCGATCTGCAGCCAACGCTCAGCATCAGCCTGACCGGTAACTGGATCCGTGTCCGTAGGACTCACCTTCCAGATCGAGGATTCCTCCTGTGCGAAATAGGCTGAGGGGATAGACTTGTCTTCTTGCACGTAGATCGAGCCATCGGGCGACCAGGTGAGGTTGTCCGGGTTGCGGATGATGGTGGCACCAAAGGCGCCCTGCTCATCAGCATCAATGATGCCGTTCTTGGTGACACCATTAGCAGCATCCCAATCGGCGATCTGACGGTCGCCGTCGTAGATCACTTCCAGACCGGTGCTGTTGTCACCGGCAATCAGGCCGTTGCCGTCAAAGGCGCCACTGAGATCAAGAGTGATCAGGTTGCCAAAGGTATCGGCAGCACCGAAGTCGCCATTGCCCGTGGTGGCGAAGACCACCTGTTGACCATCATTGGGATTGATCGAGGCATCCTCCAGGCGGCTGAGTTGCAGCGCCCCAAGGTCATTGGCATTGGTACGCAAGGTGGCTTCATCCCATTCGGCCACCTGGGCGCCCGTGCCCACCAGCTCCCAGCTGCCGGCGGCAGTGGCCCCAAGGGCCAGGGCATTGAGGTCGGCGGAATCGGGAACCCCAGATGTGCCAGCGTCCGTACCGATGCTGCCATCGGTGGGAACCCAGGTGTAGAGATTTCCGCTGCTGGCAGCCAGACCATTGCGCTCTAGGAAGCCAACTCCTTCAGCAGTCGCCTTCTCGCCCACCCACAGGTAGATCGGGGCGGTGTTGTCATCCATCAACAGGACTCCCACCGTGTTGACGCTGCCGGTGTCAACCTGAACGGCGGTTTCCCAACCGCCGCGGCCCAGGCCGGGCAGCGCCCAGATGGCATCACTCTCGGTGTCTAGGGCCCAGAACAGACCTTCGTCGCTCTCCTCACCCGTGAGATAAATGTTATCCACGAAGCCACGGCCAGCGCCGAAGCGATCGGCCTGCTCGAAGCTGGAGGAGCAGAAGCGGCTGAAGCCCTTATTGATCTGGGTTGCATCGGTCACCTCCACTCCGTTGACGTCATAGATCTCGCTATAGGCAATGCCGCCGGAGATCATGGCCGACTGATAGCCATTGGAGGCGTCATCATCTACATCCTTGTCGATGATGAACTTGCTGATACGGGCACCAGTCAGAGCCACGCCATCCACCAAGTAGCTATAGCCAACGGTGTTACCAAGCTCACTGTTGGCGAGCACGGTGTAGGTGCCATCGCCATTGTCGTAAGCACCGAGACCGTCAAAGATGCCGGGAGCAGTGTAAACGCTATCGCCAGGATTGAGGCCGTTGGTGAATTCACCATTAGTGAGCAGGTTGCTGATCTCCAGGGTGGGCCCACCCTCCACGTCCTTGATCATCGTGCTGGCAAAGGTGCCTGCGCCGGCCACCGGAGGCGCGGCGATCAGGGCCTCGAGATCAAACACATTGAGGGTGTTGGACACCTCATTGGACACGATCAGCTGGGCGCGGCCCGTGGGGCTCTGCTTGGCGTCCACCACCTTCAGGCCTTCAGGGGAGATGCTGCCGGCGATCACCGTGCTGGTCACAAACTGACCGGCGGTGGGATCGCTCACGTCGAAAACGGCCAGCATCGAGCTGACGCCCCGCTCCAGCGAGACGATGGCGTAGGTGCGGCCGTCCACCTTGGCGACCACCACGCCCTCGGGCTCCACGCCCTTGTCATCGCTGCGAGCGTCGCTATACACACCGGCGGCAAAAGCGATCGTCTGCAGGGTGTTGCCGCTGTCCCAAAGCACGGTGCCGGTGTCACCATCGAAAATGGTGATGCTGCGGCTGCCGAAGGTGGTGATGCGATCTTCACTGCCAACGGTGGCGTCATCTGTCAGGCGCTTCACTCGGTCGGCATTGCCCGAACCGCGCTCTTCATCGGTGTAGACGGGATCATCCTCATCAGGATCAGCACCGATGGCGAAATACTCACGGCCATCACCCTCATTGGCGGTGATGAAGTAGTCCTTGCCTTTGACTCTGTAGGCGGCGATGCCGTCGGGCATCCTGAGGCCCTCATAGGCCTGGCCCAACAGTGGCTTAAAACCACCATCCTTGTCGCTCAGATCCACCAGCTGGGTGCTGTAGTCAACCGTTCCCAGGGAGAAGATCTTCTCGATCTTGTTGGTAGCCAGGTTGACCTTCGCAACGGCGTTGTTCTCTTGCAGGGTCACGTAGGCGTACTTGCCCAGGATCGAGACGTATTCGGGCTCGATGTCGTTGGCCTGGGTGGTGCCAGCGGGACCGGAGATACGGACTCCCTCAGGCAGGGTGATGCCGGCAAAGCCGAGGTCGTTGTAGCTGAAGCGCTCTCGGCCGGTGCGACCTTTGATATCGATGATGCCGATGCTGCCCGGGCGATCCAGGGTGTATCCAGCCGCAGGCTGTCCTTCATTGGCAATCACCAGCTTGGTGCCGGTTTGATTGAAGGCGATCCCATCGGGCAGATAGCCAACCAAAACATCGGCAATCTGGGTGAGAGTGGCGTTGACGCCAACGCGATAGAAGCGCACCAGGCCCTTGCCGCCGCTGGTGTCGTAGTCGGCCGGCGACAGGGCCACAGCCAGAAGGTTGCCGTAGCTGGCTACGGATGTGGAGACGTAGCCGCCGCCATAGGTCACTCGGTCCAGCAAGACCGGGGCCGACGCGGTGGTGGCATCAGTCACCTGCAAGGTGCTGCCGCCGCCACTTGAGAGCACAAACAACTTGCCGCCGGTAGTCACGGTGGCAGAGATCTCTGTCTGGAACTGCTCGCCCGAGGTACCGGTGGGCGTCAGGTCGAGGCTACCCAGCAGGGGATTAGCAGGAGCCGGGGGCTTGCCGCGGCCGCGCCGGTCGTCATCGCGGTCGTCATCGCGATCGTCCTTGCGGTCGTCCTTGCGGTCGTCCTTACGGTCGTAGCTGCGGTTGGCCAGAGCCGGGGCCGCAGGTGCTGATGCTGGTGCGGCTGCAGGTGCTGGTGCGACTGCAGGTGCTGCTATTTGAACGGCACTCTCCGATTTGCGGGCAGCAGCCGGGACTTCGAAATTGACGCTGGATTTGGCCTTGGGGGCGGGAGCCATGGGTCAGACAAATGCGGTCTGACATCACCGTGGCCTGAGCACCAGCCCCCGCTGTTTATGGCTTGGTTAGGGATTTAGGCAAAATTGGCAGTGATGTCGTACAGACAACAAGTCCACCGCAAAGCTCATCACAAAGCCCCTCTAATCACAATCAATCCTTAACCTGAAGCGCCCGCTGCGCCGCCCTTCCCACCAACCAAACGCTGGCGACGGTGGCCAGCAGGCCGCCTATGCGCAGGGCCCAGGTGCCGGCATCGGCCTCGCCGGAGAGCACATCGCCGAAGCGGGCCACATCACCGGCCAAGGCGCCCAGGCCGCAAAACAGGATCGTGCCGGGCAGGATGCCGATTAAGCCAATGGAGTAGTCGCGCAGGCTCACCTCACTGAGGCCATAGGCAAAGTTGAGCAGGGAGAAGGGAAAGGCCGGCGAGAGTCGGGTGAGCAGCACCAGCTTCAGGCCCTCCCGGCTCACCGCCTGCTCGATCGCCAGCAGCTTCGGCACCGCCGCCAGCCGCCGGCGCGCCCAATTGCGCAGCCAGGTGCGGCCGAGCAGGAAAGCGGCCTCGGCCCCCAGGCAGGCCCCTACAAACACAATCAGGCTGCCCCACCAGGTGCCATACAGGGCGCCAGCCAGCATCGAAGCCCATACCCCTGGCAGCAGCAGGGTTACCCAGAGGGCGTAAAGGGGCACAAAGGCCAGGGCACCTGCAGGAGAGCGCAGGGCGGGCAGCAGCTGGTCGAGCAGCGCCGATCCATCCATGAACGAACCCTAGCGGTGGGCAGAGCCAGCCCGGCGCCCCTATAACCGGCCCAGGCGAGGACACATCCAACGATGACCATGCCCAGTCCCACGGGTCGCAAGGGGGGGCGCGGACCCTGGCAGCTGGTGGCGGCCCTGCTCGCCCTGGTGCTGCTTGCCGGCCTCGGCACTCGCCTGTGGCAGCAACGCCAGCAGAAGCAGGTCGAAGCGCGGAAGGCCGTACCGCTGCTGCCCCGCCAGGTGTCCGCCCTGGGTCGGATCGAGCCCCTGGGCGGCATCAGCCAGGTGTCGGTGCCCAGTTCCCTGAGCAATGACCGGGTGCGGGAGATCCTGGTGAAGGAAGGCCAGGAGGTGCGTAAAGGCCAACCTCTGGCGGTGCTCGAAAGCATCGACACCCTGGAGAGCAGTGTGCGCAAATCCGAGGCGGAGATCCGCGTGGCCGAGAGCAAGCTGGCCGCCCAGGACAGCGTCATCGCCCGATACAAGGCCGACCTGGGCCAGGCCAGTGCCGAGGCACGCCGAGCCGAGCAACTGTTCGCCGCAGGGGCGACCAGCGCCAACCGGGTCGAAAAGCTGCAGGCTGACGAAAGCAGCGCCAAGGCCCAGGTGGCCGAAGCGATCGCCACCAAGGCAACCCTGGTGGAGGATCTGCGTTCCAGCCGGGCCTCCCTGGACAAGGACAAGACCGAACGGGCCAAGGCCACGGTGCTGGCGCCGTTCTCCGGCACCGTCTTCAAGGTGCATGCCCGCCCCGGCGACAAGGTTGGTGAGGATGGCCTGCTGGAAATGGGCGACAGCAGCCGCATGGGCGTGATCGCCGAGGTTTATCAGAGCGATCGGCCGATGATCGCCCTGGGTCAGAAGGCCAGCCTCAGTGCGGATGGTTTCAAGGGCCGCAAGGTGGAGGGCCAGGTGGTGGAGATTGCCCGGGAGGTCAGCCGTCAGACCGTGTTCAGTGGCCAGGCCGGCGAGAACCTGGACCGGCGAGTGCTGGAAGTGAAGATCGGCCTTACCCCGCAGGAGTCGGCCCTCGCCAGCCATCTGAACTACCTGCAGGTCAATGTGCTGTTCTCCCCGCTGACCGCGGCCCAGCAGGCTGACCAGAAGGCGGCCCGGGATCGCGTCCTGAGTGGCGCGCCATGAACCCGTTCGCCGCGCTGCGCCGCACGCCCCTGGCCTGGCGGCAGACCAGCCATCGACCGATGCGGCTGCTGGCCGCGATCGCCGGTGTCAGCTTCGCCAACGTGCTGGTGTTCTTCCAGCTGGGGCTGGCCAGCGGGTTGTACGCCAGCCAGAAGCGGCCGCTGCAGCGCCTCAATGGCGAGCTGGTGATGGTGAGCCGCCGCTACACCAACCTGGGCGAACCGCTCAACCTGCCGCGCAGCCGCCTGATGCAGGCCCTGGGGGTGCAGGGGGTGGAAGCGGTGACACCGCTGTACATCGGCAAGACCGACTGGCTGAACCGCGACAGTCGCGAGAAAAAGCAGGCCCTGATTTTTGGTCTGGCGCCGGAGAATCCAGCCCTACGCATCCCCGAACTAGAGGCCGATCGCGGCAAGTTGCTGCGCCCCGATGGGCTCTTCTTCGACACCCTCTCCAAGAAGGCGGCCGGTCCAGTGGCCCAGGTGGTGGCCAAAGACGGCTACTACGACACCGAGCTGCGCGGCAAGCGGGCCGTGGTCAACGGCCTGTTCACCATGGGCCTCACCTTCGCCGCCGACATCAACCTGCTGACGTCGGCTAGCAACTTCAAGACCTGGTTCCCCGATCAGAGCAATGACGACATCCAGCTCGGCGTGATCCAGCTGCATCCGGGCGTCAGCCGAGAACAGGTGCAGGCCACCCTGGCGAGCTTTCTCGATCCATCGGTCAGGGTGCTGACCCTCCAGCAGCTGGAGGCGGTGGAGGTGGACCACTGGCGCAACAACACCTCCTTTGGTCTGATCTTCAACCTGGGGGTGCTGGTGGGCCTGATCGTCGGCGCAATCATCGTCTACCAGATTCTCTATTCCGACGTCAGTGATCACCTGCCGGAATACGCCACGATGAAGGCGATGGGCTACAGCGATCGCTTCGTCGTCGGCATCATCGTGCAGGAATCGGTGCTGCTGGCTGCCCTGGCCTTCGTGCCCAGCCTGGTGCTGGCGATCGGGCTCTATGCCGTACTGGCCAACTCCACCTCGCTGCTGATCGCCATGACCGCCCAGCGAGCCGTTGCGGTGTTCGCCCTGACCCTGACGATGGCGGCCGGATCGGGCTGGCTGGCCACCGGCAAGTTGCGGCGGCTCGATCCCGCCGACATCTTCTGATGGGGCCGCTGGACGCTGCAGCCGGCTCACCCGATCACACCGGGCGCGAGCTGCGGATCGAGGTGCAGCATCTGAACCACTGGTTCGGCGAGGGGGAAACCGCCAAGCAGGTGCTCTACGACATCAACCTGACCGTTCATGCCGGCGAGATCGTGATCCTCACCGGCCCCTCCGGCTCGGGCAAGACCACCCTGCTGACCATGCTCGGCGGCCTGCGGGCCGCCCAGAGCGGCAGCCTGCGGGTGCTGGGTGAAGAGCTGCTGGAGGCCGACAACACAACCCTGACCCGGCTGCGGCGCCAGGCCGGCTTCATCTTCCAGGCCCACAATCTGCTGCCCTACCTAACGGCCCTGGAGAACGTGCGCTTCGGCCTGGAGGTCAGCCCCGTCTGGCTGGGGCAAGGCCGGCTGGCGATGGATGACTGCGCCGCCGCCATGCTGGGCCACGTGGGACTGGGGGAACGGGTGCATTACTACCCCGAGAAACTCTCCGGCGGCCAGAAGCAGCGGGTGGCGATCGCCCGCGCCCTGGCCCCTAGCCCCCGATTGCTGCTGGCCGATGAACCCACCGCAGCCCTCGACAAGACCTCCGGTCGCGATGTGGTCGACCTGTTCCGCCAGCTGGCCGACAGCCACGGCGCCGCGATCGTGATGGTGACCCACGACAACAAGATCCTCGATATCGCGGACCGAGTGGTGAACCTGGAGGACGGCCGACTGGTGGCGAGCGCCTGAGGCCAGATCAGCCCAAATCCCCCAGGCGCCTGCGGGCCAGGGCCGCCTGGGCTTCGGCTTCGGCCAGGTTTGCCTTGCACTCCAGCACCACCTCAGGTGGGGCCTTATCTGCAAAATTTGGATTGGCGAGGCGACCTGCCAGGCCCTTGATCTCCCTATCGGCCTTGGCGATGTCCTTCTCCAGGCGGCCGCGCAAGGCGTCGAGATCCACCAAGCCCTCGATGGGCAGCAGCACCTGCAGCTCACCACTCACGCCGGCCAGGGCCTTGGCGGCCGGAGCAGCTTCGGCCTGCTCGGGGCTAAGCACCACCACGCTCTCGGCTCGGGTGAGGGCGGTGATGTCGGGGCTGGCCTCCTGCAGCAGGGCTGCCAGCTCAGCGCGGCCAGTCACAAACGACACCGGCGCGCTCTGGCTGGGCTTGAGCCCCGCCACTGCCCGCAGGTTGCGCACCACCCGAATCGCCTCGATCAGCTCGGCAAACTGGGCCTCAAGCTGGTCGTTTAGAGCGACCTGATCAAGCGCCGGCCAGCTCTGCAGGGCCAGAAAGCTGCTCTCTGGCTGGCCAGTGAGGCCGTGCCAAAGCTCCTCACTCAGGTGCGGCATCAGCGGATGCAGCATCACCAGCAACTCGCCAAGAACCTTGGCCAAAACAGCGCGGGCGGTGCGCTGGTCGGCCAAAGCTGCTGGGCTCGGGTTTTCACCCGGGTTTAGCCGACGCTTGATCAGCTCCACATACCAATCGCACACCTCGTTCCAGGCGAACTCATAAAGCCCCTTGGCCGCCTCGCCCAGGCCGTAGTTGCCGTAGCGCTCCGCCGTTTCGCGGTTCACCCGCGCCAGCCGCGAAAGGATCCAGCGATCGGCCAGCTGCAGGGCCGCAGCATCGGGTTCGCCCAGAGCGGCCGGCGTTTCGCCGTCCAGGTTCATCAAGGCGAAACGGGTGACATTCCAGAGCTTGTTGGCGAAGTTGCGCGAGGCCTCCACCGTGGCGGAGGTGTCGGATTTGCGGTCGTAGTCGAGGCGAATGTCCTGGCCGGCCCCCGCCACCTCACGCACCAGGGCGAAGCGCAGGGCATCGGCGCCATAGCGCTCAATCAGCAGCAGCGGATCGATGCCGTTGCCAGAGGACTTGCTCATCTTGCGGTTCTGTTCATCCCGCACCAGACCGTGGATATACACATCTCTGAAGGGAATCCACGGGATTCCAGAACCTTCCCCCCCACTCATGAGGGCGCCGGCCATCATCGTCATCCGGGCCACCCAGAAGAAGATGATGTCGAAGCCCGTCACCAGCACGCTGGTGGGATACCAGCGCTCCAGATCGGCAGCATCGGCATCCGGCCAGCCCAGGGTTGAGAAGGGCCATAGGCCGCTGGAAAACCAGGTGTCGAGGGCGTCGGGGTCCTGCTCCAGCACCACGGGATGGGCGTGGGTGCCGCCGCCAAATTGGGCTTCCGCCTTCGCCATGGCTTCCAACTCATCGCGGGCCACCACATAGGGCGTGTTGTCGGTGATCACACCGCCCGTTTCACTCACCACAAACCAGGCGGGAATGCGATGGCCCCACCACAACTGACGGGAGATGCACCAGTCGCGGATGTCGGTGAGCCAGTCGCGGTAAACCTTGCTCCAGCGCTCCGGCACGAAACGGGGATCGGCGTTCTCAAGGGCCTCCCGGCAGCTGGCCGCCAGCGGCTCGGTTTTCACAAACCACTGGGTGGAGAGCAGGGGCTCCACCGGCACCTTGCCGCGATCTGAGAAGGGAACGCTGTGGCGGTAGTCCTCCACCTTCACGAGGAAACCCTCCGCCTCCATGGCGGCCACCACGGCCTGACGAGCCTCGAAGCGATCCAGGCCGGCGAAGCGGCCGGCCGCTTCGTTCATGCTGCCGTCCTTGGCCATCACCGTGATCAGCGGCAGGTTGTGGCGCTGGCCGATGGCGAAGTCGTTGGGGTCGTGGGCCGGGGTCACCTTGACGCAGCCGGTGCCGAACTCGGCGTCCACGTGGTCGTCGGCGACGATCGGAATCTGGCGGCCCACCAGTGGCAGGGTCAGGGTCTGGCCCACCAGCGCCGCGTAGCGCGGATCCTTCGGGTTCACGGCCACGGCCGTGTCACCCAGCAGGGTTTCGGGGCGGGTGGTGGCCACTTCCAGGAAGCCGTTGCCGGCACTTAAGGGATAGCGGAAATGCCAGAGGTGGCCGTCCACCTCCTTCATCTCCACCTCCAGATCGCTCACCGCCGAACCCGAGGCGGGGCACCAATTCACAAGGTATTCGCCCCGGTAGATCAGCCCCTGCTCGTGCAGGCGGTTGAAGGCTTCGATCACGGCGGCGCTGCAGCCGGCGTCGAGGGTGAAGCGCTCCCGCCGCCAATCCACCGAGTAACCGAGCCGGCGCAGCTGGCCCACGATCGTGCCGCCGCTCTCGGCTTTCCAGTCCCAGGCCTGCTCCAGAAAGGCTTCGCGGCCAAGGTCTTCTTTGCGTTTGCCTTGGGCTTTGAGCTGCTTTTCAAGGATCGTCTGCACAGCGATCGAGGCGTGGTCGGTGCCGGGCAGGCAGAGCACGTTTTTGCCGCGCAGTCGCTGGAAGCGCACGATCGTGTCGATCAGGGCCGTGTTGAAGGCGTGGCCCATGTGCAGGCTGCCGGTCACGTTCGGCGGCGGAATCACCACGCTGAAGGGCTCGCCGGGCGCAGCGGGATCCGGATGGAAGGCGCCGCTGCTCTCCCAGGCGTGCTGCCAGCGGCTTTCCGTGCCCGCCGGGTCGTAGGTCTTGGTCAGGGCTTCGGTCACGGCGTAGCTGGGGCTGGGGGGCCATGCTCGCAAAGAGCCACCGCAGCGGGATGATGGGGCAGCACGTGCCATCCATGGCACCCTCGGGGCCACCCGAGCGCCATCAAAGCAATACATTCACTTATCAGCAGCCCTAAGGCGATCAACTGCCTTTTCCAACAATTCGATCGAAACGTCCTCTGCCGAATTTATGTCAGACAGGCCAAAAGGATTATCAATATCGTCAATCAATCGCAACAATAAAATTACAATAAAGGAAATTACTGCAAGAAAAAATACAGACTCGGGGAGATTCTCGGCCCTCGCCATCACCAAGCCCGCGAAAAGGAGCACTGCGGCTATGTCCGCCATCCAGTAAACAAGCGGCACAAACGTGGTGTCGCGTATGGTCTGCACCCGATTAATCTTGGCAAGTATTACCGCTAAATCCTGCATAAGCCTTCCCCTCAACGTAGATGCATCACCCTTGAACTGCACCGCAGCACCCACCACCTCTGCATGGGCTTGAGTGTGGCGTGCCAGCATTTGCTCAGTACTGATCCGCTCCTTCAACCAATCCAGCAAGGACTGGCCAAGACCAGTTACCGCGGTGAGGGCATTAGCAACCTGGGCCTCAGGGTGATAGATCTGAATCGCCTGGATCTCGAGATTCAGCGTCTGAAGAGAGGTTGCCAGCTCGGCAGGTATTTTCTCGCTTTCCTTAAAATCGGTGAGCACACCATTCAGCAGGAAGCCCAATAAAAATATGGTCGAGGCGACCATAGCCGAAAACAGCTGATTAACACTTAAGCGCTCAAGGCCGAAAAAATGAACCCCAACTTTGACGCAACAAAGCACTAGGACCTGCACAAAGACGCCACGCAACTTTCGCAGACGCCTGAGTCTGGCAGCTGAAAACCTAATCATGGGCAACCTTTTAGTTTGGCGCAGTTCAGGCTTCAAGGTTTATTCCA
Organism: Cyanobium usitatum str. Tous; assembly: GCF_963920485.1. Classification (NCBI taxonomy): domain Bacteria; kingdom Bacillati; phylum Cyanobacteriota; class Cyanophyceae; order Synechococcales; family Prochlorococcaceae; genus Cyanobium; species Cyanobium usitatum. Next base: position 2,425,487 of record NZ_OY986431.1, on the reverse strand, counting down.
TTTACATGATAATTACAGCCCTCCCATCCCTCCAGAGGCATTGCAGAACACAAGCCTGAGCTCGTCCAGCACCTTGGCCCTTAAATTCTTTAAAATGCCTCACAACACCATGGTTGAAACCTTCCTAGAAGCAGTTCTTAGCAACGAAGACCTGCAACGCCAGCTGCGCGGTGTCACAACGGCCGCCGGCCTGGCCGAAGTTGCCGCCCAGGCTGGCCTCAACATCGAAGCCGCTGCCCTGGTAAAAGGCTTTGCCCAGCTGCTGCTAGCCAGCGACGACGCCTTGGCCCTGCGCAACTTCGACAACCTCGGCTGGGATGTGGGTGAGTTGGCCTGGGCCGTCAAAACCTGGGAGCTTGCCGATCATGCCTGAGCGAGCCGGCCCAGGTAGTTCTGATAGCTGCCGGCATTGATCCAGCCGGTAGCGATAGTTTTGCTGTGCTCCTCGCTCACCCTGCCCCGGTGGATGTGGGAGGGGCCAGCCGGAAAAATCACTAGCTTGCCCCTCTCAGCCGGCTCGTGGTGATCCTGCCAATGAAACTCCGTGCCCCCCTTGGGCACGTCGTTGCAATAGAGAATCCAGGCCAGCACGCGATGTACCGGCTCGGTGGCCTCGTCGCTGATTGTCCAGTCGCAATGCCAGCGCTTGAAACCCTCACCAGGGGAGTAGCGCTGCAGGTTGAAGATCGGATTTACAAACAATTCCTGCTCCGGGCAGCACTGGCGAAAGAGGGCCCGCTCCTGCAGGTAGCGCTCCAGCCCAGCCGTTACGCCGCGCAGGATCACCTCCGCCAGGGCAAAGGCCTCAGGATCGGAGCGGTCGATGGCCACCAAGCTGATATCGGTGGAAATTTTGGCGGACTCAGTTTTGCCGCCAGGGCCAAAGGCCACCCCGGGCCGTCGCAGGTCAACGCGCCGCTCATAAAAGGCCATCACCCCATCGGCGAGGGCCTCATAGCCGGCATTGCGATAGGTAGCAAGCAGCTTCATCAGGAACACTCCTGCCAGGGAAGGGCCAAGGCCGCCTCCAACTGCTGCCAGCGCTGAGGCTCCGCCGCGACCCGCCCCAGCAAACCCAGCCGCTCCAGAGCCGCCGCCACCCGACCATGATCCAGGGGGGCCGCGGGCCCTAGGGGCAGCACCAACACCTGGGGCTCGGCGGGATCGGCCAGCACCCGCAGCTCCAAATCCTCCAGCTCGCGCTCAAAGAAAATTCGCCGCATGCGCCCGGTGAGCCCGGGCCCCAGCGCCTCGGCATAGGCCTCCAGCGACTCACGCTCGCCGCTGCAGCCGCAATTGAGCGCCAACCAGATCAGCAGCTTGGCCCAGCTTTCAGCGCTCCAGAGCGGCTGAAAGCTCTCACGGTGCTGCCGCACCAGCTCGCCAATGGCGAAATCAAACAGGGTTGCCTGCAGGTTGATGGCATTCATGCCTGTCATCCTGCCCAGCTGCCGGCAGACTGCACAGGCATGTGACTGCCGCACCCATGGCCCTCGACTTCAACGACCCCGATTTGGAGTTCAGCGATCTCGTGTACGCCTACCAGAGCTGGGTAATGGCAGTGATCAACGACGAAAAGCTCGACGGCGAAGAAACCCTGCTCACCGACGAGATCGCTGACGACGCCCTCAACGCCATGCGCTTTCTGCCCGGCGAAGTGACCAGCGCCATCGAAACCAGCCTCGCCCGTGTCTACGACGTAGATGCCGACGAGCTCGCCAGCCTGCTGTTCCCAGAGGGCTGACGCCCTCCAGGAGCGCCCCCAGAAATGCGCGATGCCGGGTTCGAACCAGCGACATCCTGCTTGTAAGGCAGGCGCTCTACCGCTGAGCTAATCGCGCGCCATAGGCAAAATACACCCTATGGCCCAGGTCCCAATTCGACGCAAGCTGCGCTGGCAACTGGAGGCCCTCGGGGTGCGGCTGCTGCTGCTGGCGCTGCGGGGGCGCTCCCACCGCACCATGGGCCGCGGCATTGGCCAAGCCCACCGGCTAGCTAGGCCCTGGCTGGGGCGCCGCCACACCACGGCGATCGCCAACCTAAGGAGGGTCTATGGCGAGCAGCTCAGCCAGGGCCAGCGTGAGGCCATCGCCGAGCAGTCGATCAACAGCTTTTTTCTCTCCTGCCTCGAATCGATCATCCAACCGGTTGACGCCTCCTTGATCAGCGCCGAGGGGGAGGGGCTCGAGGAACTGTTGCGGCTGCATCGCCAGGGCCAGGGGGTGATCGTGGGATCGCTGCACCTGGGTTGCTGGGATCTGGGGCTGCGCTGGCTGAGCGAACAGCTGGACACCCCGTCTGTCGTGTATCGCCCCGCCCGTAACCCCTACAGCGACGTGCTGCTCAACCGGGCCCGTCAGGCCAACAGCTTCTGCCACTGGATACCCCAGACCGATGCCAGATCGATGTTGCGCTGCCTGCATCGCGGCGGCAGCCTCGTTGTGATGACCGACCTCTACAGCCGCAGCAGCGAAGTGCAGGTCGACTTCCTCGGCCTGAGCACCAACTTCGTCAAAGGGCCAGCGGCCCTTGCGCAGAAATCGGGTTGCCCCCTATTTCCCGTGGCCCAGGTGCGGGAAGACAACGGCCGCTTTCGGCTGATCTTTGGCGCACCGCTGTGGCCCGGCCAGGGTGCCGCCGCCCTAAGCGACCAGCTTGCCGCCGTAGCCCGCTGGCACGAACCCCTGATCCAGGCCTATCCGGAGCAGTACTACTGGATCAACCGGCGCTGGCGAACGGGCGATGGCAGCGGTGAGCGGCTGCGGCCCATCGGCCCACCCGGGCGCTGATCGATGGCCAGCGGCCGCAGCCACGACCGAGCCACCTGGCTCCTAAGCCTGCCCTTTGGGCTGCTGTGGTGGCCCTGGCTGGGGTTGGCGGGGGTGAGCGTGGCCGGCCTGAGCTTTCTGCTGGGCGGCCTGCTGCTCTCCCCCGACCTTGACACCCGCTCCAACCCCACCCGCCGCTGGGGACCGTTGCGGCTGCTCTGGTGGCCCTACCGCAACCTGCTGCGCCATCGCTCCCTGCTCTCCCACAGTCCCCTGCTGGGCACCAGCGGGCGCCTGGCCTACCTGGCGGCGCTGCTGCTGCTGAGCTGCTTGCTGCTGCAACCCCTCGGGGGGCCGCCACCCCAGCAGCTCCTGTCCACCGCCCAGGCGCTCTGGCAGGGCCAGCGTCCGCTGCTGCTGGCAGCCCTGGTGGGCCTGGAGGCCAGCAGCTGGCTGCACCTGATCCAAGATGGCGACCCGATGCCGCGCCTGCCCCGCCTGCTGCGTCGCCACCGCCGATGAGCCCCCAAATTCCGCCGCACCTTGAGGTCCTAGCTGAACTAATCGCCGTGGTGGCTCGCCTGCGCGACCCCGAGGGCGGCTGCCCCTGGGATCTGGCGCAAACCCACGCCTCCCTGGTGCCCTACGTGTTGGAGGAGGCCCACGAGGTGGCCGATGCGATCCGCTCGGGCGACGACCAGCACCTGGCGGAGGAACTGGGCGACCTGCTGCTGCAGGTGGTGCTCCACGCCCAGATAGCCAGCGAGGCAGGCAGCTTTGATCTGGCCCAGATCGCTGCAGGCATTAGCGCCAAGCTGGTGCGCCGCCATCCCCATGTGTTTGGCGGTGGCGAGCCGGCCAGCTGGGAGGAGATCAAGGCCGCCGAGCGCCGGCAGGCCCCCTCCACCAGCCCCCTCAGCGATCGGCTGGCCGGCAAGGTGCGCGGCCAACCAGCCCTGGCCGGCGCCATGACCATCTCCAAGCAGGCGGCCGCGGCCGGCTTCGAGTGGGATGACATGGCAGGGGTGTGGGCGAAGGTGCACGAGGAGCTCGACGAGCTCAAGGAGGCTGTGGCCTCCGGGGATCGCCGCCATGCCCAGGAGGAGCTGGGCGACGTGCTGTTCACCCTGGTGAACGTGGCCCGCTGGTGCGGCATCGAACCGGAAGCCGGCCTGGCGGGCACCAACCGCCGCTTCCTCGATCGCTTCTCCCGGGTGGAGACAGCCCTAGATGGCGACCTCAAGGGCCGCAGCATCGGCGAACTCGAAGGCCTCTGGCAGCAGGCCAAGGCCCAGATCCGCGCTGAAAACACGCCCACGCCAGGCTGCTGAGCCTTGAGCGCAACAGCCTCACAACTTCCGTACAACCTGTACAGATTTAGGGACACCCCGCCAACAGCTCAATCCTCCGGCAGAGGTCGCGAGCCCCGCTGCCCCTTGATCACACCGCGCTGCTTCTTGGCCGCCAGTCGCCGCTGCACTGAACCGCGGGTGGGCCGAGTCGCCCGGCGCGGCGGCGGCGGCGGCTTGATCGCCTCCTGCAGCAGCTCCACCAAGCGCCGCTGGGCGGCCACCCGGTTTTGCCATTGGGAGCGATGCTCACTGGCCGCAATCACCACACAGCTATCCACCAGCTTTCCCTCCAGGCGCCGCAAGGCCCGGGCCTGGAGCGCCGGTGGCAGCGCCTGAGAGGCCGCCAGATCAAACACCAGCTCCACCCGTGAATCGGTGGTGTTCACGTTTTGGCCGCCGGGGCCAGAGGAGCGCGAGAAACGCCAGGCAAGCTCGACGGCGGGGATGGTCAAGCCAGCGCCCAGGGGAAGATCAGCAGGAGAGATCGGGTTAAAGCAAGGTTGAACAATTTTCTAGCAGCGGCGATTCTCAGCCGAGGGCCGCTCCAGGGCAAGCTAGAAGGACTAGTGCTCAGAAGCTCCAGGCAAGCAGGGTGAAGATCAATGCGGAGAGAATGGTAATTGGGGCGAAAAGAGCATCGATCCGATCAAGCCGGCGCAATTCGGCCGACCGCAATACAGGATCCGCGATAGTGTTAACAGCCAGATAATCACGACGACAGCTCCAGATTGACAAGACAAATGTCGCCAGAGAGACCAGATAGGCAAAGATATAGAGCTTGTCCAGGAAAGTCAGCGACGGCATAATGGGAACCGATCCACGATATTCCTGCTGCAGAAATATCAGGGTGAGCACTACTGTGGTCGGCGCCCCAACCCTTGTTTCCCATTCCTTTCGATCAACCTTGGCCACAAGAGTGAGCATGAGCAAAACCACTGCAAGAGGCTGAATTAAACGCCAGAAAGAGCCCCAGGTTGAGGTTCGATATATAGCTTCGAATACAACCTGGCTGAATTGCCGCGGCGGCGCTATCTCCATATTTCCAAAAGTTGAATCATAGCTCTGCCTGAATTCCGCAACTGACCAACCCTCATTGATCCAACCGTTGATATCCTTAAGCTGACCTAGGCCGCTCCCGCCAGTATCTGGCAGAAGTCTGGCATTCGTGTAGTCCAGCCCACCAGTTGGATCCCGGGCCTCAAAAATCAGCGGGAGAGTTAGACTGTTGAAGGGAAATCTACGTAGATGCAACTGATCAATCTTGAAGCGGCCATGATAGTTAAATACTTGCTTAAATCTGCTATCACCAATACGCTGAGGTTCACCGGTCGCCTTTGCAAAGGATTCACTAGCCCCACTTTCAAGCAGATTGACAGGCTGAATAATATCCTGTATTCGAAGATTTTGCGCGCGCATGAAGGCCTCCAAGGGCTCCTCCCAGATAACCCAAATCAGCCCCGAACTTGAAAAACCTGGCGCCGAAAGATCGAGATCATAGTTATTCATGGCAAATACGCCGATCTGAATCTTATTTTTGGCATTGCTCAGGGCTAGCTGATCCTTTTCCAAAGCAGTCAACCCGGGATCCCGGCCACGCTGAAAGCCCTCGTCGAGGCCTAGGACGGAAGCCCCCCGCTGGGAGACCCGCGGCGATGCAGTTTGCTCTAGCTGGGCACCGATTCGGGAGGCGGGGATTTCAAGCCGACGCACTAGCGCAATCACCACGACCAGCGCTAGCAGCGCCAATCCAAGGGTAACCAGGTTGGTGATCCGATTTTTTCCACTCAGCATGGATTAATGCCTAGAACCTGCTCTTGAAGCGTGCCGCAATGGGATGGAGGCAACCAACAAAGTGTAATGCTGGATACTGAGAGGCCTGCCCACCAATACATGTTAACTTGGCTGGATAATCATTTGAGCAATGCCAGGACTGTTCATTCGCATGGCAACACGGAAGCGACTGCTCGCACTGACAGCAACGCTCCTGTTAACCCTTATCTCCTTCGGATACTTGCTGGATACAGCGCTGTTTCAGCAAGCCAAGCAGGAGATTGACAATCGGGCCCATTTCTTTATGGATACGATGCTCGCAGTTCGAGAATATACTAGCAATGATGTCAACCCAATCATCGCCCCGCTCAACTTCAGCTCTCCACAATTTCTACCCGAAGCCGTTCCTAGCTATGCGGCAACAAAGGTTTACACCTATCTAAGCGGCAAGAAAGATTACCGACAATATCTCTACAGAGAAGCCACCCTGAACCCCACAAATCTCAAAGACCGTGCCGACACTTTTGAAGCTCGGATCATTGAGATCTTCAGGGCCAATCCCTCCAGCAAAGAACAGGAAGGCTCCTACACCACAGCATCCGGCAAGCTGCACTACGTCGCTCGGCCGATCGTGATAAGTAAAGCAAGCTGCCTTGCCTGCCACTCCACCCCTGAGAAAGCTCCCCCCAGCCAGCTGGCCACCTACGGCACAGTCAGTGGCTTTGGGTGGAATCTTGGTGAGATCGTCGGAGCCCAGATCGTGAGCATTCCGGTGGAGGAAGTGAATGCGGCAAAAAGCACCAATTTCCTTTCAATCATGTTGATCTTTTTCTTTGCACTTGCCGTTCTTAGCCTACTCATTGTTTCGCTTTCTTCCGTGATACGGATGCGTTGAATACCCCCGCACTGGCGATCCAGGACACTCCAGAGGCTTGACTGGAAAGCAGCAACCCCCAGGCCTGTGAGCACCCCACCCGCCCCCACCTGGATCGACGAGGTCTTCGACGGCGTGCGCTACGGCCTCGAGGGCACGGTGCTCGCCGAAACCCAGTCACCCTTCCAGCGGGTGACCATCATCGACAGCCAGCGCTACGGCAAGGGCCTGCTGCTCGATGGCTGCTGGATGACGGCCGAGCGCCAGGAGCGGCATTACCACGAGCCGATCGTGCATCCGGCCCTCTGCGGCGCAGCGAGCATCGAGCGGGTGCTGGTGATCGGCGGCGGCGATGGCGGCACCGCCCGCGAGTGCCTGCGCCACGCCGGCGTCCAGCAGCTCGACCTGGTGGAGATCGACGGCCTGGTGGTGGAGTGGAGCCAGCAATACCTGCCCTCCATCGGCGGCGGTTGCTGGAGCGACCCCCGCTTCCAGCTGACGGTGGGCGACGGCATCGCCTGGGCCGCCCATGCGCCCGATGCCAGCTACGACGTGGTGATCGTCGATGGCTCCGACCCGGCCGGCCCCGCCGAAGGCCTGTTCAACCGAGCGTTTTTTGAGCACTGTCGCCGCATCCTGCGGCCCAGCGGCGTGTTTGCCACCCAGAGCGAATCACCGGAGGCCTTCCGCCAAGTGCACATCGACACGGTGAAGCTGATCCGCGAGGTGTTCGGCTACGCCGACCCGATGTATGGCTGGGTGCCCATGTATCCGAGCGGCTGGTGGAGCTGGACGTTCGCCGCTACAGACGGCCGTCGCTATCTGCAGCCGGATCCCGCCCGCGCCGCGGCCGTCGCCTGTGGCTCGGAGATCTGGAGTCCCCGCTGGCAACGCGGCGCCTTCGACGCCATCCCCGCCGCCATCGAGCGCGCCCTCAACACATGACCAACCTCTTTGACACGGATTTGTTTGACACAGATCTCTTTGACCAAGACGGCGCCATCTACATGGCCAGCCAGCGCGATCCGGCCGGCTGCCGCGTCGGCCTGTTCGGCGTGCCTTACGACGGCACCACCTCCTTCCGCCCCGGCACCCGCTTCGGCCCCGCCGCCATCCGCGAGGTGAGCAGCGGCCTGGAGAGCTACTGCCCCCAGCTCGATCGCGACCTAGAAGACCTGGCCTTCGCCGACCTCGGCGCCGTTGATATCCCCTTCGGCGCCCCTGAGCCGGTGGTGGCGGCCGTGAAGGCGGCCACGGAAGCGGTGCTGGCGCTGGGGCTTAAGCCGCTGATGCTGGGCGGCGAACACTCGATCAGCTCCGGTGCCGTGGCAGCCGTGGCGGCCCAGCACCCCGAGCTGGTGCTGGTGCAGCTCGATGCCCACGCCGACCTGCGCCACGAGTGGCTGGGCGCGCAGCACAGCCACGCCTGCGCCATGCGCCGCTGCCTGGAGGTGCTGCCCAGCCAGCAGCTGCTGCAGATCGCCATCCGCAGCGGCAGCCGCGAGGAATTCAGCGAGTTGCGGAACAGCGGCCGGCTGGTGGCGATCGAGCGGATGGCCGAGGCGCTCAAGCCCCTGCGGGGCAAGCCGATCTATCTCACGGTGGACCTCGATTGGTTTGATCCGGCGGTGATGGCCGGCACCGGCACACCGGAGCCCGGCGGCTTCCTTTGGGGTGATTTCGCCGCACTCGTGGAGGAGCTACGCCACCACAACCTGGTGGCCGCCGATGTGGTGGAGCTGGCTCCCATGCTGGATGCCAGCGGCGTGAGCAGCGTGCTGGCCGCCAAGGTGGTGCGCAGCCTGCTGTTTCTGCTCGACCGTTAATGCCGAAAGTCGATCAGTAGCAGCAGGTGCCGCTGGTGCGCTGTTCGCGCAGGCGCTCGTGCTGCTGGCTGATCAGCAGCACCGCCAGAGTCGGGTGGTTATGCAGCAGGTTGAGGAAGCGCAAGCGATCAAGCCGCAGGATCTCAACAGGGGTACGGGCAAAGGCTTCGTTGCGATAAATGCCGTCGCGCCAAAGGATGTCTTGATAGCTGAACAGCTCTCCGGGGCGGTAGCAAAGCTTCTCGCCGCTCTCGCTGATCACCTCGATGATGCCCCGGCGCACCCCATAAATCGAATCGGCCCGGGAGCCCCTGGAAAACACCTTGGAGCCGGTGGGCAGGGTGAGAACCTCGCAATCCACTTGAGCCGCCATCAGCTCCAGCGGGGTCGTGATCGTCGCCGAAGCCACCATGCCCTATACCCCCTAATCGAACCCAGAGTCCCTTAATACAGCTCTGCCGCCCATGGCGCCTAGCTATGGCGAGCACAAAAGCCAAATAAGCCCTAAAACGAGACAAAATTACAGATTTTCTTCAGCTTTTACCAAAAGCTGCTTCGAGGCTGAGCTGCTGGTTCGGCTGGGCTGATGTCCCCCCAGCTACTGCCTCCGCGCTGAACGCAGGTAGTCGCGGCGGCCGGGCCGTCCAGTGGTGGCACCACAGCTCCAGGGCCAATTCGGGATGGATCGACAACTGGCGCAGCTGACACCAGCCGAGTTCAGCGCCACTGGGTGGGGCGCAGTGGCGGCAGCTGCGGCAGCAAGGGCGCTGACCCATCCAAGGGAGTGATCTGGTCTCTCAAGGTATGGACGATTGACCAAAGTGGTAGCAGATACAGCGAATCTTCCAAGTTCCTTATTGATTTCCGCAGGCCTGCATAGGATCCGGCCATGGGCTTGATACGCACCCCCCTGTTTGCAGCCACCCAAGCAGCGGGTGGCCGGATGGTGCCCTTTGCCGGTTGGGAGATGGCCGTGCAATTTGAGGGCTTGGTGGCAGAGCACCAGGCCGTGCGGCGCCGCTGCGGCATCTTCGACATCTCCCACATGGGGGTGCTGACCCTGCGGGGCGCAGGCGCCAAAGACGCCCTGCAGGCTCTGGTGCCCACCGATCTGTTTCGGATAGGCCCCGGCGAGGCCTGCTACACGGTGCTGCTCAACGAGCGGGGCGGCATCCGCGACGACCTGATCGTTTACGACCGGGGTTGGCAGCCAGATGGCCAGTGCCACGAACTGCTGCTGGTGATCAATGCCGCCTGCGCCGCAGCCGACACCGCCTGGATTTGCAGCCAGCTAGAGCCCCTCGGCATCCGTGTTGAAGATCGCAAAAGCGATGGCGTGCTGCTGGCCCTCCAGGGCCCGGAGGCGGCCGCCCGCCTGGAGGAGTTGGCGGATAGCGACCTGAGCGGCCTGCCCCGCTTCGGCCACCGGGAGCTGAAACTGGCTGGCGCCAGCGCCTTTGTGGGCCGCACTGGTTACACCGGCGAAGACGGCTTCGAACTGCTGCTGAACCGGCCAGACGGCCTGCTCCTGTGGGACAAATTGCTGGCCAGCGGCGTCAGCCCCTGCGGCCTCGGCGCTCGCGACACCCTGCGCCTGGAAGCGGCGATGCACCTCTACAGCCACGAGCTGGATGAGCACACCACACCCCTGGAGGCCGGCCTGGGCTGGCTGGTGCACCTGGAAATGCCCAAAGCCTTCATTGGTCGCGAGGTGCTGGAGCGCCAGAGCGCCGCGGGAGTCCAACGGCGCCTGGTGGGATTGAAGCTGCAGGGCCGCGCCATCGCCCGCCATGGCTATCCGGTGCTAGCTGCCGGGGCTCCAGTGGCTAGTGAGCCGCTGGGGCACATCACAAGCGGCAGTTGGTCACCCACACTCGAAGAGGCGATCGCCCTGGCCTACGTGCCAGCGAGCGCCGCCAAGCTGGGCACCGAGCTGGCGGTGGAGATCCGAGGCAAGGCCGAGCCAGCGCTGGTGGTCAAACGCCCCTTCTACAGGCGCTGACGCCCCGGGTGGGACAATCGCCCATTGCTCTCTCCACCCCCTCAGCATGCGCAGCCACGGATGCGGCGACCTATGTCACGACGCCAGCGGCCAGGCAGTGCAGCTCTGCGGCTGGGTAGACCGTTGCCGTGACCACGGCGGCGTGATTTTTGTCGACCTGCGCGACAGCAGCGGCAGCGTCCAGATCACCGTCGATCCCGACAATGGCGCCGAAATGTTCGCCGTAGCCGAGCACCTGCGCAACGAAACGGTGATTCAGGTGGCAGGCAAGGTGCGGGAGCGACCCGCCGATGCCATCAACGACCGACTGGCCACCGGCCGCATCGAAGTGCTGGCCAGCGCCATCACCGTGCTCAACGCCGTCAAGGGCAACCTGCCCTTCCCCGTGTCGGTGCACGACGAGGAGAACACCCGCGAAGAGCTGCGGCTGCGCCACCGCTACCTCGACCTGCGCCGCGAGCGCATGAACAGCAACCTGCGCCTGCGCCACCGCACCGTGCAGGCGATGCGCCGCTTCCTGGAAGACCAGGGCTTTATCGAGGTGGAAACCCCGGTGCTCACCCGCTCCACCCCCGAGGGCGCCCGCGACTACCTGGTGCCCAGCCGGGTCTGCGGTGGTGAGTGGTTTGCCCTACCCCAGTCGCCCCAGTTGTTTAAGCAGCTGCTGATGGTGGGCGGCCTCGAGCGCTATTACCAGGTGGCTCGCTGCTTCCGCGACGAAGATCTGCGCGCCGATCGCCAGCCGGAATTCACCCAGCTGGACATCGAGATGAGCTTCATGGGCCAGGAGCAAATCCTGGAGCTCAACGAGGCCCTGATCGCCTCGATCTGGAAGGCCGTGAAAGGGGTGGAGCTGCCTCGGCCGTTCCCGCGCCTTACCTGGCATGGGGCCATGGCCCGCTACGGCACAGATCGCCCCGACACCCGCTACGGCCTGGAGCTCACCGACGTGAGCGACCTGGTGGCCGGCATGGGCTTCAAGGTGTTCAGCGGCGCAGTGGCCGCCGGCGGCTCGGTGAAGTGCATCGCCGTGCCCGGCGGCAACGACGCCATCAGCAACGTGCGCATCAAGCCCGGCGGTGATGTGTTCAGCGAAGCTCAGAAGGCTGGGGCCGGCGGCCTGGCCTTCATCCGCGTGCGCGAGGGCGGCGAGATCGACACGATCGGCGCCATCAAGGACAACCTCTCCGAGGCCACGAAGGCGGAACTGCTGGAGCGCACCGGTGCCACCCCTGGCACCCTGCTGCTGTTCGGCGCCGGCGACACCGCCACGGTTAATAAGGCCCTCGATCGGGTGCGCCAGTTTCTGGCCCGCGAGCTCGGCCTGGTGCCGGCCGACCGTGACAACGACCAGTGGAATTTCCTCTGGGTGGTGGATTTCCCGATGTTTGAGTTCAACGCCGGCGAAAACCGCCTCGAGGCCCTGCACCACCCCTTCTGCGCCCCCAACGCAGACGACCTTGGGGCAGATCCCACCGCCTGGGCCCACACCCTGCCCACGGCCCGCGCCCAGGCCTACGACCTGGTGCTCAACGGCCTGGAGCTGGGCGGCGGCTCCCTGCGCATCCACGATTCGGCCCTGCAGCGCCAGGTACTGCAAACCATTGGTCTACCCCTGGAGGAGGCCAACCAGCAATTCGGCTTCCTGATGGACGCCCTCGACATGGGTGCCCCACCCCACGGCGGCCTGGCCTACGGCGTGGATCGGATTGTGATGCTGCTGGCGGGCGAGGAATCGATCCGCGACACGATCGCCTTCCCCAAGACCCAGCAGGCCCGCTGCCTGATGACCGGCGCGCCGGGCGGTGTGGCCACCAAACAACTTGATGAGCTGAACGTGGTCAGCACCTGGGTAGACGAAGACGAAAGCTGAAGCCCAAAGCCAAAACCGAAAGCCAAAACAAAACGGGGCATTTGGCGCCGTAGCTGTCCAGCGCAGCAACGGTGAAGCACCACTAATCCATTGGGCGTGCCCCACACCCCCACCAGCACCGATCCGGTGCGGCTTTACCTGCAAGACATCGGCCGGGTGGACCTGCTTACCCAGGAGCAGGAGCTCACCCTGGCCCGGCTGGTGCAGCGGCGAGAACAGCTACTGCGCGAAGGCGAACCGGGCAAAAACGAACCGGGTGAAGGTGAACTGGACGAAGTGGCCGCCAAGGAGCGACGGCTTGCACTGCACCGCGGCAAAAGGGCCAAGGAGCGGATGATCCAGGCCAATCTGCGGCTGGTGGTGTCGGTGGCCAAGAAGTATCAGCGCCGGGGCATGGACCTGCTGGATCTGGTGCAGGAGGGCACCCTGGGCCTGGAGCGGGCCGTGGAGCGCTTTGACCCCACCAGGGGGTTTCGCTTCGGCACCTACGCCTACTGGTGGATTCGCCAGGGCATCACCCGGGCCCTTGCCAGCCAGAGCCGCACGATCCGGCTGCCGGTGCACATCAGCGAGAAGCTCAACCGCATTAAACGGGCCCAGCGTGAACTCAGCGCCCGGCTAGGCCGCCTGCCCTGCGTGGTTGAAATCGCCCAGGAGCTGAATCTCAGCGAAGCGCTGATCCGCGAAACCCTGTTGCAGCTGCCCAAACCCGTCTCCCTGGAGGCCCGGGTGGGCAAGGAACAGGACATGCAGCTCGGCGACCTACTGAAAGACGGCCACGGCACGCCTGAGCAGGAACTCGCCCGCGAGCAGCTGCACAACGACCTCGAGGCCCTGCTTGAAGACCTGAGCAGCCGCGAAGCCGAGGTGATCCGTCAACGCTTCGGGCTAGTAGACGACACTCCCCGAAGCCTGACTGAGATCGGCGCTGCCATGCACCTCTCCCAAGAGCGGGTGCGGCAGATCGAATCCCGGGCCCTGCTGAAACTGCGCCAACCCCAGAACCGCTGCCGCGTAAAGGATTATCTGGGCAGCCTCGACTAAACCAGCCCATCCGGGCTAAAACGAAGTCACTACGGATAAGTTGCCATGGCAACCGACATTGACATCGGCATCCCGGAAGCCGAGCGATTGGAGATCGCCGCAGGTCTGGGCCGCGTGCTGGCCGACAGCACCGTGCTCTACGCCAAAACCCACGGCTTCCACTGGAACGTCACCGGGCCGATGTTCAACACCCTGCACCTGATGTTTATGGGGCAGTACACCGAGCTCTGGAACGCCCTAGACGCCATCGCCGAGCGCATCCGCGCCCTTGGCTGCCCGGCCCCCTTTGGCGGCACCACCTACGGCCAGCTCTCCTCAATCGCCGAAACCCAGGGCATCCCTGCAGCCTTGGAGATGGTGCGCGAGCTGGTGCTGGGCCACGAGGCGGTAGCCCGCACCATCCGCGGCGTCATGGTCACCGCCGAAGCAGCCAACGACCAACCCACCGCCGACCTGCTTACCCAGCGGCTGCAGATCCACGAGAAGACCGCATGGATGCTGCGCAGCTTGCTCGAGGCGTAATCCGCTGGTGCCGCTGGGATCGGCCGGTCGGCGCCCGCTACGCGGGCCATACCGGCCTCTAACCAAGCACCCCAGCGGACCAAACAGCCTCAGCAGGGAGAGCGTCTCCTGCGAGGTTGGCTGCGGTGAGCGCGGTGTTGCCCGCGCAGCGGGCGTGACCGCCGAACCCAGCTAGGCCCCGCAGGCAGCGCCCGTTACATTGAAGAGTCAGCCACCGGGATATGAGCAAGTTCGTCTTTGTCACCGGCGGCGTGGTGTCGAGCATCGGCAAGGGCATCGTGGCCGCCAGCCTGGGGCGCCTGCTCAAGAGCCGGGGCTACAGCGTTTCGATCCTCAAGCTCGACCCTTATTTGAACGTCGACCCGGGCACGATGAGCCCGTACCAACACGGTGAGGTGTTCGTCACCGAGGACGGCGCCGAGACCGACCTGGATCTGGGCCACTACGAACGCTTTACCGACACCGCCATGTCGCGCCTCAACAGCGTGACAACCGGCTCGATTTACCAGTCGGTAATCAACAAGGAGCGCCGCGGCGACTACAACGGCGGCACCGTGCAGGTGATCCCCCACATCACCCGCGAAATCCGCGAGCGAATCCATCGGGTAGCCGCCAACAGCAATGCCGACGTGGTGATCGGCGAGATCGGTGGCACGGTGGGTGACATCGAATCGCTGCCGTTTCTTGAGGCGATACGCGAATTCCGGGGCGATGTGGGCCGCCAGGACCTGGCCTACGTGCACGTCACCCTGCTGCCCTTCATCGGCGTTTCTGGGGAGCTCAAGACCAAGCCCACCCAGCACTCGGTGAAGGAGTTGCGCTCGATCGGCATCCAGCCCGATGTGCTGGTGTGCCGCAGCGACCGGCCCGTGAGCGACGAACTGCGCCGCAAGATCGGTGGCTTCTGCGGAGTGCCGCAGCGGGCCGTGATCCAGGCCCTGGACGCCGACAGCATCTATGCGGTGCCGCTGGCAATGGAGCAGGAGGGGCTCTGCCGGGAGGTGCTCGATGTGCTGCAGCTCAGCAACGCTGAAAGTGACATGGCCCGCTGGCAGGAGCTGGTGACCAAGCTGCGCCACCCCGGCCCGGCGGTGAAGGTGGCGCTAGTGGGCAAGTACGTGCAGCTCAACGACGCCTACCTGTCGGTGGTGGAGGCCCTGCGCCACGCCTGCCTGGATCGGGATGCTTCGCTTGATCTGCACTGGGTCTGCGCCGAGCAGCTCGAAAGCCAAGGCGCGGAAGCTCTGCTGGCCGGCATGGATGCGGTGGTGGTGCCCGGCGGCTTCGGCAACCGCGGTGTGGACGGCAAGGTGGCGGCAATCCGCTGGGCGCGGGAACAGCAGGTTCCCTTCCTGGGCCTGTGCCTGGGCATGCAGTGCGCCGTGATCGAGTGGGCCCGCAACCAGGCTGGCCTCACCGGTGCCACCAGCGCCGAACTTAATGCCGACACGCCCCATCCAGTGATTCACCTCCTGCCTGAACAACAGGACGTGGTGGATTTGGGCGGCACGATGCGCCTGGGCGTTTACCCCTGCCGCCTGGCTGCAGACACAATGGCCCATCGCCTTTATGGCGACGAGGTTGTGTACGAACGCCACCGCCATCGCTACGAATTCAACAACGCTTACCGCAGTCTCTTCACCGAATCGGGCTACACAATCAGCGGCACTTCGCCAGACGGTCGCTTAGTTGAATTAATCGAACTACCGAGCCATCCATTTTTTACCGCTTGCCAATATCACCCCGAATTTCTCTCCCGCCCCGGCAAGCCTCACCCCCTATTCCGGGGGTTGATCGAGGCCGCCCAGCAGCGCCTGCCCCAGCAAGGCTGATCAGATCTGCTTGAGGGAGTCTGTTTTATCTTTAAATTCTCCAAGTAGAAGTTGCAAGTAAGTTACCTTGCGCAGCTTGATATTGGCCGTGAGTGACATGCCCACCTGCAATGGCAGGCTCTTGCCAGATTTCAGCATGAGCTGCTGGGTGTCGAGAGCAATCGTGGCAGGGAAGCGATAGGTCTGGTTGCGCTCATCCGGGGGCAAGGCATCGGAGCCAATGCCCTTAACGGTGCCAAGCAGCACTCCGAAATCAGTAGCGGGGAAGGAATCGATGCTGATATCGGCAGGGCGACCAACTCGCACAAAGCCAATATCGCTGCTCTCAATCTCCACCTTGGCTTGGAGCGCAGAAAAGGGAACAATCTTCATCACTGGCTCACTGCCCTGGGCCACAAAACCAGGACCGGTGGGCTTGAGATCAAACACCACCCCATCCACCGGAGAGCGCACATCCTGGTAGCGGATGTTGACCTGGAGCTCAGTGAGCTTGCTGCCGAGATCGGCCAGCTCTCCTTTGATCTGCTCCAGCGCCTGCTCAATGATCGCAACTTGACGCAGACGATCGACCTTGAGCTTGGAGATCTCACCCTCCACTTCGCGCACCTTGTTGCGCTGTTGCAGATACTGCAACTCGGCAGATGCCCCAACGGCCTTGAGGACCTCAAGCCGCTGCAGGATTTCGATCTCAAGCACGAGGTTCTGCCGTGTCACCGTCTGCTCGGTGTCGTTGAGATTGAGATAGCGCGCCAGCTCCACCTCCTTGAGACGCAACTGGGCCTGCTTAGCGGTGATGGTGGTGCGCAGACTCCCCTGGCGGTCGAGGGTGGCCTCGTTGTCGAGGCGCAGCAGCACCTGCCCCTTCGTCACCCGCTGCCCGTCCTTGACGAGCATGGTTTCGAGCACGCCACCCACCGGCATCTGGATGGTTTTGACATCGCCGATCGGCTGAAGCTTGCCAGGGGCCACCACCACTTCGTCGGTTTTGGCGAAGGCCAGCCAGGCCAGGCCAGCAGCTGTGGTGCCCACCAAGGCCCAGGTGATAGCCCGCGCTAAAAAGCGGGACTGTTGCAACGCCATCTCCTCATGGCTGGTCTGAACCCGGCGCTCAATAGCGTTTTGGGCGCGGCGCACAATCGACATCAGTTGACCTCCTGCTGGCGGTATAGGGCGTAATAGCGACCTCGGCGCTCCATCAACTCATCGTGGGTACCCGTTTCCACGACGGCTCCCTCGTGCAGCATCACGATTAGATCGGCCCGGCGGATGGTGGAGAGCCGGTGGGTGATGAAGAAGACGGTGCAGTGTTTGAGGTTGTCGAGCAAGTTGTCGCACACTCGGCGCTCGGTGTCGTAGTCGAGGGCGCTAGTTGCTTCATCGAGCACCAGCAGCCGCGGCTGGGAGAGCAGGGTGCGGGCCAGGGCCAGCCGCTGCCGCTGACCGCCGGAAAGGCCGGCACCACGCTCACCCACATTGCTGCTGTAGCCAGCAGGTAGCTCCATGATGAAATCGTGGGCGCAGGCCAGACGTGCCGCCTGCACGATCGCATCGCTGCTGGCATCGGGATCGGTGAGGGCAATATTTTCTGCCACCGTGCCGGTGAACAGCAGGGGCTCCTGGGGCACGATGCCGATTTGGCGCCGCAGCGAATAGAGCTCAACTTTGTCGATGTCGTAGTTGTCGATCAGGATGCGGCCGCTGCCTGGTGAATAGAGGCGCGCCAGCATTTTGGTGAGGGTGCTCTTACCGCTACCGCTCTGCCCCACCACCCCCACAAAGGTGCCGGCAGCGATGGTGAAGTCGATGTGACGCAACACCTGGGCGCCACCTGGGGTGAAGGAGAAGCAGAGGTCGTCGAAACGCACCTCGCCGGCGATGGGCGGCAGAGGAATCTTCTGCTTATCAGCCTCGTCTGATTCCTCCGGGGTGTCGACCACATCAGCAAGGCGCTCAAAGGAAACCTTGAGCTCCTGGATGCTCTGCCAGATCGAAGAGAGCCGCAGCAAAGGCTGGGTGACGTAACCAGAAATGATCCGGAAGGCGATCAACTGGCCCAGGGTCATGTCACCGGAGAGCACCAAAGAGGCGCCTACCCAGAGCACCAGCAGCTGGGAGAGCTTCTGCAGCACCTGGGAGGTTTCGGTAAGGGCCGTACCGGTGATGGTTTTTTCAAACGTGCGGGAGATGTATTTGCCGTAGAGGTCTTGCCACTTCCAGCGGCTGATCATCTCGACGTTCTGGGCCTTCACCGTCTGGATGCCGGTGAGCACCTCAACTAGGTGGCTCTGGGTGCGGGCGTTCTCCTGGGCCGCATCGCGGTATTGACGGCGGAACAGGGGCGCGCCAAGCACGGTGAGAGCAATCTGAATCGGCAGCACGCACAGGGCGATCAAGGTAAGCAGCCAGCTGTAGATCAGCATCACGGCGATATAGATCACCGAGAAGGCAGTGTCGAGCAGGGTGGTGAGCGCTTGGCCGGTGAGGAAATTACGGATCTTCTCCAGCTCAGCGATACGGGTACCGAGTTCGCCCACGGGACGGCGATCGAAGTAATTGAGCGGCAGCCGCAGCAGGTGGTCGATCACCTCAGCGCCTAGGCGCAGGTCGATGCGATTGGTGGTTTCGCTGAATAGGAAGGTGCGCAGGGCGCCGATCAAACCCTCCATCAAGGTCACCACCACCAGGGCAAAGCCCAGCACCTGCAGGGTGTCGAGACTGCGCTGGTTGATCACCTTGTCGATGATCACCTGAATCAGCAGGGGGTTGGCCAGGCTGAACAGCTGCACCACAAAGGAGGCGATCAGCACCTGGGTGAGGATGCCGCGGTAGCGCTGCAGAGCTGGCCAGAACCAGGCAAAGCCAAAGCGCTGCTCGGGAGTGGCAGAGCTGCGCTCCAGCATCAGCACCTCGATGCCATCGGGGAAGGCCTCGGCAAGCTGGTCGGGGGAGATCTCCACCCAGCCCTGCCGAGGGGAGGCCAGCAGCAAACCGCGCGCATTGGCGCCCCGCACCACGGCAAACCCGCCCTGCCAGGGGATCAGGGCCGGGGTCTGCAGGCGCGTGCCCTGGTTGGCAGGCACTCGCACGCCGCTTACGTGCAAACCCATCATCGCGGCGAGATTGCCGCAGAGCTGCAGGTCCGGCGTCTGGCCGCGGCGCAACACATCGCGCAGGATCTTCTCGATCGCATCGCGGCGGAAGGGCAGCTTGAGCTCCGCCGCCAACATCTGGAAACAGGCGAGGGTTTCCTCTAGGGGGCCATTGCCGCGCAGTAGCTGCAGGGCCGTGCGATCCCGCTGGCCCAGATCAAGGCCTGAAGCCAAAGGCGGATTGGAGCCACCAGGCTCGCCGGCACCGCTGCCGGAACCCTCCGGCATCAGCTCGGCTTCCAGCACTGGAGCTACCGGCGCGAGCAGCTCCGCAGGCAGGGCAATCAGGCGTGGCGGCAGCGGTGGGGTGGCGACCGGCACACCCTGGCGGGGATTGAGCGCTGCGCCCAAGGGGTGATCGAGCAGGTTGTGACTGGCGGCCAGCAAGCTGAATTCAATCGGCAGGGCAGCTAGGGCCGCAGGCTCAGGCGGAACCAGTCGGGCCTGGGGGCGGGCCTGATCCAGCAACTCCTGGATCGAAGTGCGGGCCTGGGGGTGCTGCTCAAGCAGCAGGGCCAGTAGGGCTGCCAATTCAGCGGTGAATAGGTGGGAGCCACACCACTGGGCGAAGGAGGTTTCGCCCGTCAGCAGCTCCAGGATCAGGGAGTCGGCCAGCACCAGGGCCTCCACTTCGGAGCCCGCGCTCACCTCCTCACAGGGAGCAGCTCGCAACAGGGAGGCCAGGCCCACAAAGCTGCCCGGTCCCAGCTTTTCCGCTGTGCGCAGGCGGCCCTGGTCCCGCACCAGCAAGCGAGCTGTGCCGGATTGGATCAGCAGAATCTCAGAGGGAATCAAGCCCCCAAGGCAAAGGGGATCACCAACAGCAAACCGGCGCACACTGAGCTGCCGCTGCAAACGCTCGGCGCTGGCGTGCGACAACCCGGCAAAGGCGGGATGGGCGGGCAGCTGCGCAGGGATTGAATCGTCCATCACACCGATTGTGAAGCAGGAGCTAACGGCTGGGCAGCATCGCCGGACACGGCCAGCTCAAGCAGGGGCCGCAGGTCAGCAAGACGTCGTTCAACCTGCTCTGAGATCCACTGCTCGAACAGCTCTTCGGCCATTTGGGCTGCGGTGGCTTCATCGAAGGTGGCGGAGGTGAGGCTTTCGAGCCGCACCACCAGCCACCAGGCTTCGATCTGGAAGGGCTCGAGCACTACGCCAGGGGGAGCGGTGCGCAGTCGATCAACCAAGGCAGGGTGGGCTTGGGTGAGGGGCACCGGGCCAACAATGCCGCGGGTCGCCTGCTCGGGGCCTTCGGCGTAGCGGGCTGCTAAATCGGCGAAGTTGGCATCGCCATCATCAATGCGCAAATAGAGCTCGCGGGCCAGACCACCATCGCGGAGGCGCAGCAGGCTGTAAACGACGCGATCGAGTTGGTTCTTGCGCTGCAGAAAGCGCGCTTCCGCTTTGGCGGAGAAATCGCGCTGGCAGAGAAGCTGCAGCTGCAGGGGCTGTCGCATCTGCGCCTCGAGGGCGGCAGGGCTAAGCATGCGGGCTATCGCCCAGGCCTTGAGAGCCTCAGCGTCGCGGATTTGGTACTGACGACAAAAAGCCTGCCTGGCCGCATTTATTTGCTCATCGCTTAGGGCAACATCGCTAGCCGCCAAGGCCAGCAAATTGGCTCGCACGTAGGGCTCAAGCAAGCCGAGGCGAGCCAACTCCTCGAGAGAAGCTATTGGACTCTTTTGAGACTCATCCGACATAAATAAGCCTGTCTTTGAGCGATTTGCAAAGAATAAAACAATTGCATGAATTTACGCGATTGCGCAAAACCCACTAATCCATATCAACTATTCTGTTAATAAAGTTTTGAAGATTTCCCCATGCTGACAAGTCCTTAATACAAACATATGCAAATAAAGTGCCATTGGCCTGGACTGGTCTGCATGCAAGCACTCCACCCCAGAGGGAGCGCCAAGCGCTAGACCAATCTAGACATCCCAATCTCCGAAGCCCGGTGCCCCAGTCACTGGCCGCTGCCCTGCCACTGTCTGCTGCCTTGCCGGTAGTGGAAACCTTCCACTCCCTCCAGGGTGAAGGCCTGCACGCCGGCCGCAGCGCCTTGTTCATCCGCCTGGGGGGCTGCAGCGTGGGCTGCAGCTGGTGCGACACCAAGCACTCCTGGCCGGCCGAGGCGCACCCCCAGCAAGCCCTGGCCGCGCTGGCTGCCGAAGCCGAGGCCGCCGCGGCAACCGGTGCCGCCTTCGTGGTGCTCACCGGCGGTGAACCGCTGCACCACGATCTGGGGCCCCTTTGCCAGGCCCTAGAGCCCTCGGGCCTGCCGCTGCACCTGGAAACCAGCGGCGTGGATCCGCTCAGTGGTCGCTTCGCCTGGATCACCCTTTCGCCCAAGCGCCACCGCCCTCCCACCGCGGAGCTGCTGGCGACCTGCCAGGAGCTCAAGGTGGTGGTGCACGAGGCCGCCGATCTGGCCTTCGCCGCTGCCATGGCGGCAGCGGCCGCCGCCGCTGGCAACCAGCCGGCGCTGCTGCTGCAACCGGGCTGGGACTCCCCAGCTGGCCAGGCCCTGGCGATCGACTACGTGCGCCGCCACCGCCGCTGGCGGCTCAGCCTGCAGAGCCACAAGTTGCTGGGATTGCGCTGATCACTGCAGGCGGGCCGGGCGCTCCTGGACCTCGGCCTTCCACAGCCGCCAGCGCAGCTCCAGCGGCCGGGGGGCATCGACCACGATCGGGCGACTGGCGTTGTAAGGCACCACAAACGCCTTACCGGCCATCGGCACAAAGCCGAGCCGGCGCGGCTGGTCCGCCGGGCAGGCCATGCGGGTGGAGGCCAACTGCCCCACATCCGTGACCCGATAGATCACCGGTCCACCCTTCTGGGCGGGTTTCACGGCGCGGAGCTTGCCGCCGAACATCTGGCGATTGCAATCCAGTTGCACCATTTGTCCCACCAGCAACTGCACCCGCCAGTCGGCGGGGTTTGACGACAGGGCGGCATCGGAGTTGGGGGGCAGCACCCCCGGCAGCTGAATCACCCAGCGCCGGTCGCCGGCAGCGACTTTGGGGTAACTAGAGAGATCGAGCCGGGGCACCGCCGAGACGGGCGCCGCAGCGAGCAGCAAAACAAGCGCCGCGTTCTTGATGCCCCTGGCCAAATCCGTATCCATCTCCATATCAACGGTTATGGCCATCGTGGCGGCCGCAAGCGACGCTGGCATTGGGGAAGATGTACTTCTGTACAAGCTCCTCAACGCCATCGCCAGCCCAGTAGCCGTGTCTGCCGCACCCATGCCTGGCCCACCCCTGGCCATCGCCCTGCTCTCCGGCGGCCTGGATTCGGCTACCGCCGCGGCCCTGGCGATCGAAGCCGGTTACCGGGTGATCGGGCTGTCGCTGGATTACGGCCAACGCCATCGCCGCGAACTGCAAGCCGCCGCCGAACTGGCACCGCTCCTGGGACTGGCTGAACACCACACCATCGCCGTCAATCTGGCCGCTTGGGGTGGCTCCGCCCTCACCGACACCGCCATCGCCGTGCCCAGCGCAGGGGTTGAGGCGGGCGTGATCCCGTGCACCTATGTGCCAGGACGCAACACCGTGTTCATCGCCTTGGCGCTGAGCCTGGCTGAGGCCCGCGGCGCCCAGAAGCTGGTGCTGGGCGTAAATGCTGTCGACTATTCCGGCTACCCCGACTGCCGTCCCGACTACCTCGAAGCCTTCCAGAGCCTGGCGGAGCTGGCCAGCAAGGCCGGCCGCGAAGGCCACGCCGCCCAGCTCTGGGCACCCCTGGTGACCTGGAGCAAAACCCGGATCGTGCAAGAGGCCCGGCGGCTGGGCGTGCCGATCGAGCGCACCTGGAGCTGCTACGAGGGCGGCGAGCGGCCCTGTGGCGTGTGCGACAGCTGCCGCATCCGCGATGCCGCCCTGCTGGCAGCTGAGGCATGAGCCCGCCCCGCCACCGCGAGCCCCAATATCACGCCCTGCCCTGGCGGGATCCCTGGCCCCTAGTGCAAGCCCTGGCGGCCGAGCTGGGTAGGGAAGGTCTGGTGTGGCTCGATAGCGATGGCAGCGCCCAGGGCCCCTGCAGCCGCCTTGGCCTGGCGCCCCTGGAGCAGCGCATCTGCCGCGGCCTGCCGGGGGAGAGCGGCGCCAGTGATCCCTTTGCGCTGCTGGCCGATCTAGCCGCTGGCGGCGGCCACTGGATGGGCTGGCTCAGCTACGAAGCCGGGGCCTGGGTGGAGCCGGCACCCCATTGGCAGTCGCCCGACATGGCCCTGCTCTGGGCCGCCCGCCACGACCCGGTGCTGGTGTTTGACCATGGCAGCCAGCAGCAGTGGCTCGAGGGTCAAGATCCAGCGCGGCTAAGCAGCTTCGCTGCCCTGTTGGAGCGGCTTGATCTAGGCACCACGCCAGCGAGCCAATCCCCGGCCGCGATCGCGCCAGCCTCCTGGCACTGGCACACCCCACCGGAGCGCTTTGCCGCCCAGGTGGAGCAAGTGTTGGCCTGGATCGCCGCCGGCGATCTTTTCCAAGCCAATCTCACCGCCTGCTGCGAGCACTCCTTAACAAGCCCCGCCGATCCCCTCGGCCTTTACGGCCGCCTGCGCGAGCTATGCGCCGCCCCCTTTGCTGGCCTGGCGATCGCCGGCGGCGCGGCGTCGGGGGAGGCGGTGCTGTCGGCCTCGCCGGAGCGGTTCCTGCGGGTGGGGGCTGGTGGGGAGGTGGAAACCAGGCCGATCAAGGGCACCCGGCCGCGCCATGGCGATGCCGACGCCGATGCCGACGCCGCCGCCGACCTGGTCACCAGCCCCAAGGACCGGGCCGAGAACGTGATGATCGTCGACCTACTGCGCAACGACCTGGGCCGGGTGTGCAAGCCAGGCTCGATTCAGGTGCCCCAGCTGGTGGGGCTGGAGAGCTACCGCCAGGTGCACCACCTCACCTCGGTGGTGCGGGGCCAGCTGCAGCCGGGGTTCGACACGATTGACCTGCTGCGGGCCTGCTGGCCGGGCGGTTCGATCACCGGTGCGCCCAAGATCCGCGCCTGCCAGCGCCTGCATGGCCTCGAGCCGGTGCCGCGGGGGCCCTACTGCGGCTCCCTATTCAGGCTTGGGGTCGACGGCCAGTTCGACAGCAACATCCTGATCCGCTCGCTGCTGCTGCGCGGCCAGCGCCTGCGGGCCCACGCCGGCTGCGGCATCGTGGCCGACTCCGACCCCGCCGCCGAAGCCGAGGAGCTGGGCTGGAAACTGCAACCCCTGCTGGAGGCCCTGGCATGAGCGACCCGATCGCCTGGCTGGGCGACGGCACGGGGCAGGGGCGCTGGGGCACACCGCAGACCCTGACCCTGCCGATCAGCGACCGAGGCCTGCTGCTGGCCGATGGCCTGTTTGAAACCCTGCTGGTGGAGGCAGGTCAGGCCTGGCTGCTGGACGAACACCTGGCCCGCTGGCAGAGCTCGGCGATGCTGCTGGGGCTGCCGCCACCGCCAGTAGCGGCGACCGTGAAGCCCCTGATCGCCGCAGCGATCGAGCGCAGCGGCATCGGCACGGCCCAGGGCGGCAGCGGCGCCCTGCGGCTCAACTGGAGCCGCGGCAGCGGTGCACGGGGCATCGACCCACCCCGCATCAGCAGCCCCAGCTTCTGGCTGCAGCTCAGTGCCAGCAAACCGTGTTTTGAGCCGGTGCGAGTGATCGTTAGTCCCACCGAAACCCGCAGCGCCTCCAGCCTGCTGAGCCGCTGCAAGAGCCTTGCCTACGGGGCCTCGATCCAGGCCCGCCGCCAGGCCCTGGAGGCGGGCGCCGACGACGCCCTGCTGAATAGTTCCGCCGGCGGCCTCTGCTGCAGCACCAGCGCCAACCTGCTGGTGTGCCGCGGGGGCTCCTGGATCACCCCGCCCCTAAGCAGCGGCTGCCTGCCGGGGGTGATGCGGCAGCGGGGTCTGGAAACTGGACTAATCACTGAATGTGATGTACAAAAGCCTGAGCTCCTGACATGCGATGCAGCATGGCTAATTAATAGCCTTAACTGCCGGCCCATAAGTCATTTCCATGACGCCAAGCTAAAAAATAGCCATTGGGAAGATCCAGAGACAGCTTGGCGGCGATTATTAACGGCGGGCGGGTTCAAACACTTAAAAAGCGCTGAATCATCTCCGGGCTGAGATCCGCTGTAGCACCACTGGCCACAATCCCGCCACGCTGCATAGCGTAATAACGATCTGCCTGGCGCACGAAATGACGATGCTGCTCAACTAGCAGCACGCCGATACCTGTCTCTGCAATTATTCTGCGTACGGCATTTTCGATATCCTGGACAATATTTGGCTGAATCCCCTCAGTTGGCTCATCTAGCAATAGCAACTTTGGCCTTCCAAGAAGTGCCCTTGCAATAGCCAATTGCTGCTGCTGCCCGCCACTAAGATCACCTCCCTTGCGCGGCAGGAACTCCTGCAGTATCGGGAAGAGCTCATATATGAAAGGGTCGATCTTGCTGTTCTGCTTCAAGCCAGAGGGTAGTGCCTCCATCCCCAGCTTGAGGTTTTCCTCCACAGTTAACTGCGCAATGATTTCCCTTCCCTGAGGCACATAGCCAATACCCGCTCTTGCTCTTACATGAGGGGCTTGTCTGTTTACAAGCATACCTTCAAATAAAATGTCCCCCCTGCGAGCCTGCAGGAGCCCGATCAATGACTTAAGGAG
Organism: Cyanobium usitatum str. Tous; assembly: GCF_963920485.1. Taxonomy (NCBI): domain Bacteria; kingdom Bacillati; phylum Cyanobacteriota; class Cyanophyceae; order Synechococcales; family Prochlorococcaceae; genus Cyanobium; species Cyanobium usitatum. The sequence continues at coordinate 2,399,808 of NZ_OY986431.1, read as the reverse complement.
GGTTGTTTTTCCCACACCATTACGCCCCACCAAGCAGACCATTTCCCCTGAATTAACAGTGAGGTCTACGTCGCGGAGAATATGGCTCTCACCATAGTAAGTATTGAGGCCCGAAATCTCTAAAAGTGTAGTCATTAGTAGTCAACCTCACTGCTGCCAAGATAAACCTCAATTACTCGAGGGTCGGACTGCACTTCATCCATGCTTCCATCACAAAGAACATGCCCCTGATGCAACACTGTCACAGAAGTATCAAGCCTTCGAATAAATTCCATGTCATGGTCAATCACGAGTACGGTGTGGTCGCCAGCCAATGACTTCAGCAAATCTGCTGTAAGCTCAGTCTCCTCATCAGTAAGACCAGCCACCGGCTCGTCTACTAACAGCAAATCGGGATCTTGACCCACAAGCATAGCAATCTCTAGCCACTGCTTTTGCCCATGAGAAAGAGAGCCTGCCGGCCATCTTGCTTTTGGCTGCAGGCTCACAATAGACATTAAATGCTGAACTTGATCACGCTGGGTAGCGGTAAGGCTTCCAAATAAAAGAGGAAAGGGCTGCTTAGGCTGGCTTACAGCTAATTCAAGATTTTCCTGAACAGTAAGCTTTTCAAAAACTCTTGGACTCTGAAACTTACGCCCTATACCCAAGCGAGCAATTGAATACTCAGATACGCGCGCTATAGAGCGGCTCTTGAAAAGAACATCACCAGTAGTAGGTCTAACCTTACCGGTAATAACATCAAGGAAGGTGGTTTTACCTGCACCATTGGGCCCAATTACAGCCCTAAGCTCACCAGTCACTAGTGAAAGATTGAGATCATTTAGAGCAAGAAAGCCATCAAAAGAAACATTCACGTGACGCAGCTCAAGCAAGTAATCACTCATGGCTGAACCTCATCGATCCCCGAGTTTTGGAGTTTTGGATAAGTTGCTATGGGAGTAGACCAGCCAAAGCGAGTAAACAGATTGCGGACTCCACCATTCTGAAGCCAGCCTATAACGCCTTCAGGCAATGCACAAACCACAACAATAAACAAGCCTCCCTGAATAAATAGCCATGTTTCAGGGAAAGCTTCACTTACCAAGCTTTTTGCATAGTTAATAAATACAGCGCCAAGAATCGCTCCAAGCAAAGTACCCCTACCCCCGACAGCAACCCAAATAACCATTTCAATGGAGAAAGGTATAGTCATATACTGGGGAGACACGATACCGGATTGAACGGTATATAAAGCTCCCCCAATACCAGCCAAGCCTCCCGCCATTGCAAACACTATCGTTTTAAATAGGGTGGGATTAAATCCCGTAAAGCGTAGTCGTGGTTCATCGTCCCTTATTGCTATTAAAACGTCTCCAAATCTCCCTCTCACCACCCAGCGCAATAAAAACCAGGTAAGAATCACAAGAAAACAAGTTAACCAAAAAAATGATTTCTGCATATTTGCAGAGCCAACCATTTGACCGAATAGCTCACTTACATCAGTCTTAAGACCATTGGTACCATTTATAAGTTTTTGTTGGCCATTAAAAAAGTTAAAGAATACAAGAAGAGAAGCCTGGGTAAGAATGGAAAAATAAACACCTTTTATTCGATTTCGAAAAACAAGATTTCCAAGAAAGCCCGCCAATAAGGCCGGAAGCAACCATATAGCAACTAGTGTAAATATAGGAGAATAAAATGGTTGCCAGAAGGCAGGAAGCTCTTGCACTCCATACAAGCCAAAAAATTCAGGAATTCCATTTATTTCTTTTGCCGAACTTGTAAGTTGCAAATACATGGCAGCAGCATAACCACCTATGGCAAAGAAGATTCCCTGTCCCAAACTCAGCAAGCCAGTAAAGCCCCATATCAGATCAATCCCTAAGGCAACAATAGCCAGAGATAAAAATCTACCAAGTAAATTTAAGCGAAATACAGGAAGGACCGACGGTGCCGCAAAGATGGCTGCAAATATCAGAACCCATATCAGCAAGAGCGCCCAACGGGGAAGCGTAGATGCTTTGAAGATCATTGCTTAAGCCTCCACAGTGCGACCCTTAAGTGGGAATAGCCCACCAGGACGAAATTGCAGAAAGATAACGATCAATGCAAATATCATTACCTGAGCCATGCTAGTTGTAGCAAAGAAATCCACAGTAACTGCTAAAGGACTTGGCATATTGGGCCATAAAGACAGGAGTCGGCCGGCGCCAATTAGATCTGTTAGCAATCCAATTGAAAAGGAGGCTAATATAGTTCCAAATAAATTACCTACCCCGCCCAGAACAACTACCATAAAACAGCCAACTATATAAGAACTACCAACATTTGGCCCAACTGAGCCCAGCAAGGACACAGCCACTCCAGCGACTCCAGCCAAACCAGATCCGATACCAAATGTAAGAACATCAACTGTATCAGTTGGAATTCCAAGACAATCACTCATGGACCTATTTTGAGTCACAGCCCTAATACGCATGCCCCATACACTGCGATTTAAAAACCAAAATACGGCTAACACAGCTAAGATTGTCATGGCAATAATGACCAATCTAGGAACTGGGAAAGTAAGATTCATCCACTCAATCCCGCCGCGCATCCATCTTGGAGCAGTTACATCAACATTGCGTGAATTGGCGCGGGAAATAGTATTAATTTGAGTGGCCAAGCCTCCCGCTAGCAGAATGCCCGCGATTGCAGACACAAACCAACCCGTAGCCTTAAGTAACTTAGCAGACGGGCCCTCTAATAGTTTCTTGGGAAGCAAAAATGGGAAACTAAACCCTACAAGTAATGCAAAGATAAAGCCAGCAGCATAAGCTAATGGCACACTTCGTACGAACTGTTGTAAAATCAAACTTACGCCCCAAGTCGCCAGGAGAGTCTCCAAAGGATTGCCGTAAAGGCGCCGGATCACCGTGCGCTCGAGAAGAATACCCACAACACCACTAACAACAAACGCCAAAGGTATGGCTACTAAAATATATGCCCAGTAAATTGATTGCAGTGCTGGTAGCTTAAAGATTAGCTGTACCACATAAGTGGTGTAAGCACCAAGCATGATTAGTTCGCCATGGGCTAGGTTTATTACACCCATAAGGCCAAATACGATAGCCAAGCCAAGCGCGGCAACCATCAGCACTGAGCCGATAGCCACTCCATTGAATAAACTTTCAAAAAGAAGTTCCACGAGAATAAGAAAGGAAACCAAAAATAAAAGGGTGGCACTTTGCAGCGCCACCCCTTGCTAGCTACTAAAAACAGAGTAACTAGAAATCAGAGCTTGTACTTACCGCCTTTATTAGGATCAGTCCAGTCGCAGGAGTAACCCTTGGAGTCTGGGTGAATCTGGTTCCAGGCCTGAGGAGCAACGGGACCATCACTTTCCTCCAGGATCTTGAACTGGCCGTCTGCAGTTATCTGACCAATACGGACAGTTTGTGACAAGTGATGGTTAGGCATTACCTTTACAGGTCCCTGGGGCCCAGCAAATTCTATGCCTACCAAGGCTTTACGAACCTTGTCGTTGTCAAAGCTATTAGCCTTTTCAACTGCAGCCTTCCAGAGATAAACCATGTTGTACGCCGACTCTTGAGGGTCAGCGACCTTGCGATCAGCTCCATATTTGGCCTGGAAATCTGACGCAAACTTCTTAGAAGCTGGTGTATCAATGGACATCATATAGTTCCAAGCGCCGTAATGGCCCTCTAAGAACTCAGATCCAATAGTGCTGATTTCTTCTTCAGCAATTGAATAGTTCATCACATAATAGCCCTTGGCTGGTGTGATACCAGCATCCTGAATTTGCTTGAAGAAAGCGACGTTTTGGTCGCCGTTCAACGTATTGATAATGACTCCGCCATCGGGAAGAGCTTTCTTTATTTTGGCAATAATAGGGGCAACTTCAGTATTACCCAAAGGCAGGTAGTCTTCGCCTACAACCTTGCCACCAAGCTGAGCAACCTGGGACTTTGTGATCGTGTTTGAAGTCCGGGGGAACACATAGTCAGATCCCACTAAGAAGAAGGGCTTGCCAGCGGCAGGCGACTTCTTGAACATGAACTCTGTTGCAGGCTCAGACTGCTGATTGGGAGTGGCTCCTGTATAGAAGATATTGTTTGAACATTCCTGACCCTCATACTGAATAGGGTAATAAAGGAAAGCATCCTTGGACTCGTAAACAGGCAGCATTGCCTTACGGCTAGCAGAAGTCCAACCACCAAAAACAACAGGAACCTTATCCTGATCGATTAATTTTTTAGATTTCTCAGCAAATGTTGGCCAATCGGAAGCTCCGTCTTCAACGATGTACTCGATCTTGTACTTCTTACCATCAACCGTAACGCCCCCGGCTGCATTGATCTCATCAATGGCCATTTTCTCAGTATCCACTAGTGTGGATTCCGAAATTGCCATGGTGCCAGTTAGGGAATGCAAGATCCCTACCTTCACAGTGTCGTCATACTTGACGGCTTGATCACCAGAGCCGCAGGAGGCTAATGAAAAAGCAACAAGAGAAAAAGCTGTGCCACTGGCAACGCGGCGAATTTGAATCGGGAGCATAGAAAAGATTTTTTAAGCTGATTCAACGTAAAGAGCTGAATGCAGCCTGCCTGTAACCAAAACTACAAAATACTCAGCTTGGTAGCTGTTGCAACAAAAATGCTTCAACAACATCAACTCCTTGGCCATTTCGGATGTTGGTGAAACACCATGGGCGCCCCTGACGCATGCGCTCGGTATCCGCTGCCATCACCTCAAGGCTTGCTCCCACCATCGGGGCCAGATCGATCTTGTTAATCACCAGCAGGTCGGAGCGGGTGATCCCCGGGCCGCCCTTGCGGGGGATCTTGTCGCCAGCGGCGACATCGATCACGTAGATGCAGAGATCCACCAATTCCGGGCTGAAGCTGGCAGCCAGGTTGTCGCCGCCGCTCTCCACCAGCACCAGATCCAGATCAGGGAAGGCCGCCTCCAGCTCTGCCACCGCCGCCCGGTTGATCGAGCAGTCCTCGCGGATGGCGGTGTGGGGGCAGCCGCCGGTTTCGACGCCGCGGATGCGTTCGGGCTCTAGGGCCCCAACTCGCGTGAGGAACTGGGCGTCCTCCTGGGTGTAGATGTCGTTGGTCACAACCGCCAGCTGCAGGCGATCGCGCAGCCGCCGGCACAGGGCTTCCACTAAAGCCGTTTTGCCCGAGCCCACCGGCCCAGCTACGCCCACCCGCAGCTTGCTCATCCGATCCGCTCAGCTGCGAAACAGCCTGGAGTACAGCTCGGCGTGGCGCAACTGGGCCAGACCCGCTCCCACACCACCGCTCCAGAGCTGATCTGGATCGGCAGCCGCCAGTTCCAGGGCCCTCTCGGCAATCAAAGGCGCCAGGCCCAGCTGTAGGCGCTGGGCCTCGGTGGGTCCAAGGGGCACCAGCCGCAAGGCCGCACTGAGCTGGTTTGCCACCCAGCCATACAGGTAGGCCTCCACCAGCTCGGTGGCGGCAACCCCCAGGGCGCGGCCCGCCAGGGCAAAGGCTGCCGGCCAGGCCAGGTTCAAGGCGGGCGGATTGAAGCCCAGATCGGCCAGCAGCCCCAGCAGCGAAGCGCCCATCTGGCGCTGCTGGGCGCGCACCTCGGCCGCCTCCCGCAGGGCCAGCAACCAGCTGTCGCGCTCGCGCAATTCGGCCACCTCAGCCAGCAGCAAGCCCGGCAAACTGGCAGCCTCCAGCACCAAGGTGCCGCGCTGCAACTCAGCCTCAAGCCAGGCCCTGACCCCAGCCCCGTCCAGCAAAAGCCCGCGCTGCACCAGCACCTCCAAGCCCTCCGAATAACTGAAGGCCCCCACCGGCAGCGCTGGGCTAATCAGCTGAAACAAGCGCAACCGGCTAGTGGTCATGGCTGTGGCTGTGGCCGTGGATGGGGCCGTAGGCACCGGACTCGGGCTGAAAGGGAGCCTGCAGCTGATCCACCTGCAGACCGCGATGCTCCAGCAGGTGGGCCAGCACGGAATCGGCGAGCAGGCGCAATTCACCAGCCCTGATCTCCATGGCCACGTGGCGATTGCCAAGGTGATAGGCGGCCTGGAGCAGGGCCAGGGGATCGGCGCTGCGCACCTGCAACAGCTCCTCCGCCGCCGCCCGCACCTGCACCAGCGGTTCGGCAACCGTGGCGGCCAGCCACTCACCGGGTTCCAGGGCTGAGCCCCGGGGCAGCTGCAGCAGCACCTGCCTGCCACAGACAGTGCAACGCAACCCCCGCAGCTGGGTGCGCTCCGCCGCCGAAAGGGCAAGCACCAAGGCAGGAACACCCCCCGGGCTGGCGGCCAGCCCGCGCTCACGCAGCACCAAAGGCCGGTCAGCAGGCTCGGAGCTGGCCATCGCCGGGTGCACCATGGTCTCTAAACAGCATGCCTGGTGAATCATCCCAACACCATTGCGGCAGGCCGCTGGCACGGCGCCGCTGAGCTGGAGTTCACGGCCCGGCAGGGCAGTCCGGGGGAGCCGCCTGCAACTGTGCATCAGGGCTGGGCTACATCCCCTCTGAAATTGCAACGGGCCTACCCCCAGGCTGGTGGCCGCTGCGAATTGCCCCTCCTGCACACCGCCGGCGGCCTGGTGGGAGGCGACCAACTCACGGTGCGGGCCCACCTTGCCCCTGCCAGCCAGGCCCTACTGACCAGCGTGGCGGCCCAGAAGGTGTATGGCACGGTGGGGCGCTCCCGCTTGGTGCCGCAGGGCCAGTGGGCCCGCCAGAGTCTGCACTTCAGCCTTGAAGCAGGCAGCGACCTGGAATGGCTGCCCCAGGAGCTGGTGCTGTTTGCCGGCGGGCTGCTGGAGCAGAACCTCACGGTGGAGCTGGCACCAGGAGCCAGCTGGCTGGGCATGGACGTCGTACGGCTAGGCCGCAGCGCCGCCGGCGAAACCCTGGGCCAGGGCTGCTGGCGCTCACGGCTGCAGGTTTGTCGCCGCGGCCCCGAAGGTCGCCGCTGGGAGCTGGTGGATCCCCTGGAAATCAGCGGCGCCAGCCTCGCAACTGAGCACGGCATGGCGGGCCAACCGGTACTGGGATCGCTGGTGTGGGCAGCGCCGCAGCCCCTGGGGGCCGCTGCCCTAGCCCAGCTGCTGGCCGACTGCCGCAGCGACCGCCAGGGTCTGGAGGGCGACCTGGCCTGCGGAGCCCTAGACCAGGGCCTGATCGCCCGCTACCGCGGCCCTTCCAGTCAGGCGGCCCGGTTTTGGTTCACCAGGGTATGGGCCCGGATCCGGGCCGCACGCGGCCTCAGCGCCCCAGAACTGCCGCGGGTATGGCCCTTCCAGGAACATCCCTTGGGTTCAGGCTGAACGGGTCAAGGCGCCCTAAGGCTGCCAAAGTTGGGCCATGCACCTAACCCCCCAGGAAAAGGACAAGCTGCTGATCGTCACCGCCGCCCTGCTGGCGGAGCGGCGGCTCAACCGCGGCCTCAAGCTGAATCACCCCGAGGCCGTTGCCTGGCTCAGCTTCCAGGTGATCGAGGGCGCCCGGGACGGCAAGACCGTTGCCGCCCTGATGGCCGAGGGCAGCACCTGGCTGAGCCGTGAACAGGTGATGGAGGGGATTCCTGAGCTGGTAAGCGAAGTGCAGATCGAAGCGATGTTTCCCGACGGCACCAAGCTCGTGACCCTGCACGACCCGATCCGCTGATCACCGAAAACCATGCCCCCCCTGATCCCTGGTGAACTACTGCCCGAACCCGGCGAGATCGTGCTGAACGCCGGCCGGCCCGTGACAACGCTGCTGGTGGCCAACAGCGGCGACCGGCCCGTGCAGGTGGGCTCCCACTTCCATTTCCACGAGGCCAACAGCGCGCTCAAATTTGACCGCGACGCCGCCCGCGGCCTGCGGCTCGACATCCCCGCCGGCACGGCTGTCCGCTTTGAGCCCGGCGACAGCCGCGAAGTGCAGCTGGTGCCCTTCGCCGGCGAGCGCCGCGTTTTCGGCTTCAACGGCCTGGTCAACGGACCGCTCGATTAACCCTTTTCCACATGCCATACCGCATCTCCCGCCGCGCCTACGCCGAGACCTACGGCCCCACCACCGGCGATCGGCTGCGGCTAGCCGACACCGAGCTATTTCTGGAGGTGGAAAAGGATTTCACCGTCTACGGCGATGAGGTGAAATTTGGCGGCGGCAAGGTGATCCGCGACGGCATGGGCCAGAGCCAGACTCCCCGCGCTGAAGGCGCCGTAGACACAGTCATAACCAACGCCCTGATCCTGGATTGGTGGGGGATCGTCAAGGCCGACATCGGCCTGCGCGACGGCCGCATCTGCGCCATCGGCAAAGCGGGCAACCCCGACACCCAAGCGGGCGTGACGATCGTGGTGGGCCCGGGCACCGAAGCGATCGCCGGCGAGGGGCACATCCTTACGGCCGGCTCGATCGACACCCACATCCACTTCATCTGCCCGCAGCAGATTGAAACGGCCCTGGCCAGCGGTGTAACCACCCTGCTGGGGGGCGGCACCGGCCCGGCCACCGGCACCAACGCCACCACCTGCACCCCGGGCGCCTTTCACCTAGCCCGCATGTTGCAGGCCGCCGAGGGCCTGCCGGTGAATCTGGGCTTCTACGGCAAGGGCAACGCCTCCACCCCCGAAGCGATCGAGGAGCAGGTGCGCGCCGGCGCCTGCGGCCTCAAGCTGCACGAAGACTGGGGCACCACCCCAGCCGCGATCGACTGCTGCCTGACGGTGGCCGACCGCTTCGACGTGCAGGTGTGCATCCACTCCGACACCCTCAACGAAGCCGGCTTTGTGGAAGACACGATCCGCGCCATCGGCGGCCGCACCATCCACACCTTTCACACCGAAGGGGCCGGCGGCGGTCACGCCCCCGACATCATCAAAATCTGCGGCGAAACCAACGTGCTTCCCAGCAGCACCAATCCCACCCGCCCTTACACCCGCAACACGCTCGAGGAGCACCTCGACATGTTGATGGTGTGCCACCACCTGGATCCACGCATCCCGGAGGATGTGGCCTTCGCCGAATCGCGCATCCGCCGCGAAACTATCGCCGCCGAAGACATCCTCCACGACCTGGGCGCCTTCTCAATCATCGCCAGCGACTCCCAGGCCATGGGCCGGGTGGGGGAGGTGATCACCCGAACCTTCCAGACCGCCCACAAGATGAAGGTGCAGCGCGGCGCCTTGCCCGAAGATGCCGCTTCAAGTGGAGGCCGCAACGACAACACCCGCTTAAAGCGTTACATCGCCAAAACCACGATCAACCCGGCCATCGCCCACGGGCTCGATTCCCAGATCGGTTCGGTGGAGGTAGGCAAGCTTGCCGATCTGGTGCTTTGGAAGCCGGGCTTTTTCGGGGTGAAACCGGAATTGGTGATCAAGGGCGGCTCAATCGTGTGGGCCCAGATGGGCGATGCCAACGCCTCGATTCCCACCCCCGGACCGGTGCACGGCCGGCCGATGTTTGCCGCTTTTGGGGCCGCCCTGGCCCCCAGCTGCCTCACTTTCATGAGCCAGGCAGCCCTCGATGCCGACCTACCCCGCCAGCTGGGCCTGAAACGCCCCTGCGTGCCCGTGACCAACACCCGCGGCGACATCGGCAAGGCCTCAATGAAAAACAACACGGCCCTGCCCAATGTTGAGGTTGACCCCCAGACCTATGAGGTGTTCGCCGATGGGGTGCTGCTCAGCTGCGAACCAGCCGATGTGCTGCCAATGGCCCAGCGCTACTTCTTGCTCTAATCAGCCACCGTTTTGGGGTCACGCGGGCTATTGCGCTGCTCCGGCAGCAGCTGGGGAAGCTGGGCCAGGGGTTCGCTGAAGCCCATCCCCATGGTGGTAAAGGTGCTGGAGCGAACAAACCAACGCAGAAAACCCGCCACCTGATGCAAGTCGGCGGTCCGATGCACATGGAAATCAACCAGCAATGCTTGACCTACCTGTAAATCATGGTTTCCGGTGATAAACAGGCACAAGCCACCGAGACTGATGTCGAGGATGTCGGCATAAAACCACTGGGTGCGAGCTTCACAGCCTGGGCTGGGCAGCTGAATCAGCAAAGGAGGACAGGGAAGCGCCAGGAACCTTTCAAAGCAGCGCTGACCGTCGTCGGGACCCAGAATTTCTGGGTATTCATCCCCAGTAAGGATTGTTTGTGCCTCATTGCCCCCTGGACCTTTACCGAAGGGTTCTGCCCAGGAGACACCAGGCCCTCTGGAGGCATCGCCAGCAGGATTTGGGAGATGGCTGGGCATAACAAAAGCCCCAGAGAGCTGCCGTCCCTTCACCCTAATGCCCAAGAAAGAAAGCAGCCATGGACGGAGCTGGCCTTCCGTATCAACCCACACCGGCGCCAACCCCAGCAGGTGGACATGATCCAGCCATGGCAGGTGGCGCGGCATGTTTACGAAATACAGACCAAATCGGGGCTACGACGAATACTTCAGTGCGCCGGATCAGCCCCGCAGCACCCTGCAGCCCCTGCTCTCCTCCCTGGGCCAGCTGGGCCTCGATGAACTGAACCGCAATCACGCGGCCGCTGGGGTGTTGCTGCGGCGGCTTGGGGCCACCTTTCGCCTCAATGGCACGGGCAGCCAGGGGGGTGAGCGCATCCTGCCCTTCGACCCCCTGCCGCGGCTGATCGGTAGCGCGGACTGGCAACGCCTCGAGGCCGGCCTGTTCCAGCGGCTAGAGGCGATCGACCTGTTTCTGGCCGATGTCTATGGGGCCCAAAAAATCCTGAACGACGGGATGATCCCCCGGGAAGACGTGGAGAGCTCCCAGGGCTGGCGGCCCCAACTGCAGGGCTTCCAGCCGCCCCTGGGCCGCTGGTGCCACATCTCCGGCCTGGATCTAGTGCGCGACGGCCAGGGCACCTGGCGGGTGCTGGAAGACAACCTGCGCTGTCCCTCCGGCGTGGCCTACTTCCTGGAAAACCGCCGGGTGATGAAGCGGATGTTCCCGAGCCTGTTTGCCGGCCGCACCGTGCAACCGATCGACGATTACCCCTCCCACCTGCTGCAAACCCTGCGGGAGCTGGCCCCCTGGACCGACACCCCCAAGGTGGTCCTGCTCACCCCCGGGGTGTTCAACAGCGCCTACTTCGAGCACAGCTACCTGGCCCAGCAGATGGGCATCCAGCTGGTGGAGGGCCGCGACCTGATCTGCCAAGACGACCGGGTGTGGATGCGCAGCACGGCCGGACCCGAACCGGTGGATGTGATCTACCGGCGCATCGACGACGACTTCCTCGACCCGGCCGTATTCCGCAGCGATTCGATGCTGGGGGTGCGGGGCCTGATGGCCGCTTACCGGGCCGGCCGGGTGGCAATCGCCAACGCCCCAGGCACCGGCGTAGCCGACGACAAGCTGATCTACGCCTACCTGCCGGAGATGATCCGCTACTACCTCGGCGAAGATCCGATCATCGAAAACGTGCCCACCTACCTCTGCGCCAGGGAGGACGACCGGGCCTACGTGCTGGCCCACCTCAGTGAGCTGGTGGTGAAAGCGGTGGCCGAGGCCGGTGGCTACGGCATGCTCATCGGCCCCCACGCCAGTAGCGAGGAGATCGCCGAGTTTGCCGTCAAGATCCAAGCCGATCCCCGCAACTACGTAGCCCAGCCCACCCTCGAGCTCTCCACCGTGCCCTCGCTGAGCGAGGGCGAACTGTTCCCCTGCCACGTGGATCTACGGCCCTATGTGCTGCGCGGCAAGGGGGCCTGGGTAAGCCCGGGCGGCCTCACCCGGGTGGCCCTGCGCCGCGGCTCCCTGGTGGTCAACTCTTCCCAAGGTGGCGGCTGCAAGGACACCTGGATCGTGAGTGAACAACCATGCTGAGCCGCGTCGCCGACTCCCTTTATTGGATCAACCGCTATGTGGAGCGGGCCGAAAACATCTCCCGGTTTGTGGAGGTGAGCGAAGCCATGGCCCTCGACTGCCCGCCCGGCAGCGCCGAACCCTGGCTGCCCCTGGTTGATGCCAGTGGCGATCGGGAGCTGTTCGACCGTCTTTATCCGGAAGGACGCCCGGAGCAGGTGGTGGAGTTTCTGGTGCGCGCCGAAGCCAATCCCAACAGCGTGGTGAACTGCATCGCCATCGCCCGCGAAAACGCACGCCAAATCCGCGATGTAATCACCACAGAGATGTGGGAGCAGCTCAACGACATCTATTGGACGCTGTTCGACAACAAGGGCTTTTGGGATCAGCCGCCCCAAGAGCAACTTCGCGACATCCGCCGCTCCTGCCAACTTTTCTATGGCATCACGGACGCCACCTTGAGCCGCGACCTCTCCTGGCAATTCAGTCGCCTGGGGCGGGTGCTGGAGCGGGCTGAAAAGACCACCCGCATCCTCGATGTCAAATACTTTCTGCTGTTGCCCTCCCCGGATGAGGTGGGCGGTGTGCTGGATGAACTGCAGTGGATCTCGCTGCTGCGCAGCGCCGGGGCCTATCAGATGTTCCGCCAGTCCCAGCAGCAGGCGATCGAACCGAAAGCCGTGGCCGCCTTTCTCCTACTGGATCCGATCTTTCCCCGGTCGGTGCGCTATTGCCTAGGGCGCATCGACGAAACCCTGCGCATCGTGCGGGGCCAGGCCGTGCCTGGTGCCCCCGATGAGCTCGAATGCCTCAGCGGGCTCACCCTGGCCCGCTGGAGCTACACCAGCATCGACGAGCTGATCGCCGGGGGATTGCACGAGTCGATCGACTATCTGCAAAGCGATCTCAACCGGCTCCATGATTTGGTCGAGCAGCGCTACTTCATCGCCGACTCCGCATGCGTGCCCGCGTAAACCACACCTTCACCTACAGCTACAGCGCACCCGTGCTGCTTGGCCCCCATCGCTTCTGCCTCAAACCCAGGGGGCAGGGGTTCCAGCGCCTGCTGGATTTCCAGCTGACGATCAGCCCCCAGCCCGGACGCCAATACCCCCTGGTGGCCGCCAGCGGCGATGAAATCATCCGGGCCCGCTTCAATGGGCCCGCGGATACGTTCATCGTGCGGGCCAGCAGCCTGGTGGAAACGGAACCGGCACCACTGCTGCAGGTTTGCCTCGAGGGCAGCGAGCCGATGCTGCCCTACCCGGTGGGCCACCTGAATGGGGACCTGGCCGGCAGCCTGGAGGGCTGGCTGCCCAATGGCCAGCACGATCCAGCCGCGGTGGACATGGCCCAGGAAGCCCTGATGGGCAGCGACCAACGGGCGCTGATGTTTCTGCAACAGCTGGTGGAGATCATTCAAGACCGGGTCAAGTACACCCAGCGACACGTGGGTCCGGCCTGGCCCGCCGGCCGCACCCTCAAGGAAAGGGTGGGGTCCTGCCGAGACCTGGCCATGCTGATGGTGGAGGCCTGCCGCTGCGTGGGTTTACCGGCCCGCTTCGTGAGCGGCTACCACCTACTCGAACCAAAGCCGGAGAGCTACGACCTGCACGCCTGGGCCGAGGTGTATCTACCCGGTGCTGGCTGGCGGGGCTTTGATCCGAGCGGCATAGGCGTGATCGACGATCGCTACATCACCCTGGCCACCTCATCCAAGCCGGAGCTGACCGCCGCCATCACCGGCAGCTTTTCAGGGCCGAATGGCGTTGAAAGCTTGATGGAATGGAGCATTGAGGCAGACATCCAAGAGCCGGCCACAACTATGCAGTCCGTTTAGGCTACCAACTAACCCCGTGCAACTTAGGCAGGGGAGCGGTCTTAAAGGTTGTAGCAAATAAGCGGGGAATAAGGCGGCTGTTGTAAACCCGAAACTCCCGCACCACGCTGGCGCCCTCTTCGCGCACAGCCTGATTAAGCACCACCGAACCATCGTGATCAGAAACGGAGCGGTGAAAAGTTCCCGGAGGAATGCGCAGGATGTCGCCACCTGTTTCTAGGCGAACAATGTGATATGGATAATTCCAGCCCAAATTAACCAAGTAAAAAGTTCGGCCGCCGTGCAGGGCCAACAAATTATCTTCCTGGTGGGGGTGCAGATAAAACTGCCAGGCACCAGTCTTCTCCTCATCCGGAGGGCTTACCGCCGGGCCGGCATGGATCACCAGATCGCGGGCATTGGAGCTGGCAACGGTGATATCAAAGAAACGAACGGCGGGGGTATCGCGGAACTTCTCGTAGGGAATCAGCTCAAACATCGGCGCTAGCCGGGGAAGGGCAGCCATTCGGGCAAGAGCAGCGGGTGCTGCCAGATCACGCCCCAATGAAACTCACCACCGGGGGGCCAGCCGTCGCAACCACTACCCATTGGCGTAGCTGATTTGACTTAAAAGGGGATCGGCATCTCCACATCAGCGGGCTCGGGGGCACAGACCGGCACCCGCTGGGCCACCACTTCGCCCAGCACCACGATTGAGGGCGATGCGAAATTCTGCTCCTCAGCCCGGTCGGCCAGCTCACCGAGCACGGTCACCAGCTGGCGCTGACCGCGCACCGTGCCCTGCTGGATCACCGCCGCCGGCGTGTCGGCCGCCAGGCCCCCCGCCATCAGCTCCTCAGCGATGCGGCGCAGGTTGTGCAAGCCCATGTAGATCACCAGGCCATCACTGGTCTGGGCCAGGCCGCGCCAGTTCACCCCTGGGCGGCCCTTATCGATTTCCTCGTGGCCCGTCACGAAGGTGACGCTGGAGCCGGCTCGGCGGTGGGTTACAGGAATACCCGCATAGGCCGGAGCCGCGATGCCAGCGGTTACCCCAGGCACCACCTGCACCGGCACGCCCTTGGCGGCTAGGTGGGCGGCCTCCTCGCCGCCGCGGCCAAACAAAAAGGGATCACCACCCTTAAGACGCACGATCAGGCGATGGCGGCTGGCCAGTTCCACCAGCACCGCGTTGGTGCTTGGCTGCGGCACCGAATGGTGACCGCGGCGCTTACCGACAAAGTGAAGCTCGCAACCCTGGGGCACCAGATTCAGCAGGGCCTGGGGCACCAAGGAGTCGTAAACGAGGGCGTCGCACTGGCGCAGCAGCCGGTGGGCCTTGAGGGTGAGCAGCTCCGGATCACCGGGGCCCGCCCCCACCAGATAAACCGTGCCGAGCTGGGCCGGGGCACTCATGGCAGGCCCTCGAGTTCAGCCAGCAACAGCTGGCGTAGCCCAGGCCGCTGCAGCAACGGCGGACCCACCTGCTCGGCCAGCTGGTCGGTGAGCCGGTTGGCGGCCAGGGCTAGGGCCAGAGCTGGAGCGGCAAGGGTCAGCTTCAGCTGCGCGAGATGGTCTGCACTGTATGGAGTGGCGACGCAGTGGGCGCCGGTGCGCCGCTCCAGGCTGGTGAGATACCGCGCTGCCAGGGGGCCCTCCAAGGGGTGATGCAGCAGTAAGGGCCGGGCATCCTGCGTAGCCAATCCGGCCAGCTCTTTAGCGAGGGCGGCCTGCCAGCGGGGCCAGGCCCCCAGGAAGGGCCAGTGCTGCACGCGGGCAAAAGCCGACCAATGGCGCACAATCGCAGGCAAATCGTGGCGCACATGGCCGCCGGGCAGCAGCAGCAGCGGCACCAAGCCGAGGACCTGACCCGGCTGCAGCAGTTCGCTCGCCGCCGGCGGCGCCGCAGCCGAAAGGGCCTGCAGCCGCACGGGCGCACCACGGCGGCACTCCAGCTCGGCGGCCAGGGCCACCAACTCGGCAGGCAGCTGGCCGCCGGCGCGGCCATGCACCACCAGTAGCAGGGGTTGGACGGGGGTGGCCACGAGGCGGCGACCAAGGCGCTCGGCCACCTGGGGATCGAGCTCACAATGCCGCAGGGGCACCAGGGCGCGGCGGGCTCCGGGCAGGCGGGCCAGCAGATCCACCGCCGGGGCGGCCAGCTGGGGATCGAGGTCGCCGGCGGCGAGGGCGCTGAGCACAACCCGCAGCTGGGCCCGGGGCCACACCGACAGGCCCCGGGCCACCCCCTCCAGCGCTGAGCGCCGCAGGTGCCTGGCAATCGGCGCCTGCAACCAGGCCTGCAGCACCGGCCAGGCCTGACGCTGGCGCTGGTGACCCAGCAAGGGAAGCAGGGCCGCCGCCACAGCGGGGGGCAACTCCGCAGCAAGGGCAGCCGGGCCAGCGGCCAGCTGCTCCAGCAACCAGGCAGCACTGGCCCCATCCAGGTGGCGCAGCACCTGGGCGGGTAAGGCGGGATCGGGCTTGGCCTGCTGGCGCCACCAGCGCAGCATTCGCAACTGGGCCGGAGGATCCAGGCGCTCCGCCAGGACGGCCAAAAGATCCTGGTCTGCCCCCAGAACTCCAGCCTCCAGCGCCGCCAGCCAGTCTTCGGCAACCAGCTCAGGCTGGTGGCGCAACCTTTGCAGCCAGGACCAGCGATCCGCGCAGCCCATCGGTGGCAGATCCGCCGGCATTAGTTGGGGCTCAACAGGGGCCAGGGCAATCAGCTCGCGAGGTGTGCTGGGTAGGTAACCACTGGATTCCAGCCCGCTGGTGTTCTTACCACCACCACCCTGATCAGCTGGCTGCCTATTCGCGGCGGCGAGCTCCGAAGCGGTCCACCAGCAGCTGCTCCATCACGTCCGGTAGGTCGCTGAGAGGCACACCCTTGTCATGCAGCTCAGCCAGCCTCGGGTCGGCGTCCATGGAGCCGCCGAGGAAGATCTTCACGGCTTCCACCATCTCGCCGTCCTTGCGGGTCTTGGCTCCCATCAGGCCGATCTGACCCATGTAGGGCTGGCCGCAGGCGTTGGGACAACCGGTCCAGTGGGTGCGCACCCCATGGGGCAGCTCCACCCGCCGCTCCAGCTCCTCCACCAGCTCCTGGGCCGTGCTCTTGGTGGGGATCAGGGCAAAACTGCAGTAGGCGTTGCCGGTGCAGCTCACAGCCTCGGCCTGCAGGTGGCCGGGATCGGGGCGGAAGCGCTGCAGCAGCGGCTCGGCCAACAGCGCCTCCTGGCTGGCTTCCGGCACGTTGACGATCAGGGCGTTCTGGGCCTCGGTGAGCCGCAGTTCACCGCTGCCGTACTGCCGGGCCAGACCGGCCAGGGCCAGCATCCCTTCGGCATCGAGACGGCCCATCGGCACGTGCAGGCCCATCCAGCCGAGCCCCTCCTGGGCCTGGGCATTCCAGCCGAGGCCATCCCGGGGGGCCCGTGTCACCAGGTGCGTGCCGTCGTGGGGCTGGAGCGAGGCCATCGCCTCGCCGCCGGCCAACGCCCCATAGGCCGCCTTGATCGTGTCCCTGTAGGTCTCAAGCCCCAGATCATCGATCAGATACATCAGCCGGCTCTTGTTGCGCAGCTTGCGATTGCCGTTCTGCTCGAAGTGCAACAGCACCGTGAGGGCAAAATCAGGCAGCTGATCAGCCCGCAGCCACAGGCCGAGCGGGATGGCGAGTTCGTTGCGCTGGGCTGAGAAGAAGCCGCCCACCATCACGGTGAAGCCGAGCTCGCCGGCGTGATGGGCGGGCAGGAAGGCGAGGTCGTTGTGGAGCAGGAAGCTGTCGGGAGCACCGCCGACGGCCACGTTGAACTTGCGCGGCAGGTTGCGGGGGCCATCCGGCTGGAACAGCCGCGCCTGAATCGCCTGCACGAGGGGACGCGTGTCGACGATCTCCTCGGGATCGATGCCGGCCAGGGGGTTGCCGGTGATGTTGCGCGGGTTGTCGTGTCCCGACTGGCGACTGGTTAGGCCCACCCGCTCCATGGCCTCCAACAGCGGCGCCATGTCCTCGAACAGCAGGCCCCGCAGCTGCAGGTTCTGGCGGGTGGTGATGTCGGCGCTGCCGTGCTCGCCGCAACGATCCACCGCCTCGGCGAGCAGCACCAGTTGCTCAGCGCTGACCACGCCGTTCGGGAGTCGCAGCCGCAGCATGAAACGGCCGGGGGCGACGGGCCGAAAGAAGATGCCCATCCACTTCAGCCGGATGGTGAGGGTGGCCTCGTCGAGGCTGTCCCAGCCCGCGGCGGCCAGCTCAGCCAGCTGGGGTTGCAGATCGAGGCCGCAGAGATCGGCCTTGGCCTGCTCCACCTTGGTGAGGCCGGAGCTGGGGGCAGGCGCAGCGGGGGTGCTGGAAGAGCTCATGGAAAAGGTACACGGCGCGCTAGTACACGCCCAGACAACGCGGCCGTGAACGTGACCCCATGGCACCACCAAGCTCAGCCCCGGGATCGGGAGGGGATGGAGCCGGTGAACGCCAATGAGGGATGCGTTGTCCGGAATGGGAGGGCAGCGCCATGGCGCTGCGGCTCCCCTTCGAGATGAGCTGGGATCTGCAATCACAGACCTTCACTGATCTTGCAGGCGCGGGGCAGGACCGGGTGTCGTGGTCGTTACGGATCTGTTATCCCTGACCTGGCTGGCTTCAGCGCTCCCCCAGGGCACTCCAGAGGGTGGCGGGATGGGCCACCACCGAGGCGGCTCGCCCGGCGGAAGCGGCAGGCGCCGCGTCGCGTAGCAGACCGGCCAGCAGTTGAACTCCCAGGGACCCCACCACAAACATGCCGACGAAGGCGAGGGCGACGCCGAGGGGGGAGCTGGCGCTACGGGTGGTCTGCAGCGGAGTGGCCATGGCGGAGCTGCCGAAGAACAAACTCCAGTATCGAAGCTGGATGAGGGGATTCAGAAGCGGGCGCCGGCTGGGGGGGCAGGGCTCCAGGCCCCCACCAGAGCTGATCCAGGCGCCTCAACGACGCTGTTGGGCCGCAGCTCAAGGCTCACCAGACCATGCAGGCATCCGAGCAGAAGCCCGCAGCAGGCAGCAAATCGCATCGGCGCACCCAGGTCTCAGGATCGACTGTCTCCAGCCAGGGGGCCATCGGGATGCAGCGGTTGGTACCGAACCGAAGCCGCCTGGTTCCGGCGCCAATCTTCAGGATGTCTTCCGTGTCGGTTGATACTTCTTTTCCGTTCTGGCCTTTGTTCGGTGGGGCGCACGCTGGACGATCACTGGTGACAGCATGGAGTTCTCGACCATGCAGTTCGTGCGGCCCACGCTGCCCCCTCCCCTCAGCCCTAGATGGCGCTCCCTACCGGCACCCTGCCCAACGCCTCGCCTGAGACCGGACTGAACGGCCATGCCCCTGCTGCCGAGCTTCTGTCTGGCCGGGAGCGTTTCAAGCACTATCTGCAGAAGGTGGGCAGTGGCGAGCACACCAGCCGGGGGCTGAGCCGGGAGGAGGCCGGCCATGCGATGGAACTGATGCTGAACGAAGAGGCCACGCCGGCCCAGATCGGCGCCTTTCTGATCGCCCATCGGATCCGTCGGCCCGAGCCCCAGGAATTGGCCGGAATGCTGGATGTCTACCGGCGCCTGGGGCCGAGCCTGCACAGCGCCGAGCCTGCCCTCTGCTTCAGCATGCCCTTTGACGGCCGCACCCGCACGGCCCCCATTTACCCGCTCACCGCCCTGGCCCTGAGTGCGGCCGGGCTGCCCGTGGTACTGCAGGGGGGGGGGCGCATGCCGGTGAAATATGGCGTGCCGGCCATCGAGCTGTTCGCCGCCCTGGGGCTGGAGCTGCAGGGGCTGGACCTGACCACGGTGCAGGCAGGGCTGACGCAGCACCGCCTGGCCCTGGTGCACCAACCGGACCACTTCCCGCTGGCGGAGAGCCTCACGCCGATCCGCGACGACCTGGGCAAGCGCCCCCCCGTGGCCAGCCTCGAATTGCTCTGGACCGCCCATCAGGGCCCCCACCTGCTGGTGAGCGGCTTCGTGCATCCCCCCACCGAAAGCCGGGCCTGGAAGGCCCTGGAACTGGCCGGCGAGGCGATGGCCATCACGGTGAAAGGCCTCGAGGGCAGCACCGACCTGCCGATCAGCCGCGCCTGCATCACGGCCCGGGCCCAGGGAGGTGATGGGGAGCGCCTGATCCTTCACCCGCGCGACCACGGCTGTTACGACCACGATGCCCTCTGGCAGAATCTAGAGACCTGGCGCGAGCAGGCCCTGGCCGCTCTGGGTGGCCAGGGGCCCCTGGCCACCGCCCTGATCTGGAATGCCGGGGCCTATCTCTGGTATGGCGGTGTCTGCCAGGATCTGGCTGCAGGCGTGGCCCGCGCCACAGATCTGGTCCAGAGCGGAGCGCTGCTGGATCAGCTGCGTGCCCTGATCCAGTGGAGACACGATGCTTCCTGAAGGCTCCCATCCTTGCTCCCACTGCTTCGGCTTCGAGCGCGACTTCGTCGGGAACTGGCGCTGCATTCCCCTCTGCCTACGCCGCAAGCTCGATCTCTGCGGTGTGAAACTGCGGCTCAACCACTGGCTGGCCCTCACGGAAAGCCAGCGGGATCAGCTCGTGCTCTGGCGTGACGGCCCCGACGACCTGGCGGCCCTGGCGGCCGAGCTGCGCCAGAGCACGGCGGCCATGGCGGACGGCGGGGTCACCTCCCTGCCCATCCCCCGCGAAGCCCCCTGGCAACACCCTGGAGAGCCCCCCGCTGAGGTGAGCAGCTCAGCCGCAGAGCTGGGCTATGGGCTGGGGCCTGACCAGTGGAATGGTCTCTCGGAGCTGGAGCGGTTTGCTCTCTGCAAGCTGGCCCGCCCCGGCCACGACCATCACAACCTGCCAGCGGCGCTGGTGGAGCTGTTTGCCCCGACCGGGGCCACCTCCTGAACCCTGGCGACGGCCACGGCGGCGGCCTTGAGTTCGGGCTGCCTGGAGATCGGGCAGGCCTGCTCGTGCAGCAGGGCGTTGGCCTCACAGGCCTGCTCCTGCATGAAGCCCCAGTGCATCGGCAGAAACACGGTGCCCGGTCGGATGCGCTCGGTCACCGTCGCCCGGGCCGTGATCGTGCCACGCAGGGAGCGGATCTCGGCCATGGAGCCATCCTCCAGGCCGAGGGGGCCGGCATCCTCGGGGTGAATCTCGAGCAAGGGCTCAGGATGCAGGGCGTTGAGGCGAGGCACCTTGGCGGTGCGCGTCATGGTGTGCCACTGGCCCAAGTAACGGCCCACCGTGAGCACCAGTGGATACCCGTCGCTGGGAGGCTCCGCCAGGCCCATGGGCTGCTCGGCGATGAAGCGGGCCCGACCACTGGCGGTAGGGAAGTGGTGGTCGGTGTACAGGCGCCGGGGCTCTTGGCTGGGAGCTGAGCCGCAGGGGAAGGGCCACTGCTGGGGACCCTCGCTGGCCAGCAGGGCATGGCTGAGACCGGAGTGATCGCAGAGCCGACCGGCGGTGAGGGCGGTCAGCTCGGCGTAGACCTCCGCCGCGGAGCCGTAGCTGAAGGACTCAACGAAGCCCAGCCTGCGGCCCACCTCCGCGAACACCTGCCAGTCGGGGCGGGCCTCGCCGGGGGGCGGCCGAAAGGCCGGACACAGGGTGACCCGCCGCTCTGAATTCACCATCACCCCGGGCTTTTCACTCCACTGGGCCGCAGGCAGCAGCAGGTGGGCGTACTGGGCGGTCTCGGTGTCGGCATAGGCATCACTGAGCACCACCAACGGGCAGCGGCTCACGGCGGCCTTGACCCGCTCCAGGTTCGGCATGCTCACCAGGGGATTGGTGGCGGCCACCCACCAGAGATCAAGGGCACCGGATTCCATCGCCTCCACCTGCCGCCAGGCGTCGAGGCCAGGCGCGGGATCGATCGCGCCGGCCTCGAACCGCCAGGCCGCCTCCACCACGGCCCGGTGGGAGGGATCCACCACCGTGCGATAGCCCGGCAGCAGGTGGGCCAGCCCACCGGCTTCGCGGCCGCCCATGGCATTGGGCTGGCCGGTGAGGGAGAAGGGCCCCGCTCCCACCTTGCCGATCTGGCCGGTGAGCAGGTGCAGGTTGATCAGGCCCGCCACCTTGGCGGTGCCCTCCACGCTCTGGTTGAGGCCCATCGACCAGAGGCTGAGCACGCTGGGGGCCTGGCCCCAGAGCTGGGCCAGCTGCCGCAGGGCCGCCTCAGGGATGCCGCACAGCCGGCTGACCCGCTCGGGGGTCCAGGCCTGCTGGAGTTCGGCATAGGCGGCGAAACCTTCGGTGGACTCCTCGATGAACTCCACGTCGATCGTGAGCGCCTGCACCATCAGATAGGCCAGGCCGTGCATCAGCACCAGGTCGGTGCCGGGGCGAATCGCCAGGTGCAGGTCGGCCGCGTCGCTGGTGGCCGTCTGCCTGGGATCCACCACTACGATCGTGACGCTGCCGGGCTGGCGCCGTTTGCGCTTCAGCAGCCGCTGAAACAGCACCGGATGGCACTCCGCCGTGTTGGTGCCGATCAGGAAGGCCACGGCGCAGTGGTCGAGATCCTCGTAGCAGCAGGGGGGGCCATCGGAGCCGAGGCTGCGGGCATAGCCCGCCACTGCCGAACTCATGCACAGGCGCGAGTTGGCATCGAAGTTGTTGGTGCCGATCGCCCCCTTGAGCAACTTCTGGGCGACGTAGTAGTCCTCGATGTGAAACTGGCCGGAGCCATACATGGCGATCGCACCGGGGCCCTTGCTGGCCAGGGAGCTGCGGATCCTGGCCACGATGCGATCGATGGCCTGATCCCAGCTGATCGGCTGGAAGGGCTCATCCAGGCTGGCGCGAGCCAGCGGCTGGCTGAGCCGTCCGTGGCGCAGGGTGTCGCACACCGTGGCCCCCTTGATGCACACCTGCCCAAGGCTGGAGGGATGGCGCCGATCCCCCCGGGTGCCCCAGAGGGGAAGGCCGTCGGCGTCGCGCCGGGTGGGCTGATTTTTGGCAGCAGGGGGAAGCAACTCCAGGCCACAGCCCACGCCGCAGTAGGGGCACTGGGAGCGCACCGAGCCTGGTGGGGAAGCAGCCATGGAGCTCAGAGAACAGGCGGACAAAAAAGGGGCCGACCCAGGGCCTGCCCCTCATCAGCGATGCGGTTGAGGACCCGGATCAGACCAGCGGCGGGGAAGCCACAGCCGTTTCTCCTTCGTGGAGCTCATCGAAGGATCCCTTGGGCTCCTTCAGCATGAAGTAGCAGAGGAAACCAACGATCAGACCAGCCACACCCAGAACCTGGAAGAAGGCACTGTTGGAGGCAGCCACCACGGCGGGGGTGGGTTCGGCATCGGCGGCACCGGACAACCACAGCGGCAGCAGGCTGTAGATGGTGAGGTAGGCCACGGCACCCACGTTGCCGTAGGCGCCCACCATGCCGGCAATCTGGCCTGTGACCCGACGCTTCACCAACGGCACCATGGCGAAGGTGGATCCTTCCCCTGCCTGCACAAAGAAGGAACACAGAATGGTGATCACCAGGGCCAGCAGGATGCCGGCGGAGCCAACGAACGTTCCGGGCTTGATCATGCCCATCAGCAGATAGCCGAAACCAAGACCAACCGTGAGGAAGCCCATCGTCGACTTGCGCGACCCGAGCTTGTCCGAGAGCAGGCCGCCGCCGGGACGTGCCACCAGGTTCACAAACGCGAAAGCCGAGGCCAGGATTCCCGCTGTGGCCTTAGGCAGGTCAAAGGTGGTTTCGAAGAAGGTGGGGAGCATGGACACCACGGCCAGCTCCGAGCCGAAGTTCACGATGTAGGTGAGCTCGAGAATGGCCACCTGCTTGAACTCATAGCGATCCTCCTTGGGATACACCTTGGTTCCGGCGATCAACTCCTTGTTGGTGCGGATGATGCCCCAGGTCTGGAACCCGAAGAACAGCAGCACCAGCACGATGGCGATGGCAAAGCCGGTGTCATCGAGAAACTTCACCTTCTGAAGGCGCCAGGCCAGCACGGCCAGGATCACGCCGAAGGGCACGTTCATGCCGATCAGGCCCCAAAAGTCCCGCATGGAGGTCACCTCCAGGCCAGCCGTCCTGGCGGGGCGCTGGTAGGTGCGGCCAGGCGGGGTGTCTTCAACGTTGAGGTAGTAGAAGACGCCGTAGATGGCGGCGATGATGCCGGAGAGGGCAATGGCGCCGCGCCAGTTGAGCACCACGCCATCGACCGCGAAACCACCTCCGAAGGAGAGCCAGCCGGCCAGGGTGACCATGGTGAGGGCCGAGAAAGCGGAACCGAAGTTGCCCCAGCCGCCGTAGATGCCTTCAGCCAGGCCGATCTCCTTGGGCGGGAACCATTCAGCCACCATGCGAATGCCGAGTACAAAGCCGGCGCCCACGATCGAAAGCAGCAGGCGGGCCACCACCAGCTGGTTGAAATCCTGAGCGAAGGCGAACAACAGGCAGGGGAAAGCAGAAAAAACCAGCAGCGCCGAGTAGGTGAGGCGGGGCCCGTACTTGTCGAGCAGCATTCCAATCAGGATGCGGGCCGGTACGGTGAGGGCCACGTTGCAGATTGCAACGGTGCGAATCTGGGGCACCGTGAGGCCCAGATCAGCCTTGACGGTGGTCGCCAGCGGCGCCAGGTTAAACCAGACAACAAAAGTAAGAAAGAACGCAAACCAGGTGAGATGCAGCGTCTTGTATCTCCCCTGGAAAGACCAGAGTTCACCGAGCATGTCGAGGTGGAATTATGATCGAAGCTTCAGAACGCTGAGCCAGACCTGATGGGCGGCGCTTTATGCAAGCCGCGATGCAACTACACCAGAGCGTCTGATTCATTTCTGTGGTTGACGCTACCGAGATCAGCCGATGCTGTTCCACGCCATTGGATTCCACGCCATTGGAACTGATCCGGCCCCAGGCCCCCCTGCGCTGCTGCCTGCTCAGCGGTGGCGAGAGCCGGCGCATGGGCCGCGACAAGGCGCTGCTGAGCCACCCCGAGGGCGGCAGCTGGCTGGAGCGCACGCTGCGACTGCTGGCCCAGCTGGACGCCCCGATCACCCTGCTGAGCCGCCATGGGCCGCACCTGGAGCGCTCCGAGGCGCTGCAGGCCGAGCTCAAAGCCCGCTACGTGGCCCTGGAGCTGATTGCCGAACCGCCGCCCTGGGAGGGGCCGCTGCTGGCCCTGCACCGGCTGATGCAGCAACACCCAAACGAGCAGCTACTGCTCTGCCCAGTGGACATGCCGGATCTCAGCCTGGCCGCCCTGCAAGCCCTGTTGGTGGACGCAGCAACAGGGAGCCCGACCAGGCTCCGGCTTGCCCACGACGGCGAGCGGCTGCAACCGCTGCTGGGCCTCTATCCGAGCAGTGCCCCTATCCGGGCCCACCTGGCCGCGGCGGTGGAGCGGGGCGAACGGCGCCTGCAGAGCTGGCTGGTGGAGCTGCCCTGCCAGGCGGTGCCGCTGGATCCCCGTGCCATCCGCAACGTGAACCGGCCCGGGCCAAGTCAGTTGGCCTAAGCCAATTCAGGCGTCCGATTCGCCCAGCGCCGCCACTATCCGCTCGCACCGCTCCAGCTCCGCCTCGACCAGTGCCAGCA
The DNA here is from genome assembly GCF_963920485.1 of Cyanobium usitatum str. Tous. Lineage (NCBI taxonomy): Bacteria > Bacillati > Cyanobacteriota > Cyanophyceae > Synechococcales > Prochlorococcaceae > Cyanobium > Cyanobium usitatum. The sequence continues at coordinate 2,374,635 of NZ_OY986431.1, read as the reverse complement.
GCTCCTGCCGCGGCGCAGGCAACGGAAATGGGCCCTGCTCATAGCGGGCCTCCACCGCAAACACCTGCAGCTCAAGCAGCAGGGGATCAAGCTGCTGACCAGCCAGGGCGAACAGATCTTCGAGGTCATGGACCCGGGGTGGCCGCCGGTCGGCCAGCACAATCCAGGCTTTGAGCAGTTTCTCCACCGCCTGCTGGGCGGTGAAGCCCCAGTCTTCGTCGGGATAGGCAGGGTCAAGGGTTAGCCCCAGGCTGCGCAGATGGCGGCGCACAATCGCCAGGAGCAGCAAGGCGTCTTCAGCCGGCGACATACAGCACCCGGCCCTCACGGGCCACATCGCCAAACACGTGCCAACGGGAGCCGCTCAGGCGCTCGGCATCAGCGCTGCCAGCCACCACCAGGTCGACAGGCACTCCCTGCCGGCCCAGCGCTCGGTTGAAGCGCTTCCAGCAGGCCATCTTCTCGGCCGGCGTGAGCTGGGGCTGGCCCACGATCACCGCCAGATCCAGATCTGAGTCGGGGCGCGCCTCACCCCTGGCCCGGGAACCAAAGGCGATCACCGCCTGCACATCGGGTTCGGCGCACAGACGCGCCAAGGCTTCCCCAGACCTCTGGGGATCCAACCCCGGACCCAGCTCAGGAGCAAGCTCCAGCGCCAGCGACTGGCGCCAGGGGATGGTGGGCGGCGTGAAACGCTCGGCAGCGGAGGCGACCATGCTTAAACGCTACCGCCAACATCAGCCTGCGAAACCCAGGAGCTTCAAGGCGGCCAGCAGGAGCACCAAGGCCAGACAGCGACGGATCCAAGCCACCGGCCAGTGGCGGCTACCAAGCCGCGAACCCACCGCACCGGCAAGCAGCACCATCAGCAACATCCAGCCCAGCTGGGCCGGCAGGGCCGGCAGCAGGGCCCCAGATGGCTGGCGGGCCAGCAGCAGGCCGGCCAGGCCGCTGAGCGAGTTGCCGAAGATGAACAGCGACGACACCGCTGCCGCCTGGCGGGTGGAGGCCCAGCTGCAAGCCAACAGCAGGGGCGTGAGAAACACGCCACCGCCGGTACCGGTGAGGCCGGCCAGCAGCACCAGTGCGACCAACCGCTGAAACCAGAGCGTGGGCAGATCGAGCCAGCCCCCCAGAAAGGCCATCGGCAGACCCGCCAGCAACACCGGCCAGAAAAGCCGCCAGCGCAGGTGGCCGGCTCGCTGGAACTGCCAGCTGCCCTGGGCCGCCACCGGGATGTTCAGGATCAGGGCAAGCGGCTTGATCTGCTCCGCCGGCAGACCGGCCAGGGCCAGCACGGCTATGTAGCCGGATGCGCCCGCATTGCCCACGGCGGCATAGAGAAAGGCCACCAGGCCCAGGAGCGGCAGCAGCCAGAGGGTCACAGCCAGTGGTGCGGATAGGGCAGCGCCCCCTTCACCCAGCGGCTGAAGGCCGCAGCGATCAGCACAAGCAGCAGCGAGCCGCTCAGCACAGGGGTGATTACAAACAGCGGTGTGGCCCCCAGCGCCACGCCGAGAAAGGCGAGGCCACCGGCGGGAGGATGCAGGCAGCGCAGCTGCTGGCCTAGCAACACCGTAAGCCCCACCGCCAGGGCGATCACCAGCGGCCCCTGGCCCAGCCAGGCCACCGCCGCCACGCTCACCAGCGCCCCCACCAGATTGCCAAGCAAGATATTGCGCGGCTGGGCCAGGGGGCTGGCGGGGTAGCCAAACAACAGCACCGACGACGCGCCGAGAGGCGCCGCCAACAACACCATGCCGCTCCAGGCACTGAGCAGGCTCAGCAGAGTTAGCGCCAGCAGCGCTCCCAGCCAGCTCTGCAGCTTCACCACACCCTCAAGCCATATTCAGGCCACTGACTTTCATTCTCGACGGCGGCCGGCGCCGCCATGGTGACAACGGCTACGCAGGGGAGCAGTGGCCTCAGCTGCCACCTCACCCTGCAGGGTCACCCGCTGGTGGGCCCGCAAACCACAGGCAGCCAGAACCTCCGGGTTGACCAGGATCGTCTGGCGGTGCGGCATGCCCCGATAGCTGTCGCCCTATTACAAATATATTTTCAACCCTACGTCTATGGCATTGCCACTGTTTCTGAATAAAAGCCCCCAGCCAGCGCCGCCAACAGCACTAAGTCCTTGTGAATTTGTATCACATTGATGCAGGTGCAGTAGCTATAGCGTTGCAGCCATGGTCAGCGCCATCAATCCCCGCCCATACGACCGCCTGGGCCGCCCCCTCGGGGTGCTGCGGCTGTCGCTCACGGCCCTTTGCAACCTGGCCTGCCCCTACTGCCTGCCGGATGGCAAGGAGCCACCGGGCCTGCTGACGCTGGAGCAGCGACTGGGGGTGATCGGGGCGGCGGTGGCCCTAGGAGCCCGCAGCCTGCGCCTTACCGGTGGAGAGCCGCTGCTGCACAGGGGCTTGGAGGAGCTGATCGCCGCTGTGCAACCCCTGCGCGCCACACATCCGGAGCGTCCCGGCCTGGACGAGATCGCTCTCACCAGCAATGGCCTACTGCTAACCGCTGAGCGAGCCCAGCAGCTACGAGCCGCTGGCCTCGACCGAATCACCCTCAGCCTCGATGGCACCACGGCTGGATCGGTTGCCCGCATGGCTGGCCTGACCGATGCCGCCGCCGGCGAGCGGGCCTTGGCGACGGTGCTGGCTGCGATCGAGCACGCCCGCGCCGCCGGCTTTGATCCCCCCCGGGGCGCCCTCAAGCTCAACGCTGTGATCCAGCGCGGCGCCAACGACAATCAGGTGCTGCCCCTGGCGGCTCTGGCCCGGGAGCGGGGGCTGGAGCTGCGGCTGATTGAGTTCATGGACGTGGGAAGCCGTAACGGCTGGCAGTCCGAGGCGGTGCTGAGCGCCGCCGAGATGCTGGAGCAAATCGGCAGCAGCTGGCCGCTTGAGCCGCTGGGTCGCAGCGCCCACGGCACCGCAAGCCGCTGGCGCTACCGGGATGGGGGCGGCAGCCTGGCGGTGGTGGCATCGGTGAGTGCACCTTTCTGCGGAGACTGCAACCGTCTGCGGGTTACCGCAGACGGCGTCGCCTACACCTGCCTTTTTGCCTCCCCAGGCAGTGGCCTGGATCTCAAACCATGGCTGCAGAAGGAGTCAGGCGCCGCAGAACTCGAGCTAGCCATGGCCGACCTCTGGAATCAACGAAGCGACCGCTATAGCGAGGAGCGAAATACTGCAAAGCCTGCCAACAGCGCACGCGCCGAGATGGCCTACCTAGGGGGCTAAATGGAACCGGACAGCATCAGCCTCGCCAAGTGGGCATACCGCCTGCCATGAAGGTGCCCCGATGACGCCATAGCGCCTCCGGAGTCACAGTGATGTGGTTGGAGGCTGCCAACCTGGCGGCCTCTTGGGTAGAGCGGGTGGCCAGCAAAGCGGCAGTGAATGCAGGATCGCGCCGCGCCAGCTCTTTGAGATCGTGCAGAGCAACGGTGGATTGGGTTTGGCAGGTAGTCATCTCACTTTCCTCAACTATCTGTACCCAGGCTAAGAAGCCTTATTCAGTTCAGAGGTGAGTAAAAACACCCGTCTTGTCTGACACTCAAAGGCAAAGCTCAAACCTCCCTCAACCGCGGCAGCAGCTGCACCAGATTGCAAGGGCGGGTGTCTGCATTGAGCTGAGCAGAAATGAGCCGGTCCCAAGCTGTTTGCACCGCATCGAGGGAGCCCGGCAGCACAAAAATCACGGTGCCATTAGCCACCCCCGCCAGAGCTCGGCTCTGCAAGCTGCTGGTGCCGATCGTTTCAAAGGAGAGCACCCGAAACAACTCTCCGAAGCCATCGATCGTCTTGTCGAGCAGGGGCGCCACCGCCTCCGGCGTGCCGTCGCGGCCGGTGAGCCCGGTGCCGCCAGAGCTGATCACAATCTGCACAGCAGGATCAGCAATCCAGCCACTGATGGCGGCACGGATCTGGTAGCGGTCGTCTGGCACCAGCAGGCGCCCCACCAGCCGGTGGCCGGCAGCCTCAAGGCGCTGCTGCAGAGCATCACCGCTGCTGTCATCTTCCAGGGCGCGCGTGTCCGACACCGTGAGCAGGGCGATGGCGAGGCTCACGGGCAGGGCTCAGGCGTTTGGAGCATTCTGAGTGGCGGAGCTAGGCGGTCGATAGTGATTACCCTGCCCTTGCAACCCATGGCCGTCTCCGCTGATCCGGCATCGCAAGTGCGGGTGCGCCTTTTCGCCGGCTTGCGAGAAGCGATGGGCTGGAGCGAGCAACTGGTCGAGCTAGCCCCAGCAGCTGGCACCACACCTGAACAGCTTTGGCGGCAGCTGGGTCTGCAGCCCGCCCATCCCCCGGCCGGCGTGAGGGTGGCAATCAACCAGCAGTTCGCCGCCTGGGACTCAAGCCTGGCCGCTGGCGATGAACTGGCCTTCCTGCCGCCGATCAGTGGTGGCTAACGCGATGGTGGCAATCCAGCTGGAAGCGGAGCCGTTTGAGCCGCTGCATGCCCTGGCCGAGTGGCATCAATTGCTGGCTGCAGAGCTGGGAATGCTGCCTGCGGCCGAGAGTCATTTCGTGGGCCGAGTGCGCCCCAGCGACGCCAACGACGCACCCCTCACAGCTCTGGAGCTGGAGCACTACCCGGGCATGAGCGAGGCCTGCATCGCCTCCCTGGCAGCTGCCGCCGCCGGCCGGCACGGGGCGACTGCAGTGCTGGTGAGACACCGGATCGGCTTGGTGTTGCCGGGAGAGGCAATCGTGCTGGTGGCGGTAACTGCCGATCGCCGCGGCCCGGCCCAGCGCTGCTGCCAGGAGCTGCTGGAGGCCCTCAAGCACGAAGCCCCCTTCTGGAAACGGGAGTGGCACGCCGATGGCAGCAGCGCCTGGATCACGGGCAATACGCCTCTATAAAGCTCGGGCCCAAGAAGAAGAAGTCCGCGACTCAGCAGACCCCAACTGTCTGTGCCACATTCATGGCAAGAAAAACTTGGAGAGCTGGCCGTGCACATGGTGGCGAATTTTTGGCCCGGAGCCACGCTGGAGCAATTCCAGGTGGAACTAGCTCAGCTGGAGGGCAAGGAGCAACCTCAAGCCCAGCTGCTGCGCACGGTGGCGGAGGTGGAAGGGGGACTGATGATCGTGTCCCTTTGGGAAGGGCAGGCGCAATACGACAGCTGGGCTGAAGCCACCCTCCTGCCCCAGATCGATCTTCCAGGGGGCATGGACGGTCGCCCGGAACAACGCAAGGGGCTGGTGGTGGATCACTACTCCGTGCTGCCGGCCAGCTGAGCAGTTGGGGCCGCGGCCGGCGCGCGGCTCAGAAGATCGGCAACCGCAGCAGCTGGGCCCATAGCTGCGTTCCCGCCTCAAGATTGCCCAGCTCCGCCGGGATCTCCAGCAGCAGATCGGCCCCCTGCAGCGAGCCGATGCGGGAGGAGGCCTGGGAGCCCTCCACCCTGGCCAGCAAAGCCCCATCGGCCGCCACCACCAGCCGGGCGCGGGCCAGCTCCGGTCGCCCAGCGCCACGCCGCAGCTCCTGCTCCAGCCGCACCAGCAGACGGGGGAGCACCTGGATAGCGCCACCCTCAAGCCGCTGCAGCGCCGGCCAGAGCAACTGCAGGGCCGTGATCGCCGCCGCCACCGGATTGCCCGGCAACCCGAAAAAGGGCACCCCAGCCACCTGGCCCCAGGCAAAGGGCCGGCCCGGCTTAAGGAACAGCTTCCAAAAGCTCACCTCCCCCAGCTCCGCCACCAATTGGCGGATCCAATCGCTGTCGCCGGCGGAGACGCCGCCGGTGCTCACCACCACATCGCAGCCGGCCGCCAGCTCCCGTAGGGCCTGGCGCAGGGGCTCGGGCTGATCGGCCACCACCCGCTGCTGCGTTACCCCATAACCCAGCTGCTCCAGCAAAGCGGCCAGCAAGACCGAATTGCTCTCCCAGATCTGGCCCGGGGCCCGCTGCCTCCCTGGCGGCAACAACTCATCACCACTGATCAACAAACCCAGCCGCGGCCGCTGGGTCAGCGTCAACTGGCACACCCCGCAACTGGCCAGTCGTCCCAGCTCCGCCACCCCCAGCCGCTGGCCCGCCGCCACCAGCTCCTGCCCCGCAGCCGCCTCCTCTTCGGGCCCGCGGATCCAAACGGGAACACCACAAGGCTTGAGCAGCTCCAGCTGATCCCCCTCCACCCCCACCAGCTCCTGGGGCAGCACCCGGCCACTGCCCTGGGGCACCACGGCGCCGGTGAGGATCCGCACCGCCTCCCCCGCTGCCAAAGCCGCGCCATAGGGGGCCCCGGCGGCCGAAGTGCCCCGCAGACGCCAGCGGGCACCCACCAGCGGCTGCTCGGATCCGGCGATGGCGTAGCCATCCATGATCGAAGCCCGGAAACCAGGCACGGCTGCCGCCGCCAGCACGGGTTCAGCGGTGATACGGCCCAGACAAGCCGCCAAGGGCAGCTGTTCCACCAGCCCCAGGGGCTGCAGCGCCTCCAGGATCCGCTCGCGGGCCAGCTCCAGCGGCAGGCCCTCCGGGCCGAAGGGTTCAGCCATGCCGTTGCCACTCCCCACCGCGGCCGCCACTCTTAGCCAGCAGCCGCACCGGACCGATAGTCATGGCCGGATCGGCGCTCTTGAGCATGTCGTAGAGGGTGAGCAAGCCCACCTGCACGGCCGTGAGCGCCTCCATCTCCACCCCGGTGGGACCGGTGGTGCGGGCGGTGGCGAGCAGCCGCAGGCCAGTGCCATCGGCGGCGGGCTCGAGCTGCACACTCACGCCGCTGAGGGAGATCGGGTGGCAGAGCGGAATCAGTTCCCAGGTGCGCTTGGCGGCCTGAATCGCCGCCACCCGCGCCACCGCCAGCACATCCCCCTTGGGGGCTCGGCCCTCCAGCACCAGGGCCAGGGTGGCCGCCTCCATGCTGATGAACCCCTCAGCGGTGGCCTGGCGGGCGGTGGCGGGCCGATCGCCCACCTCCACCATGTGCACCTCGCCGGCGGCATTGAGGTGGCTCAACTGGGATGCCATAGCTCGTATACCCTGCGCACTCCCAGCATGCACCTGTGCGCCTTGCGGAGCCAGGCTCAGCCAGCCCTCAGCAGCGCCTCAAAGGCCTCCACCTCAAGAGGAAGGCTGGAACCAATACCCCTGGTAGGCATCACAGCCCAAATCCTCGAGCACCGCCAGCTGGCCGGCGGTCTCCAAGCCCTCCGCCAGGGTCTCCAGGCCAAGGCCCCGACCCATGGCGAGGGCCGTCCGCACAATCGTGCGGGCGGAGTCACTGGTTTCCAGGTGCTGGATGAAGCTGCGGTCGATCTTCAACTTGTGCAGAGGCAGGCGATTAAGCACCGACAGGGAGGAATAACCGGTGCCGAAGTCATCGAGGGCCAGCCTCACGCCCAGGGCCGCCAGGTCCTGCACCTGGGCGGTCACGCCCGCCGCCGGCAGGATGCAAGTTTCGGTGATCTCCAACTCCAGCAGTCCCGCGGGCAGGCGATGGCGAGCTAGCAGGGCGGTCACCTGATCGACCAGGGGCGGCAGGGTGAGCTCAAACTGGCGCGGCGAGAGATTCACCGCCAGCCAGGGGATCTGGAGGCCCGCATCCAGCCAGGCCCGCAGCTGCCGGCAGGCTTCCTCCAGCACCCACTGACCCAGGGGATGGATCAGGTTGGTGCGCTCAGCCAGGGCCACAAACCGCGCCGGGGGCACGGCTCCATGGATCGGGTCGTCCCAGCGCAACAAGGCCTCCGCGCCCAGGAAACAACCACTGCCGTCGTACTGGGGCTGGTACACCAACCGCAACGCCCCGTCGCCCAGGGCCCGATGCAGGCGCGCCTCCAGCGCCATCTCCCGACGCAGGCGGGTGGTGTACCTGGGCTCGTAGGCCAGAGCGGTGCCCGGGGCCACCTCACGGGCGCGGCTGAGGGCCGTAGCCGCCCCCTGCAAGAGCGCTTCAACCTGCTCGCCATGGAGCGGCGCCAGGCTGTAGCCGGCACTAAATCCCAGGGCCATGGGAGCCAGCTCATCCCCAACCGGCAGCTGGCTGAGGGCACCCCGCAGCTCCCCCAGCACCGCTTCGGCCTGGCGGGCTAGGGCCACCGGATCATCGGCAGGGCCTGGAAGCTCCCGCACCAGCACAAACTCATCCCCACCGAGTCGTGCCAGCAGATCGGAGGGCTTAGCCCAGGCCCGCAGGCCGTTGGCCACGGCCTGCAGCAAGGCGTCGCCCACCTCCCGCCCGAAGCTGTGGTTGACCCGGCGGAAGCCATCGAGGTCGAGCCAGAGCACCAACCAGGGATGCCCCCCGGCCTGGGCCAAGCGGCGCTCCAACTCGCGACGGCAACCTTCCAGATTGACCAAACCCGTCAGCGGGTCGTGAAAGGCGAGGGCGGTCAGCTCGTCGAGGGCGCGGGTCAGGTCGGTGACATCTCGAAGCAAAAGTCCCACGGCCGGGGCGGAGCCGGGCTCCGCTTCCCCCGGGGAGGGAGGCTGCAGGGTCATCTCCACCTGATGGGCCCTGCCGTCGGCTGCCAGCAGCGGCAGGGTGATCCGACGCTCCTGGCCGGCCAGCACCGCTCCCCAGATCTGCTCGAAGGCCCCCCGCCCCTGGGGTGTGAGGAACTCCAACAGCCGCCGACCCTGCAGCTCCCCTTGCGCCACCGCCAGGATGCGATGCAGAGAGGGATTGGCGAACAGCAGCCTGGTGCCCGAATCAATCTGGCCGAGACCATCCGCCAGCTGGGATACCAACGCCCTATAGCGAGCCTCACTGCTACCAAGCGAAGCGAGCAGATTGGCCTGAACCTGACGAGCCATCTCACTGCTCTCGAGCTGGCGGCGCACGCCGATGTCGCGCAGCGCCAGGGTCCAGCGGGCTTCGCCCTGCTGGAGCAGCGGGTGGGCTTCGAGCTCCAGGGCCAGCGGCTCCCCCTGCAAGGGCTGCAGGTCCACCTCCATCCGCAGCGGCACGGGGTCGGCTGTGGCCGCCAGCCGCTCCTCCAGCAGACGAACCTGGCCAGGATTGGGAATCCACTGCTGCAGCGACTGGCCGTAGAGCGCGTGCTGGGACACCCCCAGGGCCTCTGCCAGACGGCCATTGGCCTCCAGGATCCGCCCACCGGCCCCGGCAAGAATCAGCAGGTCACCGCTGAATTGCACCATCTGGCGCAGATGGGGCAACACATGCACCGCCGCCTGGAGTTCATGGCGCAGCCGCCGAATCTCCCGCTCCAGGCGCTGCCGATCCTCGGCAGAACAGGCGCTCATCGGCAGGCAGGACCGGCGGGGGGATCGTGCAGGGCTCCCAGCACAAACGCCTCAACGGCCGCCCGGTCCTGCAGCCCCAGGTGGCGCGCACCGGTGGGGGCGAGCATGCAGGGAACGCGGTCTAGCTCCTGTCGCCACCAAGTGGTGAGCCGAGCCAAGGCCTCCGGGTCGAGAAACCGCTCCGGATCTGGCTCAACCTCGGCCTGCTGCTGGCAGTGGTGGAGCTCTTGGGCGTTGGCGATGTTGCGTTGATCGCGCCAGAAGGACCGAAAGATCGCCGTGCGCAGGGGCGCCGCCAGGGCGGGTTCATCGGCTTCCACGGCGGCCTGCAGCAGCAGCGCATGGTGAGAGTTGACCCATACCGGCGGCAGCTGAACCTCCACCTCCGGAGCACGGCGCTGCACGTCGGCCACCTCCTTGAGCAGGGTGGTGTAATCGTCAGGCTGGTTGGTGGTGGAGAACTCAAGCGGCAGGTGAGATTTGTGCTCCACCCCAGCCCAGTACACCCGCTCAGCAACCCCAAGCTGATTCAGCCACTCGTTGAGGGTGAAGCAGTAGGGACAGTTGAAGTCTGAGATCACCACGATCCGGCTGCTCTGCAGTTCCGGCGGCAGTTCGTGCGGCTGGGCTGGCACATCGGAGCAGCTGATGGGTTCAACTGTAGGCAACGCTTTGAGGCTTGCCCCATGCGCTGGAGCCGCCCCTCCACCTTCTTCTGCGCCTTCCTCACCCTGCTGAACGACCGGCTGGGCGAAAGCATCGTGTTTCCGCTGCTGCCCTTTCTGCTAGCGGGGTTCACCAACGACGGCCGGGTGCTGGGTCTGCTAGCAGGCAGCTACGCCATCGCCCAGTTCGCCTTCACGCCCCTAATCGGCGCCCTCAGCGATCGCTACGGCCGCAAACCAGTAATCAGTTTTTGTGTGGCGGGTTCGGTGCTGGGCCTGGCCCTGTTTGCCCTCACCATCAGCCTCCCCTGGGCAACCCTCTGGCCCGCAGCCCAGGCGGCCGGGCTGCCCCTGGCCCTGCTGTTCGGAGCCCGGCTGATCGACGGGGTGAGCGGCGGCACCGCCGCCACCGCCAGCGCCGTGCTGGCCGACATCTCGCCGCCGGAAAAACGAGCTAAGGCCTTCGGCCTGATCGGGGTGGCCTTTGGCCTGGGCTTCATTCTTGGCCCCGCCCTAGGCGGGCTGCTCGGCCAGATCAACGTCACCCTGCCGCTGCTCGTTGCCGTAGCGATCGCCGTGCTCAATCTGGTGCTAGTGCTCACCGTGCTGCCAGAAACCCACCCGCCAGAAGCACGCCGGGCCATGCCGCGCAAACGGGATCTCAACCCTTTGGTCGCCCTGCAACGGGTATTCACCAACCCCCAGGTGCGGCGCTTGTGCGTGGCATTTTTTCTGTTTTTCCTGGCCTTCAACGGCTTCACCGCCGTGCTGGTGCTCTATTTCAAGCAGGCCTTCAACTGGGGGCCCGGCCTAGCGGCCTCAGCTTTCCTGGTGGTGGGCGTGGTGGCCACGGTGGTGCAGGGCGGCCTGATTGGCCCGCTGGTGAAGCGCTTTGGTGAATGGCGCCTCACCCTGGCCGGACTGGGCTTTGTGATCGCCGGCTGCCTGCTGATTCCCCTGGCAACCCGGGCCAACGCCCAACCGGTGGTGTTTAGCGCCGTGGCGATCCTGGCCCTCGGCACCGGCCTAGTCACTCCCTGCCTGCGCAGCCTGGTGTCACGCCGACTCGACAGCGAAGGCCAGGGCGCCGCCCTGGGAAGCCTGCAGGGGCTGCAGAGCCTGGGCAGTTTCCTGGGCCCGCCGCTGGCGGGCTTGGCCTACGAAACCACCGGACGCCAGAGCCCCTTCTGGCTTGGCATCGCCTTGCTGGTGGGGGTGGCCCTGCTGGTGGCCGGTGGTCTTCCGGGCCGAAACGCCGAGATGAAAGCAGGACTACACGGATCGGACAGTTGAGATTGCTACGTTGCCGCTAATGAGGGCCAGGTTGCGACATGGCGGAATCAATGGCTGAAACCCAGCTGGATCCCGAGCTTTATATCAACCGTGAACTGAGCTGGCTGGAATTCAACTACCGGGTGCTGGCACAAGCCCTGGACGAGCGCACGCCGCTACTAGAGCAGGCGAAGTTCAGCGCCATCTTCAGCAACAACCTCGATGAATTCTTCATGGTGAGGGTGGCCTCGCTGAAGTCCCAGATCGATGCAGGGGTAAGCACTCTCAGTGATGACGGACTCACCGCCCAGCAACAGCTGCAGGCGATTCGCACCAAGCTGCGCCCCCTGCTGGAGATGCAGCAGCAGCAATACCGCCACTCCCTTAAGAGCCATCTCTGCGACTACGGCGTTCACCTCACCGACTACGCCAACCTCAACGGTCCCCAGCGCGATTGGCTCAACTCCTATTTCCAAGACGCCATTTTCCCGGTTCTCACCCCGCTGGCGGTGGATCCCTCCCACCCCTTTCCCTTCATCAGCAACCTGAGCCTCAACGTGGCCGCCCTGGTGCGCGACCCCGATACGGGTCAGCAGGAATTTGCCCGGGTGAAGGTGCCGCAGAAAAACCTGCCCCGCTTTGTCCAGATCCCGCCCCACCTGAGCGGCAAGCAACCCGAACCCGTCTACACGGCCGTGCCTCTGGAGCAGGTGGTGGCCTTCAACCTCGGCCTGCTGTTCCCAGGCATGCACGTGGAGGGGCATTACTTCTTCCGCGTCACCCGCGACGCCGACCTGGAATTGCGCGACCTGGAGGCCGACGATCTGATGGAGGCCCTTGAGGAGGGCCTACGCAAACGCCGCCGCGGCGGCGAGGTGGTGCGGCTGGAGGTGGCCGATGAGATGCCGGAAGCGGTGGTGCAGCTGCTGATGGAAGGCACCGCCGTCGAAGCGGAAGACGTTTACCGCGTCAACGGACCCCTAGGTCTCGACGATCTGATGAGCCTGCTGGCCATTCCCCTGCCCCAGCTCAAGGAGAAGCCCCACAAGGGCCGCACCACACCAGCCCTGGTCCGCACCCAGAAAAGCCAGCTGGAAGACGGCTCTATCAAGGCGGAGGAATTTGAAAGCATCTTCTCTGTGATCCGCCGGGGAGATGTGCTGCTGCATCACCCCTACGACCTGTTTTCCACATCGGTAGAGGAATTCCTCAACCAGGCCGCCGATGACCCCTCGGTGTTGGCCATCAAGATGACCCTTTACCGCACCTCTAAGGATTCAGCGGTAGTGGCAGCACTGATCCGGGCCGCCGAAAATGGCAAGCAGGTGATGGCCCTCGTTGAATTAAAGGCCCGCTTCGATGAAGACAACAACATCCAGTGGGCTAAGCAGTTGGAGGCATCTGGGGTGCACGTCGTCTACGGCGTGCTGGGCCTAAAGACCCACACGAAAATCCTGCTGGTAGTTCGCAAGGAGAAGGAGCGCCTCAACAGCTACGTGCATATAGGTACGGGCAACTACAACTCCAAAACCTCCAGCCTCTACACCGATATCGGCCTGCTCACGGCCAGGCCGGAATTCGGCGCCGACCTAGTGGAGTTGTTCAACTACCTCACCGGTTTCTCCAAGCAGCAAAGCTTCCGCCGCCTACTGGTGGCTCCAGTGACGCTGCGCAGCCGCATGGAAGGCCTGATTCGCCGCGAAATCGAGCATGCCCAAGCGGGAAGGGGCGGCCGTATCCGGGCAAAGATGAATGCCCTGGTGGATCCGGCGATCATCGCCCTGCTCTACGAGGCCTCTCAGGCCGGCGTCATGATCGAGCTGGTGGTGCGTGGCATGTGCAGCCTGCGGCCCCAACTGGAGGGCATCAGCGACAACATCCAAGTTGTCAGTGTTATCGGTCGCTTCCTTGAACACTCGCGGCTGTTTTGGTTTGGCAATGGCGGCGAGCCCGAACTTTTCTTTGGCAGCGCCGACTGGATGTCACGCAACCTGGACAGACGAGTTGAAGCCGTAGCCCCGATCGAAGATCCAAAACTGCGCCATCAGCTTGAGCAGGTCATCGATCTCTACCTGAATGACACCAGTGCCTGGCACATGGACAATCAAGGAAAGTTCAGTCAACGACAGCTCGAAGGCGAACAACATCTGGTTCAGCGGGAGATGATGCGTCGCTGGCGCGGCGGTTTGGTGGCTTAATCAGCAGCAATCCATACAGGAATTCTTCCAAATCAAGGAGTTACAACCAACGCAACAGTGCTACATTCCAGCCAAATCCAATACGGAGGCTGGGGTGTGGGGACGCCTTTGCAATCCGCTTCAGACGTTGTTGACAGCAACGCCTCGAAGCAGTCGCCATCTTTGATGGCGCCAAATGCTGCTGCTAGCAAATCTGCGTCTGCAAAGGCACGCGCCACAGGCCCAAAAGCCGGAGGCCGGCTTAGTGCCGATTCAATTGGCTGGTATCTAGGCACCATTGGCCGGGTGCCGCTGCTCACGGCCGCCGAAGAAATTGAGCTGGCCCACCACGTGCAGGCTGGCAAACGCCTGCTGGAGTTGCCTGCAGGGGAGCACACCCCCAAGCACAAGCGCCAGCTGCGCATGGCCCAGCGGGCCCGCGATCGCATGATGGCCGCCAACCTGCGCCTGGTGGTGAGCGTCGCCAAGAAATATCAAAACCAGGGGCTGGAGCTACTGGATCTGGTGCAAGAAGGGGCGATCGGCCTAGAGAGAGCTGTTGACAAATTCGACCCAGCAATGGGCTACAAATTTTCGACTTACGCCTATTGGTGGATCCGTCAGGGGATGACCCGGGCGATCGACAACAGCGCCCGCACGATTCGTTTGCCGATTCACATCAGCGAAAAGCTGTCGAAGATGCGGCGGATCAGCCGGGAGCTTTCCCATCGCCTTGGCCGCCAACCCAATCGCCTCGAGCTCTCCCATGCCATGGACATGGCCCCGCGGGACCTCGAAGATCTGATGGCCCAAAGCGCTCCCTGCGCTTCCCTCGATGCCCATGCCCGCGGCGAAGAAGATCGCAGCACCCTGGGCGAACTGATCGCCGATCCGGCCAGCAACGAGCACCTGGACTCGATGGACCGGCACATCCAAAAGGAGCACCTGGGCACCTGGCTCTCCCAGCTAAACGACCGGGAACAGCAGATCCTCAAGCTGCGCTTCGGCCTAGAAGGGGCCGAACCTCTCACCCTCGCTGAGATTGGCCGGCTGATCAATGTGTCTCGGGAGCGGGTGCGGCAGCTGGAGGCAAAGGCAATCATGAAGCTGCGCCTGATGAGCAACTACCAGCAGGCCGCTTGAGCCCATGGCCGCTGGATGGTCGCAGCAGCTGCTGGGAGTGGCGGCCGTTGCTGGCTGGCTGGCCCTGTTGGCGCTAGCGGCGCTGCAGGTGCGGCGTCGCTGGAATGGTCAACGGGAATGGAGTCGCAAGTTGGTGCACATCGGCACCGGCGCCGTGGTGCCGATCGCCTGGGCCACCGGCATCGATCGCCTGATCGCCATCCCCGCCGCCGGCCTGATCACGCTGCTGGCGGCAATGAACCATCGCTTCCGCCTACTGCCAGCCATCGAAGATGTGGGCAGGGCTAGCTACGGCACCATCGCCTATGGGGCCTCAATAACCCTGCTGCTGCTGCAGTTTTGGCCCCAGCAACCAGCTGCCGTAGCCGCTGGCGTGCTGGTGATGGCCGTGGGTGATGGCCTTGCCGGACTGCTGGGTCCCCTGGTGAGCTCCCCTTGCTGGCTGGTGTGGGGCCAGCGCAAATCCGTCGTTGGCACCGGCGCCATGGCCGCTGGCAGCCTGGCCATGCTGCTGCTGGTGCGCCAGCTGGCGATCGCAGCTGGCCTGCCCCACCCGGAGCTGCCGGCCCTGCTGGCCATCAGCACCACTGCAGTGGTGCTGGAGCAGCTGGCGGTGGGGGGCCTGGACAACTTCACCGTGCCGCTGGCGGCCGGCTGGCTCTGGCAACGGCTCAGCTAACGCACTGGCTTAGCTAGCGCACCGCCTCAGCCAGGGTTTCGAGCACCTCCGAGGTGGTGGCCAGATCGATGCAGGCATCGGTGATGCTCTGGCCGTAGGTGAGCTGGCTTAGGTCTGACGGAATCTTCTGGCTGCCAGCCACTAGATGGCTCTCCAGCATCACGCCCATCACGTGGCCAGAGCCGGCGCGCAGCTGGGCGGCCACCTGGGCGGCCACCTCGCCCTGGCGGCGATAGTCCTTGTTGGAGTTGCCATGGCTGCAATCCACCATCACCCGAGGCGGCAGGCCGGCTTTGGCCAGCTCAGCAGCGGCTTCCTGCACCGCCTCCGGGTGGTAGTTGGTGCCGCGGTTACCACCCCGTAAAACCAGATGGCCATCGGGGTTGCCCGTGGTGGTCACGATCGCCGCCTGGCCCTCCCCATTGATGCCAAGGAAATGGTGGGGCCGCGCCGCCGCCTCCATGGCATTGATGGCGGTGATGGCACTGCCGTCGGTGCCATTTTTGAAGCCGATCGGCATCGACAAACCCGAGGCCATCTCTCGGTGGGTCTGGCTTTCGGTGGTGCGGGCGCCGATGGCGGTCCAGCTGATTAGATCGGCAATGTATTGGGGCACCACCGGATCGAGCAGCTCGGTAGCCGCCGGCAGGCCCATCTCGGCTAGGTGCAGCAGCAGGCCGCGGGCCACACGTAGTCCCGTATTGATGTCGTAACTGCCATCGAGGTGGGGGTCATTGATCAGGCCCTTCCAACCGACGGTGGTGCGGGGCTTCTCGAAATAAACCCGCATCACGATCTCGAGCGCGTCTTTGTAGCGCTCCTGGGCCGCGGCGATTGCCGCGGCGTATTCGTGGGCCGCGGCCACATCGTGCACCGAGCAGGGCCCCACGATCACCAGCAAGCGGGAATCACGGCCATGCAGGATCGCCTTAATACGTTCTCTGGCTTGCTGGACCGTTGCCGTTGAACGATCGCTGATTGGCAGTTCGCGGTGCAACAGCGCCGGAGGCACCAGCGGCCGGGTTTCCACCACATGCAAGTCGGCGGTGGTGGTGGTCATGGGCCTGAGGCCGTCAGAACGGCGCTGCGGAGTCGCCTTCCACCCTAGTCAGCAGCGATTGCGACCATCAAAGGGACCGGCTGCCAAGAACAATGGGGTGTAGATCGAAGCGACCGGGCATGTCTGCAGCCACCTTCCTCCCCAGCTACCGCGCCGCCGCGGCCGAGCGCGAAGCCCTGGGGGTGCCCGCCCTGCCGCTGAGCGCCGCGCAAGCCAGTGCACTCACGGAGCTGCTGAGCGCACCGCCCGCCGGCGAGGAAGCCTTCCTGCTGCACCTGCTGAGCGAGCGCATCCCCCCCGGCGTGGATGAGGCGGCCTACGTGAAGGCCGGCTGGCTTGCGGCTGTGGCCCAGGGCACGGCTACTAGCCCCCTGGTGAACCCGGTGGCGGCCGTAAAGCTGCTGGCCACCATGATCGGTGGCTACAACGTCAGCGCCCTGATCGAGCTGCTCAGCAACTCCGATCCGGCCATCGCCAGCGCTGCCGCCGAGGGGCTGAGCCGCACCCTGCTCGTCTACGACGCCTACAACGAGGTGCTGGAGCTGGCCTCCAGCAACCCCTACGGCCAGCAGGTGATCGACAGCTGGGCCGCCGCCGAGTGGTTCACCGCCAAGGCCGAGCTGCCCGCCGAGATCACCGTGACGGTGTTCAAGGTGGAGGGTGAAACCAACACCGACGACCTCTCCCCCGCCACCCACGCCACAACCCGGCCCGACATCCCCCTGCACGCCATGGCGATGCTGGAAACCCGCATGCCCGGCGGCCTGGAGCTGATCAGCCAGCTCAAAACCAAGGGCCACCCGGTGGCCTATGTGGGCGATGTGGTGGGCACGGGCAGCTCACGCAAATCCGCCATCAACTCGGTGCTCTGGCACACCGGCAGCGACATCCCCCACGTGCCCAACAAGCGCGGCGGCGGTGTGATCCTGGGCGGCAAGATCGCGCCGATCTTCTTCAACACCGCCGAGGATTCCGGCGCCCTGCCGATCGAGTGCGACGTAAGCGCCCTGAGCAGCGGCGATGTGATCACGATCCGCCCCTACGCCGGCACGATCGAGCGGGCCAGCGGCCAAGCGAACGCCGGCGAAATCGTGGCCCGCTTCGAGCTCAAACCCAGCACGATCAGCGATGAGGTGCGCGCCGGCGGCCGCATCCCCCTGCTGATCGGCCGCTCCCTGACAGACAAGGTGCGCGCCCAGCTGGGGCTGGCCGCCAGCGAGCTGTTCATCCGTCCGGTGGCCCCGGCCGACACCGCCAAGGGCTTCACCCTGGCCCAGAAGATGGTGGGCAAGGCCTGCGGCCTGGCGGGCGTGCGCCCCGGCAGCAGCTGCGAGCCCCTGATGACCACCGTGGGCTCCCAGGACACCACCGGGCCCATGACCCGCGATGAGATGAAGGAGCTGGCCTGCCTGGGCTTCAGCGCTGATCTGGTGATGCAGAGCTTCTGCCATACCGCCGCCTATCCCAAGCCGGTGGATCTGAAAACCCACGCCGAGCTGCCGGATTTCATGGCGTCGCGAGGCGGTGTGGCCCTGCGCCCCGGCGATGGGATCATCCACAGCTGGCTCAACCGCATGCTTCTGCCAGACACGGTGGGCACCGGCGGCGACAGCCACACCCGCTTCCCCCTGGGCATCTCCTTCCCGGCCGGCTCGGGCCTGGTGGCCTTTGCTGCCGCCATCGGCGCCATGCCGCTGGACATGCCCGAATCGGTGCTGGTGAAATTCTCCGGCTCCCTGCAGCCGGGCGTCACCCTGCGCGATGTGGTGAACGCGATTCCCTACGTGGCCATCCAGCAGGGCCTGCTCACGGTGGCCAAGGAAGGCAAGCAGAACGTGTTCAACGGCCGGATCATGGAGATCGAGGGGCTGCCCGATCTCAAACTCGAGCAGGCGTTTGAACTCACCGACGCCACCGCCGAACGCTCCTGTGCCGGCAGCACGATCAAGCTCAACGTTGAAACGGTGAGCGAATACCTAAGCAGCAACGTGGCGCTACTCAAAAACATGATTGCCCGGGGCTACGGCGATGGGCGCACCCTGGCCCGCCGCATCAAGGCGATGGAGGCCTGGCTGGCCAACCCGGTGCTGCTGGAGGCCGATGCCGATGCCGAATATGCGGCTGTGATCGAAATCGATCTCGATCAGATCACAGAGCCGATCCTGGCCTGCCCCAACGACCCCGACAACGTCAAAACCCTCTCCGAAGTAGCCGGCGCAGCCATCGATGAGGTGTTCATCGGCAGCTGCATGACCAACATCGGCCACTACCGCGCCGCGGCCAACGTGCTCAAAGGCCAGGGCGAAAATGCTGCGCGGCTGTGGGTATGTCCCCCCACCCGCATGGACGAGGAGATGCTTAAAGAAGAGGGCTACTACGCCATCTTCGAAGCGGCCGGCTCGCGCATGGAGATGCCGGGCTGCTCCCTGTGCATGGGCAATCAAGCCCGGGTGGAAAACGACACCACGGTGTTTTCCACCAGCACCCGCAACTTCAACAACCGCCTCGGCAACGGCGCCCAGGTGTACCTAGGCAGCGCCGAACTAGCAGCGGTGTGCGCCCAGCTGGGCCGCATTCCCTCTAGAGACGAATACCTGAAAGTCGCCGCCGAAAAGATCGATCCCTTCGGTGCCGAGCTCTACCGCTACCTCAACTTCGATCAGATCGAAGGCTTTGAAGACAGCGGCCGAGTGATGAGCGCCGAAGAGGAAGCCCAGGTGCTGGCGGGGGTGTAAGGCCAAGGCCAGCTCATAACAGCTGAGTCACATAATCGAGCTGAGTTAGGCCGCCGTTGCGGTCTGGGTAATTGGCAAAGCCAACTGTCACATCCCCGTACAGCGAATTAGCGGTACTCAGCACGCTGTCCTCCCCATCGCTACTGCGCCTCACATCCAAATCCTGCCAACGGGCCTTGGCACGAAATCCACCCCTTTCATTGCGTTTTACAGTGACAATGGAGGCGATCGCCAGGTCTTCCTCATTGTTCAGACCAACACTGGTAGCAGGCAGGCGGTAGTTGCCATTCTCTGTGCGATAAATCCCTTCAAAGTGGCTTATCAGGTCGGTGCGATCTCGATTTCGATAAGAGAAATCCGTGTAGTTAGAGAACTTACCCGTGATGCTGTCGTAATCGATCAGATACCCTTCACCTGCTTCCAATCGCCCTCCTGATCGATTCAGGGCGTCGCCAGATCCCCCAGCAATTGTGTAGGAACCTTGGCCATTGGCCCAGATTCCATAAGCCGTGTGGGTCACCAACGGATCGCGCTCTCCCGGGAAGCGGATGGGGATTTGGCGGCCCGTAGCCAACTCAACGATGAAAGCGGTGGAATTGAGGCTGAAGTAACCGGTGATGCCATCGACATCGGCGTTATCGGTGTTCCCGACTGCTAGGCCCCCATCAACGGAATGGACAAAGGTGTAGGTCCCCTTCGTGCCCAGCTGAGTGGTGCCCTGCACACTGCGCCAACCGCGACCCGTCGTGCCATCCACCGCTCCGGTGTAGACGAAGCCAACAACGGCTGGATTTTCTGCCGATGGAGTCTTATTGCGCAGATCACGGGTATAAGCACCCACGAGATTGCCGAGGCCGGCACCGAGATTGTCGGGGCCATACACGCTGGTGCCCGCAGCGCCGAATTTATTTGGCACGGCCACGGTGCTCCAGGTTCCAGAACCACTGACACCGTTTTTATTCACCGCATCCAAGGGCCCTTGATACACCAACCCCACCGGGGTAGGCCCCGGCGAATTGTTTGCGCCTACTAACAGGAAAGTACCCGGTGCGTCACCACCCTTGAGGCCCTGCAAATAGGTGACCACCGTGGGGTCTTGGCCTGGGTTGTACTGGAAGGGGGAGATGAATTGACGACGCTTGGCGGTCATGGCCAGGAGGCTTCGAAGGATTGTCAGCACTTGGCCGCACCCTGTCAGCTTGGCGCCCACTGCACAGCCTGGCGCAGTTTGGTATCAGTCCTTACAACAAACCGAAGAAATCAGTTCTCCCAGCTGAGGTCCCTAGCGTCCAAAAGTTGGTTGAACAGCTCCTCCATGCGTCACATTTCCCTGCTCGCCGGCGGCATCGCCCTGACTCTTGCGGGTGGCCTAAGCCTCACCGGCTGTGACCAGGTCACCAAGAGCGCCAAGGACGCCGCCACCTCTGCTGCCACGGGTGCCGCCCAGACGGCCCTAGGGCCAGCCGTGACCCCGGTGCTCGACCTGCTCAAGCAGGGCCAAAGCAAGGTGGCCGCAGGCGATCTAGCCGGTGCCGCAGCCTCCATGGGGGGCTTCCAGGCGATCTGGGAGAAGGCAGCACCAGTAGTGAAGCCCCTGGCCGGGGATAGGTGGGCCGCCATCGAAAGCGCTGCCCAAGGCTTAAGCGGCACCTTCAGCAAGGGAACTCCATCAGCTGCCGATGCCAACGCCGCCATCAGTGGCCTGCTTGGCCCCCTCTCCGCCCTGGCCGGTAAGTAAATCGCGCCCCCGTGGTGAGACGCTGGAGGTCACCATCTGGCATCTCACCTGAACCAGGAAATCCTGCTGTTCGAACCCGCCCCTGCTGAGGCCGGTGCCCTGCGTGCCGTGTTGGCCTTCCCCAGCACCTACACGGTGGGCATCACCAGCCTGGGCTACCAGGTGGTGTGGGCGACCCTGGCCCAGCGGGCCGATGTGGATGTGCGGCGCCTATTCACTGACCAGGGCGACCCAGTGCACCGCCACTGCGACCTGTTTGGCCTTTCGCTGAGCTGGGAGCTGGATGGGCCGGTGCTGCTGGATCTGCTGGAGCAGCAGCGCATTCCGATCTGGGCGGCCGAGCGCGGCGACGACGATCCAATCGTGTTCGGCGGTGGGCCGGTGCTCACGGCCAACCCCGAGCCCCTGGCGCCATTTTTTGATGTGGTGTTGCTGGGCGACGGCGAGCTGCTGCTGCCCGCCTTTGTGGATGCCCTGCAGGCGCACCGCGAGGAGCCGCGGGCCGAACGGCTCCGTCAGCTAGCCCAGGTGCCGGGCGTGTATGTGCCCAGCCTCTATGCCCCCCGCTACAGCCCCGAGGGCGATCTGCTTGCGGTGGAGCCAACAGAAGCGGGTATCCCGGCCACGGTGGCCAAACAAACCTGGCGCGGCAACACCTTGAGCCATTCGGCGGTGATCACCCCGGAGGCGGCCTGGCCCTCGATCCACATGGTGGAGGTGGCGCGCAGCTGTCCGGAGCTGTGCCGCTTCTGTCTGGCCAGCTACCTCACCCTGCCCTTTCGCACCCCCAGCCTGGAAGACGGCCTGATCCCGGCGGTGGAAAAGGGTTTGGTCGCCACCCAGCGCCTGGGATTGCTGGGAGCCTCAGTCACCCAGCACCCCCAATTCGCCGACCTGCTGGCCTGGCTGGATCAAGACCGCTTTGAAGGCACCCGGGTGAGCGTCAGCTCGGTGCGGGCCGCCACCGTGACCGCCGAGCTGGGCCGAATCCTGGCCAAACGTGGCAGCAAATCGCTCACGATCGCGATTGAAAGCGGCAGCGAGCGCATGCGCCAGGTGGTTAACAAGAAGCTGGCCACCGAAGAGATCTACTCAGCAGCCCGCTATGCCAAGGAGGGCGGGCTCACGGGCCTGAAGCTCTACGGCATGGTGGGCCTGCCGACGGAAGAAGACGTCGATGTGGAAGCCACCGCCGAGCTGCTTTTAGCTCTGAAAAAGGCCACTCCCGGCCTGAGGCTCACCCTGGGAGTGAGCAGCTTCGTGCCCAAGGCCCACACGCCGTTCCAGTGGCAAGGCGTGCGACCCGAAGCCGACAAGCGACTCAAGCTGCTGGCCAAGCGGCTCAAGCCCAAGGGCATCGAGCTACGCCCCGAGAGCTACGGCTGGAGCGTGATCCAGGCGCTGCTGTCGCGCAGCGACCGTCGCCTAGCGCCGGTGATCGCTGCTGCCCGCGGCAAGCACGAGAGCCTGGGGGGCTGGAAGCAGGCCTATCGGGCGGTGCGGGAGCAAACCTCAGGCCCGCAAAGCCCACCAGCCTGGGAGGAAGTGATCCACGCCACCTGGAACAGCGAGCGGGTATTGCCCTGGGCCCACTTGGAGGGGCCGCTGCCCCCCGCAACCCTGGAGCGGCATCGAGCCGAAGCACTCGCCCTGACTCAGAAAAATGGCGTACAGGCATGAGACCAGGCAGGCGTGGCGGTTTCGTGATATCCAGAGGGAGAGGCGGCGGGTGACTACAGCCACTACTGGAGTGCTATGAGAAATCTGAGGCCACCAAATTCCAGGTTCTTCCAAAGAAAACTTCTGGTGGGAACACCTCCCCCCTCTCCTGAGCTAAAACTCGATAGGAGCTGTTCGCAGCGCTCTTTTAGCCAGGCCAGGTCTATAGCCGTTTGGATTGCGGCACCCAGTCCGCGCAAGCGTTCGGATGCCACCCACTTTCAGTCCACTCGGGATTGTGCGGCCCAACCCTTAATCCTCCTGGTCCGTAGTCGTTTTGAGCCCCTGTTTCCGCCATGGCGAATCTCGGCCGTTTTGAGCCCGAAATCCCCGCCCGTGCCAGTCGCCCGGAGGAGAATTTCCTAGGGACTGAGAGCCTTTTCATGGCCGGCTTCAAGGCGGAATTCCCCACCCGAGCTTCAGATGCTCTCGCAGCCCCAACCTCTGTGGAGCCGGAGCAGCGCGACATCGTGACCAGCCCTGGCGCCCTCCTCGCAGCCCCGGTGGCCCGTGATGCCCTAACCGTGGCCCTTGCCAGGGTTACCGCCATTAGCAGCGACAGCTCGGTGTCTGATGACTCGATCGATCTCGATGCGATCGACAGCCGCTTCCATGCCGGCCGCTGCGTCTGCATGGCCTGCAATGGTGCCGGCAGAAGCCCGATGGGAGAAGTCAGCGTCATCACCACCCCCACCGGCAGCACCGCCAGCGCAGCGGCCAACGCACCGGTCAGCCTGCAAACCCTGGCGAACTACCTGACGCGCGACTTCTGGCTGGAGGCAGGTACCTATTCACGCCGTTACAACCTCAGCAGTAGCGGCAACGGTGCCAATAACGGAACCATCACGTACAACGTAACGGGTTGGGGGAATGACATAGACGGCCTCTCTTCCGATCGCCGGACTCTGACCCGCGAGGTGTTCAAGCTGTATTCGGCCACGTTGGGGATCAACTTCCAGGAGGTGACCGGTTCAGGAGGCGATATCCGCTTCACCGACAATGACAGTGGTGCTTACGCCTACACGGCTACTGGCTGGTATGCCGACAGCTCGAAGCAGGACCTCATCATTGACTACAGCGTCGTCAATGTCCAGGCCTCCTGGGACAACAGCAGGTCGAATTACAACACCTACACGCCACAGACGATCTTTCATGAGATCGGCCATGCACTTGGTCTAGGCCACCAAGGTCAATACAATTATACTGGTACGCCCCTCACCTACGCAGTTTCGGCTCAGTTCGCCAATGATTCTTGGCAGGCGACGATGATGTCGTACTGGGATCAAGCGGAGAACACCACCACCGGAGCCTCGTTCGCCTGGTTGCAGACACCGATGGCGGTCGACTGGATGGCGCTCAACGATCTTTACGGAACTCAGGGCTACAGCACCGCCAGTGCCTTCCAAGGCGACACCATCTATGGCGTTGGCACCAACATCACTGCTGCCCAGAGCCAGATCTGGAACCTATTCAGCACCTACGCAGGATCCACGGCCCACACGATCGTTGACGGCGACGGCTACGACACCCTCAACGTCAGCAATTTCAGCGCCAACCAGTTGATCAATCTGGCCCCCTCCCAAAGCAACTCAACGGCGCCTTCCATTTCCAACATCGGCGGCAAGATCGGCAACCTCACGATCGCCGCCGGCACGATTATCGAGGCCGCCATCGGTGGCAGCGGCAACGACAGCTTCTACGGTAACGATGTCAACAACAGCTTCCGCGGTGGCGGTGGCAACGACAGCTTCTACGACAGCCTCGGCTCCGACACCTACTACGGCGATGAGGGCATCGACTGGTTGTATTTCAGCGAGTCGATCGAGTTGCTCAGCTACGCACTCTCCGATAATTCGCTGCTGTTCTCCCGCACCTCCGGCAGCTTCGATGTCGACCAAGTCTGGAACAGCGTCGAAAACATTGTTTTCAACAGCATCAGTTTCAGCTATGCCGATCTGGTCAGCAGCCTCTCGGGGCCGGTGCTAGCAGACGTGACGATCAGTTCAGTCAACGGCCTGCTCAGCGGCGCCGCCACCAGCAGCACCGACCTCAGCTTCTCCGGCAGCCTCAGCCAGGCCCTCGACCTCGGCCAATCGATCGCCTTTTACCGCGATGGCCTGCAGCTCGGCAGCGCCGATGTCAGCGCCACCGACCCAACCAGCTGGAGCATCTCCCTGCAGGAGAGCGCCGGCAGCAACAGCTTCGCCTACACCGCCCGGTTAGTCGACAGCACCAGCGGCAAGCTGGGCAGCCTCTCTAGCCCCTTCGCCCTCACCGTCGACACCGTTGCCCCCCTCGTCAGCGTCAACGCCCTCACCACCGAGGACACCACACCCCTACTCAGCGGCACCATCAGCGAGGCGGCCGCCCAGGTGAGCGTCAGCATCGGTGGCATCAGCCGCAGTGCCATCAACAACGGCAACGGCACCTGGTCGCTCCAGTGGAGCGACCCCCTCGCAGCCGGCCCCAGCTACAACGTGGTTGTCACCGCCACCGACGCCGCCGGCAACTCCGGCACCGACACCACCACCGGCGAGCTCAGCATTCTCGTGCCGCCGCCTCAGCCGAGCCCGGTCCTGTTCTTCAGCCTGAGCAGCGCCGTCACCAGCTCCTCGGCTTCGGTGATGGGCGGCCTGACGGCCCAGCGCAACGACATCATCGCCTTCGATGGCAGCAGTTTCTCCACCTGGCTGAACGGCAACGCCAGCGGACTGAGCGGTGCGGTGCTGCGCGATTTCCACATCGTCAGCCCCGATGAGGTAGTGGTGGCCTTCCAGAGCCCGATCACCCTTTCGGGCACCGCCTTCGACGACTCGGATCTGGCCCGCCTCAGCCGCAACACCAGCGGGGGGTTCGACGTGTCGATGTTCTTCGACGGCAGCGACGTGGGCCTCACCACCAAAGCCGAGAAGATCGACGCCGTAACAGGGCTGCCCGACGGCTCCTGGCTGATCTCCACCCGGGGCAGCGGCGGCGTGACCGGTGTAAGCAGCTTTGCCGCCCAAGACATCCTGCGCTTTGTGCCCACCAGCGTCGGCACCACCACCGCCGGCAGCTGGAGCCTCTACGCCGACATGAGCGACGTGGGCATCACCAGCAAAGCCGAAAACATCACCGCCATCGACGTGGCCGCCGACGGCCGGATGTTCCTTACCACCGGCGGCAACGCCAGCGCCTCCACCGGCGGCACCAGCCTCAGCGCCACCAACGAAGACGTCTTCGTGTTCCAGCCCACCGCCCTCGGATCCACCACCAGCGGCAGCTATCCCTCACCGCTGTTCTTCGACGGCAGCCTCTACGGACTGGGCAGCAACGCCCTTCTAGGGATTGATGTGCCGGTCTAAGCGGATCGAGCCCTCCGCTTGACAAACATCAGGCCCACAGGCTTTTTCCATCATCAGAACCCTCACATCAAGCAAACACCGCCGTCCGCCCCCGGTAAACCATTATCTGGCGCTTGAGGTGCAGGCGCACGGCCCGGGCCAGCGCCAGGCGTTCGCAGTCGCGGCCGAGGCGGATCAGGTCATCGATCTCGTCACGATGGCCCACGGGCACGGTGGACTGGGCAATGATCGGGCCCCCGTCCAGCTGCTCAGTCACGTAGTGCCCGGTGGCACCGATCAGCTTCACGCCCCGCTCCCAGGCCCGGTGATAGGGCTGGGCGCCCTGGAAGGCAGGCAGGAAAGAGTGGTGGATGTTGATCACTCGGTGGAAAGCATCCGGTGGATCAAAGCTCTCCAAAAATGCCGGCGTCAGCACCTGCATGTACTTGGCCAGGATCACCAGCTCGATGCCGTGCTCAGCAAGCAGCTCCAGGTGCCGTGCTTCAGCCGCCTCCCGGTTGGCGGCTGAGATAGGCACATGGGCAAAGCGAGCCCCAAATTCCTCAGCCATAGGACCAAGGTCGGGATGGTTGGAGATCACCAGCGGCACCTGCATCGGCAACTCGCCCGTGCGCGTGCGCCACAGCAAATCCAGCAGGCAGTGGTCCTGCTTGCTCACGAAGATCGCCACTGGCGGGCGCACATCTGAGAAGTTCACCTTGTATTGGCCGCCCAAACGCTCCGCCAGGGCGCTGGCCGTGGGACAGATCGCCTGCCGCGGCAGCCCGAAACCCTCAAGCTGCCACTCAATCCGGCTCAAAAACAAGCCGGCGCCTTGATCGCTGTGGTGGTCGGCGTGCACGATGTTGCCGCCGTTAGCTGCCACCCAGCCAGACAATTCCCGCACCAGTCCGGGTTGATCCGGGCAGATCATCTGCAGGATGGCGGTGGCGGTAGTCATGGCCATGGTCAACGTCAGTTCAGACGTAGCACCTCGGCGGCATTTAGGGCCAGGTTGCGAGGGGCAACAGACAGGCCGGAAGAGCCAGCCCGCCCCGATAAACTCACCCCCACGAAACGTTGTTGGTACCTGCTGATGGCTTCTGCGCGGATTCCTGCAGTTTTCACTGCTTTTGGCCAAACCAGTTTCGGTCAAACCACTTTTGGTCAGCAGCTGCGCCGTTTACTGGTGCTCTGCCTTGCCACCGTGCTCTGCCTCGGCCTGAGCGCCTGTGACGGCAGCCAGGGCAAGAAGCCGCCGACCATCAGCCCAGAGGACATGGCCCTGATCGAGCGCCAAGCCGAGGGCTTCCTGGCAGCCCGCAACCGCCTGCCCGAGTTGGCCGCCCTCGTAAATGATCGCAACTGGGTATTCACTGCCAACTTGATCCACGGCCCCATGCAGGAAGTGGGCCGGGAAATGAGCTACATCAACCAAAGGCTGCTGCCCGCCGACCGCCCCGAGGCCGAGAAGCGCGCCACCGCCCTAAAAACGGCCCTAGCCCAGCTCGATGAAGCCTCCCGCCTTCAAGACGGCGACAAGCTGCGTAAGGGTTACATCAAGGTGGCGAGCGGTTTTGGTCTCTATGCCCAGGTGTTGCCCACCCAAGTGCAGGAAGACCTCAAGCAAATCTGATCCAGCTGAGCCATCCCGTCGGATCAGCCGTTAGGCGCCTTTCGATCGCTGTAATCGGCGCCGGCCTAGTGGGCCGCGCCTGCGCCTGGCTACTGCTGCAGCGGGGCCACCGAGTTTTACTGATAGATCCAGGCCTGGACGGCCAGCGAGACCCCAGCTCAGGTAGCGAGGCGGCCCTGGGGGTGCTGATGGCCCAGGTGTTTCACCGCAACAGCGGCCGGGCCTGGCGCTTACGCCAGCGCAGCCTGGAGCTCTGGGGCCAATGGCGTCAGCAGTTGCAGGCCCAGGGCTGGGCCCTGCCCTGGCGACCCAGCTTGCTGCTGCTGGCCAGCACCCCTGAGGAACTGGAGCGCCAGCGCCAGTTGGTGGCAAGCCGGCGGCAGCAGGGCTTTGCCCTGGAACTCTGGGATCAACCCCGGCTTGACGCCCTGGCCCCAGCCCTGCCGATCGGAGCCCTGGGCGGGCTCTACTCCCCGGCCGACGGGCAGCTGGATCCCGGCCCCGCCCTCGCAGCCCTGCTAGCCGATGGCCTGCGGCTGGGTCTGCAGACCTGCTGCGATCGGGTTGAGCGCCTCGAGCAATGCCCCGGTGGCTGGAGCGTTCACACCCGTTGCGGCGAAAATCTGGAGGTGGAAGCGGTGGTGCTGAGCGCCGGGGTAGCAAGTAGCGCTCTCCTGGCGGACCTAGGCCACCAGGTGCCCATGGAGCCGGTGTTAGGTCAGGCCGTGGAACTGGAGTTGCCACTCCCCACAAACTGGAGCAGCGCCAGCCCCTGGCCAGGGGCGGTCCCGTGGCCAGGGGCAGTGGTGTGGCAGGGGCTTAACCTGGTGCCCCGTGCCAGCAGCAAGCTTTGGCTGGGGGCCACCCTGGAGCCTGGCGATCAAGCCGATCCCACCGCCCTCGCCAACCTGCAACAGCTGGGTGGTGCGGCGCCAGCCTGGCTGCAACAGGCCACCGTGGTGCGCAAGTGGCAGGGCCACCGGCCCCATCCGATCGGCCGCCCAGCGCCCCTGCTCGAGCAGCTGGAGCCGGGCCTGGTGCTGGCCAGCGGCCACTACCGCAATGGCGTGCTGCTGGCACCGGCGACGGCGGAATGGGTGGCCGACCAACTGGAGCAAGGCTGACAAACCAGCCAGCAAACACCTTCTTAATCAAGCCCTAAC
Source organism: Cyanobium usitatum str. Tous (assembly GCF_963920485.1). Classification (NCBI taxonomy): domain Bacteria; kingdom Bacillati; phylum Cyanobacteriota; class Cyanophyceae; order Synechococcales; family Prochlorococcaceae; genus Cyanobium; species Cyanobium usitatum. The sequence goes on along the minus strand of NZ_OY986431.1, from coordinate 2,346,090 downwards.
CTGCCGGGACGCCACCCTTCACCAGCTACCTCCATGGCCGTCAGCCGCTTTCGCCCCAGCATCCCGTTGAGGAGCGCCCTCGGCTTGGCTGCCCTAATCAGCCTGAGCAGCTGCGGTGGCGGCGGCCCGACGCTCCAGGCCGCCGGCGCCAGTTTCCCGGCGGGCCTTTACCAGCGCTGGTTTGCAGACCTGGCAAGCAAGGACAAGATTCGGGTCAACTACCAGTCGGTGGGCTCCGGTGCCGGCGTCCGCCAGTTTGAAGCCGGCACGGTGGATTTCGCCGCCAGCGACAAACCCCTGGACGCCAAAGATGCTGCAGCGATCAAACGCGGTGTGGTGCAACTACCCCTCACCGCTGGCGCCATCGCCGTGGCCTACAACCTGCCCGGCTGCAAGCTCAAGCTCAGCCAGGAGCAGCTGGTGCAGATCTTCGAGGGCAAGATCAAGAACTTCCAGCAGCTGGGCTGCGCCAACCAGCCGATCCAGGTGGTGGTGCGCTCCGATGGCTCCGGCACCACCTACAACTTCACCAATTCACTGGCCGCCTTCAGCCCCAGCTGGAAGAAAGGGCCCGGCGTTGGCAAGTCGGTGAACTGGCCCACGGGAGTGGGCGCCAAAGGCAATGAGGGCGTCGCCGCCAGCATGCTGCAAACCAAAGGCAGCATTGGCTACGTGGAAGCGGCCTATGTGCGGGGCGTCCTCCAGCCCGCCGCCATCGCCAATCGCACCGGCAACTTCAGCCTGCCCGATGCCGCCAACGCCAGCCAAGCCCTGGCCACGATCAACTTGGGAGACGATCTCACCGGCAGCGATCCCAATCCCAGCGCTGGCTATCCAATCGTCACCTTCACCTGGGTGCTGCTCTACAAAAATGGCAATGCGGCCAAGCTGCCCGCCCTGCAGCGCACCTTCAACTACGCCCTCAGCGAAGCAGCCCAAAAGCAGGCTCCCGCTCTGGGCTACATCCCCCTGCCCGCTCCTGTCTTAGCCAAAGCGAAGGATGCCCTGGCCAGCGTTGGCCCCTGAGCCAGCAAAAAGCCCCCCTTACGGGGGGCTAAAGATCGCCTAAAGGCGTTCAATAAATCTGATCACTTGCTCTCGGTGAATTCAGCGTCGATCACGTCGTCGCTGGAGGCCGAGCTAGCCGCATCGGCACCGGCACCATTGCCACCAGGGGCAGCGCCGCCGGCCTCAGCTCCTGCAGCCTGCTGATACACGGCGGCACCAGCGGCATACAAAGCCTGCTGCAGGATCTCAAGCTCAGACTTCATGGTGTCGAAATCTTCCTTGGCGATCGCCTCCTTGAGCTTGGCGGAGGAGGATTCCACCTTGGACTTGTCCTCAGCCCCCACCTTGTCGCCGAGCTCGCCGAGTTGCTTCTCCGACTGATACACGAGGGTTTCGGCCTGGTTCTTCAGGTCGATCTTCTCGCGCTTCTCCTTGTCGGTAGCAGCGTTGGTCTCGGCATCCTTCACCATCTTCTCCACTTCGTTATCGCTGAGGGTGGAGGCTCCGGTGATCGAGATGCTCTGCTCCTTGCCGCTGCCCTTGTCCTTAGCGGTGACGCTGAGGATGCCATTGGCATCGATGTCGAAGGTGACCTCGATCTGGGGAACGCCGCGGGGTGAAGGAGGAATGCCGTCGAGGCGGAAGGTGCCGAGCGACTTGTTATCGCTGGCCATCTCGCGCTCACCCTGGAGCACGTGGATCTCCACGTTGGTCTGACCATCCACCGCCGTGGAATACACCTCGGTTTTCTTGGTGGGGATGGTGGTGTTGCGGGTGATCATCTTGGTCATCACGCCGCCGAGGGTCTCAACGCCGAGAGACAGGGGGGTGACGTCCAACAGCAGGATGTCCTTGACCTCACCGGCCAACACACCGCCCTGGATCGCGGCACCAACGGCCACCACTTCATCTGGGTTGACGGTTTGGTTGGGGTCCTTACCGGTAACGCGCTTAACCAGCTCAAGCACCGCCGGGATGCGGGTAGAGCCACCCACCATCACGATTTCATCGAGTTCAGCCGAGGAGAGCTTGGCGTCCTTAAGGGCCTGCTCCACCGGCACGCGGCAACGGTCGATCAATGTGGAAGCCAACTCCTCAAACTTGGCCCGGGTGAGGGTGAGGTCGAGGTGCTTAGGGCCCTCCGGGGTGGCCGTAATAAACGGCAGATTGATTTCGCTCTGGGTAGCGCTTGAAAGCTCAATTTTGGCCTTCTCTGCTGCTTCGGTGAGACGCTGCAGCGCCTGCTTGTCCTGGCGCAGATCAATGCCCTCATTGGCTTTGAAGCTGGCGGCCAGGTAATCAACGATCACCTTGTCAAAGTCATCGCCGCCTAGGTGGGTGTCACCAGAAGTGGAGAGCACCTCAAACACACCGTCGCCCACCTCGAGCACGGACACGTCGAAGGTGCCGCCGCCCAAGTCGAACACCAGGATGCGCTCATTGCTCTTGCGATCGAGTCCGTAGGCCAGGGCAGCCGCAGTCGGCTCGTTGATGATGCGCAGCACCTCAAGGCCAGCAATCTTGCCGGCGTCCTTGGTGGCTTGACGCTGGGAGTCGTTGAAATAGGCGGGAACGGTGATTACCGCTTGGGTCACCGTCTCACCGAGATACTTACCAGCGTCTTCGGCCAGCTTGCGGAGCACCTGGGCACTCACTTCCTCAGGCGCAAATTGCTTGCCCAGCACCGGGCACTTCACCTTCACATTGGCGCCAGACTTCTCAACGCCATAGCTGACTTCCTTCGACTCTTCGGTGACCTCATCAACGCGACGGCCGATGAACCGCTTCACCGAATAAAAGGTATTTTCGGTGTTCATCACCGCCTGACGCTTGGCGATTTGGCCCACCAGTTGATCCTGGTTTTTGGTGTATGCCACCACGGAGGGTGTGGTGCGAAACCCTTCGGCGTTGGCAATCACAGTGGGCTTGCCGCCCTCCATAACGGCAACACAGCTGTTTGTGGTGCCTAAATCAATACCAACGACCTTGCCCATGGGTTACTAACTCCTTACGGTGAGTGGATCTGACTGGGAGCATCTTCAGCAGCTGGGGCCTTCCCAGGCGAGGGGTGGTTCCCGAACAGTTCCAGCCAGCCAGCCCACCTTCATGCCCCAGCCGATCTCCGGAAGCACTGCCCTAGCTGGGGTTCTCGGGGATCCGGTGCGCCACTCCCTATCGCCGGCAATGCACAACGCGGCCCTGGCGGAGCTGGGGCTCAACTGGGTGTACTTGGCCATGCCTACCAGGGCCGACCAGCTGGCGATGGTGCTGCAAGGGCTGGAGGCCGTTGACTGCCGCGGCCTCAATGTGACCCTGCCCCACAAGCAAGCAGTGGCTGGCCTCTGCCGCAGCCTCTCGCCCCTGGCGCAACGGGTGGGTGCGGTGAACACCCTGGTGCGGCACCAGCAGGGGGGCTGGCTGGGGGAAAACACAGACGTGGAGGGCTTCTTGGCGCCCCTACGCAGCACTGAGCAGAACTGGCAGGGGCGGCGAGCGGTGCTGCTGGGCTGTGGCGGCAGTGCCCGGGCGGTGGTGGCCGCCTTAGTGGAACTGGGCTGCAGCTCGATCGCCATGGCAGGCCGCAGCAGCGAGCGCCTCGCAGCCCTGCTGGCCACCTGCCAAAGCTGGGCGCCCCAACTGCGGGAGCTGGAATGGGCTGAGGGCAGCACGGCCCTAGCCGAGGCCCTGGCCATGGCAGACCTGGTGGTCAACACCACCCCCGTGGGCATGGCTGCCGCCGGCAATCCGGATGCGACCCGGCACTGCCCACTCAGCCCCGGCGAACTGGAAGCCCTGCGACCCGGCGCGACCGTGTACGACCTGATTTACACACCTAGAACCACCGCCCTGCTGCAGGCGGCGAGCCAGCGGGGCTGCAGGGCCCTAGATGGGCTGGAGATGCTGGTGCAACAGGGTGCGGCCTCCCTGCGGCGCTGGAGCGGGCTTGATCAGGTGCCGGTGGCGGCGATGCGCGCGGCAGCCCTAGCCCAGCTGGGCCCCTAGCCTAAAGGCTCTGGAAGTTTCTCCATCCATGCAGGATCCCCCGATCTGGCAGAGATTGCTGGCGGCCCTGGCCTACCTGTTGCCCTGGAGCGACGCCTTCTCCTTCGGTCGGGGGCTGTTCGGCCTGTTCCCGGCCCTGCAGTGGCTTGGGGTGCCGATCCTGCCGATCGCCCTGCTGGAGCAGGCGGTGCCCTTTGGCGGTCTGGTGCTGTTCCTAGTGCTGTTCCTGGCGGTGGTGCGCAACAACAAGGTGCCGTACCTGATCCGCTTCAACGTGCTGCAGGCGATCCTGATCGACATCGTGGTGGTACTGGTGAGCCTGGCCTTCCAGGTGCTGCAGCTAGGCGCCCTGGACTTCGTCGGCAAAACCCTCAGCAACACGGTGTTTATCGGCATCTTGGTGCTGGTGCTGTTTGCTGTGGTGCAAAACCTGCGGGGTAAGGAAGCCGATATTCCCAGCCTCTCGGAAGCCGTTCGGATGCAGCTGTAAGGTGTTTGATCCGTCGCTGGTGGGCATCAGCCCGCCGGCCGCTGCCCCAATTCCTGAGGCGACAACCCCGAAGCGACCATGACGCAGCCCTATTACGAGACCATGTACATCCTTCGTCCGGATATTCCGGAAGAAGAGGTGGAAACCCATGTCGCCAAGTACCGCGATCTGGTCACCGAATCCGGTGGTGAAGTGCTGGATTGCCAGATGCGCGGCAAGCGCCGCCTGGCCTATTCGATCGCCAAGCACCGCGAGGGCATCTATGTGCAGCTCAACCACAACGGCGACGGCCAGCAGGTAGGTCCGCTGGAGCGGGCCATGCGTCTCTCAGAAGATGTGATTCGCTATCTCACCGTCAAGCAAGACGGCCCGATGCCGGCACCGCGCACCCTGCCCGGCGCCAGCACTGAAGCCGCTCCCATGGAACCCGCCACGGCTTGACCTTGGGACTCAGCTTGACCCAAGGACTCAGCTTGATCTAACGACTCCAAATAGCTGCGGAGCTAACACAGGCCTGGCTTGTAAAAAATCGGGCCCACTCGTAATCTCCGCCCATGGAGCCTGACGCCATACCACCAGCACCGAAGTGGCAGCCCTCTGTCACTTCGGTTTTTTCGTGGCACCAGCAGCAAGAGCGCCAAAACGAGCTGGAACAGGAACTTGCCAAAACTCGGGAGGAGCTTCAGGCCATGCAGGCCCTGCTCGAAGACTTACCCGGCCTTTTTGAAGACAAATTTCGGCAGCGATTGCAGCCGATGCTCGACCAGCAACAGCGGCTGCTCAGCGACAACGCCAACCTGCGCCAGCACCTGCTGCAGTTACAGCCCGGCAGCGATACGGGTGCCCAGCGCCTGCTGCTACCCCAGCAAGAGCCTGCCAGACCAAGACTGCGCCAGGCCCTACTCCATGCCTTCGGCTTCAGCCCTAACCAGGAGCCCTAACGCCGGCGCTGGTTGGCCGCCCAGAGGCGGGTGGGCAGACCCCACACGTAGATAAAGCCCTCGGCAGCCTTGTGGTCGAACTGATCTTCGGCGCCGTAGGTGGCCATATCGGGCACGTAGAGGCTGTGGCTGGCACTACTGCGGCCCACCACGGTGGCATTGCCCTTGTGCAACTTCAGCCGCACCGTGCCGTTCACGGTTTGCTGGGTGCGATCCATGAAGCCATCAAGCGCATCCTTGAGCGGGCCGTACCAAAGGCCCTGATACACCAGATCCGCCCACTGCTGCTCGAGCTGGCGTTTGGTGCGCAGCACATCGGCCGCCAGGGTGAGGCTCTCCAGCTCTTGGTGGGCCTTGATCAACAGAAGTAGTCCAGGGGTTTCGTAGATCTCCCGGCTCTTGATGCCCACCACCCGGTTTTCGACCATGTCGAGGCGGCCGAAGCCGTGGCTGCCGGCCAGGGCATTGGCCTGGCGGATCAAGCTCACCGGATCGAGGCGCAGGCCGTCGATGCTCACCGGATTGCCCTGCTCAAAGCCGATCTCAACGATCTGGGCCTGATCCGGCGCCGCATCCACCGACACGGTCATGGCGTAGATCTCCTCGGGCGGCTCCACGTTTGGATCCTCCAAGGGGCCGGCTTCGATCGAGCGGCCCAGCAGGTTGAGGTCGATCGAATAGGGCGATTTCTTGCTCACCGGCGAGGGGATGCCACAGCGCTCGCCGTAGGCGATGGTTTGCTCGCGGCTCATGCCCCACTCCCGCGCCGGGGTGAGCACCTTGAGGTCGGGGGCGAGGGCGCCGATGGCCACATCGAAGCGCACCTGGTCGTTGCCCTTGCCGGTGCAGCCGTGGGCCACCGCATCGGCGCCCACCTCACGGGCAATCTCCACCAGTCGCCGCGCGATCAGGGGCCGGGCCAGGGCTGTGGAGAGGGGATAGCGGCCTTCATAAAGGGCGTTAGCCCGGATAGCCGGGAAGGCGAATTCGGTGATGAAGGGCTCGATCAGGTCGCCCACGATCGACTGGCTGGCCCCCGAATCGAGCGCCTTCTGGCGAATCGGCTCCAGCTCGTCGCCCTGGCCTAGGTCTGCGGCGAAGGTGATCACCTCCTCCACGCCCCACTCCTGCATCAAGTAGGGAATGCAGACGCTGGTGTCTACGCCACCGGAGTAGGCCAGCACCGCCTTCTTCGCCCGACCCATCAACGCCTCTCCATGCGTTCAGTTGCTCGATTCTCCCCTGTCGGGGTGTGGCAGGGACCAGTGGGTCAGCAACCACAACCCCACTAGCAGGGGTGGCAGGCCCACCAGCAGCCACACCACCCCCTGCTGCAGGGGCAACGGCTGGGGCCAACGCTCGCCCGCTGCGGCCAGTGCGGCACTGATGGCCAGGGCCAGGGCCCAGACCTTCAGCACCCCGGCTAGGGGGCTGGCCTTTTGGCTGCTGGTGGGCATGGGCGGTCGGGTGCATTTGCTTTGCAGCTATGGTGACTGATTGGTCTGTATGGGCCTAGCCCCAGACCTAGCTACCGGTAGGCGCACGCATGAGCACACTCGCGACCAGTGACAGCAGTCGACTTGACACGATCAATCCCTCGCTGACCCGCTACCGGCGCAGCGACCCAGCCCCGGTGCTGCCCCTGCGCGATGAGCCCGATCTGCTGAGCTGGCTGGAGAGCACTGGCCGCCTGGTAGCGGATGAAGAAACCGCCAGCACCGAAGTGAGCACGGTGGAAGAGGAGGAGCTTTCCGCCCTGATGGGCGAGAAGGAGGACTACAACAAGGACGACGAACAACAGGACGAAGACTGGGAAGACTGAGTTCCGCAGGGGAAACTGGGGCGGTCGCCGTCCCTTTCCCTTGGTTGTTTCGACCCCGGCTGCCCTACTCAGCAGTTTGTTGTTGCTGGCCTGTCTGCTGTGCGACTGGCTTAGCGGCGCGCCCCAGCTCACCGTGCCGCTGCTAGTTGCCGGCCTGATCAGCGCTGCCGTCACCGGTTGGGGGGTGCCGCGACTGCGCCAGCTCAAGCTCGGCCAGGTTATTCGCGCAGAGGGGCCCCAGGGCCACCTCAGCAAGGCCGGCACTCCCACCATGGGCGGCCTGCTGGTGGTGCCCGTGGGGGTGCTGGTGGGCGGCCTGCTGAGCCCAAGCGATCCCCGCCTGCTTGCTGTTGCCGCCGTAACCCTGGCCTACATGGCGATCGGCGCCGTCGATGACTGGCGCAGCCTCACCCGCCGCACCAACACGGGCCTCACGCCCCGGGGCAAATTGCTGCTGCAGGCCGGCGCAGCCCTGTTGTTTCTGATCTGGGCCGCAGCAGGCCAGTGGCTGGGTGGGGCCTCCCCTGGCGACATCGCCCTGCCCCTGGGCTGGGTGCTGCCGATCGGCTTGCTGATCTGGCCGCTGGGGTTGTTTGTGTTTATGGCCGAAAGCAACGCCACCAACCTCACCGATGGCCTCGACGGCCTGGCCGCAGGCTGCGGCGCCGTGGTGTTCACAGGCATGGGGCTGCAGCTGATGCTGCGCGGCCATGAAGGCGATGCGGCTATGGCCGGTTTCTGCGCCGCGATGGCCGGCTGCTGGCTGGGCTTTCTGGTCCACAACCGCCACCCGGCTCGAGTGTTCATGGGAGACACCGGCTCCCTGGCCATGGGCGCAGCCCTCAGCGCCGTCGCCCTGCTCTCCAACAGCCTCTGGCCCCTGCTGCTGATGGGAGGGGTGTTCCTGGCGGAATCGCTGTCCGTGATCCTGCAGGTGTGGGTGTTCAAGACCACCAAAGACCCGGCCACGGGCCAGGGCCGGCGCCTGTTCAAGATGGCGCCGCTGCACCACCACTTCGAGCTTGGTGGGCTCAACGAACAGGTGGTCGTGATCCGCTTTTGGCTCGCCAGCCTGCTACTGGTGGGATTGGGTTTAGTGCTGCTGCCCTAAGCCCTGCCCTCGCCTAACACCCATGGCTTACTTCACCTGGAAGGACACCGGCCTCAGCTCCGACTGCGCCAGCCTGGCAGCCATGGCTGCCCGCTTCGAGGAGGCCGCTGCCCTGATGCGCCGCATGGCCAGCGAGGGCTTTCAGCTGGAGCGCCACAGCGATGGCCAGCACATCACCCACCCAGATCCAAACGTATTTGAGGCCTATGGCTTCATCAACGAGGAATCGCCGGTGCGGCAGCTGACATTGCTGAACTAATCAGTTTCGACGCAGATAGCCCACCAGCCACACCACCACAAAAGCCAGGGAGGAAAGACCTAGGTAGATCAGGGCCCATTTCTGCAAGGTGGCGATGTCCCAGCCGAATAACAGGCCATTGGCAGCGTCCCCAGCCGTACTGAAACCCAAGGGCAATCCCAACAGCCAAACCATCAACGCGCCCCGGTGTGCAAAGAGATCAGTTCCATCTTGCTGTCCTGCCCGCGATCCGGGCGACCACCATGACCTTTCCCACCCCTGCCACTCTTCCCGCCACCTTGATGCTGCTCGGCAGCGGCGAGCTGGGTAAGGAGGTTGCCATCGCAGCCCAGCGCCTCGGCTGCCGGGTGATCGCAGTGGATCGCTACGCCAACGCCCCGGCCATGCAGGTGGCTGATGTCGCTGAGGTGGTCACCATGACCGACCCAGAAGCCCTCAAGGCGGTGGTGCGCCAGCACCGGCCCGATCTGGTGATTCCAGAGATAGAAGCCCTCGCGGTGGATGCCCTCGCGGAACTGGAGGCGGAAGGCATCTGCGTGATTCCCACAGCTCGGGCCACGGCCGTGACCATGAATCGCGACCGCATCCGCGACCTGGCGGCCACCGAGCTGGGGCTGCGCACCGCCCGCTTTGCCTACGCCAGCAGCGCCAGTGAACTGGCAAGCGCGGCTGCCGGCCTGGGCTGGCCCGTGGTGGTCAAGCCGGTGATGAGCTCCTCAGGTAAGGGCCAAAGCTTGGTGCAGGGTCCAGAAGAAGTGGCCGCTGCCTGGGAGGCAGCGCTGGCGGGTGCCCGAGGTGCCGGCGAGCTGGTGATCGTGGAGGAGTTCCTGCACTTCCAGCTCGAAATCACCCTGCTCACCGTGAAGCAATGGCAAGGGCCAACGCTCTTCTGCCCGCCGATCGGCCACATCCAGGAGCGGGGTGACTACCAATGCAGCTGGCAGCCAGCCCAGATGCCAGCCGCCGCTCTAGAGGCAGCCCAGGTCATGGCCCGCAGCGTCACCGACAACCTGGGCGGCGCCGGCCTATTTGGCGTTGAGTTTTTCCTGTGCAAAAAGACCGGCAGCAGCTCCGGTCAGCCAGGTGAGCTTGAGGTGATTTTCTCCGAGCTCTCACCGCGCCCCCATGACACCGGCCTGGTGACACTGGTTGGCCAGAACCTGAGCGAATTCGAACTACACCTGCGGGCGGTGCTGGGCCTGCCGATCCCATCGATCCAAAGCCTGGGAGCCGCTGCCAGCCGGGTAATTCTGGCCGACAGCGAAGGAGAAGCGGTCTCCTATAGCGGCGTGAAGGAGGCCCTCAGCGAAACCGATACCCAGGTGCTGCTTTTCGGCAAGCAGCAAGCCCGCCCCCAGCGGCGCATGGGCGTAGCCCTGGCCCGGGGCGGTAGTGAGGAGGAGGCCCGCCGCAAGGCAGACACGGCCGCAGCCCACATCCGGGTGCGGGCCTCCAGCTGAACAAGCGGCGCTCACCCCCTGGTGTAGCAGGGATCCGGCCCTTAGGGTGCGTTGAATAGGAGAAGATATGAGCCAGGCCCAGCCCCGCCCGCGTCGCAGCCGACGCGAAAGCAGCCGCGGGGCTGTGGTCACCGACCTGCGCAACCGTCGCGAGCTGCGTCAAGCAGAGCCAACCACCAACGCCAAACCTCAAACAGCTCCAAACCCTCGACGACGCAAACCGCCTGTTCTGGCTTTCTTACTGGGCATCAGCCTGGGCTATGGACTAGCCGGGCCCCTGCCGCAAATGGCCTCAGGGTTTTGGGCAGCCATGTTGAAAGGGCCAGGCCAGATCACCAGCCTGATCAACCCGTTCGGCAACGGCAACCGGCGCGTTGTTGTGATCGGCACAGACAAGGTGGGCGAAAACACCGATGTCATGTTCACGGTGCAGCTCAAAGATGGGGTCACCCAGCTCACCCAGGTGCCGCGCGACACCTTCGTGGAATCGGCCGAGTTCGGCGTAATTAAAGCTAATGCGCTCTATGCATTTGGTGGCATGGGTGCCCTAAAACAGGAGCTCACAAGCCTGCTGAATGCACCGGTAGATCGCTATGTGCGGGTGAATATGCGCGCTGTGGAGCACCTAGCCGATGCCATTGGTGGCGTGGAAGTTGATGTGCCTAAGCGGATGTATTACGTCGACAATGCCCAGAACCTTTACATCGACCTTTATCCAGGCATCCAGATGCTGAAAGGGGAGCAACTCGAGGGCTTCCTACGCTTCCGCAATGACGAGATGGGCGATCTGGGTCGCATGGAGCGACAGAAGTTAGTGCTGGCCCAAGTATTTCGCAAACTATCCCATCCCTCCACCCTAGCCCAGCTACCGGAGCTGCTGAAAGTCGCCGGCGAAGACATCAAAACCGATCTTTCGCCAGTGGAGATGGGCCAACTGATCTCGGCGATGGCCAGCACCAAACTGAGCACCCAGCAACTTCCGGGCCGCCTGTTCTGGCACAACGACCTCAGCTACTGGATGCCCAACGGCAATAGCCACTACGCCGGGGTTGGCAGTGACCAAAGCAGCCCATAGGTTGGTGTTGGGCAAGATCTGAGCATGGCCATCGCAATGACCCTAAATCGTTGGCTATGCCTCGGCACTGGGCTGGTATTAATTGCTGGCAGCTATGGCTGCGACGAGCTATCCCGCACCCAGCGCAAGGACGACCCCGCTTCATCGCTAAACACAAAGACATCAAAATGGCGTGGCAACTCCTCCGATGGCTCTTACAGCAGAGTTGACCAAGTAAGCACTGGCAAAAACAGCTTCGTCTTCACCGAAACCTGGTACAAAAAAAGTCCCAACCCTATCAAAACATCAGGCTCTGGCCGCTTCGAAGCATCGAACAGCACCAACATCTACACCTACAGCAAGCCCTCGGGGGTGGTGGTAGTGCGCACAGAGGAAAGCCCCGACGAGATATCCACGGTAGACACCGTAATTAATACCACCATTCCCTTATTTAAGGTGGGAGAGCAGATTACCTATACGGTGCGGGAATAGGTCGCATTTCCAGCGCCTGCACTGCACCCGTGGTTATGAAGGCATAGGGGCGTTATTCAAACCAACAAATCGAAGACACTATTCAACTGACAGTTAAATAGTCCAAAGTCAATGCACCAAGCGAACAGCTCATGGGTAAACCAAAGGGGTGATTGATTCCATGCATAAGAAGCCGCCGACTCAAGCCCAGACCACCCCTGGGAAACAAAATCCTCAGTGAATATCAGAGCGAGGCAAAGAAAGAGGGAGCTTCTCAATGCTCCCCATACGTTGGTTTGCCCTGATTCAGAGTGAAGTTACCCCAGAGAACGAACTATTGAGAAAGAAAATTAAAGGCTTCAGCAGCCCGCTCATCAGGTTTACCAGAGAAGCCACCAGGTTCAGGCACATGAGCCATCAACACGTCGGCAACGAAGCGATCCGATGACTCCTTGGAGTCCCAAATTGCCACAACCAACACACCACCATCAACGGCTCCAGCTGCGTGATGGAGCTGCCCCTTTGGCAAACCACCCATTGGATGTACAGCTGCGACTTCATCCCGATACTGCTCTTCCGTCGCACCTGGCCAGAAATGGGTAAGGATATAAGCCATCAATCAGTTTGGTGTTAGAGCAAATAAACCTAACAGCAAAGAAAAGCAATTGAGGCATCACAACAGAAGTTATCTGTGTCTCCAGTCATGAAAAAACCCTCAACCCACCACCACCTCAGGAGGATGCTGCTCCAGAACCTGCTTGAGATACCTGCCCGTGTGACTGGTGGGATGCTCAGCCACCTCCTCAGGGGTGCCCGTCACGACGATCTCTCCTCCCTTGTCTCCCCCTTCTGGGCCAAGATCCACGATCCAGTCGGCACAGCGGATCACATCGAGGTTGTGCTCGATCACCAGGATCGAGTTACCCTTGTCCACCAGCCGTTGCATCACATCCATCAACTTATGCACATCAAAGAAGCTGAGACCGGTGGTGGGTTCGTCGATCAAATAGAGCGTTTTTCCGGTAGCGCGCTTGGAAAGTTCGGTGGCTAATTTCACCCGCTGGGCTTCACCCCCCGAAAGGGTGGGAGCTGGCTGGCCGAGCTTCACGTAGCCCAGGCCCACATCCACCAAGGTGCGCAATCGATCGGCAGCCTGGGGGATGGCAGAGAACACATCGGCGGCCTGCTCCACCGTCATCTCCAGCACATCGGCAATCCTGTGACCCTTGTAGGTCACCTGCAAAGTTTCGCGATTATAGCGAGCTCCCTTACATACATCGCACTGCACATACACATCCGGCAGGAAGTTCATCTCGATCACATTGACACCCTGACCACTACAGGCCTCGCAGCGGCCACCCTTGACATTGAAACTGAACTGACCCACCTGATAGCCCCGGGCCTTGGCCTCCACAGTGGCGGCGAACACCTGACGGATCGGGTCAAAAGCGCCCGTATAGGTGGCGGGGTTGGAGCGGGGCGTACGACCGATCGGTGATTGATCGATCACGATCACCTTGTCGATCGCCTTGATACCGCGCAGCTCCCCTAAGCCAGGTGGAAATGGCACCTTCATGCCCAGCTGGTGCTCCAGGGCCGGATGCAGCAGCTCATTCACCAGGGTGCTCTTGCCACTGCCACTCACCCCGGTGACGCACACCAGCCGCCCCAGGGGAATCTCCACATCGAAGCCGGCCAGGTTGTTGCGCTCGCAGTCCACCATCGTGAGCCGGCGGCTTCCGGTGCTGCGCCGCTCAGCTGGAGTTGGAATCGAGAGGCGGCCACTTAGGTAGGCCCCGGTAAGGGAATCCTCTGCAGCCAGTAGATCCTCAAAGCTGCCCTCAGCCACAATGTGGCCGCCATGCACCCCCGCCCCCGGGCCGATATCCACCACGTAGTCGGCCGCACGAATCGTGTCTTCGTCGTGCTCCACCACGATCAAGGTGTTGCCTAGATCCCGCAACTTCAGCAGGGTATTAAGCAGCCGGTCGTTGTCACGCTGGTGCAAACCGATGCTGGGCTCATCCAGTACGTAGAGCACTCCGGTGAGGCCCGCGCCGATCTGGGTTGCCAACCGAATCCGCTGGGCTTCGCCACCGCTGAGGGTCATGGCGGGCCGATCCAAGCTCAGATAATCGAGCCCCACATCCAACAGAAACTTCAAACGCAGCCTGATCTCCCGCAACACCAGATCACCGATCTGGATCTGGCGAGGACTGAGCAACGGATCAGTACCCTCGCTCTCGCCCACCCCCATCAGCGACTCAATCCGGCGCAGGGTTTCGCTCACACTCACCGCCGTGAGTTCGTGGATGGCATAGGGGCCCACCCGCACCGCCAGCGCTTCGGGCCGTAATCGCAGGCCGTGGCAGGTGGCGCAGGGCACCAGCTCGAGAAACTTCTCTAACTTTTGGCGCACCGATTCGCCGCTGGCGTCGCGCAACTGGCGCTCCAGGATCGGCAAGATGCCTTCAAACGGCCGCTCGTAGCCGGCACTCTTGCGATAGCGACTGTCGGCCTGAATGGTGATCGGCTCCTGGCTGCCATGCAGCAGCACCTCCTGCTGCTCAGCGCTGAGCTGATTCCAAGGCGTCTTGATCTCAAACTTGTACGCCTCCCCAACCGAATAAAGCAGGGAGAAGTAATAGGAATTGTCCTTATCAGCCCAAGGCGCAATCGCCGCATAAACGGGCAGGGAGGGATCGGGCAACACCCGCTCGGCGGTGAACTTGCGCAGGTGGCCAATGCCGTGGCAGTCGGGGCACGCGCCGTAGGGGCTGTTGAAGGAGAACAGCCGCGGCGACAGCTCCTCCATCACGGCACCGTGCACTGGGCAGGCGAAATTTTCCGAATAGAGCCGCTCCCGCTCCACCCCCTCGGGCAGCTCCTCATCCGCCTTGGGCACCACCTCCACCAGCGCCAGACCATCGCCCCTTTTAAGTGCAGTGCGCAGCGAATCGGTAAGCCGCTCCTGCACCCCCTCGCGGGCCACAAGCCGGTCGACCACCACCTCAATGTTGTGGGCGTGGTTTTTATCTAGCTCGATGTTGTCGGCGAGCTCGCGCACTTCGCCATTGATACGCACCCGCGCAAAGCCCTCGGCCACCAGGCCGCCCAGCAGCTTGACGTGGCTGCCCTTCTTGCCGCGCACCACCGGCGCCAGCAGCTGGTAGCGGGTGCCCTCGGGCAAGGCCAGGATCTGATCCACCATCTCGTCGATGGTTTGGGGCCGAATCGAGCGGTCGCACTGGGGACAGTGGGGTTCGCCAGCCCGGCCAAACAGCAGACGCAGGTAGTCCTGGATCTCCGTCACCGTGCCAACGGTGGAGCGGGGATTGTGGCTAGTGGATTTCTGATCGATCGAGATGGCCGGTGAGAGCCCCTCGATCGCATCCACATCGGGCTTATCCACCTGGCCCAGAAACTGGCGCGCATAGGCCGAAAGGCTCTCGACGTAGCGGCGCTGGCCCTCGGCAAAGATCGTGTCAAAAGCCAGCGAACTCTTACCGCTGCCACTCACACCGGTGAACACCACCAGGCGATTACGCGGAATGGTGAGATCGACGTTTTTGAGGTTGTGCTGGCGGGCGCCCCGCACCCGGATCACATCCTCAAAAGAGCCGCCGCTGAGCACACGGCTCGGGTCAAGGGCCTTTTCGTGAACGGTCTGGGCGAGGGTTCTGCTAGCGGCTGCACCGTTGGTGGCAGAGCTAGAGGCTGCAGAGCTCTTGGCGCGGGGCATCCAGACGGCTCATGAACTAGCAAGTCTACGGATGCTCCCCCTGGCCATGGGCATAGACCAGTGCTGGAGAGGTTTTAGCGACCGTGTTGATCCAGCAGGCTGGCGGCATAGCTGCGGGCCTCGCCGGAATCACCACCCGCCAGTTCGGCCAGCTCCGCCTGACGGGCCTGGGTGTCCCGCAGCTGGGACACCCGCGTATGGGTGACACCCTCCAACACCTGCTTGGAGACGCGGAAGTGGTGGTCTGCCGCCGCGGCCACCAGGGGTTGGTGGGTGACGCAAAACACCTGGCGCTGCTTAGCCAGGCGGGCCAGTAATTCAGCCATGGCACCGCTCACCCGGCCACTCACGCCCGTATCGATCTCATCGAAAAGCAGGGTGACGTGCTGGTCTGCCGCCGCCAGACAGGTTTTCAGAGCCAGCAGAAAGCGCGACATCTCACCGCCTGAGGCCACCTCAGCCAGGGGCGCCAGGGGCACACCCGGGTTGGCGGAAAACTGAAACTGCACCGCATCGGCTCCCTCCTCTCCCGCGGGCGCCGGTGCAATCGCCACCGCGAAGCGCACATTGGCCAAGCCCATCGGCCGCAGCGCCTGCATCAGTTGCTGCTCCAAGGCAGTGGCGGCCTGGCGGCGGGCGGCGCTGAGCGAGGCGTTGGCCTGATCACGGCGCTGGCGGGCTCGCTGCTCCGCCAGCTCCAGGGCCTCCAGGGAAGCTTCGCCACCGCCGGGGGCCAGTTGCTGCCGCAGGCGATCGCGCAGGGTGATCAAACCAGCCAAATCCTGGCCATGGCGCCGCTCCAGGGCCTTGAGCTGGGCCATGCGCTCCTGCAGCTCCGCCAAGCTTTCTGGGTCACTATCAAGACCCGATCCGTAGCGATCGAGATCACGGGCCAGATCCTGCAAAGCCGCCAAACCATCGCTGCAGCAACTGCGCAGCTCACTAACGCCGCCATCTAAGGCCTCCATCTGCAGCAGCTCCTGTTCGCAAGCTGCCAGGTGATCCAGCACCGATGGCGCCTGCTCTGCACCCTCCAGCAAGCGGCCCAGCAAAACCATCACCCCCTCCTGCAGCCGCACCCCATGGGCGAGGCGGTTTTCCTCGTTTTGGAGCTGCTGACGCTCCTGGGGATCATGCAGCTGGGCCGCCTCCAGGTCGGCCAGCAATTGCTCCTGGGCCGCGCGCTGCTGCTGTAGCTGGTCCCAGTCGCTGCGGGCCTGCTCCAACGCCGCCGCCGCCTGTTTCCAATGACGCCAGGCCGCCGCCACCGGCTCCAGCAGAGGCGGAAGGGTTTCGCCGCCAAAGCGATCCAGCCAGCGGCGCTGCTGACCGGGCCGCGCCAGCTGCTGGGTTTGGCCCTGAACGGTGAGATCGAGCAGCAGGGGGCGCAGCTCCTGGATCTGGGCCCGACTCACCACCACGCCATTAAGCCGATTGCGGCTGCTCAGACGCTCCTCCGTGAGGCGCCACTCGCGCGAAAGCAGCAGTTCGCCCTCCTCAACCTCCAGCTCCTGCTGCTGCAACCAGGCCTGCAAAGGGGGCGAAAGGCTGAAGCTGGCCTCGATCGTGCCGCGCTCAGCGCCGCGGCGCAGCAGCCGGGCGCCGGCGCTGCCCTGGGCACCACCCAAAAGAGCATCGAGGGCATCAAGCAGGATCGATTTACCTGCTCCCGTCTCACCGGTCAGCACCGTGAAGCCCTCGCTGAAGCTGAGCTCCAGCCGCTCGATCAGGGCGATGTTGCTGAGGCGCAGTCCCGTGAGCACGTCGGCCTCCGCTAACCGGACTGGGGTACCGGCCAGACCGTAGCGGCAGTGGGATTCGTTTAGAAGGGGGTTGGTGCGCCTTAGCGGTGCTTAGCCCGCCCAACTCCCATGGATCCCGACAACAACCAAGCCGAGTTGGGTGACTTTCTAGAGGCCGCTGGCCTGCTGAGCTACGACCCGGCCGCCATCACCCGGATTTACACCGGCCACCCGCAACGGCTATTCCGGCGCCTGTGGCAAACCCTGGTGCCAATCGGGCTTTACCTACTTGGGGTGGGTTTTGACTGGCTCACCGGGCGCCTCAAAGCTACGGAGGTAGCCAGGTCCCGCGCCAAGGAGGCAGCGGATCTGGTGGCTTCGCTCGGCCCCGCTTTCATCAAGGCCGGCCAGGCCCTCTCCACCCGGCCCGACATCGTGCCGCCACTGCTGCTGGAGGAACTTGCCCAGCTGCAAGACCAGCTGCCGGGCTTCGACTCCGCCCTGGCAATGGCCTGCATCGAAGAGGACCTGGGCGCTGCCGTACTCGATATCTACGAGCAACTGGACGCCGAGCCGATCTCGGCCGCTTCCCTAGGCCAAGTGCACAAGGGCGTGCTCAAGGGAGGTCAGGCGGTGGCCGTGAAGGTGCAGCGCCCGGGCCTGCGGGAGCAGATCACGCTCGACCTCTACATCGTGCGCAACATCGCTTCCTGGCTGAACCAAAACGTCGGCCTAATCCGCTCCGACCTGGTGGCCCTGATCGATGAACTGGGCAAGCGGGTGTTTGAGGAGATGGACTACTTCAACGAAGCCGCCAACGCCGAGCGCTTCGCCGAATTACACGCCCACAACCCCCGGATCACCGTTCCCCGCATCTACCACCAGGCCACCAGCCGCCGGGTGCTCACCATGGAATGGATGGAGGGGGTGAAACTCACCAATCTCGAAGCGGTGCGCGGTATCGGCGTCGACCCCGACGACATGGTGAACGTCGGTGTTAACTGCAGCCTGCAGCAACTACTGGAGCACGGCTTTTTCCACGCCGACCCCCACCCCGGCAACCTGTTGGCTATGGCAGATGGCCGGCTCGCCTACCTCGACTTCGGCATGATGAGCGAGGTGAGCCGCGAGTCACGCACCGGCCTGATTCAGGCGGTTGTGCACCTGGTTAATCGCAGCTTCGGCAAGCTGAGTAAGGATTTCGTCAGCCTGGGCTTCCTGGCCGAAGACGTAAATCTCGAGCCGATAGTGCCGGCTTTTGAAAAGGTGTTCGGTCAAGCGATAGAGCAGGGAGTCAGCCGCATGGATTTCAAAGCGGTCACAGATGACCTTTCCGGCGTGATGTATCGCTTCCCCTTCCAGGTGCCGCCCTACTACGCCCTAATTATTCGCTCCCTGGTGACCCTGGAGGGCATCGCCCTCAGCGTTGATCCCGAGTTCAAGATCCTTGGCGCCGCCTACCCCTACTTCGCCCGGCGGCTGATGGAAGACCCTGATCCCACCCTGCGCCAGAGCCTCAAGGAGATGCTCTTCGACGGCGACATCTTCCGCTGGCAAAGGCTAGACAACCTGATCGCTAGCGCCTCCCAAGGAGCCCAGCTCGATCTCGAAGGTCTGCTCGATCAGGTGCTGAGCTTTCTTTTCTCAGCCAACGGCGGGCTGCTACGCCAACAGCTGGTAGACGCCATCGTGGGCCGCATGGATGCCATGGCCTGGCAAACCACCCTGCGCATCGGTAAACGCCTACCGGAGCGGTTCCAACCTCCAGGTCTGCGTCGTCACCGTTTGAGCGAGGCGGGTGAACCCCTGCTCGACCTAGAGCCGGTGCGCCAGTTGATGGGCATACTCAATGCCCTGCCCGGCTTCGAGCCCCAGATGCTGCTGCGCCGCCTGCCACGCCTTGTGGGAGAACCGGAACTACGCCAGATGGGAGTTCAACTAGCCAAGGGACTGGCCGAGCGCAGCATGGTGCGCCTGGTGCGAGATGTGCTCGTCGCCGCCTGAATTTCAAAGCAATCGCCGTAGGCTTCTGGCCATGCAAAAAGCGTTGATAGGCCGCAAACGTCAGGCCCTTGTTGGCATCGCCCTGGGCCTGAGCCTGGTCGTTCCCTGGCCTGCGGTCAGCCTGCCGCCAGCTGGTGCTGCGGAAAATCTGGTGTTTGTAAGCGGTGCCTTTCGCCGCTCCATCGCCGTTGCCGACCTGGAGCATCTGGCCAAAACCGGCCAGGCCCGGGGCCTGCTCGCCGATGTGTTGAGCCTCAGCCGCCAAAATCCCCAGGAGATCGCCAAGCTGCTGAATCAGTCGGTGAGCCTGCCGGTAACCCTGGTGAGCAGGCTGCTCAACACCCGAATCGGCGAGGCAATCCTGCAGCGTCTAGCTGTAATCGTGTTTCCGCTCAAGGCATCCCAGGCCGGTATCCCAGCCATGCGCTCCGCCATGGTTATGGGGGTGGTTGAGGGCAACGGTTCGATATCTGCCCTTTCTTTCTTGCGCGCTTACCCCGCCCAGGAGATGGAAGTGAGCATCCCCGCCTTGATGAACCTGCTCAGCAAAGCCAGCTCGATAACCGAGCTGGTGCGCTTCTTCTCCGAATCACCGCTTGATGGCTTGCGCGGCGACGCGCCAGCTGCTGCGCCGTAGATTCACTGGAGTCACTGTCTAAAGCGTGTCCTTGCTCCGTTCTCTGCAGCGTTTGAGCAAGGGCCCCTTTGCTGCCCGTCCCACCATGCAGGACTGGCCTGGGCTGATCGAGGCCTATCGGCGCTGGCTGCCAGTTTCAGATCGCACACCCGTAATCACCCTGCGGGAGGGTTCCACACCCCTGATCCCAGCACCGGTGATCGCCGAGCGGATCGGCCGCGGCGTCAAGGTCTATCTGAAATACGACGGCCTCAACCCCACCGGCTCCTTTAAAGACCGGGGCATGACCATGGCGATTTCCAAAGCCAAGGAAGCCGGCTCTGAAGCGGTGATCTGCGCCAGCACGGGCAACACCTCTGCTGCTGCGGCCGCCTACGCCCGCCGCGGCGGCATGCGGGCCTTCGTGCTGATCCCAGATGGCTATGTGGCCCAGGGAAAGCTGGCCCAAGCCCTGCTCTACGGCGCCGAGGTAATCGCCATCCAGGGCAACTTCGACAAAGCCCTGGCGATCGTGCAGGAAGTTGCCAACAAATATCCGGTCACCCTGGTGAATTCGGTGAACCCCTACCGATTGCAGGGCCAAAAAACCGCCGCCTTCGAGGTGGTGGATGCCCTTGGTGAAGCGCCGGACTGGCTTTGCATCCCGGTTGGTAACGCGGGCAACATCAGCGCCTACTGGATGGGATTCAACGAGTACTTAAAAGAGGGCCATTGCCGCAAGCTGCCCCGAATGATGGGCTTTCAAGCGGCGGGTTCTGCTCCCTTGGTGCTGGGCCACACGGTTGAGCAGCCAGACACCATCGCCACGGCGATCCGCATCGGCAACCCGGTGAATCGCGAAAAGGCCCTAAACGTGCGCAGCGAAAGCGGTGGCAGCTTCATGGCCGTCACCGACGCTGAAATCATCGACGCCTACAAGCTGCTGGGCAGCGGCGAGGGCGTGTTCTGCGAGCCAGCTAGTGCTGCCTCGGTTGCAGGCCTGCTCAAGCACCACCAGGAGGTGCCCCAGGGAGCCACGGTGGTTTGTGTGCTCACCGGCAACGGTCTCAAGGATCCAACCACCGCCATCGAAAACAATGACGCCCGCTTCCATACCGGTCTGGAGGCGGACACCGCCAAGGTGGCCGAAGTGATGGGTTTTTAAGCAAGCCAAGGCTTAGCCCAATCAAAGGCTTAGCCCAAGCCCGGGCCTAGCCAAAAGCTTCAACCAATCAGCAAAGCGTCTGCTGAACGGCTGGGGAAAAGGGGCTAAAAATCGCGGAGAAGATCTCGCCTTAGCCAAGCTCCTCGGCCTAAAAGTTTTCCCCAGCTTCTGGAAAGGGCGGAAAAGCTGATTTTTACCCCAGCCGGCCCAGGCCACACCCCAGGGCTGATCAAGGTCAAACCCAGCTGCAGCAGAGAGATTTTCGGTTTTTCCCGGTTTCCTCAGCCCCTACTACAACGGTTTTAATTTCTTTCTTGAACTTGATCAATCAAATCCTTAGAAGAGCGCAGCAAGACGGATCACCGGCGTTGCGGAATCAGCCGCCCTGTGGAAGCGTGGGGTCACCCTTGATCAAGCCGTCAGGCTCCCCAGCACAAACGCCATGAAGCTGGTCTGCTCCCAGTCTGAACTCAGCTCCAGCCTGCAGCTGGTGAGCCGGGCCGTGGCCAGTCGCCCCACCCATCCTGTGCTGGCCAACGTGCTGCTCACCGCTGATGCGGGCACGGGACGACTCAGCCTCACCGGTTTTGATCTCAGCCTGGGTATCCAGACCAGCATCAGTGCCAGCGTTGAAACCAGCGGCGCCATCACCCTGCCGGCCCGGTTGTTTGGCGAAATTGTTTCGCGCCTCTCGAGTGATAGCCCGATCACCCTCAATTGCGCTGAGGGTTCCGAGCAGGTGGAGCTCACCAGCCTTTCGGGCAGCTACCAGATGCGGGGCATGCCTGCCGATGATTTTCCCGACCTGCCCCTAGTGCAGAGCGGTACGCCGATCCGTTTGGAAGCGGAAGCCCTGGTTAAGGGTTTGCGCGCCACGCTTTTTGCCAGCAGTGGCGATGAAGCCAAGCAACTGCTCACTGGTGTGCACCTGGACCTTGATCCGGCCGGGCTGGAATGTGCGGCAACCGATGGCCATCGTCTGGCCGTGCTCCGGCTTGCCCACGCGACCGCCTCTGGCCAAAACGAAGCCGAGGAGCCTTTTGCCGTCACCGTGCCAGCTCGCTCGTTGCGGGAGCTGGAGCGTCTGCTCTCAGGACGTCAATCTGAAGAGCCCTTGAGCCTGTTTTGCGATCGCGGCCAGGTGGTGTTCCTCTGGGCCGACCAGGTGCTCACCAGCCGCAGCCTTGATGGCACCTACCCCAATTACCGCCAGCTGATTCCAGATAGCTTCACTCGCACGATCAACCTCGAGCGCCGCGCTTTGGTGTCGGCCCTTGAGCGGGTGGCGGTGCTTGCTGATCAGCACAACAATGTCGTCAAGCTCAGCGCCGAGCCCGCCACCGGTCAAATATTGATTCAGGCCGATGCCCAGGACGTGGGCAGTGGTTCTGAAGGACTCGCAGCCACCATCGAGGGTGAAGCGATTCAGATTGCCTTCAACGTGCGCTACCTGCTCGATGGTCTCAAGGCCATGGCCTGTGATCGGGTGCTGTTGCAGTGCAACGCCCCCACCACGCCGGCGATTTTGACGCCTGTGGAAGGGGATCAATTCACCTACCTGGTGATGCCCGTTCAGATCCGCAGCTGACGGTGGCTCCCCTTCCGGAGCAGGTTCTGCTGAGTGAGTTGCTGCGTCGTCATGTCCGCTGCGATCAGGGGCTCGATCACGGTGCCGGCGTGAAGGTGTGGATGCATCCCCCTGTGCATCGGGTGCTGGGTTGGGTTTCAAAGCCGTCGGCTTTTGGCAATCGCCGCGAGGTGTGGCGTCTCAACCAGTTGCGGGGCATTGCCGAGCTGGAAGTACTTGTGCAGGGAGAACCAGCTGAAACAGAGCTTGGTGTGTTGGAGAAGCTGCCGACCTTGATCGATGCGGCTGTGCTGGATCGCCGCCAGCAACCGATTGGCACCTTGGCCGATGCCGCCATCGAGTTGCGTAGCGGCCGTATTCGCCACTACCTGGTGAGTCGCAGTGATCCACGCCTGCCGGGCAGCAGCCGTTGGCGATTGAGCTTGGATCGCCTGCTGGATCAGCAGCCAGGCCAGGTGCTCACCGCCCTGGAGAGCATCGACGACCTGCCCCTAGCCCGGGCAAGTGTGCGGCAAGAGTTTTTGCGTCGTTCAAGGCGGTGGCGCGATCAGGTGCAGGAGGCGGGCAACCGATTTGAGGAGCGGCTGGAGGGCTGGCTTGAGGAGCCGCCCTGGCAGGAGCCGGAGGGGTTAGAGCAGCCCTACGAAACCGATTACCCCCCTCGCCGCCGCCGGTCTGGTCCTCCTGCTGAAGAGGAAGATCCCTGGATTTGAACCCTGCTTAGACCAGTTCCGGTTGCTGTGAGGCCCGCTCGGCGAGACTGCAGGGATCTTGCCCAGCTGCACGTGGTTGCCGCCTCTTTCGAAGCACCGGCCTATTCGGTTCCCGATGCCCTCAAGAAGGAGAACCTAAGCCAGGCCGACTACGACGAGATTTGCCGTCGCCTTGGCCGCGCTCCCAACCGGGCCGAACTGGGCATGTTTGGGGTGATGTGGTCGGAGCACTGCTGCTACCGCAACTCGCGGCCGCTGCTGCAGGGATTCCCCACCACCGGCCCCCGCATCCTGGTGGGCCCCGGTGAGAACGCCGGCGTGGTGGATCTGGGCGAGGGCCAGCGCCTGGCCTTCAAGATCGAGAGCCACAACCACCCCTCGGCGGTGGAGCCGTTCCAGGGGGCGGCCACGGGGGTGGGCGGCATCCTGCGCGACATCTTCACCATGGGTGCGCGCCCCATCGCCCTGCTAAACGCCCTGCGCTTCGGGCCCTTGGAAGATGAGCGCAACGTGGGCCTGATGGAGGGCGTGGTGGCCGGCATTGCCCACTACGGCAACTGCGTCGGCGTGCCCACCGTGGGTGGTGAGGTGGCGTTTGACCCCAGCTACTCCGGCAACCCGCTGGTGAATGCCATGGCCCTGGGGCTGATGGAAACCGAGGAGATCGTCTGCTCCGGCGCCGAGGGGGTGGGCTACCCGGTGATCTACGTGGGCAGCACCACCGGTCGCGATGGCATGGGCGGCGCCAGCTTTGCCTCTGCCGAGCTCACCGAGGCCTCCCTGGATGATCGCCCCGCCGTGCAGGTGGGAGATCCCTTCCTCGAAAAAGGCCTGATCGAGGCCTGCCTGGAGGCTTTCCAGAGCGGTGATGTGGTGGCCGCCCAAGACATGGGCGCTGCCGGCCTCACCTGTAGCTGCTCGGAGATGGCGGCCAAGGGGGGCCTGGGCATCGAGCTCGACCTCGACAAGGTGCCCGCCCGTGAGGCCGGCATGACCGCCTATGAGTTTTTGCTCAGCGAATCCCAGGAGCGGATGCTGTTTGTGGTCAAGCCCGGCCGGGAAGAGGCGCTGATGGCGCGCTTCAGCCGCTGGGGCCTGCAGGCAGCCGTGGTGGGAAGGGTGTTGGAGGACAACATCGTGCGGGTGCTCCAGCACGGCCAGGTGGCCGCCGAGGTGCCCGCCAGTGCCCTGGCCGACGACACCCCGATCAACCACCACGACCTGATCAGCGAACCCCCGGCTGAGATCCAGGCCCACTGGCGCTGGAGGGAGGCCGATCTGCCCACCGAGCTGCCCTTCAGCTGGAATGACGCCCTGCTGGCGCTGCTCGACGATCCCACCATCGCCTCCAAGCGCTGGGTGTATCGCCAGTACGACCACCAGGTGCAGGCCAACACCGTGGTGCCCCCTGGCGGCGCTGATGCGGCTGTGGTGCGGCTGAGGCCCCAGCAGGGGGAGGGCGCCATGGCGGCGGCTACGCGCGGTGTGGCGGCTGTGGTGGACTGCCCCAACCGCTGGGTGGCCCTCGACCCCGAGCGCGGCGCCATGGCGGCGGTGGCTGAGGCGGCTCGCAATCTCAGCTGCGTGGGCGCCGAGCCCCTGGCGATCACCGACAACCTCAACTTCCCTTCGCCGGAAACCCCCACCGGCTACTGGCAACTGGCCCTGGCCTGCCGCGGCCTCTCGGCCGCCTGCACCGCCCTGGATACCCCTGTCACCGGCGGCAACGTCTCCCTCTACAACGAAACTCGCCTGCCTAACGGCACCATGCAGCCGATCCACCCCACCCCGGTGGTGGGCATGGTGGGCCTTGTGCACGATCTGGCCCACGTGCGCGGCCAGGCTTGGCGCCAGGCCGGCGATGCCATCTGGTTGCTGGGGGTGCCGCTGGAAACGGGAGATACTCCAGCCGATCCCCGCTTGAGCCTGGCCGGCAGCAGCTATCTGGAGCGGCTCCATGCAGCCGTCACGGGGCGCCCGCCGGAGATTGATCTGCAATTGGAGCGCGCGGTTCAGGGCTTCCTGCGCCAAGCGATCGCCGCCGGTCTTGTGGCCTCCGCCCACGACCTCAGCGATGGCGGCCTGGCGGTGGCTGCCGCCGAGTGCTGCATCGCCACCATGGCTTTAATACCTCTGGGAGCTGAGCTGGAGATCCCGGCCAGCAGCGCCCGGCTGGATCGGCTGCTGTTTGCCGAGGGTGGTGCCCGCATCCTGGTGAGCGTGCCAGCCGGCCAAAATGCCGCCTGGCAGCAGGCTCTGGTGGCGGCGGCGGTGCCAGCTGAGCGGCTTGGTGTGGTTACGGCCGCTGCCAGCTTTGTAATTCGCCAAGCAGGCCAGCCTTTGCTTGAGCAGAGCCTGGCGGCACTGGAGGCCTGCTATGAGCAGGCCATCCCGCGGCGAATGGGCGAGGGCGCTCGTGCAGAATGAAATTTCACCGTGATTGTTGATGGGCCTGTGCTGGTGATGCGTCCGGACAAGCCCGAGGAAGCCTGCGGCGTCTATGCCGTGCTGGCGCCGGGGCAACCGGTGGCCAACCTCACCTATTTCGGCCTATACGCCCTGCAGCATCGGGGCCAGGAATCAGCCGGTATCGCCGTGTTTGATGCAGAGCGCAAGGTGCGCTTGCACAAGGACATGGGCCTGGTGAGCCAGGTGTTTGATCAGGCCGTGTTGGAGCGCCTCACTGGCGATCTAGCTATCGGCCACAACCGCTATTCCACCACCGGCAGCAGCAAGGTTTGCAACGCCCAGCCGGTGGTGCTCAATACCCGCATTGGTCCTTTCGCCCTTGCCCATAACGGCAATTTGGTCAACGCAGCCGAGCTCCGCCACGACCTGGCGGCCATTGCCAGTGAGCTCACCTCCACCACCGACTCCGAACTGATCGCTTTTGCGATTCAGCAGGCCGTGAACCGGGGCCTGGATTGGGATGGGGCGATTAGGGCAGCTGCCGAGTGCTGCCGCGGTGCCTTCAGCCTGGTGATCGGCACTCCTGATGGGCTTTTCGCCCTCCGGGATGGCCATGGCATCCGGCCTTTGGTGTTTGGCCATATCGGTGAAACGCAGCAAGCCCAGTGGGTGGTGAGCAGTGAGTCGTGCGGGCTAGACATCATTGGAGCCGCCTTTGATGGCGATGTGGAGCCCGGCGAAATCATCCATTTCCGTCCAGGCCAAGCCGAACCCAGCCGCAGCCGTTGGTGCGAGCAGCCCACCAAGCTGTGCGTCTTCGAGATGATCTATTTCGCCCGGCCAGATAGCCGCTTTTTCGGCGAATCCCTCTACAGCTACAGGGTGCGAATTGGCGAGGCCCTGGCTCGTGAAACACCGGTAGAAGCCGACATCGTCATCGGCGTTCCCGATTCCGGTATTCCGGCGGCGATTGGCTATTCCCAGCTCAGTGGTATCCCGTTTGCTGACGGCTTGATCAAGAACCGCTATGTGGGCCGCACCTTCATCCAGCCCACTCAGGCGATGCGGGAGGCCGGCATCAGGGTGAAGCTCAACCCCCTGCCAGATGTACTTGCCGGCAAGCGCGTTGTGGTGATCGACGACTCAATCGTGCGGGGCACCACCAGTCGCAAGTTGGTGCAAGCCCTGCGGGATGCCGGTGCCACCGAGGTGCATATGCGGATTAGTTCGCCGCCAGTCACCCACCCCTGCTTCTACGGCATCGATACCGATACCCAGGACCAGTTGATTGCTGCTCGCCTCACCCTGGAAGAAATTGCCGTCCACCTTGGTGTCGATTCGCTCGCCTACCTGAGCAAGCAGGGCATGGTGGATGCGGCCCATGCCAATTCCGCCCACTTCTGCACCGCTTGTTTTGACGGTGCCTATCCGATCGAAATGGACGAGCAGGTGCGCTCCAGCAAGCTGATGCTTGAGCCGGCTGGCATCGCCGCCAAGGTGTTGCAAGAGCTCTAAGGGCTGCCTGGTGCCCTTGGCAGTTAGTTGATCAGGGGTACCAGTTCTTGAATTTGCTGGCCTTGGGGCAGCTTCAGGTTGATTCCAGTGCCGCTGGTGTCTTCGCCCTCCAGCTCGTTTATGCCGATGCGGCAGCTCCAGCCCTTATCGGTCAGTAGTCCCAGTACGGCGCTTCCGCCCTCAGCATTGGTTGGGCCTTGCAGGTCGACTAGATAATCGCCGCGCTGTTGCAGCCGCAGGCCGATCTGACCCATGTCGCCCCGCTGACAGGGCCGCAGGCTGGACACCAGCAGCCGCTTCAGTTGACCACTGGCAGTGGCCAGTACCACTGTGCTTTGGTTCACGTCGTTGGTTTCCGCTTCCTTTGCAGGTAGGCAGGCGGCGCCCACCAGCTGCTCACCCGGCAACAGGCGCATTAATAGGGGGCCTTGGGCAGCGCGCCCCATCAGGGGCAGCTGGGTTTCATCGAGGCTTAGCCGCAGCACGCGGCCGCTGCTGGTCGCCACTACCAAGGTGTCTCCTTCCTGGCCGGCCACCACCCGCCGCAGGGTCACACCCTCCTTGAGCTTGAGCACGGTGGTAGCCCGGCCAGACAGTTCCTGAAACTCCTCAATCGGCAGCCGTTTGAAGCGCCCGTCGCTGCTTAGCAGTCCCAGGCTGCCTTGGCTGGGTAGGGGAAGCACCTGCACCACCGCTTCGCCTTCAATGCTGTCGGGCAGGAAGCGCTCCAGCTTCCCCGGTTGCTGACCGGCGAATTCCCAGCGCAGTAAGGCCACCCGGCCACTACCCGTGAAGGCCAGCAGCAGCGGTTGCTCGGCGATCGGCAGGATTAAGCGTGCTGGCGAGGGGTGCTCCCCTAGTTCTATGGCCTCATCAAGGTGCAGGCGCCCCAGCATCTGGGAGCTAATGATTTTCACGGCTCCATCGGCCTGGATCAGCAGCCGGCTTTCGGGGGCTAGGGCACCAAAGGCTTGCTGGCGCTGCAGTTCGGCGTTGGGGCGGATGGCTGCGGCTCGCTGGGCCACCAGGGCATCGCCGCCCTCCACCAGCCGGGTGCGCCGGGGGGTGGCAAAGCGCTTGCGCAGGGCTTTGAGTTCGGCCACCAGGGTGTCGAGCATCACGGTGCGGTCGTCGAGCAGGTGGCGCAGTCGCTCCCGCTCCACGGCCAGTTCGGCAGCTTCCTTGCGCAGGCTTTCCTGTTCAAGGCCCGTGAGGCGCCGCAGGGGCATCGACAACACCGCATCGGCCTGACGCTCGCTCAGGTCGAGTTGCACCTGCAGGGCCGCCCGGGCACTAGCGGCATCGGGCGCTGCGGTGATCAGGGCGATCACCTGCTGCAGGGCTTGGAGCGCCTTGAGCAGGCCCTCCAACACCTCCAGGCGGTCTTCGCAGCGCTTGAGGGCGTGGCGGGTGCGGCGGATCAGGGTCAGTTCCCGGTAGTCCAGGAATTCCTGCAGCAGGCGCCGCAGGTTCAGCTGCACCGGCTGGCCGTTTACCAGGGCCAGCATGATGGCGCCGAAGTTGCTTTGGAGGGCGGTGCGGCGCTGCAGGTCGGCCAGCACGGTTTCAGCGTTGGCGTCGCGGCGGAGTTCAACCACCACCCGCATGCCTTCCCGGTCGCTTTCGTCGCGGATATCGGCGATGCCGCCGATCTTGCCGTCGTTTACCTGCTCAGCCAGTTTCTCGATCCAGCCGGCTTTGCTGAGCTGGTAGGGCAGCTCGGTGATCACCACGGCGCCGCGGCGATGGCGTCCCTTTCCGGGCTGTACCTCCTCGATGTGGGCGACGCCCCGCATCGGGATGCTGCCGCGGCCTACGAGGTAGGTATCGCGGACCCCTTGCCCCACCAGCACTTCGCCGCCGGTGGGAAAGTCGGGGCCGGGCACTAGCTCCAGCAGCTTTTCGTCGCTCAGCTCCGGTTTGCGCACCAAGGCGATCAGGGCATCCACAACCTCACCCAGGTTGTGGGGCGGGATGTTGGTGGCCATGCCCACGGCGATACCGGTGCAGCCGTTTAGCAGCAGGAAGGGCAGCTGGGCTGGCAGCACCGTCGGCTCCTGCTGGGAGCCATCGAAGTTGGCCGCGAAGTCAACGGTGTCGGCGCCGATTTCATCGAGCAGCGCTTCGTTGGCGATTGGAGCCAGGCGGGTTTCGGTGTAGCGCATCGCCGCCGGCGGGTCGTCGTCGACGGAGCCGAAGTTGCCGTGGCCATCCAGCAGGGGATGGCGGCTGGCGAAGGTTTGCACCTGGCGCACCAGGGCGTCGTAGACGGCCTGATCACCATGGGGGTGGTACTTGCCGAGCACGTCGCCGACGACCCGGGCGCATTTCCGGTAGGGACGATCCGGGGTGAGCCCCAGCTCGTGCATCGCAAACAGAATGCGGCGCTGCACTGGCTTGAGGCCGTCGCGTGCATCCGGCAGGGCCCTACCAACGATCACGCTCATGGCGTATTCGAGGTAGGAGCGCTGCATCTCCAGGTGCAGCGCAATCGGTTCGATGCGGGCGTCGTTGCCCGGTCCGATGGATTCGCCTGATCGCTCCTCGGCCATCCGGTGTTGGGGTCTGGGGCAGCAAGCTGGGGCTCAGCCTACAGATGCTGTCCAGGCCTCCCCGTTTACTCCTCGTCGCTGCTTTCGCCCTCCGGGCTGGCATTGGCAAGGGCTCGATCCACCACGGGTTTGAGTTCGGGCAGCTTGAAGAGTTCGGCGGTGGTGCTGCGCAGCTTCGGTCCCCAGAGCTGGTCCTTCTGGTGGCTGTCGAGCACGTAGTTGGGTTCGGCGTCGAGGGCCTTGCCAACCAATTCGACAGCCTCGCTGCGATTTTCCGGACCGTTGGCAAACAGGCTGGCGGCCAGGGCCAGGCTTGGTTCAGCCGCATCTGGCTTGATCTTCAACACCTCGCGCCAGCGGCTGATGGCCGCCTTTGAATTGCCTTGCTCGAACAACACCAGCCCCTGGTTGTTGAGGGCCTCCCAGAAGCCTTTGCGCAGGGAAGAGGCCCGCTCAAAGGCAGCCAAGGCTTGGCCGCTCTGGCCTAGCAGGATGCGGGCGTTGCCCAAGTCGAAATAGGCGCCGGCGTTGCGCTTGTCCAGTTTCAGGCCCTGCTCCAAAAGGCCGATTGCCTCATTGGGTTTGCCGGCCCGTAGGGCTAGGGAACCCTCGGCAAACCAGATTCCAGGGTTGCTTGGATCGAGTTTCTTGGCCTTGGCCAATGAGGTGCCGGCCTGTTCAAGCTGGTTGCTGCGCAGCTGGGCCTCAGCCAGCAACACCCAGCCGCGGGGATCTTCTGGTAGCAGCTGCACCGTCAGGGCAGCCAGCCTGGCGGCGTCCTTGGCTTGACCAAGTCGCAGCAGCCGGGCCGCCGCCTGGGCGATGCCCAGACCGGCAGCTTCGAGTTCCTGCCGTTGGGGCACGTACACGTAGGGCACCAACGCCCGGGCGGGCAGCCCCGCTGTCAGCAGCAGCCCGAGGGCAGCGGGCAGCAGGGCAGTTCTGAAATCAGGGCGCGACCAGCGCGGAGCCATTACGGGCAGACGGGTTTGGCCAGCCTAGGTAGTGCCGCTCCGGCTGGCCCGCAGGTTGCGTCGCCACATCCAGGGTTTGAGTCGGCGCAGGGCCGAGGCTCGCAGCTTGGTATCCCAGTCGGCGTCGCTCCACCCCAGGGCTTCCTCGGCCTGCAGGTTCAGCAGCCAGGGCCGCGGCTGTAGATCCGCGTCTTCACTGCTTCGCAGCGGCTGTTGATTCCAGGGACACACGTCCTGGCAGATGTCGCAGCCAGCTACCCAGCCCTCCAATTTGCTGGTGATCGCTTGCGGCAGCTCGGGATCGCGGTTTTCGATGGTGTGAAAGGCCAGGCAGCGGCGGCTGTCCACCACGAAGGGCTCGGTGATGGCGCCGGTGGGACAGGCCGGCAGGCAGCGGCTGCAGCTGCCGCAAAGGGGTGTGGCGGCAGCATCGGCAGGCAGCTCCAAGGTGGTGAGCAGGTGGCCCAGCAGTAGCCAGGAGCCACGCTCGCGATTGATCAGGTTGCCGTTTTTGCCAATCCAGCCCAGGCCGGCCTGCTCGGCCCAGGCCTTATCCATCAGCGGTGCACTGTCGACGCAGGCCCTCCAACCCACCCCAGGCACCTGCTGCTCCAACCAGCGACCCAGCTGGCGCAGGCGGCCATCGATCACCCGGTGGTAGTCCCGCCCCCAGCCATAGCGGGCCACCTTGAGTGCCCCCGGTGCCCGATCGGCCTCCACGTAGTAGTTGAGGCCCACCGCCAGCAGGCTGCGCACCCCGGGCAGTAGCTGTTCCACCGCGCGCCGGCGCGGGTCGGCCATCCAGGCCATGTCGGCTTGATAGCCCGCTGCAAGCCAGCGCTCCAGGGCCGCCGTTCGCAGGCCTAGGCGCTCTCCGGCTGGCACGGCGGCGAGGCCGACCGGGTCAAAGCCAAGCTGCTGGGCTTGCTGTTTTAGACGGAGTACAAGGTCGTGGTGGGCGTGCAGCGTCATCGCCCGTACAGTTGCGCCGTTGTCTAAATCTGCCGCGAGACCCTTCTGTGAGCACTGCTTCCTTCGGCCGCCTGGGCCACCTGTTGCGTTGGCTCGGCCTCACCTTGGTCGTGTTGCTTGCCCTGCAGTTGCTGGTGCTCCTGGGCTCTTGGAACTGGGCTGAAGAGGGATATCGCCAGCTGTTGATGGATCGACTGGTCAGCCAGTCGCCGATGGCCTTGGTTGGTCTGCTGCTGATGTTATTCGGCAGTCGCCTCGACCATCCAGCCGCTGGCCGCACCCCGCTGCGCTGGCTTGTGGCTGTAGTGAGCATCCTGCTGGCCCTTGCCTTGGTCGTGGCGGTGCCGGTTTCAATCAGCGGCGACCGCAGCCTCTCCGAACAGGCAGACCAGCAGCTGGCTGCGCGCAAGGGTCAACTGGCTATGGCCCGCGCCCAAATGGACAATCCCCAGGTCATCGACCAATTGATTGCCCAGGCGGCCCAGGCTGGTCAGATCCCCGCTGATGCCACTCCGGAGCAGCAGCAGGCGGCTGCTAAGAGTTTCATGCAGCGCCAGTTGCAGCAGGCTGAAGATCAGCTTCAGCAGCAACAGCGCGCTCGCGATCTCACGGTCAACCAGCGTCGCTACGGCGGCACCGGCACAGCAGTGGTACTGGCTATCGGCTTCGTGCTTTTGGCCTTAGTGGCCCTGCTGTGAGGCCGGCTGGCTAAGTTGAAAGCAGATTGCTGCAGGCCGGATCTCCGGATTGTCACTTGGTTCAATCCAGCCCCAGATCGGATCAGCCCCTAGGGGATCGGCTTCAATCCGATCTCAAGAACGATTTGATCGCTGGTTTGCTTGTGGTGATTCCACTGGCAACCACGATCTGGTTGGGCACCACGGTGAGCCGTTTCGTGCTGGCGTTTCTCACTTCTATCCCTAAGCAGTTCAATCCCTTCAATACCCTCAATCCGGTGTTGCAGGAGCTGATCAACCTGGGCGTTGGTCTACTGGTGCCCCTGCTCGGCATCCTGTTGATCGGCCTGATGGCCCGCAACATTGTTGGTCGCTGGCTGCTTGAGTTTGGCGAAGGGACCCTGCTGCGCATCCCCCTAGCTGGCTCGGTTTACAAAACCCTCAAGCAGCTGCTGGAAACCTTCCTCCAGGGCAACTCCAGCAAGTTTCGTCGGGTCGTGCTGGTGGAGTATCCCCGCGAGGGTCTCTACGCCCTGGGTTTTGTGACTGGCGCGATCGGCTCTGCCCTGCAGGCAGGCTTCACTGAGCCCATGCTGAGTGTGTTCATTCCCACTGCCCCGAATCCAACCACCGGCTGGTACACCGTTGTGCCAGAGGGTTCTGTTAAGGATCTCGAGATCTCGGTGGAGGATGCTTTCCGCACAATCATTTCCGCCGGCATCGTTAACCCCGACGAGCGCTCCACCCCCAATCGCAGCTTCTCCAGCCTGCTGGCCCAGCTGCGCACCCCCCAACTTTCCTGAGGCAGAACCCACCTGATGCAGAGCCGCACCCTCTCCCGTGAACTGGCCCTGCTGATGCTTGGTCAGACCAGTGATCGCGGCTCGTCTGCCCCGGCCTTGCCAACTGGCATGGAGGGCCTGTTGCAGCAGGTGCTCGCCACCCTCAGCCAGGATGTGCGTGAGTCCCTGGATCGTTCCGCCGAAGACTTGCAGGCCGCCCAGCAGCAACTGCTTGATAGCGAGTTGCAGGAGCAGGGTGAGCAGCAGTTGCCCCGGGTGCGCCAGCACCTCAACGCCGGCCTGGTCGCGGCTGAACAGGCCCTTAATCGCCTTTCCGCAAGCCTGGAGTTGCCCCGGCTGCTGATGCTGGCCGACCAAGAAGAGGTGCGCCTCGGTGCCATCGCCCGGGTCGAGGCCGTGCTGCGCGACCGTCAGGCGATCGATGAGCGACTGGATCGGGTAATGGAGGGATGGCGTCTTACTCGCCTGCCCCGCATCGATCGGGACATCCTGCGGCTCGCAGCCGTAGACCTCGAGAGCTTCCGCACCCCCCCTGCCGTGGCCTGTAACGAAGCTGTGGAGTTAGCCAATCGCTATAGCGATGAGCAGGGCCGCCGCATGATCAACGGGGTGCTGCGGCGCTTTACGACAGCTCGTTCCGCGGCGGAGGCCTGAACAAGCCATGGTTTACGACTGGTTTAATCGCACCGGCCCATCCCCAGCTGACCCATCAGCAACCCCGCCGCCAGCTTCTGAACAGGTTTCGGGTCAGGGTCCAGAGCAGGCTCAAGAACAGCCTGTTGAGGTTTCCTCCGATCCCAACGCTGAGGCGCTGGAATGGGCCCGCCAGGCCTACGCCCGCCTCAAGGCCCAGCAGGAGGAGCAAAAGCGGCGGCAGCTTGAGCCCGAATCTGCCACTGAGCCCCCTCTTCCAGATTCTGTACAGCCTGTACAGACCAATACCCAGCAGCCCGAACAGGGTCTTGTGCAGGATCCTCAGCAGGTTGCCCAACCGGCTACTCCAGTGGCCGCGCCCCTTTCCCTGCTGGAGCAGGCAGCGGCCCAGCGGGCCGAACGCCAACAGGCGATCACGGCGCCAGAGGCTCCCGCCCTTGAAGCCCCTGCAGCGCCCGAACTAGCTGAGCCCAGCTTGGGCGCTTTCGACGCCACCTTCACCTGGTCGGCTGAGGTACTCGCGGCCCAGGGCAAGCGGGTTGATCAGGTTTCGCTTGAGGAGATCGACTGGCTCACTCGTTTGCGCCAGGGCCTCGAGAAAACTCGCCAGGGCTTGGTCACCCAGCTGCTCGACAACCTCGGTGATGACCCGCTCACCCCAGAGGTGGTTGACGGTCTGGAAACCACCCTGCTGCGGGCAGACGTTGGGGTGGAGGCCACCGACCGGGCCCTTGGTGCCCTGCGCCAGCGGCTCAACCAGGAGGTGGTGGATCCCGCCGAGGGCCTGCGCTTCCTTAAGGAGCAGCTGCGCGCCATCCTCGACCAACCGATCGAGGCCAGTGGCCAGCCCCTGCTAGCCCCCCGCCGCGAGCAGCTCAACGTATGGCTGTTGGTGGGGGTAAACGGCGTGGGCAAGACGACCACGCTCGGCAAGCTGGCCAACTTGGCGGTGCGCAGCGGCTACAGCTGCTTGATCGCTGCTGCTGATACTTTCCGGGCCGCGGCGGTGCAGCAGGTGCAGGTGTGGGGTGAGCGCAGCAAGGTGCCGGTGATCTCCAATCCCAGCGCCAATGCCGATCCAGCGGCCGTCGTCTATGACGCCATCGGTGCTGCCCAGGCCAAGGGCACTGAGTTGGTGTTGGTGGACACGGCTGGCCGGCTGCAGACCAAGCACAACTTGATGGAAGAGCTCAGCAAGGTGCGCAGGATTGTCGACAAGCTGGCGCCGGAGGCGGTGGTGGAGTCGCTTTTGGTGCTGGATGCCAGCCAGGGTCAGAACGGCCTGCGTCAGGCCATGGCTTTTGCCAAGGCCGCCGGACTAACTGGGGTGGTGCTCACCAAGCTCGATGGCAGCGCCCGTGGTGGTGTGGCCCTGGCCGTCGCCTCTGAAGCCGGGCTGCCAATCCGTTTCATTGGCGCTGGTGAGGGTATTCGCGACCTGCGGCCCTTCAACAGCTTTGAGTTTGTTGAGGCCTTGCTGGCTCGCTGAGGTCCTGCTTGCCTTGGCCGGTAGGGCACTTGCCCGTGTCGCCGCTATCTTGCGAAACCGCCGCGGCCGCACCGTGCCCAATCGGTGAGCAACAAGCCGCCCCCCCATCCGGTTTCTCCCCAGGGTCCGGCCCTGTTGTCTGCTGCAGCCTCGTTGCGGCAACTGCTCGACAGCCTCAGCCGGGAGCAGCGGCGCAACCAGGAGCTGCTGGCTTCCCTGACTTTTGCCCTGCGCAGTTTCACTAATCTGGGTCGCTTTCTGGAGCTGGTGCCTCTGGTGGCGGCCCGGCTGGTGGAAGCCGAGGGGGCAGTGCTGGTGGTATTCCACGAGGATGGCCGCCTCTGGCGCGAGTATCTGCAGGCCACGCCTGCCGAGCCCTGCGCCGAGCTGTTGCGCCAGCTGGCGGCGTTGGCGGATGGGGATTTGGCAGCTCTCAGCGGTGATGCGGCTGTGGCGGCCTTGCTTGATCAGCGGGTGGGCCGGTTGCTGGGCGAAGCCCAGGTGGTTGCTACATCGGTGGTTTCCCGCAGCCTCCAGCGAGGCCGCCTATACATCTTCAGCAATCGGCAGGGCTTTGCCTGGAGCGAGGTGCATCGCCGCCACCTGCAGCTGGTGGCTGATCTCAGTGCCGTGGCTCTGGAAAACGAGACCCTGCTCCAGACCATGCGGCGCCATGAGCGGCTCGATCGCCAGCTCAGCATCGGTGCTGAAATTCAGGCCCAGCTGCTGCCGGACCGCTGTCCGGTGATCGATGGCGTTGAGCTGGCAGCCCGTTGCCGCCCTGCCTTTCAGGTGGGCGGTGACTATTACGACTTCATCCCCACCCGCCCCCAGCTGCTGGGCCGCCGCCGCGAACAGGCCCGCTGGGCGCTGGTGATGGGCGATGTGATGGGCAAGGGCGTGCCGGCAAGTCTGCTGATGACCATGCTGCGCGGCATGTTGCGGGCCGAGGTGCTGAGCGGCCATTCCCCTGAGCGCATCCTTCACGACCTCAACCAGCTGGCCCAGGAAGATCTGGCCCAGTCGCACCGGTTTGTGACCCTCTTTTATTCCGATTACGACCCCCGCACCCACCTGCTGCGCTACGCCAATGCGGCCCACAATCCGCCCTTGATCTGGCGGCGCCAGCGCAACCAGGTGGAGCGCCTTGATGCCCCAGGTCTGCTGATTGGTTTGCAGAGCGAAGCCGATTACGGCCTTGAGCAGATCGTGCTGGATCCAGGCGATGTGCTGCTCTATTACACAGACGGGGTGACCGAGGCCACCGGCTTTAGCGGTGAGCGCTTCGACGAGGAGCGGTTGGTGCGCCAGCTGCAGGCGGCCTGCCGCTCCGGCATCGGCGCTCAGGGGATTCTCGACCAGCTGTTTGCCCGGTTGGATCGCTTCGTGGGGGCAGACCGGCAGCTCGACGATGACGCTTCGATGGTGGTGCTCAAGGTGAAGGAGGAGCTGATGCTGCCCTCCCTGCCAAGCTGATTCCCTGCCTAGCGCTGAGCGCCAAGCCCCGAATGGCTGTTGATTCCACCGCGTCTACCTGGAGCCAGCGTTTCGAGCAGGGCCTGCATCCGTCGATCGAGCGCTTTAACGCCTCGATTGGTTTTGACATCACCCTGCTGCAGCAAGACCTGGACGGCTCCATCGCCCATGCCCGCATGTTGGGCAGTTGCGCCGTGATCAGCGAGAGCGAGGCGGCCCAGTTGATCGAGGGCCTGGAGAATGTCAGATCCGAGGCAGCCAGGGGCGAGTTCAATCCCGGTCTGGAGGCTGAAGATGTGCACTTCGCCGTTGAACGGCGTCTGATTGAGTTGCTCGGCCCCCTGGGCAAGAAATTGCACACCGGCCGCAGTCGCAACGACCAGGTGGGCACCGACCTGCGTCTGTGGCTACGCGGCCAAATTGATGCCATTGACGGGGGCTTGCTGCGCTTCGAGCGGGCCCTGCTGGCTCAGGCTGAGCTGCACAGCACGGTCTTAATCCCCGGCTACACCCATCTGCAGCGGGCCCAGCCGGTGTGTCTGGCCCACCACCTACTGGCGTACATCGAGATGGCTGAGCGGGATCGGGCCCGTTTGGCCGACGTGCGTGGGCGGGTGAATATCTGTCCCCTGGGGGCCGCGGCCCTGGCGGGCACGCCGGTGCCCATCGATCGGCGCCAGACCGCGGCCGAGTTGGGCTTTGACACCATCTACGCCAACAGTCTCGATGCGGTCAGTGACCGGGACTTTGCGGTCGAGTTCATGGCTGCCGCCAGCTTGGTGCTGGTGCACCTGAGCCGGCTCAGCGAGGAGGTGATCCTCTGGGCCAGCGAAGAGTTTGGCTTTATCGGTCTCACCGACCGCTGTGCGACGGGCAGCAGCCTGATGCCCCAGAAAAAGAACCCCGATGTGCCCGAGCTGGTGCGGGGCAAGAGCGGCCGGGTGTTTGGCCACCTGATGGGCTTGCTAACCATGATCAAGGGCCTGCCCCTCGCTTACAACAAGGACTTCCAGGAAGACAAGGAGGCCCTGTTTGACGGGGTGCGCACCTGCCTCGATTGCCTCGAGGCGATGGCGATCCTGTTTGAAGAGGGGCTCGAGTTTCGGCCCCAGCGCCTGGAGGCGGCAGTGGCTGCGGATTTCTCCAACGCCACCGATGTGGCCGACTACCTGGTGGCTAAGGGGGTGCCCTTCCGCGAGGCCTACCAGTTGGTGGGCGGCCTGGTGAAGGGCTGCCTGGCAGAGGGAATCCTGCTGCGCGATCTGCCCCTGGGGCGCTGGCAGCAGCTGCACCCTGCCTTTGAAGCCGATATTTATGAGGCCATCACTCCCCAGCAGGTGGTGGCGGCCAGGCGCAGCGAGGGGGGCACGGGCTTTGACCAGGTTGAGCAGCAGTTGCAGCGAAATCGGATGCGACTTGCCTGCTGAGAGCAGCCAGCTTTCGTTAGTCGTCTTAGGGTGGATCGGTTAGTGGCCCACTGGCCCACATGCATCGGTCCCGCGGCCGATCTTCAGTTCGTGAGTATTTTTGTCGGCAACCTTCCCTTCCGCGCTGAGCAGGAAGACGTGGCGGAATTGTTTGCACCCTTCGGTGAGGTGTCTAGCTGTTCCCTACCCCTCGAACGGGATACCGGGCGCAAGCGCGGTTTCGCCTTTGTTGAGATGGGCGATGAAGCAGCAGAGGCAAAGGCCGTTGAGGCATTGCAGGGTGCTGAGCTGATGGGTCGTCCCCTGCGCATCAACAAAGCCGAGCCCCGCACCAGCGGCGGCGGCGGCGGAGCTGGCGGTGGTGGTCCGCGCCGGGGTGGTTATGGCGGCGGCGGTGGTGGTTACGGAGGAGGAGGTGGCTACGCAGGTGGCGGCGGTGGCGGTGGTGGCTACAACCGCGGCAGTGGGGGTGGAGCAGGCGGTGGTGGTGGTTATGCGGGTGGTGGCGATCGGGGATCCGGTGCTCGCGGCTGGGAAGATCGCAGCTATGGCGCCGGCAATCCTGCTGGTGGCGACAGCTTCGATGCTGGGCGCACCCGCCGCCGCCGCAGTGGCGGTGGCGATAGCGGTGGCGGTGGCGGCGACTTCTACGGTGGTGCCGAGGGCTAGTAGCCCCGCTCTGCCAGGGATAGGGCTGCGGCTGCCAGCACGCCAGCATCCGCGTCCCTTGCCCCTGCTTTTTCGGTGAGTTGCTGGCGCCAGCGTTTGGCGCCGCCTACCCCCTCCACCACATGTACTAGGTGGCGGGCGATAGGCCACAGCCGCCCGCCTCGACTGCGCCATTGCTCGGCGTAGGCAACCAAACCTCCCACCACGCTGGAGGCTGTGGCCAGCGGCTGGCTGTCGTCGGCGTAGATCTGCTGGTCCACCTGCCTCCACTGGAGGGGATGGGCATAAGCAGCCCGACCCACCATGGCCCCGTCCACCAATTCGAGCTGCTGCACGCAGTCGTCCAGGCTTTCCAGACCGCCGTTTAACTCGATGCTCAGTTGCGGTCGATCGCGCTTGAGGGTGTGCACTACGTCGTAGCGCAAGGGCGGGATCGTCCGGTTCTGTTTGGGATCGAGCCCCTCCAGCCAGGCTTTACGCGCGTGTACTGCAAATCGCTGGGCCCCCGCTGCCGCCACCGCATCCACGAAGGCCAGCAACTCGGCGTATGAGTCGCGCTCATCAATGCCGATGCGGTGTTTCACCGTTACCGGCAAGGAGCAGGCGGCGGCCATGGCGGCAACGCAGCGGGCCACCTGGTCAGGATCGGCCATCAGACAGGCCCCAAAGCGGCCTTTCTGCACCTTCTCGCTGGGGCAGCCCACATTCAGGTTGATTTCGTCGTAGCCCCATTCAGCCGCCAGGGCAGCGGCCTCAGCCAGCAAGCCAGGATCGTCGCCGCCCACTTGCAGGGCTAGGGGTTTTTCGATCGGATCGAAGCCCAGTAGGCGCTCCAGCCGCCCCCCCGGTGCGCTGGCATCAGGTGCTTGCCTGGCGTGGTGCAGGGCCTGGGCTACCACCATTTCGGTGTAAAGCAGGCTGCGCCTGCTGATCTGCCGCATCAGCACCCGGAAGTGCCGATCGGTGTAGTCCATCATCGGGGCCACACTGAAGCGATAACTGGCTGGATCGATCTGGCCCATCTCCCCATGCTGCCAATTCATGCTGCCGTTGTCGTGGCCGGTGGCGGTGCCGCCGGCTTCATGGCCGCCATCTGTGCTGCTGAGGCCGGCCTTGGCGATATCGCACTGCTGGAAGCCACCAACGAGCCGTTGAACAAGGTTTTGATCAGTGGTGGTGGGCGCTGCAATGTCACCCATGCCTGCTGGGATCCTCGGGCGTTGGTGGGGCACTATCCCCGGGGCGGCCAAGCCCTGCGGGGTCCCTTTTCCCGCTTTGCTCCCGGCGATGCCGTTGCTTGGTTTGCTGACCATGGCCTCGAACTGGTGGAGGAGCCGGACGGCCGCCTGTTTCCCCGCTCAAACCGTGCCGAATCGGTGGCAGCCACCTTGCGCCGAGCGGCCCTCCAGGCCGGGGTGCAGCTGCACACGGGGGTGAGCCTGCAGCGGGCCGC
Organism: Cyanobium usitatum str. Tous; assembly: GCF_963920485.1. Classification (NCBI taxonomy): domain Bacteria; kingdom Bacillati; phylum Cyanobacteriota; class Cyanophyceae; order Synechococcales; family Prochlorococcaceae; genus Cyanobium; species Cyanobium usitatum. The sequence continues at coordinate 2,305,831 of NZ_OY986431.1, read as the reverse complement.
GGCAGCTGCTTCCGGTGGTTTTGACCTGCTGGTGCGGGGCGGTGGGGCGATCAGAGCCGATCGGTTGGTGCTTGCCACCGGCAGCCATCCCAGCGGCCGCCAGCTGGCGGCGGCCCTAGGCCATGGGCTGGTGGCGCCTGTGCCCTCCCTATTCACCTTGGCCCTGGCTGGCGATCCCCTGCTGGAGCTGGCCGGAGTGGTGATGGATCCGGTGGAGCTGGCTTTGCACCTGCCGCAGGAGCCCCAGGCCGCTCGGGCTGCCCAGCCTTTTCGCCAGCGGGGCCCGGTGCTGATCACCCATTGGGGTCTGTCCGGTCCAGCCACCCTGCGGCTCACGGCTTTTGCGGCCCGCGCCCTCAAGGCCAGTGGCTATCGGGGTGAGCTGCGCCTTGATTGGAGTGGCGGCCTGTCCCAGCAGGATCTTGAGGGCTTGTTTGCCGAGGCCAAGCGAGACCAGGCCAAGCGGCAACTAGCCAACTGGCGCCCCTGGCCCGCCCTTAGCCGGCGCCTATGGCTGGCCCTGTTGCAGCGCCATGGCCTAGACCCTCAGCAGCGCTGGGCTGACCTTGCTAAGCGGCACCAGCAGCTGTTGGTATCGGCCTTGCGTGATACCCGGCTGGCCATTACCGGGCGGGGCCCCTTCGGCGAAGAATTCGTGACAGCAGGGGGCATTCCTCTAGGTGAGGTGAACCTGGCGACGATGGAGAGCCGCCAGCAGCCTGGTCTTTATTTGGTGGGTGAACTTTTGGATGTGGACGGGGTGACGGGGGGGTTCAACTTCCAGCACTGCTGGAGCAGCGGCTGGCTGGCTGGCCAGGCTTTGGCTGAGAGTTATTTGATCTGATCAAACACCGAGAACATCGGTAGATACATAGCCAGCAGGATTGAGGCCACAATGCCGCCGACAAGCACGATCATGGCCGGCTCCAGCATGGAGGTGAGTGCCTTGACGGTGGCTTCCACTTCGTCTTCATAAAAGTCAGCCACCTTGGAGAGCATGGCGTCCATTTCGCCTGTTTCCTCGCCGATGGAGAGCATGCTGATAGACATATCAGGAAATACGTTCATGCGTCCAAGCGCAACACTTAACGGAATTCCCTGCAACACGTCTTGGCGACTATTGCTAATTGCATCTGAGATAATGGAATTACTTGTGATTTCTCTAACTATATCAAGTGACATCAAAATTGGCACCCCCGCTCGCGTTAGGGAGCTAAAGGTTCGGGAGAACTGCGCCGTTGCTGTTTTTTGAATCAATTCGCCAAACAGGGGGAGCTTGAGTACAAGGGCGTCTACTCGCCGCCTGCCAATTGGTGTGGCATAAAACTTGCCAAATAGAAAGACTCCGGCAATAAGTCCTAATACCAGATACAGAGAAAAGGTTGAGCGCAGTAGGCTGCTGAGGTCCACCATCATCTGAGTGAACCAGGGGAGTTCGGCGCCTAGGCCATCAAAAATACCGGCAAAGGTGGGAATGATGAAGATTGTCATTCCCAGAAAGACTGAGATGGCGATGAACAACACAGCCACCGGATAGCCCATGGCCCCTTTGAGCTGGTTTTGCAACTTGGCGTTGTCCTCAAGCAGTTTGGCCAGTCTCTTTAGGGATTCATCCAGCACGCCGCCGGCTTCCCCCGCCTCCACCATGGCGATGCTGAGCTTGTCAAATACTTTGGGCCAGCGCCGTAGGGCTTCGCCTAGGGAGATCCCCTGGTTTACCTCCAGGCTGATCGATTGCAGGGCCCGTTTAAACAGGGGCATCTTTTGTTGAGATGCCATTAGGTCGATGCTGCGCACAATTGGTACGCCAGCATTGACAAGGGCCGACATCTTGCTGGCAAATACAGCTTTATCTTTGATGCCAGGTTTTGCCTCTAGCAGTTCATTGAGTTTGGAGAATTTGAGTTTTTCACTTAGTTGGGCTGCGGCACTAGATCCCGTCGCCGTGGTTTTCGGCTTGGCCTTGATTTCGGTGGCTCGGATGCCTCGCAGCCTCAAGCTGCGCTTAGCGTGGGCGGGATCGGTTGCCTCAATATCTACAAGGAATGACTTGCCTCGGGGATTGATGCAGGTGGCAACGAAGGCAGGCATGGTTTAGGAGTACCTAGTGGTGAATCAGCTCAGTTGCTTGACTAAACGTATGAGCTCGTCAGGCTTTGAGGTTTTCAAAAGGGCTTCATCCATCATGACTTGGTTGCTGAGCACTAGATCCCCAAGGGCTTTTTCCAGCGTTTGCATTGATAGTTGACCACCTGTCTGAATTGCAGAGTAAAGCTGGGCGGTTTTACCTTCCCGGATCAGGTTTGCGGTGGCTGGTGTATTGATCATTATCTCCTGGGCCATGACTCGACCAGATTGGCCGGGGCTTGGATTGTGGCGCTTGCACAGCGTTTGGGCAAAAACGGCCACAAGGCTGCTGCTTAGCTGCACCCGAATCTGATTCTGTTGGCTGGGGGGGAAAACATCCACCATGCGGTCCACGGTTTGGGCGGCCGAACTCGTGTGCAGGGTGCCCAATACCAGGTGACCGGTTTCTGCTGCCGTAATTGCTAACTGGATGGTGTCGAGGTCTCGAAGCTCGCCCACCAGGATTACGTCGGGATCTTCTCGAAGGGCTGCCTTTAGGGCATTGGCAAAGCTGCGGGTGTCTTCGTTGAGCTGGCGCTGGTGGATGACACTTTTTACTGGTCTGTATGTGAATTCAATCGGGTCTTCAATGGTCAATATATGTTCTGCCCGGGTTTGATTTATATGCTCGATCATTGCCGCCAGGGTTGTGGTTTTGCCAGAGCCGGTGGGGCCTGTTACGAGAATCAGCCCTTTGGGCATGTGGCTCATTTCCTCCACAATCGGCGGTAGCCCTAGGCTTTCCAGAGTGGGCACGGTGTTGGAAAGCGCTCGCAGGCAGGCGGCGTAGGTACCCCTCTGGCGATAAACATTGACCCTGAAGCGGGCGATCCCTTTAAGGCCATAGGCACAATCTAATTCCCAGGTTTGCTCTAGCTGCTTGCGCTGGGCATTATTTAGCATGGAGAAGATTAGTTTATTGCAGCTTTCTTCGTCTAGGGAATCATCGTGTATGGGCCTTAGTTGACCGCTGAACCTGCCATAGGGAGGTATGCCTGCACTGATATGGAGATCACTGCCGCCATCCTTCACAAGTTGGGTCATCAAGTCTTCAATCATCACGGCCATGGGACCCTCAGCGGCTGGTTAGACAGTAGGGACATTCGAGCCAGTCGTCATGGAGCCCAGCTCCGCAGTTGCTGCAGGTGAGGGTGCTTAGTGATTTAGAGCGGCGTTCAGCTTCCAGGCCTGAATCAGTGAGCAGCATCCGTTCGACCTCGGCCAGGGTTGTGTGACCTTCGCGCACTAGCTGCAGCCCGTAGCCCAAAAGGGTTTTCATGCCGTTTTCAAGCGCCATTCGCCGCAGCACATCTGTGGGTTCCCTTTTGGCGACAGCTGCTGCCAAGGTATCCGTCATCCGTAGGATTTCGTAGACACCGATTCTTCCTTTGTAGCCGGCACCGTTGCATGCAGGGCAGCAGCCTTCCTGGTTGCGGTTCTGGGTGTTGGCCTTGAAGAAGGTCACCGTGGTTTCGTGGCTACTCAACAGACCAAAACGGGCCAGTTCTTCCGGATTGGGGGTGTAACTAATTCGGCAAGCCGAACACACCCTTCGCAGCAGCCGTTGGGACACGATGCCCAGCAGTGATGCGCTCACCATGAAGGGCTCCACACCCATTTCATCGAGGCGGGCGATGGCGCTGGCCGCGTCGTTGCAGTGCAGGGTGGTCATCACTAGGTGGCCAGTAAGTGCGGCCTCGATCGCCGTTTTGGCGGTCTCCAAGTCGCGGGTTTCTCCCACCAGCAAAACGTCAGGGTCCTGTCGCATAAAGGCACGTAGCGCCATACTGAAATCGAGCCCCTTCTCTCGATTTACTTGGGTTTGGGTGATGCCATGCAGGGTGTATTCGATCGGGTCTTCAACCGTGGAAATGTTGATACCTGGATCGTTGCGCTCAGCTAGTAGGGCGTAGAGGGTGGTTGACTTGCCCGAGCCGGTTGGGCCCGTCACCAGAATCATTCCGTAGGGTTTAGATCCCAGCTCTCGCAGGGTTTTTCTGGCATCCGCATCGGTGATTAGGGTTTCTAGGCCGAGCTGAGTAGCGCCGCTGTCAAGTAGGCGCAGGCATATCTTTTCACCATTACGGCTGGGTAAAGTGCTTACCCGAAAATCCATTTTGCGGCCGCGGAACATGCGCCTGATGCGGCCGTCTTGAGGCAATCGTCGCTCGGCGATGTCCAGATCCGCCATGATTTTGATGCGTGATGTGACGGCAGGCGTCAGGCTCTTTGGCAGGTCCTCGAAGTGCTTCTGCAGCACACCGTCGAGGCGAAAGCGAATTTCCAGGGTGTTTTCCTGGGGTTCCACGTGAATATCACTGGCCCCCAGGGTGAGGGCCTCGATCAGGATTCTGTCCACCAGGCTGATGATTGGTGACGCATTGGCACTGCTGTTGGCAGCAGCAGCAGTGCCCTCCAGATCTTCGACATCGGCAACCTCCTGCAGCTGCCCTTCGGAGGTTCCAGGGATTCCTAGGTCTTTGGTTAGGGAGCGGGGGGGGGTAAAGCTTGCAGGTGGTCGCGGTTGGCCTGGCTTGGAGGCTGCGGTAGCGGGAGTTGGTGCTTTTGCCGAGAGCGCAGATGTGAGATTTGTCGCCAACGCCAACTTCAGCTCCGCGTTGAAGCCGGCACGTTGCAATTCCTCAATTAAGTTCTGGCGCTGCTGGGGCCCCCAGTGGCTAGGTACGGCAACTACCAATCTCCCTTTGCTTTCTTGAAGGGGCAAGGCGCCAAATTCGCGCCAGCGGGCCTCTGGCAGCCCTTTGCCCGTAAAAAGTAAGTCTTGACCAAGGGCCTGCAACTCGGTGGCTTGCAGCACCGGTTCACCAACCAGTAGCTCCACCTCCAGACGCTGCTGCTCTTCGCTGCTGGCTTCAGGGACGGGGCGGGAAGGGATGAGGGTCATGGAGCCAGAAGGTGCGGGCTTCCGCCGCTTGTGGGAGGTAGGCCCGGCGCTTCAACATGTCTAGAACCAAAGTCCGACCTTGTCAGCCATGAGCGGTGACACCTCGATGAGCGGTGACAGCAACCTGGGAGCTGGGGCCCCCCAGGCAGCTGATCCCAGCGAGATTCCGGCTACTCCGGAGATGGAGGCTGGACAGGAGGCCGGCTCTCACCAGATTTCTGATCAGGGTTCCGATCTGGCTGGCCAGCTGGTGGCACTCAAGGCAGAGCATGAGGCCCTCAACGGCCAATACATGCGTCTGGCTGCCGACTTCGACAACTTCCGCAAGCGCCAGAGCCGCGACAGCGAAGACCTGCGCCTACAGATCACCTGCTCCACCTTGGGTGAGATTTTGCCGGTGGTCGATAACTTCGACCGGGCAAGGCAGCAGCTGAATCCCCAGCATGAGGAAGCCCAGGCGCTGCATCGCAGCTATCAGGGCCTGTACAAGCAGCTAGTGGATGTGTTCAAGCAGCTGGGGGTTTCACCGATGCGGGTAGAGGGTGAACCCTTCGATCCCAGCTTGCATGAGGCGGTCTTGCGTGAACCCAGCGAGGCCCATGCCGAAGATGTGGTGATCGAGGAGTTGCAGCGCGGCTACCACCTAAACGGTCGGGTGCTGCGCCACGCCCTAGTCAAGGTGTCGATGGGGCCTGGTTCCGGCGCCGTCCCCGCTGGCCCCCAAGCAGCTGAGAATGGCCAGGCTGAGGAGCAGGACGGCTGATGGCCGACTACTACGACCTGCTCGGCACTGCCCGCGACGCCGATCCAGACACTTTGAAGCGGGCCTACCGGCGGATGGCCCGTCAGTACCACCCGGATGTCAACAAAGATCCTGGGGCTGAAGACAAATTCAAGGAGATCGGCCGGGCCTACGAGGTGCTCAGCGATCCCCAAACCCGCGCCCGTTACGACCAGTTCGGTGAGGCGGGATTAGGCGGTGGCGGCGCCCCTGATATGGGCGACATGGGCGGCTTTGCCGACCTGTTTGAGACCTTTTTCAGTGGCTTTGGCGGGGCGGGTGCTGGCGCAGGACCGCGGCGGCGTGGTCCCCGTCAAGGCGATGACCTGCGCCTCGACCTCAGCATCAACTTCCAAGAGGCGGTGTTTGGTATCGAGAAGGAGGTGCAGATTCGCCATCTCGAAACCTGCAGCACCTGCCAGGGGTCTGGTGCTAAGGCGGGCAGTGGACCCACAAGCTGCGGAACCTGTGGCGGCGCTGGCCAAGTGCGTCGGGCCACCCGCACCCCATTCGGCAGCTTTACCCAGGTGGCTGCTTGTCCCACCTGTGAGGGTAGCGGCCAAGTGATTGCCGACCCCTGCGGCGCTTGCGGTGGCCAGGGTCTGCAGCAGGTGCGTAAAAAGCTGCGGATCAACATCCCAGCTGGGGTTGATTCCGGTACCCGGCTGCGGGTGGCAAATGAGGGCAATGCCGGCCAGCGGGGCGGTCCCGCCGGCGATCTCTATGTGTTCCTGAGTGTTCAATCGGCTGCCGGCTTGCGCCGCGACGGCATCCACATTCACTCTGAGGTGACGCTCAATTACCTCCAGGCCATTTTGGGCGACACCATCGAGGTAGACACGGTGGACGGCCAGGAGTCGTTGGAGATTCCAGCCGGTACCCAGCCCGGAGCGGTGCTCACCCTGCAGAGCAAGGGGGTGCCCAAGCTGGGCAATCCGGTGGCCCGAGGCAACCACTTGGTCAGCATCAAGGTGCAGCTGCCCACCAAGCTCAATGCTGAAGAGCGGGAGTTGCTGGAGCAATTGGCGGGCCACCACACCAACAAGGGCCACAAGCATCCCCATAAGAGCGGCTTGTTTGGGGGCCTCTTCGGTTGAGCTCCGGGTGGGCAGACGGCAACCCAGATGCCCAGCTTGATCTACGCGGCATTGCCTGTCCGCTCAACTTCATTCGCACCAAGCTGGCCCTGGAGCGTTTGCTTCCTGGCCAGATCCTGCAGGTGGATTTAGATCGGGGAGAGCCCCAGCAGCAGGTGACCCAGGGGCTGGAGAGCTCCGGTCATGGAGTTATCTGCTGCGAACACCCGGAGCAACAAGGGGCCGTGCGGCTGCTGGTTCGTTGTTATGGGGGTTGAGCCTGGGCGATTGCGCTTAGCGGGGCAGGTGGTGGCCCTGCTGGCCAATTACTGCTGGGTGGAACTGGATCAGGTAGGGCCTACCGGCTTGAGTCGACTTTTGTGCACCCGGCGCACCCGCCTTGGTAAGAGCGGCCAAACAATTGCGGTGGGGGATCGTGTCTGGGTAGATGGCATTGACTGGCCTGCTGGCCGGGCGGCTGTGGCGGCCCTGGAGCCGCGTCAGAGCCTGCTGGAGCGGCCCGCCGTGGCCAATGTGGCCCTCGTGGTCGTGGTGGTGGCGCTGGCGGAGCCAGAGCTGGACCTGCTCCAGCTCACACGCTTTTTGTTGACGGCCGAGGCGACTGAGCGGCCGGTGCAGTTGGTGTTCTCCAAGGCGGATCTGGTTTCGCCTGACGAGGTGGTTAGTTGGTGCAAGAGAGCTGCTGACTGGGGTTACGACGCCCTGGCGGTATCTACCAGCAGTGGCGCAGGTATGGAGCCTTTGCTGCAGCGGCTGGCCCAGCCAGGCATCGCCGTGCTTTGTGGACCTTCCGGGGTGGGTAAAAGCAGTGTGCTTAATGGTCTGTGCCCCGAGCTGGGCCTGCGGGTGGCGGCGGTGTCAGGGCGGCTGCAGCGGGGCCGCCACACCACTCGCCATGTGGAGCTTTTCCCCTTGGCACCCGGAGCCCTGCTGGCCGACACGCCTGGCTTCAATAGGCCGCGGCTGCCTTCCGACCCCTTTGCCCTAGGCCCCCTGTTCCCGGAGATTCGGAAACGCCTTGGCTTGGGCTGTTGCCGCTTCAGCAATTGCCTGCACCAGGGCGATCCCGGCTGCGCCGTTGGCTGCGACTGGGAGCGTTACCCCCTTTATGCCCAGTGCCTGAGCGACCTGCTGCTGGAAGGCGAGCGAACGGGCCGGGTTGCGGACTCCCCTGAGGGGTCGGGGCAGCGCCGCCGCGGCCAGGGCCTTGAGCCGCGCCTGGCGCCCGGATTGCGGCAGCTCTCCCGGCGTCGCCAGCGTCAGCAGCTGCTGGATGGGGAAGAGGACGGCCAGGCTGGCACCGGAAAAGCGACGGATTTCAGCCGCCCAGACCCGGAAGATTGAGATTTAGGCCTCCGGTGAGCTCTTCCATGCGGCCTTTCATCGTGCCGGTGGATAGCTCGTAGGCGGCTTGCAATGCTTCCAGCACGGCGGCCTCGCTGGCGGCAGCCCCTTCGGCGATCAGTTCGGGGGCCAGCTGCACTCGCAGCGGTTGCTGGTTGCCCGTGAGCCAGATGCTGGCCCGGCCGTCGGCGCTGCGGCCCTCCAGCTCCATTGCATCGAGTTCTTCCTGGAGCTTCTGGGCGTTTTGCTGCAGCTCCTGGGCCTTCTTAAAGGCCTCGGTGAGCTGACCGAAGTTGGGGAGTCCGAAGCCAGCCATGCCCTGGAAGTTGCTGAGCTCAGGCTAAGGGTCAGCTAGGGCTCAGGCCCGAAGCCCAGCCGCTTTACCTCAGGGTGGAGGCTCAGGCCATGGCTGGCCAGCACCCGGCATTGCACTTCAGCGATTAAGGCATCGATGTCGCTGGCGCTGGCCTGGCCAATGTTGACGATGAAATTGGCGTGGATTGGCGAGACTTGGGCATCACCGATCTGCAGACCTTTCAGTCCTAGAGCTTCGATCAGCTGCCCTGCTTTTTGTGGTTCTGGGTTGCGAAAAACACTGCCGCAGCTGGGTTGTTGGTAGGGCTGGGTGCTGGTGCGGCTGTGCAGATTGGCACTGGTGCGCGAGGTGATGGCTGCGGGGTCGTGGCCGGCCTCCAGCTGGAAGGTGGCTGCTAGCACGATCCAGGCCTCCGCCTGGAGGCGGCTGTGGCGATAGGCGAAGTCCAGTTCCCGGGCTTTCAGCTCGAAGGGCTTTGCGGGATTGGCCGGGTCCAGCAGCCGCACCGAGTGCAACCATTCGGCCGTGCAGCCGCCCTGAGCGCCCGCATTCATCACCACCGCGCCCCCAACGGTGCCTGGGATGCCCACGGCCCACTCCAGCCCGCTCAGGCCAAGCCGGGCTGCTTTACGGGCCAGGGTGGGGATAGGTTCTCCGGCTTCCGCTTCCACCAAGCCGCTGGCAGCGTCGAGCCGGCTCCCCTGCAGCCGCCTGTTGCAGATGGTGAGGCCGGGCAGGCCGCTATCGGCGATCAGCAGGTTTGAGCCTGCGCCGATGCAGCGCAAGGCCAGGCCCTGGGCCCGGGCCCAGGCCGCCAGAGAAACCAGTTCATCGCTCTCTCCAGGCTCGGCAAACCACTCTGCTGGACCTCCCACCTTCCAGGTGGTGAAGGGCTGAAGCCCTACCCCTTGGCGTAGGGCGGGGTGGCAGCTGGGGGCCGCAAGCATCGGGCTCAGGCCGCCAAGAGGGCTGCAGCGGCAGCGATGGCGCTGTCAACTGCTTGCTGGTGCTGTTCGAGGCGTTCCCAGAGGCTGTTGACGTCCCCAGCCCCCATGGCGATCACCAGATCACCCTCTTGACTCTTGGCGGCCACCTGGGCGGCGAGCTCGTCGAGAGTGGGGGCCACCGCCACCGGCAGGTTGGGTGCCAGCTGCCGCACCGCCGCGGCCATGGCGGCGCTGGAGATGCCTGGAATCGGCGCTTCACCAGCGGCGTAGAGGGGCGCGATCAGCACGGAATCGGCTGCCGAGAGGGCCGCTGCAAAGCCGTCCAGAAACTGGGCTGTGCGGCTGTAGCGATGGGGCTGAAACACCGCCACTAAACGCCGTGGCGCCACGGGCAGGGTGCTGCGGCCGCTGTCCACCATCAGCCTGGCCATGGCCAGGGTTGCGGCCACCTCGCTGGGGTGGTGGGCGTAGTCGTCGACCACCAGCCGGCCCTGCCACAAACCGCGGAAATCAAAGCGCCGTCCTGGGGCCTGGAGGGCGGCTACCGCCTCGCCCAGCTCGGCAAATGAAACCCCCTCCAGCCGGCAGGCGGCCATGGCCGCAACCGCGTTGCTGAGGTTGTGACGGCCGGGCAGGGGCAGTTCAAAGCGGCCCACCAGTTCACCGTCTTCAAAGAAGTCGGCAACGGTGCCGTCGCCCCTTTGCTCGTGGGCAATCGCTGCAAAGGAGACGCCTGCGGCGCTTTCGATCGACCACCAATGGCTGGCTTTGAACCGCTCGCGCAGCACCGGGTCGTCGTGGTTGGCCAGGAGCCTTGTTGTGTTGCCGGCGAACCTTTGCAGGGTGGTGATCAGGGCTTCGAGGTCGGGGTAGTGGTCCGTGTGGTCGAGCTCGACGTTGGTGAGCACGCCTAGGGATGAGCGGAATTTCACCAAGGAACCGTCCGATTCATCCGCCTCCGCCACCAGCAGCCGCCCTTCGCCATGGCGACCGTTGCTGCCGAAGGCGGGCACGATGCCGCCTATCACTGCGGTGGGGTCGTGTTGGGTGGCCGCCAGCAGGGTGGCGATCAGGGTGCTGGTGGTGGTTTTGCCATGGCTCCCGGCTACGGCGATGGAGTCCTGGCCATTGATCAAGGCGGCCAGCACGTCGGAGCGGTGGCAGATCGCCAGCCCCAGGCGACGGGCCTCCAGCAGCTCCGGGTTGGTCTCTGGCACGGCGGAGCTGATCACCACTTGAGGCGGAACCGAGGTGCCACTGCGGATCGCGGCAACCGTGGCGGCGTTCTGCTCCAAAAACACCCGCACCCCCAGCCGCCGCAAGCGGTCGAGCACGGCGTTGTCCCGGGGGTCGGAGCCGCTTACCGCGTAGCCCCGTTCCGCCAGGATCCCTGCCAGGGCAGACATGCCGATGCCGCCAACCCCAATGAAGTGGAGCGGTTGGTGACGATCGAGCAGGGGCGCCAAGGGCAACTCCAAATCATGGTTCAAGTGAGCACAAAATTAAGCCGACGACAGCCCGAAAACCTTTACGAGTTGCTGCGCGTTTGCGCATGGTCCATGGCGTGGCGACTGCCGGCAAGGGGAGCCCGCGGATCAATTTCTGTATGATCGGCAGCCAAAACCACCTTCGCTAGCGGCTTTTGCCGCAATCGGCCATGACTCTGCGCGTTGCGATCAATGGATTTGGCCGGATTGGTCGCAACTTCACCCGCTGCTGGCTCAGCCGCGGTGCGAATACTGGCATCGAATTGGTGGGCATCAATGGCTCCGGCGATACCAATACCAACGCCCACCTGCTCAAGTACGACTCAATGTTGGGCCCGCTCCGCAATGTGGAGGTGACCACCACATCGGACACGATTGTGGTCAACGGCAAGACAATCAAAACCTTTTACGACCGCAATCCAGCCAACTTGCCCTGGAAGGAGTGGGGCGTGGATTTGGTGATTGAGTCCACCGGCGTCTTCAACGACGATGTGGGCGCCAGTAAGCACTTCGAAGCCGGCGCCAAAAAGGTGATTCTCACCGCACCTGGCAAGGGGGCAAAAGTTGGCACCTTTGTGGTGGGCGTTAACGCCGATCAATACCGCCACGAAGATTGGGACATTCTCAGCAACGCCAGCTGCACCACCAACTGCATGGCTCCGGTGATCAAGGTGCTGGATCAGGAATTCGGCATCGTCAAGGGCACGATGACCACCACCCACAGCTACACCGGCGACCAGCGCATTCTCGATGCAGCCCACCGCGACCTGCGCCGTGCCCGGGCCGCTGCGGTCAATATTGTGCCTACAAGCACCGGCGCTGCCCAGGCTGTGGCGTTGGTCTACCCGCCGATGAAGGGCAAGCTGAGCGGCATCGCCATGCGCGTGCCCACCCCGAACGTGTCGGTGGTTGACATGGTGCTCGATATCAGCCGTGACACCACCAAGGAGGAGGTGAATGCCCTGCTCAAGGCATCATCGGAAAATGGCATGAAGGGCATCATCAAGTATTGCGATCTGCCATTGGTTTCCAGCGATCATGCCGGCACCGACGAATCGGCAATCATCGACTCAGAGCTCACTCTCGTCATGGGCGGCAACATGTTGAAGGTCATCGCTTGGTACGACAACGAGTGGGGCTACAGCCAGCGTGTTGTTGACCTGGCTGAGATTGTTGCTAAGCAATGGAAGTGAGCTGAGTTAAGCATCAAAATATAAGCCGCCCTTAAGGACGGCTTTTTTAATGCTGGGATCGCAAGTTCAGCTGTGGGGCTGGAGATTCTCAGACCCTGATAGCACTCGTGCTTTGACGATGCCGTCGTCAGCGGTGAGCTCTTCGAGAACATCAAAACCATCCACCACATAACCGAAAGCGGCATAGCGGCCGTCGATCAGGTTTAGGCCGGCAGGGGTCAGTTCAGGTTCGAATAGGAACAGGAAGAACTGGGAGGAGCCGTCGTCCAGCACTTCATCGGAGTGGGCCCAGCCCAGGGTGCCTTTGGTGGAGAAGGGCAGTTCTGGTGCGGCCTTGAACATGCCGAGGTCTTCGAAGGTTTGGTTGTAGAAGGGCTCGCTCTGGCCTGGCACCTTGATCTCTAGCGGTACCTTGCGTTCCGTTTTGGTTTTCGGGTCGATGTATCCGTCATTTGGGCCCTCCGGATCGCCGGTTTGCAGCACGTAAAAATCTTCGGCGCGAATGAAGGGCAGTCCGTCGTAGAAGCCGCGTTGCACCAGATCAACAAAGGCGCCGGCGGTCAGGGGTGCGTTGTAACCGTCTACAACTGCGGTTAGGTCGCCTTTAGTGGTGCTGAGCTGCACTGTTGCCCGGCCCAGCAGCCGGGGCAAATCGGCAAATTCAGCTGGAATTTGATAGGGGAACGGCCCCACCAGCAGGTCTTCGGCTTTGCCGATGCTGTTGAGGGCCTCACGGCGGGCTGCCAGGAAGGGGTCGCGCTCCTGGCCCTCGGTGGCGGCGGCGAGCACTTGCAGTTGCTCTCCCACCAGCTCCAGCAGAGCTGCGGCCTCGGTTTTAGCTGGGTCGCTGAAGCCTTCAAGCATGGCTGCCTTGCGGCTGCTCAAAAGGGTGATGCAACGCCGCACGGAGCTGGCTAGGGCTGGCCAGCGCTTAGCGCGCAGGTCGTCGCTGGTGGCCTCGAGGCGATGCTGAAGCATCTGCAGGTCGGGGGCCTTGATTGGCAAGGCATTGCGCAGCAGCGCTGCCGGGTCGGTTACTGCGTTGCCCTGGGGCAGGGCAGCCCAGGCCGTGGGGGCCGCGAGCAGCGCTACCAGCATCAAGCTGGCTATGCCTGCAAACCAGCGCTCCCACGTTGAGCCATTCGCCCAGCTGAATTGGCCCCGTGCCATGGCAACACCCTGTCGTTGAGCGGACTTTGGCACAACTTGAGGGCCTCCGGAATGGCCCCGCAGAGGCCCGTTCCGGTAGCCAGCCTTACAATCCCCCAGATCTGAACCGCCGGAATGATCTCCAGCAACGACTTTCGAACCGGTACCTCAATTGAGCTGGATGGCCAGGTCTGGAGGGTCGTTGAGTTTTTGCACGTCAAGCCCGGTAAGGGATCGGCGTTCGTGCGCACCAAGCTCAAGGCGGTGCAGAGCGGCAACGTCGTGGAGAAGACCTTTCGCGCCGGCGAGATGCTGCCCCAAGCCATTCTCGAAAAGAGCACCCTCCAGCACACCTACATGGAGGGCGACGACTACGTGTTCATGGACATGGGCAGCTACGAGGAAACCCGGCTGACCGCCAAACAGATTGGTGACAGCCGTAAGTACCTCAAGGAGGGCATGGAGGTGAACGTGGTGGCCTGGAACGGCAAACCGTTGGAGGTGGAACTACCTAACTCGGTGGTGCTGGCGATCACCCAGACCGATCCGGGCGTCAAGGGCGATACGGCCACGGGCGGCACCAAGCCTGCGATCGTTGAAACGGGCGCCCAGGTGATGGTGCCCCTGTTCCTGTCGATCGGCGAGAAAATCAAGATCGATACTCGTACCGACAGCTATCTGGGTAGGGAGAACTGATCGCCATGCAGCTCAACCACGACCAGCTTCAGCACCTTCTCGCCCTGCTTGGTGAGAGCGACATCCAGGAGTTGAAGCTCGAAGGAGACGACTTCCGCTTGGAGGTGCGTCGCAACCTTCCCAGTGCGGCTCCCACAACTGTTTTTCAGGCCAGTGCCGCTCCGGCCCAGGTGTTGCAGCCAGCGCCCCCCCTGCCCGTTGCACCCTCGGCGCCACCGCCACCGGCTGCTGCCAGCCGCAGCGACCTGCTTGAAGTCACAGCACCGATGGTGGCCACCTTCTATCGAGCTGCCGCCCCTGGTGAAGCCCCCTTTGTGGAAGTGGGTGCCCGCATCAAAGTCGGCCAGACCGTCTGCATTCTTGAGGCAATGAAGCTGATGAATGAGCTGGAGTCTGAAGTGGGCGGTGAGGTGGTTGAAATCCTGGTGGAAAACGGCACCCCGGTGGAATTCGGTCAGGTGTTGATGCGGGTGCGGCCGGCCTGATCGGTTGCGCTGGAATCCTCAGCCCAGATCCCTTGCCGTAATGAGGGCAGCAGCCATGCTGTCGGCCCTGGCTAGGCCTTGGCCAGCGATCGCGAAGCCGGTGCCGTGATCTGGTGAGGTGCGCATAAACGGCAACCCCAAGGTGGTGTTCACGGCGGCATCAAAGGCCAGCAATTTCACCGGGATCAGTCCCTGGTCGTGATACAGCGCCAGGTAGCCATCGGGGCCTGGTCTAGGGCCCTGCCAGGCGGCGGCCGCGCTAAGCCAGCAGGTGTCTGGTGCCAAGGGGCCTTCGAGCTGCACCCCTGGATGCTGCCGGCGCCAGGCTTCCAGGGCTGCCTCCAACCAGGTGCTCTCCTCCTGCCCTAGGCGCCCCGCCTCGCCGGCATGGGGATTAAGTCCTGCCACCACTAGGTGGGGGGCTGGGTTGAAGCGCTGGCAGAAGGCCAGGAGCTTATCCAGCTTGCGTTGCACCAAGGCTCCATTGAGATGTTGAGGTACGGCGGCTAGGGGAATGTGGGTGGTGGCCAGCAGGGTGTTGAGGCGCCAGTGGCCCACGGGTGTTAAGGCTGTAAACAGCATCGAGGCTTCGGGGCTGCCGCTGAGTTCTGCCAGCCGCTCGGTTTGGCCCGGGTAGGGGTGGCCGGCAGCGTGCCAGCTGGCCTTGGCAATTGGCGCTGTCACCAGGGCCCGGCAGCGGCCGCTTTGCACCAGCTCGACGGCGGCGGTGAGCCAGTTGAAGCTCGCTGCTCCGCAGGCCGGGGTGCTGCGTCCTGGCTGGCAGCTCTCCAGTAGGGGCAGATCGACAATTTCCAGCTCTGCCGGATCCCGCAGCGGTTCGCTGCTGCTGGGCTTGAGCAGCTGGTAGCTGGTTTCCAGCCAGCGGCGGCAACCCACCAGCAGGGGCTGCTGGGAGCGCCATTCCTCTCTGGCCAGGGCCTTGAGAGTTACCTCAGCGCCGATGCCGGCGGGATCCCCTAGGGCAATGGCAAGCCGGGCTGGGGTGGGGTTGGATGGGGCCTGGCCGCTTGTGGTGGAGCCCATGCTGCGCTGGTTGTTGCTGGGGGGTCTGTTGCTGGGTCTGGGCACGGGGCTCAGCAAGGGCTGGATTGAGCTGCGTTGGGGGCGGCTGCTGGCTGATTTGGGCCTGCCCTACGTGGTTGATCCTGGGGATTTGCGGGACTGCCCGCCACCTAGCTCCTCTACCAAGCAGGCCCGGTAGCCCTCCCGGTAGTTGGGATAGCGCAGCTCGTAGCCCAGCTGGTGGGTAAGCAGCTGGTTGCTGACTCGCCGGTTTTCGCTCCAAAAGCTGCGGGCCATGGGACTCATGCTGCCGGCGATCTCGGCGTAGTGCTCCATTGCTGGCAGTTTGTGTCCCAGCAGGTGGGCCGCGTAGCCCAGGGTCTCGCTGGAGGGGCAGGGGCAGTTGTCGGTCACATTGACCACGGCCGGGCGCTCCTGCTGCGGCCGGGCCAGGCAGTGCAGCAGGCAACCGACGATGTCGTCGACATGCACCCGGCAAAACACCTGACCGGGCTTGTGGATGAGACGGCTCTGTCCCGCTTGCAGGGCCGCAAACGGCGAGCGCTTGGGTCCGTAGATGGCTGGCAGCCGGAAAATTTGCACGGGTAGCCCTGTAGCCAGCCACGCCTGCTCTGCCGCTACCCGGGCCTGGCTGCGGCCGGCGTGGGCCGGGGTTGGGGCGGTTTCGTCAACCCAGGCCCCAGCGGTGTCGCCATAGACGCCGGTGGTGGAGAGATAGCCCAGCCATTGCAGGGGCAGCTCCCGCAGGCTTGGTCCTAGTAAGCGCAGCGCGGGATCACCCTGGCTTGGATCCGGGGGCACGCACACCACCACATCCGTGATGCCGGCCAGGGCGCCAGGGGCTGGCAGGGAGGCGCCTTCTGGAGAGCTGTTGAAGGGGAGCCACTCCAGGCCGTCGCCGCTGGAGCGTGGCTGGCGGCTGGTGAGGCGAACCGCCATGCCGCTGCGGCGGGCGGCCTGGGCGAGCCGTAGGCCCGTGAATCCGCCGCCGATCACCAGCAGCTGGCGGGCGGGCTTGACAAGTGCCTGGATCATGAGTACACCTGTATTATTCCTGAAGTGATCGCCATGACGGTCTCAGTTTTCACGGTCTCAGCCTTTCCTGTTACTGGTTGCCCTACTGCAAGCTCCATTGCGCCTCGCTTTCGGGCGGCTCTTGACTTCCCGGCACCAATTTCTAAGACGCAGCTCTCCCCAAGGCGCCGGTCCCGCTCCAGTGGTCGTGAGATCACCGTGCCGGTGGTGTTGGCGGGGGTGCTGCTGCTGCTGGCTTTGGTGGTTGCCCCCGAGGGACCCCAGGTTCAGGAGGCCATCTGCCAGCGCCACAACGGCGCCGAGGCCTGCCGGGTCTGGTGAGGTTCCACCAGTTCCTCTAATTGGCCGGGATGGACCCACTGCAGCAGCCGCATTGCTAGGCGCAGGTCCCCATCGGTCCAGGCACGAATTGCCATGGAGCGGCGGGGGTCATAAAAAGGCTGGCGCCGGTACCAGGCAAAGGCATCCGCATCTCCCTTATCGCCATTGCAGGCCAAACACGCAGGCACGCAGTTCTCGGTGACACTGAGCCCGCCCCGGCTCTTGGGGTGTACGTGGTCGATTGATTCAGAGCGCTCACCGCAATAAACGCAGTGTTGGGCGGTTATTTGATGAAGGGATTGGCGCCAGCGTCTGACGCGCAATTTGGGACAGAGATCCTCAAGGAACACCCCATCCCTGGCCTGCATCAACGCGACTCGGTTGAGCAAAGTTTGCCCCCACCACCTGGGGTGTCAATGTGTCGACGATTGCACTTCCGCGGATGCGCTGTCTGCTGCGGCTGGGGGCGACTGGTTTGATTGAGGTGGTAAGCCCCTACGACGCGGTCACCCAGGCCCAGTTGCGGGCGATCCGCCCCCGGGGGAGTTGGTCGGGTCGTCAGCGTTGCTGGTCATTTCCCCTAGAAGCTGCCGCCGCCTTGCAGCACGCCCTGGCGGGTCGCTTTCCTGTGCAGCCCGAGCTGGCCCAGTGGCTCGCCTGGCTGGGGCAGCCCCTGCCTCCCCTGCCGCCCCATCGGCAGTTGGTGGCGTCGGCAGATTTGGAGCAGCCCCTGCTGGATGGCCGGGTTTTATTTGCCCATCAGCGGGCCGCGGTGCGCTGGCTGCTGGCCCGCCGCGGAGCCGTGCTCGCAGATGCTATGGGGTTGGGTAAGACGCTCACGGCCCTGATGGCGGCCCGGGCCATGGTGCGCCAAGCCGATTGCCGCATCCTGGTGATTGCCCCGGTAGGTCTGCACGACCATTGGCAGGGTGAGGCGGCCAGCCTGGGCTTGCATCTGGAGCTGCACAGCTGGGCCCGGCTGCCCGACGCCTTGCCGCCCGCCGGCACCGTGCTGATCGCCGATGAGGCCCACTTCGCCCAAAACAGCTATACCCGCCGCAGCCAGGGGCTGCTGCGCCTGGCCCGTCACCCCCGGCTGCGCGCCATCTGGCTACTGACCGGCACGCCGATGAAAAATGGCCGCCCAGCCCAGTTATTTCCCCTGCTGGCGGCGATTGGCCACCCCCTCGCCCGCGACCAACGGGCCTTTGAGGAACTCTTCTGCCAGGGCCACTGGCGCGAGCAGGGCGGACGGCGCCTCTGGCAGGCGAATGGGGCCAGCCACCTGGAAGACCTGCAGCGGCTAGTGCGGCCCCTGGTGCTGCATCGCCGTAAGCAGGATTGCCTCGACCTGCCCCCCAAGCTGCGCCAGCTGTGGCCAGTCGAGCTGGATGAGCCTTCGGCCCGCGGCTTTGAGCACCGGCTGCAGGTCAAGGTCGACGATTATCGCCGTCGGGCTGCTCTCGGTGAGGTGCGCCGCGATGCCGAGCTGCTGGCCGTGCTCACGGCCCTGCGCCAGATCGGCTCCGATTATAAACTTCCAGCCACCCGGGCACTGGTGGCACCGTTGCTGGCCAAGGGCGAGGCGGTTGTGGTGTTCACGGCCTTCGTGGCCACGGCCGAGATGTTGCACCGCAGTTTTGAAGCCAGTTGCGTCCTCACCGGCGCCCTGCCGCCGGCCCAGCGCCAGGCCCAGGTTGATGCCTTTCAGCGCGGAGATCATTCCCTGCTGATCGCTACCTATGGCACCGGGGGCCTGGGCTTCACCCTGCACCGGGCGCGGCATGTGGTGCTAATTGAGCGCCCCTGGACCCCAGGGGATGCGGAACAGGCAGAAGATCGCTGTCACCGCATTGGCATGGGGGCCTGCCTCACCAGCCATTGGCTGCAGCTGGGCGTTGCCGACCAGTTGGTGGACGGCTTGCTGGCCAGTAAGGCCGAGCGCATCGCCGTGTTGTTGCAGCGCCGCTCCCAGCTGTTGGAGCGCCGCAGTTTGCCGGCGATGATGCGAGATCTGATGGGTCGCTGGTGAGGCTGCTCAGGGTTGGGGCCGGGCTTTGCTTGCGCCCTTGCCTTTGCCACCGCCTTCCCTGCAGAGCTGTTGACGCAGTTTCAGATCGGTGCGCAGTTGGGGATCCAGGCTGGCTGGCGGTTTAGAGCGGGCAAGGGCTGCAGCCCGGTTGATATCAGCGCAGGCTGCCGCCTCGTTGCCCGCCAGGCTGTGTAGCAAGTAGCGATCGTTGAGAGGGCCTGGGTTGGTTGGAAATGCCGCCACCACGGCATCGCAGCGGCGGATCTGCTCCTTCAGCTGGTCGAGCTGCACGGTTTGCAGGCAGTCGTCGCTGCGTACCTGGCGCTGGGGTAGGGGCTCTTCAGCGCAGCCACCGGCAAGCAGCAGCAGCCCGGCAAGGGCGGCCAAGCTGCCCCCTGCTCGGCATCCGGTTCGGCACAAATATTGGCGCGCCCTACTGACCCAGCCACTCACTGCGGGAGGTGCCGCCAGTCGCTGGGCTGGTGCTGGCATCTGGCTTGGCTTCGGGCTTTGCGAACAGGTCACCTAGGTAGCGGCCGCAGTCGGGAAATACGCTGGGGTTCTGCACCACAGCTTCCGTGATCATCACCGCGGCGTGCTCCGGGGAGGTCTTGAACAGTTTGTCGTTTTGGCGTTTGATCACCGCGTAGGCGGCATCCCAGCTCACCTGGTGGTTGTTGCCGCTGTTGCGCATAAAGCAGTAAATCTGAGCCCCCTTGCCCCCTGAGCCGGCGTTGGCGGCGGCGGTGTTGGCCTCAGCTGTCTGGGCCTGGCCGGGTAGGGCGAGGCCGAATCCAGCAGCGCTGCTTAGCAAGACCAGCAGGGCAAGGCGCAACCCGGGAATCTGCCGGAAAGTCATTTTTAGTGCCATGGCCTGGGGCGTCAACGGGGATACCGGGGTCCAACGTATCGATCTCTTTGGCCTAAGTCGAGTCTGGGGCCGGGAAGAGCTCTGGCCTTGGCTGCTGCTGGTTTGTGTGTTGTGATCGGCTCCCATGCCCTGATTGCCATGGCTTACGAGTCGGTTTCCTTCCGCATCAGCCGTAATGCTGAGGATTTGGCCCAAACCGTGCACGCCCTCTCCCAGCGGCTGGTGAGGCTGGAGCAGCGTTTGGAAGCCACGGAGCTGCAACTTGATCGCCAAGGGGAGCGGGATCCCCAGGAGATCACCAGTCTCGACAACGTTGAACGACTGCTAGTCGACTGTCGCGCCTTGCTTGAGCTCACCGATCAAAACAAGCTCACCTACCAAAACGATGAAATGGCGGCAGCGGCCTGATCCCGGGGGCTGGCCAATGGTGTCAGAATGGTAAGAAAGCAGTTATGGCATACCCCACACCCTCCCAAAACGGTTCCACCAATCGCTGCTCGCAAGCCTCGGCCTTAGGTCAGTCGGTTGCCAACCAGGCTTCTTCCGGCCGCAGCGGCTACCCACCTACCTCTGGAGAGGGGGAGCATCAGTTGGAGAAGCTTGAGTTTGCACTTGCAGTGGCCCTCACCCGCGGTGATGAGCAGCGATCCCAGTCTTTGCGTGATCAAATTGCCGCATTGGGTGGCAATCGGGAAGAGCCAGGAACCTGAAGCTGGGGGTCTTGGGTTGAGCTAGGTGATGTTTTCACTTGGCATGTTCAGCCTGGCGTATGATCAAAATGAATGCTTTAATCTTGCAAGGGATATATCAACCCTTGCCAGGATGGCTAAAGCTGATTTTGTGTGGGCAATTCCCGTTCAGATACCGTTGAGATGACTGCCATTTTTACTAGCCCAGCGCGTACTTCCTCGTTGGCCGTACCCTCGGCTGACGGGCGCGAAAGATTCCTTGTTTCGATTCGGGCCGATGAGGCCCGGGCGCGCCTTGCTGCTGAGCAAGGAGATTTGTCCCAGGCCGCGCGCTTCATCATTGCTGCTTTGGATGGCGAGCGCCGGATGGCGGCCACCGGCCCCCAGGTTTTGCAGTTGATCAAGCCCCGTGGCTGAATCAGGCTAGTTTCTCTGAGTTGAATTGGCCCTGGCCCAATTCGCCTTTGGCCTAAATCCAGGGACTGAGAATAAAGCGGGTGACCGGATTCGAACCGGCGACGTTCAGCTTGGGAAGCTGACATTCTACCACTGAATTACACCCGCAAAGTGTATAAATCAAATTAGCAGAGTCTTGGGGAGAACGGCGCAAAGCCTGCTCTCCCCAGACGTTTGCTCAGCCCTGGGCCAGGGCTGCTGCACAGGCGGCTACGCCAGCACCGGCGCTGCCTTTGTGTAAGCCCAGATCCTGCAGGGTTGCTTCGATGGCAGCTACGGCGGTGAGCACGTCGCGATCACAAACAAAGCCCAGGTGGCCGATGCGGAACACCTTGCCCTTGAGGTGATCCTGGCCACCAGCCAGCAGGATGTCGAACTTTTCTTTCACGGCTTTGCGCATCGCTTCGGCGTCGATGCCTTCTGGCGCCACAGCGGTGATGGCCGGGCTGCCGCAGCCCTCCGCGGCATAGAGGGGCAGACCAATCGCCTGCATGCCTGCCTGGGCGGCGGCCCGGTGACGGGCATGGCGGGCAAAGATCTTTTCAAGGCCCTCTGCTTGCATCATTTCCAGGGCTGCTTCGAGGGCGAAGTAGAGGTTGATGGCCGGGGTGAAGGGGTTGCTGTCGGCATGGGCCGATTTGCGGTATTTGGCCAGATCTAGATAAAACTTCGGCAGATCTGAGTGCTTGCAGGCTTCCCAGGCCCGGTCGCTCATGGCCACGAAAGCCAACCCCGGCGGCATCATGTAGCCCTTCTGGGAGCCGGAGCCGATCACGTCGATGCCCCAGTCCTCCATGGGCACATTGCAGGCGCCCAGGCTGGTGACGCAGTCGGCGATGCAGAGGGCGGTGCCGTGGGCCTTGACGTGCGAGGCGATGGTCTGCAGATCGTTGATCACCCCAGTGGAGGTTTCCGAGTGGGTGAGGATCACGGCCTTGATCGCTTTGGCAGTGTCGGCTTCAAGGGCGACGCGGAAGGCCTCTGGATCCAGGGGCTGGCCCCATTCGGCCTGGACCACCTGCACGTTCAGGCCATAGGCCTTGGCCAGCTTCACCCAGCGCTCGCCAAACTTGCCGTTGTCGCCGCAGAGCACCGTGTCGCCCTTGCTAAGCACGTTGATGATTCCCGCCTCCATGGCAGCGGTGCCGCTGCCTGTGATCACCAGCACGTCGCCCTTTGTCTGATGTAGCCACTGCAGCTGTTGGGTGGTGCGCTTAACGATTTTCTGAAAGTCGGCGCTGCGGTGGCCGATCGGATGGCGGCCCATGGCAAGCAGGACGCGCTCCGGCACCGGGGTGGGGCCTGGGATCATCAGGCTGAGTTTGTCCTGCATGGCTAGGGGGTACTGCGGGCGGCGGCGGACCGCACAATCAACCACCATAAAAAACCAGTGTGCTTTCGCCCGTTGCTTGAGCTGACCCAAATCGAGGCTTCTTCGGCGGATGCCACTGCTGGATACACCGTGCCGGTGTGGCTCACGGCCGCAGCCCGGGCGGCCCTGGTGACCCTGCTCGGCAAGCCCTGGCAGAGTTACCAGCCCCTTTGGCTCCATCCCGAAGCCGAGGCAGCCGGCGAGCTGCCCGCCCGGGTGCCGGTGCAAGCGGCCGCGCCCTTGGCCGATGGCTGGGTGCTGGCCATGTCCAGCTGTGATCCGGGGCCGGAGGTGCTCGACCTCACCCGTGGCCTGCAGCTATGGGTGCAATTGCGCTGGCTGGAGGGGCCAGGTAGGTGGCTCGAGTTGCGGGCTGGCGAGGGGGTGGGGGTGCTGCAGGCCAGTGGTGAGGCGTGCGTGTCGGCCTATGCCGAACAGCTGCTCGAGTGCAACCTGCGGCCCCTGCTGCCGCAGGGACGGCGTTTGGAGCTGCAGGTGGTGATTCCAGAGGGCAGGCGTCTGGCCGAGCGCACCAGCAATGCCGCCTTTGGGGTGGTGGATGGCCTGGCTTTGATCGGTACCCAGGCTGAGGTGCAGCGCAGCGCCGGCCCCGACCAGCTGGCCCAGGCCCTTGCGGCTCTGCGCGAACGCGCCGCAGCGCCTGCTTTTTGCGCTGATCTGGTGCTGGTGATCGGTGAGAACGGGCTTGATCTGGCGCCCAGGCTGGGGTTGCCGCCTGAGCTTTTGCTCAAGGCGGGCAACTGGCTCGGACCGCTGCTCGTGGCGGCAGCCGAGGCCGGCGTGCGCCGCCTGCTGCTACTGGGTTATCAGGGCAAATTGATCAAGCTGGCCGGCGGCATCTTCCACACCCACCACCACCTGGCCGATGGCCGCGCCGAGGTGCTCACGGCCCTGGCGGCCCTTGCCGGGCT
Source organism: Cyanobium usitatum str. Tous (assembly GCF_963920485.1). Lineage (NCBI taxonomy): Bacteria > Bacillati > Cyanobacteriota > Cyanophyceae > Synechococcales > Prochlorococcaceae > Cyanobium > Cyanobium usitatum. The sequence continues at coordinate 2,282,552 of NZ_OY986431.1, read as the reverse complement.
GGGCGGGGAGGCCCTGCAAGCCCTTCACGATGCCCCCACCGTGGAGGCGGCCCTAGCAGAGCTGGCCCAGCGGGACGCTCCGCGGGCCGAGCGCCTGCGTCAGGCCATTGCGGCGGCGGTGGAGCAGCGCAGCCTGCGCTATCTGGCCCGCTATGGCCAGGAGTCGATGGCGGTGGGGGCCGTGCTGTTCGATCGCTCCCGCCAGATCTGCGGCCAGGGCCCGGTTGGCTTGGAGTTGCTCACGGCTTTACGCAGCCTTGCCCAGAGTGACGCCTAGGCTGGTTCGAATGCTCCAGGGCCCAGCGTTGTCGATGTCTTCCACCGCTTCCCCTACCGCCCCAGTGCCCCAGCTCGACGCCACCTCCCAGTCGACGCGCTATCCGGCGATCGTGATTCTTGATTTCGGCTCCCAGTATTCGGAGCTGATCGCCAGGCGGGTGAGGGAAACCGAAGTCTTCTCCCTGGTGATGGGCTACACCACCACCGCCGAGGAGCTGCGGGCGATTGCCCCCCGGGGCATCATTCTCAGCGGCGGTCCCAGTTCGGTGTATGAGCCGGGGGCACCCGTGTGCGACCCCGCTATTTGGGAGCTAGGGATTCCGGTGCTGGGCGTTTGCTACGGCATGCAGCTGATGGTGCAGCAGCTGGGTGGCTCGGTGGTGGCCGCCGGTCGGGCGGAATACGGCAAGGCTCCACTGCACGTTGACGACCCGATCGATTTGCTCACCAACGTCGAAGACGGCTCGACGATGTGGATGAGCCACGGCGACTCGGTGGAACGGCTACCCGAGGGCTTCTTGCGGCTGGCTCATACCGACAACACCCCAGAGGCCGCCGTCGCTGATCACCAGCGGCGCTTATACGGCGTGCAGTTTCATCCCGAGGTGGTGCACTCCACCGGCGGCATGGCCATGCTGCGCAATTTCGTGTACCACATTTGTGGTTGTGAGGCCGATTGGACCACAGCAGCTTTCATTGACGAAGCGGTGGCTGATGTGCGCGCCCAAGTCGGCGATAAGAAGGTGTTGCTCGCTCTCTCGGGAGGCGTTGATTCCTCCACCCTCGCCTTTTTGCTGCATAAGGCGATTGGTGACCAGCTCACCTGCATGTTCATCGATCAAGGCTTCATGCGCAAAGGCGAGCCTGAGTTCCTGGTGGAGTTTTTCGACAAGCGCTTCCACATCAATGTGGAATACATCAATGCCCGCGAGCGCTTCATCAGCAAGCTCGATGGCATCACCGACCCGGAGGAGAAGCGCAAGCTGATCGGCACGGAATTCATCCGGGTGTTCGAAGAGGAGAGCAAGCGCCTCGGCCCTTTCGACTACCTGGCCCAGGGCACCCTTTATCCCGATGTGATCGAGAGCGCCGGCACGGGCATTGATCCCAAAACCGGTGAGCGGGTGGCGGTGAAGATTAAAAGCCACCACAACGTCGGTGGCCTGCCCAAGGATCTGCAGTTCAAGCTGGTGGAACCCCTGCGTCGTTTGTTTAAAGACGAGGTGCGCAAGGTGGGCCGCAGCCTGGGCCTGCCCCAGGAAATCGTTGGCCGGCACCCCTTCCCTGGTCCTGGTCTGGCGATTCGCATCCTCGGTGAGGTCACCAGCGAGAAGCTCAACATCCTTCGTGACGCCGACCTGGTCGTGCGCGAGGAGGTGAAGGAGGCGGGCCTCTACAACGAGATCTGGCAGGCTTTTGCCGTGTTGCTGCCGGTGCGCAGCGTGGGCGTGATGGGCGATAAACGCACCTATGCCTTCCCGATCGTGCTGCGCTGCGTCTCCTCGGAAGACGGCATGACGGCCGATTGGTCTCGCCTTCCCTACGACCTACTCGAGAAAATCTCCAACCGCATCGTCAATGAGGTCAAGGGTGTGAACCGGGTGGTGCTCGACATCACCAGCAAACCGCCGGGCACCATCGAATGGGAGTAGCCCGGAACGCCGACCTTCGATACCATCGGCTCCCAGCCCATACGTCGTGACTGCCGTCTCCGCGCCCCCCAGCTCGACACCCCCTGATCCCGACATACAGCGACGGCTGCAGCAGGACAGCATCGTCCTGGCCGGCAAAACCATCTATCTCAATCCCTTTCTGTATTGGCGCCGTTTCGATGCCAATACGGACCGCTGGCTGCGGGAGCCAGGCCAGTTGATGGAAGAGCAGATCGCCAGCAACCGGCTGCGCTTTTATCCCGAGGTGGACTGGGAGCTGCTGGAGGAGGGCGAGCGGGCCGCCAAAGATGGCGCCGTGGAGATGTTCCTCAAGAGCCTGGAGCTGATCAGCACCTTCAACCCTGAGCTCTCGGCCGGCCATCTGCTCGAGGTCGAGCGCAAGATGGCGGTCACTAAGAAGAAATCATTTGAGCGCTGGGTGACCCGCTCCCTGCGCCGGCGCCAGCAGGAGGAGGAGAAGGCGCGGCGACGCTTTGACCGGGACCGCACCCTGCGGGGCTGGGGCGAATGGCTGGCCCTTGATGTCACCCGCCAGGCCTTGGTGCCGTTGGCCTCGCTGCTGGTGATCGCCGTGGCGGCGGGCTGGTGGTGGGGTAGCCAGCAGAACTGCCGTCAGGTGATCGTTGATCCAGGGATCCAGCGGCTGGCTCCCTGAGCACCGGGCTGCAGGCAGGTCAGACTGTGGTTCCTGAGCCAGGAACGCCGCCATGGCCACCGACCCCTTTGATGCTCTCCGGCTCACCTTGATGCAGGACGTCCTGCCCGTGGGTTTGGCGGTGGTGGAACGGGCCCGTAAGGGCGGGGCGCGCGAGGTGATGGCAGCCTTTGACGGCCAGGAGGCCGATCCCCTCGGCAGCCTGCGGCAGGAGGGCGAGCCCGCCGCTAGTCAGCTGCGCCAGGGTTTGGATCGGGTCAGCCCCGGCCTGGGCAACCCGGTGATGAAGGTGGAGGTCCACGACGTGGCCACCGAGATGGCCGATCCCCAGGACGCCTTAGAGCTGCAGGAGGGTTTGGCCCGCATTGCTGCTCGACTGGAGCAGCTGGAGCAGCGACTCGAGCCCAGCGCCTGACCATGGCCTTTGGTCCAGCCACCTCCCGTCACACCGGCATGGGCCGTCAGTCGGCCCTGCTGCTAGCTGTGGTGTTGCTGTTCAGCGGCGCCATGGTGGCGCGCTTGGCCTGGTTGCAGTTGTTGCATGGCGCTGAGAACCGCGCCAGGGCCGATGAAAACCGAATCCGGCTGCTGCCCCGCAACCCGATCCGGGGTCGCCTTTTGGATCGTCATGGCCAGGTGCTGGCCACCAGCCGGCTCACCTACAACCTCTATATCCAGCCGCGGGAGGTGGGTGTCACCCAGTGGCCGGCCTTGCGAGATCGCTTGGCGACGGTGGTTGGGTTGCCTGCGGCCCAGCTGGACGAGAAGCGCCGCAGCGGCGCCAATGCCGAGGGGTTTCGCATCGCGTTGGCTAGCGGCCTCAAGTCGGAGCAGGTGCTGCGCTTCCGGGAGCAGGCCGCCGGGCTCCAGGGCGCCGAGGTGGATGTGGACATCCTGCGCAGCTATCCCCACGGTCGATTGGCGGCCCACGTGCTCGGTTACACCAGCGGGATCACGGAAGACGAATACACCCAGCTCCAGCCCAATGGCTATCGGATCCAGGATCGGGTGGGCCGCAGTGGGGTCGAGAAGCAGTTTGAGGGGCACCTGCGCGGCGAGTGGGGCGGCCAGCAGGTGGAGGTGAACGCCGCCGGCCAGGTGCAGCGCATCATTGGGGAGAAGTCAGCTAAGGCTGGCCAGGATCTGCGCCTCACCCTGGACCTGGCCCTGCAGCAGGCGGCAGAGCGGGCCCTCGATGGGGTGCGCAAGGGGGCGATCGTGGCGCTCGATCCCCAAACCGGTGCAATTCGGGCCCTGGCCAGCCGGCCCACCTTTGACCCCAATGTTTTTTCCCCAGCGCCAAGTTCGAGCCAGTGGAGCAGCCTCAATTCCCCCGATGCTCCCCTGCTGAATCGCGCCTTTCAGGGCTTTCCACCGGCCAGCACCTTCAAGATTGTCACCTCTGTGGCAGGCCTTGAATCGGGCCTCTATGCGGCCGACTCGAAGGTGATGACGATGAACTCCTTTTGCTACGCGGGCCTCTGCTACGGCGACCATGGCGCCCACGGGGCGATCGGCTTTCCCCTTGCCCTGGCGGTGAGCAGCAACACCTTCTACTACCAGGTGGGGCTCAAGGTGGGCCCCGATGAGCTGTTCAAGGCCGCCCGCCGCATGGGCTACGGCCAGGTCACTGGCATTGAGCTGGTGGAGGAGGAGACCCCGGGCTTGCTGGGCGATCAGGCCTGGAAACAGGAGGTGCTGGGTGAGGGCTGGACACCCGTGGACACCATCACCTCGGCCATTGGCCAGGGGGCCCTGCAGGTGACCCCGATTCAGATGGCGCGGCTTTATGCAGCGGTGGCCAATGGGGGCTGGCTGGTGACGCCCCACCTGGTGGAGCGCCCTACGAAACGCACCTGGATCGGCCTTAAGCCGGCCACCCTGCAGGTGCTGCGGGATGGGTTGCGTCAGGTGGTGACCATTGGCACCGCCAAGATCCTCAATGATCCCAACCTGCCTCCGGTGGCGGGCAAAACCGGCACTGGCGAGGATCCCCCTAGGCCGGATCACGCCTGGTTTGGTGGTTATGCCCCTGCTGAAAAGCCCACCTTGGTGATCATCGCCTTCGGGGAAAACTCCGGCGGCTATGGCGGCACGGTGGCAGCTCCGATGGTGAAGGCTTTAATGAATACTTGGTTCCGGGGCAGCCTGCCGGGGCAGCCGCCCCAGTCCTGATTCAGGCCACCAGTTGCAGGTCGGGCTTGGCCAGCAGGCGCTGGTAGTAGCCGCGCAGTTGTTCGGTAGCTCCGGCCCAACCCCAGCGCTCGGCTTCCTCGCGGGCGTTGGTGCGCAGCTCGGCCCGCTGGCTGGCATCGCCCAGCAGGCGCTCGACGGCCGCGGCCAGGCTGCCCTCCTGGTCTGGTTCGTAAAGGCAGCCATTGATCCCATCGCTGACGATGTCTGGGATGCCACCGCGGTTGGCACCCACCACCGGGCAGCCGGCCGCCATGGCCTCGAGCAGCACCAGGCCCAGGGTTTCGGTGCTGGAGGGGAACAGAAAGGCGTCGCCGCTGGCATAGGCCGCCGCCAGCTCTTGCCCGGCTAGATATCCTACGAAGTGGGTAGGTGTGCCGGCAAAAATCTTCTCCAGTTGCAGGCGGTAGGGACCATCTCCTACTAGGGCCAGCCGGGCATCGGGCATTGCTTCAAGCACGGGCCGGATCCGCTCGATCTGTTTTTCCGCAGATAGGCGGCCGATGTAGAGCAGCAGCTTGCCGGTGTCGCTCTGGCCGTTTAGCAGCCGCTGGCGCATGGCATCGGAGCGCAGCGACGGCTGGAACAGCTCAGTGTCTACGCCGCGCTGCCACAAATCGGTGTGCTGGATTCCTTTCTCACTTAGCTCTTGCACCATGGCGGTGGAGGTGCAGAGGTTGAGCCGGGCTTGGTTGTGGGCAGCTTTGAGCAGTTCCCACAGCAGCGGCTCGAGCATGCCCATGCCGTAGTGCTCCAGGTATTTGGGCAGGTGGGTGTGGTAGCTGGCTACCAGGGGATAGGCCTTTGTTTTGGCCAGCCAGATGCCGCCGAGCCCCAGGACGGCGGGATTGACAACGTGGACAAGATCGGGCTTGAAGCGATCCAGGGCTTCTGCCACCGCCGGCCGCGGCAGGGCCAGCTTGAGCTCGGGATAGAGAGGTAGGGGCATGGCTGGCACCCCCACCACCTGGGCGCCCATGTAGGTCTCCGGGGCGCCTTCCGGGCAGAAGATCAGCACCTCATCACCAGCCGCCACCAGGTGCTGCACCGTCTTGGTGAGCCGGGTGACGATGCCGTCCACCTTGGGCAGAAAGGTTTCGGTGAAAAAGGCGATCTTCAAGGGTCTGGAGTTGCGCCTCAGGCCGTCTGGATGGCCTGAGCCTGGGTTTGGGTCCAGGCGGACTGGCAGGGGATGCGACTGCGGTCGCAGCGATCAGCCCAGCGGCGGGCCACATCCACCACCTCGGCCAGAAGGCCGTCATCGAGGGTGGTGGGGTTGAGGCCCAGCTCGATGAAGCAGCGGTTATCCACGATCAGATCGTTTTCGACGGCTTCGTTGCGCGGATTGGGCAGGTAATTGATCTGGGCGTCAGTTAGAGCCGCCACCTTGCGGGCTAGTTCACCCACCTGGTGGCTTTCGGTCATCTGGTTGAAGATCTTCACCCGCTCGCCCCTGGCCGGCGGATTTTCCAGGGCCAGTTGCACGCACTTCACCGAATCGCGTATATGGATGAAGGCGCGGGTCTGGCCGCCGGTGCCGTGCACCGTGAGCGGGTAGCCAATTGCTGCCTGCATCAAAAAGCGGTTGAGCACGGTGCCGTAGTCGCCGTCGTAGTCGAAGCGGTTGGTGAGGCGTGGGTCGCGCTCGGTGGCCTCGGTGTTGGTGCCCCAGACGATCCCCTGGTGCAGGTCGGTGATGCGGATCTGGTCGTTTTTGTTGTAGTAGAGGAAGAGCAGCTGGTCCAGCGTCTTGGTCATGTGATAAACGCTGCCCGGGCTGGCCGGGTGCAGGATTTCCTCCTCAAAGCGGCTGCCGTCGGGCTGGGGCACTTCCACCTTGAGGTAGCCCTCGGGGATGGTGGCGCCGCGGTGGGAGCCGTAGCCGTACACACCCATCGTGCCCAGGTGCACGATGTGGATATCGAGGCCGCTCTCCACGATCGCGGCCAGCAGGTTGTGGGTGCCGTTGACGTTGTTGTCGACGGTGTAGCGCTTGGTTGCGCTGCTTTTCATCGAGTAGGGAGCTGCGCGCTGCTCGGCGAAATGCACTACCGAATCGGGCCGCTCGTGGCGTAACAGCTCCAGCAGCCGGTCGTATTCCCTGGCGATGTCCAGATGGACAAACCGCATGGGCTTGCCGCCCACCTGTTCCCAAGCCTTAAGGCGGTCGCCCATGGTGGCGATCGGCGTCAGCGACTCCACCTCCAAGTCGACGTCGATTTTGCGCCGGCTGAGGTTGTCAATGACCACCACCTCATGGCCCGCATCTGCCAGGTTCACCGCGCAGGGCCAACCGCAGAAGCCGTCGCCACCGAGAACGAAGACCTTCATTGCAACGCCCATTCCGAAAACCCCAGACCCCTGCAGGACGAGCGGATGCTCCGCTTCGCAAGCTACTACAGGCGTTCAGCTTCAGCTCCCTACCCGGCCAACCTCGGGCGAACTTGGATTGGCGTTTGCCCGTATGGGCAGCCGACCAGCCTGGAAGGCGCTGCGGCCGGCCTCGCAGGCCATGGCCATGGCCCGCGCCATCGCCGGGGGGTCGCCTGCCAGGGCAATGGCGCTGTTGATCAGCAGGGCGTCTGCGCCCATTTCCATGGCCTGGGCGGCTTCGCTGGGCACGCCGATACCGGCGTCTACCACCACGGGCACCTTGGCGTTTTCGATGATCAGGGCGATGTTGGCGGCGTTGCGGATGCCCTGGCCCGAGCCGATCGGCGAACCTAGGGGCATCACGGTGGCGCAGCCAGCCTCTTCGAGTCGCTTGGCCAGGAGTGGATCGGCATTGATGTAGGGCAGCACCGTGAAGCCCTCCTTCACCAGTTGCTCAGCGGCCGCCAGGGTGCCGAATGGATCGGGCAGCAAATGACGGGTGTCTGGAATCACCTCCAGCTTCACGAAGCAGTTGTCCTCCTGGCCTGCCAGCTTTGCCAGCTCCCGTCCCAGGCGGGCCACCCGGATCGCCTCCTCGGCGGTGGCACAGCCGGCCGTGTTGGGCAACATCCAGATGCGCTGCCAGTCGATGGCCTCCAGCAGGCCTACATGGCCGGCAGCTTGGCTCTGGACCCGTCGCACGGCAACGGTCACGATTTCGCAGTCGCTGGCCGTCAGGCTGGCCTGCATGGCCGCCAGGCTCGGATATTTGCCGGTGCCGGTCATCAGGCGGCTGCGGAAGCTGCGCCCACCGATCACAAGTGGATCCCGGTGGCTGGGCGGTTCGCTGGTGGGAGCGGTGGTGACCAAGGGGCAGGGCCAAATCTCGGCAACGGTCCTAGCCTCCCATTAGTCGGTTTTGGTTGTTGTGTCTTTGGCCGTTCTTCGTGCTGCCCTGCCGCTGGCTCTGTTGCCAATGGGTTTGTTGCCTGCGCAGGCGGCCACACCCCTGGCCAGTGAGGCCTTTGTGCCTTTCACCCCTCCCTCGGCTGCCAGCGTGGGTGGTGAGTCGCTCAGTGGCCTGGGTGGTGCGGAGACCTTTGATCCAGTTGGCCGGGCCCTGCTGCTGGCTGGGGAGATGCCGCTCGTATGGAGGGGCACTTATCAACCCTTTGACAATTCCCAGATTGTGAGCGCTGAGCTGAGGCTTGCCTCGGTTAAGCCGATGGGCCAGATGATCGACCTGCGCGGTGAACTCACGGTGGGAGGGGTTACCACTCCCGTGCAGGGCAACCTCAACGCCGAATCAGACCAGCTCGACCTGCTGATGCTCTGCCAGTGCGAGGTGGCGGGTTTGGAGATGGGAGGGGTATTTACGGGTCTGCAGGGCCTGCAGTTGTCAGGTTGGCAAGCCCCCCGTCTCACCAACCCAGGCGGCCGCCTGGACCTGCGCCCCCTATCAAGCTCAAGCCGCGTAGCGACACCTGTCAGCACAACAAATACAAGCCGCGGCTCTGCTGTGCGCGGGCTTTGGTGAAGGTTGACTAGATGGTCGCTTAGGCCGCCCGATTCAGGCCGGCCTTGCGATCGAGAAGTTTTAGCCGTTTGCGGGCGGTTTTGTTGTTGGCGTCAAGCTCAATAACCTGCTCATAGGTCTGCTTGGCCTCTTCCAGCTTCAGCTGCTTTTCTAAGGCGAAGGCAAGATTATTCAGTGCAACCGGGTAGGCGGGTTTGGCTTCCAATGCCAGCCGGTAATGACGAATTGCCGTTTTGTAATTGTTTTGAGCGGCCAAGGCGAAGCCAAGGGCGTTTTGAATCACGGCTTGGGCTTCAGCCGGTTCTTTAGCGGCTTCAGCTTTCTTTAGAGCTTGCTTGAGTGATTCGGCGGCTTGGCCGTACAAGCGCTTACGTAGTTGCACTGAGCCAAGCTCGTACAACGTGGCCGCGTCTGAGGGCTTAGGGCCTTCACTGCGCTCTAGCTTGGCCAGGGTGACTTCATCTGAGCGCACTCGCCAGATTTGACGGGCCACTACAACAGCAGCGACCCCCAGCAGAACTATCAGCCCAATTAGGTAGGCCTGGGGAAGGAGGGCGTCCAAAAAGACCTACCAGTGGAACTCAGTTTGAAGCTGCACCCACGACGCTGGTGAAGCTGCCGGGGTCGACCACGGCAAGCTGGGCCAGCATTTTGCGGTTGATGCGCACGTCCGCTTTCTTTAAGCCACCCATAAAGCGGCTGTAGCTCAGGCCATTGAGCCGAGCTGCTGCGTTGATCCGGGCGATCCAGAGGCGGCGGAAGTCGCGCTTGCGACGGCGGCGGTCCCGGTAGGCATTGCAAAGCGCCTTCATCACCCGCTGGTTGGCGGTGCGGAAGAGGGAGCCATTGCCGCCGCGGAAGCCACGGGCTAGGCGAAGAATCTTGTTACGGCGTTTGCGGGCAACATTGCCCCTCTTGACGCGTGACATAGCAGTAGATCAGGAAGATAGAAGTGAAAATCGGCCGAGGTCGCGCTCAGGCGTAGGGGAGCATCGCCCTCACGTTGTCCGCATCGCGCTCATCAACAAGAGCCATTGTGCCCAGATGACGCTTGCGCTTCGGGCTCTTGTGATCGAGCAGGTGGTTGAGGAAAGCCCGGCGCCGCAGAAACTTGCCGGTGCCGGTGGCCTTGAACCGCTTGGCGGCTGCTTTGCGGGTCTTGAGCTTCGGCATTTCTCGGGTTGCGGCGGGCACAAACAAGCAGAGTACGACGTGGCAGTGCCCTCCTCCAAGCCCCCTTCTTTTAAGCAATGTTTTCAGTCCGGTCCTCTTCGGCCCAATCGTTGTTGCCGTTAGCCGTTTGGGCCAGCACGCTGCTGCTCGCGGGGGGATGTAGGGCCGCCTCACCTCCCATTTCAACTGGATCCGGCCCTGCTTCTGCGCTGCATTGGTCCGTGCAGCCTCCGCCGGCAGTGGCGGCCACAGCGCCGGTGCTCTGGGTGGCCCTGGCGGCCCATTTGGGTCCACCCACTCCCTTGGAGCTACGCAGCGCGGCTGGAAACCTCACCCTGCTGAGTGCGACGGGCCAGCGGTTTCAGGCGCCCCGGTTGCAGTTGCACTGGCGCAGGCTGCCGTTGGCCCAGCCCTTAGCGCTGCGCCGTCAGGTATGGGGGCCCTTTGCCAGCTACGAGAGCGCCCAGGAGGCTGCTGGCCGCTGGCGACTGGCCGGTGCTACGCCTGTGATTGCCCACCCGGCCGAGTGGGAAGTGTGGGCCGCGCCCGATGCCCCAGTGCCCGCTGGAGTTAGGCCGCGGCTGGTGGAGCAGCTGCAGCGCGATCGCCTGGTTTTGGAGCTGCGGCGCTCGGATGGCCCGGTTCGCCTCGAGGGCCCCTTGCGCTTGGAGGCCCCGGGGGGGCTGCGCTGGCAGGGGGGGGTGTTTGCAGGTCCGTTCCGGCTCCAGGGAGATGCCTATGGCAGCTGGTCATTGGTGGAGGAGGTGCCCTTAGAGCGCTACCTACTTGGGGTTGTGCCCCATGAGATCGGGGCCGGTTCCCCCGCGGCAGCCCTGGCTGCCCAGGCGGTGCTGGCCCGCACCTGGGCCCTGCGCAACCAGGAAAGATTCGTGGTGGATGGCTACCACCTATGCGCCGATACCCAATGCCAGGTGTACGCAGACCCCCGCCAGGCCGGAGCAGCCGTACGCCAGGCGATTGCCGCCACCCAATATCAAGTGTTGAGCTGGCAGGGTGCGCCGATTCATGGCGTGTATCACGCCACAAATGGGGGGATTGCGGCCGGGTTTGAGGAGGTGTGGAGTGGGGATGCCCTCCCCTACCTGAGGCCGCGGGTAGATGGTCCGCCGGCCGTTGCAGCCGCTGTGGCTTTGCCGTTGCAGCCGGCCCGGCTCGGAGCGGCCCTGGCGGCTACCGCCCGCGCCTATGGCTTCGACCATCCCCGCTTCCGCTGGTTTCGCCAGCTCAATTCGGCTCAGATTCAGCAGGCCTTGAGCCGCGCTGCCCTGCCCTTGGGCCTGCCGCCCACCCGGCTGGTGGTGCTGGAGCGGGGCCCTAGTGGACGGGTATTGGCGCTGGAAATCCAGGCGCAGGGAGCCGGCGGAGTGCGGCAGAGCGTGGTGCTGCGCCGTGATGCGATTCGCCGCACCTTGCGGCAGTTGCCCAGCACCCTGTTTCTGTTGCGGCCCGACGGCCCGGGGCGCTGGATTTTTGAAGGGGGAGGATTTGGCCACGGCGCCGGCCTGTCCCAAGCTGGAGCTATCGACTTAGCCCGGCGTGGCTGGAGCCTGGCTCGCATCCTCGATCATTACTATCCGGGCACCAGCCTCCAGTCCCTCAGGGCGTTGCCAGGCATCAGCACCCTGTCCCAGCCCGGCTCGGCCGCCAGTTCCCCTTAGAGTTCGGCGACTTTCGGGATCGCCATGGCTGCGGGTGGCCGTACCACCGATCACCGTCGCGGCAAGTCGGCCCTGTTCCTGATCGGCTGCGGCTGGGCGGGAATGGCTCCCCATTGGCTCCATGAGTCGCTGCGTCTGATCCCGGCCCTCACCCTGGCCGTGCTGCTTGGGGGCTACAGCCTGCGCACCGTGTTGCGCCAGGTTTTTGGTTCGCTAGGCAGCTCAGAACCAGCTCAAGCCTCCGCCCCTCAAGGGGCTGAACCCCTGCCGGCAGTGGACGTGGTGGTGGCGGCCCGCGATGAGCAGGCAGTTATTGGCCGCCTGGTGGAGCGCATTGCTCAGTTGAGCTACCCGCAGGGGCAGATGCGGCTCTGGGTGATTGACGATGCCAGCAGCGATCGCACTCCCCAGGTTTTGGCTGAGCTGCAGGAGCGTCATCCTTTTCTGCAGGTATTGCGGCGTGAGCCAGATGCCGGCGGCGGCAAATCGGGCGCTCTTAATTTGGTGCTGCAGCAGCTTCAGGGCCGCTGGATGTTCGTGCTCGACGCTGATGCCGATCTTCAGAGCGACACGCTGGAGCGGCTGATTCCCTTCGCAGAAGCTGGTGGCTGGTCGGCGGTGCAGCTGCGCAAAGCTGAGGTGAATGCCAACGCCAATTGGTTGACCCGGGCCCAGGCCATGGAGATGGCCCTCGATGCCGTGATCCAGCAGGGTCGTTTAGCTGTGGGAGGCGTAGCTGAATTGCGCGGCAATGGCCAGCTGCTGCGCCGGGACGCCCTGCTCAGTAGCGGTGGTTTCAACGAGGACACGGTCACCGACGACCTAGACCTCAGTTTCAGGCTGCTGCTCGACGGCCAGCCGATTGGCATCCTCTGGGATCCGCCGGTGCAGGAAGAGGCCGTGCTGAGTGTGGCTGCCCTGTGGCGCCAGCGTCAGCGTTGGGCTGAAGGCGGTTTGCAGCGCTTCTTCGATTACTGGCCCGGCCTGATTTCGGAGCGTCTCAGCGCTAGTCAGAAGCTTGATTTAACTAGTTTCTTCCTGCTCCAATACTTTTTGCCGGTCGTGGCGATTGCCGATTTGCTCGGCGCCGTAATTACGGGCAACCGCCCAACCATCTGGCCCCTTTCCTTTGTTGCCTTTGGGCTCTCTGGAGGAGCGATCCTGGCCGGTTGTCGTCGCCCTAGCGAGGGCCCGGCCCTGCCGGCCATGAACCTTTGGAACCTGCTCCTGGGCATTGCCTATTTGAGCCACTGGTTTGTGGTCATTCCCTGGACCACTCTCCGCATGGCCCTGCTTCCCAAGAGCCTGGTTTGGGCCAAGACCATGCACCTCGGCGAGGAGGAAGAGTCCCAAATCGAAGATCCGGCCACCGCCTGATTACCCGTTACACACCTGATTACCCATTACTCAATTGTGCTGGCCCCGCTCAAGCAGCCGCCTCCTCTGCATCGCCAGTTAATTCATCGAGCGGCCCATCAAGTTCAACTACTTCGCCATTGAAGAATTCCGCCAGCCTTCTGGCCTTGTCATCGAGGGGCGCGGCTAAGGGGGGCGCAGTAGCTGCTGGGGCTGGTAGGGGCGCTGGGGCTTGATTCGCTGCTGGGCTTGGCAGGGGTGATGGGCTTGGCAGTGGTGCTGGCGTTGGCGGTGGTGGCGCCGGTCTGGGGGTGGCGGCACTGGGGGCGGTGACCGTTGCTGCGGCGCTCTCCCCACCTCCTTCCAATGTGAGCTGGCGCGGGCTGCCTAGGGCCTTGGCTACCGCTGCTTCCAGCAGGGGCAGGCGGCTCTGCACCATGGCCATCCAGTTGCCGGCCACCTGCACCACGGCGCGGCGTTCATCGAGGCGCACCAGCCGGGCCTGTTGGGACAGCAGCATGCGCGTAGAGGGCAGCTCTAGGCCCGCCAGGATTTGCTGCCAGAGCTCGGGCAGGTTGGCGGAGCTGTTGGGCTCGACGCTGACCGGAGCTGGGGCTGGAGCCGGAGCCGGGATTGGGGTGGCTGCTGGGGGGGCGACTGGCGCGACCGCCGGTGCAAGCACCGGTGCAACTGCGGCAGGTGCTGCGGCAGAGATTGGCTGGGCGGCAGCTACCGGCTCGGCCAGCAGGCCCAAAAGCAGCACCTCTAGCCACAGGCGCGGGTTGACGCTGTGGCGCAGCTGCTGCTCGCTGCCCTTCAGCTGGGCCTGCCACTGCAGCAGGCGGGCTTTGCCGATCGAGCGGGCCAGATCGGGTAGGGCTTGGCGGAACTGGGGCGACACGCTGGTGAGCTCTAGGCGGTCGGGCGCCGTGCCAGCTAGCACCAGATCCCGCAGCAGGCTCACCAAACCCTGCAGCACGGCGGCGGGCTCCCGGCCCCGCTCCAGCAGCTCGCGGCAACCCTCCAGCAGGGCGAGGGGATCGCAGCTGGCCAGGGCACCGGCCAGGGCCAGTAGCTCCTGCTCGGGCACCGCCCCCAGCAGCTCCCACACCGCCGTGGCCTCGATCGGCGCCGGCAGCAGGCTGAGCTGATCCAGCAGGCTCTCCGCATCCCGCAGACCCCCCTGGGCTCGCTGGGCCACCACGTGCAGGGCTTCTGACGTGATGCCGATCTGCTCCTGCTCAGCGATCCAGGCCAGGTGTTGCTCGAGGGCCTGCAGGGGGATGCGGCGGAAATCGAAGCGTTGACAGCGGCTCAGGATCGTGGCCAGCACCCGCTGGGGGTCGGTGGTGGCCAGCACGAACACCACCCGCGGTGGCGGCTCCTCCAAGGTTTTGAGCAGGGCGTTGAAGGCGGCGGTCGAGAGCATGTGGCACTCGTCCACCACGTACACCTTCCAGCGGGCCTGCACCGGAGCGAAGCGGGAGCGTTCGATCAGCTCGCGGATGTTGTCGACACCGGTGTTGGAGGCGGCGTCGATCTCGATTACATCGAGGGCATTGCCGGCGGCGATGGAGGTGCAGAGCTCGCAGATGCCACAGGGCTCGGGGGTGGGCCCATCGCTGCCGATGCAGTTGAGCGAGCGGGCCAGGATGCGGGCGCTGGAGGTTTTACCCGTGCCGCGGGGGCCACAAAACAGATAGGCCGGCGCAATCCGGCCGGTGCGCAGGGCGTTGCTCAGGGTGGCGGCGATCGCCTCCTGCCCCACCAGCTGGTCGAAGCGCTGGGGACGGTATTTGTGGTGGAGGGGTTGGTAGCTGGAGATCGCCGTTGGGCCCATGAAGCTGAGGCTTGAGATTAGTGGCCCTGGTCCGGTTCGAGCTGGCGCCTTAGCCGCTCTTCCAGTTCTTCCACGGCCGTGAGTTGGTCGGCCAGTTTCTGGGCCGCCAGCCTCAGGGTTTCGAAGCGGTCTTGGCCCCAGCGCGCTTCAGCCCGGCCCAGCTCCTGCTCCAATTTCTGCTGTAGGCCTTGGCGCAGCTTGTCGAGTTCGGCCAGGTTGCCTTGGCGCAGCAGCATTCGGGCCGCACTGAGCATGGCCGCTGGCACCCACTGACCGATGGCCAGGGCCCCGAGGCTGCCGGTGTGCAGCAAATCCTCGACCTGGGCGCTGCGATGCCGGCCGGTCTTGCACCAATGGGCGAAGTGTTCGCAGTTGTTGAACAGCAGGTTGTAATTCTGTTCGCCCAGGCGCCCCATGGCCCGCCGCAGGGTCACGCCGGCCGGGGAGCAGTCGCCCGCGGCATACGGAACCACCGCGACAGGTTCGCCGCGGCTGAAATCGGCCAGGGGGCTGCGCAGGATTTCGCGCCCTTCCAGGTAGTGGGCCACGCTGCCGTCGCCTAGATCGATGCCGTGATGCAGAAACAGACCGTGCTGGCGAGGCACCTGCAGGTGGTCAGCTGCGGCCATCGTTTCGCGCCCGATCAGGCGCTGGCCTGCTGTGGCGAATCCAGGCTGGCGCTGCCGAGGGGCACCACCTTGCCCTTACTGCGCTGCTCCACCAGCTCCCGGGTCACGGTGAAGCTCTTGACGTCATTGCGGGAGGGCAGGTCGTACATCAGGTCGAGCATTAGCTCTTCGACGATGCCGCGCAGGGCCCGGGCGCCGGTCTTGCGGCGATGGGCTTCGATAGCAATCGCTTCAACAGCGCCGGCTTCGAAATCGAGCTGCACGTTGTCCATGCTCAGCAGGGTTTGGAACTGCTTGATCAGGGCATCCCGGGGCTCGGTGAGAATGGCTTGCAGGGCCGGCGTATCGAGGGGCTCAAGCACCGCACTAACCGGCAGCCGACCAATGAATTCAGGGATCAGGCCGTAGCGCACTAGGTCTTGGGGCTCTAAATGGCGCAGCACCTCGGCCCCATGGCGATCCTTGCCGCTGCGGGGCCGGCTGCTGCCATCGGCACTGAGGAAACCGATGGAGTTGCGGCCGAGCCGCTTCTGCACCACATCTTCGAGGCCGACGAAGGCACCACCGCAGATAAACAGGATCTGACTGGTGTCGATCTGAATGCATTCCTGGTAGGGATGCTTCCGGCCTCCCTGGGGCGGCACGTTGGCCACGGTGCCTTCGAGCATCTTCAGCAATGCCTGCTGAACCCCTTCTCCGGAGACGTCCCGGGTAATAGAGGGGTTTTCGCTCTTGCGGGCGATCTTGTCGATTTCGTCGATGTAAATGATGCCCCGCTGGGCCTGCTCCACATCCTGATCCGCTTTCTGCAGCAGCCGCAGCAGGATGTTTTCCACGTCTTCACCGACGTAGCCCGCCTCAGTGAGGGTGGTGGCGTCGGCCACCGCAAAGGGCACATCGAGCATTTCGGCCAGGGTCTGGGCCAGGAGCGTTTTGCCGCAGCCGGTGGGGCCGATCAGCAGGATGTTGCTCTTGTGCAGCTTGGTGGCTGTCTGGTCGGTTTCGCCCCTGCCATCGCCTTGCCAGGCGAGGCGTTTGTAGTGGTTGTAAACAGCTACGGAAAGATTTTTTTTGGCTTCGTTTTGGCCCACCACCTGGCGGTCGAGAAAGGCCTTGATCTCTTGAGGTTTGGGCACCTCCGCCAGAGTTGGAGCTGGTTTGGTTGTTTTTTTGCTGGGGGCCTTACCGCGGCTGGAGTCGGCGGCATGGCGGCTGCTCCCCCCTCCGCTGGTGGTGCCGCTATGGCCGTCTACCAGCTCCTCATCCAGGATCTCGTTGCAGAGATCGATACATTCATCACAGATGTAGACACCCGGGCCGGCGATCAGCTTGCGTACCTGTTCCTGCGACTTGCCGCAGAACGAGCACTTCAGGTGGGCGTCGAACTTGGCCATGGGCAGGGGAGTCCTGATTCCAGGATCGACAGGAAATAACGGATCGTCAGCTGACCTTAAGGATCAAACCGGAAGGAATCACTCAGCAGCGGTGGCCGCAGGGGATTCGGTCACGACCCGATCGATCAGGCCGTATTCAACCGCCTCTGCGGGGGAAAGGAAGTAGTCGCGGTCAGTGTCTTCGGTGATTTTTTCGAGGGGCTGCCCGGTGTGTTCAGCCATCAGACCGTTGAGAGTGTCCTTGAGAAAAAGAATCTCCTTGGCCTGGATTTCAATGTCCACCGCCTGGCCCTGGGCGCCGCCGAGGGGTTGGTGAATCATGATCCGGGCATTGGGCAGGGCCAGCCGCTTGCCCTTGGTGCCACCCGAGAGCAGGAAGGCACCCATGGAGGCGGCCAGGCCGTAGCAGATGGTTACCACGTCTGGGGACACCTGCTGCATCGTGTCGTAGATCGCCAAACCGGCGGTCACCGAGCCGCCTGGGGAGTTCACGTAAATCTGGATGTCCTTCTCCGGATCCTCGGCTTCGAGGAACAGCAGCTGGGCGACTAGGGAATCGGCCACCTGATCGTCGATGCCGGTGCCCAGGAAGATGATCCGCTCGCGCAGCAGGCGCGAATAGATATCGAAGGCGCGGTCGCCCTTGCCCGACTGCTCCACCACCGTGGGCAGCACCCCGGGGGAGCCACTGGGGCTCCAGCTGCTGTGGACGGGATGGCGAAGGGTGGCGTCGATCACGCGCGGTAAAGCTCTCGGAGGACCAATCTATTGGTCCTGGCCATGGCTATTGGGTCTTGGCCGGTTTGGCCTTGGCTTTCGCTTTGGCCTTTGCCTGCTCCTCGCCTGCAGCGTCAGGGTCGGCGTCGGCTGGGGTGGCAGCCTTTTCGGTGATGGTGCTGTTGGCCTCAAGCCACTCCAGCAGCTTGTCGCGCAGCAGGTCGTCAGCAACGGCCAGACGCAATCTTTCAGGATCGATGTTGCCCTGCTGGCTCAGGCCGCGGCTGATCTCCTTGATCTTGGTTTCGAGCTCCTTGGCTTCTACCTCGATCGCCTCGGCGGCGGCGAGGGCCTTGAGGGCCAGGCTGCGGCGCAGGCGCTCCTCAGCCTCGGGCCGGGAGGTGTCCATCAATGAGCGCACCAGGTCGGGGGTGAACAGCTTTTTGACGTCCATGCCCTGCTGGGCGATCTGTCCTGCTGTCTGCTCCACCAGGTTGCGGATTTCCTGTTGAACCAGGGTTTCGGGCAGCTCCACTTCAAGCTCTTGCACCAGGGCGGCGAGCAGGGCGTCGTGGCGGCTGGCCTTGGCCCGGCGCTCGGCGTCGTCCTTGAGGCGGGTTTCCAGATCGGCGCGCAGCTCCGCCAGGGTGGCTTTGTCGCTGGCTTGCTGGGCAAAGGCGTCGTCAAGGGCGGGCAGCTCCCGGCACTTGAGGTCTTTCAGGCTGATCTCGAAGCGCGACTGGCGGCCGGCGGCATCTTCTTGGGGGTAGGTATCGGGGAACTGGCAGTCGATGGTCTTGCTAGCGCCGATAGCCATGCCGATTACACCCTCGACGAAGCCGGGGATCATCCGGCCCTCCTCCAGCTCGACTTCCATGGCATCGCTGCTGCCACCACTGATGGCCTCGCCGCTATCCACGTAAATGCCGCTGAAGCTGAGCACCGCTACATCGCCGCTGGCCGCAGGGCGGCCCTCTACGGGCACCAGGGTGGCCAGCTGCTTGCGCGATTGCTCGATCAGTTCATCGATGCGGGCCGGATCGAAGCTGATTGCCTCGGCTTCAGCCTTTAGCCCTTTGGTGGACTTGAGTTTTGGTGTGGGCTCGACGTCGAGCTCCAGGGTGATGGTGAGGGAGCTGCCGGGCTCGAAGCGTTCCAGCACTACCTCGAAGCCTTCGGTTAGCTCGGGCCGGCCGATGGCTGCCACCATTTCTTGGCTAACAGCATCCCGGAAAGCGGCCTCCACCAGATCCTCTAGGGCGGTGGCCCGGATGCGTTGGGGGCC
This sequence comes from Cyanobium usitatum str. Tous, assembly GCF_963920485.1. Taxonomy (NCBI): domain Bacteria; kingdom Bacillati; phylum Cyanobacteriota; class Cyanophyceae; order Synechococcales; family Prochlorococcaceae; genus Cyanobium; species Cyanobium usitatum. The sequence goes on along the minus strand of NZ_OY986431.1, from coordinate 2,263,769 downwards.
GATCTGCTGGAGCAGCACGGGCCGTGGCACCTTGCCCTTGCGAAAGCCGGGAAGCTTGATGCTGCGACTCAGCTTGTCCACGGCGGCGTCATAGCTGGCCTGGCTGCGGCCGCCGGGGATGGCCACCTCGAGGGCCACGCGGCTGCCCGGACGGGGACTGGCCTTTATCGACAGCGGGCTGGCGGCTGGGGCGGCGGCAGAGCTCATGGAAAACAGTTGCAGACCCTGATCCTAGAAAGCGGCCGTTCCGAGCTCTCAGCGCGTATTGTCGTATCGGCGCACGACGAAGGCGATAGGTCCCAAATCAGCAAAGAACGGCTTCGACGACCGCCGGCCTCTTTGTTGCAGCTTTCCGCCCCTAGCTGGGTTGATGTTTGACCCCCAGCTCCGCCACCAATTTTTGATTCCTTTCCCGCTCCCTTGACCGCCGCCCAGACCGTCCCTGCCCCGCCATCTGCCTGCCTGCCCAGCCGCCCCTTGCGGGTTGCGGTGCTCGGTGCGACGGGCGCAGTTGGCCAGGAATTGCTCGAGTTGCTCGCTGAGCGCAACTTTCCTCTGGCCGAGCTGATCCCCCTGGCGTCACCCCGCTCCGCCGGCCAAAGCATTGCCTGGCAGGGCACATCGCTGGCGATCCGGCCCGTGGAGGCCTCAGCTTTTGAAGGGGTGGACGTGGTGCTGGCCTCAGCCGGCGGCTCGGTGTCGCGCCAGTGGGCTCCGGTGGCGGCCCGGGCTGGTGCGGTGGTTATCGACAACTCCAGCGCCTTCCGAATGGATCCGGAGGTGCCGTTGGTGGTTCCAGAAGTGAACCCCGAGGCTGCTTTTGCCCATCGGGGCATCATTGCCAACCCCAACTGCACAACAATCCTGCTCACCCTGGTTTTGGCCCCCTTGGCGGCGCGGCGGGCAATTCGGCGTGTGCTGGTGAGCACTTATCAGAGCGCCAGCGGCGCCGGTGCCCGGGCGATGGAGGAGCTGCGCCAGCTCAGCCGCACCGTTCTCGATGGTGGTGAGCCCGTGAGTGAGGTGCTGCCCCACTCCCTGGCCTTCAACCTTTTTCTGCACAACTCGCCGCTGCAGGACAACGGTTATTGCGAGGAGGAGCTGAAGATGCTCAACGAAACCCGCAAGATCATGGGCACGCCGGAGCTGCGACTTTCGGCTACCTGCGTGCGGGTGCCGGTGCTGCGGGCCCATTCAGAGGCCGTAAATATTGAATTTCATGAGCCCTTCCCGGTGCAGGAGGCCAGAGCCCTGCTGGCTGAGGCCCCCGGCGTGGAGCTGCTGGAAAACTTTGAGGCCAACCGTTTTCCGATGCCCACCGATGTGACGGGCCGCGATCCGGTGGCGGTGGGACGTATCCGCCAGGACCTCAGTGACGCCAATTCTTTGGAGCTGTGGCTCTGCGGTGATCAGATCCGCAAGGGTGCGGCTCTCAATGCGATCCAGATTGCCGAGCTGTTGATCCAGGGTCCGGCGGCTGGAACTGGAGCGGTTTTGCCCGGAGGTGCTGCTTGAGCCCTATCCAGCCAGCCACTCCCCCATTTGGCCGCGTGCTGACGGCGATGGTGACCCCCTTTGCCGCCGATGGTTCGGTGGATCTGGGCCTTGCGGCCCAGCTGGCGGAGCACCTGATCAACCAGGGCTCCGATGGAATCGTGGTGTGCGGCACCACTGGCGAATCACCGACGCTCAGCTGGGACGAACAGCACGCTCTTTTAGTTGCGGTGAAGCAAGCGGTTGGGCATCGGGCCAGCGTGCTGGCGGGCAGCGGCAGCAATTGCACCGCCGAAGCGGTGGAGGCCACGCGGCAGGCGGCGGCCCTCGGTGCCGATGGCGCCCTAGTTGTTGTGCCCTACTACAACAAGCCCCCCCAGGACGGCCTTGAGGCCCATTTCCGCGCTGTGGCAGCGGCGGCACCCCAGCTGCCCTTGATGCTCTACAACATCCCGGGCCGCACCGGCACCAGCCTGGAGCCAGCCACCGTGGCCCGGCTGCTCGACTGCGCCAACGTGGTGAGTTTCAAGGCTGCCAGCGGTAGCACCGAAGAGGTGAGCGCCCTGCGGGCCCTGTGCGGCAACCGTCTGGCGATTTACAGCGGTGACGACGTCCTCACCCTGCCGATGCTTGCCGTTGGTGCTGTGGGCGTGGTGAGTGTGGCCAGCCACCTGGCCGGCCCTGAGATCAGCGCCATGGTGCGCGCCTTCTACGCCGGGGATTTGGTTCAGGCCCTGGCTCTGCACGACCAGCTGCTGCCGCTGTGCAAGTCCCTTTTCTGCAGCACCAATCCGATCCCCGTCAAAGCCGCCTTGGAGCTCAGCGGCTGGCCCGTGGGTGCACCCCGTCTTCCCCTGCTTTCCGCCACCACCGACGTGCGACAACGCCTCTCCGAAACCCTGGCCGCCCTGCGTCCTACCTGACGCCAAGGCTTGAGACCAGATCAATTCAGTTTGTTCCTTTTTCCTAAAACTCCTTCTCCATGACCAGTTCCAACGGCAGAGCCCAGGGCACCAGTCAGAGCACCACCAAGCCTCCCCACCTGCGGGTGATTCCCCTGGGCGGCCTGCACGAGATCGGCAAGAACACCTGCGTGTTCGAGTACGGCGACGACATCATGTTGGTGGATGCCGGATTGGCCTTCCCCAGCGATGGCATGCATGGCGTCAACGTGGTGATGCCGGATACCAGCTATCTGAAGGAAAACCAGAAGCGGATTCGCGGCATGATCGTGACCCACGGTCACGAAGATCACATCGGTGGCATTGCCCACCACCTCAAGAACTTCACCATCCCCGTGATACATGGGCCGCGCCTGGCGCTGGCCATGCTCACCGGCAAGATGGAGGAGGCCGGTGTGATGGATCGCACCATCCTCCAGACCGTCGCGCCTCGTGATGTGGTGAAGGTGGGCCAACACTTTTCAGTGGAGTTCATCCGCAACACCCACTCGATGGCAGACAGCTTTTCGCTGGCCATCACTACCCCTGTGGGCACGGTGATCTTCACCGGTGACTTTAAGTTTGACCACACGCCGGTGGATGGCGAGACCTTTGACATGGCACGCCTAGCCCATTACGGCGACAAGGGCGTGCTTTGCCTGTTCAGCGACTCCACCAACGCTGAGGTGCCGGGCTTCTGCCCGCCTGAGCGCTCGGTGTTCCCCTGCCTGGATCGCCACATCTCCCAGGCTGAAGGCCGGGTGATTATCACCACCTTTGCCAGCTCGATTCACCGGGTCTCGATGATCCTGGAGCTGGCCCTCAAGAACGGTCGCAAGGTGGGTCTGCTGGGCCGCTCCATGCTCAACGTGATCGCCAAGGCGCGGGAGTTGGGTTACATGCGCGCCCCCGATGATCTGTTTGTGCCGATTAAGCAGATCCGCGATCTGCCTGACCGCGAAACCCTGTTGCTGATGACCGGTAGTCAGGGTGAGCCCCTGGCAGCCCTAAGCCGCATCTCCCGTGGCGAGCATCCCCAGGTGCAGGTGAAGAGCACCGACACGATTATTTTCTCGGCCAGCCCGATCCCTGGCAACACCATCTCGGTGGTCAACACGATCGACCGGCTGATGATGCAGGGAGCCAAGGTGGTTTATGGCAAGGGCGAGGGCATTCACGTCTCTGGCCACGGCTTCCAGGAAGACCAGAAGCTGATGCTGGCCCTCACCAAGCCCAAATATTTTGTGCCGGTGCACGGCGAGCACCGCATGCTCATTGCCCACAGCAAAACTGCCCAGTCGATGGGCATTCCGGCCGACAACATCTTGATCATCGATAACGGTGACGTGGTCGAGCTCAGCCCCGACTCCATCCGCACCGGTGATCCGGTGAAGGCAGGCATTGAATTGCTCGACGCCTCCCGCAATGGCATCGTCGATGCCCGCGTGCTGAAGGAGCGCCAACAGCTCGCAGAAGATGGGGTGATCACCTTGCTTGCGGTGATCAGCACCGATGGTGTGATGGCGGCTCCACCCCGGGCCAACATCCGGGGAGTGGTCACCACTGCTGATGCCCGCAGGCTTTCGATGTGGGCTGAGCGCGAAATCGGCTGGGTACTGGAAAATCGTTGGAATCAGCTCTGCCGCAACACCGGTGGCAAGGCCCCTGAGGTGGATTGGGTGGGTGTGCAGCGAGAGGTGGAGGTGGGTCTGCAGCGCCGCCTGCGCCGCGAGCTGCAGGTGGAGCCGCTGATCATTTGCCTTGTGCAGCCAGCCCCTGCCGGTACGCCGGCTTACAAGGGCCGCGCCGACGCCGAACCCGACACTCGTCCCGCTCCCCGGGGTCGCTCTGCCCGTGATGGAGGCGCTCGTGATGGAGTTGGTCGTGGCCGTGATGGCTCCGTGCCGGCACCCCAGCGTCAGCTGGTTGCCGTTGGAGCCGCCGACCCTGCCGTCGCCACGTCTATTTCTGCTCCTGCCGTAGTCCCAGCGGCTGTTGTTGCTGAGGTTCCAGCCCCAGCCCCAGCTCCAGCAGAGCTCGAGCCAGAACTCGCCGGGCGCACCCGCCGCCGCCGCTCAGCCGCCATCGCGGGCTGAGCGGCCCCAGCCCCAGCTCAGCGGATCACCACTCGCAGCAGCCCCTTGGAGAGTTCGGCCAACTCCTCGGGGCCGGGTCCGCCGACTGGCTCGGCAAACCGTTCTTCAGGCTCAGCCAGGCTCTCTTTGCTCACGGCGACCTCCAGCTCTTGAGCAGTCGCAGCATCTGCCTGGGCCACCTCGATTAGCTCTGGTTCATCGACCACTTCGACTACCAGATTTGGCACCGGCACCGGCACGGGCACCTGCGCCACGGGCACCTGAACCTCAGCCGCCTCGATGCCGCCAAGTTGCTCCATCCAGGGCATGGCTGAGCCAGCACTGGCAATTGCGGTTCCGACCGCTACTGGCGCATTGCCGAAGGGGAATGCTTGGCCTGATCCAACTTCCAGGGTTGTGGCTTGAGGTGCTGCCTGGCTGGCGCATTGCTCCAGCCCCTGGTCGGCGATATCGCGCAGTACGGGTTCTTGCGTGGCCGCTCGAACTCTGCTGTAAAAACCGGTTGCTGTAGCTCTGTCTTCGTAGCCGTAGAGGTAGGTGTGGCCAAGTAACAGCTGTAGTCGTTGGCGCAGGGGGTCGGCGGGCTCGTTGGGTAGCTCGAGCAGCAGCTCCTCGCTTAAACGGGCCACATCGTCCCATTGGCGTTCGCTGTAAACCCGCTCAATGGCCTCATAGCGCTGTTGCAGCGAGTGCGGCGAGGTTGTCATTGCGGCAGCTGGGCGGCGGGAAGGTGCAGCCATAGTGTGCAGGGATCCCAGCGCAGCTGCCAACCCGCGCCTAGGTCTGCCTGGCCTGGGGGATGGCCCGGTTGCAGCCGACGCAATAGTTCTTCGAGTTGCCGGGCTGGCAGGGAAAGACTTGTGCCTTGCTCCAGCCAGTGATGCAGCAGTTGGCGCTGGTTGGCTAGGGCTAGGTCGCCCAACTCCTGGCGCTGCAGGCCTGGTGCCCCATCGTGGCTGGTGACTGTTTTTAGAGTTTGAAGGGCCAGATTTACCAATTCGTTGCTGCTCTCCACCTCCTCCACCAGCCTCTCGGCTTGGGCGCTGATCCTTTGGGCAGCACCGGGATGGAGCTCCTCGAGCACGGGCACCACCTCGGCCCGGATTCGGTTTCGGCTGTAGCGGCGGTCGGTATTGCTCGGGTCGTGCCACACGGGCAGCTTCAGTTGCTGGCAAATCCGGGCGGTGTCAGCCCGGGAGAAGGGCAGCAGCGGCCGCGCCAGCGCGATTGGCTCGCATGTATCGGTGGTGGGGCTCGATGGGCTGCTGAGGGAGCGCAGGCTGCGCAGGCTGGCCAGGCCGCGGCGATGGCTACCTCGGGCTAGGTGCAGCAACAGGGTCTCGGCTCGATCGCTGGCGGTGTGGGCGGTCACCACATGGCCTACCCCCAGAGATCTGGCCTGCTCAGCCAACTGGGCGTAGCGCCAGTGGCGGGAGTCAGCTTCGCTGGTTGCCTCCGGCGGCCTCAGCCAGGAGGAAACCTGCAGCTTCAGCCCCTGGTCGCTGCACCAGCCGGCCAGCTCCGCCGCCACCTGGCCCGACTCCGGTCGCCAGCGGTGGTCTCCGTGCCACAGGTGCAGGGGCCAGTGGTGCAGGCGCTGCAGGTCGCGCAGCAGGGCCAGCAGGGCTATGGAATCTTGACCACCCGAGATGGCCAGCAGCAAAGGCGCTCCTGCTGGCAACAGCTCGGGATGGTGCCGCAGGTGGCGATGCAGCCGCAGGTGGTCCGGGCTCCAGCGCGGCCCGGGTGGGAGAATCAATTCACTATTCAAATCTTGCGTTTCCATGGTTGCGAAGTCGCGTCTTGAGCAGCTGCCCTCCGCCCTGCAAGCCGCGCTTGCTGATCGCCGCCTGCTCAAGGTGATCGCTGGCCTCACCAATTTTGATGCTGCCAGTGTGGAGCGGATCAGTCGGGCCGCTGGCCAAGGCGGTGCCGATTTGATCGATGTGGCTTGCGATCCGGAGCTGGTGCAGCTGGCCGCTGCAGTGAGCGGCTTGCCGATCTGCGTGAGCTCAGTCGATCCCGAGCTGTTTGCCGCTGCTGTGGCTGCCGGGGCGGCAATGGTGGAAATTGGCAACTACGACGCCTTTTATCCCCTTGGTCGCATCTTCGATGCCGCCGAAGTGCTTGAGCTCACCCGCCGCACTCGCGAGTTGTTGCCTGAGGTGGTGTTGAGCGTCACCGTGCCCCATGGGCTGCCCCTCGATCACCAGGAGCAGCTGGCCGTGGATCTGGTGGCCGCCGGTGCCGACATCATCCAAACCGAGGGCGGCACCAGCGCTAAGCCCTTCAGCGCCGGCAGCCTCGGCCTAATCGAGAAGGCGGCTCCAACCCTGGCCGCTGCCCACAGCATCAGCCGCGCCTTGATTGCGGCGAGTAGTGCTGCACCAGTGCTGTGTGCCTCTGGCCTCTCCGCCGTCACCGTGCCGATGGCTATTGCCGCCGGTGCCGCCGGGGTGGGGGTTGGTTCGGCGATCAACAAGCTGAACGACCCATTGGCCATGGTGGCCGTCGTGCGCGGTCTACGTGAGGCCCTAGGCGCGACCGCCGGCGCAATCGTTGTTGCTTAACGCCAAGTGGGTTCTCTGATGTGGCTATTGCAGTGGCCGATTCGGGCCGTTGTGTTGTTGATTGTGGCCTGGCTTCCCTTGGGAGTGGAGGTGAGCAGTTTCCCGATCGCCATGCTTTCCGCTGTGGTGATCGGCTTGCTGGGCACCCTGTTGATCTGGCCGCTGAAGCTGCTGCTGGGGCCGGTGTGGGCGGTCACCAGCTTGGGGGGATTGATCAGTCCGGTGAGCCTGCTGTTCAACTGGGCGATCACGGTGGTGCTGTTTGGCCTGGCGGCCTGGTTGATCAAGGGATTCCGGCTCAAAAACGGAGTGGTGAGCGCGATTCTTGGTGGGGTCGTCTATGCCGTGTTGTCGGCTGTGATCCTGCGGATCCTTGGCCTCGACGTCGACGTCACTCGCGCAGCCGCTCTGATCACCACAGCTCCGGTGGTTTGACCCCGAGAATGGGGGCATGGTTCCGTTTGAACTCCACGCCCCCTACCTACCCAAGGGTGATCAGCCCACGGCCATTGCCGGGCTGGTCCAGGGCGTTGATGGGGGCGAGCGCTACCAAACCCTGCTAGGCGCCACTGGCACCGGCAAGACCTTCACGATCGCCAACGTGATCGCCCAGACCGGGCGCCCTGCTTTGGTGCTGGCCCACAACAAAACCTTGGCGGCCCAGCTCTGCAATGAGCTGCGGGAGTTCTTCCCGAATAATGCCGTTGAATATTTCATCAGCTACTACGACTATTACCAGCCGGAGGCGTATGTGGCTGTCTCCGACACCTACATCGCCAAGACAGCTTCGATCAATGAAGAGATCGATATGCTGCGCCACTCGGCGACCCGTTCGCTGTTTGAGCGCAAAGATGTGATCGTGGTGGCCTCTATTAGTTGTATTTATGGTTTGGGTATTCCCAGTGAATATCTAAAAGCTGCTGTTAAGTTTAAGGTGGGTGAGACTCTCAATCTTCGAGGCTCCTTGCGGGAGTTGGTAAATAACCAGTATTCCCGCAACGACCTGGAAATTTCTCGCGGTCGTTTTCGGGTGCGGGGGGATGTGCTGGAGATCGGCCCGGCCTATGAAGATCGGCTGGTGCGGATTGAGCTCTTTGGTGATGAGGTGGAGGCGATCCGCTACGTGGATCCCACCACCGGCGAGATCCTGCAAAGCCTCGACACAATCAATATTTATCCGGCTAAGCACTTTGTGACGCCAAAGGAGCGGCTGGCGGACGCGATTTCGGCCATCCGCAACGAGATGCGCGAGCGGCTCGATGTACTTAACGGTCAGGGGCGGCTCCTAGAGGCGCAACGGCTGGAGCAGCGCACCACCTACGACCTGGAGATGCTCGAGCAGGTGGGCTATTGCAACGGTGTTGAGAATTACGCCCGCCATTTGGCCGGGCGAGAGGCGGGCACGCCGCCAGAATGCCTGATCGACTATTTCCCCAAAGACTGGCTGCTGGTGGTGGATGAAAGCCACGTCACCTGCTCCCAGCTGCAGGCGATGTACAACGGCGACCAGTCGCGTAAGCAGGTGCTGATTGAGCACGGCTTCCGCCTGCCCAGTGCTGCCGACAACAGGCCGCTCAAGGGTTCGGAGTTCTGGGAGAAGGCCCAGCAGACGATCTTTGTGAGTGCCACTCCTGGTAACTGGGAGATGGAGCAGAGCAGTGGCCAGATTGTGCAGCAGGTGATTCGTCCCACCGGGGTGCTCGACCCGATTGTGGAGGTGCGCCCTAGTGAGGGTCAGGTGGACGACCTGCTCGGCGAGATCCGGGTGCGGGCGGAGAAAAACGAGCGAGTGCTTGTAACCACGCTCACTAAGCGCATGGCCGAAGATCTCACCGATTACTTGGCTGAAAATGGCGTGCGAGTGCGCTACTTGCACTCGGAGATCCACTCGATTGAGCGGATTGAGATCATTCAAGATCTCAGGAATGGTGAATACGACGTGCTGGTGGGCGTGAACCTGCTGCGGGAAGGATTGGACCTGCCCGAGGTATCGCTAGTGGCGATTCTTGATGCCGATAAGGAGGGTTTCCTGCGGGCCGAGCGCTCCTTGGTTCAGACCATTGGCCGGGCTGCCCGCCACATCGAGGGCATGGCCATCCTCTATGCCGACAATCTCACCGATTCGATGGCTAGGGCCATCTCCGAAACCGAGCGTCGCCGCACCATTCAGCACGCCTATAACGTTGAGCACGGCATCACCCCCACCCCTGCGGGCAAGCGGGCCGGCAATTCGATCCTCTCTTCACTGGAGATGTCGCGGCGGCTCAACGACGATCAGCTGGAGGAGGCCACCGAGCAGGCCGAGCACAACAATGTGCCGCTGGATGCTCTGCCGGAGCTCATCCAGCAGCTTGAAGAGAAGATGAAGGGCGCCGCCAAGAACCTTGAATTTGAGGAGGCCGCCAACCTGCGCGACAAGATTAAAAATCTGCGTCAGAAGCTGGTGGGGAGGGCTTAACCAGGCGCCTCGGTCTTGCTAGGTGACTCAGTGCCCTCGGCCCGATGTTGGGCGATGCCACCCAGTGAAAAAGCGGCGTGCACCGCCTGTAGAGCTGCTACACCATCGGTTTCGGCTACGACGCAGCTGGTGCGGATCTCGCTGGTGGCGATCAGTTCGATGTTGATGCCGGCGGCGGCTAGGCAGCGGAACATGCGGGCCGCGGTGCCTGGGGTGAATGGCATACCGGCCCCTACGGCGCTGATTCGGGCTATGGCGCGCCCCTCCTCGAAGCAGGAGCCGGGCCATTGGCGCAGTAGGGGCGCCAGGGTCTGCTGCGCCCGCGTCAGATCGTCGCGTTTAAGCACGAAGCTCATATCGCGGCTTGGCCCGGCATGGGTGCGCTCGGATTGCACGATCGCGTCGAGGCTGATGTTGGCGTCGGCCAGGGTGCGGCAGACGGCCGCGGCGGTGCCGGGGCGATCGGGCAGGCGCCTCACTGCCACCTGGGCCTGATCGCGATCGAGGGCAACGCCGCGAACAGCCGGATCCCCCTGATGGCAGGGCCTGGGATTGCGGCGCAGCTGCTGATCAGGCAGCTCAAAGGCTTCGGCGGCGGCCCGGAAGGCCCGATCCGCCTGGTCTCCAGCCACCAGGCAGCTCACCTTCACCTCGCTGGTAGCAATCAGGCGCAGGTTGATGCCTGAGCGGGCCAGGGTGTCGAACAGCCGGGCAGCTACCCCTGGCCGGCCCATGATCCCGGCGCCCGAGATGCTCAGCTTGGCCAAGCCGGCTTCGGCGCTTAGTTGGGCGCCGCCATCGTTGAGGGTCGCGCCCATGGCGGCCAGCACCTCGCCGCACACCAGCTGGGCCCGGTCGCATTCAGCGGCGGCCAGGGTGAAAGCGATGTCGTTGGAGCTGCCCTCGTGGGTGGCTTGCACGATCAAATCCACGTTGAGACCAGCGGCGCCGAGGGCCTCGAACAGCTGGGCTGCCACCCCGGGCCGGTCGGGCACGTGGGCTAGGGCCAGCACAGCCTGGTCTGTTTCGAGTTCGGCGCCATCCACTGGCTTACCCAGCTCCAGCCCCTCATGGCGAATCGGCCTGGGGGCGCCGCTGGTGAGCAGGGTGCCGGGCTGCTCGCTCCAGCTGGAGCGCACCACTAGGGGCACGCCGTAGTTGCGGGCAATCTCCACCGCCCGCGGGTGCAGCACCGAAGCTCCCAAGCTGGCCAGCTCAAGCATTTCATCGCAGCTCACCTGTGCCATCAGCTGGGCGTCGGCCACCTTGCGGGGGTCGGTGGTCAAAACCCCAGGAACGTCGGTATAGATCTCGCAGGTGTCGGCGCCCAGGGCTGCTGCCAGGGCCACCGCTGAGGTGTCGGAGCCGCCACGGCCCAAGGTGGTGATCTCGGGAGTGCCGCCGGCGCCGCTGCTGGTGCCCTGGAAACCAGCCACCACCACCACCTGGCCATCAGCGAGTAAGCGCCGCAGCCGTTCGGTGCGGATCTCCAGGATGCGGGCGCGGCCATGGGCCGATTCGGTGACGATGCCCGCCTGGGTGCCTGTCATCGACACCGCCGGTACGCCTTCTGCGTGCAGCGCCATCGAAAGCAGGGCGATCGACACCTGCTCGCCGGTGGCTAGCAGCATGTCCAGCTCCCGCTGGGGTGGGTTGCTGCTGATGGCGCGGGCCAGGCCGGTGAGCTGGTCGGTGGTGTGGCCCATCGCTGACACCACAATCACCAGCTCGTGGCCCTGCTCACGGCTGCGGGCGATGCGGCGGGCTACTGCCTGAATGCGCTCCACATCGGCCACCGAGGTGCCGCCAAACTTCTGAACCAGCAGGGCCATGGCAGGGTGCGGCGGTGGGCGTCAGTGAAAGAACGGCTAATTATCCGTCTTGGTCCCTTAGGGGTTGAGCAGGAAGCCATCGCGGAAGGCATCGCCGGCATCACTGCCCCGCTTGAGGGCAGCCTCCACTGAGAGCAGCTGGCTGAGCAGGCGCAGGAATACGGCGGGCTGGCGGCCCCGGATCTGCTTGCGCATCACGTAGATGCGTTTGGGATTGCCGATGCCGGCCGCTTTAGCGATTACCGCTACGTCGCTTTCTCCTTGCTGGTCGAGCAGGGTGACCCAAAGCCAGCCGCGGATCTGGCTACTGAGGGCGGCAACGATGCGCAGGGCCGGTTCGTTGGCCTCCAGCAGGGCATCGAGCCGGGCAATGGCATCGGCTGGCTGGCCAGCCAGCAGGGCATCGCCCACGGCGAGGGAGCTGGTGGCCTGACCCCCCACCAGGGCCTGCACGGCGGCGAGGCTGATGGGATTGGCGTAGAGGCTGAGCTTTTCAAGCTCGCTGGCGAGGCGGGCGCTGTCGTTGCCGATGGCATCGGAGAGGGCTGCAGCTGCGGCTGGCTCGAGCTTCAGCCCCAGCTCCCGGGCCGTGCGGCTCACCAGCTCCACCTGGCCGGCGCCGTCCCAGATCGCTGGCAGGGCAAAGCTTTGCTCGCTGGCCTGGCCAGCCTTCACCAGCTTCTGCAGGGCCTTGGTGGTGCGCAGCCGGGCATCCGGTTTGCCGGAACTGACCAGCAGCAGATGGCAGCCATCCGCCACCTGGGCCAGGGCCGCTTCGAAACGCTCGGCCAGCTCTGCTGGGCACTGGCTGCAAAAGGGACTGCGTTGCAGCACCACCATGCGGCTGCCGGCGCCAAAGGGTGGCGTGCGCGCCTCCTCGAGGGCCTGGGCCGCCTGGCCGGCGTCGTTGCCATCGAGGCGGCTGAGGTTGATGGTGGCCCAGCTGGGATCCACCTGCGCCTGCACCAGCGCTTCGACAGCACGGTTGCGGGCAGCCTCGTCGTCGCCCCAGAGCAGGTGAATGGGCATGGGCGCGGCTTAGATCCGCAGGGCGCTGAGCACCGGATGCAGCCCAGTCTGGGCCAGGGCCGGATGGTCGGTGACTAGCACCACTGCGCCGGACTGGATGGCAGTGGCAAGTTCGATGGCGCAGCTGTCGTCGAGCTGGGGTTCCTGGCGGCGCAGACGCACGGCCGCAGCAGCGATGGCGCCATCGCTGGGGATCAGTTGCCAGTGGTGGGGATTCTCGAAGGCCTGGATGTAGCGCTGGGCCAGGGCCTCGTCGCCCCGGGCCAGGGGCCCCTCGAGCACCCGCATCAGGCTCAAGCTGCTAACAACCCCAATCCAATAGCCAGCCCCTATTCCCTGCATCAGTGGCTCGAGGTGTTTGCCGGCGCCCTTGGCGTCTGCCAGAAAGGCCACCAGCGCGGTGCCATCGAGGGCGATTCGGGAGCCGTGGGCTAGCAGGCGGGGGTTGAAGGCTTCTTGGTGGGGCAGGTTCTGTACAGGTTGTACAAAAGCTGGCGGTGGTGGTGCTGGCCGGGCTGGTTGGCGTTGCTGGGGATCCCAGCAGCCCCTGCCGCTGCCTTGTAGGGCCATCAGGCTCTGGATTTGCCGTTGGCGCAGCAGGGGATCAATCGGTGCCCGCCCTGCCAGCGGCACCAGGGCGGCCATGGGGGTGCGGTGGCGCTGGATCACGATTCGTTCGCCGGCCGCCGCTCGCTCCAGCAGTTCCGGTAGGCGGCGCCTGGCCGATTCGACGCCCATGGTGGTGTCAGGCATGGGTGTGCACGAATCTGTACAGACCTTACAAGCTGTACAACCTGTACAGAATCAAGGACAGCGCTGCTGGTGATCTATGCACCGCTGCTCAGAAATGCACTGCTCAGAAATGAATCGAGCCATGAGTAATGCTGAAACTGCGGCCTTTCGCGGAGTGCCTTCCCTGGATCACCCGATTTTTTGCGAGAGCTTGCGGCTGATCCGGCAGTTGCCGGGCACGGCGGCGGCGCTGGCGCCGCTCAGCCCCCTGCAGCAGGACGTGTTGCTGCGCCTGATTCACAGCAGCGGGGATCCGGGCCTGGCGGCCGATCTGGTTTGCCCTGCAACCGCCTGCGAGGCCGGCTTGGCGGCCCTGGCTGCTGGGGCGCCGATCCTTACGGACACGGCAATGGCTGCCGCGGCGGTGGCGCCGATGGCTCGGCGCACCTTCGCCAATCAGGTGCGCAGCGTGCTCGATTGGGCCCCCGCCGCGGCCCCGGAGGGTTCCACGCGCACGGCGGCCGGGATGGCGGCGGCGCTGGCAGCGTTACGCCCGGGCCTGGTGTTGATCGGCAGCGCTCCCACGGCCCTGGAGGTGCTGCTGGAGCTGGTGGCCTCAAAAGCGGTGCCGGCGCCAGCTCTTGTGATCGGCATGCCGGTGGGGTTTGTGGGGGTGGCCCAGAGCAAGCGTCACCTGGCTGAGAGTGGCCTGGTGCATATGCGGCTCGAGGGCTCCAAGGGCGGAGCCGGACTGGTGGCTGCGGCCTGCAACGCCCTGCTGCGCTCTGCCTGGCTTCAGGCGGCGAGTGCGCCGCCCCCTTTGATCTCCTGATTCACCCGCACGACGCTGTTGGCTTCGATGCGGCCCAGCACCTGGCGGGCCCGCAGCACCACCGCGGCGGGCACGCCGGCCAGACGGGCGGCCTCGATGCCGTAGCTGCGGCTGGCGCCGCCGGGGGCTACTTGGTGCAGGAACACCAGGGCGTCGCCGGTTTCCTGCACCAGCACCTGGGCGTTGGCGACGTTGGGCAGCTGGCCTGCGAGGGCGTTGAGTTCGTGGTAGTGGGTGGCGAAGATCGAGCGGGCGCCGATGCCGCCGCGCTCCGGGGGGGTGGCCAGGTGCTCGGCCACGGCCCAGGCGATCGAGAGGCCATCGAAGGTGGCGGTGCCGCGACCGATCTCGTCGAGCAGCACCAAGGAGCGCTCGCTGGCGTGGTGAAGGATGTTGGCGGTTTCGGCCATTTCCACCATGAAGGTGGATTGGCCGGCCGCCAGGTCGTCGCCGGCGCCGACGCGGGTGAAGAGACGATCGGCGATGCCGAGGCGGGCGGAAGTGGCTGGGATCCAGCTGCCCATCTGGGCCATCAGCTGCAGCAGGCCGGTTTGGCGCAGGTAGCAGCTCTTGCCGCTGGCGTTGGGGCCGGTGAGGATGATCAGGTCGGGGGTGCCACCTAGCACCACACTGTTGGCGGTGAAGGGTTCCTCCACCAGCAGCTGCTCCACCACCGGGTGGCGGCCTGCTTCGATCTGCAGCAGGCGGGCCTCTGGACTGGCGGGGTCGGTGATCTCGGGGCAGCAGTAGCCGCTGGTGGCGGCCACCTCGGCCAGGGCGGCGATCGCATCGAGCTCGGCCACCAGCCGGGCGGCGTGGCGGATGGCGGCGGCCTGCTCGCCCACCTTCACCCGAAGGGCGCAGAACAGCTCGTATTCGCGCTGGGCGGCGCGGGCCTTGACCTGCTGGATGGCGCCCTCGCGGTTGCGCAGGGCCGGGGTGACGAAGCGCTCCTCGTTGGCCAGGGTTTGGCGGCGGATCCAGTGCTGTGGCACCGCCGCCGCCTTGGCCTTAGACACCGCGAGGAAGTAGCCGAAGGTGCGGTGGTACTGGAGTTTGAGGCTGGTGAGGCCGCTGAGCCGGCGCTCCTCGGCTTCCTGCTGGGCCAGCCAGGCGTCCTGGTCGTCGAGCTGGTTGCGCAGGTCGTCGAGGCTTGGATCGACGCCGTCGTGGATCAGGCCGCCATCGGTGAGCGATAGGGGTGGGGTGTCGAGCAGGGTGTGGCGCAGCTCGCCGGCCAGGCTTTCGAGCTCGGGCCAGGGGCGGGCCAGGGCCTGCAGCGGCGCGCTGCTGGCTTGGGCGAGCTGGGCGGCGAGTTGGGGCAGGCGCTCGAGACCATCGGCGAGGGCCACCAGATCCCGGGCCGAGGCGCTGCCGGCGCCGGCGCGGCCGGCCAGGCGCTCCAGGTCGCCCATGGGCCGCAGCAGCCGGCGTAGGGCTAGCCGCAGGCCGCGGTCGGCCACTAGCTCACTCACCCCCCTCTGGCGCTCCAGGATCGCGGGGCGCTCCACCAGCGGCGCCAGCAGCCAGCGGCGCAGGCAGCGGCCGCCCATGGCGGTGTGGGTGCGATCCAGCGCCCAGAGCAGGGAGCCATGCACGCTGCCGCCTAGCTGGGTTTTGGTGAGCTCCAGGTTGCGGCGGGTGGCGGCATCGAGCACCAGCTGATCGCCGGCGTGCCAGGTGGTGGGCGGATCCAGCGGCACTTGCTGCTCTTGCAGGGTGCTGTCGAGGTAGGCCACCAGGCCGCCCGCCGCCCGCAGGGCCAGCGGCGCTTCGCCGAGCCCCAGGCCAGCAAGGCTGGCCAGGCCGAAGCGCTGCTTGAGGGTGGCGGATGCTTCCGGTGCCTCAAAGGGGGTGCGGGGCAGGGGCGTCAGCCGCAGGGCCTCGGGGCACCAGGTGGGGCTGGCGCTGGGATTGGCGGGCCAGAGCACCTCGGCGGCCTCCACCTGCAGCAGCTCCTGGTGCAAGCCGGCGCTGCCGGTCCGCTCGGTGACCCGGAATTCACCGGTGCTGACATCGGCCACCGCCAGGCCCCAGCACGCGCCCTCCAGCACCACGGCGCAAAGCCAGTTGTTGAGGCGGGCCGCCAGCAGGCCCTCTTCAAGCACCGTGCCGGGGGTAAGCACCCGGGTGATGCCGCGCTTGAGCAGTTCGCCTTTGGCCGCGGTGCTTTCCAGCTGGTCGCAGAGGGCGACGCTGAGGCCGCGGCGCACCAGTTCAGCGCAGTAGCGCTCGGCGGCATGGTGGGGGATGCCCGCCATCGGCACCCGACCGAGCGCCTTGCCGGCCTCCTTGCCGGTGAGGGTCAGCTCCAGCAGGCGCGAGAGGGTGATGGCGTCTTCGAAGAAGCACTCGAAGAAGTCGCCGAGGCGGTAGAGCAGCACCCGATCGGGATGGGCGGCCTTGAGCTCCACGTAGTGACGCAGCATCGGCGTCAGCTGCTCGGCTGCCACCAGGCTGTGGTGGTGCCAGGGGGGTAGGTCGGAGTCTGGGCTTGGGCTGGGGGCCGGTGGAGAGGCTGGGGCGGCTTGGCGCTGACGGCTGCGGGGCCGGCTTGGGCCGGGCTCGGGAGCGGGCTGGGGCTCTTCGGCCAGGCCCAGGGCGGCGGTGAGCGAAAGCTGTTGTTCGGCTTCCGCGGCCACGGCGATGGGGTTGCTCAGGGGGGAGCCGATGGTAAGTGCGCTGGCCTGACCAGTTCTGCCGGAATGTTCAGCTTTTTTTGGGAATGAACTCCACCTCGGGAATTCCCTCGAAGTCGGCGTCCTGGGTGAGCAAGGTGGCCTGGTGGGCCAAGGCGGTGGCCAGCATCACGCTGTCAGCGAGCGGCAGCTTCCACTGCAGTCCCAGTTGGGCTGCCTGTAAAGCCAGCGCGGCATCCAGAGCAATTTCTGTGCCCTGACGCATCAGGGCGATCGCCTGAACGGCGGGTCCCTCGCCGTGCTGACGCAGCATCCAGCGATACACCTCAAGCAAACTCAGGCTTGGCACCACCAGGCCCTTCGGCTGCTCGATGGCCAGGGCGAAGCAGCTGGCATTAGGGCCATCGGTGAAATATTCGATCCAGCCTGATGAATCCACTAGCCAGAGCCTTTCAGTCATGGCCGAGTTCGCGATCCAGGTCGCGGTCGAAGCTGTTAGGCCCGGCCACGAAGCCCCGCAAGGTGCCAGGTGCTGCCACGGGCACCAGCTCGATCCGGCCTGGTAGCGGCACCACCTGTAGCTTCTGCCCTGCCTTCAGACCCATCTGCTCACGGACGCCGCGGGGGATGACAACCTGAAACTTCGGCGACACCGTGGTGACATCCATGGCCCATCGATCACACTTGCGTACAACGTAGGCCTGATCGATCTTTTTGGGGGCTGGCATCGAGTTGTGAAGCAACGGTGCTGGAGCCCTAGGCCTGCGTGTGAGAATCTCGCAACCGATCGGCGTGTAGCCGCTGCTAATCCATGCAGATCCTCAACACCCTCACCGTTTTGGCTCTGGTGGTGCTGTCGTTCGCCTTGATTGTGGCGGTGCCGGTGCTGTACGCCAGCAGTGAAGATTCAGGACGCTCCAATCGCCTGATCCTGCTTGGCGGACTCGCGTGGGTGGCCCTGGTGCTGCTCAACTGGGGTATGAGCATCTTTGTGGTCTGAAGCGTGGCGATTTTTGAAGGGCGGTTCACCGATACGGCTGGTCTGCGTATTGCAGTGGTGGTTGCCCGTTTCAATGACCTGGTGACTGGCAAGCTGCTGAGCGGCTGTCTCGACTGCCTCTTGCGCCACGGTGTCGACACCAGTGATGCCAGTGCCCAGTTGGATGTGGCCTGGGTGCCCGGCAGCTTTGAGATCCCCCTGGTGGCCCAGCGCCTGGCGGCCAGTGGTCGCTACCAGGTGGTGATCACCTTGGGCGCTGTGATTCGCGGCGACACCCCCCACTTCGATGTGGTGGTGAATGAGGTGAGCAAAGGCGTGGCAGCGGTGGCCCGCGACACCGGCGTGCCGGTGATCTTTGGGGTACTCACCACCGACACCCTGCAACAGGCCCTAGAGCGGGCCGGCATCAAGAGCAACCTGGGCTGGAACTACGGCTTGCAGGCCCTGGAGATGGGCAGCTTGATGGCGGCTATTCCCGACTAAAAGTGCCGGGCCGACGTCGTTTCCGCTGCCTCTCGGAATGCTGGTGGTGCTGTTACGACCCTATCCGGTCGAAACCCTTGAGCCCCCTGAAACTCCTTGTTTAACCAGTAGGGCCTGGGGGGCTGCATCACGGAAGCCCAGCTGCTCGTAGAAGCCGGCGCTGTTGGTGGTCATTAGGTAAACGCGCTCGACGCCCCGCAGGGCTGGCGCGGCCAGCAGGGCCTCCACCACTCGGCGGCCGAGGCCCTGGCCGTGCAGGTCGCCAGCCACCACCACATCCCAGAGCACGGCGCGGTAGATGCCGTCGCTGCTGGCCCGGCCGAATCCCACTAGCCGCTTGCCCTTCCACAGGCTCACCACCACTCTGCTGCCGGCGAGTAGGCGGCGTAGATCTGCAAAGCTGCGCCTCTGGGCCCAGAAGGCGTGCTTGTTGAACAGACGCTGCAGCTTCCCTAGGCCGCGGCTGGGTCGCAGCCCTGGGCCGAGGCCGAACCAGCGCAGGCCAGGGGCGCCAGGGGCGTGGATTAGGAGGCGCAGTGCTGCCATGGCAGCATTCTCCCAGCGGAGCGTTCCCTATGACCCGTAAGGGAATTATTTTGGCCGGAGGCAGCGGCACTCGGCTGCATCCGATCACCCAGGCGGTGAGTAAGCAGCTGCTGCCGGTGTACGACAAGCCGATGATCTATTACCCGCTCAGTACGTTGATGCTGGCTGGAATTCGGGAGGTGCTGGTTATCAGCACGCCCCATGATTTGGCATCTTTTGAGCGTTTGCTGGGAGATGGCAGCGCTTGGGGCATGGATATTCGCTATGCCGTTCAGCCGAGTCCGGATGGTTTAGCTCAGGCTTTTTTGATCGGTGCTGATTTTTTAAGTGGCTCTCCGGCGGCACTGGTGCTGGGCGACAACCTCTTCCACGGCCACGATTTGATTCCCCAGCTGCAGGCCAGTAATGGCGAAGGGGATGGAGCCACGGTGTTTGCCTATCCGGTGCGCGATCCCGAGCGCTACGGGGTGGTGGAGTTTGCGCCAGACGGCCAGGTGCTGAGCCTGGAAGAGAAGCCAGCGCAGCCCCGTTCGCGCTACGCGGTGACCGGTCTTTACTTCTACGACGACTCTGTGGTGGAGCGTGCTCGCCATATCCAACCGTCGCCACGGGGCGAGCTGGAGATCACCGATCTCAACCGCCAATATCTAGATGAGGGGTTGCTGCGGGTGGAGCTGATGGGCCGGGGCATGGCTTGGCTGGATACGGGCACCTGCGACTCGCTGCATGAGGCAGCCAGCTACATCCGCACCTTGGAGCACCGCCAGGGCCTGAAGGTGGGCTGCCCGGAGGAGGTGGCCTGGCGTCTGGGCTGGATCAGCGCTGAGCAGCTCGCGGCCCTGGCCGCCCCGCTGCGCAAGAGTGGCTACGGCGACTATTTGCTGCAATTGCTTGAGGTCTCCAATGCAGGTTGAGCAGCTGAGCACAGCCTCCGGTGTGGTGATTGAGGGTCCGCTGCTGATCACGCCCCAGATTTTTGGCGATGGGCGGGGCTTTTTCTATGAGAGTTGGAACCAGCGCCGCTTTGATGAAGCAGTGGGCTGCTCCACCACCTTTGTGCAGGACAACCATTCGCGCTCTTGCCGCGGGGTATTGCGCGGCCTGCACTACCAGCTGGAGCCCGAACCCCAGGGGAAACTGGTGCGCTGCCCGGTGGGTGTGATTTTTGATGTGGCGGTAGACCTGCGCCGCAGTTCCGCCACTTTTGGCCAGTGGGTGGGAGCGGAGCTCAGCGCTGACAATCAGCAGCAGCTGTGGGTGCCGGTGGGCTTTGGCCACGGCTTCCTAACGCTGAGCGAGAGCGCTGAGGTGCTCTACAAGGCCAGCGGCTACTGGAGCAAGAGCTGCGAGCGCTCCCTGCGTTGGAACGACCCGGATCTCGCCATCGCCTGGCCCCTGGGCGGCATGGAGCCTTTGCTGGCGCAGAAGGATGCTGATGCCCCTGAGCTTGCGGCAGTGATGGCGGCTGGGGAGGTATTTGCGTGAAGGTGCTGCTCACCGGCGCTGCCGGCCAACTTGGCCAGGCGCTGCGCCAGCAGGTGCCTGCGGGAGTGGAGCTGATCGCCACCTGCCGCAGCGGCGGCGATGGCTTGCTGGCCCTGGATCTGGCTGAGGCCGGCGCCTGTCGCGCAGCCATACGTGATCACCGCCCCGATTGGGTGCTCAACGCCGGCGCCTACACGGCGGTGGACAAGGCCGAGAGCGAGCCAGAGCTGGCCTTGGCGGTGAATGGCGGCGCGCCGCGGGCCTTTGCTGAGGCGCTGCTGGAAACGGGTGGACGCTTGCTGCAGGTGAGCACTGATTTTGTGTTTAACGGCAGCCAGGGCAGCCCTTACCGCCCCGAGCAGAGCCGCGATCCCCTGGGGGTCTACGGCAGTAGCAAGGCCGCTGGAGAGGAAGCGGTGGAGCAGCTACTGGGCCCCGCTGCTGGCGGCGCAGGGGCAGGGCGGGGAGTGATTTTGCGCACCAGCTGGGTGATGGGGCCGGTGGGCAAGAACTTTGCCCTCACCATGCTGCGGCTGCACCGGGAACGCCAGCAGATCGGCGTGGTGGAAGACCAGGTGGGTTGCCCCACCAGCACCCATACCCTGGCGGCGGCTTGCTGGCGGGTGATCAGCGCTGGCATTAGTGCGCCGGTGCTGCATTGGAGCGATGCGGGAGCCGCTAGCTGGTTTGACGTGGCTGTGGCAGTGGGCGAGTTGGCTCAGGAGCTGGGGCTCTTGGAGCAGCCAGCTCTTGTGAATCCGCTCACTACGGCGGAATATCCACTGCCGGCCCAGCGGCCCAGTTACTCGCTGCTGGATTGCTCCAGCAGCCGCAAGGCCCTTGGCCTGGCCCCCACCCCTTGGCGGCAGGCGCTGCGTCAACTTCTCGTAACTCTCCAATGACCCACCCACCCGACGTTTCAGCGCTCCTGGCCGGCCGCCGCCGCATCCTGGTGACCGGTGGGGCCGGCTTTATCGGCGGGGCGATGGTGCGGCGCCTGCTGAGCGAAAGCGAGGCGTTGGTGTTCAATCTCGATAAATGCGGTTACGCCAGCGACCTCACCAGCATCGAGGCGCTGCCCCAGGCGGCAGCACGCCACCAGCTCCTCAAGGTGGATCTCACCGATGCGGCGGCCACGGCGGCGGCGGTGCAGCAGGCCGATCCTGACCTGGTGCTGCACCTAGCGGCCGAGAGCCACGTGGACCGCTCGATCGAGGGGCCGGGGCCCTTTATCGAGAGCAATGTGAGCGGCACCTTTCAGCTGCTGCAGGCGGTGCGGGCCCACTGGGAAGGTCTGAGCGCTGAGCGCCAGGCGGGTTTTCGTTTTCATCACATCAGCACCGATGAGGTGTTCGGCTCGCTTGGGGCTACGGGGCGCTTCTCGGAGACCACCCCCTACGACCCCCGCAGCCCCTATTCAGCGAGCAAGGCGGCCAGTGATCACCTGGTGAGCGCCTGGCACCACACCTATGGCCTGCCGGTGGTGCTCACCAACTGCTCCAACAACTACGGCCCCTGGCAATTCCCCGAGAAGCTGATTCCGGTGGTGATCCTCAAGGCCGCTGCCGGCGAGCTGATTCCGCTTTATGGCGATGGGCAGAACGTGCGCGATTGGCTCTATGTGGAAGATCACGTGGATGCGCTGCTGCTGGCGGCAACCCAGGGGCAGCTGGGCCGCAGCTACTGCGTGGGAGGCCATGGGGAGCGCACGAACAAAGAGGTGGTGGAAGCGATCTGCAGTGCGCTCGATGACCTGCTGCCCGCTGGTGCCCCCCACAGCCGCCTGGTCACACCGGTGACGGATCGCCCTGGTCACGACCGGCGGTACGCGATTGATCCAACCCGAATCAGCAGCGAGCTGGGCTGGCAGCCGCGCCACAGCTTTGAGGAGGGTTTGGCAGCAACGGTGCGCTGGTATCTGGAGCACCACAGCTGGTGTGGGGCTGTGCGCGAGCAATGCGGTTATCGCGGTGCTCGCCTGGGCCTTATTTCTGGTGGCTGATCACGGTTCAGCTTTGTTGGCCTTCTGTGCTGCTCAGTAGGCTGAGCGAAGCGCTGATTAGCTCTCTCCATGCTCAAGCTCCTGCTGGGTGATCCCAATGCCCGCAAGCTGAAGCGCTACCAGCCGATCGTTTCTGACATCAATCTGCTCGAGGAGGAGATCGCCCCCCTCTCTGACGACGAGCTGCGAGGCCTCACCGGTGAGTTTCGCCAGAAGCTGGAGCAGGTGGCCGGCAACGCCGCCAAGGAGCGGGCCCTGCTCGATGAGCTGCTGCCCCAGGCCTTCGCCGTGGTGCGCGAAGCGGGTAAGCGGGTGCTGGGCATGCGTCACTTCGACGTGCAGCTGATCGGCGGCATGGTGCTGCATGACGGCCAGATCGCCGAGATGAAAACCGGCGAGGGCAAAACCCTCGTGGCCACCCTGCCCGCCTACCTCAACGCCCTCACCGGCCGCGGCGTGCACGTGGTGACCGTGAACGACTACCTGGCCCGCCGTGACGCCGAGTGGATGGGCCAGGTGCACCGCTTCCTAGGGCTATCGGTGGGCCTGATCCAGCAGGAGATGGCGCCAGCAGCCCGCCGCGCCAACTACGCCTGCGACATCACCTACGCCACCAACAGCGAGCTGGGCTTCGACTATCTGCGCGACAACATGGCCAGCGACATCGCTGAAGTGGTGCAGCGCCAGCCCAACTACTGCGTGATCGACGAGGTCGATTCGATCCTGATCGATGAGGCCCGCACGCCGCTGATCATCTCCGGCCAGATTGAGCGCCCCCAGGAGAAATACCGCCGCGCCGCCGAGGTGGCTGAGCTGCTGGAGCGCTCGGCCGAGCTGGGTAAAGACGGCATCGACCCCGAGGGCGACTATGAGGTCGACGAGAAGCAGCGCAATGTGACCCTCACCGACGAGGGCTACGCCAAGGCTGAGCAGCAGCTGGGAGTGAGTGATCTCTTCAACCCAGAAGACCCCTGGGCCCACTTCATTGGCAATGCGCTCAAGGCCAAGGAGATGTTTGCCCGAGACGTGAACTACATCGTGCGCAATGGCGATGCGGTGATCGTTGATGAATTCACCGGCCGGGTAATGCCAGGGCGGCGCTGGAGCGACGGCCTGCACCAGGCGATTGAGGCCAAGGAGCAGCTGGAGATCCAGCCCGAAACCCAAACCCTCGCCTCGATCACCTACCAAAACTTCTTCCTCCTCTACCCGCGCCTGGCCGGCATGACCGGCACCGCCAAAACCGAAGAGGTGGAATTCGAGAAGACTTACAAACTCGAGGTGGCAATCGTGCCCACCAACCGGGTGCGCTCCCGCTCCGATTGGACCGACCAGGTGTACAAAACGGAAACTGCCAAGTGGCGCGCCGTCGCCCTGGAAACCGCTGAGGTGCACAAGGGTGGCCGCCCGGTGCTGGTGGGCACCACCAGCGTGGAGAAATCGGAGCTACTCAGTGCCCTGCTGGCTGAGCAAGAAATCCCCCACAACCTGCTCAACGCCAAACCCGAAAACGTGGAGCGGGAAGCCGAGATCGTGGCCCAAGCAGGCCGGGCCGGCGCCGTGACCATCGCCACCAACATGGCGGGCCGCGGCACCGACATTATCCTCGGCGGCAACAGCGATTACATGGCCCGCCTCAAGCTGCGCGAGGTGCTGCTGCCCAAGCTGGTGCGTCCCGAGAATGAGCACCGGCCCATCCCTTCGGCGAAGGCCGTGCGTGAGGCCCGCAGTTTGGGGAGCCTCTATCCCTGCAGCCTCAGCGAAGCTAGCGAGCAAGAGCTGGGCGCCCTCGCCAAGGCTCTTGTAGGGGAATGGGGCGACCGGCAGCTCACCCTGCTGGAGCTGGAAGATCGCATCGCCCAGGCAGCCGAAAAGGCCCCCAGCGACGACCCCCAGATACAGGCCCTGCGCGACTGCATCGCCCAGGTGAAGGCTGAATACGACGCCGTGGTCAAGCAAGACGAGCAGCAGGTGCGCGAGGCCGGTGGCTTGCACGTGATCGGCACCGAGCGCCACGAATCCCGCCGCGTCGACAACCAGCTGCGCGGCCGCGCTGGCCGTCAGGGAGACCCAGGCTCCACCCGCTTCTTCCTGTCGCTGGAGGACAACCTGCTGCGCATCTTTGGCGGTGACCGAGTGGCCGGGCTGATGAATGCCTTCCGAGTGGAGGAAGACATGCCGATCGAATCGGGCATGCTCACCCGCTCGCTGGAAGGAGCCCAGAAGAAGGTCGAAACCTACTACTACGACATCCGCAAGCAGGTATTTGAATACGACGAAGTGATGAACAATCAGCGTAAAGCCGTTTATACCGAGCGGCGGCGAGTGCTGGAGGGTCGGGAGCTCAAGGCCCAGGTGATCGGCTACGGCGAGCGCACGGTGGAAGACATCGTGGAGGCCTATGTAAACCCCGAGCTACCACCCGAGGAGTGGGATCTCAGCCGCCTGGTGGATAAAACCAAGGAGTTTATTTATATCCTGGAAGATCTCACCCCAGATCAGCTGCAGGGTTTAGGGGTGGAGGAGCTCAAGGCCTTCCTACAGGAGCAGCTGCGCAATGCCTACGACATCAAAGAAGGCCAAGTTGAGCAGCAGCGCCCTGGCCTGATGCGCGAAGCGGAGCGCTACTTCATCCTCCAGCAGATCGACACCCTCTGGCGCGAGCACCTACAAGCCATGGATGCCCTAAGGGAATCGGTGGGCCTGCGCGGTTATGGCCAGAAAGACCCCCTGATTGAATATAAAAATGAGGGCTACGATATGTTCCTCGAGATGATGACCCAGATGCGCCGCAACGTGATCTACTCGATGTTCATGTTCCAGCCGGCGCCGGCACCCCAGGGGGCGACTGCTTGAGCTGATGGCAGCTGCGAGAGAGATTGGAATTGCGATGTCTGGAAGAGAACAGGTGACCAACCAGTGCACTCCTGCAGCTCACATCGGCACAGCGGCTCTTCCTGGGATCCCCGAGCGCTTTGCCCAGCTGCTGCTGCATCAGCTGGATGCCGAGGTGCTGGCCCATGTGCATCGCGTTGGACCCTGCATCTGGAAGCGCCATTGACGCTTTCGCAAGCACGCTGGTTGTGATCGGATCAGGAAATGCGATGTGGCCAAGGCCCATCTGGGCAGAATTAGGCTGGATTTCTACCCAGGTGTAGCCATGGGCATGAATATCAAGGATCCGCAGGTTCATGCCATGGCGAGGGAGCTGGCCGCCCGCCGCTCCACTTCCGTCACCGATGCCGTGCGCCAGGCACTGCGCGCGGAGCTTGAGAGAGCAGGCCGGGAGAGCGATCTTCACGGTGCGCGGGCTCGTCAGCAGCGGGCGCAAGAGCTGTTGGATCGCTTCAGCAGGCTCTCCTGGCCGGCAGGGGTGACCAGCAAGGATCTGCAGGATGCGCTCTACGACGAGCACGGTTTGCCTGTTTGAGGTTCCCCTAATGGTTGTTGATACATCAGCCCTGGTGGCGATTCTCAAGGTGGAGGCTGATGCGGCGGAGCTTCTCCTTTGTCTCAGCGAGGCCCCAAGCGCGTTGATCAGCACCGCCCCTTGTTTGAAGCCCAGATGGTGGTGTGCAGCCATCTGGGGGAGGCTGTTGGCTTGCCGGAACTGGAGTTGCTGTTGAGTCGCGCCAATGTGCAGACAGTGGCTTTTGAACGGTCGCATCTTCACTGGGCCCTCCAGGGCTGGCGCCAGTTCGGCAAGGGCCGCCACCGGGCCGGCCTCAACCTGGGCGATCGCTTCAGCTATGGCCTGGCCGTGGCCCTCGACCTGCCGCTGCTGTTTAAGGGCGACGACTTCGCCCACACTGATGTAAAAGTTGCCCTGTGAAACTGGCACTCAGCTGTTGATGCCAGGGTTATCGCCCAAGAATTCCAGGATTTCGCGGTCTTTTAGGTTTTGAGCGGCCCCGGTGCAGGGCTCCAGCAGGGGGCGGCCTGCAGCCAGCTCCCGCAGGCAGCCTTGGGTTCGGGCTAGTTCCATTTCCAGAACGTCGATGCGCTCCATCAGGTTGCGGATCACATTGGCTTCCGTGTCTGGCAGGGCTGAGTGGGCCAGGGGGTCGATGCGCACCCCGCTCTGATGGATTACCCGGCCCGGTATGCCCACCACCGTGCTGTCGGCCGCCACATCGCGCAGCAGCACCGAGCCGGCGCCGATGCGAGTGTTGGCACCCACGGTGATCGCACCCAGCACCTTGGCGCCAGCCCCCACTACTACGTTTTCCAGCAGGGTGGGATGGCGCTTGCCGTGGGCCTTGCCTGTGCCGCCCAGGGTGACGCCCTGATACAGCAGGCAGCGATCGCTGATCACGGCCGTTTCACCGATCACCACGCCCATGCCGTGGTCGATGAACACTCCGTGGCCGATCCGGGCTCCGGGGTGGATTTCAACGCCGGTAGCCAGTCGCCCCAGCTGGCTTAGCAGCCGAGCTACCAGGGGCAGGGGCGGCAGCCGTTGGCCCCACAGCCAGTGGCTGAAACGATGCAGCGTCAGGGCGTGCAGCCCCGGATAGCAGAGCAGGATTTCCAGCGTGCCTCGGGCCGCAGGATCTCGCTGCTTGATGATCGCCAGGTCGGCCTGCAGTGCCTTGAGCATGGCCCCAGTTTGACCGAGGGGCCCCCCGTCATGCATGATTCCAAAGTCGCGGCTCTGCCGCCGGCGTCTGCGGATGTAGCTCAGTGGTAGAGCATCTCCTTGCCAAGGAGAGGGTCGAGAGTTCGAATCTCTTCATCCGCTTGATTCAGCTGGCCATTCGGTTCATGTAGCCAGTAAGCCGATCTCTTTGCGCAGGCTATCGATGGTGGCTGTGCCCAGGTAGCTCTGCGCGCAGTGCACCACCGGCATCCGTATCAGCTGGGCCCTGTTCTGGCGCAGGCTCTGTTCCACCAGCGGCAGGCTGGGGCGGTCGCAGAGCACGTGGCTGGCGGCCCGCAGCAGGGCCAGCAGGCGGCTGCCCGTGTCGGGGTTGGCGGTCATCACCAGTAGCTCGTTGCCGCGCATGCTGTGCAGGATCACCTCGGCGGCCCGCAGGATCCCCGGGCTGATGCTCACCAGGCCCACGCAGCTGCCTTGACGCAGCTCCTTGAGTAGGTCGAGCTCGTGGCGAAAATCGTTGAGATCAACGGCTACCGCCCGCACGCCATGCTGCTTGGCAATCTCTTCCACCGGCTGCAGGAAGTAGCGGCTGGTCACAACCGTGCCGTTGTTGGATTCGCTGAGCACCGCCGCCAGCTCCTCCATTGGCACCACCTCCACCGGCACCTCGAGGCTGGGGTTGAGCTCCTCGGCGATCAGCATCGAAGCGCCGATGTCTTCCCGGGGAGTGCTGACCAGCACCCGGGCGCCGCAGCGAAGGCGCCAGTCGATCTCGCGGGTGAGCAGGTCGCGGCCCTGCTGCAGGGTGCAGCCGGCATTGAGCAGGCCATCGACGCTCTGGCGCACCTGGCGGTCGATGTCCGGCAGGAGCTTGCCCCTGGGGCCCGGGGGCGGCTTGATTTCCCGGGGCTTTTGCTGGTCGCGCACGTAGATGCCCGACCCTGCCATCGCCTCAACGACGCCGTCGGTTTCCAGCTGGCGATACACCTTGCTGATCGTGTTGCGGTGCAGGCCGGTTTGCATCGCCAGCTGCCTGGTGCTGGGCAATCGGTGCCCCGGCGGGTAGTGGCGGGCCGCAATGGCGAAGCAGATCTGGTTGTAGAGCTGCGTCGACGCCGGGATGTCGCTTTCCTGCTGGATGTGGAATCGCACGCCGGGGTTGGGCCAATTGGGCTGGTGGCCACCATAAGGACGCTTGGCCCTGGGGACAATCCCCCCGTTGGCATACGCGCGTGTGCCGGTTGGGCTTGGTGCGGCTTGAGCGGTGTGCGTTGGCGGCGCTCCTGAATTCTGTACAGCCTGTACAAAACTCTGGACACAAGCTCAATGCCCCTCCGCTCCCGCTGCCTCAGCCCGCTGCCTCAGCTGCGGCGGCAGGCTTGACATTGCCCTTGGGAGCAGCGGCCTTGCGGGGGCTGAGGAACATGATCATGTTGCGACCTTCCCGCTTGGGGGGCTGCTGGATCTCGGCGTTGTCCTCGAGGTCCTTGGCCATGCGGTAAAGCAGCACTTCGGCTAGGGCGGTGTGCTGGATTTCGCGGCCGCGGAAGATCACGGTGCACTTCACCTTGTCGCCGTCCTTAAGGAAGCGCTGCGCCTGACCGATCCGCACCTGGTAGTCGTGCGAGTCGATTTTGTAGCGCATCTTCACCTCTTTTACTTCCGTCTGGTGCGACTTCTTCTTGGCTTCTTTGGCCTTCTTTTCCTGTTCAAACTTGTATTTGCCGTAATCCATGATCCGGCACACCGGCGGATCGGCCTTCTCGCTCACCAACACCAGATCGAGCTCGCGGTCCTTGGCCACTTCAAGGGCCTCCTCGCGGGTGATCACCCCCAGTTGACTGCCATCGGCATCCACCACCCGCAGGTTGGGGTAGCTGATGCGGTCGTTGATGTTGGGCAGCTCCCGCACGGGAGCACGGCGGTCAAAACGGGGACGTGGAGGCATTCAGGGGTGTGAAGGATCGCGAAATCGCTAACGCTTCACCCTAGTCCGCGCTCGACCACTTGCAACGCCTGGGCCAACTGCCCCTCGGTGCTGCGCTCCTCCAGCCAGATCGGGGCATGGCGCCGCCTAAACCAGGTGCGCTGCCGTTTGGCGAATTGGCGGGTGCGCTGCTCGCAAAGGGCGATCGATTCAGTTTCGCTGAGATCGCCGGCCAGCTGCTGCTTCGCCTCGGCATAGCCGATGGTGTTGAGCAGGGGCAGCTCAGCCCCGTAGCGCTCGATCAGGGCTTCGGTTTCAGCCACCAGCCCCGCAGCAAATAGGCCCCGGGTGCGGCTGGCGATGCGAGCTGTTAGGTCGGTGGGGTTTAGGCCCAGCTCCAGCACCCGCCAGGGCGGTGGCGTGGCTCCTTGCTGGCTGGAGAGGGTTCGCCCTGTGGCATAAAGCACCTCCAGGGCCCTTTGGGTGCGCACGGCATCGGCGGGGGCGATGCGGGCGGCAGCCACCGGGTCGCCCTGGCGCAGCAGCTGGTGGCAGAGGGGCTGGCCAAGGGCTGCCAGCTGGGCGCGCAGCTGGGGTTGGGGTGGCACCGCTGGGGGCTCCAGCCCCTGGGTGAGGGCCTGTAGGTAGAGGCCGCTGCCGCCAGCCAGCAGGGCCAGGGGTTTGCGGGCAAGCTCGCCGTTGAGCTGGGCCTCGGCGATCGCCCGAAACTCCTGCAGGTTGATCGGCTGGTCGGGATCGCGCAGATCCAGCAGCTCGTGGCGCGCCTGCCCCCTCTGAGCGGCCGTGGGCTTGGCGGTGCCCACGTCCATCTGGCGGTAGAGCTGGCGCGAATCCACGTTCAGCACCGCCAGATCGAGGGCCTGGGCCAGGGCGATTGCCAGGTCCGTTTTGCCGCTGGCCGTGGGGCCCAGCAAGACGATGACGAGGGGTTGGCCTGCGGACTCAGTGGGGCTCATGGGTCCACCTTGCCAGGGGGTGTCAGCCCGGGTCGGCGGTGGTAAATTGCTTATTGCAAAAGGGCTTTTGGGCTCGTTTGCGCCTTACTTGCCCCGGGATCTCGCCGTCCTGTGCCGAATCCCTGGGGAGACCTTCCTGCATGAGCGCTGAAAGCCAAGCTTCCACAAAAATTCAGGCCGCCTATGGCGCCGAGCAGATCCAGGTTCTGGAGGGCCTGGAACCGGTTCGCAAGCGGCCGGGCATGTACATCGGCACCACCGGCCCCCGCGGCCTGCACCATTTGGTGTATGAGGTGGTCGACAACGCAGTGGATGAGGCCCTAGCCGGCCACTGCGACCAGATCCTGGCGGTGCTCAACGACGACGGCTCTTGCGCCGTCACCGATAACGGCCGCGGCATCCCCACCGATATCCACCCCCGCACCGGTAAGAGCGCCCTTGAAACCGTGCTCACGGTGTTGCACGCCGGCGGCAAGTTTGGCTCCGGTGGCTACAAGGTTTCTGGGGGCCTGCACGGCGTTGGCGTGTCGGTGGTCAATGCCCTCTCCGAGTGGGTTGAGGTCACGGTTTACCGCCAAGACCAGGTGCACACCCAGCGCTTTGAGCGCGGTGCCCCGATTGGCATCCTGCAATCAGCCCCTGGGGAGAAGGGCCGCACCGGAACATCGGTGTGCTTCAAGCCCGATATCGAGATTTTCTCTACCGGCATTGAGTTCGACTACCAAACCCTCTCTTCGCGTTTGCGCGAGCTGGCCTACCTCAATGGTGGGGTGAGGATTGTCTTCCGTGACGACCGCGCTGCAGCCCGCAATGCCGCTGGCGAAGCCCATGAGGAGATCTATTTCTACGAAGGCGGCATCAAGGAATATGTCGCCTACATGAATAAGGAGAAGGATCCTCTCCACCCCGAAATCATCTACGTCAACCGTGAAAAGGAAGGCGTACAGGTGGAAGCGGCACTGCAGTGGTGCGTGGATGCCTACTCAGACAGCATTCTTGGCTTTGCCAACAACATCCGCACCGTCGATGGTGGCACCCACATCGAGGGCCTCAAAACGGTGCTTACCCGCACCCTCAACACCTTTGCCAAAAAGCGTGGCAAGCGCAAGGATGCCGATACCAACCTGGCTGGCGAAAACATCCGCGAGGGCCTCACCGCGGTGCTATCTGTGAAGGTGCCCGAACCGGAATTTGAGGGTCAGACCAAAACCAAGCTGGGCAATACGGAAGTTCGCGGCATTGTTGACACGCTGGTTGGGGAAGCCCTCAGTGAATATCTTGAATTCAATCCCTCGGTGATCGATCTGATCCTCGAGAAGGCGATTCAGGCCTTCAATGCTGCCGAAGCTGCTCGCCGCGCCCGCGAGCTGGTGCGCCGCAAGAGCGTGCTCGAGAGCTCGACCCTGCCTGGCAAGTTGGCAGACTGCTCCTCCCGCGACCCGTCCGAGTCTGAGATCTACATCGTGGAGGGCGATTCTGCAGGTGGCTCAGCCAAGCAGGGGCGCGACCGCCGCTTCCAAGCAATCCTGCCATTGCGGGGCAAAATTCTCAACATCGAGAAAACAGACGACGCCAAGATTTATAAAAATACCGAGATTCAGGCGTTGATTACAGGATTAGGTCTGGGGATCAAGGGCGAAGAATTTGACGAGAAAAATCTGCGCTACCACCGGATCGTGATCATGACCGACGCCGACGTCGACGGCGCCCACATCCGCACCCTGATTCTCACCTTCTTCTTCCGCTATCAGCGGGCCCTAGTTGAAGGTGGCTACATCTACATCGCCTGCCCACCCCTCTATAAAGTGGAGCGGGGCAAAAATCATACCTACTGCTACAACGAAGACGATCTCAAGAAAACGATCGCATCATTTGGTGAAAAGGCGAATTACACGATCCAGCGTTTCAAGGGCTTGGGCGAAATGATGCCCAAGCAGCTATGGGAAACCACCATGGATCCCACCACTCGCATGATGAAGCGAGTCGAGATTGAAGATGCCCTCGAAGCCGATCGCATCTTCACAATCCTGATGGGCGACAAAGTGGCCCCGCGGCGGGAATTCATCGAAGCCCACAGCGCCACCCTCGATCTGGCCCAGCTCGACATTTGATGGCATGCACCCGCATGATGCAGCCTGCTGCAGCTTGGCGCTGGGCGGCCCTGCTTGGTTTCGCCCTGATCACCCCCGTGGGCTTGCCGGCTGGCGGGGCTGATCGCAGGCCCCTTGAGGTGCGGCGGCGCAGCGCCTGCGATCCCTTGATTTCCACTCGCGCTGTGGCCTTGCGGGCCGCCCCTGAACAACGGGCGCCTGCCTTGCAGCAACTAGGGCCCGGCGAGCCCCTGCGGGTGTTGCGCAGCTGGCGGGGCAGCTCCGGCCAGCGCTGGCTGCAAGTGCAGGCCGCTGACCGCCGCGGCTGGGTGCCGGCTGGTTGAGTCCGCCGCTCAGGCGGCCAGGGCAGCTTCGATGGCGCCCTTCAGCTCAGCGGAATCGGGCTCCACATTGCTCTTGTAGCGGCCCAACACGGTGCCGTCTTTGCCCACTAGAAACTTCTCGAAGTTCCAGGCCACGGGGCCAGCGGGCTCGCTTTGGCTGAGGGTGGTGTAGGGCTCTTCTGCCATCACCACTTTGTCGAGCAACTCAAAATTGGCGCCATAGGTGCTGGAGCAGAACTGCTGGATCTCTGGCAGCGTTCCGGGCTCTTGGGCGCCGAAATCGTTGCAGGGGAAGCCGAGCACGGCTAGGCCCTGGGTGCCGTAGCTCTCCTGAAGCGCCTGCAGGCCTGCGTATTGGCGGGTGAAGCCGCAGCGGCTGGCCACGTTCACAATCAGCAGCACCTTGCCGGCCCATTCGCCCAAATTGCGCTCGTCGCCTTTGGCGTCGCGCACGGCCACATTGCTCACGGAGATAGCCATTGGTGCGGGTGTCATCAAGTGGCCGGACCTTAGCGAGCCGCAGGCAGCCGCGACCCATAAACTCAGAATTGCGGCGTCGCGGTGCCCATGAGCGAAGCCAATGGGATCCAGGTGGCCGAGGTGGTCGCCCAACAGCTGGAAAGCCTGCTGGAGGCCGGTAACTACGACGGCGCCAAGTTGCTGCTCGGCCCCGTGCAGGAGGTGGACGCGGCCGAAGCGATCGGCAGCCTGCCGCGCACCTTGCAGGCCCTGGCCTTTCGGTTGCTGCCTAAAGATGAGGCCATTGAGGTTTACGAATACCTCGATGCGGCCGTGCAGCAGACCCTGTTGGAGCGGCTGCGCTCCGGCGAGGTGCTGGAGCTGGTAGAGCAGATGTCGCCCGATGATCGGGTGCGGCTTTTTGATGAGTTGCCCGCCAAGGTGGTGCGGCGCCTGCTGGCCGAACTCAGCCCGGCGGAGCGGCGGGTTACCGCCCAACTACTGGGCTATGAGGCGGAGACGGCGGGCCGGCTGATGACCACCGAATTCGTCGACCTCAAGGAGTTTCACAGCGCCGCCCAGGCCCTGGCGATCGTGCGTCGCCGCGCCCGCGACACCGAAACCATCTATTCCCTTTATGTCACTGATGGCTCCCGCCACCTCACCGGCATCCTGTCGCTGCGGGATCTGGTCACGGCCGACCCCGAGGCGCGCATTGGCGATGTGATGACCCGCGATGTGGTGAGCGTCGGCACCGACACCGACCAGGAGGAGGTGGCCCGGGCTATCCAGCGCTACGACTTCCTGGCCGTGCCTGTGGTGGACCGGGAGCAGCGCCTGGTGGGGATCGTCACCGTGGACGACGTCATCGACGTGATCGAGCAGGAGGCCACCCGCGACCTCTACGCCGCCGGCGCCGTGCAGGCTGGCGATGAAGACGACTACTTCCAGAGCAACCTGTTCACCGTGGCGCGGCGCCGGGTGGTGTGGCTGCTGGTGCTGCTGGTGGCCAACAGCGGCACCTCGGCGGTGATCGCCTCCCAGGAGCTGGTGCTCAAGCAGGTGGTGG
The DNA here is from genome assembly GCF_963920485.1 of Cyanobium usitatum str. Tous. Classification (NCBI taxonomy): domain Bacteria; kingdom Bacillati; phylum Cyanobacteriota; class Cyanophyceae; order Synechococcales; family Prochlorococcaceae; genus Cyanobium; species Cyanobium usitatum. The sequence goes on along the minus strand of NZ_OY986431.1, from coordinate 2,230,164 downwards.
TGCTCGCCGCCTTTATTCCGCTGCTGATCGGCACTGGCGGCAATGTGGGAGCCCAGAGCTCCACCGTGGTGATTCGGGGCCTGAGCACCCAGCGCATTCAGGCGATGGGCGCCTGGCGGGCGATCTGGCGCGAGGCTGTGGCCGGCGCCCTGTTGGGCTTGTTGATGGTGCTGGCGGTGGTGCCGTGGGCCGCCTACGTGGCGGGCAGCTGGGTAGTGGCCATGGCCGCCGGCCTGAGCCTGGTGGCGATTACCACCCTCGCTGCAACGGCTGGCGCGGCGCTGCCACTGCTGTTTGACCGCCTGGGCCTGGATCCGGCCTTGATGTCAGCGCCCTTTATTGCCACCGCTACAGACGTCGCTGGGGTGTTCATCTACCTGCAAACCGCCTCCTGGCTGCTGCAACGCGCGGCGCCTGGCTAGCCGCAGCAGCCTTTTTGGGGTTTCTGAGAGGAGTTAACACTTCTTCAGGTTAGGCTTTACACATCTTCAAAGCCCTAACGCCGTGGTCGTCGCCATCGCTACTGCACCCAGCGCAGCTGCTCCCGACAAGGCTGCCCGCTCCATGCCCGCGGCCGACGGCGACCTAGTGCGCAGCTACCTGCGGGACATCGGCCGAGTGCCGCTGCTATCCCATGAGCAGGAGATCACGCTGGGCCGCCAGGTGCAGGAGCTGGTGGGCTTGGAGGAGCTGGAGCAGGAGTTGGAGGTGCAGCTGGGCAACAAGCCAAGCCAGGCGGAGTTGGCCCAGGCTGCTGGGCTTAGTGCGCCCCTGCTTAAGAAGCGCTTGCAGGCGGGCCGTCGGGCCAAGGAGCGGATGGTGGCTGCGAATCTGCGGCTGGTGGTGAGCGTGGCTAAGAAGTACACGCGGCGGAATATGGAGCTGCTGGACCTGATCCAGGAGGGCACGATTGGCTTGGTGCGCGGCGTGGAGAAGTTCGACCCAACCCGTGGCTACAAGTTTTCAACCTATGCCTATTGGTGGATTCGCCAGGGGATTACGCGGGCAATCGCTGAGAAGAGCCGGACGATCCGTCTGCCAATCCACATCACCGAAACGCTGAACAAGCTCAAGAAGGGCCAGCGTGAACTGAGCCAGCTGCTGGGGCGCACGCCGACGGTGACGGAGCTGGCAGAAGCGGTGGAACTGCCGGAAGAAGAGGTGAAGGATCTGCTGTGCCGTGCTCGCCAACCGGTGAGCCTGGAGACGAAGGTGGGCGACGGCGATGACACCGAACTGCTGGACCTACTGGCAGGAGACGCGGAGCTGCCTGAAGACCGGGTGGATGGCGAGTGCCTGAAGGGCGACCTGCGAGCGCTGCTGGAGCAACTGCCGGAGCTGCAGGGGCGGGTGCTGAAGATGCGTTATGGCATTCCTTGCTCCGACAACCCCGAGGGCGGCGAACCGATGAGCCTCACCGGTATCGGCCGCATCCTGGGGATCAGCCGCGATCGGGTGCGCAACCTGGAGCGTGACGGGTTGGCCGGCTTGCGCCGCATCAGTGATGCGGTTGAGGCTTACGTAGCCGGTTGATCCTGGGTTGCTGCTATCAAGCAGTAGGCCAGCGACATGGCACCCGGGTCTGGATGTCCCAGGCTGCGGCTGCCATGGGGGCGAGCACGCCCAATTTTTGGCAGCATTTCTGTTGTGGCTTTTGCCGCCAGTAGGCAGGTTTCCGCAGCGTTCTGTAGGGCTTGATCGAGGGCTACTCCGGCCTGCAGCTCCGAGCGCAGTCTTAGGCAGTAGGGCTGGAGGGCATCCACCATGGTTTTGTCGCCGGGAGCCGCCTGGCCGAGGCTGATCACGGCCTGCAGGGCGGCGTCGAAAGCTGCTGCAATCTCTGTAGCTCCTACCTCGCTGGCCTGAGCTATCGAGTTGCCGGCTGCCAGCAGGGCGCCACCCCACAGGGCTCCGGAAGTGCCCCCGCCGTGGTCAGACCAGGCTTCTCCAGCCTCCATGAGCACTTCCCCGGTGCTGCAGCCTCGGGTGCAGGCCTGTATGGCGCTCTGCCGGGCTCCCCGAATGCCCCGCAGCATTCCTAGGCCATGGTCACCATCGCCGGCCACGGCATCTAGAGCCCCGAGTTCCTCAACCCGCTGCTCTAAGGCCTTTTCCACAGCCTCGAAGCGGTCCAGCAGGTCGTGTTGGGCCTGGGGGGGTGGGGTAAGGGCGCCGCGGCGGTAGGCAGCACTGTCGGCGGGGGCGTTCCAGAAGCCTTCCAGCTCCGCATCCAACCAGCAGAGGCTGAGGGACACCCCGGCCATATCCAGGCTGGTGACCAGCTCGCCGCACTCACAGTCGGCCAGCACCACGCCCCTGGCCAGGAGCTCCTGGTTCACGGCCCCGAAGAGCACGAACATTTCCTCGTATTTGAAGCTGCCCAGCCCGTTCAGCAGCACCACCAGCCGTTGCTGGTCCTCGGGCACATCCGCCGGCCGCTCGGCCAGCAGCCTTTCCACTAGCAGTGCCGCCAGGTTGTCGGCATCGGTGAGGGGCCCTTCCGACAGACCCGGTTCGCCGTGCAGCCCCATGCCTATGGCCATGCGGCCGCTGGGCACTTCAAATAACGGCTGGCTGGCTCCCGGCAGGGTGCAGCCACTGAAGGCCACCCCAAGGGTGCGGGTGCGCCCATTGGCTTTGCGGGCCAGCCGCTCCACCTCGTCGAGGGGCAGTCCGGCTTCGGCGGCGGCACCTGCCACCTTGTAGACAACCAAGCCACCGGCGATACCACGCCTCAATTCCGGTTGGTCGATGGGGGCGCTGGCGATGTCGTCGGTGACCGTCACGATGCGCACGTCGATTCCCTGGCGGCGCAGCCTTTCGGCTCCGAGCGTGAAGTGCAACACGTCGCCGGCGTAGTTGCCGAAGCTCAGCAGCAGGCCTGCTCCGCGTTCCACGGCCGATCCCACCCGCAGCACCTGACCTGCCGAGGGCGAAGCAAAAATGTTGCCGCAAACGGCGCCGGCGGCCAGACCCCGGCCCACCAGGCCGGCAAAGGCTGGATAGTGGCCGGAGCCGCCGCCTACGACGACACCCACCTGGCCTGCGGGGATCGGTGCTAGTCGGATCACGCCGCCATCGGTGCGCCGAACGTGGCGGGGATGGGCAGCTACAAAGCCGTCGATGGCTTTGCTGGCGAAGTCGTTGGGTTCTGTCGGCAGATAGCTCATGGCTCCAAAATATTCGGGCTCAATTGGCCGAGCCATAAACGTTTACGGGGCGCTGTCTACGCTGCCGTCGATGCCGCTCCTACTTGGTGATGGATGCCCCCAGCGAGTTGCCATTCCAGGTGATCGGCGTGGGGGTGGTGCGCAACGGCGCCGGTGAGGTGTTGATCGATCAGCGGCTCAATGAGGGTTTGCTGGGGGGGTTGTGGGAATTCCCCGGCGGCAAGCAGGAGCCCGGTGAGCTGATCGTTGAAACGATCCGCCGTGAGCTGGAGGAGGAGCTGGCGATTGAGGTTGAGGTGGGCGCGGAGCTGATCGTGGTGGAGCACGCCTACAGCCATAAGAGGTTGTGCTTTGTTGTGCATCTCTGCACCTGGTTGAGCGGCGAGCCCCAGCCGCTGGCCTCCCAGCAGGTGCGCTGGGTGCGGCCTGAGCAGCTGGGCGAATATCCCTTCCCGGTCGCCAATGCCCAGATCATTGCGGCACTGCTGGGGGCAGGCACTTCATTCGCGGTAGCTAGCTAAGCCAAGACTTAGCTAGCTAAATAAAACAACAAGCTGCCCCGGCCGGTCGATCAGCTCGGCGAGCGCACCTCAATTAGGCGTCCAGCTTCTGGGTTAGAGGGGTCGCTCAAGCTGAGCTGGATTTGCCAGCAGCCGGCCGGCGGGCGGCTGAGTCGCTCGGGCCACTCCACCGCCAGCAGGGCGCCTAGGGCTCTGGCTTCCTCCTCCTCCTGGGCAAACAGTTCATCGGCGGCGGCGGCCAGCTCCAGCCGGTAGAGGTCGAGGTGCACCAGGCCGCCGGCAGGCTGCAGCGGGTAGTGCTGGGCGAGGGCGAAGGTGGGGCTGGTGATTGGCTCCTCAATGCCGAGACCGGCGGCCAGGCCCTGCACCAGGCAGGTTTTGCCGGCCCCCAGGTCACCTGCCAGCAACAGGATGCTGCCAGCGGGTAGACGCAGCGCCAGTTGCCGACCGAAGGCCTGGGTGGCGGCGGCATCTCTCAGGGCTTGCATCACAGGGCTTGCATCACGAGGATTGCGTCACAAGGAATGAGGGGCTCCTTGTAGATTGCATTTTCAGCGAGCCCGAAGCCTCGGAGTCTCCGCAGATATTTCCAAACCACGCCCTCCCAGCCGGGAGCGAGCAGTACCCCAAACAAAACCCATGGTGGCTTCACCGGCCTCAACGGCTTCCGCGCCCGTGCTGCAAAGCACTAATACCTATGTGATTGCCGATCTCGGCCTGGCCGATTTTGGCCGCAAGGAGATTGCAATTGCCGAAACGGAGATGCCTGGCCTGATGGCCCTGCGCTCCAAGTTTGGCGCTGAGCAGCCCCTCAAGGGCGCCCGCATTGCGGGTTCCCTGCACATGACTATTCAGACTGCGGTTCTGATTGAAACTTTGGTCGCTCTCGGCGCGGAAGTGCGCTGGGCCAGCTGCAACATCTTCTCAACCCAGGATCACGCCGCTGCCGCGATTGCAGCGGCCAACGTGCCGGTGTTTGCTTACAAGGGTGAAACCCTTGATGAGTATTGGGCTTTCACCCACCGCATCCTTGAGTGGGGCGATGGCGGCACCCCCAACATGATTCTCGACGACGGTGGCGATGCCACTGGACTCGTGGTGCTGGGTACCAAGGCTGAGAGCGATTCTTCAGTTCTAGATAACCCCTCCAACGAAGAGGAAACCGCCCTCTTTAACAGTATTCGCCAAAAGCTGGCTGCCCAGCCTGGCTTCTACTCCCGCATCTACGCCAACATCCAGGGCGTTACCGAGGAGACCACCACCGGTGTGGCCCGGCTCTATCAAATGCAGAAGAGCGGTGAGCTGCCCTTCCCCGCGATCAACGTCAACGATTCAGTCACCAAGAGCAAGTTTGACAACCTTTACGGTTGCCGCGAATCCCTGGTGGACAGCATCAAGCGTGCTACTGATGTGATGGTGGCCGGCAAGGTTGCCCTGGTGCTTGGCTACGGCGATGTGGGCAAGGGCTCAGCCCAGTCGCTGCGCGGACTTGGCGCCACGGTGATGATCGCCGAAGTTGACCCCATCTGCGCCCTGCAGGCTGCGATGGAGGGCTATCGCGTCGTGCGTCTTGACGACGTGGTGGGCGATGTAGACATCTTCGTGACTGCCACTGGCAACTTCAAGGTGATCCGCCACGAGCACCTGATTCGGATGAAGAATCAGGCGATCGTTTGCAACATCGGTCACTTCGACAATGAGATCGATGTGGCATCCCTCAAGCAGTACACCTGGGACAACATCAAGCCCCAGGTTGATCACATCGTGCTGCCTAGCGGCAACAAAATCATCCTGCTGGCTGAGGGCCGTTTGGTGAATTTGGGTTGTGCTACAGGCCATCCCAGTTTTGTGATGAGCGCCTCCTTTACCAACCAGGTGCTGGCTCAAATTGAGCTTTTCACCAAGGGCGACGAGTACGCCAAGCAGGTGTATGTGCTTCCTAAGCACCTCGATGAGATGGTGGCTCGCTTCCACCTCGACAAGATCGGCGCCAAGCTCACCGAGCTCTCCCAGGAGCAGGCTGATTACATCAACGTGCCGGTAGCCGGGCCCTACAAGCTCGACCACTACCGCTACTGAGGCGAGCCTGATGGGGATTGGCGAACTGGTGCAACAGCTTCCTCAGCTGATCGGTGCGGCAGTGGAGGCCAATCCCTGGCTCGGTTATGGAGCGATCTTTGCGGCGATGTTCCTTGAGAACCTCTTCCCGCCCATCCCCTCCGAATTGATCATGCCCCTCGGGGGCTTTTATGTGCAGCAGGGCCAATTGGCCCTGCTGCCAGTAGTTGTGGCGGGGCTGCTCGGCACGGTGCTGGGGGCTTTGCCTTGGTATGGCATCGGCCGGCTGATCAACGAGCAGCGCCTGGAGCAATGGCTGGCGCGCCACGGCCGCTGGATTGGCATCAGCCCTAAGGAGCTGCACCGCAGCCGCGATTGGTTTGCCAAATACGGCACCGCTTTGGTGTTTTGGGGCCGGCTGGTGCCTGGCATCCGCACCTTGATATCCGTGCCTGCGGGCATCGAGATGATGCCCATCGCGCCGTTCCTGCTCTGGACCACGGCTGGCAGCCTTATCTGGACCCTGCTACTCACCTTGGCGGGCCTAGCACTGGGTGAGGGCTACACAAATGTGGAGCACTGGATCGAGCCGGTGGCCATGGCTGTGAAGTTGGTGCTGGCGCTGGCCCTCTCCGCCGGCGCCGTCTGGCTGGGGCTGCGCATCTGGAAGAAGCACAGCGATTCCCACTGAGCCAGATCAGGCCGGCCGCCATCTGGCTTCAGAAGGGCACTTCCTCCTCGCTTGGGGAGCCACCACCGAAGCCTCCTCCCATGCCTGCTCCCATGCCACCGCCCCCTTCGCCGTCGCGCTTGGAGCCGAGGAGCTCTAGACGGTCTACCCGGATCACGGGCTTGGTGCGCTCCTCACCGCTGGCCCGGTCGGTCCAGCGGTCGAGCTTGAAGCTGCCGATGATGCCCACCAGGGCTCCTTTGCGGATGTAGTCAGCGGCAACCTGGGCTTGTTTGCCCCAGATTTCGAGGTTGAACCAGTCGGGCTCGTCGTCACGGCTGCGGCGGTTGACGGCGAGGGTGAGGTTGGCGACCACACTGCCTGATTCGAAATAGCGGACTTCGGGGTCGCGGCCGGCCCGGCCGACAAGGGTGATGGAATTCACGCCCATGGTTGATGTCTCCTGTTGCTGTTGGATCAATGATGCGGCACCCGGTTCGGCTGCCACCTTTCATTAGTTCCACCGTTAGAGCCGTCTGTAACACCCTCGTATGATTCGGCCCTTGCAGGCCGGGCGTCCGTGTTTTTCCGTCGTTTCCAGTTTTCGCGCGATATCGGTATTGATCTGGGCACCGCCAACACGCTGATCTTCGTGTCTGGCAAAGGCATCGTGCTCCAGGAGCCCTCTGTGGTGGCCATGGATCTGGAGCGGGGTGTGCCCTTGGCCGTGGGCGATGAGGCCAAGATGATGCTGGGCCGCACCCCCGGCAACATTCGCGCCGTGCGGCCCCTGCGTGACGGCGTGATCGCCGACTTCGACGCCGCCGAGCAGATGATCAAAACCTTCATTCGCAAGGCCAATGAAGGCCGCGGCATCGTGGCGCCCCGGCTGGTGATCGGCATACCCAGTGGAGTTACAGGTGTGGAGCGCCGTGCCGTGCGGGAAGCCGGCCTGGCTGGCGCCCGCGAGGTGCACCTAATTGATGAGCCTGTGGCGGCCGCCATCGGCGCGGGCCTGCCCGTCACCGAGGCGGTGGGCACCATGATTGTGGATATTGGCGGCGGCACCACTGAAGTGGCGGTGCTCAGCCTGGGCGGAACAGTCATTAGTGAGTCGGTGCGCGTGGCTGGCGACGAACTAAGCGACGCCATCGGCCTTTACCTCAAAAAGGTGCACAACCTGGTGGTGGGTGAGCGCACCGCCGAAGACATCAAAATCCGCATCGGTTCGGCCTTCCCAGACGACGCCCACGACAACACCTCCATGGACGTGCGTGGCCTGCACCTGCTCTCCGGCCTGCCCCGCACCATCAACGTTCGCGCCGGTGATATTCGCGAGGCGATGGCCGAACCCCTCAACGTGATCGTGGAAGCCGTAAAGCGCACATTGGAGCGCACGCCGCCTGAGCTGGCCGCCGACATCGTCGATCGCGGCATCATGCTGGCCGGCGGCGGTGCCCAGGTGCGGGGCATCACCGACCTGATCAGCCACGAGACCGGCATCCTTACCCATGTGGCAGAAGACCCGCTGCTGTGCGTGGTGAACGGCTGCGGCATGGTGCTTGAGGATTACAAGCGGCTGCAGCGCGTGCTCGACACCCCTGACTTCGTGCGTCACCACTCCTAATCCTGATGCCGGCCGGCCGCAGGCTTCGCCTTCCCGCCCTGGGCGCTGTAGTCCAGGCCTGGCCCTGGGCCTTGCTGGTGCTGGCCCTGTTGGCCGTGCGGCTGAGCAAAGGAGCGGGTTTCACCGATGCCTACGCCCTGTTGAGCCGGCCTTTCTGGCCCGGTAGTGCCCAGGGTGAGTGGGTGCGCAGCGGCCAGGCTCTCAACGATCAGACCCGCTTGCGCCAGCTAGATGTCGACAACCTCCGGCTGCGCAGCTTGCTGGAGCTGCAGGGGCGCGGTGGCCGCGAATTGGCGGCAGCGGTGATTTCGCGTCAGGAAGGGGGCTGGTGGCAGCAGCTGGTAATTGGCCGCGGCGAGTTGCAGGGCCTGCGGCCCGGCATGGCGGTGACGGCGCCGGGGGGGCTGATTGGCAGGATTTCCAGCGTTACTCCCACCACCGCCAGCGTCACCTTGCTCACCGATCCCGGCAGCCGGGTTGGCGTCTGGGTGGGACGGGTTCGGCGCCATGGCTTGCTCACGGGCATCGGCACCAGCCGCCCCTTGCTGCGCTTTCTGGAGAAGGATCCAGGCGTGCGCCCGGGGGATATGGTCGTCACCTCGCCCGCCAGCACCCTGGTGGCTCCCAACCTCACGGTGGGTGTGATCCAGTCGGTCGACGACCTGGCCATACCGGCCACCGAGGCCGTGGTGCAGCTGAGTGCCCCGGTTGAGGCGGTCGACTGGGTGCAGGTGCGGCTGCCATGAGTCGGCTGGCCCGGCACGGTTGGTGTGTGGCTACGGCCTTAGTTGTGCCCTGGCTGGTGCTGGCTGCGCCAGGGCCCCTGAAGTTGGCGGGCATTCCCCCGGCTTGGTCCGTGCTTTGGCTGCTGCCCTGGGCCCTGGCCGATGGACCCCTCTCCGGCGCCCTGGCGGGGGCAGGGCTGGGCTTGTTGCTCGATGCTTTGCATCCCGGGTCGATTACGCAGATCCCTGCCCTGGCCCTGCTGGGCTGGTGGTGGGGTCGGCTGGGCCGCCAGGGGCCTGCGATCGAGCGCAGCTTCAGTCTTGGTCTGCTGGCCCTGTTGGGTGCGGCCCTGCTGGGCGGCAGCCTGATTTTGCAGAGCCGGCTGCTGGGCCCCTGGCCCCTTGAGCCCGCATTGCACACCTGGCTGGCCCAAACCCTGCTCACGGCCCTGCTGGCACCGCTGCTCTGCTCCCTGCAGCTGCTGTTCTGGCGCCAGCAGATTCAGGGCGGGCGAGGCTGAGTCGATGGCATTGATCCAGAGCCGGCGGCGTTTCCTTGAACTTCTTGGCGGCGGCTCTGCTGCTGCCCTGCTGGCAGCAGGCCTGGGCAGTTGTGGCAGGGCTGGTCCGGGGGCTGGTTCCGCGGCGGCCAAGGTGCTGAATTTCTGGACCCTGGACCTGGCCCCCAAGTTCAACGGCTATCTGCGGGAGCTGATCGCAGCCTGGGAGGGCCAGAACCCCGGCCTGCAAGTGCGCTGGACCGACGTGCCCTGGAGCTCGGTGGAGCGCAAGTTGCTGGCGGCGGTGTTTGCCCGCACCGCCCCAGACCTGGTGAATCTCAACCCCCCCTTCGCGGCCAACCTGGCCAGCAAGGGGGGGCTGCTTGATTTAAGCGATGTGCTGCCGGCCGGGGCTGCTGAGGCCTATCTGCCGGCGATCTGGGAGGCGGGCCGCCAAGGCGCGGAGCAGTTCGCCATTCCTTGGTATCTGACGGCCCGGATCACCATGGCCAACCGCCGGCTGCTGGAGCGGGCCGGCTACAGCGCCCCCCCGGGTTCCTGGGATCAGGTGCCGGCCTTTGCTGAGGCGGTGCGCCGCCGCACGGGCCGCCACGCCTTGTTTGTCACCGTGGTGCCCGACGACTCCGCCGAGCTGCTGGAGACCCTGGTTCAGATGGGGGTGAAGTTGCTGGATGGGGAGCAACGGGCGGCCTTCAATAGCCCCGCTGGGCGCCGGGCCTTTGCCTTCTGGAGTGACCTCTACCGCCGCGGCCTGCTGCCACGGGAGGTGGTAAGCCAGGGCTATCGCAGAGCCATCGAGCTCTACCAGTCGGGGGACCTGGCCCAGGTGGCAACGGGCCCCGACTTCCTGCGCAACCTGCAGACCAATGCTCCTGGCGTTGCAGCGGTTACGGCGCCCTTTGCGCCGCTCACGGGCGCCAGCGCTGAAGCCAACGTGGCTGTGATGAATCTGGTGGTGCCCAAGCAGAGCGCCCTGGCGGCCGAGGCGGCCCGCTTCGCCCTATTCCTCACCAATGGTCCCAACCAGCTGGCCTTCGCCGAGCAGGCGCGGGTGCTGCCCTCCAACCGGCAGGCCCTGCAGCAGCTGGAGGCCAGCTTGGCGGCTGCTCCTGCCCCTGGGGCTGGGGCGCAAGAGGCTCTGGTGCAGCGGGCCCGGTTGCTGTCGGCCCAGACCCTTCGCCAGGCCAGGGTGCTGGTGCCGGCGAGCCCGGGGGTGAAACGACTGCAGGCGATTGTGTACACCCAGCTGCAGCGCGCCATGCTTGGCCAGGTGGGCAGTGATGCGGCCCTGGCTGCTGCGGCTGACGAGTGGAACCGCTACTCCCGGGCCCGTTGGGGGTGACCCAAGGGAGCATCGAGCGTTATGGTTGCGATTCTTCATCCCGGCGCACCGCCCATGCCTTCGGAGGACAGGCCCATTTCAGACGCCTTCTCCGATTCCCTGGGGCCTGCCCCGGTTGAGCCCAAAGCCACCGTGATGGTGGTGGACGACGAAGCCGCCGTGCGCCGGGTGCTGGTAATGCGCTTGCAGCTGGCTGGCTACCGGGTGATCTGCGCTGAAGACGGCGAGGAAGCCCTCAGCCTGTTTCACCAAGAGCAGCCCGATCTCGTCGTGCTCGACGTGATGCTGCCCAAGTTGGACGGCTTTGCGGTTTGCCGTCGGCTGCGGGCTGAATCCTGCGTGCCGATCATTTTCCTTTCTGCCCTTGATGCGATCGCCGAGCGGGTGTCGGGCCTAGATCTCGGCGCTGACGACTACCTGCCCAAGCCCTTCAGCCCTAAGGAGCTCGAAGCCCGCATCGCCACAATCCTGCGCCGGGTTGGCCGCGGTTCAGCTGCCACTGAGCCGCGCGAGGTGCCCAGTGGCAGCGGCGTGTTGCGGGTGGGAGATCTGGTGGTGGACACCAACCGCCGCCAGGTGACCCGCGATAGCGAGCGCATCGGTCTTACTTACACCGAATTCAGCCTGCTGGAGCTGCTGTTCCGGGAACCGGGTCGGGTGGTGCCCCGGGCCGAAATCCTTGAGCAGCTTTGGGGCTACCCCCCCCGCCGGGCCGCCGACTTGCGGGTGGTGGACGTGTACGTGGCTCGCCTGCGCGGCAAACTCGAGCCCGACCCTCGCAATCCGGAGCTGATCCTCACGGTGCGCGGCACTGGCTACGCCTCTCAGCGGATGGCGGAAGCAAGCCTGGCTGCCAACGGCTAGCGCTCCTGCAGGATAGGCCGATTCAGCCCCCTGTCTGCCTTGTCGGATCTGCGCGAGACCCGTCTGGAGAAAGCCGCCGCCCTAGCCGCCCTCGGCCAGGGTCCCTACGGCCTGCGCTTTGAGCCCAGCCACCGCACGGCGGCTTTGCAGCAGGACCATGCCGACCTGGCCAACGGTGAGGAGCGGCAACTGGAAGTGGCCGTGGCAGGCCGGGTAATGACTCGCCGCGTGATGGGCAAGCTCGCCTTCTTCACCCTGGCGGATGAAACCGGTCTGATTCAGCTGTTTATTGAGAAGGCCACCCTCGAGGCCTCCGTGCCGGAGGATCCCGAGGTCTTTGCCCACCTCACCTCCTTGGTGGATGCGGGCGACCTGATCGGCGTGCAGGGCAGCCTGCGCCGCACCGATCGCGGTGAGCTTTCGGTGAAGGTGAAGGGCTGGACCATGCTCTGCAAGAGCCTGCAGCCCCTGCCCGACAAGTGGCACGGCCTCGCGGATGTGGAGAAGCGCTACCGCCAGCGCTATCTCGATTTGATCGTGTCGCCCCACACTCGCGAAACCTTCCGGCGCCGGGCCGTGGCGGTGAGCTCCATGCGCCGCTGGCTCGATGAGCGCGAGTTTCTGGAGATCGAAACGCCGGTGCTTCAGAGTGTGCCCGGCGGCGCTGATGCCCGGCCGTTTGAAACCCACCACAACGCCCTCGATCTGCCCCTCACCCTGCGCATTGCCACCGAGCTGCACCTCAAGCGGCTGGTGGTGGGCGGCTTCGAGCGGGTCTACGAGCTGGGGCGCATCTTTCGCAACGAGGGCATCAGCACCCGCCACAACCCCGAGTTCACCTCGGTGGAGATCTACCAGGCCTACGCCGACTACACCGACATGATGGAGCTCACCGAGCAGTTGATTGCTCACGTGTGCCAGCAGGTGTGTGGCAGTACCCAGATCAGCTATCAGGGCACCGACATCGACCTAGCGCCCCCTTGGCGGCGGGCCACCATGCACGAATTGGTGCAAGCCGCCACCGGCCTTGATTTCAATTGTTTTGATAGCCGCGAGGCAGCTGCAGCAGCCATGGCAGCCCAGGGGCTGGAGGTGCCAGCTCTGGCCGATTCCGTCGGCCGGTTGTTGGTGGAGGCCTTCGAGCAGCGGGTGGAGGCTGAGCTGATCCAGCCCACTTTCGTGGTCGATTACCCGGTGGAGAACTCACCCCTGGCTCGGGCCCATCGCAGCAAGCCCGGCATGGTGGAGCGCTTCGAGTTGTTCATCGTTGGCCGTGAAACCGCCAACGCCTTCAGCGAGTTGATTGATCCGGTGGACCAGCGCCAGCGGCTTGAGGCCCAGCAGGAGCGCCGTGCTGCCGGCGACGACGAGGCCCAGGGCGTTGACGAGGACTTCATCCAAGCCCTAGAGGTAGGTATGCCTCCCACTGGTGGACTGGGCATTGGCATTGATCGGCTGGTGATGCTGCTCACCGACAGCCCCTCGATCCGTGATGTGATCGCCTTCCCGCTCCTGCGTCCCGAGGGCCGGCCGAGCACAATGGGATAATTGTTTCAGTAGGCAATCTCCCCCATTGGGGGCCAGCGATTCCATGAGTGGCGAGCGCGTTGGTTTTCGCTTCAAACACGCGGATGCTGTGGTGAAGCGCAACCCCCAGGGCCGCTCGCGCCGGGGCTGGGTAATGGAGCCGGTGGAGCAGACCACCAGCCGCGGCACCAAGATGCCCGCTTACCGAATCCGTTGGCGGGACAGTGAACGTCCCGAGATCGTGCTGCAGCACATGCTGATCGCCGATCCCGACCCCACCCCTCCGCCCGAAGGCGTCAGCCTGGTGCCGCCTGCTCCCAAGGCTTGATTGTTGTCCGGACTGGTTTTCATCAAACCTGACCAGCCCCAGCCCCGCCGGCCTAGGGGCAGCTGATGTGATTGCGGGCTCTTCCGAATTCTGTACAGCCTGTACGGAATTCAGCACACCCTGAATTAGGGCCCAGCCCAGGAGCCCCACCGAGAAGTATCCCTAGCGCCGCCGCAGCTCCTCTAGGGCCTGTTCGGCCTCGAAGCTGGCCCAGTCCTGCTCGAGGCTGGAGGCCCGTGGCTGGCGGGGACGGCTCTCCAGTTCGCCCAGTTCGCGCTCCACGGCCGCGAAGCTCACCCCCAGTTCACCGAGGCGTTGCCAGCGTTGCCGGCCCTGTTCCATCAGGGCCTGTTGGTGGGCTTCAGCCCGCTCGGCCAGGGCTGTGGCGCCGGCGGCGCGGGATTTCACCACACGCTCCTGCCAGCAGCGGATTTCAGCGGCCAATTGCAGCAGGGCCTGGCGCTCCTGTTCCGCCTGTCTTTGCAATTGGCGCCGCTGCCCTACCAGTTGGGCCTGGCGATCCCGGGCTTCCTGCTCGCCAAGTAGGGCTTCCTGGCTGGGGTTGGCGGCGAGAAAGGCCGCCAGCTGCTGCTCCAGCCGCGCCTCCAGTTCGTCGAGCCAGCTCATGGGGTGGGCTGGCCGGCGGGCGTGGTGATCACCGGCGCCTCGATCTCCTGCTGCAGCGGCGTGATCGCCGCTTCGCGGGAGCGCAGCAGCAGCTGGGTGAGTCGGGCGATTGCCCCCTCGCCTAGGTCCTGGCTGCCGATGCGATCAAAGGCGCCTCGATACAGCTCCTCAAGCTCGGCGATCAGGCCCTCGCGCACCTGACGCATGGCAGTCCGTTGCTCCTCTCGACCCATGACTTTGTTGCCTCTACTTAGGAGTCTGCCGTCACCAGCAGATGTAGGGATAGGTCGCCGGCGGGATCGCTCCAGCGGCCGACGCTTTGCCAGCCGGCGCGTTCCGCCAGGGCGGTGAATTCCTCCGGGCCGTATTTGACGCTGTACTCGGTGATCAGCGGCTCTCCAGCCGCGAAATTCCAGATCTCGCCCCCCAGCTGCACCGACTGGGCCTGGCGGCTCACCAGGGCCATGGCAATGCGGCTGTGCTCCGGCTGCCAGCGGGCGCTGTAGGCGAAGGCCTCGGGTTCGAAGTTGCCCTCTAGGTCGCGGTTGAGGCGCACCAGCAGGTTGCGGGCGAAGGCGGCTGAAACTCCGGCGGCATCGTTGTAGGCGGCCTCCAGGCGCTCCATGGCTTTGGGCTGGTCGGTGCCGATCAGCAGCCTGGCGCCGGGGCCCAGCAGCTGGCCTAGCTGCAGCAGCAGCGCCTCGGCCTCCTTGGGGCTGAAGTTGCCGATTGAACTGCCGGGGTAGAAGCCGAGTCGCCGCTGCCCCGCCAACAGCGGGTGCCCCGGCAGATCCGTCAGCTGGCTGTAGTCGCAGCAGATGCCCAGCACGGGCACCGCCGGGTGGCGTGCCTGCAGGTCCACGCAGCTTTGCTGGAGATGGTCGGCGCTGATGTCGAGGGCCACGTAGGCCGGTGGCTGCAGCGCCTCCAGCAGGGGCCCCACCTTGCGGGCATTGCCGGCGCCAAACTCCACCAGCACCCCTGGCCCCAGCGCTGCTGCCAGCTCAGGCGCCCGCGCTTCCAGCAGGGCGGTTTCGGTGCGGGTGAGCCCGTATTCCGGCTGCTCGCAGATCGCTTCAAACAGCCGTGAGCCCTCGGCGTCATACAGCAGCCAGGCCGGCAGCTGACGCGGTTGCCGGGCCATGCCTTCGATCACCAGCCGCCGCATGTCGGCCGGTTCGGGGTGGAGGTCGATCAGTTGCATGTCAGCCGCCATCGCGGGCTAGGCGTAGGCCGGCGGCTAGCCAGCGGCTCGCCGGCGGATAGAAGTTGCGGTAGGTGAGCCGTTCGTGGCCTGGCGGGGTGAGGAAGCAGCTGCCGCGCAACACCATCTGGGAACTCATGAACTTGCCGTTGTATTCCCCCACCGCCCCGGCTGCCGGCGCGAAGCCCGGATAGGGCCGGTAGGGGCTGGCGCTCCACTGCCAGAGCACCCCGAAGGCCTGTTCAAGTTCTGGTGCCAGCAGCTCCCATTCGGCTTCGCCCGGCAGTCGGGCACCGGCCCAGCGGGAGTAGGCATCGGCTTCAAACCAGCTCAGGTGCCGCACCGGCAGCTCGGAGCGCCGCGGCTGACGCCCCGCCAGCGAAAATTCCTCGCCGTCGCGCCAATAGCGCGGCCCCAGCCAGCCCCGGGCTTGCGCCACTGCCCAGCCCTCGCTCATCCACAGCTCCGGCCGCTTGTAGCCGCCATCGGCAATGAAGGCTGCATATTCGCCGTTGCTCACCAAACGGGAGCTGAGCGCAAAGGGTTCGAGCCACTGGCGGTGCCTGGGCGCCTCGTTGTCGAAATGAAAGCTGCCACCTGGATGGCCGATCTCCACGAGCCCCCCCTCGTGCTGCAGCCAGGTGGGCTCTTGGGCAACGCTCGCCTGATAGGCAGCCTCCGGCTCTGGGCCATATGCCGGCTCGAGCGGGTTGCGGCTGAAGCCATCCAGCAGGTCCATTAGCAGCAGCTCCTGGTGCTGCTGCTCGTGCTGCAGCCCCAGTTCCACCAGCTCCAGCCGGGGATCGCCGGGCTCCAGCTGCTCCAACAGGCTGAACAGGGCCCCATCCAGCCGCTGCCGCCAGGCCCTTACCTCGGCCAGGGCCGGCCGGCTGAGCAGGCCCCGCTGGGGCCGGGGGTGGCGGGCTCCTACTGAGTCGTAATAGCTGTTAAAAAGAAAGCCCCAGGCGTCTGGTGACACTGGGCTACGCAGCACAAACTGCTCAAAAAACCAGGTGGTGTGGCCTAGGTGCCACTTGGGCGGGCTGGCATCGGCCATGCCCTGCAGACAGACGTCTTCAGGCTGCAGGGGTGCCACCAGCTCGAGGCTGCGTTGGCGCACCTGCGCGTAGCGCGCCTTCAGCTCTTGCCCCATGCCGCTGCCGCCAATCTGGGGCTAATTCAGGCCTGACCTTAGGGACCTTGCCTACGATCCCGCCACGCAACGCACGTGGATATGGCCGGCATCACTTCAGGGTTCGTGGGCGCCGTTGGCAACACGCCCCTGATCCGGCTCAACGCCCTGAGCGAGCAAACGGGCTGCGAGATCCTCGGCAAGGCCGAGTTCATGAATCCTGGGGGGTCTGTCAAGGACCGGGCGGCCCTAGGCATCCTGCTGGAGGCGGAGGAGCAGGGGCTGCTGCAGCCTGGAGGCACGGTGGTGGAAGGCACCGCTGGCAACACCGGCATTGGCCTCACCCACCTCTGCAACGCCCGCGGCTACCGGGCCCTGATCGTGATCCCCGACACCCAGTCGGCCGAGAAGATCGGCCTGCTGCGCAGCCTCGGCGCCGAGGTGCGCACGGTGCCGGCGGTGCCTTACCGCGACCCCAACAACTACGTGCGGCTTTCGGGTCGTATCGCCGCCGAAACGCCCGGGGCCGTGTGGGCCAACCAGTTCGACAACCTGGCCAACCGCCGCGCCCATTTCAACTCCACCGGTCCGGAGATCTGGCAGCAAACCGCTGGGGCGGTGGATGCCTGGGTGGCGGCCACTGGCACCGGCGGCACCTATGCCGGGGTTGCCCTGTTTTTGAAGCAGCAAAACCCCGCCGTGCGCTGTGTGCTGGCCGACCCCCACGGCAGCGCCTTGCACGCCTGGGCCAGCCGGGGTGAGCTGGTCAGTGAGGGAAGTTCGATTACCGAGGGGATTGGCAACAGCCGCGTTACCGCCAACCTGGAAGGTGCTCCCATCGATGATGCCGTGCGCATCGACGACCAGACCGCGCTCGAGACGATCTACCAGCTGCTGTGGCAGGAGGGCCTGTTTTTGGGCGGCTCGGTGGGCATCAACGTGGCCGCGGCGGTGGAAACGGCCCGGCGGCTTGGTCCTGGCCACACGATCGTGACCGTGTTGTGCGACAGCGGTGATCGCTACCGATCGCGGCTCTATGACGCCGAGTGGCTGGCGGGCAAGGGCTTACATCAACCCCTGCGGCCCTCGCTGGAGGTGGGCTGATGGCGGTGCAGGCGGGTCAGTTGATCGGCGAGCGCTACCGGCTTGAGCAACGCCTTAGCTCGGCTCCGCCGGGGGAGGCACCCCAGGGGGAACTCTGGCGCGCTAGCGATCAGCTAGCCACCGAGGCGCCGATGGCTCTGCGGCTGCTGGGCCCAGCCATCGACCCGGCTCGGGCGCGCCTGCTCTGGGGCCGGCTGCAAGGGCTGCTCCATCCCCAGGTGCCCCGGCTCGGGGCGGCCATTGAGGCTCAGGAGGGTTTGTGGCTGGTGCGCGAGTGGCAGGCCGGCCGCACCTACCAACTGCTGCTGCAGGCCCGTGCCGAGCGCCAATTGGTGTTTGGTGCCGGCGAGGTGCTGCTGCTGCTGCGCCAGCTGCTGCCGGTGCTGGCCGTATTGCATAGCCAGCAGCTGGTGCACGGCGACCTCAGCCCCGCCAACCTGCTGCGCCGCGACAGCGACGGGCTGCCGGTGTTGCTCGATTTCGGCTTGGTGGCAGGCACGGCCGCCGCCACCCCGGGCTACGCCCCTCCCGAGCGGGTTCGGGTCGCCGAGCCAGAGCCCTGGATGGATCTGCATGCCCTCGGCGTGGTGGCCCTAGTGCTGCTTAGCGGCGAGGAGCCCGCCCGGCTACTGGATCCGGTCACCATGGCCTGGCGTTGGCCGGCGGCCCTCACTGCTGAACCGGCCTTGCAGGCCCAAATCAGCCGCCTGCTGGAGCGCCAGCCTGGCGAGCGCTTTGCTTCCGCTTCCCAGGCCCTGGCCGCCTTTCAGGCTATACCCATGCCAGAGAGCACCGGTCCGGTGCCCCGCGCCGACCGCACCGTCGCCCTGGTGCACCCACCACCTCCAGCACCAGCACCAGCACCTGCACCTGCAGCTCCTGCTGAACCCGCTCCGGAGCCGCCCCAGCCGCCTTCACCCCAGCCGCCTTCGCCCGCCGCCCTGCGTAGCCGCTTGGAGGAGCGCGAGGAGGTCGCTGAAGGAGGCGTCTGGCCGGTGGTGATTGCCCTGGTGCTGTCGGCCGTTGTGGGCACCGCCCTGGGCTGGTGGTGGCTGAGCCGCGGCCGCCTGACCCTGCCCACCCCCGATGCGGCCCTGCAGTTGCCCAACAGTCTGCCGCCGGCGGAGGTGGATCAGCGCCAGCAGCTGCTCAACCGGCTGCGGGCCATGCAGGTGGATCGGGGCTGGTTCTTGAAGTTGGTGGATGCCAGCCTGCTGGCCCAGTTTCCGGAGCGGGGCGGCCGCCTGCCCAGCGATTCCCTCGACGACTCCCCTCTGCGCAAGGTTTGGAATGAGCTTGCAGAGGAGTGGCTAGCTCGGGTGGAGCAACTTCCCCTCGAGATTCGGCGCCGCTTGGGTTCCTACACAAACGGCGACTGGGAGAGGCGTCAGCAGGCCCTGGTTAGCCAGGGACTCAGTTCAGCGGTGTTGCGCCAGCTGGTGTCGGGTAGTGCCCAGAGCCTGCTGCCCGGCCGCTCCGGCGCTGACATCCCGGCCGAGCCCTTTCGCCAGCTTTGGTTTGCCGCGGCGGAGCAGGGCCTGGCCAACGTGCAGATCGAGGCGATTCAGGCCCAGGCCCAGGCAACCCAGGTGATTTCAGCCCAGGTGGAGGCTGGTGGTGCCCGGCTGTTCCCGGTGCGGTTGCCGCCGGGCTATCGCCTGGTGCTGGGCGTGAACGGCTCGCCCTTGATGCAGATGAGTGTGTTTAGTGCCGATGGCGAGCTGCTGGAAGCCAAGGGGCCCCTGCGGGTTGTCAGTCTGGGGGTGCAGAAGAACTCCCCAGTGCAGCTGCTGGTGACCAACGAGGGCGTGGCGCCGGCCCTGATCACCCTGTCGTTGCGGGCCGATCCGCCCCCTGTCGAGATGGCGCCGGTGGCCGTCCCCGAACCCTCACCGCCGGCGCCGGCGGCCCCGCTAGAGCCTCCCCAGCCAGACGCCGATCCCCTGCCGCCCGTGCCACCGCCAGTGAACTGACTGGTTCCGTACAACCTGTACGGAATTAGAGCCGGGCGATTGCGGCCTTGGCGTCCTTGATGTCCTGCTTGCGCCGCTCCTCGTGACGCTTGTCGTGCAGCTTGCGGCCCTTGGCCAGACCGATGGTCAGCTTGATCCAGGAGCCCTTGAGGTGCAGGTTCAGGGGGATCAGGGTGAGGCCTTTTTGATCTAAGGCAATCCGCATTTTGTCAATTTCGCGGCGGTGGGCCAGCAATTTGCGTACCCGCAACGGCTCGTGGTTGAAAAAGGCGCTGGCATGGCTGTGGGGCGAAATGTGCACGTTGTGCAGTTGCAGTTCGCCTTTGCGAATCAGGCAGAAGCCATCGCGCAGGTTTGATTGCCCGGCCCGGATCGACTTCACCTCGGTGCCAAATAGCTCCAGGCCGCACTCCAGGGTTTCCAGGATTTCGTATTGATGCCTGGCAAAGCGGTTGTCGGCCAGCAGCTTGTTGGCGGCATCGCGCTGGGCCTTAGCGCTCTTCTTGCCCCCGCCCTTGGCCATCGCTGCTCCGCAACCGTCCCCTTGATCTACCGACCCTAGGGAGCCCCCGGTACCCTCGCTGCATGGCCATCGTCTCCTCGGGATCCACGGCGCCCCGCGGCCGCCCCAGCCGCGACGAGCCACCAGCGCGCTTTGTGGACCCCGCTCCCGTGCTCGAGGAGGTCCCCGCCGCGGCCAGTGGCCTGCACCGGGAAGACAGTCTCCGCCCCAAGCGCCTGGCCGATTACATCGGCCAGAGCGAGCTCAAGCAGGTGCTGGCCATTGCGGTGGAGGCCACCCGCGCCCGCCAGGAGGCCCTCGACCACGTGCTGCTCTACGGCCCACCGGGCCTGGGCAAAACCACCATGGCTTTGGTGCTGGCCGAGGAGTTGGGGGTGCGCTGCCGCATCACCAGCGCCCCGGCCCTGGAGCGCCCCCGCGACATCGTTGGCCTGCTGGTCAACCTGCAGCCCCATGAGCTGCTGTTCATCGACGAGATTCATCGGCTCAACCGGGTGGCCGAGGAAATTCTTTATCCAGCGATGGAGGATTACCGCCTCGATCTCACCGTGGGTAAGGGCACGACAGCCCGCACCCGCAGCCTGGATCTGCCACCTTTCACGCTTGTTGGCGCCACCACCCGGGCCGGATCGCTGAGTTCACCGCTGCGGGATCGCTTTGGCCTGATTCAGCGGCTTGAGTTTTACGGGCTCGATGAACTTCAGCAAATTGTGGAGCGGGCCGCTGGCCTGCTGAAGATCAAGCTGGATGGTGGGGCTGCCCTGGAAGTTGCCCGCCGCTGTCGCGGCACCCCCCGCATCGCCAATCGCCTGCTGCGTCGGGTGCGCGATGTGGCTTCGGTGCGGGGCCATGGCCGCATCGGCGCCCCCCTGGTGGCCGAGGCCCTCAGCCTGCATCGCGTCGACGACCGCGGCCTCGATGCCAGTGACCGGCGCTTGCTGACCCTGATGCTCGAGGGCTACGGCGGCGGCCCCGTGGGCCTCGACACCCTGGCCGCTGGTCTCGGCGAAGATTCCGCCACCCTTGAAGCGGTGGTGGAGCCCTACCTGTTGCAGTTGGGTTTTCTGCAGCGCACCCCCCGGGGACGGCTGGTTACCCCGGCGGGCCGCAACCACCTGGGCTGGCCGGCTAATGCGGCCGCATGACCAGCATGCCAACCATGATTCCTACGTTGTTTTCCTTGCTGCTGGGCCTGCAGCTGCTGCTGCCCCAGCTGTTTGATCAGGCCCTCAGCGCCAGCCGGCAGGGGCGCTTTGATGAGGCCCTACCCCTCTGGAACCAGGTGCTGGAGGTGGCCCCAGGCGATGCGGCGGCCTGGAGCAATCGGGGCAATGTGCAGCTGGCCCTGGGCGATCCCCGCGCCGCCATCGCTGACCAGACCAAGGCGATGCAGCTCGACGGCGATAGCCCCGATCCCCACCTCAATCGCGGCACAGCCGAGGAGGCCTTGGGCCAGTGGGCTGCCGCCGAAGCCGACTACCGCTGGATCCTGGAGCGCGCCCCGCAGGAAGCGGGTGAACCGCGCGCCTCGGCCCTCTACAACCTCGGCAACGTGCAGGGCTCCCTGGGCGACTGGCAGGAGGCGCGAAGTTGCTTTGAGGCCGCTTCCCTGGCTAGGCCAGGCTTCGCCATGGCCCGCTCCAGCGCTGCCCTGGCGGCCTTCCAGCTGGGCGATCGCGCCGAGGCCGAGCGGCAGCTGCGCAACCTGATCCGCCGCTATCCCCTGTTTGCGGATGCCCGAGCTGGCCTCACGGCGCTGCTCTGGCAGAAGGGGGCTCGCGGTGAGGCCGAAAGCAACTGGGCGGCCGCCTCTGGCCTCGATCCCCGCTACCGGCAGCAAGAATGGTTGCTTTCGACGCGGCGCTGGCCCCCCGAGCCGGTGGAAGCTTTGGCGCAATTCCTCGCTTTGGCCCCCTGAACGATGGCCCTCGAATGACGGCAACACCCTGCAGCTTGAATTGGCAGGCCTTGGGACTTGAGCAGGCCCTGGCCGAGGTGCTGCCGGAGCTGATCCAGTTGCGGCGTCATATCCATCGCCACCCCGAGCTCAGTGGCCATGAGCAGCAGACCGCTGCCCTGGTGGCAGGTGAGCTGCGGCGCTGGGGTTGGCAGGTGCGCGAGGGGGTCGGTCGCACCGGCGTACTGGCGGAGCTGGGGCCAGAGCAGGGGCCTGATGGCTTGCCCGCCCCCCTGGTGGCCCTGCGGGTGGATATGGATGCCCTGCCGGTGGAGGAGCGCACCGGCCTCGACTACGCCTCCACCCAGCAGGGCTTGATGCATGCCTGCGGCCACGACCTGCACACCGCCGTGGGACTGGGGGTGGCCTACCTGCTGGCGGAGCTTGCCGAGCGCCACCCCGAGTTGCTCACGGCCCGGGTGCGGCTGTTGTTTCAGCCCGCTGAGGAAACGGCCCAGGGGGCGGCCTGGATGAAGGCCGATGGCGCCATGGACGGCGTGGCAGCCCTGTTTGGTGTGCACGTGTTTCCCAGCCTGGCGGCGGGCACGATCGGCGTGCGCAGCGGCAGCCTCACGGCGGCGGCCGGGGAGCTGGAGGTGGAGGTGCTGGGCGAGGGCGGCCACGGCGCCCGGCCCCACCAGAGCACCGACGCCATTTGGATTGCGGCGCGGGTGGTGAGTGGTCTGCAGGAGGCGATCAGCCGCCGCCTTGATGCCCTGCACCCGGTGGTGGTGAGTTTTGGGCGGATCGAGGGCGGTAAGGCTTTCAATGTGATCGCTGACCATGTGCGTCTGCTGGGCACGGTGCGCTGCCTCGACACCGACGTGCACGCCCAGCTGCCGGGCTGGATCGAAGACACGGTGCAGGCCCTCTGCCGCGGCCATGGCGGCGAGGCCCGGGTGCGCTATCGGGTGATTTCACCGCCTGTACACAACGACCCTGCCCTCACCGAGCTGGTGGCTGAAGCTGGGGTCGAGTTGCTTGGTCGCCCCCAGGTGCAGTGGCTCGAGCAGCCGTCTTTGGGAGCAGAGGATTTCGCCGAATTGCTCGCTGGCACCCGCGGCACCATGTTTCGCTTGGGGGTGGCGGGGCCTCAGGGCTGCACGCCTTTGCACAGCAACAGCTTTGCTCCCGACGAAGCGTCCCTGCCGGTGGGCATTGGCGTGCTCACCTTGAGCCTGCTGCGCTGGATGGAGCGGCGCCCGTGAAGCAAAGGCCCTGGCTGCGGGGGTTGCTGGCCCTCTCCTCGCCCCTGTTGATCCTGCTGGCGCTGCTGGTGCTGCTGCAGCGCCGCGGCGTCGATCGGATTCCAGCTCTGCCAGCCCTGCTGATCGGCACGGGCTTGCTGGTAACCAGTGCCGTGGGGTGGCGGCGGCGAAGGCGCGAGCTGCTGGCGGCCCTGCGCCACGATGGGGATGTATGACCAATCCCTCCCCCGATCTTGCGGCCCTGCGTGAGGCCATCCTTTGCGGAGACCCCAGTCGGGCCATGCCCGCCCTGGTGGGTTTGCGGGAGGTGCCGCTGGAGCAGGCCGTGCCCTTACTGCTGCTCGGGCTGGAGCAGAGCATGTTCATGGTGCGCTCGCTCAGCTGCGCCGGCCTTGGGGTGAAGCAAAACGAGGCCGGCTGGCAGGCGCTGGTGGCCGCGATGCAGGGCGATGAGGACGCCAATGTGCGGGCCGAAGCGGCCAATGCTCTGGTGAGCCATTCCCTTGAGCGGGCCTGGCCCCTGCTGCGGGATGTGTTTGCAGCCGATCAGCAGTGGCTGGTGCGCTGCAGCATCCTTTCGGCTCTGGCTGAGCAGCCGGCCATTGATCCGGCTTGGTTGCTGGAGCTGGCGTCGATGGCGATTACAGATGCCGATGGCACGGTGCGGGTGGGTGGGGCCGAAATCCTGGCTCGCCTGGTGCGGGAGCAGGGCGCTGCTGAGGCCAGGGTCCTGTTGCAGCAGCTCCAGGCCGACCCCGACCACCGGGTGGTGGCCGCGGCACTTAATGGTCTGCAGAGCTAGGTTGGATAGGTCACTAGGGGTGCCCCGCTGCCGGCTTAATCAGTTGCGCAGCTTCGGGCTGAGATCACACCCTCCGAACCTGATCCGGGTCATGCCGGCGCAGGGAAGTGGAATTGGATTGTGAAACCACTCTCAGGCTGCGCCCCGCCCTATCTGCAGCCTCACATGCGTAGCGCCTGGATCGAGAAGCGTCGCGGCACCGCGAACTATTCCCAGATGTATTACGCCCGCCAGGGCGTAGTGACTGAGGAGATGGCTTATGTGGCCAAGCGGGAAAACCTGCCTGAGTCGCTGGTGATGGAGGAGGTGGCTCGGGGCCGCATGATCATCCCGGCCAACATCAATCACCTCAATTTGGAGCCGATGGCGATCGGTATCGCCAGTCGCTGCAAGGTGAACGCCAACATCGGCGCCTCCCCCAATGCTTCCGATCTCGATGAAGAGGTGGCCAAGCTGCGCCTAGCCGTGAAATACGGCGCCGACACGGTGATGGATCTCTCCACCGGCGGCGTCAACCTCGATGAGGTGCGCACGGCGATCATTAATGCTTCGCCGGTGCCGATCGGCACGGTGCCCGTCTATCAGGCGCTCGAGAGCGTGCATGGCTCGATCGAGAAGCTCGACGCCGACGACTTCCTGCACATCATCGAGAAGCATTGCCAGCAGGGGGTTGATTACCAAACGATCCACGCCGGCCTGCTGATTGAGCACCTGCCCCTGGTGAAGGGTCGCCTCACCGGCATCGTTAGTCGCGGTGGCGGGATCTTGGCCCAGTGGATGCTTTATCACCACAAACAGAACCCCCTGTTCACGCGCTTCGATGACATCATCGAAATCTTCAAGCGCTACGACTGCAGCTTCTCCCTTGGCGACTCCCTGCGGCCGGGTTGCCAGCACGACGCCTCCGACGCCGCCCAGCTGGCTGAGCTCAAAACCCTCGGCCAGCTCACCCGCCGCGCCTGGGAGCACGACATCCAGGTGATGGTGGAGGGTCCGGGCCATGTGCCGATGGATCAGATCGAATTCAACGTCAAAAAGCAGATGGAGGAGTGCAGCGAGGCGCCCTTCTATGTGCTCGGTCCCTTGGTTACCGACATCGCCCCCGGCTACGACCACATCACCAGCGCCATTGGCGCGGCGATGGCCGGCTGGTATGGCACGGCCATGCTCTGCTATGTGACCCCCAAGGAGCACCTGGGCCTGCCCAATGCCGAGGATGTGCGCGAGGGCCTGATCGCCTACAAGATCGCAGCCCACGCCGCCGACATTGCCCGCCATCGCCCGGGGGCCCGCGACCGCGACGACGAACTGAGCCGCGCCCGCTACGCCTTCGACTGGAACAAGCAGTTCGATCTCTCGCTTGATCCGGAGCGGGCCCGCGAGTATCACGACGAAACTCTTCCTGCTGATATCTATAAGCAGGCTGAGTTCTGCTCAATGTGCGGCCCCAAGCACTGCCCAATGCAAACCAAGATCACCGATGAGGATCTAGCTGGGCTGGAGCAGGTGCTGGCGGAGCAGAAAGCAGGGGTCGCCGCATCCGCCTGAGCCAGGCGGGCTGCCGCGGCTAAGTACTGTGACCCTCGCAGGTTGCCCCTGATCGCCCTCTCTAAGGTCCAGACAGTGCGATCAGGCAGGCAAGCACCATGACCGAACTCGGCAAATGCCCCTTCAACCATGGCGGAACTGCGGTTGCGGGTTGCGGTCCCGCGCCGCGCGACTGGTGGCCCCAGCAGCTCAACCTGGGGATCCTGCATCAGCAAAACCCGGCTGCTAATCCTCTAGGTGAGTGGTTCGACTACGCCGAGGCCTTCCGGCAGCTCGACTACGCCGGCCTCAAGCGCGACTTGATCGCGCTGATGACCGATTCGCAGGACTGGTGGCCAGCCGACTGGGGCCACTACGGCGGGCTGTTCATCCGGATGGCCTGGCACAGCGCCGGCACCTACCGCACTGCCGATGGCCGTGGCGGTGGCGGCACTGGCAACCAGCGCTTCGCGCCGATCAACAGCTGGCCCGATAACGGCAACCTCGACAAGGCCCGACGGCTGCTCTGGCCGATCAAGCAGAAATACGGCAACAGCATCTCCTGGGCCGACTTGATGATTCTGGCCGGCAACGCCGCCCTCGAATCGATGGGGCTGCGCACCTTTGGCTTCGGCGGCGGCCGCGCCGACATTTGGCAGCCGGAGGAAGACATCTACTGGGGCAACGAAAAGACCTGGCTCGGCGATGAGCGCTACAGCGGCGATCGCCAGCTGGAAAACCCACTGGCTGCCGTGCAGATGGGGTTGATCTACGTGAACCCCGAAGGACCCAATGGGGTGCCCGACCCCGTGGCGTCAGGGCGTGACGTGCGTGAGACCTTCGCCCGCATGGCGATGAACGACGAGGAGACCGTGGCGCTCACCGCTGGCGGCCACACCTTCGGCAAGGCCCACGGAGCCGGCAGCGAAGAGCTGGTGGGCCCCGCTCCCGAGGGCGCGCCACTGGAGGAGATGGGGCTGGGTTGGCGCAACCGCCACGGCAGCGGCAAAGGTGCCGATGCCACCACCAGCGGCATCGAGGGCGCCTGGAAACCCAATCCCACCCGCTGGGACATGGGCTACTTCGACATGCTGTTTGGCTACGAGTGGGAGCTGATCAAGAGCCCTGCCGGTGCCTGGCAGTGGCAGGCGAAGGATTGCCGCGATGAGCACCTGATCCCTGATGCCCACATCCCTGGGCTCAAGCACCCGCCCATGATGACCACGGCGGATCTGTCCCTGCGCTTCGATCCGATCTACGAGTCGATCTCGCGCTACTTCCACCAGCACCCGGAGGCCTTCGCCGATGCCTTCGCCCGCGCCTGGTTCAAGCTCACCCACCGCGACATGGGGCCCAAGTGCCTCTACCTCGGCCCCGAGGTGCCCGAGGAAGACCTGATCTGGCAGGACCCGATCCCGGCGGTGGATCACCTCTTGGTGGATGAAGCCGCCATCGCCGATCTAAAGGCGCGCGTGCGTGCGTCGGGGCTGAGCACCGCCGAGCTGGTGAGCACCGCCTGGGCCTCGGCCTCCAGCTTCCGCGGCTCCGATAAGCGCGGCGGCGCCAACGGCGCCCGCGTGCGCCTGGCCCCGCAAAAAGATTGGGCCGTGAACCGACCCGAGCAGCTGGAGTGGGTTCTGTCGGTACTCAAGGACATCCAGCAGACGTTCAACGCCTCCCGCTCAGGTGGCGTGCGGGTGTCGCTGGCGGATCTGATCGTGCTGGCCGGTGGCGTTGGCGTGGAGCAGGCCGCCGCCGCGGCCGGTCAACCGGTGGAGGTGCCGTTCACGCCCGGCCGGATGGATGCCGACCAGGAGCACACCGATGCGGTCTCGTTTGCGGTAATGGAGCCCCAGGCCGATGGCTTCCGCAACTGGCAGAAGGGCCCGATGAGCGTGGCGGCTGAGCATCTGCTGGTGGACCGGGCCCAGCTGCTGGGGCTGAGCGCGCCAGAGATGACCGTGCTGGTGGGCGGCCTGCGGGTACTGGGCGCCAACAGCGGCAGCAGCCGCCATGGCGTGTTCACCGAGCGGCCGGGGGTGCTGAGCAACGACTTCTTCGTGAATCTGCTCGACATGGCCACCACTTGGACGCCTATCGACGACAGCGGTGAGCTGTTCGAAGGGCGCGATCGCCGCAGCGGTGAGCTGCGCTGGAGCGGCACGCGGGTGGATCTGGTGTTCGGCTCCAACTCCCAGCTGCGGGCGATCGCCGAGGTGTATGCCCAGAGCGATGGCACGGAGCGTCTTGTGTGCGACTTCGTGGCCGCCTGGGTGAAGGTGATGGAGGCCGATCGCTTCGACCTGAAGGGTTGATCGGTGGCTGCACCCCTGATGCACCCTTCCTGAGCTTCCATTAAAAAAGCCCCGCCAGATTGGCGGGGCTCCTGGCTAAGTAGGGCTCAGCCGTTGGGAATCAGCCCAGCCCCTTGGCAGTGGCCACCACGTTCTCCACGGTGAAGCCAAACTTCTCGAGGCAGACCGGGCCGGGAGCGGATGCGCCGAAGCGGTCGATCGAGATGCAGGCGCCATCGAAGCCGGTGTACTTGTGCCAGCCGAAGGAGCTCGAGGCTTCCACCACAACCCGCTTGCGCACGGCGGCGGGCAGCACGCTCTCGCGGTAGGCGGCATCCTGATCTTCGAACAGCTCGACGCAGGGCATCGAAACCACTCGCACGTTTTTGCCCTCGGCGCGCAGCTGGGCTGCGGCTTTGGTGCAGAGCTCCAGCTCGGTGCCGGTGCCGATCAGGATCAGTTCTGGGGTGCCATTGCTGTCCTCCAGGATGTAGCCACCTTTGGCCACATGGGCTGCAGCCGAACCGGGCTGGTTGGCCATGGCCTGGCGGCTGAGGGCCAGCACGGTGGGGCGCTTGCGGTTGGTGACAGCCACCTGATAAGCACCCATGGTCTCGTTGCCATCGCCGGGGCGCATCACCAGCAGGTTGGGGATGGCGCGCAGGTTGGCGAGGGTTTCCACCGGCTGGTGGGTGGGGCCGTCTTCGCCCAGGCCGATCGAGTCGTGGGTGAGCACGTAGATCACGCCCAGCTCGCTCAGGGCCGAAAGGCGCATGGCGCCGATCATGTAGCCAGCGAACACCAGGAAGGTGCCGCCGTAGGGGATTAGGCCGCTGCCGTGGTAAGCGATGCCATTCATGATCGCTGCCATGGCGTGCTCGCGCACACCGAAGTGCAGATAGCGGTTGGCCTCACCACCCTTCTGGAAGCTGGCTTCGCCCTTGATATCGGTGAGGTTGGAGTGGGTGAGGTCGGCGGAGCCGCCAATCAGCTCGGGCAGGTTGGGGCCGAAGGCGTTAAGGGCGTTGTAGGAGTGCATGCGGGTGGCCAAACCCTTGTCTTCGGGGCTGAAGCTCGGCAGGGAAGCGTCCCAACCCTGGGGCAGCTCGCCGCGCAGCTGGCGCTCAAATTCAGCCGCTTCAGCTGGGTACTGGCTGCGATAGGTGGCCAGGCTGGCGTTCCAGGCGGCTTCTAGTGCTTCACCGCGGGTAATCGCTTGGCGCCAGTGGTCGTAGGCATCCTGGGGAACCTCAAATTCGCCGTAGCTCCAGTCGAGGGCTTTGCGGGTCAGCTCTGCCTCGTCGGCGCCTAGGGCCGCGCCGTGCACTCCAGCGGTATTGGCTTTGTTTGGCGAGCCGTAGCCGATTGTGGTCGTCACCTTGATCAAGCTGGGCTTGTCGGTGACGGCCTTGGCGGCCTCGATGGCTTGGGCAATGGCGGCCACATCGGTGTTGCCATCAGCCACGTGCTGGACGTGCCAGCCATAGGCCTCGTAGCGCTTCAGCACGTCCTCGGTGAAGGAAACCGAGGTGTTGCCGTCGATGGTGATGTGGTTGTCGTCGTAGAGGGCAATCAGCTTGCCCAAGCCCAGGTGGCCGGCCAGGGAGGCGGCTTCACCGCTCACTCCTTCTTGGTTGCAGCCGTCGCCCATGATCACGTAGGTGTAGTGATCAACCAGGTCGCAGCC
The DNA here is from genome assembly GCF_963920485.1 of Cyanobium usitatum str. Tous. Taxonomy (NCBI): domain Bacteria; kingdom Bacillati; phylum Cyanobacteriota; class Cyanophyceae; order Synechococcales; family Prochlorococcaceae; genus Cyanobium; species Cyanobium usitatum. Next base: position 2,200,773 of record NZ_OY986431.1, on the reverse strand, counting down.
GGGCTTGTTGAACTTGGCAGCCAGGTGCGCTTCGGCGATCGCCAAGCCCACGGCGTTGGAGATGCCCTGACCCAAAGGTCCAGTGGTGACCTCAACTCCTGGGGTTTCGAAGGTTTCAGGGTGACCAGGGGTGCGGCTGCCCCACTGGCGGAACTGCTTGATGTCTTCGATGGTCACCGAGTCGTAGCCGGTGAGGTGCAGCAGCGCGTAAAGCAACATGCAGCCGTGGCCAGCTGAAAGCACGAAGCGGTCCCGGTTAAACCACTTGGGGTTCTTGGGGTTGTGCTTGAGCAGCTTGTCCCACAGGGCGAAGGCCATGGGGGCGCAGCCCATGGGCAGGCCGGGGTGGCCCGAATTGCTCTTATTGATCGCGTCAATCGCTAAGAAGCGGATGCTGTTGACGCAGAGCGATTCGACGGATGTGGAGGGAGCGGCGACCATGGCTAAGGCAGGTGGGGGAGTGGGAGGAGGAGGCTCACGCCATGCGGCGGAACGCCAGGCAGACGTTGTGACCGCCAAACCCGAAGGAATTGGAGAGCACCACGTTGAGGGTGTGTTCCCTGGCCTGGTTGGGAACCACATCCAGATCGCAGGCCGGATCCGGATTTTGGTAATTGATGGTAGGTGGCACCAGGTTGTGCTCAATAGCCAGCACCGCTGCCACCGCCTCAATGCCGCCGCTGCCACCTAGGAGGTGGCCGGTCATCGACTTGGTGGAGCTCACGGGTATGCGGTATGCCCGATCCCCGAGGGCACTCTTGATGGCGGAGGTTTCGTTGCTGTCGTTGGCCTGGGTGCTGGTGCCGTGGGCGTTGACGTAGTCGACGGCTTCTGGCTCAAGCCGGGCATCTTTGAGGGCAAGACGCATGGCTTCGGCACCGCCGACCCCTCCAGGGGTGGGTGAGGTGATGTGGTGGGCGTCGCAGGTCATGCCGTAGCCCACCACCTCGGCCAGGATCTGGGCACCGCGGGCCCGGGCGTGCTCCAGGCTCTCGAGCACAATTACGCCGGCGCCTTCGCCGATCACGAAGCCGTTGCGCTCGGCGTCGAAGGGGCGACTGGCCGTGCTGGGGTCGTCGTTGCGGAAGGACAACGCCTTAGCGCTGGCAAATCCCGCTACTCCCAAAGGGGTAATGGCCGATTCGGCACCACCAGCGACCATCACGTCGGCTAGGCCCATCTGGATCAACCGGTAGGCATCACCGATGGCATTGGAGCCGGCGGCGCAGGCGGTGGCTACCGCACTGCTGGGACCCTTGGCACCAAGGGCAATCGCCGTGAGGCCAGTGGCCATGTTGGGGATCATCATCGGCACGCAGAACGGACTCACCCGATCCGGGCCCCGATCCTTGAGCACGTGGGCCTGGGTTTCCATCATCAGCAGGCCGCCAACGCCGGAGCCGATGGCCGTGCCAACCCGATGTTGGTTGGACTCATCAATGGTGAGTCCCGCATGGGCAACTGCTTGCTTGGCGGCGATTACCCCAAACTGACAAAAGCGATCCCAGCGCTTGGATTCCTTCAGCTCGAGCCAGCCGGAGGGGTCAAAATCTTTAACTTCAGCTGCGAAGCGACAGGCGTGACGACTGGCATCAAAAAGAGTGATGCCCGCCACGCCATTGCGCGCCGTGCTCAGACCCTCCCAGTAGCTGGAGACGTCGTTACCGATCGGTGTGATCGCGCCGAGACCGGTGACGACGACGCGCTGGAGACCCTGCACCATGGGGTGGCTCAGGCCTGCTTGTCCTGAATGAACTTGACGGCATCGCCAACGGTGGTAATGCCTTCGGCAGCTTCGTCAGGAATTTCGATGTCAAATGCTTCTTCCAGAGCCATTACCAACTCGACGGTGTCGAGGGAATCGGCACCCAGATCATTCTGAAAGTTTGATTCGGGCTTCACTTCCCCAGCGTCAACGCTGAGCTGCTCGGCAACGATCGAGCGCACTTTCTCGTAGATCGCTTCCTGGGACATGGCCGCTGTGAGAGTCGATGCACTCTACGGGTCGCCCCGCTGGGCGCCCCCCGGCGTATGAACAAGGGTGACGGGCTGCGGGCTCCTTTGCTGCGGGTCCGGAGGCTGTGGGTACGTTGGGCACCACGCCGTTTGTTCCCGGCTCAGGCCCATGTCCCACGCCGTCAAGATCTACGACACCTGCATCGGTTGCACCCAATGTGTGCGCGCCTGCCCCCTCGATGTGCTCGAGATGGTGCCCTGGGATGGCTGTAAAGCCGGCCAGATTGCTTCCTCTCCCCGCACTGAAGATTGCGTTGGCTGTAAGCGCTGTGAAACCGCTTGCCCCACCGACTTCCTCAGCATCCGCGTCTACTTGGGCGACGAAACCAGTCGCTCGATGGGCTTGTCCTACTGAAGATCATTGGCCCTGTTGCCAATAAGCTCAAGCCCGGCCTTTAGCCGGGCTTTTTTGTTGCGCTCCTCGCTGGCCCAGGCCTATGTGCGGCATTGTTGCCCTGATTGGATCGCGGGAGGCGGCTCCCCAGCTGCTGGAGGGCCTGCGCCAGCTGGAATATCGCGGCTACGACTCCGCCGGCATTGCCACGGTTAATGGGGCTGGCCTCCATTGCCTCAAGGCAGAGGGCAAGCTTGTAAATCTCACGACCCGCTTTGAGGCCCAGGGGGCCCCGGGCCAGTGCGGCATCGGCCATACCCGCTGGGCTACCCACGGCAAGCCGGAGGAGCGCAACGCCCACCCCCACCTCGATGGCTCTGGCCGTTTGGCGGTGGTGCAAAACGGCATCATCGAGAACTACCGCAGCTTGAGGCAGGAGCTGCAATCGCAAGGGGTGTTGTTCCGCTCCGAGACCGATACCGAGGTAATCCCGCACCTGCTGGCTCGGGAGCTGGAGCGCCGCCAGGCGGCAGGTGAGCAGGCTTCAGCGGCACTGCTATTGGCAGCTTTGCAGTCGGTGTTGCCGTTGCTGCAGGGGGCCTACGCCCTGGCGGTGGTGTGGGCAGAAGCCCCTGGAGCTTTGGTGGTGGCCCGTAAGGCGGCGCCCCTTTTGATCGGCCTGGGGGAGGGGGAGTTTCTTTGTGCCAGTGATACCCCGGCCCTGGCGGGCTTTACCCGCACGATTTTGCCGATGGAAGACGGCGAGGTGGCCCTACTCACCCCACTGGGCATCGAGCTTTATGACGCCGCGGGCCAGCGGGTGCAGCGCAGCCCCAGCCTGCTTAGCGGCACCGAGCACGTGGCGGATAAGCGCAGCTTCCGCCATTTCATGCTCAAGGAGATCCATGAGCAGCCTGAAACGGCCGCCCTTTGGGTGGCCCGGCACCTGCCTGAGGCCCGGGCTGGCGAGCTGACCCCACTGGTGGCCCTGCCTCTGGCGGCTGAGGTGTTTGAGGGGGTGGAGCGGATCCAGATCCTGGCCTGCGGCACCAGCCGCCACGCCGCCCAGGTGGGCGCCTACCTGCTGGAGCAGCTGGCCGGTATCCCTACAAGCGTTTTTTATGCCAGTGAATTTCGTTATGCGCCGCCGCCGCTGAGCCCCCACACGCTCACGATCGGCGTCACCCAGTCTGGGGAAACCGCCGACACCCTGGCTGCCCTGGCGATGGAGCAGGAGCGTCGCCGGCTGGTGGCCGATCCGGCCTACCGGCCGCGGCTGCTGGGCATCACCAACCGGGCCGAAAGCTCCCTGGCCCGGATGGTGGACCACATCCTTGATATTGGTGCCGGCATTGAGGTGGGTGTGGCGGCCACCAAGACCTTCCTTGGCCAATTGCTGGCTTTCTATGGGTTGTCCCTGGCATTTGCGGAGCGGCGGCTGGGCCAGCGGCAGGGCGGCGTTAGCTCGGGCCGCAGCCGCGAGGAGCTCAAGGAGCTGGTGGCCGCGTTGCGCCTGCTGCCCCAGCAGCTAGAAGCCCTAGTGGCAGACCACGACCAGCGCTGCGCCGCCCTGGCCCACCGCTTTGAGGGCACCCAGGATGTGATCTTCCTGGGCCGTGGCATCAACTACCCGATTGCCTTGGAAGGTGCGCTCAAGCTCAAGGAGATCAGCTACATCCACGCCGAGGGCTATCCGGCCGGCGAGATGAAGCACGGGCCGATCGCCCTGCTCGATGCCAAGGTGCCGGTGGTGTCAATCGCCATGCCAGGTGCGGTGTTCGACAAGGTGCTCAGCAATGCCCAGGAGGCCAAGGCTCGCGATGCCCAGCTGATCGGTGTGGCGCCCGAATGCCCAGATGCGGAGTTGTTTGATGTCTTGCTGCCGGTGCCGGCGGTAGACGAGCTCATCAGCCCGCTGCTAACGGTGATCCCCATGCAGCTGCTCAGCTATCACATAGCCGCCCACCGGGGCCTGGATGTGGACCAACCCCGAAACCTGGCCAAGAGCGTCACTGTGGAGTGAGGGTCGGAGTGAGGGCTGGAGTGGGGCTGGCGTCGCTGCGTCCGTAGCGATCTTCAAAGCGGACGATGTCGTCTTCGCCCAGGTAGGGGCCGCTTTGCACCTCGATCAGCTCCACCGGAATCTTGCCCGGGTTTGAGAGCCGGTGGCGGCAACCGAGCGGGATGTAGGTGCTTTGGTTTTCGCCTACCAGCTCCGTGCCGCCGTCTTTTTCGACCACCGCCGTTCCCTGTACCACGATCCAGTGCTCGGCGCGGTGGTGGTGCATCTGCAGCGAAAGGCTGGCCCCTGGGTTGACCACAATCCGCTTCACCTGCCAGCGCTCACCCTCGGTGACGCCGTCATAGGAGCCCCAGGGGCGGTAGATCTTGCGGTGGGCCTTGCTCTCTGGTGCCCCCTCCCTCTCCAGCAGCCCCACTATTGCTTTGACCTCCTGGGCCCGGTCGCGATGGGCTACCAGCACGACGTCATCGGTTTCCACCACCACCAGATCCTCCACACCGAGCCCCACCACCAGCCGATGCTCGCTGCGTAGATAGCAATTGCGGCTCCCCTCGCTAATCACCCGCCCCCGCAGCACGTTGCCGTTGCTGTCTTGATCTGCCGTTTCCCACAGGGCGCTCCAGCTGCCCACATCACTCCAACCTGCCTCTAGGGGCAAAACGGCGCCGCGGTCGGTGCGCTCCATTACCGCCACATCCAGCGCCACGCTGGGGCAGCTGGCAAAGGCCTCCCGCTCTAGCCGCAGAAAGTCGAGATCGGCGCTGTCGTGCTCCAGCGAGGAACGGCAGGCGCTCACAACCTCAGGTGCCAGCCGCTCCAATTCCGCCAGGATGGCGCTGGCTTTGAACAGGAACATGCCGCTGTTCCAGGTGAAGCGCCCCGTGGCAAGAAATTGCTCGGCGGTGGCCCGATCCGGCTTCTCCACAAACCGGGCGATTGGTACCGGTGCGTTGGCACCGAGCAGCGACTGGGCGGCTTCGATGTAGCCGTAGCCGGTTTCCGGCGCCGTGGGCACGATTCCAAAGGTGACCAGCTGGCCCGCCTCAGCTGCTGCCATCCCGGCAGCCACCGTGGCGCGGAAGGTGGCGGCATCGCGGATCACGTGGTCTGCCGCCAGCACCAGCAGCAGGGGATCTTCCCCATGGGCGGTGGCTTGCAGCGCTGCTACCGCCACCGCCGGGGCGGTATTGCGGCCGATCGGCTCCAGCAGGATCGCTTGGGGCTCCACGCCGATCTGCCGCAATTGCTCGGCCACGATGAAGCGGTGGTCTTCATTGCAGATCAGCAGGGGTGCGCCGAGACCCGGCAAGCCCTTCAGGCGCTGCTGGGTCTGCTGCAGCAGGGTGTCTTCTCCCGTACCGGCCAGGGGCCAATACTGCTTGGGGTAACTAGCTCTCGACAGGGGCCACAGCCGCGTGCCGGTGCCGCCGCAAAGGATCACCGGCACGAGGGCACTGCTTGGGGAGCTAGGGCTATTTGCCATGGACCGGACTGGGTTGCGCCCATTCAAGGTCACCTTTGGCTAACCAGCCAACGGCTGCCTTCTGAGAGTCGCCTAGAGCTCCAGCAGCCCGGGGGGCGGGGTGATGCCGATCCAGCCTTCCTCGAGATGGACTTCCGGCACGATCGCTGTCACGAAGGGGATCAGCAGTCGCCGCGGGCCATCGGGGGTTTCCTGTTCCACCTCCAGCAGGTCGTTGCCAGCGTGGATCAGGTCGCGAACCCGGCCAATGGGCCGCTGATCCGCCAGCAGCCGCACTTCGGTGCCCACCAGGTCGAGCAGGTGAAATTCGCCTTTGGCCAGCTTGGGGCGGTCGGCTAGGGGCACCAGCAACTGGTCACCGACCAGGGCTTCGGCAGCTTCCCGGCTGTCGATGGCGGCGAGCCGCACCACAAACAGCTCCTTGCCTGGCAGTTGCCTGCCGCTCAGCAGCTCCACCTGGCGTGGCGCCTCCTCCCGCCGCTGCAACCAGCGCCGGCCGGCCCGGGTGAAGCGCTCCGGGAAATCGCTCATGGGCAGCACCCTCAGCTCGCCCTGCAGCCCTTGGGCTGACACCACTTTGCCGACCACAAGTAGATCTTCGGGGGCAGGAGTGGCGATCTCGCTGCTGCTGGTTTGATCGGCCATGGCCAGCTACTTCCCGCGTCCCCCGATAATGGCCCTACGCCTCGCCTAAATCATGGCCGACCTGCCGATCCTGCCGGGCTCCACCGTGGTGGTGCGTGACGGCCGCTCGATTTACAATGGCTACCGGGGCTTTGTGCAGCGGATCAGTGGCCAGCAGGCCGCCGTGCTGTTTGAGGGCGGCAACTGGGACAAGCTCGTCACCATGCCGCTCAAGCTTCTCGAGCAGGCTTGATCACAGCGAGGGCGGCCCTGGCGGCTTCCTGTTCGGCGCCGCGCCTTGAAGGCCCCCAGCCCGTGTGGCTTGCCTGGCCCGCAATCGTCACGCTGCAATGAAAGCGGCGCGGGTCAGCGTGGACTTGGCTGCGCTCCTGGCAGTCGTAGTGCGGCAGGCCCAGCCCGGCTGCCTGGGTCCACTCCTGCAGGGCCGATTTCCAGTTGTGGAGGTCTGGATCGGCCAGTAATTCGCTGCTGCTGCGCTGCCAGTGGGGATTGAGCCAGCGGTGCACGGGCTCCAGTCCGCCCTGGCCGGCGCCCCAGGCTTCATAGAGGCCACCAAGCAGGGCTTCACAGCATTCCGCCCGCACCGTGGCCCGTCCGGCTTGGTCGCCGCTGGCCATTGGGCCGAGGTGCAGCACGGATTCGATCTTGCAGTGCTCGCCCAGTTCGGCCAGCCAGCGGTCGCTAACTAGTTGGGCTCGCAGGGCAGAGCAGCGCCCCACGCTCAGGTTTGGAAAGTGCCGTTGCAGGAATTCGGCTGCGGCTAGGCGCAGCACGGCGTCGCCCAAGAATTCCAGGCGCTCATGGTTGCGGGCCAGGCCCGCTGAGGTGTGGCTGAGGGCCTCCTCTATAGGGGCAAGGTCGCGGTCGCCAACCTCCAGGCCCAAGGAGCGCAGGAAGGCAACCAGCTGATGGTGGCGTTCGGGCCGCATGGGCTGGCGAGGAAAAGGGGTGAAAGCAGGACGTAAGCCGGGTTCTGTTCTCCCACCAGCGAGCCGGTGGGGGGTGATCATCTGTCTGGGACCGCCGTTGCCGGCGGCCTCGAGCGGCGCACTTGAAGCGGGACGGGTGTCATGGCCAACCGTTGTCCCTGGGCCTTGCTCCTAGCTGGGGTTTACCTAGCCAGCACCTCTCGATGCTGCTGGTGCGCTCTTACCGCACCCTTGCACCCTTACCTGTGCGGGGGGCGAGCCCCCTGCCATCGGCGGTGTGTTTCTGTGGCACTGTCCTCACGGTCACCCGCACTGGGCGTTACCCAGCAAGCCTGGCCATTGGGGAGCCCGGACTTTCCTCAACCAAGCGCTCCAGCTACCTCCGCGGAGGTGCCGCAGCCCTGATCGCGATCACCTCGCCTGCTTTCGCATTCCATAATGCCGGGATGGGGCTGTAGCTCAGCCGGATAGAGCGACGGTTTCCTAAACCGTAGGTCGTGGGTTCGAGTCCCGCCAGCCCCGTTCTTCACGCCACCCCTTCATGGCTAGGGGTAGCGAGCGCTACAGGTGGTGGCCTACCCATTCGCAGCACCGGGGCTAGCGTGGCCCCAGTCGTTTGACCGCGATGACCCAGCTTCACGATCTTCGTCTGCGTCTGCTGGTGCAGCAGGAGAGCGAACGCATCGCCGATAGCCAGCCCGATGAGCTCGACCTTTCGGTGGTTCAAGCCCGCTGCCTTTGCTGGCTGGCCCTGCTAGCTGAGGCTCACGAGGAGCAGGCCACCGACGCTGAGCGGAGTGGGGACACCGAGCAAGCCATGGGCTGGTTTGCTGATTCGATGCGGTTGCGCGACGTGATCAACGTGGTGACCTCGATCGAGATCCCCTTGGCGGCGTGAGTGCCATGATGGGGACTGAGATCCAAAGGGAGTGCGGTGCCAGAAGAGCCCTGCCAGTGCCCTGATTGCCAGCGGTTCTATCGGGAACATGACCGATTGATCCGTGAAAATCCCACCCTGCGCCAGCAGCAGGAGCTCAATTGGGCTGCGTTGCAATCATTTCGCACCCTGGCAGGCCGGGTGATGGAGGAGTTGCAGAAGCAGCAGGAGGCAACTGAAGCTGCCGCCAGTCAGGCCAATGCTGCTCCTGGCGGCCAAGGGGCAGGTACAGGAGCTGTTGAGGATCAGAGCGCTGAGCCCGATGCCTTCCAGCAGGCCATGGCGGACCTGGAAAACATCAATGCCCACCTCTTCTCCATTGAGGCGCTGATGGAGCGCATCTTTGACGTGCGGGTGCCCGACGAGGTGGAGCAAAAATTTAGGGAAGTGGCCGGTGAGCTGGCCCCTGATCCGCTTAATGCCGATCGCCTAAGGCTGAATCGGCTGCTCCACCAAACTCCAGACCTGCCCGGTTAAGCCATCTCCCCGGTCAGTCCAATTCGCAGGTGATCGTGACCGGGAAGCTCTCGGCTTTCCATATCCGCTCTGCGTAGTCGCGGATTGAGCGATCTGAAGAGAAGAAGCCACTGCGGGCTGAATTCAGCAACGACATGCGGTTCCAGCGACCCCTGTCGGCCCAGGCCAGGTCGACCTCGGACTGGGCCCGCAGATAGTCGTTGAAATCGGCCAGCACAAAGAAGGGATCCCGGCCGGTGAGGTTTTGCAGCAGCGGCCTAAATAGGTCGCCATCCCCATTGCTGAAGTGGCCCTGCTCCACCAGTCGCAGGATCTCGGCCAACTCGGGCATTCCCCCGATCAGCTCCCAGGGGCGATAACCCGACTGGGACAGCTCGGAGATCTCCTCAGCTGTCTTGCCAAACAGGAAGAAGTTCTCGGCACCCACCTGTTCGCGGATTTCCACGTTGGCGCCATCGAGAGTGCCGATGGTCAGCGCCCCATTCATGGCGAACTTCATGTTGCCGGTGCCGGAGGCTTCCTTGCCGGCAGTTGAGATCTGCTCTGAGAGGTCGGAGGCGGGGTAAACCCGCTCACCCAGCTTGACGTTGTAGTCGGCCAGGAAGATCACTCGCAGCCGGCCCTCCATGTCGGGGTCGGCGTTGATCGTTTCGGCGATGCCGTTGATGAAACGAATAATTAGCTTGGCCATGTAATAGCCCGGTGCTGCCTTGCCGCCGAAGATCACCGTGCGCGGGGCCATACCCTCAGCCTGACCATTCTTGATGCGCAGGTACTGGGCCACCACCTGCAGGGCATTGAGGTGCTGGCGTTTGTATTCGTGGATCCGTTTCACCTGCACATCGAATAGGGAGGTGGGATCGACCAGCACACCCGTGTGGCGATGGATGTAATTACTCAGCTGGCCCTTAACGCCCAGCTTGGTGGCTTCCCAGCGCTCGAGGAAGCTGCTGTCATCGACGAACTGCTCCAGGCGGCGCAGCTCATCGAGATGGTTAATCCAGCCGGTGCCAATCGATTCATTCAGTAGGGCCGCCAGCTGGGGATTGGCCAGGGCCACCCAGCGCCTCGGGGTGACGCCGTTGGTGACATTGGTGAATTTCTCGGGCCATAGGGCCGCGAATTCAGGAAACAGCTCGGTTTTGACCAGTTCGCTGTGCAGGGCTGCTACGCCGTTGACGTGGTGGGAAGCAACGGTGGCCAGATTGGCCATGCGGACTGCCTTATCGCCCTCCTCATCGATGATCGAGACCTTGCGCAGGATCTGCTCGTTGCCCGGATATTTGAGGCGCACCTGTTGCAAGAAGCGGCGGTTGATCTCGTAGATCAGCTCCAGGTGGCGGGGTAGCAGGGAGCCAAATAACCCCAAGCCCCACTTCTCGAGGGCTTCCGGCAGCAGGGTGTGATTGGTGTAAGAAAGGGAGCGACTGGTGATGTTCCAGGCGACCTCCCATTCCAGGTGCTTGTCATCGAGTAGCAGGCGCATCAGCTCTGCCACGGCGATGGCCGGGTGGGTGTCATTTAGCTGCACCGCCCAGTTATCGGGGAAATCCGTGATCGGGATGCCGCGGGCATCGAGGTTGCGGATCATGTCCTGGAGGGAGCAGCTCACGAAGAAGTGCTGCTGCTTCAGGCGCAGGCGCCGACCCTCATCCGTGCCGTCGTTGGGATAGAGCACCTTGGAGAGGGTCTCGGAGCCCACCTTCTCTTCCACGGCGCCGTAATAGTCGCCGCTGTTGAAGGCGTAGAAGTCAAAGGATTCGGCGGCATCGGCTCGCCATAACCGCAGCCGGTCGCAGGTGTTGACCCGGTAGCCCAGCACTGGTACGTCGTGGGGAACGCCAATGGCGTGCTCGGCCGGAATCCAGCGAACCCGGTAGGTGCCGTGCTCATCGCGGTAGCTCTCAGTGTGGCCGCCGAAACCCACGAAGCAGGCTTGATCGGGATGGGGCAGCTCCCAGGGCCAGCCGCTCTTGAGCCACTTATCGGTGATCTCCACCTGCCAGCCATCGCGGATCAGCTGGTCAAAAATGCCGAATTCGTAGCGGATGCCGTAGCCGGTGGCTGGTATTTCCAGCGAGGCCAGTGATTCCAGGAAGCAGGCCGCCAGTCGACCCAGGCCTCCGTTGCCCAGGCCAGGCTCCTCCTCAACATCGAGGATTTCGTTGATGTCGTTGATGCCGAAACGGCGCAGGGCTTCTGCCGCTTCCTGCTGGATGCCCAGCATCAACAGGTTGTTGCCCAGTTGGGGCCCGATCAGAAATTCAGCGGATAGATAGGCCACCACTCGAGTCGGGCTGGCACTGAGCGCCTCAATGCCAGCCAGGTATCGGGTCATCAGCCGGTCGCGCACCGCGTAGCTGAGGGCCATGTAGAGGTCGTGGCGGCTGGCCGTGGGGGCGAGCTTGCCGAGCGTGTAAAAAAGGTGCTCAGTCATGCCGTCGAACACGTTTTCCGCGGTCAGGCCACTGCGATCTGGGTCGGCGTAGCAGCCCGGGGTGGGCAGACGCAGGTTGCTGGGTTGGAGGTCGCTCATTGGTGTAATTCTCCCGCATGGGCCGCGGCAGGCAGTGGGTTCCATCGCCAGTTGGTGACATCCTCCGCATCCATGCCGTGCTCATGGGCGTGGGCCCGGTTGGCCAAGATCGCCTCCTTCATGCGCTCTTTGACGTGGGCGGCGCGGGAGCCCAGGCCCGCAACCCGGTCAATCACATCAATAACCAAGTTGAAACGGTCGATCTGATTGTTCATCGCCAGCTCCAGAGGGGTGTTGATATTGCCTTTCTTCTTATATCCGCGCACGTGAAAGTTGACGTGGTTGGTGCGGTGGTAGGTGAGTCGGTGGATTAGCCACGGGTAGCCGTGAAAATTGAAGATCACCGGTCGATTCGTGGTCAACAGGCTGTCGAAGTCCCGATCGCTGAGGCCGTGGGGGTGTTCGCCCGGAGTGGTGAGAGCAAATAGCTTCACCACATTGAGCCCTCGGATTTTTAGGTTCGGGATTTCACGCCGCAGAATTTCAACTGCGGCCAGGGTTTCCTTAGTAGGGATGTCGCCCGCGCAGGCCATCACCACATCAGGCTCATCTGGTTCGGTGCCGCACTCGTCGTTGCTAGCCCAGCTCCATAGGCCTATGCCCTTGGCCACGTGGGCCCGGGCCTGCTCCAGAGTTAGATATTGCAGGTGTTTCTGTTTGTCAGAAACAATGATGTTGCACACGTTCGTTTCCTGTAGCGCCTGTTCAGCTACCGCCAGCAGGCTGTTGGCATCGGCCGGCAGATAGACGCGCACCACCTCGCCACTTTTGTTGCCGGCGAGATCGATGAAGCCAGGATCCTGGTGGGTGAAGCCGTTGTGGTCTTGGCGCCACACGGTGCTGGAGATCAGACAGTTCCAGGGGGAAATCGGCGCGCGCCAGGGGGAGTGGTGAATGCAGGATTCCAGCCACTTGGCGTGCTGGTTGAACATCTAGGCAATCACATGGGCGAAGGCCTCATAGGTGTGGAAAAAACCATGGCGGCCGGTGAGTAGGTAGCCCTCCATCATTCCCACCAAGGTGTGTTCGCTCAACATCTCGACAACGCGGCCGCTGCGGGAGAGCTCGCTGCCGTTGAGGTCTTCCGGTAGAAATTCCTCCATCCACACTTTTTTGCTGACCTCGTAGATGGCTTGCAGCCGGTTGGAGGCGGTTTCATCCGGTCCGAACACCCGCACGGAATCGGGGTTTAGGGCAATGGCATCGCGCAGCAGCTCCCCTAGGGGAGCGGTGTTTTCGGCCTCGTGTTGGCCCGGTTGCTCAACGGGCACGGCATAGGTATTCACCGGCGGCAGGTGCAGGCGGCGGCGTAGCAGCCCACCATTGGAATGGGGATTGGAGCCCATGCGGCGCTGGCCACTCGGCGAGAGGGCCCGCAGCTCGGCGATCAGGCTGCCCTGCCCATCGAAGAGTTCGCCGGGGCGGTAGCTATGCAGCCAGGCTTCTAGTTGCTTTAGCTGGGCCGGGTCTCGCTTGGGATCGGGCAGGGGCACCTGGTGGCTGCGCCAGAAGCCTTCCAGCTTTTTGCCATTTAGCTCCGCCGGCCCTGTCCAGCCCTTTGGAGATCGCAACACGATCATGGGCCAACGGGGCCGGTTGACGTTGCTGGGATCGCCGCTGCGGCGGGCCTCCGCCTGCACCTCTTGAATGCGGTTTATGGCTTGGTGCATCGCCATCGGCTCGCTGCCTTCCACAAACAGGGGCTCCCAGCCGTAGCCCCGCATCAAGCTGGCGAGCTCCTCTCTGGGGATGCGGGCCAGCAGGGTGGGGTTGGCGATTTTGTAGCCGTTGAGGTGCAGCACCGGCAGCACGGCGCCGTCGGATGCGGGTTGAGGAACTTGTTGATGTGCCAGCTGGTGGCCAAGGGCCCGGTTTCCGCCTCGCCATCGCCGACGCAGGCCAGGGCGATCAGGCTGGGGTTGTCGAACACCGCCCCGCAGGCGTGGGAGAGCACGTAGCCGAGCTCGCCGCCCTCGTGGATCGAGCCAGGGGTTTCGGGGGTGCAGTGGCTACCGATGTGGCCGGGGAAGGAAAACTGCTTAAGGAAGCGCTGCATGCCGGCAGCATCCGTCGACTTTTCGGGATAGATCTCGCTGTAGGAGCCATCGAGGTAGGTGGGTGCCAGTACCCCAGGGGCGCCATGGCCCGGGCCCGACAGATAAATCATGTCGAGGTCGTGGGACCGGATCATCCGGTTGGCATGGGCCCAGATGAAGGATTGACCCGGGCTCGAGCCCCAGTGCCCCAGTAGCCGACTTTTGAAGTGAGCGGGCTGCAGCGGTTCGGCCAGCAGGGGATTGTCCTGCAGGTAGATCATCCCCACCGCTAAGTAGTTGGCGGCCCGCCACCAGGCATCAAGACGCTGCAGTTGCTCTGCCATCGCCCGCGTCATCAAATCAATATTCAGACCGTAGCGATGGTTGCCAAACCTCTTCCCCACGCCCGAATAGAGAGCAGGGTCCAAACACCTTGGCGCGGGCGGCTTTAAGGTCGCGCCTCCCACTACCGCGCACCCACCTCTCCATGGTTCTGCCTGCGCTTTTGCTTGAAATCGGCAGTCACCAAGCCGAAGTTGCTGAAACCCTGATTTCGGTGGGCGAGTTTCTGGTGATCTTCGTGGCGGCCAGGCTGCTGGCGGAGCTGATGGTGCGGGTGCAGCTGCCCACAATTTTGGGTGAGCTGGTAGCTGGCGTTCTGATTGGCGTTTCCGGCCTGCATTTGATCGTGCCGCCCGAAACCCAGGTCCAACTCAGCAGTTGGGGCTTGGGCTTGCTCAGTTCTCTGGCCGATCTCTCACCGGAAAAGGTGCAGGAGATCTACGCCGAGACCTTCCCGAATCTGCAGGCGGTCTCCCAGATCGGCCTGTTTGCCCTGTTGTTTCTCACCGGACTGGAGAGCGAGCTCGATGAGCTGGTAGCGGTGGGTGCCCAGGCCACCACCGTTGCCGTAACTGGGGTGGTGCTTCCTTTTGCCCTAGGCACTGCGGGCCTTTATTACATCTTCCATGTGCCCCTGATTCCAGCGATCTTCGCCGGTGCGGCGATGACTGCCACCAGCATCGGCATCACCGCCAGCGTGTTTGGTGAGTTGAAGTTTCTGCGCACCCGCGAGGGTCAGACGGTGATCGGCGCGGCCGTACTCGACGACATTCTCGGCATCGTGATCCTTGCTGTGGTGGTGAGCCTGGCTGGTGGAGAGGGCTTCAGCGTGGGCCCGATCCTGAAGTTGGTTGCGGCGGCAGGAGTGTTTGTGGCGGCGGCCCTGTTCCTAAGCCGCACTGCTGCTCCTGGGTTCGACTGGCTGCTCGACCAGCTCAAGGCCCCTGGCGAAGTGGTGGTGGCGGCCTTCGTGGTGTTGTCGCTCTGCTGCTTTGTGGCCCAGGCGATCGGCCTGGAAGCGGCTCTTGGCGCTTTCGCTGCGGGCTTGATTCTTAGCTCTTCTAAGCACACCCATGCGATCCAGGACACCGTTAAGCCCCTAGTCGCCCTGTTTGCCACGATTTTCTTCGTGCTGATTGGTACGGGCATGGATCTGTCGGTGCTCAATCCGTTTAACCCTGAAAACCGGGAGGGATTGATCGTGGCGGCCTTCCTGCTCACCGTGGCGATTGCCGGCAAGGTGGCAACCGGCTGGAGCTACTTCAGCAAGGAGAAAACCAACCGCTTGGTGGTCGGTTTGGGGATGATGCCCCGCGGCGAGGTGGGCTTGATCTTTCTTGGCCTGGGTACCCAGGCTGGCCTGCTGACCAAGCCGCTGGAGGCCGCAATCTTGCTGATGGTGATCGGCACCACCTTCCTGGCGCCGATCCTGCTCAGACTGGTGTTGGGTGGCAGCGCTGGAGGTCCGGATCTTGATCCACTTGCCGAAATTCCAACCTGAGCGCTGGGGCCTGAGTTGGGGGGGCTGGCTAGACAACCGCCACGGTGAGTGGTGGCTGCTCGCCCAGTTGGCCCTGATTGCCGCCCACCTGCTGCCGCCCTGGCCTGCCCCCGGCGCCTGGGGTTATGCCTGGCCCCTGCCGATAGCCCTGGCCGGTGCCGTTTTGCTGCTGCTGGGCTTGATCTTGGCGGCTCAGGCGTTCTGGGGGCTGGGCTCCAGCCTTACGCCCCTGCCTGATCCGATCCCTGGCGCCCCATTGGTGACAAGCGGGGCCTACGGCCGTTGCCGTCACCCCCTCTATCAAGCGGTGCTGCTTTGTTCGCTGGGGGTGAGCTTGGCCCTGGGCAGCCTGCTGCATCTGGCCTTGCTGCTGGCCCTGGTGGCCGTGCTCGGCGGTAAGGCGCGCCGCGAGGAGCGGGCCCTTGAGCTTGCCCATCCCGATTACGCCACCTACCGGGCCCGCACACCGGCAATCATTCCCCGTCTTCCCTGGCTCGACTGGCGAGCGCTGTGAACAGCCCCCAGCCTGCGGCGATCAGGCCGAGGCTGCTGGCCCAGTCCGGGCCCAGGGCCCAGCTCAGGCCCAGGTCGGCCAGCACCCCGATGGCCAGGGCCAGCAGCAGGCTGCTAATCACCAACACCACCTGCTGGAAAGTGCTCGGCAGGGAGCCTGAGGCAAGTGCTTCCTCCAGGCGCCCCAAGGGGCCGCTCAAGGGGAGGTAAAGGGCTAGGGCCCACAGGGCGATCCCCGGCAGGAAGGGGCTCCAGTCAGGGCTGGTGAGGGGCAATGGCGCGCCGCAGATCTACCTAGCATCAACCACCCTGGACACATCAAGGTGGCTTCCTTGTCTGTACCCCAGCCCTGGAGCTACGCCGGCCATCCAGTGCACGCCATCGCAGCGGCGCCAGCTGAGCCCGAGGGCCCGGCGATCCTGCTGGTGCATGGCTTTGGTGCTTCCACGGACCACTGGCGCCACAACATTCCCGTGCTGGCCCAGCGCCATGAGGTGCACGCCATCGACCTGCTGGGCTTTGGTCGCAGCGCCAAGCCGGCCGAGCTTGCCTACGGCGGCCCCCTCTGGCGCGACCAGCTGGCCGCCTATGTGCACGAGCGCATCGGCCGGCCGACGGTGCTTGCGGGCAATTCCCTTGGCGGTTTCTCAGCCCTAGCGGCTGGCGCTGCCCTAGGGGACCAGGCGGCCGGGGTGGTGCTGCTGAATGCGGCAGGGCCGTTCAGCGATGAGCAGGCGCCGCCTAAGGGCTGGGGAGCGATCACCCGCCAAACCATTGCGGGAGCCCTGCTCAAAAGTCCGGTGCTGCAGAGGTTGTTGTTTGAAAATTTGCGCCGGCCGGCCACGATTCGCCGCACCCTCAACCAGGTGTATGTCGACAAGAGCAACGTCGATGAAGCCTTGGTGGAGGCGATCCGGCGGCCATCGCTGGATCCGGGTGCCTTCGGTGTTTTTCGCACCGTGTTTGATATCCCCCGCGGCCAGCCCCTCGATGAGTTGTTTGTCCAGCTGACATGCCCGTTGCTGTTGCTCTGGGGTATCCGCGACCCCTGGATTAACGCCGTGGGCCGGCGGGCTGCTTTCCAGCGTCATGCTCCGGTAGGCACCAGCGAAGTGGTGCTCGAAGCCGGTCACTGTCCCCACGATGAAGTGCCAGATCAGGTAAATGCTGCCCTGCTCGACTGGATCGCCGGCCTCAGCTCCGGGGCGGCTCCACTCCCGGCAGATTCACTCCAGGGAGGCGACCGCGCGACAGTTGCTGCTTCGGGTCAAACTGCCGCTTGATCGCCTCGATCAGGGGCCGCGATGGGGCGTCTAGCCAGGCCGGCAGTTGGCTGCTGGCGGGCTGGCGCAACACCGTCAGGTAGCCGCCAGCCTGCTGGCAATGGCGCCTGAGCGCCTCCACCTTGTAGGTCGGCAGGGCTGAGGCAGTTGCCCAGGCGATACCTAGGCCACTGCCAGCCCCCAGGACCAGCGGCAAGCCGGCCAGGGCTGGATCGGCGAGCAGGGCAGTCGCCTGGTTGGGGCGCACCGCCAGCCGCAGCAACCAGTCGCTGGACCCAGTTTCAGACCCTTGGCTTTGGCCTACCAGGCTTGCGAGTTCGGCAGGTTCAAGAGTTTGGGCCGTTATTCCCATTGGAGCAGCCTTGGCGGCGATGCAGCCGATCTGCTCATTGAGGGTGTGGGCGTTGATGCTGGCCAGGCTGATCAGCAGTCCGGTGTCTTCTTCTTGGCGGGCAGGGGGTCGCCACCAGTCGATCCGCTCCGGGCTGAGGCTTGAGCCCAGCAGCCAGGAAGCCAGTGGGCCGAGGGCTTCGAGCGGCCCCGCCAGCTTCAGGCCGCGCCGCTGGGGTGGCTCCGGCATGGTGCGCAGCGTGAGGCTGCTGATCAGTCCTAAGGACCCCCAGCTGCCCGCCATCAAGCGCATCAGGTCGTAGCCGGCCACGTTTTTCACCACCTTGCCCCCGGCCCGGGCGCGGGTGCCGTCGCTGCGGATCAATTCCAGGCCAATGATCTGGTCGCGCACGCCCAGATAGCGCTGGCGCAGACCGCCGGCCAGGCCCCTGGCCACCAGGCCGCCCAGGCTGCCGCTGGCTTGGCCGCCCATGCCGCTGCCCCAGGGCCAGTCAACGGCTAGCCACTGCCTGTGGCGGGCCAGTTCGGCTTGCAATTCGACCAGGGGCGTGCCGGCTAGGGCCGTCACAGTGAAATCGCCAGGGCTGTGCTCAACGATGCCGCTCAGCCGCCTACAGCTCACGGTGGCGCTGGCGCCCATAACTGGCGGCCCCCAGTTGAGTCGGCTGCCCAGGCCGGCGGGTTGCCAGGGCGCAGCTTGCTGGTGCAGCTCGCGCACCAGCTCCTGCAGCTCCCTGGGCTCTGGAGTCATCACGGCACGATGGTGCCATGGCCGCCTCCTCCAAAATCATCGTCATCGACGATGACCCCACCGGCTCCCAGACGGTGCACAGCTGCCCGCTGCTGCTGCGCTGGGATGCCGCCACCCTGGCGGCGGGGCTGCGGCACCCTTCGCCACTGCTGTTTCTGCTGGCTAACACCCGGGCCCTGGCGCCGGAAGCGGCCGCGGATCGGGTGCGCCAGATCTGCCGGGCCCTGGCCGCGGCCCTTCCCCTGGCAGGCATTGAGCGTTGGTGGCTGGTGAGTCGCGGCGACTCCACCTTGCGGGGCCACTTTCCGTTGGAGGTGGAGGTGATAGCGGCCGAGCTTGGCCCCTTTGCGGCCACCTTGTTGGTCCCGGCCTTTTTTGAGGGGGGCCGCACCACCGTGGAGGGGGTGCATCGCCTACACGGCCAGCCCGTGCACGAAACCGCCTTCGCCCGCGACCGCCTGTTTGGCTACGCCAGCAGCGATCTACCGGTTTGGGTGGAGGAAAAAAGTGGGGGCCGTATCGCCGCTCACCAGGTGCAGCGTCTGACGGGCGCCGAGTTGGATTACGCCGTAAGCGATGGCGGCCAGGCCCTGGCGGAGCGATTGGCGGCCCTAGATGGCGGGCCCGTGGTGGCCGTTGACGGGGAGCGA
This sequence comes from Cyanobium usitatum str. Tous, assembly GCF_963920485.1. NCBI lineage: Bacteria > Bacillati > Cyanobacteriota > Cyanophyceae > Synechococcales > Prochlorococcaceae > Cyanobium > Cyanobium usitatum. The sequence goes on along the minus strand of NZ_OY986431.1, from coordinate 2,181,966 downwards.
CCTGAGCAACTGGCCGCCCTGGCCCAGGTGGTGCGCCAGGCCTGGCCGCGGGCGGTGCTTTCCCAGTCGGCGGCCAGTTGGATTCAGGCCTTAGCGGCTTTGCCGCCCCAGCCCCTGGCTGGAGCTGGCTTGGCCCGGTTGCGCCGCCCCAAGCCAGGGCTGGTGCTGGTGGGCTCCCACGTGCCCTTGGCTGATGCCCAGCTCACCCAGCTGCTGACGGAGCCCCGCTGCGTGGGGCTGGAGCTGCCCGTCGCCAAGCTGGCGCGGCTGCTGGAAGGCCCCCTGCCGGAGCTCCTGCTGGCTTCCCTGGAGGCCGACTGGCTGGTTCAGTTGCGGCGGGTGCTGGCCCAGGGGCAAACGCCGGTGCTGTACACCAGCCGGGGTGAGCTCCAGTGCTCATCAGTGGCGCAGCGCCGCCGCTTAGGGGACGCTCTAGCGGCGCTAATGGCCCGGCTGGCTGCTGCCCTGGCGCCCCAGCTGGGTTACCTGATCAGCAAGGGGGGCATCACCACCCACACCCTGCTGGCCGATGGTTTGGCTCTGGCGGCGGTCGAGTTGCAAGGCCAGCTGCTGCCGGGGCTTTCCTTGGTGCTGGCTGATCTGCCAGAGCCACTGCCGGTGCTCACTTTCCCCGGCAATCTCGGTGATGGGGACACGCTGCGGCTGGCCTGGCGCTGGATGGAGGGTTTGGAAGGCGCGGATTAACTCGTCTCCTCGCCAATGGCCACCGCCGTATTACCCCCACGGCACCGGCCAAGCCAAAACCCACTCCCAGAATGTTCTCGGGGATGGGTTGGCTCAACCGCTATAGCTCTGCTCCAGCAACTGCATCGGATGCAGCACCGGGATCGGCTGGGGCAGTTCCTGCAGGTGGCGGCGGATCTGCAGGCTGCAGCCGATGTTGGCGCTAACAGCCAGCTCGGCACCGGTGCCAGCTAGGTCTTTGGCCTTGAGCTGCCCGAGGGCGGCGGCCTCCTCAGGCTGCACCAAGTTGTAGATGCCGGCGCTGCCGCAGCACACTCCCGCTTCCGTCGCTTCGCGCAGCTGGATGTGGGGGATGGCATTGAGTAGGGCCCGGGGCTGGCTGCTGATGCCCTGGCCATGCAGCATGTGGCAGGCGTCGTGATAAGCCAGTTGGAGCGGGCGTTTGGCGCTGGCTGGTTCGCCGTCAGCGTGGCTCAGGGGCTTGAGGGCGGCGAGGAATGGCTGGCTCAGGCCGAGCTCGGCGAGGAACTCCTGTATGTCCGCGACCGGGGCGGAGAAGCTGCTGCCGGTGAGCCGCCCGTAGGACTTCATGGTGTGGCCGCAACCGGAAGCTGCCACCAATACGGCGTCGAGAGGCTCGGCCCCGGCGGGCTTGCCTGGGCCCACTACGGCCTCGAAGCTTTGGATCAGGGCCTGGGCCAGTTGGTGGGTTTGGTCCAGTTCCCCTTGGTGGTGGGTCACGGCGCCGCAGCAACCTTGGGCTGGCGGGATCACCACCTCGATGCCGTTGGCGCTCAGCACCTGCACGGCGGCCTGATTCACGGCTGGATCAAATAAACGCTGCACACAACCCAGCATCAGCCCTACCCGGGCGCGGCGAGGACCCTGGGCGGGCACTACCAGGGGGAAGTCGTCGCGGAAGCCAGCCGGCACCAAGGGAGGTAGCAGCTGATCGAGGGCCTCCAGTTGGGGGCCGAACAGGCGGGTGAGCCCACTGCGGCGGGCCAGGGCCTGCAGGGGGGTGCCGGCGTAAAGGCGCAGCGGCGTGAGCAGGGCCCGAAGCCGCGCAGGGTAGGGAAGCAGGGCAAACAGCAGCTTGCGAAATGCCTGCTGGGCGGAGCTGCGCAGTTCCGGGGCGTTGAGCTGGGGGCGCGTCGCCTCGATCATTTGGTCGTAGCGCACCCCTGACGGACAGGCGGTCACGCAGGCGAGACAGCCCAGGCAACTGTCGAAGTGTTTCGCCACGGTGGCGTCGAGGCTCAGTTCACCGTTGGCGATCGCCTTGAGGGTGTAGATGCGGCCCCGGGGTGAATCCATCTCCGTTCCCAGCACCCGGTAGCTGGCGCAGGTGGGCAGGCAGAAGCCGCAGTGCACGCAGGGGTCGGTGGCGCCTGCAGGGGTAGTGGGGCTGGGGGAACCGAAACCGCTCATGGCGGGCAGTCTGGCGCCGCCACACCCAGATCCTTGGCTAGGACGCCCAGCCGACGATCACCGGTCCAGAGCCAGCAGCCCGACAGTCGTGCGGAGGCCAGCAGGTGGGCGTCGATGAAGCCGATCCCACGCCCCATCAGCTGCTCCTGCTCGATCAGGAGCAACACCTCCCCATCGCTCGCCACGGTTGCCTTCGGCAGGCCCTGCAGCAGCTGCAGCACCTGCGCGCGATGGCGGGGGTTGCCGCACGCGAGTTCGCCGATCACCCAGGGATGCATCACCACATCATTCTCTTGGAGCGCGGCCTCGAGCTGCGGTAAGCCGGTGCGCAGGTGGTCCACCCACACGGAGGTGTCAACGAGAATCAAGCCGTGCTCCGGCGACGCGGGATGGGGGCGAGATCCGGTTGGCTGCCGCCCAGGGCGGCCAGCCTGCGCGCGCTTTCCCGCTGCACCAGGGCCTGCAACGCTTCCTTGAGCAGCGCGCTGCGCTCCAGGTCGCCGCACAGCTGTTGGGCCTGGGCCAGTAGCTGCGCGTCCAGGGTCACGGTGGTGCGCATCGATCAGAAGAACCAAGCCTGCATCAGCCTAGTCATCAGTTGATGCGTGTAGACGTGCTGACTGCGCCCCCAGTCTCCTTCACCCCCCGCAGTGGCGGATCACGGCGTCGGCCTCTTGTCAGCCCATGTGCTCGAGCACCATCACGCCGCTGGGGCACCACCAAGACCACGGCCAGGCGGTGTACCCGAGGCTGGATCTGGAGAAAGCGAAAGCTCTGGGTGCCAAGGCGGTGCTTGAAACCTGGCTTGCTGCGCATCTGCACCTCCAGCAGCACCACCGGTTGCTCCAGCGTGCCGGCCTCCCCGCTTCTGGGCCAAAACGCCCCATCAAGCCGGTGGCTTGCGGCTTTGAGTTCAGGCGCCTCAAAGCGATAGAGCGCATCCCCAGGAGAATCAGGCCCGAGCTCAGGCACCGCAGAGGCACCCTGCGGCAACAGCAAGGCGATCAGATCCGGCGCGCTCTGGAACAGCCCGTAGAACCAGTGATCGGTTTTCAAGGCCCACCAACCCACACAAAACAGCCACCCAGCACGACCCAGACCCCCCTCGCCAACCCTCTGGCGCCTCCAGCTGCGCAACCTGGGAGCAGCTCAAGCAGCAGAGGCAGTTCACGCTGGATATGCAGCAATCACCGACGGGCTACCCCTGGCGGCTGGCAGCCGATCGGGGCTGCTGCTGGCCCGGCCTGAGTGAGCGCTGGTGGAAAAGCCCACTGAGCTAATGCCGACACTGGAGGCGATGCGACTGCCGGCGCTACCCAGCTGAGAGCAGGTGCCTCCCAGCTCAGCCAAACTGGGGAACCCAAGCCCTAACCGATGCCCCGCCGCCTGATCCTGCATGCCGGCCCCCACAAGACGGGCACCAGCGCGCTTCAGGCGGTGCTGCGGCAGCAGTCGTTTTCAGCGTTTTATTACCCCCGCACGGGGCAGTGGCCTGATGGTGCTCATCACAATCTGGTGTTCAGCCTGATCCCGGAGCTGCGGCGCCCGGATGCCGAGGCGCTGGAGCCCGAGCTGCTGCTCGAGCAGCTCCAAGCGGAACTGGCTGAGGTGCAGCACGACACGCTGCTGATCAGCAGCGAATTCCTCAGCCTGGGCTGTGCGGCCCGGGTGGTGGCCTGGCTGGTGGAGCAGGGCATTGCCCAGCCAGACGGGATCAGGGCGTTGCTGGTGGAGCGGGAGCTGCGCAGCAGGGCAGCCTCGCACTACAACCAGGCGGTGAAGGACCCCTATGTGGGTGAAACCCGCAGCCCGCAGCAGTGGCTGAAGGAGGAAGAGGCCAAACTCAGGTTTGAGCCCATGATTGAGGATCTGGAAGCTGCAGGGTTGGGGGTAGAGGTGTTGGCCTATGAGCCAGCAGAAAGCTTGGTGCACAGGGCGCTCAAGGTAGCTGGTGCCATAGATGGGGAATTGCCGGATCAGATTCCGTGGACCAATACGTCGATGAGCGAAGCGGTGCTGATGGCGCTGCTGGAGGTGAATCGAACGGTGCGTGATCCGCAGGAGCGACAGATACGCCGCAATGCGTTGTTTGCGACTATTTCACCTGCTTTTTTAGCGTCGTCTCCAGATTTATTCTCTGGTCATTAAGGCATGCGGCAGTCACCTTGGGCTTGATCAACTTTGGAGGCACGTTCCGAGGGTGCATTAAAGACTGCCATTCTGGAACGCTTGCAACATGTATGCGATTACGCGTTTAAATAATTCAGAGTCGGTTTTCAGCCCAGACGCAAAGCGTGACTTCAAGGCAGACAATGCTGAGATTCTGCTTTGCATCGATGCGACAGCGGAGGGTCTGAACTTCAAGTTCCTCAGTGCCCTGGTCAACTACGACATGCCTTAGAACCCGATACGGGTGGAGCAGCGCATTGGTCGTATCGACCGCATCGGTCAGACACACGACCAAATGCAGATCATCAGCCTCCACCATGACGGGACGGTGGAGACCGACGTTCACATGGCGGTCAAGGGTCGGATCGGCGTGTTTGAGCAGTTGGTTGGAAAGCTACCGATTCAGGCCAAGGCCTCCACTTCGATTTCCCAGGCCACCCTCGTCATCCAGATTGGGTTCGCATACTCTTCTGCAGTACAGCATCCGCCCGCTCTATTGCCCCCACATCAGCGAGGTGAGCCATCTCAGCCTCGCCCATTCGTTGGGCCGCGAATTCGGCACCCAGCAGCCCACGATCCGCGAGATCAACCCAGCGCTTCCAATGCCACGCGGCATCACCGGGATAATGTTCCCCGCAGTGACGAAAAAATTCGCGAGCATTGTTAACCTTTCGAACGAAACGTTCATTTGTGGTTAACGGCAGGTGCACTAGTAACAACCCTTTCGCAGCGATTGATGGAATGGGTTGGCCCCTTGAATCTGCAATGGAGTGCCATCCTAAGCCGTAGCGTGAGACCCGATCGGGCCGGCAAATAAGCTTGGGCATGATCCGATTCATGATCCAGCGCTTGCCGAGGGGCTCGTCGAGAAGCGAACGGCTTAAATCTTCCCGGCCCGTGATGAGGCGAATCCCAAGAAAGTCGCTTGCCTCGGTACCGGCCGTCGGAACGAACGGATCGCTGGATAAGGGGACGTTGTAGCGCTCGATCGAAAGGACTGGCCCCGTAACGTTCGCAAGTGCGCCCGGCAGATCATCGTTGACACAAACCATAAATTCGTCGGCATCGATGAACAGCAGCCAGTCTGGCGAGTGTTGACGAACGAAAGGGTCGATTACCTCTCCACCAACCTGCAAGTTCTGATCGAAATCTGGGCTGAATGAGGTGCGAGTGAGCGGAGCAGCACTATGTCTGCTTAGACGGTCCACGATATCAATGGTCCCGTCGGAGGAATTATTGTCCAGCACGAGGATAGGTCCGACACCTACGGCCCAAAGTCTCTCTAAGCAAGGCTGAATGAGTTCCACTTCGTCCTTCACTCCTACGATGGCGGCAACTTTCACCTTCCTTGCTCCCGGATAACGGATATCATAACCTCGAGGCTTGGAACTGAAGCTCGTGAGTCTTTTTGCTAACATGGCTAGTATTGCCAGATCGCACTACCGCTCACGAATCGATTGAAGCTGCGAGCCTCCCCCAGATCAATCGGTCGTACCTACAAACGTGAGGAGTTTGCCCCGAGCCGCGATGTTCGCCCCATCCATTTTTCGCTAAGTCCAGTGAATGCCTTTCTGTGGGTTGTAAGCACCAACCGTTTGGCCTTTAACTATCCAATGCAGAAAAGACGCGACTCGCCCAATCGCCCATAGCTCGCGTTGCTACGGAAAATAATTAGGTACGTTTTTTCGCTTTTCTATCTCGACGAGCAAGCGTTCACACTCCAGCGTGCCGCTACGCTCGCGTTTCTGAATAACTCGGCATGGGACACCTGCATTTACGGTCCATGGCTCGATGCTTGTTTTCACCAGTGATAGTGCACCGACGGTTGCTCCTTCTCCGATGATTGCACCCGGCAGAAGTACCGTGTTTACGCCGAGCACAACATGGCGCCCAATCATGACAGGCTCGGAAATCACTTTCCGACATTCCTCGGGAACCATCGGCCCCGCAATACCTGCCGATGTGAAGGAGTCGGAGGATGAAAGAATTTTTACCCCGTGCGAAATGGCGGAGAAGTCCCCGATCTCTATGCGCCCGCGGCCAAGGATTGCTACGTGCCCTGAAATGTGAACTCTAGAGCCGATCTGCAGGTGACCGCTCATGGTGATGATGCAAAACGGATCGATACGGACGTGGGATCCAATCGATATCCGACCCGCACCGGCAATCACGCATGAACTGTGGAGGAGAACATCCTCGCCGAGGCTGGCGAACCCCTGTTCTTCCAGTTGATCTCGAGAAAGAAATTGGCTATTCATTGTATGACAATACTCGACGCGCCTGATTACGGCAAATAAATACCTGACTGCAGGGACACATGGCTCACTAGCTGCTCCTCGCTTATGTTTTATGTACTGATATCCAGCGAACTGCCCATTCTCCGAACTAAGCACTTAACAGTCGAACTTCTGTGCCATGTAGTTGTAGGTAGCATGGTTGAGCGGGGGGAGTCGCGGGAAGTCCTGACGCAATTCATTGGGCACCTCCCGATTACTTTCGGTGCAGCTTCAAAGGATACCATTGCCAATTGTAGTGCAAGTGGTGCGCCTATGGGATTATACGCGGCAATTCGTCAGGCTTTCTATGATGCCCACCTGCACGAAATAGAATTCTATAACCTCCTTAAAGTTGGCTGTCGTCAGCGAAATCGGGATAAACGTTGGCAGCAGCCCCTCTTCCTTCTGGGGTAACAATTCAGTTCCCGTCATCGGAGTTGGCTTGCTCGACTTCCACCAGTTTGCTCCTTGTTGAGATCCTTGGCGCACATAAAAATAGAGGGAGATAGTCCGCTTGAACGGATCGCGTAGGGTTGCTATGAACTGCGATATTTTGGGATAGTAGTCGGCGATGCCGAATCCCTAGTGGCAATTAAGATGGCCACCATCACGGCAGTCGTGTTCGGGGTGACGTCGCAAGATCGTGTTGCGCCTGCATGGCGTTGGGACTCTCGTTATAGTAGTGACTGATTAATCCTTCTCCAGGCTAAAGCTGAAAGACCCGCAAAGCCCATGCACAGCCCAACAGTAGAATGCGAAGAATTGTCAACTGCTGTGTTTAGTCTTAAGGTAGCAATTGTTCAACCTGATCCGGCGTAGAAGCTTTTTGATTGCAAAGTCTTTGCGTCAAAGACTCTACTACTGCAAGCATCATGTCGGCCTTTATGTTTATGACTCAAATCCGCCGGAGTGCCCGGCGAAGTGATGAGGCTATATGGGCGACTATCTCCGCCACCTCAGCCTTGCTCGCATTTGAATAAACGGGGAGGCAGCACATGCGTTGCGACAGGTCTTCCGAAACATGGCATTTTGCCATTCTTTCAATTGAGGCGTATGAAGACAACGAAGGGCTGTAATAGCGTCGAATTTCCACCCCATGATGGCGAGTGTGCTCTTCAAATGAATCTGCCGCTTCACGGGTGGGGAGCAGCAGGGGAAAAACCTGCCAGGCGCTATCGTCCAATTCAATACAGCAGCGCACCTCCGGAAAGTCTGCGAGTGCAACGGCGTAGAGGGCTGCCATGGCACGACGGGCTCTGAGATGGTCTATGAAAACGGATGCCACCGCCAAGCCGACTGCAGCATGGAACTCGGAAATCTTGCCGTTGATTCCCCACGCCGGCGACTCCTCGGCCACAGAGGCAGGTAGGCCAAAGTTAAGCGCCCTCCGAAGTGCCGTTTCAGATGAATGGTTGGCAAAAATTGCACCACCTTCGCCGATCCCAAATGGTTTCGTAGCGTGCAGCGAATATGCCTCGAACACATTATCTGACGACTCCAGGGGAACGCGTGTAACGCCGAGACCTGCGGCATTATCGATGATCAGGATGGCTCCGTGCCTAGAAGCAATTCTCGCGTGTGTGGAAAAATCAGACCGTAGCCCGAACGGGCTTACGACGATAGCCGCTTGTGCACCTGTGGCTGCAAAGGCATCATCCAGGGCATCTGCGGAGACTCGCCAATCGGCTGGGCACACGTCTATGAGAACCGGCTTAGCGCCTGCCATTTTGATGGCGGAGTAAGTAGCGGGGAACGTGAAGGCTGGCAGCAAGACTCTGCCAGATATCCCGCTGGCAATGAGCGGAGCAGCAACCGCTGCGGTGCCGCTTGATGTAAGAACGCAAGTTGTACAATCCTGGCCCCATTCCATGGCGAGCCAGGACTCAAGGCGACGGGAAAGTGGTCCGTAGTTGGAAAACCGCCGCGAATCATATGCTTCTTCAAGATAACCAGCCCAGGCTTTGACGGGGGGAATATTTGGCCGAATGATCGGGAATTTCATCGGGGATACCCGCAGGCTTGTTCACTTTAAACCGTAGATTGAAACTAATTCGCCAATACATGTATATTGCATGTTGATACACCGGCTTCGTGGAAAGGTCGATAGGAGTTATGTCATTACCTTTAGACTTTCCATTGATGACTAACCCGTCAAAGATACGGTGCCGGTTCACAGCGCGCAAAGGCAGGATTCTGTTGAGATCTTCCTCGCACTAGACCTCGGCCGCACTGATTTGTCTTTACAGCTGGGAATGGACAATGGTAGCGTGGTTTGGTAACTGAGTCAGGTCCGCATCGGCTGCGGTCTTTGACTCCCATGAACAACTGGGTCATCTCAACAGCGATCAAAGAGCCGAGCTGGCCCAGCACCGCAATGAAAACCGCGAGCTCAGGGGGGAGAAGAACTTTATAGTTTTGTGGCAGCGCACTTTGGCCTCCGGCCCACTCGGCTGCCCCTCGTAGATGCAAGGAGCAGTTGCTGACGAGAGGTTTCACCTGATCGTGGTGCTTGATCTCGGGTCCCTATTTGTTTGTTGCTACTCAGGGATTGCACGCTTTTACCGCTGTTCCACTTCCCCGAAACTGGCCTTCGGTGCCTGGTGAATGCCGCACTGAGAAATCTACAATGCCCCATCCCATGCAACTTCCTGTCCAATCACGAGAAGGTAAAGTCTTTTGCATAGGTTTTAACAAGACTGGAACCACCTCAGTTCGTGTCGCTCTCGAAGAACTTGGGTATCGGGTTGCAAGCCAGCCTGTGGCAGAGCTCTTTATCACCGACTGGGCTCGTCGCGACTTTTCTCGCATCTCCGACTTCTGCCAAACAGCCGATGCATTCCAGGATATTCCCTTCAGCCTTCCTTACACCTACCAAACGCTTGATGCGTCGTTTCCAGGCAGCAAGTTTATATTGACAATTCGCGCAAACTCCGAGATGTGGTATCACTCGCTGGTGGTTTTTCACTCTAAGCTATTTGGCGGAGGGAAAATGCCTACGGAAGACGACTTGGCACGTGCTGACTACTGTTACAGAGGATGGGTGCTCTTCGCGATGCGGACAATATATGCTTATCCGGCGGGAGATCCTTACAATAAAAAGTGCCTGATTCGAGCCTATGAGTCACACATTGCCAGTGTGCAAGAGTATTTCAGTGGTCGCTCCGCAGATCTTCTGACAGTTGATTTGGCCACTAAGGCTTCATATCAACGGTTCTGCAAATTTCTAGGGAAAACACCGCTACGCCCCTTTTTTCCCTGGGAAAATCGCGGCTCCTGACGCTATTGAAGCTCTGTAAAGCCCAGGCTATCTCCGGGCCAATGGCATTGTGATCACACTCCAAGACTGGGTTGGTGGGCGGCAAGCAGCCCGGCTTTCCGGATTACGAGCTCACCACCGTCAATAAGCAGACCAAGCTTGAGAAGTTTCTCTCTGAGATGGAGGTAGTGGGGCCCTGGCTGGTGGAGCGGGAGCTGCGCAGCATGGCAGCCTCGCTCTACAACCAGGCGGTGAAGGACCCCTATGTGGGTGAAACCCGCAGCCCGCAGCAGTGGCTGAAGGAGGAAGAGGCCAAACTCAGGATCGAGCCCATGATTGAGGATCTGAAAGCTGTTGGTGCCCGGGTGGAGGTGTTGGCCTATGAGCCTGCAGAAAGCTTGGTGCAGAGACTGCTCAAGGTAGCCGGCGCGATAGACGGAGAACTACCTGATCAGATCCCGTGGACTAATACGTCGATGAGCGCAGCGTTGCTGATGGCCATGTTGGAGGTGAATCGAACGGTGCTGGATCCGCAGGAGCGGATTGATCGGCGTAACGAGCTCGTTAAAACCATTCGGCCAGCATTTATGCCTTCTGGCCCCGATTTGCTTGAGCTTATGGGTTGACCTTGATACGTTATTCCAATGAGCATTCTCTGGGCAACATTTAGTTCAGAGCTCTCAGCTTGGGGGGCTTAGTGCGGCCAGGCAACCATTGCGAGAAAACCGCTTGCTCAAAGCAGCCCCAGGCTGATTCAAGCCATTGCTCTGCCAACTTGACGTCAAACTCTAAAGGGTTGCATCAATCAGAAATTACTATCAACAGCCTCTTCGGAGAAACGGCAATTCATCGTAGCTAACGAGCTCAAGACTGGCGGACATACATTCGAGGCCAGGTTCGGGCACGTAGGATCATGGCTTCGCTCGCGCCCAGCGTTTCAAGGAACATCGATAAAAACCCTGCTCCCCTCACACATGCGTCATAGACAAGCTCGATTAGCTCGGCATTGGTTATATCGTTTAGAAGTGAAACGAATCGGTCTCGGTTAAAATCAAAATACCAATCCTTTTTCACAAGGATTGCATCGTGAACTGCCAGTTACTCCCTGTACCATTTCATCGCGTGCGTCGCGCCATGATTGGCTAGGGCGGCGGCAAGACTTGTGAGGTATGCATGGCGCTCCCTGAAGAAGACGATGAAAACCGGATCGAAGCCGTCTTCGCGCAACGAGCTGACAAATCCCTTCAGGATCTTTGGGTATTGCGATAAGTACTCGAAATCCTCCGAGGAAATCACTGCCTTCTCAAGATCAGTTGCCCGGAGTTCTTCAATCAGTTGTTGCACAATGAGGTGGGTGCCTTTTACTGGACAGATGTGCCCCCCGGTATCGTTAACCCCAGAGGTGGAACACGGTTCGGTCTCAGTGTAGACCTCATGGGGAGTTTGGCCTCCCAGCGAGCTATGGGGCCTTACATGGCAGTACCTCAACAGGAAGCGCACCAGACTGATCTCCGCCTCCCAGCCGCTGCCGTAGGCATGCAGGTACACCTCCGCATACTTGACGGTGCGCCATAGTCTCTCCACCAGGATGTTGTCGTAGCAGCGCTGCCTTCCTGACCAGCTGATCCTGATGTCCTCAGTCCGCTGACTGGCCACGAAGTCAGAGGACTTGAAGTGGCATCATTGGTTGGGGTAGAAGATCTCTGGCTTGCGTCCGTCAGAGAGCGCCATCTTCAGGGCATCCAGACAGAACTCTGTGTCCAGGCTGTTGGAGAGCTTCCAGCTGAGCACATGCCTGGAGAAGGGATCCATGATCGCCATCAGGTAGAGGAAGCCTTTCTGCAGCGGGATGTAGGTGATGTCGGTGGCCCAGACCTGATCCACAGTCGTGACCAGCCGGAGTGAGGTGGTCTGGTTTTTCTGGACAAGACCCATCGTTAACCTCTGAGGCAGGGCACCGCCCCTGAAATGGGGCTCCCACCTGTTCCGTGTCAATCAGGTTGACCGGTAGACGCGGTTCAACTGATGCCTCCAGATGGGTGAGAACGCTGTTGGGCCCGGTAACGCTCCTACAGAACCACAACGGCCCTGCGACGGCGTTCCGGGCTAAGAAGTTTGCCTTAGCAAGGTCCTTGAGCATCGCCTTTTCCAGCTCCGTCTCTGCCAGCAGCTTCTTGAGCCGGGCGTTCTCCTTCTCCAGCTGGGGGAGCCGCCTGGCCTCCTCGGCCTGCATCCCCCCGTATTGCTGTCTCCACCGGTGATAGGTCGGCTGCGTCAACTCGATGACACGGCAGACGTCGGCGACGGTCTTGCCCTGGGCGATCAGCTGCTCGGCGGTTTTGACCTTGCGGATGATCTGCTCCGCTGTGAGCCTGGTGCGTTTCATGGTGAAGTCTGCGGCACAGCCTGGCCGGATGAGGACTCTCATTCACCCTGAACCGGTTTACGGGGTCCACGTCAAACATTTCAGAAGACTCTTAATGGATCCCCGTGAAGCTGCTGGCAGAGCAGCAGCGCATTGAATATGATTTGTGGAGAGTAATGGCAGAGCTCTAGGGCCCTACGTTACTTTTACTTATGCAGTAAGGGAAAGCGACTTGCATCCACTCTCAATCCACTCTCATAAGAACTTGCGCCGCAAAACACGCCGCGCCATCGCCACACTAAGAGCTTGAAGCATGTTCGCAACTGCAGGCAAGGATGACTACGCGAAAAGGGTAATTGGCGAGAAGCGATACTTTGAAAAATTACAAAGTTTTTCTAGACTCCCTGAGATGGTAGAATGGTGGTCTGCAAAGTATCTTAAGCCACGGGTACAAGAGATATTCGGATATTCTGGAGGCAACTCATTTTATTTGCGGCCTATCATTAAGGCCGCCATTGGCAATGAACATGTCGTTGTTGCCAGCCTTGGCTCGGGCGATGGTGAAGTGGAGATCGCTTTAGCTCAAGAACTGCTACGTCAAGCGATATTAAATGTTCAAATTATCGGCTTCGAGCTATCAAAAGACTTGGCATCCAAGGCAACAAATGAAGCCGAAAAGCTGCGGGTCTCGCATATAGTTGCATTTGAAAATGCTGATATCAATTCTTCTCTTGGCTCCTCCCAGTTTGATCTTATTATAGCAAACCAGGTCCTTCATCATGTTGTCATGCTGGAGGATCTCTTGGACTCGTGCTATTGCGCGCTCAAGGATGATGGATTGCTAATGACAAGGGACATGATTGGTAAGAACGGTCACCAAAGTTGGCCCGAAGCAAAACACGTTGTTGACATTATCTGGAACGAGATGCCAGATCGCTACAAGTGGAATGTACGAAGCGGTGCATATGCAGAGCAATTTCCAAATACTGACTTCTCGCATTCTGGATTTGAGGGAATACGGAGCCAAGACATATTGCCGTTAATAAATGAAAGATTCGGGTATTCTCATTTTTACGCTTTCGGTGGAATTGTCGAAAGGTTCATAAACAGATCCTTTGGCCAAAACTACTTAAAAACTTCGGCCGAGGATACGCAGTTTGTGGACTGCATTCAGCATCTCAATGATTATCTAATTGATTCTGGGCGTATCACCCCAACACAAATGGCCGCTTATTTTACAAAGAAGAAGAATATGGGTAAACATTGGCAAAGAAGGTCCCCGGAAAAATCGGTCCGCGCAATACATGAACCGCAATATATCTCTGAATAAAGAAAGTAATTAAGGCGGGCGACACTCGCCGCGCTTCCTTGTTTGGGCTAAAAATTACTTCTGCAATCAAAAAGAATGCCATCATCCGTCAAGCCTGCATTGCGATAGCCAAATGCACTAAAATCTTCGGCGTAATAACTATTAATTAAAGTCACTAGCTTGTCAGGCAGCGCAAGAACGTCATCTAAGGACTTGTTTCTTGATCGGTTTGCTTGCGGGAAAGGATCAAGCAAAAGATTTACATCAGCACCACGATTAACCAGTTCTTGTCGAATCGTCTCGATAGCTACTGCTACTTCCTCGATCCTAAAATACCGAACATCTTGTGATACCTGGTTGTCAATCTTGAGCCAATTACACTGCGGGCGGAAAATGCCATCTGGGCCAGGAACACGCATGAATAAGCCCGACGCAACAAATTCCTGAAAGTTAGTAAAAGACCTCATTATAAGCAGTAAATCAGGATTGTACTCCTGCCACTGACGTAAAAATGAAAAGATCGAGGCGAGGCGTGCATATGGATTCCGCACGAAAGTAAAAATAAACATATCTGCAGGTGGGCGTGCCATAGCAATCGTGGCTTGTGCCTCTGCGAGGCTGGAGTGCTTGCGAAGATTGTAACGCTTTGCATAAGCCGGTTGAATATTCTCCCCAAAAACTGTTCCACCAAGTTCGAGGTCCAATGGTGAATTCAATCGAGAAAGGAATTGCGTTACGCTTGTTCCAGCAGACTTAGGAATATGAATAAAGGCAAACCCGACCGACTGGTTGATGATCATTCTTTACCCATGCCCGAGTGGATTGATTGCTTCTTGACCAGCCTTCGTTTTTGCATAATTATCGGCAGAGGGAAGAGTCCCGCATAAATAGCAGCGCTCAAAGGTAGCAATAGACGCAGACAGTATCGAATTTGTTGAGGCGTGGGATTCATCGCTCTCGGCCTGCGGAGTTTCCTCAGGCCATTTTTCTTTAGTCATTATGCCACTCTTGGTAATTGGGAGGATCGCCCGTTCATTCTTCTGCCAACATTGAGCTTGAGAATCGCTTCACCAATTTTACCTTGCCATGCCACCCTATTCATCTTATGTAAGAAGTAATGCAGGATGATCGTGCGTTCAGCAGGCTGATTCATCTCAGTCATGAGTATGGCTGAACAAATCCACTGCTTCGAACGCCGCTTTCATCTTCAGCCTGCCTGCAGCAAACGAAAACTGGCTGGCAGCGTAGCCCCGAGCAGCATGCGAGATCGAAGCCCATAGGTCATCATCTTGACAAAGTCTGGCAATCCCCTCCACCCACTCTTCAGGTGTCTTCGCAATCAGGCAGTCATGGCCATGGCGTAGGCCGATGCCTTCGGCAGCGGTGGGTGTGAGCACTGTGGGGATGCCATAGGCCAAGGCATTCAGCACCTTGCCCTTGATGCCCGCACCACTCAGGAGCGGTGCCACAAACACGCGGTGGCGCTGGTAGGCATCCGCTACATCCTCGATGTAGCCCACGGGGTCGATCCAGTCGCTGGCTAGCTCCTTGATGTCGTCATCCATGCCTGAGCCATAGATCGAGAGCTTGAGCTGCTGGGCGTCCAGCTGGGGCATCACCTCGCGGCAGAACCACTGCACACCCTCCGCATTGGGGTGGTGCTTGAAGCTGCCCAGGAACGACAGGCCCGCACGGCCCGCCAGTGGTGCCACGGTTTCAGGGATGTCGACAACCCACGGGCAGGTCATCACCTTCACTGCTCCATCGGTGTGGGAGCTGATCACCACATGCTCCACCTCGTTGTAACTGAGCACCAGATCTACGCTGCGCATCATCGCCAGCTCCTGCTCCCGGATATCGTGCATTGCTTCCAATTTGGCTTCATCGCCTTCGCTGATCGCCGCCCGCAATGCCCGCAGAAAATGCAGATCGGCATTATTGAGGATGATACGAGTCTTCGGTGAGAACTCCCGGATCAGATGCACCGTGTCAGCCGCCACGTTGTAGCGGGTGATATAGGCCGCATCAAATTCCTTGGCGCGATCTTCCAAAAACGCCGCCAGCGACAGATAAAAAGGTGCGGTAATCACCTCCACGCCCATGCGCTGCAGCTCCTCGGTGTAGTTGCCAAAGAAGCCCAGGTTCTGGGGCAGAAAAGTTACCTTGTAGCCCAGTGCCTGCACCAGCTCTATTTCGCGAATGGCGGCGTAAGAGCCGGCATCTTGATCTTGCCTCGGGGTGGTGTAATCGATGAACAGAATGCGGCCGCTGATGCCGCGATCTTTTTCCAGATCGGGGTTCACGCCTTCTTCCCCGTGTCTGCTAAAGGCCTTCGCCCAGCGCCGCTTGAACTTCGGCCTGTTCACCTCCTGATACTTCTTGAAGCCAGAGCTGGTGTCCGTGCCACTGGTAGTGCCCTCAAAGTGGTACACCACAGACGAGGGTACAAAATAGGTCTTGTATCCAGCCTCGCGTATCTTAAAAGAAAAATCGGTGTCATCGAAATACATTGGTTCGAGATAACTCGATAACCCGCCCACCTCATCCCAGATCGCCTTGGTGGTCATCAGGGCTGCACCGGACAGGTAGTCCACCTGGCGCGTGTAGCAGAAGCGCGGATCCCACGGATTCTGCTTGTTCCCGTAGTTCCAGGGATTGCCAGAGCCCCAGATGATTCCCCCAGCGTCTTGCAGGGTGCCATCGGGATACAGCAACTTAGAGCCCACGGCTCCCACGCCATCAAAGCGCTGAAACGCATCCACTAAGGCATCCAGCCAGCCAAGCGTTACCTCGGTGTCGTTGTTAAGCAACACCACATAGGTGCCGCGAGCCTCGCTCGCACCCTTGTTGCAGGCCTTGATGAAGCGCAGCGGCTCCGCATTGCGGATCACCCTGATCCCACTCACCAGCTCTTCAATCTCTGCGGTTTCATCGCTGGAGCCATCGTCCACAAGAATCACCTCAAAGCTGGTGTTGTTGTGGGCCAGCAGCAGTGCCGCTAAGGCGTAGTAGGTGGCCTCCACCTTGTTGTGAGCAGGAATCACCACAGAAACTTCAGGATTTGCTACCTCTGGGAAGTTCAGCGGCTTGAGCTGCAAGGTGGCGTAGTCGGCATCCAGTGTGTCCAGCGCTTGCAGCAGCGCGTCCTGGCTGATGCCGGGGATGGGATGGCGCAGATGGGCCCGCAGCGCTTGGTAGCGGTGATTGGCCCGGCAGGTGAGGTCTGTGGGGAACGGGCGCTTGGTTTCCTGGAGCAGCAGATCGGCAGGGGTGAGATGCCGCGGTGCCAGAACCGGGTGGGCAAGATAGATCTGGCTACCCGAGGCATCGCGGATTTCCACCAGAATCGGTTCTCCACGCAGCCACTGCGTTGGCAGATTCACGGCATTAATACCTGCATTCAGTTTCAGCATGGAGCTGAATTGCTTGTTGATATAAAGGCAAAAGGTGCCAGAACTGCTGGCTTCTACCTTGATAAGGTGGCCGTAATCTTCGGCAAGTTTTAATTGGCCTTGCAGTGGCGAGAAGAGCTGTTCTAGTCTTCCGTCCTCCCATTGAATAGAGATCGGGCTGTCTTCAGGCGAGGCAAAGGGAACGACGGAAGCCACATAGGTATCGCCATTCTCGATTGGGCTATTATTTCCCCTTGCGATGCGAGGGATAGTGGCCTCACTCTGATTGGTCAGGCATTGAGGGGAGCTCAGCGTTGGGTTGGCGATTAAATAGAGTGCGTCGTCGCGCTTTCTCTGATCGGGCACAAAGCCGTTGTGATTGATCCTCAGGCTGAATGTTGCAGGGCCTTCCTTGAGCTGGATTCGCTCTTTAACCAACTGAAAACTGCGCGCGTGCTTGCCGCCCTTATATGTGGGGCTAAAATGGATATATCGGACCTGTTTCCGGTTGCCTTGCTGCCATGCCAATTCAAGTTTCCCTAGGCCTCGATGGCAGGCCATCATTGCTGTGAATTCCCAGGCGCCTTCGACGGGGGCGAGTATTGGCATGTCATCCGCCACGATCACAGACGCTGGATGATCCGGATTAGATAAGTTCACATGGAAAGTTTTGCCGTTGGCCAAAGACCAGAGTCTTAAAGCATTAATTCCATGACTGGCAACGGCTCCGCTTTCGCTCGGAATAGTAGCTTGAGACTGGTCTGGCAGTAGCAAAATAGATGTTTTGAATATTGCGAATTCTTTTGCCGCTGTGTTTGCGGGGGATTGATTCGTTGGCAGTGGCTGTATGTAAAAGTTGCCTTGTAAAACTGCAAATTTTCGCCCCTTGTACTGGGGTGAAACTGATACAAATATTTTGCTATTCTGCAGGCTAGCGTTAATCATCGGGGGGGGGCTTCGGGCCAGATGTTATGCTGTGAGTGGCTGACTTGGACTATTGCGCTTGGCTATGCAGCCATGCTTTCAAGAGCTTGCATAGATGTCAATTGCTTTTTGTCGCTGAACACTAGTTTGTTCGGGTGGGTTTGATTGGTTAGAACTTTATACTGTCGCTGAGCCCCCGAAGTGGCGGATCACAGCATCAGCAAAGCCACTGCAGCTCACCGGCTCCACAGGCGGCTCCATCAGCCGGGCTAGGTCGTAGGTCACCTCGCCGTTGGCGATGGCGGCGCTCAGGCCCGCGGTGATCAGGTCGGCGGCCTCCTGCCAGCCCATGAATTCGAGCATCATCACGCCGCTGAGGATCACCGAGCCGGGGTTGATGCGATCGAGGCCGGCGTGCTTGGGAGCGGTGCCGTGGGTCGCCTCGAAGATCGCAGCGTTGTCGCCGATGTTGGCGCCGGGGGCCATGCCCAGGCCGCCCACCACGGCTGCGGCGGCATCGGAGATGTAGTCGCCGTTGAGGTTGAGGGTGGCCAGGATCGAGTAGTCGGCGGGGCGGGTTTGGATCTGCTGGAAGATGCTGTCGGCGATGCGGTCGTCGACAAGAACCATCTGCTTCCACTTGCCACCGCCGTGGCTGGCGCCGATGGCATCGAGCACGCCCTGCACCTCGGTATCAATGGCGGCTTTCTTCTCGGGGGTGAGGCTGTCGTAGCCGGGCTCGATCATGCGGGCATTGGCCTCGATGCTCAGGTCGGGATTGCGCTCGACGTTGTCGAGGATCCAGCTCTCCCGCTCGGTGATGCAGACATCGCGGAATTCGGTGCTGGCCAGTTCGTAGCCCCAGTCGCGGAAGGCTCCCTCGGTGAATTTCATGATGTTGCCCTTGTGCACCAGGGTCACGTGGCGCTTGTCACCCTCAAGGCGCAGGGCGTGCTGGATCGCCTTGCGGATGTGGCGCTGGCTGCCGTGCTTGCTCACGGGCTTGATGCCGATGCCGGAGCCCGCTGGGATCTGGCGCTGGCCCAGCTTGCCGTTGGCGGGGATCACCACCTCATTGAGGTGCTTGATCAGATCGAGGCACACCGGATCGTTGGCTTCCCACTCGATCCCCATATAGATGTCTTCGGTGTTTTCGCGATAGACGATCACGTCTAGGTCTTGCGGCCGCTTGTGGGGGCTGGGGGTGCCCTCGTAGTAGCGGCAGGGGCGCACGCAGCAGTAGAGATCGAAGATCTGGCGCAGGGCCACGTTGAGGGAGCGGATGCCGCCGCCGATCGGTGTGGTGAGGGGCCCCTTGATCGCCACGCCGTACTGCTTGATGGCGCTCAGGGTGTCTTCCGGCAGGTATTGATAGGTGCCGTAGAGGTCGCAGGCCTCATCGCCGGCGTACACCTTGAACCACTCAATCCGGCGCTCACCGCCGTAGGCCTGAGCTACCGCCGCGTCCAGCACTTTCTGGGTGGCGGGCCAGATGTCTACGCCCGTGCCATCACCGCGAATGAAGGGAACAATCGGATCGTTGGGCACGATCGGTTGACCGTTTTCGAAGCGAATTGCGGTGCCGCTGGCAGGGGTGGTGAGCTTCTCAAAGCTGGCGGCGCTAGGGGTTGCCATGGGCTGTTACTGACCGGATCGGCCTTATCGGTGTGGCGAGCCTAGGTTTTAAGCATGTTGCGGTTCTGCTCAGGGGAAACGGCATGAATGCCGCCGATCAGGCCCGATCCCTGGAACTTGCCCAGGCAATCGCTGCGGCGGCGAGCTTGTTTCGCGTCCACTTCCCCGATGCCCGAGCCAACCTCACCCCCTGGCGCGACGACGCGCTGA
Organism: Cyanobium usitatum str. Tous; assembly: GCF_963920485.1. Lineage (NCBI taxonomy): Bacteria > Bacillati > Cyanobacteriota > Cyanophyceae > Synechococcales > Prochlorococcaceae > Cyanobium > Cyanobium usitatum. The sequence goes on along the minus strand of NZ_OY986431.1, from coordinate 2,162,294 downwards.
CCCGTGCCTTTGCCGAGCAGGAGAGCCTGGATCTCTCCTTTCACCTACCGGGTTGGAGTCCGCGCAGCCAGTGCCGCTCCTTTCTGGTGCAGCTGCGCCTGGACGGGGCCCCAGGGCGGAGCAGGGCTGAACGCCCTCGCCTGCTGGGGGTGACGATCCGGGGACTCACCTACGAGAGCGAGCGCTGGCGGCTGGCCACCGTGGGCGACTGGCAGCCGTCAGGCAGTCATCTGCCCCAGGCCGAGGTGGCGCAGAAGTTGCAGCAGTTTTCCCGGGAGCTGTTTGATCTCTTCGGTGGCGCTGAGCAGGCCGATCAGAACCTGGCGGCGTAACCCTTCGCAACCTTGCCAGGCGCCACGGTAAAACTCCCGCCTAACTTGGCGCCTCGCCCGTACAACGCCCCCGTCAGATGGCCGTCGCCCTTGCTTCCCAACTGCGTGAAGGCACCAAAAAGGCCCACACGATGGCGGAGAACACCGGCTTCGTGAGCTGCTTCCTCAAGGGGGTGGTGGATAAGGCCAGCTACCGCACCCTGGTGGCCGACCTTTATTTCGTGTACTCCGCCATGGAGGAGGAGTTTGGCCGGCTTAGGGAGCATCCGGTGGTGGGTCCGGTGGCCTTTCCTGAGCTCAACCGGCGCGAAAGTCTCGAGCAGGACCTTGCCTTTTACTTCGGTGGCGACTGGCGCAATGCGGTCCAACCCACCCCTGGAGCCCAGCAATACGTAGAGAGGCTGCACCAGGTGGCGCGGGAGTGCCCGGAGCTGCTGGTGGGTCACCACTACACCCGCTACATAGGTGATCTTTCCGGCGGCCAGATCCTCAAGAACATCGCCCAGAAGGCGATGAGCCTGGGCGAGCACGATGGCCTGCGTTTCTACGAATTCGCGGCTATCCCCGATGAGAAGGCCTTCAAGGCCAACTACCGCGCCACCCTCGACGCCCTGCCAATCGACCAGGCCATGGCCGATCGCATTGTGGAGGAGGCCAACCACGCCTTCCACCTCAACATGACCATGTTCCAGGAACTGGAAGGCAATCTGATCGCCGCCATTGGCAAGGTGCTGTTTGGCTTCCTTACCCGCCGTCAGCGTTCGGGCAGCACGGAAGTGGCGGCGGCCTGAGCCAGAGTTGGCGGGCCGCAGCCTCTGAGCGTCTTGCGCCCCCTTCGCTTTTTGGTGCCAGGCACCAGCGGTCGCTACCGCTGCGGTGGCCTGTTGGTGGAGCAGCAGACGGCCCGGCTGCTGGCCGAACTGGTGCCAACAGAACTGGTCACCTATCGGCAGCGGGAGCCTGGACTGCTTTACCTGGATGATCTGCTCCGGGCTGAACCCCTAGGCAGCCCCGCCGCCACCGCCGCCCTCTGGATCGTGAGCTGGGGCTTTGATGTGCCGCGCCAGCTGGGGGCGTTGCGGGGCCGGCCGGTGGCCTATCACGCCCACAGCAGTGGCTATGGCTTCCGCTTGCCCCCCGGGGTGCCGGTGCTGGCGGTGAGTCGCAACACCCTGGGCTACTGGGGCCAATGGGCCAGTCGCAATCCGCTGTTCTTGGTGCCCAACGCCCTGGAGGCCAGTTGGATCGCCCGCGGTGATCGCCCCCACAACTTCGGCGCTGAGCCGGCGCCGGGCGGCCGCTCGATTGATGTGCTGATCCAGCGGCGCAAGACCAGCGCCTATGTGCTGGAGCAGCTGGTGCCAGCCCTGCGGGCCCGGGGGCTCACGGTGCTGGTGCAGGACGGCTGGGTGGAGGATCTGGTGGGGCTGTTCAACAGCGCCAAGGTGGTGGTTTACGACTCCGCCGACCATTGGCGCTGCAGTGGGGTGAGCGAGGGCTTTGGTCTGCCGCCGATCGAGGCCCTGGCCTGTGGCTGCGTGCTGTTCAGCAGCCTTAACCACGCCCTGGCTGACAATCTCGACCCCGGGGGCCTGGCCCATCAGATCGGTATGGGCAGCCTGGCCGCCGACGGGGAGCGGATCGCTGCGGCGGTGGCCGATCCAGCCTCCTGGCTGCCTGCACCGCGCCGCTTGGAAGAGCTGCTTGATGAGCTCAGTGAACCGCGGCTGCGCCAGCGCTGGCGCCAGGCCCTGGAGGCGATCAACATCCACATCGATCGACTGCAGGCCGGTGAGCCGCCCCTGAGGCCCCCTTCCCTGCTCCAGCTGCGCTTGGAGCGCTGGCGACAGAGGTTGGCCCGTCGCCTTGCCTAGGGTCTCAGGAATGAGCGCATTTCTAGCCGGCCTCAACGACGCCCAGCGCAAGGCGGTGGACCACCACACCGGTCCGCTGCTGGTGGTGGCCGGTGCGGGCAGCGGCAAAACCCGCGCCCTCACCCACCGCATTGCCCACCTGATCGGCCACCACGGCGCCGATCCGGCCCATCTGCTCGCCGTCACCTTCACCAACAAGGCGGCCCGCGAGATGAAGGAGCGGCTGGAGCTGCTGCTGGCCCAGAAGCTGGCCCAGAGCCAGTTCGGCCAGCCCTGGAGCACCCTGCCGGCCGTGGAGCAGCGCCAGCTGCGCTCCCGCATCTACCGCGAGGTGATCAAGGAGCTGTGGATCGGCACCTTCCACGCCCTGTTCGCCCGGCTGCTGCGCTTCGACATCGACAAGTTCAAGGATCCCGAAGGGCTCAGCTGGACGCGCCAGTTCTCGATCTACGACGAGAACGACGTGCAGAGCCTGATCAAGGAGATCGTCACCCAGGAGCTCCAGCTAGATCCCAAGCGCTTTGAGCCTAAGAAGGTGCGCTGGGCGATCAGCAACGCCAAGAACCAGGGCTGGATGCCCGAGCAGCTCGAGGCCGATGCCGGCGGCCAGCGGGGCAAGTTGATGGCGGAGACCTACCGGCGCTACCGGCGCGCCCTGGCCGCCAACAATGCCCTCGATTTCGATGATCTGCTGCTCTTCCCCGTGCAACTGCTGCGCCAGAACGAGCAGATCCGCAACTACTGGCACCGGCGCTTTCGCCATGTGCTGGTGGATGAATACCAGGACACCAACCGCACCCAGTACGACCTGATCAAGCTGCTGGTGACCAACGGTCGCGAGCCTTCCGACTACGACGACTGGGATGGGCGCTCGGTTTTTGTGGTGGGTGATGCCGACCAGAGCATCTACAGCTTCCGTGCTGCCGATTTCACGATCCTGATGGGCTTCCAGGACGACTTCGGTGACGGGGCCGCCAGTGAGACCACCGCCACGATGGTGAAGCTGGAGGAGAACTACCGCTCCACCGCCACGATCCTGGAGGCGGCCAATGCTCTGATCGCCCACAACTCCGAGCGGATCGACAAGGTGCTGCGTCCCACCCGCGGTGAGGGTGAATTGATCTCCCTCACCCGCTGCGACGACGAGATCGCCGAGGCCGAAGCGGTGGTGCATCGCATGCGCATGCTCGAGGCCGCCCACCCCGATCTCAGCTGGGGCGACATGGCGGTGCTCTATCGCACCAATGCCCAGTCGCGGGCGATGGAGGAGTCGCTGGTGCGCTGGGGCATCCCCTACATCGTGGTGGGGGGGCTGCGCTTCTACGACCGGCGTGAGATCAAGGATGTGCTCGCCTACCTCAAGCTGCTGGTGAACCCCGCCGACACCGTCAGCCTGTTGCGGGTGCTCAACACCCCTAAGCGCGGCATCGGTAAAACCACGATCGAGCGACTCACAGACGCCTCAAACCAGCTCGGCATTCCCCTCTGGGAGGTGGTGCGTGATGCCGAGGCGGTGCGTTCTTTGGGGGGCCGCTCGGCTAAGGGGTTGCTGCAGTTTTGCGAGCTGATCAATGGCCTCCAGGCCTGCGCCCAGGACATCGCCCCTTCTGAACTAGTGCAGCGGGTGATGGAGCAGAGCGGCTATGTGGCCGAGTTGATCACCGAAGGCACCGATGAAGCGGAAGACCGGCGCCGCAACCTCAATGAGCTGGTGAATGCTGCCTTGCAATACCAGGAGGAAAACGAGGAGGGCTCCCTGGAGGATTTCCTGGCCTCAGCGGCCCTGGCTAGCGACGCTGACAGCAAGGACACCGAGCAGGACCGGGTCACCCTGATGACCCTGCATGCCAGTAAGGGCTTGGAATTTCCGGTGGTGTACCTGGTGGGAATGGAGCAGGGTCTGTTCCCCAGCTATCGCTCTTTGGAAGACCCCTCGGCTCTCGAGGAGGAGCGGCGCCTCTGCTACGTGGGCATCACCCGGGCCAAGGAGCGGCTGTTTCTCTCCCATGCCAGTGAGCGGCGGCTTTGGGGTGGCATGCGTGAGCCGGCGGTGCCCTCGGTGTTTCTTTCGGAGCTGCCTAGCGCCCTGATCCAGGGGGACATTCCCCATAGCGGTGGAGCTTCCATTCGCCGTGAGCAGCGCCTGGAGCGGCTCACCCGAGTGGATCGGGAGGATTCACGCCAGGTGGCCGGTGGCGGTGCGGCCGGTGCTCCCGCCAATGCGGTGCGGCGCCGGGCGGCTGCCAAGACCTGGGCGGTGGGGGACCGGCTGCGCCACAGCAGCTTTGGCGAAGGTCAGGTGACCCACCTGTTTGGCAGTGGTGAGAAGGTGTCGATTGCCGTGAAATTCCAGGGGATGGGGCCCAAAATCCTTGACCCGCGCTTGGCACCGATCGAGCCGGTCTAGGTGGAAATCCTCGGTATTCCAGCGCCCCTGCTGACAGCCCTTAGTCGGGCAGGAGTTGGGCCGGTGGCTTTGGTTGGCGGTGCGGTGCGGGATTTGTTGCTGCACCGGCTGCACAACGATCCCTGGCGGGGGCTGCCCGATCTGGACCTGGTGGTGGAGGGCCGGGCTTCAGAGCTGGTTAAGGAGCTGGTTGGCCAGCTCGGTGAGGCTGTGGTGCAGCGCTGCCAGGAGCACGGGGCATACGGCACCGTTGAGCTCGAACTCAATTTGGACGGCCAGCAGGTGCTGCTGGATGTGGCCACCGCCCGCTGCGAGACCTACCCGGTGCCAGCCGAAAATCCTCAGGTGAGCTTCGGCTCTCTGGCCGATGATCTGGCCAGGCGTGATTTCAGCATCAACGCCATGGCCTTGGATCTGGCCAGCTGCACCCTGCTCGATCCCCATGGAGGCCAGGCGGATCTGGAGCTGCGCCAGCTGCGCTTTTTGCATCACGGCAGCGTTCGCGACGATCCCACCCGGCTGGTGCGCGGCGCCCGATATGCGGCGCGGCTGGGGCTGGAGCTTGACGGGGCCAGCGCCGCCCAGGCCGCAGCCACCCTGGCCCAGTGGCCTTGGCCCTGGCGGCAGGGTGATGCGCCGGCTGAGGCGCCGTCAGCCCTGGGCACGCGCCTGCGGATGGAGTTGGAGTTGCTGCTGGAGCGCGAGCCCTGGCTGGCGGCGCTGGGGGCTCTGCAGCGCTGGGGTGCTCTGGCGCTGCTTGATCCGGCGCTGCAGGCGGATACCCAGTGGCCGCGGCGGCTGCGCTGGGCTGCTCGGCTGGGGTTGCCGCTGCTGGTGGCCCTGGTGGCGGGAGCGCGCCAACCCCTCGCCCTAGCGGAGCGGCTGCAGTTGCCCCACCGCCAGCACCGCCTGCTGGCGCAATGGTTGGAGTTGCGGCGCCGGCTGGTGGAGCACCAGCTGGCTGGCTCTCCGGCGCTGCCCGAGCACTGGTGCGCCCTGCTGGAGGCTTCTGGTTGCAGTCCAGAAGCGGTGGCCCTGGCCCTGGCCTGTGGCAGCGGCCCGCGCCGGCCCCTGCTGCGCTGGCTGCTGCGCTGGCGCCAGGTCAAGGCCGAGCTCACCGCCGCCGACCTGCTGGCTGGTGGCATGAGGCAAGGCCCCGAGTTGGGCCAGCGGTTGCGCCAGCTGCGGGCCGAGCGGCTGCGCTTGGAGCGGATCTGAGCGCCGCAGACCCCCGTTAGCGTGGCGGGATGACTGACCAGATGTCCGTTCCCCGAGTGGTGGTGGCCGTACCGGCCCGGCTGGAATCGGCGCGGCTGCCGGGCAAGCTGCTCGCCGATATTGCCGGCAAGCCCATGCTCCAGCATGTGTTGGAGCGCTGCCGGCAGGCCCAGGGTGTGGCGGCCGTGGTGGTGTGCACAGACAGCGACCAGGTGCGCTCTTTAGCCGAAGGCTGGGGCTTTCCGGTGCTGATGACCTCGCCCGATTGCAGCTCGGGCAGTGAACGCCTGGCCAGCGTGGTGGCGGAGCTGGTGGCCGCTGCGGGGGGTGCGGCCTCTGATTTTGACCAAACCCTGGTGATCAATGTGCAAGGCGACCAGCCGCTGCTGGATCCGGCGATCATCGAGGCGATGGCGGCTCAGTTTGAGCAGCTGCAGCGGCCGCCGGTGCTCACGCCCGTCTATCCCCTCACCGCCGACAAGTTGCACGATCCCAATGTGGTGAAGGTGCTGCGGGCCCGCGACGGTCGCGCTATCACCTTCTCCCGCAGTGCCCTGCCCCATTTGCGCGGGGTGCCGCCCGAGCAGTGGGCCCAGCACACCACCTATTGGGGCCATGTGGGCCTCTATGGCTATCGGGCCGACGTGTTGGCTTGCTGGGCGGCCCTGCCCCATTCCCGGCTTGAAGACCTGGAGAAGTTGGAGCAGTTGCGGCTTATCGACGCCGGTATTCCCCTGCTTACCTACGAGGTGGCGCAGGACTGCTTCTCGGTGGATACCCCGGAGCAGCTGGAGCAGGCCCGCGCCCTAGCCGGCGCCTAGGCGTTGCCTTCTCGCCAGCCCTCGCGGTTGAGGCTTTGCAACAGCCCCCGCTGCAGCAGCAGGGCTTCAGCCAGTTCACGCACGGCCCCATCTCCCCCCCGGCGGCGCAGCACCCAGTCGGCCTGGCGGCGCAGGCCCCGGGCGCCGTCGGCGGGGCAGATCAGTAGACCCGTAGCCGGGCGCACTGTTAGGTCGTTGAGGTCGTCGCCGATGAAGGCGGTTTGCTGGCGCTCCAGCTGCAGGCTGGCCTGGAGCTGGCGTAGGGCACTGAGCTTGTCGCCGACGCCCACCAGACAGTGATTGACGTGAAGATGCCGCGCCCGCTGCTCGATGGCGCCGCTACGCCCGCCGCTGAGAAAGGCCACCTCAATGCCTGCTCGCTGCAGCATCCGGATCGCCAGGCCGTCGCGCACGTCGAAGCGCTTCACCACCTGGCCCTGCTCGTCGTAGTGCAAGCCGCCATCGGTGAGCACGCCGTCAACGTCACAAACCAGCAGTTCGATCGCTGCAAGATCCCGGCGCCGCAGCAGGGTTCGTTGCAGCAGCTGGCGGATCACAGGCTGCTTGGGGCCACACCCGCTGCCACTACTTGACGCAGGGCCAGCAGCTGGCTGAGCAGGGCCTCGAGCCGGTGCAGCGGCACCATATTCGGCCCGTCGCTGAGGGCGTTGTCGGGGTCTGGATGGGTCTCCATGAACAAACCGTCCACCCCCACGGCGACGGCAGCTCTGGCAAGTGGTGCCACAAACTCCCGCTGCCCGCCGGTGCTGGTGCCACGGCCGCCGGGCTGCTGTACGGCGTGGGTGGCATCGAAGATCACCGGGCAACCCAGGGCTTGGAGCTGGGGGAAGCTGCGGTAATCGACCACAAGGGTGTTGTAGCCAAAACTCGTGCCTCGCTCGGTGAGCCAAAGGCGGCCGCTGGCGGGATCTAGCCCGCATTCCTGCATTTTGTTCACCACCTGGGCCATGTCCCAGGGCGCCAGGAATTGCCCCTTTTTGACGTTCACCACCTTTCTGGTGCCAGCCACGGCCTTGGCGGCGGCTTCTAGTAGGTCGGTCTGACGGCAGAGAAAGGCGGGGATTTGCAGCACATCCACGGCCTGGGCTGCGGCAGCTGCCTGACAGCTCTCGTGGATGTCGGTGAGCACGGGCACCCCGAAGCTCTGGCCCACCTCCTGCAGGATCTTCAGTCCCTCATCGGGGCCCGGGCCCCGAAACGACTTGCCGGAGCTGCGGTTGGCTTTGTCGAAGCTGGCTTTGAAGATGTAGCGGATGCCGACTCGAGCGCAGATCGTGCTCACCTGCTCGGCGATCTGCAGCACCAAATCGCGGCTTTCGATTACGCAGGGCCCGGCGATCAAGGTGAAGGGGATGGCCGTCATGGGCGCTCCGCGGCGGTACTGGTGAACCCAGCCTGCACCAGATCGTGCAGCCGCAACAGGCCCAGCAGCTGGTGAGGTTGGGAGGGCTCCACAACTGGCAGCACTGAAATGGCTTTACGGGGATTGCGTTCCATCAGCTCTAAGGCTGCGACTGCAAGTGTTTGGGGTGTCACCGTAATTGGGTCAGCAGTAGCCATGGCGTCGGCGCGAATGGTGGCCCAGCTGGCCGGGTCATGCTGCTGCAGGGTGCGGCGCAGGTCTCCGTCCGTGATCAGCCCGGCCATCAATTCGGGGTTTGCGCTGGCCCGCACCCAGGCGGCCCCAAGACTGCCTTTGCCGTTGCTGCCTTCGGTGAGTCGCGCTATTACCTCGGCCAGGGGTGCCTCGGGAGAGAGGCCGTCCAGGGCTGTTGTCGGCACCATCAGATCGGCCACGGTGAGGGTGAGCTGGCGGCCCAAGGAGCCGGCTGGATGGTTGATGGCGAAGTCTTCGGGCGATATGCCTGCTCGCTCCATCCACACCGCCGCCAGGGCGTCGCCAATCGCCATAGCTACAGCCGTGCTGGCGGTGGGAGCCAGGTTCAGCGGGCAAACCTCCCGATCCACCGAGCTATCCAGCACTACGTCGCTGCCGTTAGCCAGGCTGGACTCCAGGCGCCCCACCAGGGCGATCAGGGCCGTGCCGCGGCGGCGCAGGTGGGGCAGGATCGCCAGCAACTCTTCGGTTTCACCGCTGTTGGAGAGCAGCAGGGCGATGTCGTCGGCAGCCACGATGCCGAGATCGCCGTGCAGGGCATCGACCGGATTGAGAAATACGGCCGTAAGGCCGATAGAGGAAAAGGTGGCCGCAATTTTGCGGGCGACTATGCCGCTCTTGCCCACGCCCGTGAGTACAAGCTTGGCGCGGCGTTGGCGGCACCCCTCAAGCAGCTCCAGGGCTGCTTCCACCTGATCGCTGCTGAGGCGCTGGGCGGCGGCAGCAATGGCAGCTGCTTCTTCTTCCAGGCAGCGGGTAAGGGCAGACAAGACGCCGGTCTCGCAGATAAGCCATTGTCGCTGGCGGGTCGGCGCGCCTCCGTTTAGGTGTGCACTTGACCGATCACAGCGGCTTCGCCAAAGCCGGCTTGCTGCAGATCGCTCAGGGCCGCTGCCAGCTGGTCGCCTGGAATCGCCGCCAGCAGGGGGCCGCAGGTCTGGGGATCAATCAGCAGGGCTTGATGAGCTGCATCGGCTTGCCCCTGGAGCTCAATCCGCTCCCCCAGTAGGGCAAGGGCGCTGGCATTAGAAGGGGCCAGGCTGCTGGCCCAGCCTGCGCCCAGCAGGGCTAAGGCCCCGGGCAGGGCCGGGATAGCTGCTGCCGCCAGGGTCACGTGGCAGTTTGCTGGGCTGGCGGCCAGCATTTCGCCCAGATGGCCCAATAGCCCGAAGCCGGTCACGTCGGTGCAGGCCCGGCAGCCGCGGCGGTTGAGTAGCTCCACCAGGCTTGCCTGGCATTGCTGCATCTGGGCTAGGGCGGCGTCTATCCACTGGGGCTGGGCGGCTCCAGCCATGGCCGCAGCAAACAGCACCCCCGTGCCGATGGGCCGGCACAGCAACAGCCCATCGCCGCTGCGCAAGGGCCCCTTGCCCCAGTGCCGCCCAGCGGCTGCCCTGCCGTTCACGCTCAGCACCAAGCTCAGGCCAGCGGGGTTGGCCGGGCTGGCTTGGCTGTCGCGGGCCTCCAGGGAATGGCCGCCGATCAGGCGGGCCCCGAGCGGCTGCAGCACCGATTGGACGCCGGCCAGGGTGTCGCTGAGCAGGTCTGCCTGCAGGGCGGGAGCCAGCTCAGGCAGGGTGACCACCGCTTGCAGGCTTTCCACCTGGGCGCCACTGGCCCAGATATCACTGCAGGCATGCAGGGTGGTGAGCCGGGCATTGAGCCAGGCGTCGGCCACCAGGGCCGGAAAGCCATCGACGCTCTGCAGCAGCAGGGACCCATCGCCTGTCTGGGCGATCACCGCGGCGTCCTCGGCGCTGCCCGGGGTGCCGCCTCCGAGGCCATTGCGTGCCAGGGCGTCTTGCAGGGGACTGGCGGCCAATTTGGCGGCGCAGCCCCGGCAGGCCATCGCTGCGCCCCCATCTGGGCCCATGGCCTTCAGCTCGCTGAAGCCGGCCATGAAGCGCCGATCCACGGCCTGCTTCCAGCGCCACAGCAGCGGGCTGGGGCCCAGGGCCCATGGACCCCAGAACGCCACCGCCTGGGGTCTGGTGTTGCTGCCATCGCCCAGCAGCTGCAGCGCCCAGGGCTGGGGCCGCCAGGGCCGCAGCTGGCGGCCCGCCACCACTGCCGTCAGGTTGTGGGCCAGGGTTTGGGCGCAGCGCACAGCCCAGACACCGGAGGCGGGCCGGGGCCTGCTGGCGATCACGCCGCAGTCGCCGCTGGCGAACAGCCTCGGCTGCTCCCTTACCTGCAGGCTGGCCTCAGTGAGCAGGCGCCCCTCGCTGTTGCAGGCCAGGCCTGAGGCGGCAAGCCAGCGGGGTGCGCGGCTGCCTGTGCAGGCCAGGTCGGCGGCGGCGTCATCCGGGCAGTTGGCTTCGATGGCAATGCCGGCGCTCTTAAGTAGCTGCTTCCCCAATTGGTTGGCTGCCTTTGAGCCCAGATTCAGCTGGGTGCCGCGTAGCAGCAGCTTGGGCTGCTGGCCCCTCGCCCGCAGGGCCAGGGCCACCTCCACGGCTGCGGCGCCGCCACCGCGGATGCGGACGCTGCCTGATTTGGGCTGGCTGCACCAGTGCAAGAAGGGCTCCAAGGGCTTTACCGCCATGGCCGCATGGGCTGGGGCGCCGGTTTCTGCGCCCACATCGAGGCTGAGCCAGTCCCAGCGCAGGTTGGGCCGCCCCGCAAGTGCCAGCTCCTGGCCCACGGGATCAATCGCCGTGATCTCTGCCTGCACAAAGGTCACCCCCGCCAGCAGGCAAAGGCGGCGCAGGTCGATGGCGCAGGCGGCTGGCTCATAAAGACCGGCGACCAGCCCCGGCACCATGCCCGAATAGAGGGTGGTGCTGTGGCGGCTCACCAGGGTGATCCAGGCTGCCGGCCGCTGCCGGCCCATGGCCCACATGCGCAGCACCAGGGCGTGACTGTGGCCGCCACCGGCTAGCACCAGCCTCGCTTCAGCTGCCATAACCCTCGGGATTGGCCTGCTGCCAGGTCCAGCCGTCGCGGCACATCTCCTCCAGGGAGCGGCGGGTGCGCCAGCCGAGTCGTGTAGTTGCCAGGCGCGGATCGGCCACGGTGCTGGCCGCGTCTCCGTCTCGCCTTCCCACAACGGTGTACGGAACTGAACGGCCACTGGCTAGCTCGAAGGCCCTCACCACCTCCAGCACCGAGTGGCCCTGGCCGCTGCCCAGGTTGAGGCTGAGCAGCTGGGGGGGCTCGGCCAGCAGCACATCCAGGGCGGCCCGGTGGCCCTCAGCGAGGTCCATCACATGGATGTAGTCGCGGATGCCGCTGCCATCGGGTGTGGGCCAGTCGCCGCCAAATACCTGCAGGCAGTCGCGACGCCCCACCGCCACCTGGCTCACAAAGGGGAACAGGTTGTTGGGTATGCCCCTGGGGTCCTCGCCAATGCGGCCACTGGGGTGGGCTCCCACTGGATTGAAATAGCGCAGCCGGGCGATGCGCCAGCCCGCTTCGCTGGCCGCCAGATCGGCTAGCAGCTGCTCCACTGCTGCCTTGCTGTGGCCGTAGGGGTTGATCGGCTGGATGGCTGCAGATTCACTGATCGGTGTTTGTTCGGGTAGGCCGTAAACCGTGCAGCTGCTGCTGAACACAAGGCTGCGGCAGCCATGGGCCTGCATTGCTTCCAGTAGCTGGCGCGAGCCACAGAGGTTCACGTCCCAGTAACGCAGCGGCTCGCGCACCGATTCACCCACCGCCTTGAGGCCGGCGAAGTGGACCACGGCTGAGATTGGCTGGCCGGCCGGGGCCGCCGCGAAAGCCCGCTCCAGATCTGCAGCGGAGCGAATGTCTCCCTCCACCAGCTGCAGCCGGCCGGCTGCGGAGGGGCCGGCGAGCTCGAGCACGCGCTTGAGGCTCTCGGGTGAGCTGTTGTCGAAGTTGTCGAGCACCACCAGGTTGTGGCCCGCCTCCAGCAGCACCAGACAGCTGTGGCTGCCGATGAAGCCAGCACCTCCGGTGATCAACAGCTGGGCCATGGAGGTAATTCGTGCTTAAGGAATAGTCTCTCGTTCTGGCTATGTGAGTTCCATGGGATTGCCCACCATCCGCTCCATCTGCTGCATAGGAGCGGGTTACGTAGGCGGGCCCACCATGGCGGTGATTGCAGATCGCTGCCCGGATGTGCAGGTGACTGTGGTGGACCTCAGCGCTGAGCGGATTGCAGCCTGGAATGGCGCCGATCTAAGCCGCCTACCTGTGTATGAGCCGGGTCTCGATGCGGTAGTGGGCCGCTGCCGGGGCCGCAATTTGCACTTTTCCACGGCTGTGGAGGAGACAATCGCTGCGGCGGATCTGGTGTTCATCTCGGTGAACACTCCCACTAAAACGAAAGGGCTGGGTGCCGGCCAGGCCAGCGACCTGAAGTGGGTGGAGGCGAGTGCCCGCACGGTGGCAAAAGCTGCCCAGGGCCACACGATCGTGGTGGAGAAGAGCACGCTGCCGGTGCGCACCGCTGAGGTGATTCAGGAGATCCTGGCTTCAGCGGAGGGAGCCAAGAGCTTTGCGGTGCTCTCCAACCCCGAATTCCTGGCGGAGGGCACAGCTATTGCCGATCTGGAGAAGCCAGATCGGGTGCTGATCGGTGGCCAGGACCCCGAGGCGATAGAGGCCCTGGCGGCGATTTACGGCCAGTGGGTGGCGCCCCAGAAGATCCTGCGCACCAACCTCTGGAGTAGCGAGCTCTCCAAGCTCACGGCTAATGCCTTTTTGGCGCAGCGGATCAGCTCGATCAACAGCATTGCGGCTTTCTGCGAGGCCACTGGCGCCAATGTGCGCGAGGTGGCCCGGGCGATTGGCGCCGACAGCCGCATCGGCGAGAAGTTTCTGCAGGCGGGTCCGGGCTTCGGCGGCAGCTGCTTTCAGAAGGACATCTTGAATTTGGTCTACCTGTGCCGGCACTACGGGCTGGAGGAGGTGGCGGCCTACTGGGAGCAGGTGGTGAGGCTGAACCACTGGCAGCAGCAGCGCATAGCCCGGCTGGTGATCAGCAAGCTGTTTGGCACGGTGAGCGGCAAGCGGATCGGCGTGCTGGGGTTTGCTTTTAAGGCCGATACCAATGACACACGGGAATCACCGGCGATCCGTATCTGCCGGGACCTGCTGGAGGAGGGGGCGGTGCTGCAGATAGTCGATCCCAAGGTGAGCGAGAGCCAAATGGCCCGCGACTTGGGGCAACCGGCCGGCGCTGGCGAGGGCAGCTGGCAGCAGGTGCCGGAGGTGCAGCAGGCGGCCAGCGGCGCCGATGCCCTGCTGCTGCTCACCGAGTGGCAGCAATTTGCTGTGATCGACTGGCAGCAAGTGGCGGCGCTGATGCGCCAGCCGGCCTGGCTGTTTGATGCTCGCGCCAAGGCGGATGCGGCTGCAGCCCGGGCGGCGGGGCTGCAGGTGTGGTCCGTGGGGGAGGGCTGAGCCATGCCCGCTTCCCTCCCCCGCAACCTGATCACCGGCGGCGCCGGTTTTGTGGGCTCTCACCTGGTGGACCGGCTGATGGAGGCCGGCGAGGAGGTGATCTGCCTCGATAACTACTTCACCGGCCGCAAGGCCAACATCAGCCAGTGGATCGGCCATCCGCGCTTTGAGCTGATCCGCCACGACGTCACCGAGCCGATCCGGTTGGAGGTGGACCGGATCTGGCATCTGGCCTGCCCGGCCTCGCCGGTGCACTACCAGCACAACCCGATCAAAACCGCCAAAACCAGCTTCCTGGGCACCTACAACATGCTGGGCCTGGCGCGGCGGGTGGGGGCGCGGTTGCTGCTGGCCAGCACCTCTGAGGTGTATGGCGATCCGGAGGTGCATCCCCAGCCGGAGAGCTACCGCGGCTGCGTCAACACCATTGGATTGCGCAGCTGCTACGACGAGGGCAAGCGCATCGCCGAAACGCTGTGCTTTGACTACCGGCGCATGCACGGGGTGGAGATCCGGGTGGCGCGGATCTTCAATACCTATGGGCCAAGGATGCTGCCCGATGACGGCCGGGTGGTGAGCAACTTCATCGTGCAGGCCCTGCGCGGTGAACCGCTCACCCTTTATGGCGATGGCAGCCAGACCCGCTCCTTTTGCTACGTGGATGATCTGGTGGAGGGGCTGATCCGGTTGATGAATGGGGCCCACACCGGCCCGATCAACATTGGCAACCCCGGCGAGTTCACGATCCGCCAGCTGGCCGAGCTGGTGCGCGCCCGGATTAACCCCGACCTGCCCCTGATCGAACAACCCCTGCCCGCTGACGACCCGCTGCAACGCCAACCGGTGATCGAGTTGGCGCAGCGGGAGCTGGGCTGGCAGCCCACGGTGCCGCTGGAGCAGGGGCTGGAGCCCACGATCGCTTACTTCCGGGAGGCGATCGGCTGAATGTCCATGGCCCCGTTCCGCAAGCTGCTCTCCCTGATTTCGTACAGGTTGTACAGAATCCGTCACGGGATGCCGTGGAGCTTGCAGGCGGTTCCCTCCGCAGGTGCGGAGCCCCTCCCATGACTATTTTCTTGACTGGTGCCGCTGGCTTCATCGGTGCAGCCGTGTGCGAGCGCTTGTTGGTTCGCGGCGAGCGGGTGGTGGGGTTCGACAACTTCAATCCCTATTACGACCCCGCCCTGAAACGGGCCCGGATTGCCCAGCTCCAGGTCACGGCGGCTCGTACAGACACCTCCTGGGCGCTGATCGAAGCCGATCTGGAGGATCGGGCGGCGGTGGAAGCAGCTTTCACGCAGCACAAGCCCACCACCGTGATCCATCTGGCGGCCCAGGCTGGGGTGCGGCACTCGATTGAGAATCCGGCCGCCTACATCCAGGCCAACCTGGTGGGTTTTGGCCACATCCTTGAGGGATGCCGCCACCACGGCGTTGAGCATCTGGTGTATGCCTCCAGTAGCTCGGTGTATGGCGGCAACACCAACCTGCCGTTTACGGAGCACCAGCCGGTGAATCACCCGGTGAGCCTGTACGCGGCCACTAAGAAAGCCAATGAATTGATGGCCCACACCTACAGCAATCTCTATGGGCTACCGGCCACGGGGCTGCGCTTTTTCACCGTGTACGGCCCCTGGGGCCGGCCCGATATGGCGCCGATGCTGTTTGCCAAGGCGATCCTGGCCGGCGAGCCGATCCGGGTGTTCAACCAGGGCCGCATGCGCCGCGATTTCACCTACATCGACGACATCGTGACCGGGGTGATCGCCTGCGCCGACAAGCCGGCCAGCGCCGACCCCAGTTTTGACACCGCGGCTCCAGACCCTGCCACCAGCTGGGCGCCGCACCGCTTGTTCAATATCGGCAACAGCCAGCCGGTGCAGCTGCTGTATTTCATTGAGCTGCTTGAGCGGGCATTAGGTCGGCAGGCGATCCGCGACCTGCAGCCCATGCAACCCGGCGATGTGGAGGCCACCGCCGCCGATACGAGCTTGCTCGAGGCCTGGGTGGGCTTCCGCCCCTCCACCTCGATCGAGGCGGGGGTTGAACGCTTCGCCCGCTGGTATCAAGCCAGCTACGCCTGAGCGCCGGCAGGCAGACTCACCCCACTTGCTGCTTTCGGTTTGGCATCGCTGCAGAGCCTGCGTGGCATGGCCGATCTGCTGCCAGAGCAGATTCGCCTGTGGCAGCACATTGAAGCTACGGCCCGCGAGCACTTCCGCCGCAGTGCCATCACTGAGATCCGCACCCCCCTGCTGGAGGTCACCGAGCTCTTCGCCCGTGGCATCGGCGAGGCCACCGACGTGGTGGGCAAGGAGATGTACACCTTTCTCGATCGCGGCGAGCGCAGCTGCACCCTGCGGCCGGAGGGCACGGCGTCGGTGGTGCGGGCGGCGATCCAGCACGGCCTGCTGAGCCAGGGCCCCCAGCGCCTCTGGTATGGCGGGCCGATGTTCCGCTACGAGCGCCCCCAGGCGGGCCGGCTGCGTCAGTTCCACCAGATCGGGTTGGAGCTGCTCGGTTTTGCCGATGCCTGCAGTGACGTGGAGGCCATCGCCGTGGCCTGGGATCTGCTGGCCGAGCTGGGGGTGGGCGGGCTGGAGCTGCAGCTCAATTCCCTCGGCAGCAGCGAAGACCGGGCCCGCTACCGCGAGCTGCTGGTGGCCTGGCTGGAGCAGCGGCGCGACCAGCTCGATGCCGATTCCCAGGCCCGCATCCTCAGCAACCCCCTGCGGGTGCTCGATTCCAAGAACTCCGATACCCAGGCCTTGCTGGCGGAGGCCCCCAGCCTGGCCTCCGCTCTCAGCGACGCCAGCCAGGCCCGCTTTGCGGCGGTGCAGCAGGCCCTCACGGCCCTGGGGATCCCCTTTGTGCTCAACCCCCGGCTGGTGCGGGGCCTCGATTACTACAGCCACACCGCCTTTGAGATCACCAGCAGCCAGCTGGGGGCGCAGGCCACCGTGTGCGGTGGTGGCCGCTACGACGGCCTGGTGCAGCAGCTGGGCGGCCCGCCCACGCCGGCGATCGGCTGGGCCCTGGGCATGGAGCGGCTGGTGCTGCTGCTCAGTCAGGCCGAGGCCCCGCCGGCAGCTGCCCCCGCCCTCGATCTTTATGTGGTCAGCCGTGGCGAGGCCGCGGCAGCGCTGGCTCTGGCCCTGGCGCGGCGCTGCCGCCAGGCCGGACTGGCGGTGGAGAGGGATGCCAGTGGCGCGGCTTTTGGCAAGCAGTTCAAACGGGCCGACCGCTCCGGCGCCCGCTGGGCGGCGGTGATCGGCGAGCAGGAGGCGCTAGAGGGGGTGGTGGGGCTCAAGGATCTGCGCGCTGGCACTGAGCAAGCCGATCAGCGACTCACCCCTGAGGCCCTGCTTGAGGCCATGACGCCACAGGACCTGTCCACCGATGGGGGCCAGGCCAGGGTGTAGGGCCTTTGACTAGCCAAGCAACAAGCCGCGGAGCAGTTTCGGCCCTGATGGGTGATCCGACCGTCGCGATCATTGCTGGTGAGGGCGTGTTGCCTCGGATGCTCTCGGAGGCTCTCAGCCGTGCGGGGCGGCCCCATATCGCCTGCTACCCCCACGGCCTGGAGGTAGAGGTGCCGGCGGCTGAGGAGTTTTTCTTCGAACGCTCGATCGCCTTCATCAAGTCTCTGCAGCAGCGCGGCATCGAGCAGATCGTGATGGTGGGCAAGTTTGTGCGGCCCCGGTCGCTCAACCTGCTGCGCTTCGAGGGTTCCACCTTGATGGCGGCACCCCGCATCCTGGCTTCGCTGCGCAATGGCGACGATGCCTCCCTGCGGGCCCTGGCCCAGATCATCGAGGAGCACGGCTTGAAGGTGGTGGGCATCGAAGATGTGGCTCCAAATCTGCTGCCGGAGCCGGGCTTGTATGCCAGCAGCGTGCCCAGCGATCTGGACCGGGCCGATGTGGAGCGGGCCGCTTACATCGTGGAGGCCATCTCCCAGGTGGATGTGGGCCAGGGAGCGGTGGTGGCTAAGGGGCTGTGCCTGGCCACCGAGGCGTTGCCAGGCACCGATGCCATGCTCGAGTGGGTGGCAGCCACGCGTCCGGAACGACCGGAAACGGGCCGCTCCGGCGTGCTTTATAAGGCCCCCAAGCTCAACCAAGACCGGCGCATGGACCTGCCCGGCATCGGCCCCACCACCGTGGCCAAGGCCGCTGCAGCAGGTTTGGCCGGCATCGCCTGGGAAGCCCGCAGCGCCCTGTTGCTGGATGCGGAGCAAACGATGGCGGATGCCGAGCGGCTGGGGTTGTTTTTGTGGTCGCGGGAGTCTGATCAGGGTTAGGCGAGCATTCCCTTGCTGCTCGGCACCGCACCCGCCCGGCGCGGATCGAGCTCCGTCGCCTGGCGCAGCGCCCGGGCGAACGCCTTGAAGCAGGCCTCCACGATGTGGTGGGAATTAACCCCATCGAGCTGGCGGATGTGCAGGGTGAGGCCGGCGTTGTTGGCCACCGCCACGAAAAACTCTTTGACCAGCTCGGTGTCGTAGCTGCCGATCTTCTGGGCCGGGATCGTTAGCCCGTAGCTGATGTGGGGCCGGCCGGAGCAGTCGAGCGCCACCTGCACCAGGGCCTCATCCAGTGGCGCCACGAAGTGACCGAAGCGGTGGATGCCGCGCCGATCCCCCAAGGCCTCGGCCAGGGCCTGGCCCACGGCAATGCCCACGTCTTCGTTGGTGTGGTGATCGTCGATATGGGTGTCCCCCACCGCCTTGATCTCCAGGTCGAGCAGGCCGTGGCTGCTGATCTGGTGGAGCATGTGGTCAAGGAAGGGCACGCCCGTGTTCACTGCACAGCGGCCGCTGCCGTCGAGCCCCAGGCTCACGCGCACGTCTGTTTCGCCGGTGACGCGGTGGATGCTGCCGGTGCGCATGGGGATCTCCGTTGGGGCCAGTGTGGCGCTCACATGCCGGTGATGCAGTAGCCGGCGTCCACATAGATCACCTGGCCGGTGATGCCGGAGGCCAGGGGGCTGGCCAGGAAGGCGGCGGTGCTGCCCACTTCCTCCTGGGTCACGGTGCGCTGCAGGGGCGCTTTGGCCTCCACGTTGTGGATCATGTCGAGGATGCCGCCGATTGCGCTGCTGGCCAGGGTGCGGATCGGTCCGGCGCTGATGGCGTTGACGCGCACCTGCTTCTCGGGGCCCAGCTCAGCTGCCAGATAGCGCACCGAGGCCTCCAGGGCCGCCTTGGCCACGCCCATCACGTTGTAGTTGGGGATGGCACGCTCAGCTCCTAGATAGCTCAGCGTGATCACGCTGGCGCCGGGGTTGAAAAGAGGTTTGGCGAAGCGGCACAGGGGCGCCAGGGAGTAGGCGCTCACCTCCAGGGCCCGGGCAAAGCCCTCGGGGCTGATGGCGGAATAGTCGCCAATCAGCTCCTCCTTGCCGGCGAAGGCCAGGCAGTGCACCAGCACGTCGATCGAGCCCCACTGCTCGGCCACCCTGGCAAACACCGCTTCGATCTGGGCGGGGTCCTGCACGTTGAGGGGCTCGAACAGGCTGGGTGCCAGCGGCGCGGTGAGCTCGCGCACCTTGCCCTCGAAGCGGCCCTTCTCATCTGGCAGGTAGGTCACGCCCAGCTCCGCTCCGGCGGCATGCAGCTGCTGGGCGATGCCCCAGGCGATCGACTTGTTGTTGGCGATGCCGGTAACCAGGGCCTTTTTGCCGCGCAGATCGAGGAGCATGGGAGTAGTGGCCAGGAGCCGGAACGATGCGATCGGGCGATTCTCTCCCACCCGGCGATCTGCCCCGCCAGTTCGCCAATCGCGAGGCGCTGGAGGCGACCCTGCGCCAGCTGTTTCCTCAGGCCCCAGGTGGGTTGAGCCCGATCCTGGGCGGGCGCCGGGCGGCTGAAACGGCGCTGGCTGCCATCGACCCGGCCGCCTATGGCCGCAGCCGCAACAACCTCGATGGGGCTGTGACGCGCCTCTCGCCCCATATCCGCCACGGCGTGCTCAGCCTGGCGGAGGTGCGTGAGGCGGTGTTTGCCTGGCTGGAGCGCAGCGGCCAGCCGCCGGTAGCGGCCCAAAAATTAATCAACGAGCTGGGTTGGCGCGACTATTGGCAGCGGCTCTGGCGCCAGCTGGGCGATGGCATCTGGCGCGACCAGGAGCCGCTCAAGACCGGCCATCCCCCCGAGCGCTACGCCGCCGCGCTG
The DNA here is from genome assembly GCF_963920485.1 of Cyanobium usitatum str. Tous. NCBI lineage: Bacteria > Bacillati > Cyanobacteriota > Cyanophyceae > Synechococcales > Prochlorococcaceae > Cyanobium > Cyanobium usitatum. Next base: position 2,142,458 of record NZ_OY986431.1, on the reverse strand, counting down.
CCGGCCGACCTGCTCGAGGCCCGCACCGGCCTGGCCTGCATGGATGGCTTTGCCAGTGAACTGATCCACACCGGCTGGCTGCACAACCATGCCCGCATGTGGCTGGCGGCCTACGTGGTGCACTGGCGGCGGATCCAGTGGCAGGCGGGTGCCCGCTGGTTTCTGCAGCATCTGCTCGATGGCGACCCCGCCAGCAACAACCTCAGCTGGCAGTGGGTTGCCAGCAGCTTCAGCAGCAAGCCCTACCTGTTTAACCGGGAAAACCTGGAGCGCTTCAGCTCCGGCCGCTTTTGCCGCGACTGCGCCCTGGCTGGTGCGGGCTGCCCCTTTGAAGCCAGCTACGAGCAGTTGCAGGCAGACCTTTTCCCAGGCGCCAGCCCGTGCTGAAGCCCGTGCTCTGGATCCATGGCGAGGCCCTAGGGCCCGCTAATCCCGCCCTGGTGGCCCATCCGGCGGCGCCGGCGGTGTTTGTGTTCGACCGGGAGCTCATTGAGACCCAGCGCCTCAGCCTCAAGCGGCTGGGCTTTCTCTATGAGTGTTTGCTGGAGCTGCCGGTGACCCTGCGCCACGGCGACGTGGTCCAGGAGGTGCTGAGCTTCGCTCGCCGCCATGGGGCTGATGGTGTGGTCACCAGCGCTGCGGTGGATCCGCGCTTTGGGCTCTTGCGGGAGCGGATCGCCACCCACTTGCCGGTTCAGGTGCTGGAGCCCGAACCCTTCGTGGCGCTGCCGGAACCGCTGGATCTGCGCCGCTTTAGTCGTTACTGGCGCCGGGCTGAGCCGGTGCTGTGGGGGCGGGGTTCAGCAGCCGCTCCTCCTGCTCCAGCACCTCGTTGGGATCGCTGAGCAGGTCTGCTTCCTCCAGCAGCGGGTAGGGCTCCGGCTTGATTTCGGCGGCGTTGCGGGGCGGCTCCAGCCAGCTGAAGCTGCTGCGGGGGGCCTGTTGCTGACAGAGGGCCTCGCTCTGCTGGCGCAGGGCCCGGCGCACGTCCTGGCGGGCGACGGCCTGGAAGAACTCTTGGCGCGGCGCCAGGCCCGAGCTGAATGGGGCCGTGCCGTTGCCGTTGAACAGCCGGGCCGCATCGGCGCTCCAGCGGGGCTTGCAGCTGCCGCTCTGGCGGGTGTCGGTGTCGATCCAGATGTGCAGGCCGTAGCCATCGGGCTGACTCACCACGGCCAGGCCGTCGTTGGGCAGGCGCCGCTGCAGCGGGTAGATCGCCCAGGTGGGATGGCGGTGGGCCGGCACGCAGGCGCTCAGTAAGGCGGTGCCGACCACGCTGGCAAGCCCACTGGCCAGGGCATGTTGTCTTCGCCGAGCTGGGATCATCGCCGGGCTTCCGTGGCGCATGGTGAGTTGATCATGGCCCGGCCCCACTTGGGTCAACCACCAACTGGCATCCGGCCACCAAGGCGTAGGCCTGAAAGGCGTAAATTGCCCGCTATGCAAGTGCCCCCCTTCAGCCTTAGCGATCAGCTTCAAGGGCTGGGAGCAGCTCTAGATCAGGCTGTGCTTGAGGTTTTGCGCAGCGGTCAATACATCGGCGGCGCCACGATCGCCCGCTTTGAGCAGGATTTTGCTGAGGCCTGTCGAGTTCCCCACGCCATCGGCTGCAACAGCGGCACCGATGCCCTGATCCTGGCCCTGCGGGGCTTGGGCATCGGTCCAGGCGATGAGGTGATCACGGCTTCTTTCAGCTTCTTTGCCACCGCTGAAGCGATCAGCGCCGTGGGCGCCACGCCGGTGTTTGTCGATGTGGAGGAGAGCAGCTACCTGATCGATCTCGATCAGTTGGAGGCGGCGATCACGCCGGCCACCCGGGCCCTGCTGCCGGTGCACCTGTTTGGGCGTCCCGTGGACATGGAGCGGGTGTGTGCCATCGCTGAGCGCCATGGCCTCAAGGTGGTCGAAGATTGTGCCCAGGCCACCGGTGCCAGCTGGGCGGGCCGGCCCGTGGGCAGCTGGGGGGATGTGGGCTGTTTCAGCTTTTTTCCCACCAAGAATCTGGGTGCCGCTGGTGATGGAGGGGCGATCACCTGCCGCGATGCCGAGCTAGCCCAGGCCATGCGGGAGCTGGCGGTGCACGGCATGCCCCGCCGCTACCTGCACACGGCTCTGGGCTACAACAGCCGCCTTGACGCCATGCAGGCGGCGGTGCTCAACGTCAAGCTGCCCCACCTGCCTCGCTGGGTTGAGCGCCGCGGTGCTATCGCCCGGCACTACCGCGAGCATTTGGCCGCCCTTTCGGGTGTCGCCTTGCCAGAGCTTGGCCCAGATGGCCACAGCTGGAACCAGTTCGTTCTGAGGGTGCCCCGATGCGCTGCGGCCCAGGCCTGTGCTGAGTCCGGTGTCTCCTGTACGCCGGCTCCAGATAGCGCCAGTTTTGGTTTGCCGGAGGCCTGCTGCCGCGACTGGCTCAAGCAGCAGCTCCAGGATGCTGGGGTCAGCACGATCATCTATTACCCAATCCCAATCCACCGCCAGCCGGCCTATGCCGATCTGGGCTACGGGCCCGGATCCCTGCCGGTCACCGAGCGTCTCTGCACCGAGGTGCTCAGTCTGCCGATCTTCCCAGAGCTCAGCGGCGAGCAGCAGCAGCGGGTGGTCGAGGTGCTGCGCACCGTGGTGGCTCAGCCCTTGATCGCGGCGTAGAGGGCCTTGAAGCGGGCCTGCTGGATCTTGTGGTTCACCAGTGGGGCCGGGTAGCCGCGGCGCTCCAGCGGGGCTATCTCCCCACTGATCAGGTCGCGAGTGGCCACATGGCGCAGCTCCGGCAGCCAGGTGCGGATATAGGCGCCATCGGCATCGAATTTGGAGGCCTGGGTGGCCGGGTTGAAGATGCGCAGGGGTTTGGGGTCCATGCCGCTGCTAGCGCTCCACTGCCAGCCGCCGTTGTTGGCTGCCAAGTCGCCATCCACCAGGCGCGCCATGAAGGCCGCTTCGCCCCAGCGCCAGTCGCAGATCAGGTCCTTCACCAGGAAGGAGGCCACGATCATGCGGCAGCGGTTGTGCATCCAGCCGCTCTCATTTAGCTGGCGCATGGCGGCGTCGATGATCGGCATGCCCGTGAGCCCCTCGCGCCAGGCTTCAAACCAGCCGCTGTCGTTGTCCCAGGGGAAGGCGCGCCACTGGGGCCGGTAGGGCCCTTCGGCCAGCTCCGGAAAGTGAAACAGTGCCTGCTGGTAAAACTCGCGCCAGGCCAGTTCCTGCTCCCACACCTGGATTGAGTGCAGCTCCTCCTCGCTGCGGGCCAGCTGCCGGGCCTGCTGGGCGGCGGCCCAGGCCTGCCTTGGGCTGAGCGTGCCGAACTTGAGGGCGGCGCTGAGCCCTGAGGTGCCCGCTTCGCCGGGGATGTTGCGTCCCGGTTCGTAGCCAAGCAGCGCAATGGAGCGGCCATCGCCATCGCAGAAGGCCTGCAGCTGCTGTTGGGCCGCCTGTTCGCCGGGCCGGCAGGGGCAGAGCTCAGCGCCCCTAAAGCCATGCTCCAGCTCTGGGCTCACCAGTGGCAGCCCACTGAGCTGGGCGGAATCGCAATCCATCAGGGCGCTCGGCGCCGGCAGGGGATCCAGGCCACCCGAGGCTGCGGAACCCAGGGCGCTCGCCTCCTCCACCCAGCGGCGCCAGCTGCGCCAGTAGGGCCCGTACACCCGGTAGGGGTCGCCGGCGCCGGTTTTGATGGCCTCCGGCGCCACCAGCAGCTGGTCCCAGTCGGCCAGCACCTTGCGCCCCTCCGCCTGCAGCGCCCGCGCCACCCGCCGGTCGCGCTCGCGCCCGAAGGGTTCCACGTCCCGGTTCCACGCCACCACTTCGGCGCCCAGGCCAGCGGCCAGGCGGGGTAGTAGCTCGGCGGGGTCGCCGCTCAGGATCACCAGCCGGCTGCCGGCCTGCTGCCAGGCCTGCTGCAGCTCCCGCAGGCTCTCAGACAGAAACCACAGCCGCCCCGGGGCCATGCTGGGCTCCGACAGGATGGCGGGATCCAGCACGAACACCCCCGTCACCACTGGAGTGGCGGCGGCGGCCGCCGCCAGGCCCCGGTTGTCGGCCAGGCGCAGGTCGCGGCGATGCCAGAAAAGCCAGCGCTCCGGAGCCATTAGATCCCCAGCAGTTGCTTGGCCCGCAGCCAGGCGGTGACGCTCTTGCCATCGAGGTATTCGTCGCCGCTGGCCAGGGCCGCATCCAGTTCGCCGGGCTCCATCAGCAGCACCTCCAGGTCCTCGTCGTCATCGCCAGCGGGGGGCTCGGCCAGGGGGCTGAGGTCGCGGGCCAGAAACAGGTGGATCACCTCGTCGGAGTAGCCAGGGCAGGGCAGCATCGCCCCCAGGGGATCCCAGCGGCTGGCGCTGTAGCCGGCCTCCTCCTGCAGCTCCCGCTGCATGGTGCTGAGCGGGTCTTCGCCCTCATCGAGGGTGCCGGCCGGAAATTCCAGCAGCCGGGTGGCCACGGCGAAGCGGTATTGGCGCAGCACCACAATGCGGCCGTCCGCGAGCACCGGCACGGCCAGGGAGGCGCCGGGGTGGCGGATCAAGCCAAAAGTGCCCACCACGCCCATCGGCAGCTCGACGCGGTTGACCTCAAAGCGGATCTTGCGGGCATCCAGCACCGCGGTGGTTTCCAGGTGACGCGAGGGCTCAGGAGCGGGGAGGGGCGCCATGGCTGGGCTTGTCGCGGGTCGGTGGGGCCAGCATCGCGCAGGGCTACCCCAGCTGCTCGGGCCAGCCGGGTCTGCCAGCCAGCGCTAGGACCGCGCACCCAGGTTCTGGGGCCAGGCCTGCCAGGGCAGCCAGCGGCGCCAGCACAAAGTCTCGCTGCCGCCATAGCGGGTGGGGCAACTGGAGGCGGGGGGTGTGGCAGCTCAGATCCCCCCACCAGAGCAGGTCGAGGTCGAGGCTGCGGGGGGTCCAGCGCGCCTGACGCTCCCGGCCGAAGTCATGCTCCAGCGTTTGCAATTGCTCCAGCAGAGCTTCACCGGCTGCTGCCCTTGCCCCATCAGCTCCCAGCCCTGCCACCAGGCCGTCCACCACTAGGACCGCATTGATATAGGTCGGCTGGCCTGGGGGGCCGCCTACCGGTTCGGTCTCAAACAGAGGAGACCAGCGGAAGCCGGTGGGCCCCGAGCTGAGGCCCTGGCCCCACTGGCGCAGGCTGGCTTCGAGCAGGGGCCGCACGGCGATTAGGGTGGCTATCGGGCCACCGCAGTGGCTGGGCAGGTTGGCGCCTAGGGCGATGGCCAGGGTTGCCGCTTCACTGCCTCTGGGCTGATCAGCGAGACTGGCTGGCACGTGAATCGGGTCTTAGCCCTCCCATGGTTGCAAGCGGAGTTGCCAGTAGGGCCTTTCCCCTCGCCGCCATCACCGGCCACGGCACCCTCAAGTTGGCCCTGCTGCTGGCCGCGGTCGATCCAGGCCTGGGCGGGGTGGTGATCGCCGGGGGCCGGGGCACCGGCAAATCCGTGCTGGCCCGCGGCCTCCATGCCCTGCTGCCACCGATCGATGTGCTCAATGTCGGCGGCCAGACCCCCAACATCGACCCCCAGCGCCCCGACGACTGGGATGTCGCCACCTGCGCCCGGCTGACCGAGCTCGGCGCCGACCCCAGCGCCCTGTTGCCTACCGCAGTGGTGCCTGCGCCCTTTGTGCAGGTGCCCTTGGGCATCACCGAAGACAGGCTGGTGGGCTCGGTCGATGTGACGGCTTCGCTGACCAGTGGCCAGGCTGTTTTTCAGCCAGGGCTGCTGGCCGAGGCCCACCGGGGTGTGCTCTACATCGATGAGCTCAACCTGCTCGACGACAACGTCACCAACCTGTTGTTGGCGGCCGTAGGCAGTGGCGAAAACCGGATCGAGCGGGAGGGCCTCAGCCTCAGCCACCCCTGTCGCTGCCTGCTGATCGCCACCTTCAATCCTGAGGAGGGACCGGTGCGCGATCACCTGCTCGATCGCTTCGCCATCTGCCTAAGTGCCAATCAGGTGCTGGAGCTTGAGCAGCGGGTGGAAATCACCCGCTCGGCGATGGATCAGGCCGAATCCAGCACCGACTTTGGTGCGCGTTGGCAGGAGGAAACCGATGCCCTGGCCACCCAGCTGCTGCTGGCGCGGCAGTGGCTACCGGATGTGCAGATTGCCCGCGAACAGATCGTTTATCTGGTGAATGAGGCTTTGCGGGGTGGGGTCGAGGGCCATCGCAGCGAGCTCTATGCCGTGCGGGTGGCCCGGGCCCATGCAGCCCTCAGCGGCCGCGATCGAGTCGAGGCCGACGACCTTCAAGTAGCAGTGCGCCTGGTGATTGCACCTCGTGCCCTGCAATTGCCGCCCCCCGATCCCGACCAGCCTCTGGAGCCGCCGCCACCACCGCCGCCCCAGGGAGAGACACCGCCGCAGGAGCAAGAGCCGCCCGAGAACGAGCAGGAGCCCGAGGAAGACAACGACGATCAAGACGACGAATCTGAAGAAGACAAATCTGAGGACGACAGTCCCGAAGACCAGGCCCCGCCCCAGGTGCCTGAGGAGTTTCTGTTGGATCCGGAGGCCATCGCCATCGACCCTGACCTGCTGCTGTTCGCCTCGGCCAAGGCCAAGAGCGGCGGCAGTGGCAGCCGGGCGGTGGTGTTCAGCGATTCTCGCGGCCGCTATGTGAAGCCGATGCTGCCCCGCGGCCCGGTGAAGCGCATAGCTGTCGATGCGACCCTCCGGGCCGCAGCGCCATACCAGAAATCACGCCGCGAACGGGAGCCCCATCGCAAGGTGATCGTTGAAGACGGTGACCTGCGCGCCAAGCAGTTGCAGCGCAAGGCCGGTGCCCTGGTGATCTTCCTGGTGGATGCCAGCGGCTCGATGGCTCTCAACCGCATGCAGAGCGCTAAGGGGGCCGTGATCCGCTTGCTCACCGAGGCCTACGAAAATCGCGACGAAGTGGCCCTGATTCCTTTCCGCGGCGAGCAGGCCGAGGTGCTGCTGCCCCCCACCCGCTCGATCACCGCTGCGCGCAGGCGTCTGGAGGCGATGCCCTGCGGCGGCGGCTCACCCCTTGCCCACGGGCTCTCCCAAGCCGCCCGGGTGGGGGCCAACGCCCTGGCCACGGGCGATCTGGGCCAGGTGGTGGTGGTGGCGATCACCGATGGCCGCGGCAACGTGCCCCTCAGTCGCTCCCTCGGCCAGCCCCAGCTGGAGGGGGAGGAGCCGGTGGACCTCAAGGAGGAGGTGAAGCAGGTGGCCAGCAAGTACCGGGCCCTGGGCATCAAGCTGCTGGTGATCGACACCGAGCGCAAGTTCATCGGCAGCGGCATGGGCAAGGACCTGGCTGAGGCCGCCGGTGGCAAGTATGTGCAGCTGCCCAAGGCCAGCGATCAGGCCATCGCCGCCATCGCCATGGAGGCGATCAACGGGATTTAGGGCTTCGCCTGCGCGGCTTTCTCTCGGGCGGCCTTGTCGCGGGCGGCTTCGGTCTGGGCTGGGTACAGCTCATCGAAGAATTTGCCCAAGCCCACGGCCACGCTGCGGATGCCGTCCATGAAGCGGGGATCGTCGGTGAGTTTGGTCACATCGCCCCCAACTGAATTCCATTTGGCGGTGAGCTGCTTGGCATTGCTGACGGTGGCCTGCAGATCCTTCATGGTCTGGGGATTGTCCAGGGCAGCGAGCACCCGGCGCAGGTGGGCGCTGCTGCTGTTGAGGTTGGTGATCGTGGGCTGGGCTGCCTTCACCGATGTCTCCAGCTCCTTGGCCAGGGACTGGCCGTCCTTCATGAAGGCCGAGGTGTCCTTGGCGGTGCGCTCAAAGCTGCTGGCGGCGGTTGAGACCTTGCTGAGCAGTTGCATCTGGTCGGTTTCGACCAGCATCTTGTGCATCAAGGTGGTCACGCTGGTGAGACTTGGCCCCTGAACTCCCTCGATAGTGGCGCCATTGCAGATGGCTACGGTCTTATTGCAGGCCTTGGAGCGTGGGTTGGCAGAGCCTGGCGGCAAGGGCGGGCCGCTGCTGATCAGCGCAACTTGGGCTTCACCCCCAAGTAAGGAGGCTTCGCCGATCTCCGCCCTGGTGGGCCGCGCCAGATTTAAATCGCCATGGTTAATTTCAAGAACGGCAACCACCGCCTCGGGTGTCACAGTTACGCGCCGCACGCTGCCAACCAGAACTCCTCTGTAGGTCACAGGTGAGCGCTCTGCCAGGCCAGATGCTTCGGCGAAGCTGGCTTTGACGCTCCAGTTTTGCCTGCTTAGGGAGATGCCGCGCAACCAGAAGGAGAGACCTACGGCACTGCTAATAGCGGCTAATAGGGAGAAGCCGACAATTGCTTCGCGGATGCTGCGGCGCATGGTTTTCAGAGCTCCGCAGGCTGCATCGGTCCGCGCAGACTACCGCTCCTGAACTGCACCACGTATGGATCGCTGCAGCTGCGGTATTCCTCAACCGTGCCGCTCCAGCGGAATTGGCTGTCATAGAGCAGCACAACCCGTTCCGCAGAGCGTTCGATGGTGCTGTGCACATGGCTTACCACCACAGAGGTGGCGCGGGCCACTTCTGTGGTGCGCACGATTAGATCTTCGATGCGGGTACAAGCCATCGGGTCCAGGCCGGCCGTGGGCTCGTCGAACAGCAGCAGGGGCATCTGTTCATCTGGCTTGGCCGGGTCGTCGATTAGGGCCCGGGCAAAGCTGACCCGCTTCTGCATGCCGCCGCTGAGCTCCGCAGGCATTTGCTCCTCGATGCCTTGCAGCCCCACCGCATGCAGTGCTGCGCCCACTCGCTCCCGTATGTCTCGTTCAGCTAGCTGGCCGTGGCGGTAGAGCAGGAAGCCGACGTTTTCACGCACGGTTAGGGAGCCAAGTAGGGCCGGGTTCTGAAATACCAGCCGTACGTCCGGAGGCTGGCGTTGGTCTAGACGCAGGTAGGACTGGGGTATGCCGTGCAGGCTCAAGCTGCCGCTGCTGGGCAGCTGCAGTCCGGCCAGCAGACGCAAAATGGTTGATTTGCCCGCCCCGGAAGGCCCAACCACCACTAAGCGCTCGCCGGGGGCGACGTGCAGGTTTACCTGGTCAAGAACGCAGCGGCTGCCCCAGCGCACGCTGAGGTTCTCCATTGCGGCCAGCGGTGCTGCTGAGGAAGCCAGAGGGGGCTCATGAAGAAGGTTTCCATCCTGGCTGTTTGCGGGGCCGATGGCTCTCCTTAAAGTTCAGCCAATTGAGGCAGCGTCCTCCCCCGCCCTTTGCGCTCCTCCGCTCCGGTTTCCCGATTGCGGCGCTCCCGCCGACCGCTGCCGAAACCGGGTTGGCTGGGCCGCGGCGATCTGCGCCGCAAGGACCTGATGAGTCGCTCCCGGCGAGCGGCCCGCTGGTTGCAGCCAGGTCTGGTGGTGAAGCGCTGGGTGCTCACCTCCGGGTTGGGTTTATTGGTGGCCCTGCTCGGCGCGGCGGTGTGGGCCGATCTGCAGCCGATCTACTGGATGCTCTCCAGCATTCAATGGCTGCTGGCTCAGGTCACCGGGGTGTTGCCCCGCAAGTTCACGGGCCCGTTGGTGTTGCTGGTTGGGGCTGTGCTGATCTGGCTGGGCCAGAGCCGCAGTTTCGGCTCCATTCAGCAGGCTTTGGCTCCAGAAAAAGACACCTTGTTAGTGGATGCCCTGCTGGCTCAGCGGCGCCTCAACCGCGGTCCAAGCATCGTCGCCATTGGCGGCGGCACCGGCCTTTCCACCCTGCTCAGTGGACTAAAGCGCTACAGCAGCAATCTCACTGCCATCGTCACGGTTGCTGATGACGGCGGCAGCAGCGGGGTGCTGAGGCGCGAGCTGGGCGTGCAACCACCCGGCGACATCCGCAACTGCCTGGCGGCCCTGGCTCGGGAGGAACCCCTGCTGACCCGGTTGTTCCAATACCGCTTCAAGGCCGGTAGCGGCCTGGAGGGCCACAGCTTCGGCAACTTATTCCTTTCAGCTCTCACGGCGATCACTGGCAATCTGGAATCGGCGATCACCGCCAGCAGCCGGGTGTTGGCGGTGCAGGGGCAGGTGGTGCCCGCCACCAACGCCGACGTGCGTTTGTGGGCTGAGCTTGAGAACGGCGAACGGATCGAAGGTGAGTCGAAGATTGGCCACGCCTCCAGCCCAATCGTGCGGCTGGGCTGCACGCCCGAGCGTCCCCCGGCCCTACCCCGAGCCCTGGAGGCCATCGCCAATGCTGATCTGATTGTGCTAGGCCCGGGCAGCCTCTACACCTCGCTGCTGCCCAACCTTCTCGTACCCGAACTGGTGCAGGCCATCCGCCGCAGCAAGGCACCGCGCCTTTACATCTGCAACCTGATGACCCAGCCGGGCGAAACCGATGGGCTCGATGTAGAGGGCCATTTGCGGGCCCTTGAGGCCCAATTGGCCAGCCTCGGGGTGGAGGAGCGACTATTTACCGCTGTGCTGGCCCAGGAAGATCTGGGCGATTCCGCTTTGATTGACCATTACCGGCACCAGGGCGCTGAGCCAGTGGCCTGTGATACGCGTCAGCTGCGCCGCCAGGGCTACGAAGTGATGCTGGCACCGCTGCAAGGGGCAAGGCCTACGGCCACGTTGCGCCACGATCCCCGCAGCGTCGCCCTGGCAGTGATGCGTTTTTTCCGTAATCACCAGCGGGGCAGCGGTTCCGCTTCTTAGTAGGCGTCCTGCATTTCGTAGAAATCGGGCTGCACGTAGTCCTTGCGCATCGGAAAGCCTTTCCAGTCTTCCGGCATCAACAGACGCTTGGGATGGGGGTGGCCAGCAAACTGAATGCCGTACATGTCGAAGGTTTCCCGCTCCTGCCAGTCGGCACCGCGGAACAGGCCATAGAGAGTGGGAATGGTGAGATCGCCGTCGCGCTCCAGAAATACCTTGATGCGCACTTCTTCAGGGGCTTCCCCTGGGGGCATCACTCCAGCGGTACAGCGATCTGAAAGGGCTGCCAGCTTGACCAGGTTGTAGAAGCTCACCAGCCGGCCACCGGCGCCTTCGTCGTAGCCCCCTTGGCATTGCAGGTAGTCGAACCCTTGGCTTTTGAGGGCCGTAGCGATTACGGGCAAAAACACCGCTTCCACGCCGATCATTTCGATGCCGAGATGGTCGCGGCCAAGCGCAACATGATCGAACCCCTGGCTGTCAAGCCAGCTGCCAACCGCGCCTGTAGCTGGGGTTTCAAGCGCCGTGCTGCTGGCGTCGTCGCCGGCGTTGGTTTGGATTGCGTCAGGCATAGCGGGCGTGGAGGTGGTGCTCAGGCTTCGACTGGAGCAGGGATGGCCGCAGCTGGTGCGGGCATGGGAAGGGAGCTGGCGGCGGCTAGGGCCTGCCTTTGAGTTTCGGCCGCTAGGTATTGACCATTCACGATCGGGGCCACCGCTTTCATCTGGTGGGAGACCGTGCAGTAGCGGTGAGATTGCTGGAGATTGCCGCGCTCGACCAAGGCTTCGTTGCCCACCTTTTTACGCAGCTTGATCACCGCATCAAAGATTGCTTCCGGGCGAGGAGGGCAGCCGGGCAGGTAGAGATCTACAGGGATCAACTTGTCCACCCCCCGCACGGCGGTGGTGGAATCGGCGGAAAACATGCCGCCGGTGATGGTGCAAGCGCCCATGGCGATCACATATTTCGGCTCCGGCATCTGCTCATAGAGACGCACTAGGGCAGGGGCCATTTTCATGGTCACCGTGCCGGCCACGATCAGCAGGTCTGCCTGGCGGGGACTGGAGCGGGGCACTAGACCAAAGCGGTCGAAATCGAAGCGGGAGCCAATCAGTGCAGCAAATTCGATGAAGCAGCAAGCCGTGCCGTAAAGCAGGGGCCAGAGACTCGAAAGGCGCGCCCAGTTGTGAATGTCATCCAGGGTGGTGAGGATGACATTTTCGGAGAGATCTGAGGTGATAGTTGGCGTGCCAACCGGGTTGCAGCTAGCAGCCCGCAGATCCTTTAAAGCTTCTATGGAGGGTGTGTTGGTCATGGGTTCAGCTCCACTCAAGGGCGCCTTTGCGCCAGGCGTAGGCGAGGGCCACTACCAGAATGGCGATGAAGATAAGGGCTTCGATAAAGGCAAGCAGGCCAAGGCGGTGGAAGGCCACGGCCCAGGGATAGAGAAAAACGGTCTCCACGTCAAAAATGACGAAGACCAGGGCAAACATGTAGTAGCGGATATTGAATTGAATCCAGGCGCCGCCAATCGGCTCCATGCCCGATTCGTAGGTGAGCTCGCGCTCGCCCTTGCGGCTTTGGGGTGACAGCAGTTTGTTGGCCAACAACGCCAGCACTGGCACCGCCGCCGAAATCAGCAGGAAGCCAACAAAAGCGTCGTAGCCGGAGAGCACGAACATTCGAGCCATACCAACCTGCAGAGCAGTCTGGCATCTGTGCCCGGGCCCTGGGGTGGCACCGATAAAGTGACTGCACCACCTGAGGCCCAGGGATGAGTTCTGATCAAGTGCCTGGGCCCCAGCCCGAAGCCAGCGAACCCAGCGAGGTCATTGAGGCCGAGCCAGGCCCCCAAGCGGCAGCGGCTCTGTCAAATGATTCATCAGTTGATCCATCAGTTGATCCATCAGTTGATCCAGGGGAGGATCCAGATACGCACCGCTTTGAGTGCCGCAGCTGCGGTTTCGTCTACGACCCGGCTGAGGGGGTGCGCAAGCTGGCCATCGCCCCCGGCACGCCCTTTACCCAGCTTGATCCGATCGGCTTCCGCTGCCCCGTCTGCCGCAGTCGGGTTGGGGCCTTTAAGGACATCGGGCCCCGCAACAAGCCCAGCGGCTTCGAAGAAAACCTCAACTTCGGTTTGGGCGTCAACAGGCTCACCCCAGGCCAGAAGAATGTGTTGATCTTCGGGGGCTTCGCTTTGGCTTTTGCCTTCTTCCTCTCCCTTTACTCCCTGCGCTGATGACCAGTCTTCCCCTGTTCCGCCAGCTTCAGGCCCTAATGCGGCCCTTGCTGAGGCCCCTAGTGAGCTTGCTGCTCGTTGCTGGGCTGGGCTTTGGCCTGTCTGGTTGTGTCACCACCGGGTTGCCTGTGGCAGCCGCAAGCCCCTGGCAAGCGGTGCCTTTGGCCACTAAGGCCAATCCCCTGGACGTGGCCTTCACCGATGACCGCCACGGCTTCCTGGTGGGTAGCAACAGGCTGATCCTCGAAACTAACGATGGCGGAGCCAGCTGGGCTGAGCGGGCCCTCGATCTGCCGGAGGAGGAAAACTTCCGTTTGATCAGTCTTGATTTCCGCGGCGATGAGGGCTGGATTGCCGGCCAGCCCGGCCTGTTGCTGCACACCACGGACGGCGGCCAAAACTGGAGCCGGCTTTTCCTGGATACCAAGCTGCCAGGTGAGCCGTACCTGATCACGGCCCTGGGGCCAAATCAGGCCGAGCTGGCCACCAACGTGGGAGCGATTTATCAAACAAGCGATGGCGGCACCAATTGGCAAGCCGATGTGGACGACGCTGCCGGGGCCGTGCGGGAGCTGCGCCGCTTTAACGATGGTCGCTATGTAAGCGTCAGCGGCCTGGGCAACTTTTTCTCCACTTGGAAGCCGGGGGATGGCACCTGGCAGCCCCACCAACGGATGAGCAGCCAGCGGCTCCAGTCGATGGGCTTCCAGCCCGATGGCTCTCTCTGGATGTTGGCCCGGGGAGCCCAGATTCGCTTCAACCCAGATGTCAGCAACGTTGAGGAGTGGGGCAAGGCGGTGGTGCCGATCACTAATGGCTTCGGTTATCTCGACATGGCCTGGGCTCCTGATGGCTCGATCTGGACCGGCGGCGGCAGCGGCACCTTGTTGATCTCCAGCGATGGGGGCAAAAGCTGGCAGAAAGATCCGGTGGGCGCCCAGCAGCCCTCCAACTTCACCCGCATCAGCTTTAAGTCAGATGGCAAGGGCTTCGTGCTGGGTGAACGGGGATCCCTGCTGCGCTGGGTGGGCTGATCCCGCCCCCTTTAGCGGCTGCGGCCGCCAACTTCTGTAACCAAGGGGCCATTCCGGCCCCGTCCTTCCCCGGCTCACCCTTAAGATCAACGAGCTGAACGCTTGTCGCTATGGCTGCCGGCTCAACTGGAGAACGCCCGTTCTTCGAGATCATTACGAGCATCCGTTACTGGGTAATCCATGCGGTTACCCTGCCCGCCATCTTTTTGGCTGGTTTCATGTTCGTGTCTACGGGCTTGGCTTATGACGCCTTTGGGACCCCTCGCCCTGATGCCTATTTTCAGGCTCAGGAGAGCAAGGCTCCAGTGGTGAGTCGGCGTTACGAGGGCAAGAGTCAACTTGACCAGCGCTTGCAATAAGCCATGACCCAAGCACCTGTTTCCACCACCCCCCGCAACTATCCGATCTTCACGGTTCGGTGGCTGTCGGTGCATGCCCTCGGCGTTCCCACGGTCTTTTTCCTGGGATGTCTTGCGGCTATGCAATTTGTTCGCCGCTGAGTCGGTAATTGCTCGTCAGCCATGCAACGCTCTCCCAATCCCAATAATTTGCCGGTTGAACTAAACCGCACCAGCTTGTTTCTGGGCCTGTTGTTCGTTTTCACGATCGGCATCCTTTTTTCCAGCTATTTCTTTAACTGACCCCTCTTCACATAACCCGGAGAGCTCCCGATGAGCGGCAAGAAGTCCAATCTGCCTGATGGCCGGATTCCAGATCGTCTGCCAGATGGTCGTCCTGCAGTTGCTTGGCGCTCTCGCTGGACCGAAGGGGTTTTGCCCCTTTGGCTGGTCGCAACAGCCGGCGGTATGGCAGTTATTTTTGTGGTTGGGCTGTTTTTCTACGGCTCCTACGTGGGCGTTGGTTCCGCCTGAGTTGGCTGCCGATCTGATCCGTGATTCCCTGCAGAATTGCCGTTTTCGGCAGATCTGTAGGGTTTTTTGATGGGTTGTTTTGGTGAAAAAACGAACCCTGCTCAACAACCGACTGCTGGCCAGCCTTGCCGGTGCTGCTCTCAATTGCTACGGGGAGCTGTTTGTGCGTACCGCTCGGATCCGCATTCAGGCCCATCCCGACACCTATCGGTTGGTTCAGGAACAGGGGGGCGCAGTGATTTACGCCCTCTGGCATCGCCACGCTTTTTTTATACCCCTACTGCGTCGCTTTGATAGGCGTCGAGTGGCTGTGCTGCTCAGTAGCCATCGGGATGCCCAGATCGTGGCAGTGGCAGTGCGCTTACGCGGTTTGGAGGTGGTGGAGGGTTCCTCCACCCGTGGTGGCCTGCAGGCATACCACTTCCTGCGCCGCGCTCTGCAGCAATGCCAGCCTGTTTGCATCACTCCAGATGGGCCTAAGGGCCCGGCTGAGTTGGTCAAAAGTGGCGTGACTCATCTTGCCCAGCAATCGGGCTGCCCGATTGTGCCGGTTTCTGTTGCCTGCTCCCGCAGCTATCGCTTGCGCTCCTGGGACCGGTCGGTGTTGCCCTTGCCCCTGTCGCGAGTGGTTGTGCAGCTGGGCGAGCCGCTGTGGCTGCACGACAGCTTGGTGGATAGCCAGGAGCTGCTGGCGGAGCGATTGCGTCAGGTGGCCAGCCTGGCTGGTGAGTGCCCGTGAAGCGAGCTCAGGCCTGGTTGCTGCTGGGGCTCTATCGACTGCTCTCCCTTGGCCTGACCCCGCTCTGGCTGATCTTGTTGCTGATCCGCCTGGCCCAGGCCAAGGAGGATCCCCTCCGGCTGGGGGAGCGCCTGGGCTGGCCGAGCCGCCGCCGCCCAGCTGGGCCTCTGCTGTGGTTTCACGCCGCCAGTGTGGGCGAACTCAACAGCCTGCTGCCCGTGTTGCGAGCGCTGGGCCAGGGTGCTGGAGCGCCAGGGATGCTGGTGACCACGGTGACACGCACCTCCGCCGCCCTGGCTGGCCGGGTATTGCCGCCTGCTGCGATTCACCAATACGTGCCGATAGATCATTGGCTGGCCCTGGTGCCCTTTCGCTGCTATTGGCGGCCCTGCCTGGGGGTATTGGCGGAGGCGGAGCTCTGGCCTGAGCTGGTGCAGGCGATGCCCCATCTGCATTTGATCAATGCCCGCATGAGCCAACGCTCCTACCTGCGGCATCGGCGGCTACCCGTTTATGCCGGCTGGTTGCTGGCGCGGGTGGAGCTATGCCTGGCCCAGTCCCAGGCCGATGCCGAGCGCTTTCGGCGTCTGGGGGCCCGCGATGTGCGCGCCTTGGGCTCCACCAAGCTCGATGCCGATCCGCCGCCGGTCAACAGCAAATACCTAGCGGTGGTGCAGCAGGTGTTTGCCGGTAGATCGGTTCTGCTGCTGGCCAGCAGCCATGCCGGCGAAGAGCGGCAATGGCTTGAAGCCTGGGCGGAAAACCAGCTGACGCAGCGCCCATTTGGATTGCTGCTGGCACCGCGCCATCCCCAGCGGGCCCAGGAGGTGCTTGCTCAGGCGCGGCAGCTGGGCCTGTCGGCGGCGCTCTGGAGTGACCTGGCTGGCGGCGGCTTGGCTCCTAACCCCGATGTGCTGGTGGCTGATGTAATTGGCGAGATGGGCACCTGGATCAGCGCAGCGGCCGTGGTGGTGATGGGCGGTAGTTTTTATCCGCAGGGCCGGGCCCTTGGTGGCCAGAACCCCCTGGAGCCCGTGGCCCTGGGTCGTCCCGTGCTCTGCGGCCCCGACATGGCCAACTTTTCTGATCTGCTGGAGCCGTTGCTGGCGGCTGGCTGCCTGCAGCAGTGCGCCGATGTGGCAGCAACCCTGGCGGCTGCCCTGCCCCTGCTGGTTCAGCCATTGCCGCAGGGGCATGGGGAGGGCCTGCGCTTGCGCGGCCCCTCCCAGCTGCTTGCTTCACTGCTGCTGAAGCAGTGCCACTGATTAGATCTAATTAATGGGATGCCAATGATCTAATGCCCTTAACTACGCCGCGTTTTTGGTATCAGCGCCGCCGTGGCTGGCAGGCCTGGCTGCTCTGGCCACTGGGCTGGCTTTATGGCTGCGCCGTGACCCTGCACCGGCGCAGTACCCGCCGCTGGCGTTGTTCGGTGCCGGTGCTTTCGATCGGCAACCTCACCCTGGGGGGCACGGGCAAGACCCCCCTGGGGATTGCCTTGGCCCAGGGCCTTGAGGAGCGGGGCTGGCGGGTGGCGGTGCTGCTGCGGGGCTATGGCACCCGGCGCCGAAACCCGTGCCAGGTTTCTTCTTCTAGTTCCTGCGCGGAGGTGGGGGATGAGGCCCTGGAGTACGCCCAAAGCCTCGGGGAGGGTGTGGCCTGGGTGGGCTCGAACCGCTGCCAGAGCGCGGCGTTGGCGGTGGCGGCTGGGGCCACTGTGATCTTGCTGGACGATGGTTTGCAGCACTGGCCTTTGGGCCGTGATTTGGACCTGTCCCTGCTGGATCGAAAGCACGGACTGGGCAACCGTCTGGTGTTTCCGGCGGGCCCGCTACGCGAGCCCCTGGATCAATTGGCCCGGGCCGATGGGCTGGTGTTCACCGGTGCAGAGCCTGTTGAGCCGTTGCCGCCTATCCCCGTGGGTTGGCCGAGCCACAAGCCACGCTTTGATGTGCGCTTCTGTTTGCTGCCGCCACCCCAGCTCCAGCAGGAGCCTCTGGTGGCCTTCTGCGGTATTGGCTTACCAGGGAAGTTTTTTTCCGCTCTGCGGGCCTGCGGACTCGAGCTGGTGGCAACGGAATCCTTCCCGGATCACCACGTTTATGCTGAATCAGACTTGAAGCGTTTGTTGGATTTGGCCCACGCCAATGGCGCACGGTTGGTCACCACCGTCAAGGATGGACAACGCCTGCCCCAGCGTTTTCGCCAGGAGGTGAGCTTGGTGTCGCTTCAGGTGGATAGGGCCAGTCTGGCTCCCTTACTGAATTGGCTGGATCAGCGTCTTTGTGCTCTGTCGGGTGTTCGCTTCCATGGCTGATCTGGGACGGCGGCGGGTTTTGTTTGTGGCAGGTGAGGCGTCGGGAGATCTCCATGGCGGCTTCTTGGTGCGCGAGCTGCAGCGCCAAGTGCCGGGGGTAGAGATAGCAGGGGTGGGCGGTGACCAACTGCGCGCCTGCGGCATCGACATCCTGGCCGACGTGCGAGTGCTTTCTGCGGTTGGCTTGGTGGAGATCATCAGCAGTCTTCGCCGTCACCACCGCGTGATGGAGTTGCTGAAGCATCAGATGGATAACCATCGCCCAGATGTGGTGGTGCTGGTTGACTATCCCGGCTTCAATATGTTTGTGGCTAAGGAGGCTAAGAAGCGCGGCATTCCTGTGTTTTTCTACATCGCGCCCCAGGTATGGGCCTGGGGCCAGGGAAGGGCCAAAAAGATGGAGCGACTAATTGAGCGCCTGGCCGTAATTTTCCCATTTGAGGAGCCCATCTTTAATGCCCATGGCCGCGACTTTGCTCGCTATGTGGGCCACCCGCTAGTGGATGAGCTCCAAGTCAGTTGCTCCCGCGAGCAGACGCGGCTTCGCCATGGGTTATCCCTAGAGCAGCCTTTGCTTGTGCTGATGCCTGGCAGTCGCCGGGCAGAGGTGCGGATGCTGCTGCCCGCCATGCTGAAAGCTGCCAACCAGCTCAAACTCGATGGTTGGCAGGTTGTCTTACTTAAGGCGCCCACCATCGATCGCTCCTATTTGGAGCAGGCGAATGCTGGAGAGGCGCTGCCGGTTCCCCTGGTTGATGGCGACGCCCATAACCTGCTGCATGCTGCCGATGCTGGCGTTATCGCCTCTGGCACAGCCACGCTCGAGGCAGCCTTGCTGGGCTGTCCCCATGTGATTCTTTATCGCTTCTCCTGGCTTACCTATTTGATTGCCAGGCTGGTAATTGGCCAGCGCTCTATGGGTCTGCCCAATGTTATTCTCGGACGCCAGTTATTTCCAGAGTTGGTTCAGAGGCATGTGACGGCTGACAAAATTGTGAGATCCCTGCGCAGCCTCGACGCTAACCGGGACTTGTTTAATCAATCTGTGCAGGAGTTGCAGGCAACCATGGGACCCCCTGGCGCATCCAGGCGAGCAGCCGATGAATTAGTGGGCTTGCTTAAGTGAGCACGCAAATTTATCAACGGCTGGCTTTTTATGGGCGCAGCCATTTGTGGCCTGGCTTTTCCCTAGCCCTGTTCTTTAATTTTTTGTATGGCGCATCTACCGGCTTTGTGCCGTTGGTAATTCGCTACCTTTTTGACGATATATTGCCCTCGAGTGATCGAAGTCGCTTGTATTTGGCGCCTGTAGTTATACTTGTTGTGATAGTGCTTAGGGCGGTGTCCCAATACTTAGGGGCCTATCTGACTGAAACTGTTGGTCAGTCAATCACGGCTGACTTGCGCCATCAACTTGCTGAGCGAATATTGGATTTGCCCCAGTCCTATGTGGATCGCAACTCCTCCACCGTGCTGGTGTCTCGAGTGCTCACGGATGTATCACTTGTCAAGAGCGGAATTGTTGATGGTTTTTCATCCATATTTAAAGATTCCCTAACTCTTCTGGTTTTGGTTTGCGTGGCTTTCTATCAAGATTGGCTGTTGTCGTTAATAGCTTTCATTCTTTTCCCTCTAGCGATTTTGCCGATTCTTAACTCATCTAAAAAAGTTAGGCGTCACTCTAGTAAAGGCCAGCTCAGCCTTGCCAAGTTGGCTTCATTCCTGCAAGAGTCGGTAATCGGTTTGCGGGTGGTCAAGATCTTCGGCATGCAGGCCTATGAGTTGTCGAGGTTTGACCAAGAGAATCAATCGGTTTTAAGGGCCGCCCTAAAGACAACTAGGGCCAAGCTTGCTAACCAGCCATTAATGGAAGTTATAGGCGCGATTGGTTTTAGTGCGGTTTTGGTATACGGCGGTGAAAATGTAATAGCAGGTACGCGTACTACTGGTAATTTCTTTGCCTTCCTGACTTCTCTCTACCTGTGCTATGCACCTTTTAAGGGGATTGCTAAATCTAATTCAGTATTGCAGCAAGGTGTTTCTGCTGCTAGTGATTTATTCAATATTCTTGATACCAAGCCTGAGCCTCCTGAGGCTTCCAGTCCCAAGTCCTTAAACAACATTTCTGAAGGTCTTGTGGCCAGGAATGTCTGTTTTGCCTATGGCGATGATCTGGTCATCGATGACCTATCTTTAGAGTTGAGTTGCAGTAGCACCGTCGCTTTGGTTGGATCAAGTGGTGGCGGCAAAACTACCATAATTGACTTATTCTGCCGTTTTTACGACCCCAGCTCCGGCGTTATATCGATTGATGGCATTGATATTCGCCAGCTTTCCCTGGCATCGCTGCGCTCCTTGATTTCAGTTGTTGATCAAAATACATTCCTTTTTAACGACACTGTTGCTAATAACATTGCCTATGGATTGGCGTCAGCTTCGGCGTCCCAAATTGAGGCTGCTGCGCGGGCTGCGAATGCACACGATTTTATTATTCAGCTGCCCGAGGGCTATGCCACCCTTATTGGCGAAAATGGCACGATGCTCTCCGGCGGCCAGCGTCAGCGGATTGCAATTGCGCGCGCATTAATTAAGGATGCGCCCTTGCTATTTCTTGACGAGGCCACCTCTGCCCTCGACTCAGCTTCTGAGCAGGTGGTGCAAGAAGCCCTAGACCGATTGATGGCTGATCGCACCACCTTGGTGGTGGCCCATCGCCTCTCCACTGTGGTTAATGCCGACTGCATTTGTGTGATTGCGGGCGGGCGAGTGGTTGAGTCGGGAAATCACGCCACCCTGCTGGCTCGCGGCGGCCCTTATGCCGACCTATTTTCGACACAATTCGCAAACGCTGACGCGGGATCGCCAGGATGACAGCTACCGCCTCTCAGCCCACCGGTTTTCAGCCTGCCTATGAGCGCCACGATTGGTCCAGCGCCTTTCGCAACGTCGGTGTTGAACTAAGCGACGTTCCCTTGGAGCCCGTGCGCGGCACGATTCCGGCTGAGCTCAAGGGCACTTTGTTCCGCAACGGGCCAGGCCGGCTCGAGCGTGGTGGCCAGTGGGTTCATCACCCATTTGATGGTGACGGCATGATCAGTGCCTTCCGGTTTGAAGGGGGCCAAGCCCGACTCACCAACCGCTTTGTGCGCACCGAGGGCTGGCTGGCAGAGGAGCAGGCCGGTCGCTTCGTTTATCGGGGGGTCTTCGGCACCCAGAAGCCTGGCGGGCCACTCGCCAATGCTTTTGATCTGCGCCTCAAGAACATCGCCAACACCCATGCGGTGCAGTTGGGTGACCAGCTGCTGGCGCTTTGGGAAGCGGCCGAGCCCCACGCCCTTGATCCCCGCACCCTCGAGACCAGGGGGCTCTCGCGGCTGGAGGGTCTGCTCAAGCCAGGCGAAGCTTTCAGCGCCCACCCTCGCTTCGATCCTGGTCACCACGGCGAGCCCCGCATGGTCACCTTCGGCGTCAAGGCGGGCCCCACCAGCACCATTCGCCTGATGGAATTTGCCAGCGCAGACCAGCCAGATGGTGTGCGCGCCGGTGATCTGGTGGCTGACAGCCGCCACAGCTTCAAGGGATTTGCCTTCCTGCACGATTTCGCGATTACACCCAGCTGGGCTGTGTTTCTGCAGAACGCTGTGGCGTTTAACCCCCTGCCGTTTGTGCTTGGCCAGAAGGGGGCGGCCCAATGCCTGGCTTCCAAGCCCGGCGAAGCCGGCCAGTTTTGGTTGGTGCCCCGCCAGCCGGGTCACCACGCTGGCGCCCGGCCGCTGCTGCTACCTGCTCCTGAAGGCTTTGTGTTCCACCACCTCAATGCATTTGAGGATCCGGCCACCGGCGAGGTGGTGGTGGATTCGATCTACTACGACGATTTTCCTTCCATAGGCCCCGAGGTTGACTACCGCGAAATTGATTTCGACTCCATACCTGAGGGGCAGTTGCGCCGTTGCCGGATAGATCCCCGCAGCGGCACGGTTAAGAGCGAGTGGCTGGAGCAGCGCTGCTGTGAGTTCGCCATGGTTAATCCGGCAAAGCAGGGCCTAAACGCCCGCTTCGCCTGGATGGCGGTGGCGGAGCGGGAGCGGGGTAATGATCCGCTCCAGGCGATTGAGAAGCTCGACTTGCAAACCGGCGAACGCCTGGTTTGGAGTGCGGCCCCCCGCGGTTTTGTCACCGAACCGGTGATGGTGCCGGCCGAAGACAGCTCTGCCGAAGATAGGGGCTGGGTGTTGGTGCCGGTTTGGAACGGGGCTCGCTGCGCCACGGATCTGGTGATCCTCAACGCTGCCGATATGACAGAGAAAGCCGTGCTCGAGCTTCCCCTCGCCATTCCCTATGGGCTGCACGGCAGTTGGTCTGCGACTGCCTGATCAGCCCCTGTGGCCGATCTCGCCGTTGAGGCCATCGGTGCCGGTGGACGGCAAGCACGCCTCATTCACCATGGAGAGGCTCAAATAGTGCTGGTCAACACCCGCGGGCCAGTGGGTGCTGCGCCGAGGGGGTCTGCTTCCACACTGACGCTGAGGCTGCTGGCCTGGCTGGTGGGGAAAGGGGGGATCAGCATGGCTACATGGCCCTGGGCGGTGGGTTTGAAGGAGACGCAGCCCACCGGCCGGCCGTTCACGTTTGCCCAGAGCCGATAGACGTGTTTCGGCGGCGGCGGCGGCAGAGCATTGAGCATCAGGATGTTGTTGGTGGGGTTGCCGGTCACGAGTACCTCGCCGAACCCCTGGCCGTTCCCAGGCATCGCCCGCAGGGGCAGGCGCCGGCTAGCCGGCGTCAGAGTGGGTTCCGGAGCCACCCTCAACTGCAATTGCGCCAGCTGCTTGCGTGTCTGCTGCAGCTCCATGCCGAGGATCAGCAGCCCCAGGGAGAGCAGGCCAGGCACCAGCCAGGAAGGCGCTGCAACACGGCGACTGACCTGGGGTTGCATGGGTAGGCGCAGCAGGCGGTGGCGCACCCCCTCTGGTGCCGGCTCTGTCTCCGGCAGGGCCAGGGGCAGCAGTTCGAGCGTGGTGCGGAATTCCTCCAGCCGCTGGCGCAGCTCCGGGTGTTGCTGCAGCAGAAGCGTCAGCTGCTGCCGTTCCTCTTCGTCCAGATCTCCCAGGGCATGGCCGGCCAGCAGGGCATCGATGGCGTCTTGCGGTGTCATGGTGTGCTCCGGAAATCGATCAGCAACTCCCGCAGGCGGATCAGGCCCTGGCGGGAACGGGTCTTGACGGTGCCCAGCGGCAGGTTTAGCCGCTGTCCGATCGCAGACTGGCTTAGCCCTTCGTAGTAAGCCAGCTCCAACACCTGCCGCTGATTGGCGGGAATCGTCTCCAGGGCATGGCGCACCCGCTGGCTGAGGTCATCCGCCTCGGCGGACTCCTGGGGGCTGCGCACGGCCTGCGGGAACAGCTGCTCCGACCAGCGTTGCACCAGCTGCCAGCGATTGCTCCGCTGATTGAGGCGGTTGATCGCCATCGAGCGGGTCAGCAGCAGCAGGTAGGCCAGCACCGGCCCGCGGGAGGGCTCGTAGCGGTCCTGCTTCCAGTACCGCAGAAAGACGTCGTGGCAGAGGTCTTCCGCCTCCTGGTTCGAGCGGCATAGCCGCAGCGCCAGGCGGTAGACGGGCCCGCCGTATGAGTCGTAGAGAGCACCGAGATCGGTGGGGCTCGGCTGATCGGACGCGAATCCCTGCAGCAGCGGCCTGGCGGCAGCGGCATCCGGTTGTTGGGCAGGAAAGTCCACAGGGTGATGGCCGTTCAGGCACTCTCGGCGGGCATTGACTGATGGGGATACCGATGGGCAGCCCGATCGGATTGGCGGAACGCCCGGCGACGGCAGGACTGCATGGGTTGTGAGTGAGGGCGTTCCAATCCGATGCCGAGGCCTATCGGTATCCCTGGACGCAGAGGTCGATCCCGTTCGGTTCAACTCGGTTGGTTCACCCCTTCCCACTGCGCACCACACACGCCCCCACTCCTCGTTAGTCATGAAGCCCTTCTCCTCCACCCTGGCCCGCTCCGCTGCCCTGGCCTTGGTCGGTGCCTCCCTGCTCTCGGGTGCGGCGCTCCACGCCGAATCCATGTCCAAGCCGATGATCAACCCCATGCAGAAAGAGGCTGCCGGTGGGATGGCCGGTGCGCTGGCCAAGGGAAGTTTCCGGATGGCGGAGAAACCCGTGAGTGGCGGCTTCTTGATCCACAGCGAAGGCGGCAAGAAGATGCTGACGCTCAGCAAGGACTTCAAGACCAGCGATATGGCCCCCGATCTGAAGATCGTCTTCAGCGCCTCGACTACGCCCCTCGCCAGCACCAAGCCGCCCGGCTATCCGCTCAAGCCCGGTAGCTACACGATCCTGGCGCCGCTGAAAACCAGTATGGGAGGGCAGAGCTACACCATTCCCGCCTCGATCGATCTCAGCAAGCAGGGCTCGGTGCTGATCTGGTGCGAGAAGTTCAACGCCACCATGGCCTGGGCGCCGCTGAAGGGCTGATCGTCAGCCCAGCAGGGCACGCAGCTGGGGGTCCAGCAGGGCGAAGGCCCGACCGCGGTGGCCAAGCCGGGCCTTCTCCTCCTTGGCCATCTCCGCGAAGGTCTGCCCGGCTTCGTCCACGAGAAAGACCGGGTCGTAACCGAAGCCACCGGATCCGCGTGGTGCCTTGAGGATCGTGCCCGGACAGATCCCCTCCACCTCCAGGCGGATGGTGCCGCTGGGATCCGCCACCGCCAGGGCGGCGGTGAACCGGGCCGCACGGCTGGCGGCGGGGTCGGCGGCCTGGGCGGTGGCTAGCTCCTTCAGCAGGCGCGCGATCCGGGCGGCGTCCGTGTCGGCATAGCGGGCCGAGTGGACGCCTGGAGCACCGCCAAGGGCCTCGACGGCCAGGCCCGAGTCGTCGGCGAGGGCCCAGGCGCCTGTGGCTCGGGCTACGGCGGTGGCTTTGAGGCGGGCATTTTCGGCGAAGGTGCTGCCGGTTTCCTCCACCTCCAGGCCCTCGGGCTGGGGCCGGATCTCCAGGCCCAGTCCGGCGAGTAGGTGGCTGAACTCTCGGACTTTGCCGGGGTTGCCGCTGGCGATCACTAGCACTTCAGTTCCCCTCGGCGAGCTGCCGCGCCCAGCCCAGCACCTCAGCCACCCGGGCTTGGCTGGGGGCTTCGCAGTAGAGCCGCAGCAGCGGCTCGGTGCCGGAGAAGCGCAACATCAGCCAGTGGCTGGGGCCGAGGCGCAGCTTCACCCCATCGGTGGTGATGACCTCCAGCACGGGGCTGCCGGCCACCTCGCTGGGCGGTGCTGCGGCCAGCTTTGCCTCGAGGCGCTCGCGGGCTGCCATGTCTGGCAGGCGCAGGTCGAGTCGGTCGTAGGCGGCGGCACCACCGCAGCGCTGCTGCAGGGCATCGATCCGCTCCCCTAGGGGCACGCCGCCCTCCACCAGCGCTTCGATCAGCAGCAGGGCCGCAAAGGGCGCATCGCGCTCGGGCAGGTGCATGCCGAAGCCCACGCCGCCCGATTCCTCGCCCCCCACCAGCACCTCGCCGGTCAGCATCTCTGCAGCGATGTATTTGAAGCCCACGGGCTTTTCCAGCACCTGGCGGCCCAGGCCTTCTGCCACAAGCTGCATCAGGTCGGAACCGCTTACGGTTTTGATTACGCAGCCGGGCAGCTGGCGGGCCCGGGCCAGGTGGTCGATGAATAGGGGCATCAGCAGCTGGGTGCTGCAGAAGCGGCCGCGCTCATCCACGGCGGCGATGCGGTCGCCGTCGCCGTCAAAAACGATCCCCATGGCGGGCCGACCAGCTGCGGTGCTGGCGGTTACGGCCGTGATCAATTCCTGCAGGTAAGGGGCCAGCGGCTCGGGCGGGTTGCCGCCAAATAGGGGGTCCCGGTTTGCCCGAATTTCGCTGATGACGCCACTGGATCTGGCCCCATCGCCCAGCAGGGCCGGCAGCACACCGGCTGCTGAGCCGTGCATTGGATCGACAATCACCCTGAGCCCCAGGCGCTCTAGGCCTGCCGCCAGTGCCGCAGTGTCCACCTTGGTCAGCAGGCCAGCCACGTAGGTGCCTAGGGCATCGAAGCGTTGGGGATCTCCCAGGATCGGCACGGTGATGCCGCCGGCTTCGAGGCGGGTTTCCACTCGGCGGGTGAAGTCGCCTTCCACCGAGCCGCCGAACGGTCCCTTGATTTTTAAGCCGAGCCATTCCGGCGGGTTGTGGCTGGCGGTGATCACCAGGGCGCCCAGGGCATGGCGCTCCACCACGGCCCAGCTGCTGGCGGGGGTGGGAGTGGCTGTGGCCGAAAGCAGGGGCTCAAGGCCGCAACCTCTAACGGCGCTGCAGATCGCCTCCGCTAGTTCGGGCGCCAGAAAACGGCGGTCGTAGCCGATCACTACCTCGCGGCTTTTCAGGCCTTCGGGGGCTGAGTGGGCCAGCTCCTGGGCTGCAGCGGCAGCTACCGGCAGCAGTCGATCAAGGGTGATGTCCACGCCGAGGATGCCGCGCCAGCCGTCGGTGCCGAAGGCGATCGGGCTGGCCTCCAGGGGCAAGGGGGCTGAGGCCATGGGGGGTGGGCATGCCGAGCTGGGGCAATTCTGCGGTGCCGGCGGCGCTCCAGCCCTAGCGTCGGCGTCTGTGGACGCCAGCATTGACTTCCCGGCCCCAAATCGAACGTTCAGGGCTCGAGCCGGCTCTCACGGATCGCCTGCTGCGCAGTTGGCTGCGATGCAGGCGCCGCGCCTGGCTGGATCGCTTTGGGGTTGCCAGCGAGCGGCAGTGGAATGCCCACCGGGCTCTGGCCTTGAGCGACCAGCTGCGCAGCTTTCAGACCCTGCTGCCCCAGCGGCCGGGCCACGGCGAGGCGGCCTGCGTCGCAGGGGCGGCTGGGGTGGTGGGCTTGCGGCTGCGGGGGGCTGGTCCCCAGGGAGTGCGATTGGAATCCCATCCCTCCCTGCTGGAGCGCATCGCTGGCCAAAGCCGTTGGGGTGCCTATGCATACCGGCCGGTATTGGCTCGCCAGGGGCGACGTCTAACCCGGGAAGCTCGGGTGGTGCTGGCGCTTTGGGGGCGCCTGTTGGCGGAGCACCAGCAGGCAGCAGTGCCCCATGGTCTGGTGGTGGCCGGTGAAGGCAGGTTCCTGCAGCGGGAGCGCCTGGCATTGGCTAGCGGCCTGCAGCACCAGCTCGATGAGAGCCTGCAGCGCCTGGCAGCTGATCTTGCCCAGTCCACGCCACCGCCCTTGGTGAGCGATCGCAAAAAGTGCACCCTGTGCAGCTGGCGAGGCGTCTGCGATAAGGAGGCCGCCGCCATGGGGCATCTCAGCGAGGTGAGTGGCATTGGCGGTAAGCGCCGCGAGATGTTGCTGGAGCAGGGGGTCACCAGCCTGCCGGACCTGGCTGCCCGCGATCCAGAGCTGTTGGCCGAGGCCCTTGCCGCCTACGGAGAGCAGCATCGCGAGATTGCCGCTGAGTTGGTGGCCCAGGCCCGGGTGCAGGCCTCTGGCCTGCCGCAGCGCCTTGGCCGTGGGCCGGTCTTGCCCGAGTTGGCAACAGCACCTGGTGTGCTGCTCTACGACATCGAATCCGATCCCGATGCCCGCGATGATTTCCTCCACGGCTTTGTGGTGCTGGAGAGCGACGGGGCGGGGGGCTGGCTAGAGCAGTCCACCCGTTACCAGCCCCTGCTGGCTTTGCAGGAGCATGGTGAGCAGCGCCTGTGGCAGCGATTGCAGCGTTTGCTTGCCCGCTATCCCGATTGGCCGGTGCTGCATTACGGCGAAACCGAGGTGATTGGCCTGGTGCGCCTGGCCCAGCGCCAGGGGGCCAGTGAGGCTGAGGTGGCCCGGTTGCGGGGCCGGATGCTGGATGTGCACGCCCGGCTGCGGCGCCATTGGCGTCTGCCGGTGAGCAGCTACGGGCTCAAGGCGGTGGCCGGCTGGCTTGGCTTTGCCTGGAGCCAGAAGGGGGTGGATGGGGCCCGCTGCCTGCTTTGGTGGCGCCAGTGGCGTCAATGGCACCGCCAAGACGGCAGCCGGGGCCAGGCCAGTCGCAATCAGTTGCAGCGGATATTTCTCTACAACCGCGATGACAGCCTGGCCACTTGGGCCGTGGTGCGCTGGCTACTGGCTCAGCCCTGACTCTTCAGCCCTTCAGATTCAGGACTTCAGATTCAGGATTTACGGCCGGCACCGACCGGTGGATCAACGCAAGCTGGCGGGCGAGATAGCTCCAGCAGCGCGCCATCGGGATCGGGGCCGGCGCGCAGGCAGGTTTGTTGAAGCGACTGGCGGCGCACCAGGGCTAGGCCAATCCAGAGGCCATCTTCCAGGGCCAGGCTGGAGGTGATCAGGCCCGCCCGGGGGCTGCTGCTCTCATCCCCCGTCTTGGCGCCATACAAGACCGTGCCTGGCTCTCCTGGACCCTGGGTTCCGCGCCAGAACCAGCGCCGCAGCTGTTGTTTGACGCCGTCGTAGGTGGCGAGTTTGGCCAGGGTTTCCTGGCCCACGTAGCAGCCCTTGCTGAGGCTCACCCGATCGGCGAGCCCTACTTCGAAGGGGTTGGTGTCGTCGTTGATCTCCCCTGGGGCCGCCGGCACCCCCTGCTGGATGCGCCAACGCTCCTGTTCCCTAGCCGGCAGGGGCGCTCGATCGGCTAGCCAGGCGGGCGGCTCGGCCTTGGCCAGCAGGGCCAACTGGCGGCCTAGCAACCAACCGCTGCCATCTTCCAGAGCAATCCAGCTCCCATCAGCAACCTGGGGCAGGGCGTCGCAGCCATCCCCCAGTGCTGTGATCCAACGCACCGCTGTTACCGGACCCAGTTGCACCCGATCGGCGGGGAACAGCACCCGTTCAAGGGCCTGCCAAAGGGCGGTGCCATCAGCGCCGCGCAGCAGCAGCCAGGCCCCATCCCTATCCACCAATACCTCAGCTAGGGCCCGCAGACGACCGGTGGCGGTGGTGCAACAGCTGGGTATCCAGCTGCCGGGCTGCTGGCCTTCGATTGCGGCGCTGGTTTGGCCGTGTAGAAATCTGCCCGTATCTGGGCCATCGAGGCGGATCAGGTAGCCCGCTTGCTCGCTTCGACACGGGCCGCTGGGCTGCCAGCCCCAGGGATCAGAGCTCATGAGTTGGCCAGGCCCGCGGCGGTGGCAGCCACCTCGTCCAGCAGAAACAGGCTGCGCAGCTCCAGCCCGGCAGCCGTCATCGCATCGAGACCCCCCTCCTGGCGATCCACGATTGTCACTACCCGGTTCACTGTGTAGCCAGCCTCCCGCAGCTGCTGCACGGCCTTTAGGGAAGAGCCGCCGGTGGTGACTACGTCTTCAAGCACGGTGATGGTGCTGCCCGGTTCCGGCAGCGGCCCCTCCAGCCAGGCACCGGTGCCGTGGCCCTTGGCCTCTTTGCGCACGATCAGAGCGTTGATCTCCCTGCCATCCAAGGCAGCCCTCATCGCCACTGCGCTCACCAGGGGATCTGCCCCCAGGGTGAGGCCGGCCACCGCCCGCGCTTCCGCTTCCACCTGCTCGAGCATTAGGGCGCCGAGCAGGGCCAAGCCGGTGCCACTGAGGCTGACTGGCTTGCAATTGACGTAGTGGTGGCTGCTGCGCCCGGAGGCCAAGGTGAAGTTGCCGTGGCGGTAAGCCTGGGTGGCGAGCAGGGGAAGCAGGGCCAGGCGCATCTCTGCGGGGCTGGCAGCCAATGACGTGGCAGCCAGGGAAACGGTCGACAAGATCTGGTGCATTCGCGATTGGTTGACTAGTTTGCGACTATCACGACAGGATCAGCTGCTGGGCTGATGGGATCCATGGCTAACGGCACCAAATTAAGGTCCAATTTTTGTTTCGCCTTAGCCGCAGGGTCCTCTGCCGTAGTCGCATGGTGCTCGGTTGGAGCCTTGGTCTCGCCCCCTGCAGAGGCGGGCCCTGTGGTTTGCACCACCACCTTGGAGGCCCCAAACAGCAGTGGGCAGGCACTCCAGGGGGCGGCAGCCGGCCCGGTTGAAGTCACCCGTTGCGGTGTCGTGCAGACCACGCCCCAACTGATGGAGAAGCGCTTTTACAGCTACACAGCACCCTTTGCCCGCGGCGTCAGCCTCACCAATCAAATCACCGATCTATTTGGCATCGCCATGGGTGGTGGTGATGGCACCAGGGTGATGGGCTTTGGCTTCCCTGATCAAACGATCATTTGGGATGGCACCGCAGTGGAAAATACCTATCAGGTACTGCTTCAGCAGCAGAGTGATCCCATGCCCTGGCGTACGGGTGATGTGTCCAACGGCTATTCCGGCAGTCTGGGATCTGCTGGCTCCCAGCCTGACGGCCGCGGCTGGCAGGCTGGCGGTGCCAGCTACAGCGCTCCAGTGCGCGGCCTCTGGTAGCCCTGCTGGCACGGGGGTCTAGCAATCTGGTGAATGCAGCGAACTCATAATTCGCCTTAGCCGAGTTCGATCCTCGGGACCCCCATTCACGTTGGTTCAATCAACCCCAGCGGTCTGATTGCCCAGCAACCCCTATCGTTTGAGCACTGATGGCTCTCCTGGCGGAGCTTCCTGTGATTCAAGTCCTGGCGCTGGCCGTTTTGCTGGCACTGCTGGCTTTTTTTGCCGCTGGGGAATTCGCCCTGATTCGCCTTCGGCCTAGCCGGGTGCAGCAACTGCAGGAGGCGGGTGAGCCCGGTGCCCAAGCCGTTGCCAAGCTGCAACATCGGCTCCGGCGCGTGCTGGTGGCTACCCAGCTGGGTACGGCGCTCGCTTTGGTGGCATTGGGCTGGGCCGGTCGCGGCTTGGCTGAACAGCTGGGTGGGGCCCTGGCAGCCAGCCCTGGAGCCGTTCCCCAGGTTTGGCTTGATGCCGGCTTATTTCTTGTACTTGTATTACTTGCCACCGTGCTGGGCGGCTTACTGCCCAAGGCCTGGGTGTTGCACCGTCCCGAAAGCTCGGCTCTGCGACTGGCGCCGTTGCTGGCTGCGGTGAGTCGCAACCTGGCCCCCTTGCTTTCCCTAATAGAGCGCTGCAGCGGAGTGCTGCTGCACCTGCTGGGCTTACCCCGCAACTGGGATGAGCTGGTGCCCGCCTTGTCGGCTGGCGAGCTTGAAACCTTGATCGAAACCGGCAACGTCACCGGTCTGATGCCCGACGAACGCAACATTTTGGAGGGAGTCTTTTCGCTGCGGGACACCCTGGTGCGGGAGGTGATGGTGCCCCGCTCCGGCATGGTCACCCTGCCCCTGGATGTGAGTTTTGCTGAGCTGATGCGCGAGGTCCATGACACCGCCCACGCCCGCTTCCCGGTGATCGGCAGCTCCCTCGACGACGTGCGTGGCGTGCTTGACCTGCGGCGTCTTGCTGATCCCATTGCCAGGGGCCTGCTCAGCGCCGACACTCCCCTGGCTCCCTACATCACCCCCGTGGCGCTGGTGCAGGAGAGCACTTCCCTGGCGGAGCTCCTGCCCCTGATTCGCAGTGGTCAGCCCCTGCTGGTGGTGGTCGATGAGCATGGTGGTACAGAGGGGCTGGTCACGGTGGCCGACCTCACCAGCGAGATCGTTGGCGAGGAGGAAGATTCCCTTGAGGCGGCCCAAGACCTGCAGCAACTCGGCGAAGGCTGCTGGTCGGTGGCAGGGGATCTGGAAATCTTCGAACTCAACAGGCAGCTGGCGTTGCAGTTGCCTGAGGCGGAAGGACATCACACGCTCGCTGGCTTCCTGCTTGAGCGCTTGCAGCACATTCCCTCGGCCGGTGAAGGTTTGCGCTGGAAGGGTCACCAATTTCGGGTCCTAGCCATGGATGGCCCGCGCATTGAGCGAGTACAGATCGAGCGTCCAGTCGTCGAACCGGAGCGCACCGAGGGCGCCTGATCAGCGGTCTGGACCCCCGTACCCCCGATAATGCCCTCAGTCGAGAGCCCCTGCCTTGAACCCTGTGCGCGTGGGTGTCATCGGCATCGGCAACATGGGTTGGCACCACGCCCGGGTGCTGAGCCTGATCAAAGACGCCGAACTGGTGGGGGTGGCTGATCCAGATGGGAGCCGCGGACAGCTGGCTACCGAGCAGTTCGGGTGCCGCTGGTTTCCCTCCTACGATAAAATGTTGCCGGAGGTGGATGCTGTTTGTATCGCCGTGCCCACCCTGCTTCACCACCGCGTAGGCATGGCCTGCCTGAAGGCCGGGGTGCATGTGCTGATCGAAAAGCCGATCGCAGCCAGTCAGGAGGAGGCAGCTGAGTTGATCCAGGCGGCCGAGCAGGCCGGTCGTTTGCTGCAGGTGGGCCACATCGAGCGTTTCAATCCCGCCTTCCGGGAACTGCGCAAGGTTGTGGCCAATGAAGATGTGGTGGTGCTTGAAGCTCGCCGTCACAGTCCCAACCCAGACCGCGCTAATGACGTGTCGGTGGTGCTCGACCTGATGATTCACGACATCGACCTTGTGCTGGAGTTGGCTGGGGCGCCGGTGATTCGCCTGGCGGCGGCCGGTGGTCGCAGCGCTGAGGGGCCGATCGACTACGTAAACGCCACCCTGGCCTTTGCTAATGGTGTGGTAGCTAGCCTCACGGCTAGCAAGATGGCCCATCGCAAGATTCGCAGCCTTAGTGCCCACTGCCGCGGCAGCTTGGTAGAGACGGATTTTCTTAACCGCACCTTGCACATTCATCGCCGCGCTCACGAGTCGGTGAGCGCAGATCACGGCGAGTTGGTGTACAGGTCCGATGGAGTAATTGAAGAGGTCAGTACCACTTCCATTGAGCCCCTTTACGCCGAACTAGAGCATTTCCTCCAGTGCGTGCGGGGGGTTGAGATCCCGGCGGTGGATGGTTTGCAGGCTTCCCGGGCTTTGCAGCTGGCCGACCTGATTGAGCAGTGCGTCGAGCAGCCCAATCTCTGCATGAGCCTGGAAGTGCCGATCTAGGTCGTCGAAGCTGGCGTGGCTATTTCCGGGCTAGTGAGCTGGCGCAGAGCTGCCAGCTGCCAGCGGCGGCAATCAGCTGGCGAAGCCAAATAAAACTGATCCCAGGCATCTGCCTTATGCAGGCCATATTGGGATTCAGGAATATTGGGGTGGCGTTGTTGCCAGCCCACCCGCACGGCGTGACCGATCACCACGTCTAACACCAGGTCGTCGTCAAATACCACCTCTGGATTAGCACCCATAAAGGTGATCAAGGTGAGCAGGGTTTCCGTGCACAGCTGGCGATAGTCCGGCGCTTCAATTTTGCTGAGTAGGTGATCGACAAGGGCGGCGAAATTACGTTCGCCGGGTGTCTTTTCCCTCAATAGGGGACCGCTGTCCAGGCGGTTGCGCTTCTCCAGCTTGTCGCCGATGACGATGCCGTGGCAGTGGTGCAGTAGATCCCAGATGCCGGGATAAAAATCGCGGGGTACGCGCCCTAGGGCCCCGAGCCGTAGCCGGTGTTGCAGCCAGCAGTCGCCCTTGGGTAGCTCTGCCAGGGGATCGGGAACGTCCCAACGCACCCGGCCGCTCACATGCAGTTGCTCCTGGCGCTGCAGGGAGGCTTTGGCATGTTCCAGGTCAGCCAGCACGGCCCGCAGCCGGCGCTGGATGGCGTGGGGGGGCTGATCGCAAAGTGCCTCGAAGGCGTCGATGGGGTTGAGCTCGGCTTCGCTGGCTAGTTCGCCGGTGAGCAACAGCAGTAGCTGGCCCAGTTGCAGGGTGAGGCTGCCGCTCAGCAGGGCTGGCTCGTGGCGGGCCAGGCTGTCGAGGGCAAGTAGCAATTCCTGCTGCAGCATCCATTCGCGGCCGTCTTCGCCGCTGAAGCGACGGATCATGGCGGCGATGCTGGCGCTGCCCTGGGGCTCGCTGATGCGAGAATCGCTGGTGTAATTACGTCCCACCACCACCTGCTTCTGGCGCACCAGCAGGTCGGTGAGGGCATCTTCCAGTTGGGGATGGACCAGATCGAGGGCCCCAGCCACCCGCCGCACCACGTTCCAGTCGGCTTCGGCCAGGGCGCGGCGGTAGACCTCCTCCAGCAGGTCATGCAGGCGCACCGGTTGGCTGCCGGCCGGTCCCTGCAGCCGGGAGTAGGGACCTAGACGCCGCACCAGCTGCTCCAGCAGCTCGCCCTGCTCTTCCAGGGAGGAGCTGCGCCAGAGCCGATCGGCGAGTTCGCCAATGCTGATGTCCTCCCGTTCGAGCTCTTGCTCCTCCTTGGCGCTAAGGGGGGTCTGGCTGGTGCCAGCCCGCAATGGGGTGGGTATGGGCGCAGGCGGTAGAAGCGCGGCCCCGGGCGCTTGGGCGGGCAGCTCGACCCAGCTGCCCTGGTCGATGAGTTCTGCCAGCGGGGCCAGCTGCACGGGGACGCCGTCCAGCAAACCTGCCTGCAACTGCTGCCCCAGCCTCAGGAAGGCATCTGGGTTGGCCTGGAAGGCCCCCTCGGCGATCGGCAGCAGCAGTAGCGGCGAGCCGCTTCCGCGCCAGTGGCGCTGCAACAGGCGCAGTTCGGCGGTCACGGCGTCCACGAGCTGCTCAGGATCGTCTGCCAGGTAGAAGGTGTCTTCCTCCAGCACGGCTGGGAAAAAGGCAAAACAGCTGCTTCCCTGCCGGTAAAGGCGAGCCGTAGCCATGGTTTCCATCCGCACCGGTGGATGGCCGCTGAGACCTAGGGCCGGGTTTGCACCCACCTGGGCCATCCGTAGCGCCAGCTCCTGGGAGCCGCCGATGCGGATGGCCGCATTGGTGCTGCTGGGGTCGGCGTCGCTGTTGGGGCCATGGGCCAGGGGCAGCCCAGCTGCCTCCAGGCTGGCTGCGATAGCCGCATTGGCTGGCACCAGAGCCACCAGCACCCGGTCGGCGCCGAGAGTGCTGGGCCGGCGTCGCCCGGTTGGGTCGAGATCTTCCGGACTGATTAATCCGGCCAGCAACAGGTCGGATAGCCAGGTGAGGCTCTGGGTCCACAACAAGGGAACGTTGGGGTTGGCCAGCCGGCGCTGGCTGCCGGGCAGTTGCCGTTCGGCTGCGATGGCAGCTTTCGGAACCAGGTAGAGCTCGGGGAGCAGGGCGCCCTCCGCTAGCTCCAGGCTCACTTCACGCAGGCGCTGGCGCCATTGGCGGGCCTCCTCCCAACGCTCTTCGCAGCAGGCCGTGATCAGTTCATAAGCCCAAAACAGGGGCCATTCGCATTCGATGTGCTCAAACTGCGCCAGTTCCTCCCGTTCGTAGTGCAGGCGGGTGTGGTCTTCGACCACGGTTTGGTGGCCATCGCGGCGGAAACGCTTATATCCGTAGGCCCCACCCAGTTCGGCGCGAATCTTGGCGCGGGTGCGCCGCCTCAGCTCTGGGTCGTCCACGGCCCAGGCGGGATAGCCGATCACCGCTAGGCAGGCGCTGTCAACCTCCTTGCTCGCTGATTCCCGCGGCAGCAGGGCGTCCAGGGCCCGGCGCAGCCTCACGATGGCGTCGTGGGGGATCACCAGACAGCTGTGGCCATCACCGTGGGGTCCGTAGAGATCGAGTCCCTCCAGGGATTCCAGAGCGGCCTTGACCAGGCCAATCGAGCTGGCGTTGCGTTCTGGGAGGCCGTGGTTGCCTTTGTCGCCCCTTTCCCAAATGCCGTAGTCGGCCACGCGGTAGGCGCGGGCCACGTAGTACACCAGGTTTTGCACGAAGTCGCGCTCGTGGCTGCTTTGCACCACCACCAGGCCTGAGCGGGTCAGCTGGGCGAGTTGGAGCAGAAACAGCGCCGTGGCATCGAGTTGCAGATGCCCCCAGCCGTCATCGGCCACCACCGCAGCGCCAGTGGCCGTGTCGAACTTGGCGTGGATGGCATGCAGGCGATTCAGGCTGTGCTTAAAGCGCTCCACCTTCGGGGCCTGGCGCAGCATGGCGTTGAGCAGGCCGCGCATCAGTTGCAGCACCCTCGCTTCCAGCTCGTATACGCGGCGACTGGCCCCCCGCAGGCGGCGATGGGCCAGGGCAAGTCCCCAGACGCATTGGATTGAATAAACGCAGTCGCGCACCCAGGCGTCTGCGTAGTTGCCGTGCACGGTATGGGCGGTGCTGGCGGGCAGCAGTCCCGTAATCGGGTGTTGGCGGCTCAACACCACCAGATCAATCTGACTATCCAGCTCCTGCAGCAGGGCCCAGGCCTTAGCCGGATCCAAGGCGGCTGAAACGGTGGGTTCCGGCGGTTGGGCCGGATTGTTCAGTGGCAGGGATTGCGCCATGGATGTCCCTATGCCAGTGGTAGGCCAGCCATATATTCTCCACCCCCACCTCACCCCCTGATGGCATCAACAGCAACTGAGCCACTGCGCACCAGGGTTCTGGGGGTGCCGGTGAGCGTGTGTCCAGATGTGTTTGCAGCGGCCCTGGCCCTGCGGCAGCGCAGTGGTGGGCAGATCGTCACCCTCAATGCTGAGATGACAATGGCCGCTAAGGCCGATCCAGCCTTGGGGGCTGCCATCGCCGCAGCTGCCCTGGTGATTCCAGATGGTGCCGGCGTGGTATGGGCCTTAGGCCGCCAGGGATACCGGGTGCGGCGTAGTCCTGGAATTGAGCTGGCTCGTGATTTGCTCACTCACGCGGCTTCCCATGGCTGGAGGGTGGCATTGGTGGGGGCCTCACCGGAGGTGATGGAGCAGCTCAGTGCGCGCTTGCGCCAGGAGCTTCCCGGGCTAAAGCTGGTGCTCCATGCCCATGGCTACCAACCGGCTGAAGCCTGGCCTGGCTTGGAGCAGCAGCTGCTGGCGGCTCGGCCCGATCTGGTGCTGGCGGCCCTAGGCGTACCCCGCCAGGAAACCTGGATTCAGCAGCTGCCTGGGCGCAGTGGCGGCCTCTGGATGGGTGTGGGAGGCAGCTTTGACGTTTGGGCTGGGGTCAAAAAAAGAGCCCCCGCTTGGATGGGAGCCCTGCAGATCGAATGGTTGTACCGGCTGATTCAGGAGCCCAGTCGCTGGCGCCGAATGCTCTCCTTACCCAAATTTGCCTGGGAGGTGCTCAGGCAGGGCTGAGGCCGGATTCAGCGAAAGCCGACGGAGGCTTGCCACACGAAGGCAAGCAGCAGAAAGAAAAGGGGAATGATCGGCAGGATGTCGACCAGTGGTCCGAAGGCTTGGTAGGCCTCGGGGAGTTGGGCCAGGGTTTGCAGGGCGTAGGAAGCCATCCCGGAATTCACTGAGCTAGGGGCGGACGCTACCACGTGTGGGCGGCTGGGGAGTCCGGTTCCCAGGGAGCGAAATCCTCTGCAAAACAGTCGTCGCGGATGGCCTGCCCCATGGCGGTTGAGAAGCGCACCAACTGGGTGATGTTGTGCAAGCTCAACAGAATCTTGCCCAGCAGCTCCTCGCTCTTGATTAGGTGGTGCAGGTAGGCCCTGCTGTGCTGGCGGCAGGCTGGGCAGGGGCAGCTGGCATCCATGGGGGTGTGGTCGTGGCGGAAGCGAGAGTTCTTGAGGTTCCAGCGTTCGCCCCCCACCAAGGCCGCGCCATGGCGGCCGAGGCGGGTGGGAATCACGCAATCAAACAGGTCGAAGCCGTTGGCCACGGCGATGGCCATTTCCCGCAGGGTGCCTATGCCCATTAGGTAGTGGGGCACGGCGTCAGGTAGCAGCGGCCCCAGCTGGCGCACGATCCGATGCATTTCCTCGGTGGGCTCGCCGACACTCACCCCGCCCACTGCTATCCCGGGCAGGCCCATGGAGGCCACCACTTGGGCCGACTCCTGGCGTAGGTGGGGGAAGCAGCCCCCTTGGACGATGCCAAACAGGGCCTGGTCGGACTTGGTGTGGCTGGTGATGCAGCGCTCCAGCCAGCTGTGGGTGCGCCGGCAGGCGGCGGCTACGTCTGCCTCACTAGCGGGATAGGGGGCGCATTGGTCGAAGGCCATGGCCACATCGGCCCCCAGGGCCATCTGGATCGCCATCGAGCGTTCGGGTGTGAGCTCGATGCGGGCGCCGTCGCGTGGTGAGCGGAACACCACGCCGTGGTCGTCGATGGTGTTGATGTCGCCGAGGCTGAAAACCTGGAAGCCGCCGGAATCGGTGAGCATCGGCCCGTCCCAAGCCATGAAGCGGTGTAGCCCCCCGGCATCCGCCACGATCTGCTCGCCCGGCTGCAGATGGAGGTGATAGGTGTTGGAGAGCACCATCTGGGCGCCGGTGTCCCGCAGTTGGGACGCCGTCACCCCTTTCACCGTGGCCAGGGTGCCCACGGGCATGAACCGGGGCGTGGTGACATCGCCATGGGGGGTGTGAAAGCAGCCGCAGCGAGCCCGGGTGCGGCTGCACTGGGCCGTGATGTCGAAGGAGAACGCTGGTGGGAAGCTGATTGCGCCGAACAGGTGCTGTTCCGACGCTAGGTGTCGCTTGCTAGAGCCCGTGCCGAAGTCTTTTTCTGGGTCGATTCCCGGCTGGTTGGGCGATCTTGCCGGTGCCTGGGTGTTTTATTCGGTGCTGCCCGCCTGGCCAGGAGTGCCGCCGCGCTTTGAGCGCATTGCCCGCTTCGCTCCCCTGATTGGTCTAGTGCTTGGCGGGCTGCAGGGCCTTTTCTGGTGGCTTGCCGCTGGCTGGTTGCCCCTTGGAGCCCAGGTGGCCTTGGTGCTAGCCCTCGGGTTGGTGCTCACCGGTGGCTTGCACGTTGATGGCGCAATGGATACGGCCGATGGCTTAGGCGCCGGCCCTAGGGCCTTGGAGGCGATGGCAGATAGCCGGGTGGGCGCATCGGGGGTGCAGGCCCTGGTGGTGGTGCTGCTGCTCAAGGCAGCAGCCCTGCTTTGCCTAGGGGCTGCTGCCCCGCTGGCCTTGCTCTGGGCAGCTTTCTGGGGCCGGGTGGCACCGCTTTTGGCCATGCAGTGGTTTCCGTATTTGAGGGCGCAGGGCAGTGCTGCTTTCCACCGGCAGCACTGGCGTGGTCTGGCCGCGGAACTGGTGCCGGCCCTGCTGGTGTTCGCCCTGGCCCTGGGGCTAGCGGCCTGGACCCTCTGGCCCTGGCCCCAGGGGCTGGGTTTGCTGCCAGCGGTTCTCGTGCCCCTATGGCTCGGCCGCCGTCTTGGAGGCCATAGCGGCGATAGCTACGGAGCCTGTGTCGAATGGACAGAAGCTCTGGCCCTGCTGCTCATGGGCCTGCTGCTGGAAGCCTGAGGCAAAAGGCGTTGCCCCGCTGGGGCAGTTGCCGGGCAACGGCTGCCGGCGGCAACACCAGGTTGAGCTCGCCACCGAGGCTGCGGGCCAGATCCCTGGCCAGAGCCAGTCCAAGCCCCGTCCCCGGCCGCCCCTGCCCCTGCCGCCCCCGGAAACCTTGCTCAAAGATGGCCTGGCGCTCGTTTTCGGCAATCGGCTCGCCGCCATCCCACACCGTCAGTTGCCAGTCCCCTGACGCCAGGGCTTGGCAGTCCAGGCCGATGGCCGTGCCGCTAGGGCTATATCGAAAGGCGTTGTTTAGCAGGTTGGCCAAAATCTCCGCCACGGCGCCACTGTCCCCGTGCCAATTGGGCAAGCAGGATGGCGGATACCAGGGCCGGCCCTGCAGAGAGGCCGTGGCGGCAGCCCGCTGCAGCAAGGGCTCAAGCCAGTCGCGCAGGGGCTGGCCCTCGGGCCCCACCAGCCCGGGGGGAAGTAGCAGGGGCGCCGCTGCTTCGCCGCCGACGGCGGCTTGTTCGTGGCGGCCCAGCTGGCTGAGGGCATCCACGTAGCGGTTGAGCTGGCGCTCTTCCGCCAGCAAGCCTTCCACTAGGGGTCGGTTCTGCTGGTCTTGTTCGAGGCGCCGCAGCAGTAGTTGGCCGAAGGTGCGTAGGGCGGCGAGGGGGTTGCGCAGCTGGTGCAACAGCAGGCCCAATTCGGCTTGCTGTTGCTCGAGGGTCTGCTGCAACTGCTGTTGTTCCAGATCAAGGCAGAGTGCTTCGGTAAGACAGAGGGCGACGGCTTGGAGCCGCTGCCCGAGGCTGTCTGGCCAGGGCACCACGCTGGTTTCCACCTGGATCGCGCCCAGCAGCACCCTTTGGTGGCGCAGCGGCAGCCAGCGCCGCTCCTCGGCGGGCAGGCTCAGCGGGCTGCCAGCTTCCACCGCAGGCAGGGCGCGGCCGTCACTTGGCCACTGACCAATCGGTACAAGGATTGGGGCGTTGGCTTCGCCGGGCTGGGTGACGTAAACCACCAGGGAGCTGAGGTCGCTGCGATCAGCGAACTGGGCTAGCTGGAAGCGCAGTAGAGCGAGAAAGCGGTTGGAGACTTGCATCTGCTGCCCTCAGCCCTGGCCGTGTTCCAAAAAGTTTGGATAAGGCGTGGGAAAACCAGAAAAAAGTCTTAAGATGAGCGGTATCGACCAATACGGCGCGGTCCGCAAGCGGGCAGCGGTTCGTCGTCGTGACGCCCTCACCCTTTGTTGCCCATTTCGGGAAATCAGGCTACAGCAGTGACAGATCCGACTTACGCCGATCTTGCTTCCTGTTGTTCTGCACCCCGAATGGGCGGGATGTTGCGTCACTGACCCCTGGGCCTGCTGACTCTCTCGGACAACAGAACGTTTGGGCGTCGCCCTGCTCTCCGAATTTTGGGGGGTATGGGTTGTCTGAGTCACGGACCCTGCGCATGTTTTGCGCTCCCACTGTCCGTTCCCCTCCGGTTTCTCTTCCTCCTCTTAATTCCTCCTTCCCGGGAGCAGTTCAATGTCCAAAAAGCGCAAGCGGATTAGCCGTCGCCGGCTCGCAGGCCAGCGGGTGCTGGCGCATGTCCCCACCTTTAATCTCGAGACCGGCTCCCACAAGCCGGTCACGGCAGCACGCCGCTTCATTGCTGAGGAGCTGTTGGTGCCCCCAGCAATTCTCAACGTGCGCCGCAACGAGCACACCACTGATCGCTTCTTCTGGGGCGAAAAGGGCCTGTTCAGCGCCCAATACGCCGAGGAAAACCATTTCCTGTTTCCCTCACTGCGCACGATCGTCGACCGCATCGGTGAGGAGGTGCTTTTCGAA
Organism: Cyanobium usitatum str. Tous; assembly: GCF_963920485.1. NCBI lineage: Bacteria > Bacillati > Cyanobacteriota > Cyanophyceae > Synechococcales > Prochlorococcaceae > Cyanobium > Cyanobium usitatum. Next base: position 2,101,725 of record NZ_OY986431.1, on the reverse strand, counting down.
GGCATCGAAGCCCTCGCCGCCGACGACTGGGAAGAAATGGAGGAGTACGAATACGCCTTCGTTTGAGCTTGGCTTTGCCCTGGCGTAACTCAGGTGGGCCGATGGTTGTTCATCATGACCACTGGCCTGCCAAGTAGCTCCTCAGGGCAGGAAACAGGCAGCTGTCAATTGTGTGGCCGCCTGTAAAGCCAACCAGTTCGGTGTCGATGCCACCCAGTTGCAACTGCTTTTTCAGGGCCTCACTGGCTCCGAAGGGCACGACAGGATCCTGTTCGCCATGGGTGAGCAGGATTTTTGGCAGGGATGCTGCGGCTGGCTGCCAGCCGGGATGGGGGTAGCCGCTGCAGCCGATCAGAGCGGCCAGGGGGAGGCCGCTGCCGGCTGTGGCCACATCAAGGGCCATTGCTGCGCCTTGGGAGAAGCCCAGCAGAGCGGTTTGCTGCAGGGGCACTTCTACGGCTAGGGCCAGGAGCCGCTCTAGCAGCTGGGTTCGAGCGGCAGGCAGCTGGGGCCAATTTGGCTGTTGCAGATCGTACCACTGCCGGCCGCTACCGCTGGGATGCGGCAGTGGTGCCCGCAGGGCCACCACGCTCACCGCTGGCCCCACCAGCAACTCGGCCAGGTCGAGTAGGTCGTCGGCATCCGCTCCCCAGCCGTGCAGCAGCACCAGGCGCCGGTCGCCCAGGTCCGGGCCACTGCGGATTAGTTGGTCATCGGGCCGGCTGGTTTGGCTACTCATGACGGGGGATCTGTTGCTGCGTAGGTTGGCCCTAAACCTGCACGTTTGGCAGCCATGGCCCCCACGGCCCTTCTCAGCGTCTCCAATAAGGAGGGCCTGGTGCCCTTGGCCGAGGGGCTGCTGGAGGCTGGCTATCGATTGATCTCTAGTGGTGGCACCGCTGCGGCCCTCAAGGCGGCCGGGCTTGAGGTCACCAAGGTGGCGGAGCACACCGGCGCCCCTGAGATCTTGGGCGGCCGGGTTAAGACCCTGCACCCACATATCCATGGCGGCATCCTGGCCCGCCGCTGCGAGCCCAGCCACCAGGCTGATCTGGATGCCCAGGGCATTGCGCCGATCGACGTGGTGGTGGTCAACCTCTACCCATTTCGAGAAACCGTTGCCAACCCCGAGGTGGCATTCGATACCGCCATCGAGAACATCGATATCGGCGGCCCGGCCATGGTGCGGGCAGCGGCCAAAAATCACGCCGATGTGGTGGTGCTGACCAGCCCCAGCCAATACGGACCCTTTCTTGAGTCTCTGCGCACCGGAGCCATCAGCGCCGCCCTGCGGCGCCAGCTGGCGCTGGAAGCTTTCCAGCACACCGCTAGCTACGACACGGCGATAAGCAGCTGGCTGGCAGGCCAACTAGCCGGCGCAGTCGAGGTCCCATCAGAGGTCCCATCAGCGGTGGCGGCGCCCCTGCGACTGGAACTGCCCGCCCGCCAGAGCCTGCGCTACGGAGAAAACCCCCACCAACAGGCCACCTGGCACAGCGAGCCCGCTGCCGGCTGGGGCGCCGCGGTGCAACTTCAGGGCAAGGAGCTCAGCTACAACAACTTGATCGATCTCGATGCGGCCCTCGCCACCGTGCGGGAGTTTGGCTACGGCCCTGGGGCCCAGCCCGCGGCGGTTGTGGTCAAGCACACCAACCCGTGCGGCGTGGCCATCGGCCACAACGGCGCAGCTGCCCTCAGCCGGGCCCTTGACGCCGATCGGCTTTCAGCCTTCGGCGGCATTGTGGCGATCAACTGTGTGGTGGATCTAGCCACCGCCGAATTGCTGACCAGCCTGTTCCTTGAATGTGTAGTGGCGCCTGGCTTTGATGGACCGGCATCGGAGCGGCTGGCGACGAAAGCCAATCTGCGCCTGCTGGAATTGAATCCTGCGGCGATCGCTCTGGCGTCCAGGCGCCAGCTGCGCACCCTGCTGGGCGGGGTACTGGTACAGGAGCTAGACGATCAACCGGTTGATGGAGCGGCCTGGCAGGTGGTGAGCGAACGTCAGCCCACAGCCCAGGAGCTCGACGACCTCGGTTTTGCCTGGAAGCTGGCCCGCCACGTGCGCTCCAATGCCATCACCGTGGCCAAGGGTGGTCAGAGCCTGGGCATTGGCGCCGGCCAGATGAATCGGGTTGGCTCAGCCAGGCTGGCCTTGGCAGCGGCCGGGGATCGGGCCAGGGGCGCGGTGCTTGCTAGCGATGGCTTCTTCCCCTTCGATGACACCGTGCGGCTGGCGGCTGGTCAGGGCATCACTGCTGTGATTCAGCCTGGCGGCAGCGTGCGCGACGCCGATTCGATCACTGCCTGCAATGCCCTTGGCTTGGCGATGGTGGTAACTGGTCGCCGTCATTTTCTTCATTAACGCCCTTGCTGGGGCGCAGTGAGTTGTAGTTTCGATTCATAAGTCCTGTTCTGCTGCGCACTTGCCGCAGCCATCCCTTGGCCCCTTCTGACGCCCTGCCCGAAGCCCTCGCCTACAACCTCAACTTCCTCCATCCCCTGCTGATGCTGGGCCTGTTGGCCCTCTCCAGCTACGGGATGCTGCTTGGCATCAGGGCTAAGAAAACCCGCACCGCGGATCCTGAGACCCGCAAGCAGCTGATCAAGGGGCAGTTTGCCAAGCGCCATTTCCAGATCGGCAGCCTGATCCTGGCGATCACCGTGCTGGGCACCTTCGGCGGCATGGCCGTTACCTACCTCAATAACGGCAAATTATTTGTAGGCCCCCACCTGCTTGTGGGCATTGGCATGACCTGCTTGGTAGCCCTGGCGGTGTCGCTTACCTCCCTGATGCAGCAGGGCAATCTGATCGCCCGCAAGGTCCATGTGGGCCTCAACATGGCGATGATGACTTTGTTCCTGTGGCAGGCGGTGAGTGGCTTTCAGATCCTCAATAAAATCTGGGAAAACCGCCCTGCTTGAGGGTTAGGCGAGGTTCCAAATTTGAAAGACAGCCCAGTTGATTTAGAACTGGGCGCTTCGCCGGGGCGGGCACTCAAGATCGTGGCTGCCGTGAAAATCTTCCTGCACCTTCCAGGTGAGCCGGCGAGAGATCTGCCTCACGATCTGACGCAGCAGGTGGTCGCCGCTCGACTGCACCAGCCCATCAGGCAGCAGGGTGATCACCCCGGGTAGGCGTACCCAGACGCTCAGGTCGAGCTCCCAGCGCACCAAAGTTTGGGGCCTGGGATCGTTGGAAGCGACGGCAGCATCATTGGCTTGGTCCAGTTGCAGCGAGGCGTTGAACTCGACGTCGTAAAGCCCTTCAAGCTTGGGATCGCCGCCGGGGTGGGGCACGGTCAAGATTCGGTACAGCCCCTGGTCTTGGGGCAGCAATTCCAGGCCGATGGTGGGCTCCACCTCGAAACCGAAGTTGCCAAAGGTGCCCAAAGTCAGGGCGTAACCCCGCGTGCCTAGTGCTTCCACACTCATCGGGGCAGCGCAACGGCGAAACCAGCCCTCGTGGTGATCGAGGTATTGGGAGACAACGGGCGAGCTGGCCCGCATTTCCATTACGTCTGCAAAGGCACTTGCATAGCGCCGCACCCGCGGATCATCGCTGTCGCGCAGCAGCAGACCGGAGTCCAGCTCTGCCTTGCACGACGGATGGGCTGATGCGGTTGACAACGACAAAGGCAACTCCTGGCGTTTGACCAGCCCTGGCAGCAAGATGCCGGACTTATTCAAGGCGTTCTTTAATCAATGTAAAGCTCCCGGTGGACCCGCGTGCCGTCCGCTGTGACACCCGAACACCTTGGTTCGGTTCAGGCTTCGCAGAGTTCGATCAGCCGCTCGATCACGTCCTCCACCACTCGGTCGGGGGTGGAGGCCCCGGAGGTTATGCCCACTCGGATTGGGCCTTCAGGCAGGAAGGGCTGCTCGATTTCCAGCACGCCCCCTAGGGGCATGTGCTCGATGCGGTTGCCAGGGCCAATGCGCTCGGGGGTGTCGATGTGGAAGGAGCGGATGCCGCGGCTGACGGCGATCTCCTGCAGGTGGGTGGTATTGGAGGAGTTGTAACCGCCGATCACCACCATCAGGTCGAGGGGCTCATCAACTAGGGCGAAAATGGCGTCCTGGCGCTCCTGGGTGGCGTCGCAAATGGTGTTGAAGGCCAGGAAGTGCTCATTGAGCTCGATGGGGCCGAAGCGCTGCAGCATGGTGCGCTCGAACAGGCGGCCAATCTCTTCGGTTTCGCTCTTCAGCATGGTGGTCTGGTTGGCGACGCCCACCCGGATCAGATCGCGGTCGGGGTCGAAGCCGGGCGAGCAGGCTTTAGCGAAGCGGTCCATGAAGGATTGCCGATCGCCGTTGCCGAGGATGTATTCGCTCACCATCTGGGCTTCGGCCAGGTCGAGCACCACCAGGTAGATGCCGGCGAAGCTGCTGGTGGCGAGGGTTTCCTCGTGCTTCACCTTGCCGTGAATGATCGAGGTGAAGGAGTGCTTTTTGTGCTTTTCCACCGTGTTCCACACCTTGGAGACCCAGGGGCAGGTTGTGTCAACGATGTGGCAGCCCCGCTCGCTCAGCAGCTGCATCTCTTGCACGGTGGCGCCGAAGGCGGGCAGGATCACCACATCACCGCTGGCAACCTCCGAAAAATCTTTCATGCCGTCTTCCACGGAGATGAACAGCACGTTCATGTCGCGCAGGTGATCGTTGACCGAAGGGTTGTGGATGATTTCGTTGGTGATCCAGATCCGTTCAGTGGGGTAGTGGCGCCGGGTTTCGTAGGCCATCGCCACCGCCCGCTCTACGCCCCAGCAGAACCCAAAAGCTTCCGCCAGCCGCACGGTGAGCCGGCCGCTCTCGAGCGAGTAGCCGCTTTCCCGCAGCTTGGCGATCAGATCGCTTTGGTAGGCCTGCTCCAGGCTTCCTGCCACCTCATTGCCCAAACCGAAGCCTCGGCGGTTGTAACGCTCCGAGTGGTGCAAGGAGCGTTTGAAGGCGCGGGTATCCACAGCGTCGAGGTCTCGGTCAATCAACTCTATGGGCCCCTTAGGTCAGAGCTGCGGCTCCCAGGGTCATCTGATGGAGCCCCTCAATTCCCTGCCAGCCCAGATAGACCCCCAGCACCAGGGCAAATACCCCCACCAGCCATTCGGCCCGATGCACAAGCCAGTCGTTGAGGCGGCTCAGGGGCTGGCGCAGCCTGCCGCCGCTCAGCAGCCAGGCCAGTGGTGGCAGCAGCAGTAGCGAGGTGGTTACGGCCACAAATACGGCCCCCACCTCCAGGTCGCCGCGCAGGGAGGTGTGGTTGGTGAGCAACATGCCGCCTTCCTTGGCGTAAAAAACCAGATTTTCCGGGCTGATCAAGGCACAGCCAGCTCCCAGCCCGAGCAGGGGAAACCAGTCGAGCTCGGGTAGCTGGCCCATCAGTTGCATCGCCCAGCTCTCCTCCCCGATGGCTGCCGCAGGGGTTAGCTGGAACAGCCCCAGGGCCACCAGGGCGCCGGCACCGATCAGGTCCATCAGCACCTGGCCGCGGCTGCCCAGCTGCATGGCCCAACTGAAGCGACTGCCTACCAGCACCACCGTTGTGAGCGCGCCACCGTTGGCGAGTATCCAGCCCCCCAGGTAGGTGGAGCAGCGTCGCAGCGGGTTGGGGCCCAGCAGCAGCAGCGCCACCAGAGCGATGTTGAGTGGGCTGAAGGAAATGCCCAGGCCGAGGGCGATGGTCTGGGTGAGCCAGTGGAACGGGAGCATCGCGGGATTGTGGCGCTTAGCCAGCGCCTTAGGCGGGGCCGTGGGTTTCCACCGCCCCAATTCCATGCCAGTTCACCTCGCTGGCGCTGAAGCTGTAGCGGCAGGGCAGTACCTCCACGCCCGCCGCTAGGGCCTGGCGAAACAGTTCGCCGTAGCGCGGGTCGGCCGCGTCGCCCGGGGCAAAGCGGCTCACATCGCCGCGGCTAAGGCAGGGCACCAGCACGGCCCGGCTCTCTGGCAGCAGGGCCATCAGCTCCACCAGGTGTTTTTGGCCCCGTTCAGTAACGGTGTCTGGGAAAAGGGCCAGCTGCCCTTCGCTCCAGGTGGTGTTTTTCACCTCCAGGTAGATCGGCCTGGGATCGGCGGCGTTTTCCGCTGGGGTGAGCAGCAGGTCTATGCGGCTGCGGCGCCCTTCGCCATAGGGCACCTCGGCCCGGATGGCGGCGATCGGCCCCAGCCAGGGCTCTAGGCAACCGGCCTCAATCGTGGCCCGCACCAGATGGTTGGGCAGGGCCGTGTTGATGCCCACCCAGATGGGCGTGCCATCGGCGCCAGCCACCTGGGCCTGCTCCCAGGTCCAGGCCAGCTTGCGGCTGGGGGAGGGGGCGTGGCGCAAGCGCACCCGGCCGCCGGGGTGCAGCACTCCGGTCATTGGCCCGGTGTTGGCGCAGTGGGCCGTGACCAGCTCGCCGTTTTCTAGTTCGATGTCGGCCAGGAAGCGCTTGTAGCGCTTCACCAAGGTGCCTTCCACCAAGGGGCCGAGGCTGAGCACGCAGGTGGCCATGGCGGGCAGGCTGGGGTGGATTGGAGCAGGCCGGCCATACTGCCGCCAACTCCCGGGCCTTGGGTCCCATTGGATGGCAAAGTCCCTCAGGCGCATTGCCCTGGTTGTGGCAGTGGCCACTGCCCTCAGCAAGTTGGCCGGCCTGGTGCGGCAGCAGGCCATTGCAGCGGCCTTCGGCGTTGGCGCTGCTTACGACGCCTACAACTACGCCTACGTGCTGCCCGGCTTTCTGCTGATCCTGCTGGGCGGCATCAACGGACCTTTCCACAGCGCCATGGTGAGCGTGCTGGCCCGCCGGCCCCGCCAGGAGGGCGCCTACGTGCTGGCCGCAATCAACACCCTGGTGGGGGCGGGGTTGCTCGGGGTGACGGTGTTGCTGTTGGTGTTCGCTGGCCCCCTGATCACCCTGGTGGGCCCGGGCCTGGATGCCACCCGCCACGACATCGCCGTGCTGCAGCTGCGTTGGATGGCGCCGATGGCCCTATTTGCCGGGCTGATCGGCCTGGGCTTTGGAGCCCTTAATGCTGCTGATGAGTTTTGGTTGCCCTCGGTGAGCCCCTTGCTCTCGAGCGTGGCCGTGATCGCTGGTATCGCCGTGCTGTGGTGGCAGCTCGGTGCAGCGATCACCCTGCCCACCACGGCCGTGCTCGGCGGCGTGGTGCTGGCCGGCTCGACCACTTTGGGGGCGGTGCTGCAGTGGCTGATTCAGCTGCCAGCCCTGGCCCGGCAAGGGCTGCAACGCTTTCAGCTGGTGTGGGACTGGCGGGACCCCGGTGTGCGCGAGGTGCTGCAGGTGATGGGGCCCGCCACCCTCTCCTCGGGGATGCTGCAGATCAATGTGTTTGTGTCCTTGTTTTTCGCTTCGGGCATCCCGGCGGCGGCGGCGGGTCTGGGCTACGCCAACCTGCTGGTGCAAACGCCCCTCGGGCTGCTCTCCAATGCCCTGCTGGTGCCGCTATTGCCGGTTTATGCCCGGCTGACGGCACCGGACGATCGACCTGAGCTGGTTGGTCGTATCCGCCAGGGGCTGATGCTCTCCAACGCCAGCATGCTGCCCTTGGGGGCCTTGATGGTGGCGCTGGCTTTGCCCATCGTGGCGCTGATCTATGAGCGGGGGGCTTTCAATGCCGGTGCTGCGGAGTTGGTGGGCAACCTGCTGATGGCCTACGGCATCGGCATGCCCGCCTATCTGGCCCGCGATGTGCTGGTGCGGGTGTTCTACGCCCTCGGCGATGGGGTTACCCCGTTCCGCTGGTCGCTGGCGGGGATCGGGCTGAATGCAATCTTCTGTTGGGCTTTCGTGGGCGGACCAGTGCCCGGCCAGGGCCAGCTGCTGCCTGGGCTCTATTGCGGCGCCGCCGGCCTGGTGCTGGCCACCGTGGCGGTGAATCTGATCACCTGTGTTGGTTTGCTGCTGGCGCTGCAGACAAAGCTCGGCGGGCTGCCACTGCGGCTGTGGCTGCGCGACACGATGCAGCTGTTCGGTGCTGCCGTACTGGCCGGACTGGCGGCCTGGGGCGTGTCGGTAACTGTGGCCTGGCCCATTGGTCTTTGGGGCCGGCTGCTGGAGTGCAGCTTTGCCGGCGGAGTGGGCGTGTTGATCTATGGCGTGGTGGCCAGCCTTGCCCAGGTGCCAGAGGTCAAGGATCTGACCGACCAGTTGCGCGATCGCTTGCCTCGCATTGGCGCGAGGCGCTAAGGGTCGAGGCGAACGTCCCGTTCAGCTCGCACCTGTACTGGAATCTCTAGGTGGGAGCGACCCAGCATGCGGGGGCCGTCCACCGAAAAGATGCGTGCCTCAATGCCGAATTCCTTGAAGGCCGTCTCTAGCTCCTGAATCAGGGCTTTTTCAACCTGGGCCTCGGCGTCCACCACCTTGCCAATTAGGCGTCCGCCCAAGCGACCTAGGCGTTGTCGCACCACATCGCGGGCGTTGGTGACCTCAATGACCAGCACAGCCCGTCGCCAGTTGGGGCAACCTTATCGGCAAAACTGCTCCAGCACCTCTTCGAGGTCCCGCAGCTGGCCGGCGGGCACCAGCCGAGCCAGGGGCAGCCGGGTGGAACCGGCCCCGATCGGCACCTGCACCGCCTCAAGGGCCTGGCGCGCGCACACCTCCGCCCCCTGGTCCAGCCGGGCGGAACATTCGATCGCCAGGACCTGGGCCAGGCCGGCGTCGCCGAGGTAGAGATGCCAACTGGCTACTTGCATATAAAGGCGATCTGCCAGGGCCAGTTCCAGTTCTTTTAGGTCTGTGGCGGAGAGGGTCATGGCCGGGGGGTTGGACGCAGAGCCACTACAGCGCCAGCGTGCACCAGCAACACCAGCAACCAACCCAGGCTGAGCCAGTTGAGGTGGGCCCAGGGGTGACGCATTTCCTGTACCAACCAGAGGCCGCTATTCAGGGCGGCGAATAGGGCGGCGTGGAGTGTCAGGTTCACGATCCGTTCGAAGTGCCTGTAAGTGGGGTCTTCGGGGTTGGCGGGGCCGTACCAGCGGATGGGCATTGATGGGGAGGCGAGGACGGGGTGTTTGACGGATGGGCCCTCCGTGCGGTGAGAATGGGCCTATGCGCTTGTAGCTCAGCGGATTAGAGCATCTGACTACGGATCAGAGGGTCGGGAGTTCGAATCTCTCCAGGCGCGCTTCTTTCAAAACCGCTCTTTGGGCGGTTTTTTTGTGGCTTGGCTTCGACATGGAGGTATCCCTTGCCGGGCGCCGGTCTTTACGATCATCGGACGAATTAACCCTTAACCATGGCCAACCCCGGCGGTGCTGCCCTCAACCAGTCCCTAGCTGCCGGAGATCCCGCCATCGCCGGGCTGATTGAAAAGGAGCTGCAGCGCCAGGAAACCCACCTGGAGCTGATCGCCTCTGAGAACTTTGCCTCCCGGGCCGTAATGGAGGCGCAGGGCTCGGTGCTCACAAATAAATATGCCGAAGGCCTGCCATCCAAGCGCTACTACGGCGGCTGTGAGCATGTCGATGCGATCGAGGAGCTGGCGATCGAGCGGGCCAAGGAGCTGTTTGGTGCCGCCTGGGCCAATGTGCAGCCCCACAGCGGCGCCCAGGCCAACTTCGCCGTCTTCCTGGCGCTGCTGCAGCCCGGCGACACGATCCTGGGCATGGATCTCAGCCACGGCGGCCACCTCACCCACGGCTCGCCGGTGAATGTGAGCGGCAAGTGGTTCAAGGCCGTGCACTACGGCGTCGACCCCGACAGCCAGCAGCTCAACTTCGACACCATCCGCCAGCTGGCCCTGGAGCACAAGCCCAAGCTGATCGTCTGCGGCTATTCCGCCTATCCCCGCAGCATTGATTTTGCGGTCTTCCGCGCCATCGCCGATGAGGTGGGCGCCTACCTGCTGGCCGATATGGCCCACATCGCCGGCCTGGTGGCGGCGGGCGTGCACCCCAATCCGGTGCCCCATTGCGACGTGGTGACCACCACCACCCATAAGACCCTGCGGGGGCCCCGCGGCGGCCTGATCCTCTGCCGCGATGCCGAGTTCGGCAAGCAGTTCGATAAGGCCGTGTTCCCCGGTAGCCAGGGCGGCCCGCTCGAGCACGTGATCGCCGCCAAGGCGGTGGCCTTTGGTGAGGCCCTACAGCCCAGCTTCCGCGTCTACAGCCAGCAGGTGGTGGCCAACGCCCAGGCCCTCGCCGAGCGCATCCAGGAGCGCGGCATCGCCGTGGTGAGCGGTGGCACCGACAACCACATCGTGTTGCTGGATCTGCGCGGCATCGGCATGACTGGCAAGGTGGCCGACCTGCTGGTGAGTGATGTCCACATCACAGCCAACAAGAACACCGTGCCCTTCGATCCCCAGTCGCCCTTCGTGACCAGCGGCCTGCGCCTGGGCACCGCTGCCTGCACCACCCGCGGTTTTGACGAGGCCGCCTTCCGCGAGGTGGCCGATGTGATCGCCGATCGCTTGCTCAATCCCGAAGACAGCGCCATTGAGCAGCGCTGCCGCGATCGGGTTGCGGCTCTCTGTGAGCGCTTCCCCCTTTACGCAGCAGCGCGTGAGCTTCAGCACGCTTGATCCAGTTCAACGCCCGTAAGGTGGGTGCTGAAGGCCATTTTTCGGCTTGCTTCGGTCTGGTTCAGTGACCCTCGCCTACAGCCCCAACGCGGCCGCCTTGCTCACTTTTGCCGTTGCTGCTCTGTGCACGGCTCTAGTGGTGCCAGTGGTACGCGGGCTCGGACTGCGCTGGGGATTGGTGGATGCTCCCGATGCGCGCAAGCAGCACACCTCACCGATGGTGCGCCTTGGCGGGGTCGGCATTGTTATCGCCTTCAGTGCAGCCCTGGGCCTTATCTGGGCCTTGGGTGGGTTCGCCAACCTGCCCGCTGAGAAGGACCAGCTGATCTGGACCACCCTGGCCGGCGCCCTTTGCTTTTTCTTGATCGGGCTGGCAGATGATCTCTATGCCCTGCCGCCCCTGCCCCGCTTGGCCGGCCAGTTGGCCATTTCGATGGTTGCCTGGAACGAGGGCGTGCGCATCGGCAATATCGAGATCCCCATGGGCTGGTGGGGAGGCTCTGATCTGCTGCTGCCATTGCCAGAGTGGCTAAGCCTGCTGGCAACGGTGATCTGGTTGGTGGGTATCACCAACGCCATCAACTGGCTCGATGGTCTTGATGGTCTGGCAGCGGGCGTGAGCGGTATCGCTGCAGTGGGTTTGTTGTCGGTGAGCTTCAGCCTGCATCAGCCTGCTGCTGGCCTGCTGGCCGCGGCGCTGGCCGGCAGCTGCCTCGGTTTCCTGCGCCACAACTTCAACCCTGCCCGCATCTTTATGGGCGACGGCGGCTCCTATTTCTTGGGCTTTGCTCTGGCGGCGATCAGCATCGTCGGCCCGGCCAAGGGGCTCACCAGCGTCAGCCTGCTGCTACCTCTGTTGATCCTGTCGCTGCCCTTGGCCGACATGTCGGCTGTGATCATGGGTCGCCTCAGCGAAGGCCACTCTCCCTTCTATCCCGATCGGCGCCACCTGCACCACCGGCTGCTGAGGACGGGACTGAGTCATCGCCGCACCGTGTTGCTGATTTATGCCTTCACCCAGTGGTTGGGCTCCCTGGCCCTGGTGCTGGTGAATGCGGAATTGCGCTTTCTCTGGCTGGCCCTGGCTACTGCGGTGTTGATCTGGGTGCTGGTTAGTACTCGCCGGGCCTTGCAGCAGCCTGCGGCCAACCGGGAGCTGTGAGGCTGTGACAGCCGAGATCCTCTGCATCGGCACCGAGCTGCTGCTCGGCAACATCACTAATGGCAATGCCCGCTGGCTGGCCGAGCAGCTGGCAGCCCTGGGCATCGCCCACCAGCGCCAGAGCGTGGTTGGCGACAACCGCCCGCGCCTGATGGCAGCGGTGCGGGAAGCGGCAGGGCGCTGCCGGGTGTTGATCACTACCGGCGGCCTTGGCCCGACCCCAGACGACCTAACCACCGAAGCTATCGCTGCTGCTTTTGACACGCCCCTGGTGGAGCACCCAGAGATCTGGAGCGCCATCCAGGCCCGCATCGGCGCCCGCGGCCGTTTCTGTTCCCCCAGCAACCGCAAGCAGGCATTTCTGCCAGAAGGGGCGGCGGTGTTGCCAAATCCCACCGGCACCGCCCCCGGCATGATCTGGACCCCGCCGGCGGCCCCGGGCATCCAGCCCGGATTCACCGTGCTCACTTTCCCTGGCGTGCCAAGCGAAATGGAGGCGATGTGGTTTGGCACCGCAGAGCCATGGCTGCGCTCAGCTGGTTTGGCTGAGGGGGTGTTCGCCAGTCGCATGTTGCGCTTTTGGGGCGTCTCCGAGTCGGCTCTGGCTGAGCAGATGGCCGATCTGCTGGCGCTCGAAAACCCAACTGTGGCGCCCTACGCCGGCGCCGGTGAGGTGAAGCTGCGCCTCACGGCCAGGGCAGCCAGCGTTGCTGAAGCCCAGATTCTGCTGGCTCCGCTTGAGGCCCAGATCCGGGCCCGCTCCGGTAGGGCCTGCTTCGGCGCCGATGGCGACAGCCTGGCCAGCGTGGTGCTCGAGCAGCTGCGCCGCCGCGGTGAGACGCTGGCGGTAGCTGAGAGCTGCACTGGCGGTGGGCTGGGGGCGGCCCTGGCGGCGGTGCCCGGAGCCTCTGATGGCTTTGTTGGTGGCGTGATTGCCTACGCCAACTCGATTAAGCAGGCGTTGCTTGGGGTGCCGCAGGCCCTGCTTGAGAGCCACGGCGCCGTGAGCGATCCGGTGGCCCTCGCCATGGCTGAGGGCGCCCGCCGTGCGACTGGTGCCACCTGGGCCATTGCTGTGACCGGCATCGCCGGCCCCGGGGGTGGCAGCACTGAGAAGCCGGTGGGACTTGTGCATATCGCCATTGCCGGCCCGGATGGTGGCAGCAGCGAGGCAGTGCGCTTTGGCGCCACGCGGGGCCGGGCCTGGATTCAGCGCTTGACTACCGGTGAGGCGCTCCATCGCTTGCGCCTGCGGCTGGCCGACTGCCCCGGGGCGCAGCTTTAGGCTGAAGCTTCAGTCGAACGGACCTTGCGTGAGTGCCGGCACCCTCTACGACAAGGTCTGGGATCTGCATCGGGTGGCCCAGTTGCCTGGCGGCTCCACCCAATTGTTTATCGGTTTGCACCTGATTCATGAGGTGACCAGCCCCCAGGCCTTTGCAGCCTTGAAAGATCTGGGCCTGCCGGTGCGACTCCCGGAGCGCACCGTGGCCACGGTTGATCACATCGTGCCCACCACCTCCCAGGCGCGCCCCTTCGCTGATCCCCTGGCGGAGGAGATGCTCGCCACCCTCGAGCGCAACTGCAGTGACTACGCCATCCCTTTGCATGGCCTCGGCAGCGGCCGCCAGGGAATCGTGCATGTGATTGCCCCCGAATTGGGTCTAACCCAGCCGGGTATGACCGTCGCCTGCGGCGACTCCCACACCTCCACCCACGGGGCTTTTGGAGCGATTGCCTTTGGCATTGGCACCAGCCAGGTGCGCGATGTGCTGGCCAGCCAGAGCCTGTCGATGGGCAAGCTCAAGGTGCGGCGGATTTGGGTAGAAGGGCAGCTGCAGCCTGGCGTCTATGCCAAAGACTTGGTGCTGCACATCATCCGGGTGTTGGGTGTCAAAGGTGGTGTGGGCTACGCCTACGAATTCGCCGGCCCCGCCATCGATGCTTTGGCGATGGAGGAGCGCATGACCCTCTGCAACATGGCGATCGAGGGCGGTGCCCGCTGCGGCTACGTCAACCCCGACGCCGTCACCTTTGCCTACCTGCAAGGCCGGCCCTATGCCCCTAAGGCTGAAGCCTGGGAGCGGGCCGTGGCCTGGTGGCGTGGCCTGGCCAGTGGCGCAGACGCAGCTTTTGATGATGAGGTGCGCTTCGATGCTGCGGCCATTGCGCCGACGGTCACCTGGGGGATCACCCCCGGCCAGGGAATCGGTGTTGATGAAACGGTGCCAACCTTGGAGCAGACAGAGCCAGATGAACGGCCCCTGGCCCAGGAGGCCTACCGCTATATGGATCTGCAGCCCGGCACTGCGATTGCCGGCACAGCGGTGGATGTTTGCTTCATTGGCAGCTGCACCAATGGGCGCCTGTCCGATTTGCAGGCGGCTGCGGCGGTGGCCAAGGGGCGCCATGTGGCTCCGGGCATCAAGGCGTTTGTGGTGCCTGGTTCTGAACAGGTGGCGGCGGCTGCGGTAGCGGAGGGACTTGATCAGGTGTTTAGGGAGGCAGGCTTTGAGTGGCGTGAGCCCGGCTGTTCGATGTGCCTGGCCATGAATCCAGACCGGCTTGAGGGCCGTCAGATCAGTGCTAGTTCAAGTAATCGCAACTTCAAGGGTCGCCAGGGCTCGGCTAGCGGACGCACCCTGCTGATGAGTCCGGCGATGGTGGCTGCGGCCGCAATTGCCGGCAAAGTGTGTGATGTGCGCCAGATGATTAACACCACGCCATGACCGCGGCCATGACCACCTCCAGCTTCCCCTTTGGTCCTATCGCGGCTGTGCGCGGGCGCGCCGTTGTCATCGCTGGCGATGACATTGACACCGACCGAATCATTCCAGCCCGCTTTCTTAAATGTGTCACCTTTGACGGGCTTGGTGAGCAGGTGTTTGCCGATGATCGGGCCGAGCTCTCTGGGGAGCATCCCTTCGATCGAGCAGAGCTGCAGGGAGCCTCTGTGCTGGTTGTGAACCGCAACTTTGGTTGTGGCTCAAGTCGTGAGCATGCTCCCCAGGCGCTGATGCGCTGGGGTATCCGGGCGGTGGTGGGGGAAAGCTTTGCTGAGATCTTCTATGGCAACTGTCTGGCCTTGGGAATTCCCTGTTTCACCGCATCCCACGCCAGCGTGCTGAGCCTGCAAGAGCAGCTGATCGCCGATCCTGCCCAAGAGCTGAACTTGTCGCTGGCTACGGCCTCCCTGGAGGACTCCCAGGGCCAGCTTTGGCAGCTAGAACTCCAGGCCGGTCCCCAGCAGATGCTGGCTTCTGGGCAATGGGATGCCACCTCCCAGTTGCTGGCCCACGCCGGCGAGCTAACTCGCACAGCTGCATCATTGCCCTATATCAACGGCTTCTAGGCCTGGACACGAAGGGTGTGCCACTGCCAGTGAAGTTGAAGTCGTTGAGTTTGACGCGGATGCCGCCGATGCCGTCATAGGGGCTGTAGTAGACCCCGAGCTCGTAGGAGCGGCGTTGCAGTTTTAATTCCACATAGGAATAGGAAACGTCGCCATAGAATTCGGAGCCATTGTCAATGTTGAAGGTGGCACCAGCTTCCAGCACAATTGGGCCGTAGATCTGTTGGGCTGCTTGAAAACTAAGGGTGCGCAGATCTACCGTGCGATCAAAGCCAAAGGGGCTGGCTCCATTTAAAAAGGTGCCGGCGATTGAGGCAGAAAAGCGGGTGTAATCGAATACGGGCCGATCAAACTGCCCCAGCGTGAACGAAGGCCCGCCCCACAGGGTGAGGGTGTTCTGGTTTGCTCCATCGCTATAGGTGGCCACGTAGCCACTGGCTCCGAAGTTGATTCCGAAGCTGGGTGCGACCGGTATGGGGGAATAACGAAAGCCTCGCTTGGGATCTTCGCTGGCGTCAAGGGCAGAGCCCTGCCAGAGCTGCAAAGTTGTGCTTGCTGCCAGGTTGGCATAGCTGCGCCATATCGTATCTAGGGTATCTGTCTCAAAAAGCTCGGCTTGATAGGAGCCTGACTGGACTGCCCAGTTGAGATTGACGGGAGCAAAGAAGGGGGCTTTGCGAGAGTTTTCTGGATTTTTGTACTGGTTTAATATCGCGTTCCCTGCTAGATTGGCACCGTAGGAGTAAACTACTGTTTGCAGCCCAAGGCTGCCGTTGTAAATCCGCTCTCTGTACGAGCCAAATGCGCTGGCATTGGCACTTGTATGGCCGGGCAGGCTCAAGGGAGCTGTCAAGCTCGTAGTGCTACGGGTTCCGGCTCGGAAATTATTGGGATTAAAGGTAGATAGACTCGCCTCGGCATTCAGAGTGAGCCAGCCCACGGGCAGATTGAGTGCCGCCAGCAGGCCAAACATGTCGCCAATCTTGGCTGTCTGTTCGCTGCCCGGACTGGCCAGGTTTTGTCCGGGAAGCGCGTAACTGCTGGTGCGCCCTTCTAGAGCCCGCTGCACATTCAGCTGGGGCTGGAGCTGCAAGCTTCCCCATTGCCCCAGCTTGATTGGCTCCAGGTTGTAGCCGAGAAAAAAACCATCGCGGTCTTGTTTGTCGGTGTCGAATGCAAGCCGACCTTCCTCAGCGCCGATTGTTGTGTTGGTAATCGCCGGCAGGGAGATCTTGCCGTCCAGCAAAATCTGAGTGCTGCGGCTGTTGATGCGTGTCTTTCCTTTCCCATCCATTACGGCCACCACTTTGCGGGCCAGAACCCATGAAGCTGCTGGTGTGAAAGGGTCATTGGTGAAGGCGATCTGCTCGGCAGTCCAGCGGTTGCCTCGGATTTTGATTTGGGCTCCTTGAAAGCGGATTCGGCTGATCGTGCCTTTTTTGTCTTTGGGTGGGCGGTAGCCCTGTCCCTTGCTGTTGAGCGAGTCGGTGGTGTCGATTACGGCAGCCAGATCAAGCTTGAAGCGGATGCTCCAGCTCTGCTGGAAAACAACATCTCTGACCTTTGAATCCACGTCTGGCAGTTGTTCAATTTCGGGTGCTTTGCTAGTTGAGCTGTTGGGGTTTCGACTGGATTGCCCCTGCTGCGGGCCGCCCGCCTGGGGTGGGCCAAAAGCAACTGACTCCAGTGCCCTATTTAGAGATAGAGCGGGAGTGGAGAGCTCACTGCCAGGGCAGCCGGCTGGTGCTGGCATGGTGGGCAGGCTGCTGCGACCCGGTGGCAGCAGCCGCACCAGGGTTCTATTGCCAGGATCTGAGCTGAGTGGCGGACAGGCAAACGCTGGTTGGCTGACTTCAGATGGCTGAATGTTCGTTTTGGCCTTGAGTTCTTGAGATATGACTTCTTGAGAGTTCTCCTCTTGAGAATTGATGTCCCGGGCAAGGGTGTCTTGGTCGATGACGCCATAGACGTCGTCAAGTTCGCCGCTGCCTTCTAGGTCGCTGTAGCGCAGACGGCTTGCCTGCAGGTATTGATCTCCTTTGATCAGGCGAATTTGCCCGCTGGCGTAGACACTGCGGCTGGGTTCTGCCAGTTCGACTCGATCTGCCAGCAGGCGCCAGCCGTTGAAGCGGGCTTCCACGTTGCCGGTGGCAACAAAGCGGCCCAGTTGCTGGTCGTAGCCCTGCTGATCCGCCTTGATTACAGCAAAGTTGGGAGCAGGGTTAACTGAACTAGCTGCTTTAACTACCCCTGGCTGGCTGGGGGGGGTATCACTTGCCAGAGCCTCTGGAGCAAATAGGGCGGATAGGCAAGCAGCTGTTAATAGTTGGCGAGCGAGCCTCCTTAAAGGCCGTTTCCCCAGAGGCACTAGGTGGGAATTGCCAGCCAAATCCATCAGCCCTTTAGACCTTCTTGAGCCCGAAGTGCTGAAGGAAGCGTGTCTGAAATCGGCACGATTAAATCAGTCGCAGCAGGTCATTTTGGGGATCATCCCACAAACAGAATCAGGACCTTGCTTGCCTAGTGCCAGCTGATCAATCTTCCAGGTCTTTACGGCTCGGCGTGCGGCTCGGGTCGCTGGCCAAAAAGCCGAACACAAAGATCCCGATAAAGAAGAAGACGACCGAATAAACCGAGATCTTGAGGGCGAGCATGGTTCGGCCTTGGGGAACGGCGAGCGGGTGACAGGGAGTGACAGGCGCGTTTAAGGGCCTCGTCGACCCCGCAGCTGCGGGATCATCCTATGGGACTCGGCTTTCCATCCAACGATGCCTGAGGCCTCAGGACTAGGGCAGCCCCCACGGATTGAAACGATTCAGTCACGTTTGCGGCCAACCCATTCGCGCTGGGATCTCCAACCCCTTTGGCGCTGCGTGCAGGCGGGTGGGCGTTTTGGCCCAGCCCTTGACGATCCTTGGGGCCAGCAAGGTCGCCCGGATTGGGCAGCGCGGGGGCTGGTGATTTGGCCGCGGGGTGGCCAGTGGCGGGAGCTGCGGCTGCGGCTGGTTTGCCCGGCGACCTGGCTGCAGCTCCAGCAGCCGGAGCCCGTGGCTCAGGCCCGGCTGGTGCTGCGCTGGTGGGCCGATCAGGTGGAGCTGCGGGTGGATGGTGCGCCGGTGCATGGCGGCGACCTGTTTGACACCGCCTGCCGCTGGTTGCTGCCCGAGCGCTGGTGGCAGGGGGAGGCCCTGGAGCTGGAGTTACGCCTGCGCAGCCCCGTGCACGACGACGGTGCCCTGATCGAGAGCCGTCTTGAGCTCGAGCCCCTGGATCCAGCCGACCCGGCGGGTTTGTTGGCTGAAACCAAGGCTGAGCTTGCCCAGCTGCGCAGCGGCGAGCCGCCGACAGGCCGCTTTCATGTGTTGGGCCATGCCCACCTTGATCTGGCCTGGCTCTGGCCGGTGGCCGACACCTGGCAAGCGGCCGAGCGCACCTTCACCTCTGCCCTTGATCTGATCGAGCGCTTCGAGGAGTTGCATTTCGGCCACTCCACACCGGCCCTTTACGCCTGGCTGCAGCAACACCGGCCGGCCCTGTTCGCCCGCCTGCAGC
Source organism: Cyanobium usitatum str. Tous (assembly GCF_963920485.1). NCBI lineage: Bacteria > Bacillati > Cyanobacteriota > Cyanophyceae > Synechococcales > Prochlorococcaceae > Cyanobium > Cyanobium usitatum. Next base: position 2,083,120 of record NZ_OY986431.1, on the reverse strand, counting down.
GCGCGGTGGCCGCCGGTCGCTTTGAACCGATCAACGGCCCCTGGGTGGAGAGCGACTGCGTGCTGATCAGCAGCTCCTCACTGCTGCGCCAGTTTCAGCTGGGCCAGCAATTCAGCGCCGCCAGCTTTCCTGAGCTGGAGCACTATTTGGCCTGGTTGCCCGACAGCTTTGGTTTTGCCAGCGGCCTGCCGGCCGTGGCTCGCAGCACCGGCGTACGTTGGTTTTGCACCCACAAAATGGCCTGGAACGCCACCAATCCCTTCCCCCACCGGCTGTTTCGCTGGCGCAGCCGCTGCGGTTCCGAGCTGCTGGCCCTGATCAACGCCCCGATCGGCACCGATGGCGATCCCGTGGCGATGGAGAGCTATCGCTTGGCTTGGCAAGGCGCGACCGGGGTTGATTCGGCCCTGTGGCTGCCCGGGGTGGGCGACCACGGTGGTGGCCCCAGCGCCGAAATGCTGGAGCAACTGCGGCTCTGGCAGCAGCAAGCTGAGGCTGCGCCCCAGCACCACGGCAGCTTGCGGGATTATTTGGCTGCCCTCGAGCCGCTGGCGCCCCGGCTGCCGGTGTGGCGCGACGAGCTTTACCTGGAGCTGCACCGCGGCTGCGCCACCTCGCGCCCCGATCAGAAGCGCCACAACCGCACGCTCGAGCGGCTGCTGCGGGAGGCGGAGCTGGCCCAGGCCCTAGCCGGCGAGCCTGAAACGGTCGATTGGCGAACGCTGCTTTTTCAGCAGTTTCACGACATTTTGCCCGGCACCTCGATTCCGGAGGTGTTCGAGCAGGCCGAGCCCCAGTGGCGGGCAGCGCGCCGCAGCGCCTGCCTGCAACGGGATTGGGCTCTGCAGGCCTGGCTAGGAGCTGGTGACGGTTCCGGGCAAAGTTGGTGGGTCGCCCAGCTTCAGCCCCTGCCGCCACGGGCCCGCAGTCTGCGGGTGCCGTTGGGCAGCTGGAGTTGGGGCGGCGTGAAGCTGCCGGCCCAGCCGGCCCGGGCTGGCGGCCAGTGGCTGCAGCTGCCCCCCTTGGCGGGCGTGGCGGCCCTGCCCCTGGAGCGATCGGCCGTAGCGGCGGCCTCTCAGGCAGCTCAGGTTGAGGCGCCGGTGTGGCGAGAGGGCTGGCGCTGCGGCAACGGTTTGGTGAGTTTTGAGCTGGGGCCGGGGGGCCTCGAGCAGCTGTGGGATAGCCAGGATCAGCCCCAGTTGGCAGGCCCGCTGGCCTGGCGGCGTTTTGCCGATCGCGGTGAGTTTTGGGATGCCTGGGACATCGCCACGGGCTACCGGGACCATCCGCTGGCCTGGCAGTGGCAGGGCGAGCCGAGCTGGCTGGAGCAGGGCGAGCTGTGCACCAGTTTTGTGTGGCGGGGCCAGTGCGGGGCCAGTGCGGTGCGGCTGGAGGGGCGCTTACTAGCCAATACCCCCTGGCTCGAGCTTGTGCTCAGCGTTGACTGGCGCCAGCGCCATGAGCTGCTGCGCCTGGAGATCCCCCTGGCCCAGCCGGCCCAGCGCTGGGCGGCGGATACCTCCGGTGGCGTGCTGGAACGGCCAGCTCAGCCGGTCACTGCCCGCGAGCAGGCCCGCTGGGAGCTGCCAGCGATCAGCTGGATCGCTTCTGTGGCTAATAGCGGCGGCTTGGCGGTGCTGCTCGATGGCCCCCAGGGGGTGTCTGCTAGTGCGGAGCAGTTGGGTGTGTCGCTGCTGCGGGCGCCTACCTGGCCCGATCCTGGCGCCGATAACGGCCTGCAGCGCTTGCGGCTGGCCCTGGCGCCCTGCCCAGCAGGCTGGTGCCGGGCCCAGGTGCCCAAGCAGGCGGTGGCCTTCAGGGAACCGCTATGGCTGCGGCCGGCGGCGGCCCAGGGCCGGCTTAAACGACATCAGGCCCTGCCTCCCCTGGGCGAGGGGCTGTTGCTGCTGGGCTGCCGGCCACTAGGGGACTCGGGGGACGTGGTGCTCACCGTGCAGAACTGTTCCCCTTGCCGCCGCTACCTGGAGCTGGGAGAGAGCTGGCAGCTGCTGGAGCGACTCGATGGCCTTGATCAGCCCTTGGTTGCCAAAGGCAAGCTCACCGGAGATCCCTGGCTGCTGGCGCCGTGGAGCCTGGGATTCTGGCGAGTGCGCCCCCATTGGCCTAGCGCTTAGTCGTCGTGGTCGTCAAAGGGGTCGGTGAGGCCCTTGGAGGGCGGCCCGAAGGCTTGATACACCCCAAAACCGGTGAGCGAAAGCAGCACCGCCAGCACGGCGAGGGCCACGGAAAGGGCCGGGGAGCTGGTGGTGGCGGTGGGGTCCATGGAGGCGGAAGGGGGATGCAGGTGACGGGTTGCGTCACAACTCTCGACGGACCGCCGCGGCGCGGTACGCGAGGCCCTTACAGTACTTAAAGCGAATCCATGCCCGAGAGGCTGCAGCAGACATGGCCCAACGCACCCGCCTCGGAGACATCCTGCGGCCACTCAATTCTGAGTACGGCAAGGTCGTTCCCGGCTGGGGCACCACGCCCGTGATGGGCATTTTTATGGTGCTCTTCCTGGTGTTTCTGCTGATCATCCTGCAGCTGTACAACAAGTCCCTGCTGCTCGAGGGCATCACGGTCAACTGGAACGGCCTCGGCTGATGAATGTTTTTGGCATTGGCCTGCCTGAGCTGGCGGTAATTGCCGCCATCGGGCTGCTGGTGTTCGGTCCAAAGCGGCTGCCTGAGCTCGGTAAAACCCTGGGGCGCACTCTGAAGGGTTTTCAATCGGCCTCTTCTGAGTTCGAAAAGGAGCTGCGCACGGCGATCACCACCGCCGAACCGGTTTCAGCTGACGCCTCCGGGGCTGATGCTCCAGAGCTGATTGAGCAGCCTCTCGATGGTCCCGCGGCCTGAGTTGTCGTTGCAATTGGTGGTGGGCCTGGGTAACCCGGGAGCCAAGTACGTAGGTACTCGCCACAACGTGGGCTTTATGGCGCTTGAGCGTCTAGCCAGTTGCGCTGGTGGGTCATCTTTTCGTCAGCAGCCAAAGCTTCAGGGCTTGGTGGCGGAGGTGGGTTCGGGGCCTGCCCGGCTTAGGCTGTTGATGCCCCAGACCTATATGAACGAAAGTGGGCGCTCGATCCGCGCAGCCCTTGACTGGTTTGGTTTCGAGCCCGCCCAGTTGCTGGTGGTGGTTGACGACATGGATCTGCCCCTCGGCAAGTTGAGGCTGCGGGCTACGGGCAGTGCCGGCGGGCATAACGGCCTGCGCAGCACCATCAGCCACCTAGGTACCCAGGACTTTCCGCGGCTTCGTATCGGTATTGGCGCCCCCGCCCAAGATCCCGGCGAGCGCCGCGCCCGCACCGTTGGTCACGTGCTTGGACGCTTCACGCCTGCCGAGCAGCCCCTGCTCGAGGAGGTGCTGCGCGAGGTGGAGGCAGGTATTGGCCTGATCCAGCGCCTCGGCCTGGAGCGGGCTGGCAACCGAATTAACGGTTTTCTGCCCCAGGGCACGGCAGCCTGAGCCGATGGCACGTCTTCCCTCCACCACTGCCCAGTTGCGGGTGCTGCATCAGAGCTTCAGCCAGCGGCTGCTGGAGGGGGAGGTGAGTGCCGGCGGCTACAAATGGAGTTTCCGCTGGGCCTTTGACCGCGGTGAACTCAGCGTTGAGCCTTCTTTGGGCAGGGCTCTGATCCAGGACGCCCTGCTGCGCTACCTGCTCAAGGTCGACTACCAGCTTGAGCCTGGCGGTGACTACGTCTTCACGGTTCGGGCCCGTTTTTAAACCGATTTAGCCGCCGGCGACCGGCAGCGGCCATTGCCTCAGCAGCTCCTGGTTGCTGCGCTTCAGGGTCATCCCGCAATAGCGCTCAATCAGCAGCTGGGCCACCACATCGTCGATATCCCGGGGGGGCAAGCGCAAGCCCGCCGGCAGTAGCCGCCGCCAGCCCCTAGGGGGCCACAGCTGCCAGTAGCGCTCGCGGGCTGCCAGGGTGCTGCCGCTTTCATTCACCACCGCTAGCGCCAGCCGCTGCTGGCCAAGCCGGCTGCGCCAGTCTTGGCTACCGGTGCCATTGCCGAGCACGACCTGGCCAAGCCCCACTTGCTGCCAGCTTTTGAGCAGGGCGAGGCAGGCTTGCGGGGGCAGGATGGCAGCCTGCCGGATCTGGCGAGCGGCAGGATCCGCCAGCACTAGACCGCATTTGCTGCGCCCGGGATCGAGTCCTGCCACCAGGCCCGTCGCAGCGCCCGTCATGGGCGGCGAGGGCCCGGCCCCGATTGGGCGGGAGCTGGGGCCGCCAACCAGCGCAATTCCACCGCAATTGGGTCGGCGGTGCTGGCGCTGTTGATGGCGAGGGCTTCTAGTTGGGCAACCTGGCCGGACTGGCGCTCGCTCAGCTCCCGGGCCAGCTGTTTGAAGCTGGCCGCATCGAACTGCAGCCCTTCCACCAACGTGCCCTGGCGCTGGGCTCGGGCATAGGCAGCGGCCAGCAGCAGGTTGAGTCGCCGCGAAACTGGCTCCAGGGCTGTGAGGTCGCCCTCGATCGTGGTGCTGGCCAGCACTTCACCTGCCTTAACTACTGGGCGGTTGGGGCGTAGGTCTGGGAAGGCAAGCACCTGGCGCTCGCCCCTCAGCACGTTGGCGGCCGAGAGAATGCTCACCACCCAGCTGCCGGGCTTGGCGAGCAGGCCCTCCAGCTTGCTGATGTCGCTCTTTGGTACCAGCAGGATCTGGCGATCGGGGGGCTGGCCGGGCAGCACCCGCCTGAAGGCGTTGAGATTGGCCTGCTGCAGCAAGGCGGTGATCACCTCCGTGGCCTGCTCGGGGCGCTCAAGGGTCACCTTGGCGCTGGCCAGGGTCTGACCGCTGCTGAGCACCACGTCGCCGCGACGCAGGGCAATCAGGTTGCTCTCCAGGTCCTTAAGTTCTTTGGCACCGGCGCTGATCCGGCGGCGCACCTGGGCCAGTTCCGCTTCGGTGCGGCGGATTTCCGCATCCCGCCCCTTCACCTCCTGGCTGAGACGGCTGCGCTCCAGCTCCAGCTGGTTGCGCTGGGCTAAAAGTGGCGCCAGCTCCTGGCGCAATTTGCTGGCCCGGGCTTGGGCCTGCTCAAAGCGCGTCTGGGCCTCGCGTTTGCCCTGTTCAGCCCGAGCCACCTCCAGGCGGCTGCTGGCTAGTTGGCTGTTGCTGCGGCTCAGTTGGCTGCGGCTGGTTTGCAGCCGTTGCTCCAGTCGATCGAGTTCAAACAGGCCCGTGCGCAGCCGCTCGCTCACCAGCAGCATCAGGCCGAGGGAGATGGCACTGATCAGGCTGCCGGTGAGCACCGTGATCAACACGGCGGTGCGGCGGGGCCGCATCCCCAACAAGCTCAAGCGCGCCTTGCCCACCAGGCTGCCGAGTCGGTCGCCCAGGGTGGAGAGCACTCCCCCCAGGGCGAGCAGAGCGAGGATCAGCAGCCAGCCCGTCACATACGTCCGCGAAGGGCCCCAGTATCTCTGGCGTTCAGCTGAAGCGCTTGGCTAGGGCGATTGGATCAAACACAGTGATCTTTTTGCGGTCGATCTGAACCAGCCCGTCGTTGCGCAGGTCGCCCAGCAGGCGAGTGATTGTGACCCGGGTGGAGCCAATCGCTTCGGCAATCGCCTGGTGGGAGAGGCGCAGATCAATCGTGATCCCTTCCGAGCTGGGAACGCCGAAATCGCGGCACAGCACCAGCAGAAAGCTCACCAGCCGCGAGCTCATGTCGCGGTGGGTGAGGGTTTCGATCATCGTTTCGGTCTGCAGGATCCGCGAAGACAGGCCCTGCAGCAGCAGCAAGCCCACGCTGGCGTCCTGCTCGATCGCCCGGCGCACCGAGGTGGCTGGTGCGGTCACCATCTCGACCCTTGTGAAGGCCACAGCGTGATAAAAGCGGTCGGAGCGCTGGCCGGTAAGCAGCGACAGCACACCAAATAGGCTGTTTTCACGCAACAGGGCCACGGTGATCTCCTCGCCGGATTCATATACCCGCGAAAGCCGGACCGCTCCGCGCCGCAGCAGATAGACCCGCTCGGCTGGATCGCCGGGGAAAAAGATCGTCTTGCCCCGTTCGATCGTCTCGACACTGCTGCCGGCCAGGCCCCGGATCACTTCCAGCAGGGTGGGGTTGCCCTGGCCGGCGCTGCCCATGCCTGCCACCACGCCAGGGGCACCCGTCGATGGGGTGTTGGCGGTACGGCTAAATCCGTGGGTAGCGCCAACCATCAAGGTATGGGCAAGTGCCGGGACCTTAAGGATCACCCGGGGGGTGGCTTGTAGCAATACACACGGTTTGAGATGACACCGCCGGCGCCACCGGCGCACCAGTACGTATGTTTCCGCTAGGGATGGTGTCGTTTGCTTGTGGAGCGGCCCGATCCCGCTACATTCAGCTCCGCGGGGCCATGGGCTGCTCGCGGCGCTCCAGGTCTGTTTTTCGATTTTCCAGGTTTTTATTCAGGTTGTTCATGACCGCGAGCTTGCCCGTCTCAGGCCTCACCTCCTCCTCTGGAGCTGGTTTTCCGGCGGTCCAGCACCAACCTCAGCGCTCTGGCCATCGCCCTTTGGCCGTGGCGGCTGCGCCGGCATTGCGGCTCGTGGCCCAGTCGGAGGGCTTATTGCAAATCCATACGGCGCCTTTCCGCGGCAGTTTCGGTGCCGTGCTCAGCCAGGCCCTGCGTAGTGCCGGCTTGGGCAGCCGGGTGCTGGTTACTCAGTTTCTTAAGGGCGGCGTAGATCAGGGCCTCGGCAGCAGCGTCTGGCTGTGCGGGCGTCTGCAATGGCTGCGGCCCGGCGTGCCTGCCTGTCTGTCAGAGCCAGCTGCCCACCAGGAGCTCGAGTTGTTGGAGGCGGTGCGCCAGGTGTGGGCCTTCAGCCGCGAGCAGCTGCTCAGTGGTGCGGTCGATCTGATGGTGCTCGACGAGCTGGGCTTGGCTGTGGAGTTGGGCTACATCGATCAGGCTGAAGTGCTAGCAACCTTGGAGCGCCGACCGGCCCATTTAGATGTCATTTTGACAGGGCCAGCCATGACTCCTGAGTTGATGGCCATGGCTGATCAAGTCACCCAGTTGCGCCGAGGTCTCTGATGCTGAAGAACGACCGCTGGATCAATGAGCAGGCTGCGGCAGGCATGTTGCAGCCGTTTCAGTCGAGCCTGGTGCGCCACCTCGATCCCGAGACGGCGGGCTCGCCGGTGCTCAGCTACGGCTGCTCTTCCTATGGCTACGACTTGCGGTTGTCGGCTAAGGAATTTTTGATCTTTCGGCATGTGCCTGGCACCGTGATGAACCCCAAGCGGTTCAACCCGGCAAACCTCGAACCCGCTCCCCTGCGCGATGACGAGGATGGCTCCTATTTCATCTTGCCAGCCCATTCCTATGGCTTGGGAGTAGCACTGGAGAAGATGAAGGTGCCATCAAATATCACGGTGATCTGCCTGGGTAAGAGCACATACGCCCGGCTAGGCATCATTGTTAATACGACGCCAGCGGAAGCCGGCTGGGAAGGTCACCTAACCCTGGAGTTCAGTAATTCTTCGGGTGCTGACTGCCGAATTTACGCAAATGAGGGAATTTGCCAGCTGCTCTTTTTTGAGGGCGATCCCTGCGAGACCACCTATCAAGATCGGGCTGGCAAGTACCAACACCAACCTGAGCGGGTGACCCTGGCGCGCATCTAGTTTCCCGCAAATGGTTCGCCCTATGGGGCGAGCCTGGGCGTCGCACCGAGAGGTGCGCCAAATGGCTTGCCCTATGGGGCGAGCCTGGCCTTATGCAAGCGGCTCTTTTCATACCAGTCAGCAAATTGGGGGGTCCAAGCCTGGAGGTGGGGCCACATCAATTCACAAAGTTCGCGAATTTCGAGCTGGGCGTCGAGCTTGGCCCGCAGGTCAAGGAAGTGCAGAAATGCCCGCAAGGTGAAGCTCACCACGAAGTGCTGGCGGTAGTCGAAGGGCAGGATGCCGCGGGCGTGCTCCTCGGCGAAGCCAGCCGCCAAAAGGTCGCGGTAGCGAGCCGCCGCCGCACTGCAGAGCTCTAAATCTATGCAGCGCTGCTCTTCGCTATAGGCGTATTTTTTGCCTTGCCGGTCGCTATAGCTACCTACGGGCCGTAGATAGAACACCTCCTCCAGTTCCAGTTCACCATTGGCGGCCTTGCAGATGCGATCGCCGGTGTAGCGCATCGATTGCACGTCAAAGCTCACCCCCACCCGGTGGGTACGCGCCTGCTGCATCACCGAGTGGGGAAACCAGCCAACGTTGAGCACGATCTGGGCGTGTTCTAAGGGGCCGTAGTGACCGCGCTCGCCGGCGAGAAGTCGTTTGATGCAGACCTCCCCTGCCTTGCTCTCCTCGGGCCAGCTGCTGGGATCTGCCGCCACAAAGCCCTCGCTGTAGTCCTGATGCATGCCCGCATAAACGCACTGCTGGGGGTTGGGCGTGGCGGCGATCAGGGCAACGCGGAAACGGGAATCCATGGCAGGCGTCAACCGTGGCTGCGGGGTCCGGCCATCGTGGCAGTACCTGGCTCCGCTGCCGCAACTTCGCCAGCGGCTTGGCTGAGGTTGCTGACGGCACCCACTCCGGCTAGGGGTGGCAGGGGTTCGCCGGCGATCAGGGCGCTGCTGAGGGCGCGCAATTCGCTCAGGCTGCGAGCGCCAATCGAGCGGCCCACCGCTTCACCGGCAGCATTGAACAGCTCAAGTTGGGGAATGCCGTTGACCTCGTAGCGCTCCAGCTCCGGCTGCCAGCGCGGATTGTCAACGTTGAGCAGCACCACATCGAGCTGGCCGCGGTGTTGGGCTTCGATCGTTTCCATCGCCGGAGCCATGGTGCGGCAGGCGTCGCACCAGTCGGCGTAGAACTCCACAAGCGTTGGCTTGCCATTGCGCAAGGCCACGGGTAGATCCAGGGATTGGCGCGCCAAGCGCTCCAGGGGAGCCTCCGGATTCAGGCCGCCCCGGAACCACAGCAGGCCCGCTGCCAGTAGGGCCGCCAGCACGACTAGCAGCAGCCTTTCGCTTGGCCCCAGGCCGGAATTCGGGGTGGAGTTGGTCATGACTGCACTTTGCCAGTGCTTGCTAGCGTTTTGCGGAGGTAAGCGTGCTGTTCTCGCGAACCGGATCCTCGTGAAACGGCGCCTCACCCTGCACTTTCCCCGCGAAGCGGTGCATCAGCCGATCACCTATCGGCTGGCGGTGGATTTCGATATCGCCGCCAAGATCCTGCGGGCCCAGATTTCCCCCAACCAGAGCGGCACCATGGTGGTGGAGCTCTCCGGTGACATAGACGAACTGACGGCGGCGGAGGCCTGGCTAGAAAGTCAGGGGCTTGGCATCAACCGGGCGCCTGGTCAGATAGCCGTAGACAGCAGTCTCTGTGTCGACTGCGGCATCTGCTCGAGCGTTTGCCCCAGCGGTGCCCTCAGCTTGAGCCAGCCGGCTTGGCAGCTGCAATTCGATGCGCAACGCTGCTTGGTGTGCGAACAGTGCATTCCGAGTTGCCCTCTGGATGCGATTTCCCTGGTGCTGGCTCCCCCGTGATGGCGATGTTGCGTCTGCTGTTGCTGCCCTTGCGGGCGCCGATGCTGCTGGTGCTGGTGGTGATATCCGTTTACGAGGGGCTGCAGTGGAGCCAGCCGCTCGAGGGTGCGGCAGCGTCGGGGATGGGGCAGCTATCCAGCTTGTTCTGGTCACTTGACTGTCTCCACGCCTTGCTGGTGGTGGTGGTGTGCACCATGCCCGACCTGCTGCTGCAGCGGATTTCCAATTTGATGGCCGCCAGTCGGGTGATGAGCCTGGTGATCAGCCTGTTGATCGTCACGGTGGGGGGCCTCTATCTGCTCCACCTCAAAGTGCTTACCAATGTGCTGATCCTGGGCACCACCGTGTTGTTGGCACGCCTCGATCTTGCCCGGATTCGGGTGGCACCCCCGCCGGTGCTGCTGGCAGGGGTGCTGGGGGTGCTGGTGTTGTCAGGGGCATGGGTGGGCCGCTGGCTGGCCAGCGGTGGCTAGCAGCTAGTTAGGGGTCTCTGCTGGAAGCTCCAAAGGTTGCCAAGCACTTTTTTGACGTAAAGCCGGGTTTCCGGGTAGGGGATTGCTTCTATCCATAGCTCCGGTTCCTGTTGCAGTTGGGGCGTCACCCAGCCAGAGGTGGCACCGGGGCCGGCGTTGTAGCTGGCAGCCATCAGCACGGGGTTGCCCTGCCACTGGCCCAGCAGTTGCTTTAGGTAGAGCGCGCCTAGCTGGGCATTGCGGGCTGGGTCGGTGAGGGCATCGGTTGTCAGGGGCGTGCCGGCTAGTTCGGCGGCGGTGGCAGGCATCAGTTGCAACAAGCCAACGGCACCGGCGCCGGAGCTCACCCCCGGGCTGAAGCGCGATTCCTGTTTGGCTACGGCTGCCAGCAGGTTTGCCGGCACCCCGGCGGTTGCGCCAGCCTGCTCGAGCTCCGCCACGAAGCTGGCGGTTTGCAGGTCGCGCTCCAGCTGTTGGACCAGGGCGCAGTTTGCATTCAGCGGTAGGCGCAGGCTGGCTTGCTCGAGTTGGCCGAGTCCCATCCAGTGGTCTCCCACGGCCCGGCGTAGCCGGCCTTCCGCAAGCAGCTCCTGGGGACTGGCGGGGGGGGAGCTCCGCCCCGTGCGCCAGTGCTCCCAGGCTTCCAGGGGTTGGCCCAGGCGCCAGAGCCGGTCGATCTGCCAGTCGCCGCTGCCTAGGGGGTGCCATCGGGGTTGCACAAGGGCCGGGCTGCTGCGGGGATCGAGGTTGAGATCGCCGCGGCCTAGGCGCACCGCCGCCCGCCAGCCGTAGTAGCCGCCGGGATGCTGTTTGGTCAGATCACTCCAGGTGCGTTCTGCTTTGGCGGTGGCCCCTTGCTGCTTCTGGCTGAAACCCAGCCAGAAGCGCTGGCGTCCCACCAGCCCCACCGGCAATTCACGACCGATCGGGGCACTCAGCAGCGTTGTGGCCGTTGCCCATTGGCGCTTGAGCAGGGCCTGACGGGCTTGCTGCCACTGCAGTTCCCAGCTGGCTGGATCGTTGGGCCAGCGCTGCAGCACCGCCAGCGTCGCGCCGATGTCGCCACTCTCCATCGCCCGCCGCGCCCGCACCGGGGCCGTGTCTTGCAGAGCAGAGGGCAGCCCGTTCAGGGCCTGGAGAGCCCTGGGCCCGGGCTGGTCGCTCAGCAGGGCCGCGGCCTCGCTGGCCTGGCTGGAGCGCGGCGCGGCTTTGGCCAGTTGCAGCAGCAGGCTTTCTGCCCGGGCCTGCTGCTCGCTGCCGCCACTGAGCAGGGCTCGGCCGATGGCTAGCTGGGTTTCTGGGCTGGGCGGAGTGCCCTTGAGGCAGCTCAGGGCGGCGGCCGAGTCGCCTAGCTGGGCCAGGCCCCTTGCCAATTGGTCCCGCTGGTTAGGGGTGGCTGCTGCGGCCGTGCTCTGGCAGGCCTGGCGCAAGCGTGGCCCCGCACCGGGCCAGCGCACACCGTGCCGGGCCAGGTGCAGGGCTGCCTGGAGGCGATCTGCGTCGCTCGGGCCCGCCTCCACGGCCGCCGCTAGGGCCGCGGGATGGGCGGCGAAGCGGCTGCGTAGTTTCTGCCGCAGCTGGGGTTGCTGCCGGCCCAGGGCATAAAGCCCATCGGCCGCGGCGGGCGTGTCGGGGAAGCGCCGCACCAGCTGCTGCCAGCGTTGCTGGGCGGCTGCCTGATCACCCAGGGCTTCGGCGGCCAGGGCATCGCGTTTAAGCACCAGGGCTGCTAGCTCATCGCCACCCCAGCCCTGGCCGCGCAGCAACCGGCGCTCGCCGGCTAAGTCGCCTTTTGCCTGGCGCGGCTGCAGCAGCAAGCTGGCCTCGCGCCGCCGCTCCGGATCGGGCGAGAACCGCCGCAGGCGCTCCAGGGTTGGGGTGGGTGTGTTGGGGTCTGGCGCGGGAATCAGGGTCAGCAGTGCCCTGCCGCCCCCTAAGGCGGCGCCGCTGCCCAAGCAGGTGATGGCCAGCAGCAGGGGGAGGCGAGCCAAGGGCAATAGCGGCGCGGCTTCGCCATTCTGGGGAGGTGTGAATCCCGCTTAGCTGGTGCGCCTGCCCTCCCTACCCCCCTATCTCTCCACCTTGCCTGGAGCTGAGCAGCGGTTGCGGGCCCTGCGGGTGTTGGCGGTATCGGGCCTGGTGCTGCTGCTGCGCCCTTTTTGGCCATTGAGCTGGTTGCCCGGCTGGGTGGTGGGTGGGCTACTGCTCTGGACGATTGGCGAACTGGTGCTCTGGATCTGGTGGCCCCGCCGCTGGCGCTGAAGGGGCTTCGGCCCCTACATGGCCCAGGCCAGCCATGGCGAGCGCTTTGCAGCAGCCCACGTAACCTGAGTACCACCTAGGCATCTGCCGCTGCCCATGGCCGATCTGGCTCCCCATCCCGTTGGCTTGCCCCTGCGGGGTGGTGTGGCCGGTTTCGGAACCGATGGCATCCGTGGCCGGGTGGGAACCCAGGTGAGCCCGGCTTTGGCTTTGCAGGTTGGCTTCTGGTGCGGCCAGGTGTTGCCCCAGGGGGCGCCGGTGCTGATCGGCATGGATTCCCGCAGCAGTGGCCCGATGCTGGTGGCGGCGCTCACCGCCGGGCTCACGGCTGCAGGTAGGCAGGTATGGACCCTGGGTCTATGCCCTACGCCAGCGATTCCTGGCGCCATTCGCCGTCTTGGCGCGGCTGGAGGTCTGATGGTGTCCGCCAGCCACAACCCCCCTGAAGACAACGGCATCAAGGTGTTTGGCGCCTCCGGCGCCAAGCTGAGCCGCGGCCAGCAGCAGGCGATCGAGGCTGGGCTGCAGGGGGTTGGGGCTGGCCCGGCAATAGGTGCTTCCGGCGGCTTCTTGGGCACAGGAGTGGTGCAGGACCGCCCCGATTTACTGGCCGACTACCAGCGGTCCTTGGTGGCGAGCGTCATGGGTCGGCGCCTGGAAGGTTGCAAGATTGTGCTGGACCTCTGTTGGGGCTCGGCTGCTGCCTGTGGCGAGGCGGTGTTTCGGGCCTTAGGCGCAGAACTCACCGTGTTGCACGGCAAGCCGGATGGAACGCGCATCAACGTGGATTGCGGCAGCACCCACCTCGAGCCTCTCAGGCGCGCGGTGCTGGAGAGCGGAGCCAGCATGGGTTTTGGTTTCGATGGCGATGCAGATCGGATGCTGGCGGTGGATGGCCGGGGCCGGGTGGTCGACGGCGACCAGATCCTTTATCTGTGGGGATCGTCTCTGCTTGATGCGGGCCAGTTACCGGCCAATCGCATCGTCGCCACGGTGATGTCCAACCTCGGCTTTGAGCGTGCCTGGCAGGCCAAGGGAGGGGTGCTCGAGCGCACCGCCGTTGGTGATCAATACGTCCACCAGGCGATGGAGCAGTTGGGCTCTGGCCTCGGTGGCGAGCAGTCGGGCCATATTTTGTCGGCCCGCCATGGCATGAGCGGCGATGGGCTGCTCACCGCTTTGCAGGTGGCCACGTTGTTGCACCGCAGTGGCCAATCACTGGCCGACTGGATGGATAGCAGTTTCAAGCCCTACCCCCAGACCCTGGTGAATGTGACGGTGCCAGACCGGCAACGGCGCCAGCAGTGGCACTCCTGCGAGCCGCTACGGCTCGCCGTGGAGCAGGCGGAGATTGCGATGGAGGGACAGGGCCGGGTGCTGGTGCGCGCTAGCGGCACCGAACCGCTGCTGCGGGTGATGGTTGAGGCCGCCGATCAGCAGCTGGTGGACCACTGGTCAAGCCAGCTGGCCGCCGCAGCGGAGCAGCACCTCAATGGGGCCTGACCTGCCGCCGTAGGCGTCTGACAATGAAGGTCTGCACCACCTGCAGGTGCAGGTAGCGGCGCTGCAGCAGGGGCGGCAGGGTATGAAAGTCGGCAATCAGCCGACGGCAGTTCACCTGGCCGCAGCGGCAGTCCATGGTCCAGTGGTCCTCCCACATCGTGGTGGAGTAGTCGTAGCGGATCTCCTCCCCGGCCTGGATAGGCCGCAGCGCAACTAGCTGACGGTCCTGGCGGATGCCCGCGTTGGGGCAGCAGGAGTGGTTGGCGTAGACCCCAGGGGCTCCGATGTCGAGATAGAGGCAGTCGTCGATTTGGAGGGCATTGGCCTCGGCTTCCCCTCGGGCGACCATCGACTCGAAACTGAGCTCCGGTCCTGTGAAGACCAGAATGTGTTCCTCCGCGGCGAAGGGGCGCCCGGCGAACAGGCCAAAGCCGAGGTCACACGGTCGCACGATCACCTGTGGCTGGGCGGGATGGGGGGGTATCCACTCCGCCGCCATCTGGTTCAGACCACCGAGGTAGGTTCGCGATGATCGGTCAGGATCTGCGCCCCGGACTGGGCGAAGATCCACTCCTGGGGCTTGCACAGAAATGGCCTGGGCCGGGTGATCAGGTAGCCCTGGGCAATCGAGATTCCCGCCGCCTGGAGTTCCAGAAGTTGCTCCATGTCCTCCACGCCTTCGGCGATGGTCTGGAAACCAATCTCCTTGCTGAGTTCCACCACGAACTGCACAACAAGGTTGCTGGCTTTGTCCTGGGAGGACTTGCGGATGAAACTCTTGTCGATCTTCACGTAGTCGAGGGGGAGGTCGCGCAGATAGCCCAGGGATGTCATGCCCGTGCCGAAATCATCCAGGGCCAGCCGGAATCCAAGTTGGCGCAATTTTTTCATCGCTACAACTGCTTCGCCCGGGTTGCGCAATGCTGCCTGTTCTGTGATCTCTAGGCAGATCATGCTGGGGTCGAGGTCATGGCTGTCGACCAGCTGGTCCAGCGACTGCACGAAGGAGGGTGAGATCAGCGTGTCTGGTGTGATGTTGATGGCATAGACGATCTGGGAATGGGCGCCCGGTCCAACACCCTGCTGCTTCAAGTTGCTGAGATTGCTGCAGGCCAGCTCGATGATCGTCTGATCGAAGAGCGGGAGGCTGCCACAGAACTGTGCTGCATCGATGATATTTTCACGCCAGTAGGGTTTGCCGGTGTCCGGGTGCTGAATTCGGCAGAGCAGTTCCACATAGGTGGCTGACAGTTCTGAGCCCTGATTGAGTTGCCAGGCATGTTGGGCGTGTAGCGCCAGTCTCCTGTCATGGATGGCTGTGATCAGTTCCTGGTTGGCCTGCTGGATCGCCAGATAGCTGCTGGTGCTTCCTTTGGCATCGCCATAGAACTGATAGCCGTGGCCCCCTTCCACCTTGACCACGGAGCAGGCCACGCTCGCTTCATGCATGGCCCGGGCATGGTTGGAGTCTTCGATCAACGAGGCGCCGATGCTGACGGTGATGTTGAGGGGTTGGCCGTTGATATCGATCTTGAGGTCGTTGAGGTGCTGGCTGAGGCTCGACACTTCCGTGCGCAGCGCCGAGACGCTGGTGCCGATGAGGCTGCAGGCGAATTTGTCGCCGCCGATCCGGGAGATGGCCCCGCTGGGATGGATGGTTTCCTTCAGGCGGCTGGCAAAGGTGAGGAGCACCTGATCCCCCTGGCTTTTGCCGAGTCCGTTGGTGATCAGGGAGAAATGGTCGAGATTGATATGGGCGATCGCCTGCGTGAACCCGGTGAATCTGCTGGCTTGGCTGACCGTGGCCTGCAGCAGTCCGGATTCACTGAGCAGTCCGGTGAGCTCGTCGTGGTTGCGGCGCTTTTTCAGATCGCGGCTGGTCTGCAGGCGGGTGCGTTGATTGCGCAGTTCGAGAAGCCGGAAGCGTCGGCCTTGGGCATAGGTGCGCAGCATCACCAGCACCAGCAGCACGGTGGCGATCAGGATCAGGCCGGCGATGGTGCGCAGGGCCTGGAGGCGTTCCCGTGGCTGGCGTTCGATCACCAGCTGCATCGGCGTGGTGGCCTGCCAGCGCTGTAGGGGCACGGTGACGTATAGCGGAGCCAGGGGATTTAGCTGTCGGCCTGGGGGCTTGCCGTAGAACTCCCGGGTCACGCCTAGGGCCCGGTTCAGGGTGGCGCTGTCCTTGAAGGACACATCATTGGTGTCAAGGGGGCGCACGAACAGCAGCCGGCCGGCCGGGGGTGCGCTGCTGTCGGTGGAGCGCACCGGCTGGGCTGAGAACAGAAAGGGGCGCCCCTCGAAGCGCCCCAGGAAGGTGCTCGCCTGCAGGGGCGTTCTGCTGGGAATCTGTTGCTGAACCGCTTTTTCTTGGGTAGACGAAAGTGGAACAGGCTGCTTTGTTTTGAAATCCCAGGTGGTGCTTGAGTGAATGCTCCCTTGCCGGCTCAGGGACACCACAAACGGTGTGCGGGCAAAGCTGTACTGGTTGTATTGATCCTTGTAGTAGTCGGGATTGCGATTTAGGAGATGATCGTGGGTCTCGTTCCAGACGGCCCAATCGAGGGTTTCAGCCTCAAGATTGCGAGCAATCTGATTGATTTTTTCCTCGACGAACTGACGAAGCAGATCATTCTTGAAGCGCTCGCTGTTCAGGGCGGCGCTTAGGATTACTCCACTGCTAATTAAGGTCGTGCCCAGCAGGGCAGGAACCAGTCCGCGCGGTGGCCGCTGACGGCGTAAATCCCGGAGGCAGCGGCGCCAGCGCCAACGTCTGCCTGTGCGTGACTTAAGCAGGTTGTGCATTCCCATGCGATCCCGCCCAGCCCTGCCGTTAGTCGAATTATGCGGGGCCCAAAGGATTCAGGCCAAGTGGTGCGGACCGATTCCTCAAGCGCACCGGGCTGAACCCCCTGGAGCGTCTGCCGAGTTCGTCAACAGGTCGCCCGCCATCAGCAGAGCTCCGTGGCACGCGTCCCGGTGGGGCGCCACGAGCGTGGCCTCTGGCAGTCGCGCGGCCAGCTCAGCGCACCAGGCTCGCTGGAGCATGCCCAGATGGGTGATCGCGCCCCCCACCGCAGCCACTCGGGGGCTCGATAGGCCTAGGGCTGCGGCCACACCGGCCACCAGGTCAGCCAGGCCGGCCCCGGATCGCTCGATGATCGTCATCGCCTCGGCGTCTCCGGCCTCGGCGAGCTGATCCACATAGGGAGCCAGGCGGGCGAAGCCGGCTGGGCCGAAGTCTGCCTGCACCACCAGCGCTTTCAGCTCCTGGGCGCTGCCTACAGCCAGCGCGCTCCAGAGGGTGTGCCGCAGGGCGGTGTCCCGATCCCGGCCATCTGACATGCGTACGCTTGCCATCAGGGCGTCGTGGCCGATATCCATCGCCGAACCGCTGCCATCGAGCAGCCAGCCCCAGCCACCGCAGCGGTGCTCCCGATTCTCGCCGTTGCGACCCACGGCAATCGAGCCGGTGCCGCTGATCACCAGGATGCCTGCACCGCCCTGCTGGTTGCCCATGGCTCCGCGCAGGGCAGTGCGCTCATCTCCCGTGACTACTAGGCGCTCAAGGGGTAGTTGCAGGGCCGCGGCCGCCAGCTGCCGGCCCAGCTCCTGGACGGAGCTGCCCACTTCGATGCCACTGGCGCCAATGCCGGCGGCTAGCAGGGGCGTGCCGGTGTGTGGCAGGTGCAGGCGCGCCTGCGCCAGGCTGACTTGAAGGGCCTGGCAGAAGCGGGCGGGGCCGTCGGCTGCGGCCAGATGGCACACCCCTGGCCCCTGGCCTTCACCCAGCATTTCACCACTGCAGGCATCGCTGACGCGACAGCTGGTGTGGGTTTGGCCGGCATCGAAGCCGGCAATCAGGCCTGGTTCAGCCACGGCCTTCGGCGCGGCTAGCTCCGGCAGCCAGGGTGGCGATGCAAAACCAGCCGCTCAGTTGTACCTCCGGCCGGAAAAAGATCGTGTCGGTGAGTCCCTGCACCGTGAGCCCCACAATTACGGCGATCGCCGCCAGGGCCGGCAGGCTGAAGCAGCTATCACTGCGCCAGAGGCTGGTGGCGCTGCGCAGGCTGGCCAGCAGCAGTCCAATCCCGGCCAGCAAGCCAGGAATGCCAGCTTCCACCGCCAGCTCCAGGGGGATGGAGTAGGCGCTGAGTGCGTTGAACTTGGGTTGCTGAAACAGTGGATAGATCTGGTTAAAAGCGTCGTTGCCGGGGCCGATGCCAAGCCACGGGCGGGCCTGGACCATATCCAGTGCTGCAAGCCAGACGTTGATGCGGAAGTTGTTGGAGCTGTCTTGCCGGCCGGCTACCAGGCTCATCACCCGCACCCGCAGCGGCTCCACCTGGGTAACCAGAACTACTAAGAGGGCAGCGCCGCCAATTAGCAGCAGCAGGGGAAACAGGCGCCGCCAGAGCAGGGGCCAGGCCCGGGTGGCGCGCACGGCAAGCAGCAGTGAGATCACTGCCGCCTCGGCCACCAAACCCATCCAGGCGCCGCGGCTGAAGGTGAGCACCAGGGCGACTACCCCCAGCACCAGGGCAGTGAGGGCAAAGAGCTTGCCGGCTCGCCCCGGCCAGCGCAGCAGGGCCACGAGGGCTAGGGGCAGCACCGGCAGCAGGTACCCCGCCAGCAGGTTGGGGTTTTCGAGGGTGCTGTAGATGCGCACCGTGCCATCGGCCACGGAGTTCGGGTCAGCCCAGCGGGCTAGTTCGCCGCTATCGCCGTAGAGCTGGCGGATGCCGATCACGCAGGTGACCAGGTTTCCAGCCAGCAGCGCCGCCACGATCCGGTCCCACCAGACCGGAGCCAGGATTAGCAGTTGGCGCATCAGGGCGTAGACGCCCAGGTAGCTCACAAGTTTGACCAGCCCCTTGGCGGCGGCCAGGGGCACCGGTGAGAAACCTGTGGCCAGCAGGGCGATGGCCAGGATTCCCAGAATCCAGCGGTCGATCTCCACCAGAGGGCCTGGGGTAGTGGTTAGGGCCAGCAGTAGCCATAGAAGGCCACTTGCCAGCACCAGCAGGCTGAGGCCGCTGCGGGTTACCAGGGGCAGGCCAGCCATCAGGGCGCAGAGCACCAGGCCGGCTATCAGGGTTAGCTGGCGCCCCAGCGGACCACTGTCAGCGCGCTGCAGGCAGCCCTGCCAGCGCAGCAAAATTGGCATTGGGGGGGCGCTCAAGGGGGTGCAGCCTGGCTTCAGGCCCGATTATCAACCGCTTCGAGCTGATCTTCCAGGTTGCGGTCGTTGCGTTGGTAGAGAACTCGGTAGACAGGCAACCCTTGGCTCAGCACGTAGGTTTCGCGCTCGGTTGGCACCGCCAGGGGGTTGCCGGCACGCCAGGGGCGCCCATCTGCGGCCGGGCGATCGAAGCCGCCGCTGGCCTCGATCAGCTGCACCATCGGTGTGATCACCGCCAGCACATCGCTCTGAATAAACAGCTCACGGCCCGGCCCCAGCGCCTCGGCCAGGGCCAGCAGCAGGGCGGGCTGCAGCACCCGCCGCTTTTGATGCTTTTGCTTAAACCAGGGATCCGGAAACTGGATCGTCACCCGCTGCAGCAGCCCGGCGGGTAGGGCCGCCAGCCAGTCCTGCAGGCTGATGTTGGCGTTGCAGAACAGGTAGTGGAGGTTGCCGAGCCCCAGGGCCTGGCGGTCGGCTTCGGCGCCATCCACCAATGGCCGGCGGATTTCCACACCTAGATGGTTGCAGTTGGGCTGGTGCTGGGCCAGGGCCAGCAGGAAGCGGCCGCGGGCGCAGCCAATGTCGAGATGAAGAGGCAGCTCCGGCTGACTGAAAAGCTCGGCTGGCGGCGGCAGGGGCCGGGGTAGCTGGAAAAAGCGGCTGAGTGGATTGACGTGCTGGCGCACCATCAGCCCTCTGCGCGCGGCACCAAGAAGGCCAGGCTGGCGGTGTAGCCGTGCAGATAGGTGCTGCCATCGACCGGGCCGATTTCGCCGTTGCAGAACGATCCTGCGATGGGCACCTGATCAAACACTTCCCGGCACAGCTCCACGTCGCCGTCGGCACTGCCGTAGAGCCCAACGCCACGGCCTAGGCAGGCAAACAGCAGGGCGGCTAGGGGCTCCGGGTTGCGCCGTTGCTGTCTGGTCAGCAGTTGGCGCAGTTCCAGCCTGGAGGCGCTGGCATCGCGCAGTTGGAACTGCACCTGTTGCCCCACCCGCATCCGTTCAGCCACGGCTACGGCGCCGTTGCGGGGGTCGACACCAAGCAGGTTGCGCACCAGAAAAGAGGTGGGGCCATCTGGGTCTGCGGCGCTGAGGCTGAAGTTGCTACGGCCCACGCCCAGAAATAGCGAGTGCTTCACCAGCTCCCGCTCCTCGGCACTCAGATCCGTGAGGATCGACTGAAGCGCTGCCACAGGGCTGCGGCGGGCCTGGCCCTGGCTTACCTCCAGCACCACGTTGCGCTGAACTTGCTCCACATCAAAAACCGGACCGATCGGCCGGCAGCCCTGGGCCACCACCGGATCGAGTTGCCAGGCCCCACCAATGAGGCAGCCGACGGCACCGCGAACCACCTGATCTCCAAACAGCAGAGAGCCATGGCCGGCACTGTGGGGGCCGGCGACCCCACCAACTTTCGCCGCCCCTGGACAGGCGTAATCCAGGCCACTGATCAGATCGTTGATGCGGGAGCAGCTGGGATCCACCAACAGCAGCATCGAGGGGCTGGGAGCTGCTGACGCATTGAGCAGGGCGCGCCAGGGATCAGCCGGGCCGTCGAGGTCGGGCAGGCAGTCGGTATCAATCGCAAAAGGGTGGAGCTCGGCGCCGGGTAGGCGCAGCAGGGTGACACTCAGGGCTGGTTTGTTCTCCAGCTCATGGGGGCTGCCGCCAGCATCGGTGCCCACCACCCCACCGCCCAGGCAGCCAAGCCAGTGGCTGGCCTGGACTTTCTCTTGCAATAGGGGTAGCAGCCGGGGCAGGTCGCTGGCGTAGCTAGCTGCGGCGAAGACCAAGGCCAGATCCGCTGGACCGGCCCCCCGCAGCTGGGTTGCTATGTCTTCAACCGAGGCCTGCAGCGAGGTTTCGCTGGCTAGGGCGGTGCGACACCAGGCCTGGGCAGGACGGGCCCCGAAGGTGCGGGAGAGCCAGCTGGGCAGGGAGAAGGCGGCCATAACTCGGACCCTATCGCTTGCCGGGGACGCGGATAATGGCGCCTTACCGAACCACACGCGTGCTCGCCGCCCTGCCAGAACCTCTTTACCGCTCCTTGGTGTGGCTCGATGTCCGCCTGGCGATGCTGTTCAGCGTCGGCTTGCCCCTAGTGCTCCTGATCTGGGCGTCGGTACGCAAGGAGGGATCCTTGGTGCGCCTGCTGGGGATTTATTGGAAGGTGGCCAGCCTGTTCCTGCTTGCAACCCTGCTGCTCACCGACCGGCGGCCCCTCGGCTTTGTGGTTTTGCTGCTGGCCCAGCTGCTGGTGGTGCTGAGCGTCTGGTTCTGGGTGGATCTCAACGAGGAGCTGGCCGACCTGCCGCCCTGGCGTCCCTTACCCCTGACCCTGCGCATCTGGCGCTGGAGTCTCACGGTGTGGGCCCTACTTGGCGCCTTGCTTAGTGCCACGGCCCTGGGCTGTATGGGCCCTGGCGCCCTGGCCCAGCCCCGTTGCGCCGTTTGGATTCAGCCGCCCCTTGGTCTGCACCGGCATGTCGAGGGGCTGTTTGCCTTCATTTTTGGCGGCGAATGGACCCCTGCCGTGGCTGCCTTCATCGGATACGTGGGTTTGGTTGCCTATGTGGTGGGACTGTTGCAATGGCTGCTGGTGCGCTTGCCCAAGCAGGGGCGAATCGCTGGCGATTTCTAAGGATCAGCCCCTTGCTTTCTCTCTCGCCATGACCCTCTCCGCTGCATCTGTGATGGCCCTGCTGGCCAGGTTGGAAGAGTTGAGCCGGGAGCGGCCTGATCGGGTGCTGCGGCTCAGGGGCCAGCTTCAGTTGGCGGCAGGCCCTCTTGAGCCCTACGAGCTGCTGATTTTTCGGGGTTTTTCGAGCAGCACTACCCATCCCACCGATTTCGATCCCGACCAGCCAGTGCTGCCTGATGGGGCGGTGATCGAAACAGCTGAACTACTTCAGGCCCCCCTGAATCCTGCTGCTGAGCAGCTGTTGGTTGGGCCCGCTTCCCCTGAGGTTTTCCTTGAGCCTGGCGGTTGGGCTTGAGTCCTCTGATCAGCCCATCGCAATTAGGCGGCGCCAATCACGGCAACAAGATTCCAGCTGGGTGGCGTGGTGTTGCAGCTGGCTCTGGCTGGCTAGTTCGAAATCGACGAAATCAAAGCCTGGGGCCACCGTGCACCCCACCAAGCTCCATGGGGTGTGCCCAGCCACTGGTTCAGCTGCGAACCAGCTGCCGGCAGGCACCACGATCTGGGGTAGTTCTCCAACGCCAAGATCAAGCCCAAGCTTGCTGACGCAAGCCCGGCCATCCGGGCGGAGTTGATAGATCAGTAGGCCGCTGCCGCCATGGTGGTGCCAAGCCTCATCGGAGCAGATCCGATGCCAGCTCGACCACTCGCCTTCAGCTAGTAAGTAGAGGATCGCCGAGCTGGCAACCCTGGGTCCGCGGGATGTGTCGACTATTTGGCTGGCCCGGTAGGTCTCGCGGTAGTAGCCACCCTCCGGATGGGGCTGGAGTTTCAGCTGCTCAATCAGTGCCTTGGCGTTCAACACAGAACCTCCACGCAGCGGCCGCAGAGGCTGGGATGGGCGCTGTGCTGACCGATGTCGGTTTCGTAGTGCCAGCAGCGCTCGCATTTTTGGCCTTCGGCCTTGGCAATGCGCACCGTGATGCCGTTTGCGCTGGCTTCGGCCAATAGCTCGGCAGGGGCTACGCCGCCTTTCTTCAGGCCCGACACCAGCAGCCAGTCGGCCAGGTTGTCGACGCTGGGGTGGCTTGAGCTGGCCAGCCAGCCCAGGGCCTCGTCTGCGCTGCTGCCTGCTTCCAGCTCCAATTGCACCTGGGCCTCCAGCGAAGCACCCAGCTGGCCGCTAGAGCGGCAGCTCTCCAGTTGGCGATTCACCAAAGATCGCAACTCCAGGATTCGCTCCATCGGCGCCTCCAGTTGCGCTTGGCGCCACCCAGCGGGGGCCGTGGGCCAGCCCCGTTCGAACACCGAGGCTTCGGCTACCGGGTAAGGCAGGTTTTGCCAGATGTCCTCGGCCATATGGCAGAGCACCGGTGCGATCAGTCCAGCGAGACGCTCCAGCACCAGGCTCAGCACCGTTTGGCAGCTGCGGCGGCGGAACTCATCGGCGCCGCTCACATAGAGGCGGTCCTTGGCGATGTCGAGGTAGACGTTGGAGAGGTCGACGACGCAGAAGTTCTGCAGGGCCTGGAAGAAGCGGTAAAACTCATAGCGCTCGAAGTCTCCCGTCACGCTGTCGATCAGGGCGGCGGTGCGCTGCAGCATCCACTGATCCAGCAGGGGCAGCTGGTCGTAGGGCACGGCATCGCGCTCGGGCGCAAAATCGTGCAGGTTGCCCAGCAGGTAGCGGGCCGTGTTGCGCACCTTGCGGTACACATCCGCCAGCTGCTTGACGATCCCCGGGCCCAGTGGCACGTCGGCGGAGTAATCCACCGAGCTCACCCACAGCCGCAGCACATCGGCGCCGTAGGCCGGCTCCTGCTTTTCGTTCTTGCCTCCCTCCACCAGTACCGCCGGATCGACGACGTTGCCCAGCGATTTGCTCATCTTGCGGCCCTTCTCATCGAGGGTGAAGCCGTGGGTGAGCACCCGCTTGTAGGGGGCGTGGCCGTTAACCGCCACCGAGGTGAGCAAGCTGCTCTGGAACCAGCCGCGGTGCTGATCGCTGCCTTCTAGGTAGAGATCGGCTGGGTAGTGCAGGCCCCGCTCCTGGAGCACGCCGGCCCAGGAGGAGCCGGAGTCAAACCACACGTCCATGGTGTCGCTGCCCTTGCGCCACTGGCTGGCTTCGGCGGCGTATGCCTCAGGCAGCAGGCCGGCTTCATCGCGCTGCCACCACACGTCGGCGCCGTGCTCGGCGATCAGGGCCTGGATGTGGGCCAGGGTGGCTTCGTTGAGCAGCACCTCGCCCGTTTCGCGGTGATAAAAAACGGGGATCGGCACGCCCCAGGTGCGCTGGCGGCTGATGCACCAGTCGCCCCGTTCGCTCACCATCGCTTCAATCCGGTTGCGGCCGCTGGCCGGCAGCCATTCCACCTCGGCGATGGCGCCAAGAGCGGCGGCGCGGAAGCCCTCCACTGAGGCAAACCACTGCTCGGTGGCGCGGAAGATCGTCGGTTTTTTGGTGCGCCAGTCGTAGGGGTAGCGGTGTTCGTAGCGCTCTTGCTTGAGCAGCAGGCCGGTGGCTTCGAGGGCGCTAAGGATCGCGGGGTTGGCGTCCTTGAGCACGTTGGTGCCGGCAAAGGGCCCGGCTTCGGCGGTGAGGTTGCCGGCCTCATCCACCGGGCAGAGCACCGGCAGGCCGTATTTTTTGCCGGTGTTGAAGTCGTCTACGCCGTGGCCTGGGGCGGTGTGCACCAGGCCTGTGCCGGCCTCGGTGGTGATGTAGTCGCCGCCGATCACCACAGGGCTGGTGCGCTCCAGCAGTGGATGGCGGTAAGTGATTCCTTCCAGCTCGCTGCCCTTAACGCTTAAAAGGGGTGTGAGCTCCAGTCCCAGACTGGTTTGCAGGCTCTCAATCAGCTCAGCGGCTACCACTAGGTGGCTGGCGGCTGGGTTGGGGGCGTCGCCCCGGGCAGCCACTGCGCAGATTGCGTAGTCCAGTCGCCCGTTCACCGACACCGCCAGGTTGGCCGGCAGCGTCCAGGGGGTGGTGGTCCAGATAGCCACTGCCAGGCCGCCGGCCCCTGTGGCCGCTTCGGCAGCCAGGCCAGCGGTTTCTAATTGGGCGGCCAGGGCCACCGGTAGCGCCACCACCGGGAAGGCCGCGAAAACGCTGGGGGAGGTGTGGCCGTCGGGATATTCGAGTTCGGCTTCGGCCAGGGCGGTGCGGGAGCTGGGGCTCCAGTGCACCGGTTTGAGGCCTCGATAGATGTGGCCGGCCAGCACCATGGCGCCGAAAACGCCGATCTGGGCGGCCTCGTAGCTCTTGTGCAGGGTGAGATAGGGCGTTTCCCAGTCGGCCCAGATGCCCCAGCGGCGGAAGCCGCTCTTTTGGCCCTCCACTTGCTCGAGGGCGTAGGCGTGGGCCTTCTGGCGCAGCGTTACCGGGGTGAGCTCGGCCCGTTCGCTGCTGCTCAGCCCCTGCAGCACCTTGAGTTCGATTGGTAGGCCGTGGCAATCCCAGCCAGGCACAAACCGCGCCCGCTTGCCCTGCAGCAGGGCGGTTTTGTTGATGATGTCCTTAAGAATTTTGTTGAGGGCATGGCCCACATGCAGGGCCCCATTGGCGTAGGGAGGGCCGTCGTGCAAGGTGAAGGCCTCGCCCGGGTTCTGCTGGCTCAGGCGCTCGTAGAGCCGTTGCTGGGCCCAGAACGCTTGGATTTCCGGCTCGCGCACCTTGGCATTGGCCCTCATCGCAAAGGGCGTCTGCAGGAGGTTGAGCGTCTCCTTGTAGGAGAGGGGGTAGGAGACGGGCGCAGGGCTGGCGGTCACGTCGCCTGGGGGCAGCAGAACTGATTATCCCGCCTGGCTGCTGGAGGGCTCGGCCAGCGGTTGCGGTTCCGGGATATCGGCCGTGACCAGGCTGTCGATCTCGCTGACGGCGCTTGGCTCTTCCGGGCGCACCCAGCGCTTGCCACTGGTTTTGGGCTGGCGTTGCTGGGTCAGCCATTGGCTCACACCTGCAGTGGCAGTGGTCAGCACGGCGAGCAGATGGGCCAGGCTGGCGCCCGCCTGTTGCAGGCTGGTCTGCCAGCGTTCCGTCGACCAAAGCCTCTGCTGCTCCTCAGCGGTGAGTTGCCGCCAGCGGCCCTGGGACACCTCGCCTGCGAGCCTGCCGATCAGCAGGCCACCGCAAAGCACGCCCAACATCGGGGCGCCCGTGAGCCGGTCGGCACTGGTTACAAGCACCAGTCCCAGCAGCAGCACTACGGCGCCCCAGGCCGAATCCCGCGGCCGGCTCAGTTCGGTGGCCAGCAGCGGCAGCAGCAGGATGGCGAGACCCAGCAGCAGCGCCAGGAGTCCGCCCAGGGTGGCGAGCATGGCCAGAAGGCATGGAGTCCCCCATTGTGGGCGCCGCCCAGCATCTGTCCCTACAGTCGCGTTCTGCCCACCTGGCGGAATTGGTAGACGCGCTGGTTTTAGGTACCAGTGGCTTTGGTCGTGGGGGTTCAAGTCCCCCGGTGGGCATCATCACTTTCTTAAGTTGCCTTGATGCAACGTTCTGGGATCTGGTTCAGCTGAGATGACACAGGTTCTGGCCGCCTCTGCAACTGCCGTGGTCTCCGAAGGGGCAATGGCATCTCCCTCGCGGCTTGTGCCGAGGGAATTTCTTGACCCGCCTGCGCCTTGGAACCCCACCGTTGGGCTGTTTTTGGCTGGCTATGGCTTAGCTGCTCTCACGATTTGGGGCTGGTTTGTGGCTGGTTGGCCCCTGCCCGTGCTGCTGGCTACCGGATTTCTGGCCCTGCACTTAGAGGGCACGGTGATTCACGACGCCTGCCACAACGCGGCCCATCCGCACCGCTTCTGGAATGCGGTGATGGGTCATGGCGCTGCCCTACTGCTTGGCTTCAGCTTTCCCGTTTTTACCCGGGTGCACCTGCAGCACCACGCCCACGTCAATGATCCCAAGAACGATCCTGATCACATCGTCAGCACTTTTGGTCCGCTGTGGTTGATTGCACCACGATTTTTCTATCACGAGCTGTTTTTCTTCCGTCGCCGTTTGTGGCGTCGTTATGAACTGTTTGAGTGGGGCCTAGCCCGGGCCATCTTCGTGGCGATCGTGGTGGCTGCAGCGAAATTTGGCTTTCTCGAATTTATTTTCAACTGCTGGTTTGCTCCGGCCCTAATGGTGGGAGTGACGTTGGGCTTGTTCTTCGACTACCTGCCCCACCGCCCCTTCCAGTCTCGCAACCGCTGGCATAACGCCCGTGTTTATCCGGGCAGACTGATGAATTGGCTGATCATGGGTCAGAATTATCACCTTATTCATCACCTGTGGCCATCCATACCCTGGTTTGAATACCGCCCTGCCTATCACGCCACTAAACCAATGCTTGACGCCAAAGGCTCGCCCCAGCGCCTTGGCTTGTTTGAAACCAAGAATGATGGATTTAATTTCCTTTACGATATTTTCCTCGGCGTTCGCAGCCATCGCAAGAAGCGCAGCAAGCTCAGGCCTATTGCAGCTTTAATGCCTACCCGCCATGCCCGCAGGCGAGTGCTGGAGTTGCTTCACCGCACTGCGATTTCGCCAGTGCGTTAACCGGAGAGTTGACCTTGCTCAGCTAGCCACGATTTTGGGCACGCGGATGAAATCCCCTTCCCGTTGGGGGGCTTCATTTAGTAGCTCTTCGCGCACTTCCGTAGGGGTTACCATATCTTCGCGGCATACATTCACCACTTCCACCGCTCGAGTGGTGGCTGGCACTCCTTCGGTGTCAACTGTTTCAAGGTGGGCTACGTAGTCGAGGATGCGCTCGAGCTGGCCGGTGTAAGTGGCGATCTTGGCCTCGGGCAGGTCTAGGCGGGCCAGCTTGGCCACCTTGCGCACGTCGTCTGCGGTGATCTTGCTCATCGGGATTTACCAGCTAATCCGACGCTAGCGCTCAGGTCAGGAAGGCTTCCAGGTCTGAGGCAAGGGCGGTGGCGGCCAGCTCCAAGAAGCGCTCGCCGTGGCTGGCCTGGGCCAGGTAGGGGTTGGAGCCCATGCGGCCATCTGGGTGGCGGCGGCGGAAATCTTCAGGGCCGTGGATGGGGCCGGCCGGGGCTGGATCAGGCAGGGGCCTCTGCTTGGTCTGCAGGCTGGGCTCCAAGTGCAACGTGAGGGCGATTTCGCTGGGGGTGGCGTGGTGACCTTCTTCCGAGCCATAAAGGTTGCGCGCCTCCTGCATTACCGGGCCAGCCATGAACCAATTGGCCAGCTTGCAGCGCAGCCGCGGCGCCACCGCCAGGCACCGATCGGTGGCGCTGGCATAGGCCTGGGCGAAAGCGGCCTTGCTGGTGGCGATGTTGCCGCCATGGCCATTGATCACGTAGATGCGCTCGAAGCCGTGGCGGGCAAGCGACAGCACTACGTCGTGCAGCACCGCCAGCAGGGTGGAGGGTTGCAGGCTCACGGTGCCAGCAAAGCCCAAGTGGTGCTCGGCCATGCCGAAGGCCTGGGCCGGAGTCACCAGCACGCCGGTGCGGCGGCCCACTTCCAGGGCCACGGCTTCGGCGGTGAGCGCATCGGTGCCGATGGCGCCGGTGGGGCCGTGCTGCTCGGTGGAGCCCAGGGGCACGATTACTCCCTTGCAATTTTCCAGATAGGTCTCCACCTCAGGCCAGCTGCGCAGTTGCAGGCGAATGGCGTCATTGGAGCTGGCGGATTGGATCATGGTGAACAGCAGGAAGACCCGGGAGACTGGCTAGTGTTTGTAGGCCAGCAGTGCCTCGGCCCATGCTGCACCGCAAGCTTTATCAGTTTTGTGCCGAACAGCGCCCGGTGTGGGTGTTTTTGCGTGACCAGCAGCGCTGGATTGAGGAGGCCACGGTGGTGGAGGTCGAGGGGGATCTCGTCACCCTGCGCTACGACGCTGAAGACGACGACGAAACCCACAGCTGGGAGGAGAGCGTGCGGCTCGACTCGATCGGGGCAGTCAGCACCAGGCTGGCCTACGTCTGCCGCAGCGGCAGCCCTGATGACGTGATCACCTCGGAAGACTGCCCCGAGGCCGAGCGGCTGCCTAGTCAGGGTCAGTGAGCCGTGCCGTTGCCGTCGTAGTCGTCGGTGTCGTAGTAGCCACCTTTGGTGCCAAAAAACAGGGTGGCAAGCACGAATAAGCCGCTGCCAAAGATCAGCACGGTGGCGAGGGAGAAACCGGCGGTGTGCATGGCGAACCCAAGTCTGGGTATTAAGGATTTCAGTCTGCTGGCGGTTGCTCCCAGTGGCGAGCAAGGCGTTGATCTTGTGGTGAATCCATTGCCGAAGGCCTTCTTCTGCCGTCCCGCTGAGCTGGTTGCCCCCGAGCTCATCGGCTGCCTGCTGGTGAAGCGCCAAGCGGATGGCGAGTTGCTGTGGGGCGTGATTGTGGAAACGGAGGCGTATTCGCAAGACGAGCCCGCCTGTCACGGCTACCGCCGCCGCTCCCCCAGCAACGAAACCCTGTTTGGTGAGCCTGGGCGGTTTTATGTCTATGTGAGCTATGGCATTCACCACTGCGTGAATGTGGTGACGCACCGTCCCGACTGGGCCAATGGGGTGTTGCTGCGCGCCGTGGCTATTCCTGGTAAGCCGGAGCGGTTGGCGGCGGGTCCTGCCCTATTGGCACGCTGCTTTGGCATCGATCGCTCCCGCGACGCCCAGCAGGTGCATCCCGATCAGGGCCTGTGGATAGCCCCGCGGCGGCCAGAGTTGGCAGCTTTGGCCGCCGCCGACCTGGTGCAAACCAGCCGCATCGGCATCAGCCAGGGCCAAGACCTCCCCTGGCGCTGGTATTGGCGGGCGAGCCGCAGCGTCAGCAGGCGGGTCAGGGGTGATCGGCCGCCCCGTGCACCTGTCCAGTGTCGCCAGCGCAAGTCAGCCTCTACCCTGATCCTGTGAGCCGCCGCACCCCTTGAGCAGCTGGAGCCACCGCCACGTGCTGGATCTGGCGGCCTTTTCGCTGGATGATTTCACCACCGTGCTGACACTGGCCCAGCGCTTTCGAGCCCTGCCGGTGGCCGGTGCTCGCAAGCTGCCGGCCCTGCAGGGGCGGTTGATGACCAGCCTGTTCTTTGAGCCCAGCACCCGCACCCGCAGCAGCTTTGAGCTGGCGGCCAAGCGGCTCTCGGCCGATGTGCAGAGCTTCTCTCCTTCCTCAAGCTCCTTGAGCAAGGGCGAGAGCCTGCTCGATACGGCCCGCACCTACGTGGCCATGGGCGCCAACGTGCTGGTGGTGCGCCATCGCTGCGCCGGGGTGCCCCAGAGCCTGGCGGCCGACCTCGACCGGGCCGGTGAGCGGGTCGCGGTGCTCAATGCCGGCGATGGCCTGCACAGCCACCCCAGCCAGGGATTGCTGGATTTGTTCACCCTGGCGCGCCACTTCGCCCCTGAAGCCCCCACGCCTGCGGCCCTGCGGGGCAAGCGCATCGTGATCGTGGGCGATGTGCTCCACTCCCGCGTGGCCCGCTCCAACCTCTGGGCCCTCACCGCCTGCGGCGCCGAGGTGGTGCTCTGCGGCCCGCCCACCCTGCTGCCGGATGCCTTCGCTGACTTTGTGGCCGCCCCCCCGCCAGGCCAGGCGGCCGATCCGGTGGCGGCGCGGGGCCCGGTGCGGATTGAGCGCAGCCTGGAGCAGGCCCTGGTCGGGGGGGCCGATGCGGTGATGACTCTGAGACTTCAGAAGGAGCGCATGCATCAGCACCTGCTCACCAGCCTCGACACCTATCACCGGCAATTCGGCATCACCCGAGCGCGCCTAGCCCTCTGCGGCCCGTCCGTGCCCCTGCTGCATCCGGGCCCGGTGAATCGGGGCGTGGAGCTGGCGGGAGATGTGCTCGATGATCCCGCCGTTTCACTGGTAGAGGAGCAGGTGCGCAATGGCATCCCAGTGCGCATGGCCCTGCTCTATCTGCTGGCTGCGGCAGAACCGTTGGCCTGAAAAGCTTTGCAGCAGTTGAATTAGAGCAACTTGAAGCCGTCAAGCAGCAAGCCGTAGAGCAAGCCGATCCGAGTCATGTCGAGCAACTGCAGCACGAGTGCATCACCACCACGACGTATCAGCGGGCCCCTGGCGCGAATGGCCAGCTCGATGGCCGCCACGCAGATCAGGGCCCCCACCGGGTCGAGCTTGGCCAGGGTGCCGGTGATCGAGCCGACGGCTCCGCCAATGCTGAAGCTGATCAGCAACACGATCAGCAACAGCGATAGTCGCCGCCAGGGATTGGCTGCCCAACTCTCTAGGGCCGCCCGAGCCTGGGCAACCCGTTCCTGGAAGCCGGTCTGTTGATATCGACTTCCGGGAGGTGAGGCCATCACGGCTGAAGGGTTATCAGCGAGGGCCAAAAGGGGAGGCAGGGATGCTGACGGCGGTGATCCCCATCACCCGGCCCGAGCCCTGCCAAAGCCTGTATACACCATCTCTGGCGTGTGTGCAGCCTTTTAACGCTACCTATAGGGGATTCCAATAAAAAAGCCCGAGGCCAATGGCTCGGGCTGGGTGATGGGGACTGAGCAACCAAAGCGCCTGGCTGGCTAATGATCAACCGCCCGCAGACGTTTGCCAGAGCGTCCCCAGGGGCTTGACGTCTCCCAAGTGCTTCCCGAACTGGGTCTCAGCCGTCGCTGTCCTTCTTGCGGGAGGATTTGCCCTCGAGGAGCTCAAGCAGAGCTTCCATCTGAGCCATAACCCCTCGAACCTCACCGGCTTCTGGAAGTAAGCCGTCGTCCATGACGCCCTGGTGCATTTCTCGGAGCTCCTGACGGATGTACCGCAGGTGGCTAACCACCTGTTCGCGTTTCGACTGCGACATCGATGGGTGTTCTACTGATGCACCCTTTTACCGCATCGCCGGTTCACTTCTGGCCAAACCTTGCCTTGGCCTGCTCATAGAAGGGGGCATCGATGGCATTAAGGCCGGCCTCCTGTGCCATGGTTTCGATGCGGCGCCGCACCGCTGGACGTACAAAAAAGGGCACTTCCTTAAGTTTGGCTTCGGCGTCTGGATGCCAATCCATAGGGCTGACCAGCAGCGCTTCTTTGAGTAGAAATGGAGAATAGGGGACTCGAACCCCTGACCTCTGCGGTGCGATCGCAGCGCTCTACCAGCTGAGCTAAATCCCCGGGTTAGGGCCCTCCTTTGTCCCTAGATGGCCATTATCCCCGACCCCACCACCCCAGCAACTTCCATGAACGCGTCGATCACTCCCGAACGGCTCGCCGCTTTCGATGAAGCTTCGATCGCCGAGCTCGCCCGTCGACTGGAGGAAGACGACTACCCCAGTGCCTTTGACGGCTTAGCCGATTGGCACCTGATGCGTGCCCTGGCGATCCACCAACCGGAGTTGGCTCGCCCCTACGTGCATCTGGTGGATCAGGAACCCTTTGATGAGGACTGATCCGGCGCACCCGCTGGCGGGTCGCCGCGTGTTGGTGGGTATCAGCGGCAGCATCGCTGCGGTCAAGCTGCCCCAGGTGGTGAGCTCCCTGGTCCAGTGCGGCGCCGAGGTGCGCTGCCTGGTTACGCCGTCGGCTGCCCATTTGGTCAGTCCGGTTGCCCTTGCCAGCCTCAGCCGCAATCCCTGCAACCTCGACGCGGATCAGTGGAGTCATCGTGCTGCCAGGCCCCTGCATGTGGAGCTGGCGGAGTGGGCTGAGTTGGTGTTGGTGGCGCCCTTGAGTGCCACCAGCCTGGGTCGTTGGGTGCATGGGTTGGCTGACAGCCTGCTGGCCAGCACCCTGTTGGCTACCGAGGCGCCGGTGCTGGCTGCTGCGGCCATGAATACATCGATGTGGACCTCCCCGGGAGTGCGCCGCAACTGGGAGCTGCTGCAGGGCTTTGAGCGGGTGTTGCCCCTGGGACCTACGGCGGGATTGTTGGCCTGCGACCGGCAGGGGGACGGCCGCATGGCTGAGCCGCAACAGCTGCTCCTGGCCTTGCAGTGTCTGCAGCTGTGGGGCTGGCAGCGGGACTGGGCTGGCTTGCGGCTTTTGGTCACTGCCGGTCCCACCCGCGAACCACTGGATCCGGCTCGCTTTCTCACCAACCCCAGCAGCGGGCTGATGGGTGTGCTGCTAGCCCAGGCCGCCCGGCTGCGTGGGGCGGCGGTGACTTTGGTGCATGGTCCGTTGAGCGCGGATTCCCAGTTGCTGGATGGCTTGGCTTGTGTGCCCGTCCAGACGGCGGCCGATATGGAGCAGGCCTTGGTGCGTCTTCAGCCCTGTGCCGATGCCATTGCCATGGCTGCGGCTGTGGCCGACCACCGCCGCCAGCAACCGCTCCCTCACAAACTGAGCAAGGAGGAGCTAGCCCTTGAGCTCGCCTCCGGCTGGCAGCCGGTGCCCGATCTTTTGGCTGGCCTGGTGAGCCGCCGGCACCCCGGTCAGCGGATTTTGGGTTTCGCGGCCCAATCGGGCGATGTATTGGCGCAGGCCCGTGCCAAGTGGGCCCGTAAAGGCTGCGACCTGCTGTTCGCCAATCCGATCGATCAAGCCGATGCGGGCTTTGGCGTGAACAGCAACCACGGTTGGCTGCTGGGAGGGCAGGGCGGCGAGCAACGCATCGAGCCGGGTTCAAAGCTGGCGATTGCCCAGCAGTTGCTTACCGCCTTGCGGCCCTAAGCCACCAGTGTCTCTTCGGCGGGCAGGGTCTCGTCTGCAGCAGCTTCGTTCTGGAGCAGATCCATAAAGGTGCGCAGTTGCAACCTCGGGATGTAGGGCCAGCCGCCACTGCGCTCGACACTTTGCAGCAGGCTGAACAACTGGCTGCGGTCGGCTGGAAGGCTGCCCCGGAAGGGGCCGTCTTGGACGGAGCGATGCAGCTGCTCGAGCTGGCGCAGCAGGGTCAGCAGGGCTTCAGGCTGGCCTTCGAGCTCACTTGCCAACTCGTCTAATTTCTGCAGCTGGTTGGCGAGACGGCCTTGCTGGGATGGGGTGAGGCTCATGACTGCTCTTGCTTTGCGCTCGCGTCGGGCTCTCGCATACAGGTTGTTGAGAGCCGCGACATCGTACGGGGAATGGCAGATTTGCACCGGTAGGATCGGCGACAGCCCAGTTCCCATCCACCGTCTCTGCGGCGTTTCCCCATGAGTTTTCGTCCTCTGCTGGCTCTTGTGCTGGCGCTGTGCCTGACCCTGGTGACCGCGTGCAGCGGTGGTGCCAAGGCCGTGGATCGCGCCAATCTCACCTACGAAGACATCCACAACACCGGCTTGGCGAACGACTGCCCGTCGCTGCCGGATTCGGCCCGCGGCTCGATCTCCCTCGATCCCGCAGCTAAATATCAGCTCCGTGAAATCTGCATGCACCCCGCCGAGGTGTACGTGAAGGGCGAGCCTGCCAACAAGCGCCAGGAGGCACAGTTCGTTGCCGGCAAAATTCTCACGCGCTTTACCTCCAGCCTTGATCAGGTGTACGGCGATCTGGCCGTGACAGCCGATGGCCTCAGCTTCAAGGAGCTCGGCGGCATCGACTTCCAGCCGATCACCGTGCTGCTACCCGGTGGTGAGGAAGTGCCCTTCACCTTCTCCAGCAAGGAGTTGTTGGCCACGTCTGATGGTTCATCTCTAACCACCAGCACCGACTTTGAAGGTCCCTACCGGGCTCCTAGCTACCGCACCAGCAACTTCCTCGACCCCAAGGGCCGGGGCCTAACCACCGGCTACAGCAGCGCTGTAGGCCTGGTGCCTGCTGGAGATGAGTTCACTGGCGAAACCGTGAAGCGCTATGTGGATGGCTCCGGCACCATGAACCTCTCCATTACCAAGGTCGACGCCAGCACTGGCGAGTTTGCCGGTGTGTTTACTGCAATCCAGCCTTCCGACTCCGACATGGGCACCAAGGCGGTTGTCGATGTCAAGATCGTCGGCCAGCTCTATGGCCGCCTAGAGCAGTCTTGAGCCCTAGGCGCTAGCTAGCAGGTCCTGCCTGCCTCTTCAAGGCCCCACCGGGGCCTTTTTTATTGGGAGCCAGAGCTTTTTATTGGCACTTGAGCCTTGACTCCCCGGTCTGGGAGAATCCAGCCCTGTCTGATTGGCCCCCATGACCGCTGCTGAATCCGCTGGCTTGATCGCGCCTCACGGTGGGTCATTAGTGAATTTGGCGGTGCCAGCGGCTGAGCGCGAGTCGCTGCTAGCCGGGGTGAGCCGCAGGATCGAGTGCAGCGATCGCAATGCCTGCGACGTTGAGTTGCTGGTGGTGGGCGGGTTCTCGCCCCTGCGTGGCTTCATGCATCAGCAGGACTACGAAGCTGTGGTGGCTGGCCACCGCACCACCAGCGGCCTGTTGTTTGGCCTGCCGATCGTCTTCGACACCGATGACGCTTCGATTGCTGTGGGCGACCAGCTGCTGCTCACCTATCGCGGTCAGGAGCTGGCAGTGCTGACGGTGGAGAGTCGCTGGGAGCCTGATAAGGCGCGTGAGGCTCAGGGCTGCTACGGCACCACCTCTATTGAGCATCCGGCGGTGAAGATGATCGCCACCGAGCGGGGTCGCATCTACCTCGGCGGCAGCATTCAGGGCCTGGAGCTGCCCAGCCGGGTTTTCCCTTGCAAAACGCCCGCTGAAGTGCGCGCCACCCTCCCCTCTGGCCAGAGCGTCGTGGCTTTCCAGTGCCGCAACCCCATTCACCGCGCCCACTACGAGCTGTTTACCCGGGCATTGGACGCGGCCAACGTCAGTGAGCAGGGTGTGGTGCTGGTGCACCCCACCTGCGGCCCCACCCAGGACGACGACATTGCCGGCGAGGTGCGCTTCCAGACCTACGAGCGGCTGGCGGCTGAGGTGAATAACGCCCGAATTCGCTGGGCCTACTTGCCCTACTCGATGCACATGGCCGGCCCACGGGAGGCTCTGCAGCACATGATCATCCGCAAGAACTACGGCTGCACCCACTTCATCATTGGCCGCGACATGGCCGGCTGCAAAAGCTCCCTCAGCGGCGAAGACTTCTACGGCCCCTACCAAGCCCAGGATTTTGCCCGCGACAACGCTGCAGAGCTTGGGATGGAGACCGTGCCCTCGCTCAACCTCGTCTACACGGAGGAGGAGGGCTACGTGACCGCTGAACATGCCGAGGCCAGAGGCCTACACATCCGCAAGCTCAGCGGCACCCAATTCCGTCAGATGCTGCGTGGGGGCGAAGAAATCCCAGAGTGGTTCGCCTTCCGTAGTGTGGTTGAAGTGCTGCGGGCCGCAGCCGGTTAACATTCCGTAACTGACTTCTCAGCTGAGGCAAGGTTCTTGAAGAAGCGCTGGCGCAATGCGGGGCTCTATGTCCTTTTGGTCATCGTGATGATCGCCGTGGGTACGGCCTTCCTCGACAGGCCAGACCCGGCCAATGCGCCGCGCACCCTCCGCTACAGCGACTTCGTAGAGGCCGTTCAGGACAACGAAGTCTCCCGGGTGCTGATTTCCCCAGACCGGGGCACGGCCCAGGTGGTCGAAAACGACGGACGCCGTGCGGTCGTCAACCTTGCCCCCGACAAGGACCTGCTCAAGCTGCTCACCGACCACAACGTCGATATCGCCGTCCAGCCCAGCCGCGAGCCCGCGGCATGGCAGCAGGCGGTAGGCAGTCTGATTTTCCCGCTACTGCTGCTTGGCGGCCTGTTTTTCCTGTTGCGGCGCGCCCAGGGTGGTGGCGGCAATCAGGCAATGAATTTCGGTAAAAGCAAGGCGCGGCTTCAAATGGAGCCCCAAACCCAGGTGACTTTCGGCGATGTGGCCGGTATCGAGGGAGCCAAGCTCGAGCTCACTGAAGTCGTTGACTTCCTCAAGAATCCAGATCGCTTCACCGCTGTTGGCGCCAAAATTCCCAAAGGGGTGCTGCTGGTAGGCCCGCCAGGAACCGGTAAAACCCTGCTCGCCAAGGCTGTGGCAGGTGAAGCCGGCGTGCCCTTCTTCTCGATTTCCGGTTCGGAATTCGTCGAGATGTTTGTAGGTGTTGGCGCCAGCCGGGTGCGTGATCTTTTTGAGCAGGCCAAAAAGAGCGCTCCTTGCATCGTTTTTATTGACGAAATCGACGCCGTAGGCCGCCAGCGCGGTGCTGGTCTCGGCGGTGGTAACGATGAGCGCGAGCAGACCCTCAACCAGCTGCTCACAGAGATGGACGGCTTTGAGGGCAATGCCGGCGTCATCATTGTGGCTGCAACCAACCGGCCAGACGTGTTGGACGCAGCCTTAATGCGTCCGGGCCGTTTTGATCGCCAGGTGGTTGTAGATCGTCCCGACTATGCCGGCCGCCTGCAGATCCTTGGCGTCCACGCCCGAGGCAAGACCTTGGCCAAGGATGTCGACCTCGACAAGATTGCTCGCCGCACCCCTGGCTACACCGGCGCTGATCTGGCCAACCTCCTCAATGAGGCGGCCATTCTCGCTGCCCGCCGTCAACTCACCGAAGTAGCGATGGACGAGGTCAATGACGCCATCGAGCGCGTCATGGCTGGACCCGAGAAGAAGGATCGGGTGATGAGTGAGAAGCGCAAGCGGCTTGTTGCGTATCACGAAGCTGGCCACGCCCTGGTTGGTGCCCTGATGCCCGATTACGACCCGGTACAGAAGATTTCGATCATTCCTCGGGGTAATGCAGGCGGCCTCACCTTCTTCACCCCCTCTGAGGAGAGGATGGAATCGGGTCTCTATTCCCGCGCCTATCTGCAGAACCAGATGGCAGTTGCACTAGGTGGTCGGGTTGCCGAAGAGATCGTATATGGCGAAGACGAAGTCACCACCGGTGCTTCAAACGACCTCCAGCAGGTAGCCCGCGTTGCCCGTCAGATGGTTACCCGATTCGGCATGAGCGATCGCCTTGGCCCAGTGGCCTTGGGTCGCAGCCAGGGGGGCATGTTCCTTGGTCGTGATATCGCTGCCGAGCGTGATTTCTCTGAAGACACCGCTGCCGCAATCGATGAGGAAGTGAGCGACCTGGTGGCGGTGGCCTACAAGCGCGCCACTTCCGTTCTCGTTGACAATCGTTCGGTGCTTGATGAGCTCGCCGAGATGCTGGTAGAGAAGGAGACAGTCGACGCCGATGATCTGCAGGAGCTGCTGATCCGCAGCGATGTGAAGGTGGCGGAATACGTCTGAACCGCCAAAGCTGCTAGACGCTTTGCACCACCAGCCCTTGCTGGTGGTGCTTCGTGCTTATGACCTGCTTGAGCTGCTGCCCCGTTTAGAGCGTTTGCAGGGGCTGGGTGTTCAGCATGTAGAGCTTGCTTGGAGCACTCATCCCCGTTGGGTTGCCCAGGCGAGTGAGCTTCGTCAGCGCTTCGCCCATTTGCGCTTGGGTGCGGCTTCGGTAGTCGACTTGGCTGGCCTTGAAGCTGCTGCTGCCGCTGGCCTGGGCTATGCGGTTTCACCGGTGCTGGATCGTGGCTTGATTGAGGCTGCAATGGCTTTGCGTTTGCAGTTCGTGCCAGGCGTGATGTCTCCATCAGAGGTGCATCTAGCCCGTTTGTGGGGATGCTCGATCGTCAAGCTCTTCCCCGCCGCCGCGCTGGGTCGCTCCTATTGGCAACGACTCGCAGCTCCTCTGGCTGGCGCTGCTGGCTTGCCCTTCTGCATTGCGGCAGGTGGACTTGGCCCTGCTGATGTGGAGCCCTGGCTGGCTGCCGGAGTTGATGCGGTCGCCTTGGGTGGTTCGCTGGTCAACCCCGCCGATTGGGAGTCGTTGGCCAGGCTTGTCGAGCGCCTGAGGCCCTAGCTACCACAGGCCGCACTGGCCCTTTTGGCGTAGCAAGTGATCGGCGAGCACTAAGGCCACCATCGCTTCCACCATCGGCACGGCCCGCGGCAGTACACAAGGGTCGTGCCGGCCCTTGGCCTCCAGGGTGGTGGCCTCACCGCGGTCATTGATCGTCTGCTGGGCCTTGCGGATCGTGGCGGTGGGCTTGAAGGCCACCCGAATCACGATTTGCTCGCCGTTGCTGATGCCCCCCTGGATGCCACCGGAATTGTTGGTGGCTGTGTGCAGGGAGCCATCGCCTGTGGGCAGGAAGGCATCGTTGTGCTCGCTGCCCTTGAGCAAGGTGCCTGCGAAGCCCGAGCCGATTTCAAACCCCTTGGTGGCCGGCAGCGACATCACCGCCTTGGCCAGGTCCGCTTCGAGCTTGTCAAATACGGGCATGCCAAGGCCCATTGGCGCCTGGCGCACCAGGCAGGTGATCACGCCGCCGCAGGAATCGCCCTCCCGGCCGATTGCCTCAATGCGCTCGATCATCTGGCCGGCCATGGCTTGGTCTGGGCAGCGCACGATATTTGCTTCCACAGCCGCCAGGGTCACCTGTTCTGGGTCGATCGAAGCCTCAAGGTTGTGGATGCGCTCCACCCAGGCGATCACTTCGGTGCCGTGGGCCTTGGCCAGCAGCTGTTTGGCGATCGCCCCGGCAGCTACTCGGCCGATGGTTTCACGGGCTGAAGCCCGGCCACCGCCGCTGCGGGCTTGTATGCCGTACTTCGCTTGGTAGGTGGCATCGGCGTGGGAGGGACGGAAGGCCACTTCCATCTCCCTGTAGTCCTGCGGGCGTTGATCTTTGTTGCGCACCACCATCGCGATCGGTGTGCCGAGGGTCACGCCATCGAGCAGGCCACTGAGAATTTCGACCTGGTCATCCTCCTTGCGGGGGGTGGTGATCTTGCTCTGGCCTGGCTTGCGGCGGTCGAGTTCGGCCTGGATCGCTTCAAGATCCAGCTCCAGCCTGGGCGGGCAGCCGTCGATGATTACGCCAACCCCGCCGCCATGGGATTCGCCGAAGGTGCTGATCCGAAAGAGATCTCCGAAGCTGCTGCCCATTGACCATCTGCGTTGGGGCGAGCCTACAAACTGGGCTTCACCTTTGGCATAGTCCAATCTTGAAGAGGCAGGAGCGTGCCGCCCTGATCATGGAGCGGCTGCAGCAGCACTACCCCGAAACCCCTGTACCTCTCGACCACAGCGATCCCTTCACGCTGCTGGTGGCGGTTCTACTGAGCGCCCAATGCACAGATAAGAAGGTCAACGAGGTCACCCCGGCCCTGTTTGCGGCTGGCCAGGACCCTGCCGCGATGGCAGCCCTGAGTGAGGAGACGATCCTGGCCCATATCCGCCAGCTTGGCCTGGCTCGCACCAAGGCTCGCAATGTCAAGCGCCTTGCCGAGCTCTTGCTTGAGCGCCATCGCGGCATGGTGCCCCGCAGCTTTGAACAGCTTGAGGACCTGCCTGGGGTTGGTCATAAAACCGCAAGCGTGGTGATGGCCCAGGCCTTCGGTGTGCCCGCCTTCCCCGTAGACACCCACATCCACCGATTGGCGCAGCGTTGGGGTCTGAGCAGTGGCAAGAGCGTTGTGCAAACGGAGCATGATCTCAAGACCTTGTTTCCGAAGGAAGCCTGGAATCGCTTGCACCTGCAGATCATTTTTTATGGGCGCGAATTCTGCACGGCCCGGGGTTGTGATGGCACCATCTGCCCGCTGTGCCGGGAGCTCTATCCCCGCCGGCGCACTGCTGTGATCTGGCGTAAGCCCTGATTTACAGCGTGTGCAACAACCCCCAGCCAATAAAAAAGCCCCCTTATTACAGGGAGCTTTTGGGGATTCCGTTGTTTCCCAGCCGTAGCTGGGCTGTTGACTATCAACCGATTGCAGGTGCGGTCAGTGCCACGGGTGTGGCAGTAGCAGCAGCCAGGTCAAGCGGGAAGTTGTGAGCATTGCGCTCGTGCATCACTTCCATACCGAGACCAGCGCGGTTCAGAACGTCGGCCCAGGTGTTCACCACACGGCCTTGGCCGTCGAGGATCGACTGGTTGAAGTTGAAACCGTTCAGGTTGAAGGCCATCGTGCTCACGCCCAGGGCGGTGAACCAGATGCCAACCACGGGCCAGGCAGCCAGGAAGAAGTGGAGGCTGCGGCTGTTGTTGAAGGAGGCGTATTGGAAGATCAGGCGACCGAAGTAGCCGTGAGCAGCCACGATGTTGTAGGTCTCCTCTTCTTGGCCAAACTTGTAGCCGTAGTTCTGGCTCTCGCTCTCGGTGGTCTCACGCACCAGGCTGCTGGTAACGAGTGAACCGTGCATGGCGGAGAACAGGCTGCCACCGAAGACGCCAGCCACTCCCAGCATGTGGAAGGGGTGCATCAAGATGTTGTGCTCAGCCTGGAACACCAACATGTAGTTGAAGGTGCCGGAGATGCCCAGGGGCATGGCGTCCGAGAAGGAGCCTTGACCGAAGGGATACACCAGGAACACGGCAGATGCTGCGGCCACAGGAGCGCTGTAGGCAACGCAGATCCAGGGGCGCATGCCCAAGCGGTAGGAAAGCTCCCACTCGCGGCCCATGTAGGCGTAGATGCCGATCAGGAAGTGGAAGACCACCAGCTGGAAAGGACCACCGTTGTAGAGCCACTCATCGAGGCTGGCGGCTTCCCAGATTGGGTAGAAGTGCAGGCCGATGGCGTTGCTGGAAGGAACAACAGCACCGGAGATGATGTTGTTGCCGTACATCAGGGAGCCAGCTACGGGCTCACGGATGCCGTCGATGTCGACAGGGGGTGCGGCGATGAAGGCCACGATGAAGCAGATGGTGGCAGCCAGCAGGCAGGGGATCATCAGCACACCGAACCAGCCCACGTAGAGGCGGTTGTTGGTGGAGGTGACCCAGTCGCAAAACTGGTTCCACGCAGAAGCGCCTTGGCGCTGCTGAATAGTGGTTGTCATGAGAACGAGAAGAGGGTGTTCCAGAGGAACGGGTATGGAAGGTGGCAAGCCACCAGACGGAATCCCGTCGAGCGCAAGAACATTGCGCAACACAACTGTAACGGAAGATTGCAGCGTTGGTGAGAAGACTGGCCGGGCGGCGCCAAAGCCCTGCTGATGCATCCCATCAGCGGCGCTGATGTCGGGGTGCGGCGGATCACCTGGAGCCCCAGCGTCACCCTGGTGCCCACCCGCTTCTGTTTCAACTCCTGCGGCTATTGCAGCTTTCGGCGCCCCCCAGATGGCCTAGATCCTTTAGCTGATGGGCTCAGTGATGCCGAGGCGCAAGCGGCATTGAGGCGGCGCCCTTGGGCTGCGGAGGTGCTGTTGCTCAGCGGCGAGGTGTCGCCTGGCTCTCCCCAGCGCCGCGCCTGGTTCGGCCGGCTACTGGCCCTTAGTCGTCTGGCCTGGATAGAAGGCCGGCTGCCGCACACAAACGCGGGCCCCCTCTCCATCGCTGAAATGGCCGCCTTGGGCCGGCTTAATGGCTCCATGGGGCTGATGCTGGAAGGGCTCGGCCCGGCCTACGACGCCCTGCATCGCCAATCTCCGAGCAAAAGCTTGGCGGTGCGACTGGGCCAATTGGAGCAGGCCGGTCGTTTGGGGATCCCCTTCACCACGGGGTTGTTGCTGGGCGTGGGGGAGTCTCTGGGCGACAGGTTCGCGGCCCTGGAGCTGCTGGCCCAGCTGCAGCGCCGCTGGGGTCACTTGCAGGAGGTGATCCTGCAGCCCTTTCGCCCGGATGCCACTTCTGCGCAGTTGCTCAATGCCACTGAGCAGGCCGACCTGCTTGGCACCATTGCCGCTGCCCGGACAATCCTGCCGCCGGAAGTGCACTTGCAGTTGCCACCAAATCTTTGGCCCTTGCAAGAGCTGCCTGCTGCCCTGGCGGCGGGCATCGATGATCTCGGCGGCATCGATAGCAGTGACGTGATCAACCGCGCCTATCCCCAGCCCACGCCAAGCCAGTTGGCGGAAGTGCTTGCCCAGGCTGGCTACGAGCTGACCCCCCGGCTGTGCGTCCATCAAGCCTGGCGCCGCTGTTTGCCGCTGGCCATGCGGCGCCAGGCTCTCCGCGCCGAATCAAGGTTGTTAGCGTCCAAATCTTCCGGACTCAGGAGTCCATGGCCGTGAGCGCCGCGAGCGACCAAAGGGTGCTGCTAGTGCGGCTTCCCTGCAATCCAATTTTTCCGATCGGCCCGATCTACCTGGCTGATCACCTGCATAAGCAGTTCCCGCAGCTGCCTCAGCGGATTCTTGATCTGGCGGCAGTGCCCCTGCTTGATGTGGAGCAGGTGCTGCTGCAGGCAGTTGAGGCATTTCGGCCCACCCTGCTGGTGTTCTCCTGGCGCGACATCCAGATTTATGCGCCCGTGGATGGTCGTGGCGGCAATCCACTGCAGAACTCTTTTGAGGTGTTTTATGCCCGCAATCCCCTGCGGCGCCTGCGCGGTGCCTTGGGTGGTCTGGGGTTGATGGCTTCCTTTTACGGTGAGCTATGGCGCAATTTGCGGCTGGTACGCCGCGGCCTGCGCCGGGCCCGCCGCTTCGAGCCCCAGGCCACCGCTGTGCTGGGAGGGGGCGCGGTGAGTGTGTTTTATGAGCAGCTGGGCCGCAAGCTGCCCAAGGGCACCGTGGTGTCGGTGGGAGAAGGGGAGCCCCTGCTGGAAAAGCTGATCCGTGGCGAATCCCTGGCGGCGGAGCGCTGCTTCATCGCCGGCGACGAGCCCCGACCCGGCCTGATCCATGAGCAGCCCGGCGGCATGGAGAAAACCGCCTGCAACTACGCCTATATCGGTGAGATTTGGCCCCAGCTCGACTGGTATCTCGACGGCGGCGACTTCTACGTGGGCGTCCAGACCAAGCGTGGCTGTCCCCACAACTGCTGCTACTGCGTGTACACCGTGGTGGAAGGGAAGCAGGTGCGGGTCAACCCGGTGGCGGAGGTGATCGCCGAGATGGGCCAGCTCTACGCCAAGGGCGTGCGGGGGTTTTGGTTCACCGATGCCCAGTTCATCCCGGCCCGGCGCTACATCGATGATGCCAAGGAGCTGCTGCGGGCGATTCAGGCCCAGGGTTGGAGCGATATCCGCTGGGCCGCCTACATCCGCGCCGACAACCTCGACGCCGAGCTGGCTGAGCTGATGGTGGCCACCGGCATGGATTACTTCGAGATCGGCATCACCTCCGGCTCCCAGGAGCTCGTGCGCAAGATGCGCATGGGCTACAACCTGCGCACCGTGCTCGAAAACTGCCGCTTGCTGGCCCGGGCAGGTTTCCGCGAGCACGTGTCGGTGAATTACTCGTTCAACGTGATCGACGAGCGGCCCGAAACCATCCGCCAGACCGTGGCCTACCACCGCGAGCTGGAGCGCATCTTCGGTGCCGACAAGGTGGAGCCGGCGATCTTTTTCATCGGCCTGCAGCCCCACACCCACCTGGAGCAGTACGGCTTTGATCAGGGCCTGATCAAGCCCGGCTACAACCCGATGAGCATGCTGCCTTGGACGGCTCGCCAGCTGCTCTGGAACCCCGAGCCGATGGGCAGCACCTTCGGCCGCATCTGTCTAGAGGCTTTCGAGCGCAACCCCGGGGATTTCGGTCGCACCGTGATGGACCTCCTTGAGCGTGATTACGGCCTCGCCCCACTGGAGGAGGCCCTGCATGCTCCGGTGGAGGGGCGCAAAGCCCTGGCTACGGCGACGCGCTAGCCCCGTCCTTGCTCCACCAGCGGCGGCGAACCCAGAGCAGGGCGCCTAGGCCTATCCAGCCAATCAGTCCGCCGATCGGATTGATGTCGGCGCCACCGGGCCCTACCAGCCAGCCAGGCGCTGCTGGGGAAATCTGCAGCAGGCCCTTCTGCACCAAAAACCAACCCCCCACCAGGCCGCCATGCAGGCCTATTGCTCCCCATAGGGAGCCCGCGTCGGCTCGCCGCTGAAGAGCCAGCACCAGACCCAACAGAAATAGGCCCCCCAGCAGCCCCAAGGCCTCGAGCCCAGGGGCCCGATACCAAGGGTGCAGCAGGGCAAAGATCAGCGCCTGCAGCACCAGCGCCCGGCGGGCCCCCAGCTGGAGCTCAAGTTCGCCCCATAGCCAGCCGCGAAATAGCAGCTCTTCGGCAAATCCCACCCCGGCTAGCAGCAGCAGGCCGTTGAGCAGCAGGGCTCCATTGAGCTCCCCAAGCCATTGGGCTTGGCCCGCGAGCATTAAGCCCGTGGCTACTAGAGCAAGCAACAGCAGCGCCTTCAGCAGCCCCCGCACGCCGCTGCGTAGGGCAAGGGCAGCTGGCACAGCCAAGCCCAGGCGCCGCCAGGGATTGGGCTCCTGCCAGACCCGCCTCAGCCTCAAAGGCAGACTTGCAAGCAACAAAATTAAGGCCACGACCAGACCCGCCAGATCCACCTGGTCGGAGCGCCAATTGGGGGCTAGCAGGGCAAGCGGCCTGGCCACCA
This sequence comes from Cyanobium usitatum str. Tous, assembly GCF_963920485.1. Taxonomy (NCBI): domain Bacteria; kingdom Bacillati; phylum Cyanobacteriota; class Cyanophyceae; order Synechococcales; family Prochlorococcaceae; genus Cyanobium; species Cyanobium usitatum. The sequence continues at coordinate 2,038,393 of NZ_OY986431.1, read as the reverse complement.
ACCAGCCGGCTAGGTAGAGCAAGGGCACGTAAAACAAGGTGCCCCACCAGTGCGGCCGCACTGCCGCGTTGGCTGCCGCAGCAGGCGGCTCCATCAGCTTTCGGGCTCGAGGCTGCTGCTCAGGCCCTTGCCCTTCAGGGTTTCGCAATAAAACTCAGCGGGCTCTAGATCGCAGACGATCACTAGGCCTACGCCGGTGTTGTGGGCTTCCAGCATTACGGCAATGGCGTCCTGCTCGCTGAGCGAGGGCACTACTTGGCGCAAGGTGGTCACCACGTATTCCATCGAGTTGACGGGATCGTTGTGCAGCAGCACCTTGTAGCGAGGCGATGGTTTTCGCACCCGCTCCGGGGCCTTCTCCATCACGGCTGCCCCGCCGCTCTCGCGGCCGGGACTCTGGGTGGCGATTGGCATAGGAGTCATGGCAACAGACATGACGTTTGCCCTATTAAAGGGCCCGGATGCGCCCCATGGCTTCCTCCACGTTCTCCCGGCTGTTGAAGGCCGAAAGGCGGAAGTAGCCCTCACCGGCGGCGCCGAAGCCGCTGCCGGGGGTGCCCACCACGTGGGCATTGCTAAGCAGGTGGTCGAAGAAGCCCCAGGAATCCAAGTTTTCGGGGGTTTTCAGCCACACGTAGGGGGCCTGCTCGCCGCCATACACCTGGATGCCCGCGGCGCTGAGCTCGCGCCGGATGATCGCCGCGTTCTCCATGTAAAAGGCCACCAGGGCTTTCACTTGGGCCTGGCCTTCAGGTGCATACACAGCTTCGGCGCCCCGCTGCACGATGTAGCTGACGCCGTTGAATTTGGTGCACTGGCGCCTGTTCCACAGGGCCCACAGCTCCACCCGTTCGCCATTGGCGGCAGTGCCCATTAGGCCGCGGGGCACCACGGTGAGGGCGCAGCGGGTGCCTGTGAAGCCGGCGTTCTTGGAAAAGGAGCGAAACTCAATGGCGCACTCCCGGGCGCCTGCGATTTCGTAGATCGAGTGGGGTAGCTCGGGGTCCTGGATGAAGGCCTCGTAGGCGGCGTCAAACAGGATCAGGGCATCGTTGGCGCGGGCGTAATCGACCCAGGCCTGCAGCTGCGCCTTGGTGGCTACAGCGCCGGTGGGGTTGTTGGGGAAGCACAGGTAGATCAGATCCACCTTCTCGCTGGGGATCTCGGCGGTGAAGCCGTTGGCAGCGGTGATCGGCAGGTAGGTGAGGCCGCCGTAGCGCCCAACGTCATCGGCGTCGCCGGTGCGGCCTGCCATCACATTGCTGTCTACATAAACCGGGTAAACCGGGTCTGTCACGGCGATGCGGTTGCCCTCGCCGAGGATGTCGAGGATGTTGGCGCTGTCGCACTTTGAGCCGTCGGAGACGAAGATCTCCTCTGCGCTGATCTGGCAGCCGCGGGCCTGAAAATCCTGCGCCGCGATCTTCTCGCGCAGCCACAGGTAGCCCTGCTCGGGGCCGTAGCCGTGGAAGCCCTCGCGGCTGCCCATCTCATCGATGGCCGCTTTCATGGCGTTGCGGCAGGCTTCTGGCAGCGGCTCGGTGACGTCGCCGATGCCGAGGCGGATGATCGGCGCCTCAGGGTTGGCCTCGCTGAAGGCCTTCACCCGCCGGGCGATCTCTGGAAACAGGTAGCCAGCCTTGAGCTTGAGGTAGTTGCCGTTGACCTGGGCCATGGTGCGCGGTGTGGGCCGCCGCCGGGCCCGGTGAGTGATGGGGCGATTGTCCTATGCGGGTTGCTGGCCCACCTCCAGGGGCGGTTGCACCCAGATGCCCGGGCGGATCTCGAAGCTCGTTTCCACCGGGGCGATCAGTGAGGCCTGCTCCGGTTGGAGCTGCTCCACCAGCTCATGGAAGCCGCGGGAGAGCTTCGGTGCTTTGGAGAGCTTGATTTCATAGACCCGCCGGCGCTGGCCCCGCTCCAGCACCAGGTCGAGTTCGGCGCCGTGGCTGGTGCGCAGGAAATGGGGACGCCAGCGCGGATGGGCGGCGATCAGCTGCTCAATCACGAAACCCTCCCAGCTCTCACCGGCCTGCGGGTGGGCCAGCAGATCGTCGTAGCTCTCGATGCCGAGCAGGTTGTGCAGCAGGCCGCTGTCGCGCAGGTAGAGCTTGGGGGAGTGCACCAGTCTCTTGCTCAGGTTGGCCTCCAGGGGCGGTAGACGCCGCAGCATGAAGGTGTGCTCCAGCGCCGCCAGCAGCTTCTGCAACCGGGCGCTGCTGAGATCCAGCAGGCCCGCTAGCCGGCTGGCATTGAGGGTTTGACCCTGGAGGTGGGCCAGCAACCGCCACAGCCGCTCCATCAATGGCAGCGGCAGCCCGAGCTCCAGGGCGGCGATGTCGCGGCCCAGGAAGGTGCGGATGAAATCCTCGCGCCAGTCGATGCTGTCGTCGTCTGCACTAGCCAGCAGGCTCTCGGGGAAGCCGCCGCGCAGCCACAGCTGCTGCCAGCGGATGGCGGGGGCCACTTCGCTCAGCAGAAACGGGGTGAGCTCCACCTGGGCGATGCGGCCGGCCAGGCTTTCCTGGCTCTGGTGCAGCAGCGGGCCGGAGGCCGAGCCCAGCAGTAGGAACCGGCCGGGCCGGCGATCCCGGTCGATCTCGGCGCGCAGCAGATTGAAAAAATCTGGCAGTAGCTGGATTTCGTCGAGGCACACCAGGTCGTGGCGGTGGGCCTCGAAGAACAGCTCCGGCTCCTGCAGGCGGGCTCGATCGCTCCGGTCCTGCAAGTCGAGCAATACGGCATCACCGCGCTCGGCCAATAGTTGGCGCGCCAGCGTTGATTTGCCGCACTGCCGGGGTCCCAGCAGCAGGGCCGCCGGCGCCCGGTTCAGGGCCTTGCTGAGCGCCAGCTGGGCTTGCCTGGGCAGATAACCGTGCATTTCTGCAGCATAGGTGCCAAATTGCACGGTTATTGCCGGTGTTGCGGGCATGCATACGATTGAGCTCTTGCCTGCCGTCGGCACCTGTGACCGTTGCCACCTCGGCTGATGCGCCGGTCGACTTCGACGCCCTGATTGATCTGGGCATCAGCAAGCCCGCCCGCTACCTGGGCAATGAGCTGGGGGTGAAGCCGCGCGACTGGGAGGCCGATTGGAAGCAAGTAGGGGTGCGCTGGGCGCTCACCTACCCCGAGGTCTACGAGGTGGGGGCAAGCAACAGCGGCCACATCATTCTCTATTCAATTATCAACGCCGTTCCCGGCCAGCTGTGCGACCGCAGCTACCTGCCGGCGCCGGATCTGGCCGCCCGCCTGCGCGAGCGCGGCGCGCCCCTGTTTGCGGTCGAGAGCCGGCGGCCCCTAGCCGCCTTCGACATCCTGGGCTTCTCGCTCAGCTACGAACTGGGCGGCACCAACATCCTCGAGATGCTGGAGCTAGCCGGCATCCCGATCCGGGCGGCCGATCGCGGCGACCTGCCCCTGGCTCACCCGGATGCGCCACCGCTGATCTTTGCCGGCGGCCCCACCGCCACCAGCAACCCGGAGCCCTTTGCCGCCTTCTTTGATTTTGTGGCCCTCGGCGATGGCGAGGAGCTGCTGCCGGAGATCGGCCTGGTGGTGGCTGAGGCTCGCGCTGCCGGCCATACGCGCCGGCAGCTGCTGCGCGATCTGGCCCAAGTGCCTGGCGTGTACGTGCCCTCGCTGTATGGCCCCGGCGCCGATGGGGTGAGCATCGAGCCGCTCGAACCAGGCGCCCCGGCCCGGATTCAGCGGCGCACCGCCACGCCCATGCCCCACTACGCCATGGGGTTGGTGCCCCATATCGAAACCGTGCACGACAGGCTCACGGTGGAAATTCGGCGCGGCTGCACCCGCGGTTGCCGCTTCTGTCAGCCGGGGATGCTGACCCGCCCTGCCCGCGATGTGGAGCCAGAAGCGGTCATTGAGGCTGTTGAGGAGGGCATGGGCCGCACCGGCTACAGCGATTTCTCGCTGCTGTCCCTGAGCTGCTCGGATTACCTGGCTCTGCCTGCGGTGGGGGTGGAGCTGCGCAACCGCCTGGCTGACAAAAACGTATCCCTCACCCTGCCTAGCCAGCGGGTGGATCGTTTCGATCAAAACATCGCCCACATCCTGGGCGGTACCCGCAAGGCGGGCCTCACCTTTGCGCCGGAGGCCGGCAGCCAGCGTCTGCGCGACATCGTCAATAAGGGGCTCACCGATGCGGAGCTGCTGGCCGGCGTGCGTACGGCGATGGAGAACGGCTATCGCAAATTGAAGCTCTATTTCATGATCGGCCTGCCGGGTGAAACCGATGCCGATGTGCTTGGCATCGCCGATACGTGCCAGGCCCTGCAGCAGCAGTGCTCAGATCTGGGCCGGCTGGAGCTCAACCTCACGATCAGTAATTTCACGCCCAAGCCCCACACGCCTTTCCAGTGGCACAGCGTCAGCACCGATGAATTTCGGCGGCGTCAGGAGCTGTTGCGCCGCGCCCTGCGCCAGTTGCGGGGCCTCAAAACTAATTTCAGCGATGTGCGCCTTTCCGCGGTGGAAGACTTTGTTGGCCGCGGCGACCGCCGCCTCTCAGCGGTGATTGAGGCGGCCTGGCGGGCTGGGGCGGGCTTGGATGCCTGGTTTGAGTCGGCCGAGCGCAGCTACGCCGCCTGGACTGGTGCAATCGAGGCGGCGGGTCTAGGCGGCCGCTACCGCCAGCTGGAGCTAGGCGCCTGGAGCGCGGTGGAGGCGATGGATGCTGCTGACCTGGAGACCTTTTGCGAACAGAGCCTTCCCTGGGACCACATCGATTCCGGCCTGGATAAGCGCTGGCTGGCTGAGGACCTGCAGCGTGCCCTAGCCGCCACCGTGGTGCCCGATTGCTCCTTTGATGGCTGCAGCAGCTGTGGCGTGTGCGGCCCGGAGCTTGGCCACAACGTGGTAATTCCGCCGCCTGCCATTCCGGCGGCCCTTCCCCAGCGGGCCCCTGCCAGCGAGCGGGTCGACCGGCTCCGCATTGGCTTTGCCAAAACTGGCTCCCTGGCTTTGATCAGCCACCTAGACACCTTGCGAATGCTGGAGCGGGCCCTGCGCCGCTCTGGCTTGCCGGTGAGTTTCACCGGTGGCTTCCATCCTCTGCCTCGCCTGCAGCTAGCCCTGCCGCTGCCCTTAGGGGTAGAGGGCAGCGGAGAGTGGCTGGATTTGGAGTTCACCGAACAGGTGGATCCAGGCCTGGTTCGCTCTCGGTTGCAGCCTGAGCTTCCAGCTGGCTTCCAGTTGCTCTCGGCTATTCGGGTTGAGGTGTTTGGCGTCAGCCTTTCCCAAGAGCTGGCTTCTGCCCATTGGCAGTTTGTTTTGCAGCCCCAAGCCGGGGCGCCGCCGACCCCGGAGCAGTGGCAGCAGGCCCGCGCCAGCCTGCTCGCCGCTGAGACGCTGACCTGGAACGACACAGATAAAAAAGGTCGCCCCCGCAGCCGCGATTGCCGGCCGTTTCTGCTCGATTTGCAATGGGCGGAGCCGCAGTCGGATGGTTCCTTGCTGTGCACCCTATGGGCTGCGATCGATGCTGCTGGCCGCAGTCTCCGCCCTGAGCAGGTGCAGCACTGGCTCGCTGAACGGCTCGGTCAATCCCTTGCCCTGAGTGGCTTGCGGCGGAAAGACTTGGTGCTGAAGCCGTGCTAATTTCCTACCAAGGCGAATAGCCGATTGGGCTCGGTTTATTGATCGAGTTCCAGCGGTTGCCGGTAGCCAGGTTCGCTGGTTTAACCGCCCCAGGACACCCCTGTCCCAGTCTTCGCCCCACCGCCTTCAGGAAGCTCGATTCTTGAAAGCAGTTTCGCGGCACTCGATGCGCGAAAGATTCAGAACAGCATTTGTTGCAGTATTGCCGCCAGAACGTTCCGGATTTGCCGGCGTTCCGATCACTTTCTGGGCTTCCAATAGTCCAAGTTTTTTTGGCTTGTTGATGTTTGTCTGGCCTGGCCCCGTAGGGCTTGCACCAGGTTTCAGCCTTCAAGTCCGCCCATATCCATCGTCTTATCCCTGGCCGGGCCCGTCGGGCCCATCCCATTCCCCATGCCCCAGCAGATCGTCATAGCCGAGCAACTGCGAATCGCCGCAGTTCTCAACGACGAACGTGTTGATGAACTGGTTGTAGCCCAAGGCCGCTATCAGATCGGAGACGTCTATCTAGGCACCGTTGAAAATGTGTTGCCTGGCATCGATGCCGCTTTTGTAAATATCGGCGAAAGCGAAAAGAACGGCTTTATTCACGTCACCGATCTGGGTCCCCTGCGGCTGCGCAAGGGAGCTGCCGGCATTACCGAGCTACTGGAGCCGCGCCAGAAGGTGTTGGTGCAGGTGATGAAGGAGCCCACGGGCACCAAGGGGCCTCGCCTCACCGGCAACCTGGCCTTGCCGGGGCGGTTTTTGGTGCTGCAGCCCCACGGCCAGGGAGTGAACATCTCCCGCCGCATCAACGGTGAGAACGAGCGCAACCGGCTGCGGGCCCTCGGTGTGCTGATCAAGCCACCAGGCGCCGGCCTGTTGATCCGCACCGAGGCAGAAGCTGTTAGCGAAGAGCTGCTGATCGACGACCTTGAAGCCCTGCTGCGCCAGTGGGAGGGCATCCAAACCGCCGCCGAAAGCGCCAGCCCACCGGTGCTGCTCAACCGCGACGAAGACTTTGTGCATCGCGTCTTGCGCGATCTCTACAGCCCAGAGCTGGTGCGGGTGGTGGTTGATACCCCGGAAGCGGTTGCCCGGGCCAATGCCTTTTTGGGCTCTGATCACACCACGGTGCTGGTGGAAGCTCACACCGAGTCGGCTGAGATTCTCGAGCACTTCAAGGTCAATGCCGCCATTCGCGATGCCTTGAAGCCGCGAGTTGATCTGCCTTCTGGCGGCTACGTGATTATCGAGCCCACCGAGGCGCTCACTGTCATTGATGTCAACTCCGGCTCCTTTACCCGCTCGGCCAACTCCCGCGAGACGGTGCTCTGGACCAACTGCGAAGCGGCGGTGGAGATCGGCCGCCAGCTGAAGCTGCGCAATATCGGTGGGGTGGTGATCATCGACTTCATTGATATGGAGTCCCGTCGTGATCAGCTGCAGCTGCTCGAGCATTTCACCCAGGCGGTTCGAGACGATGCCGCCCGTCCCCAGATAGCCCAGCTCACCGAGCTCGGCCTAGTGGAGCTCACCCGCAAGCGCCAGGGTCAGAACATCTACGAATTGTTTGGGCGAGCTTGTCCCAGCTGTGGGGGCCTGGGTCATGTGGCCGTTCTCCCTGGCAAAGACACGCTGCAGCCCCTGGCAACCCTCACCGGCCTGGTGCGCTCCGCCGCATCGGCTCGCGCTGAGGTACTCAGCCCCGCCATCCCCGAGGCCGCTACCGGTCGCCGCCGCCGAGGCGGTCGAGGCGGGCGCAATGGCAGTGAGTTCCTCGATGCGCCTGGCACCCAGGCCGCTGATGGGGTCGAGATCGTCCCGATTGAGGCCCCTGTCTCAAGCAGCAGCGCCAGCATGGAGCCGGCCCCCCGCCGCTTTGATCAGGAGCTGGTGGCCGTGCCGATGGATGCGGACCAGGAATTGGTGTTTGGCTGGATGGGCCTCAATCCCGCCCTGCTGCTCGAGCAGCCCCCCAGCAACGACAACGTCGTGGTCAGGGTGGTTCGCCCCGGCATGGAGGCGGAAGAAGTGCTGGAGCAAGCCAGGCAGCAGCTGGCCGCTGCCGGTTCCCGTCGTCGCCGTGGACGAGGTGGTCGTGGCGGTACCGCGGTCGCCGCTGACGCTCAGTACGGCAATGGAGATATGCCGGCGCTGGTGGAAATAACGCCCCTGCCAGAGCGCAGCGAGCCCGAGACTGTGGTCACGGTGTCGGTGCCGACCACTGCCAGCATCGCTCCTCCTGAAGTCGAGATTCCAGCTCGCCGCGGTCGCACCCGCAGTTCTGCGGCCAAAACCCCTGCAGCGAAAACCCAAACTTCTCAGGCCACAACCCCCCAAGCCCCAACCTCCCAAACTGACACCGCGGTGGCAGTTGCTGAGCCAGAGCTTGATGAGTCAGGCGAACCGCGCCGCCGCCGCCGGCGCTCCTCGGCCTCCAGCTGAGTGGGCCGGCCGGAGCCGGATCCCTGGCAGGGCCGGGATCCGGGCGAGTGCGCCGGCGTTGATGAGGTAGGTCGTGGCTGTCTGTTCGGCCCTGTGTTTGCCGCTGCGGTAGTGCTGCCGGCCGCAGCGCTACCGCCCTTGGCTGGTCTGGGGCTCACCGATAGCAAAAAGCTCACCGCCCGGCGCAGGGCGGCCTTGGTACCCGTTATCCAGCGTCTGGCTGCTTCCTGGGCCCTCGGCCAGGCCTCAGCGGCAGAAATCGATCGCGGCGGCATCCGGCTAGCAACCGAGCTGGCCATGGCCCGCGCCCTGCAAAAACTGTCGTGTCCGTTTGAGCTGCTGCTGGTGGATGGGGTGCTGCCCCTGCGGGGCTGGCACGGCGACCAGATCACAATGGTGCGAGGCGATAGCCACTGCCTGGCGATTGCGGCCGCCAGCGTGCTGGCTAAGCAGGCCCGGGACGCCTTGATCACCGCCCTGGCGCAGCGCTATCCGGGCTATGGGCTGGAGCGACACGCTGGTTATGGCACGGCCTTGCATCGCGCCGCCCTCCAAAACCTCGGCACAACGCCGCTGCATCGTCATAGTTTTTTGGGGCGGCTGGAGCTCAGTGCTCCTGGCACCAGAGGCGATAGTCGCTGAGTAGCTGCTGCCCCACCCGGCCCTTGATGCCCAGCAAGATGCCCGCCAGCAGAGAGCGGCCGGTGGCCTCCAGCACCTTGGCTGGAATCAGTTTGAGCAGCGATGGCTGGCTCACCGTCACGGCCAAGCTGGCTTCCCCTTCCAGCCCGTTGGCACCCGCTGCCAACCAGGATCCCAGGGTGAGCTGGAAATCATCCACTAGCCCCAAACCCTCCAGTTCACACTCGGTGGCTTCCAGTACCAGCCGTTCTTGGGCAAGACGGATGCGCAGATCTACCACTGGCTGAATCTGCAGTTGAAATACCTGCAGATGGGTCACCGCGTAGCGATAGCGACCTGGGCCAAGGGGCTCGAGCTGGTTGGGATCCAGCAGGGCTTTGACCACCCGATCCTGATCGCTCAAGTAGGCGGCCAGCCGTTCGGGCTGGTGGCTCACGTCAAGTTGCAGTTGCTGACTGGCGCAGAAGGCCAGGGGCATGGCCTGCGGGCCGGCGCGGCATGATCCTATCGGTCACCACTCGATGGCCTGTCCTCGGTTTCGGAAACGATGCGTTTTGCCTTCCTCGGGCCGGCCGGCACCTACGGCGAGCAGGCCACCCGGCAACTGGCCGAGTTGGAAGGTGTCGCCAATCCTGAATTGGTGCCTCAGCTAGGTATTCGGGCCGTTGTTCAAGCCCTGGCCCAGGGCACCTGTGATGCGGCAGTGGTGCCTGTCGAGAATTCAGTGGAGGGGGGGGTGACTGCCTGCCTGGACGCTCTTTGGGAGCATCCGGATCTCAGCGTCGCCCGGGCCCTAGTGCTGCCGATCCGCCATGCCCTGCTTGGCAGCGGCCCGATTACGGGCGTGAGTGAGGTGCTCTCCCATCCCCAGGCCCTGGCCCAGTGCAGCCAGTGGCTTTCGGAACACCTGCCCCAGGCCTTGCAGCTGCCCACCAGCTCGACGGCGGAGGCGGCCCGCATGGTGGCGGGCAGTCGCTTCCGGGCGGCGATCGCCTCCCAGCAGGCCGGCACGGAGCATGGCCTGCTGGAGCTGGCCTACCCGATCAATGATGTGGCGGGCAACTGCACCCGCTTCCTGTTGCTGCGGCGGGGCCCCCGCTCATCGCAGGGCCCGATGGCAAGCCTCGCCTTTTCCCTGCACTCCAACCAGCCAGGGGCCCTGCTCGAAGCCCTGGGCTGCTTTGCCCAGCGCGGGCTCAACATGGGCCGGATCGAGTCGCGCCCATCAAAGCGGGAGATGGGTGAGTACATATTTTTTGTTGATCTGGAGCTTCCCGACGGATCAACCCCCCTGGAGGCAGCCCTTGCTGAGCTGGCGCCCCTTTGCGAGCACCTAGCCCTATTTGGGGCCTATCCGGTCACCAACCTCGCTTAGCCGTCGCTTAGGCCTGGCTGGGCTTGCGGCCGCGAAAGACGCCAAATTGCATCAGCCCGGTGGCGAAGGCCCAACGCATCAGCAGGATCGTGGGCGTTTCGCGCAGGCCTTGCAAAACTGCGGCGGGACCCAGGCCCAGGATGGCGCCGGGCCGGCGTACGCCCTCAAAGATCGATTCGATCCAGGAGGGCAGGGTGGCGCTGGTCCAGTCGCCGGTTTCGATTGTCATGCCACCAGCCTGCTGACTTTGTTCGAGGTGCTTTTGCAGCCCGCGGATACTGGCGAATTCAGGGTGGGCCCACTGTTCAAGCAACTGACGCATCACCCAGCGCTCGCGCCGGTCCATGGCGCCAGCGGCCGGATCGCGCCGGTTCCAGTCAGCTACAGCCAGCAGGCCGCCTGGTTTGAGCACCCGCAACAACTCATCGGCGTAGCGCTGCTTGTCGGGCATATGGGGACAGGCCTCCACACTCCAGACGGCGTCAACGCTGGCGTCGGCAATTTCCAGGGCCAGGGCATCCATCACCGCAAAGCGGCAGCTGAGGCCGGCTGGAGTGAGGGCTGTGGCCCGGGCGATCTGGGCCGGGCTGATGCTGATACCCAGGACGTTCAGTCCGTAGTTCCTCGCCAGGATGCGGGCGCTGCCGCCAATGCCGCAGCCCACATCGAGCACGGTGGAGCCGGGGGGCAGTTGGTCGAGGCCGCTCCAGCGGGCCAGTTCATGGACGAAGGTTTCCTTGGCAACTCGGAAATCCTGGTGGCGCGACCTGCCGCTACCACTCTGGCGGTAGTAGCCCAGGTGGATATGGTCCCCCCAGAGCCGCTCCAGCAGCTGGTCATTGGTCCAGCGGTCGTAGGCGTCCGCCACGCTTGCTGAGGATTCATATCGTCGCCGGCGTTTCAGCCAGAGACGCGCTGATAGGGCGACGGCAAGGCAGCCAAGGGCTCCGGCCCCGATGGTGGCGGCCAGGGGCCAGCTCAGGACGGTCATGGCAGGAGTTATTGGGGCTGGAAGGTGTCTTTGAGCACGGTGCGCGCAGCCAACTGCCTCCTGGTCTGGTCCAGCAGTTCGTATTCCTGGCGCAGGCGCTCGCTGGTGTCAGTGATTTCCAGCAGGGCCTGCTGGTGGTCGGCCACCGGGCCACCTAGGTGGGCTCCGATCCAGAACGACAGCTCCCGGGGCAGGTCGGGCAGGTCGTTTGGCAGGCTGGCCGGTTTGCCAATCAGCTTGCCGGTGAGTTCCACCACATCCCGTAGGGCTTGGCCAACATCGCCCGCCAAAGCAGCGAGATCAGCATGGCTTGTCTCGGGTTCATCTTCGATCCAGCTCACCATTCCCACCCGAAAGGGCGCCTCACGCACGATGTCCAGTACGCGAAAACGCTGTTGCCCCATGGTCACAATGTTGCTGTGATCGTCGTCCTGGGTCTGACAGTGCAGGATCTCGGCACAGCAGCCCACATCGGCCATGGTCTGGTTTTGGGGGTCCCAACGCACAACTCCGAAGCGCTGGTCTCCGGCCATCACCGTGCGCAGCAGCATCCGGTAGCGGGGCTCAAAAATATGAAGTGGCAGTACTTCCTGGGGGAAGAGCACCACGTCGGGCAAGGGAAACAGCGGCAGCTCCCTTACGGCCAGCTCGCCCATGGCTTGAACAGGAGATGCGAATCCATCCTAGAAAAAAAGCCCCAGCCACGCGTTGGCGTGACAGGGGCATTCTGGGGTCAGCGACTGGCCAGGCAGGATTATCTGAGATTGGGCTCAGATCAGAGCTTGACTTCAATATCAACGCCGCTGGGCAGGTCAAGCTTCATCAGGGCGTCGATCGTCTTTGCCGAAGGGCTGTAGATATCGATGATGCGCCGATGGGTGCGGGTTTCGAAGTGCTCGCGGGAGTCTTTGTCGACGTGGGGCGAGCGCAGCACGCAGTAGATCTTGCGCTTGGTGGGTAGCGGAATGGGGCCGATCGCCGTGGCGGCAGTGTGGTCGGCAGTTTCGATGATTTTTTCGCAGGAGAGATCAAGCATCCGGCGATCAAACGCCTTGAGGCGAATGCGGATCTTCTGCTGGGCAATGGCGGTGGACATGTCGGATCAGGCGTCAGGAAGCTCCTGGGCGAAACGCCCTGGTGGCTGGTGGAGCTGGATTGTCGAGGAGCGGCAGGTGGGGTGGAGACCCAAGAGGTCCCACCCCAAAAACCTACCTCAGGATCAGGCGATGATCTTGGAGACCACGCCAGCACCGATGGTGCGGCCACCTTCGCGAATAGCAAAGCGCATGCCCTGCTCAATGGCCACGGGGCAGATGAGCTCGCCGGTCATCTTGATGCGGTCGCCGGGCATCACCATCTCGACGTTGGCACCGTCGTCAGAGGTGAAGGCGGTGATCTGGCCAGTTACGTCAGTTGTACGGATGTAGAACTGGGGGCGATAGCCAGCAAAGAAGGGGGTGTGGCGGCCGCCTTCTTCCTTCTTAAGCACATACACCTCACCTTCAAATTTGGTGTGGGGCTTGATGGAGTTGGGCTTCACCAGCACCATGCCGCGCTCGATGTCCTCCTTCTGGATACCGCGCAGCAGTAGTCCACAGTTGTCGCCAGCCAAGCCCTCTTCGAGCAGCTTGCGGAACATTTCCACGCCGGTGACAGTGGTCTCGCGGGTGTCGCGGATGCCGACGATCTGGACGGTTTCGCCAACCTTGACCTTGCCGCGTTCGATACGGCCAGTTGCCACGGTGCCACGACCGGTGATCGAGAAAACGTCCTCGATTGCCATCAAGAAGGGCTTGTCGACCTCGCGCTCGGGCTCGGGAATCGACTCGTCGACGGCATCCATTAGGTCGAGAATCTTGTCAACCCACTCATTGGCACCGCGCTCGGCCTTGTTGCCAGCTTGGATAAATTCGAGGGCCTTCAGGGCTGAACCTGCCACCACGGGGATGTCATCGCCAGGGAAGTCGTAGCTGCTGAGCAGCTCGCGCATTTCCAGTTCGACGAGCTCGAGGATTTCCTCGTCGTCGACCATGTCCTTCTTATTGAGGAACACCACTAGGGCGGGAACGCCCACCTGCTTGGCAAGGAGGATGTGTTCCTTGGTCTGGGCCATCGGCCCGTCGGTCGCTGCTACTACCAGGATCGCGCCGTCCATCTGGGCGGCACCGGTGATCATGTTCTTGACGTAGTCAGCGTGGCCGGGGCAGTCCACGTGAGCGTAGTGACGCTTGACTGTCTCGTACTCGACGTGGGCCGTGTTGATAGTGATGCCCCGCTCTTTCTCCTCAGGAGCACCATCGATTTCGTCGTAGGCCTGGGCCTTGGCCATGCCCTGGGACGCCAACACGTTGGTGATGGCAGCCGTGAGGGTGGTTTTGCCGTGGTCAACGTGGCCGATAGTGCCAATGTTGACGTGGGGTTTGTTCCTTTCGAACTTCTCGCGTGCCATGAGTAGAAAGAATCGGGGGGTTAGTGGGTAGAGGAGAGATCAGGAATTGCCCTGATTCTTGGAGATGATGGCCTCAGCCACATTGCGAGGAACTTCCTCGTAATGGCTGAACTCCATCGAGAAAATACCCCGACCCTGGGTCATGGATCGGAGCTGGGTGGCGTAGCCGAACATTTCGGCCAGGGGCACTTTTGTTTGGACTTTGGACTGACCTTTGTCAATGGACTGCCCTTCGACCTGGCCTCGACGGGATGAAAGGTCGCCGATGACCGACCCAAGGTAATCCTCGGGGATCTCGACTTCCACCTTCATCATTGGCTCAAGGAGTACGGGATTGCACTTCTTGACGGCGTCTTTGAAGGCCATGGATCCGGCGATTTTAAACGCCATCTCCGAGGAGTCGACGTCGTGGTAAGAGCCGTCAACCATGGTTGCCCTGACGTCGATCATCGGGAAACCAGCAATCACACCGGATTGGCAGGTCTCCTTCATGCCGGCTTCTGCAGGACCGATGTACTCCTTGGGAACGATGCCACCAATAATTTTATTGACGAATTCGAATCCTGTGCCTGGCTCGCCTGGCTCCATTTCGATCACTACGTGGCCGTATTGACCTTTGCCACCAGTCTGACGAGCATATTTTCCTTCCCCCTTGGAGCTGGTGCGAATGGTTTCGCGATAGGAAACCTGCGGAGCGCCGATATTTGCTTGAACATTAAATTCGCGCAGCATCCGATCCACCAAGATTTCAAGGTGGAGCTCTCCCATGCCAGCAATAACTGTCTGGCTGGTTTCTGGATCGGTGGAGACCCTGAAAGTGGGGTCTTCTTCTGAAAGTGACTGAAGAGCTTTGGAAAGCTTCTCCATATCACCCTTGGTTTTCGGCTCGACAGCCACCGAGATCACTGGCTCTGGGATGAAGAGCGATTCGAGGATGATCGGGTCAGATTCGACGCAAAGTGTGTCTCCAGTGGTGGTGTCTTTAAGGCCCAAGACTGCACCAAGATCACCTGCACGGAGCTCGTCCACCTCTTCGCGGTCAATAGCCTTGAGCAGGATCAAGCGGGAAATGCGCTCCTTCTTGTCCTTGGTGGAGTTGAGTACGTAGCTGCCTTTGTTCAGCACCCCGGAATAGATGCGCACAAAAGTGAGCTTGCCGTAGGGATCAGCCATCACTTTGAAGGCCAGGGCGCTGAAGGGGGCGCTGTCGTCACAGGGGCGGTTTGACTCACTGCCATCTGGCATGAGGCCAGTGATGGGAGGTAGATCAACTGGTGCTGGCAGGTAGTCGACCACCGCGTCTAGCACCAGCTGGACGCCCTTATTTTTAAAGGCTGAGCCACAAACAATTGGCACCAAGCCATGATGGATGGTGGCCTGGCGGATGCCTTTGATCAACTGCTCTTCGGTGAGCTCGCCATTTTCCAGGAAGGGATCGATTAAGTCTTCAACGGACTCAGCGACTGTTTCCATCAACTTGAGGCGCCACTTTTTAGCCTCTTCAACCATATTTTCAGGAATTTCACTTTCAATGATGTCGGTGCCGAGATCATTGGTGTAAATAATCGCCTTGTTGTGTACAAGGTCGATGATTCCTTTTAGTTCGCCCTCAGCTCCGATCGGCAGCTGGATCGGGGCTGCATTGGCTTTGAGCCGATCCTTGATTTGCTCGTAGACCTTGAGGAAGTCGGCACCGGTCCGGTCCATCTTGTTGACGAACACGATCCGAGGCACGTTGTAGCGGTCAGCCTGACGCCAAACGGTTTCTGACTGGGGCTGAACGCCACCAACGGCGCAGAAGACAGCGACCACTCCGTCCAGGACCCGCATCGAACGCTCCACCTCGATGGTGAAGTCGACGTGCCCGGGGGTGTCGATGATGTTGATGCGGTTGTCTTTCCAGGTGGTGGAAATGGCAGCTGCTGTGATCGTGATTCCACGCTCCCGCTCCTGGTCCATCCAGTCGGTGACCGCTGCACCGTCGTGCACCTCGCCCATCTTGTGGACAACGCCTGAATAGAACAGAATCCGTTCAGTCGTCGTGGTTTTGCCCGCATCGATGTGGGCGGCAATACCAATATTTCTTACGCGTTCCAGTGGAAAGGCGCGGGCCACGGGGGAGGTCTCCGAAAGGTCAACAAAACGTGGGCGTCACTCTACAGACCGGGTCTGTAGAAGCTGAAGTCGCCCTGGGCTTCAGCAATTTCAGGCAGGATCAGTAGCGGTAGTGGGCGAAAGCCTTGTTGGCTTCAGCCATCTTGTGGGTCTCTTCCCGCTTGCGAACCGCGCTACCGGCTTCATTGGCTGCATCCATCAGCTCACCGGCCAATTTCTGGGCCATGCTGCGACCGTTGCGGGCGCGGGAGAAATTCACCAGCCAGCGCAGGGCCATGGCTGTACCGCGCTCCTGGCGAACTTCCATCGGCACCTGGTAAGTGGCACCGCCAACCCGGCGGGCACGAACCTCAACCAACGGAGTGGCATTGCGTACAGCTGTTTCAAACAGCTCCAGGGGATCAGTACCGGTGCGGTCGTTGATCAAGGAGAAGGCATCCGAAAGGATGCGCTGTGCTGTCGACTTTTTGCCGTGCTTCATGAGCCGGGCCACGATCATGGAGGCCAGGCGGCTGTTGAACTGGGGGTCGGGAAGCACTGGGCGCTTCTCGGCGGCATTGCGGCGAGACATGGTCGACCGGAGCGGGGAGAACTAGGGGATGGGAAAGGAGCGGGCATCGGTGACGCCCTTTGCTGAAGTTGCTGGTCAGCGGCTGGTTACGCTGATCTAGGCGGCTTCAGCTCTTTGGGGTCTTGGCGCCGTACTTGGAGCGGGACTGGCGACGGTCCTTAACGCCCGCGGTGTCCAAGGTGCCGCGGATGATGTGGTAGCGGACGCCAGGCAGATCCTTGACGCGTCCACCCCGGATCAGAACCACGGAGTGCTCCTGAAGGTTGTGCCCAATGCCGGGGATGTAGGCGGTCACCTCAAAGCCAGAGGTGAGACGCACCCGAGCCACCTTGCGCAGGGCCGAATTCGGCTTCTTGGGGGTGGAGGTGTACACGCGTGTGCACACACCGCGGCGCTCGGGGCAAGCGCGCAGGGCGGGCGACTTGGTCTTCCGGGAAAGACTCTGGCGCTCAGTACGGATTAGCTGCTGAATGGTGGGCATCGAGGACCGGGGTCTGGTCGGAGAATATTGGTCGGACGTCCGACCGATTTCGACAATCCGTCACCTTACTGGGTCGCCTGTCGCCCTCCTCCTGAGCGACTGAAGGCAGTGCCGCAGGCGCAAGTCACCGTGCCTTCGCCTGGACGTACCAAAAAGCCGCCGCCGCTGATGTCACCCCGGTAGTCCAGGCTCAGGCCGCTCAGCAGGTTCAGCTGCTCTGCTGGCGCATAAAGGGTGATGCCATCGGCGCGGGCAATCGGCGTGCCCGCCAGGTGGCCGGGGCGCAAGCGAATCGCCCAGCGCTCACAGCGCCCATCTACTAGATCCAGATGCATCATCCCGGGGGTGCCCGCCACAGCTGCGTGCCGGCCCAGCTCGGCGGCGGCGGCGGCGGTCACGCGCAGGCTGTGCGCCTTGGCCATGAGGATGGGGGGGCTGCATATCTAAGCCCACTTTGGCAGCCTGCTCACGGCACCAGGCCGACACCGTTGTGAACCGATCCGGCCACACCTCGCCCTTTTACCTGCAGGGACCCCCCCAGCACCAGGCCGGTGGAGCTGCCGCCATCGAGATTCAGGGCGTCTTGCAGGCCTAGCTGTTGCAGCAGGGCGGCGGTTTCCCCCAGGGAGGGGCCGCTGTCCTGGATCCCTTCCAGGGTGATCAGCCAAATCTGGCGGTCGTCTCTGGCCAGCACGGTGCGGGGTGCTCCTTGGTTGAGGAAGGCGGAACTGAAGTTTTCAGCGGCGCCATTGAGCACGATGCGGCCAGCCTGCAAAAGCAATGGCCCCCCGCCGATCACGTGTGTTGCGAGGCCGAGGTTGCTGCTGGGGCGGCTTTCGATCTGGAGCCGATCGCCTAAGCCCCAGGGCAGCTCACTGCCGCCCCTTCCCACCAGCAGCAGGTCATCGCCCCGTAGCGGCACACCCGCATCCAGTTCGGAGGGGCCAAACTGCTGCCGCACCAGGCCTCCTTGGATTAATAAGCCAGTCTCAGAGCCACTGAGGGCTCGGTAGTTGGGCCCCCAATCGGCGGTATAGCGGCTGATGCCTCGCTGCACGTAGCCACTGTTGACAACGGCGACCGGTAGACGCAGAGCTCCTGGACCCACAACCCATTCTGAAAGCTGTAGCCGGCCAAAGCGGGGCATGGTTCGCTCGTCCCAGGCGGCGACTCCCCGGTTCAAAATTGGCCCGGAAAGCCAGCGGCCGTCTTGTTTTAGAGCCCCCAAGGGCAGGCGCTTTACCCGGTTGAAGTAACCCCCATTGATCGCTACCCAGGCCTGCTGCTGGTTGGCAAGCTGCACCAGGGAGCTGAGGCCCTCCATGGCTCCAGGCCTAGCCAGGGGCCGCAGCTGCAATGAGGCGTTAAGTGGATCAATGCGGATCGCGTTAATGCGCACCCCCTGGCGCACCAGGCGATCCCAGTGAAGTTCTTTGCCAAGCAGGGCCTGCAGGCGCGGATCGATCGGGGCTGGACTGTCGGGGCGGCTAGCGGCCCCCTGGTCCGGCCACTCGATCACCACCCGGTTGGGTTCGCCCAGGCTGAATACCCGCGTCAATTTGGCTGCGGAGGGTTTGAGCCTTAGCCCGGTGCTGCCCTGCTGGGCCTGGAGGCCCAGGCTCCCCAGCAGGGTCTGTTGGTCGCTGCGGCTGAGCAGGTCGACCACCAGTCCGGCGTCGTCTCTACCAATGGTCGCCGGGCCGCCCAGATCGAGCACGATTCGCTTGACGGGGCCAGGGTTTGAGCTGCGCACCTGGAGTAGCTGGGGCCTGGCCAGCTCCAGGCTGAGCAGGCTGCCCTCCCGGCGTAGGCCCACGCCGATGCGGCCGAACAGGCTGCTCACCTCTACCGCTACCTCGTCTTCAAGGCTGCGTTGGGCGCTGGCGGGAACCTTGAGTTCCTGGCCAAACCACTCCAGCTCCAGAGCGCCATCGCTGCGGCTGCGGCTGGTGACCCCGAGCTGGTTCTCGAGCACCTCTAGGGGTATCCACAGTTGTTGGGGCGTGTTGCCCAAGCCCCCAATCCAGAGCCAGCGGGCGCTCTGGAGCCGGCCGTTGATGCGGATACTGCTGCCCCGGCGCTCAGTTGCGGCGGCCGCACCGATTGGGACCAGCGGCGGTGGCGGCGGCGGCGTAATCGGCATGGCCCGGCCGACCCCTGGCAGGCACAGAACCAGGAGCCAGCCAGCCAGGAATGCAGTAGAGGCCATGGGCCAGCCAGGCCGACAGCCATGAAAGCTAGCCCTCTTTATGAGTTGGGGCGCCCTGGTTTGGGGATGTGCATCCCTAGGATCAGCAGCTCTGCTGTTGCCAGCACCTATTGGTGTTAGCGGCGCTGCCCTGACAGATCACCTGCCGGACCGTCTCGGGTTATGCCTCACTTCTCTCGCCCTGTTTGGCCCCATTGCGATAGCGCTGCTCCGGCCGCGGTCGCTGGCGAAAAGGACGCCTGTGGTGTGGGCTTTCTGGCAAATCTTCAGGGCGAAGCCAGCCACTGGGTGCTGCAGCAGGCCCTGCGCGGCCTCGACTGCATGGAACACCGCGGTGGTTGCGGTGGCGATGGTGATTCCGGCGATGGGGCCGGGGTGCTCTGCGGCATCCCCTGGAGCTATCTAGAAGAGGTATGGCCCGAGGCGGCGGCAGCCAAGGGAGCGGCTCGCGGGCTGGGCATGGTTTTCCTGCCAGCCGATGCTGCAAAGCGCGAGCAGGCAAAACTTTTTTGTGATGATGAGGCCGCCAAGCTGGGGCTGGTCAGTCTGGGTTGGCGTGCAGTCCCTCTGGATGCATCTGTTCTCGGCCCCCTGGCCCGCCAGACCGCTCCGGCCATTGAGCAGTGGCTGCTTGCCGCTGACCAAGCCGGTGATGACCTGGAAGCGCTGCTGTTTCGGCTGCGCCGCCGTTGCGGCGATCGGGCCCGCGCCGTTTGGGGGCCAGGGCCAGGTGAGCTCTATTTCGCCTCCCTGAGCAGCCGAACTGTTGTCTACAAGGGCATGGTGCGTTCAGCGGTGCTGTCTGCTTTCTATGGCGACCTGCGCGATGCACGCTTTGCCGTGAGCTTTGCGGTGTACCACCGCCGTTTCAGTACCAACACCCTGCCCCGCTGGCCCCTGGCCCAGCCCATGCGGCTGCTCGGTCACAACGGCGAGATCAACACCTTGTTGGGCAACCTCAACTGGGCAAGGGCTTCGGAAGCCAATCTCGATGCGGTATGGGGGGAGGCGGCTGCAGAACTGAAGCCAGTGGTGAACCCCGCCTTCAGCGATTCCGCCAACCTCGACGCCACCCTTGAACTGCTGGTGCGCAGCGGCAGGCCGATCACCGAGAGCCTGCTCACCCTGGTGCCAGAAGCTTTCCGCGACCAGCCCGAGCTGGCAGATAAGCCCGATATCCAGTCTTTTTACGAGTATTCCGCCTGCACCCAGGAGCCCTGGGATGGTCCGGCCCTGCTGGTGTTCGCCGATGGTCGCTGCGTGGGAGCGACCCTGGATCGCAACGGCCTGCGCCCAGCCCGCTACTGCATTACCAGCGATGGTTTCGTGGTGATGGGCTCAGAAACCGGTGTGGTCGAGCTTGAGGAGAGCCGCATCATCGAAAAGGGTCGCCTCGGCCCTGGCCAGATGCTGGCAGTGGATCTGGAGCAGGGCCGCCTGCTACGCAATTGGGAGGTGAAGGCCGAGGTGGCCGCCCGCCATCCCTACGGTGACTGGCTGGCGCAGCATCGCCGCAACCTTGTCCCCCAGCCCTGGACCCAGGAGCGTCAGCTGGGAGATCTGGAGCTGCTGCAACAGCAAACGGCCTTTGGCTTCACCGCCGAAGACTTCGAGCTGGTGATCGAGGACATGGCCGGCGCGGCCAAGGAGCCCACCTACTGCATGGGCGATGACATCCCCCTGGCGGTGCTCTCAGACAAGCCCCACCTCCTCTACGACTACTTCAAGCAGCGCTTCGCCCAAGTCACCAACCCGCCGATCGATCCGCTGCGGGAAAAGCTGGTGATGAGCCTGGAGATGCACCTGGGCAAGCGGGGCTCGCCGCTGCGCCCCGAAGCTGCCTCGGCGGCGGTGCTGCACCTGGCCAGCCCGATCCTCAATGAGGCGGAGCTGGCGGCGGTGAGCCAGCAGGGCCTGCTCACCACCACCCTTTCCACGCTGATGGCCGTCACCGACGGGCCCGGAGGTCTCGAGGTTGCGGTGCAGCGCCTGCGCAGCGCTGCCGAGGCGGCCGTGCGCGCCGGCAGCCAGATCCTGGTGCTCAGCGATCGGGGCGGCGAGGCTGGTGGGATCAATGCCACCACGGCCACCATTCCACCGCTGCTGGCCGTCGGCGCGGTGCATCACCACCTGCTCAACCTGGGCTTGCGGCTGCAGGCTTCCCTGGTGGTGGAAACGGCCCAGTGCTGGAGCACTCACCACCTGGCCTGCCTGATCGGTTATGGCGCCAGTGCCGTTTGCCCCTGGCTCACCTGGGAAACCAGCCGCCACTGGCTAGCCCACCCCCGGGTGCAGAAGCTGATCGAAACCGGCAAGCTGCCGGCGCTCAGCCCCGATCAGGTGCAGGCAAATGTGCGCAAGGCCCTAGAAGACGGCCTGCGCAAGATCCTCTCCAAGATAGGCATCTCCCTGCTGGCCAGCTATCACGGCGCCCAGATCTTCGAAGCCATCGGCCTTGGCGCCGATCTGATCCAGCTTGCCTTCAGTGGCACCACCAGCCGGGTGGCTGGCCTGAGCTTGGGCGAGCTGGCCAGCGAAACCCTCAGCTTCCATGCCAAGGCCTTCCCCGAGCTCAACCGCACCAAGCTCGAGTTCATGGGCTTCGTGCAATACCGCACTGGCGGCGAGTATCACCTCAATAGCCCGGAGATGGCTAAAGCCCTGCATGCCGCCGTCAAGGCGGGCCCCGGCTACGACCACTTCTCCACCTACAAAACCCTGCTGGAGCACCGGCCAGTCACGGCCCTGCGGGACCTGCTGGAACTCAAGCCCGCTCCCGCCCCACTGCCGATCGAGCAGGTGGAGAGCGTGGAGAGCATCTGCAGCCGCTTTTGCACCGGAGGCATGAGCCTCGGTGCCCTTTCGCGCGAGGCCCACGAGGTGTTAGCCATCGCCATGAACCGCATCGGCGGCAAGAGCAATAGCGGTGAGGGCGGTGAAGATCCGGCCCGCTTCGGGCTGCTCAGCGATGTGGACGGCGACGGTCATTCGCCGACCCTGCCCAGCCTCAATGGCCTGCGCAACGGTGATACCGCCTGCTCCGCCATCAAGCAGATCGCCTCAGGGCGCTTCGGTGTGACCCCCGAATATCTGCGCAGTGGCCGCCAGCTGGAGATCAAGGTGGCCCAGGGGGCTAAGCCGGGGGAGGGAGGCCAGCTGCCCGGTCCGAAGGTCGACCCCTACATCGCCTGGCTGCGCAACAGCAAGGCCGGCGTGGCGCTGATTTCGCCGCCTCCCCACCACGACATCTATTCGATCGAGGATTTAGCCCAGCTGATCCACGACCTGCACCAGGTGCACCCCGCCGCCAAGGTGAGCGTGAAGCTGGTGGCGGAAATCGGCATCGGCACCATCGCCGCCGGTGTGGCCAAGGCCAACGCCGATGTGATTCAGATCTCCGGCCACGACGGCGGCACGGGCGCTTCACCGCTCAGCTCGATCAAACATGCCGGCAGTCCCTGGGAGCTGGGCCTCACTGAGGTGCACCGGTCCCTGCTCGAGAACGGCCTGCGCGATCGGGTGCTGCTGCGGGCCGATGGCGGCCTCAAAACCGGCTGGGACGTGATCATCGCCGCCCTGCTGGGCGCTGAGGAATACGGCTTCGGCTCGGTGGCGATGATCGCCGAGGGCTGCATCATGGCCCGCGTTTGCCACACCAATAACTGCCCGGTGGGGGTGGCTACCCAGAAGGAGAACCTGCGCAAGCGCTTCCCCGGCGTGCCCGAGCACGTGGTGAACTTCTTCCTGTTTGTGGCCGAGGAGGTGCGCCAGCTGCTGAGCGTGCTCGGTGTTGCCCGTCTCGAGGATCTGATCGGTCGCAGTGAGCTGCTGCAGCCCCGCGCCGTGGCCCTGGCCAAAACCCAGGCCCTCGATCTCTCCTGTCTGATCGATCCAATCCCAGCCGCCTCCGATCGCGCCTGGCTGCAGCACGACGCCCAGGCCCATGGCAATGGCCCGATCCTGGAAGACCAGCTGCTTGCCGATGCCGAGGTGATGGCCGCGATTGAGGGCCACGGCCGCGTGGCCCGCACCCTGGCGATCGTGAACACCGACCGCAGCGTGGGCGCCCGCCTCTCCGGCGAGATCGCCGCCCGCCATGGCAACACCGGCTTCGGTGGCCAGCTTGACCTCACCTACGAAGGGGCCGCCGGCCAGAGCTTCGGGGCCTTCGTGCTCCAGGGCATGAACGTGCGCCTGGTGGGTGAGGCCAACGACTACGTGGGCAAGGGCCTTAATGGCGGACGCCTCACCGTGGTGCCCCCTGCCGGCGTCAACGACCCTGGTAACCAGGTGATCCTGGGCAACACCTGTCTTTATGGCGCCACCGGTGGAGAGCTGTTTGCCCTAGGCCGCGCCGGTGAGCGCTTTGGCGTGCGCAACAGCGGGGCCAAAACCGTGGTGGAGGGCGCCGGCGATCACTGCTGCGAATACATGACCGGTGGGGTGGTAGTGGTGCTGGGCAGCACCGGTCGCAATGTGGCCGCCGGCATGACCGGTGGTGTGGCCTTCATCCTTGACGAGAGCGGCGGCTTGGCGGAGCGGGTAAACCCTGAAATTGTGGCCATTTGCGAGCTCACAACCCCAGAGCAGGATGCCCTGCTCAAGCCGCTGCTGGAGGCGCACCTCCAGGCCACCGGC
The DNA here is from genome assembly GCF_963920485.1 of Cyanobium usitatum str. Tous. Lineage (NCBI taxonomy): Bacteria > Bacillati > Cyanobacteriota > Cyanophyceae > Synechococcales > Prochlorococcaceae > Cyanobium > Cyanobium usitatum. Next base: position 2,014,873 of record NZ_OY986431.1, on the reverse strand, counting down.
AGCGCCAAGGCGGCTGAAATCCTGGCCGATTGGGATGGCTGGAGGGGCCGTTTCAAGCTGCTGGTGCCCCCCAGCGAGAAGGCCAGCGTGGGTCTGGCGGAACGGCAGGCCGTGGCGGCTTAGCGCGGATACTCCCGAATCAGCCGCTGCACCTCGCCGGCGTGGTAACTGCTGCGGGTGAGCGGGCTGCTCACCACTTGCAGGAAGCCCAGCTCCTGCTCCCCCATGGCCCGGAAGGCCTGGAATTGCTCCGGGGTCACGAAGCGATCCACCGGCAGGTGTTTGGGGCCTGGCGAGAGGTACTGGCCGATTGTCACGATGTCCACCTGGTGGCTGCGTAGATCGGCCATTACCTCTTTCACCTCAACGTCGCTCTCCCCCAGTCCAGTCATCAGGCCTGATTTGGTGTAGGTGCGCGGCCAGCCGCTACGCACCCGCTGCAGCAGCTCCAGGGAGCGTTCGTAGATGCCCTGGGGCCTGGCTTTTTTGTAGAGCCTGGGCACGGTCTCGATGTTGTGGTTGAGCACCTCAGGGGCGCCTTCCATAACGGCGGCCAGGGCGTCCCAGTTGCCGCAGAAATCCGGGATCAGCAGCTCGATCGTGGTGAGTGGTGAGCGCTGGCGCACCTGCTCAATGCAGGCCACAAACTGTCTGGCGCCGCCATCGGCCAGGTCGTCGCGGTTGACCGAGGTGATCACCACGTGGCTCAGGCCCAGGCGCGCCACCGCTTCCCCCAGCCGTTCAGGTTCGCTGGGGTCGAGCTCCCGCACGCTCTTGTCGAAGTCGATGTCGCAGTAGGGGCAGGCGCGGGTGCAGCCGGGCCCCATGATCAAAAAGGTGGCCGTGCCGCCGGCAAAGCACTCGCCGATGTTGGGGCAGCTGGCTTCCTGGCAGACGGTGTTGAGCTTGAGATCTTGCAGCAGGTCTGCCACTTCGCCGATCCGCTCCCGCTGGGGGGCCTTGACGCGCAGCCAGTCGGGTTTGAGCAAGGCGCCAGTAGGGCCCCGGGGGGCCAGAAGAAGGGCTAGGTCCAACTTTAGGAAGCCAGCGGCAGGCCAAGGCCTACAGCCGAGTTGATCCCCTAAACTCGCCGCATCGGGATGTGGCGCAGCTTGGTAGCGCACTTCGTTCGGGACGAAGGGGCCGCAGGTTCGAATCCTGTCATCCCGATTTTTTCAGCTGAGCTCGGCTCCCGGGTAACCCCTGGGAGTCACCATGCATCCGTCTTTGGCGTAGCTGCTGCTATTGCCAATCAGCACCAGGGTCAGCATGTCCACTTGCTCCACCGGTAATTCGCCCAGGCTGTGCAGGCTGACGGCCTCATCGGCTCGCCCCAGTTGGCGGGCCAGGGCTACCGGTGTTGAGGCCGGCCGGCCCTCCAGCAGCAGCTCCCTGGCTCGGGCCAGTTGCCAGTCGCGGCCCAGGGAGCGGGGGTTGTAGAGGGCTACTACAAAGTCTCCCGCAGCCGCTGCTTGCAGCCGCTTTTCGATCACTCCCCAAGGGGTGAGTCGGTCGCTGAGGCTGATGGTGCAGAAATCGTGCATCAAGGGAGCTCCGGCCCTGGCAGCGGCGAGTTGCAGGGCCGAGATGCCCGGATGCACGCTGAAGCTGGGCCGGCCATCGGCTGGGCTGGCCAGCCAAAGCTCCAGGGCCAGGCCGGCCATGGCGTAGATGCCGCTGTCGCCAGAGGAGACCAGGGCCACATTCAGCCCCTGGCTCGCCAGCTCCAGGGCCAGGGCGCAGCGGGCCCGCTCCTCGGTGAGTTGGCCGTTCCAGCGCAGCTGATCAGTTCGCCGCAGCGGTTCAAGCAGGTCGAGGTAGAGGCCGTACCCCACCCACACCGTGGCTTCCGATAGGGCGCGGCGGGCATCCGCAGTAAGCAGCTCCAGGCTGCCTGGGCCACTGCCCACCAGGTGCAGCTGGCCCCGCTCGGGAGCCCATTGACTCTCGGCCAGCGCTAGCGCCAGGGTAGCTGCCCCGAGCTCGCCTGGGTTGGCATGCTCGATGCGCTTGGTTTGCAGCAATTGGGCTGCGGGGCCAGCTGCCAGCAGGGCTGCGGCCTCGGCCACGCTTGCGGTGCCCATCTCCTGGGCCACGGCCGCCGATGGGGTGGGTACTGGTACTGCCGCTAGGGAATCGGCCCCAAACCAGCGCACTGGCCAGCCTCTTTTAGCTGCCAGAGCAAGCAGGGCCGGCTCATCGGCCTTGCGGTCGACGCTCGCCAAACCAGCTACGGATTCAGGTGCCAATTGCTGGTCGCCCAGGGTCTGTTCCAGCAAGCGCTCTAGCAGGCTCAGGCTGGTGTTGCGTTCACAGCCCATACCAAGCCAAAGGCTCGGCGGATGCCAGCGGCAGCCAGCGCCGGTGTGGATATCTACGACCAGATCCGCCTCTGGGTTCTCGCCAGAGCCACCAGCGCGCTCTAGCAGGCAGGTTGCGGCCTCGAGCTCCAGCCAGCGGCGGCTGCCGTGGTGAGCTTCCAGCCGCAGCGGTTGATCCACATGGGTTGCCTTACGCATCAGAGCGCTCCAATCGCCCTTTCCCCGCTGCCAACCCCAGTCTTTGCCGAAGCTGTCGAGGCTTAGTAACCCTGCTGCAGCCGTTGCCCCGGTGAGCACGGCCTGGCCGCCCAGGCAGGCGGCAATCTGGTGGCTCAGTCGCTCGGCCCCGGCCGCGTGCCCGCCTAGCAGGGGAATGGCGAACCGACCCTGGGGATCCACCACCACCACGGCGGGATCGCGCTCTTTATTCACGAGCAGCGGCGCAATCAGCCTGGTCACAAGGCCACAGGCACCAACGACTACAAAGCCGCTGGCCGTTGACCACTGTTCAACTAAGCAGTCTCCTGCGGCGATCTGGTCGTCAGGCCCCGCCTGGGAGTCGATCAGGCCGGACTGAAGGAGCTGGTTCAGCACCGGGGTGCTGGCAGGGCTGAAGCCCAGTCCCCAGCGGCGGGCGCGCGGCGCGTCCTGCTCGGGGCGGTTGTTTGGTGAAGTCACGTTCCTAGCTTCTGACGCAGCCCGGCCAGGGGGCCCGGCGCCTTGGGCTTGAGCAGGGAACCATCTGGATTCAGCTGGCTGCGTGCCGATCCTTCCAGGCTGGTGGAGGCGCTGAGCCGATCAGTGGGAGCCGTAGTAGGGGCGGACTCTGCTGGTGGGGCATCTTGCTGCGCAGGTTCGGCTAACTCAGCTTCAACAGCGGGCTCCAGCTCAGGCAGTTGTTCCGGGTCAGGTAGGGGCTCGGGTTCGGCTGGCGATTCTGGTTCCGGCGAAGATTCCGGTTCAAGTGGGGATTGGGGCTCGCTGGCCGGCGTCGGATTGATTTCTATTGCTTCTACTGGTGCCTCTGGAACTGGTTCAGCTTCTGGTTCAGGTTCTGGTTCTGGTTCTGGAGCCGCCGGAGTTGCAGGCTCCTCTCCCAGCAGCTGGGCTAACTCGCTGGCATCCAGGTGCCCCCGCTGCCAACTGGGCGTGGGCGAGGAACTATTAATCGTCACCTCGCTCACCAAGGTGTTGAAAGGGGGGTTAAGGGGGGCGCCGCGGCCATCAAGCAGCTCCATCAGCACGCTGTTGCTGCCGCTGTGCCAGCCCTTGAGCCATAGAGGCGAGTTCTGATCCACCAAAAAACTGTCCCCGTTGACCGTCACCCGCAGGCGCCAGCTGCCGTCGTTGTCGCGCAGGCCCTGAAGGGGAGCGTCTATTAACAGCCAGTCGAGCAGCACCGGTTCGCGACCGGCCAGATCTGCTGTGCCTACGCCGATCAACTGGGGTGTGCCCAGCTGGGGAGTGGCCAGGGGATTGGCAGCCACCCGGTTTACCCGCACCTGGTCCCAGGCTCCTGGACTTTTCACCACTTCCCCCCAGGGTTTGGCCGCATAGGCGGTAAGGCGATGGCTGCCCGGGCCCAGGGGCGGTAGTTCGGCGTCCAGACGAGTTGGGAATTGCCCAGAGCGTGAGGTGGTGAGGCGTTGGGGGGCTAGGTCGTCAACCTGCACCACGAGGTGAGGCCCCAGCCCGAGCACTCCCGCATCAACCAAGGGCCAATCACGAACCTGCACTTGCAACTTGACCGGCCCGGCTGGCAGATCGCTGCCATCTCGCGGGATCTGGATCGATACCTGGGGCTGGCGCTCGGCCAGGGCCGCTTGAATTTGTTGTACGGCGGCAGGTGGCGCAACTTCCTGCAAGCGGCCACTGGGCCCCTGGACTGGAAGAGGTGCTGGGGCTGGGCCGCTGCTGCGGCTGGTGCCTACTTGATTGCAGCCTGCCAACAACATCAACGCTGCCACTAGCAGGACCGCTAGCAATCTCTGCCGCCATCGCAGGGGGCGAGACGGAAGAGCCGGATGGGTTGCGCTGCCTGCGCCCACGCTGGGTTGCTCAGCTTGTAGTGGATGCATTCTGCTGGCCGGTGCCACCCCGGGTAAACGGATGCGGCAGACGGCTGGCTTTGATGCTCTCTAAGTAATAAAAAACCGCCTGCAAGATGGCTGAAGTTGATGATTCTTTCTGTTCTGTAAAGCCCTGTGCTGGCCTGGGAAGCGCCGGGATTGAACCTTTGTAACTGCAAGCCAAAACCTCTCGGAAACGACCCCTATACTTCGGCGAGCGGTCCCCTAATTGGGGCCCAAAGCCCCAGTTGCGGCAAGTGGTTTCGCGTTTTCGCGGCCCCCCTTCCCGGCTGGTGCCCATGAACGCTTGGAGGTCTCGGCCGCCGGTCGTTCATGGGGCCCAACGGCAGGCTCTCCGGCCTGCTGCAGGGGTGGACCCACCACCTCGATCCCGTCCCTCGAGGAACGTCTCGATGACCATCAGCCCACCAGAGCGTGGGGAAAAGGCGAAGGCCATGGTCGACCGGAACCCAGTTCCGGCCACCTTCGAACTGTTCGGCAAGCCCGGCCATTTCGATCGCAGCCTTGCCAAAGGTCCCAAAACCACCACCTGGGTTTGGAACCTCCACGCCAATGCTCACGATTTCGACAGTCACACGAGTGACCTTGAAGAGGTCTCTCGCAAGATCTTTTCAGCTCACTTCGGCCATTTGGCCGTCATCTTCATCTGGCTGAGTGGCGCCTTCTTCCATGGAGCGCGCTTCTCCAACTACGCCGGTTGGTTGACCGATCCCCTGCACGTCAAGCCTTCGGCGCAGGTGGTGTGGCCCATTTTCGGCCAGGAAATTCTCAATGGAGACATGGGTGCCGGGTTCCACGGCATTCAGATCACCTCCGGCCTCTTCCATGTGTGGAGGGCCTGGGGCATCACCAATGAAACCCAGCTGATGGCTCTTGCCATCGGTGCGTTGGTGATGGCCGGCTTGATGCTCAATGCCGGCGTCTTCCACTACCACAAGGCGGCTCCCAAGCTCGAGTGGTTCCAGAACGTTGAGTCGATGCTCAACCACCATCTGGCCGGCCTGCTCGGTCTGGGATCTCTCTCCTGGACAGGACACCTGCTTCATGTGTCCCTGCCCACCAATGCGCTGATGGAGGCCATCGACGCCGGCCAGCCGCTGGCGCTCAATGGCAAAACCATCGCCACTTACGCCGACATTCCTCTGCCCCACGAGTTCCTGAACCAGGACGTGATCGCCCAGATATTCCCCGGTTTCGGGGCTGGCGTTTCAGCCTTCTTCACGGGCAACTGGGCCGCTTACAGCGATTTCCTCACCTTTAAAGGTGGGTTGAATCCTGTGACCGGCAGCCTCTGGATGACCGACATCGCCCATCACCACTTGGCTATCGCGGTGTTGTTCATCGTGGCTGGCCACATGTATCGCACCAACTGGGGCATTGGTCACAGCATCAAGGAGATTCTCCAGGGCCAGAAGGGTGATCCCCTGCTGTTCCCCGCTCCCAATGGTCATGACGGACTCTTCGAGTTCATGACCACCAGCTGGCACGCCCAACTGGCTGTGAACCTGGCGATGCTCGGCTCGCTGAGCATCATCGTGGCCCAGCACATGTATGCGATGCCTCCCTATCCCTATATCGGGATTGATTACCCCACCCAGCTGTCGATCTTCACCCACCACATGTGGATCGGTGGTTTCTTAGTTGTGGGTGCTGGTGCGCACGCCGCTATCGCGATGATTCGCGATTACGACCCCGCCAAGCACGTCGATAACGTGCTGGACCGGGTACTTAAAGCTCGTGATGCCCTGATCAGCCACCTCAACTGGGTGTGCATCTGGCTTGGCTTCCACAGCTTTGGCCTATACATCCACAACGACACGATGCGTGCCTTGGGGCGTCCCCAAGACATGTTCAGCGACTCCGCCATTGCCCTGAAGCCTGTCTTCGCGCAGTGGATTCAGGGTCTGCACGCTGCCGCTGCAGGTAGCACTGCGCCCAACGCCCTCGCGGGTGTGAGCGAAGTGTTCAACGGCACCGTTGTAGCGGTGGGCGGCAAGGTGGCTGCCGGTCCGATTCCTTTGGGAACGGCCGACTTCATGGTCCACCACATCCACGCCTTCACGATCCACGTCACCGTGCTGATCCTGCTGAAGGGTGTGTTGTATGCGCGTAGCTCCCGCCTCGTTCCTGACAAGGCGAATCTGGGCTTCCGCTTCCCCTGCGACGGGCCTGGCCGTGGTGGTACCTGCCAGGTGTCGGCTTGGGACCACGTGTTCCTTGGCCTGTTCTGGATGTACAACTCCCTGTCGATCGTAATTTTCCACTTCTCCTGGAAGATGCAGAGCGACGTGTGGGGCACCGTCAACGCTGATGGCAGCGTCCAGCACATCACCAACGGCAACTTTGCCCAAAGCGCCATCACCATTAATGGTTGGCTGCGGGACTTCCTCTGGGCCCAAGCCGCACAGGTGATCAACAGCTACGGCTCGAGTTCCAGTGCTTATGGCTTGATGTTCCTTGGAGCCCACTTCATCTGGGCCTTCAGCCTGATGTTCCTGTTCAGTGGCCGCGGCTACTGGCAAGAGCTGATCGAGTCCATCGTCTGGGCTCACAACAAGCTGAGGGTTGCACCCGCCATCCAACCGCGGGCGCTTTCCATTACCCAGGGCCGTGCTGTCGGTGTCGCTCACTATTTGCTGGGCGGTATTGCAACAACCTGGGCATTCTTCCTGGCCCGCATCGTCGCGGTCGGCTGACCTTTTCTGACCTCTCCCAATGGCAACGAAATTTCCTTCGTTCAGCCAGGGTCTGGCACAGGACCCGACAACCCGCCGGATTTGGTACGGCATTGCCACGGCTCACGATTTCGAGAGCCACGACGGCATGACCGAGGAGCGGCTTTACCAAAAGCTGTTCTCCACCCATTTCGGTCACCTGGCCATCATTGGCCTCTGGGTTTCGGGCAACCTGTTCCATATCGCCTGGCAGGGCAACTTTGAGCAGTGGGTCGCCGATCCTCTGCATGTACGTCCCATCGCTCACGCGATCTGGGATCCCCACTTTGGCCAGGGAGCTATCGCCGCCTTCACCCAGGCTGGTGCTACCTCCCCTGTGAACATTGCTTATTCGGGTCTGTACCACTGGTGGTACACGATCGGGATGACCACCAACGCTGAGCTTTATCAGGGTTCCATCTTCATGATGATCCTGTCTGCTTGGGCGCTGTTCGCAGGCTGGCTCCACCTTCAGCCCAAGTTCCGGCCTTCCCTGGCCTGGTTCAAGAATGCTGAATCCCGCCTAAACCACCACCTGGCGGTTCTGTTTGGTTTCAGCTCGATTGCTTGGACCGGTCACCTGGTTCACGTGGCTATCCCTGAGGCCCGTGGTCAGCACGTTGGGTGGGACAACTTCCTCTCCGTGCTGCCTCACCCCGCTGGTTTGGCTCCGTTCTTCACAGGCAACTGGGGCGTGTACGCCCAGAACCCCGACACCGTCTATCAACAGTTCGGTACTGCTGAAGGTTCTGGCACCGCAATCCTTACCTTCCTGGGTGGCTTCCACCCCCAAACGGAAGCTCTTTGGCTCACGGATATTGCCCACCACCACCTGGCGATCGGTTGCATCTTTGTGATCGCTGGCCACATGTACCGGACAAACTTCGGTATCGGCCACTCGATTCGCGAGATTCTGGAAGCCCACAACCCGCCCAAGGGCACCCCTGGTGACCTCGGCGCTGGCCACAAGGGCCTCTACGACACGATCAACAACTCGCTCCACTTCCAGCTTGGTCTGGCCTTGGCAGCTCTGGGTGTGGCCACCAGCCTGGTGGCCCAGCACATGTATGCGATGCCGTCCTACGCGTTTATCGCTAAGGACTACACAACGCAGGCTGCGCTTTATACCCACCACCAGTACATCGCCATCTTCCTGATGTGCGGTGCGTTCGCCCACGGTGCGATCTTCTTCATCCGCGACTACGACCCGGAAGCCAACAAAGACAACGTGTTGGCCCGGATGCTCGAGCACAAGGAAGCCCTAATCAGCCACCTGAGCTGGGTCTCCCTGTTCCTTGGCTTCCACACCCTGGGTCTCTACGTCCACAACGATGTGGTCGTGGCCTTTGGTACTCCCGAGAAGCAGATCTTGGTGGAGCCCGTCTTTGCCCAATTCGTCCAGGCCGCTTCCGGCAAGGCGATGTACGGCATGGATGTGCTGCTATCAAATTCCGCATCCGCAGCTAGCACCGCCAGTGCGGTTTATCTGCCCGGTTGGATCGACGCCATCAATGGTGGCAACGACCTCTTCCTGCAGATCGGTCCTGGTGACTTCCTTGTTCACCACGCCATTGCGCTTGGTCTGCACACCACGACTCTGATCCTGGTGAAGGGTGCCCTGGATGCCCGGGGTTCCAAGCTGATGCCTGACAAAAAGGACTTCGGCTATTCCTTCCCCTGCGACGGCCCCGGCCGTGGTGGTACCTGCGATATCAGTGCCTGGGACTCTTTCTATCTGAGTGTCTTCTGGGCCCTGAATACCGTCGGTTGGGTCACCTTCTACTGGCACTGGAAGCACCTCGCCATTTGGCAGGGCAACGTGGCTCAGTTCAACGAATCCAGCACCTATCTAATGGGTTGGTTCCGCGACTACCTGTGGCTTAACTCCTCCCAGCTGATCAACGGTTACAACCCGTTTGGCAGCAACAACCTGGCCGTCTGGTCTTGGATGTTCCTCTTCGGTCACCTGGTTTGGGCCACCGGTTTCATGTTCCTGATCTCTTGGCGCGGCTACTGGCAGGAACTGATCGAGACCATCGTCTGGGCTCATCAGCGCACCCCGCTCGCCAACCTCGTTGGCTGGCGCGATAAGCCTGTCGCTCTTTCGATCGTCCAGGCTCGTGTTGTGGGTCTTGCTCACTTCACGATTGGCTACATACTCACGTATGCAGCCTTCCTGATTGCTTCTACCTCGGGCAAGTTCGGCTAATCTCTGCCTACTTGTTCCCTCGAGGGACGAATTAACCCCGGCGCAAGCTGGGGTTTTTTATTGCCCATTAGTAGTTGTTTATCTTGCCCATCATCACTGCCTACCATTGCCCAGCACCGGCTCTTTCCCCCTAGGGCATTAGCGCTGCTCCCGAGAGCTTGGCTCGTGGCCCAGCAGGCATTGGCTATCTGAGCTGCCCTTTGGGGCATATCAAGCCAATAAAAAAGCCCCGCCTGGGCGGAGCTTGAAGGGGGTTTGGAAAACCGCTTGAGATTTAGTTGACGCTCCAGACGCCGCCGGCGATGTTGACCAGTGGGGCAACGATCGCGGTGCCGGCCAGGAACCAGGCAAAGGCGGCGCCACCGCAGCCACCCAGCCAGAAACCACTGGCAAATTCTGCCCAGCCAGCCTTGGTGAACAGGTCTGCGGGCGGGTTGTCGATGGTGGCGTCAGCCGGCTGGATGTTGGGTCCGTTGCCAGCGGTGCCGTAGATCGAGAGACATACGGTCAAGATCGACACCAGTCCAATGCTGGCGAGTAAACCAGCGGTGCTGGCGTACTCGGTGAGCCGCAGGGGCCCACAGACGGCGAAGGGTCCGTAAAGAAAGAAGCCATGGGCCATGCCCACTTCCAAACCACGACGGTTCGGAGATAGGGAGGGGCGGTAGGCGGGCAGGGCGTTTATGAAGGCCCGGCTGAAATAGCTGCTGTTGACGGGGGTTGCCAGATTGCCGACGCAGGGGTCGGCCACGGGGGTCACGGTCATGGTGGCGGGGGTAGGCGGTGAGGCTGAGCGACGGCTTGGGTCGGGCTCAGTCGCGGGCTTCGATTACGTTGAAAAGCAGGGCCATGGCCACGGCTGGGCCGAGGATTCCAACAAGTGGGACTAACACCGAGGGCAACCAAGCGGCAGCAAATTCTCCAGTCATGGCGCGGGCCAATAGCAACCGTTAATACTGTACGAAGGCCTCCCGAGGCAGCCTGCGGGGCCGGCTAGGGCGACATAAAAATTCAATCCCCTTGCCCCGGCTCTCAGCCGCCGGATCCGCGCACGATGCCCCGCACCCGGTAGATAGGTCGTCCCTGACTTTCGTGGTACGTGCGCATCTGCAGTTCGGCCAGCAGGCCAAAGCAGAAGAGCTGCACCCCCGTCAGGAAGCTCAGTAGGGCCATCAGCAGCAGGGGGCGATCGCCGATGTCGGCGCCAAGCAGTAGTTTTTCGCCTACGAGCCAGAGTCCGATCAGCAGGCCTGCGCCCATGGCGGCCAGGCCGCCGAAGCCGAAGACGTGCATCGGCCTGGTTAGAAAGCGCTTCATGAACCAGACCGTCAGCAGGTCCATCAACACCCGGAAGGTGCGGTCGAGTCCGTATTTGCTCTCCCCATAACGACGGGGATGGTGGTTTACTTTCACCTCGCTGATCCGGGCACCTTCGATGAAGGCCAGGGCAGGCAGGAAGCGGTGTAGTTCGCCGTAGAGGTTGAGGTCACTCACCACCTCGCGCCGATAAGCCTTGAGGGAGCAGCCGTAGTCGTGGAGGCGCACCCCAGTTACCCGGGCAATCAGGCTGTTGGCGATGCGGCTGGGCAGCAGCCGTTGTATGGCCGCATCCTGGCGCTGGTGGCGCCAGCCGCTCACCAGGTCGAAGCCTTGCTCGAGCTCGGCCAGGAGTAGGGGGATATCAGCTGGGTCGTTCTGCAGATCGCCATCGAGGGTCACGATCACCGCCCCGCCGCTGGCGTCAAAGCCGGCCGCCATGGCCGCCGTCTGGCCGTAGTTGCGGCGCAGCAGCACGGCCACCAGCTCCGGAACCGTGGCGGCCAGCTGGCTGAGCACCTTCGCTGTGCCGTCCTTAGATCCGTCGTCTACAAGCACCAACTCAAAGCCCAGCTGCAGCGGTCGCAGTGCCGCCAGCAACTGCTCCACCAACTGGGGCAGGCTCTCCTCCTCGTTGTAGAGGGGCACCACTACGGAAAGCTCGGCTTGGCCTTCCCCCGTTTGCTGCATGTCTTTGTCAGCCCTTGGCATCGACCCTAGGTGGGTAGGGGACTGCCGTTATGGCTGTGCATTACCCGCCCCGCTCCCCGCAGTTCCAGTCGGTAGTGGCGCGCCACCGGGTCGGGATTTTGGGGCGCCAGGTTGTCGAGGCCGATGCCGTTGCGGCCGTGGGCGACGCCGGAGCTATGTAGATAGTGGCCCCCACCTAGGTGCAGCCCCACGTGGCTGCAGCGCTGGGGTGTGCCAAAAAAGATCAGGTCGCCAGGCTCCAGCAACTGCACCTGGCCAGGGCGCACCGCCACTGGCTGACAGAACCGCTCCTGTAGGTAGGCATCGCGCGGAATCCAGATGCCGGCGCTGGCATAGGCCCGCTGCACTAGCCCGGAGCAGTCGTAGTTGGGGCCCAGGCTGCCGCCCCAGAGGTAGGTGTTGGCTAGGCGCTGGGCGGCCTGCGCGAAGCTCAGCACCTGCTCAAGCCTGCGGGCAATGCTGCAGCGCTGCAGGAGTTGGGGCTGGGGCGGGGAGCAGGCCACTGCTCGCCCCAGCAGGGCATCGGGCTCAAGCCAGCCTGGGTAGCCATCGTCGAGCAGTCGTACCCGCAGGCGCATTCCTGGCCCTTTAGCTGCAGGACTTGTCAGGATTTGCAGGTGGCGGCCAGGCCAGGCCTGGCTGGCTAGCCCCTCACCGCGGGCCTGGCTGTAGAGGTCGGCGCTGCCAGTGAGCTGCCAGTTTGTGCCGGCGAGGAGCCATTCCGGCGCGGCTGGGGTGCCGGCAGCCAGCTGGGCAGGGTTGATGGTGTCCACTGTCAGCACAGCTAATCTCGCCAATACGTTGGCCGGCGGTGATGGCTTTTTACAGCCCCGATCCAGCCATGGCTCAGATCCTGGCCGATCTGGTGCGGGCTTTAGAGCTGGAGGGGCGGCCTGGTTTGGCCCAGCACATCTCCATTACCTGGCTCCGCTACGACCAGCCCTTGCTTGGCCGAGCTGCCGATCTCGATCCCGCTCAGTTCTGGGCCCAGCCGGTGCAGGGGGCGAGCTGGGCTGGGGATCGGCCCCGCTACCCAGCCAGCGTGGTGAAGCTGGTGTACCTGGTGGCGGCCGAGGCCTGGCGCCAGGCTGATTTGCTTGCGGATACGCCCGAGCTGCGGCGGGCCCTTTCAGACATGATCCGCGACTCCAGCAACGACGCCACCTCCCTGGTGGTGGATTTGTTGAGTGGCACCACCAGCGGCCCTGCTCTGCCCCCCGAGCGCATGGCCCACTGGCTGGAGCAGCGTCAGCTTGTGAATCGTTGGCTGAGCGAGCTTGGCTGGCCGGAGCTGCATGGCTGTAACGCTTGCCAGAAAACCTGGGGAGATGGTCCCTACGGGCGGGAGCGGGACTTCTACGGCAGTGAGCTTGAAAACCGCAATCGCCTCAGTACCGATGCGGTAGCCCGTCTGTTGCAGGCCGTGCTGGCGGCGGCCCTGGTCTCGCCACCGGCTTGTGCCCGGATGACAGCTCTGCTGGCGCGCAGCCTGGATCCGGCCCTGAGGCTTGCGGATCCAGAAAACCAGGTGGATGGCTTCATTGGTGAGGGTTTGCCTCTGGGCTCTCGCCTCTGGAGCAAGGCGGGCTGGATGAGCCAGGCCCGGCACGATGCTGCCTACGTGGAGCTGCCAGCTGAGGGCTCAATGCCAAAAGCGGCACCCTTCCTGCTGGTGATTTTTTCCGAGGGCCAAGCCTGCGCCCAAGATCCCAAGCTCCTAGCCGAGATAGCTAGCCGGCTGGCTGCAGCCAGCCGTAACTAAGCATCCGGACTTATCAACGGAGAGGGAGGGATTCGAACCCTCGACAAGAGTTGCCTCCTGTAACTCCTTAGCAGGGAGCCGCTTTCAACCACTCAGCCACCTCTCCAGGGGCTTGCTGACTTTATCAGTGAGCCCTATCGCCTGGGGCCTCCCAGGCGGCCTGGGCGGCGGTGAGTCGCGGCAGGCGGTGCTTAAAGCCGCAGAGGATTTCCCAGGGGATGGTCTGGCAGCGATCGCTCCAGTCGGTGGGGGTGATTTGTTCGCTTCCCTCCTGGCCTAGCAGGGTCACCACCGACCCCACCTCCAGTTCCGGGCAGTCGGTGGCATCGAGCACCAGTTGGTCCATGGTGATGGCTCCCACTTGGGCCAGACGTTGGCCTGCAAACAGCACTTCCAGCTGGTTGGAGAGCTGGCGGGGCACTCCATCGGCGTAGCCAATGCCAACAACGGCCAGACGGCTGGGGCGGCTGGTGCGGAAGCGATGGCCGTAGCTCACCCCCACCCCGCTGCCCACCTCGCGAATCAGGCTGACGCGGGCGTGCAGGGTCATCGCTCCCTGCAGGGGTGTGACAGACGCCAGGTGGGCTGCCGGGCTGTGGCCGTAAAGCGCCAGGCCGACTCGCACTAGGTCGTAGTGCAACCCTGGGCTGCGCAGGGTGCCGGCCGAGTTGGCCAGGTGGCTGATGCCAGCCTGCAGGCGCTGCTGCTCTAGGGCCTGAAGCACCGTCTCGAACAGTCGCTGCTGTTGATCGGTGAGCCCGTCATCGGCGTCCGCTGATGCATCGGCACTAGCGAGATGGGAATAGAGACCGGCCAACTGCACGGCTTCCAGTTCCGTGATCGCGGCCACGAGTCTGGGCCCCTCCTGCCAATCGGCCCCGAGCCGAGCCATGCCAGTGTCGAGTTTGAGCTGCAGAGCCATCGGGCGGCCTTGGCCGCTGGCGAGGTTTTGGCAGAGCAGGGCTTCGCGCATGCCGCTGATGGTTGGCATGAGCTGCCAGTGCAGACAGCTGCGCAGCTCCTCTACCTGGGTGAGGTTGCCGAGTACCAGGATTGGCGCTTCGATGCCGGCCCTGCGCAGCTCGATGCCTTCGCTCAGGGTGGCGACACCGCACTGACTGGCTCCACCAGCGAGGGCGGCCCGGGCCACGGGGATCGATCCATGGCCATAGCCGTCGGCCTTGACCACAGCCATCAGCTCGGTGCCATTGCCTATGCAGCGTTTCAGGCTGCGGGCGTTGGCACTTATGGCACCGGTATTCACCTCTACCCAGGCCCGTTGCCGAGCCAGGCTGGCCTCATGGGCCGGGGCACTCCAGCTGGTCTCGGTCGCTTGGGTCACGGATTACAGCGAAGATTGCCACTAGCATGCCGCCGATCACGGGTGCTGGCATGGGCCACGTTCTCGTTCTAAACGCGTCCTACGAGCCCCTCAACATCACCACCTGGCGTCGTGCGGTGGTGATGGTGCTGAAGGGGAAGGCGGAGGGGCTTGAGCATGACCCGGACCGCAGAATTCGCGAGGACACCCTGCTACCCACAGTGATCCGCCTGCGTCATTTCGTGCGGGTGCCCTATAAGCCGTTGCCCCTGACCCGCCGCAACCTGTTTCACCGCGATGGCCATCGCTGCCAGTACTGCGGTGCCAGCGCTGAGCAGCTCTCTGTCGACCATGTGGTGCCCCGCAGCCGCGGTGGCCTCGATACCTGGGAAAACGTCACCACAGCCTGTCTGCCCTGCAATGTCCGCAAGGGCAACCGCACGCCGCGGGAGGCGGCCATGCCCCTGCTGCGGCCACCCCATCGGCCCCTGGGCAGCTTCAGCTTTGAAGCCAGTCGCCAGATCTCCGCTGGTCAGCATGGTGAGTGGGCCAAATATGTGATTGGGTCCTGAGAACCCTCAGCTGGCTACCTGCTGGGCCAGCTCTTCGAGCTGGCGGCTCTGATCGGCGGCTATTGAGGCACTGATCAGGTCGTGGAGCTGGCCGTTGAGCACCGGCTCAAGCGCGAAGTTGCGGCCGAGGCGGTGGTCGGTGGTGCGGTTGTCTTTGAAGTTGTAGGTCCGGATTTTCTCGCTGCGGTCGCCGCTGCCTACCTGGGCCAGCCTGGTGGAACGCTCCTGGGCGTTGGCTTCTGCCAGCTGGCGCTCATAGAGCTTGGCCCGCAGGATTTCCATGGCGCGCTCGCGGTTCTGCAGCTGGGAGCGCTGCTGGGTGCAGAACACCCGAATGCCGGTGGGCTTGTGCAGCAGGTCTACGGCCGTTTCCACTTTGTTGACGTTTTGGCCGCCGGCGCCACCGGAGCGGGCGGTACTGATTTCGATATCGCCGGGTTCGATCTGAACCTCCACGGGATCGGCCTCCGGCATCACGGCGACCGTGGCGGTTGAGGTGTGCACCCGGCCCTGGGACTCGGTGGCCGGCACCCGTTGCACCCGATGCACGCCGGCCTCGAACTTCAGCTGGCTGAAAACCCCATCACCCTTGATGGCGAGGATTAGTTCTTTGTAGCCCCCCAGCTCGGCTTCGGAGGCGCTGACAGGTTCCACCCGCCAGCCCACCCCTTGGGCGTAGCGCTCATACATGCGGGCTAGATCGCCGGCCCAGATCGCCGCTTCATCGCCACCGGCGCCGGCGCGGATCTCCAGCATCACGCTGCGCTCATCGCGGGGGTCTCGGGGCAGCAGGGCCACCGTGAGCTTGTCGAGCAGGCTGGCCGTGGCTTCCGCCAGGGTTGCCAGCTCCTCGGTTACCAGCTCCTCCATGGCGAGGTCGCCCCGATGTTCTTTCAGCAGGGCGCGAGCTTCGCGTTCTTCCTGCTGCAGTTTCTGCAGGCTCAGGTGGTCTTGCACCAGGGGCTCGAGGCGAGCTCTCTCGCGGGCGATGGCCTGCATCTGGCTGGGATTAGCCGCCACGGCTGGATCTGCCAGCTGGCGTTCCAGGGTCTCGAAAGTGCGGCGGGCCGTCTCCAGGCGCTCATGCAGTAGGGAAGGATCCATCAGCGAGGTAGGAGGAGCCCGCATGGGCACCAGACAACACAAAGCCGGGTGCCCGTAAGCACCCGGCTGGGGGGTTCAATCAGGCCTGCAGAGATCAGGCTTCGGCCACAGCGGGGGCCTCGGTCTCAACTTGGCTTGCAGCTTCAGCCGAGGCCTCAACCTGGGGCTCCTGCTTGGCAGCGGCGTTGGAGAGGGAATCGGCTCCACCCATGCCGTACTTGCGCATAAAGCGGTCTACACGGCCCTCGGTGTCGAGGATCTTTTGGGTGCCGGTATAGAAGGGGTGGTTGCCACTCCACACATCGACGTGGAGTTCGGGGGAGGTGGAACCGGTGGTCATAACCACCTCTCCGTTGCAAATCACCTTGGCATCGGGATACCAGGTGGGATGAATTTCGGCCTTGGGCATGACGGGAAAGGGGCTGATGGCGGGGAGAAGAAATCAGCGCTTGGAGAACTGAGGTGCCTTACGGGCTTTCTTCAGGCCGTACTTGCGACGCTCCTTGGCGCGAGGGTCGCGGCTGAGGTGGCCTTCGGTTTTAAGGGGCTTGCGGTTGTCCGGGGACAATTCACACAGGGCACGAGCTGCACCCTGCTTGATGGCGTCGGCCTGGCCGGTAAGACCACCACCACGCACATTCACAAGCAGGTCATAGTCGGTTGCCAAGCCGAGAGTCTGCAGAGGAGCTTTGACCGCTGCGAGATAAACGGGGTTGTAGTTGAGGTAGTTGTCGCCAGGGCGACCGTTGATGGTTACGGTGCCGGTCCCGGGAACCACACGCACTCGGGCAACTGCCGTCTTACGACGACCCGTACCCCAATAGACGACTTTGTTAGTGCTCATCGGGAGGCAGTGGCGGGATCGAGGGCTAGGGCTTGGGGTTGTTGGGCAGCGTGGGGATGCTCAGTACCCTTGTAAACCTTCAGCTTGCGGAACAGCTGACGGCCCAGGGCGTTGTGGGGAAGCATGCCTTTGATGGCTTTCTCCACGATCCGCTCAGGGATCCGGGCTTGCAGGTGGGCGAAGGTCTCGGTCTTCATGCCACCGGGCCGGCCGGAGTGGCGGCGGTAAATCTTCTGGGTCGACTTGTTACCGCTCACCTTCACCTTGTCGGCGTTGATGACGATGACGAAATCGCCTGTGTCGAGGTGGGGGGTGTAGCAGGGCTTGTTCTTGCCACGCAGCACTTGGGCCACTTCGCTCGCTAGGCGACCGAGGGTCTGATTCTCTGCGTCCACCAGATACCACTGGCGGTCGAGGGAATCAATGGAGGGCAGGGGGGTCTTGTTCATTTCGCCTGATCAGGCACCGGCAGGCCGGAAGTGGGGCAGGACAGCTGGTCGTTGGAAACCCAACGACCGGGTTCAGTGACCTTACCGCCTGGTCGGCGCGCCCCCAGGAGGTAGCTGCGCTGAACTGACGAAAGGCTGGGCTGAACCAGGCTGGAGATCCGGAGAATCGGAAATCTCGAGCTGAAACCGCGGTTGGCAATCATACCAGGCGGCTCGGGGGAATACCGGCTTGGGGTAGCCCACCCGCAGCAGGCAGAGGCCCTGAGGTGGTGCTGCCTCTTTCACTTCCAGGCGCTGGCACTCGCGCCAGCGGCGCTCGAAGTCGGCGCCGCTGAGCCGCCCCTCGCCAACCGCCACGAGTTGGCTCAGCACCAGACGCACCATGCCGTACAGAAAACCGCTGGCTTGCAACTCGACGCTGATCAGGTCACCTTGGCGCTCCAAACGCACCTCCTGAAGGGTGGTGCGGCCGTGGGCGCGGCGGCTGCCGGCTCGTTGAAAGGCAGAAAAGTCGTGTTCGCCCAGCATGGCCTCCAGGGCCTGGCCCATGGCTTGTTCATCGAGCCGGCGCTGATAGCGGTGCCAGCTCCAGGGGGCCAGGAACAGGTTGGGGGTGCGGGCGTTGTAGATCGTGTAGCGGTACCGCCGGTAGCTAGCGCTGAAGCGGGCGTGCCAGCTGGGGTCGACCTCAACAGCCGCCCGGATGCGGATCGTGGCTGGTAGCCGACCATTGAGGGCCTTGGCCCAGCGCTCCGGTGGAATTGGTCCAGCCGCTTCGAAGTGTGCCACCTGGGCAGCAGCATGCACGCCCGTATCGGTGCGGCCAGCAGCCATGGTGCGGTTGGGTCCCTGGGGGTCAAGCCCAGCTATCGCTTGCTCCAGGGTCTGCTGCACGCTGTGGGCATTGCGTTGCCGCTGCCAGCCGCAGTAGGCGGAGCCGTCGTATTGCAGGCAAAGAGCGATGCGGCGCAGGGCGGCGGGGGCGGGAGTCAGCAAGGGCACCATGCAGCCATTAAAAAACCGCGGTGGGCTTACGCCACCGCGGCAGTTTGGGATCTCGCCAGACGGGGAGAGGTTTAGACCAGTTCGATGATGGCCATCTCGGCGTTATCGCCGCGGCGGGGAACGGTGCGGATGATGCGGGTGTAGCCACCTTGGCGCTCGCCGTAGCGGTCTTGGGCTTTGTCAAACAGGGCATGAACCAACTGCTTGTCATAGATGTAGCCGATGGCGCGGCGACGGGCAGACAGGCTGCCGTCCTTGGCCAGGCTGATCATGCGCTCAGCTTCATCGCGCAAAGCTTTGGCACGGGCTTTAGTCGTGGTAACCCGACCCTCGCGGATCAGCTGGGTGGTGAGACCCCGCAGCATGGCTTTGCGTTGGTCGGCGGGGCGTCCCAACATGGGGACTCGGCACTGGTGTCTCATTGGGCTGACTCAGGTGAGAAGGCTGTCGGTAAAAGGGGCCGCCGATCAGGCGCTAGTGCGGCTCTGGGGCAGGGTGATGCCGATGCGCTCCAGCGCTTCGATCACCTCGTCGGCAGATTTGGAGCCGAAGTTTTTGATCTCTAGCAGATCTTCGTAGCTGAAGCCCATCAGGTCGGACACGGAGTTGACCTGGGCGCGCTTCAGGCAGTTGTAGGCCCGCACGGAGAGGTTGAGTTCTTCGAGGGGAATTTGAGCCTCGGCGGAGGGCTCGGGCTCAAGGCCGGGCTCTTCCACCATGGTCAAGCTGGCCAGGGGCTGGAACAGACCGATCAGCTGGTTGGCTGATTGGGCCATGGCGTCGTCTGGTGTGACGCTGCCATTGGTTTCGATCTCTAGGCGCAGTCTTTCGCGAGCGGAGCCACCTTCGCCAACGGCGGTTTCATCCACCGTGTAGTTGACCCGGCGCACGGGCTTGAACACGGCATCGATCTGCAGCAGGTCGATGGCGCTGGTGTCTTCGCTATGGCGATTGACGGGCCGGTAGCCGACACCACGCTCAACGTGTACCTCCATTTCGAGGCTGTGGCCTTCAGCCACGGTCGCGATCAGGCGATCTGAATCGATTACCTGCACCTGGGAGGAGAACTGCAGATCGGCGGCGGTAACCGTCGCGGGACCGTTCACCACTAGGCGGCCGATCTCCAGCTCGCGGTTGCGGCTGCTAACGGAGATCTGCTTGCAGTTGAGCAGTATGTCGAGCACATCTTCACGAACCCCGGGCACGGTGGCGTACTCGTGGTTGACCCCGGAGATGCGAACTGCGGTAATGGCACTGCCTTCGAGGCTGCCGATCAGGACGCGTCGCAGGGCATTGCCAAGCGTGGTGGCCTGGCCGCGATCGAGCGGGCCGATCAGGAAGGTGCCGGTCTGGGATCGGTCTTCGGCGACCTGATGCTCAATGCGATCGATTTGGTAATGCAACACGTTCTGAAGGGTCGAAAGGTTGGAGAAAGCCCAGGGGGCAGGAACGAAACGACGACTCAGACGCGACGGCGCTTGGAGCGACGGCAACCGTTGTGGGGCAGGGGAGTCACGTCGCGGATCAGGGTGATTTCAAGGCCGGCCACCTGCAGGGCTCGGATTGCGGTTTCGCGGCCTGAACCAGGACCCCGTACCAGGACTTCGATCTGGCGCATGCCCTGCTCGAGGGCGCGTCGGGCGGCTGCTTCAGCTGCGGTTTGGGCGGCAAAGGGTGTGCCTTTACGGGCTCCTTTGAAGCCGCTGGCGCCGGCCGAACTCCAGGAGATCACCTCTCCGGCCGTGTCAGTGATTGACACGATCGTGTTGTTGAAGGTGCTCTGAATGTGGGCAACGCCGTTGGGGACGTTGCGCTTCGTTTTCTTGGCGCCGGATTTTTTGGCTGGCTTTGCCATGGCGGAAAGGCCTGCTGGTGCAGGAGGTGATCAGGGGAACGTCGGGGGGCACCCTGGTGACGCCGGTCGCTTGCGCAGTTGGCGGCAGGGTGGGAGCAGGTGAAGGAAGGCGGGGCCTTACTTCTTCTTGCCGGCCACGGTTTTGCGTGCACCACGACGGGTGCGCGCATTGGTGCGTGTGCGCTGGCCACGCACGGGCAGACCCATGCGATGGCGGCGACCGCGAACGCAGCCGATGTCTTGGAGGCGCTTGAGGGCCATGCCCTCTTGACGGCGCAGGTCGCCTTCGAGGGTGAAGGTTTCGGCCGCACCGCGCAACTTCTGGACGTCGGCGTCGCTGAGGTCTTTTACCCGGATGTCTGGGCTGACACCGGATTTGGCCAGAATCTTCTGGGCACGGGTAAGACCGATGCCATACACGTAGGTGAGGGCAATCTCGACGCGCTTTTCGCGTGGGATATCAACGCCGGCAATCCGAGCCACGTAGGAATTCGATGAGGGGGCAAGGGGCTCCGCCTGAGCGGAGCGGGGAAATGATGCACAGCTGGCCCCCAGGGGGGCTGGCTAAGGCTGGTCAGCCTTGGCGCTGTTTGTGCTTGGGGTTGGTGCAGATCACCATCACCCGGCCGTGGCGACGAATCACCCGGCATTTGTCGCACATTCTCTTGACCGAGGCACGCACCTTCATGGGAGTTGTGCTCTCCTAATTTGCAAACCGACAAGCTACCACACGGGTCAACACCCTCTGGTGATTCAACCGAGCAGGGCGTCGATCCGTTCGGCGATCGCCTCGACGCTGCCATTGGCCTCAATGGCCTGCAGCAAGCCAAGCTGCTGATAATGGTGAATCAGCGGTGCGGTCTGTTCCCGGTAGACCTCCAGCCGGTGGCGAATCACGCTTTCGTTGTCGTCAGAGCGCCCCCGGCTTAGGAGCCTTTGGATCAAGACGGCGTCGTCGAGCTCCATCAGCACCACCAGCTCGATCGGTTGCTGCAGCTCATCGAGCAGCAGCCCCAGAGCCTCGGCTTGAACGAGGTTGCGGGGGAAGCCGTCCAGTAACCAGCCGCCGCCGCCGCTGGCGGCCAGTGCTTCCAGCCGGCCCCTCACGATCGCCAACACCAGCGCATCGCTCACCAGCTCACCACGGGCCATCACGGCCTCGGCTTCCTTGCCGAGATCGCTGCCAGCAGCAACCTCCGCCCTCAGTAGGTCTCCCGTAGAGAGGTGCAGCAGCTGGCGATCGGCGGCCAGTTGCTGGGCTTGGGTGCCCTTACCAGCTCCTGGGGGGCCAAGGAAGAGGAGACGTTGCTTCATCGCTGAACTTGCGAGTTGGAGGAAGGGGTTGCTGCGAGGGCCGCAGCAAGGGGCAGGTGGTCACTGGCGCACCATGCCCTCGTAGCGCTGGGAGATCACGTAGGTCTGCACCTGTTTGGCTGTGTCGATCGCAACGCCCACCAGAATCAGCAGGGAGGTGGCCCCCAGCCCCTGGAAGGTGCGCACCTGGGTGGCGCCTTCCACGGCCGAGGGAATGATCGCCACGGCGCCGAGGAACACACCACCCAGCAGGGTGAGCCGGTTTTGCACGCCGCTGAGGTAGTTGGCAGTGGCTGAGCCGGGGCGCACGCCGGGGATGGCCACGCCGCTGCGCTTGAGATTGGTGGCGATGTCCACCGGATTCACGGTGAGTGAGGCGTAGAAGAAGCCGAAGCCGCAGATCAGGCCGAAGAACACCAACGCATACAGCCAGGGAGTGCTGCTGTTGGGGTTGAGGTATCCCGCCAACTTGATCAGCCAAGGGTTGCGGGTGAGGTTGGCAATGGTGAGCGGCAGAAACACCACGGCCGAGGCAAAAATGATTGGCATCACGCCGCCGGCGTTGAGCTTCAGCGGCAGGTAGCTCTGCCGTGCCGCAAGCACCCCAGCGCCTCCCACTTGGCGCTTGGCGCTCACAATTGGGATGCGGCGGTTGCCCTCCTGCACAAAGATGATCCCCACGATCGTCAGCAGGAAAACCAGCACCAGCACGACGATGCCGCCAACTGTGCTGCGGTCCCCGCTCTGGGCCAGCTCGATCGTTGATCCCAGGGCCTTGGGCAGGGTGGCCACGATGTTGACGAAGATCACCAGGGACGCGCCTTGACCGATGCCCCGCTCGGTGATCACCTCGCTGATCCACATCACCACCATGGAGCCGGTCACCAGGGCGAGGGCCGTCTGGATTACAAACACGGGCTCCGAAAGGCCCTCTGTGGCGTATTGCCGCAGGATCAGGGCAAAGACCAGGCTCTGCAGGATGCCCCAGCCCAGAGCCACGTAGCGGGTGATCTGGGCGATCTTGCGCCGGCCTGCCTCGCCCTCATTCTTCTGGAGGTCCTCCAGTTGGGGCAGGGCTGCGGTTAGCAGCTGAATGATGATCGAGGCGTTGATAAACGGCAGGATGCCCAGAGCAAAAACGCCGAGGGTGGATAGGCCGCCCCCGGTGAAGATGTCAAGGAACCCGATCAGCTGACCGCCCTGGGAGAGGAACTGCTGAAAGGCCACCCGGTCGATGCCTGGCATCGGGATGTAGATGCCCAGCCGGACCAGCAGCAGCAGGCCGAGGGTGGTTAGCACCCGGTCGCGCAGCCCCTTCGACTGGATCAGTTGGCTGAGGATTTCCCCGGCACTTGGGTTGCGACCCCGGCTAACAAGCATGGCGGCGTGTGATGGACATGAAAAAACCGCCCATCAAGACCCGCGGCGTGCCCGGGGCTCGACTGGACGGCTCAGACCTTAGGGCGGAGGCCCGCAAGGCGATCAGATGACTTCGCAGCTGCCACCGGCAGCTTCGATCTTGGTGCGAGCGCTGGCAGTAAATGCGGCGGCCTGCACGGTCAGCTTGACGGAGAGTTCACCGTTGCCAAGCACCTTGAGGGGATGCTTGGGGCTGGTCACGAGACCTTCCTTCACCAGGGAATCGAGGCTGATAGTGCTGCCGGCTTTGCAGTCGGCGAGCTTGGCCACGTTGATGATCGTGAACTCCTTCTGGTTGACCAGCTCAAAGTGCTTGAGCTTGGGGATGCGGCGGTAGAGAGGCATTTGGCCACCCTCGAAGCCAGGACGGGTCGGGCGACCCGAGCGGGACTTCTGGCCGCGCATGCCGAAACCGCAGCTGGCTCCCTGGCCTGCAGCAATGCCGCGACCCTTGCGGAGCTTGCGGCGCCGGGCGCCAGGGTTGGGTTTGAGGGACTGGAGATTGAACGTCATGGCGAGGCCTTAGGAGTAGATCTGCTCTAGGGAGATGCCCCGCTCCTTGGCGGTCTCCTTGTGGGTGCGAAGGCCGGCCAAAGCCTCCATCGCAGCGCGGGCGTTGTTGAGGGGGGTCTTGGATCCGAGGCGCTTGGCCAGCACATTTTTGATGCCGGCCAGTTCGAGCACCGTGCGGATCGAGCCGCCCGCAATCACCCCGGTTCCGGGCGCTGCCGGGCGGATCAGCACGCTGGCGGCACCGTCGCGGCCGTTGCTGAGGGTAGGGATGGAGCTGTGACGGGTCAGGGGCACCTTGACCAGGTGCTTCTTGCCATCGGCTACGCCCTTGCGGACTGCGCCGATCACGTCGCCGGCCTTGCCGACGCCCACACCTACTTGGCCCTTCTCGTTGCCAACGACAACGATGGCCCGGAAGCTCATCTTCTTGCCGCCTTTAACGGTCTTGGAGACGCGGCGGATTTGCACCACCCGCTCCTGCCATTCGGAGTCGCGCTCCTGGCCGCGACGGTTGTCGCGCCCGCGGCCGCCACCGCGACGGCTATCGCCGCCTCGGCCTTCAGCCCGACCAGCGCGGCGATCCTGCTGGCCTTCGGCAGCAGCAGGTACATCCGACGCGGCCGGGATGTCGTTGGACTGAACTTGATCGTTGGTTTCGGTCATGGTGAGAGCAGGGATCAGAACTGAAGGCCCGCTTCCCGGGCGGCGTCAGCCAGGGCCTTGACCCGGCCGTGGTACAGGTTGCCGCCTCGATCGAAGACCACCTGCTGGATGCCCTGGGCGAGTGCCCGTTTGGCTACCAGCTCGCCTACCGCCACGGAGGCATCACAGGTAGAGCTGGCGTCGAGGTTGGTGCGCAGGTCCTTGTCGAGGGTCGAAGCCGCACAGAGGGTGTTCTGGGCGTCGTCGTCGATGACTTGGGCGTAGATGTGGTTGTTGGAGCGGAACACGGCCAACCGGGGACGGGAGGACGTGCCAGTGAGCTGACGACGCAGGCGGCGGTGACGCTTCTGGGTCTGCTGTTTGCGGGAGATGGATGACATTGCGATACAGGGTAACGACGCTCAGGCAGACCTCATTTCTTACCGGTCTTACCGGCCTTGCGCAGGATGCGCTCACCCTCGTACTTGATGCCCTTGCCCTTGTAAGGCTCAGGCGGACGAATGGCACGCACCTTGGCAGCTTCGTTGCCCACCAATTCCTTGTTGGCACCGGAGACAAACACGGTGGTGTTTCCCTCTACGGCGAAGGTGACGCCCTCGGGGGGCACCATCTCCACTTGGTGGCTGTAGCCAGCTGAGACCACAAGCTTTGTGCCTTGGACGGCGGCGCGGTAGCCCACGCCAATGATTTCCAGCTTGCGGGTGTATCCCTGGCTGACGCCTTCCACCATGTTGGCGACAAGCGTGCGGCAGAGACCGTGGCGCTCGCGGGAGCGACGGTTTTCGCTGCTGGGGCTCACCACCAGGGTGTTGCCGTCCTGGGAGATCTGCACCCCTTCGGGCAGGGTGCGGCTGAGTTCGCCTTTAGGACCCTTCACGGTGACCGCCAAGCCATTAAGGCTGACACTCACCTTGTCGGGGAGGGGAATCGGCGCTTTACCAATACGAGACATGGATCAATCTCCCAGATTCAGTAGACGTAGCAAAGCACTTCGCCACCGACGCCCTGCTTACGGGCATCGCGGTCGCTCATCACCCCTTTCGACGTAGAGATGATGGCAACTCCCAGGCCGCCCAAAACTTTGGGCAGCTGGCGGTTGTTCTTGTAAATGCGCAGGCCTGGCTTGCTGACTCGCTGGACAGAGCGAATCGTGGGCTGGCGATGCTTGCCGCTGTACTTGAGCTCAAGCACCAAGTGCTTCATGACGCCTTCACCTTCTTCGGTGATTGCGGCAATGAAGCCTTCCTGCTGCAGCACATTGGCGACGTTACGCACCAGTCGGGATGCAGGAATCTTGGTGGTCTCGTGGCGCTTCTCACTCGCATTGCGAATGCGGGTGAGCATGTCTGAAATTGGGTCGTGATTGGCCATGGTCGGGTCCGAAGAGGGCTCAGTTGCTGCGGAACGGCATTCCCATCTCGCGGAGGAGGGCCCTGCCCTCTTCGTCGTTACGGGCGTTGGTCACAATCGTGACGTCCATCCCCCGGATCGCATCGATTTTGTCGAAGGAGATCTCAGGGAAAATGATTTGTTCGCGGATCCCCAGGGTGTAATTCCCCCGGCCGTCAAAGCTCTTGGGGCTCACACCGCGGAAGTCGCGGATGCGGGGCAGAGCAAGATTGATCAGGCGCTCCAGGAAGGCATACATCCGCTCACCACGCAGGGTGACGGCGACACCGATTGGCATCCCCTGGCGAATTTTGAAGCCGGCGATTGCCTTTTTGGCTCGAGTCACCACCACTTTTTGGCCAGTGATTGTGGCCAGTTCGGTGATTGAGGCCTCGAGGGCTTTGGCATTCTGGGCGGCTTCACCGAGGCCCCTGTTGATGGTGACTTTCACCACCTTGGGAACTTCGTGAATATTGGAGAGATTCAGGTCCTTGAGGAGTTTGGGCTGAATCGACTCCCGGTAGCGCTTTTTCAGTGACATGACGGGGAGAGGAGGGTGCGCTTCTGGTCTGGGTCAGAAGGCTGACAGGGACTGGAGTTGAAGTTGGCGGGGCCTGGGCGAGTGATCGCGAGGCACGCTTCTGGAGCTCAATCGAGGATTTCTCCTGTCTTCTTGAGGCGACGCTTTTTAGTGCCGTCTTTCTCCACCACGATTTCGACGCGGCTTGCCACCTGTTTTGAGCTGGAGTAGAGCATCACATTCGAGGCATGCACAGAGGCTTCCTCGGTGACGATGCGGCCACTCTCGCCTTCCTGGGTGGGCTTGACGTGGCGGGTGCGCAGGTTGATTCCCTGCACTACGACACGATTTTCATAGGGAAGGGTGCGTAGCACCTCTCCGGTTTTGCCCTTGTCCTTGCCGGAGATCAGCTGGACGGTGTCACCCTTTTTGAGGCGCATCTTGATGCGCTCAGCGGGTTTTGCCTTGGGAGTTGCGGTCGCCATTTCAGATGACCTCCGGAGCGAGGGAAACGATCTTGGTGAAGTTGCGCTCGCGCAGTTCACGGGCAACCGGGCCGAAGACTCGGGTTCCCTTGGGGTTGTTGTCGTTACCCAAGATCACGGCTGCGTTGTCGTCAAACCGGATTGAATTGCCGGTGTCACGGCGCAGGGTGGCTTTGGTGCGCACCACTACGGCCTTGACCACATCCGATTTTTTGACACCCATGTTGGGCATGGCATCCTTGACGGCTGCCACGATCACGTCGCCCACGTGGGCGTAGCGACGGTTGGTGCCGAGCACCCGGATGCATTGGATGCGCTTGGCGCCGCTGTTATCAGCGACGTTTAAATAGGTTTCTTGTTGGATCATTTAGGAGTTCTCCTCAACCGGCGGTGCTGTTGGTGAGAACTTCGGCCACGGTCCAGCGCTTGGTGCGACTGAGCGGGCGGGTCTCGGTGATGCGAACCCGGTCACCCACTTTGCAGCTGTTCGCTTCATCGTGGGCTTTGTATCGGGTGGTGCGGCTGACCGTCTTTTGATAGATGGGATGGGGGAAGCGGTTTTCCACCGCCACCACCACCGTTTTGTCCATCTTGTCGCTGACGACGGTGCCGACCCTTTCCTTGAGTGCCATGGGGATCGAGGGGGTATCAGGAGGCTGAAGCAGCCGTGGCGGCGGAGCGTTGCTGCTCCTGCTGCACCGTCATCAGGTGGGCCAGCTTGATGCGAGCCTCCTTGAAGCGGTGAGTATTTTCCAGCCGGCGGGTGGCTTGCTGGAAGCGCAACTCAAACAGTTCACGCCGGGTGGCGTTGACCTGTTCGTTGATCTGTTCACCGGTGAGCTTGCGCGCATCGGCGATGTTTGGTTTTGCCATCGGTCAGGCCTCCACTGGGGCTGCAGTTTCCTGATCCGCCAGGCTCAGGAATTTGGTCTTGAGAGGAAGCTTGAACTGCGCCAGGCGCATGGCTTCCTTGGCGATCTCGGGGGTGATTTCAGCACCACCCATCTCAAACAGAATGCGCCCCGGTTTGATAACGGCCACCCAGAATTCCGGGTTGCCCTTACCGGAACCCATACGGGTTTCGGCGGCGCGCATGGTGACTGGTTTGTCAGGGAAGATCCGGATCCAGATCTTGCCGCCGCGTTTGACGTGGCGGGTCATGGCTCGGCGGCTGGCTTCAATCTGGCGGGAGGTGATCCAGCCACATTCCTGGGCCTGCAGTGCAAACTCCCCGAAGGCAATCGTGTTGCCCCGGGTAGCGACACCGCGCATGCGGCCTCGCTGTTGTTTGCGGAATTTGACGCGTCTTGGACTCAGCATGGTTCAGGGCTCCGGATCACTCTTTGTTAGAGCGGTCTTCAAACTGTTGCGGCTGCCGGCTGGTCCGGCGGCGGGGCGCAGCACCCACGGGCAGCTGCTCTTTCTGGCCAGGTAGCACCTCGCCTTTGAAAATCCACACCTTGATTCCCAGCACTCCGTAGGTGGTGCTGGCCAGCTTGGTTGCGTAGTCGATGTCGGCACGCAGGGTGTGTAGGGGCACTCGACCTTCCCGGGTCCATTCGGTCCGGGCGATCTCGGCGCCGTTGAGGCGGCCGGCCACCATGATTTTCAGGCCGAGCACTCCAGCCCGCTGGGCCCGTTGCACGGCCATGCGGATGACGCGGCGGAAGGCAACGCGCTTCTCCAGTTGCTGAGCGATGTACTCGGCCAGCAGGAACGAGTCGGCATCGACCCGCTCGACCTCCACCACGTTGATGCGCACCTGACGGTTGGCATCGCCGAGGGTTTTCTGAATACCGGTGCGCAGCTCTTCAATGCCGCTGCCCTGACGGCCAACAAGCACGCCGGGACGAGCGGTCTTGAGTTCAACTTCCAGTTGATCGGCCTTGCGGGCAATCAGCACATCGCTGATGCCTGCGGCGCCGTACTTCTTGTGGATGAACTTGCGAATGCGGTCGTCTTCCTGAAGCAGGATTGGATAGGTCTTACTGGGGGCGTACCAACGCGAGCGGTGTTCCTGGGTAATCCCCAGGCGCAGGCCGGTTGGATGGATCTTGTGTCCCATCTTTCGGTGTCCTCGGGGGTTAGGTGGAAGGAGCCACAGCAATGCTGATGTGGCAGGTTTGCTTTTTGATCGCGAAGGCACGACCCTGGGCGCGGGGGCGGAAGCGCTTCAGGCAGGGACCCATGTCGGCGATCGCTGAAGCGATCACCAAGGTCGAGGGGTCCAGGCCGAGATTGTTCTCGGCGTTAGCAACAGCCGAGCGCAACACCTTGGTGATGGGGCCGGTGGAGCGGTAAGGCATGAACTCGAGCATGATCAGGGCCTCGCGATAGCTGCGGCCACGGATCTGGTCGAGAACTCTTCGCACCTTGGATACGGAACCGCGGATGAAGCGGCCGTGGGCGAGAGCCTGGTTGGAAGGTGTGTTTGCCATAGCGTCAGCGGCCTCCTTTCTTATCCTTGATGTGGCCCCGGAAGGTGCGGGTGGGGGCAAATTCCCCGAGTTTGTGGCCCACCATCTGTTCCGTCACGTAGACGGGAACATGGGATTTGCCGTTGTGAACAGCAATGGTGTGGCCGATCATCATCGGCAGGATGGTGGAAGCGCGTGACCAGGTTTTGATCACGGACTTGTCATCTGCGCCGTTTTGCTTTTCAACCTTGCGAAGCAGGCTGTCGGCAACAAACGGTCCTTTTTTGAGCGAACGTCCCATGGTTGATTAAGCGAACAGCAAAGCGGTGTTGATCATCAGGAATCGCGTCCGCCACGGCTCCGTTTGGAGGTACGGCGACGTTTCCGGAGCACAAACCGATTGCTGGGTTTGTTCCGCTTACGGGTTTTGTAGCCAAGGGCTGGCTTGCCCCAGGGGGTGACCGGACCGGCGCGGCCGATCGGGGCGCGGCCCTCACCACCACCGTGAGGGTGGTCGCAGGGGTTCATCACCGAGCCGCGTACTTCAGGCCGGCGACCAAGCCAGCGCTTGCGACCAGCCTTGCCCAAGCTGGTGTTGCGCACTTCGGAGTTGCCAACTTCACCAAGGGTGGCGTAGCACTCGCGGCGCACCAGGCGCACCTCGGTGGAAGGCAGCTTGAGGGCTACGTAGTCGCCCTCTTTTGCAACCACCTGGGCACTGGCACCAGCGGTGCGGACCATCTGGCCGCCCCGCCCGGCATAGAGCTCAACGTTGTGGACGCTGGAGCCGAGGGGAATGGCAGATAGAGGCAGGGCATTGCCCGTCTCAATCGGCGACTCGGGTCCGGAGATCACCTGTTGGCCGATCTCAATGCCAGCCGGAGCCAGGATGTAGCGCTTCTCGCCATCGACGTAGAAGAGCAGAGCCAGGCGGGCGTTGCGGTGCGGGTCGTAGTGAATGGCCGCCACTTTGGCGACGACTCCGAGCTTGTCGCGGCGGAAGTCGACGATGCGGTAGAGGCGCTTGTGACCACCGCCGCGGTGGCGGCAGGTGATCACGCCACGGTTGTTGCGGCCTTTGCGGCGGTGTTTGGCGACCACCAAGCCTCGCTCCCGTTCGCGGCCAGTTACTTCGGAGAAGTCACTGGCGACACGAGTACGGGTGCCGGGGGTGATGGGTCGGTATTTACGGATAGCCATTACTTTTCAGACCCCTCAGGACTCAGGGAACAGCTGGATGGCATTGCCTTCGGCGAGGCGCACCACTGCTTTCTTCACTTGGGCACGTTTGCCGGCGAAGCGGCCCACCCGCCTGGAGCGGCGAGGGGGATTCATGGTGCTGATGCCGATGACTTTGACGTCGAACAGCTGTTCAACGGCAGCCTTGATGTCGGGTTTTGCAGCCCGAGGGTCCACCTCAAAGGTGTACTGGTTCTGCTCGAGGGCCCGGGTGGCCTTCTCGGTGATCAGCGGCCGACGGATCACATCCGCAAGCCGGCTCGAAAAACGTTCAGCCATCGCCGTAGACCTCCTGAATCTTCGCGAGTGCTTCCTCGCTCACCACCAACTTGTTGGCGTGGAGCAAATCAAACACGTTGAGCTGATCCGCAGCGATCAGCTTGACCTTCTCGAGGTTGCGCACCGAGCGGCGCACGGCCTCGGAGGCTCCGTCGAGCACCACCAGCACCTTGGTGCCGGCTTCGATACCAAGCCGGCCCAGGCCGGCGGTGATTTCCTTGGTTTTGGGGGTATCGAGCCCAACGCCAAAGCCCTTGACCACGGTGATGTCGTCGATGCGACTCATCAGGGCGGTGCGCAGGGCCAGGCGACGCTCCTTGCGGTTCATCGCCACGGTGTAGCTGCGGGGCTTGGGACCAAACACCACACCACCGCCGGGGCGGAGCGGGGTTCGAATCGAGCCTTGGCGAGCCCGACCTGTGCCCTTTTGCTTGTAGGGCTTGCGGCCGCCACCGGCTACTTCAGCGCGGGTAAGCGTGCTGGCTGTGCCCTGACGGGCATTGGCCAACTGACGCACCACGGCGCGATGCACCAAGTCTGTGGCAGACGATTCCTTAGCGACTTTGAGCTCAAGGGCAGCCTTGCCGGCCTCCTTGCCTTGCCAGTCGCGAATTACACAATTAGCCATTGGTTTTCTCCTCAGTTCCCGGCTTTGGCGCCCACCCGGTTCGCCGGGCGGATGTTGAGCAGGGCGCCAGGCTTGCCGGGCACCGAACCCTTCACTACCAGCAAGTTGCGCTCTACATCCACTTTGAGGATGACGAGGCCGCGGGTGGTGATTTGTTTGCCGCCGTAGCGGCCCGCCATGCGCTTGCCGGGGTAGACGCGGCCCGGCGTGGTGCCGGCGCCGATCGAGCCAGGCTCTCGGTGGTTCTTGGAACCGTGGGTCATGGGGCCCCGGCTGAAGCCGTGGCGCTTTTGGAGGCCGGAAAAGCCACGGCCCATGGTGTCGCCGCTCACATCAACCTTTTGACCAGGCTCAAAGGCCGTCACGGAGATGGAGCCACCCAGCTCAAGGCCATCCACGCTGTCGACCCGATATTCCTTCAGGTGGCGCAGGACCTCATCACCAGATTTGGCTAGGTGCCCCTTGGCTGG
The DNA here is from genome assembly GCF_963920485.1 of Cyanobium usitatum str. Tous. NCBI lineage: Bacteria > Bacillati > Cyanobacteriota > Cyanophyceae > Synechococcales > Prochlorococcaceae > Cyanobium > Cyanobium usitatum. Next base: position 1,983,263 of record NZ_OY986431.1, on the reverse strand, counting down.
CTTGTTCACGAGTTTTTCGCGAATGTCGCCAAAACCAAGCTGAACGGCGTTGTAGCCGTCGGTGCTGGTGCTTTTGAGTTGGGTGATGCGGCAAGGACCCGCCTCGATCAAGGTGACCGGGATGGACTTGCCCTCGTCGTTGAAGAACTGGGACATGCCCAATTTCTTCCCAAGAATGCCGATAGACATAGGAGGGGAAACAACGCCAGCTGGACCACCGAGCGCAATGAGCAGGGAGCTCATGCAGGACGGTGAAGCTGAAGCGGTCAGGATGTTGCCTGGCTCGGCCGAGGGGCCGCTCTTCGCCGCGGAAGCATGGGCTTCCAGCAACGGATTGCGATTTCCAAGGGCTAGCGAGGCTGATCTGATTCGGATCAGCGCGGCTGGGACTTATCGGAACCGGACTGGACTCAACAGATGTGAGAGCAGTGCGTTCTGGCAGTTTCCCGACGGCACCTGCAACCTTTTAAAGCTGCTGGAACCGTGTTGGCCGAGGACGATCACCACCACTGGTGATCGTGTGCCGTGATCTGGAGGCCCGGCTAGCGGTCGGGCACATATCAATGGCACAGTTGATGAACATACCCCACCACCTAACCGGTCCTGGGCTGTCAAAGTGGTGTCTAGCTAGCAATTACCCGTAATGCCCCTGCTGCTCTCCGGTCGCGGTTTCCGCCAGGACCTTGAGCGCGCTGGTGCTCTGGCCCTATTTGCACCCCTTGAGGGCGGCGCAGAGACTCGCTTGATGCGACGGATGCGGGCCGTTGGTTATCGCGCCCAGCTCACCTCGGCGCGGGGGCTTGGTGATCCTGAGGCCTTTCTTTTGCAGTTGCACGGTGTACGTCCGCCCCACCTGGGTCACCAGAGCGTGGGCAGGGGTGCAGCCGTGGGCGAGGTGCAGCGGGTGATGCCCCAATTGGGGGCTTTGCTCGAGGGCACGCAGCCGATCCTGCTTTGGTTGTTGGAGGGGCAGGTCCTATCTCAAGCTGAATTGGGCTCCCTGATTGCCCTCTGCCAGCGTGAGCCCCGGCTCAAGCTTGTGGTGGAGATGGGCGGTTCCCGGGAACTGCGCTGGCAGCCCCTTGAGCAGCTGCTTGACGCCTGAGGAGGCTCTCGCCTCGGGGCGCTGGGTCAAGTTGATCTGCGGGGCTAGCAACCAGGATCTGGCTGCGATCGAAGACCTCTGCGGCATCTTTTCTCTTGCCGGGGTGCACTGTATAGATGGCGCGGTAGATGCGGCTGTGGTGGCCGCGATCCGCCGCGGGATTGATTGGGCCGAAGCCCGTGGAGCCAGCCGCCCCTGGCTGATGTTGAGCCTCAGCGATGGCGACGATCCCCATTTCCGCAAGGCTTGGTTCGACCCCGCTTGCTGCCCGCCGGCCTGCCCCCGCCCCTGTGAGCGGGTTTGTCCGGCCTTGGCCATTGGCTTGGCCGCTACTGGCGCTCCAGGAGTCTTGGCGGAGCGCTGCTACGGCTGTGGCCGCTGCCTGCCGGCCTGCCCCCACGGCCTAATTGAGGAGCGGAGTCAGGTGCTGGCAGGGGCTGATGTGCCTCCCCTGCTTGCCCAGTTGCGCCCTGATGCGGTGGAACTGCACACCCACCCCGGTCGCGGCGTGGCCTTTGCGGAGCGGGTTGGCCAGCTGCGGGCCAGTGGCGTGCAGCTGCGGCGGCTGGCGGTGAGTGCGGGTCTTGAGGGCACAGCCCAGTCGCCCCCTGCGCTGGTGGCGGAGCTATGGCAGCGCTTCATCCTGCTGCGCGGCGCCGGCTTTCGTCCCCTCTGGCAGCTCGATGGCCGGCCGATGAGTGGTGATCTGGGGGCGGGTACGGCCCGTGCCGCCGTCAAGTTGGTTGCGGCCTTGCTCCCCCAGGCTCCCCCCGGCCCGGTGCAGCTCGCTGGGGGCACCAACGGCCACACGCTGCCGCAGTTGAGGAGCTATCCCTTGCAGCATCGAATCGCTGGCGTCGCCTTTGGTGGCGTGGCTCGCCGGCTGTTGCAGCCCCTGCTACTTGAGGCCCAGGGGCGGGGACGCTCTTTGCTGGCCGATGCCGAGCTTTTCCCCCTGGCCCTGGGGCTGGCTCGGGAGCTTGTTAATCCCTGGCTAGAACGTACGTAGTGCCATGCGATTCGGTGTCCAGCCCTGCTTTGATCGCCACCCAGCGCGTCACCGACGACCTCGATCGCCTGCTGGCCCTACTGCCTGAGCTGGTGCAGGCGGCCCTGGCGACCGCCGAGTCGCGTGAGCAGTTGCTTGAGGTTGTGCTGGACCTGGGCCGGGTGCCTGAGGCCCGTTACCCGGGCCAGGTAAGCGCCCTGGGCAATCAGCCCCTGGAGCGCGCCGACCTGGCTGCAGTGGTGGAGCGACTCGGCAGCTTCGGCGGCGACAACCGTGCCGGCATTGAGCGCACCCTGCATCGCATCAGTGCGATCCGCAATCGCAGTGGCACGGTCGTGGGACTCACCTGCCGGGTGGGCAGGGCAGTGTTTGGCACGGTGGCCATGGTGCGCGATCTGCTCGACGCCGGCGAGTCGCTGCTGTTGATGGGGCGCCCTGGTGTGGGCAAGACCACGGCCCTGCGAGAGATCGCCCGGGTGCTGGCCGACGACCTGGGCAAGCGGGTGGTGGTGATTGACACCAGCAATGAAATCGCCGGGGATGGCGACATTCCCCATCCCGCCATCGGCGGGGCCCGGCGCATGCAGGTAGCCAGGCCGGAGCTTCAGCACCAGGTGATGATCGAGGCCGTGGAAAACCACATGCCCGAGGTAATCGTTATTGACGAGATCGGCACCGAGCTGGAGGCCCAGGCGGCTCGCACCATTGCCGAGCGTGGCGTAATGCTCGTGGCCACGGCCCATGGCAATGCCATTGAAAACTTGATCAAAAACCCCACCCTCTCCGATCTGGTGGGTGGTATTCAGGCGGTGACGCTCGGCGATGAGGAGGCCCGCCGCCGCCGCACGCAGAAAACTGTGTTGGAGAGGGCTGCCGAGCCCACTTTCGCCATGGCGGTGGAGATGCACAGCCGCCATCGTTGGCACGTGCACAGGGATGTGGCCCGCACGGTGGACATGCTGTTGCGGGGCCAGGGGGGGCGCCCCGAGATTCGGGAGCTCGGCGCTGATGGGCAGCTGCAGCGGCAACAGGAGTCAGCGCCTGCCCCAGCCACCAGGGAGGCGGTGGCGCCGCGGCCCCATGGGCGACCACGGCTGGCGGCCGCACCCCTGCCCGAGTTGGAGGATGCTGACGGGGCGTCAGAGCGCCCAGCGGTTGAAGCCGCTGCAGCGATGTTGCGGGTGTACGGAGCGGGCCTCAGCCTGGGGCCGCTGGAGCAGGTGGTGCGGGCCCGTCAGTTGCCCGTGGAGCTGGTGGGCAGTGTCGAGCTGGCTGACGCGGTACTCAGCCTGCGCCAACATCTCGGCCGTGATCCCCAGGTGCGCCGTCTGGCTCAGGAACTGGGCCTGCCGATTTTGGTCCTGAAGTCGGCGGCCCCGCCCCAGCTGCAGCGCGCCCTAGAGCGGCTGCTCCAGCGTCATCGTGAGGGCCAGGCGCAAAAGGATCCAGTCGCAGTGGCTGCCTGCAGCGCCCAGGCCGATGACGCGCTCGCCGGGCTGGAGGAATGCCGGCTGGCGGTTGAACAGGTGGTGTTGCCCCACGGCCAGCCCGTAGAGCTGCTGCCCCGCAGCGAGAGGGTGCGGCTGATGCAGGCGGAATTAGCTGATCGCTATCGGCTACGTACCGCCGTATTTGGCCGCGGTGTGGAGCAGCGGCTGCGGCTATTTCCTGCTTGAGCTTGGAGCCGGTGGCTGCTGCGGTTGACGAAGGACCGGGCTCTATGGGTAACTATCTGGGTACCGGAAATTCCGGTTGAGCCCATCCATTAGGTTTGGTTCAAGCTCTTCCAGAGCGCCATTGGGTCGTCGCCAAGCGGTAAGGCAGCGGTTTTTGGTACCGCCATTCCTAGGTTCGAATCCTAGCGACCCAGTTTTGATCAATGTCTTTCGCTCCTCCTGCTGCGACTGGCTTTTGGGCTAGATCTGGCCCCCTGATCGTCTTTGATTTCGACGGGGTGCTGATGGATGGCATGCCCGAATACTGGTGGTCGGCCCGGGCGGCGGCCCTGCAGCTGGCTCCAGAGCTGGCGCTTCCCGAGCAGGCACCGGCAGGTTTCGTCCGCTTGCGGCCCCTGATTCACAAGGGTTGGGAGATGGTGCTGATGGCGGCGGAGCTGGGCCGCCCGGAGCTCAATCTGGAGGGGTTGCTGGCCGATTACGACGGGGCCTTACCTGCCGCTCTGGCCCGTTGGGGGTGGCAGCCGGAGCGGCTGCAGCGCCAGCTCGAGCAGGTCCGCAATGCCGCCATCGCTGAAGCGCCTACTGCCTGGCTTTCCCGCCACAGGCTTTACCCGGGGGTGAAGGAGCGATTACTGCGCTTGGGGCAGGAAGGGGCCGACTGGGTGGTGCTCACCACCAAGGGCGCCGCTTTTGCGGCCAGGCTGTTGGCGGCTGCGGCTCTAGAGCCTTGCGCCCTCTATGGCCACGAGCACGGCAGCAAGCCCGAGGTGCTGCACCAGCTGCTGGATCAGGGGCGACCGCTCTGGTTTGTCGAAGACCGACGCCCCACGCTGGCAACGGTGCGAGCTGATTCCCGCTTGGCAGCGGTGCGTTGTTTTTTGGTGAGTTGGGGGTATTTGGGTCCCCAGGACGCTGAGGCTTTGCCGGCTGACATCGCCTGGCTGACGCCGGAGCAATTTGCTGCCCCCCTGGCGCAATGGCCCCAGTGAGCTAGAGTACGCTCGTACTACAAGCAATTGATACGCCGGCCCGCTTTGGGGGCACTTGCTGTTTAGAGGTCGCAGGATGGCCGTCTTCGGGTTTGCCTGGAGGCCGTACCTGCGGGTCATGCCGATTTACGGCTCGCTCCCGCCCTGCTTTTCGTCTTTGCGGCCTGTTCCTTCGCATTTGATTGCTGTTATGCCCGCTACCCCTAACTCCCCCTCCAGCTCTTCCGTGCCCCCTGCTTCCCGCGCCTCAGCCAGTTCTGCTTCGGCTTCTGCCACTTCTGCTGCTACCACCTCTTCAGCTACTAATTCTTTGGCTTCTGCCTCTTCAGCTAATAGTTCCACTGCCGATAGTCGGGCAGCGGCCGAGCGCGACAAGGCCTTGGGGCTTGTCTTGAATCAGATCGAGCGCAATTTCGGCAAGGGTTCGATCATGCGCCTGGGGGATGCGTCCCGCATGCGGGTGGAAACCATAGGCACCGGCGCCCTCACCCTGGATCTGGCCCTGGGTGGGGGCTATCCCAAGGGCCGCGTAGTGGAGGTCTATGGGCCGGAGAGTTCCGGTAAGACCACCCTCACGCTGCATGCCATTGCCGAGGTGCAAAAGCGAGGTGGTGTGGCTGCTTTTGTGGATGCGGAGCATGCCCTCGACCCCGTCTATGCAGCGGCCCTTGGCGTTGACATTGAAAATCTGCTGGTCTCCCAACCGGATACCGGTGAGATGGCCTTGGAGATCGTCGACCAGCTGGTGCGTTCAGCCGCCGTGGACATCGTGGTGATCGACTCGGTGGCGGCCTTGACCCCCCGCGCTGAAATTGAAGGCGAAATGGGGGACCTGGCGGTGGGTGCCCAGGCTCGCCTGATGAGCCAGGCCATGCGCAAGATCACCGGCAACATCGGTAAATCCGGCTGCACCGTGATATTCCTCAACCAGCTGCGCCAGAAGATCGGTGTCACCTATGGCAATCCGGAAACCACCACTGGTGGTAATGCCCTCAAGTTCTATGCATCGGTGCGCTTAGATATTCGCCGGATTCAGACCCTTAAGCGGGGCACCGAGGAGTACGGCATCCGCGCCAAGGTGAAGGTGGCTAAAAACAAAGTCGCCCCGCCCTTCCGGATCGCTGAATTCGACATCTTGTTTGGCCGTGGCATCAGCACCCTGGGCTGTTTGCTGGATCTGGCCGAGGAGACCGGTGTGGTGGTCCGCAAAGGTGCCTGGTACAGCTATGAGGGCGACAACATTGGTCAGGGTCGGGATAACACGATCACCTGGCTGGAGCAAAACCCAGCCCAGGCTGAGGTGATTGAACAGCTCACTCGGCAAAAGCTGAAGGAGGGCTCAGAGGTCACCGCCAATTCCATGAAGCCCCTCGCCGCGGCTGCTAAGGCGGCTGTTGCAGCATCAGGGCTCGCTGAAGCGGGCGATGGCCTCGAAGAGTTGTCGGTGGCTAGCTGAGCGGCTGGCCCCAGCTCAAGGGAGAGTGAATGCTCCCTTGAGCTGGTTGGGGTTAGGCAGGTTGGCTGAAGATGGAGTTCGCGATCCTTGTGCTGCCACGGGGCTTTGGAGCACCTGAGCGACTCGCTGCAGCTCCTGGATGGCTTCGGCTCCTTCCAGTTTCACCAGTTCGTGGCCATCGCGGGATTCCACCCAGCTGATGCCGAAATCGGAAACCAAAAACCTAACCATGTGATTCGCGTCGAGGTTGGCGACGAAAGAGGCCCCGTGACCATCCCGGCCATCACCGCACACATAGCAAGTGGCTGCAATGCCTCGGCCTTGAAGGCTTTTGGCGAGAGCCTGAAGACTCATCACCAGGTCGTGAACCACAGATCTGTACTGCTCGGCTAAGCGTGGGAACACGACGACCCGGCGGATTCAAGAAGATTCTAATCTTTTCTTCAGGATTTGGCGGGTTAGCCGTCGGACAGGTTCCACCAGCCGGCGGCGGGGCCGACAAAACGCACCGTCAGCCAGAACAGCACCAGGGCGCCGATGCCTATCCAGGCCCCTTTGGTGGAGAGGGTGACGAAGCGATCAGCCTGGTTGCGCGTCAGAGGCAGCCAGGCTGCGATGCGGGGGGAGGTGTCAATTTCCTTGGGCCGTTTCGGCTTAACCAGCTTGGGTGGCAGACCCTGAATGCTGCGACGTTTGGCTTCCCCCATGGCCTCCGCTACTTGAATGGTGAAGTCAGGATCCCACGTCAGTGAGGCAGTAGGCGGGTGAGGTTGATCCAGGGTTCCAGGGCTGCGAGCACCTGGCGGCCCCAGCTCCGCCCCCGCAGCCGCCCATCCAGTACGGCCAGTCGGCCAGCGCCCTCGCGCCTAAGCCCCGCTACACCGAGCTGCAAACGGGTTAGGGCATCTGGCAGCAGGCCCTCTCGGAACCAATCGCGGCCCTCCTGGCGCAGGGCCATTACTCGCGCAGCGGTGAGTGGATCTTCGAGGCTGGCGATCGGCAGCAGGGCGATCACGATCTGGCTTGGCAGCGGCAACCGGGCCTGCTGCTGGAGCCACCAGCACCAGCGGCCACAAATCACCCCATTAGCCTCGGGCGCGGTGCTCTCGTGCCCTACGCGACTGCCGAATTCCGCTGCCAGCCCACTGGTAAGTCCCAATCGCAGGGCGTCGTCATCGATCAGCACGATTGTTAGCCCTGCTTGGCCAAGGATCAGGCGCCGGCTTTGCTCGAGCAGGTGCTGTCCGTAGTTCGGGCTATTCGGCAGCGGTTGGCGCAGCGGCGCAAATAGGGGCAGGGGGTCGGCAAGGGGCGCATCGCCGAGATTTAGGTCCACAACCGGCTGCAGCCCCAATTCACTACCCGGCGCAAGTTGGCCCAGCAGCACCGCACCCCGCCCCTCCAGCAGACCGCGCAGCACCGCCAAGGGCTCGAGGGGGTGGCGGTGCAGTTGCCATTGCAGCAGTTGGGGATTCAGCTGGGCCCAGCTGGTCCAGCCGTCGCCCTTGGCGGCCAGCCAGTCGGGCCATGGCGCGGGTAGGGGGCTTAGCAGCTGCAGTAGATGGCGCAGGGGAGCTTCGTCGTCTGGGGCCAAGGCCACCAGCTGGTTGGGACGGCGGGGGGCGCTGAGCACCCGGCGATTGAGCCGTTGGTGCAGGCTCAGCAGGCTGGACTCGGCCGCGGGCTGGGCCCGCCGCAGTTGGTCCCAGTGCTGGGGTGTGACCACCACCTCCAACGCTTGGCGCAGCAGGGCGTCGAGCTGTTCAGCCTCCGGGATCACCAGTTGGCGCTCCCCCAGCCACCCCTGTTGCCAGGCCGCCACCAGCTGCTGATGGCTAAGCAGCCAGACGCGGGCAGCTTCTGGTGCTTGGTCGCCCTCGAAGCAGGCCAGGGCCATGCTTGGTTCGGCCTTTGCCAGCCTGGGCAGCTCCACCTGCAGCAGCCGTTGGCGTTGGGCCTCGCCCACCACTATGGCCAGGGGGCACTCGCTCAGGGCCAGGGGTACCAGCAGGCTGATCCACCAGCTGGGCTCGCTGCCTGGTGCTATTCGCACCAGGGTGTGGTCGCCGCGGCGCAGGCTGCGGGCCACCAAGCGGCTGAGGCTGAGGTGGTGGGGCCAGGGAGCACTGCCCTCCTGGTGCAACAGGGCTTTGAGTTGCTGATGGGCGCGGGCTTCGAGCATTCCCAGCCAGCCAACAGATCAAAAGCGTAGGAAGCTGGCGGCATGGCTCCTGCCCCCCGATGACTCCCGATTCCTTGCCCAGCCCCCAGGCTCGTGCTCGCAGCACCGTCAATCCGTGGCGGCAGGGGCCCGTGGGGATCGTGGGCTTGGGATTGATTGGTGGCTCCCTGGGCCTGGATTTGCAGCACCAAGGCGTGGAGGTGCGTGCCTTAGTGCACCGTGAGGCCACCGCCGAGCGAGCCCGGCAGCGGCTCCTGGCCACCGAGGTGGATACCAATCCTGCCGTGCTGGCCGGCTGCAGCCTGGTGGTGTTGGCCCTGCCCCTAGACCGGCTGCTGGAGCCGCCGCCGGAGTTGCTGGCGGCGTTGCCACCCCAGGCGGTGATCACCGATGTGGGTTCGGTGAAGGCGCCGGTGCTGCAGCTCTGGCAGGGCTTGCATCCCCGTTTTGTCGCCAGTCATCCGATGGCTGGTACGGCTGAGGCGGGCGTGGAGGCGGGGCAGCAGGGGTTGTTTCGCGGGCGCCCTTGGGTGGCGACCCCCTCTGCCGCCACCGATCCGCAGGCGCTGGCGTTGGTTCAGGGCTTGGCCCAGGCTGTGGGGGCCCACTGGCTCTGTTGCGGCGCCGCTGAGCACGACCAAGCGGTGGCGCTGATCTCCCACCTGCCTGTGTTGGTGGGTGCCGCCCTGCTGCAGACGGCTGATCGGGCGGGCGCTGCGGGCGCCGGGGATCTAGCTGGCCTAGTGCGCGCCCTGGCTTCGAGCGGCTTTGCCGACACCAGCCGGGTGGGCGGCGGCAATCCGGAGTTGGGCACCCTGATGGCCCGCTGCAACCGCGAGGCGCTGTTAGTGGCGCTGGCGCTCTACCGGCAGCAGTTGGAAGCCCTCGAGCAGCAGGTGAGCCAGGGGGACTGGCAGGGCTTGCGGCAGGAGCTCGATCGCAGCCAGGAGTTGCGGCCGCAGTTTCTCTGATCCCCCAGACACGGCTAAGTGTTGAGGTTCAGGGTTTGGCCCCGCTCTGCCAGCAGCTGCCGGCAGGCCATCAGGGCTGAGAGGCCAACGGCGGCGGTGCCCTCGCCGGGGTGGATCGAATCGCCGCACAGCCACAGGCCCGGCAGGGGGGTGCGGCTGGCCAGGCCGAAGGGCCCGAAGCGGCTGGGGTGCTGTCCCAGGCCGCCCACAAAGCCAAAGGGCCGCCCTGTCCAGCGCTCAAAACCCCGGGGTGTGGCCAGCTCAGCGTGGCGCCACTGTTCTGAGTTGATGCCCAGCAGCGACTCCAACCCCCTCTGCATGGCGGCCAGCGCTTCTGCCTTGGCTTGGTCGTAGGCGGTGGCTTCGAGGCCAAACCAGGGCTTCGCTGCTGTGAACACGCTGGCGATCACCGTGGCCAGGCCCGCCGGCGCCCGGCCGTCGCCCTCGTGGCTCACCGACACAAACAAGGTGCCCGGATCGGCCCAATCGAGTTGTAGGTGGGCGGGGCAGTTGGCAGGCAGCAGGGCTCGCTCCACTGCGCCATAGAACACCAACGCGCCGGAGGGATCGGGGAGCTGGGCCAGCCGTTGCCGGTAGCCCGCGGGTAGCTGCTCGCCCAGCAGAGCGGGCAGGCTCTGCACCGGCAGCGCCAGCACCACATCGGCGGCCTGCCGTTCGAAGCGCTCGCCCCGTACCCGCCAGCCCGCCCCGCCTCCAGGCTCGTTGCTGCGCTCCAGGCCGCTCACCCGGTGACGCAGTCGCAGCTGGCCGCCGCCGGCAGCCAGGGCCTGCTCCAGCTGCTGGCTGAGCACCTGCATGGAGCCCTGCAGGTGCCAGAGCCCAAGCGGTGCCTGGCCCATGGCCAGCACGGTGGCGCCATAGAGGGCGGCGGTGCGCTCTGCTGGCTCCTGGGAGTACAGGCGTAGCTGCAGATCCAGGAAGCGGCGCAGGCGTGGATCCCCGCCACAGCCCGTGAGCGTGAGCAGATCAGCCACGCTGGCGGCAGCGAGTAGGCCACTGGCCAGGTTGGCGGGCCTTAGGGCCGGCAGCAGCTGGCCCAGGTCCCAGAGGCTGCGCGGCGGCAGCACCGGATCGCGGCTTGCAAAAGCCCAGTTGGCACCATGCAGGGTGGCGCAGAGCTGCCAGAAGCGGCCGCTGCCGGGAAACTGCTGCTCCCGCTCGGCCTTCCAGCGAGCTGGATCGCGCCAGATCCGCACCGGTGGCCGGCCATCGGCCAGATCCACCACGCAGGCTGGATCCAGGGGGGTGGCCTGCGGTAGGGGCAGACCGAAGTGGGCCAGCAGGCGCTGGTGGCTGCCGCCCGGTTCCAGGCCTGCCACCTGGGTGGCGCCCACATCAAAGGTGTAAGGGCCGCGGCGGAAGGTGCCGGCGCAGCCGCCGCTCTGCTGGTGGGCTTCCAGCAGTTCCACCGTTAGTCCCTCCCGGGCCAGTAGGGCTGCGGCGGTGAGGCCGGCGATGCCGGCGCCCACCACCACCACATCGAGGCGCTTCTCCATGGCGCCATGCTGGCAACCAAGTGCGCGGGCGCGCGATGCAGGCCTGGGTAGAGCAGCAGCTCGGCTGCGCCGTGGTGGCCCAGGCGCCGCTGGGGGGTGGTTGTATCCACCAGGCCTGGCGGCTGGAGTTGGCCGATGGTCGCAGCGTGTTTGCCAAGACCAATGCGGCCGCCGCCCTGGCCATGTTTGAGGCGGAGCTAAACGGCCTGCAGCAGTTGGCCCACCATGCGCCCGCCGCTCTGGTGATTCCAGAGCCCCTGGCCTGGGGAGTGGCCGGCGATCGCGCCGTGCTGCTGCTCAGCTGGCTTCAGTTGGCAGGCTCACTTGGCGCCGCAGCTGAAAGTGGTTGGTTTCAATGCGGCCAGGCCTTGGCCCAGCTGCACCGCAGCAGTGCCGGCTCGGCACCAGCCCAGGGCTACGGCGCTGCAGCAGACAACTTCATTGGATCAGCCCCCCAGCCCAACGGCTGGCGCTCCGATTGGGGGGTGTTTTTTGCGGAGTGCCGCTTGGCGCCCCAGCTGGCCTGGGCCGCTAGCCGGGGAGAGCCGCTGCGGGGAGCACGGGAGCTGCTGGAGCTGGTGCCCCGATGGCTGAGCGGCCATCACTGTGAGCCGGCGCTAGTGCACGGGGATCTCTGGTGCGGCAATGCGGGCCTGCTGAGCAATGGCTGCAGCACAATTTTCGATCCCGCCTGTTTCTGGGGAGATCGGGAAGTGGATCTGGCGATGGCCCAGCTATTCGGCGGGTTTCCGAAGGCTTTTTTTAGCGGCTACGAAAATGGATGGCCGCTGGAGCCTGGGGCTAAGGGTCGGGTCGCCCTCTACAACCTGTATCACCTTTTGAATCACGCCAACTTGTTTGGCGGCGGCTGGGGACGCCAGGCTCAAACCACAATTGATCAGCTGCTTCTTAATAGCTGCTGATTAGCCCAGATATTCCTTGCGGAGGTTTTGGACCTTGGCCACCACGGCACCACGCTTTTCGCTGGTGGTGAGGTTGTGCCAACTCCACTGGCCGACAATCACCAAGCCGAGCAGCTCCAGCAGGCCGGGAACCACGGGCAGCAGGTTGATTGCGTCGAGCACTCCTTTGATCAGGATCTGAGCGACGATCACAGCCAGAATTACGCCGCTGGCTTTGCCGATCCGGCCCATCTGGCTCCAGTCCACCTGGTCCAGGGTGCCGTTCACCTTGGCAAGTATGTCGCTGTAACGCTCACTGAAGCTGACTTCGGCGGCACCGGAGGTGGCGTCAGTCTCCACTTCAGTGGCAGTGCCCTGCTCAACCGCGTCGGTGGTGGTATCGCTCATGGACCGGTTGGAAGGCGAATGTTTGGAATGATTCATAAGGTATCGGTGTGTTCTCCCAAGCGCCAGAGCAAATCAGGGCAGATCTGCACCTGCTCACCGTTTTGCGCCCCATCCTGGCCAGCGCCGAACCGGAGGAGGGCTGTGCCCTGCTGCTGGGTGAACGCTTGGACTACGACTGGCAACTGCGCCTGATCTGGCCGTGTTGCAACGTCTGGCCCCAGCCTCAGCAGCGCTGCCGTCGATTTGCGATTGACCCAAGGGAGCAGCTGCAGGCGCAGAAGTGGGGCAGGGAGCAGGGGCTGGAGCTGCTGGGCTCGGCCCACAGCCACCCCACCAGTGGGGCCGTGCCTTCTGACACCGATCGCAGTCTCTGTGGGGTATCCACTTTGATGGTGATTCTCGGGGCCCAAAACCTTGGTGGGGAGTTGGTTGCCTGGTGGCTGCCGGAAGCTCCGGCTCCGCCCCTGCGCCTGCCATGGAGAATGGGGGCCTGATCCAAGAGGCCATGCTTCCTCCCGACACCAGCGGCGTCCAGCTCAGCCCCGATGAGGTGGCTCGCTTTGCCCGGCACCTGATCCTGCCAGAGGTGGGTATGGAGGGGCAAAAGCGGCTCAAGGCTGCTTCTGTTCTGTGCGTGGGCACCGGTGGGCTGGGCTCGCCCTTGCTTCTTTATCTAGCGGCTGCCGGCGTAGGCCGGCTCGGCATCGTCGATTTCGACGTGGTCGACCACTCCAACCTCCAGCGCCAGGTGATCCATGGCACCAGCTGGGTTGGCAAGCCCAAGATCGAATCTGCCAAGGCCCGCATCCTGGAGCTCAATCCCCACTGCCAGGTGGATCTCTACGAGACGGCCCTCACCAGCGAAAATGCCCTGGAGATCATCTCCGGCTACGACCTGGTCTGCGACGGCACAGACAACTTCCCCACCCGCTACCTGGTGAACGACGCCTGCGTGCTGCTGGGTAAGCCAAATGTCTACGGCTCGATCTTCCGCTTTGAAGGTCAGGCCACGGTGTTCAACCTGGATGCAGCCAGCCCTAACTACCGGGACCTTTTCCCTGAGCCGCCGCCGCCGGGCATGGTGCCCTCCTGCGCCGAGGGCGGAGTGGTGGGGGTGCTGCCCGGAATCATCGGTGTGATCCAGGCCACCGAGGCGGTGAAGATCATCACCGGCATAGGCACCACCCTCAGCGGCCGGCTGCTGCTTTTCGATGCCCTGGCGATGAAGTTCCGCGAGCTGAAGCTGCGGCCGAACCCGGAGCGCCCCGTGATCGACAAACTTATTGACTACCAGGAGTTTTGCGGCGTTGGCGGCACCGCCCCGGGCCAGGAAGAATCCGGAGCTGTGGAGAGCATCGGCGTGGGCGAGCTCAAAGTGCTGCTGGATGGTGACACCAGTGGCCTGGTGCTGATCGACGTGCGCAACCCCCCCGAGGCGGAGATCGCCGTGATTCCTGGCGCCGTTTTGATCCCTCTCGATCAGATCGAGAACGGCACGGCCGTCGAACGCATCCAGCAGCTGGTGGCCGGCAAAACCCTTTACGTCCACTGCAAGCTGGGTGGCCGCAGTGCCAAGGCCCTGATCGCTCTGAAACGCCACGGCATCGAGGGAATCAACGTGGCCGGAGGCATTGACGCCTGGAGCCAGGAAGTTGATCCGAGTGTGATGCGCTACTGAGGCTTGGTTTCAGTAAGTAATCCAGCCTCAATAATCCACGCCCCGCTTGAGATCGACGCCGCGCTCGGCGTAATGCTTGTGGCACACCATCTCGGAGTGCACCGAAGCCAGGTCGAAATAGGCAGGGCGGTTTTTACAGCGGCCGGTGAGGATTACTTCCGTTTCAGCGGGCTTGCGCAGCAGGGTTTGCACGATCGGCTCCACCGGCAGTAGCTCCAGATCAACTGTCGGGTTGATTTCATCGAGGATGACCGTTTTGTAGAGGCCGCTAGAGATGGCGGCCCGGGCGATCTCCCAGGCCCGCTCAGCTTCCACGTAGTCGATCGGTTGCTGCTGGCCGCGCCACACGATTGCATCGCGCCCGGAGCGCAGGTGATCAACTAAGTGGGGATAGCTCTCGCGCAGAGCGGCGATGGCGGCATCTTCGGTATAGCCAGCGCCACCTTTGAGCCACTGCAGGATCAGCACCCGGTGGCTTTTGTCCTGGCTGATGCCACGGCCGATCGCCTGCAGCCCCTTACCCAGGGCGCTGGTGGATTTCCCCTTGCCTTCACCGGTGTAAATCTCGACGCCTTCCAGGCCGCCGGGGCCCTGGTGGGCGCGCATTTCCGAGTGCAGGTCGGCCAGTTGCACCAGCTGGCGGGGCGCACCGCGACCTGTGCAGATCACCTCCATGCCGTCGGGTTTGGCCGCCAGGGTGCGGGCCACATCTTCGACATCAAGCAGGCCCAGATCCAGCACCGGGTTGAGCTCGTCGAGCACCACCACCGAGTAAAGGTCGCTGGCGATGGCCCCTTTGGCGATGTCCCAGCCCCGTTGGGCCTCCTGTCGGTCGAAACGGGTGGCTTCCTCGGCGCTGAAAAAGTCTCCCCTGCCGGTGCGCACCTGGTCGATCAGGTGGGGGAAGCCCTGTTGCAGGGCTTCTATGGCGGCGTCTTCGTCGTAGGCCCGGCCGGGCCCCTTGAGAAAGCGCAGCAGCAGCACCCGGGTGCGTTTTTGCTCGCAGATACCCAGGCCGATGGTGCGCAGAACCACCCCTAGGGCCGCCTGGCTTTTGCCCTTGCCATCGCCGTCATAGACGTGCAGCTGGCCGTGGGCGCGCTCATCGCTGCCGGCCGCCGTACGGATGCCGATGCCCCGGCCCGTTCCCCTTTGCGGCGTCTGGGTGCTGCTCATATGGGGATGTTACCGGCGTCATTGGGGTAGGGGTTGCCAAGATCTGGGCAGGAGTTTGGTGGCGATGTTGTTTTCCCTGTTGGAGCCGTTGCCGCCGCCGCTGGAGCTGGCGCTGGCTTCGTTGCGTCAGCAGTTGGCGTGCCTAGATCGGTTGGTGTTGGCCTATTCCGGTGGGGTAGATAGCGCCCTGGTGGCTGCCCTCGCCGTAGAGCAACGCGGCGAGGCAGCTTTGGCGATTACGGGTGTGTCGCCGGCGCTAGCCCCCCACCTGCGGGCGGAGGCGGCGGAGCAGGCTCGCTGGCTGCGGATCGCCCACCGGGAGATCGCTACGGCGGAGCTGGCAGATCCGGCCTACGCCAGTAACCCTGAGCAGCGCTGCTACGCCTGCAAGCGGGAGCTGCACCGGCTGCTGGCGCCGATCGCGGCCGCGGCGGCAGGGGCGACCGTGCTCGATGGCGTCAATGCCGAGGATCTGGGTGATCATCGGCCCGGCATTCGGGCCGCAAAGGAATTCGGTGTGCGCTCGCCCCTGGCGGAGGTGGGCCTCGACAAGGCCGGCGTACGCCAGCTTTCTCGGGCCCTGGGGTTGCCCTGGTGGGACAAGCCGGCCCAGCCCTGTCTGGCCTCGCGCTTTCCCTACGGCGAACCGATCACGGCAGAGCGGCTGCAGCGCGTGGCTGCAGCGGAAGCCTGGTTGTTGGCACGGGGCTGGCCCCAGGTGCGCGTGCGCTCCCAGGGGCAGACAGCTCGGATTGAACTGCCTGCCGCCCAATTGGATCGCGCCCTGGGTTTGTGGGCCAAGCCCGAAACCAGGCAGGCGCTGGTGGCCGCCTTCCTGGAGATGGGTTTTAGCGCCGTGGGGCTGGATCTGGAGGGGCTGGTGAGCGGCAAGCTCAACCGGGAACTGGGCTCAGCCAAGCGGTGATTAGCCGGCCGAGATCAGAGGGTCACCGCGGCGGTGAACCCCTGCTCCTGCAACGGATCACGCGGGCTCTCAGCAATCGACGGCGGCGTCTCGCGGCGGAAGCTGGTGAGCTTGTGGTCGTTGGCTGAAAGCTCGGCGGCGAGCACCGCACAGGCTTTTTCCGGCATCGTGTGATCACCGCAGGTGAACACATCAACCGCCGCGTAGCCCGATTCCGGCCAGGTGTGAATCGAGATATGGGATTCGGCCAGCAGGGCCAATCCCGTAACCCCTTGGGGTTCGAATCGGTGGGTGATCAGGTTGAGGAGGGTGGCACCGGCACGCTTCGCTGCTGCGGTGATGGTGTCCCTCAGGAAGACTTCGTCGTCGAGCTTGGCGCTATCGCAGCCATAAAGCTCAAGGATGCAGTGTTTCCCGACCGTTTCGGAAATCTGGTGAGGCAGGGGAGAGGCTGCGGTGGTAGCAGCAGGGGCCTCGGTCCATCCCGGGTTCGGGTGGAGGCAGGGCAGGGTCTGGGTCATCGAATCCGACCAAACAAGCTTCCAACCATACGCTGTCAACTAAGTGGCTAGGCCTAGCCGACCAAGTCAGTTGGCATCTTCGGATCGAGCTGGCCGGCGCGCATCCGCACCACCTGGCTTTCGGCCTGCCAGCCCCCACTGAAGGCTCCCAGGTGGGTGGCACTCACCAGGCACTGGTGACCTTCGCCCACCGCTTCGAGCAGCAATTGTTGCCGCTCCGGATCTAGCTCGGCGAGCACGTCGTCGAGGAGCAGCAGGGGTGGCTCCCCCAGGACGGAGCCCACAAGCTCGAGCTCAGCCAGCTTGAGAGCCAGTACCAATGTGCGCTGCTGGCCAGCCGAGCCATAGCGGCGGGCCGGTTGGCCGGCTAGGGCCAGCTCTAGTTCGTCCCGGTGGGGCCCCACCGTGCATTGGCCCAGCCGCAGTTCCTCCTGGCGTTGCAGCTGTAGCTGCTCAAGCAGGGATTGACGCCAAGGCTCCTCAGCCTCCTCTCCCGCCAAGACGGTGCCGCTTTGGTAATTCAGTTGCAGCTGTTCCCGGCCGCCGCTGAGCCGCTCCTGCCAGGCTGCGGCCAGGGGCTCGAGGCGCCGGATCGCCCGGAAGCGGCGCCGGTGCAAGCGGGTGCCGATCACGGCCATTTGCAGATCAAAGGTGTCGAGTAGGGCCAGCAGGCTGGCCCCCCCCAGGCCGCGCCGCAGCAACTGGCTGCGCTGGCGTAGCAGTCGGCCGTAGCGACTCAGCAGGTCGCCGTAGAGAGGCTCGAGCTGCAGCACCACCCGGTCGAGCCATTGACGCCGGCCGGCCGGTTCGCCCCGCACCAGCTCGAGGTCGAGGGCGCTGAAGCCCACGCAGCGCAGCGAACCCAGCAGGTCGAGCTGGCGCTCCAGCTGCTTGCCGTTGCGCTGGGCCTGCCTGCCGGCACTTCGGCGCAGCTCCAGCTGCAGCTGGTCGCCGCCGCTGGTGAGGGCGCGCACCTGGCTGCTGGCCTCGCCGTGCTGGATCAAATCACGATCGCTACTGGTGCGGTGGGAGCGCAGGCAGCCAAGTAATTCCACCGCTTCCAGCAGGTTGGATTTGCCCTCGCCATTGGCCCCGACCACCAGCAGCCGGGGAGCCTCCAGGCTCAGCTCCAGCCGGCTGATATTGCGGAAACGCAGCAGCTCCAGGCGATGCAGCCGGATAGGTCTGATGCGGTGAGCGGTTAAGGTAGGCCAGGCGGGGTGCCGTTATGGGCATGTAGCTCAGTTGGATAGAGCATCAGATTCCGGTTCTGAGGGTCGGGGGTTCGAGTCCCTCCATGCTCGTCACCCCAGCGCTCCCCGCCCCAACTCTCCCCACCGCCGAGGCAGTCAAGGCCCAGGCGGCGGGGGGGGGTCGCTTTTGGATCGTGGTTTGCTGGCCAAGCCCCAGCTTGAGATCAACTCTCCAGCTTGAGCCCCATGGCGCGGATGCCCCCCGGATCCACTGCAAACCCGTAGCGCTTCAGGGCAGCAAGGGCCTGGGGCGGGGCTGAAAGAGAGATGCTGCACCCCGCCAGCTCCCGGCGCAGCCGGCCCAGGGCGGCATGGACGAGCACCGCCAGGATCTCTGCTTCAGCTGGATCGGCAGGATCGGCGCAAAGGTCCCAGAGGTTGGCATTGAGGGCGAGGTCGCTGGTAGCCCTGACAAAACCCACCAGCCGGCCATCGGGGCCCGCCACGCCCAAGTGCCAGACGCTCAGCTCCAGCACTCGCTGCCAGCGCTCGGGCTGCCGGGGCTGATCACCCGCTGCAACCAGCAGCCGGTTGAGCGCCTCGGCACTGGGCAGCAGGCCATCGGCCAGTAGGTGATAGCCCTCCCTCAGTCGTGGGGCTTGGGGCTGGCTGCGGAACGGGATCAAGAGGGAGTCCAGAGCTGGGTTTAGCCGGTGTTGCGCATGCCGGCTGCGATGCCGTTGATGGTGAGTAGGGCGCCCCGCAGTAGTTCACTGCGGCTGTAGGTGCGTCCATCGTCGCTGCTGCTGGCGCTCGTTTCACTCATCGGTGGTTGGCGGTTTTGGTCGCGCAGGCGTCTGAGCAGGGCCACCTGCAGGAAGCCGAGCGGAATGATCGTGCGGTTGCGTAGATCCACCGAGAGCTGCAAGGCAGGATCGCCATCCAGCAATCGGCTGTGGCCGGTGATCGCCAGCACCAGATCGCGGGTAAGGCCAAATTCGGCAGCGATCGACTGGAAGATTGCTTCAAAGGCCTCGCGGTTTTCGCTGCGGCCCAGGGCCTGGACGTAGTGGTGGGCCAGGTCGAGATCCACCTTGGAGAGGGTCATCTCCACCTTGGAAATCAGCATGCGGAAGAACGGCCAGCGCTGGTAGAGCAGGCGCAGTAGCTCCAGCTGGCCAGGATCCTGGTCGAGCTCCTCCTGCAGGGCAGCTCCCACCCCAAACCAGCTGGGCAACAGGAAGCGGCTCTGGGTCCAGCCGAACACCCAGGGGATGGCC
This sequence comes from Cyanobium usitatum str. Tous, assembly GCF_963920485.1. Classification (NCBI taxonomy): domain Bacteria; kingdom Bacillati; phylum Cyanobacteriota; class Cyanophyceae; order Synechococcales; family Prochlorococcaceae; genus Cyanobium; species Cyanobium usitatum. The sequence continues at coordinate 1,964,272 of NZ_OY986431.1, read as the reverse complement.
CGCAGGCTTGAGAGGTCCTTGGCGCCACTCTTGCGGCGGGCCGGGCGGCTGGAGATCTGCAGCTTGCTGATCTCTTCGATCGGGGTCACCTGCTGGAAGAAGGCCACCAGGTCGGGGTTGTCGTGCACCAGGGCCCGGTAGTGGTCGCGGGAGCGGGCCGCCAGCCGGCCTATCAGCTCGTTCCAGCTGGGGGTTTCGTCGACGGGGCTGCTCACCAGGCTGTTCTGCAGCACGGCGGTGGTGACCGTTTCCAGGTTGTAGAGCGCTAACTCCGGCAGGGAGTATTTGGAGGCCAGCACCTCCCCCTGCTCGGTGATCTTGATGCGGCCGCTGAGGGTGCCGCTGGGCTGGGCCAGGATCGCCTGATAAGCGGGACCACCGCCGCGGCCCACCGAGCCGCCCCGGCCGTGGAAGATGCGCAGGGCGATGCCGTGTTCGATGGCCAGCCGCTGCAGGGCAATCTGGGCCTTGTGGATTTCCCAGTTGCTGGAGAGAAAGCCGGAGTCTTTGTTGCTGTCGGAGTAGCCCAGCATCACTTCCTGGAGCGGCTGGCCACCATCACTGCCCAGCAGGGCTAGGTAGAAGGGATGGCGGAACAGGGTGCCCATCACCGCTGGCGCCCCCTGGAGGTCCTCCACCGTTTCAAACAGCGGCACCACCAGCAGGCCGGCGCGCTGGGCAATTGGGTCTACCAGCCCGGCCTCCTTGGCCAGCAGCAGCACCTCCAGCAAATCGGAGACCGTGTGACTCATGGAGATCACGTAGGTGCGGCAGATGCGCGATCCGAATTCCTGCTGCAGCCGCTGCAGCATCCGGAACACGGCAAAGGTTTCGGCTGTGGCGGCGCTCCATTTGGCCGTGGGCGGCAGCAGGGGCCGGCGGGTTTGGATTTCGCTGAGCAGCCACTCGACCCGCTGGGCCTCATCCATCTCGCCGTAGGGCACGGCTAGCTGTAGGTAGCGGCTGAGTTCGTCGAGGGCATCGCTGTGGCGGGTGCTCTCCTGGCGGATGTCCAGGCTGGCCAGGCAGAAGGCGAAGATCTGGGCCTGGCTGATCAGGTGCTGCAGCGATTCGCAGCTAAGGCCAGTGCGCTCGAGGCTGTCTTGGATCAGCTCCAGGTCGTAGCGGAATTCATCAACCGTGCTGTAGTGCAACTCCTGGGTGGGAGCGGGGGCCAGGCTGCCCCCCATCGGCGGTGGTGGAGCGCTGCCATCGCAGGGAGACTCCCAGCCGGCATCGGCTAGTTGCTGGTTGCGTTGGTGGGTGAGCCGCAGCCGCTCCATGGTGTAACAGAGCTTGAGCCGGTAGGGCTCGAGGCGGTAGCGGGCAGCCCGCTCCTCGTAGATCTCGGGGAAGCGCAGCCGGTCCATTTCCAGCGATTCCAGTAGGGCCGGGCTTACCTGGCTCCACTGCATCGAGATGCTGAGCTGGTCACTGAGCTCCGTCACCGCCTTCAGATAGCGCTCCAGCATCAGCTGGCGTTGGTAGCAGGCGGTGCGCCAGGTGATGTCCGGTGTCACCGAAGGGTTGCCGTCCCGGTCTGAGCCCACCCAGGAGCCGAAGGTGCAGAACGAATCCCGTGGCGGCTCCACGTCTGGATAGCTCAGCTTCAGGGCGGCGCGAATGCGATCGCGCAGCTGGGGCATGGCGTCGAAGAGCACCTGCTGGAAGTAGTGCAGGGCGTAGTCGACCTCGTCGAGCACCGTCGGCTTGAACTGGTGCAGCTCGTCGGTGCGCCACCACAGCCGGATCTCCTCCTCCAGCTGGAGTCGCAGGCCTTGGCGCTCAAGGCCATTGAGGCCGCTGCCCTGCTCCAGTTTCTGGATCAAGGTGGCCACACGCCGCTGCTTGTGCCGCACCGTGTGGCGCACAATTTCGGTGGGGTGGGCGGTGAACACCAGCCGCAGATCGAGGGTGCGCAGCAACTTCTCCAGCTGGGCTGGGGGCACATTCAGGCTGCGCAGGCGGGCGAACAGCTGGCGAAAGGTGGCAGGGTCGGTCTGGTTGGCCAGGGCCGGCAGGAAGGGATCGCTGGGGCCGTTTTCCTGGTTTTTGAGGCTGTTGAGGTAGCTGTCCTCCTCGATGTGTTGCTCAAGGATGTTGACCAGCTGGAAATAAAGCGAGAAGGCCCGGGCCGCGGCGATTGCCTCGGCTAGATCCATCTCGCGGATTAGCTGCACGATCGCCTCAGCGACATCAGCCTCGTTTGGGTCACTCAGCTGCTTAAGGCGCAGCAGCCGCTCGGCCTGCTCGGGGGGGCACTCGCTGCGCAGCACCGTCTCCCAGAGATCCTCGACCAATTCGAGACGCTCGCCCAGCAGCCGGGTGACCCGCTGGGAAGCCGGTATGGCCTCGATGGCTGTAGCGGGAGTGGGCATGGACTGCCGCATGGGAGCTGAATTGGCGGCGGAGTGATTTTCGATCATCCCAAAGGGCCAGGCACCCCGTCTGTGGCGATTGCCTCAAGTAGCTCCGCCTCCTGGCTAGCCATCGCCTCGACGGTCTGGTTGAGCAGGGTTGGGATCGACAGGCCAGCCTGGTGACCGGCTAGCCAGCCCATGGCCTGGTTGCCCTGGTCAAGGACGCCCTGCAGGGGGGCCAGCACCCGGCTCAGCCCCAGCTCTTCGGCAAGTGGAGCCAGATCGGCCAGCTCCTGAGCCAGCCAGTCTCGGACCAGGATCGGGGCCCCATTGCGCCAGTGCATCACGGTGGCATCCAGGCTGGAGCGGGCTGCGGCCCGGTCGTTGGCATCGGCGAGGGTGGCTAGCTGGGATGGGCTCAGGCTGCTGGCGTGGAGGGGGTCGTAGCGCTCCGGTTCTCGCAGCAACTGTTGCAGGCGCAACTCGGCGAAGGCCGTAATCGCCAAGAGCACGAGTGGATCGGTGACCAGATCGCAGATGCGAATCTCTAGTCGGTTGAGGTCGTGGGGCCGGTTGTCGCCATTGGGCCGCACCGATGTCCAGAGATGGCGCACGTTTTGCATGGTGCCCAAGGCCAGTTGCTCGCCCATCCAGCTGATGTAGTGCTGGTGATCCAGGAATAGGGGCACCTCCGCTGGCGTCAGGGGAAACTGCAGCCAGCGTTGGGAATGGGCAGCGGTTACAAGCCCATCGAGAAAGGGCGAGCTGGCGCTGAGGGCCAGGAGCAGGGACGCTTCGCAGCGCATCAGGCGCAGGCCTGCAAACAGGCTGGTCATTGGCTCGAGGCCGTGGTCTGCGGTGAGCCCCAGATTGATGTGCACGCTGGCTGTAACCACCTTGGTGCCGTAGGTGGCCTCGATGTAGCCGTGATACGGATTGGCCGGATCTGAGCGCTCAAAACGCTGGCTGTCCCCCAGGCTCAGGGTGCTGCCGGGCAGCAGGGTGAGATTGCGGTTAGCGAGCCAGCGGCGCAGCCGCTGGCGGGGCTCGAGCAGCAGTTGCAGTTGCCGGGAGTAGTCGGCATCTGGGGGAGTGATGTATTCGAGGTTGCGGCAATCAGGCTCGGTTACGAACCCATCGAGGGCGGCCGCAGCCTCGGCGCTGCAGCCCACCACCGTGCCATCGGCACGGCCGGTGTAGAGCTCCACCTCAAAACCCTTAAGCAACAGAGGGGCGCTCATGGCTGGGCCGGCAGCAGACAGGCCAGGGCTTTGAGCATGCCGCGGGCTTTGTTCAAGGTTTCCTGGTATTCGAGCTCGGGCTTGGAGTCGGCTACTACTCCAGCGCCGGCTTGAACCTGCACGCGCCAGCCCCCTTCGGCGTGGGGCAGCACCACCATCGTGCGGATGGTGATGGCGGTGTTGAGTGCGCCGGCCAGGTCGACCCCGCCGTACACCCCGGAGTATGGGCCTCGGGCGTCGGGCTCCAGGGCGTGGATCAGCTGCATAGCCCGAATCTTGGGAGCGCCACTGACCGTACCGGCGGGGAAGGAGGCCATCAGCAGGTCCCACACCGTTTGGCCCTCGGCCAGCAGACCCTCCACCTGGCTCACGATGTGCATCACGTGGGAGTAGCGCTCGATCACCATCAGCTCGCTCACCTTGACGGTGCCCGGCTGGCAGACGCGGCCCAGGTCGTTGCGGCCCAGATCCACCAGCATCACGTGCTCGGCCCGCTCCTTGGGATCAGCCAGCAGCTCCGCCTCCAGAGCCAGGTCTTCAGCCTCATCGGCGCCCCGGGGGCGCGTGCCTGCGATTGGCCGCAAGGAAGCCTTAATTCCCCCTGCGGCCGTGGGCTCTGCCTTCACCATCACCTCCGGACTGGAGCCGATCAGATACCAGCCGCCGAAGTTGAAAAACGCCATGTAGGGCGAAGGATTCACCATCCGCAGGCTGCGGTAAAGCTCGAAGGGATCGCGATCGATGCGGGTTTCCAGCCGCTGGCTGAGCACCAGCTGGAACACGTCGCCAGCTTCGATGTGCCCTTCTCCGCGGCTCACGGCGGTCTCGAAGGCCTCCTGTCCGACGTTGCTGGTGGTCCGCAAATTGGCAGCGATGTCAGCGGCAGTGGCGTCGTGCCAGTTCAGGGGGGAGCCGGCTCCGGGCAGGGGGCCGTGCATGCGCTTCTCCAGGGCCTGGATGCGGGCTGCGGCCGCGGCGTAGGCAGCCTGCGGATCCTGGCCGCCACTCAAATCGGCGTAGGCCACCGCGGTGATCTGGCGCTTCACCTGGTCGAACACCAGCAGGCTGTCGGCCAGCATCCAGCAGCCATCAGGAGGAGCACCCTCGGCGGCCGGATGCACCGGCACGCTGGGTTCGATCCAGCGGATCAGCTCGTAGCCCCAGAAACCAAACAGCTGGCCCACCGGTGGCAGACCGGGGATCGGCGGGCTGGATAGGGGCTCTAGGCAATGGCGCAGCAGCTCGAAGGGGTTGCCCTGCAGCCGCTCCTCGGAGCCGGTTCGCCATTGGCGCACACTTTGGTCGCCGCGGCTGGTGAGGGTCCAGAGCGGATCAGACACCACAAAGCTCCAGCGGCCGATGCGCTCACCACCCTCCACAGACTCCAGCAGCACGCCATGACTGCTGGCCGCTCCGGCCTTCAGCCAGGCGGTGAGCGGGGTTTCCAGATCAGCAGGCCAGCGCTTCCAGAGGGGGATGAAGTTGTGGCCGGCTGCCACTTGGTCGCGGAAGGCCTGATCCTCGGATTTGGACATCGAACCTGTGGTGCGATGAAGCCTTTATAAGTCTTGGGGGTAGCCAAGCTTTAAGAAGTCAGTGACATAGAGACGATTAACAATTTGCCGTTCCTCCATCCCATAGGCCTCTTTGAGCTTTTGATTGGCTTGTGTGTGATGTCGGCCTGTTTGCGGTAGTGGGCTTTCCAATTGCACCTTGAAGACCCTCTGTAGAACTTGGTTGAGATCTCGATCGATTGATTCTATTCGCCCAATAAAATCAAAGCATTCGAGTGGTAAGCAAAGAATCTCTACTTGTGGAGCCCAGTGCATGTCCAAAAAAAGTCCGCCTGAATCGAGATAGCGGCAAAATCCCAGAAAGCTGGCTGGCTAGCTCGGCTATAGGAATTGCGTACAAAAGTGAATTTAAAAGCTTCGTGTTCGAGCTTGTGTGCTTGATTTATAGAGAGAAAGATGGGTCTTTGGAACTTGTATTTTGGATTATCACGTCGGGCCAGTCGAGGGCTATAGGCACTGTGGGTGAAGAAGGTTTGGGTTATGGAGGTGTTCGCCGCTTTAGGTACACGGTTGTAAAAAAATGGCTCAAGCGGCGAATAGGCACCCCGAGGATCAAGCTTGAAAATAGCCTGATGCCAATATGGCTGCTGGATCTAAGTAGCCCCATCCCGGGCATGGTTCCGGCCAATTGGGCAAGACAATCCTAGAAACTGTGCTGGTGCTTGCGAGAAATATCAAGTACTATTGAGGGAGTTGCTGAAATATTCTGGCAGGGCTTGTTATCCAGCCACTATCTCTCCCAAGGGTTGTGGCAATCGGCTTCAATAAGTGTGCAACTCGCAGTATCTCCCAGTTGTTCGCTCTCTCGGGTCATCCCGCAGTTCACCAAAAGTTGCCAAGTCGCTTGCGTCGTCGCCGCAAGATTGGCGGCATCATGAGGGCCAATGTCGAGGCAGGCATGCCCGTATTCGCCGGAATAGAACAATTTATTTTCTACGGCGATCTGATTGATAGCAGTTATACCGGCAGCTTCGATGCCAATTGCTTGTTTCGGGAAATCCTGCGCGACTACCCCAATACAATTTTGCTGCTCAACTTCAGAGATCGTGAGGATTGGATAAGATCTCGCTTGCTACATGGCCACGGTGAGTTTGCCATGCGCGAACAAAAGGTGCGGAAACTTGTTAGCCAAAGAGAGCTGTTGGATGCTTGGCGCGCTGAGTGGGATGCCCACCTGGCTGCGGTACGCAGCTTTATGGGGGATCGGCCGGAGCAGCTGGTGGAATTCAACATTGATAGTGATCCGATTGAGGCCTTGATCGCCCGCTTTCCCGCCTATGGCCTGCGCCCTGAGCACTACGGCGATATCGGCCGCAGCCGAGGCCGCCAACTGCCTACCTGGCTGCAAGCTGCCAAAAGTTGGTTGGCCCACCACCGCCCACGGGCCCAGCGCTGAAGTCTGATGATTATTAGTAAGCGCCACCAGCTGATCGTGTTGCACTGCCGCAAAGCGGCGGGCAGCTCGCTGTGTGTCTCGTTGGCCCGATTGCTTGGACCTGAAGATCTGCAGATCAGTGCCTTGGCCGAAACCATGGCCCTGGGCATCCCGCTCAGCCAACGGGTGCGCCGCATCGCTTGGCGTCAGAGTCGCGGACTGCTCCCCCTGTTTCGCCTGCTCGGACCCCGTGTCTATCGCCGAGCCCTCACACGCGCTGTGGATCATGCCTACAGGCCCCTGCTCGGCCGCAAGCCTCCCCATGCCCCCGCTGCTTGCGTTGCGGCGACCTCCCGCAGGAGTGGGCCAGCTTTCGCAAGTTGGCGATCATTCGCAACCCCTGGGACAAAACGGTGTCTGACTACTACTGGCGCATTCAGCGTCAAAGGACTCCTCCCAGTTTTGCCGCCTATGTGGAGGCCTTGGCCGCTGGCCATGACCTCGGCGGCATCGTGCCCCTTGCCTTCCACGACAACTGGCCGATGTACACCATTAACGATCAGGTGGTGGCTGATCGGGTGGTGCGCTTTGAGCAGCTCCAGCAGGATCTGCAGTTATTTTTTCAGGATGCTGGGCTGGATTGGGACGGTTGGCTGCCCCGCTCCAAGGGAGGGCATCGACCGGCTGGTGCCCCCGGGGGATACCGGAACCACTACACACCAGAGCTAGAAGTTCTAATTGGACGCCTCTATGCTTCCGAGATCGACCAGTTCGGTTATCAGTTTTGAACTGAGTTCATAGCCGCCGCTCGCTCCAGGAAATTGATCGCCTGCCGGTCCTCCCGGATGTGAGCTTCGATCCGGGTTGCTGTCCGCATCACCTTGCGGCGATAATCCTGCCGCTTCGCCTCGAGGTTGGGACCGCGACTAATTTTCTGCTCCAGCTCTTCCTTTGAGCGCGTGTAGTAGTGATTGAGTTGCAGGTGCTCGGCTGAATAGAACACAGACTTGTGCCGTTGCTTTACGGGGAAAGCCTCGCCACGGTCATTCCAGGTGAGCGCGGGTCGGCCGGTGTCCATGGTGTGAACGCGCACACCCCTGAGCTGGCAAGGGTCAACAATGCACTTGAAATTGACCGCCTGCATAGGGTTCCGTGCTCTTTGCAGGTAGTTGGTCACCACACCCCCGGCAGGGGAATCCTGGTGGCCGCAGCGGCCGAACATGTGCCAGGGCAGGGACACATTCACTACTTCGGGCCCTAGGTGCTCCAGGGCTGTGTCGATGCTGCTTGCCTGGACAGGTACCAAAAACTCGTCTGCGTCAATGCAGGCCAGCCAGCGGAAAGCACCGCCGAAGTTAGCGGCGGCATGGGCGTAAGCCAGCACCTGGTTGTGGATCGGGCGGCCGAGGCTGCGGTCGCTTAGCCGCTGTCCCCACGGAATCACGGTGAGCCGCTCCGCTGGCATGTGGCGCCTAAGCTCCGCCACCGTGCTGTCGCTGCTGGCGTCGTCATAGGCGAACAAGTGGCGCACACCGGCGAGCCGATGAAAGCGGGCCCATTCCCCGATGTGACGCTCCTCATTGCGCACCACCAAGGCGATCGCCAGGCCATGTCTGCCATGCAAAGGCCGGGGAGGCATGAGCCCTACCCGGCCAATTTTGATGCGTTGCAGGAGTGCGTTGATCAGTGGGACTAGTTAGGCGTCGAAGGTGTTCTTGCCAGTGAACTTGAGATTGGCGGGGTTCTGGTTGGCGCCGATGCGGCGGGGGTTGTGACCAACCATGGGGCGTCCCTCGTTGACCTTCTCGGGGAAAACGCCGTCCTTGGGGTGCAGGAACTCGGTGTCACCGCCAGGGAAGATGCGGTAGATCTTGTAGTCCTCGATCCGGGGCTTGAACTTGGTGCGCAGCTGGGTGCCTAGGGCGAGGCACTGCTCCTTGCGGGCGAAGTACATCAGATTTTCGCCCGCATTCATGTGGGCGGCGCCACCGGTGGGCAGCTCGAAGACTTGCTCTTTCGGGCTGCTCCAGGTAATGGCGTATTTCTCTTCAGTTTCAGCAGAGTTCAGCAGGCCGCCGGTGCTGCCGATGTACTTCGGGAGTTGACCGCTGAGCACCGTCGCTGCCATGGCTTTGGAACGTTTCAGCCGGAAACTAGCACCGTGTTTTTGACCGGATCGGGGCTTCTGCCGCACTCTTCACACCCGTCAACAAACCGGCCCTTCAGCAAACCGGGAAAAACACGGTCAAGCCGCTGCCGTTGCGCTCGGTGAGGCGGCCGCCGAGGCGATGGAACAGCCGCTGGGTGGCTTGACGGCTCAGCTGCAGGCTGCCGGTGGTGGGGTTCCAGCTCAGCACTGGCCCCACCAGCTCCCGCTGCTCGCCGTTCCCCATCCCATCGTTCTCGCTGGGGTCGTGGCCCTCGCTGTTGAGCTGCAGCTTCAGCCTGCTGCCGGCCGGCAGCAGGCTCACGGTCACGCGGCTGCCGCTGGGCAGGCCGCGGCTGAAGCGGTCGATCAGTCCGCCCAGCATGGTTTCGAGCCGGGCCGGATCGCTCAGCACCGGCGACAAGCCAGCGGCTACCGCCAGCTCCAGTTCCAGGCCGCGGCGCGCCAGTTGCCGCTGCCACAGCTCTTGCTGCTGGTGCAGCACCGCGCTGAGGTCGGTGCGGGCCAGGTCGTGGCTTTCAAGGGGCTGTTCGCAGCCTGGTTGGCGTTGCAGCTCGGCCGCCAGGAAGATCAGGCCGAAGCGATCGATTTGCTCACTGCATTCGCCGTCGATCTGCTCGAGGCGCTGGCGCACTACCGGCGGCAGGTCGCTGCGCCGCAGCAAGGAGCGGATCAGGGTGCGGATCGTGGCCAACGGTGTGCGGACCTCGTGGGTGAGGGCCTCGAGCAGGGCTAGTTCGCTGCTCACCGCTCGGGGGGTGTCGCCGGCCTGGCGCTCCTGGGCCTGGGCTGGGCGAACGCTGCCGCCATGCACCAGGGGCTGCAGGGTGAGGCTGGGGGCCATGGCGGCTAGCCGTTCCCCCAGCCGCGGCCAGAAGCGCAAGCCCAGTTGGTCGTCGCTGCGCAGGGGCCCCAGTCGCTCTAGGGCGCTGCGCAGGTCTGCCGAGGCAGCGGGATCCTGGCTCAGTAGGCGGCCATGAATAAGGCCTAAGGCCTCGGACAGGGCCTCTGGGTCAAAGCGCACAATCAGGCGCCGGGCTTCAGCCGGGCCATCGAGGCAAAGGGCTACCTGTAGCTGGGGAGTGATCACCATCAGGAGGGGGTCGGTGCCGTCCTCCTCCGCCAGGGCTAGCCGCTGAAAGCTGCCGCATGGAGCTGGCTTGCCGGCTCCTGGCAGCAGGGGTGCCGGGCTGGGCAGCAGGCCATCTAGATCGCTTGGGGCCCACACCCAGCCCTGCAGCTGCTGCAACAGGGCGGGTTCATAGAGGGCGGGCAGTGGCGCGGCCAGCCATAGGCCCTGGAGGGGTTGGCGGGGCAGCAGGAAATCCTCTTGCAGGGTGGCCAGGGCTGCCCACCACTGCCGCCGCGCGCAGTCCTCGTTGCCAACTCCGGTTGGCACCCCTTCAGCCAAACAACGTCGCAGGTCGGCCAGGCTCACCAGCGGCCCTGGCTCGTGCGGCCCCGGCGGGCGGCTGAGGCGCACAGCCCAAGGGAGATGAAGTTCACCAACATGGCTGATCTTCCATAACTGAGCCAGGGCAAGGGGATGCCGGTGATGGGACCGAGTCCAATGGTCATGTTGATGTTCACCACCACCTGGAACATCAGCATCGCCCCAATTCCCACCACCACCAGGGCCTCGTAGTCGCTGCGGGCCCGTCCTGCGATCTGCAGTAGGCGCGCCATCAGCAGGGCGAAGCCGGCTACCACCAGCACCGAGCCGAGAAAACCGGTTTCCTCGCCAAGGGCGCTGAAGATGAAGTCGGTGTGTTGCTCGGGGATAAACCGCAGCTTCGTGAGGGAGCCTTGCATCAAGCCGGTGCCCCAGATCTGCCCCGAGCCGATGCCCACAGTGCTCTGCAGCAGGTGGTAGCCGCCGCCGAGGGGATCCTGGGCGGGATCAAGAAACAGGGTGAGCCTGTCGCGCTGGTGGGGGCGCAGGCCGTGCTCCCAGAGCCAGGGGGTGGCTATTGCGAAAATCCCCTGCACCGCAAGGCTGATCGCCAGGGCCACCCGCTTCCAGGGCAGGCTCTTCCAGGCCAGCCAGCCCATCAGGGGCACCCAGCCCAGTAGCAGCCAGGGCAGGGTGCCTGCCACGATCGCCGCCACAAGAGGGGAGAGCAGCAGCACCACCCAGGCCCCAGGCATGCCAGCCCAAAACAGCATCACCAGCAGTACGGCGCCAAACACAAGCGAGCTGCCTAGGTCGGGTTGCACAAAAACCAGCAGCCAGGGCAGGGCGATCAGGCCCACTGGACGGATCAGGTCAACAGGACGATCAACCGGGTGTCTGGCTAGAACCCCAGCGAGCAGCAAGATGGCGCCCACCTTGGCGAATTCCGAGGGCTGCACATAAAAGCCGCCAATGTTGATCCAGCTCTGGGCCCCTAGGGCGCTGGTGCCGACAACTCGTACGGCCACCAGGCTGGCGACCATGGCGATGTAAATCGGCCACTTAAATGGGATCAGCCGATCCAATGGCATTCGCGCCAGCAGTAGGGCCACCACCATGCCCACCGCCGCCGTTACCCAGTGCTGGTACCAATCGGCGTAATTCGCTTGGCGCTGGGTGCTGGCAATCAGGATCCCGGCGATCGCCACCATTGCCAGCGGTACCCCCCAGAGGATCAGGTCCACGTCGGCCAGGGGGCTGCGCCGGCTGCTGCGGCCACTAAAAAATCGCGGGTTTCGCCGCCCCAACTGGCTCAGCATGGGCTTCAGGCTGGCACCAGATGGGCGGCGCTGAGCTGGCGGGCCAAAGCCAAAAAGCCCCGGGCGCTGATCGAATCGGGGTGGCTGAGCACTACGGGGCGTCCGGCATCCCCTCCCTCCCGCACGGGCATCTCCAGGGGGAGTTCGGCTAGTAGGGGCACTCCGGCCTCTTCAGCCAGGCGAGAGCCGCCGCCGCTGCCGAATAGGGCATAACGCTTGTCTGGAGCATCAGGGGGAATGAAGACGCTCATGTTTTCCACCACACCCAGCACGTCCACCCCCATCTGCAGAAACATCGCCAGGCCCCGGCGGGCATCAGCTAGGGAAACCAGCTGGGGAGTGGTGACGATGATCGCCCCGGCCATCGGTACCGCCTGGGCGATGGTGAGCTGGGCATCACCGGTGCCAGGAGGCAGGTCGACGATCAGCACATCCCTTTCGCCCCAGTCGACTTGGTAAAGAAACTGGCGAATGATGCCGTTGAGCATCGGCCCCCGCCAGATCACGGGCTGGTTTTCCTGGATCAGCAGGCCCATCGACACCATGGCGATGCCACAGGTTTCGATCGGTTTCATCACTTGCTGGGCGCCTTCGCCGCTCACTTCAGGCGTGCGATCAGCCACTCCCAGCATGGTGGGGGCATTCGGCCCGTAGATGTCCGCATCGAGCAAGCCCACCTTCAGGCCTGAAGCCGCCAGGGCACAGGCCAGGTTCACCGCAACCGTGCTCTTGCCGACTCCGCCCTTGCCACTGCTGACGGCGATGACCTGGCGCACCCCAGGGATGGGCTGGCGCTCTGGCAGTTGACCCCGTTCCGGCCCTTGACCATGACCTGCGGCACCGATTGGAGCGCCGCCGCTGGGCTGGTCCAATTCAATTTGAACGTCGTTGATGCCTTCAAGGGAGAGCAGGGCCGCCTTGGCTTCGGCGGCGATGCGATCCCGCTGGCTCTGGGCAAAGCCAGGTAGGGCAAGCCGAAATACGGCCCGATCGTCCACCAGTCGCGTCTGCTGGATCCAGCCCAGCTCGATCAGGCTGCGCCCGCTGCCGGCATCCTGAACGGCGTTGAGGGCGGCCTGAGCCTGCTCCACAGAGGCCATCGGAAATCCAATCAGAGACTGCGATCCTAGGGGCCCTGCCGCTGCCTTTGACCGTCACCATGGCCGTGACAGACCCTCTCGATTACTTGTCTGGGGGGAGGCTGGGCTGAAATGGTTAGACCTTTCCAGCGTCCATGTGGCGCAGCGTCGATGCCTAAGGCCCTGCTGGAAGCTCCACCGGCCGACTCCCGCTCCAGGGCTAAGGCCCTGCTAATGGGCTTGCAGGACTCCATTTGCGCCGGTTTAGAAGAATTTGATGCCGAAGGTTGCTTCGCCGAGGAGAGCTGGGAGCGTCCGGAGGGCGGCGGCGGTCGCTCCCGGGTGATGAAGGGCGGCCGTGTCTTCGAGCAGGGCGGCGTCAATTTCTCAGAGGTAGAGGGCTCGGAGCTGCCCCCCTCGATCCTCAGCCAGCGGCCGGAAGCCAAGGGGCACCGCTGGTTTGCCACCGGCACCTCGATGGTGCTGCACCCCCGCAACCCCTACATCCCCACCGTTCACCTCAACTACCGCTACTTCGAAGCGGGCCCGGTGTGGTGGTTTGGCGGCGGCGCCGATCTCACTCCCTATTACCCGTTCCTGCAAGACGCCCAGCATTTCCACCGCACGCTCAAAGGAGCCTGCGACAGCGTTAATCCCGCTTTTTATCAGGTGTTTAAACCCTGGTGCGACGAGTACTTCTTCCTCAAGCACAGGGACGAGACCCGCGGCGTGGGCGGCATCTTTTACGACTACCAGGATCCCCGCGGTGTGCTTTACAAGGGCCAGGACCCCGATGGGCCTGCGGCGGCTGTGAGCAACCGACTAGCCCCGGTGCCGCAGAGTTGGGAGCAGCTGTTTGCCCTAGCCAGTGCCTGCGGCAACGCCTTCCTGCCCAGCTACTTGCCGATCGCTGAGAAGCGACAGCACACCCCCTATGGCGAGCGGGAGCGCCAGTTTCAGCTCTACAGGCGGGGCCGCTATGTGGAGTTCAATTTGGTGTTTGACAGGGGCACGATTTTCGGCTTGCAGACCAACGGACGCACCGAGTCGATCCTGATGTCTCTGCCGCCCTTGGTGCGCTGGGAATACGGCTATCAGCCGGAGGCTGGCAGCCGCGAGGCCCTGCTCACAGACCTGTTTACTCGTCCCCAGGATTGGCTTGCGGACGGTTCGCTTGCGGACCGCTGCGCCCCCCATCAGGCGGTGAATTAGGTGATGGGTTGCTGGTCGCTGGTGGGGTGGCGGCCAGTCCAGGAATTGCTGGGGCTGCTTTCAAGCCTTGCTCCAGACCCCGTTGCAAAGCTGAAACCACCCGCTCAGCGATCGCTTCGATAGCGCCATTGCGGCTGCGGGGATCCCGCAGGGATGCCTCTAGCTGGCCCTCGAGTTTGCCGATCTCAAGAATGGCGATGCCACGCTTGGGGGCGCCCAGGCCGTCGCGGAAGAGCAGGGGATAGGGGCCAAAGGCCAGCGCCAGGCTTTCGTCTAGGCGGGTTGGGGGGCGATGTAGGGGTGGAATCAGGCCCGAACCAACACCATCCGGTCCATAGGCGTCGTAGTGGATTTCCAGGGCATATCCACCGGCTTGGGCATGGGCTTTGCCCACGCTCCAATTGGTGCGGGGATCGTCGCCGTCAGCAATGCTGCGCAGCGGTGGGTCATAGAAGCGGATGGCCAGACCCCGCTGCTGGCCCAGGGCCACCACCGCCTGGGCGGTGAGCAGGTTCCAATAGAGCTCGTCGCGCATGCCCGGCTGCATCGGCGCGGCTGCGCCGAGATCGACGGCCGCTCCCCCCGTGCCGGCCCCGCCAATCCCCTGGGAATCGGCATGACCCGCTAGCACCAGGATTTCGGTGCTGCTGGGCAGCTCAGCCAGGCCTCGCCAGTTTTTGCTCAGCCGGCTGCGGGGCCCTGTGAGCGGATCGAAGTTGGCCAGCGGCGGCGCTTGGGCTGCAGCGCCCCCAGCTATGGCAAGCACTGCGGTCAAGACGAAAGCCAGGGGCGGGAATCGTTGCATGACTGCCAGGCGAGGGTCAGATGGGGGAGCTGAGCAGCTTGCCGTCGCTGAATAGGCCCAGCTTGGGACCCATTTCCAATTCGAGCGCGATTAGCTCATCGCGGTGGGCCCGCAGCCGCAAGGCGCTGCCCGTGGCGCTGTCATGGCTGATCAGGCGCAGCTCCAGGGTTTCGGCCCGCATCGCCCGATTGCGATAAATCAGCCCAGCCGCCGGCCCCAGCAAGGCCAGCAGCAGGGGCCACCAGCCCAGCTGGGGCAGCAGCTGGCGCAGCACCAGCCCCAGGCAGGCGGCCCCCACCGCTCCGAGCACCGAGAGCAGCACCGCCAACCAGGGACTTGCCGCCACCTCGGCGCGGAAGCAGAGGTGGCGGCGCTCGGGGTCAGTGGATTCGGCGCGCCAACCGCGTTGCAGCAGCCATTCGCTCAGCTGGCTCAATACCTCCAGAGGCGGGCGCGATGAGCGCACCTCGACTGTGGTGGTGCGGTCCTTGCTGGCGGCGCGCAAGAAAAAAACCAGGCCTACGGCCAGCAGCAGGGTGAGCAGCAGGGTGGAGCTGAGGTTGGCCATCCATCCCATTGTGACGCCGCCCCTTGGGGGCATGGCTTGTCAGCATGGCAAGGCATTCGCCCTTTCCGTGTGACCGCTTCGCCTGCTCCCAGCAATCTGCCGGCTCCTGCCCGCTTCGCCGTGTTTGACGGTGATCTTGATGCCGAGTGGGCAGCCCTTTACGCCGGGGCTAGGGCGCTGGCGGTGGATACCGAGGCGATGGGTCTGATTCACGGCCGCGACCGGCTCTGCCTGGTGCAGATCTGCGACGACCACGACAACGTTTGCTGCATCCGCCTCCACCGCGGCCAGAGCTCG
Organism: Cyanobium usitatum str. Tous; assembly: GCF_963920485.1. Classification (NCBI taxonomy): domain Bacteria; kingdom Bacillati; phylum Cyanobacteriota; class Cyanophyceae; order Synechococcales; family Prochlorococcaceae; genus Cyanobium; species Cyanobium usitatum. The sequence goes on along the minus strand of NZ_OY986431.1, from coordinate 1,948,882 downwards.
GCACCCCGGCTCCAGGTCTTGATGGAAAACCCGGCGATTGAAAAAGTTTTCCACTTCGCCCGCTTTGACGTGGCGGCCCTGGCTGAAAACTTGGCAATTGCGGTCGATCCGATCTTTTGCACCAAGGTGGCCAGCCGGCTGGGCCGCACCTACAGCCCCCGCCACGGCCTCAAGGAAGTGGTGCAGGAGCTGGTGGGCATTGAGCTCGACAAGCAGGCCCAGAGTTCCGATTGGGGCCGGGTGGAAGATCTCTCTGAGGTCCAGCTGGCCTACGCCGCCGGCGATGTGCGCTATCTGCTTCCCGCTCGCGATCGGTTGGAAACCATGCTGAAGCGGGAGGAGCGCTGGCAGCTGGCTGAGCGTTGCTTTGGCTGCATCCCGGTGTTGGCCGATCTGGATCGCCAGCGCTTTCACCTGCTCTTTGAGCACTCCACCGGCGGCAACCGCTGAAGGGCCCCGGCCAGCTCAGTCCTCCACCATGAAGTTCTCGTCGCTGCCGACGGCCTCCAGCTGGGAGCTGAGCAACTCATGGTGGTTTTCACCGCTGGCCTGGGCTTCAGCAAGCATCTGCTGGGCCAGGGCGAGCTTGGCTGCGGTTTCTTTCAGTCCCTCCTGGGAGCTGCGCACGTCGACCTTGCGCCGGGCGGCCGCCAGGCTGATGCTCAATTGGCTGGCCAACATGCCGCAGGCGGCGTTGTAGGCCCGATCGGGGATGCCGGCCATGGGCGACGTAGCTGCGGGGGTGGCCGCATCATCCCAGCAGCTGTTGCTCCACCAGCTCGGCTAGCTGGGCGCTGCCACCGGCGGGCCCCATCCGCCCCCGGCCCAGGGCGCCCCGCCGGGCGCATTCGCTGGGATCGGCGAGGAGTTGGTGCAGTTTTAGGGCTAGCTCTTGTTGGGAATGGCAGGGCACCACGGCTCCCCCCAGCAGCCGGCTCTGGCGGCGAGCAAAGCTTGGCTTGAACTGGGGCCCCGGGCCCGGCAGCGACAGGCAGGGCACCCCTAGCCCCGCTAGTTGCTCCGTGGCAGTGCCCGCAGTGGCCAGGCCCAGCTCGGCCCAGCCGGCCCAGGTGGCGAAGCGGTTTTGGCCAAGCAGCAGGGTCCAGCGGCCCAGCTGCCAGCTGCTAATTGCTCCGCTGGCGGCGCTAGCTGCCGCAGGCGCTAGGGGCGTAAAGCCCGCTTGCTCCAACAACTCGGCCCAGGCGGCGGCCGTAGGCGCCGATCCAGAGGCCACCAGCACGGTGGTTGGCTGCCGCGGCTGCTGCAGGCTGAGGCAGCCCAGCAGCCGGCGGGCATTGCCGAGGGCTTCGGGCAGGCGGCTGCCGGCCAGCAGGATTAGGCGCCGCTGGCTTGCCAGCCCGGCCGGCAGAGGGGTGTGGCGGAAGCCATCCATCATTGGGTTGCCAGGAGCCAGGGCTGCCACCTTGTGGCGCCGCAGCCCTTGGGCGGTGAGCTGGTCGCGCACGGCCACGAGCCGGCAGCGCCGGCTGCCCATCAACGCCCATTCCCACGGATCCCATTCGCTGCCCTTGCAGCGGTGGTAAGCATCAGCGAGCGGTGTGGCCGCCCAGCCCGCTGGTGCTGGCGAGGCCCAGGTGTGGTCGCTTTTAGGGGTGCCGATGAAGCCGAAGCTGCCGCCGCCGCTCCAGGCAAGCAGTAGGGGCAGCAGGTCGCCAATTGCCAGCACCGGGCTGCCTTGACGGGCCCAGTGGCGCACCAGTTGCAGTTGGCGCCAGCTCAGCAGGGGCAGGCCCGCCCCGAGGTCGCGGGCCAGGCCGCGCAAGCTCTGGTTGCTGAAGCCACCACTAGGCAGCTGCAGCTGGGGGCCGATCCGCTGCAGGTGACCGGCAGCAACGTCGGCGCTGAAGGCCTCGCCGAGCCCCACCAGGGGCAGCACCTGGATTTCCAGGTTGGGCCGCCGTGCCCGGAGGGCCTGCAGAACCCGTTGGGCGATCAGATCCTCACCGTGGCCGTTGCTCAGAACCAGCAGACGGGAGGACATGCCGTGGCTGATACGATCCGCTGCAGGGAGTTTGCTCCCTGGCCGGCGGCATGGCCAAGTGGTAAGGCAGAGGATTGCAAATCCTTTACCCCCAGTTCGAATCTGGGTGCCGCCTTTATTAACAGCTTCGGCTTGAAGCTTCGCCTCATTTCAAAGGCGGGCCTGAGCTTCCCATAGCTGGCCGCTGGAATCACTGGCCTCGCACCTCAGGCGATGGCGTTCCAGCAGGCATCTTCCCTTGGCCAGCAGGGCCCGGGGCAAGGTGGGCGCTGCAGATCCGTCTAATTCCACGTTGGTGGCGACGGTGGACACATCCAGCCGGATAGGCCATTGCGGTTTGCATTCGCCATCGGCGCCGCAGCGCATCGGCTTTTGCCCGGGGGCGAGCACACCGGCGAAGACCAGGCTTCTGCTGCCGAATAGTTGGTTGGCGGAGGGAGTGATCAGGCGCACACTCAGCAGCCCCTCCATGTTTTGTTCAAGCCGCAACCGGACGCAGTTCTGCTCCAGTTCGCGCAATAGCTGGGGTTGCCCCATCTGGCCCTGGCTCAGGGAGCAGCCCCTTAGCCCGATCTCCCAGCGGCCGAAACCCCCTGCTTGGGCGGCGCTGGCCCAGGCCAGCAGCATCAGCCCCAGGCTGAACATTCGCGCCATAGGAGCGCTCAGTAGCCCGAGTCGGCAACGCAGCTGCCCTGGCAGCTGATGCCATTGCTGGCGGTGCGTCCGCAGTGTTGGCAAAGAACCGGCTCGAGGGGGGGCTGCGGCTCGCTGGTGTTCTTAGCCAAGCTGGCTGCCTTAGGCAAGCTGGCGCAGCCGGTTGGGGGGGAATCGGGCATTTTGGGAGGTATCCGCTTTGGCACCTAACTCCACGATGGCGCATCCAGTGGGTCAGCCCGGCATCGGCGTTGGCACTTGGGCCTGGGGAAATCAATTTCTTTGGGGCTACGACCCGAGCCAGGATCCGGTGCTTGAAGCCACCTTCCGGCGGGCTGTGGCCTGCGGCCTGCACACCTTTGATACGGCGGATTCCTACGGCACTGGCAGGTTTAACGGCCGCAGTGAGGCCCTTTTGGGCAGCTTTGCGGCGGCCCTACCGGCGGCCCAGCGCGACCAGCTGCTGGTGGCTACCAAGCTCGCCCCCTTCCCCTGGCGACTGGGGCGCCGCGGCTATGAACGGGCTTTTGCGGCTTCGAAACGGCGCCTTGCCGGTCGAATTGATTTGGTGCAGTTGCACTGGAGCACGTCTCGCTACGCCCCCTGGCAGGAGGGGCCCCTCCTGGAGGGTCTGGCTGATCTGGTGCAGCAGGGGGAGGTGGCGGCCCTTGGCGTTTCAAATATGGGGCCCCGTCGCCTGCGGGCGGTGCACCGGCGCTTGGCCGAGCGGGGACTGGAGCTCAGCAGCCTCCAGGTACAGCTATCGCTGCTGGCACCCGATCCGATCCAGCCGGGCGGTGTGGCGGAGGTCTGCCGTGAGCTGGGTATCCGTTTGATCGCCTACAGCCCCCTGGCCCTGGGGCTGCTGGCCAGATCAATGGCGGCTGGGCCTTTGCCGAGGGGGCCAAGGGGGGCTTTGTTCCGCCGGCTAGCCCCCGCCTTGGTTGAGCTCCAGGCTGAGATGGCCCGAATCGGCGCCAATCGCGACGCCAGCCTGGCGGCGGTGGCCCTCAACTGGTGCCGGGCCCACGGCGCTTTGCCGATTCCCGGCTTGCGCCGTCCGGAGCAGGTGGAGCAGGCCGCGGCGGCCCTGGCCTGGAACCTGTCTGAGCAGGAGCGCCGCCGTTTAGATGATCTGGCGCTGGGATTGCAGGTGGGCATGCCTGCCAATCCCTTCCTGAGCGACTAGCCGGCCTGGGGGGCTGGATCGAGGGTGAGCACCACCGGCATGGCCTGGTGGCGTACCAGGGGCACCACAGGGCTGGGACCGTGGTCGCCGAGGCTTTCAGCTTCGGCGGCCGCTTCGGGGCCGCAGGCTGCCAGGGCTTCCTGCAGCAGGGAATCGAAGGTGGCTCCAGGCAGCCGGTGGCGTGCCAGCTCCAGGAAGGCTCGAGCCAGAGACTCACCAGCCGCTGCCCTCAGGGCGGGGTTGTTATGGCGAAGCTGCAGCTCGTCATCAATTGAGCGCAGGAAGCGCTCCGTGACATCCCGCTTGGTAGAAGCCCGGATCCTGGTGTCCTGTTCGGCCTGGGATAGGAAAGGCTGAGCCTCAAGCTCTTCAAGCCGGCGGCCCAGGCTTTCAAGCACCTCCCGCGCTTCCTTGGTCACGTGGGCCAGTTGGCCGTCTGAGAGTCGGGGCAGGTCGGCTACATAGACCTTGCCGTGATCTCGCAGGGTGAGGAAGGTGGGCCTCACTCCCCCCCGCTGGGGCGCTGCCTGAAGCTCTCTGGGGCGCTGCGGCCGGGTTGGGGCTACGGGGCCGGCCGAGCTGCGGCGGCGGGTGATGCGTTGACCGCTGCCGAGGGGAGGTGCAGCGGAGGTGCCCAAGGGGCTTGGGGCCGCTATTCGCTGAGTTGAACCTATTGATTGCGTCATGACGCCACTCCTAATACAACTACGTATGGCTCGAACATCGCCCTGGCTCAGGAACCGGGGCGATAGGTGTTGATCAACTTCGAGGTCAGCACCCTAGGCAGGAGAGCGGCTTCCGACCGGGCCAGCAGCCCACTCTGATGCAATTGGCCATTGGCAGCCGGGCTGATCAAGCCTTGAAGGGAAGTCCTGCCAGCGGTTGCTCGCCAGCACTGCCATTGGCCACCGCGCCCAGCTCCCAGGCCTCGTAGCCAGTGTCTTGGCAGATTGCGAGAGCTTGATCCGCTGCAGCTGCTGGCACCACCAGGCAGTAACCCACCCCCAAATTGAAGGTGTTCCAGAGATCGGCCTCCGGCACCTCGCCGGCTTGCTGCAGCCAGTGGAACAGAGCTGGACGCTGCCAGCTAGTTGGGTCGATCACGCCGTGCACTCCAGAGGGCAGGCAGCGGGGCAGGTTTTCAGGCAGGCCGCCGCCAGTGATGTGGGCCATGCCGTTTATGGGCACCTTGCTGGCAAGCAAGGCTTTAACCAAGGTTCCATAGAGACGGGTTGGGGCGAGCAGGGCGTCTATCAGGTTTTGGTTGCTGTTGGGCAGGGTCGTGAGTTCATCGACCGCCTGGCTCTCAAGAATGCGGCGCACCAGGCTGAAGCCATTGCTATGGACCCCACTGCTGGCCACCGCCAGGATGCGATCCCCTGCGCTAACCGCCCGTCCATCGATCAGGGCGCTTGCCTCGACCACGGCCACGCAGAAACCGGCCAGGTCGTAGCGGCCCGGGGCATAGAAGCCAGGCATTTCGGCCGTTTCGCCGCCAAGCAGGGCGCAGCCGCTTTGGCGGCAGCCGTCGGCGATGCCCTCCACCACCTCAGCCATGGCCTCCGGGCTGAGCTTGCCTGTGGCGATGTAGTCAAGGAAGAAAAGCGGCTCCGCCCCGCTGGTGATGACGTCGTTGACGCACATCGCCACCAAGTCGATGCCCACATCGTGGTGGCGGCCGTAGGCCTGAGCCAGCTCAAGCTTGGTGCCAACCCCGTCGGTGCCGGAGACCAGCAGGGGATCCCGCAGCCCGGCGGGCAGTCGGCATAGGCCCCCGAAGCCTCCGAGCCCGCCCACAACCTCAGGGCGCCGGGTGGCTTCAACACTGGATCGGATCCGCTCCACAAACTCCCGGCCTGCGACCACATCCACCCCGGCTGTGCGGTAGTCCATCCCGTGCGAACCCATCTGCAGCTCCGATCCTCTGATGCCACCTGCCCAAATTCGGGGCCAATTGCCAGATTGGCGCCTCAGGTGATTAGCTGCGCTGATGATTGTCATTCGGGTCGCTGATCCCTGCTGGCCTTGCCGACCCCCGCTCAGCCCTGTAGGCGCCTGCCCTGGCCGCTTGGATGACAATTGCTGATCAATCTTGTAGGTGTCGTTTTTGACCGAAACGGCCAGCTGAAGCAGTTAACTTTGCCCTGTCGTCAATTCCCGATAGGAACCCCGAAGGCGAATTCGTATCTCAACTCCATTCAGTTTGAGAGCGAATCCAACGCTGACGAATCACTAATTGCCTCTGGCTGGTGATTGCCGCAATAGCGGCGAGTTTCGTTTGTTATGCGCAGCACCTTCTCCCTTGGGGCCCTCGCCCTGCTTCTCTCCGGCAGTGCTTTGGTTCCCGCCATCGCCGAGTCCAGCCTCGCCGCAACCAGCAATGATGCTGTAGCGATGGCTGTTTCCAGCCCTGAGCCCCAAGGCCCAACGCCTGCAGTCGCCATCCGCGAGGTCGATTTGGAGCTGTCACCAATTGACACCCAGATCAAGCAGGCCCCTCCGACCCGTATCGCTCCTGCCCCCAAGCCAGCGCCCCGTGTGGTGCACAGCTCCAAGGGTGAGGCCAGTTGGTACGGCCCCGGCTTCTTTGGAAACCGCACGGCCAATGGCGAAGTCTTTCGTCCTGGCACCCTCACGGCGGCCCACCGCACCCTGCCTTTCGGCACCAAGGTTCGTGTGACCAATCTTGGGAACGGCCGCACCGCCGTTGTGCGCATCAACGACCGGGGCCCTTTCCACGGCAATCGCGTCATTGACATTGCCCATGGAGCTGCCCAATCCCTAGGCCTCACCGCCAGTGGCGTAGCTCAAGTGCGCCTCGAAGTGCTCCAGTGAGCTGAGCCCAGCCTGCTCCCTTGATCAGCCCATCCGCCAATCTGGCGGGTGGGTTTTTTGTTGGCTGCCGCCGCTCTTTCCTTGGACCTGCTCGAAACTTGCCAAGACCTAGCCGCCTGGCGGCAGCAGCAGCAGGGCCCCCTGCATTTCGTGCCCACGATGGGGGCCCTGCACGAGGGTCATCAGCAGCTGATTCGCCGGGCAGCGGCACTGAGGCAAGGGTCAGGCCAGCTCCCCTCCGTGTTGCTGAGTGTGTTTGTCAATCCCCTCCAGTTCGGTCCTGGGGAAGATCTCGAGTCCTATCCCCGGGACCTCCGCTCCGACATTGATCTAGCCGCCGCCGCCGGTGCCACGGCCCTGTTTGCTCCCAGCGTGGCGGAGATCTACCCCCGGGGCGAGGCGGGCTTGACCCGGGTGGCGCCGCCTTTGCTTTTGCGCCAGGGGCTCTGTGGCCGCCACCGGCCCCAGCACTTTGAGGGGGTGGCCACCGTGGTGATTCGCCTGTTAACCCTGGTGCGCCCTGATCTCCTGCTGCTTGGCGAAAAGGATTGGCAGCAGCTGGTGATCCTGAGGCGGGTGGTGGCGGATCTGGGCTTGCCTCTGCGCATTAAGGGCTGTCCCACAGTGCGAGAGGCCGATGGGCTCGCCTGCAGCTCCCGCAACCGTCGCCTTTCCCCCTCCCAGCGCCAGCAGGCCGCGGCGCTGCCCGCTGCTTTGGCGGCTGCGGCTGCCCAAGTGCGTGGTGGCCTCTTCCAGGCCCCAGCGCTGACCTCCCAGCTGGCCCAGCAGCTGGAAGCGGCGGGCCTGAGGGTGGATTATGTGGAGCTTGTGGCTCCCCATAGCTTGGAGCCATTGCAGCAAGTGCAAGGCCTGGCCCTGCTCGCCGCTGCGGTGCACTGCGGTTCAAGCCGCCTGATCGACCATTGTTTTCTGATGTCTCGTCTGCCGATCGTTGCCATTGATGGACCAGCGGGAGCGGGCAAGAGCACCGTCACCCGTGCCTTTGCCCGCCAGATGGGCCTGGTTTATCTAGACACCGGCGCCATGTACCGGGCCCTCACCTGGTGGGTGCTGCGCCAGGGAGCCGACCCTGCCGCTGCGGCGGCTGTGGAACCCCTTCTGCTGGGCCTGGATCTGCAGCTCAGTGCTGGCGGCGCCGGCGAGCAGCTGGTGAGCATCAATGGCTTCGACGTGACCGAGGCGATTCGCAGCCCGGAGGTAACGGCCCAGGTCTCCCTGGTGGCTGCCCACGGCTGTGTGCGCCAGGCCCTCACGGCCCAGCAGCAGGCCATGGGGCTCAAGGGGGGGCTGGTGGCCGAGGGCCGCGACATCGGCACCGCCGTTTTCCCCGACGCTGAGCTCAAGGTTTTTCTCACGGCCACGGCGGCGGAGCGGGCCCGCCGCCGCGCCCAAGACCTCGAGAGCCGGGGCTTTGCGGTGCCTCCGCTGGCTGAGCTGGAGGCCCAGATAACTGCCCGTGATCAGCAGGACTCCAGCCGGGAGGTGGCGCCGCTGTGCCAGGCAGAGGATGCGGTGGAGCTGGTTACGGACGGTATGGCCATTGAGGCTGTGATTCAGGCTCTGGTGGACCTGTTCCGCCAGAGGGTTCCGGAGGAGGCCTGGCCGGGCGCTGGTGAGAACTAATCGTCTAAGGCCTGCAGCAGGCCGCTGCAGGCGTCTTCCAGCAGGTCGAGCACGTGCTCAAACCCCTCGTCTCCCCCGTAGTAGGGATCCGGCACTTCGCTGAGATCAAACCGGCTGCGATAGCTGAGCAGGGGCTCGATGCGGGCGACGCTGCTGCCGCCAGCCTCCTGGACTAGGGCCTGCACCTGGCTCAGGTTGCTGGCGTCCATGGTGAGGATGTGGTTGAAGCGGTTGAGGTCGGCCAGCTCCAACTGGCGCGCCTTGCTCGCTAGGTGGATGCCGCGGCGGCTGGCCGCTGCGCGCATGCGGGCATCGGCAGCCTTGCCCACATGCCAGCCCCCGGTGCCAGCCGAATCAACCACAAAGCGCTCACCAGCCTGAGATTGCTCCAGCAGGTGCAAAAACACCCCTTCAGCGGCTGGGGAGCGGCAGATGTTGCCCAGGCAGACAAACAGCACCCGTTTCTTCATTGCAGCCCCAGCCGTGAAAGGGCCAACTTGGCGCGCCTCTGCACCACCGGAGGACTGCCATCAGCCGCTTCCTGGAGTGTGAGCAGGCCCTGTTGGGCCAGCTGCCTCTCCGGTCCTGCCGCGGGCAGGCCAGCTGCCAGCAACTCCAACCCCACTGCCACCGCGTAGCGCACCACCCACTCGCCGTCGCTAGTGGCGGCCAGCAGGGCTCCTAGGCACTGACGCCGCACAGCTTGCTGTTGGTCAGGGGGGAGCTCGTCCAGTTGCAGTTGGCCGAGCCCCTTTGCGGCAGCCCGGCGCACGCTGGCAGCTACGTCGCTGCCGAGGGCATCGAGCAGCAGCTCTAGCCCACGCACATCACCGATGCCGGCGAGGGCGCGCACGGCCCAGGCCCTAGCCCCGTAATTCACTGGGTCGAGCTGCAACAGGGCTTCCACGGCCGCTGGCCCCAGGCTGATCAGCCCCTTCACGGCGGCTACCGCCGCACCGGGGTTGTTGAAGCCCAACACCTCCACCAGCACCGGAGCGGCGCTGGCATCGGCGCAGCTGGCCAGCTCCTGGGTGGCTTGCAGCAGGGCGAGGGCACTGCCGGCCTGTTGCAGGGCTGCAATCCGGGCTGCCACCAGTGAAACCTGGCTCATAGCAAGGTGTCCATGTAGGCCAGCAGGGCCTCGTCGCCGGGGTCGCCGCTGCCCTGTTCCACCAGCCCCCGCAGGGCAATCAATTTCAGACTGTTCTCGGCAAGGGTGGCGGCAATGGCTTTAAATCCGGGCCGCCAGCCGGCGGCACCTAGATCCATCAGGGCTGCATGACGCACCTGCAGCTGGGGATGGTCAAGTAGGTCCACAAGCAGTTCCCCCCAGCGCGCCTCACCGCTCAGTTGCAGCAGGGTGCGGGCAGCAGCGCTGCGGATCAGGGGGCTCTCGTGGCCGAGGAAGGGTTTCACCACGGCCAGCACCCGCGGCTCGTTGACACCGATGTCGCCCAAGGCCTCCAGCAGAGCTTCGCAGGGTTCCATCAGGCGGTGGCTGTTGGCCTGCTGGACGCCAGCCACGGCGGGGCCGCTGGCTAGCCTCTCGCAGAGGGCCTCAATGGCTTCGCTGGCCCCGAGTTGGCCCAGGGCCCGGGCTGCCGCTTCCCGTAGTCCGTCGTCGCCGTCCTGCAGGGTGTCGAGCAGGTCGGGGATGGCCGCTTGTGCTGCTGGAGCCAGTTTGCCGAGGGCGCGGGCGGCATTGCGGGCTACTGCGTTCTCCTCGACGCCGGCCCCGCTATCCCTGGGCCGGCGTCGACGCAGGGCTTGTTGCAATAGGGGCACTGCCTCTGGGTGCTGGCTGCGCATTCGGCCCAGCCACCAGGCTCCGTAGTACTGCTGGGAGGAGTCTTCGCTCTGGCGGAGCCGGCGCAGGGCTTCCTGCTCACTAATGGGTTCGCCTGCCTGGGGGGGGCTGGCGTCGTCGTCGGCCATGGGTGCTGTCGCGAGACGCGGGCTCCAAGTGATGTTGCCAGTGCCCGGCCCTTAATAAGTGAGAGCCAGCCGCAGTACTAACGCTCATTGCTGGCCATTACCCCTGACGTGAACTCTTCGCAAAGGGGCAAACCAATCCAGGGTGCCCCCTCTAAGTTGCTGCCGATATACCTGTTCCTCAGACCGGCACCTATGGCTGTTGCGCTCGCCTCCCAACTGCGTGAAGGCACCAAAAAGGCCCACACGATGGCGGAGAACACCGGCTTCGTGAGCTGCTTCCTTAAGGGGGTGGTGGATAAGGCCAGCTACCGCACCCTGGTGGCCGATCTTTATTTCGTGTACTCCGCCATGGAGGAGGAGTTTGGTCGGCTTAGGGAGCATCCGGTGGTGGGCCCGGTGGCCTTTGCTGAGCTGAACCGGCGCGAAAGTCTCGAGCAGGACCTTGCCTTTTACTTCGGTGGCGATTGGCGCAATGCGGTCAAGCCCACCCCTGGAGCCCAGCAATACGTAGAGCGGCTGCATCAGGTGGCGCTGGAGTGCCCGGAGCTGCTGGTGGGTCACCACTACACCCGCTACATCGGTGATCTTTCCGGCGGCCAGATCCTCAAGAACATCGCCCAAAAGGCGATGAGCCTGGGCGAGCACGATGGCCTGCGTTTCTACGAATTCGCGGCTATCCCCGATGAGAAGGCCTTCAAGGCCAACTACCGCACCACGCTCGACGCCCTGCCAATCGACCAGGCCATGGCCGATCGGATTGTGGAGGAGGCCAACCACGCCTTCCACCTGAACATGACCATGTTCCAGGAACTGGAAGGCAATCTGATCGCGGCCATTGGCAAGGTGCTGTTTGGCTTCCTTACCCGCCGTCAGCGCTCGGGCAGCACGGAAGTGGTGGCTGCCTGAGCGAGAGTTGGCGGCGCTTGGATCGGACCCATCAGTCCTCGATTAGATCAACGCTCACCAGCCGGGTGAGACCTCCAGTGGTGTCTGGGTCGATGGTGCCTGGCTTGAAGTTGGCCTGAAACCACCACTGGCGGCCATCCTTGCTGCGCCGCTCCACACGGAAGTTGTCCAGTCCCTGCTCCCTTAGTGCCAGTTGCAAAGCATCTCCGCTGCAGCCGGCGCAAGTGACGGCAAGTGGCGGTAGCCCAGGCACTTCGACGCAATAGACGGGCATGGGCTTAAGGCGATAGCTCAGGCTGCCACAAGAACGGAGTAGGGCTCAGGCTGCGTCATCCGTAGCGGTGACAACGCAACCCCACGTCCGACAGGCCTAGGGTTGCAAAACTTCATGATTGGGCTTTGCGGGATGACTTCTACCCCAGATCTGGCCTCCCTCTATCAGTTGCTGTCTCTCCAAGAGCGCCCGATCCTGCCCTCGGGCGAGCGTCGCGCAATCCTGGGTTGTGGCTACGTGGGCGAAGCGGTTGCCAAATCCTGGAAGCAGGAGGGGCACGCACTTTGGGGCACCACAACCCGGCGTGAACGCTTGCCAGAGCTGGCCGATCTAGTCGACAATCCATTGGTTTTTGATTCGACGGATCCCTCCAGCAGCCTGGACTTCGCAACAGATGTCGACGGCATCTTGGTGTCCTTCGCTCCGTCGAAGAGTTCCAGTGTTGAGCTGAGCCAATACGAGCAGACCTTTCTTGGCGGCCTGCAGCGGCTGATCGAAACTCTTAGCCGTCGGCCTGTCAGCTCGCCACTGCAGCTTGTTCACCTCAGCAGCTGTGGCGTGTATGGCAACCGGCAGGGAGCGTTCACAAGTGAGAGCGATCCAACCGATTCAAATCATCCAGTGAATTCCGTGCTCGTGAGAGCAGAGCAGATGATCGCGTCGGTCCGCTCCGACTCGATCAAGGTCTGCGTGTTGCGCCTCGGTGGCATATACGGGCCTGGACGCGATATTCCGGCCATGTTGCTGAGTGCAGCTGGCGGCTTAGTGCAGCGTAATGGCCTGAATGTGCCGTGCTGGATTCACCGCGACGACATCGTTCGCGGTATCAACTTTGCCTTTGACCAAGGCCTCAATGATACGTACAACCTGGTCAATGACACCCAGTACAACGGCCAGGAGCTCACAGATCGGCTCTGTGAGCGCGCTGGCCTGCCACTAGCTAAGTGGTTGACCAGAGACACCAGCGATCGAATTCTTAATGCGCGGGTGAGTAATGAGAAGCTTAAGCAGCTTGGCTTCAGCCTCTCTCATCCATGCATGTTGGGCTGATATCGGCGCTCTATCCAGGCCAAGAGATTGTGATTGGCATCAAACTCCATTGTCAAATGCACAAAGCTTTGACGATCCAGTATGCAGCCAAAGTGGATGTTAAATGAATGCTTTGGCAAGCTCTCAGGCAGGCTGCAGATTAAATTATCTGTAAATAGCCCATTCACTTCATTCTTGATAAATAATTCGCTACAGAATGGTGCCAACCGCTGATCTGACGTTTCATTTACAGAATTGAATCCTGGTCTGATCACTGACTCCACTCCTTGCCAGCCAAAGACGGTCTCGAATACCGCCTCCAGCGATTGGAACTGAACGCGTTCGGGGTCCGAATTGGTGCGTTGGCAACGGAAGGGTGTGGCGGCGATTGAGTCCAGCAGCATCTGACCATCAGGTTGTTGCTGGTAAAGCGCCACCAGCATCGAACGACTGCGACCGCTGAAGAAATTCACTTCATGCCCAGCACGGGCGCTGCTGCCGGCCATTTCCAGGCTCGACTGGCCCGCCGTCTGCGGAAAATGCCAGCAGTTATGGCCGAGGTTGTAATTGTGCCGATATAGGGGGAAGCGGCGTTCTCCACCGGGCGCGAATCGCAGGCCGGTTCCATGCCATTCACCCGTGTGCGCATCCGAGAAGCGGATGGAGTAAAGCGAGGCCTCCGGGTTAGAGCTGCCCTGCTTCAGGTTCATGCTATGGCCTTTGCGGCCATACCAGGTGGTTATTCCCTTCCAGTCGCCATCAAAGCTGGCGCGCATGAGGTTCCATTGCCGATCAGCTGCTGCTTTGGCGTGATTGTCTGAACCTTCCATCGTCTTCAGTTCGGTAGTCGGGTTTTCCAGAATCGTCTAGCTGATGTGCGCCGGTCGAACGGCTTGGTTGTGAGGGCGTGTCCCTAAACGTTTCTTATTCAACCGAGCGAGTGCAGTTGCCAGCAGTTGTAGACGTAAGGTGATGTTTGGCCTCATGATCGCCAAGCCATGGCCAAGGTAGGAGTGCTCCTGCTGAACCTCGGGGGTCCGGAGCGCATCCAGGACGTCGGCCCTTTCCTCTACAACCTGTTCTCGGATCCGGAGATCATCCGGCTACCCAGCCCGGCCCTGCAGAAACCACTGGCTTGGCTGATCAGCAGCCTGCGGGCGAGCAAGTCGCAGGAGGCTTATCGTTCCATCGGCGGGGGCTCACCACTGCGGCGAATCACCGAGCAGCAGGCGCGGGAGCTACAGAGTGCCCTGCGCCTGCTTGGGATCGAGGCCACCAGCTACGTGGCGATGCGCTACTGGCACCCCTTTACCGAATCGGCGGTGGCAGACATCAAAGCCGATGATGTGGACGAGGTGGTGGTGCTGCCTCTTTACCCTCACTTCTCGATTAGCACCAGCGGTTCCAGCTTTAGGGAGCTTCAGCGTCTTCGTCAGGCTGATCCTGTCTTTGCAGCTTTGCCGATTCGATGCATCCGCAGCTACCACGACGACCAGGGCTATATCGATGCCATGGCCGGGCTGATCGCCCGTGAGATCCAGGCCTGCCCGGACCCTGACAGCGCCCACGTGTTCTTCAGCGCCCACGGTGTTCCTAAGAGCTACGTGGAAGAAGCGGGCGATCCCTACCAAGGGGAGATCGAAACCTGCGCCCGGCTGATCATCGAGAAGTTGGAGGCCACATTGGGCCACAGCAACTCTTTCACCCTTGCTTATCAGAGCCGGGTGGGTCCTGTGGAGTGGCTCAAGCCCTACACCGACGAGGCATTGGAGGAGCTAGGGCGGCAGGGTGTGAAGGATCTTGTGGTTGTGCCGATCAGTTTTGTGAGCGAGCACATCGAGACCCTTGAAGAGATCGACATCGAGTACCGCAAGCTGGCTTTCGAGTCGGGCATCACAAATTTTCGGCGTGTGCCGGCGCTTGACACCAACCCTGCGTTCATCCAGGGGCTTGCGCGACTTGTCCAGCAGGCCCTGGATGGGCCCGAGGTGAATCTTGACCAGGCGGCGGCTTTGCCCAGCACTGTGAAGCTCTACCCCCAAGACAAGTGGGCTTGGGGCTGGAACAACAGCTCAGAAGTGTGGAATGGCCGCTTAGCTATGGTCGGATTCTCCGCTTTTCTAGTGGAGCTGATCAGTGGAAGTGGGCCTCTTCACGCCATAGGCCTGCTTTGATCTTCTTTTTACTCGGGATAGTGTCTGTCTAGATCGAACAACACCTCATGGATATATGTCTCGGTCCATTCCGCGCCGTGAAAGCGGCTGAGCATCCCTCTTGCCGGATCTTTCTCTGCCCGATAGCTGGTGTAGCGGCGTTGGCCCTCGAGCAATATTGCTGAGCGATCATCTGCTACGGGGGGTGCTTCATCCACGAGCTGTAAATAAAGCTTTAAATACTCAGCAAAGGCTTGAAATATAACGGTGGCGATCAGCTCATCGGAGGCTGCACCCAGAGGTAGACGGGTCCAGAGAAATGCAGGCGAAAAGTAAGGTTCCGCCTCGGCAGGAATGGGCCCGCCATCGGGCAAGTGAGGCTTCCAGCTGTTAAAAATTGGGAGTAATCGATCCCAGACAGGTTGGGTATGGAGGGAATCGCTGCGGTCAACTGGCTGCAGGTCAAGGGCTAGCAGATGGCCTGAGGGCAGCGTGACCAAATCGGCTCCGAAGAAAGGCAGATCAAAACGGCAGTCGGGATTGATAACTAGGTTCAGCACGGACGCTGCTGGTCCCGCTTCCACACAGGCGGCCCTCACCTGGCGAAGCTTGCTGGTTCGACAGGCCCAGGTTGCAGTTTGCACAACTACCGGCTGTGCTTTCGAACCGGTGGATCCGGTTTTTTGCAGAAACTGCTCGGGCACGGGGTAGGCGGCTGGCTGCAACGCCTGAAGCATGTCGACCGCATGATCAAGAAAGGGCTGCCAACGCCAACCGGCGATTCTGACCTGATCAAGGCTGCAGCTTTGCGGTGCTGTCATTGCTGCGGGCTAGATGGGAAGAGGAACTCGTGCAGAAAACGATCCGACCAGGCCTTACCGAAGTGGCTGCTAAAAAGGCCATGAGCCGGATCTCTTTCGGCGCTGTAGACATCGTATGCCTTCTGCAGGGTTTTAACCTTTTCTGCTGTAACTATGGAAGTGCGTTGGCTGGCTTCGGCGCTGAGCTGCCAGTAGCAGTCGAGAAAGGCAGTGAAAGCCCTAGGCAACGATTCCTGCGCCTCCTCAGCACCTCCACGGCAGAACAGCAGCCAGGGCGAAAAATATTGGTTTGGATCAAATGAGCGCATGGCCTCAGCACCGTGAAGATCCGGGTGGCGAGAAATAAGTTCTTTTAGGCCTTGATAATAGGTATCAAGATAATTCTGATCTTGCAGTAGGGGTTGAAAATCAAGCACTGCGACCAGCTTGCCTCGGGTGCCGAACCAAAGAAGATCGATTCCCATCAGGGGCTGATCGTTGTTGTATTCGGGATAGGCCACCGAATTCAGCACTTGCAGGCTGTCCCCCGCGTCCATCCTGGTCACCCGCCAGCGCCGGAAACCCGGCACTTGCCAGAGCCAGCTTTGGATCACGCTCTGCCTCTTCAGGGAGCGACATTCAGCGAGCCCATCGGGTGGGGCAATGGGCTGCGCTCCAGACCGTTCCAGCCTGCTATTGAGCTCTTGCAAAAAAGGGTCGAACATCTCGGAGCGCTCAGGAGCAGGGTGGGTTAACTGAAACCGGCGGCCAGGGAATCGGCGCTTTCCCGAAGCGACTGCAGAGTTGCGTCGGAGGGGCAACGAAGCTCCGTGCAGTAGGTGGTCATCGACACCCCATCGAGGCACTGCACCGAGCTCACCCTCATGCGCACCTGATCCGTGACGAACCAGCAGCGTTCCGTGCCGACATTGCTGTCGTAGCGCGTGGTAACGGTCATGACGCCATCGCTGGAAAAGGTGTATTGACTGAGGACGGGCTGCTTCTCCACGTAGCCCTTGTCACGGACCAGGAAACCCTGAGAGGGATCTCCTGCCAGAGGGATATCTATTAATACAGCCGCTTGATCTTCTGTTCTGGCTAGGGGTTTTAGATTGCTCTCCCACCAGAAACGGGCCCCTCCTGCTGCTAGATGAGGGTTGATATTGAGAGCTAGGCATATCTGTTCGACGGCTGGATCCTCAGCGGAGAAGGGCTCGATCACAAGATTGGAATCGCCGAATTCATCATCTTGGTGGTCGAGGTGGTGCACAGCCCGTCGCGTCAGCCAGGCCCCTCGACTGGCCGCCAAGAACTGATCCATCGTTCGGGCTGGGTCCACGGGTGCCACGGGCGGGTGAGGGGGATGGGAGTTAGTCCTGTTCGGACTTCTGGGCTTCAAGCTGAGCCAGAATTGCTTCTAGCTTCTGCAGCTCGGGATGCTGAGCCAGGGTGAATTCCACTTGCTTCTGAGGAAGCTTCAGTCTCTGACCCATTCCGATCACATCTTTGATGAGTCGATCGCGGTAGGCCGCTAGCTGATCAATCGACTCCTCCAACTCCTGCCGGCTGGGATCGGATGCGTTGATTGCAGACGTGTCGGCGCGAGCGGTGGTGCCGTCGGTCATGGGTTGAATTGGGCGAATGTCAGCATACGGAGTCGACCGCTGCGATCCACTAGAGCAGCTTCAAATGGACCGCATCCATGGTGAATATGGAAGAAAAGATAAATCTCCTGGTGCTTTGTCCCGCGATTGGGCGGGAGTGCGTGCCCTCCCCTTGCCAAAACCCTTTGCCAGCGCTGCCTTTTTAAGTCCGACCGCGATGGATGACGAAAGTTTGCATGATTGCTTTGATCGGGGTCCTGAGGAGGGAGATGACCGTAGTTTCCCCTTACGCCTTCCCCGAGAGGCAGCTAAGCCATGCAGACCTAAACAGATCTAACGATCTTCACTGGCTGTCAACTGGCTGAGCACAAGCACCCCTGGTCCCTTTCCCATGCTCGACGCCTTTTCACGCGCTGTCGTCAGCGCAGATTCGAAGACTGCCCCAATTGGAGGCGGTGAGCTCGCTGCTCTCCGTAACTATGTTGCTGAGGGAAATAAGCGTCTAGACGCTGTTAACGCCATCACCAGCAATGCCTCCTGCATCGTTTCAGATGCAGTCACCGGCATGATCTGCGAAAACACTGGCCTGATCCAGGCTGGTGGCAACTGCTACCCCAACCGCCGCATGGCCGCTTGCCTGCGCGACGGCGAAATTGTGCTTCGCTACATCAGCTACGCGCTGCTGGCTGGCGATGCCTCGGTTTTGGACGACCGCTGCCTGAACGGCCTCAAGGAGACCTACATCGCTCTGGGCGTTCCCCTTCAGTCTGCCGCCCGCGCTGTGGCCATCATGAAGGCTTCTTCCACGGCTCACATTAACGAGACAAACACCAGCGGTACCAACCCTGTGGAAACCCGTTTCCGCAAGATGGAAACCGTTCAGGGCGACTGCTCCGCTCTAGTGGCTGAAGCTGCTACCTACTTTGACCGTGTGATCAGCGGCCTCAGCTGATTCATCCGAAGAGATTGCTTTTTTTAAACCACTACAACTCAATTAAACGAGGATCTTCACGATGAAGTCTGTTGTGACCACTGTTGTGACCGCCGCTGATGCCGCTGGTCGCTTCCCCTCCCAGAACGACCTAGAAGCTGTTCAGGGCAACATTCAGCGAGCTACTGCTCGTCTTGAAGCTGCTGAAAAGCTGGCTGCCGGCCTGGACAAAGTGACGAAGGAAGCTGGTGACGCCTGCTTCAGCAAGTATCCCTACCTCAAGCAAGCCGGCGAAGCTGGTGAGAATCAGGTCAAGGTGGACAAGTGCTACCGCGACATCGCTCACTATCTGCGTCTGATCAACTACTGCCTGGTTGTGGGCGGCACCGGCCCTCTCGATGAGTGGGGCATTGCCGGAGCCCGTGAGGTGTACCGCACCCTGCGTCTGCCTACCGCTGCTTACGTGGAAGCTCTCACCTTCACCCGCGACCGGGCTTGCTCCCCTCGTGACATGAGCCCCCAGGCTCTCAATGAGTTGAAGTCGTACCTTGATTACGCAATCAACGCCCTCTCCTGATCAGTTTCTGATTAATTGTTGAGGACAAACCACGGAGGCCTTCGGGCCTCCTTTTTTGTGAGAAAATGAGCCCTCTCCCACCCCCTCTCTTGGATGGAAATGGAAGCATTGGATATCTTGTTTGATGACCTTGCTCACCCTAATCCTTATATTCAAAGCCAGGCTTTTATAGCTATGGTCAGGGATTGGCCTCAGCAAGCTCTGCCTCGACTGCTTGGTTTATTGGCCCAACCGGATATAGCTTTACGCAGGGCCTCTGTACGTGGTATTGGCGCCTTTGGCGCAGCAGCCCTGCTGCCTTTAGCGGATCTTCTTAAGGCCAGCACGGACAGCACTATCCGCGCTAGCTGCGTGAAGGCCTATGCCCAGGTGGCTTCAAACCAGCCTGGGATACATTTCCCCGATTCTGCGATGCAGGCCCTCGAGGAGGCGCTTGGCGACGACTCACCGGTTGTGGCTGTAGCTACGGTGATGGCCCTTGGGCAGGTGGGTGGGCAGGCGGTGCCGCTGTTGCTGAGAGTGGTGGGTGGAGATAATCCAGCCCAGGCGGTAGCAGCTGTCAATGCGCTCGCCCAGATTGATGATCCTGCAATTGAACGGACTCTTAGAGATCTGCAGAACCAACCACAGCTAGACAGTTATGTGCGCGAGACGCTTGAATCAGCCCTCGCTCGAATTAGGGACCTGCATGCCCGTCAACCTCAGCCGGGCTGACGCGAGACGATTGCCATCCTCACTTGCTCAGCTGACTGATTGCTAGATCCAGCACTAATCTGACACCAGGTTGTTCTTCCTGCTCCACACTTGCTTTTAAGGCAGGCAATGCATCCTTGGCCCCTAGCTTCATCAGCGATAGAGCAGCGTTTTTGCGGACCTGTTCTTCCGAGTCGGTGAGCAGCGGGAGCAGGCGCGGGCAGGCCCATTCTGGCTCCTGCAACTTCCCCATCAGCGTTGCAGCTTCTGCCCGCACCTCGGAGTCCAGGTCATCCAGCGCGGTTAGGAGCAGCTGTCTCGCCTGGTCATCCCCCAACGCCTGGATCTGTTCGCCGAGAGCTGCTATCGCTGCCGCTCTTACCCTGGCATCCGGCGAGCTGGCTGCTTGGCGAAGTGCTTCGGGCGCCTTGGCGCCGATAAAAGCGATCCCCCAGCTGGCCAGCCCCTGCTGCATGGCCGAAGCTTTTGGATGAACGAGCACTGAGAAGAGTGGATCGAGAGCCTGGTCGCCGACTGCAGCCATCGCTCCGACAGCTGATCCCTGCACGACGGGATCCGAATCTGAGAGCAGGGTTTCCAGTAAAACGGGCAAGGCAGCTGGATCTGCAATCAGGGTCAGAGTTTTCGCTGCAGCGCGGCGAACGGTGACGTTTTCGTGAGTCCGCAATGCACGGCACAGTGTTGGCACCGCCGCAGCACCTACTGCTCCAAGGCTTTCGGCAAAGGTGAGCCGCATCAAGCCCCTGGTATCGCCGAGACCAGCCACCATGCGCTCAATCGCTGGGCTGTCGGATGAAGGAACTAGCCCCTGACGAAGTTGGGAACGAAGCTCTGCAGCCAGAATGTTGGCTTCTTCAACGCTCAGTTGCTGGATGCCAGATGCGGGGGTAGCGGACAGCTCGGTAGACAAGGGTCGCTCCTATCGAACAAAATTATCAGGGATAGCCGCGGCGTTCCTATGGTGGGCTTAACAAGATCAGGACATGACACGCTTTTTGCTCTCCCACAACCTTCAGGTGGTTTCCGACAACCTGAAGGGCCTGAATTCGGCCGATCTGGCAGCTGGCCTCGTTGTACACCTGTCCACCGATGTCCAGGTTCAGGCAGTCAGCCACCCTCACTGGTTGGTTCAGGTGGAAGCCGATCTGCTGCCCATCGATTTGGCCAATGCCTTACTCCTGGCTTGGCGACAGCTTCGCTGCTCTGCAGGGGCCACTGATCATGATTGCCAGCTGTTGGCCTTGGGTGGGCGCAAGGACGACCAGGGCGCCCCTGGAGCGTTGCTGCAGCAGAGTGACTGGGGGGTCGATGTGGTGGAGACTCTGAACAGCGCAGCTTTCCTTCAGTCGATCAACTGGGAACTGCTTAAGCAGGGGCGTGCTCCTGATGGTGTGTTCGAGCTTCAAGGCTGAGCTGGACTATTTGCGGCGGCGGCGAGGTGATTGCTGTTCAGACTTGGGTGATTCGCCTGGCTCCATGGCAGCTTTGGTCGCCACTCCAGAAACCGAGTTGGCCACCTCCATCAGACCCACCGACGAAACTGGGATTCCGTTCTGGTGTAGTTGCTGCATAGTCTGGCTCAGCATATGGAGCGGAACTCGCAGCTTCTGAGCAACCCTCTGGGGAGTTTCAGATTTGATACTTGTAACAAGAAGAAGTGCACCACATTGATGGGGTCCCATTGTGCCTCTAATTTAGATGGGCTCATATTGAACGCTTTCTGGCTGGGTTGCATCAAGACACATAACTCTTAAACTTTCAGCGCTCTTGCCCTGCCGGCTATCAGAGTTGGAAGCAGCTCTCCTTTGAGCTTCACAGCCGCATCCACTTTGACTTCCGAGGACAGTATTTTGGCAAGCTCCAGCAACAGTTACGACAATATCCATCCCGGGCTCAGCCACCATGATGCGCTAGCGATTCTTGAGCAATCTCTTGACTCGCTTGATTCTGCCAGCGACTACTACATGGCGGCCGCCCATCTCGTTAACTTCCCCGGCGATAAGACGGAGCAAGCTTTATTGCGGCTTATTGATAATTCTTCTGGCGAACAGGCGGTTAACCTTGCGCGCCGCAAAGCGGTCGAAGTTTTGGGCCGGCTTGGGGTTCAACGGGCCATCCCCAGCATTGGGCGTTGCCTTAGGAGCAACGATCACTACCTCGTTGAAAATGCCGCCTGGGCCCTTCTTCAGCTCAATTGCCAGGATGTTGAATTCCATGAGGCGATGTGCCTGCTACTCAATGATCCAAGCCAGAGCCGCAGGGTTCTCATCCAGGCTCTTGCCGGGTTAGAGGTGCATGCGGCCTTGCCCGTACTTCAATCGCTTCAAGATGAAGCGAATCCAGGGGTTCGCGGTGCTGCCTTAGCTGGGGTTGCACAGCTTAGTGGCGATAGTAGTCGCCTTAAAGAGTTGGAAGACCACCTGACCCTGCCGAACCAAATGGACCGGCAGTCGGCGATTCAGGATTTAATTGACTGTCGGGCTTCATATCTATTGCCCTCGATCCTCAAGGCGCCCGTGTCCCCTGTGTTCAGGATGCGAGCTCTGCGGACACTCTGGCCTGGCCAAAACAAAGCACACGCAGGCCTTGACCTGCTTACTTGTTTAGATTCGCTGATGTGGGATCAGCCAGAAGATTTGGTCTTGGCGCACTGCTACGACACTGAACCCACCATATTATTTTTATTTGATGAGTTTTTTGGCACTGACTTTAGCCGTTGCTACTTAGCATTGTCCACATTGAAGCATCGGCCAGTAGAGGAGCTTTGGCCTATTTTCTGGAAGCGATGGCAGGAGGATGCTTATAATGATTATGGTGCTCACTATTTCTTCATTCAGCTTCTTGGCAGTGTGGACATCTGGCCTGCCGCTGCCACTCCTGTCATTGAGGCATTGCTGCTGGAAGCCATGAACAGCAAGCGCCCGCAATTTGCTAAGTCAAGAGCGGCTGCTTGCTTAGCTTTGAATAAACATTTTCCTGATATATGGCGCAAAAGTGTGCGGCAGCTTTTGGCCTCCGATTTCACACCAAGCTGGGAGCTACGTTATGCCGCATTAATTGGGCTTGATTCAATTGATGTTAGGAATAACCATGAAATATTTCAGCTCTTGCAGAACGCTTTGGCTGTGCAGGATCCCGATATTTTTGTGGATTGTAGGCGTCAATTGCTTATTTCCGAAAACCGGGTTTGAAAGGACCCACGCTCAGCCCAGTAGCGTTGAATTTCCAGGCCTTTGGGCCTCGGCACAGCTGCTTCAGCTCTCAGAATCTTGAATGTTCGACGGGGCCCCATGGGCCAGTTTCCAATTGCTCGTACAGACCGCACTTGCCCATCAAGCATATTTAGACAGGCTTCAAAACGCTCAAGCTGACTATGATCAATTGTTTCAAAAATAAAGTCTTGGCCTTGGCAAATTAGGTGCTGCGAGCGAATCCAGCTACGGAATTGCTGGATAGTTGGTCCATCAGCTTGCATGGCTTCTATTCTATCCAATTTGTTCAGGATCATCTCCTTTATAATTATTTAGATGTGTCCACTCAGCTGTGATTTCATTCTCAAAGCTAGCCACGCGTTCAAAACGTAGTGGCCCATGTTCGGAGCCCCATTGCAAGGTATTGGTATCTGGATCAAAACCTTGATCTCTACTAATCCAGTTTTCGTGATCAAGCAACACCTCACTCACTAGATAGGTAGGCCGCCCATCGCGTGGCACTAAACATTTATTACCAGGCTCCACCATTCCCCTGTAGCAACCCGGTGTCGTTTCGTGGAAATGCATCGCACATCCGCAACGTTGTTTAAGGCGTTCAAGATGAATAAGTTTGAGAAGTTTAGGCGTGAAGCCTGCTCCAGCCAAGCGAATTGGTTGATCGAATCCAAAATTCTCAACAATTTGTACCTTCTCGGTCGAAATCAGTCGATGTACTCCTTGCCTATAGGGTCGCCAAGGATCGTGCCCATAGCTCTGTTCGGAGTAAAAACCTGGCCCCTGAAATACTTCCCATGGTAGAGGGCAGAAATAGATGTTGATATGGGCAAAATTTACGGGATCGCGTTGTGATTGGGCAAAATTACTGAAGTGTCCAGCAAGTAGTTTTGCGAATCTCAGGGCAATGGTTGGCACGGCGAATACTGTTAGCTGAAGGAATCTAATCGTCGGATTTCAGATGCGAAGGAGGTTTGCAGTATTCCTGAGCCGGCTGAAGTTCGCAGCACTGATGAGCGGCAGCGAACATTCTCAGATACAAACCAGATCCTTTCTTCTGCAATTGATTGACCATATTGGGTAGTGAGTATAAAAGTATCGTCTTCTAGAAAAGTATAGTTTGACACTGCTTGCTCGGCCTCTGCATATCCAGCGCTTCGCAGTAAGATTCCTTTTTGATTATTAGTTGGGATTGGAACGAGAATGCATGATCCTGCTGATACTTCACTGGGGCCATCTGGCTCCCAGTCACTTTCTGCACTCCATTCCATTCGGAATGGTAGCAGTGGCTTGGCGTCGTGTATCTTGCAGTCTCTAATTAATTCAAGTACCAATGGATCTTGGGGCCCAATTGCTTCAATCAATACTGAACTGCGAACATCCTCAAATTGCTGAAACGCAAGAGAATGTCCACTTCTCATGGATCGCCAGCGGCCTAGGCTCCGAGCTACAAAAGATTCCAGCTGCATCTACGCTGCTCAGGCCTTGGTTCTGTGAGTGGTCCTGGCAATTGGCAGACGACCTGCCTGAACCATGTGTACCCACGTATCAATCATCATGTTGATCGCAGGCTGCGCTTCTTCACTGTTCTGATTAATTTGAGTGCACTCTACTTTGAGATAATCTTTGTCTTGTAAATCCATGGATTGCAGCCAAGGTGCTTGCTGTTGATACTTTTGGCAGGCGGCTTAAGAGTTGTCTTAATATACTATTAAGACCTTGAACCGCCTCCAGTCTCGTTTGATTTAGGATTCTTTTACTGTGGCGATGCGGCCTCCGCGGCGATGAATTGATTGGATCGCTGATGATAGCGAGCTGAAGGGAACTGTTGTCGTTTGCGTTACGCGTCGATTTAGGCCAACAGGATTAGCACTTGTCCAGCGAATAGCGTAGCGCTGGTTGTTGCGACCACCTGGCCCGGGTGTTTTTTGACTTCCTCCGGGGGGCGAGCTGGTCGCTAGGCTGACTAACAATTGTGATTGTCCGTCACCATCAAAAGTTGCAAAGCCTGAAGTCAAGGCACGTGTTCTGTTATATATAAGGTTGGATTCACCTTTCTGGCTTGCCACTCCCCTGTCATAAGGTACTGTATCAAAGCCAAAGACCTCTAGATACTCGGCGCCGTATATATAGCTGTTGATTTCTGCTTCGTATCCTTCTGTGGCTAGGAGCTGAACATGCTTGCTCAGTTCAGCCTGATTTCGTGGGGCGCGGCCTAAGAGATGCTTGAAGTTGAGTTCAACAAATCGATAGGGACCATTTGCATCAAAAAAGAGACGCCGATAGCTGTCAGACAGTGCTAGGGCATTGACTAGCCCCTGCACAGTGAGGTCGCCGTTGATGAATAGACTCTCTGCAGAGACTGAGAGCTCTTCATCAAATAGGTGTGCATTGCCAAATACCTGGCGGTAGGCGGCTTTCAGCTGGGCTTGAGCTTCTGATTGGCGTAAACCCGAATTGGCCCGGTTAAGAGTTTCGATTTCCATTGTTTTTAGGTTGGTAGGGGGGGAGTTCAGAAATTAGCAGTTGTCCCGAATAAATGAACTAGTGTTTTCTAGGTGATTTCGGTCACAGAAATGATCCGACCACCGCGTCTATGGATGTATCCCAGTTGGCTTGTAATGTCATTGCCGCTTACTACGTAACTGGCGTTCGGGTTGCGTTGGCGGCCGCCTGCAGGCTGGGCATTGACGACAATACGGAACCGCTTGGATGTGGGATCAGCTGATCCAGAGGCTGCACCAAGCCTGTTAATCCGTACGGTTGTATTTGTCCAGTTTGTAGGTGCAGATCTTGTTGCTACCGAATTTAGCAGGCTTGAGGCACATTGAATGGTGTCACTGGCCGCATAGCCTTGAACTAGTGCTATGTGCCGATTAAAGGAAACCTGTTCGCGACCATTTTCAGTTGCTACACGCAGGTAGGGAACAGTATTCTCACCGAAGGTGTTCTGATACTCTTCGCTATCAACGTAGCTGTTGATTTCTGCGTCATAGCCGTGAATGGCTAGCCTTTGTAGATGCTCACTCATCTCGGCCTGAGATGCGGGTGCACGCCCCAAAATATGTTTGAAATTTAGCTCCACAAAACGGTAGGGAGCATTTGTTTCGAAGAAGCGCCGGCGATAGTCGGCCGAGAGTCCAACCGCTCTTATAAATTCGCGGGTGCTAAGTCTTCCCTCAGCAAATTGGCTCTCTGCGGTTAAGTTGCGCTCGCTGTCCATCACATGGGGATTGCCCAGCACTTGGCGGTATACCGAGCGGATCAGCGCAGTAATCTGATCAGCTGAATCGCCGCTGCAGCGCTCGAACACTTCCTGCTGGCGCTGACCAAGTCCAAAGCCAACGTACAGATCACCACGCATTGGCGTTGAGTCGCCTCCGTCTGCATTGTTCCGCTTGACAGGCTCTAGCATGCTGGCCGATCCAGATCCTGTTCTACCCATCTGTCCAAGGGAACTGGATCGGTACACCTGTGCAGGCACCTTTATCGAGAGCCTGTAGCCGCTAACTAGATTTCCTAACAGCTGACTTTTTGTCCCTACTGCTGTGTCGCTGCCAGCAAAATTCTGCTCAAGTGCTGCGATCCTGTTGAATGCTGCTTGAGGCTGGCCCACTGGAGAGTTCCAGCTTGTTGGGTATGGAACTGTTTCCTCGCCAAAGGACTTTAGATACTCATCGGAATCAAGATAGCTATTGATCTCGCCTGTGAAGCCACTTGTGGCGATTAATGCCACATGGCTAGCAACCTCTGCTTGATTCTGGGGGGGGCGGCCCAGCAAATGCTTGAAGTTAAGCTCAACTGCTCGATGCGGAGATACGGCATCAAAGAAGCGTGAGCGATAAAAACTGGATTGTGCCAATCTCCGTACGAATTCTCGTACGTTTATGTCCCCATTGCGTAGTCTTGATTCGGCACTCAGTAGGCGCTCGCTTTCCATCGGCTGAACATTGCCGAATACCTGTCGGTATGCAGCTCTTACTGCGATGTGAAAAGCAGCATTGTCGCTTGCGGTGAATGCTGTAGGTGTATTCAGTAGCTGCTGGTTGCGAAATTGATCTTCGCTTGTTGCAGTTTCTACGTCATCTGTTCTTTTGCGAGAAAAACTCGCTGGGGCTTCAAGAAGCTGAGTGGCTCCGAAGTCAAGTGAATTGCTTTGATTTGCTGTCATGGGAAGATGGAGTTGATGGACTTGCTTTGTTGTGGGGATTATACGGTGCTAGACGTTTTAGAGGCATCTAATTTGTCTTATCCCCGCAGGCTTGGCAGGTTACTGGGTAAGTAGGGCTGGTGGGAGTAATGGGTCAACTCAGTGGTGTGATGCTTGCGATCTTGCCTCCCTCGCGGTGAATAAGTTGATACTGCTCAGATAGCTTGTTGAAAGGGACGAATAATACTCTGTTTGCCTTCCTGTAGCGTGATGTGGGGCGCACGTTATTGGCCCTATAGGCTGTTACTTCAACTCGATAGACTTTGCCTGCTTCACCTGCAAGTACACCTATCCGTGTAACAGGATCTGTCAGGTTGGCAGCTGGGCGGAAGCTCCAGCCTTGGGTATCTTGTGATGAGGGAGCTACCACAGGGAGGGGTCGGTTCTGATAAGCAGCACCGCCAAGGCGGCTCCTGATTCCAGCCAAGTTGCCTTTAAGGCTGCTGCTGCTGTTTCCACGCAGCAACTGGAATGACCAGGTGAATTCTTGAAGCGTTGCACAGGATTCTGTTTTCCAACCACGTTGATATGGGACTGTCCACTCACCAAAGGTGTTCTGATACTCGTCAGAATCTAAGAAGCTGTCGATGTCTGCTTCATACCCACTTGTATCTAGTCTTTCGGCATGACCTCGCATTTCCTCAAAATCTGCTGGAGCACGTCCGAGTAGGTGGCGAAATGCTAGTTCGATATAGCGGTAGCGCGCGCATGAGTCAAAGAAGCGGGTGCTATACAAATCGCTTTTGGCGATACGTCGTACCAGTTCTCTAACGCTGATCTCGCCTAGCTTGAACTGCGATTCTGCAACAACTTGTCGTTCGCTCTCCATGACGTAGGCATTCCCAAGCACCTGTCTGTAGACAGCCCGGATTACTGACTCCTTCGCTTGGTCGTCGTCTCCTGGCACTAGCTCACGTGGTGCTTCGCACTCTTGGGAGAAGCTCTCCACACCCAGGATGGATGCTGGACCAAACGGCATGACTTTCTTGGCGATACCTTGCAATTATCCCTGGCATCCCATAACCCTCGACCTTAGCTTTATAAACCTCAATCTTTTGTTTCAATCGCTTCGCTTTGTCTGGCAGTGCCAGCTCGCTATGCCGTTCTTGTTGCCGATTCAAGCAACGATTCAAGGGTCGCCCTGGTGGCTTGCCGGGTGAGTGGGTTCCAACAATCCAGTTCGATGTGAGAGCGAGTTAGGAGGTTTGCGAGCTGTTTCTTGTCCATGCCTGTTACCTGACTGAAGTCAGCGCCTTGAATACTTTCAGCCCCATCCAGGATTGCCTCTGTTAAATCAGCAGCCCTAAAGTCTGCCTGCTGCAACTGACTGCCGGTAAAGCGTGTTGCGATGCAGCGACAGCCTTGCAATTTCGCAAACCTTAGATCTGCTCCAACAAAACGTGTTCCGTCTAATACTGAACCACTTAAGTCACATCCGCTTAGGTAGGCACCCATGAAGTTGGTGTTCCGAAGATCCATACCCCTGAGATCTGCACCATTTAGAAAAGCCCCATTAAGTGCTGCACCAGGGCCTACTGCTCCTGATTTTTCAAGATCAAAATCAGCGGGTACACGAGTCTTTTTGTCATAACGAGCAAGTGTTAGATTGCATCCTTCTAGTAGACAGTTGCTTAGGTCTGTTCCCCTTATATCCATGCGACAAAGGTTTGCCTGGCGCAGGTCCAGTGGTTGTAGAACACGGTTGTTCCAGCTTGCACCGCGCGCGTCTACGGGTTGATGCTGCGCCGCAGTAGGTTCGCACTTTTCAGGAGCACTCCATTGGCTTGGATCTTCCGGCAACAAAGATGCGTGATGCTTTTGATTCATGTTTAGACGGGATTCACTTCGCTAGTAATTAGATGGGTTAGTGTTCTGTGGTTTCGCTTGCAATGGTAATTGGTTGCCGGGTTTATTTGGCTTCCTGTTCTCCGGGCTAGGTTGGTTGCAAGGCCTTGATCAGATTATCAAAAGCCTTGTCGAGGCAGGTTGCCTCGCGAAGATGGCCAGAAGTTTTTAGGACTTGTGTGGTTAGTGTTCGCATCTGGGCTAGGACATACATCATCGCAGGGATAGGTACTTCCATCTCCTTGTATAACTGACGCATTGCTGTCATACCTGCCGCATCTGTTACTTCTGTGCAATCGCACGCGACCCCGTAAATGATCACCCGTAGAAACTGTTGGCAATCTCGCCAGCAGGCTTCTGCCCTTGGTTCTGGGTGTAATTTCCCGCCAGGCAGGATGAGCTGTGGTTGTTGGGCTAGTAGTTGTTGTCTTGCTTTATCAACCACCTGGTTTGACTCAGCTATCAGTAGCTCAACGGCATGTTCTGAGGTTTTGCAATATTTGCAAATCTCTCCTATTTCTTCTGTGTTTAGGAACCGTTTTGAAGTATCGGCTTTAGCTACCACCGCTCTCACTGCTTCGGGGAGACTGTCTCGATTGCTTATGCCGCATACTTTTGCAGCCTTGGCCAGTTGGCTGATCTCCATTTTTCGATTTGCTTCTCTTGTCAGGTTCACGATTCCACAGGAGTTGCGGTAAGCCAGCCATGTCGCTCCAAATGGAAAGCCCATATTGCGTTCTCGCCTAGACCTGGACAGTGTTCAGATGCCAGATCCACCAGTTCTTCTGACACTCCGAGGTTTTTGAGCAGATCCTTTGCTTGGGCCGTTCCTTCTACCAATGCAGAACGTATTGCTGCTCCGACTACCCAGGTCAGAGTGGTTTCTGATAGTTCGCCGCTATTGCTCTCGCAGGCAAGCAGAATATTGTTGTTGTCAGGATTTTTGTTGTGATGGGATTTCCAAAGCCCAATGTCTTCAATTCTGAGGTCTATGCGCAAGCGTGCCTCGTTTGTTCCGTACTGAATCTCCTGTTCCTCTCCGGCTTGTTTTATTAAGTCTTTTATGCTTAAAACTTCTTTGGGCGGCATGACGGTTTTCTTGTGGCAAGAGGACGGTTTCCCCGGCTGAATGACTTTTGCCGAATTGCTGTGGGCGACTAATTCTTTACGACTGCTGTCTTTATGCTTGGCTTCGCCCATCCCTTTATCTTTTGTTCAATAAAAATAGCCTCCCTTCGACGGGGAGGCTATTGATTACGTTCTAAAAGGAGGCTTGATCAAACAAGTGCGTTGATTGCGTAATCGAGGTAATTGTTTGCCTCTGTTGCTGCTTCGCCGGCAAGGCCATGGTTGGCTTTGATATAGTTAAGAGCTTCCACATACCAAGAGGGGGAGAGCTCAAAAGCGCGATTGATTTCATCAATCCCGGCAATCAGGTACTCATCCATGGGGCCGGTGCCACCAGCCACGAGGCAGTAGGTGACCATGCGGAGGTAGTAACCGATGTCACGGGAGCACTTCGCCTTGCCACGGGCATCAGCGGCATAGTTCGCACCCTGCATCTGGGTGGTGTAGGGGAACTTGTTGTAAACGGCCTGGGCAGCGCCGTTCACCAAGTTGTCTGCGTTGGCTGTTAGTCCCTTAGCAGCTGCAAGAGCATTTTTGGCGCGGTCAAAGCGACCAAAAGCTGAGTTGAGCTCAGTGTTTGAGAGGAACCGTCCCTGGGAATCAGCTGCTGCGACGGCTTCGGTAAGGGGAGTCTTCATGGGAAGGAGGAAATAAGTTGGTTTGAATTTTTAGTGAGCTGATCAGCCGACGGCTGCTGCAGCGCGGTCGAAGTAGGTGCCGATTTCGCTGATCAAAGCTGAGCAGTCTCCCTGGGTGATGCCGTTGCGGTCGTTGGCAATTGCAATGGCTGCGTCCTTCATCTTGCGAACGCCTTCAGAAACCGAAGCGCCAGGAACGCCGAGCGCCAGGTAGGTCTCCCGCAGGCCGTTGAGGCAGCGGTCTTCCAGCACGGATGCATCGCCGTTGAAAATCGCGTAGGTGATGTAACGGAGGATGATGTCCATGTCGCGTAGGCACGCAGCCATGCGGCGGCTGGTGTAGGCGTTCCCACCAGGAGCTGTTAGCGCCGGCTGAGCTTCAAAAAGATCGCGGGCCGCATTGGTGACGATCTTGGATGCGTTGGAGGTGATGCGGTTCACAGCATCCATACGCTTGTTGCTCTCGGAAACCATCGCCGCAAGTGCGTCGATTTGACCGGCGTTGATGAATTCGCCACGGGCATCAGCCTGGGCTACAACCTTGGTGAAGGCGTCGAACATTGGGAGGCTCCTAGTCGCGACGAAGAGTCGGAAGGGTGGATAGGGGTTCCAGGCTGGTCAGGGCCCAGGGCTGCGCAGTGCCCCTTGTGGGCAGGGTGCAGCAACCTGGGTGTTGTCAACTTGGTTCGCCCATTCTCTTCAAGATGCCTGCCTGCCTACTGCTCCCTTAACAAACGGTCACTGCCCTAGGGGCTGGTGGGCTTGCTCGGTGCAGGTGACCACAGCAGATTCCTCATTTTTAGCTCAACAAAGCGTTGGGTGTGGTGGTTTTCAAAAAAACTTGGCCGCGGGATCCACATGGGCCTGTTTCGATCGGATTACAAGGCTTTTGCAATCGTTACAAATGCTGTGCTGCAGGCCCTGGGGCGCCAACCCCTGGCGCTTACGGGCTGCGCCGATACCATCCGCCCATTCCATGGGCAATGGTTATGGCTGTTGAGCTAAAGGTTGCAGACTGCACCCAGCGGCTGGCTGACCAGCTGCAGACCCTCTCGGAAGTGGCTGAAGCGATCACCTTCCGGCTGCTTGAACTGGAGGAGCGGCTTGCCGCCCAGGAGTTGAGGCTCGAGCCTCTGCTTGAGGGCCATGCCGATAGCCAGGGCTTGCTCGCTGACGAGACGGAGCTACGACTCGATGACACCGAAGACCGGTTGGCGCGCCTTGAGGGCCTGCTTAAAGGTATCGAGAATCAAGGGGTAGGCCGTCACCTGCGTCCAGTTGTTGCCTCCCAGCTGGCCCATGCCCAGGAGGCTCAGCAGGAGAGCTTTCTGGATGACCGCTTGGTCGAGCAGCCCTTCCTTGATGAAGAGGAGCAACCCTTCCTCGATGAGCTCAGCGCCTGAGACTCAATCCCGACACTCAATCACGCCACTTCTCAAACCAATGGGCTGGTATTTCGTCGCTGTAGTCGTCGGTGCGGGCAAATTCAAAGGGACCCGCGAGTGATCCCCAAAGATGTTCGTGGGTGATCGGATCGTGGCCCCTATCGATCGTGCGCATGCCAGCTGGGTCTAGTTCCAACCGGCTCACTAGGTAGGAGGTGCTTCCCTTGCGCTCCACCAGACAGCGACATCCAGGCTCCACTTCCCCCACGAATCCTTCGCTCTCTTCGCGCACCACGTAGGCGCAGCCAGCTAGGGGCATGAGGTCACTGGTTTGAATGCGGCTACGCAGTTCGCTGTCCTCAACCGCTCCCCAGAAGCGTTGATCGTCTGCCAGCGCCTGGTTGACGATCGTCAGCTGGCCGTTCTGTGCTTCCGCCCTTAATACCCGAATTCGGTAGGGAGCTGCCGGGTTAATTGCATAGCTCTGCTCCAGCAGTAGGGAGCCCAGTGCCAGCTGGGGGAGGGGACGTAATTTGACCAGGATGTGGGCGTACAGGGGCGGATTCTCAAAGGCCTGCTCCTGGTTGTTGAAGCCACCGCTCAACATCCGCACCAATCGCTCCAAGGAGCTCGCCATCACGCCAGTTCACGGCAGTGAGAATGACGCTACTGGGTGGGCCCGGCCAACCCCAGGAGGCGGAGGCGAAAAGTGGCTACTTGCTGAGCCAGCTCTGGTTGGTTTTGCAGAAAGGGGTGCTCGCCAAGCCCTTCGAGAATCAGGTCGACCTTGGCGGCTGGATCGAGGCCATGGTGGGGGTCGCTCTGCTCATGTTTTTGCCAGGCTTCATCGAAAGCCTGCGCAAAGCTGTCGGCGTTATTGAACACCCGGTTGGAGTTCAGTGGATGCTCACGCATGGCGTTGGCTAGGGCTCTGGGGGCTTGGAGCTGGCTGGGCTGGACCAAGCAGCATCTCAAGCAGGGTATTGATTGCCGTATCGCATTTTTCCACTTCGATCGGGGTGCTGCTTTCGCGCCAGAGAATCTGGCAGTAGTGGCGAAGGAAGGACCGCCAGGCATCAATAGTGGATTCTTCGTCCCAGGGTGCTAGCTGGTCCACTTTGGCAAGCACCCTGGTAATGGTTTGGGCCACCGCCATGCCACCACGGCTGCCCAGTAGCCGCTTCAGGGCCAAGGAGCGGCCCCCCGCCACCTCTGGCTCCTTGGGGTCGTGGTCACAGATCAGTTCGGTGATGGTGCTAGCGGCCCAATAAAGGCCCTTGTTGGAGGTGCCTGGCTCGGCCAGCTCGCCAAAACAGAGGGCGATTTCAAGCAGGGCCCTCCCCATGGTGGCGCTCACCAGCTTGGGATCACGGCTGGGATCAGCTTTGTAGTTGAGACGCTCGCAATGTTCCGTAAAGGCTGCATCGCAGTGCAGAAGTTGGCGAATTTTCTCGCCGACGAAAAAGCCTTGGAGCTGGCTCTGCATGGTGCCGCAATATTCAGCCGTTTCTAGTTGAGCCATTCCAAACCCGGGCAGGTTTTTCGCGGCAGGAAAGTAGTGGGATGAGAATGCCAGGACCCAGATTTGAACTGGGGACACGGCGATTTTCAATCGCCTGCTCTACCAACTGAGCTATCCCGGCCCGTCGCCTAAGCGACGAGGCAATCTTAGATCACGGCCCTGCCATGGGGTTCGGGCCAGGCAGGCCATGCCAGCCACCTGCCAGCCCTGGTCGCGCAGGGTGTCTGCAGCGGCGCAGGCCGTAGCACCTGTCGTGAGGATGTCGTCCAACAGCACTACCGCAGGTTTATCCCGGGGGTGCTGTTGCTGCCCATGCGCCGAGCAGCGAAAGGCTCCTGCCTGGTTAGCCCAGCGCAGCTCGCGGCCTAGATGGTGCTGGCCCAGCACTGCCCGACTGCGTTGCAGGAGGGGTACTTGGGGCCAGCCCAGTTGCCAGCTAAGGGCTCTGCCCAGCAGACCGGGCAGAGGGTTGGCCCGCCGCTTCCAGCTGGGGATCGCAACTAGCAGGGGTGGTCTGGCCCAAGGTTCGGCGCCCAGTCTTGCGGCTAGTTGCTGTACCAGAACTGCCACCATTGCTGGATTCGGATGGGTGCGCAGATAAAGAAGCTGCCGGCGCAGCCGCCCCGAGTACATGCCAGCTGCCCACCAATGGATGGGATCACTGCCCTGGCGTCCCCCCTCGGGTAATTCCGCCGCCAGATCGGCGTGCAGGCTTGGTGGTTTGGCGATCCAGTCCAGGGGCAGCAGCTTTAACAGCCCTGCCGTTAGGGGAGTTGGGCCAGGGGTCCAGGCGGCCATGGAAGGGTCTGCAGGTTTCCCGCAGGGTTCCCACGCCGCCGGCTTCAGCGGGGCAGGGCCCGCAACATCGCCACCAGGGTGCGATGGGCATCTTCACTGTCACTAAGGCAGTGGTCGAAGGGCACTGTGACCTTGGCGCCATCCACCTCAAGCTCCATGGCTTCGGATCGGACTGCTACCAGGCTTGCCTTTTCGGCTGCGCCTAGGCCGCCGTAGTGACGGGCATAGGCCAGCACCGCCTCGGCATGGTCGTCATTCATGTGTCGGCAAATCCGATCGCTCACGGCGGGGGTGAGGGGGTCGGCGGCCATGGTGATGCGCGGCGGTGGGGGTGGGAGTGATTCTGGCTCGGACGAAGCTGCTAAGGGAGTTAGGCGGCGCCGAAGCGCTGCCACAACAACAGGCCAAGACGCAGGGCACTGAAGCCCACATAGCCAGCCAGCACCACAAACACCGCCATGGAGATCACAGAGCGCAGGCGGTCGTTCATGGTTTTTGCAGGGCTGTTGCGGCCAGTCTGGCCATGCCAAGGGCAGCTGTGCACCCCGGTCGATTCAGCACCGGTATGCCGAGGCTCTGCTGGCGCAGCCGCCGCCATTGGGGGTTGCGGGCCCCGCCCCCCAGGGTGATCACCCGCTCCAGGGCGGGGGCACCGGCCGCTTGCAACCGCTGCCAGCCCTGTTTTTCCAGGGCTGTGAGGCCCTCCAGCAGGGCCTGGAGGTAGCGGACGTCGCTGATCGGGCGCGGGCCTAGTAGCGGCTCGAGCTCAGGATCGTCTACGGGAAAGCGCTCCCCACGGGCTGGCAGCGGCCGCAGCTGCAGGCCCGTGGGCAGGCGAGGATCGATCTGGCGGCTCAACTCTTCGATCTGTGCGTCACTGAAGAAGCGCCTCAGGATGCCGGCTCCGGCATTGGAGGCGCCACCCACCAGCCAGCTGCCTGCCACTCGGTGACAGCTGATGCCTGGCCCTTCGATCGGTCTGGGGCTGAACTGTTTGAGCACCAGGGTGGTGCCCAGCACGGTGACGCCATCGCCTTTGCCTGGCTGGGCGGCTAGCACCCCGGCGTTGGCGTCGGTGCTGCCTGCCACCACCTGGCAGCCAGGCGCCAGTCCCAGCTTTTGGGCGGCCGTAGCAGCGATTCGCCCCAGCACCGCGCCGCTGGGGCGAATTGCTGGCAAGGCTGTGGCCCACGGCTGGAGCGCGATCGAGCCACTCCAGCCCTGCCGTTGCAGGTCCCAGCCGAGGCGCAGGTTGTTGCCCTCTTCTCCCCAGCTCCAGTCACCAAGCAACCAGCCGGTTAGCCAGTCGGCCTGGTGACGCAGCAGCCAGGGGCCGCCCGCTCCGATTGCTTGGGCCTGAGCCAGCAGGTGCAGGGCCCGGGCCAGGCTGCCGTTGGCACTGGCGGCTGGGCCTGAACCGGCAATGGCTGCAGCAATAGGGGCCTGCTCGCGGCAGGCGAAGTGATACGGCAAGGCTTGCCCTAGGCAGCCGGGGCCGGGCTGGCCATCGGCACGGCACAGCAGCAGGGTGCCGGAGGTGCCATCCACCGCCAGTGCCCCAACCCGTTTAAGGGCAGCTCCTGGCAGCAGCCCGCAGAGGCTTGTTAGGCCCTCCACCCAGCCCAAAGGCTCCTCCAGGCTGGATGGGTAGGGGCTGGACTCTGCGATCAGCTGCTCGCCATCTGGCCCTATCAGGGCAATCCGCAGGCCACTACTGCCCAGATCCACTCCAAGGGCAAGTGCCTTGTTCACCTGCCGGGCCGGCAGTTCAGGCGTTGACCTGCGCCGCGTTGACCTTGGCCGAGGTGACCTGCTTGAGCGTGGCAGCGATGGCGTCCACGTTTTCCCAGGGCAGATCCAGGTCGGTTCGGCCGAAATGGCCGTATGCAGCCACATCTTGATAGAAGCGGCCGCCGCGTTGCTGGGGCAGCTCCCGCAAACCGAAGGTGGCGATGATGGCCCCGGGGCGCAGGTCGAACTGCTCCTGCACCAGGGAGGTGAGGTCGGCATTGCTGATGGCGCCCGTGCCGAAGCTTTCCACCAGGATGCTCACCGGCTTGGCCACGCCAATGGCATAGCTGAGCTGCACTTCGCATTTGCGAGCCAGGCCTGAGGCCACCAAGGCTTTAGCCACGTAGCGGGCGGCGTAGGCGGCGGAGCGATCCACCTTTGTGGGATCCTTGCCCGAGAAGGCGCCACCGCCATGGCGGGCGTAGCCGCCGTAGGTATCGACGATGATTTTGCGGCCCGTCAGACCGGCGTCACCCTGGGGGCCGCCCACCACAAATTTGCCGGTGGGGTTCACCAGGAAACGAGTGTCTGCCTGGGAGGGCTTGAGGGCCAGATCGGCAGTGGCGGGCTCCACCACGTGGCTCCAGAGGTCGGCGGCAATGCGCTCCCGAATCGCTTTTTCGTCCGAGATGCCATCGATCTCCGCTGTGTGCTGGGTGGAGATCAAGATCGTGTCGATCGACACGGGCACTTCGTTTTCGTAGACGACGCTCACCTGGGTTTTGCCGTCGGGCAGCAGATAGGTGAGGCTGCCGTTGTGACGCACCTCCGCCAGCCGCCGCGCCAGGCGGTGAGCCAGGCTGATCGGCAGAGGCATTAGCTCTGGAGTCTCGTTGCAGGCGTAGCCAAACATGATCCCCTGGTCGCCTGCTCCCACCAGATCGAGGGGGTCGCCGTCGTGGTCGTCGGCCTCATTTACCCCCTGGGCAATATCGGGGGACTGCTGGTCTAGGGCCACCAGCACGGCGCAGCTGTGAGCATCGAAGCCGCCGGCGCGGGCACCGGCGTAACCGATCTGGTTGATCACGCCCCGCACCAGGGTGTTGAAGTCAACCCGGGCGGTGGTTGTTACTTCACCTGTGATCAGGCAAAGGCCGGTGTTGACCACGGTCTCGCAGGCAACTCGAGAAGCCGGGTCCTGGGCCAGCAGGGCGTCGAGCACCGCATCGCTCACCTGGTCACAGATCTTGTCTGGATGGCCTTCTGTTACCGACTCAGAGGTGAAGACGTAGCGGCTCATGCAGCCTTAATTCAACTGAACTCAGCCTATGTGCTGGCCTGCGTTTACCTGGAGTTCGCGCCAATGTTGCAGGTAGGGGAAGCGGGGATCTAGCGGCGGGGCGATGCTCCAGCCCGCCCCATAGCCGAGCACCACGGGCACTCCCGCCTGCTGGGCCATGCGCAGGTCGCTATTGGCATCTCCGATCAGGGCGCAACGGTTGGGCTGTATTCCGAGTTGGGCGCAGAGTGCGTGCACCGCCGCCGGGTCTGGCTTGCGCGGGTTGTGGTCGGCACTCCACAGGCCTTGAAACCTGGACCTGAGGTTTTGGCTGGCCAGAAAAGCTTCGATGCCGGCCTCGTCATCGTTGCTGATCACGGCGCACACCACTCCTGCTTCCTGCAGTGCTTGCATCAAATCGTGGAGTCCGGCGGTGGCGATGGGCCGGTGCTCACTCCCCTGGCCATGCAGGCCATCGGTGGCCGTAAATACGCTTTCGCTTAGTTCAAGGGCTTCTGGCCAGCCAAGGCCAACCTGGGCCAACGCTGTGGCGGTGGAGATCAGGTTGTGGCTGCGGGAGCCGACGGCCGTGGCGCCGGCCGGATGGATAGAGCTATCGCGGAGCCCGTAGGCCCGCTGCAGTAGCTGAGCCAGCTCGTCGCCTCGGCTGGCGGGTAGCTCCTGGTGGCGCAGCAGCAGTAGCTCGCAGGCATGAAAAACCCTGGCCTCGGCCAGGGTTTGGAGCATGGGTTCGCTGATGCAAAGGGTGCCGTCCTTGTCGAACAACACCGCTTCGATTGGGAATGGTGTTCCCGTGGCATCGGCCAGGGGTTCTCCCCGCAGAAACAGCTCAGCCATGGAGGGCTCGTAGTTGGGCCTGGCTTAGTCGAGGGTGACGCCCATTGGTTCGTTGTCTTCGGCCTGCTCAAGCAGCATCTGCTTGTAGCGGGCGGCCATTTCCTCAGCTTTATCGAACACTTTCTGGGGATCGGTGAGCATGTCGCCGGGCTCGGGCTCGAGGGCCTTGGTCGAGAGGGAGATCCGGCCCCGCTCGGCATCCAGGTCGATGATCATCACCTTCATCTGGTCGTTGACATTGAGCACCGTGTGCGGTGTCTCGATGTGCTCGTGGCTGATTTCGGAGATGTGCAGCAGGCCGCTGACTCCACCGATGTCGATGAAGGCGCCGTAGGGCTTGATGCCGCGCACGGTGCCGAGCACCACTTCGCCCACTTCTAGGCGATTCATCTTGCGTTCCACCAGGGCGCGGCGATGGCTGAGCACCAGGCGGTTGCGCTCCTCGTCCACCTCAAGGAACTTAAGGGGCAGGAAGTCGGCCACCAGCTCTTCTTTGGCCTTGCGGGTGCTGATGTGGCTGCCCGGAATGAACCCGCGCAAGCCTTCAACCCGCACGAGGGCGCCACCACGGTTGGTGGCAAACACTTCGCTGTAGATGGTCGCGTCTTCTTTCTGCAGCTGGCGCACCCGTTCCCAGGCACGCTGATACTCGATACGGCGGATGGAAAGCGAGAGCTGGCCGTCTTCGTTCTCCTCACTCATGATGAAGAACTCGCGGATCTCGCCTGGCACGAGAACGTCGCTGAGGCCTTCAACCCGGTTGATTGACACCTCCTGAACGGGCATAAATGCCGCTGTTTTGGCGCCGATGTCGATCATGGCGCCCTTCGATTCCAGGGCAAACACGGTGCCGTTGACAACGTCACCCGGCTTGAAGTTGTAGTCGTACTTGCTCAGCAGCGACGCAAACTCATCCAGGGTGAAACCCACGCCATCAGCGTCGTTGCGGGAGGCAGCGCGACTGCTGGGGTCATCGGCGGTTGGGACCTCTTCCGGAATGGCTAGATCGAGGTCATCGCCCATGGCGGCGGCGAAATCGAGCTCGGCCTCGGCACTGGTCGCTTCTTGGTTGAGCGCTTCAGTGCTGGTATCGGAAGGGGTCACGGTCATGGATAGGTGGCGGTCTGCCTGAAGCAGTAGGAAAGGCACGGGTGATCTGCCCGCCAGCAGAGCAAACCCGATCTACCACTGTACCAATGCGACAGCAGCGTCTTTCCATTTTTTTGATCTGATCCAGCAGATCTGGTTCAGCCGACAGTGGCCAAGCTGGCTTTGCGTAAGCGGCCACTACTGCGCTTGTGCAGTCCTTCCAAGGTGGCCACAAAATCGCTTACGCCCTGGAACTGGCGATAGACGGAGGCGAAGCGCACATAGGCAACCTCACTCATTTCGCTGAGCTGCTGAAGCACAAGTTCACCGATTTCAGCACTGCTCACCTCCCGTCCGCTGCGCTGCTGCAGCTGGAGTTCGATTTCATCCACCACCCCTTCGAGCCTGGCCGGCTCTAGGCCTGTTTTTTCGCAGGCGCGCAGCAGCCCGTGCAGCAACTTGACGCGATTGAAGGTTTCGCGCGAGGAGTTGCGCTTCACCACAGTGATGGGCACGGTCTCTACCCGCTCATAGGTAGTGAAGCGGAATTCGCAGTTGAGACATTCACGCCGCCGCCTCACGCTGCGACCACTGTCGGCCGCTCGAGATTCGAGCACCCGGCTGTCGGTGTGTTGGCATGAGGGACATTGCATCCCTGGCATCCGGGCGTGTCTTTCAAGTGTAAGCAGCACTTTTTCATTTGGAAAGGCCTGCATTCGCCTATTGCACAACAAAAAAGCCCCTGCCGAAGCAGGGGCTTTAAAGGGCTCTGGCTGATTATTTGCCGATCTTGGGGGGATCGCGGAAGGCGATTGCAAAGAAGAGCGTGGAGATGGCCAGGGCCAGGATCAGGATGTAAGCGAAGCTTTCCATGGATGTCCTCGGGGGTGCTGGCGTTCAGCTGAGGGGACTGCCTGCCGGGGGCACGTAGCCCTCGGGCAGACGACGGGTCGAGCGGTCTCCCAATTTCTGGAAGAGACCGAATTCCACTTGTTCGCCAAGGTCAGGATCAATACCGGCAAACACATCGCGATACAGGGTGCGAGCACCGTGCCAGATGTGGCCGAAGAAGAAGAGAAGGGCGAAGGTGGCGTGGCCAAAGGTGAACCAGCCCCGGGGCGAGCTACGGAATACACCGTCGGAGTGATAAGTCTCCCGGTCAAATTCGAAGGCTTCCCCGAGCTGGGCCTTGCGGGCCAGGCGCTTCACATCGGCAGGATCAGTGAAGACCTGGCCGTTGAGGGCGCCTCCGTAAACGGTTGCGGTTACGCCGGTCTGCTCGAAGGAGTACTTCGCTTCAGCACGGCGGAAGGGAATGTCAGCTCGCACGATTCCCTCTTGGTCTAGGAGAATCACAGGGAAGTTCTCGAAGAAGTTGGGCAGGCGGCGCACTTCCAGATCCCGGCCATCTTTGTCGGTGAAGGAGATGTGGCCAATCCAGCCGGTGGGCAAGCCGTCGCCATTCACCATCGGACCAACCCGGAACAGGCCGCCCTTGGCAGGACTGTTGCCGA
The DNA here is from genome assembly GCF_963920485.1 of Cyanobium usitatum str. Tous. Classification (NCBI taxonomy): domain Bacteria; kingdom Bacillati; phylum Cyanobacteriota; class Cyanophyceae; order Synechococcales; family Prochlorococcaceae; genus Cyanobium; species Cyanobium usitatum. The sequence continues at coordinate 1,908,432 of NZ_OY986431.1, read as the reverse complement.
CGTAGTCATAGAAGGCCAGCTTCTCAGGAATCGAGGCATAGGCCTGTTCCTTGGTGGCTCCGTTGTCGAGAGCTGTTTGGACTCGACGATTGATTTCCGTCTTGAAGTAGCTCTGGTCCCACTGATAGCGGGTGGGGCCAAACAGCTCTACAGGGGTTGCGGCAGCGCCGTACCACATAGTGCCGGCAACAATGAAGGCTGCAAAGAACACGGCCGCGATGGCCGAGGCCAGCACCGTTTCGATGTTGCCCATGCGGAGGGCCTTGTAGAGGCGCTCCGGCGGTCGAGTTGTGATGTGGAAAATGCCAGCAATGATTCCAACGATGCCAGCGGCAATGTGGTGGGCCACGATGCCGCCAGGGTTGAAGGGATTGAATCCTTCTGGTCCCCAAGATGGTTGGACTGCCTCCAAGTGACCCGTGACTCCATAGGGATCACTGACCCACATGCCAGGCCCGAAGACCCCGGTGAGGTGAAAGGCCCCGAATCCGAAGCAACCAAGGCCGGCAAGCAGCAGGTGGATGCCAAAAATTTTGGGCAGATCGAGGGCTGGTTCGCCGGTGCGTGGGTCCTGCCAGATCTCTAGATCCCAGTAGGTCCAGTGCCAGATGGCGGCCAAGAAGAGCAGGCCGCTAAAGACGATGTGGGCTGCAGCCACACCTTCAAAGCTCCAGAAGCCTGGATCAACACCGGTCTCGCCGGTGATGCTCCAGCCGCCCCAGCTGCCGGTAACGCCGAGTCGGGCCATGAAGGGCATGACGAACATGCCCTGGCGCCACATCGGGTTGAGTACCGCGTCGGACGGATCAAAAATTGCGAGCTCATAGAGCGCCATGGAGCCGGCCCAGCCGGCAACCAGGGCGGTGTGCATGAGGTGCACGGCGAGCAGACGGCCCGGGTCGTTGATCACGACCGTGTGCACCCGATACCAGGGCAATCCCATGGGGGTAGTTCTGGGTGGGTTGGGCGATCGTAAGGGGCGCTCCGGCCGCCGTGCGCTCCAGGTAACGGACCGCAACGGCCTGGCCCAGAATGAAGACCTCTGCAGAAAGGTTTCATGCCCGTGATCCGATTTGTTCGCGAGGGCCGCGACATTGAGTGCTACCCCGGCGAAAACCTGCGAGAAGTGGCTTTGCGGGAGGGCATTCAGCTCTATGGGCTCAAGGGTGCCCTAGGCAATTGCGGCGGCTGCGGCCAGTGCATCACCTGCTTTGTGGCCATTCCGGAGGGCACCGCTGCCCAGGTGCTGAGCGCCCGCACCCCCGTGGAAGACCAAAAACTGCGCCGGCGCCCCCAAACCTGGCGGCTTGCCTGTCAAACCATGGTTCAGCAGTCTGTTTTGGTTTTGACTCGGCCCCAAGTGGGCATGGCCGACCAGGAAAATTTGGTGGCGGAGGCCCAGACCAAGCCCCTGCCCAGCGGCCCCACAGCCTGGCCTGCCCCTCCGGCGCAGGAAGGCGACGAGGATTTAGAGGATGGGGCTGAAGGCCCCAGCGAGGGTGAAGAACAGGCGCCAACCGCAACGAGCGGTGAAGCCTCCTGAGAAGCGCCCATTTGGCGGTGATACCCTCCCCTCACTTCCCCTTCAGCCATGGAAACCAACGATCTCGGCTTTGTTGCCAGCCTTTTGTTCGTGTTGGTTCCCGCGGTCTTTTTGATCATTCTTTACATCCAAACCAACAGCCGCCAGGGGGGCTAGCGCCTCCCTTCAGGCTCCCGCACCAGCAACACAGGGGCTGGGGCGTGAACGCGGATGTAGTCGCTCACCGAGCTGCCCAGTAGCCGGTCGATGTCGACGAGGCCGCGAGCAACCACCGGGCGCCGATCCTGGGAAGCGATCACCAGCAGGTCGGCTTTGAGATCCTCAGCGGCGGCGCATACTCTGCGGCCGACATCGCCGCTGAGGTGCACTGCCTTGAGCTCCACTCCGTAGCTACGGGCTCGCTGGCTTGCTTTCTCGAGTACTTCATCGGCTGGGGATTTGCCGCCCCGAGAAGGGGTGATGTCTTGGCGGGTTACGTGCACGCCGGTGAGGCTGCCGCCAGGAATCTCCCGCACAAGCTCGCAGGCCAGTTTCAGGGCGTCGTCTCCGACCCCGGTGCCATCGATGGCAACCATCACCCGGTTGATGTGGCGGATGTAAAGGTCGTCGCGCACCAGCAGCATCGGCCTGGTCGACAGCTGGAATACGTATTGGCTGGCGCTGTTGCTAAGGATCGATTGAAGGCGACCCATGCCTCTGGAGCCCATCACGATCAGGTCGCTGTTGAGTTCGTCGGCCACCTTCAGCACCGTTTGCTTGGTGTCTCCCTGGCGAATGATTGTGTTCACCTCGCTGGGGTTGAGCCCGAGCCGCTGCACGGCTTCGGCGGCGATAGTCGCCGCTTTTTGGGATTGGTCCGCGAAGCTCTCACCAGCCTGCTCAGGCACCACGTGCAGCAGGTTGATGCGGGCCGCACGCACCGCCGGGATGTCGCGCAGCATGCGCACCATCTCTTCCACGTGGCCTTTGCCGGAATCGGCGATTAGAACGTTGCGAAACACTGAGGCGACTCGAAGTAGCAGGCTGCCTGTCACCCTATGTCCGATCTGCAAGCGCAAACCATCTGCCCGCCACACCGCAACCATCCCCCTTCGGCCAAGCAGGCCCAGCTTTGGTGAAAAGAGTGGCTGAGGGCTGGTTGCTGGAGCGCCGTGTGCTGCCCCAACACACGGATCACGCCGGCGTGATGTGGCATGGCGCTTACTTGGCTTGGCTTGAGGAGGCGCGGGTAGAGGCCCTAGCTGCAGCTGGTATCGCCTACAGCGATCTTTCCGCTCGGGGCTTGGAGCTGCCGGTGGTGAGTTTGACCATTGACTACAAGCAGCCCCTGTTTCACGGCGAAGCTGTGCAGCTGTGGAGCGAGGTGCTGCCGCGCGTTGGTCTGAAATTGCCCTGGCGAAGCCGTTTTGTCGCTGCAAGCGGAAAGCTGGCGGCTGAGGCAAGGGTTGAGCTTGTGCTGGTGGAGAGCGCCCCTGGGCTGGATCAGCGCCGGCTGGTGCGCCGCTTGCCCGCGGATCTGGCGGCCGCGGTTGCGACCCTGGCGCGGGGACCGCATTAGGATCAGTACATCTGTACTGAAGGCGTCATGGCGATTCAGGGGCTGCTGCGGAGCGCCGATGGCGCCGGTTGGAATCAGGAGCAGCGGCTTTGGTGGCTGCTGTGGTCGGGTTGCCCAGGAATTGGCGCCCAGCGGCTGGTTGCCATTCGGGACAACTTTTGTGGCTGGGCCGCAGCCTGGGGCGCACCGCTCGAGGCCTTTGCTGCCCTTGCCGGTTTTGGTGCGGTGGGCTGCCGCCAGCTGCAGCGTTATCGCGATCGCTGGGGTCTCGATCCCTTGCCCCGTCTCTGCCAAGAGCTGCGCGGCGGCAAGGGGGTGTTGGTGCCGGCTGATCCGGCCTTTCCGCCCGAGTTGCTCGCCTTGGCGCGGCCGCCTCTGCGCCTGTATTGGCGGGGTAAGGGCGGGTTGTGGCCCCTGCTTCGGCGCCGCCAGGCCATTGCGGTTGTGGGCACGCGCCGGCCCTCCCTGCATGGGGTGGCCATGGCTGAGGCGATCGGTGCGGCCCTTGCCCAGGCGGGTTGGCCGGTGGTGAGTGGCCTGGCAGAAGGGATCGACGGAGCCGCCCACCGGGGCTGCTTGTCCAAGGGCGGCCGGCCTGTGGGGGTGTTGGGCACTCCCCTTGAGCGGGTTTATCCAAGGCACCATCAGCAGTTGCAGGCTGAGGTGGGTGCTGGGGGGCTGCTGGTGAGCGAGTTGCCGGCGGGCACTGCGGTGCAGGCAGGTCATTTTGCGGCTCGCAACCGGCTGCAGGTCGGCCTGGCTCGGGCGGTGGTGGTAGTCGAGTGCCCTATACGCAGTGGGGCCCTCCAGTCGGCCACCCTCGCCATGCAGCAGGAGTTGCCGGTCTGGGCCGTGCCGGCTGATGCGGGCAAGGCATCGGCTGCCGGTAGCAATCGTCTGCTCGCCCAAGACGCCACGGTGCTGCTTGAGCCCGCAGATTTAATTCGCCAGCTAGGGCCTGGCCCCCTGGCCTCGCCAGATCCCGCTGCTCCTGCGGCCGCCCACGGGCTACTGCGATCGGCCGATCCCGCGCTGCTAGAAGCCTTGGGGCATGGAGCTTCGCTTGAGCAGCTCTGCCTGATGCTGGAGCAGCCGGCAGCCTCCCTTGCCTCCCGTTTGCTGGCCTTAGAGCTTCAGGGGCTGGTGCGGGCTGAGCCTGGGCTTTGCTGGCGTCCGGCCTAGCCTGAAGCCATGGTGAATGGGCAGCTCGATGGGGAGCAGTTGTTGGCCTGGCGGCGACAGCAACTAGCCCTGGGCGGCAGCCCTGGTGATCTCGACTGGCTGCTGGATCTGGCGGGAGGCCTGCCCTGGCGGGTTCAACAGCAGCTGCGGCTTCAGCCTCAGTTGCCGGTTCAACTGGCCTGTGATCTCAGCCAATTGGAGGCGATGTGGCGCTGCCATCTCGATACAGCCGAGCCGCTTCAATATCTTGTGGGGCGCTGCCCCTGGCGTGACCTGGAAATCAGCGTGGCCCCAGGAGTGCTGATCCCTAGGCAGGAAACGGAATTACTGGTGGAGCTGGCCCTGGAGCTGGCCCCTTCCGGCCAGGGCTGTTGGGCCGATCTCGGCACCGGCTCTGGCTGTATGGCCCTGGCCTTGGCCCTGGCCTGGCCGTCCAGTCGTGGCTGGGCCGTCGACTGCAGTCCAGGGGCTCTTCGCCAGGCGGCCTTCAATCTGGCGGCAGCTGGCGTTGCTGATCAGGTGCAATTGCTGGAGGGCAGTTGGTGGCAGCCGTTGAGCCCCTGGTGGGGACGGTTTGAGCTGGTGGTGACCAATCCCCCCTACATACCGACTGCTGTATGGGCTGGTTTGGAGCCCGGGGTGAGGGAGCATGAGCCGGCCCTTGCCCTCGATGGCGGAGTCGATGGACTCGATGCCCTGCGCTTAATAGTGGCGGGTGGGGCGGCGGCCCTTGCGCCTGGTGGTCTGCTGCTGATGGAGCATCACTTCGACCAGAGCCATGCGGTGATCGATCTACTCAATGCTGCCGGATATGCCGAGGTGCGGGCCCATGGGGATCTCGAGGGTGTAGAGCGCTTTGCGTCGGCTCGCTGGCCAGGATCGGGCGGGGATTGCCATGACCATTAAGCCTGGATTGATGCCGGTTCCATCTCCAGCCTTGGAGTCGCCAGATCTGGCGGCACGGCTCCTGGAGGGTTCTGCTGCCCTTTTCCCCACAGATACCTTGCCAGCCCTGGCGGCTTCACCGGGCCAGGCCAACCAGCTTTGGCGCCTGAAACAGCGCTCGGCAGACAAGCCTTTGATCTTGATGGCGGCCAGCTCCGAAGCTTTGTTTGCATGCCTCGGTATAGCGCCGCGCTCCGAGTGGTTGGAGATGGCTGCTTGGGCCTGGCCAGGGGCGGTCACTTTGGTTCTGCCTGCCGTTGGAGTGGTGGCAGAGACTCTCAATCCCGGTGGGTCGAGCCTGGGCCTGCGACTGCCGGCCAGTGCGGAAGCCCAGGCCTTGCTGCAGCTCAGTGGCCCCTTGGCTACAACCAGCGCCAACATTTCAGGCTGTCCGGCCGCCTGCACAGCTCAGGAGGCTGCCCAGCAATTTCCCGGGGTGCCGCTTTTGGCACCGATCCCCTGGCCCCTCGGCGCAGGTCAGGCCAGCACGGTGGTTGCTTGGCGCCCTGAGGCAGGCTGGCTTGTATTGCGAGCCGGTGCTCTACTGCCCCCAGGTATCTAGGAGCGCGTAGGGATGGGGGCACTGATTGTTGTGGTGGCGGTCTCGGTAGCGGTGTTCTATTGGACTATGGAGCCCTTGCTTCATGTCTTGTCCGACTTGATGGAGCTCAGCTTTTTGCCCTGGGTACTGCTGGCCCTTGGTATCTGGCTTCTGGCTGGCAACGCTGCTCGAAATTGAGGATCGAATAAGCCGGCTAACGGATTTGAACCGATGGCCTTCGCTTTACAAAAGCGCTGCTCTACCACTGAGCTAAGCCGGCAATGGAAGTCGCTAGGCGGCAACCACCTTTCACTTTATCGCTCACCCAGTGCCCAGAGCAGCAGCTGGGTGCGGCTTTGACAGCCGGTTTTGGCCAGCAGGCTAGATATATGGCTTTCGACCGTACGCCTGCTGAGAATTAAGGCGGCGGCAATTGCCTTGTTGCTGTAGCCCCGTTCTAGTTGCTGGAGCACACGCCGCTCTGCGGCGGAGAGTTCTGAATGCTCGAAGGCGTTTGAACAGGGCATGGCATTGGTGCGGCGCCCCTCAGAGTTCCCACACTGTCTCAGGAACTGAGTTCGCTCTCCAGGGTTGGCTCAGAGATAGGAGCGGGAGCTGGCAACTTGGCTCGCCGAATCGGCAGGTTTGCTACCAGGGCTGTTACTCGGTCCTCCGTTTCCAGGGTCACATCCCCTTCCTCAAAGTCGATTTCCACATAACGACTCACAACCTCAAGGATTTCCCGACGCATTTGTTGCAGCAGCTCTGGATTGAGGTCGCTGCGGTCGTGGGCTAGCACCAACTGCAGTCGTTGCTTAGCCGTGTTGGCACTGGCGGGATGCCGCCCCAACAGTTTGTTAATCACATCAAGCAAGGTCATCGGCTTCAGAAGATCTTGGTTTGCATCAGGCGCCCGATCGAGGCCCGCAGCCCTTTGCGCTCTTTGCTCGGATCGATCAGTGGCACCTCTTCACCCTGCAGGCGGCGAGCCACATTGAAGTAAGCGCGGCCAGCCGGTGAACTATTGCCGGTCAGGGTGAGGGGCTCACCGCGGTTGGTGCTCACAATCACCTGTTCGTCTTCCAGCACTAGGCCAAGTAGGGGCAGGGCCAGGATGTCGGTGACATCGCTGACGCCCAGCATCTCCTGATTTGCCATCATTTTTGGCCGCACCCGGTTCAGCACAAGCTGGATCGGCTTTATGCCTTCACTGTTGAGCAGGCCAATCACCCTGTCGGCATCGCGCACGGCCGAAACCTCTGGTGTCGTGACCACGATTGCTTCGCGTGCGGCCGCCATGGCGTTCTTGAAGCCGCCCTCAATTCCCGCCGGTGCATCGATTAATACGTAATCAAAATGCTCTCCCAGCATGGCAGCGATCTTGCGCATGTCGTCGGGCTGGAGCCACTCGAGCATCCGTGGATTGCCAGCGGGAAGCAAGGCCAGATTTGGCTCCTGCTTATGTTTTACCAATGCTTGCTCGAGCCGACAGGTTTCCGCCAGCACCTCCTGGGCTGTGTATACGATCCGGTTTTCTAGGCCGAGCAACAAGTCGAGGTTGCGTAGGCCGAAGTCGGCATCGAGCACGGCGGTGCGAGCCCCTTGCTTGGCAAGAGCAATGCCGAGGTTGGCGGTGAGGGTGGTTTTGCCCACGCCTCCCTTGCCAGAGCAGATCAGGATGTAGCGGGTAGACGTGGCGGCCACGGCACAGGCTGGATTGAGTGCAGGTTAAGGCCAAAACTTTGAGTTGCAGGTATCGGGGCTGGCATTGCTACAGGCGGCAGCTGCTCTAAAAAGGGGGATCAGGCTCCCAGAAGGGATGACCCAAACCCAGGGCGGGCTGAACCATCTGCACCATCAGCAGCAGCTGCTGGTGATGCCCGATGACGGCGCAGTGGCTGTGGTGGCCTTGATTGATGCTGCCCAGGAGACACTTCGGCTCAAGCAGTTCAAGTTGCAGTCGGAGACTGTCGAGCATGCCTTGATCCGGGCGCACCAGCGTGGCGTGCAGGTGCGGGTGATGCTCAATCCACACACCTCCGGCGGCGACCGTTGGAATGATGAGGCCTATGGGCGGCTCGGCGCCTGCGGCATTGAGGTGGCCTGGACCAGCGAAGCCCTTCCCTTGACCCACGAGAAGTCGCTGGTGGTGGATTCCACCTGCGTGCTGGTTGCCACCTTCAACCTCAGCGACAAATACTTCACTGAGACCCGTGACTACGGAGTCGTCAGCTACGCGGTGCCTGTTGTAGAGCAGGTGATCGCTGGCTTTGAGGCCGACTGGAACCGCAGCTTTTTCCATCCCGACCTCACTGTGGGGCTGGTGTGGAGCAGCGTTCGTAGCCGCGGCCAAATGGCCAGGATTGTTGATATGGCGCTCGAGAGTGGTGTCAGTGCTGGTTTGCGTGCTGATGTTGCGCCCCCGCATTTCGCCGCTCTGGTTTATGGCAGTGGCCGGTGTGCTGGGTGGTCTGGGTGTAATTAACCGCTAAGGGGCCAGATCGGTTGGGCCGGGTCTATTTGGATGGCGCCCGCCACTATCCGAGCTTCTTCTGCAAACCCGGCTGGGGGGGCTCCCTCGGGCCCCCGGGCCACCGCCCCGGCAATCCGCAGCTGCAGCGGTCGTAGCTGCAGGGCCACGATGCGGGCGCTGTTGTCGCCCTGGCAGCCGGCGTGGGCCATACCCCGCAATCGCCCCCACACCAGCACATGGCCTGCGGCTGAAATCCGCGCGCCTGGGTTTACGTCCCCAAGCAGCAGCACGCTGGCCGATGTTTCCAGATGGTCGCCGGAGCGCAGGGTGCCCCGATGCACTTGCAGGTCGGGATCTGGTTTGGCGGGGCTCGCTGGAGCGGCCGCATTAGGCCACTGGCTCAAGATCCCCAGCCCCGCAGCTGCTACGTGGGTGTGGGGCTGACTGCCGCAGATCATCACCAGCTCAAGCCCCCGGCCGGCCAGGGTGCGCTGCAGCTCGCCAAGCTGGCTTAGGCCGAGACGCCAGGCGCCAGCCTCGAGCAGCACCTGGCCCTCGATTGGCCCATCACCCAGCAGGGCGCCACTATCAATTGCTTGTTGCACCAGAGCGGGCAAAGGGGTTTGGCAGTAGGCGGGCAGCACTAGTCGGTGGCTGCCTCGCCCCGATTGGTCTGCAACCAGCAATGCTCCTTGCGCCGGCTCCAACTCCATTTCCGGCCCTATCCCCATCCCCATTCCCGCTCAGCGACCCAGCAATTGGCGCAACTTAGGTGCCACCTCACCGGGATGGATCAGCCAGGCCAGCTCGACCGCAACAGTGAGGCTTTGCACCAGGCTTGAGCGCTGCTCCAGGGCCTGTAGGTGCTCGCCATCCCAAAGGCGCAGGCCACCTTTATAGGGGTGATAACCGCGGCTCTGGCGCTGCTGCAGGCCGCAGCTGGTTTCGGCGCTCAGGCCCTCGGCTTCGCTTAGCTGCCGCGCTGCAGCCAGGAGCTCTAGTCGCTGGGCGGGGCTGCAGTGACTCACATCGGTGGCCTTGAGCAGCCGCCGCTCCAGCAGGCGGCGGCAGGGATCCTGCAGTTCGGCCGGGCCCTCTTCCATCCAGCGCATCAGGTGGTACCCGGTGCGGATGTCGTCGTTGGCAAGGAATGTCTCCAGATCGAGAGCGTCGCAGTTCCACAGCCAGCGGCCCATCACCTGGTCGGCCCAAACTCGCTTTGCTCCCAGGCGTCGGGCGGTTGCGATGGCCTGGTTGAGCAGCCAGTTGCACACCACGTTGAGCCGGTGGTTGTAGACGCTGCGATACATCAGGTTGCGCACCACCAGGTAGTGCTCCACGGCCATCAGCCCTTTGGGGGTGATCGCCAGCTGGCCATCGGGAGCCAAGGTGAAGGCGGCCAGGATGCGCTCGAGATCCAGCCTGCCGTAGGTAGTGCCGGTGCTGTAGCTATCGCGGACCAGGTAATCGAGCCGGTCGCAGTCCAGCTGGCTGCTCACTAGGGCCTTGATCGCCGGGCAGGGGTGGCGGCCGTGCTCCAGCAGGTCGGCCACGGCGCTGGCCGTGCCGGGGGCGTGGGCTTCGAGGCGGTCGCGCAAGGCCGGATGCTCCCGGATCAGTCGCCCCGACCACGCCTCGTGGTGTAGCCCATACATCTCCTCGCCGGAGTGGCTCAGGGGAGCGTGGCCCACATCGTGCAGGAGGGCCGCGGCGTAGAGCACGGCTCGATGTTCCGCCAGTTCAAGGTGGTGGCGCTCCAGCTGTTGCAGAGCCAGGCGGGCTAGGTGCAGCACCCCGAGGGAATGGGTGAAGCGGCTGGACTCGGCTCCATGGAAGGTCAGAAAGGCTGGCCCCAATTGACGCACTCGACGCAAGCGCTGGAAGGGGGCGGAATCGATCAGGTCGATGGCCAGGGCTTCGGCCGGATCGCTGCGATCGAGTCGAATCGCCCCGTGCAGCGGATCGTGATAAGTGCGCTCTCCCATATTCAAAGGTTCGCTTCAAGCCGGCTGGCCAGCAAGCGGCCCGCGGCATCAAGCCAGCTGTCAGCCTCACCGCCGGGGTCTAGGGGTTCGGGTTCGGGCAGCACTAGATCCGGCGCGATTCCCTGGTGCTGAATGTCCCTGCCGCTGGGGGTGAGGTAGCGGGCCACGGTTACGGCCAGTCCACTGGAGTCGCTCAGGGGGATCAGGGTCTGAATCAGCCCTTTGCCGAAGGTTTGAGCTCCCACCAGCTCACTGCGGCCATTGTCTTGAAGGGCCCCCGCCAGGATTTCGCTGGCACTAGCTGTGCCGCCGTTCACCAGGGTGAGCATCGGCCCGTCGAAGAGCATGCCGGGGTTGGCCTGTTGGGGCGAACTGAGTCCATCACGGTCCTGGGTTTCCACGATGGGCTCGCCATTGAGTAGGTCGTTGGCCACGGCTAAGCCGGCGCTCACCAGCCCGCCGGAGTTGTTGCGTAGATCAAGAATCAGCCCCTCGATCGCCTTGCTGTTGAGATCGGCGAGGGCTTCCTGCACGTCCTGGGGCACCGGTTCAGAAAATTGGGTGATACGCAGGTAGCCGAGGGTGTGCTCTCCCACCCGCAGACGCTTGCTGCGCACCGGACGCAGCTCCACCTCTCGCCGTTCGAGCTCCACTTCGCGGGACTGCCCTTGCATGTTGAGTTGCACCAGCACCCGGCTCCCGGCGGGGCCGCGCAGGGCGGCTGCGGTGCGTTCCAGCCCCAGAACCTCAGTGGCCTGGCCATCTACCCGCAGCACCTCGGCGCCACTAGGTATCAGGGCTTCAGCGGCGGGGGAGCCGTCCAGTGGGGCGATCACAACGACTGCTTGGTCGTTGCTGCGCAAGCCCAGCTGCAGTCCCACTCCGGTCACGGTGCCCTGAGTGTTGGAGCGCAGGGTGGCGTAGTCGGCAGGCCGCAAAAGGCGGGTGTAGGGATCCCCAAGGGGGGTGAGCATTGATTCGATGGCGTCGTAGGCATCGCCTGAGCTGTTGATTGGTTGCTCGAGCGCTTTTTGGCGCAGCCGCTTCCAATGCACCGTTTCAAAGCGTCCTGGATCCACGTAGCTCTGGTTCACTAGGCGCCATGCCTCAACCACCAGCTGCTGGGTATCGCTGAGGGCCAAGGCCGAGGCGCCGGAGGCTGCCAGCAGGGCTAGGGCCAGCACGGGGCCAAGCAAACGCTGCAGCATGGTTGCCAAAAGGTTTTTCACGGCTGTTGCAAACGGTTGAGAAGGCGCTGGCCTAGAGGGCTGGACACTCACAAGCGGCTCGAGGTCATCGGTAGGATCTCGCAACCAATACCCCAGCTGCATGGCGAACACTCCTGCTGGAAACTCCGGACAGGCTTCGAACCCTGTTTACAACTGGTTCGACGAGCGCCTTGAGATCCAGTCGATTGCCGACGACATCTCGTCCAAATACGTGCCCCCTCACGTCAACATTTTTTATTGCCTGGGCGGCATCACCCTGGTTTGCTTCCTGATCCAGTTCGCCACTGGGTTTGCGATGACCTTCTATTACAAGCCAACGGTGGCTGAGGCCTATGCCTCTGTCCAGTACCTCATGACCGACGTCAGCTTTGGCTGGTTGATCAGGTCTGTGCACCGCTGGAGCGCCTCGATGATGGTGCTGATGCTGATCCTGCACGTTTTCCGGGTTTATCTCACCGGTGGTTTCAAGCGCCCAAGGGAGCTCACCTGGGTTACTGGCGTCACCATGGCAGTGATCACTGTCTCCTTCGGCGTTACTGGCTACTCCTTGCCTTGGGATCAACTCGGTTACTGGGCCGTCAAAATTGTTTCTGGAGTCCCCGCGGCTGTTCCGGTCATCGGTGATTTCATGGTCGAGCTCCTCCGTGGTGGAGAGAGCGTTGGCCAGTCCACCCTTACCCGCTTTTACAGCCTCCACACCTTCGTGATGCCTTGGCTGCTTGCGGTTTTCATGCTCATGCACTTCCTGATGATCCGGAAGCAGGGCATCTCTGGCCCCTTGTGACCTATTGATTCGAGGCCTCTCGCCTCCCGAATCTCCCCCCTTAAGCTTCACACCAACACCTCAAAGATCCCTGCTGCCGGCAGCTGCCATGCACATCCTTAAGAAGCCCGATCTCACCGATCCCAAGCTCCGCGCCAAGTTGGCGAAGGGTATGGGTCACAACTACTACGGTGAGCCAGCCTGGCCCAACGACCTCCTTTACATGTTCCCCGTGGTGATCCTGGGGACTATTGGCTGCATGGTTGGCCTGGCAGTCATGGATCCGGCCATGCTGGGCGACAAGGCTGATCCCTTTGCAACACCGCTTGAGATCCTGCCTGAGTGGTACCTGTATCCGGTCTTCCAGATTCTCAGGGTTGTTCCAAACAAGCTTTTGGGCATTGCCCTGCAGACGATGATCCCCCTGGGTCTGATGCTTGTGCCCTTCATCGAGAGTTTCAATAAGTTTCAGAATCCCTTCCGCAGGCCCGTGGCCATGGCCACCTTCTTGTTCGGCACGGTGTTTGCGATTTATCTCGGCATTGGCGCCGCCATGCCGATCGACAAGTCACTCACCCTTGGTCTGTTCTGATATTTAGGAGCAAATCGTCTTGGGCACCCTGCCTGGCCCCCCTTATCAAGCCGCGACTTCGGTCGCGGCTTTTTTTATGGCATGTAAGAGAGTCTCTTTCAGCTGCTTTGGCCCTTCCTCAGCTGAGCTCTGTGAGCCTCCCTGCCCCAGAAGCGCTCCCGATAGCCACCCTTGTGGCCCATATGGCGCTGAAGGGCCTGCAGCGGCCCTAGGGGGAAAGGCGGCAAATGGAGTGCACCTAAGCGCCTGGCCGCAATGGTTTTGGCTTGGGGCGCTGTCGCGCTCGATACGGGTTCTTGCCATAAGGGCAAGCGTGGTGATATGTTTTTGGACTGCGCGCAAGGGGGGAAGCCCCGGAAGCGAGCAGGCTTACGACGGAGGAGGCGAGAGCCGACGGTGTTGTAAGTTTTCTGAGTCGCTGAGAAGCGGCGTTCCGCCGAGAACTCCCGAGAGGGGGAGGAAGCGGAAGCACCTGGACAACTAAAAAGTTTAGGAACTGACGCTTTCACTGCGTCACGGATCAAGGGAGCCTGCACCGCCCGAGAGGGAGGGTGTTGGAGCTTTGATTTTTTAGCTGAGAGATTAGCTAGTGACGGAAATAGCAGTGAAGGTGTGAGGTCCCGTCAAAAAAAAACATAGCGTGACGCGCCTGTTGGTTGGTTTTTGTTGCCTTCTCACGAGGGAACAGGAGCTGGTGTGCCGATAGGAGAGGCGAGCGCGACCGGATCTGGGATTCGGGAAAGTCAAGAGGAAAGAAATTTCTGAATGCACTCTTTGAAACCTTCTGTCAGAGGAAGGGGCTCCAACTGTGAGACCTGCGCCAGTGGGTCAAAGCGGGTGAGAAGCAATTCAGGTTGAGGCGAAAGCCGATAGGACGTGAACTACAACGGAGAGTTTGATCCTGGCTCAGGATGAACGCTGGCGGCGTGCTTAACACATGCAAGTCGAACGAACCTTCGGGTTAGTGGCGGACGGGTGAGTAACGCGTGAGAATCTGCCCTCAGGAGGGGGATAACGGCTGGAAACGGCCGCTAATACCCCATATGCCGAGAGGTGAAATGAATTTCGCCTGAGGATGAGCTCGCGTCTGATTAGCTAGTTGGTGTGGTAAAGGCTCACCAAGGCATCGATCAGTAGCTGGTCTGAGAGGATGATCAGCCACACTGGGACTGAGACACGGCCCAGACTCCTACGGGAGGCAGCAGTGGGGAATTTTCCGCAATGGGCGCAAGCCTGACGGAGCAACGCCGCGTGAGGGATGAAGGCCTCTGGGCTGTAAACCTCTTTTATCAAGGAAGAAGATCTGACGGTACTTGATGAATAAGCCACGGCTAATTCCGTGCCAGCAGCCGCGGTAATACGGGAGTGGCAAGCGTTATCCGGAATTATTGGGCGTAAAGCGTCCGCAGGCGGTTTTACAAGTCTGTCGTTAAAACGTGGAGCTCAACTCCATTTCGGCGATGGAAACTGTAAGACTAGAGTGTGGTAGGGGCAGAGGGAATTCCCGGTGTAGCGGTGAAATGCGTAGATATCGGGAAGAACACCAGTGGCGAAGGCGCTCTGCTGGGCCATAACTGACGCTCATGGACGAAAGCTAGGGGAGCGAAAGGGATTAGATACCCCTGTAGTCCTAGCCGTAAACGATGAACACTAGGTGTCGGGGGAATCGACCCCCTCGGTGTCGTAGCCAACGCGTTAAGTGTTCCGCCTGGGGAGTACGCACGCAAGTGTGAAACTCAAAGGAATTGACGGGGGCCCGCACAAGCGGTGGAGTATGTGGTTTAATTCGATGCAACGCGAAGAACCTTACCAGGGTTTGACATCCTGCGAATCCCTTGGAAACTTGGGAGTGCCTTCGGGAGCGCAGTGACAGGTGGTGCATGGCTGTCGTCAGCTCGTGTCGTGAGATGTTGGGTTAAGTCCCGCAACGAGCGCAACCCACGTCTTTAGTTGCCAGCATTTAGTTGGGCACTCTAGAGAGACCGCCGGTGATAAACCGGAGGAAGGTGTGGATGACGTCAAGTCATCATGCCCCTTACATCCTGGGCTACACACGTACTACAATGCTACGGACAAAGGGCAGCAAACTCGCGAGAGCTAGCAAATCCCATAAACCGTGGCTCAGTTCAGATCGTAGGCTGCAACTCGCCTACGTGAAGGAGGAATCGCTAGTAATCGCAGGTCAGCATACTGCGGTGAATACGTTCCCGGGCCTTGTACACACCGCCCGTCACACCATGGAAGTTGGCCACGCCCGAAGTCGTTACTCCAACCCTTGTGGAGGAGGATGCCGAAGGTGGGGCTGATGACTGGGGTGAAGTCGTAACAAGGTAGCCGTACCGGAAGGTGCGGCTGGATCACCTCCTAACAGGGATACAATAACTAATTGTGATGTCTGAGTATTTTATTCTCAGGCCATGATTCTGTCATCTCTAAGGTCGATCGGTACCTCAATTTGAGCGTTCAAGAAGAGCTGAGTAATCAGTTTAGAGATGAACATCTTAATTTCAGTTCCTAAACTTTGTCTAGGTCACCCCACAGCGGGTAAAGCCGAGAACACTAATTTTTTTATTTGTGTTTGATCTGGCAAGCCGAAAGGCGAGCTAGGTTGCGGCGAGAGCTCCTGGGCCATTAGCTCAGGTGGTTAGAGCGCACCCCTGATAAGGGTGAGGTCCCTGGTTCAAGTCCAGGATGGCCCATTCGTGTTTGGGGGTTTAGCTCAGTTGGTAGAGCGCCTGCTTTGCAAGCAGGATGTCAGCGGTTCGAGTCCGCTAACCTCCATCCAATGATGATGCTCATCCCTCAATCTGTAACTGCAAGTATTGCAGTAAGGAGTTTAGCTGTGATTGTGATCTTGACTGTTGTTCGCTGAAGATTTCAGCTTCTTTTCATTCTTTCCGAGTTAATCAGATGTCTGGTTGATTAGTTTGGTTGAAAAGACGCTGGATTCAACCTTGCCCTGGAGACAGGGCTGTTTGAATGTCAGCAGAACCTTGACAACTGCATAGGTAAAGTCTGGAAATAAAGCATCTCATGGATGCTTGATTCTAGCTTGAGTTTTATCCAGCAATGGATAAGGCTTAAAGTTGGTATCAAGAAAATTCTATTGAGTTTTTAGAGCCGAGAGCTTCCAGTTTTCTTCTGAGCCCGCCGAGGGTTTGGGAGTTTGATCCTGGCATTCAAACCGCAGGAGATACTCAAAGAGATTTGAGTGTTGATTGTAGGTGAATCTAGAGAGAATAGGCCTCAACAGCCTGAAGGACTGGGAGTTGAAATTGGTCAAGCTACAAAGGGCTCACGGTGGATACCTTGGCACACAGAGGCGATGAAGGACGTGGTTACCTGCGATAAGTCTCGGGGAGCTGGAAACACGCTTTGATCCGGGAATTTCCGAATGGGGCAACCCTTAGAACGGCCGCCTGAATCCATAGGGCGGCACGAGCCAACCCAGCGAACTGAAACATCTTAGTAGCTGGAGGAAAGGAAAGTAAAAACGACTCCCTGAGTAGCGGCGAGCGAACGGGGAAGAGCCTAAACCGATGCTTCCGAGCATCGGGGTTGTGGGACAGCAACGTGGACCAACGGAGTTAGAAGAAGCGTTTGAATGGCGCGCCACAGAGGGTGAAAGCCCCGTATTCGAAAACAAAGTTGGCCTAGCTGTATCCCGAGTAGCACGGAGCACGTGAAATTCCGTGTGAATCTGCGAGGACCACCTCGTAAGGCTAAGTACTCCTGTGTGACCGATAGCGAAACAGTACCGCGAGGGAAAGGTGAAAAGAACCCCGGGAGGGGAGTGAAATAGAACATGAAACCGTGAGCTTACAAGCAATGGGAGCCCGACTAATCGGGTGACCGTGTGCCTGTTGAAGAATGAGCCGGCGACTTATAGGCACTGGCAGGTTAAACCGGGAATGGTGGAGCCATAGCGAAAGCGAGTCTGAATAGGGCGATCGTCAGTGTTTATAGACCCGAACCCGGGTGATCTAACCATGGCCAGGATGAAGCTTGGGTGATACCAAGTGGAGGTCCGAACCGACTGATGTTGAAAAATCAGCGGATGAGCTGTGGTTAGGGGTGAAATGCCAATCGAACCCGGAGCTAGCTGGTTCTCCCCGAAATACGTTGAGGCGTAGCGTCTAGTGCTCCAGCAGGGGGGTAAAGCCACCGTTTCGGTGCGGGCTGCGAGAGCGGTACCAAATCGATACGAACTCTGAATACCCTGTGTGTAACTAGGCAGTCAGACTGTGGGGGATAAGCTCCATGGTCGAAAGGGAAACAGCCCAGACCGCCAGCTAAGGTCCCCAAATCAATGCTGAGTGATAAAGGAGGTGGGATTGCCCAGACAACCAGGAGGTTTGCCTAGAAGCAGCCATCCTCAAAGGAGTGCGTAATAGCTCACTGGTCGAGCGATCCTGCGCCGAAAATGAACGGGGCTAAGCATTGTACCGAAGCTGCGGATTTGAGTCTTAATTGATTCCGATGGTAGGGGAGCGTTCCATGCGGGGTGAAGCGTTAGCGTAAGCGGGCGTGGACTACATGGAAGTGAGAATGTCGGCTTGAGTAGCGAAAACATGGGTGAGAATCCCATGCCCCGAAACCCTAAGGGTTCCTCCGGCAGGCTCGTCCGCGGAGGGTTAGTCAGGACCTAAGGCGAGGCCGAAAGGCGTAGTCGATGGACAACAGGTCAACATTCCTGTACCTGTGATGTTTTGGGAAGGGGGACGGAGAAGGCTAGCCAAGCCAGATGTTGGTTACTGGTCCAAGCGTTCGAGGCGTTGAGAACCGGCGAAAACGGTTTGAGCTGAGGCGTGAGTGCGAGCTGCTACGGCAGCGAAGTTGGTGACGTCATGCTTCCAAGAAAAGCCCTATACCCGTTAAGGCATCATGGCCTGTACCCGAAACCGACACAGGTGGGGTGGTAGAGAATACCGAGGGGCGCGAGGTAACTCTCTCTAAGGAACTCGGCAAAATGACCCCGTAACTTCGGGAGAAGGGGTGCCACCGCAAGGTGGTCGCAGTGAAGAGGCCCAGGCGACTGTTTACCAAAAACACAGGTCTCCGCTAAGTCGCAAGACGATGTATGGGGGCTGACGCCTGCCCAGTGCCGGAAGGTTAAGGAAGCTGGTCAGCGTAAGCGAAGCTAGCGACTGAAGCCCCGGTGAACGGCGGCCGTAACTATAACGGTCCTAAGGTAGCGAAATTCCTTGTCGGGTAAGTTCCGACCCGCACGAAAGGCGTAACGATCTGGGCGCTGTCTCGGAGAGAGGCTCGGCGAAATAGAATTGTCTGTGAAGATGCGGACTACGTGCACCCGGACAGAAAGACCCTATGAAGCTTTACTGTAGCTTGGTATTGTGCCCGGGCTCTGAATGCGCAGGATAGGTGGGAGGCTTTGATCAACAGCTTGTGGGTTGTTGTGAGCCAACGGTGAGATACCACTCTTTCAGAGCTAGGGTTCTAACAGTCACCCGTTATCCGGGGACTGGACAGTATCTGGTGGGCAGTTTGACTGGGGCGGTCGCCTCCTAAAAGGTAACGGAGGCGCGCAAAGGTTTGCTCAGGCTGGTTGGAAATCAGCCGACGAGTGTAAAAGCAGAAGCAAGCTTGACTGTGAGACCTACAAGTCGAACAGGGAGGAAACTCGGCTTTAGTGATCCGACGGTTCTGCGTGGAAGGGCCGTCGCTCAACGGATAAAAGTTACTCTAGGGATAACAGGCTGATCTCCCCCAAGAGTTCACATCGACGGGGAGGTTTGGCACCTCGATGTCGGCTCATCGCAACCTGGGGCTGAAGTCGGTCCCAAGGGTTGGGCTGTTCGCCCATTAAAGCGGTACGCGAGCTGGGTTCAGAACGTCGTGAGACAGTTCGGTCCATATCCGGTGCATGCGCAGGAATATTGAGAGGATTTCTCCCTAGTACGAGAGGACCGGGAGGAACGCACCTCTGGTGTACCAGTTATCGTGCCAACGGTAAACGCTGGGTAGCCATGTGCGGAGTGGATAACCGCTGAAAGCATCTAAGTGGGAAGCCCACCTCAAGATGAGTATTCCCATGGCGTTAGCCAGTAAGGTCACGGGAAGAACACCCGTTGATAGGCTCTATGTGGAAGCGCAGTAATGCGTGAAGCAGAGGAGTACTAATAGACCGAGGGCTTGACCAAAACTCAGGCTCTAAACAAAAGCTTGTTTCCAGTTCACAATCATCTGACCGTAAGGTTGAGTGTTTGTCTTACCTATGTAGTTCTCAGGGTTCAACCTGAGGATGAACACTATCCTGGTGTCCATGGCGCAGTGGACCCACTCCGATCCATCTCGAACTCGGCTGTGAAACGCTGCAGCGGCAACGATATTTGGGGGGCAGCCCCCTGAGAAAATAGCTCGATGCCAGGTAAAACATTCATCCCAATCAACTGCTGCATTCTCTTGAAAGAGGATGTGTCAGTTGACTCAAAAGCCACCCTTAGGGGTGGCTTTTTTGTTGGTTAAGCTTTTGCTTGGGTAATGACTTTCAGGAACGATGCGCATGGACGTGTTTCCAGCTGCCATCGATTCTCTGCCAAACACGGGTCTCGCAGCAGCTAGCGGTTACCGCTGCTCCGTCGACCATTTTCTGGGTGAGACGGGTGTAGCTCAATACGGCCGCGTCGGCACTGATCCAGCGGATATGGGGTCTGGCCATGCTCACCTGTATGGGGGCTGGAGGGCCGCTTGGCGCTGCTGCTGGTAGGTCGAAATAGAACTGGTGGAAGGCAAGACCTTCTGCAAGCACTCCGTTGGTCTCTGCTTCGAAGCAGGTGAGGTCCACGCTGCAATGGCTGGCATAGGTGAGCCAATCACCGCTGACTACGCTTTCAAGCAGGGTTTGGTTGAGGCTAATCAACTGCTGCTCGTTTGTCTCCGCCTCAGCTTTGGCATCAATATCCTGAATGCCTTGGTTCATGGATTTAGCTCCAGTTCTTGGAATGAGCTGATCCTCTCAAATCGACTCACCTCTTGCTCCGAATTGCCTGGCCGGATGCTGAGCAGCACCTGCATGCCGCTGGCCGCTGCCGCTTCGCATTCGGCCAGGGTGTCACTTATAAACAAAATTTGGTGGCTTGGAACATCAAGCGCCCCCGCAATCTTTGTGTAGCTGCTCTGGTCACGCTTGCCGCCAATGCGGGTGTCAAACCAGTGGCCAAACATCCCTCTTAAATCCCCACCACTGCTGTATCCGTAGATCAGCTGTTGGGCTCCAACTGATCCAGACGAATAGACCGCCAATTGCAGTCCGGCTGCATGCCACTGCCGTAGAGCGCCTGGTACATCTTCAAATAGGGGACCCTGAAGCTTGCCGGCTTGATAGCCAATATCCCAGATCATCCCCTGCAGCTCTTTGAGTGGCGCGAGCTTGCGGTCTTTGCCGATTAGCCAAAGCAAGTAGCTCACTACATCATCGCTACCTGTTGATCCCCTCTTCTGCCTAATTGACTGAGCTTCGGGGTCTGGATCTTCGGCCCAGGCTTTTGCTACTTCGGCAAGCAATTCCTGAACCTGCGGGTCCTTGTGGTGCTCGTTCAAAAAGCTGCCGAGATGTTCGGCTGCATAGGGGAAAAGGGTGTCTGAGACAAAACTCACCGGGCAGGTGGTGCCCTCAATGTCAAGCAGCACATGGCTCACGCCATGCCGTTGCACAACTGCCCTGCCGTGCTGCCTAGCGCTTAGCCCCTGAAGCAATAGTTGGCGCCAGTGCTGCTCCAGCAGAAACTCCAGAATCTCGAGATGTCTTCGAGCTGTCGTTAGATCCTTGCCCCAGGCATAGAGGCCATGGCCCGCAATCAGTAGGCCATAGGGCGCTGCCGCGAGGTGGGGTTCTGCCTTGCCGCGCAGTCGTACCAGATCCTGATCGTTACCCAGTACTGGAATTGAGACGCTGGTGGCGTGAGTGGCTACACCTTCAAGTCCTTTAAGCATCTCCAGGTCTTGGAGCACAAGGAAGGCAACCCCTGCTTTGGTGGCGTAGTGCTGGGACAGCAGGGTGCCCGCTTGGGAATGGGTGTGCAGCACCGCACCGGCTCCACAGGTCTCCACCAGGGCCAGGTGTACGGCCGTTTCGGCGCTGGCCCGCCCGGCGCCTTTTAGCACTGCCCCAGCAGCATCAACCACGATCAGTTGCTCGGGAGCGACGCTGCCCTTATCCACCCCACTAGGGGCCATCAGCAACTCCAGGGGCTGCCACCGCAGAACGCAGCTGAAATTGCCTCCTGTGCCATCGCACCAACCGCGGCGATGAATAGCGGCCATCGTCGCGCTGAGCTGTTGGGCTAATTCGGCTGTTTGTGATGCGGTGGTATTCACGCAAGCTTGCGGTTGGTTCAATGCTGGCAGCTCGGGCACCAGTGGCTGCTGCGCCCGCCGAGTTTCTCCCGTTGGATGGGGGTGTGGCAGCGGCGGCAGGGTTCACCACCGCGCCTGTAGACCCAGGCCACGCCGCCGTAATTGCCGTTGTTGCCCTTGAGGTCGCGGAAGTCGCTGAAGGTTGTGCCGCCGGCGCCGATGCTGGTTTCCAGCACCTCCACCAGGGCTTGGCGTAGGCGCTCCAGCTGGGACACGCCAAGGCTGCCGCTGGCGGTGGCGGGCCGAATTCCTGCAGCAAACAGGGACTCATCGGCGTAGATGTTGCCCACCCCTGCCACCAGCGCTTGATCTAGCAAGGCATTTTTGATTGGACGCCTCGAACCCCGCAGCCGCTCGGCCAGGTAGGCCGAGTTGAAGGCTGGACTGAAGGGCTCGGGGCCCAGCCGCCCCAGGCCCGTGATTACCGAGTCCAGCGGTTGGCCGGGGGGTACCCACCACATCTGGCCGAAGCTGCGGGTGTCTACGAAGCGCAGCTCCTGGTTGCTGGCAGCAAACAGTTGCACGCGGGTGTGGGAGCAGGCCGGTTTCGGGGTTTCCAGCCAAAGGAATTGGCCGGTCATGCGCAAATGCACGCCCCAGCTGCCAGCCTCCTTACCCCCTCGACTGAGCTCGCCCATCAGATACTTGCCGCGTCGCGACCAGGCGCCAACTCGGCAACCGCACAAGGCCGCAGCGAATGCGGCGGGGGTGGCCGGGCTGGCTATGGCTCTAGCCCGGTGCACCTCAACCCTGCTGATCTCAAAGCCCTGGGTCTGCTGCTCGAGACCCCGCCGCACGGTTTCAACTTCGGGTAATTCCGGCATTGGCTTAGGCGCTTGCCCAGCAAAATGCCCGCGCAACCAAAAGTCGCACGGGCTTTAGAGAGGCCTGGAAAGCTTCCCGGAACTTGGATTCCAAGAGGCTGAAGAGCTTCAGGCCTTGTGGAGTTCGCTTTCGGCGAAGTTGTTGGTGTTGATGCCGCCTTCAGAGCCGCTGTAGCCGTTGTAATTCACCTTTTCAAAGCGAACTACCACGGGGTAGCGGATGCCGGAAGTGTCGATCGAAGCGACGGTGCCGACTTCGTTGAACCAGTAAGACTCGGGGCGCTTGATGCGTACCTTGTCGCCGCGGGAGATTGCCATCGCTGCGCTGTAGATCGGGTGGCTGCCAGAGCGAAGATACCCGCGCAGGCGGTGGGCTTCACCAAGGGCGTCACGATTCGTCGCCCTTGGTGAGAGGTTGGCTGCCCATGGCACCATCGACAGCACAGCAGAGCGTCCCTTCCCATGGCCATGGACCCGATGGAGGTCCCGGCGCCGCCGGTGCTCAACCTCGAGCTGCCCGACCCCGAAAGCGACACCATCAGCACGATGGAATTTCTGGCCAGGCTTGAAGAAGCCTGGGCCGTGTGCGATCGCTTCGACCTGCAGACCGAAATCTGGCGAGGGCGGATTTTGGCGGCGGTGCGGGACCGGGAAAAGCGTGGCGGCGAGGGACGAGGCACGGGTTTCCTGCAATGGCTGCGGGAGCGGGAGATCAGCAAGACCCGGGCCTACACCTTGATCCAGCTGGCTGAGTCGGCTGAGAGCTTGGTGGGTGGCGGCCTGCTTGAGGAAACCAGCGTCAACAATTTTTCGAAGCGGGCCTTTCTGGAGACGGCCCAGGCCGATCCAGAGGTGCAGCAGATGATCAGCGAGGCGGCTAATGAGGGTCAGCAGATCACCCGCAAGCAGGTGCGTCGCCTCAGTGATGAGTTCACAGCTGCCACCAGCCCCCTTTTGCCCGAGGAGATCCGCCAGCGCACAGCTGACAATCTCCTGCCACCGCGGGCTGTGGCTCCCCTGGTCAAGGAGCTGGCCAAGCTGCCTGAAGATCAGCAGGAGGACCTGCGCAGGGTGTTGCGCGAGGAGCCGGAGCTGGAGCGAGTCAAGGAGGTGACCTGCACGGCCCGCTGGTTGAGCAAGGCGGCGGAGGCAGCTCTGGCGGTGCGGGCTTTTCAGCAGGGGGACCTGGATTTCGATAAGGCGCTGCAGGAGGCTCAACGACTCGATGCCCTGGGCTTGCTGGCCGATGCGGTGGGCCAGGCCCAGGCGCTGGAGAGTGCCGTGCTGAAGCTGCACACCAGCTGGCGGCGGCTCGGGGGCCTGCAGGAGCGCCTCTGGGTGGAGAGCGGCAGCAGCACGCCCCACCTGCGCGAACTGCTCACTGCCTTGCAGTCGCTCAGCGGCAGCACCCTGCGGGTGTCCCTGGGGGAGCTGGCGGGGGGTAAGCGGGTGCGCTTGCAACTAGTGGAGGAGTCGCCGGAGCAGCTGCCGCCACCACCCCTACCAACACCACCCCTGCCATGACCGGCCCCTAACACCGCATCTGGTGGTCGCTATGGTCGGTGAGCACTACTGCTAGGGCCCAATTGCCTTCTGGCCCCGCTGATCCCCTGGCGCTGGCCCTGGAGCGCCATTTTGGCTGGTCCGAGTTCCGTCCCGGTCAGCGGCCGGTGGTGGAGGCCCTGCTGGCCGGCCAGGACTGCCTGGCGGTGCTGCCCACCGGCGGGGGCAAGTCGCTTTGCTATCAGCTGCCCGCCTTGGTGCGTGGTGGGCTGGTGCTGGTGATTTCACCGCTGGTTGCCCTGATGCAGGACCAGGTGAGCCAGCTGCAACGCCGAGGCATCCCTGCCGCCTGCCTGCATGGCGGCCTGGCCTTGCCGGAGCGGCGCCAGCTGCTGCAGCGGCTGCGCGATCACAGGCTGCGGCTGCTTTATCTGGCCCCGGAGCGGCTGCAGGGGGAAGCCACCCGCCAGCTGCTCGATGACGTGCTCGAGAGCGGCCAGCTGGTGGCCTTGGCGGTGGACGAGGCCCACTGCATCAGCGCTTGGGGCCATGATTTCCGCCCCGACTACCGCCGCCTAGGCCAATTGCGGGCTCAGTGCCCCGGGGTGCCCCTAGTGGCGCTCAGCGCCACCGCAGCCCCCCAGGTGCGGGCCGACATCATTCGTCTGCTGCAGCTGCGGCGACCGCTGATCCAGGTGCGTTCTGCCCGCCGCACCAACCTGGTGTACGGCATGCAGGTGCGCCCGCCCGATCCCCTGCCCCTGGTGCTGGCGGAGCTGGGGGCATCCCGGGGCGCCGTGCTGATCTATGCGCGCACTCGCCGCTCGGTGGAGCAATGGGCAGCTCGCTTGACCGGGGTCGGGGTGGAGGCGATCGCCTATCACGCCGGCATGGACCCCGAAAGCCGCCAGCTGGCCTTGGAGCATTTCCAGCTGCAGCCGCGGCCGGTGCTGGTGGCCACCGTGGCCTTCGGCATGGGAGTGGATCGATCGGATGTGGGACTAGTGCTGCACCTGGACCTGCCGGCCAGTCCGGAGGGCTACCTGCAGGAATCGGGCCGGGCCGGTCGGGATGGGGAACTGGCGCGCTGCCTGGTGCTCTACGACCCGGCTGATCGCACCAGCTTGGGCTGGGCAATTCGGGGCGTGGGGGCCCAGCGCCAGCAGGACCAGCAACGGCTGGAGCTGGCCCAGCAGCAATTGCGGCGCATGGAAGCGGTGGCGGAGGGCGAGGGCTGCCGGGAGCAGGCGCTGCTGCTGGCCGTAGGGGAACTGGCGGCTGCCTGCGGCCGCTGCGACAACTGCCGCAACCCCCGTGAAAGTCGGGATTGGTCTGTTGAGGCGCACCAGGCGCTGGAGGTGCTGGAGCTTCGTCCTGGCCGCGATCTACGCAACCTGGCTGAGGAGCTGGCATCGGCCGTGTCGGCTGAGCAGCGACAGCAGCAACAAGCGAGCTGGGGGTGGCTGCTGCGGCGGCTGGCCCAGGAGGAATTGCTCAGCGAAAGTGATGACGGTGCCCAGCGGCTCTATCTGCGCGCCTCGGGCCGGCGCTACGTGCGCCAGCCCTGGCCACTCCACTGGGCTGCCTGATTGGGCTGCCTGATGGGTGGCCGTTGGCTAGCCGGTTGGATTAGCTGGCCCGGGCCTTACAGATATCGCTGATTAGCTGCTCCTCAAAGTCGCTCTGGGGTGCATCCCAGCTCTTCCATTGGCCTGATTGGCTGGTGGCATTGAGCTTGCGGGCTCCGCAGTTGACCGCCAGATAAACGGGCTTGCCATCGCCATTGAGGGTTGGGGCGACAAAACTGCCCCCCATAGGTTGCCAGTTGGCCCAGTCCACCTGCAGCGGGCCGTAGCTGCGCCAGTCGGGCCCCTGAGGCTTGCTGCTGCTGGGCTTGCTGCCAGTGCTCGGCCGGCTGGCGGGAGAGGTGGTTGCTGTAGTCGGAGTGGTTGAGGCTTTGGCGATCGGCGTGGCAACGACAGCTGAGGGCTTGGGAGTGGGTTGGATTTTGGGCTGGGCCGCCGCCAGAACCACTGGTTTTGCGGCGGGTTGCACGCTTTGTTGAACGGGCTGTTGAACGGGCTGTTGCACGGGCTGTTGTGTGGCCTGTTGAACGCTGGGTGTGGGCTGGGGAGTGGGTTTAGGGGCTGGCGTTGCAACTGGCGTTGTCTTTGCCACTGGCGTTGCCGCAGGCTTGGGTTTGGGCTTGGGCTTTGCTTGGGCTGCTGGCTTTGGAGTGGCCTTCACGGGAGGCGGGGCCTGCAGTTTCAGGCGGGTGCCGGACACCACCAGATCGGGGTCGTCGATTTTGTTGATGGCAACCAGCCGCTCAACCGGCAGCCCGTAGCGGCCGGCGATGCTGGAGAGGCTTTCGCCGCTGCGCACCACGTGTTCCTTGGCGTTGCGGGGGGCGGCCGATGAGGAGGGACGCCCAGGGATGGCCAGGCGTGTTCCCGCCACCACCAGATTTGGATTGCTGATCCCGTTGATCTTGATCAGTCGCTCGGTGCTGGTGCCGAAGCGATCGGCGATTTCTGAAAGGGTTTCACCGCTTTTAACCGTGTAAGGAGCGGTGGGCAGGGCTCGCGGAGCGGCGGCGGCCGTTGCCCGGCGAGATCCAGGCAGCACAAGCTTCTGGCCTGCCACCACCATGTTGGGGTTGGTGATGCCGTTGGCCTGCATCAACTGGTTGAGGCTGACCCCCTGGCGATCGGCGATGTCGGAGAGGGTGTCTCCGGGCTGGACGGTGATACTGCCGCCCCGGGCACTCCCAGCGGCAGCTGTGCTACTACCTGGCAGCCGCAGGCTCTGGCCCGCAGTTATCACGTTTGGGTTGCTGATGCCATTGGCCTGCATCAGTCGCGTGAGGCTGACGCCGTGGCGGTCGGCAATTTCCGAGAGGGTTTCGCCTGGCTTCACCACCACGTTTGCCAGGGCTGCGGCAGGGGCAAGACCCGGGAAGGGCAACACCACCGCTAGGGCCAGGGCGGCAAGGGAGCGACGCATCGGCACCACGTATAGGTACGGGAACGTTAAGGGCGTTGTCTCGTCCCATCCAGTCCCCGGATTGCTTTCGGCGCATCAAAGCTGCTGATCGCCCTGCCTTCGCCCCCCAATCGCCGTGCCCCAGTTAGCCCAGCAGCCGCTTGACCAGGGCCAACTTGCCCGCATAGGGGGGGTAGCGGAAGGGCAGATCCAGCCAGAAGGGGCGCCGCAGCACCGTGCGCCGGTGCGAAAAGGTGAGAAAGCCAGCTTCGCCGTGGTAGCTGCCCATGCCGCTTTCGCCGACGCCGCCTAAGGGCAGGGCCGCCGCACCCGCCTGCATCACCACATCGTTGAAGCAGACGCCACCGGAGCTGGTGGTGTCCAGAGTGCGCTGCTGGGCGGCTCGATCGTGGCTAAACAAATAGAGGGCAAGGGGCTTGGGCCTCGCCCTCACCTCGGCCAGGGCCGCTTCCAGGTTCGCTACTGCCAGCACGGGCAGGATTGGGCCAAACAGCTCCTCCTGCATCAGCGGATCGTCGCCGGATTCGATCGCTACCAAGGT
The DNA here is from genome assembly GCF_963920485.1 of Cyanobium usitatum str. Tous. Taxonomy (NCBI): domain Bacteria; kingdom Bacillati; phylum Cyanobacteriota; class Cyanophyceae; order Synechococcales; family Prochlorococcaceae; genus Cyanobium; species Cyanobium usitatum. Next base: position 1,881,371 of record NZ_OY986431.1, on the reverse strand, counting down.
GGGTTCGATGCGCCGGCGGCTGGGATCGCTGCGCCCCCCCGCCAGCACCTGGCCGCGGCTGCGGGCCCCCGCCAGCAGGGCCTCCAGCCGCTGGAACTGGACTTCATTGACGATGCAGCCCATGTCCTCGCTGGCGAGGGGATCGCTGCCATAGAAGCGCTGCCATTCGGCGGCGATAGCTGCCACTAGCGCTTCCCGCACGGCTGGTTGCACCAGCAGGTGGTCGGGAGCGATGCAGGTTTGACCAGCATTGAGCCCCTTGCCCCAGGCCAGGCGCTTGGCGCTGGTGGCGATGTCGGCATCGGCAAGCACGATCGCCGGACTCTTGCCGCCCAGCTCCAGGGTCACGGGGGTGAGATGGCGGGCGGCGGCGGCCATCACCAGCCGGCCCACCCGGCCGCCGCCGGTGAAAAAGATGTGGTCAAACTGCTGCTCCAGCAACTCGGCTGCCACGGCCCCATCGCCGGTGACCACCTGCACCACCTCGGCTGGAAAGGCCAGGGGTAGGCAGCGGGCCAGGAGTGCGGAGATGTGGGGAGCATGTTCTGAGGGCTTGAGCACGGCCGTGTTGCCCGCCGCCAGGGCGCTCACCAGCGGGTGCAGGCAGAGGTGGAATGGGTAGTTCCAGGGGCCGATGATCAAGACGCAGCCAAGGGGTTCGGTCTGCACCCAGGCTTGGCCGGGCCGCAGGGCCAGATCCAGCCCAATCGGCCGCGGTGCCATCCAGCGCTTCAGCTGGCGCCGGGTGAGGGTCAGCTCCTGACGCACCGCTATCAGCTCAAAGGTGGCCTCGAGGGGCGGTTTGCCTAAGTCGGCCGCCAAGGCTTCGAGCACTGCCGCCTCCTGATCGCGCAACAGGCCTTCCAGGCGATCTAGCTGCTCCAGCCGCCAGGCCAGGCTGCGGGTGAGGCCCGTGCTGACGGGTGCCCGCATCGCTGCGATCGGCGTGGCAAGCAGCGGGGTGGCGGTTGGGGCGGAGCTCAAGGGGCGGGCTGCGTGTCAACCCAAGCTGGCAAATTGAGTGAGGCTTCGGCTGCTCAGAGCCAGGCCAGCTCTGGCAATTGCGCGAACTCCCGCAGGTATATGGCGCGGATTTGGCTGATCAAGGCCTGCACGGCCGGCTGCTCCAAATGCTCCCGGCGCAGCACCACCGCATCGAGGTTGGTGCCGCTGCAGCTGGGCTGGATTGGGTAACGCACCAGACCAATGGCTACCAGATCGAAGAAGGCAAAGGGTTTGCGGCTGTCCTCCCAGCCCGGCGGCAGGGTATCGAGGCCATTGATCACGGCCAGATCCAGCACCCGCTCGCGCACCAGCTCCAGGGCGCGGTCGCCGATCGATTGGAGAGCCTGAACATCCCGGGGGGTGCCCTGCCACTGCAGCTGCAGCTGGCCCCGGCCGAGGCGCAGCAGCTGGGAGGCTTGCCGCAGGGAGCCCAAAACGGCGTGGTTGGCGTGGGCCCGGTAGTGGCCGTTGGTTTTGCGGAAATCCAGGCCGAGCTGATCGCTAACGCGGCGGTGCAGGCGCGAAACGGAGCTTTGGTCGCAGTTGGTCAGGGCCGCCACGACCGAAGTGCTGGCAGTGATCTCCAGCAGATCCAGAACTGGCAATCCGTCGAGCAGGATGTCGCGCATTCTTCTACTGCGCAGAGTGGCGACCTTATGAATTTGTGCCTGCCCACCAATCGCCTCCTACCCCCTATTGGGTAACCTCACGCCCCCTATTGAGTAACCTCCTGCCCCCTATTGAGTAATAGGTAGGGAAGGAGCGGCGGGAAAAATCAGTCGCACTTCGGCGCCGCCCAGGCTGGAGCGCCCGATGGCCAGGGAGCCGCGATGGTTTTCCATGGTGGTTTGCACCACAAACAAGCCCAGGCCACTGCCACTGGCCTTGCTGGTTTCCAGTGGGGTTAAGGCCGTTTGCGGTGCCTGGAACCCCGGGCCGTTGTCGGCCACGCTGAGCACAATCGCGTCGCCCTCGCTTTGCAGCCGCACCGCAATGGTGGCGGGGGTGGCTGCGGCAGGGCCGGCTGTTTCCAGCGCTTCAAGGGCATTGCGCAGCAGATTGACCACGGCTATCTGGATCTGGGCCGCGTCCCCCAATACCGCCAGGCTGGCTTCGAGGCCCTCGCGCTGCACCGTGATGCCTGCGGCCTTGAGGCTCGGGCCTGCGTAGAGCAGGGCGCTGCGGGCCACGTTGGCCAGGTTGAGTCGCCGGTGGTGGGTCTGCACGTTGCGCAGCAGGCTGCGCATCTTTTCAATCGTCGTTACGACCTCATCGGCGTTGCTGGCGATCGCCTGGAGATGCTCGTTCAGGTTGGTGGGCAGGTGAGCTTCTTGCTGCTCCAGCAGCAATTTGCTGTTCAGTAGCAGGGTGCTGAGGGGCAGGTTGATTTCGTGGGCCACGGCTGCGGCCTGCAGGCTGCTTTTGAGCTTGTCTTCCAGCACCAACACGGTCTGGGCGTCCTTGAGTCGCTCCCGCTCGATGGCTTCAGCGAGTTGTCGCCGGGCCTGGGTTAGCCGCTCCACCAGGGCTCCGAACGCCTGGGAAACGGCCTCTATCTCTCTGGCGCTGCCCTTGGGCAGCCCTGCTTCAAATACAAGATTTGCGTCCCCCTGGCCCACCTGCTCGGAGGCGCTCTGGCAGCGCCGGCGCAGCAGCTCTAGCGGCGCCAGCAGCCAGTCGCTCACCCGGATTGTCACCACCACCGCGGTGGCTACCGCCCCCAGGCTCAGCAGCAGGGCGATCAGGGCATGGCGCTGACTGGCCTGCACGATCTGATCTGAGCGCAGGGCTGTGATCAGCAGCCAGTCGAGCTTCTCCGCCTGGCCCCAGGAATGGAGGCCTACCAGGTAGGTGTTGCCCCTGTATTGCACGGTCTGGGTGCTGGCTAGGGAGCTGGGGGCAGCGAGGCCACCCACTTCCTGCAGGCGGCGGTTGGTGGCCTGCACCAGGGGATCGGGCAGTTGGTCCAGCCGCACGCGTTTGGTTGTGGAGCCCCTGCCTGTGCTGGTCAGGCCAGGCCGGGAGCTGGCCACGACCATGCCGTTTCTTTCCACGATCAAGGCGAAGCCGTTTCTGTCTTTCCAGACTTCTTTAAGCCAGGTGTTGAGCTGGCTGAGTACGAAGTCGACGCCGATGACGCCGAGCAGTTGGCGCCCAGGGCCGTAGAGGGGTTGATTAAAGGCAATCGCCAGCACCTCGGGCTTGTCTTCCCACTGGTAGATCGAGCTCCAGGTGGGCTGGCCGGCCTTCACCGTTTCCACGTACCAGGCCTCCTCGTGGCTGTCGGTCATGCCAGGAATTGACTCCAGCAGGGCGCCCCGTTGTCCCTTTGCTCCCATGGCGTAGACGCCCATCGTGCCCTTGCCGAGGGGGCTGGCGAACGCGTCTTCGTTGATCACAAAGGCGCCGCTGTCGAGCCTTTCCACCCCGAGGAATTCCCCTCGAACGCTGCCGTAATTGATGTAGCCCACGGGGAAGAGCTGCATCTGACTCCAGAAGCGCTGCCCCATGGCGTCGAAGTCGTTTAAGGAGAGCTGGCCCTGCTGGATGGCGAGCACGTTGAGGCTGTTGATCAGCTGCGGTGCCGCCAGGCGGCCCGAGAGCTGCTCCGAAAGGTCGGTGATGGCGTCTTGCTGGCGGTAGGCCTCGGCCAGGCCAAAGCCACCGCGTTGGCCGCTGAAATAGGCCAAGCCGCCCACCGCCCCACTCACCAGCAGCAGCTGCAGAGTCGTCGCCCAGACGATTCGGTTGCGCAGTCCCCTACCCCTCATGGCACCGGGCCCAGATCCAGGGCTGCCCGGCGCACCAACTCAGCTCCGCTGCAGTTAAGGCGGCGAGCAATGGCCTTGCGGTGGGTTTCCACCGTGGCAACTGCCAGCCCGGTGGCGTGGGCGATCGCCTTATTGCTGAGGCCATGGCCAATCAGGCTGAAGATCTGCCGCTGGCGTGGGGTCAGCGCCGCCACTGGCCCGTTTGGTTCGGCGTCCTGGGGCGTCTCCTGCAGCAGGGCGGCCTCGATCACATTGCGCAGGGTTTCGTAGGTGGAGGTTTTATCCACCACTCCCACCAGCATCGCTTCGAGCTCCTCCGGGCACACAAAGCTGCTGGCCTGGGCCGAGAGCACCAGCGCCTTTGCTTCGGGTTGGAGCAGCCGCAGGAAGCGGGCCACCCCCAGGCCATCGCCGTCGGGCAGGGCCAGATCGAGGATCAGGGCATCTGGGCGGAGTTTGCGACAGGCTTCAAAGCCGTCGTGGCAATTAGTGGCCGTACCCACCACCTCCAAGCCGGGCAGTCCTTGCAGCATTTTGCAAAGCAGCTGCAGGAACATGACCTGGTCTTCCACGATCAGGCAGCGGAGGGTCAACCAGGATGCAGCCGGTAGACCACTGTGCTTGAGGAGCGGTGCCTGCCCCTCTTTTTGTAAGCCCTTGACGAGATTTGAACTCGTGACCTCTCCCTTACCAAGGGAGTGCTCTACCACTGAGCTACAAGGGCATGTGGAAGGTGGGCCGGGTTGGATTTGAACCAACGTAGGCAGAGCCAGCGGATTTACAGTCCGCCCCCATTAACCACTCGGGCACCGACCCGAACCACACCCGAAGAACTTACCAGCCGACCTACTCCATGCAGCTGCTCGCTCTCCACGGTCCCAATCTCAACCTGCTGGGCACCCGTGAGCCGGGTGTTTACGGCAGTCAGACCCTTGATCAGGTCAACGCTGAGCTGGAGAGTCGCGCCCAGGCCCTGGGGGCGGCGATCAGCTGCTTTCAGAGCAACCATGAAGGCGCCCTGGTGGATCGCATCCACGAGGGCCGTGGCAGCGTGGATGGCATTTTGATCAATGCCGGCGCTTACACCCACAGCTCAATTGCTCTGCGCGATGCCCTGCTGGGGGTGGCGATTCCCTTCGTGGAATTGCACTTGAGCAACACCCATGCCCGCGAGCCGTTTCGGCACCATTCCACCCTGGCTGATAAGGCCCTGGGCGTGATCTGTGGCTTTGGGCCGCTCAGCTACACCCTGGCCCTGGAGGGCCTGGTGGCCCACCTGCGAGCCCAGCCTTGATGGCCCGGGTGAAGTGGCTGGCGGCCCCCACCAGCCCCGCCTGGCTGGAGCAGGCGATTGCCCAGCCAGAGCTGCTGTTGATTGACCACGCCCACTGCGAGCGCAAGGCCGCCGGCGTAGCCCTGCAGCTGATGTTCCGTTATCCAAGCGAGGTTGGCTTGGCGGCCGCCCTTAGCCCTCTGGCACGGGAGGAGTTGGAGCACTTCGAGCAGGTGCTGCTGCTGCTGCAACGGCGCGGCGCAGCCCTGCGCCCCCTGCAGGCACCGGCCTACGGCTCGGCCCTCACGGCCCAGGTGCGCAAGGGCGACCCCCAGCGCATGCTCGATTCTTTTTTGGTGGCTGGCTTGATTGAGGCCCGCAGCCATGAGCGCATGGCCCTGCTGGCGGCCCATAGCCCCGATGCCGAGCTGCGGGCGCTGTATGGCGAGCTGCTGGCCAGCGAAGCGCGCCATTTCGGTCTCTACTGGCTGCTCTGCGAAGAGCGCTTCGGCCGCCAGGCCACGGTGGAGCGGCTGCAGGAGCTGGCACTGGCCGAAGCGCAGGCGCTGAGCGGGGATTTGAGCGATCCTCAGCGGCTGCGCATGCACTCGGTGGGGATTGAGCTGGTGAGCTGACTTCGGCGACAGCCCAGCAAAACCGACCCCAGAAAGCCCATCAGGGCATCGACCATGGGACTAGAGCCTTTCCAGCTTGATTAAGTCCGGAGCATTAGCTCAGCTGTCTTTGAACCGGTCGCGGATGGTGTTGACCTCCGGGAGATGGCACTTCAAGGCCTGAACGCAATCGCCATCGATCTTGCCCCTTTCCACTAAGCGCTCCAGCTCACCAATGGCAGCCTCCACAGACCAGGGCTCTTTGTAAGGCCGATGACTGGTGAGGGCGTCAAGGATGTCGGCGACGGCGATGATCCGGGCTTCTAGGGCAATCTCAGCGCCTTTAAGCCCATTGGGGTAGCCGCTGCCATCGAGACACTCGTGGTGCCCGGCCACCACGTTGCGCATCACCTGGGAGTCGGGCAGGGCGTCTAGTCCGAATTCGCCGATCATGCGCTCCAGCACATCAATACCCTTTTGAACGTGGGTGTTCATCAGGGCTCGCTCTTCGGGGTTTAGACCGCCGGACTTGAGCAGAATGCTGTCGGGAATGCCGATCTTGCCAATGTCATGTAATGGTGCAAATAAATAAAGGTGCTCAATGTATTCATCGCTTAAGTCGTGGCGAGGGGCTAGCTCCCTGGCGATCAGGCGGGAGTAATGAGCCATGCGCTCAAGGTGATTGCCGGTTTCAAAGTCGCGCAGGTTGGCAAATTCGCGAGCAACCTGAGCCGATGTGGTGATCGAGCGAACTAAATTTAATTCGTTTGAAATTGTCAGGCTGATCAGGGCGTTGTAAACCTCCAAGCTGCGCTGAACCTTTTTGCTGAAAGCAGCTGGTTTTAATGAGTCGTAGAAAAGGAAGCCGATAAACTCCTGTCTCTCGTATAGGGGCACGGTGAAGGAGGAGCGGTAGCCCTCGTTAAGGAGCCATTGGGAGTGAGGATTGGCAGGGCTTACGACATCGGCGATTTCATCCAAAATCCGAACGCTACGGCTAGCTGCTAAGGCGCTAAGCGAGGCACTTTCGGCAAGGTGAAACTCATATCCCTTGATGGCTTCGCCCTGGCGAGTGCTATGCACAAAGGTTTTGAGCATGTCATCGCTGGGTTCGTAGAGAGCGCAGGCGATGCGATCCACGTCCGGCACTTGCTCTAATAATTGCTCGTGCAGCTGACGCAATCTAAAATTGAGGTCATCGCCAACTTGACGGATCATGCTGGCAGCTTCCGTATTCCTCTCGGGCTCAGGAGGGGAGAGATGGCTGGCCGGAAATGTCATTTGGAAAGAAAACCCGTAACTCCTTTTTTCCGGCTCCAATCCAAACTCTAAGTTGCTAACTCGTCGAGGCGGGGATATTGGTCGGCGATTTGGTCGCCAGTAAATTCGGCCACCCAGCCTGCCGGGTTGTTGAAGAAGCGCAGGGCGCAGAAATGGGGTTCAGGACCCATGTCAAACCAGTGCTTCGTGCCAGCGGGCACGGAAATCCAATCGCCTGCTTCGCAGAGCAGCTGCAGCACTGCATCACCGATGTGCAGGCAGAAAAGGCCACGCCCCTCCACGAAAAAGCGCACCTCGTCTTCGCTGTGGGTGTGCTCGGCCAGAAACTTCTGGCGCAGGGCCTGGCGGTCGGGATGGTTTGGCGTGAGGCGAATCGCATCCACCGTGGGGTACGACCCACCGGCTTGCACTCGGGCGATTTCGGTGGCGTAGACGGCCAGGATCGCGGCCGGATCGGCATCCGGGGCCAAGCCGCCCTGAACTTGCCAGCGCTCAAAGCCCATGCCCAATGGCGCCAGGGTGGCGGCGATTGTGGCCGGATCACTGCTGCTTAGCTTTGGGGCGGCTGATGCGGCAGGGCCGGTGCCAAATACCTGCAGAAGAGTCATCGGGCCAGATCACGGTCTTTTCCCAGCTTAGAAAGGCTGCTGCAGCAGGCCCATTGTGTTTTCGGCAGAATTTCCGGGAGCCCTGGCGCCTGAGGCAGGGCTCACCCTGGTTGGCGTTGGCCCCGGTGATCCGCAGCTGCTCACCGTGGCGGCGGTGCGGGCAATTGGGGCCGCGGCGGTGGTCGCCTACCCGGTGGCCCGGCTCGAGGCGGAGGGAATGGCGGCCCAGATCGCCGCCCCCTGGATTGGCCCCGAGCAACGGCGCCTACCGCTGCTGTTTCCGATGGTGAGCGAGGCGGAGCCGCGCCGCCAGGCCTGGCATGCCGCCGCCGCGGCCCTGGCCGCAGAAGTGGCTGCTGGCCAGGCCGTGGTGTTGCTGTGCGAGGGGGACGCCTCCCTTTATGCCAGCGCCTCCTACGCCCTGTTGGCCCTGGCGGAGCGCCATCCCAGCTGTCCGGTGGCGGTGATCCCCGGCATCACGGCAGTGGCCGCCGCCGCCGCCGCTGCCTCCTCCCAGGGGTTGCCCTGGCCGCTGGCCCTGCAGCAGGACGCCCTGCTGATTCGCCCCACCCCCGACGATCCGGCCCAGCTCGAGGCGCTGCTGACTGAGGCGGCGGCAGCGGCCACGGTGCTGGCCCTGCTCAAGCTCGGCCACCGCTGGGCCTGGGTGCGGCCCCTGCTGGCGCAGCGCAACCTGCTGCCAGGGGCCCTGTTTGCCCAGCGGGTGGGCTGGCCCGACCAACTACTGGCGCCGGCGGCCGAGGTGCCTGCCGATGAACAGCCCTACTTTTCGCTACTGCTTATTCGTCAGAGCTGGCCAGAGGTGCTGCCCTGATCCAGACCGAACTATCCGCCTAGCCTGACCTCGTTCAGGCTGCGGCCCATGACCCTGTTCCAACGCGCCGCAATGGAGGGCGCCGGCACGGCGCTGCTGGCCTTCACGATCTCCCGGGCCGCTTCCGGTCAGCTCAGTTCCTTTGAGCAGGCCTGCATGATCGGTCTCAGCCTCAGCCTGCTCATTCACCTGTGTGGGCGCCTTAGTGGCGCCCACTTCAATCCGGAGGTCACGCTGCTGCTCCAGCACCAGCGCTGGGGCTGGGCCGGATTGGGGCGTGGTGGGGTCTGGCGGGAGTGCTTCGCCTACGGGGTGGCCCAGCTGATCGGCGCCCGGGTCGGCTTCGCCCTCGATCCCCTGGCGGCTGCGCCCGAGCCCCTGGCCCTTGGCGGCGTGGTGCCGGAATTCGCCTTCAGCATCGCCCTGTTCGCCCTGATCCTGGTGTGGAGCCATGAGGGGCGGATCTGCCCCTTTGCCCAACCTTTGGCAGGCGTGGTGATCGGGCTTGGGCTGGTGGTGCTGGTGGTGCTCGGGGGCCTTACCGGCTCGGGTCTCTACAACCCGGCTATCGCTCTGGCGCTGGTCGCCCGCGGTGGAGAGGGGGTGCTGCCCTTGGTTGCCGCCCAGCTGCTGGCGGCACTGGCGCTCATGGCCCTGCGGCCTCCGGCAAGCCAGCCTGCGGCTTGATGGTCTCGAGGGCCGCCTCCGCTCGCTGCAGCAGCTCCAGGGCTGCGCCGGGGGTGGGCGCCCGCATCAGGGCATGGCGCAGTTGGGGGGCGCCGGCGAAGCCCTGGCAGGTCCAGCCCATGTGCTTGCGAGCGATCAGCAGGCCGTGGTCGCCCTTGGCCGCCACCAGGGCCTGCAGCTGCTCCGCCGCCAGGGCGAGGCGCTCTAGGGCGCCGGGGGTGGGCGGGATGGGCCGGCCGCTGAGCTCCGCATCGATCTGGCCCACCAACCAGGGGGATCCCATGCTGCCCCGGCCCACCATCACCCCATCGGCGCCCGTCTGCTCCAGGCAGCGCCTGGCAGCGGCCGGACTATTGACATCGCCATTGGCGATCACCGGGATCGTCAGCGCCGCCTTCACCGCAGCGATGGCGGCCCAGTCGGCCTGACCCTTGAAGCCCTGCTCGCGGCTGCGGCCGTGCAGGGTGAGCAGCTGGGCACCGGCATTTTCGAGCCGCTGGCACCAGCTCACCGCATCGCTGCCATCGCACCAGCCCAGCCGCGTTTTCACCGTCACCGGGAGAGCTACGGCCGCGACCACGCTTTCCACAACGCGGGCCGCCAGCTCGGGATCGCGGATCAGGCCACTGCCGCCGCCTTTCTTGGCGATCTTCTTCACCGGGCAGCCCATATTGATGTCGATCAGAAAGGCGCCGGCGGCCTCGGCCCGCTTGGCGGCCTCGGCCATGGCGGCGGGCCGGTAATCAAATAGCTGCACACCGATCGGGCCGGCCTCGCTGCCCAGCTCCTCCACCTTCTGCAGCCCGAAGCCCAGCTCCAGGCTGGTGGCGTTCACCATCTCGGTGAACAGCAGGGCATCGGGCGCCCAGCGCCGCACCAGCGCCCGGAAGATGCGATCGCTCACCCCCGCCAGGGGCGACTGCAGCACCCGGCAGCGCAGGGCGCGGGCCGTGCCGTTGCCAGAGAGCTGCAGGGGAGAAGCTGTGATCGGTGAACCAGTGATCATGGTGATCCGATTGTGATGCTTCAGGCCGATGGCTTCCGCTCAGGCCGCCCCCGCTGCCGTGCCCTACCCCTTGAGCCGGCAGTTGCTGGAGGCGGTGCTGGCCGACCGCACCAGCGATCGCTTCGTGTGTGTGCTGATCTGGCCGCGCCTGGGATACGAGCTGAATGGCTCCGGCACATGGAGCGCCGGCCCGGCTACCAGCGCTGGCTGGCGGGAGTCCTTCCCCGTTGAACCCCAGTTCATCGCCGAGCGGCCTCCTTCGGTGGCCCTAACCCGCTCAATTGCAAAAGAGCACAAGCAGCTGCTGAAGGAGCAGCTGGGTTTTGCGGGCTACAGGATCGGCGAGCTCTACCCGCGCCGCACCCGCCGGGCCACCGCCGTGAACTGGCTGCTGGCCCATTTGGCCGAGCGGGGCGAGCCGCTGCCGGGTGTGGGGCCGCTGCCGCAACTGTTGGACCAGCCGGCCGATCCGGTGCAGGGCCATTCGGGCGACCTGCCCATCAGCTAATGGCTCGGGTTAGGGCCTCTCTTTTGGCTCAAGCCGGGCAGACGTTAGGGTCAATACAGGACAGACGTAGGAATACCTCCCTTGGCCTTACCGGTCGTTGCCATTATTGGCCGCCCCAACGTGGGCAAATCCACCCTGGTGAACCGGCTCTGCCGCAGCCGCGAAGCGATCGTGCACGACACGCCCGGCGTGACGCGGGATCGCACCTATCAGGAGGGCTACTGGGCTGATCGCACCTTCCGGGTGGTCGACACCGGCGGCCTGGTGTTTGACGACGACAGCGAGTTTCTGCCGGAGATCCGTGAGCAGGCAAACCTGGCCCTGGCCGAGGCGGCCGTGGCCCTGGTTGTTGTTGATGGTCAGCTGGGTTGCACCGCTGCCGACCAGTCGATTGCCGAGTGGCTGCGGGGCCAGGGGGTTCCCACCATGCTCGCGGTGAATAAGTGCGAGTCGCCCGATGCGGGCCTGGCCATGGCGGCCGAGTTTTGGGGCCTGGGCCTGGGCGAGCCCTTCCCGATTTCGGCGATCCACGGTGCCGGCACCGGCGACCTGCTCGACAAGGTGGTGAGTTACCTGCCCCCCAGCGAAGAAGACGAGGGCGAAGAGCCGATTCAGCTGGCGATCATCGGCCGCCCCAATGTGGGCAAATCCAGCCTGCTCAATGCGGTGTGCGGTGAAAACCGGGCGATCGTCAGCCCGATTCGGGGCACCACCCGCGACACGATTGACACCACGATCGAGCGGGAGGGTAAAACCTGGAAGCTGCTCGATACGGCCGGCATCCGCCGCCGCCGTTCGGTGAGCTATGGCCCCGAATACTTCGGCATCAGCCGCAGCTTCAAGGCGATCGAGCGCTCCGATGTGTGCGTGCTGGTGATTGACGCCCTCGATGGCGTCACCGAGCAAGACCAGCGCCTGGCCGGCCGCATCGAAGAGGACGGCCGCGCCTGCGTGGTGGTGGTGAATAAGTGGGATGCCATTGAAAAAGACAGTCACACCATGCCGGCGATGGAGAAGGAGCTCCGCGCCAAGCTTTATTTCCTCGACTGGGCGCCGATGCTGTTCACCTCGGCCCTCAGCGGCCAGCGGGTGCAGGCGATCTTCCCCCTAGCCCTGCTGGCGGTGGAGCAGCACCGCCGCCGCGTCACCACTTCGGTGGTGAACGAGGTGCTCACCGAAGCGCTCAGCTGGCGCACGCCGCCCACCAGCCGCGGCGGCCGCCAGGGCCGCCTCTACTACGGCACCCAGGTGGCGGTGCGGCCCCCCAGCTTCACGTTGTTTGTCAACGAGCCGAGGCTTTTCGGTGAGACCTATCGCCGCTATGTGGAGCGTCAGATCCGCGAGGGCCTGGGCTTTGAGGGCACGCCGATCAAGCTTTTCTGGCGCGGCAAGCAGCAGCGCGATGCCGAGAAGGAGCTGGCCCGCAGCCAGACTCGTGGGCGCTAGGGCCTGCGCTTAGGTGGATTTTTTACGCCAGATCCCCATCGGCCAATTTGCCGCCCCGGATCCGGCGGAGGCGGCCACGGGCGGCAGCTGGTTGCGCCGGCTTGATCCACGCCTGAAGCTGGCCTGGAGTCTGATTTTTCTAGTAACGCCGATCCTGGCAGGACCGCTCTGGCGTCTCAGCCTGGTGGCCTTGTTGCTGCTGATTACCGCCGCTAGCGGGCTCAGCTGGCGGCTATGGCGCCGCAGCGTGCCGCTGCTACTGGCCCTGGCCCTATTGGTGGGCGGCCTAGCGGCCCTGCTACCGGCGGGCACGGCGTCACCCGCAGCCCTGCAGCGGCCGCCGGCGGAGTTGCGGCTCCAGCCCGGTCCCCCTGGCAGCCCGCCGCCCGAGCGCTCAGGCACCCCCTGGGTGCTGCTGCGCGCTGGCCCCCTACTGGTGACCCGCCGTTCAGCTGAGCTGGGCCTCAACGGCGCCACGCTGCTATTCACTCTGGTGCACAGCGCCAACCTGCTGCTGCTCAGCACCTCCCCCGAACAGTTGGTGTGGGCGATCAGCTGGCTGCTGGCGCCCCTGGCCCGGCTGGGCCTGCCGGTGGAGAGGCTCGGTTTCACCCTGCTGCTGGCCCTGCGCTTCCTGCCCCTGGTGCAGGAGGAGTTGCAAAACCTGTTGCGATCTATTGCAACCCGGGCGGTGAATTTCAAGCAGCTTGGCTGGAAGGGGGGCTTGGCTTTGGTGCTGGCCCTGGGCGAGCGGCTGCTGGCCAATGTGTTGCTGCGCTCCGAGCAGGGAGCCGAGGCGCTCCTTGCCCGCGGCGGGGTCTGGCTGCCGCCCGACCAGCTGCTGCGACCTGCAGTTGTGGGGCGGGGCTTGGGCCTGCTCAACGCCACGGCGGCGGGCTTGCTGCTGCTGATGCTCCTGCTGCGTTGGAAAGTCGGTGACCTTTAATGGCCAAGTTCGACCGCATCGGTGAGCAGCGCATTGACGAGCAGCGCATTTGTGAGTCCGGAGCGCTACCTCAACCATCCCACCTTCGGGATGCTCTATCGGGTGGCGGCGGTTTCCGAAGGCCGGGATCTGTTCGCCACCCTCTACGCCCAGCGCATTTTTTTCGTCGTCACCCTGCAGCCCCGTGGCGCCACCTTTGAGGTGGTGCCGCTGATGGATGCCCGCCACTTTGCTGAGCAAAACCTGGTGCGCTCCCGCCGCGACGGTCCCGAGGCCCACGCCCATTGGCGTCAGTTGTTTGACCAGACCTTTATCTGAATCCTTGGCTGGGCGACTGGCCGCCCTCCAGGCCGAGCTGCCGCCAGGCTGCCGCCTGCTGGCGGTGAGCAAGGGCCAACCCTCTGATCGGATTCGCGAAGCGGTGGCCGCTGGCCAGCTCAGCTTTGGTGAAAGTCGCCTGCAGGAGGCGGTGCTCAAGCAAGCCGAGCTGGCCGATCTGGCGCCCCTCGACTGGCATTTCATCGGCCGGCTGCAGGCCAATAAGGCCCGGGGTGTGGTGCGCCACTTCGGCACCATCCACTCTCTCGACAGCCTTGAGCTGGCTAGGCGCCTGGCCCGCATCGCCGCCGAGGAGCAGCGCCAGCCGGCGGTGTTTTTTCAGGTGAAATTTCGCCCCGATCCCGCCAAGACCGGCTTTGAGCCCGCTGAGCTCTGCCAGCACTGGCCCGAGCTGGCCGGCCTGGCTCCCCTGCAGCCCTTGGGCTTGATGACCTTGGCGCCCCTGGGCCTGGGCGAGGCCGAGCGCCGGGACCTGTTTGGCGAGTGCGACGCCCTGGCGACCCAGCTGGGCCTGCCGGAGCGCTCAATGGGCATGAGTGGCGACTGGCCCGAGGCGGCTGCGGCCGGCAGCACCTGGGTTCGCATTGGTAGCGGCCTGTTTGGGCCGCGTCAAATTCAATAATTCCCCCACAAGGTGCCAATCTCCGCTTGAAAGCCTTGCCGCGATTGGTGTGGGACGCTATTCAGGTAGAAAGCAACTTTGAGGTTCAGTTCGTGTCGTTGTTTTCCCGCCTGCGTGCCGTTGTCTCAGGAGACGACTATCTCGAGGGCGACTACGACGATGAGCTCGATTACGACGGTGGCGAGCAGCCTGAGCCGAGTTACACCAGTCGCTCTAGCGCCCTAGCCCTGAGCTCCGATTTCGGCGCTGACGATCCTTTTGCCGGCACCAATGTGATCGGCATGCCCGGCCTATCCACGGCCGTTGCCGAGGTGACCCTGATGGAGCCGCGCAGCTTCGATGAAATGCCCCGCGCCATCCAGGCCCTGCGCGAGCGCAAGACCGTGATCCTCAACCTCACGATGATGGAGCCGGATCAGGCCCAGCGCGCCGTGGATTTTGTGGCAGGCGGCACCTTCGCTATCGACGGCCACCAGGAGCGGGTGGGTGAAAGCATTTTTCTGTTTGCGCCTAGCTGCGTCACGGTGACCACCGCCGCTAGCGACGAGGCCTCTTCGCCCACGATCGTGAGCCGCGAGATCAGCGAGCCCCAGCAGGACGCGGCCCCGAGCCCGGCCTGGGGCCGCCAGGACGCCGCCATTTAGGCCGGCTATGACGCCAACCTTCGGCGTTGTGGGCCTGGGCCGTATGGCCCAGGCTTTGCTGTTTCCCCTGCTGGAAGCAGGCCTGGTGCAGCGCGAGGGTGTGCGGGCCGTTGTTGCCAGCGAAGCCTCCGCCACCGGCCTGGCCCAAACCCACGGTTTGACTGTGGCTACTGATGCAGCTGCAGCCTGGTCTGCGCCGGTCGTTTTGCTGGCGGTTAAGCCCCAGCAGCTCGAGGCCGTAGCACCGGCGGCGGCTGCTGGTTCGGGCGGGCTGCTGATCTCCGTGCTCGCCGGTGTCACCCTGGCGCGGCTGCAGCGTTTGTTTCCTGGCTGGCAGTGTGTGCGCGCCGTGCCGAATACTCCGGCCCTGGTGCGGGCGGGGCTCACGGGCCTGGCCTTTGGTGTCGACGTGCCCCCAGACCAACGCCGCTGGGTGCAGCAGCTCTTCGGTCAGGTGGGTGAGGTGCACGAGCTGCCTGAAGCCCAGCTCGATGCCTTTCTGGCGCTCACTTCATCTGGGCCCGCCTTTGTGGCGGTGGTAGCTGAAGCCTTGGCCGATGGAGCCGTGGCTGCCGGCTTGCCGCGGGCCTTGGCCCATCACCTGGCTAACCGCACCCTGGCTGGCACCGCCGCTCTGCTGCACGAGCAGGATCTGCATCCCGGCCAGCTCAAGGACATGGTGAGCAGTCCCGGCGGAACCACCATCGCGGGCCTGCGGCGCCTTGAGGCTGGTGGTGTGCGTTCGGCTCTGCTGGAGGCGGTGCTGGCGGCCGCCGAACGGAGCCGACAGCTGGCCTGAGCCCCATGCGGAACTAAGTTCAGACGCTAGTTCTGGGCCGTTGCACCAGTCCCAGCAGTTCGTGCAGGAGCTCCCTGGAGGGCACCGGCAGGCGACCATCGCCGCTCTCCTTCATCAGCTTGGCGAAGGCCTGTTCCAACTCTGGGTCGCCTTGGGGGCCGGCGGTCTTGAGTAGGTGGTGGAGCAGGGTCCTGAGTCGCTGCCGGTCCTCCAGCTTGAAGGGATTGCGTAGCAAATCCTCGAGGGTCTGCTGCAGGGCCGTCCAGGTTGGAAGCTCTGCCGCGGTCGGATCGATGGTGGTGTTAGCTGGTCCGTCAGCCGATGCGCTGGCTTGCTGAGCTGTGGCGAGCAGGCCAGCGGTGGGCTGGGCGGTGGAGCCCTGGCTTAGCTGGACGAGGGCCCCGTGAAGTGCTTCGACGCCGGGCGCTAGGGCAAGCAGCTGTTGGATCACCACCGCCAGCTCCGTGCCGGGGGATCCGGGGCCTGGGGGCTGAATGGTTGGCCCCAGAGATGATGAGACCGCATTGGGCGATGCGGTGGTTGGGGCCGTGACGTCGTTGACAGCTGCTGATCGCCCTCCGAGATCTGCTACATCTGTGCTTGGTGGGGCTGGCGCTCCTGGCTGGGTTGGGGCAGCCGTCGGTTCCGTGGAAGCTCCCGCCAGGCGGCCGGGCGCTTCATGGTCCGCCTTTCGTGTCGGCTGGGCGTTGGCGTCGCTGCCGTTGGTGGCGGCAGAGGATGTAGTGGTGGTCTTCTGCAGAAGTAGTCCCCCGCCTGCCAGCAGAAGAAGCAGGGCTATCAGGCCAGAGGACTGGCTGGTGCTCAGGTCGGCGTTGACACTGGCCAGGGTCATTTGTTGGCTGTTGTGCTCTTCTTCCTGGGCTCGCTTCAGGGCCTCCGCCACTGTCCACTGGGCTTGTAGGCGGCCTTGGGCCAGGCGTTGCATGGCCTGAAAGGCGGGCAGGCTGATTCGCGCCTGGGGGGTTAGGGGCCCACCCGTGTTCAGCAAGGGTGCCTGGGTTTTGAGCAGAGCGTGATGGCCCCGGTCCCATTGCTGGAGGGCCTGCTCCAGTTGGGCATACGACAAGGGCTGATGGGCGACGCCGGCGGGTTTTTCCATCGTGTCGGCTCGCAGCAGGTCGCGGAGGGCCTGATCGCGGGCACGCTGCCCCTGGACCATCTGGGAAATCAGACCCCTTCGGACTTTCTCATTGGCCAGAGGGTTGCCCAGGAGGCGCTCTGCAAGGGCAAGGTGGTTCTGCTCATCCTGGAGTTGGTCGAGGGCGTCTGATCTACCTCGCTCGCGGGCCAGCTGGGCTTGGCTGTTGAGGGCCCTGTGGCCAGTCCACAGGCTGGTGGCCTGGGTCAAGAGGCTCGCAAGCAGCAGAACCATTGCCAGGGAGCGCGGGGTCAGCCTGGCTTGTGAAACGTTGGCTGAGGAGAGGGTCGACAGGGAGGAAGCCAGGGGCGGATTGGGTTGTTTGGGACAGGGTATTGGTCAGGATTCCGGCTTTGCATGGCCCAGGCGCGGTTCGGTGCCCGCGCGAAGGCGTTGGATGTTGCTGCGATGCCGCAATACCACCACAAGGGTAGTGAGCACGGCAAGGGCTAGATAAGCAAGCCGCATGCCATGGGCCCCCACCATCAGAAGTGGCAGGCTGATTGCCGCCACCACGCTGGCGAGAGACACCAGCCGGGTGGAACTCAACACGGTGAGGAAGATGCCAAAACAGGCCATGCCCACCGCCGGTACCAGGCCTAGCAATACCCCCAGCCCGGTGGCCACGGCCTTGCCCCCCTTCCAGTTGAGCCAGATGGGCCAAATGTGGCCGGCCAGGGCCGCTAAGCCCGCCGCGACCACACCTGTGTCAGTCACACTCGTGCCGGTGCCCAATAGCGGTGCTCCAGGGGGCTGCAGCAGCGCCTTGGCCAGCAGCACGGCGGCGGCTCCTTTGAGCACATCCACCAAGAACACCGCCAAGGCCGGCCCCTTGCCGACCACCCGCAGCACGTTGGTGGCACCGGTGGAGCCGGAACCCTCGCGGCGGATGTCGAGGCCAGCCAGCCAGCGCCCCGCCAGGTAACCGCTGGGGATTGAGCCGAGCAGGTAGCCGGCGATCAGCATGGCCAGGGTGAGCAGGGTCACAGCTGTTGGCAGGGTCACGGTTGCAGGGGTCAGTAGGTTTCGTCGGCCATAAGTTCGCCGGGGCCGGCCGCGAAGACCAGCCAGAGCGGAAACTGCAGGATCGGGATCTCAAGCACCGGCTCGCCCGCATCCACCAGGATGAAGGGCAGCTCGCCCCGCTCTTCGAGGCGGTCGGCCCGCTCCACCAGGGCATCGGCCCGCTCAAACAGCACGATGCCGCTGCTGGGGCCGAAATCCTCGCGGGAAAGGCCCAGGCAGTCCTGCAGGCCGCGGCGCCACTCCCCCAGGCGCTCCGGTTGGCTGGCCAGCACCAGGGTTTGGAAGCGCTCGCCATAGAGCTCGCCCAGGATGGCGATGGCGGCGGCGGCCACCAAGGCATTGCGGCTGCGGCTGCCGCAGCTGGGCTGGGCGCCCCGGCCGCCCTGGCCCAGGAACCAGTCATCGAGCAGGGCGGCCCCGCTGGCATCCAGGCTGCGGCGCAGCTGCCAGGGATCGGCGTAGAAGTCGGGCTGGCCGCCAAAGCCGGCCAGGCGCTCGCGAATTAGGACTTCGTCTGGGCCGAACAGCCCCGCGGCCGCTACAGCCGCTTGGGGTTGGCTGGCTACGGGGGTGCTGCTGATCTGGTCGAGGGGGGAGGGCTGCACCAGCACCTGCTGGGGCACCAGCTCCACCTGCTCGGCGGCCACGGCGAGATCCTGCAGGGCTCCCACCAGGTAGTCCTGGAAGCCCTTGAGCCGTCTGGCCACCCCATCGGCCTGGCCAGCAAAGCTCGCTTCGATCTCCTTTTGGATCTGGCCGCGGCGCGCTTCCAGCTGGCGGATCTCCTCGAGCAGGGCTGTGCGCTGCTGCTGCAGCTCAGTAAGGGCCAGCTCCTGCCAGGGGGCCGCTGAGGGGGGCTCGGGGCTGGCAGGGGTGGGGGAAGCCTGGCTGGGGTCGTCAGACATCGCTTGGGGAATCGGGAGGTGCGGCGGGGGGGAGCTGGCTCAGGTGCTGCTCCAGCTGCTGGCGCAGGCTGGTTGCATCAAAGAGCACGGGCAGGAAGTGGATGCTGCCCTGTTCACGGAAATAAAACAGCACCGGCAGCCCCGGCCAAAAGATTGTCCAGCTCAGCCATTCCTGGTAGGGGAAGCGGCGCAGCAGGCTCTGCTGACGCCACACCAGCAGGGCATCACCGCCAAATTCCAGCCGCAGCAGGCGGGTTTGCAGCAGCAGAAACAAACCGAACACCGCTATGACCAGGCTGAGCCAGATGGCCCCAGCCCAAAGCGGGGTTAGGGCCAGGGCTGCTACTCCCAGGCCGATCACCCCAAGGGCTACGCCGTAGGCGGGGTCGAGGACTACGCCGCTAGTGCCGGGGGCAGGGGAGGTCATCAGGTGAACAGCAGCGAGGTGAGCAGGGCGTCCATCAGGGCGACTGTGACCAGAATCATGACCACGGCGCCGGTGGTGCTGGTGCCCACCTCCTTGGGACCACCCCGGGTGGTGAGTCCCCAGCCACAGGCGATTACAGCGATCTGCAGCCCAAATACCAGGGCTTTGAGCAGCATCGAGGGCAGGTCATCGGGCTCCATCCAGGTGCGCACCGAGCTCCAGAACACCGCCGGGGGGATGTTGTAAAGCAGCGTGCTGCTCACCTGGCCCGACCAGATCCCCACCCAGAAGAACAGCAGGCATTGCACCGGCGCCATGATCACCATCGCTACTACCCGGGGCACCACCAGGTACTCCACGGGGTCGGTGCGCAGCATCGTGATCGCATCGATCTGCTCGGTCACCTTCATGGTGCCGATCTGGGCCGCATAGGCCGTGGCCACCTTGCCGGTGAGCAGGGTGGCGGTGAGCAGGGGCGCGATCTCCCGTGACAGCCCCAGGGCCAATAGACCGCCCACCGTGGCGCTGGCGCCCTGTTTGGAGAGTTCCGCAGCCACCTGGATGTTGAACACGGTGCCCGCAGCCAAGGCCGTGATCAGCACGATCAGGAAGCTGCCAGGGCCGGCTTCCATCAGCTCTTGCATCAGATCGTTGAAGCCGATGCGCCCCTTGGCGATGGCGCTCACCGCCTGGCCGCCAACCAGCAGGCTGGCTCCCAGGCGCCGCAGCCAGCGCGGTGTTGTCAGCCAGGCGGGGCGCTTCATGGCTGGCGGTGCAGGCCTTTCTCCGGCCAGCGTCGCATCACCAGCAGGCCAGCGGCGATCAGCACGGCCGGAATCAGGCCCATGCATAGGCGGATGGTGGTGAGGGCAGTAGTCGGCTGGGCCAGTCCCTGGGCGGCCTGGTAGCCGCTGAGGCTCAAGCCGTTACCAAGGGCAAACACGGCCACACCGATGCCCAGTTTCTGAGTCACCACCATCCAGGCGGTGTAGAGCCCGGCCGGTTTGTCGGGATCGGCATCGATTGCGTCGGGCAACAGGGCCCAGGGGATCAGGTAGGCGGTGGAGGCCCCCAGGCCCGTAACCATGATCGTGAGCACCAGTAGGCCCAGGGAGATGCCATTGCTGAAGCTGCCCAGGGGGGCAGTGCTGCCATCGAGGGGCACCAGCAGGCTGGCTCCCAGGCAGCCGGCAATCCACAGACCCGTGCCCCAGCGCAGGGCGCAGACGCGGCCGTGGCTCCCTGCCACCCGGCTCCACAGTTGCAGCCCCGCCAGGGCACTGAGCTGGAAGGGAATCAGGATCCAGGTGCTCCAGCTCTCCGGTAGCTGCATCACCACGGCCAGGAAAATCAGCGACACCGGCTGCATCAGCTGCAGGGCACACCAGAGCAGCAGGTAAAGCCCCAGCACCTTGAGAAAGCGAGGGTTGGCGGCGACGCGCTGCAGCTGGCGCCGGATCGGTTCCGGGTGGCCCGTAGGGCGCTGGCAGTTGCGCGCGAAGGGGGCTAAGCCCCAGCAGCACAGCAGGGTGAACACCGTGAGGACAATTCCGGACACCCAGCCCATACGTAGGTAGCCCTCCGCGCCCTGGCCCACCAGCAGGGCCCCCAGCACCAAGCCGGCTAATCCAGCCAGGATCGATCCGGTGAAGCGGCTGGCATTCAGCTGGGTGCGCAGCTGGGTGGAACTGGTGAGCTCGGAGGCCAGGGCTGAGTAAGGCAGGTTGACGCAGGTGTACAGCCCCATGGCCACCAGCTGAATCGCCACCAAAATCGCGAACTTCTGCCAGTTCCCCCCCGGCGGCACCCACCACATCGCAACCAGCGCCAGGCCTAGGGGAAGGGCGCTGCCAGCCATCCAGGGCAGCCGAGGGCCCCAGGGGTGCTTGGTGTGGTCGCTGAGCCAGCCCACTAGGGGGTCGTTGATGCCATCCCACACCTTCAGCACCATCAGCACCAGGCCCGCCATCCAGGCCGGCAGCCCGACCACGCCAGTGTAAAAAACAAATAGGTAGAAGCCCAGCTGGGTGGCAGCCATGCCGGTGCCGATGTCGCCGAGGCCATAGCTCCACAGCAGGCGACGCCGGGCTGCCTGCCCCAAGCTTGGTTCTTCAGCTGTAATCATCGGGGCCGCTTGGGGCTTGGGGTGGGCAGGCCATAATGGCTGAGCTGAGTTACTTAGGTAACATCATCAGAGCATGTGATTCGTACACATGTACTGCTGCGGGCGTAGTTTAGTGGTAAAACCTCAGCCTTCCAAGCTGATGATGCGGGTTCGATTCCCGCCGCCCGCTCTTTAAAGCTTCCGGCCTTCCAGCAGCGGGGCCGCCACCAGCAGCATCAGGCTGCGGCTTTGCAGGGGTGCGCCGGCGGGTAGCCACGCCTCAGGCTGGGAAGGCAGGTCTTCGCCGGGGGGTAGGGCCGTATCAATCACCCTCAGCCAGCCCTGGCGGCAGCTGGGCAGCTCAAAGTGCATGGCCTTGCTGTAGGCGTTCATGCCGCACCAAACCAAGGGGCCCTGGTGACTGTCATTGAGGCTCCAGGCCAGGGTGTGGGACCAGCTCGCCCAGTCCGGGTTGGCTAATTCGACCCCGTGCCACTGGCGCCAGAGGTGGCCCCGATCGCCGCTGCGCCGCTGGGGTTTGTCATCAAGGGGCAGCTCGGGGTTGAACAGCCCGGCTAGATGGGCCCGCAATTGCAGCAGGCGTTGCAGAAACAGGCGCAGGGCCAGGTCGCCAGTATCTGGTTGCCAGTGCATCCAGCCGAGGGGGTTGTTCTGGCACCAGGTGTTGTTGTTGCCGCCCTGGCTGCGGCGCACCTCATCACCCATCAACAGCATCGGTACTCCCGGTGCGAGCAGCAGGCTTGTGAGCAGGTTGCGCAGCTGGCGCTCGCGCAGGGCCGTGATGGCGGAATCGGAGCTGGGGCCCTCCACACCGTGGTTCCAGGTGTTGTTGTGGTTGTCGCCGTCGCGGTTGTCCTCGCCGTTGGCCAGGTTGTGCTTGCCGTTGAAGCTCACCAGATCGGCCAGGGTGAAGCCGTCGTGGGCGGTCAGGAAGGTGATGCACTGACCTGGATGCACCGGCGTGTTGGTGAAAAGGTCTGGGCTGCCACTGAGGCGCTGGGCCATGGTCCAGCAGGTTTTTTCATCACCCTTCCAAAAGCGACGCAGGTCGTCGCGGAAGCGACCGTTCCAGGTGGCCACCCGGCGGGCGGGGAAGTCGGCGAGGCGATAAAGGCCGCCGCAGTCCCAGGGTTCGCTGATCAGTTTCAGGTCGCCTAGGTCTGGATCGGCCTCCATGTCCTCGAATAAGGGCGGCGAGTCCAGGGGGGCCAGGTTGTCGCCGCGGCTGAGGGCGATGCCCAGGTCGAAGCGGAAGCCATCAATGCCCAGCTCCGTGGCCCAGCAGCGCAGTGATTCCAGAATCAGCCGCCGCACCAGCGGCCGGTTGGCCGCAATGGTGTTGCCGCAGCCGCTCACATCTTGGTAATCGCCTTTGGCGCTCTGCTGGTAGTAGAGGCGGTCGCAGAAGCCGCGCCAGCTGAGGGTGGGCCCATCCTGATTGCCCTCGGTGGTGTGGTTGTAGACCACATCCAGTAGTACTTCGATGCCGGCCCGGTGGCAGGCGGTCACCAGTTGCCGCACCTGGTCGCGGCCGCTGAGCGGGTCATCGCCCACCAGATAGTCGGGATGGGGCGCCATCCAGCTCAAGGGGCTGTAGCCCCAATAGTTGTGGCGTCCGGCCGGGGCGTCGTTGGGATCGAAGGCCATCACCGGCAGCAGCTCGATGGTGGTGATGCCCAGATCCTTCAGGTAGGGAATGGTGGGGATCAGGCCCAGCAAGCTGCCCTGCAGCTGGGCCGGCACGGGACAACCCGGTCCCTGGGTGAAGCCACCGACGTGCATCTCGTAGATGACGCTCTTCTGCCAGCTGTGGCGCGGCCGGGGGGCGTGGCTGAAATCAAAGCGGTCGCGCTCGGTTACTACTCCCTTGAGGCAGTGGCCGGTGTTGGGTGCCGCCCCAACGGCGCCGCCACGCCGATAGCCGTGCCAGCCGGCTATCGCTCGGGCACAGGGGTCGAGCAGCACCTTGGACGGGTTGAAGCCATGGCCGCCCGGCTGCAGTGGCCCAAATGCCCGGTAGCCGTAACAGCTGCCCAAGCCCAGACCCTCCACCTCCACATGCCAGTGATCAGCCGAGCGGTGCCGCTGGTCCAGTTCCACCACCCGCGTTGGTTCGCTCGCCTCGCCGTCGGCGAACAGCAGCAGCTCAATGCGGGTGGCCAGAGGGGCTACCACTGAAAAATTGACACCCCGGCTGGTGAGGCTTGCCCCCAGCGGCCAGGGCTGGCCGATGTGAATCCCTTGGTGGTGATTCGGCGGTGGAGCTAGCTCAGGACTGTTGAATTGGACCGTCAAGGGGCCGAGCCTGCTGCGATGACGCTAGGCGCGAATCTGGTCTGGGGCAGCAGGCAGTTGCCTGCGGTGCCCGTCTCCGGACGGATTGGGCTCCACCCCTTGCTCGCGCCACCTGCTTAAACAAGTTGACCCAGTTGACCCAACCCCCCGAAACCGGCCGGCCGCCCCAGCTGGTGCGCCCTGGTCTGTGGCTGTTCGCCCCCAGCCGCGATAGCCAGGGGGGAAGCAGCTGGCTGCTGGAGGCGTCTGCCTACGGGGGTAGCGGAGATCTGCTGGTGGATTGTCCGGGATTCACTGAGGCGAATCTGGCGATGTTGCGCCAGCGCACTGAGCTGGTGGGGCCAGGCCGGCTCGTGCTCACTAGCCGCGAGGGCCACGGCCGCTGCCGGCGCTGGCAGGAGGCCCTGGGCTGGTCTGTGCTGGTGCAGGAGCAGGAGGCCTACCTGCTGCCGGGTGTGCAGGGGTGCAGCACCTTTGGCGAGCAGCTGACCCTGGCTCCCGGGCTCCAGCTGCTCTGGACCCCAGGGCCCACGCCCGGCTCCTGCGTGCTGCTGGTGCGTGCTGGAGCAGTCGATGGCCTGTTTTGTGGGCGCTTGCTGTTACCAACCGGACCAGCTGTGCTGGCGCCCTTGCGCACGGCGCGCACCTTCCACTGGCCCCGCCAGCTGGCCAGTTTGGAGCGGCTGCGCAGTTGGTTGCCAGCGGGCTCTCCCGACTGGATCGCCAGTGGTGGCGGGCTTGGTGCCCTGCGGGGCGACAAGCTCGTCCATGGGGGTGCGGAGCTGCTGGCTGGGCTCGTCTTTTGAGCCATGTGGGGAAATTGTCACGAAAACCGTTGCGGCAGAGCACTTTTGTGTTGCAGCAGCGTCCAGAGCCCCATACCATTGGCGCGCTCATCTCAGGGCCGGTCGGGGTTTTCCGACTCGCCACCTTTCGTCGCAACACGACCGCCACCCCCGAGGCTTTCTATTCCCATGAACAAAGCTGATCTCGTCAACCTCGTTGCCGCCCGCACCGAGCTCACTAAGACCGACGTCTCCCAAGTCGTCGACGCCGCCATTGAAACCATCATCGACTCGGTCGTGGAAGGCAAGAAGGTGTCAATCCTGGGCTTCGGCTCCTTCGAGCCCCGTGAGCGCTCTGCCCGCCAGGGCCTGAACCCCAAGACCGGCGAGAAGATCAAGATCCCCGCCAAGCGGGTGCCTGCCTTCACCGCCGGCAAGATGTTCAAAGACCGCGTCCAGGGCTGATCTGGTTTCAGGTAATTCCTGCCACGGCGGCCCCTCGGGGCCGCTTTTTTTGTGCCCACGGCAGAGTGAGCCCCCAAGTGATGCTTCCCCCCCTGCTGGCTGCTGTGCCGTTGCCATCCCCCCTGCAGGCCCTGGTTGAGGCAGGCCTGGCCCAGCGCCAGCGGGGGTATCGCGGCCGTTTCGCCCCATCCCCCACCGGCGCTCTGCACCGCGGCAACCTGCGCACGGCCCTGCTGAGTTGGCTGCACGCCCGGCTGCGGGGGGGCGCCTGGTTGCTACGCCTCGACGACCTCGACACGCCCCGCAATCGGGCCGGTGCTGAGACATCGATCCTGGCCGATCTGGCCTGGCTTGGCCTTGATTGGGACGGTCCGGTGCTGCGCCAGAGCGAGCGGCGCGGGCTCTATGCCACGGCCCTGTCAGCCCTGCGGCGCCAGGGCTTGCTCTATCCCTGCCACTGCAGTCGCCGCCTGCTGGCCCATATCTCTGCGCCCCACGGCGCTGCTGCCGTGTATCCGGGCACCTGCCGGGCTGCCAGTGGCGGCTGGGGGCCGGTGCAGGGGCGGCTGCCCAGCTGGCGCTTGCGGCTGGAGCCCGGGAGCCTGCATTGGCTGGAGAGCTATGGCGCTCCTGGGGAGCTCGATGGGCCAGCGGCTGTTGGTGATGTGGTGTTGCGCCGGGCTGATGGTTACCTCGCTTATCACCTGGCCACGGCGGTGGATGAGCTGGTTTTGGGAATCAGCGATGTGGTGCGCGGTGACGACCTCTGGAGTGCCACTGGTGCCCAGGTGGCCGTGATGGCTGCCCTGGGCGCGGCCCCGCCCCGCTACGGCCATGTGCCGCTTTGGTGCGATGGCGGCGGGCGGCGGCTCAGCAAGCGAGAGGGCGCCGAGGGGCTCGCGAGTTACCAGCAGCGCGGCATGGACGCAGCGGCAGTGGTGGGCCAGCTGGCAGCCAGTGCGGCTTTGCTGCCAGCGGGCAGCTGCCTTTCAGCCGCTGAATTACTGCAGCAACTCAGCTCAGAGCGGCTGGACCAGCTCCTCCGCGGCGCCCAGGCTTAAGGAAGGTTTCGGGATCAAGTGGGGAAAAGCGCATCACACTGGCGGATAGCGCTAAGTCCCCGAATGGGGACATTTCGATGACCTACTCCGATGGGCCCCTGCAGCTGTCAAGCCAAGCAAATTCCTGCCGCTGTCAGCAATGCGGAGGCAGCGGCATGCTGCGTCTGGACGATCAGCGCTATCGCACCTGCCTTGATTGCTTAGGTCAGGGCAAGGTGCTGCACGCCATGGGTGCTACCACCGTCGCCGCCATTCTTCAAGGACGGGCTGGGCTGCAGGTCAGCCTTTCTGCCTCTTCTTCCGCCAGATGAAAAAGGCTGCGGTAGCCACCACCACGGCCAAGGGCGCCGCAGTTAACAGCAGCAAAATCACGGCAGTCCAGTCCGTGTACATCGCTCAGAGGCCAAACCGGAGCCATCATCCCAGTAAGCCGTTCTGGTTGCCGATCCCCATGGCACGGATATTTCCCATGGCTCCGATATTTCGATCAGCCCTTGCAGTGGGGGCCATCAGCACTGCTTTGCTCGTAGGGCAGCCAGGCCGGGCCGGGGTGGAGTTTGACAACTGCCAGCCCGCCGCCGATGGCGGCATCAGCTGCGACACCCGTCCCACCGGCAATACCCAGATGGATGACGAGGCGGCCCGCTATGGACTTGTTAACGACGCCAGCCCCGGCTGGAGCGAGTTCGATCCCGATCAGGGCTTTGAGGACGACCTCGGTGGTAACGACACCTGATCGCCCCGGCTGCCATGCCCTGGACGCCTCGCTGATTGAACGCCTGCACGCTGTGCAGCAGCGGCATGGCTACCTGCCGCGGGCTGAGCTGCAGCAGCTGGCGGTTGCCATGCAGCGACCCCTTAGCGACGTGATGGGGGTGGCCAGTTTTTATCACCTGTTTCGGCTTGTTCCCCCGCCATTGCACCGCTGTGTGGTGTGTCGTGGCACCGCCTGCTTTGTGCGGGGGGCGGAGCGGCTGGAGGCGGGTCTGCGGCGGCGGGGGGTGGCGTTTGAGACCGCCAGTTGTGTGGGGGCCTGCGGCCAGGCGCCGGTGCTGGTGCTCGATGGCGCTGTTGGTCGCGGCGACCCCGCTGCGCTGCCAGAACCATGAAGGCGGCCATCTCCTGGCGCTGTTGTGATGCCACCTCCTGCCGGGCGGCGGGGGCCGCGGCCCTGCGGCAGAGCTTGGTGGCCCAGCACGGGGCGGAGCGGGTGAAGTCGGTGGGCTGCCTGCGGCTGTGTGGTCAAGGTCCCCTAGCCGCCGCCGACCACGACGATGGCCGCGTCGAGTTGTTTGGCGGCGTGGCCGCTGAGCGCCAGCTGGATCCGCAGCATCCCTTCTTCAGCCTGCAGCGTCCGGTGGTGCTGGAGCGCTGTGGCCTGGTGGATCCGGGCTGCCTCGACGACGCCCTTGCCCAAGGCGCCTACGCCGCCCTCGCCGCCTGCCGCCAGCTGGCACCAGCGGCGGTGGTGGAGGAGCTGGAGCGCAGCGGGCTGCGGGGCCGCGGCGGGGCCGGCTATCCCACCGGCCGCAAATGGCAGTTGGTGGCGGCCCAGCCGGGCAGCAGCAAGGTGGTGGTGTGCAACGCCGATGAGGGCGACCCGGGTGCCTTCATGGACCGGGCCGTGCTGGAGGGCGATCCCCACCGGCTGCTGGAGGGCATGGCGATTGCAGCCCATGCCGTGGGGGCCAGCGAGGGTTTTATTTACGTGCGGGCCGAATACCCCCTAGCCATTGAGCGGTTGCGCGGCGCCATCGCCGCTGCTGAGGCCAGGGGGTTGCTGGCGGGGTTTGCCATGCGGCTGCGCATCGGTGCCGGGGCCTACGTTTGCGGCGAGGAAACGGCCCTGCTGCATTCGATCGAGGGGGGGCGGGGCACGCCGCGGCCGCGGCCGCCCTATCCGGCGGTGTCGGGCTTGTGGGGCCTGCCCACCTTGATCAACAACGTTGAAACCTTTGCTGCCGTGCCGGCGATCTTGCGGCAGGGCGGCGCCTGGTATGGCGCCATGGGCACCGCAACCAGCAAGGGCACCAAGGTGTTTGCCCTCTCTGGTGCCATCACCCACACCGGCTTGATCGAGGTGGAGATGGGCACCAGCCTGCGCACCATCGTTGAAACGATGGGAGGAGGGGTGCCTGCTAACCCCAACGGCAGCCCTGGCGTGGTGAAGGCGGTGCAAACCGGTGGCCCCTCGGGCGGCTGCGTGCCGGCGGCGCTGCTCGATACCCCGGTCGACTACGAGGGACTGCAAGCGCTGGGATCAATCATGGGTTCGGGCGGCATGGTGGTGATCGACGAGTCGCTGGCGATGCCTGAGCTGGCCCGCTATTTCATGGGCTTCTGCGTGGCCGAGAGCTGCGGCAAGTGCCTGCCCTGCCGGGCTGGCACGGTGCAGCTGGAGCAGCTGCTCGATCGCTTCGTGGAGCGGCGCGCCACCGGCGCGGATCTCGTGCAGCTTGAGCAGCTTTGCGGCATGGTCAAAGCCACCAGCCTTTGCGGGCTGGGCCAGTCGGCTCCCAATCCGGTGCTGAGCACCTTGCGCTTTTTTCGCGCTGAATATGAGGCGGCCATCGCCGGGGCTGGGCCATGACCCAGGCATCACCCACTATCACCCTGCAGATCAACGGCCAAACCTGCACGGTGGCGGCCGATGCAACGCTGCTGCAGGCGATCCGCAGCGCCGGTCTGCAGGTGCCCACCCTCTGCCACCTCGATGGCCTCACTCCAGTGGGGGCCTGCCGACTTTGTTTGGTGGCCCTTGAGGGCCACCCCAAACTCGAACCGGCCTGTGTCACCACCGTGGCTGAAGGGATGGTGGTTCATACCCACACACCGGAGTTGGAGGGCTACCGGCGCATGGCGGTGGAGCTGTTCTTCGCAGAGGGAAATCACGTGTGTGCCTTCTGCGTGGCCAATGGCTCCTGCGAGCTGCAGGACGTGGCGGTGGAGGTGGGCATGGACCACTCCCGTTTCCCCTACCAGTACCCCCAGCGCCATGTCGACGCCTCCCATCCCCAGTTCAGCCTCGATCACCACCGCTGCATCCTCTGCACCCGCTGCGTGCGGGTGTGCGATGAGATCGAGGGGGCGCACGTATGGGATGTGGGCTACAGGGGCAGCGCCTGTTCGATCATTGCCGGCCTCGACCAGCCCTGGGGCGAGGTGGAAGCCTGCACCTCCTGCGGCAAGTGCGTGGATGCCTGCCCCACCGGCGCCCTGTTCCGTAAGCAGGACGCCACCGCCGAGAAGCAGCCCCACCCCGAGCGGGCCCAGCAGCTGGCTGAAGCGCGCACTGACCGCCGCTGGCGCAACCAATGACTACTCCCCAGGTGCAACCCCCAAAGCTGCGATTCGCCACGGTGTGGCTGGCCGGCTGCAGCGGCTGCCACATGTCCTTTCTCGACCTTGATGAATGGCTCTTTGAGCTCGCCGAGGCGGTGGAGATCGTCTACTCACCGGTGGCGAGCGACATCAAGGTGTTTCCCGAGGGGGTGGATCTGTGCCTGGTGGAGGGGGCGGTGGCTAACGCCGACAACCTCGAGCTGGCCCTGCAGCTGCGGGCCCGCAGCAAGTTGGTGGTGTCCTTTGGTGATTGTGCCGTGAGCGCCAACGTGCCGGGCCTGCGCAACCTCTGGGCCGGGGTGGCTGGCGGCAGCCGCCAGAGCGTGCTGGAGCGCGGTTATGTGGAGCTGGCCGATCGCGGCGCCCAGCACCCCCACGCCCCCGGCATCGTGCCGGAGCTGCTGGAGCGGGTGCTGCCGCTGCATGAGGTGATTGCGGTGGATCACTTCCTGCCGGGTTGTCCGCCCTCGGCGGAGCGGATCCGGGCGTTTCTGGAAGCCCTGCTGCGCGGCGAGCCGCCGCCGCAAGGTCAGGCCATGTTGAGCTTCGGCTGAGGCAGATCGCTGTGAACTCTGAATTCACCCCCCGCACGATTACGATCGATCCAGTGACCCGCATCGAGGGCCACGCCAAGATCACGCTCCACCTCGATGACACCGGTCGGATCGCTGATGCCCGCTTCCACGTGGTGGAGTATCGCGGCTTCGAAACCTTCTGCGAGGGCCGTCCCTTCACGGAAATGGCGGGCATCACGGCGCGCATCTGCGGCATCTGCCCGGTGAGCCACCTGCTGGCCGCGGCGAAAACCGGCGACAAGCTGCTGGCGGTGCCGCCGCCGGCGGCGCGCAAGCTGCGGCGGCTGCTGAACCTGGCCCAGCTCACCCAGAGCCATGCGCTGTCGTTTTTTCACCTCAGCAGCCCCGATTTTCTGCTGGGCTGGGAGAGCGATCCGGCCAAGCGCAATGTGTTTGGTCTGATGGCGGCTGATCCGGAGCTCGCCCGCGCCGGCATCCGCCTGCGCCAGTTTGGCCAGCAACTAATCGAGCAGCTGGCGGGCCGCAAGATCCATGCGGCCTGGGCGGTGCCCGGGGGCGTTCGCACGCCGATGACGCCTGAGACGGCGGCCTGGATCCAGCAGCGCTTGCCCGAAGCCGAAGCCACGGTGCGGCTGGCCCTGGAGGTGTTTCAGCGCTTGCTGGATCAGCAGCTGGCCGAAGAGCAGCGAGTGTTTGGCACGTTTGATTCGTTGTTTATGGGCCTGGTGGATGACCAGGGCCAGTGGTCGTGCATCGATGGCCTGTTGCGGCTGGTGGACAGCAGCGGCGCCGTGGTGGCCGATGGCCTTTCAGAGGACGACTACGCCAGCTTCTTGGGCGAGGCGGTGGAGAGCTGGAGCTACCTGAAATTTCCCTACTACAAGCCCCTGGGCTATCCGGAGGGGATGTATCGAGTGGGCCCCTTGGCGCGCCTAAATGTGTGCGAGCGGATCGGCACCCCCTGGGCCGATGCCGAGCTGGCGGCCTTCCGCGCCCGCAACGGCACCAGCGCCAGCGGCGGCCGGATTGCCATTTCTTCTTTTGCCTATCACCAGGCTCGGCTGGTGGAGATCGTGGCCTGTCTGGAGGCGATCGGCCTGCTGGCGCAGGATCCCGAGCTGCAATCCCCCCATGTGCGCAGCCATGCCAGCCTCAACGCCAACGAGGCGGTGGGGGTGAGCGAAGCGCCCCGGGGCACCCTGTTTCACCACTACCGGGTAGATGACGAAGGCCTAATTACCCGGGTGAACCTGATCATCGCCACCGGCCAAAACAACCTGGCGATGAACCGCACCGTGGCCCAGATCGCCCGCCACTACATCGGCCCTTCGCCCCTGGCCGAGGGCGCCGAAATCCCCGAAGCCCTGCTCAACAGGGTGGAAGCGGGCATCCGCTGCTTCGATCCCTGCCTGAGTTGCAGCACCCATGCCGCCGGCCAGATGCCGCTGCGTATTGCCCTGCTGGATGCGGCCGGGCGGCTGCTGGCGGAGCGGGTGCGGGATTGAGCATCGACCTCAATCGCTGTGGCACCGTCCCAATCATCATGCCCACCTTCCCAATCATTTTTTCTTCCACCCCTGGAGATCGGCCAGAATGTTCTCCATGACTGCCACGGCCCGCCCCTCCAGCTATCACTACGAGGTGGATGAGCCGCTGTTGAGCTCCATCGCGGCCGAGATCCAGGCGGCTATCCCCGGCGCCGAAGTGCGCCTGTTTGGCTCCCGCGCCCGCGGTACCGCCCGGCCGGATTCCGACCTTGATCTGCTGGTGACCGTGCCCGATGCCTGGTTGGCCAGTCATTCGCGTTTTGAGGAAACAGGGTCTTTGGGACACAAGCTGGCCCATCACAGGATCCCGATTGATCTGCTCCTTTATTCCCATCGGGAGGTTCAGGAGCGCCGCTTGTCCAGCCAGCATGTGGTGACTGAGGCTTATAGAGATGGCAGGGAGCTTTATGCCCTCTGACCGGCACCGCGAAGCAGCTCGGATCCTCCGCATTGCCCATCGGGATTTCAAGGCCGCGAGGTCCATGCTCGATGCCGATCTGTTTGACGAGGCCACCTGGGGATTTCAGGTCCAGCAGGCCACCGAAAAGGCACTGAAAGCCTGGATTGCGGCGCTTGAGCACGAGTATCCCCGTACCCATGACCTGGCCTTGCTTTGCCGCCTGGTCATGGATTTCGGTGGCGATCCAAGCCCGTACCTGTCATTGGAGAACTTCACCCCTTTTGGGGCCAGGCTTCGGTATGAGGATGAGCAAGAGCCGCTCAATCTCAACAGAGACGCCTGGAACCAGCTCTGCGCAGAACTGCTTGCCCATGTGGCCTCGCTGATCCCATGAACGAGGCCGAAACCCGCATCGAACCCGATGCCCTGCGCAAAAAGGGCCAGCTGCCCACCAACGCCAGCGTTTTCTTCACCATCACCCATGCCGGCCAGCCTTTGCCAGTGGAGATCGCAGCGCACCAGCCCCAAGGCTCGTAATACGTTTGGGAGGGCACCATGCGGACCATTTCAGTGCGCCTCGATGATGGAGGTGAGGCAAGGCTCGACAGCCTCTGCCAGGTCCTCGGCCTCAGCCAAAGCGAGGTCGTCAAGGCCGGCCTTGCTCTGCTGCAGCAGCAAGCCACCAGCCCGGCAGCCCTGGCGGAGCGCTTTGGCCTGGTCGGCAGCTTCTCAAGCAACGCTCCGGACAGCGGCACCACCAGCCGGGGAAGGGACCATGCCGCTCTGCTCCGTCAGAAGCTGAATCATCAGCACAAGCGGGAACGGCAGATCGGGCCTCAGCCGTGAGTCGTTCCCTGTTTCGCGGTGCCACCTTGCTTGACACCGGTCCGCTGGTTGCCTGGTTCGATCGCAGTGATCAGGACCATGGGGCCTGTGCTGAGTTATTTGAGCTGCATCAGGGGGCTTTCTTGTCCACCTGGCCGGTTTTGACAGAGGTCTGCCATCTGATCCCTGCGGATGTGGCACCGCGCTTCCTCTCCTGGGTGTCGCTCGGTGGTCTGAACCTTGCGGAGCTCGGTGGATCCGCCCTGGAGTTGATGGCGAACTGGATGCGCCAGTACGGCGACCTGCCAATGGACCTGGCGGATGCTTCCCTGCTCTGGGTGGCCCAGCAGTATGGAATCCGCCGTATTGCGACCCTCGATCGACGCGACTTGGGGATCTATCGATTACCGGGTGGCGAGAGCCTTGAAAACCTTCTCAATCCCTGAGTCAGGATCCCTGAGTCTGAATCCCTTCCTTCTGCCCATGCCCGCCCGCCACCAGCGCACCCCCCTGGTGATCGGCATCGGCAATTCCCTCCGCGGCGACGACGGCGTTGGGGCACTGCTGGCCGAACAGGTGGGAGGCCGCAGCGTCCAGCAGCTCACCCCTGAGCTGGCTGCGGAGCTGGCCGAGCTGGAGGCGGTGTTGTTTATCGATGCCTGGCTGGCGCCGGCCGGCGCGGCTCCCCGGATCACAGTGATCTCGCTTGCCGCTGGTGCGGCCGAGAGCCACCGGCTCGAGCCGCCCCAGCTGCTGGCTATCAGCCAGGCGCTCTACGGCCGCGCCCCTGCAGCCCACCTGCTCCAGGTGCCGGCGACGCGCTTCGAGCACGGCACCACGCTCTCGGCTGAGCTCCAGGCCGCTTTGCCCCAGGCCCAGGAGCTCATGAAGGGTTGGCTGGCGCGCCATGCATGAACTCAGCTTGATGGAGGCGGTGCGCGATCAGGCGCTGGCGGCGGCCAGCGCTGAGGGTGCCAGCCGGATCACGGCGATCAGCCTGCGCATCGGCAGCCTGGCCGGGGTGGAGCCTGAGGCGTTGCGCTTCGCTCACACGGTGGTGATGGCCGGCACGATCGCCGCTGGCGCCGAGCTGCGCATCGAGATCGAAGCGGCCGAATGCCATTGCACCGCCTGCGACGCCCCCTTCCTCGCCCTGGATGGCTGCTGCGACTGTCCCCGTTGTGGTGCGATCAGCCGTCAGTTGCTGCGTGGCCGCGACCTGCGGCTACTGAGCCTGGAGGTGGTGTGAGGGTGCCTGATTCCCTGCTATGTCCATGTCAAAATCTGATTATTAAAAGACAAAACAATGAAAGTGACGGTTGAGCTTTCCGAGGAGGAGATGGTTGAAGTCCTCGAGCTCACGGGTGAGCGCAAAAAAGGTCCGGCCATTCGTCTACTGATGGAGGAGGCTCTGCAGCGGCATCGACGCGCCCGCATCGCTCAGCGTTTCCTCAGCGGCGAGTGGGGGGTGGAGCTGGATAGTTTTGAGGCTGATCGACAGCGCGACCGCGACCGGGACCAGGCGCTGGCCCGATGACGCTCTTGCTCGATAGCAGTCTCTGGATCGACTTCACCCGGGCCCGGAGCCCGTTGGCCTTGAAGCAGTTCATCGCCCCGTTTGTGCTCGATCCAGCGGCCCATCTCGCCGAGCCGGTGCGCTTTGAGCTCCTGCGCTCGGCCCGACCGGACGAGGCCCAGCGGCTAGAGGCCCAGTTCGCCACATTGCCATCCCTGGCCACGCCGCCAGACCTCTGGCGGCAGGCGATTGTCCTGGGCCAGGACTGCCGTGCCATCGGCCGCACGGTGCTGAGCCTCGACCTGCTGGTGGCCGCCGTGGCTCTGCATCACAATGCCGTGCTGGTGAGCTTTGATGCCGACTTTGAGGCCGTGGCCTTGGTGAGTTCTCTGCGTCTGCAGCGGTTGCATCGCCCTAGCTGAAGCCGCCGCCATCTCCGCCAGACGCCTGGCGCTTTCCCGCTGCACCAGTGCCTGCAGGGCTTGTTTGAGCTGCATGGCGGTGGTGCGCATCGGGAACCTTTCAGGGCACCACTTTCTACTCACCATTTTGATCATCAATTGCTGACGCTGTCCGCACTGTCCAGCGTTCCTAGCCTGGAAACGGCCTCTGCCCTTAGCTGCCATGTGCCGCGACTGCTCCTGCGGACAGCCGGCGCCTGAGCCGCTCCCAGCACCAACCCGCCAGCTGTCCCTGCACACGGCCCTGCTGCAGCGCAACGACGCCCAGGCAGCAGGCCTGCGCCAGCGCTTCGAAGCCGCAGGCGTCACGGTGGTGAACTTGCTCTCCTCCCCCGGCTCGGGCAAAACCGCCCTGCTGGAAGCCCTGGCCCAGCGCCTCGATCCCGCCGGCTTGGCGGTGATCGTGGGCGATCTGGCCACCGACAACGACGCCCGCCGCCTCCAGGCCGCCGGGCTGGCGGCGGTGCAGATCACCACCGGCCAGGCCTGCCACCTGGAGGCGCCGATGGTGGCCGAGGGGCTGCATCGCCTCCATCACCAGGGCATCAGCCTTGATCAGCTCGAGCTGCTGGTGATCGAGAACGTCGGCAACCTGGTGTGTCCCGGCGCCTACGACCTGGGCGAGAGCCTGCGGGTGGTGCTGCTCTCCACCACCGAGGGAGAAGACAAGCCGCTCAAATACGCGCCGATCTTCCACGGCGCCGATCTGGTGCTGATCACCAAGATCGACCTGGCCGAGGCGGTGGGCTTCGATCGCGCCGCTGCCCACGCCGCCATCGCCCGGGTGGCCCCCCACGCCCGCGTGTTGGAAACCTCGGCCCGCAGCGGCGCCGGCCTCGACGCCCTGATCAACGCCCTGGCGCGATGAAGCAGGCCCGGCTGCACCTCTGGTGCCGCGGCGTGGTGCAGGGGGTGGGTTTTCGGCCCCTGGTGCATCGCCTGGCCACCGAGCTGCTGCTGGTGGGCGAGGTGGAGAACGTCGCTGGCGCCGTCAGGCTGGAGTTGCAGGGGGAGCGCCGCTCGCTGGAGCTGCTGGTGCGGCGGTTGCCCGAGGCGTTGCAGCCCCCCGGCGCCCTTGAGCCACTGGCGCCCGAGTGGCTCCCGCCCCTCGTTCCGGCGCCGCCTGGCCTGCGCATCGCCGCCGCATCGGGCCAACCCCTGGGTGCCGGCCTGATCGCCCCGGCCCTCGCCGCCGATCTGGCCCCCTGCCCCACCTGTCTGGCCGAACTCCACGACCCTGCCAACCGCCGCTACCGCTACCCCTTCATCAGCTGCAGCTGCTGCGGGCCGCGCTACTCGATCGCCACGGCAGAGCCCTACGCCCGCGCCCACACCAGCCTGGTGGGCTTCCGCCTGTGCGCCCTCTGCCAGCAGGAGTTTGACGACCCCGGCGATCGCCGCTTCCACGCCGAAACGATCGGCTGCCCCGCCTGCGGGCCCCAGTTGCAGTGGCAGGGGCCTGGGCCCGGCGGCGTGGATCCGCTGGCGGCAGCCCTGGCCCTGCTGGCGGCGGGCGGAATCCTGGCCCTGCAGGGGGTGGGCGGCTTCCAGTTGCTCGTGGATGTCAGCAACGGGGCGGCGGTGGCCCGGTTGCGCCAGCGCAAGCAGCGCCCGGCCAAGCCCCTGGCCCTGCTGGTGGCCGATCTGGAGGCCATCGCTCCCCTGGTGGAGCTATCGGAGCCTGAAAGGCTCCAGCTGCAGCACCCGGCCGCGCCGATCGTGCTGCTGCGGTTGCGGCCAGGCCAGCGCCAGCCCTTCGCCGGGGTGGCCCCCGGCAGTGCCGCTTTGGGGATGATGTTGCCGGCTTCGCCGTTGCACCAGCTGCTGGCGGTGGGTTTTGGCCGCCCCCTGGTGGCCACCAGCGGCAACCGCAGCGGCGAGCCCCTCTGCCTCGAACCAGCCGAGGCCCTCGATCGCCTCACCGGCATCGCCGATGGCTTCCTGCTGCACAACCGCCCGATCGCCCGCCGCCTCGACGACTCGGTGCTGCAGGTGATCGAAGGGCGGCCGGTGCTGCTGCGCCGGGCCCGCGGCTACGCCCCCCAGGTCCTAGCTCTGCAGGCCCCGCCGGGCACCGCCCTGGCCCTTGGCGGTGATCTCAAAAGTGCGCCGGCCCTGGCCCGCGGCGGCCGCGTTTGGCTGGCGCCGCTACTGGGCGATCTGGCCGGGCCCCTGCCCCAGCAGCTGCTGGGCGAGGGGCTCGAGCACCTGCTGGAGCGCCCTGGCCCCGGGCTCGCTGCCCTGGCCTGCGATGGCCATCCCGGCTACGCCAGCCACCAGCTGGCGGCGGCGGCGGCCCGGCGGCTGGGGCTGCCGTTGCAGCTGGTGCAGCACCACCGCGCCCACGGCCTGGCGGTGGCGGCCGAGCACGGCCTGCAGCTGCCCCTGCTGGTGTGGGCCTGCGACGGCCTCGGCTATGGCGAGCCGGCCGAGGCGAGCGGCCATCGGCTCTGGGGCGGCGAGCTGCTTTGGCTCACGCCCAGCGGGGCTGAGCGTTGGGCCTGCCTGCGTCCCTTTCCCCTGCCCGGCGGCGAGCGGGCCATGGTCGAACCCCGCCGCGCCGCCCTGGGGCTGCTGGCCGCGGCCGGCCCGGAGTCCTTGAGCCATCCGGGGGCCGCTGCCTGCCGGGCTGCTTTCAGCCCCGGCGACTGGCAGCTGCTGCTGCAGGCCATCGCCAGCGGCTGCCATAGCCCGCTTTGCTCCAGCACTGGCCGCCTGTTTGATGCGGCGGCCTCCCTGCTGGATCTTTGCCAGCGCAGCAGCTTTGAGGGGGAGGCTGGGCTGCTGCTGGAGGGCCTAGCCCTGCAGGCCCCGCCTCCGCAGGTGGCGCCCATGCCGCTGCTGCCGGCTGCTGGGCTGGAGCTTGGCTGGCTCGACTGGCAGCCCCTGTTGCACAGCTTGTTGAACGCGGGCGTGGCGCCGCAGGAGAGCGCTGCCTGCTTCCACGCTTCCCTGGCGGCCGGCTTGGCCAGTGCGGCGGCTGAGGCGGCTGGGCGCCTTGGTGCCACCACGGTGCTGCTGGCCGGCGGCTGCTTCCAGAACCGCCTGCTGCTGGAGCTCACCGCCACAGCCCTGCGGGGGGCCGGTCTGGTGCCCCGCTGGGCTGAGCAGCTGCCCAGCAACGACGGTGGCCTGGCCCTGGGCCAGCTTTGGGCAGCTCTGGCTGACCTGCCTATAACGAAGTAGAGCGTGGAGGCCTACCCATGTGCCTGGCCACCCCCGGCCTGATCTTGTCGATCTCCGGGTCGGCGGCGGATGCCGGCCCTGATGCGGAGCTGTGGCGCCAGGCCGAGGTGGATTTCGGTGGCGTGCGCCAGGTTGTGAGCCTGGCCTGCCTGCCGGAGGCGGTGGTGGGCGATCGGGTGCTGGTGCACGTGGGCATGGCCCTGAGCGTCGTGCTCGCTGACGATCCCGCTGAGGAGCCATGAGCAGCCCCCAGCTCACGATTGATGGCAACGAGGCCGTGGCCCGGGTGGCCTACCGCCTCAATGAGGTGATCGCCATCTACCCGATCACCCCCGCTTCGCCGATGGGCGAGTGGGCCGATGCCTGGGCGGCCGAGGCCAGGCCCAACCTCTGGGGCAGCGTGCCGGCGGTGGTGGAGCTGCAGAGCGAAGCGGGTGCTGCCGGCACGGTGCATGGCGCCCTGCAGGCCGGGGCGCTCACCACCACCTTCACGGCCAGCCAGGGGCTGCTGTTGATGATCCCCAACCTCTACAAGCTGGCGGGGGAGCTCACTCCGGCGGTGCTGCACGTGGCGGCCCGCTCCCTGGCGGCCCAGGGCCTGTCGATCTTTGGCGATCACAGCGATGTGATGGCCACCCGCGGCAGCGGCTGCGGGATTCTCTGCTCGGCGTCGGTGCAGGAGGCGGGCGACTTTGCCGCCATTGCTGCCCGGCTCAGCCTGCGCAGCCGGCTGCCGTTCCTGCATGTGTTCGATGGCTTTCGCACCTCCCACGAGATCCAGAAGATCGAGCCGCTCAGCGACGGCCAGCTGCTCGAGCTGATGCCCGCGGCGGAGATCAGGGCCCACCGCGCCCGCGCCCTCAGCCCCAATCGGCCGGTGATCCGCGGCACCAGCCAAAACCCAGACGTCTACTTCCAGGCGCGCGAATCGGTAAATCGCTTCTACGACGCGGCCCCGGACCATCTGATCGAGGCGATGGCGCGCTTTGGCGAGCTCACTGGTCGCCCCTACCGCCCCTACGACTACGTCGGCCCCGCCGCTGCCGAGCGGGTGCTGGTGCTGATGGGGTCGGGCTGCGAGACCGCCGTGGAGGCGGCTGAGGCGCTGCAGGCCGCTGGTGAGCGGGTGGGGGTGCTGAAGGTGCGCCTGTTTCGGCCCTTTGCGGCCCGGCTGCTGGTGGAGGCCCTGCCGGCCAGCACCCGGGCGATCGCCGTGCTCGATCGCTGCAAGGAGCCCGGCGCCCCCGGCGAACCCCTCTACCTAGATGTGGTGGCAGTTCTGGCCGAGGAGTGGGCTGCGGTGCATGGAGTTGCACCACTGCCGGCGGTGCTGGGCGGTCGCTACGGGCTGTCGTCGAAGGAGTTCACCCCGGCGATGGTGAAGGCGGTGTTTGACCATTTGCGGCCCCTGCTGGCAGCTGGCCAGCCCCGCCCGCTCAACCACTTCACGGTGGGCATCGACGACGACCTCACCCACCGCTCCCTGCCCCTCGACAACAGCTTCCATACCGACGCAGCTGAGGTGCGGGCCGTGTTTTATGGCCTGGGCTCCGATGGCACGGTGGGGGCCAACAAGGCGGCGATCAAGATCATTGGCGAGGGCACCGATTTATATGCCCAGGGCTATTTCGTTTACGACTCCAAGAAGTCGGGTTCGGTCACGGTGTCGCACCTGCGCTTTGGACCCCAGCCGATCCGCTCCACCTACCTGATCCAGCGGCCCACGTTTGTGGCCTGCCACCAGTGGGATTTCGTCGAGCGCTTCGATCTGCTGGCCGGCATCGAGCCCGGCGGTGTGTTTCTGCTTAATAGCCCCTTTGCGCCAGCAGACACCTGGGAGCGGCTGCCGCAAGCCCTGCGCGCTCAGATCCGCAGCAAGGGGATTCAGGTGCAGCAGATCAATGCCTACCAAGTGGCGCGCCAGGCGGGCATGGGGCCCCACATCAACACGGTGATGCAGGCCTGCTTCTTTGCCCTCAGCGGCGTGTTGCCCCGCCAGGAGGCGATTGAGCGCATCCGTGACTCGATCCGCAAGACCTATGGCCGCAAGGGCGAGGCCGTGGTGGCCATGAACCTGGCCGCCCTCGATGCCAGCCTCGATCACCTGCAGCCGCTCCCCTGGCAGGACCTGCCCGATCCCGCCCCCGCGCCGGTGCCGGACGACCGCCTGGCCGCGGCGCCCGATTTTGTGCGGGAGGTGATCGGGCCGATGCTGGAGCGCCGCGGCGACGCCCTGCCGGTGAGTGCCCTGCCCTGTGATGGCACCTGGCCGGTGGGCACGGCCCGCTGGGAGAAGCGCAACATCGCTGATGCGGTGCCGGTGTGGGAAACGGACCTGTGCGTGCAGTGCGGCAAGTGCGTGCTGGTGTGCCCCCATGCGGTGATCCGCGCCAAGGTGGGCGCACCGGAGCTCTTCGCCGCAGCCCCCGAGGGCTTCCGCACCGCCCCCGCTCGCGACCCCGCCTTTGCCGGTCAAACCTTCACCATCCAGGTGGCCGCCGAAGACTGCACCGGCTGCGCCCTCTGCGTGGAGGTGTGCCCCGCCCGCGACCGCAGCGAGCCCAAGCGCAAGGCGATCAACATGGCGCCGCAGCGGCCTTTGCGAGAGCAGGCCCGCGGCAACTGGGACTTCTTCCTGCAGCTGCCCGAGGTGCCCCGCGCCGAGCTCAACCTGCACAAGATCGGCCAGCAGCAGCTGCAGCAGCCCTTGTTTGAGTTTTCCGGCGCCTGCGGCGGCTGCGGCGAAACGCCCTACCTCAAGCTCGCCTCCCAGCTGTTTGGCGATCGGATGTTGATTGCCAATGCCACCGGTTGCAGTTCGATCTACGGCGGCAACCTGCCCACCACGCCCTGGAGCGCCAACGCCGAGGGGCGGGGCCCGGCCTGGAGCAATTCCCTGTTTGAAGACAACGCCGAATTCGGCTATGGGATGCGGGTGGCGCGCGACCAGCAGCGCCAGATGGCCCTTGATCTGTTGGAGCGGTTGGCGGGCCAGCTGCAGCCAGAACAACTCCCGCCCTCCCTGGCCGCGGCGATCCGCAACGCCGACCAGGGCGATGAGGCCGGCATCGTTGAGCAGCGCCAGCGGGTGGCCGAGCTCAAGGCGCGTTTGGCCGTTATGGAGCAGCCCGAGGCCCGCCAGCTGCTGGAGCTGGCCGATGCCCTGGTGAAAACCAGCGTGTGGCTGGTGGGGGGCGATGGCTGGGCCTACGACATCGGCTTTGGCGGCCTCGACCACGTGCTGGCCAGTGGCCGCGACGTCAACGCCCTGGTGCTCGACACCGAGGTGTATTCCAACACCGGCGGCCAGGCCTCCAAAAGCACCCCCCGGGGGGCGGTGGCCAAGTTTGCCGCCGCCGGCAAGGCGGCCCCCAAAAAAGATCTGGGCCTGATGGCGATGACCTACGGAACCGTCTATGTCGCGAGTGTGGCGATGGGGGCCCGCGACGAGCACACCATCCGCGTTTTTCTGGAGGCCGAGAGTTACCCGGGGCCCTCGCTGATCATTGCCTACTCCCACTGCATCGCCCACGGCATCGACATGGCCCAGGGCATGGCGCACCAGAAGCTGGCGGTGGATTCGGGCCGCTGGCTGCTCTACCGCTACGACCCGCGTCGGGCCGAGCGCGGCGAGACGCCCTTGCAACTCGACAGCCCGGCGCCAAAGCGCTCGCTCAAGGAGGCGATGGAGCAGGAAAACCGATTCCGCATGCTGCGCTACAGCCAGCCGGAGCGGGCCCAGGCCCTGGTGCGCCAGGCCCAGCGCGAGCTGGAGTGCCGTTGGGCCACCTATCGGGCTCTGGCTCAGCCAGCCCCCAAGCCATGATCCCCGACCTCTCCACCACCTATCTCGGCCTGGCCCTGCGCAGCCCCCTGGTGGTGGGCGCTGCCGCGCCCCTCAGCGAGGAGCTGGCTCAGTTGCAGGCCCTGGAGCGGGCTGGGGCAGCGGCGATTGTGCTGCATTCCCTGTTTGAGGAGCAGATCGAGCAGGAGCAGCTCGACCTGCACCGCCATGCCATGGCCGGAGCCGATAGCTATGGCGAGGCTCTCACCTACGTGCCGGAGCCATCGATCTTCCATGGCGGGGAAGACCTCTACCTGCGCCATCTCGAGCAGGCCCGCAAGCATCTGGCGGTGCCGGTGATCGCCAGCCTCAACGGCACCAGCCCTGGCCGCTGGGTGGAGTCGGCCCGGCGGATCGAGGCGGCTGGCGCGGCGGCGCTGGAGCTCAACATCTACGCCATTCCCACCGACCCCGAGCTCTCCAGCGCCGCCATCGAGGCGGGCGTGGAGGAGATCGTGCGTCAGGTGCGCGCCGAGGTGCGCCTGCCCCTGGCGGTGAAGCTGAGCCCCTTTTTCACCAACCTCAGCGCCATGGCCCGGCGCTTGGCGGCAGCAGGCGCTGATGGGCTGGTGCTGTTCAACCGCTTCTACCAGCCCGACATCGACATCGAGACCATGGAGGTGCGGCCCAACCTGCTGCTCTCCACCCCCCACGACCTGCGCCTGCCGCTGCGCTGGATTGCCCTGCTGCACGGCC
This sequence comes from Cyanobium usitatum str. Tous, assembly GCF_963920485.1. Lineage (NCBI taxonomy): Bacteria > Bacillati > Cyanobacteriota > Cyanophyceae > Synechococcales > Prochlorococcaceae > Cyanobium > Cyanobium usitatum. The sequence goes on along the minus strand of NZ_OY986431.1, from coordinate 1,839,386 downwards.
GCCAGCCCCTGGATCTGGCCGCCAGTGGTGGCGTGCACCGGGGCACCGATGTGGTGCGGCTGTTGATGGCGGGGGCTGCGGTGACCCAGGTGGTGGGGGCGCTGCTGCGCCACGGCCCCGAGCGCCTGGCGGGCCTGGAGGAGGAGCTGGCCACCTGGCTGATGGAGCACGAGGTGGCATCGGTGGCGGAGCTGATCGGCTGCATGAGCCAGCAGCGCTGCCCCAATCCGGCCGAATACGAGCGGGCCCAATACATGCGCGCCATCCAGGGCTACCGTCCCGCCGATGCCCGCCAGGCGCCGGGCCCCTGGTGAGTGCCGCCCTGCAAAGCCAAATCAATGGCCGGGTAGCTGAGCTGGCGGCCCAGCTTGCTGCCACTGCCAGCCGCCCCTGGACCCTGATGGAGGTGTGCGGCGGTCAGACCCACGCCATCCTGCGTTGGGGGCTTGACCAGCTGCTGCCGCCGGGGCTGCGGTTGATTCACGGGCCCGGCTGCCCGGTGTGCGTGACTCCGGCTGAGCGCCTCGATGGGGCCCTGGCGCTGGCGGCGTGCCCCGAGGTGATCCTCTGCTCCTACGGCGACATGCTGCGGGTGCCAGGCAGTGCCGCCGGCGCCGATCTGCTCGGCGCGCGGGCTGCCGGTGGCGACGTGCGCCTGCTCACCTCGCCCCTGCAGGCCATTGCCCTGGCCCAGGCGTGCCCTGAGCGCCAGGTGGTGTTTTTGGCGGTGGGCTTTGAAACCACGGCACCGGCCACCGCCCTGCTGCTGCGCCAGGCCCGGGCCCTGGGGCTCAGCAACCTCACGGTGCTGCTGGCCCATGTGCGGGTGGCGCCGGCGATGGCGGCGTTGCTGCAGGAGCCCGGCAACCAGGTGCAGGGATTTTTGGCGGCGGGCCATGTGGGGGCGGTGATGGGCACCGCCGAGCTCGGGCAGCTGGTGCAGCGCCACCGGGTGCCGGTGGTGGTCACGGGCTTTGAGCCTGCCGATGTGATGGCCGGGCTGCTGCGACTGGTGCAGTTGCTGGAGGCGGGCACCCCGGCGCTTGCCAATGCCTACGACCGGGTGGTGCGCCAGCAGGGCAACGGCTCGGCCCAGGCCTTGCTGAAGGAGGTGTTTGAGGTGGTGGACCAACCCTGGCGGGGTTTGGGCCCCATCGCCGGCGGCGGCTATGAGCTGGCTGCGGCCTACCGCGACTTCGATGCGCTGCTGCGGTTTGGTCTGCCCTTAGCGGCGGCTGCCCCGCCGCCTGAGCCCCTAGCCAGCCCCTGCATCAGCGGCCCGATCCTGCAGGGTCGGGCCATCCCCCCCGACTGCCCGGCCTTTGGCTCGGTCTGCACCCCGGAGCGGCCGCTGGGGGCACCGATGGTGTCGAGCGAAGGGGCCTGCGCCGCCTACTACCGCTACCGGCGCCAGGCCCCATGAGGGATCGCCATGGGTGAACGCATCCAGCTGGCCCATGGCGGTGGCGGCACCCTGATGCAGCAGCTGATCAACCAGGAGCTGCGGGCCCTCTACGCCGATCCGGCCCAGGTGCTGCACGATGCGGCCCGGCTCGAATTGCCCCCGGGCCCGCTCGCTTTCAGCACCGACGGCTATGTGGTGCAGCCGCTGGAATTTCCCGGAGGCGATATCGGCAGCCTGGCGGTGATCGGCACCGCCAATGATCTGGCGATGGCAGGGGCCAGGCCCCTGCACCTCAGCGTGGCGCTGCTGCTGGAGGAGGGCTTGCCGCTGGAGCTACTGCGGCGCCTGGTGGCCTCGATGGCGGCGGCGGCCCGGGCCTGCGAGCTCACGATCGTTACCGGCGACACCAAGGTGGTGGAGCGGGGCAAGGCCGACGGCATATTCATCACCACCAGTGGCATCGGCGTGGTGGAGGCGCCGGCGCCGATCCACCCCACGGCGATTCGCCCGGGCGACCAGCTGCTGCTGAGCGGCGACCTGGGCCGCCATGGCGTGGCAATCCTGGCCGCCCGCCATGGCCTGGCCCTGGTGCCGCCCGTGCTCAGCGACTGCGCGCCGCTCTGGCCCCAGGTGCGGGCCCTGCTGGAGGCCGGGGTTCGGATTCACTGCCTCCGCGACCTCACCCGCGGCGGCCTGGCCAGTGCCCTGCAGGAGCTAGCGGAGGCGGCCGCGGTGGAGCTGGCGATTGAGGAGGCGCGCCTGCCGGTGCTGGAGCCCGTGGCGCGCACCTGTGAGCTGCTGGGCTTTGAGCCCTTGCATCTGGCCAATGAGGGTCGCTTTGTGGTGGTGGTGCCGCCATCGGCCCGCGATCAGGCCCAGGCCCTGCTGGCGGCCAGCGGTGGAGCCTGGATCGGCAGCGTGCGGCCGGCCAGCAAGGGAGCGCGGGTGCTGCTCACCACCGCTTTTGGCACCGAGCGCCTGCTGCTGCCCCTCAGCGGCGAGCTGCTGCCCCGCATCTGCTGAACCTGTCAGCTGTCTTAGGGTGATCCAACGCCCCTGCCAAGAGTTGTGGGTCGATGGATCTCACCCCTTTTCTGAGCAGCCTGGAGGGCACCACCCTCGACCAGGTGCTGCTGTCAGTGGCGGTCAGCGGCAAGGTCGCGATCGCCATGAAGGGTCGCTTTCTGTTGCGATCAGTGTGCGAGAGCTTTCAAGACCGCACCCGCATCGGCTGTGCCGTCACCGATGAGCCCACCTGCCTGGCCTATCTGGGGCGGGAGCCCTACGAGCTGTTGATCTGCACCGACTACCTGGAGGACGGCAATGGCTTCGAGCTGGCCCGCAAGGCTCGCAGTGCCCATCAGGGCTTGCGGGTGGTGGTGCTGGCCCTGGGGGATGTGATCCCGGCCCAATACGTTGAGGCTTCCTGGCTGGAGGCCGTAGTGGCGGAAGCCGATTTCATCGGCGATCAGCGGCCCCTGCAGGCAGCGGTGCTGGCGGTGATGGGGCAGCACTTTTACCGCAGCCCTTCACTGCGTTCCGGCACCCTGCCCTACCTGAGCTGCCCAAGGCTCACTAAGCGGGAATACGAAGTGCTGGATCTGCTGGCCAGCGGCCTCACCGATCGGGAGATTGCCGAGCGCTTGGTGGTGAGCGAGGAAACAGCCAAGACTTACACCAAGCGCCTGCTGAAGACTCTCGACGTCAATAACAGGTTGCAGGCTGTGCTCAAGGGCATGCGCTGCGGCATGGTGCAGCTCTGAGCGCCTTACATATTGTCCCCGTATGGGGGGCTCGGTAAACCTGCCCAGCAGCGCACACTCATGCCAGGCCCCATTGGGTTCAGTGCGGCCGCCCAGCCGGAGTGCCATGACCACCTCTATCTCCACGCCAGGTCTCACCATTGGTGAGTTGGAAGCGAACTATCCGCTTTATTGCAAGGCAATGCGCCTGTTGATTCGCGAGGGCAAGACGATCGCCAAGGTGCGCCGCACGGTTTGCTGGCAGCGGCTGGAGATTCTGCACAACTGCCTGCCAACTCAATACCGCGAGCCCGATTATTTATTCGCCTTGCTGCAGCGGGAGTTGAGCGCCGTCCACTAGGCGTCGCTTGCTTTTTCCAGCTCGGGATCGAGAACCCACAGGGCTAAGCCGCCGCCCCGCCCCCTGGCCAGCAGCCAACTGTTCTCGGTGGCGCCTGAGCGAGCGATCAGAGCGAAAAATGGGCGCCGGCGTGGCTGTGGCTGGCGGCTGATCGCTTGACTCCAGAGGCTTTGGCGACCGAGCCGCAATTCCAGTTGGTCAAACCAAAACTCCAACAAAGGCCTGCGGCCCTGCAGATTGCCGCTGCCGCTGAAGCGCAGCTGCAACGCCCCGAGCTGAACGCTGTTCAGCACCGTTAGCTCACTCGTTTCCAGAGAAGGGTCGTCTGGATTGACGTCTCGAGTGGCGATGCTCAAACTTGCCTGCAGGCCCCGCAGCAGGGCTGCCGTGGCGGGGTTGGGTTGGGCCCTGCCCTTGCTCCAGAGCAGCTGGAGCCGCCAGCGGCCCAACAGCTGCTCTGCCGTAATTCCGGAGCCCTGGCGACGGCTGATCTGCTCAAGGGCCAGCGCCTGTTCGCCACTGGGAATTTCGCTATTGGGCATCAGACGTCGAAGTTGGCCTTGAGATAGCGCTCCAAAAAGGTGCCTGGTGGCAGCTCAGGTGGCAATTCAAATTTCATGCCTAAATAGGTCTGAAAGGCATCGCCTGAAAACCACATCAACTGGGCCTGGAAGCTGACCATGCCCGCGCCCACCACCTCGGTAAGGGTGAGTTCGCAGCTGGTGGCCACCGGCAGATCCACCTGGCCGTTTGCGATCACGCAAAGCCCTGTGCGGCTCAGGTCCCACAGGGTGATGACCCACTGACTCCCATCGGCAGTGCGCAGGGAGCCGCGGGGGGCAATGGCGAAGGGAATGACTTTGCGTTCGTCTTGCCGGTTGTCGGCCGAGCCCCTACGGCTGAGGCCGCTGCGCCGATCGAGGCCACTGCGGCGATCTTCTCGCTGTTCATCTTTGAGCCAATCTTGAACGCCGCGTTGTTGGTCGCTATCGCGCCGTTCGCCTCCGCTGCGCCGGTCGTTCGTGTTCAGTTTTTGAAAGCGACCTTCACCCCCCATGACGTACTGAAGTTGGGCTTAAGAGTCGATAAAGCCTGTCATAGCTCAGGCCTGGCTTAAGGTCGACCGTCAGTTTTTGCGGAATTGGTTGATCTTGATGCGCTTACGGCGCTCGACGCCCTGCAGTGGCTGCGCACGTGTGAAGAGGTCTCTAAGCGCTTCGGCCTAAGTCAGGCCACCGTCAGCAGGCAATCGCGAAAATGTCTCGATCTTTTTGGTCTTGACTTCCAACGCAGCGAGGGCGAGTGGAACACCGTTGGCGATTCGACGATCTTGGCGCTGGAGCGCGGCGTTCATCAAGTTGCGAGGTGGCAGGGGCGTAGGCCCCTGCGCCTGGAGGCCCCCTATTGGTCAGGCCCCTTGTTGTGCACTCCTGTGCCAGATAGTTGGATTCTTGGCCTTGCCAATATTGTTGGAGTGCCGCGTAATTTTCAGCTAGTTAGGGAGCGGATTGTTGATGTCTGCCTCACTGGCTTGCCTGATGGCCCACCTGCCGGCGACCCGGAGTTGACTTCGATTGAGCTATCGAAGATGCCGGTATTTTTTGTTGTTAGGCCGGGTCATCCTTTGATTAATCAAGCTCAGCTGTCCTTTGCTGATATTGCCCAATATCCAACCCTTGCGCTGCCACCAGGCTCCTATCCCCAAGTTGAGGCTTGCCTAAAGAAGCTCGGCTTCTGGAATGATCACGTGCGAATGTTTCGCTATAAGCGCGAAAATTGGGAGGGCAAAACGGAGGCGGAGCTCACTATTGGCTATGCCACTTCACTCAGCATGGAAGTTTCTGGGGGTGATCTAGTCAAGCTTCCCTTGGAGTTGCCATTTGCTTCTGGGGAGGTTCTTGTATGCCGCCGAGATTTTATTGATCATCCCCGTTTGCTTGCCTTGCAGGCTTTGCTGCTTTCCCGTCTCGCTGGTTTGGCTGAGCGCTACGGCGATATCCAGCTGCACAAGCAGGCCGCAAATGATTAATTATGCAGAAACTGAAAGATTTTGCTTGGTTCGTTACGCTCGGCCTGGCGTTTTTGCTTTTTTGCGTCAGAATTATTCCAGTTTGTTTGGGGTTGAGGAGGTGGGAGGTGGTCGAGCTTGATTGGCTAACCGCTTTAGACGGTCTGATTTGGCTGCGCACGGGCCATCAGGTTGAAGCCAAGCTTGGGATCGGTCAGTCCAGCGTGAGTCGGTTGAGTCGCAGGTGCGCTGAGGTGTTTGGACTCTCCCTGGCTAGGGGCGGTTCCGAGTGGAACTTCAAGGGTGATACGACCCTGCTAAATCTTGAGCGCCGCGTTCACCAAGCGGTGCGGTGGAGCCATGGCAGGCCTTTGCGTCTGGAGGCGCAGCACTGGTCTGGCCCGTTGCTCTGTGAGCCGGCTCCAGCAGGTTGGATTGCTGGATGTTTTCACTTTCATGAATACGAAAGGCCGCTGCAGCTGCTGAGAGAAGGGGTGATCGACGCCTGGGTCGCTTCCTATCCCGATGTGCCGGCTGCCACTGACCCCACCATTGCCTGCATTGGCTTGAGCCGAATGCCGATTTGGCTGGTGGTCGATCAAGCTCACCCGTTGCTGGAGCTTGGTGAGCAGGTGACATTTGCTGATGTGGCTGCCTATCCCTGTATGCCGCTGCCTAATGGCGCCTTTCCTAAATTTCAGGCTGTTCTGGAAGCCTGTGGTTTGTGGGACGCCGGCACCCCCAAACGGATTCGGGATCCTTCCTGGCTTGGGCAGATAAATAGGGAAGATCTCCTTGTTGGTTTCGCAACTCCCCTCTCCCTACTTCTTAGTGGCGATTGCTGCAGGGTGCTGCCCCTAAAGCTGCCTGTTGAGGTTGGCGATGCCCTCCTCGTGCCACGGCAATACGAGCGTGCGCCCCAAACGCTGCAGTTGCTGGCGGAACTGCGTTCGCGTTTGCAGAGCCTTGCCGGCGCCGCTCCAGAGCTGGTGGTGTTAGACGGGGTCGAGCACCCAAGTGCTGCCCCAAGCGACCAGCCCTTTAAAGAGCAATGGCTGCCAAGCGCACCCTTAATGCCAAAAACCTCGAAGGCCTAGGCGCGGCCGTCCTCGCCGAATTGCTGATTGAGGTGAGTGCTGGCAGTGCGGTGATGCAGCGCCGCTTGCGGCTGGCGCTAGCTGCGGCTGAGGGTGCCGCCGGAGCGGCCCAGGAGGTGCGCAAGCGCTTGGCAGCCTTGGCCCGTGCCACCACCTTTGTTGATTCGCGCAAGCGCAAAGCCTTGGTGCTCGAGCTGGAGGCCCAGCACCAGGCGATTGCTGGAGCGGTGGCGGCAGTGGATCCGCCGCTGGCTCTGGAGTTGCTGCTGCGTTTTCTCGAGCTGGCAGATGGTGTGCTCGATCGCTGCTCCGACAGCACGGGCACCGTGATTGGCCTGTTCCAGAGGGCCGTGGTTGACCTCGGGCCGCTGGCCAGCGCGGCCGCCGTGCCCGCCGAAGCGCTGGCTGAGCAGCTGCTGGAGCTGGTGTTTGAAAACGGCTACGGCCAATTTGACGACTTGGTCCCGGCGGTGGCCGATGCCCTTGGCGATTCGGGCCTGCGATTTCTCGAGCAAGGCTGCCGCGAGCGGGGTGCCTGCGATGGTCACCCTGCCCTGCTGCAGATCGCTGCATGCCTGGGTGATGTGGATGGCTATGTGGCCCAGTTTGATGCCAAGCAATTGGCCTGGCCCCCCACCGCTGCCGATGTGGCAGCCCATTTGCTGCAGGCGGGCCGCAGCCAGCAAGCCCTGGCTGTGCTGGATGGCGCGGCCAGGGCTGCGGCTGCCTGGCATTCCCCCGAGTGGGACGACACCCGCATCGCCGTGCTCGAGGCCCTGGGCCGCAACGACGAGGCCCAGCAGTTGCGCTGGGCTTGTTTTGCCAAAACCCTCTCGGCTAGCCATTTGCGCCAACACCTCAAACGGCTTGCTGCCTTCGAGGACGTAGAGGCGGAGGAGCGGGCTTTTGCGGTGGCAGAGGACCATCCCATGCGTCTGCTGGCCCTCGATTTCTTCGTGCGCTGGCCCGCAGTGGCGCGGGCTGGGCGCCTAGTGCTCGCCCATGGGCCCGACTGGGATGGTGAGGCCTACGAAATCCTTGCCCCAGCGGCTGAGCGGCTCAGCGCTGAGCAGCCGCTCGCCGCCACGCTGCTGCTGCGGTCGATGTTGGTTTTTGCCCTGTCGACGGGCCGCACCAAGCGCTACCGGCACGCCGCCGAGCACCTGGGCAGCTGTGAGCTGCTGGCCGCGCGCATCGACGACTGGCAGGGCGTGGAGCGCCACGAGAGCTTCGTGGGTCGCGTTCGGGAAGTCTTTGGCGGCCGCTGGAGCTTCTGGTCTCTGGTGGAGCGCTGACGGGCCAGGGCCTTTTATTTAAGGGAAAGGGAGCTCCCTTTAATTGGGCGCGGACCAAATCAAGGTTCGAGCAGAAGCCGGCTGGTGCATCTGCTCCTCCATGGCGGTCTGGGGATGAGCCGCGAAACCCTGCGCCAGCTGCGGCTGCGGGGGGTGCTCACCCCGGGCAAGCACTACAGGCGTTGGGGCTGCACCCATGGCAGGGGGCCGCTGCAGTGGCACCTGGAAAACGTGGAGGCCACGATAATGGGCTGGAGCCGGCGGTACTTTTAGAGGTGACCGCTGCCAGTCGGGCGGACGTAGAGTCGTGTCTCTACCGTGCTGATAAAAGGTCGGCCTGGTTCCGTGTCGCAATCCAAATCCGAGAGTCAGCCCGCTGATACGGGCAGGCACTTTCAGCAAGCGATCCGGCGCTGGGGCAACAGCCTGGCCGTTCGGCTGCCTGCTGATTGCCTGCGTCAGGCAGGACTACGGGAAGGTGATCAGATCGAGATTGTTGTTGGCTCTGACGGCCGACTTAGCCTCGAACCCCTGCACAAGCTTGATCGCTCGGCTCTTGTCGCTGATCTGCGCCAGCTTCAGGCCACCCTGCCTCTAACCCCTTCGGTGATGGAGGAATGCCGCGCCGGGGAACGCTGGTAATGCTGATCGCTCGATGATCTACCTCGACACCAGCGTTGTGGTGGCGCTGCTGACCCCGGAAGAACGCAGTCCGCAAGCGCTCAACTGGTTTGAACAGTGCTCCGAACCCCTGTTCAGCAGCGACTGGCTAATTACGGAGACCCACAGCGCCCTAAGCCTCAAGCAGCGCCACCACGGCCTCAGTCATGCGGACCGGCAGGCCGCTGGTCAGCAGTTCGAGCGCCTGCTCCAGGGCGGTGTTGAACTACGCCCTGTGGATCGTGACCGCTTTCGCCAGGCAGCCGATCTGCTGCAGGATTCTGCACTGGGTCTGCGGGCCGGTGATGCCTTGCATCTGGCGGTGGCGCTGCACAGCCGTTGCACCCAGCTGGCCAGCTTCGATATTCGGATGCAACAAGCATCAAGAGCCCTCGGCCTGCTTCCTGCACTGAATTGAGACGCCATTCCACAGGTTGCCGATGACATCTCTGCCCTCCATCGAGCTCAGTACCCAGCAGGCCGCATATGTGCTGAACGTCTCAAGGGCCACCACCTTGGGTGGCAGATCACAGATCACGTGGGCCCGGTGGGCGTAGCTGTGCCGGCAGGAGTAGAGCACCAGCTTTTCTCCCTGTGCTTCGTACTGCTGACGAAGCTGCAGATGCTGCCGCTCTTATGGGCGCAGGCCGAAGGCGCTGAGTAGTTGGAAGGCAAACCGCCAGCGGGGGTCGGGGATGGCCTGAACCATCGCCAGGATGTCTGGCACGGCAATCGGCGTCGTGACCGCTCGGCTTTCCCGTGACCGACTGATGATCGTGGAGAGGTCAGGCGGCGGAGCCCATTGGGCTGGAAGCGCTTCTGGCTGACCGCCCAGCGCAGCAGTGCGGCGGTTTACTGGATTTGCAGTCTTCTGGTGCGGCAGCCAGGGCGCTGGCTCCAAAGATCAGCCTGCGCTTCCAGCAGTTGGGTTCCATCGCGGGCAGCCGGTGGCCCTTTCGCTGTCTTGAGGACCAGCGCCATGCGCGGCTTGTAGAGCCGTTCCCAGGTCGTTTGCTTGATTTCACCGCTTGGTTTTCTTTAACGCCCCCTGTTGGATTCGAACCAACGACCGGCTGCTTAGAAGGCAGCTGCTCTATCCGGCTGAGCTAAGGGAGCAGCCGTTGCCATGATCGCTCAGCAGGTGGGTGCCTCACAACTGCGGCCCTGGCGCCAAAGTGGCTGCAGTGATCTTTTTTGAAATGCGTTTCTTCTTGCTGCTCTCTGTTGCTGGCCTGCTAGCCCTTGCGGCGCCCTTGGGCGCCCAGGCGGTGAGCTTGGACGAGGCCTGCGGCAAATTTGCCGGCAAGCTCAGTGCCGCCCAGGCTGCGGGTGATACCCAAAAAGCCCAAACGATCTATCAAAAGGGCTCAGCGCGCATCGCCTCGAAGTTCAACGGTGCCACCTGCCCGAACGTCAAACCACCAACCCCCTGAACCAGCTGGCTCTTTCGGCCTACACTGGCCTGCTGCGCAACACCCGTCCCATGGCTGCCACCCGGCTCACTGACAGCCAGAAGATCGAGATCGTGGCTCGCTACCGCGCTGGTGAAGGCAGCGCCGAGCTGGCTGAGGCCTATGGCTGCAGCACCAACACCGTGAGCCGCGTTGTTAAGGCTGGGCTGGAGCCAGCTGAATACGAGCAGCTCAAGCAGCAACGCAACCGGCCGCTCAAGCTTTCTCCAGAACAGGATTCTCCAGAACAAGCCGTTCCAGAACTAGTTGTTCCAGAACTAGTTGCATCAGAGCCTGAACCTACAGACCCTGACCCCCTGGAGCCTGAGCTGCCAGAGCCGGCCGGCGATGACGACGACCATGCGGTGCTGGCAATCGATGACGCCGATGATTTTGGCGATGACGCCAATGATCTCGACTTCGCTGACGACGACCTAGCTGACCAGTTTGTGGCCGTGCCGCTACTGCTGGTGGATCACGTTGGTGAGCCGGCCCAATGCCAGCCCCTGGCCGATGCGCCCCTTCCAGCCAGCGTCTACATGCTGGTGGATAAAACAGTGGAGCTCCAGGCCAAGCCGCTCAAGGACTTCCCTGAACTTGGCCAGCTACCCGCTGGCGAAGAGGAGCGCCAGGCCCTGATGGTGTTTGCTAATCCCCGCCAGGCCAAACGCCACTGCGGCCGCACCCAGCGAGTGATCAAGGTGCCAGACACCCGCATCCTGGAGCGCACGGCGCCTTACCTGATTGCCCAGGGCATCAGCCGGGTGGTGATGGAGGGCAGCCTGTACTCCTTGCCCGGCAGTTAATCGCCGGGAATTAATCGCCAGGCAGTTGCTCGTTGCGGGGGGCGAGCAGGGCGGCGCTGCAGCCGCCACTGAGCACGCCAATCACTAGAGCGATGCCCACCAGAAAACCGGCTGGCAGGGGGGTGCTGCGGGCAAAGCCCAGGTTGAGGCTGGGGCGCTGGTCGAGGTTTTGAGCACCCAGGCAGAGGATCGCTAGCAGCAAGCCACCGCCCAGCAGGCTGGATGCAAGCAGGCGTAGGCGCACGACCATCAGTTGACCAGGTAATCGCTGTGGCGGCAGTCTGCCCGGTCAGGGCTCCTGGTGCAGCAGGGCGTAGAGCTCCCGCTTGCTGTGGCCGGTGCGCTCGGCCAGCAGCTTGGCGGCGGCGTTGCTGCTGTGGCCGGCCCGCTGCAGCTCCTGCAGCTCGGCGCTGAGGGCAGCGCTATCCCAGGCCAGGGGCTCTGGCGGCAGGGCGCCTGCCAACACCAGGGTGCATTCCCCCTGGGGTGGCGTGCGGCGGAAGTGCTCGATGGCTGCGCTCACGCTGGGACCCACCTGCTCTTCGTGCTTTTTGGTGAGTTCGCGGGCGACGCGCAGGGGCCGATCACCCAGCACCGCCAGTAGATCGTCGAGCAGATCTAGCAGGCGGTGCGGGGCTTCAAACAGCACCATGGTGCGCTGCTCAGTTTGCAATTCCTGCAGTCGCTGACGGCGTTGGTTGGTCTTGGGCGGCAGGAAGCCCTCAAAGCAGAAGCGACCGCACGGCAGGCCACTGCTCACTAGGGCTGTGGTGACGGCGCTGGGGCCGGGAATGCAGATCACGTTGTGCCCAGCTGTGCGGGCGGCCGCCACCAGCACCTCGCCGGGATCGGAGATGCCCGGCAGCCCGGCGTCACTGATCACGGCCAGGGCTTCGCCGGCGGCGAGGGCCGCGAGCAGTTCGGGGATGCGGGCGGTTTGGTTGTGGGCGTGGAAGCTCACCAGCCGCGGCCCCTGCTCTTTTTGGCGCAGGCCGAGCTGATGCAGCAGCAGGCCGCTGCGGCGAGTGTCTTCGCAGGCGATGCGTTGCACGCCGGCGAGCACCTGGCGGGCGCGGGGCGAGAGGTCGGCCAGGTTGCCGATGGGGGTGCCCACTAGGTAGAGCACGCCGGGGGCGGGTTCGGGGGCTTGCACGGCTTGGGGTGGGCTCCTGCAAAATGCTGAACCCTGCCAACCCATGATGCCGGCTGCCCTCCCCCTGCCCTCAGGCATTGCGCTCGAAGCCTTGCTGGTGGAGCTGCGGCGGCTGAGCTGGGGCGCGGCCGACATCTTGCTGGCCTATGGCCGCGGCGAGCAGCCCCCCTATGGCTTCCCGCCGGCGTTGAGCGTGGATGAGGGCGGCGAGGGCCCGGTGAGTGCGGCGGATCTGGCCGTGAACCAGTGGTTGCTGGAGGGCCTGGCCGCAACCTTCCCCGCGGCGGAGTGGACCGTGCTGAGCGAGGAAACCGCCAAGGAGCAGCTCACTGAAGGCGAGCCCCTGGCGGCGGAGTGGCTGTGGATCCTCGACCCCCTCGATGGCACCAAGGACTTCCTGCAGGGCACGGGCGAATATGCGGTGCATCTGGCCCTGGTGCACGGCGGCGAACCGGTGCTGGGGGTGGTGCTGCTGCCGGAGCTGGAGGAGCTGTGGCTGGGCGTGATGCCAGGGTTGGCGGGCTCGGCCGGAGAGGCCTGGTGTGAAAGCCGAGCGGGCGAGCGCAGCCCGGTGCGGCTTAGTGGCCGGCGAGCTCTCGGCGAGCTGGTGCTGGTGGCCAGCCGCAACCACCGCGACCAGCGACTCGAGCAGCTGCTGGCGGCCCTGGCCCTGGGCGACACCAAGGCGATCGGCAGCGTCGGCGGCAAGGTGGCCACGATCCTGCGCGGTGAGACGGATCTCTATATCTCCCTTTCGGGCAAGAGCGCCCCGAAGGATTGGGATATGGCCGCTCCTGAGGCGGTGTTGCGCGCCGCTGGTGGCGCCTTCAGCCATGCCGATGGCCGCGCTCTGGCCTACAACAGCGGTGACGTACGCCAGGCCGGCTGTTTAATCGCCAGCCACGGCCCAGCCCATGCCGAGCTGTGCGCGCGGGCGGCGGCGGCGCTGGCTGTGATTGATCCCGGTTTTGTTGTTTGAGGGCCTGAGGGTGGTGGCTGGAGTGGAGTGGTCGCTTTTTTGTGGTGGACTTAGCTAGGACTTAGCCAAGCTCTAAAAATGTTGTTGGTCCCTCCCCGGTCTTCAGTTGTTAGTTGGCGCTACGGCCAGCTCACTCATAGCGTTGATATCCAATAAAAAGCCGGTCCCGCAGGGCCGGCTTTAGGTGCTTGGGGGCAAATTTTGAAAGGGCCACTTAGCAGCCCTTCCTTGCAATCACTCCGGTGCAGGGGCTTCGCTTTGGGGCACGCCGCGCAGGGTGAGGTTGATACGTCCGCGGTTGTCGATTTCGCGCACCCGCACGGTGACCGGATCGCCAACGTTCACTACATCTTCCACCTTTTCCACCCGGGATTCCGAGAGCTGGGAGATGTGGATCATGCCCTCCTTGCCCGGCAGGATCTCAACGAAGGCACCGATCGGGATGACGCGGGTGACGGCACCGCTGAACACCTCTCCCTCGCTGATGCGGCGGGTGAGGCCTTCAATGATGCGCTGGGCCTCCTCGGCTGCAGCGCCATCGTGGCTGGCAATCGTGACGATGCCGCCATCTTCGATGTCGATCTTGGTGTTGGTGCGCTCGGTGATGCCCTTGATCGTGCGGCCGCCGGGGCCGATCACGGTGCCGATCAGCTCCGGATCAATCCGGAAGCTGAGCAGGCGCGGGGCGTGGGGCGACATGGTGTCGCGGGGCTTGTCGATCGCCTCGAGCATTTTCTCGAGGATGTGTAGCCGGGCGGGACGGGCCTGGTTAACGGCTTCAGCCACGGTTTTGATATTCAAACCCGTGATCTTCATGTCCATCTGCAGGGCGGTGATGCCCTTTTCGGTGCCGGCCACCTTGAAGTCCATGTCGCCAAGGAAATCTTCGATGCCTTGGATGTCGGTGAGGATGCGCACCTCCTCGCCCTCCTTGATCAGGCCCATGGCGGCGCCGCTCACTGGTGCCTTGAGGGGCACGCCCGCATCCATCAGAGCGAGGGTGCTGCCGCACACCGAACCCATCGAGGTGGAGCCGTTGGAGCTGAGGCACTCCGACACCACGCGCAGCACGTAGGGGAAGGACTCCTTGTTGGGCAGCACGGGCACAATCGCCCGCTCAGCCAGGGCGCCGTGACCAATTTCGCGGCGGCCGGGGGAGCGCATCGGCTTGGTTTCGCCGGTGGAGTAGGGGGGGAAGTTGTAGTGGTGGAGGTAGTGCTTCTCGGTGGACGGGTTGAGGTCGTCCATTTCCTGGGAGTCGCTCGGGGTGCCGAGGGTGGCGCAGGAGAGCACCTGGGTGAGGCCGCGCTGGAACAACGCTGAGCCGTGCACCCGCTTGGGCAGTACGCCGGCGGCGGCGCTGATCGGCCGCACTTCATCAAGGTTGCGGCCATCGACACGCTTGCCCTCCTGGAGGATTTGGGCGCGCATCAGCTTTTTGGTCAGGTCCTTGTAGCTGTTGCCCAGGGCCTTGCCGCTGGAGGCGGAGCGGATCGGGTCGTCTTCGGCTAGAGCGGCGATCTTCTCGCTTACCTCGGCCTTGATGGCGTCGAGCTTCTCGTCGCGTTCGGTTTTGGTTTGGGAGAACTGCTTGAGCACCTCACCGATGCCACCGGCACATTCCTGTTCAAGGAAGTTGGGCAGGGTGGGGTCGATGACCTGGGGTTCGGGGATCACCTGCTCGATGCCGAGCTCCTTGAGCAGGTTTTGCTGCGCCTTGATCAGTTCGCACACCGCTTCGTAGCCGAAGTCGATCGCTTCGATCACGTCCTGCTCGGGCAGCTGGTTGGCACCGGCTTCCACCATCACCACGCCCTGGGGCGTGCCAGCTACCACCAGATCAAGCTCGCTGCGCTCGATTTCGCGGAAGCTGGGGTTGAGCACGAAGTCGTCGCCGAGCAGACCCACCCGCACGGTGGCCATGGGGCCATAGAAGGGGATGCCGGCCAGCAGGGTTGCCATCGAGGCGCCGGTGACGGCGAGCACATCGGGTGGCACGCGCTCATCGAGCGAGAGGCAGGTGGCCACGATCTGGATGTCGTCGCGCATCCAGCTGGGGAATAGGGGCCGGATCGGCCGATCGATCAGGCGGCAGGTGAGGATCGCCCGCTCAGAGGGACGGCCTTCGCGGCGGAAAAAGCTGCCAGGAATGCGTCCGGCGGCGTAGAGACGCTCTTCGTAATCGCAGGTTAGGGGCAGAAAATCGATGCCTGGGCGACCGCCGGAGCGGGTGGCGGTGACCAAAACCGAGGTATCACCACACTCAACCATCACCGAGCCCCCAGCCTGGGGGGCGAACCGACCGGTGGTCAGCCGGATCTCCCGACCATCGAAGGAGATCGACTGAGTTTGTCCTTGCACGTGCGCTTATGTCCTGTTGTTGTCAGGGACCATTCTCGCATTTAGGCAGTTACTACTGGGGCATCCTTCGCTTTTTATCGCGTTTATGGGCTTGCTTGGCCATAAAAAAAGCGCCCGTAGGCGCCTTTGGAATCTTTAGCTGATTACCAGGAAGACTTGACCACTCCAGGCAGCTCACCCTTGTGGGCGCGCTCGCGGAGCTGGTTGCGGCACAGGCCGAAATCGCGGTAGTAGCCGCGGGGCTTGCCGGTGGCCCAGCAGCGGTTGCGCACGCGGTTGGGGGCGCTGTTGCGGGGCAGCAGCTGGATTTTGCGGTGGATTTCCAGACGCTCCATTGGATCTGCAGCGGCGTCGAAGGCTGCCTTGAGGGCAGAGCGCTTGGCGGCAAAACGCTCAACCATCTTCTTGCGCTTGACATCGCGCGCAATCATCGACTTCTTCGCCATGCGGCCTGAACTGCGATCGGTTAAGTGCTTTCGAGCTTACCTTGCGGTGGTGAGGCTCAGCGCCCAAGCAGCTGCTGCACGACCGGCAGCTGGGAGGTGTCCTTGACGATCAGCACCACGCTTAAGCCCACCAGGAAGACAAAGCCCGACTGCATGAAGGCCATCTGAAAGCGCTCGGGCAGGGGCTTACCCCGCAGGCCCTCGAGCAGCAGAAACACAAACTGACCGCCATCGAGCAGGGGCAGCGGCAGGGCATTGAGCACCGCCAGGTTGATCGAGATCAAGGCGGTGAAGATGAACAGGCTGCTGCCGCCCTGCTTGGCCAGCGACGCCCCCATCTCCACAATTTTTACGGGGCCAGACACCTGGCCGGCGGTCTCGCCGAAGTGGGTGGCGAGGGTCACGAACCCTTCCACGGTGCGAGTGGTGAGGGCGGCGAAGTCGTGGTTGGCCTGGCGGAAGGGCTCCAGGGGCGTGCGGGCGGGGCGGAAGGCCTCGGTGCCATTGGGTTGCAGCTGGGCGCCGATGCGGCCAACGCCGCCGAGGTCGGCGGGGGTGAGCTGGAGGGGCAGGGTTTGGCCGTTGCGCTCGGCTTCCAGGCGCAGGGTTTGATCGGGGGCGGCCTTGATGCGCTCCACCAAGGCGGCAACGGCGCTTTGGCCGCCGCCAAGATCGCTGCCATTGAGGCTCAAGATGCGATCGCCCGGCTGCAGGCCGGCAGCTGCGGCGGCTAGGCCAGGTTGGACGCCACTCACCAGCACGCCGGGGCTGGCGCTGAAACCAGCTGGGATGCCAAGCACCAGGCCCTGGCCGAGCAGCACCGCATAGGCGAGCAGCATGTTGGCCAGCACCCCGGCGGCGATCACCAGGGCCCGCTGGGGAAGGGGCCGGTTGCTGAGCAGGTCCGGGTCGTTTTTGGGGATGGGGCTGTCTTCATCGTCATCGGGAAAGGCCACGAAGCCGCCCAGGGGAATGGCCCGCAGGGCGAATTGCACACCGCGGCGCTGGCGCTCGAACAGCACTGGCCCAAAGCCGATCGAAAAGCTGCTGACGCGAATCCCCTGCCAGGTGGCGGCAAAGAAGTGCCCCGCCTCATGCACCACGATCAGCCCCGCCAGGATCGCCAGTGCTGTGAGAACGCCCATCCAGGCCCCGCTATTAATGCGTCCATTGTGCCGGGTTTGTTTGGGTGGAGGGGGCGGTATGCACGCTTTGGCGCTGAACTAAGTCTTGGCTAAGTCCAGTCAGCGCGACCCTTAAGATCCCGCCTCAGCAGTAGTTGTTTTTACCCATATGAGTCGCTTCTTGAGTGCCCTGATCTGCGCGACCCTGCTGCAACTGCCCGCAGCAGCAGAGCCCGCACCAGCAGAGCAAGAAGCCCAAACCTAGGCACTGGCGGCAGAGGCCCAGAACCCTGTCTCAAATTTGATCAGCGTTCCGTTTCAGTACAACCTCACCCCGGGCATTGGGCCCAATGAAAACAAAACCCAGAGCCTGCTGAATATTCAGCCAGTGGTGCCGTTTTCGCTCAGCCCAGATCTCACTTTGGTGACTCGCACGATTCTGCCGGTGCTTAGCCAGCCCACGGCGACGGGCAATCAAAATGGCATAGGCGATCTCAACCCCACCTTCTTCTTTGTGCCCAAGGGCAGGGGCGCTTGGACCTTTGGTTTTGGTCCCACTTTGGTATTGCCAACCGCTAGCGATAGCAGCCTGGGCCGGGGCAAGTGGTCTGCGGGGCCGGCGGCGGTGGCGGTGTACAGCAAGGGCCCCTGGGTGGCTGGGGCACTGGTGAACAACATCTGGTCTTTTGCGGGCGATAGCGATCGCAGCTCGGTGAGCGCCTTTTTGCTGCAGCCCTTCATTAACTACAACCTGCGCCAGGGCTGGTATCTGGTGACCGCGCCGATCGTCACCGCCAACTGGCGGGCGGCTAGTGGTGACCAGTGGATTCTGCCGGTGGGCGGCGGTGTGGGTCGCTTGTTTCGCATCGGTACGCAACCGATCAATGCCTCGCTGCAGGCCTACGCCAATGTGGTGAAGCCCGACATTTTTGGTGATGTCACGATTCGGGCTCAGATTCAGTTTTTGTTTCCTAAGTAGCTGAGGCGGCATCGCTCACGGGCACAGGGGGCGCCAGGCACTTTTTGGAGCTGAACTAAGTCTTGGCTAAGTCCACTCGCTGCAGCCGTGTGTTCCCCGCCGAACCCGAGCTGTGGTAGCAGAAGTGCAACCCAACCCATTTGCTGTGAACCAGTTAATGGAAGCGGCTTGATGGGGGGGGGGGGATCTGTGACCAGTGCAAGAAGAAATTGGCCGAACTAGATCGCTACAAGATCAAGCTTGCTCAGAACGTGGTTACAATGTGATTACGTCTTGGGGTGTGCGAGGTGAGGGCCAAGTTGGTGCGGATTGGCAATTCCCGCGGGCTGCGCTTGAGCAAGCCGGTGCTGCAGCAGGCGGGCCTGGAAGAGGAGGTGGAACTCACGGTTGAGCCTGGCCTTCTCTCGATCAGGCCGATTGTCTTGCCGCGGCTTGGTTGGGAGGACTCGGCCGCATCCAGGTCCCCTGAAGGGTTGCTGGATGAGCCCACCTCCACCAGCTTTGATGATAGGGAGTGGACTTGGTGAGCCAGGAGCCCGTGCACCGTGGGGAGGTGTACTTGGTGGCGCTGAATCCCACCCGCGGCCAGGAGATCCGCAAGACTCGGCCGTGTGTGGTGGTGTCGCCCGATGAACTCAATGGCCACCTGGGCACCTTCATCGTGGCGCCACTCACCTCTGGCAGCTTTGACTACGTGTTTCGGGTGCCCTGCCGCTTTGAGGGCCGATCGGGCCACGTGGTGCCCGATCAGTTGCGAACCGTGGATCGCGAGCGGTTGCTCAAACGGCTGGGGAGTTTGGAGGCGGAGACCCTGGCCCGAGTGCTGGATGTGCTTCAGCAGATGTTTGCCGCTTAACGGGGTGGCTGGCCCTTAAGCCCCATCACTAGGCCGGCAAAAACCGGATTAGAAGCTCCGCATTTACCGCATTAAGATGCCGGTTTTTCCCGCATCAGTGAGCCTGAGAGCCTGCTTATAGCCCCCGGATCGTGAATGGCGAACTGCGGGAGCTGTTGGGATCTGCAGGTGCTGTGGTGATCGAAGGGGGTGGTGCCGGTCGGTGCCCTTGGGCCGTAGCGGATGGCGCCGCAGAGCAGGGTGGGTGCTCAGGTGTTGGCTTTGTCCATCGTCCTGCTACTGGGCGGTTGGTGACGGGGAAGCCCGCACTGAGCGGACTCGATACAGTGGCGCCAGGCTCAACAGACCCCATGCAACTCGCTGAGCTCAAGGCGCTTACTCCCCAGCTAGAGGCCCTGCTCGCCCAGTACGGAGCCAGCAACCTGGCGGTATTTGGCTCGGTAGCGCGTGACCAGGCGCGCGCCGGCAGCGATGTCGATCTGCTGGTTGATCTCCCGCAGGGCACCAGTCTGTTGGACCACTCCGCTCTGAAGCTGGAGCTGGAGGATCTGCTGCAACAGAAGGTGGATCTGATTCGCCGCCGCAACCTCAAACCATCTCTGCGCCAGCGGGTGGAAGCGGAAGCCGTCGCCCTGGGATGAAGAGACCGACTATCTCCAGGATGCGGTGGTTCGTTGTCTAGAAGTGATTGGAGAAGCCACCAAGCGACTCAACCAGGACTTCCGCGATCTCCATCCTCAGCCAGCAGCTTGGCAAGACCGCTTTGGTTGCGGATGTCGACGCAGAGCAGGGTGGGGCCCATGAACTCCAGGGTGTACCCATCCCCTTCCAGCACCAGATCGGGTATGCCCCGCAGGCTGGGGTGGCGAAACAGGATGGCGTCGCTGTCGGCATCCACGAGACGCTCCATCCTTTCCAGTTGGGTGCTCAGGTGTTGGGTTTGATCCATCGTCACTCCAGACCAAGTTCTTGGCGCACAAGCTCTCAGCTGAGGGTCTCTTCAGGGTGGTGCTGATGCCAGCTCCAGCGTCGTTCCATCTCCGTGATCAGGGCTGGGGTTACAGCCAAGGCTTGTTCCTGCTCCGCGTGATCAAGGCTTTGCGACAAGCCCATGGCGAACTCCAAACGCTCGGTTGCGTGTAGGGCCAGCAGGTCGGTGAGGGTTGTGGATCCTTTGGGCAGGCCACATGGCTGGTTGCCATCACGCTAACGAATTTCCACCTTCATCACCCCGTAGCGGGGGTATTGCCAAAATCGCCAAGTCTTTGCCAATACAACCTCCTGGAGGCGATTCAAGATCTGCTTACCGGAAAGGCCCGCTTGGCGCTGTAATAGATGGATCGCCGCCGGATGGCTGGTTGCCATGGCTAAGACGCTGACTTTGAAAAACCTGCCCGCCGCCCTTCACGCGCGGCTTGAGGCTGCCGCCAAGCAGCACCGGCGCAGCCTCAACAATGAGGCGATCGTTTGCCTCGAGGCAGGTCTTGGCGTTGCTGTTCCCTCTGCGGAGGAGGAGCTTGCGCAAATCCGGCTCTTGCGCGGCAGTCTCGGGCCCCACGTCTTTGATCCCGATGCGATTGATGCGTTCAAACGGGAAGGCCGCCCGTGATTGTTGTCGACACCAATGTGTTGGCCTATCTGTTGCTTCCTGGTCCCAAGACGGAACTGGCAGAGGCCCTGTTGTTGAAGGATCGCGAATGGGCAGCCCCGCCGCTGTGGCGCAGCGAGTTTCGCAACGTGCTCACCGGCTATCTCCGACGTGATCTCTTGCAACGGTCTGATGCTGTTGCGTTAATGCAGGCGGCAGAAGCGATTCTGTCGGCTCACGACGAATCCGTCAGTTCTGAGCATGTTCTGGAGTTGGTGAGCATCAGCCGCTGCAGTTCCTACGACTGTGAGTTCGTCGCCGCAGCCCGGCAATTGGATGTGCCTCTGGTCACGGAGGATCAGGCCCTTTTGAAGGCCTTCCCAGACTTGGCTGCTTCGTTGCCTGCGTCTGTCTCCTGACCTAACCCTTTCAGCTCCCCCCCTCACCCCCCAGCGATCGTGTCGCCGCCGAAGTAGGGCACAAGGGCGGCGGGGAGCTTGACGGAGCCATCAGCCTGCTGGCCGGTTTCGAGTAGGGCGGCCATGGTGCGGCCGATGGCGAGGCCGGAGCCGTTGAGGGTGTGGAGCAGGCGGGTGTTTTTGCCGTCTTTGAAGCGGATGGCGGAGCGGCGGGACTGGAAGTCGTTGCACACCGAGCAGCTGGAGATCTCGCGGTAGGAGCCGGCGCCGGGCAGCCACACCTCGAGGTCGTAGGTGCGGGCGGCGGAGAAGCCCATGTCACCGGTGCAGAGCTCGATCTTGCGGTAGGGCAGCTCGAGGGCCTCCAGCACGGCTTCTGCGTCAGCGGTGATCTGCTGGTGGGCAGCGGCGGAGTGGTCGGGATGGCAAAACCAGTAGAGCTCCACCTTGTTGAACTGGTGCAGGCGGATCAGGCCACGGGTGTCGCGGCCGTAGCTGCCGGCTTCGCGGCGGAAGCAGGGGGTGTAGGCGGCGTATTTGAGCGGCAGCTGCTCGGCAGGAAGCACCTCATCGCGGTGCAGGGAGGTGAGGGGCACCTCGGCGGTGGGGGTGAGCCAGAGGTCGTCGTCGGCGCAGCGGAAGCTCTCCTCGGCGAATTTGGGCAGCTGGCCCGAACCCGTGAGACTGGCGGAATTCACCAGGATTGGCGGCATCACCTCCCGGTAGCCCTTGGCGGTGTGCAGATCGAGCATGAAGCTGATCAGGGACCGCTCCAGGCGGGCGCCAGCACCCATCAGGGTGATGAAACGGCTCTGGGCGATGCGCACGGAGCGCTCGGTTTCAAACAGCCCCAGCCGCTCCCCGATCTGCCAGTGCTCCTGCAGTCCGGCTTCGATGCGGGGGCTGCCCCAACGCTTGATTTCGATGTTGTCGGCTTCGCTGCGACCATCGGGCGCCTCGGGCGAGGGCAGGTTGGGCAGGGCCGATAGGGCATCGCGCAGCTGCAGCTCCAGAGCTTTTTCCTGCTCCTCAAGTGCTGCCACCTGCTGCTTGATGGCGTTGCCCTGGTCGCGCAGGGCCTGCACCTCGGGGCTGTTTGGCGCAGATCCGCCTTGAATCAGCTGCCCCACCGCCTTGCCGATGCGGTTGCCCTCGGCTTGAAGATTGCTGCGCTGCTCCTCGAGATCGCGCTCCTGGCGGGCGATTTGCTGCAGTGGAGCGAGGTCTAGCGCCATGCCCCGGCGGGCCAGCTGGGTGGTGATCAGCTCAGGGCTGTCGCGCAGGAGGCGCTGGTCGAGCACGGGGGCGGGGCGGTTGGGGGGAGCCTAAAAGCCAACGGAGTGGTGCCCCGTGGTGCTCAGAGCACCTGCACCACTTCGGCGACTCCCATCTTGAGCGTCATCGTGCTGCTGGGGCAGCCGCCGCAGGCGCCCTGCAGGCGCACCTTCACGATGGGGCCGTCGATTTCCACCACTTCCACGTTCCCGCCGTCGGCCATCAGATAGGGGCGCAGCTCATCGGGGGGGCTGGACATGGATGCAACTCAGTCCACATAAGGGCGAGAGCCGGTGCGCAGGCCGATAGTGCGGGTCACGGGATTGCCGAATCCCTGCGTAGTGGTGAAGGTGTTGGGGGCCACAGGGGTAGCGGTGATGGTCACGGTGGCGGTGTCACAGTCGTTGTTGGGGGTCACGGCGAAGCCGGTGACGCCACGCATCACCAGCTGGTCGTTGGCGGCGGTGTTGGCGGGATCGAGCCGGCCGTTTGCCAGGATCTGGGGGCCAGAGCGGAGGAGCTCGTTGGTCGCCGTGTTGCGGGTGTAAAGGATCACCGCATCGGCGCCGGTGGGAACACTGTTGGCATCCAACAGGGTCACGCGCATGCGCAGTTGGTTTGCTGCTGCGGCGCACACGGGAGCGGCTGCGGCGCAGGCGGCTGGCGCGGCGGTGGTGCCGAACACACAGGCATCCACCGCCTCCGCATCGAGAAGGGTTGAAACACGGTTGAGATCACGCTCAAGCTGCACCTGCCAGAGGTTGGCTTCGAAAAATCGAATGGCTCCCTGAATGCTGCTCCAGATCAGGGGCACGAACAGGGCGCTGATCGCCAGGGCCACCAGCAGTTCCACGAGGGTGAACCCGTGCTGGGATGGGGCCTGGGGCCTGGGGAGCTTCGGGCTGGAGACGGGATTGGTCATTGCGTTACACCCGACCCCACTCGGTGCAGGCACCCGTTGCGGCCGCGTTGTTGCGCCCCACCTCCAGCACCCCGATCAGGCCCACTAGGCGTATGCACCGGAGGGGACGCTCATTGTTCACGTTGATGTTGATCAGCACCTGGCCGTTGGGAAGAGCGGCGTTGGTGGTGGTGGAGAGGGTGCCGCGTGGGGTGAACACAAACTGGGATGGGGTGCCGGTGATAGTGGCGCTGGCGTTGTTGGCGTAGAGGTCCGACAGCGTGAGGATGTTTTGGGAGGCGCAGGCAGCGGGTTCGATCCTGGCCAGCTGGGCTCCGACGGCTACGGTGCCGGTGCTGATGGTCACGGTGCAGAGGGCGCCACCGGCCTGGGCATTGAAGCGGCTGGCATCGCGACTCACCTGATCGAGCCAACCCGTCAGTTCGGTGGTCACAGAGTTGGCGCGCTCGCGCCGGGCGAGGTTCACCAGGGAGTCGGTTCCAATGGCAGCGATCACGCCGAGGATCACCACCGTGATCAACATTTCCGGAAGGCTGAAGCCGCTGCTGGGAGGTCGAGGACGCGTCATGGGCAGAAGCGGGCCATGGGGGGCACCACGCGCGCGACGCGCACGACCGCGTTCCCGCTGTTGGTGTCGGTGTAAGTGACCTGAAGGATGTTCTGATTGCCCAGCTGGTTCTGAACGCTGTTGAGGCGCACGATCGGAGCCCGGGCGCCACCGCCTGTCGTGAGGGCGCCATTGACCGGGATGGTGTTGAACTCGATCAACACGGCATCGCTGATGATTCCGCGCACGGGTTCCCGGCAGAGGGCATCCACGGTTTCCGCCTCACTGCCGGCAGTCAGAGTATCCGAATCAAGTTGAGGGTAGAAATAGCGATCGTCGCGTCGATTGGCGGTGTTGCACGGCTGGGTGAAGGGGGCCGTGTTGTCTGTGGTCACGCCGGCCAAGCCCAGCCTGCACACTCCGGTGCAACAGGTGAGGTCTGCAGCCCGATCCTCAATGGCTGCCAGATCGGCGTCGATGGCGTCGTTGAGTTGGCTGCGTTCACCTGCCCGATTGCGCAGCTGGGAGGAAATATTGAACACGCTGAGTGTGCCGAGCAGGGCAACGGTCACGATCACGCTCACCACCAACGCCTCAACCAGAAAGCCACCCCGTTCCTGGGGATGCAGCTCCCGGAGGCGCCGCTGCACGCGCTGTGGGAAGGTCACCAAAGTCGGGCACTGGTGGTGGCACGGGCGACCCAGTCGACACCGCTCTGGGAGGTGAACTGGGCGGGGTTGGCAACCCCCAGGGCGCCAGCCCCAGCCACCCTGGAATCGGGCAGTCTCAGGTGGAATGCGCCGAAGGGCTTGAAGTTCTTCACCCAGATTCGGCCGTAGAAGCTCCAGTTGTCTTCGTTGTTGGTGTAGAAGCCTGCTGGAACGCTGCCGGCTGCTCCAGAGTCATTGATGGTGAGTTCCACGAACCCCTGGGGTAGATAGAACCACACGCCACCTACCTTGGCGGTTTGTCCAAACGGCGTTGTAATTGAAACGTTCTGTTCCTGGCCGGCTGATCCAGTGTTGCGACCGAAGAAGTTGAGTCGATCAGGCTCGCCAACGGCGGAGAAATTGTAGGTTTGATCATCGATGACGTTGGCGCATTCGGATACGATGGAGGGGCAAAAGACGTGGGTGAATTGGGCGGGTGACTGCGAAAGGAAGATGAAGCGTTCCGGATTTGCCGTATTGGCAATGCCGAATCGCCGGTCGGTTTCGGTGGGTTCGTTATAAACAAAACTCAAGGGGCCGCCGGTGGTGTCGATGAACACGCGACCGCCGTCGAATTGGTTGACGGTGGGACCGATGCAATGGAAGCCCGGCTCGGCCGTGACGGGGGAGCTGCTGCTGAACTGACACCAGGGGCCGCGGAAGATCGGATAGAGGGATTGCGTGCTTGCCGCCGGGGGATTGACGGAACTGATCTCGAGGTCGGTAATTGTGATGTTTTCACCGGTGGCCCATCCGTTTCCATCGCGAAACCGGATGCGAACGTTGGAACCGGAAAATGGAAGCCCTAGGCGGAATGTTGTGCCAGCTGCGTTTGTTGTGATGGCGCTTCCCGGGATGGATGCGGAGGTCAGCGGATAGAAGGTGGTTCCGTTATCAGGCGATGCCTCTATAATTAGCAGATCGTTAGTATCAAAGGCAGCTGATTTTTGCACGGCAAACTCCAGGAATGGCGTCTGCAGTCGCGGCCCTGAAAAGCTGTCGAGGTTGACGTCTCTGAACAATTGGGTATTTGCTTTGGTCGCGTTGCCAAGTATTATTAAATTTGTAGCTGGAGTGTTTGAAAGGTTGTTTGCGCCGAGGAAGACCTGGCTGTCCGTGGCGCTGGCTCCGAGCCCGTAGAAGTTGCTGTTCGGTGCCTCAGAAGCTGTCACATTCAGCCAGGTGTTGGCGGTGCAGTTGTCGGAGCTTGCCGCTGTCTTATCGGTCAAGCAGAGCTCCACCCGCTGCCGGTTGGCCTCATTGTTGGTGCGCAGGCGAAGGGTGGCCTGGCTGTTGGGTCTTGTGCCGTCGCCGTTGTCGGTGCTGAGGCTGGGCCAGATGGCTGCATTGGCCACTTGGTTGGTGGTGGCCGTAGCCAGGGTGATGATGTTTCTTGGTCCCCAGCCTGCGGTCCATCCGAGGACAAAGTCGTTGACGTTGGGAAAGGCCGTCGCTTGGAGAGGCACGATCGGTGAACATGATGCCGATGTGCCGCGGATATCAGATTCAGGACCAGAAAAATATCTGGGAGTGCCTGTTTGCTGGCAGATCAGCTCAGCAGCATCGGGTGCACCAGCACCACGGATGTTGGTGTTGAAGCTGGAATCGTTGCCGCGTGGATCGCCTGATTGGAATGTTTCCGGGCAGTCCCCAGATTCAAGTTTGCCCCGGCCGGGTCGCACCCGGCAGTTACTGCGCTCGAAGAGATCGCCAGGGTTTGCCACCACGCCAAGAATCGGCGAATAGCGCTCCACCGCGCCTGTGATGGGATTCCTCTGGGTGAATTGGTCGTTGGCGAAATACGACCAATGCCAGCCATCGTTGAAGCCTGTAACCACTCCATACTGGAGATTGCACACGCGGCTGTCTGAGCCCAGCGAGCCAGTGGTGCCTGCGTAGTTCATGCCGCCGGAGTTGTTGCTTCCCACCGAGGCGCCGCAGCACTTGGGCAGCACCTCGAATTCGCGGGTTTCTCGGGAGTTGGCTATCACCTGGCCATTGCGCACCACTCGTCCCTCCACCTCCAGCACCACAAAGCCCCTGTTGCTCCCGGGCTGGGCGTTGCCGAGACCATCCGGATCATCGAGGTTCACCAGCTGGTCCCAGCTGGTGACTCCCGCGGGCAGGGTGTCGCCGGTGGCGGCAGCCCCAGGGGTTGCGGTGCGCCGCAGGCCGCGGGGATTGGGGGTGGCGCCGCCGTTTGAGGCGGTGAAACTGATCCGAACCAGCCTGAACTGCCGCCCATCCTGCGTGGCAGTGGCCACTGCTCCGCTCACCACATTGCGCCACTGGCCATCACCCAAATTGATGGCGGCTTGATCGGGAAGTCCGTCATTGTTGGGGCCGGGCCGGGTGTTGGTGGTTGACTCAAAACAGGGGCTTCTGAGGTTGGCTGCGTTCCAGGTGGTGGGGGTCTGGCCCGATACGAGCAGCCGACGGTTCTGGGGCTGGTTCCAGGTGTCGATCATCAGATCCGTGCCCTCGGCCGCAGCCCCTCGCGCCTGGCGGGTGTCGGAGGAGGCAAAAACCCCGCGCAGGTTGCCGCTGCTCAACTGCACGATCGCCGCACCGCTGAGGATCAGCACCAGGGCCGCCACGATTCCCACTGCCACGGTGATTACACCGTGATCTTCGGAGCGCCGACTGGCGACGAGAGCATGCATCAGCACCTTGGCCACTCGCAGGCGTCGGTTCAAGGGGCCAGACATCCTCACTACTCCACTGAAGGATCCCGGCTTCTTCGTTGACTTTGCCAGGGGTGCTGGATTCAGCCTAGGGCTGGGGAAGGTGCCCGCAAACGGCAGTGCTCAGCATGGACACCTTTGTGATGGTTGTTAACGCCTGACTACCCTTTTCGGCTGTAAAGCTTGAAAAAGCACGGGTCGGGGTCTCGTTTGCCATTCATGCGCCAGCGAAGAATGAGATCTTCAACAGATTTGCGGTAGGCCACATAACGACGGATTAGCCATACCCAAGACCCCCTGGCTGATGGCCCACGCCAGAGCCCGCATTTCCTCATCACAGAGCCGCAGGTGCTTGAGCAATTCATTTTCCCAATGCGTCTAGGAAGGTGACGTCTGTGAATCTGTGGTGCTCGGCAGCTGAAGCAAGCGTCAATTGTCCTGGTCAAGGCCGGTTCGACGCATATCGCTCTTTGAGATTGGTACAATCTCAAAGATGATGCCTTCCCAGGAGCCCCTAGTTGACTTGCTAAGTCATAGGTCGCTGGGCAGTCGTAAGCCGGGCTTAATTATATTTTGAGGCTCCAGCAATGGAAGCCCTGGTTGTGCATTTATTGTGGTGAATCGATGGCCAGCGGCTGGAATTGATTGGTATTTCGACTTGGTTGGTTTATATAACTTGAATGACCTCGCTCACCTCGGGAATCGCCTCCCTTAGCTTGCGCTCAATCCCCATCTTGAGCGTCATCGTGCTGCTCGGGCAGCTGCCGCAGGCGCCCTGCAGGCGCACTTTCACGATCGGGCCGTCGATTTCCACCACTTCCACGTTGCCGCCGTCGGCCATTAGGTAGGGGCGCAGCTCATCGAGGGTGCGCTCCACGTTTTCCAGCGTCAGGGCGTGGGGGTCTTGGGCGGGGGCTGCGCTAGTGGTTTCGCTGCTCATTTGGGCCAGCCGGTATGGTGCTGCAGCTTAGGACGGCTGGGCCAGTGCCTGGCTTAGTCCAGGTGGAAATGGGCGAATAGGTTCGCAGCAGGCTCCTGCCGCCCGTTGGTACGCCAGCGAGTTACCAGCTCTTTGAGTCTTTTTTCATAGCGACGGCGCTTCTGCGCGATCCAGCCCAGATACAGCACCCCTGGGATGATGCCTGGGATCAAAAGCAGCAGACCGATCCAGATGTCGCGCCTCTGGTAGCCCTTAGCCGGAAACCTACGGCCACTGCTGATCGCCCAGGTAATCGCCCGGATTTCCTCAGGGAGATTACGTAAATTACGTTTATTTGATTGGTCGTTTGCATAAGGTGTGATCTCCAGCCCTGCATTGCGGGTAATATCTCGCGCAATCTGACGCCGAATACCGATCACCTCCCTTGCCTTAGCCAGGGACACCCGGGCAATCATCTGGCCACTGGCACTCTTCAGCGTGAAGCTGGTGGAACTGATGTGCGACTGCTCCAGGGAGCCATACACGCCATCAGCCAGCTTGCCCTCCTCCCTTGCCACATCCTGGGCTGCGGCAAACAGCAGGTTCAGAGCCTCATCCCGATTCACAAGCCGGCGATCCTCTCGGGCTTGCGGCTTGGGAAGGTGCGACTGATCCATGAATATAGTTTTGCTTGATAACTAATTGGCAATCCTATAGGTTTGTCGATTTCTTTGCGGGTAGTTGGAGGCGATCTCTCGATTGGTAGGCCAGCTGGCCGTTTCGCCCCAGGCTTCCGTCTCCTAGGCTGGCAGGAGCACCCATGAAGCCTCCGCCGGCGCGATGACTGACGTTCCCGTTCAGCGGATCCGTAATTTTTGCATCATCGCCCACATCGACCATGGGAAATCAACCCTGGCCGACCGGCTCCTGCAGGATACGGGCACCGTTGCGGCTCGCGATATGCAGGCGCAGTTTCTCGACAACATGGAGCTGGAGCGCGAACGCGGCATCACCATCAAGCTCCAGCCCGCCCGCATGGAATACACCGCGGCCGATGGCGAGGTCTACATCCTCAACCTGATTGATACCCCTGGGCACGTCGACTTCTCCTACGAAGTAAGCCGTTCATTGCAGGCTTGTGAAGGCGCCCTGCTGGTAGTAGATGCCAGCCAGGGGGTGGAAGCCCAAACCCTGGCCAATGTCTACCTGGCCCTTGAAAACAATCTTGAGATCATTCCTGTTCTCAACAAGATCGATCTGCCTGGTGCTGATGCAGACCGCATCGCTGAAGAAATTGAGGCAATTATCGGGCTCGACTGCTCCAATGCAATCCATTGCTCGGCCAAAACAGGCCTCGGAGTGCCTGCAATCCTCCAGGCTGTGGTGGATCGGGTTCCGGCTCCCGCCGACAAAGTGGCCGAGCCGCTGCGGGCCCTGATATTCGACTCCTACTACGACGCCTACCGGGGCGTGATCGTGTATTTCCGCGTGATCTCCGGCTCGATTAGCAAGCGCGACAAGGTGCTGCTGATGGCCAGCGGCAAGGTGGTGGAACTGGATGAGGTGGGCGTGATGGCGCCCGATCAGCGCCAGGTGGATTCACTCCATGCTGGCGAGGTGGGTTACATGGCCGCCTCGATCAAGGCCGTGGCCGATGCCCGTGTTGGCGACACCATCACGCTGGCATCAAATCCTGCCGCTGAGCCGCTGCCCGGTTACACCGAGGCCAAGCCCATGGTGTTCTGCGGCCTGTTTCCCACCGATGCTGACCAATACCCTGATCTGCGCGAAGCCCTAGACAAGCTCCAGCTCTCTGATGCCGCGCTCAAATATGAGCCGGAAACCAGCAGCGCCATGGGCTTTGGTTTCCGTTGCGGCTTCCTCGGCTTGCTGCACATGGAAATCGTGCAGGAGCGGCTGGAGCGGGAATACAACCTTGATTTGATCGTTACCGCGCCATCGGTGATCTATCAGGTGAACATGCTCGATAACACCATCATGATGGTGGACAATCCAGCCACCCTGCCTGACCCGCAAAAGCGTGAATCCATAGAAGAGCCCTATGTGAAGCTCGAAATTTATACCCCGAATATCTATAACGGCGCCTTGATGGAGCTGTGCCAGGAGCGGCGCGGTGAATTCATCGATATGAAATACATCACCACCGATCGGGTAACCCTCCACTACGAGATGCCGCTGGCTGAGGTGGTTACAGACTTCTTTGACCAGATGAAGTCGCGCACCAAGGGCTATGCCTCAATGGAATACAGCCTGATCGGCTACCGCAAAAATGAGTTGGTGCGCCTTGATGTATTGATAAATGCCGAAAAGGCCGATCCCCTCACCACGATTGTGCATCGCGATAAGGCCTACAACGTGGGTAAGGGTTTGGTGGAGAAACTCAAGGAGCTGATCCCCCGCCAGCAATTCAAGATTCCGATCCAGGCATCGATCGGTAGCCGCATCATTGCCTCCGAAAGCATCAGTGCCATGCGTAAAGATGTGCTTGCCAAATGCTATGGCGGTGACATCTCCCGCAAGAAAAAGTTGCTGCAAAAGCAAGCCAAGGGCAAAAAGCGCATGAAGGCCATGGGCAAAGTCGACGTGCCCCAAGAAGCCTTCATGGCCGTGCTCAAGCTGAACCAGTAGGGCGCTGCTGGTCGCTGGTGGTGACGGGTCTCAAAAATTTTGCCTCCCGAATTCTGTACAGCTGTACGGAAATCAGGAGAGTGCCGCGAACCAGGCGGCCAGGTCGTCCGGCCCCTGAATATCGAGCAGGGCTTCCGCCAGTGCCTCGAGTTGCTCCAGCGGCAGTGCCTCGATCTGGGCAGTGGTGTCGGCGTTCAATGGGCCGCAGCGCCGGCTCAGCAGACGCAGGGTGACGCGGGCTTCGCCGATTGCTTTGCCTCGCGCTTCTCCTTCGGCGAAGCCAATGCCCACGATCTCTTTGTAGATGCGGCTTTGGGTGAAGTCTTCAACGGTGATGCCGCCCATGGCGCATACCTCCGGGATAGATCGGGTTGGAAAGCGTGTCACCAAGATAGCGGCGATCACATCATCGAGCTCCGCTGTCCAGGGAATGCTCTTGGCTGCCGCTTGCTGACGCAACAGCCAGAGATGCGTTGGGCGGCCAGTGCTCAGGCAGCAGTTCCACCCAGCGCACGCGATGCTCCAGAAATTCAGCCACCGGCTCCACTGCCCCAAAATGGAGCTGACGCGACGGGGCGATCACCACTACTCGCCAAGCATTGATGCTGGGCTCCTGTTGCAGAATTGACCGTCGAGTCGATATTCGCGCTCTTTCAGTGCGGGTGCTGAAAAGGTGTAACCGGCGGCATCAGCAGGAAGCCCCTCAACTAGCGAGAGGATCCGGTCGGGATTGTTCTGGAACAGCCAGAAGAACAGCTTGTCGGAGAGCATTTAAGAATCTTGTACAGCCTTCGACGGCCCTAGGTGCCAGCACTAATGGCTGCGCCGTAGCAAGCGGCGAGCTCTGCAACGGGTAGGGGTTTGCTGAATAAATAGCCTTGGAAGTATTGAATGCCCAGTTTGCGCAGGGCTTGGAAGGTTGCCTCATCTTCTACTCCTTCGGCTACTAGGTGCAGGGGCATCTGGGTGGACATGCCGGCGATTACTTCGACGATCTGGCGGGCGTATGGATCGGTATGCAGAGCCAGTACAAAGGAGCGATCGATTTTGATCTCGTTTGGCTGCAGCGTATTGATCAAGTTGAGTGAGGAGTAGCCGGTGCCGAAGTCATCCAGCGATAGCTCGATGCCCGCGGCGCGTAAGGCCTGCAGATTTGCTTCGGTGGTGGCGGAGCGATCCAGAATTGATGCCTCTGTTATCTCCAGGGTCACCCTTTTGGGATCGACGCCGGTGCGCTCCAGCATGCCCAGCAGCCGAGCCTGCAGCTGGGGATCACTTAATTGCGACGGGCTCACGTTGCTGGAGAGCCTCAGCCCGGGCTGCTGCAGGGCGCCATCAAGGGCAAGGAAGCCATCGAGGCTCAGCTGGAAAAGGTGCTCACCAAGTTCCCGCATCATCCGGTAGCGCTCGGCGATATCAAGAAACACATCCGGGCCGATGATGCCCCGGCTGGGGTGGCGCCAGCGGGCCAGGGCTTCTACGCCGCGCAGCCTTTTCTCCCCATCCACCACCGGCTGAAAAGCCATGCTCAAGCCGCCTTGGCGCAGGGCATCTTTGAGGTCGGCGTAGAGCTGGTAGTCGTCGTAGCCGCCCTTGGCAGTGGCTACATCGAATACGGCTACCCGGGCGTGTTGCTGGCTCTTGGCTTGATCCATCGCCAGGTCTGACTGGCGCAATATGGCTTCTGGATCGCTGGAGTCGGGATCTACCACATTTACACCAATGCTGATATCGATATCGATGCTGACATTGTCGAGGTTGGCTAGCTCCTCAAACATCGCCATGATTCGGCAGGCAAACAAATGGGCGTGGGCCTTGAGGGTTTGCTCCGAGTTGTTCTTAATCGCCGAGAGATCCATCAACACCGCAAATTCATCGCCACCCAGGCGGGAGAGGAAATCGCCAGCCCGAATCGTGTCTTTGAGCCGTTGCGAAACCGCCACCAGGGCCCGGTCGCCGGTGGCGTGGCCGTAGGTGTCGTTGATCGCTTTGAACTTATCGACATCAATAAACAACACCGCAAAGCGCTTACGCGAGCGCTTTGAGCGGGCAGATTCGATCTGCACCTGCTCAATGAAATGACGCCGATTTGGCAGCTGGGTGAGTGAATCTAGTAGCGCAAGCGACCGCGCTGATTCCAGCAGCCACTCTATGCGGCTGGCCAGCTGGTTCACCTTGAAGTTGATCTCACTGCGCTTAAAGCTGTCGGGCGGCATGCCCAGCTGCTGCAGCACCGCATCGAGGTTGCGGCTGGTCTGCCGCAGCCGCCGGCTTGAGGTCTGCTCGAGCTGCAGTTCGCGTAGGTTTTGGCGCCGCCGCTCCAGCATCACTTTGGCGCGCACCAGCAGCACAACTGCCAGCAGCGCGGCGAACACCAATAGGTCGCGGCCCAGGTACCAGGCCAGCACTGCCGTGAGCAGTAGCAGCGCCAGTAGCAATGGCTTGCGCACTTGCGAGCGCGGATGCTCCCGTCGCTCCTGCTTCTACCAGGACCGCACCGGTCGTTGCAGCAAAGCTCGCACCGGGGGGCGCATTTGATCTCACTATTCCCCGCAAATTAGCGCCGCTTCAAGGATTTTGCCGCCCGTGGGAACACTGATCGCGTCGTTGTGCGCCAGGTGCCCCATGGCCCGGTTCCCCCGTTCCCTAGCTAGCCCCCCTCCGATGGCGGCTGGTTTTGTGTTGCCCCTCTCTGCCACAGCCTCGCTGCTGCTAGTGCTCAGCAGCGTTTCGCTGCAGGCCGCAGCGCTGCAGGCCCGCAGCCAGGTGCAGGCCGGCCAGCGGTTGCGACAGGCGGAAGATCAGTTGATGTCGGCCGCCCAGCACCTGCTGGCGGCGCCAGTAACCCCCGCCGTGGGCCAAACCGGCCAGGTGGGCCCGGTGGCCTATCGCTTGGTGGCTTTTGATGGCCCCCATTGGGATGTCGCCCTTGCTGCCAGCGGCCTGCAGCGGGGCCGCGCTGCCGCCACCTTGGAACTGCAGCCCACGGCTGAGCAGCCCCGCGCCCTGCGGGCGGCCTATGGCCTGGAGCTTTCCCGCCCCGTAACCCCTGAAGGCCCCGGCAGCCAGCAGCTGCTGGCAGTGCGGGAGCTGGGTATGCGCGGTCGCACCAGCAATGGGGTAGCGCCATGAACTTGGTGGAAGCGATGGTGGCTTCGGCGATGTTTGTGACGTCCTCTAGTTGCTCCTTGCAGTTGTGGTCGGGCAGCGCCAGCTGGGCGCGACAGGCGGAAGCCCAGCAGCAGCACGCGGCCCAGCTGGAGGCAGCGCTCCTGGCTAGCCAGGCCCAGCTCACGGCCCTGGCCGGCACAACGATCGCGGCTGATTGCACGGCCGCCAGCAGCTGGCTTGCGGCCCATTTGCAAAGCCTGCCCAGTGGCGAGGGCATTGTGCGCCAGGTGAGCGCCGAGCCCGGTGCCCTGGTGCGGTTGCAGGTTGCTACCGCCGGAGGTGTGCAGCGCCAGCGCTGGCTCAGCCCAGCGGCCTACGGCTTGTGTGGATCCCAACCTGCAGCGGAGCCGAGCGATGCGGCGCTTTGAGCAAAGCCAGGCCAGCTCAGGCTTCAGCCTGGCCGAGCTCCTGGTGGCGGTGGCGGTGCTGGGCTTGCTGACCAGCCTGGCCATAGATGGCGGCCAACGCAGCCTGGCCCGAATGCGGGTGGAGGCGGCCAGCCGCCGGCTCGGGGTGGGCCTGGAGGCTGCGCGCCGGCAAGCCCAGAGCCATGGCCAGCCCTGTGCTCTTGAGCTCGGTGCCAGCGGTTGGAGCGAACCCAGTGGCGGCAGCCTGGCCGGCTGTCTGGCGGCAGTGGTGGCCAGCAGCGAGCAGCAAGACAGCGACGCCGTGACGCTCCAGCACAACCTGCCCGGGGCCCTGCGTTTCAGCAGCAACGGACTGATTCTCGATGGCGGCACGGTGGTGATCGCTGCGCCTGGCACGGAACTGCGCCGCTGCCTGGTGGTGTCGCTGCCGCTGGGGGTGAGCCGCTTGGGTCGCTACACCGGCCCCCTGGACGGCCCACCCAGCAGCAGTGCCTGCCTTGCCGATGGGGCACTATGAAAGCGATTGCCAAGGCAAACGCCAGGGGCTTTTCCCTGGTGGAGCTGCTGCTTGCTCTTTTGATTGGTTGCTCGCTAAGCGGGCTGCTTTTGCAGGCTGTTTTGGCCGAGCTCACTAGCGGTCAGCGCTTTGCGCGGGTGCTGCGCGAGCGGGCCGTGGCCCGGCGCACGCTGGAGCTGGTGCGGGGCGACCTGCTTCAAGCCCGGGGCCTCGCTGATCCGGCCGCGCTGGCGCCGGCCTGCAACCTGGCGGGCCGCAGCGTGGTGCTGCATCTCGATACGGCCTCTGGCCCGATCACCTATTCATTAGGTAAGCCGGCTGAACCGATCTGGCGGGGCCAGGTGCTGATGCGCTGCGGACCGGCCTATGGCCTGCATGGCGAGCTGGGCAGCGGCGCAGCCCAAAACCGGGTGGTGCTCGATGCCCTGGCGGCCAGCGCTGGCTTCCGGGCCCAGCCCGCTGGCGCGGGGGTGCTGCAGCTGGAATTGGCGCAGGCCTGGGCCGATGGGGGGCGGCTGAGCTCCCGCTTGCCGGTGGCCATTGGGGCAAATTAAGCAAGCTGCCGGCTGGAGCGGCGGGGTGGTGAAAGCCCTCCTGAATTCAGTACAAGCTGTACAGATTCAGGGAGGCGCCCACATTGCCGAGGCGTCCCAGCCGGAACGAACCCCGGTGCAGCCCCACCCCACCGCCCGCTTCTCCACAGACGCCCGGAAATCTGCCCAGATCCCAGTGACTGCAGTCGATCTGGGCGGGAGAATAGGGCATGAGCCTCACCTTGTCGCGGTCTGCGGCAAGAAATCCCATTAGGTTGTCGCTATGGAAGACAACCTTCTGCGTTTGCTGCGGCAGAAGCTGGTGGATGGCATCACCATGCCCTTGCCCGTGCTCACACGCCGCGACACCTGGATCCCGCGCGTAGCCGGCAAGGTGCTGGCGGTGATCGGCATGCGCCGCAGCGGCAAGACCAGCCTGCTCTGGCAGGAGCTCGGCGATCGCCTGGCGAACCCGGGTATGGAGCGCTCGGGCCTTCCTTGGGTCAGCCTCGAGGATGAACGCCTGATCGGCGCCGGCCCTGAGCTGCTCGACGCCTACCTGGAGATCTGGTTTTCCCTGCATCCCCAGTGGCGGCAGCCGCAGCCAGGGAAGCTTCGGCCCTGCCTGTTCCTCGATGAGGTGCAGGTGATCCCCGGCTGGGAAGGGTTTGTGCGCCGGGTGATCGACACCGAACCCCTCGATGTTGTGGTGAGCGGTTCCTCCGCCCAGATGTTGTCGGCAGAGATTGCCACCAACCTGCGCGGTCGGGCCGTGGAAACCCTGCTGTGGCCGTTCAGCTTTCGGGAGGCCCTACGGCATCAGCGGTTGGAGCCCAGCATCACAGCCGAGCACTGGTCGAGCGCAGAGCGGTCTTCGCTTCAGCACCAGCTGGAGCGCTATCTGCTCGAGGGTGGTTTTCCCGAGGTGCAGGGCCTCGATGCTCGCAGCCGCCGATCACTGCTGCTCAGCTATGTCGACAGCACGGTGCTGCGCGATGTGATGGAGCGGCACAACATTCGCAACCCTCTAGCCTTGCAGTGGCTGGTGCGTCAGCTGCTGGCCCATGCCGGTGGTGCTTTCAGTGTGAACAAATTGCACCAAGCCATGCGCTCCCAGGGCCTGGCCATCAGCCGGGAGCACCTCACAGAGTTGGTGCAGCATCTGGAGCAGGCCTTTCTGATCACCAGCCTGGTGGCGGGGGGCGGCTCCCTGCGCCGCACGCAGAGTCTGCCCCGCAAGATCTACCCGATCGATCCGGGCCTGATCCCGCTCTACGACCGCAGCGGCCGAGCCAACCTTGGCCATGCCCTGGAAACCGTGGTGATGGTGGAACTGCGGCGTCGCGGCGCAGAACTCTCTTACCTGCGCAGTGAGAGCGGACGCGAGGTGGATGCCCTGGCGTTGCTGCCCGATGGCCAGAAGCTGCTGGTACAGGTGTGTGCCAGCCTCCACGACGCCGACACACGCGAGCGGGAAGTCACCTCTTTACTGGAGCTGGCCGACACACCGACAGGCCGCTCTGCAGAGCCTGTGTTGATCAGCCTCGATGCTCGGCCGCCCGATCTTGGCGACGCCGCTCGTCGGCTGCGCTGGCGACCCGCCATTGACTGGCTGTTGGATGACCAGACCTGATCACTCACCTGCTGATCCGCTTCAGCAGTCAGTAGTGGTGACGGAGCTGGGCGATCAGCAGGTCGCCCGCGTTGATGGAGTAGACGATGCGATGTTCAGCGTCGATGCGCCGCGACCAGTAGCAGGTTAGGGCGTGGCGAAGGGGCTCGGGTTTGCCGATCCCCGCGAAGGGATCTCGGCGGATCTCGTTGATCAGTCGGTTGATGCGCTGCAGGATCTTGCGATCGTGTTGCTGCCAGTGCATGTAGTCCTCCCAGGCCTCTGGGGAGAAAATCAGTCGCACGGCAGTAGATCGTGTTCTTCTCCGCCACCGCCGTTCAGGCAGGCGATAGAGCGGAGCAGGCGCTGGGCGTTGGCCGGGCTGCGCAGGAGAAAGGTGGTTTCCTCCATTGCCTTGTAATCGGCTAGGGAGAGCATCACCACGGCGGGCTCGCCGCGGCGTGTGATCACTACTGGTTCATGGTTTTCACACACCTTGTTCATCGTGCCCGCCAAATGGGCACGGGCGGTGCTGTAGGAGATCGCGTCCATCGGCTTTAAGCCCTGCTAGCAGACGTACGTTTTACTGTACTGCTCTTGTGGGGATCAGCCCGCGATCGAACGCCCACGGCACTGGGCGCCATCGGCGCTGCCAAATTAAGGACGCCGCCTGGATCCCGCTTTTTTTAACGGTGATGTCTGCCACCATCTATTTGCACTGGACGGCCACCCCCTACAACTGGGTGCGCAGCGGCCTGTACCACTCGATCATCGGCGGTGATGGCCAGGTGCATCGCCTGCACAGCTATGGCGCCGACCTGCCCGCCCACACCTGGCGGCGTAACACCAATGCAGTGGCGCTTAGCTGTGCCTGCATGGGCGGCCGGCCAGACCCGTGGACCATTCCGCCCGCCAAGCCCCAGCTGGAATCCCTCTGCCAGGAGGCCGCTGCAGTAGCCCGCAGCTGGGGCTGGAGTGCCGATCAGATCAGCATTCAGCGGCTGATGACCCACGCCGAGGCGGCCGCCAACCGCGACGGCCGCGTGATGCACGACAACTACGGGCCGGTGATCTGGGGCGGCACCGGTGAACGCTGGGATCTGCTGCAGTTGGAGAAGGGCGGCCCGCCTACCGGCGGCGAGCAGCTGCGCGAGCGGGTGCGCCAGCTCCTGAGTGGGGAGGCTGCCTCGGGGCCAGCGCCGCTGCAGTTTCGCCGTGCCGGCAGCATTGAGGCTCGCGGCTTGCCGCTGGCCACCGAGATCGATGCCAATGGCAGCAGCTGGGCCCTGGCCACCGCCCTGCTGGAGCGCTACGAATTGCCCTTCCAGTGGGATGCCAGCCATCGCCGCATCCTGGTGGGTGCCCTTGATGTGGTGCCTCGCTTTCAAGACGATGCGGTGCAGGCCTCGGTGGGCTGGCCCCTGTTTGAGATGACCCTCGAGCGCAGCAGCGCCCCTGTGATCCTGCGGGGCATCGTGCGCCAAAACCGCGCCTGGTGCCGGGTGCTGGAATTTGCCGAGGAGCTTGGCATCAGCTTGGCCTACGACCCCTTCCGCCTGCTGGAGCGGCGGGGTGGTTAGAGACCGGCCCTGAGCAAGCGACCGAGCAGCGTCAGATGATTGACCAAGCCGCTGCAGCGGAAGGCATCAGCCGCACCGAATTCATCCTGCGCAGCTGCCAGGCGCGGGCGCGGGATGTGCTTGTGGATCGCACGCTGTTTTCCCTGACGCCAGAGCAGACAACGGCCCTGCTGGCTGATGTGGAGGATCCCCGCGCTGTCTCCCAGGATCAGGCCAGCATCGAGCGACTGCTCGCCATACCGCAGCCCTGGCATGCGCCCGCCTGAGCCCCTCGGCCCGCAGCATCAGCTGGAAGGTTTCGACTGCGGTAACGCCGCGTTGAACCGCTGGCTGCAGCAGCGGGCCATGGAGGGCAGCGACGTGATCGCCTACGCCTGCCTGTCGGCTGGAGCGATCTTGCTGGTGGAAGTGCCTGGTGCTTTGCGGCGCAATATGCCCGACCCCTTTCCCGTTGTGGTGCTGGGCCTTACTGGCGGTGGATCTTCGCCAGTAAGGCCAGGGGCTGGGCTCCGCCCTAGGAGGCTGCTAAAAAACGAGGCAAAGCCTTCCTTGCGACCACTTCATGTCCGTTGTTGCTCCTCGCCAATCAGGTTGATCGCCTCCAAGGCTGGCCAGCATCTTTGTCAAGCCTGAATACCTGGTTTGGAGGCTGGTTGGCGGAGTTTTGGGCCCCTGATTACCTGCTTCATGCTGTCACACTCTGGCTTCTGAGCGGATTGGTGATGCGGATCAGGTTGTCTGCCACGACATGCAGCCGGAACACCGCTCCCACCTTTGATCGGCCTCTGGCCTTGAGTTGCCCGAGGGCAGCGGCCTGTTTGATCCAGCCGAATACCTGCTCGATCCGCTTCCTCGCGTTGATCGATTGGGCGTAAATCTGGTGGCGGGCGGTGCGGCCATCAATCGCGGATCCACCGCTGCGCGTGAGGTTCTGCGCCACATGGGGCGTGATGCCGTTAATGCGCAGGTCGGCCACGAACTCCCGGCTGTCGTGGCCCTTGTTGGCACCCAGGGTTTTCTGGTGCGTGCCACGGAGCGAACGGGCCATCCGCAGCGCGGCGTCTCTCTCCGCCCTGCCGGTGGCCTGGCTGACTTCACTGGCGACCAACAGGCCGTTGCGGATCTCCATGACGCAGTGCCCCAGAAAGCTCAAGAAAGCGCTGACGCCAGGAGCCTTCTTGAAAAGACGGGCTTCTCCATCGCTTGTGGAGCGGTGGATTTGGTTGGATAGCAACAGGCCGCGGAAGGCACCCTTGGCGCGCTTCTTTCCGCCGCTTGCCTCGCCAAACCCTTCGCCAAAACTGGGCGATGGTGGGGCATCATCCAGCCCATCGATCCACTCCTGTGAGCTGTGTGACGCCCAGGCCCGTAGCAGGGTGCCATCCACCGAGAAGTGCTCCGAACTCAGCAGAGGCTTGACCTCATGCGCTGCAAGCAGGAGTTCGAGGAACTTGGCCATGAGCTCCTCGTTCAGCAGTCGGTCCCGATTTTCGTGAACGTGGTGGAATGCCAAACCGGGTCGTCGGGGTTGAAGCCAACAAACCAGCGGAACAGCAGGTTGTAGTCGAGCTGCTAGATCAGCATCCGCTCCGAACGGATGCAGTAGATCGCCTGCAGCAACAGAGCCAGCAGCATCTACTCTGGCGGAATTGAGGGCCTGCCGCCCTCGGGATAGATCTTGCAGAAGGTCGGGTTCAGTCGATCGAAGGCCTGACCGGCCAGCCGCCGCACCTGCCGCAGGGGATGGGTGGCTGGGATGCGGTCTTCTTTGGAGATGTACGAGAGCAGGGGAACGATCAGTTCCTGCTGGTAGCGCATCCACTCAATTCCCTTGGACCATTCTCCCGCAGTCGTCTGGCTTTTTCAGCAAACTCCTAAAGATATGTTTTTATTCGCTAGTCGTCATACCTTGACCGGATTGCATATGGGCGCAGTGCCGGCAGTGAAGCCAGGGGCGGCTGCGCATGTGGTGAGTTGAGCCGATCCAGAGGTTGCCACTGTCGCTACAGCTGCAGTTGTTGTGCCAAATGAAGTATTACCCGAAGTAAAGGTGCTAAGTGTGCCCGCGGCTTCACAAGTTCCAGTAGTTGCAGCTGTTGAAGCTGGTGTTGCGGAAGCTTGGTCACCGGTAACCTGAGCTGCTGCACAGGCTCGTGCTGCTGACATTGCACTACTTTGGGCGCCATTTATTCTGGCTCGACTTTGTTGGTTAAGAAAGGCAGGAAGGGCAATGGCAGCCAGAATGCCGATAATAATTATAACAATCAGCAGCTCAACCAACGTGAAGCCGGCCTGAAGCTTGTTGCCCTTCTTAGTGCTTTGCAGGCGCTGGAACAGGGCGCGTTGGGCCAGAAATCTGCTCTGAAGGCGGGAGGCCATGGGAATTAGACGTGCTTTGGCAAGTATTGCTCCCTTGGCCGCCACCACCAACCAAAGGAAGCTGAGCAGAATCTGAGAATCCCCTGAAGAGCTGACCGTTGCGGATCTCACCGCTGCGCATCTGGTTGC
Source organism: Cyanobium usitatum str. Tous (assembly GCF_963920485.1). Classification (NCBI taxonomy): domain Bacteria; kingdom Bacillati; phylum Cyanobacteriota; class Cyanophyceae; order Synechococcales; family Prochlorococcaceae; genus Cyanobium; species Cyanobium usitatum. The sequence continues at coordinate 1,798,661 of NZ_OY986431.1, read as the reverse complement.
AGAGCACCTCCCTGCTGGCGGTGGTAGCTGGCTACAGCCTGCTGCTGCTGTTTAACCAGCAGATCGCGTTCCAGCAGCGCACAGCCGCCCATCTTCAGCTGGCTGAGCAGCTGGTTGCCGAGCTCGGCAGCAGGGCCAGCGAGCGTTCCCAGTTGCAGCCCCTGCTTAATGCTGCGCTGCTGCCAGGCCTGCGCCTGCAGTTAATGCTTGTGCCTTTGCAGGCCGCCAGCACGGCTGCCCTGCAAAGCCGCGGCGGCCAGGAGTGGCTGGTGAGCCGGCAGCCGCTGGAAGTGGCAGATGGCAGCAGCGCCACCCTGCAGGTGGAGCAAAACGTGACGGCCTCCGTGCAGCAGGAGTGGCTGGCTCTTTGGCTGCTGGTGATTGCTGCCGGCTTGTCAAGCTTGTTTACCAGTGGGCTGCTGCGCCTGGTGCTGCAGCGTGGCCTGGTGCAGCCCCTGCAGGAATTCACCGCCCAGCTCGCCGCCACCCAGGCGCCGCCCCTGCCCTCCAATCAGATCCCCGTGGCTGAGCAGCCAGAGGAGCTGCAGCCCATCGCCGAGGCCTTCAATGACCTGCAGGAGCGCTTGCGGGCGTCCTGGGAGCGGCAGCGCTCCTTCGTGGATGGCGTGGCCCATGAGCTGCGCACGCCGATCACCCTGATCTCCGGCCACGCCCAGCGGCTGCTGCGCCAGCCGGGTCTTGAGGCCACAGCGCCCTCGCTGCGCCTGATCCAGCAGGAGGCCCTGCGCATGGGCAGCCTGGTGAGCGATCTGCTCGATTTGGCCCGCCAAGATTCCGGCCGCTTGCAGTTGCGGCGCCTGCCGATCCTGGCCGATGAGGCCCTGGTGCAGGCCTACGAACGGCTGGCCCCCAGCAGTGGCTGGCGACTGCATCTGGACACCCCAGCCGCCGAGCTGCCGGTGGCAATCGGCGATCCCGACCGGTTGCAGCAATGCCTGGCCGCCCTGATCGAAAATGCTCTTCGTTACAGCCTCGCGCCGCTGCCGGTCACCCTTGCTGCCGATTGCCTGCCGGAGGGCCTGGTACTGCATGTGCGCGATCAGGGCCCTGGTGTGGCATCGCATGAACGGGAAACGATCTTTGAGCGCTTTTCCCGCGGCAGCGCCGCCATCAACGCCAATAGCCGCGGCAGTGGCATCGGCCTGTCCGTGGTGCGGCTGCTGATGGAGGCGATGGGTGGCTCGGTGCAGGTGGCTGAGGCCCCCGGTGGTGGCGCTGATTTCCAGCTGCACCTGCCCATGATCAGGCCTTTGGAGGTGCCTCCTTCAGCATGAAGCCCACGCCGCGGACGGTCTGAATCAGGGTTGGCCGGCCTTCTCGCTCCAGCTTGCGGCGCAGCGCCCGGATATACACATCAATCACGTTGTCGTCGCCTACCCACTGCTCGCCCCACACCGCGTTGAGGATCGCTTCACGGCCATGCACCTGGTTGGGCTGGCGCAGTAATAGGTGCAGCAGCTCAAATTCCCGGCCGGTGAGGCTGATGCTTTCGCCGCCGCGGCTCACCTCCCGGCTGGCTGCAGTGAGTTGCAGATCAGCCAGCTGCAGTGTTTCAGGCTCGCTGCTGGCTTTGCTGGCGTTGCGCAGCCTGGCCCTCACCCGGGCCAGCAGCTCCTCGATTGAAAAGGGTTTGGTGAGGTAGTCGTCGGCGCCCGCATCCAGCGCTTCCACCCGTTCGCGCACGTCATCGCGGGCGGTGAGCATCAGCACCGGGGTCTGGTCGTCGCTGCCCCGCAAGCGCCGGCAGATCTCCACACCGCTGAAATCCGGCAGGGTCCAATCCAGCAGCAGCAGGTCCCAGGGGCTCTCCCGCAGCTGCATCAGCGCCTGCTGGCCGCTGGCCGCCTCGGCGCAGGTGTAGCCCTCGATTTCCAGCTCGGTGCGCAGGAAGTAGCGCAGCTCCGGGTCGTCGTCGACGATCAGCAGGCGGGCACTGGGCATGGGTTTCACGGCAGCACCTTGGAGGCAAGTTTCTCAAGGCGCTGATCCGCCGTTAACAGCTGGGCGGCTTCTCGCCTAGCCAGGGCAAGGTACAGGCAGTCGTATACAGGATGATCGAGATGGCAGGCGAGGGCCAGGGCCTCCACCTGTAGGTGGCGATTCGGTTCGATTTGATCCACCAGATCGCGGGCATCCGCCAGCAGCGTTTGAGGATCAAGCCCGTTGAGGTTGCCGCCGCGTTGCAGTTTCCAGAGGGTGTTGGCCACTTCGCTCAACATCAACTCCGGAGCCAGAACCAGCGGGGCCTTTTTGAGTTGATCCCGCCATTGGGATGCCACCGGATCGCCTATTATCACCCGGATCGCCGCAGAGGCATCCAGCACGCAAGTCGGCATGGCGGCCATTAGCGCTCCCGGTCGGCCCGGATCAGATCTTCCGGCGACTGGGGCCACTTAAGGGGAGGGCTGTGCGACCAGCGCTGTTCGATTCGTTCCAGGGCCTGTTGACGCCGCAGTCTGGGATCGCCGCCCGCCAGGGTTTCCAGGTCGGCCAAGGCCTGCTGGCTGAGGCTGCGTTTGTGGGCCCGGGCACGCCGTTGCAATAGCTGATGCAGCGGTTCGGGCAGGTCGCGAATCTGGAGCGACGGCATCGGCGCTAACTAGTGCTTTGCACCACTGTAGGGCGAGTGCATGCGTTATGCATGCGCTCAGCCGCTGGGCAGGTCGAGCGTCACGTAGTGGTGCTCCGGAAACAGGTGCCGGCACAGGGCCGTTGCCTGCCAATCCTGGCGCCAAATCCTGACAATGCTGCGATGGGATCGAACGATTGGCAGGATTGGTGGCTACGAGCCTGCGGTTTCCGTGGCAATCAGTTCGAGAGCGCCTTGCCCGCCGTCCTCCCGCAGGCTGTTGACGAGCTCAAGATCCACGGGACCTCCGCTTGGTTGCAGAGGCAGCAGCGGAAACCCATTGCGTTGCAGCTGGCTTATCACGCTGCTGGGAACAAGTCTGAATTCAACGCTAGCCGCAATCGTTAGCGTCGTTCTTAGTCCACCAGTTGGTGCAGCTGGGCTGCGACCCCATCGCGATCGGGTGGGGCCAGGTGTCCCAGGGTCTTCAGGATCAGGCGTTCATCCAGCGTGAAAACCTTGAAGCGCACCAGGCAGGGCTGGGTCAGGCCTGCATCCTGGTGGTGTTGGATCCTCCAATCCAGGGGCCACGCGGATTGCTTGGCCGACGTCACCATTGCCAGCAGCACATGGCCTGAGGCGCGCTGGAAGTCGGGTGACGACAGCACCACCGCCGGGCGCCGCTTCTGGGTGGCGCGATCCGTGAAGGGGAACGGCACCAGAACCAGTGAATGACGTTCAAACGGCTTCATAGCCCTGCGAAGGCTTCCTCATCCGCTGGGCTGCTCCACTCCTGCAGGCTGGCATCGAGGCTTCGTAGGTATGCCAGATCGAGCGGAGCAATTGCCCGCACGCGGACCGAGCCATCCTCCATCTCCCAGCTGAGTTGATCCCCCTGCCGTAGCCCCAATGCTTCACGCACCGCCTTGGGTACGGTCACTTGCCCCTTGGCCGTCAGGGTTGCCACTTCCATGGCGCTTGGCACCGTTTTGTTCCGGTATTTATCTTAGCGCGAAGCTCTCCTTACGGTAAGGAAGCCTTGTTGGTGGATCGACCTGTTGCAGCCCGCGCCCTAGCTGCGTAAGGTCGCGCCATGCTCCTGTCGTTACGCCGCGCCCCCAGCCTCTCGGTCCGCATGGCCCGCTGGGGTTTGGTGATCGTGGTGGCCTACGCCCTGGTGGCCCTGCTCACGCCCCTGCTGGTGCATGCCGGCTGGCTGAGCGATCCCAACGCCGGCTTGCAAAATCCGATCTATGCCCAGCCCTCCCTGAGCCACTGGTGCGGCACCGATCGTTTGGGGCGCGATGTGTGCGTGCGCACCCTCGCCGGCAGTGGCGTGGCCCTGCAGGTGGTGCTGCTGGCCCTGGTGATCGCCCTGCTGACCGGTGTGCCGCTGGGCATGGTGAGCGGCTACCTGGGCGGCTGGGTGGATCGGGTGCTGGTGCTGCTGATGGACACCCTCTACACCCTGCCGGTGCTGCTGCTCTCGGTGGTGCTGGCCTTCCTGCTGGGCCGGGGCTTGCCCAATGCTGCCGCCGCCCTTTGCGTCGTCTACATCCCCCAATACTTCCGGGTGGTGCGCAACCAAACCGCCCAGGTGAAGGCCGAGTTGTTTGTGGAGGCGGCCCAGTCGCTTGGCGCCGGCCCGATCTGGATCCTGCGCCGCTACCTGCTGCGCAACGTGATCACCTCGGTGCCGGTGCTGCTCACCCTCAACGCCGCCGATGCCGTGCTGGTGCTCGGTGGCCTCGGCTTTCTTGGCCTGGGCCTGCCTGAAACCATCCCCGAATGGGGCGGCGACCTGCAGCAGGCCCTCACCGCCGTGCCCACCGGCATCTGGTGGACCGCCCTCTACCCGGGCCTGGCCATGTTTGTGCTGGTGCTGGGGCTGTCGTTTTTAGGTGAAGGCCTCGAGACCTGGCTCAGCGGTGGCAGCGCTCAGCGGACTGGTTCTTGAAGTCCAGATCCTGAAGCCCAGAGCAGAAGCCTTTCTCCTTCAGGGGCGCAGCTGCCTCAGCCAGGCTTCCAGCGGTTCACAGCGGATGCCATCGATCAGCAGCGGTTCTGGGCAAAAGGAGAGCAGCAAGCGCTCTGCCTCCGGGTAGTCCTCGCCGAAGGCCCGCAGCGCCTTGAGGTCGCTCCGATCGATGCGCCTGCTGTGTTTCACCTCGATGGCCATAAACAGATCTGGGCCATACACGACGAAATCCACCTCCAATCCAGATCGGGTGCGCCAGAAGCTGAGTTGGGCCCCTCCTGCTCGCAGCTGGCAGAGCGCCCGCAGGTGCTGTGCCACCAGGGATTCCAGAGCGATGCCGCCAATCTCTTCCGGTGCATCAAGCGGGCCGCGGGGCCTGAGGGAGCGAAAAACTCCGGCATCGAAGCAGAAAAACTTCTGGTGCTGCACCAGCTGCCGCTGGGCCCGCCGTTGAAACACCGGCAGCCGAAAGCTGATCAACAGATCCTCAAGAATTCCCAGATAGCTTTCAGCCCTTTTGCGGGGTATCTCGGCTTCCCGGGCCAGGTTTGCCAGGTTTAGTAATGAGCCCTGCGAAAAGCTGATCACTTCTAAAAACCTTGCGAAATCGCCGATCTGACGCACCAGGGCTTCTGCCTGCACCTCTTCCTGCAGATACAGCAAGGCATAGGCCGCCAGGGTGGCCTGGGGGTCCACTGCCTGCCATACGAGGGGCACTAGTCCGTTGGTCTGGGCCCGCATCAGATCAAAATCCTCGCCGAGCTCAGCAGCCATGAAGGGCCCCATGTGCACTGCCACCAGCCGCCCGCCGAGCAGGTTGGCAGCCCCGTGGCGCAGCTTGCGAGCACTTGAACCAGTGAGCACAAATCGCAGATCACGCCGCTGCTCCACCAGGGCATGCACCACGTCGAGCAACTGGGGGGCCTTCTGGATTTCGTCGATCACCACCGTGTGCGCTGTCTTGCCAGCGGCAGCAACGAATTCCGACAGCCGCTCCGGCCGGGCCTGGTAGGCCCTCAGTACATCCGGTGCCAGCAGATCCAGCCGCAGGGCTTCGGGAAACACCTGTGCCAGCCAGGTCGACTTGCCAGTGCCGCGGGGGCCAAACAGGAAGAAGCTGCCAGGGGGTGGCTGCAAAAATCGCCGCACTGCCGCCATATCCGCAGCCAAAATGGAGTTTTGTTAGCCATTTTGCACGGGATCTAGGCGTTTGTTCGCTTGTTTCTTGATGCTCCCGGGCTTGGCGTTGATCTGCCGCTCGCCGCTGAGCCGCGCGGCCTTGGGCTCCAGGATCGTGATCTTGTCGACCACCTCCCCGATCGAAGCCGGAATCTGCAAGTTGGCAGGTCTAGTGGACACGGCCTACGAGAAGAAGCCCACAATGGAAGCACCCCCGTCACCCTGTGGATAGTCATGCCCTGGTGGTTGGATCTGCTCCTGCTCTCTGCCGCGGTGGCCCTTTGGTGCAGCGGCATTGCCAACGCCGACGACGTTTGGAGCCTGTTCCAGAAGTTTCTCGCTGCCGTTGCCACGGCGGTGGTGCTGCTCGGCGGCCGCCAGATTTTCCTTGAGCTGCTGGGCCTCGGCCTGGCCCTGTGGCTGCCCAGTGCCCGCAGATATCAGTAACCCAGCATCAGTAGCGCAGCTTCAGTGCCTGAGCTTGATCGTGCGGGGCAGGGTTTCGCTGATGGCCCCCTCGGCATCAAGGCTTGGATAGGGGCGGCCTTCGCGCTGGCACCAGGCAGCCACCTCCGGATAGGCCCACTCAAACAGCAGGGTGTCGTAGCGCCCGTCCGTCACCCCTTCGCCGTGGAGTGGCAGCACCCCGGCCACCTGCCGCTGACGCAGCGCCTCAAACAGCAAGGTGGCGCAGGCCACGCTCACATTCAGCGACTGCACCATGCCGTGCATCGGGATCACGATCGGCTGATCTACCAATGCCGCCGCTTCAGCGCTTAAACCCCACTTCTCCGCCCCCAGCACCAGGGCGCTTGGGCCGGTGAAGTCGCACTGGCGGTAGTCCACCGCTTCCACCGACAGGTGGGTGCCATAGAGCCGAAAGCCCTGGTCCTTGAGTTGGCGCAGCAGGGCCACGCTGTCGCCGTCGCTGTGACGATGCAGCGGCACCCACTTTTCGCTGCCCTTAGAGGTGCAATTGAAGGTGGGCGTGCGGCCCGCCAGGCTCACCACATGGGCCTCCAGCACCCCCACCGCATCGCAGCTGCGCAGGATCGCCGAAAGGTTGTGGGGCTTATCCACGTGCTCGAGCACCACGGTGAGATCACCCATGCGGCGATCGAGCACGGCCTTGAGCCGCTCAAAGCGGCGGGGCAGCAGGGGCATGGCGTCAGGTGAGCTGCGGATTCATGGCCGCAATTCACTCGACACGAGGATGGAAGCGGCTGCTGAAGGCGAGCAAATCGAACCCGCTGAACACAAAGCTGATGCCCACCAGGGTCCCGATCACGGAGAGCAGCCCGGCCGGACTCATCGAGAGGATCAGGAAACCCAGTACAAGGGTGACGATGCCGTTGGCCAGCCCCCAAACCCATCCCTTGGTGGAGCGATGGCTGAGCGAGAGGATTGCAGTCACTACTCCCTCGGCTAGGAACACGATGCCTATGGCCGTGGCCAGGGCTTTCACCTGGAAGGCCGCCGGCACGATGCCCGCCTTGAATTGCAGGAGCATCCAGAGCCCCGTGACCAGGAACAGGGTTGAGACCACCAGCCGCCAGAAACAGTGCCAGCGTCCGAGGCGCTTCGCCCGTGAGATGTTGTCGATCCAGCCCACGATGCCGCTCACTAGGAAGGCAATCGCCACCATCAACGTCACCGAGGCGGAGGCCACCACGGGAAAGCCGAGGGCCAGGAGGCCCAGAACGATCATGACGATTCCTTCGGCCTGGGTCAGGCCCCGCAACCTGCCCTCCTCCTCCGCCCTTCGCCCCTGGGGACCGGCGCCAGATTCATCGTCTGGTGTGTTGAAGGTCGCGCCGGAGGGCATGGAGACGTAGTGAAAGTTAGACATCAACCGTAAGCAGGGCTATGCCAAGAAAGCCCTGCCGGTCATGCACCGTGATCATGCCTTCCAGGAGATGACAGAGTCCAGGAGATGGCACAGTCCTGCCGATGCCAAGCCCAAACGCCTTCGACCAGCAGGTCTACGCCGCCGTGGCCCGCATCCCCCGCGGCCAGCTGGCTACCTACGGCCAGATCGCCGAGCTGATCGGCGTCTGGGGTGCGGCGCGCCAGGTGGGTTGGGCCCTGCGCCGCCTGCCCCTGCCGTCGGAGATCCCGTGGCAGCGAGTTGTTAATGCCAAAGGCCAGATCAGCTTCAACCCCAGCCGCGAAGGCAGTGACTGGATTCAGCGTGAGCTGCTGCTCGCTGAAGGCATCCCCGTGGATGCAGCGGGCCAGTTGCCCCTGGCCCAGCACCGTTGGCGGGCTTGAGCTGGAGCTGGGGATGGAGATGGTGTGTTTATCAATTAGTCCTCCTTAGCTAACTAGCAAAAAACATCCACCTCCGCCGCCGCTCCCCCCTGCGCTAGTTGTGGAGCCTTGCCCTCCCCCGCCCCACTCCCTGGCACCCGCCCCCCCCGCCGAAACCCCAACCGAAACCCCCGCGATTGGCCTGGCGCCGCGCCAGCTCGCCTGGCAGGTGTTGCTGGCTGTGGGCGCTGGTGCCTACGCCGATCTGGCGCTCGAGCGGGAGCTGCAGCGCCATCCCCTTGAGGGCGCCGACCGGGCCCTAGCCACCGAACTTGCCTACGGCGCCATCCGCCAGCGGCGCTTGCTCGATGCCTGGCTTGATGCCCTCGGCAAGGTGCCCGCCGCCCGCCAGCCGCCCAAGTTGCGCTGGCTGCTGCACCTGGGCCTCTACCAGCTGCTGTTCAGCAGCCGGGTGCCTGCCTCTGCGGCGGTGAGCACCACCGTGGAGCTGGCGAAACGGGGCGGACTCGGCCGGCTGGCGCCGGTGGCCAATGGCCTGCTGCGGGCCTGCGGGCGCCGGCGCTCGGAGGCCGGGCCTGAGCCCTGGGATGGTCTGGGCCCCCTGCCCAGCGACCCCGCGGCCAGCTATGGCCTGCGCCATTCCCTGCCCGCCTGGCTCGCTGAGCTTGCTTTGCAGTGGCCTGATCCCGAGGCCTTCGGTCTGGCCTGCAACCAACCCCCCGCCCTCGACCTGCGCCTCAACCTGCTGCGCACCACGCCTGCTGGTGCTTTGGCGGCCTTCACTGCCGCCGGGATCGAGGCGGCCCCCCTGCCGGATCTGCCCGGGGGCCTCACGCTGTTGGGCCGCAGCGGCGAGTTGCGCGCCCTGCCCGGCTACGCCGAGGGCCACTGGTGCGTGCAAGATCGCACTGCCCAGGCGGTGGGTCTGCTGCTCGATCCCCAGCCCGGCGAGCGGATCCTCGATGCCTGCGCCGCCCCGGGTGGCAAGAGCACCCATCTCGCTGAGCTCATGGGCAACGAGGGTGAGGTGTGGGCAGTGGATCGCTCCGAGGGGCGCCTGCGCCGGGTGGGCGTCAATGCCGCCCGCCTTGGCCTGCAGTGCATCCACACCCTGGCCGCCGATGCCACCGCCCTGGCGGCTGAAAAGCCCGAGTGGCTTGGCTGGTTTGATCGCATCCTGCTGGATGCCCCCTGCTCGGGCCTCGGCACCCTGGCCCGCCATGCCGATGCCCGCTGGCGGATCAGCCCTGAAACAGTCACAGAGTTGGTGCCCCTGCAGCGGGCCCTGCTGGAGTCCCTGCTGCCCCTGCTCAAGCCGGGCGGCCAGCTGGTGTATGCCACCTGCACCGTGCATCCGGCTGAAAACGGCGAGTTGCTAGCTGGCTTCCTTGCCGATCACCCCGGCTGGCAGCTGCAGCAGAGCTGGCAGCGCTGGCCAGCCGCCAGCGGTGGCGACGGCTTTTTTGCCGCCCTGCTGCAGGCTTAAGGGGATGGTGGTGGCGCCACCACCGGGGGTGGCGGAGCTTCCAGCGGCGGCGGCGGTGGGGCCGGTGCCGGGCTGGGGGCAGCAGGGGTGCTTGGTGTTTGGGGCTGGGCTGCGGCTGGGGCGTTGGGCTGCTCGTTGAGGCTGGGGGTGGGATCTAGCTCCTCCAACGGCTGGGGTGCCGGCTCGCCCAAGCTTTCGGGGCTGGCTGCCGGTTCACGGCGGCGCTCAGCTGGCTTTTTATCGAGCCGGTAGGTGTCCGCTAGCTGCGGCTTGGGCGGAAACTGGCGCACTGGCAGGTCCTTGCTGATCGGCGCCATAAAAGCCCGCCAGGCGTAGGTGGCCACCACGCTGGTGCTCTTGGTGGTGCGGCTGTCGTCGTAGCCCAGCCACACCCCGGTGGTGAGCTGGGGAATCGAGCCGATAAACCACAGGTCGCGCCCCCCCTCTGAGGTGCCCGTCTTGCCGGCCACGGGCCGGTCCGGCAGGGCCGCGCCGCCGCCCGTGCCCGACCGCACCGCCCGCTCCAGCATCCACAGCATCAGGGCCGCGATGTCGCTATTGACGGCCCGGCGCCCTTGATCACCATCCACCCGGCGGCTCCACAGCAGCTCGCCATCGGGGCCGAGGATCTCCTCAAATGGTGTTGGTTTCACGTAGATGCCACCGTTATTGATGGCGGCGTAGGCGGCGGTCATGTCCACCACGGTTTGCTCGGTGGCGCCGAGGGCGAGGGGGTAGAAGCGCCCCAGCTCTCGGGTGATGCCGAGGCTCTTGGCCGTTTCGATCACCTTGTCGAAGCCCAGCTCTTTGAGCAGCCCCACCGCCACCGTGTTGAGCGAGTTTTGCAGCGCCATCACCATCGACACCGAGCCGAAGTAACGGTTGCCGAAATTCTTGGGGCAATAGCCAGCAAAGCAGCGGGCCGAATCGCGGAATAGCCGCTCCGGCAGCATTCCCTGCTGCAGGGCCGTGAGATAAACAAACAACTTGAAGGTGGAGCCGGGCGAGCGCAGGGCCTGGGCTGCCCGATTGAACTGGCTGTCCTTGAAGTCGGTGCCGCCCACCATCGCCCGCACTAGGCCGGTTCCTGGCTCCATCGCCACCAGAGCGCCCTGCATGCTGCCGCTGGCATATCTGTTCACGGCCGACTGGGCCTTCTCCTGCCAGGCCAAATTGACGCTGCTGCGCACTGTCAAACCACCCACCTCGAGCTGCTCGGGGCTGAGCACCTTGGGTAGTTCCTGCTGCACCCAACCGCTGAAGTAGGGGGCTCGGCTGTCCCAGTATTTGGGTTCAGCTGGCTTGAGTTGCAGCGGTGCCGCTTCAGCCTGCTGTTGCTCACTGACACTGATGAAGCCCGCCTCCTCCATGCGGCGCAGCACCACGGCCCGCCGCTCTAGGGCCAGGTCTGGATTCACCAGGGGTGAATAAACCGAGGGGGCCGGTGGCAGCCCTGCGATCAGGGCGGCTTCCGGGAGGGTTAGCTGGTCCGGGGTTTTTGTGAAATACACCCAGGCCGCGTCGGCAACGCCGTAGGCGCTCGAGCCGAGATAAACAACGTTGAGGTATTCGGTGAGGATCTGCGGTTTGCTGAGCTGGCGCTCGAGCTTGCCGGCCAGGGCGGCCTCTTTGAGCTTGCGAATCAGGGTGCGGTCCTGGCTCAGAAATACGGTGCGGGCCAGCTGCTGGGTGATCGTGCTGGCCCCCTCCTCCACCGAGCCCTTGCGCAGGTTGCGCACCATGGCCCGGGCGATACCCACCGGGTCAATGCCGTTGTGCTGATAAAAGCGCCGGTCTTCCGCGGCGATAAAAGCCTGCTGCACCAAGGGCGGCATCGTTTCGGGCGTTAGCTTTTCGCGAGTTACCGGCCCGATTTTGTGCACCACCTGGCCATCGGCCGAGAGGATGGTGAGGGTGCCTGGGCGGTTGAAGTGGTTGATGCCACGGGCGTCGGGCAGCAGGCTGTCAAAGCCCGCCACTAGCGCCGCCTGGCCGCAGGCAACGCCGCCACCAATCAGGGCGGCAAGCAGCCCCACTCCCACCAGGTTGGTGCGGCGGGGCTGGGGAGCTTTGCCGGTGGCGGGCCGTTGGCGGTTCACCTCAGCTAACGAGGGAGCTGTGCCCAATTGCCAGGGCGGTCACGAGCATGCCCAGCACCAGGAAGGGTTGGGCGCTTGCCTGGTATTTGACATCGAAGGCGACCGGATCACGCAGCAGCCAGATGTCCTGGAAGGTGATCTGGGGAATGATCAGCAGCACCAACAACACGGCCGCGAAGTGTTGGCCGATGGCGATCAGTACGGCCACCATCGCCAGCTGAAACACATCGATCATGCCGGCGCTGATCCAGCTGGCTTTCTCGATACCGAAAGCCACCGGCAGGGATTGCAGGCCCATGGCCCGGTCGCCCTCGACGCTCTTGAAGTCGTTGACCACGGCGATGCCCAGGCCTGCTAGGGAGTAGGCGAGGGTGAGCAGGGCAGTGGTCCAGGTGAGCTGGCCAAAAAGAGCCTGGCCGGCCCACCAGGGCAGGGCGATGTAGCTGGCGCCCAGGGCGTAGTTGCCCAGCCAACCGTTTTGCTTGAGCTTCAGGGGCGGAGCTGAATAGATAAAGCTCACAAAGGAGCCGCCCAGGGCCAGCAGCAGCAGCACCGGGGTGGTGTGCGCGGCCCAGAGATCAAGGCCGTAGGCCACTCCAAGCCCTGATAGCAGCAGGATCCAGATCTGGGCCTTCACCTGGCCCAAAGGAATCGCTCCTGAAGGAATGGGCCGGTAGGGCTCGTTGATCGCGTCGATTTCGCGGTCGTAGTAGTCGTTGATCGTTTGGGTGTAGCCGGCCAGCAGGGGCCCACTCATCAGCATGCAGGCGATCGAGGCGCCCACCTCGCTGAAGGTCCAGTGGAAATTGCCTGAGGCGGCAGCACCACACAACACACCCCAAATCAGGGGTATCCAGGTGACCGGCTTCATCAGCTGCAGCCGGATTTTCCAGATGCTGCTGGTGCCGCTGGCACCCTTCATGCCGAGCAGCTGACGGGCGCCGCCGCCGCTGGCCGCTTCGGGATTGGGGCTGTTGCTCAACGGCCTAGGCCTCAGGCGAGGGTGAGTTCGTCGTCAAAGAACCAGGCGATTTGACCACCGCTTAGCTCCACCACCACGCCGATGCCCTTGCCATCCACCGTGCGGAAGCCGGTCACGGTGCCGGTGGAATCAGCTTTAAGGGAATCGACCATCTCACTGGAGATGCGATCCCGAACCCGGGTGATCCGCACCTTCGAGCCGATGTTGATGGTGGCAGCCTGGGACATGGCCGGCGCGACTGGAAAGTGGCGCAACCTTAACAGTGCCTAACGGAGCCCCAGCCCATGGTTGCCAAGCGGATCATTCCCTGTCTCGACGTGGCCGACGGCCGGGTGGTGAAGGGGGTGAATTTTGTTGGGCTGCGCGATGCCGGTGATCCGGTGGAGCTGGCCTGTCGCTACAGCGCCGCTGGGGCCGATGAGCTTGTTTTCCTCGACATCGCCGCCAGCCACCAGGGCCGCGGCACCCTGGTGGAGCTGGTGCAACGCACCGCTGAGGCGGTCACGATCCCCTTCACTGTGGGTGGTGGCATCAGCAGCGTTGACGGCATCACCGCCCTGCTGCGCGCCGGCGCCGACAAGGTGAGCCTCAACTCATCGGCCGTGCGCGACCCCGAGCTGGTGGCCCGGGGCGCCGAGCGCTTTGGCTGCCAATGCATCGTGGTGGCCATCGATGCCCGGGCCAGAGCTGGTGGGGGGTGGGATGTGTACGTCAAAGGTGGCCGCGAGAACACGGGCCTCGATGCGGTGGCCTGGGCCCGGCAGGTGGTGGCCCTCGGGGCTGGCGAGATCCTGCTCACCTCCATGGATGGTGATGGCACCCAGGCGGGCTACGCCCTGGAGCTCACCCGCGCCGTGGCCGATGCGGTGCCGGTGCCAGTGATCGCCTCCGGTGGTGCCGGCTGCATCGACCACCTAGCTGAGGCCCTCGACCCCGGTCCGGCGGGTGGCCATGCCTCGGCAGCCCTATTGGCTTCCTTGCTCCACGATGGCATCCTCAGTGTTGAGCAGATCAAAATTGAGCTGCTGCGCCGCGGTTTGCCGATCCGGCCCCTCGCATCGAGTTGTTAAGCGTCGTTACATTGCTTAAAGACCTTCACTTGGCCCGGCCAGCACTTGTTTTCCGCCCTTCCCGTACTGCCGCCTCCCGCCTCTACCGCAATTGCCCTCGGCATGGTGGCGGCTGTGGTGGCTTTGATTGCGTGGGCCCTGCAGCTGATGCAGGCCGCCAGTGATCGCAGGGAATTTTCGTTGATGCTGGCTGGTTGCATGGTGTGCTCAGCTGCAGTTGGCCTGGCCACCGTGATGGTGCTCACCTTCACCAGCCCCAGCTTGCTGCCTGCTGTGGATGCGGGCATCAGCCTCGATTCGATCGTGTTGCCCTGGGATGGCGAGCTTTAGGCCCGGAGATCCGGAGGCGGTTCAGGAGCTGTTCGAGCAGATCGCGCCCCGCTACGACCAGCTCAACGACCTGCTCAGTTTTGGCTTGCATCGCCTCTGGAAACGTCAGGCGATTGCTTGGTTGCATCCCCAGCCTGGCCAGCATCTTTTAGATCTCTGTTGCGGCACCGGCGATCTGGCCCTAGTGCTGGCTTCCCGGCTGCGGCCGGGTGGCAGCGTGCTCGGCATAGATGCGGCCGCTGCCCCCCTGGCAGTCGCGGCCCGGCGGGCCGCCGCCCAGCCCTGGCTAGCGGTGAGCTGGCAGCAGGGGGATGCCCTGGCCACCGGTTTGGCGAGCGCTAGTTGCGATGGGGCCGTGATCGCCTACGGGTTGCGCAACCTCGCTGATCCAGGGGCAGGCCTGCTGGAGTTGCGGCGACTTTTGCGCGATGGCGGCCGCGCCGCAGTGCTTGATTTCAACCGCCCCTCTGGGGCGGTTGCGAGCTTCCAGCGCTTTTATCTACGCCGGTTGGTGGTGCCCACCGCCGAGCGGTTCGGCATCCCCGAGCACTACGCCTACCTGGAGGAGAGCCTGCAGCGCTTCCCCACCGGCTCCGAGCAGCAGCAGCTGGCGTGGCGGGCGGGCTTCAGCCAAGTGAGGCATCGGCCCCTGGCCGGAGGCCTGATGGGTTTGCTGGAGCTGGTGGCCTGATCTGGGTCAATACCGTGCCCAAAAACGCTCTTTGGCCTAGTATTTATGGATAAATGCGATAGCCATAGGGCTTTGGAAAAGTTTTTTATCCAACCCATTATTGATTTGGTCTCCGGTCGCGTCTGCGGGGGTGAAGTTTTATGGCGCCCCAACGACGCCCCTCCTAGTAGCGAAGATATCCAGGCCTTAGAGGAGGAAGCGTCTCTAAACATCGCAGTCACCCAGGACTCTTTCATTTTCGCTCTGCAGGCTCTCGAGCGGATGCAGTCAAACGTATGGCTGTCTGTCAACCTCTCCTGCCAGTACATCGGATCCGGCAAGAGGTTTTTCCGGCCGATCTCCACTGCGGTCGGAGACCTTGACGCTCTCCGCCGGAAGGTGGGTCGTCGGCTTGTGGTGGAGGTCACTGAGCGAGGGGTTGCGGGCCATCATGAGTCTGCGTTTATCAATGAACTCGCCTCGCTGCATTCCATTGCTGTTGACGACTTCGGCACTGGCGATGCGCCCCTCTCTCACATGCTGAATCTCAACTTCAGCAAGGTGAAGGTTGATCGTTCGATCGTTTCTGGCATCGATGCCGATTCGTACCGCCAGCGCTTCCTCAAATGGCTGGTTTCTGGTTGTCACGCCATCAATGTCGATGTCTGCGCCGAGGGCGTGGAAACGGAATCGGAGGCCACTTTCCTGCGCCGCATCGGCGTCAACCAGGGTCAGGGCTGGCTGTGGAGCAAGGCCATACCTGCTGACCAGTTTGAAGATCTCACCGTGCCCAGCGAAGCCGTCACCGAGTCGCTAGGCCGCATGCTCAACGCCTCCTGAGCTCTGTGGGGGATCGCTCAGGACTGCCGCCATCGACAATGGGCTGATGATCCGGCCCTCGGCTTCGTGAATTTCCAGGACATCATCAGCACCCTGAACCGCTTCTGGGCCGACCAGGGCTGCCTGCTCCTGCAGCCCTACGACACCGAAAAGGGCGCCGGCACCATGAGCCCCCACACGGTGCTGCGGGCGATCGGGCCCGAGCCCTGGGCCGTGGCCTACCCCGAACCCTGTCGCCGCCCCACCGATGGCCGCTACGGCGACAACCCCAACCGGGCCCAGCACTACTTCCAATATCAGGTGCTGATCAAGCCCAGCCCCGATGGCATCCAGGAGACCTATCTGGCCTCGCTGGAAGCCCTGGGCATCCGCGCCAAGGATCACGACATCCGCTTCGTCGAAGACAACTGGGAATCGCCGACGCTGGGCGCCTGGGGCGTGGGCTGGGAGGTGTGGCTAGATGGCATGGAGGTCACCCAGTTCACCTATTTCCAGCAGTGCGGCGGCCTCGACTGCCGGCCGGTGTCGATTGAAATCACCTACGGCCTCGAGCGCCTGGCCATGTATCTCCAGGATGTGGAGAGCATCTGGGATCTCAGCTGGAACGGCGAACGCTCCTACGGCGAGATCTGGCTGCCCTTTGAAAAGGGCCAGTGCACCTACAACTTCGAAGCCTCCAACCCCGAGCGGCTCAAGCAGCTGTTCGCCATCTATGAGGCGGAGGCGGCCGATCTGGTGGCCAAGCAGCTAGCAGCTCCAGCCCTGGATTTCGTGCTCAAGTGCAGCCACACCTTCAACCTGCTGGAGGCCCGCGGCGTGATCTCGGTCACGGAGCGCACCGCCACGATCGGTCGCATCCGCACCCTGGCCCGTCAGGTGGCGGAGGCCTGGCTGGCCGAACGGGAAGCCCTCGGTTTTCCGCTGCTGAGTGAGGCCAAGCGCCCCGTGGTGGTGTGAAGAAGCTGCTGCAGCGCAGCTTGCTGGTGGTGGTGCTGGCCGGCGGCAGCTTCCAGTTGGGGCGCCTGAGTGAGCGGGCCGTGTGGCCCTGCCGGCTGCGCCCGGTGGCCAAGCTGGTGGCACCCCTAATGGGCCAGGAGATGCCGAGCCGGGAGCTCTGCGAGCTGCTGCTGCAGCTTCCGCGCCTCTAACTCCAGCCCGTGTGGGAACCCTGGCTGGGTTCGTGCGGAGTGACCTGTGGCCTGTTGTGGGGGTGGGGCGAACACTGCCGGCGCAGCCAGGCTGCGCCTGAAGCCGCTTTTGTGGGGCCTGCTTTTGGCCCTGCTGCTGCTGCTGCGGGTGGGCTGGCTGGCCTTCACGCCGCTCCAGCCGGCGGCTGGTGATCCAGTGCTTCAACTCCAGGCAGCAGCTGGCCCGCTGGAGCTGACGCTGCGGGGCACCCTGCTCAGTGATCCGGTGCCTAGCGGTGATGGCTGCCGGGCCCTGCTGCAGCTGCCCGTGGGCCGCACCGAACTGCGCTTCGGCCAGTGCCCGGAGCTGCAGCAGGGTTGGCGCCTGCAGGTGCAGGGCCGCTTGCGGCGCCCCCAGGTGTCGCCCCATCCGCTGCTGGCCGCACCGGCAGAGCGACTGGCGCGCCAGGGAAGTTTCAGCCAGCTGCAGGTGCAGGATTTTGAGGTGCTGCAGCGTGCGCCAACGCCGGTGGCAGACCTGCGCCGCCGCATGGCCCAGGCGCTCGTGCAGCATGCCGGCCCAAACAACGGCAGCGTGCTGGCTGCCCTGGTGCTTGGTAGCGCCGTGGTGCCCGTGCCGGCGGAGCTGCGCGAGGCCTTTCGAGCAGCCGGGCTATCCCATGCCCTGGCGGCTTCCGGCTTCCATTTGTCGGTGCTGCTGGGCGTGGTGCTGCCCCTGGGCAAGCGCTTGCCGCGGCTGGGGCGGCTCACCTTGGCGGCGGCGGCGATGGGCCTGTTTGTGCTGCTGGCCGGCCCCCAGCCCTCGGTGCTCAGGGCGGTGCTGATGGGGGCCCTGGCCCTGGGGATTGTGGAGTGCGGCTACCGCGGCAGGCCCCTGGGCATCCTGGCCGCCAGTGCCCTGGTGTTGCTGCTGGCGCGGCCCGACTGGCTGCTCGATGTGGGCTTCCAGCTCAGCGTTGTGGCGACTGCTGCGCTGGTGGTGTCGGCCCGGCCGCTGGAGCTGGGCCTGCGCCGCTGGCTGCCGGGTTGGTTGGCCGTGGCCACGGCGGTGCCGCTGGCGGCTTCGCTCTACACCCTGCCGCTGCAGCTGCTGCACTTCGGCGTGGTGCCCCTTTATGCGGTGCCGGCCAATTTGGTGGTGGCGCCCCTGCTCACACCCCTCACCCTGGGGGCGATGGCCCTGGCCTGCCTGGCGGTGATACTGCCGCCGCTGCTACCGCTGGTCACCGCGCCCGTGGCCTGGCTCTCCAATGTGTTGGTGGCGGTGGTCAAGCTGTTTGCGGCGCTGCCCATGGCCCAGTGGCAATTGGGACGCCCCGCCCCGGGCCTGGTGCTGCTCTTCACTGTGGCGCTGCTGGCCCTGGTCTGGCCTGCCCTGGCCCGGCGCTGGCGCCTGCTGGGTGCTGCCCTGTTTGCGTTGGTGGTGGCGGTGCAGTTCAGATTGCTAAGTGCCGACCAGTTGTTGCTGGTGCACCAGGGAAGGCTGGATCTGCTGGTGGCGCGGCACCAGGGCCGGGCGGTGCTGGTGAGCAGTTCTGGTGATGGCTTCAGTTGCAGCCAGGCCAGCCAGCTGGCCCGGGGCCTGGGGGTGCAGCGCTACGACTGGGCCCTACTGCTAGATCCGCTGGCGCCCGAGCAGCCGCACTGCTGGCAGGGGCAGGCGGGCCTGGTGCTGGCCAGTGCCGATGGCAGTTTGCCGTTTCAGCCTGGTCAAAGGCTGGCTAGCCCTGGGCTTAGCGCCGCACCGGTGGCGATCGAGAGCCGGGCCATCCAGCTGCAGCTGGGCCGCTGGCGCTGGCTGCTGTTGCCCGACCGCCAGGCGCTCTGGGCCTGGCGGCAGCCCAGCGTGCAGCGCGGCCGGCTTGATGGCGTCTGGCTGGGTTTTGCGCCCTCCGCCCGCGAGCGCCGCTACCTCAAGGAGCTTGGCGCCAAGCGGCTCTGGTTCAGTGGCACCATCCCGGCCGGCTTGCCAGCGGCCTGGGCAGCCAGCGGTCCCAGTGGATACCTGCAGGCCGCCCTCGGCTGACCGATCCTTAGAGTGTTGTTGGCCCAGCGGGTCTTTGGAGAGGTGGCTGAGTGGTCGAAAGCGAACGACTCGAAATCGTTTGAAGGGAAACCTTCCGTGGGTTCGAATCCCACCCTCTCCGCTTTTACAAGTTTTCCGGCAGATTGCAAAATTCCCCTAGATCTCAAGGGGATTGGTGGAGTCATCAGTCGTTTTTGATGACACCCTCATTCACCAATCGGTTGTAGTGACACTGAATGGCGTCTTCCACGATGGAAGCGAGGGTGATGGGTTGATTGGTGCGCTGGCGGTGATGCTGGATTTCGGATACCAGTTTCATCGTGGCCTCACTGAGGCGGATACCGAATTGCTTGGGAGCATCGGTTTGAACCTCTGTGGGTTTCTGGGAAAAGGGGTTGGAGGGGCGAACTGCTTTGAGTTTCTTCCCGCTCAACACTGAAATTACTGTCTCAAATCACCAATATTGTGCGTTTGATACTCAAAAGCAATTATCTGGTAATTAGTTCGACAGCATCCGGTGATGCTGTCACCCCCATGGCAACCGTCTCCAGCGGTTGATCGGCTACTGAGTGGCGGAGAAGTCGGCTGGCATTGACCTGTGCTTCTTGCGACACACCTCTATTTAGAATTGCTTTAGAAATGGTGTTGTAAGCGGAGTCGGTATGGTTACAACTGGTTTCCCATCGCTTCTTGCCTTGGTTGCCCTGGTGGGATTTGTGGTGGTTCAAGCAGTGCTTAAGCTTGGTGCCTGACACTCTATTTCCTGCGCTAAGTACAGAAGTATAAGTAATACGTGCTTATTTGCCCTGCTATGGCGCTTGAGCTATAGTGCTTTTTATGGCAAAGCAAGTTCGTCTGACCCTTGCCAAGGCAATTGCTAAGGCAAATATGCGTCGTGCTGTGGCGGGCGAGAAGGCAATCACGATGAATGCCTTGGCAGTGGCGGCAGGAGTGGCGGCAACCACAATTACCCGACTGGCACGGAACGATCAGAAAGCGGCGTCAGCACTTTCTTTGGATCTGGCGGGGAAGGTGGTGACGGTGTTGGATTGCAGGATTGAGGATTTGTTGGAGGTTGTTGACGATTGAATTACTGATGCAAATAAGTTCTCTTTTTCCAATCACAGTTTTTGCCAAGTATTAGATTATTGCCCTTCCATTCGAATACCTTTTTCATCTTGAGGTTGAATGGGGGTTGAGTCGGGTCAAGGGTTCTGTAGTCTCCTGTTTTTATTTCTTTGTTGATTACGGGCGAAAATGGTTTGCGCATCTTTTGAAGAACTCTCCCGAAAGCAGATAGGCAAGGAATGTCATTAGTAATCAGCGCGTATTTGAAGCTTGGAAGAATTGATAGAACATCTTGAACTTTCTTTGTGTCTAAATGCATCAGTACGTCTTTGCAAACTAGTAGGTCGGCGGAGGGGAGCTCGCTATAGCTATCTGGAAGATTTGCAAAGGAGACCCCTGGCCGCGAGAATGAACGCTGATTATCTGCGATTACATTTTTAGAGGCATCGACGCCAATATATGTTGCGCCGCCAAAGTCTAAAAACTGGGAAAACTGCCAATCACCGCAGCCGAGGTCAATGATGGATTTAATATCATGTTGACGAATGAAGCCTTCGAGGAATATTTTGTAGGGTTCAGTTGCTTCAGGGGAGCTTCCGCCCCCAGAACCCTTGCCCCAGTATGAATTCTCGTAAATCTTATCAAAAATATCTGGATCGCCAAATTCAAAACTCATAAAAAGTTGGTCAATTCTGAGTCATTAATTTAGCACTTAGGATGATTCCATGCTTTCGTCTTCGGCTGACTTGAGACCTTTCCTCCCAGTCGCCTGAGCAACCATTGCGCCGCTCACTCTACCGCTGTTCCTTCTTCCAGATCCGATCTAGTGTTTTGCGGAACCCTTTATCGCTCAGCGTTTTGCCTGATCTCGCCTCCAAAGGTCGCTGACAGATTTTGGGATTTAGAACTGGTTGGAGGTGATTTTAATCCACAAGTTGATTAATTAAATTAAGCGCCCATCCCTAGGGTTTCAGCGGAGGCGAGGCGGCGTCCCAGCTCTTTATTGTGTGGCGCATCTTATGATTTCGGCGGAATTACAGTTTTGAGCAGAGTGGCGACTTCTTCGCATCGCGTTCCTTTTTTGAGCATCGGTTCAGAACTTCTTACCTCAACTACATATTCATCCGTCATGCCATTATTGGGAGATATAATGATATCTACTCGTGTATTCCAGGCGCACTTGCTTTTGTTGCCGTCCCTGGCATAGATGATCTTGCGGCTAGAGAATTCTGGGTCTAGTTCTAGATTATTTTCCTGCAGGCATATAAGAAGTTGCCGATTCACATCGACATGCTCTATGCAAGTAATCCACTGGTAAAGGGCCATCTTTTAGTTTAAGTTAACAGGCGCCCCTGTCCAACCCTTCCTTCTCATGTTGCCAGGAATACCATTTAAAACTTTTTTAAGATATTATGGTTTGCAAGCGCTTTCCTTTCGCCCAGATACGTTCCAGCGATTTGCGGAACTCCCCATCGCTCAACGGTCGAGCCAGGTCACGCCTCCAAAAGACGCTGCCGCTCCACCAGATTCTGATTCCTCAAGGGAACATCTGAGCCAGTGGTGTTCTGTGGCTGGGTGAGGCGCCTTGAGTGTGTCCGCATGAACACCTGCGGTAATCACGCCATGCCGTGAGTGTAAATGCCTAATAGCCTATGCAGGTCGTGATGAGCGACGGGAAGCATGTCCCTGGTGGAGTCGAACACGCCAGGGATTTTTTTGTGAACAAACCTTGCTACTGCTCGCGCTCCATGCCTCTGCCTGACTCAAATACCCCTCTATGGCGGAGTTCGACCCGTCCATAGGTCGAGGAAGTGGGCGGAAGTTTCTCTCCCGTCGCTGACGACCCGCTCCTCTCCCTTCGCTTGAGCACTTGATGAAGAGCGTCTTTGCTACTGGATCTGGTTACTGCAATACCATGATTCCATCAGGCAAATCGTGATACCTGCCATTCGGCATTGCCTTTGCTTTGAGTAAGATGAATGATATTTTCAAAGTCTTTCTCGTCCCGCCACCTTAGCTCAGCATTAATGCCTATATTGTCGGGCGAGATATTGTTATTTAGCCTTAAGCGTGCTGCAGCAAACTCCAATATTTTTAATGCGTGAGGCAGCTGGGCGGCCCATCGATGGTGCTTATGTTCGTATTTTATCTCTACTGTAAGATTTTTAATCGCAGCATCTAGCGCTGTCGGGTCGTCAATTAATTCTTCTTTGTTTTGCTGGCCGTCGACGCAAGTATTGGTATAGAAGTATATGCTTCCTTTGATTTCAGCTGCCTCTGAGATGCTATCGCTACCAATTTTGCCAAGAAGTTCCCTATTTTCTTCAATCGTCTCCTCATCAAGGCGACTTCCGAACTGCTTTGGAGCGCCTGGCTGTTCGTTCATTGCTGCTTGGTCGGGTGGTTGCAGTGTGGCAGTGAATTAAGGGGATTTCCCTTTCCTGCTTCCTGCGGCATCCTTGGGTTGATTTCCATCACTACTTATGATGAGGGACGACGATTTCTCTTTGATCGACGACGATGCCAATGATGGGGAGCGGCCTGTCTTTGATATGGGCACTGAGCACTGGCAGGAGGAAATTGATTTTCTGGAACAGCGTCTTCGTGGCGAGCAGGGCGATATTGATAAGGACGACAAGGAGACCTGTACGGAGGCACTGGCAATAGCCAAGGAGAACCTCGCCAATTGCTTAAAGCGTCAAAAGTGATATTCCTGTATTTTTAGACTTTGCATGTTGCCCATACCCTAATTCAGGGCTTGACAACTAATTGCTATTGATTTTGCGGCTCATGCACAGATATTCACTTTGCTGTATAGCGAACTGAATTCTTCTTTGCCTGAATCCATGGCATGGGCCATTGAATTGAGCACGTACTCAAGGTCTTCGGTGGCTAGCTCTCCGAGCGAATTCCAGTTTAAGGCAAACAGAATTGAAGAGTCCATGGCAGGGTATTGAGGCCACCCTGGTGCAAGGACGACTGATTTATTGTCTTCAAACCCTAACCCCATAAGCCGCCGGAAGGGGATTTCGGCACATCCCTTGGCCTTAAGAAAATAAGTAGCCGGCAGCTTGATGCTGCGCTAGTTCGTTTTGGCTCTGCTTTGATTTTGGCTTTAGTAGTTGTCGCCGTACTTGACTTCGGTAGATGCATTCATCAGCTCTACGGTCGTTTGAAAGCCCTGGGCTACGGTCACTTCGTGTTGGAGGCCGATATCCCTTAAGGCCGTTACGTCGTACTCAGGGGCGGTGATCCAGCTGAATCCTTTGCCAAATGTGTTGTCGGGGTTGACCACATACCAATGGCAGGCGGTGTCTGGGACTGCAACCGAGCATTTTGTCCAGTCGTTGTCCCATTGGGGAACTTGAACAAACGAAAGGGCGGCAAATAAGAATCCAAAGAAACTCAACAACATGACTGCCTTATGAAATCTTCATAATCTTACTATGGTTTGGTCGCTTTTTGTGGTTTCCCTGATCTGGGTTTGGCTTCAGTTGCCTAAATTTCCCATCGCTGATCTGCGCCCAGCCCCTGGAGATGCCTCACCACGAGAATCGCCCCACCAAAATCTGCCCTGTCTGTGAGCGATCTTTCCAGTGGCGGCGCAAGTGGAAGGATGTTTGGGATGAGGTGCGCTACTGCTCGGAAAGGTGCCGCCGGCAGCGCAGCGCCAAGGGGGTTTAGAGGATGAGGCCTACCTTTGTGAAGCTTGAGCTGGGTCTGGTTTCCAAGCCCCAATTCGACGCGGTGATCCCAGCCCACCTGGCCTGGCTGGCAGAGCTGGAGCGCAAGGGCCATGAGCCCCGCAGCGGTTATTGGGCCGATCGGGTCGGCCGCAGTGGCGATGGGGCTGGCGGCATGTTGCTGTTTAGGGCCGCCAGTTGGGAAGAGGCCGATGCCCTTGTTCGAACAGATCCGCTGATCGTCCAGGGATGCGTCAGCTGGACGCTGCATCAATGGGCCCTGGTGTTTCCGCCAGCAGACCTAGCTGTGAAACAGCAACACCAAGCCTGAATTGAGCTGGTGAAACTCCCGCTCTTCGCGACTTAGATCGAGCCCAACCTGCAGACCTTCCTTGAGGGCATCCTCGTAGGGAGGAGCAGTGGGCGCTGCCCCGGCCTGCCACAGGGCTGCAATTCCCACAGGCGTGGCGTGCCAGCGAAAGCAAGGGGTCAGGCCGATGTTCGGCTCCTTGAGGGCATCTTCGAGCAGCTCGCGAATCGCCATGGTCTCAGTGATCTGCGCGCAGCTTCGGCAGGGGCTTTGGCGGCGGCAATCAGCTGAGAGTTTTCGTGATGAACGCCCCCGCCGCGGCTGCGGTGAGCCACAGCAACTCAAGCCGCCGATTCAGTTGCAGCATTTGCAGCACCGCGGCCTGATCTGGTGCCGGCAGGCCAGCTGCCAGCAGGGGCTTTTGGCGTATTTGGCCGCCATAGCTATTGCTGCCTCCCAGCCGCACTCCGATGACGTGGGCATAGGCGGCCTGGGATAGGCCCGCATTGGGTGAGGGGTCGGCGGCGCCATCGCGCCGGGCCGCTGCCAGCACCCCGAGGCAGCGGCCGGGCTGGCCAGCCGCCAGCGGCAGGCTCATCGCCACCAGCCGGCAGGGCAGCCAAACCAGTAGGTCGTCTAGCCGGGCGCCGGCCGTGCCCAGCCAGCGCAGCCGGCCGCGCCGGTAGCCAAGCATCGAATCGAGCGTGCTGGCCGCCTTGAAGCCCCAGGTCAGGGCCAGGGGGCCGGGCCATGCGGGGTTGAGGTTCCACAGCCCAGCCCCCAGCAGCATCCAAAACAGTGGCGCAAACAGACCGTCCACGCCGTTCTCGCTGGCCGTTTCTGCCAGGGCTCGCAGGATTTCCGGGGCGTCTAGATCGGCCGTGTCGCGGCCCACTATCCAGGCAAGGGCCTGGCGGGCAGGCTGGAGGGCCTGGCCTGCCTGGTTCTGTACAGGCTGTTCGGAATTAGGGAGAGCTTTCAGCACCCCAACCACCGCCTGCTCGAGGCTGCGGCCGGCCAGGGCGCTGGCCAAGGCCACCACCAGCAGGGGCGTGGGGGCCAGCTGCTCCACGGCCCAGCCGGCCAGGCCGCTGCCGCCCACCAACACCAGCGTGATTAAGCCCCCCGCCAACCGCAGCTTCCAGGCTCTTGTGCCCGCCCAGGCTTCAGCGCCGCGGCGCAGCATGCTGATCCACCAGCCCATTACCACCACTGGATGGGGGCACCAGCGCGGGTCCCCCACCAGGCGATCGAGGCCGCAGGCGAGGGCAACCAGCAGCAGGGGCTGGATCAGGCCGCCTTCAGCCAGCTGAACATCGAGCGCAGGCCCGTGCCCACCTGCTCGATCGGATGCTGGGCATCGCGCTCGCGGATCTTGGTCATCTCAGGCTTGCCGGCATCGCACTCGGCCACGAAGTTGCGGGCGAAGGTGCCGTCCTGGATGTCGGTGAGGATGCGCTTCATCTCCGCTTTGGTGTCGGCGGTGATCAGGCGCGGGCCGCTCACGTAGTCGCCGTATTCGGCGGTATTGGAGATCGAATCGCGCATGGCCGTCAGGCCGCCTTTCACCATCAGATCGACGATCAGCTTCACCTCGTGCAGGCACTCGAAGTAGGCCAGCTCGGGCTGATAGCCCGCTTCCACCAGGGTCTCGAAGCCGGCTTTGACCAGCTCGGAGAGGCCGCCGCACAGCACGGCCTGCTCACCGAAGAGGTCGGTTTCGGTCTCTTCTTTGAAGTTGGTCTCCAGGATTCCAGCTCTGGTGCCGCCGATCCCTTTGGCATAGGCCATGGCCAGCTCGCGGGCGTGGCCAGAGGCATCCTGCTCAATTGCAAACAGGGCCGGCACACCCATGCCGTTCTGGTATTCCCAGCGCACGGTGTGGCCGGGGCCTTTGGGGGCGATCATCACCACGTCCACATCGGCCGGGGGTTTGATCAGCTCGAAGCGGATGTTGAAGCCGTGGGCGAAGCTCAGTACCTTGCCGGCGCTGAGGTGCGGTGCGATCTCCTTGTCGTAGACGGCCTTCTGGAACTCATCGGGCAGCAGCACCATGATCCAGTCGGCCTTGGCGCAGGCGTCGGCGACGCTTAGCACTTCCAGGCCATCGGCCCTGGCCTTCTCGGCCGAGCGGCTGCCTTCGTAGAGCCCAACTACGACGTTGACGCCGCTGTCCTTGAGGTTCAGGGCGTGGGCATGGCCTTGGGAGCCGTAGCCAATGATGGCAACCGTCTTGCCGTTCAGCAGGGAGAGGTCGGCGTCGGTGTCGTAGTAAAGCTTGGCCATCCGGGCTGTCTAGGCAGATCCAAAGACGAGTTTACGCAAACGACCTTCAGGCCTCACTGGGGTTGGCTATCACCCGGTCGATCAGGCCATACTCCTTGGCCTCTGCGGCGCTGAGGAAGTAGTCGCGGTCGGTGTCCTTCTCGATCTTCTCGAAAGACTGGCCGGTCATGTCAGCCATCGAGTGGTTGAGCATGTCCTTCATGCGCAGGATTTCCTTCGCCTCAATCTCGATGTCACTGGCCTGGCGCTGGCTAGTGCCGCCCAGGGGCTGGTGAATCATGATCCGGCTGTGGGGCAGGGCCAACCGCTTGCCTTTGGTGCCGGCGCCCAGCAGGAAGGCGCCCATCGAGGCGGCCAGGCCGACGCAGATCGTCACCACGTCGCTCTTGACGTACTGCATGGTGTCGTAGATCGCCAGGCCCGCGGTCACCGAGCCGCCGGGGGAGTTGATGTACAGGTAAATCGGTTTTGAATTGTCTTCCGAATCCAGATAGAGCATCTGGGCCACCAGGGCGTTGGCCACCGCATCGGTGACCTCCGAGCCGAGGAAGAGAATGCGCTCCACGCCCAGCCGGGTGTAGATGTCAACCCAGCGCTCGTATTGGCTGCCGGGCAGGCGGTAGGGAACGCTGGGGGTGCCGATGGGCATGGGTTTGGTTGGGGTGGTCGGTGGAGGGCGGGGTGCCTGAGGGCGGCTCAGCCCAGGCCGGCTGCCGTGGCCGGCGGAGCGGTTGGAAGGTCTTTTTGGCTGGTCAGTACCCGATCGATCAGTCCGTACTCCTTGGCTTCTTCAGCGGTGAAGTAGGTCATGCGATCGGAATCGCGGGATAGCTGCTCCACCGATTTACCGGTGTTGAGAGAAAGCATCTCCAGCAGAGTGCGCTTGTTGTGCAGCACCTCCTGGGCCCGGATCTGGATGTCGGTGGCCTGGCCGCGGGCGCCGCTGCGGGGCTGGTGCAGCACGATCGAGGCGTGGGGCAGGGCGGCCCGGTGGCCCTTGGTGCCAGCGCTGAGGATCATGGCTGCGGTGCCCATCGCCTGGCCGATGCAGATGGTGTGCACCGGCGGCTTCACGTAGCGGAGCGTGTCGGCGATGGCGAAGGCTTCGGTTTCAAAGCCAACGGCGTCGCCGGTGTACCAGCTGGTGCCGGTGGAGTTGATGTAGAAGAAAATCGGCTTCTCCGGGTTGTCAAACTCCAGGTAGAGCAGCTGGGCAATGATCAGCTCGGTGACGTCAATGCCCATTTGGCGCTTGGCGTCGTCGTCGCTGAACAGGGGCAAGCCCAGATAGACGATCCGCTCCTTCAGCAGCAGGCTGGGCAGATCGGGCGGCGGCGTGCGCATGGCCGCGGAATCGCCGTAGTAGGGGGCTGAAACCGACATCCGCGGTTAATGGAAGCAGGTGTCCGGAGCCTAGCGGGGGCCGTCCGCCTGCGGATTGGCCTTGCTGCGTTCTTGCCGTGGTTTGCGCTTGGCGGTGGCTTCCCCATTGGACTCGGCTGGGGCTCCGTCGCCCCGGGCGAAAACGATCCGGCCCGTTGGGTTTTGCAGGGCTCCGGTGACCACCACTGGCAGGCGCTCGCCAATGCGGCCCCGGGCGCCTTCCACCACCACCATGGTGCCGTCGTCGAGGTAGCCCACGCCCTGATCGGCCTCCTTGCCATCGCGGGCAATCTTGAGCAGCAGCTCGTCGCCAGGCTGCACCTCGGGCCGCAGGGCGATCACCAGCTCGCTGAGGTTGAGCACCTTGAGCTCTTTCACCTCAGCCACCTTGGCCAGGTTGTAGTCGGCGGTGAGCAAGGTGCCGCCGGTGTCGGCGGTGAGCAGCAGCAGCTTGTCGTCAACGCCGTTGCCCTCGTAGCGGGTGATGTTGACCACTAGGCGCCGGCCGTACTGCTCGCGCAGCTCGCTCAGCAGCTTGAGGCCGCGGCGGCCCCGGCCGCGCTTCTCGGCGTTGCCAGAGTCGGCCAGGGCCTGCAGCTCATCGATCACGCTCTGGGCCACGATCACCTGGCCCTCCAGCAGCCCTGAGGCGAGCAGTCCGCGGATGCGGCCATCAATGATCACGCTGGTGTCGAGGATCTTGGCGCTGGCCGGTTGCAGCACCCCATCGGCCACCAACATCGCCTCCGTGCTGCTGGGGTTAAACAGGCGCAGCAGGGTGCGGCCATGGACTTCGGCCAGGTTGTAGCCAGATACGCCGAAAAAGACGTTGCTCACCACCGCCGCCAGCGGTTTGACGAAGATCACCTCCCAGGGCAGGGGCAGCAGCAGGATCGGCGCAAGCAGCAAGTTGGCCACCAGCAGGCCGAGGATCAGACCCACGGCGCGGCTTACCAGCAGATCGGTGGGCATGGTGCGCACCTGCTGCATCAGCTTGCGCCGCAGCTGCTGGAAGAAAACTCCAGCGATCACTCCAAAGAAGGAACCGAAGCCGCCCAGCACCGTGCGCAGCCCTTCTGGCTTGTCCACCTGCAGCAGCAGCTGCTCGGGTAGCAGGTCTACCCCCAGCCAGCCGGCGGCAGCGCCAGAGATCACAAACAGGATCAGGATGAGGGAGTTCACCATTCCCGTCGTGCGTGGCTACCCAGCTGATCTGGCCTGCAGCATGCCTGATTTCGGTGCCCTTGGCCTGAAGGGGTTTCCGCACTTGTCGTTGTGACTGCCCAATTTCCCCATCCAGTTTCAATCCCAGAAGGGGTTCCAGGCCCGGCAGTCGCCCAGCCCTGGCCGCCGCGCAGTGCCTATTTGCACATCCCTTTTTGTCACCGGCGTTGCTTTTATTGCGACTTTCCTGTGGTGCCCCTTGGCGACCGTGCCAGCGGCGAAGCGCCGGCGCCGGGGTCGGCCTCGATTGCGGCCTACCTCAGCCTGCTGCTGCAGGAGATTGCCGCCTCGCCCCCCGGCCCACCGCTGTCCACGGTTTATTTCGGTGGCGGCACGCCCTCGCTGCTGACGCCTTCCCAGCTGGAGGCCCTGCTGGCGGCTCTGAGCTGCCGGTTTGGCTTGGCTCCCGGAGCTGAGATCAGCCTGGAGCTTGATCCAGCCAGTTTTGACCAGGATCGCCTGGCGGGCTATCTGCAGGCCGGGGTAAACCGGGTGAGCTTGGGTGGCCAGAGCTTTGACGATGCCGTGCTCGCCGGCCTGGGTCGCCGCCACCGCGGCGCGGACCTGCTGGAGGCCGCCGGCTGGCTGGCCCAAGCCCTGGCCGGAGGGGCCCTCAGCAGCTGGAGCCTGGATCTGATCCAGGGGCTGCCGGGTCAGGACCTGGGCCAGTGGCGCCACCAACTGCGCCAAGCGATTGCCCTGGCACCGCCCCACCTCTCCGTCTACGACCTCACCTTGGAGCCCGGCACCGTGTTTGCCCAGCGTCACGATCGCGGCCAGCTGCAGCTCCCCGATGCCGACCTGGGCGCCGACTTGATGGAACTCACCTGGGCCGAGCTCAGCGCCGCTGGCTACGGCCACTACGAGATCTCCAACTACGCCCTCCCCGGACACGCCTCTCGCCACAACCGCGTCTACTGGAGCGGCGCCGGCTGGTGGGGCTTTGGGATGGGAGCCACCGCGGCACCCTGGGGTGAGCGGCTGGCCCGGCCGCGCACCCGCGAGGCCTACGCCGACTGGTTGGCCCAGCCGGGCTCGCCGCCCGCTAGCCCTGGCCCGGCTTGCCCAGGCATGCCGCTGGATGAGCGCTTGCTGGTGGGGTTGCGCCGCCGCGAGGGGGTTTCCATGCCCGCCCTGCTGGCCCAGGTGGGGCTGGGGCCAGAGGCGCTTGCGGCCTTGCGCGGCCGCCTGGAGCTGTGGACCAGTGAGGGGCTGCTGCGGATTGAGGGGCCCCGCTGGCGACTCAGCGATCCAGCTGGCCTGGCCCTCAGCAATGGGGTGCTGCGGGAGCTACTGGCTTGGTGGCAGGAGCAGCAGCAGTTGCCTGGGCAGGGTGCCGCTGGCTGGCGATCCAGCCCTGCAGCGCTGCCACCCCCAGGGCCCGACCCTGCAGCAGTGGCGAGCTGAAGGGGGGCTGGCGGCTGGTGAGCCCCAGCAGGTCTGCCGTGACCCGAACCTGGCCATCACAGCCCTCGCCGGCGCCAATGCCAATCACCGGCAGATCCAATTCCTGTTGCAGCAAGGCGCCCAGCTCGGCGGGCACGTGTTCAAGCACCAGGGCGAAGCAACCCGCTGCCTGCAGGGCCAGGCCTTGGCGCCGCAGCCGCTCGCGGCTGACCTCATCGTTGCCCTGGCGGCGGTAGCCCAGCCGATGCACCGACTGGGGAATCAGGCCGATGTGGCCCATCACCGGGATGCCGCTGCGCACCAACCGGTCGATCACGGCCAGGGTTTCAGGCTCGGCGCCTTCAAGTTTCACGGCGGCGGCGGGGGTTTCCTTGAGCACCCGGCCGGCGGCGGCTACCGCGTCGTCTGGGCTGCACTGGTAGCTGAGGAAGGGCAGATCACAAATAAGCAGGGGCATCTGCTCCGGGCTGCAGCTGCTGGCTAGGCCGCGGGCCGTGGCCCGGGTGTGGTGCAGCATCTCCTCGAGGGTCACCGGCAGCGTGGTGGCGTGGCCCAGCACGGTCATCGCCAGGGAATCACCCACCAGCACCGCATCAGCGCCGGCCTCGGCCACCAGAGCGCCCGAGAGGGCATCCCAGGCCGTAAGCATCGTGATCGGCAGGCCAGCCCGCTTGCGGCTCGCCAGATCAGCGGGGCGCAGGGGCACGGGCTTCGGTGCGAGGGATGCCATTGCTAACATCTAATCGACTCGGACCCATGCGGCTCCGACGCCCAAATCTGGTCAGGACCGGAAGGGAGCAGCCACACGGGATGCTCAGGGCAGGCGTGGAATCCGGGTCACCCCAATCACAAACCGCTAGCTAGCTGTCCTGGCTCTGGCGGTTGAGCAGGAAGGTCGGAATTTTGGCGCCCCGTTCCTCCTGGTTGCTTCTGAACAGGGGGGTGCCGGCAAAGCTGACCACGGTGCGCTCGGTGCGGTAAGGGGCGCCGCTCTCAAAGCCGGTGGCGATCACGGTCACATGGATTTCTCCCTCGAGGCGTTCATCCACCACGGCACCCACAATGATGTTGGCGTCAGGATCGACAACCTCGTAGATCACTTCAGAGGCGGTGGTCATGTCCTCGAGGGTCATGTCTTTGCCGCCGCTGATATTGATCACACAACCCTTGGCACCGTCGATGCGGGCCGATTCCAGCAGGGGGCTGCTCATCGCCGCCTGAGCCGCCTCAAGGGCGCGGGAGCGGCCTGAGCCCACACCGATGCCGAGCAGGGCGGTGCCGGCGCCAGCCATCACCGAGCGCACGTCGGCGAAGTCGACGTTCACCAAGCCAGGCCTGGTGATGATGTCGCTGATGCCCTTAACGCCCATCCGCAGCACGTCATCGGCGGCGCGGAAGGCCTCTTGCAGGGGGGCACCGGCAATGGCATCGCGCAGGCGATCGTTGGGGATCACGATCAAGGTGTCCACGCTTTCGGCCAGCCGGGCAATGCCCTCTTCAGCCTGACGCAGCCGCTTGCGACCTTCAAACCCGAAGGGCTTGGTGACGATGCCTACGGTGAGGGCGCCAACTTCTTTGGCGACCTCGGCAAGGATTGGTGCAGCGCCGGTGCCGGTGCCGCCACCCATGCCAGCGGCGATGAAAACAAGGTCGGCACCCTGAAGCGATTCCTGCAGTTCGGCCCGGGACTCTTCCGCAGCCTTTTGGCCGATTACCGGATTACCGCCGGCACCCAGGCCGCGAGTCAGTTTTTGTCCGAGCTGGATGCGCTTCTGCGATGCCGACTGCAGCAGCGCCTGGGCGTCCGTATTAAGCACCCGGTAGCCCACACCCTGGAGGTCGGAGGCAATCATCCGGTTCACCGCATTGCTGCCGCCACCGCCGACCCCGATCACTTCGATGCGTGCCGACTGGCTCGGTACGATTTCGCCAGACGCACCCCCCAAGGACGGTTCGTTCACAGGCTGGACACCGTTGTATTGGGAAAAGCTTTCAGGCATTGCGGCATCGGGAGAGGCGGTGCGATCAATCTGCGGCTGCATTATGACAACGTTTGCATGCCTGTATTAGGCGAGTTTCTCACCTTTACGGGTTTCCTGGCGCATCTCTGCTGGATTCCTCACGGCGAACTGACTGCGGCCGCCCGGCTAGGGGTGAAAGGCAGTCCCAGTTCAGGTTGTTCCGGATCGCTGAGATCGATGGATTGCAGCTGGCGCCCCTTCACCTTTGCCGGCAGTTCCTGTTGCAGGTGCTCCAGCACCTCCAGGCGCCGCTCCAGCTGGGCATCAGCCGGCCCGAGGCGCACCTTGCCGAGCCGCTTGCTCTGCAGCCAGAGGCTGCTGTCTGGTTCAAAGCGGATCTGGCTGATGTCGCCACCAAGCCGCCCCCGTTGTTCGAGCACCAGGGCGAGGGCCGGGCGGTAGCGGGCCTGCCAACCCAGCACCAGCAAGCCGGCACTGGCTTTGGCCGCGGCCCTCTGGCCCTGGCCCATGCTCATCCAGTGGCCGAGTCGATCGACATAGCCCTGCTCGCTTCCCTTGGAGGTGCGTCGCTGGGCCCGGGCTACCGCCTGGCGGTCGACCAGTTCAACCCGCAGCCGCGGCGGTGCCATCAGCCGACTGACCTGCACCTGTTCCACCGGCAGGGCACTGGCCAGCGACTCGGCGATGCGTTTGGGGTGCAGGCCCAGCAGGGGTTGGGGAAAGGTCAGCCGGATGGCTTGCACCACCTGGTCGGTTCCCACCTGCTGGCTGCCCACCACCTCCACCTGGTCGGGGCCGGTTAGCACCCAGCCCTGGCGCAGCAGGCCGTAGCCCAGGCCGCCGGCGAGGGCTAGCAGCACAAGAAAACGCCAAAGATTGCGCAGTCGCTCTCGCTGCCGCTGCTGGCGCAGTTGGCGCCGTCGCTCCGATCCAGGTGGGGCAGGGGTGGTACTCACCGCAACAGGTTCCACTCCTGTCTCACAGCTCGCAGCGCGAGCGGGACATCAGCTCAGCGATCCAGCGGCGGGCCCGCTCCGCATCGGCGAAGGGCAGGTCTTTTTGTTCGCCACCTCCCACTAGGCGCAGGCGGCAAGCCCCCTGGCTCTCCTCGGTGAGGGGCGCCTCGCCCGAACCCAGCGACAGCAGCTCAACCAATTCGAGCTGCTTAATCACAAAAAAGTCGTCCTGCTTGAGCTGGCCGGCTTCGAAGGAGCACCAACTCAGCAGGCCATCCACCAGCCGGGCGCCGCCGCAGCTGTCGAGCTTGGCGAGCTCGGAGCCCTCGGCCCATTCGCGAAACAAGCGCTGCCGCCGTCGCTCGAGCCAGCCCAAGGCGGTGAGCAGCACGAACACCAAAAGCAGTGGCAGCCAAAGCAGGCCGTGACTCATGTCGAAGGGCCTCCGCTGAAAACTTGCAAGTGCCATTCTCGGGCCCCTTCAATCAATTCGCGCACCAAGGTGGGCAGCGTCACACCGGTGGCGGCCCAGAGCATCGGGTACATGCTCTGGCTGGTAAAGCCCGGCAGGGTGTTGATCTCGTTGAGCCACAGCTCGCCGCTGGCTTCGCAGAAGAAGAAGTCAACCCGCGAAAGCCCCATGGCACCAACTGCCTCACAGGCCTCGATCGCCATGGCCCGGCAGCGTTCAGCCACCGCCTCTGGCACCAGCGCCGGGATCACGGTGTGGCTTTTGCCCTCGCTGTATTTGGTGTCGTAGTCGTACCAATCAGCTTCAAAGCAGATTTCGCCCAGCACCGAGGCCTGCAGGGGCTGGTGGCCGCCGCCCCGCACGGCGCATTCCAATTCCCGGGCCGTGACCCCCTGCTCCACCACCAGCCGCGGATCAAGGGCGGCCGCAAGCTTTAGTCCGGCCTGCAGGCTGGGCCGATCAGTGGCCTTACTGATGCCCACTGAAGAGCCCAGGTTGGCGGGTTTAACGAAGCAGGGGTAGCCGAGCTGGCTCTCCAGCTGGTCGAGCAGGGCTGTACCGCCGCTCGCCACCGCGCTGGCCGACACGCAGGCATAGGGCACCTGGGGCAGGCCGGCGGCGGCGAAGGCGGCCTTCATCGCCTGCTTATCCATGCCCACCGCCGAGCCCAGCACCCCCGAACCCACATAGGGAACCTGCATCAGGGTGAATAGCCCCTGGATCGTGCCGTCTTCGCCGTTGGGGCCGTGCAGCACCGGCAGCCACACATCAATCTCCAGGGCGCCTGGGGGTAAGCCCCGAAATCCAGGCGGCGGCAGCGGTTGGGGCAGTTGCTCGGGCCGGGCCGGGCTGCCCTGGCGCAGCACAGCATCGGCCAACTCAGCTCCCCACCAGCGCCCTTCGGGGTCGATGTAGAAGCAATGCAGCGCGTATGAAGACGCGTTTTCGGCATCCCGCACGGCGGCAGCCACCGTGGCGGCGGAACGGATTGACACGGCGTGTTCGCCGGAGGCTCCCCCAAAGATCAGACCAACGGCGATGGGGGTGGGAGTCATGCCAGCCGGTACGCGGCCCAGGGGGCCCAAAACTCAGGCCAGTTTGCCGCTCAAGGAGAAGGCGCGCACCTCTTCGATTTGGACCGTCACTAGGTCGCCCGGTTTGATCGGGCTGCCATCGAGGTTTTGGCCGGGGAAAAAGGTGAGCCGGTTGGTGCGGGTGCGGCCCATCACCTGGTTGGAGTTTTTGGGATTGCTGCTTTCCACCAGGATCTCTTCACAGCGGCCGGCGTAGCGGTTGCTGCGCTGCTGGGCGGTGCGCTCCACCAGGGCGTTGAGCTCCTGCAGGCGCTCCACCTTCACCGCCTCGCTGAGCTGGTCTGGCCAGTCGGCCGCTGGGGTGTGGGGCCGCGGCGAGTAGGCGGCGGTATTGACCAGGTCGAAGCCGATCTCCTCAATCAGGGCCAGGGTGCGGCGGTATTGGGCGTCGCTTTCGCCCGGGAAGGCCACGATCGCATCGGCGCTGATGGCGGCATCGGGCATGCGCTCGCGGATGCGCTCAACGATGCGGCGGTAGCGATCCACCGTGTAACCGCGGGCCATGGCTTTGAGCACATCGTCGTCGCCGCTCTGGAAGGGCACATGGAAGTGCTCGCACACCTTGGGTAGGTCGGCGCAAGCATCGATCAGGCGCTCGGTGAAGTAGCGCGGGTGGCTGGTGGCAAAGCGAATCCGCTCAATTCCGGCCACGTCGTGAACGTGATGCAGCAGGTCGGTGAGGGTGTGGGCCCGGCGGCCCTCCGGGCTGATGCCGGGCAGGTCACGGCCGTAGGCATCGATGTTTTGGCCCAGCAGGGTGATCTCTTTAAAGCCGCGCGCCGCCAGGCCCTCCATCTCCAGCTTGATGGCGCCCGGCAGCCGCGACTGCTCCTGGCCGCGCACCGAGGGCACCACGCAGTAGGTGCAGCGTTCATTGCAGCCGTAGATCACATTCACCCAGCCGCATACCTGGCTATCTCGGCGAGCGGTGGTGATGTCTTCAAGGATGTGCTGCTCACCGGTGGCCAGCACCTGCTGACCCTGCTCCACCTGGGCCAGCAAGGTGTCCAGTCGGTTGGCGTGCTGGGGGCCCATCACCAGATCCAGCTCGGGCACGCGCCGCAGCAAGGATTCGCCCTCCTGCTGGGCCACACAGCCCGCCACCACCAGGGTGAGGTTGGGGTTGAGGCGCTTGCGTTGGGCCTGGCGGCCTAGGTAGCTGTAAACCTTCTGCTCGGCGCTATCGCGGATTGTGCAGGTGTTGTAGAGCACCAGATCGGCGCTGTGCTCGTCTGTCCCCTCCTGGTAGCCCATGGCTTCCAGGATCCCGGCCATGCGCTCGGAATCCGCCTTGTTCATCTGGCAGCCAAAGGTGGTGATCCAGTAGCTGCCGCGGGCGACGTTGGTGCTGAGGTTGGTGGCCGTCATGCAACTAGTTTCGGCCATCAGGGTTGGCGGCTGGCGGGCAAAGGGGCCTGGGCTGGTGTCCTGGAATCTGTACACGCTGTCCGGATTCCAGGACGGGTGCCAGACCCGTGTCAGCTTGAGAGCAGCGCCTTAGCCCTGATGCAGCTTCGCCTGCGCCGCTTTCAGCTCACCAAGGCCGTGCCCCTGGCCATCAGCCGCGGCACGACGGCTGCGGTGGAGCACCTGCTGGTGAGCCTTGAGCACGACGGACTCACGGGCATCGGCGAGACCGGCGGCTTTGAGACCGGCCACCGCCATTACGACACCGATGCCGTTGCGGCGGAGCTGGAGGCGGTTGCCCCCCAGCTTGCGGCTCTGGCGCCCCAGCCCCTGCAGGCCCTGGAGCCCCTGCTGGCCGCCCTGAGCCCCCCCGCCCGTTGTGGCTTGGATCTGGCCCTGCACGATTGGTGGGGCAAAAGGTTGAACCAGCCGCTGCACCGGCTCTGGGGCCTGGATCCAGGCGCCTGTGTCGCCACCAGCGTCACCCTTGGCTTAGGTACGCCCGAGGCTGTCCTGGCGCGGCTCGAGCGCTGGTGGCTGCAGCTGCCTGCCACCCGCATCAAGCTCAAGCTGGGCAGTCCCGCTGGCATCGCCCACGACCTGGCCCTGCTGGAGGGGGTGGCTAGCGCCCTCGAGCAGCGGCGCCAGCAGACCGGCAGCGCCTGCGAGCTGCAGGTGGATGCCAACGGCGGCTGGGATCTGGCCACAGCCCGGGCCATGCTCGAGCCCCTGGAGCGGGCCGGCGTGGTGCTGCTGGAGCAGCCCCTGGCGCCCCTGCTGGATCCCCAGCTGGATACCGCTGGCTTTGCAGCTCTGCACGGCCTTTGCCCCCTGCCCCTGGTGGCCGATGAGAGCTGCTGGCAGCTGGCCGATCTGCTGCGGCTGGCCCCCCACGTAGATGGCATCAACATCAAGTTGCTCAAGAGCGGTGGCCTCAGCGAGGCCCTGCTGCTGGCCCAGACGGCTCGTCGCTTGGGTTTAGGGGTGATGGTGGGCTGCTACTCCGATGGCGCCCTGCTCAATGGCGCCGCAGCCCAGCTGCTGCCCCTGGTGACCTGGCCCGACCTCGATAGCCACCTCAACCTGGTGGACGACCCCTTCAAGGGGCTGCCTGTGCAGGGAGACGTGCTGATTCCGCCAGCGGGCCCCGGCCTTGGCATCGATCTGGGTGTTGCCATGGGGCAGTCGTCATGTTGAGCCCAAGCGCTCCGGTCGTGCTGCTGCAGCACGGCGGCCTCAACGACCTCAGCGGCAAGACCGGTTTGGCGATGTTGCGCTATCGCAGTGGGCCGATCGTGGCGGTGATCGATCCGGCTTTCGCTGGCTCCGACCTGCAGCAGGTGAGCGGCATTGAGCGGGCTGTGCCGGTGGTGGCTGACATGGCGGCGGCCCTGGCCTACGGGCCCGAGGTGGCGGTGGTGGGGCTGGCCCCCTCCGGTGGCCGCCTGCCACAAGCGATGCGGGCCGATCTGCTGGTGGCGCTGCAGGCGGGGCTGAACCTGGCCAGTGGCCTGCACAGCCGCCTTGGCGATGATCCCGAGCTGGCTGCTGCCTGCAGCCGAGCCGGCCAGTGGATCTGGGACCTGCGCCAGGAGCCGGCTGGCTTGGAGGTGGCCGCAGCGCGAGCCGCTGCCCTGCCCTGCCGCCGGGTGCTGGCAGTTGGTTCGGATATGGCCGTGGGCAAGATGAGCGCCTGCTTGGAGTTGCAGGCTGAGGCCAGGCGCCGCGGCCTCGATGCTCGCTTTGTGGGCACGGGGCAGGCGGGAATCTTGATCAGCGGCCAGGGCGTGGCCCTCGATGCCGTGCGGATTGATTACGCCGCCGGTGCCGTGGAGACGGCCGTGCTGGCCGCCGCCGCTGGGGCCGGGCCGGAGGCGTTGCTGCTGGTGGAGGGCCAGGGGTCCCTTTGCCATCCGGGCTCCAGCGCCACCTTGCCCCTGCTGCGTGGCAGCCAGCCCACCGAGCTGCTGCTGGTGCACCGCGCTGGCCAGAGCCACGTGCGCACCCGACCAGGGGAGGTGCCGGTGGCGATCGCGCCCCTGAGCGAGTTGATCGCGGCGCTGGAGGCCCTGGCGGCCTTGGGGCGGCCCGATGGCCTGCGGCCGCGGGTGCGGGCGGTGGCGCTCAACACCGCCCAATTGGACGCCGCCGCAGCCCAGCTTGCTGTTGACGCCACCGCGGCTGAGCTCGGCTTGCCCTGCGCCGATCCGGTGCGTGATGGGGCTGAAGTTTTGCTGCAGGCGCTGCAGTAAGCCACAAAAAAGCCGCCCCAAAAGTGGTGGGGACGGCTAGGGAATCAAGGGCGAGCGAGGGGATTCGAACCCCCGGATGGCGGCACCACAAGCCGCTGCCTTAACCGCTTGGCGACGCCCGCCGCGCCGTTTGAATGTAGCAAGTCGTGGCCTGTCAAGGCTTCTCACCCGTTGCGGCGACCTGCTTCAGCCCAGCTACCGCGGCCTCAGCCACATGATTGGAATTGCCACCAGGCAGAGAATCCCCGCGCCTGTTTGCAGTTGGGGCAGCGCGCCGGCCAGGGGCACCAGCAGCGGTGAGCGCAGCCAGGGCCCGACTAGGTCGCGCAGAAATGCTGCTGAGTCGGCGTCGAGCAGGGCTGCTGCCAGGGCAGCCAGAAAGGCCGTACCAATGAGCTTCTGGTCCATGCCCTTGCCCCTGAGCTCGCATTAGACAGGACGTTGAGGCTTGGGGCAAGGCGCCTGCGGTGGCGAGCAAAGGGTGCCAACCTTGCTTGCCTGCAACTTTGCACCGTTTGGTTTGCCGTTCGGACACCCCGGCCCGCTTTGCCTGGGCGCCTGGCTTGCTCGTGCTCGCCCTAGCTGGCGGCGGGCTTGCCCTCACCAATCCAGCCCCTGCCGACTTTCGCTCCTACGCCAGTGATCGCCTAGTGGAAGAGATCAGCAAGGAGCTCTGCGCCGATGGCGGCGTGCCGGTTCTGTTGCGGATGGCGATCAACAACTGTGTGGGACTTGTTGAGGCCCAGCGAGAGGCCTTGGCGGCCGTGGTGCTCAGCCACACCCGCCGCCGCAACTACGGGGTGGTGAGTGTTTTCGAAACTGAGCTGGGCGGCCAATCGCTGCTGCGCTGGCAGGTGCCGCGCTTTCGCTCCACCGTGGTGGGAGTAGCCGGTCAATTTGTCTTGATCAGCGCTGCCACCGACGGTTCCGAGAGCCCCTAGTGGAGCTGCGTCTGCCCCGGGGGCTGCTGGATCCGCGCCTGGGCGGAGCCGGGTTTCGCGCCGATGCGGATGGCTTGGTGTCCCTGCGCATCGCTTTCGAGGCGGGACGGATCACGGCCATTTCGCCCCTGCCCGCCCAGACTGCTACTGCGGCCAACTTGCCCCTGGCCCTAACCCCCCTGGTTGAGCCCCACGCCCACCTGGATAAGGCTTTCAGCGCCGCCGCCTTTCCCAACCGGGCCGGCACGATGGCGGCGGCCTTAGCTGCCAACCAACGCGAATACGTTCAGCGCAGCGTTGAGCAGGTGGCTGAGCGGGCTGAGCGGGCCCTAGAGCGGGCCTGGCGCAATGGCGTGCGGGCGATCCGCAGCCACATCGATAGCGTGGGGGTTGGGGCCGAGCCCAGCTGGGAAGCCCTGCTGGCGGCCCGTGAGCGCTGGCGCGAGCGGCTGGAGCTGCAGCTGGTGGCCCTGGCACCGATGGCCCATTGGCTCACGGCGGAGGGGCAGTCCCTGGCCCGGCGGGTGGCCGCTGGCCAGGGACTGCTGGGTGGGGTGATCGGGCCGCCCTATGGCCAGGGTGCCGCTCGCCGCAGCGCCGACCGCGAGGCCCTGCTGGCCCTGCTTGACCTGGCCGAGCGCCATGGTTGCGGGGTGGATCTGCACGTTGATGAGGCCGATTCCTGCCCTGGCGAGGGGGTGGCGATGGTGGCCCAGTTGGTGTTGGAGCAGCGCCGCGCCGTGGCGATCACCTGCAGCCACGCCAGCAGCATGGCCCTGTTGCCGCAACGCAACTGCGACCGGCTGGCCGATTGGCTGGCCGCCGCCAACATCGCCGTGGTAGCTCTGCCCACCACCAATTTCTGGCTGCTGGGGCGCCGGCCCGGGCGCACCCCCTGGCGGCGGCCCCTGGCGCCGATCCGCAGCCTGCAGCAGGCGGGCGTGCGGCTGGCCATTGGCGGCGACAACGTGCAAGACCCCTGGTATCCAGGTGGTGATTTCGATCCCATTGAGCTGCTGCGCTGGTCGGCGCCGCTCTGCCAATTGATGCCCTGGCAGCGGCTGGGCCTGGCCCCCTTCAGCACCGCCGCCGCAGCCGTGCTGGAGCTGGCCTGGGATGGGGTGGTGCGGCTTGGGGCACCCGCCGATTTAG
Organism: Cyanobium usitatum str. Tous; assembly: GCF_963920485.1. Classification (NCBI taxonomy): domain Bacteria; kingdom Bacillati; phylum Cyanobacteriota; class Cyanophyceae; order Synechococcales; family Prochlorococcaceae; genus Cyanobium; species Cyanobium usitatum. Next base: position 1,758,375 of record NZ_OY986431.1, on the reverse strand, counting down.
TGCTGCTTGGGGCTGGTAGCTGGGGGGAGCTGCTGGCCCGGCCGCCCCAGCGGCGGGTGTTGCGTCAAGGCGTCTGGCTGCCGCCGCCCGAAGCTGAGCTGCCTTCACCCCTTTTGCCACCCCATGGCTGAGCGTTGCCCTGAGGCCCAGATCACTGCCCTGGCAGCTGAGCTGGGCCGGTTGGATTCGGCCCTGCTGCTGCTGGGGGCCGAGTCGCCTATGGAGCTCGAGCGGCTCTCCCGCGACTACTACGACTACTCGCCAGTGCTGGTGCCCTTGCTGCAAGGCTGCCGCGCCCAGCTGGTGGCTAGAGCCACCACGGTGGAGCAGGTGCTGCTGGTGGCAGGAGCCTGTGCTCGCCACGGCGTGCCCTTGACGGTGCGGGGTGCCGGCACGGGCAACTACGGCCAGTGCGTGCCGCTGCAAGGCGGCTTGGTGCTGGATCTCAGCGGCCTCAATCAGCTACGCCAGTTGGATGAAGCCACCGGCGTGCTCGAGGTGGAGGCAGGCGCCTTGATGGGGGCGATCGAGCAGCAGTTGGCCCCCCGGGGCCGGGCCCTGCGGCTGGTGCCCAGCACGGTGCGCAGCGCCAGCATCGGTGGCTTTATCGCCGGTGGCTCCGGCGGCATCGGCTCCCTGCGCTGGGGTTTTCTGCGCGATCCCGGCAACTTGCTGGGCCTGGAGGTGGTAACCCTCGAGCCCGAGCCGCGGCTGCTGCAGCTCGATGCCGCCGCCAGCGCCCCGCTCAACCACGCCTACGGCACCAATGGCATCATCACGGCCCTGCGGCTGCCCACCAGCGAGGCAGTGGTTTGGCAGCAGCTGGTGGTGGGTTTCGAACAGTGGGGGCAGGCCCTGGCGGCGGCTCAGGCCCTTGCCAGCACGGCCTTTGAGCTCAATGCAATCACCGTGCTGGAGGGGCCGCTGGCTAGCCAGCTCCCCTGGCCGGCGGGCTGTCCGGCGCCCGAGCCTGGTGAGCAGCGCCTGTTGTTGCTGGCCGCCCCCGCTGCCCTGGAGGGGTTGCCGAGCTGGCTGGCGGCCCGGGGCGGAGCGCTGCGCTGGCAGGCCCCCCAGGGCCAGAGCCGGGGGCTGCCGCTGCGGGAGCTCAGCTGGAACCACACCACCCTGCATTGGCGCGCCCAGCATCCGGATTGGACCTACCTGCAGATGCTGCTGCCCCAGCCGGAGGCCCCCTGCCTGGAGCGATTGAGGGAGCAGTGGGGCGACGACCTGCTTTGGCACCTGGAGGCCGTGAGGCAGCAGGGTGCGGCCCGGCTGGCGGCCCTGCCACTGCTGCGCTGGCGCGGCGAGGCGGCCCTGCAGCGGCTACTAGACGATTGCCGCCGCTGCGGTGCCGTGCTGTTCAACCCCCACGTGATCAGCGTCGAAGATGGCGGCTTGGGTGTGATCGATGCCGACCAGGTGGCAGCAAAGGCCGCCTACGACCCGGCCGGCCTGCTCAACCCCGGCAAATTGCGCGGCTGGGTTAACAGCCCAGGCTGAGGCGGGTATCGGCGCCGGTGATCGGGTTGGTGCCTTCGGCATCGCGGCAGAGGGAGCGCTGGTCTACCCGGTCGATCAGGGCGTCGCTGAAGTCGGCATCGGTGACGTTGGCGCCGCGAAAGCTGCTGCCCGAGGCGATTGCCCCGGCGAGGATTGCCCCGCTGAGATCGGCGCCGGAGAGGTCCACCTTGTCCATCAGGGTGCCGCTGAGATCGGCGCCGGCGAAATTGGCATAGGGGAAGGCCGCCTGGGTGAGAATCGCCCCGTGCAGATCTGCGCCGCTGAAGTTGGCGTGTCGTCCCGTGGCTCCAGCGAAGGAGGTATTGGCTAGATCCTGGCCGCTGAAATCCTGCTCGTTCTGGTTGGTGAGCGTGTAGTCCACGCCGGAGAAGTCGGCCGCCGCCGGCAATGGGGAAAACAGTGGAGAAAGCAGCAGCAGCCCTAGGACTAGGGAAAGGGCTAATGATTGCGCTATTGATTTCGCCACTGAATTAGCTCCTGACTGGGCCGCTGATAGGAGCTCGAAGAGGGGAGCCATGGGGATCGGCCGCGGGACCTCACTCTGGCCTGGATGGTGTGCGGTGGCAGAAGGGGAGGAGTAGATGGGTGTTTTACGACTTGACTTAGCCTTAGCTAAGCTAATCAGCAAAAACATGCTCAAGGGGGGCTTGAGCTTGGTTGATGGGCTAGTGGGTTGGTGGGTTGGTGGCGATGAGCAGCAGGCGAATTAACCGGCGAATTAACCAAAACCAGAAGTCCCTGGGCTTGCAACTGGGGCTTGCTCTGATGGGGCTATCTGGCCGATTAGGTAGAGAGAGCCAGCAACTACCACGCGCTGCAAGCCACTTCCCGCTTGGGCCAGTCCGGCCTCGAGGCAGGGAGCGCTGTGCAGCTGGCTAGCGAGTCTGGGACAGGCGGCGGTAAGGGCCTCAAGGCTCCAGCAGGCGTGCCCCGGCACCGGCACGATCCAGGCCCGGTCGCCTGGGGCTAGCAGGGCCGCGGCTATCTCCGGCCCCTGCTTATTAGCCAGCATGCCGAGCAGCCAGTGGCGCGGGCCGGAGGTCAGGCCGTGGCGCTCGGGATGGGCGTCGAGCTCAGAGCGCAGGGCGAGGGCGGCCGGCAGGTTGTGGGCGCCATCGAGCAGCAGGGGCTGGCCGCCCCAACTCAGTTGTTGCAGGCGGCCTGGCCAGCGGGCTGCTGCGAAACCGCGGCGTATGACTGGGTCGTTGACCGGCCAGCCCCGCGCCCCTAAGGCCTGCAGCAGGCCCAGGGCGACGGCGCCATTGGCGGCCTGCACGGCTCCTGAAAGCCCCAGGGTCCACTGGTTGAGATCCAGCGGCTCCACCCAGCGCAGTTTGGCTCCCACTGCGGCAGCCCGCTCCACCAGCACCGCCGCCACCTCCGGGCTCTGGGGAGCGCTAATTGCCACGGCCCCCGGCTGGAGCACGCCGGCTTTCTCGGCGGCAATCGTGGCTGGATCTGGCCCGAGGAACTCGGCGTGGTCGAGCCCCACCGAGGCAAAGCCGATCACGGGCCGGTGGGGATGGCAGGTGGTGGCGTCGAGCCGGCCCCCCAGTCCCACCTCCAGCACCACCAGCTCACAGTTCGCCTCCGCGAAGGCCAGGAAGGCCGCGGCGGTCACCAGCTCAAACGGCGTGAGCTGGTGGCGTTGGGCGATCGGTGTGGCGGTTTCCAGGTGGCGGCGCAGGTCTGGTGCGGCGATTGGGGTGTCGCCCAGCCGGATGCGCTCGGTCCAGCTCACCAGGTGGGGCGAGGTGTAGAGGCCGGCGCGGATGCCGCTGGCCAGCAGGGCCTGGTGCACCAGGGTGCAGATCGAGCCCTTGCCGTTGGTGCCCGCCACCTGCACGGCGGCAAAGCGGCGCTCGGGGTTACCAAGCTCGGCTAGGGCCGCCTGGAGGCGATCGAGGCCCAAGTCGACGCCGCGGCGGCTGAATGGCTCGATCAGGTCGGCGAAGGGGTCGTGTTTAGCGACCAAGGCTGACTAGGGCGCGCTCGAGGCGGTCGACAGCCAGGCGCAGGTGGCGGGGCTGGATCACCAGCGGGGGCACGAAGCGCACCACCCGTGGGCCGGCGGGCACCAGCAGCAGCCCCTGCTCCATGGCCGCCTTGACGATGTCAGGAGCGCTGGGGGCCTCTTCGCGCAGCACCAGGCCTTGCAGCAGCCCCCAGCCCCGTACCCCCTCCAGCAGGGTGGGATGGCGGCTCACTAGCTCGGCCAGCAGCTCCTGCAGCAGTCCGCCCATCCGCTGCACGTGGCTGACCAGGTCGCGCCGCTCCAGTTCGGCTAGCACGGTGAGGCCGGCGCGGCAGGCGAAGGGGTTGCCGCCGAAGGTGCTGGCGTGTTCGCCGGGGCGGAAGTGATCCACTGAGGCTTTCACCGCCAGGGCACCGATGGGGATGCCGCCGCCGAGGCCCTTGGCCAGGGTGATGGCATCGGGCTCGACACCCAGCTGCTCGTAGCCCCAGAGCTGGCCGCTACGGCCAACGCCGATCTGCACTTCATCAAAGATCAGCAGGATGTGGTGGGCGTCACAGAGCTCGCGCACCCGCTGAAAAAAGGCCCTGTTGCCGGGATGCACGCCGCCTTCGCCCTGAATTGGTTCGAGCAGCACGGCGGCCACCCGCGGACCCTGCACTTCGCAGGTGGCGAGCAGGGCTTCAAAGGCGGCAGTGTCGTTGTAAGGGAAGTAGCGGAAGCCCTGCACCATCGGCTCAAAGCCCTGGTGGTACTTGGGCTGGCCCGTGGCCGTAACCGCAGCCAGGGTGCGGCCGTGGAAGCTGGCCTGGGCGGTGAGGATTAGGGGCGCCTTGCCGTCGCCAGTGGAGATGCCCCTCACCGTGTGGCCGTGCTTCCGGGCCAGCTTGATGGCGGCCTCATTGGCCTCAGCGCCGGAGTTGCAGAAGAAAACCCGATCCAGGCAGCTGCTGGCGGTGATCGCAGCGGCGAGTTCCTCCTGCTCGGGGATTCGATACAGATTGGATACGTGCTGCAGCTTGCCCAGCTGGCGGCTTAAGGCCCGCTTCAGCCGCCCGTCGCTGTGGCCGAGGGTGCAGACGGCAATGCCGGCTACGCAGTCGAGATAGCGCTTGCCATTGCTATCCCAAACCCAGACTCCCCGGCCCCTGGTGAGGCTGATCGGGAAGCGGGCGTAGGTGTCCATCACGGCTGAGGCAGCCATTCCTGAGGGGGTGATGGGCGAGATGGGAGCGGTGGGACTCGAACCCACAAACCCGAAGGCGCTCGATTTTGAGTCGAGTCCGTCTACCAATTCCGGCACGCTCCCGCAATTGAGAGCTTAAGCCGCCGAGCAGACACGCTCAATGCTGGCACCGGCGGCATTGAGCTTGCCCTCAAGATTTGCGTAGCCACGGTCTAGGTATTCCAGGCCGCGCACGCTGGTGATGCCGTCGGCGGCTAGGCCGGCCAGCACCATGGCGGCGGAGGCGCGCAGGTCGCTGCCTTGCACTGGAGCACCGCTGAGGCGGGCCACCCCTTCCACAAAAGCGGTGTTGGCCTGCATGCGGATTGCGGCACCCATGCGTTGCAGTTCGCCCACGTGCTGCAGGCGATTTTCAAAGATGTTTTCGGTGATCACGCTGGTGCCCCGGGCTGTGGCCAGCAGGCTCATGAAAGGGGCTTGCAGGTCGGTGGGGAAGCCAGGGAATGGCTGGGTGCGCAGGTCGACTGCATTGATCTGGTCAGCCTTGATGGTGATCCCAACGCCGTCGTGTTCCAAGGTGCAACCCGCCTCCTCGAGCTTGGTGAGGACGGCGCCAAGGTGATCTGGGATCACTGGGGTTACCCGCAAATGGGAGCGGGTGATGGCGGCTGCCAGCAGAAACGTGCCAGCTTCGATGCGATCGGGAATCACGGCGTAGTCGGCGCCATGCAGGCGCTCCACGCCCACGATTGTGATCGTGGAGGTGCCAGCTCCGCGCACCTTGGCCCCCATGGCGATCAGCAGGCCCGCCAAATCAACCACCTCTGGCTCAAGGGCGGCGTTGTCAATCACCGTCTCGCCATCGGCGAGCGAGGCCGCCATCATCAGGGTCTCGGTGGCGCCAACGCTGGGGCAGTCCATGTGGATGCGGCCGCCCGTGAGGCGATGGCCGCTGCCTGGCACTACGGCCGTAACGACCCCATGCTCAATAGTGACCTGGGCGCCGAGGGCCTTGAGTCCTTTGACATGCTCAACAACGGGCCGGGTGCCGATCTGGCAGCCGCCTGGCAGGGGCACCTTGGCCATGCCAGTGCGGGCAAGCAGGGGGCCGATGCAGAAGAAGCTGGCCCTGAGGCTGTTCACCAGCTCATATGGGGCTGTAGAGCTATTGATTGAGTCGCCCTTTAATTCCAGCGAGTCACCATGACGGTGGACCTGGCCGCCGAGGCTGCTGAGCATTTCGCTCATGGCGGCGATGTCGGTGAGCGGAGGGACGTTTCTCAGTCGGATGGTGTCCCTGGTCAACAGACAGGCAGCCATCAGCACCAAGGCTGAATTCTTGGCACCACTCACATGGAGCTCGCCGGAGAGGCGCCGGCCGCCTCTGATTTCCAGCTGAGGATTTTGAAGAGAACGGGTCTTGCTTGGTGGCTGGACAGCGATCAGACCCATGGAACGACTGCCCGACTCACGTCGCAGCATATTGACAATAAAAGGTGAGGCGGTCTAGCCGGCCGCCGCCGGAAGTGGCTCCGACCGCTGGTGCGGGTTGCCGATGGCGTATGTTTTCCTCGTCGCAGCGAGCTCCGCTCTAGCGACAGCCACGCGGATGTGGCGGAATTGGTAGACGCGCTAGTTTCAGGTACTAGTGGCAGCAATGTCGTGGGAGTTCAAGTCTCCCCATCCGCACTTTTCTCATGATCATTCTCAAGATCTCAAACGCTTCCGAGGTGATGGCCTCGAAGTTAGGCAAATTCCTTGAGAGCCTTACTCCCGAAAGTCTCGATCAATCCACGATCGAGGACATTGTCGTCAAGAAATTGGTCGAAAACCTGCAGGCTGAAGGCCTCAAGGGTGAGGTCGCCTCAGTACGAGGTCTTGATTTAGATGGCAAGGAGCTCGTAGTGCACGACGGTTTGAATGTGCGCCGTCACCAGGCTTTCTGAAGTGATCCCTCGCGATGGCTTGGGTGCTGCGGAGCCGCTCACTAGCCGCCGCAACCCGCTGGTAAAGCAGCTGCGTCTTCTGCACGAGTCTCGCGGTCGCCGCGAGCAGGGTCTGTTGCTGCTGGAAGGCACCCACCTCCTGCAGGAGGCGCTGCGTTTAGGGCTTCAGCCCCAAGACGTGTTGGCTACCGCCGCTTGGCTGGCCAACCATGGCGAGCTGGTGGCAGCCCTGCCTCCAGGTTGCCGTTGGCGACTGGTGAGTGGCGAGGTGCTCGAGGCCATAGCCACTACCCAACATCCCGACGGAGTGGTGGCCAGCCTGCTGCCTCCGACGGCAGTGGCTCCAGGCGCGGCCAGCTTTGTGCTGGCCCTCGATGGGATCCAGGATCCCGGCAACCTCGGCACCTTGATGCGCACTGCCTTAGCGGCGGGGGTTGGGGCCCTGTGGTTGGCCGATGGGGCTGACCCCTTTCAACCCAAGGTGTTGCGCGCCTCGGCTGGGGCTGCCTTGGCTCTGCCCCTGCTGCGAGAGAGCAGGCAGGAACTGGCGGAGCGGTTACAGGCGGCAACGGCTGCCGGCCTGCAGCTGGTGGTTGCGCTGCGCCCCGAGACCGAATCGGTGGCTGTTACTGCGTCACCCATGCCCTATTGGCAGCTCGATTGGACTCGGCCCACGGTGTTGCTGCTTGGCAATGAGGGGGCTGGGGTATCAGCGGAGCTCCAGGCCCTGGCCAGCCAGCGCGTCACCATTCCCCACAGCCCAGCGGTGGAATCCCTCAACGTGGCCGTGGCGGCAGCTCCGCTACTGCTCGAACGCCTGCGCCAGCAGGCTGGAGCTTGACGGGGGAGAATGCCTTTCAACAACCGCAGTGCTGCCCGGTGAGCGACGCCCCCCTTGATGGTTCGAGCTTCGATTACGACGTGGTCGTGATCGGTGCCGGCTATGGCGGTTTCGATGCGGCGAAGCACGCTGCCGACCATGGTCTGCGGGTCGCCATTGTTGAGTCGCGCGACATGGGCGGCACCTGTGTGAACAGGGGCTGTGTGCCCTCCAAGGCCCTGCTGGCGGCCAGCGGCCGGGTGCGGGAGCTGGCCGACGCCGAGCACCTGGCTGGCTTCGGTATCCACGCCGCCCCGGTGCGCTTTGAGCGCCAAAAGATCGCCGACCATGCCAACCAGCTGGTGGCAACTATCCGCAGCAATCTCACCAAAACCCTGGAGCGCGCCGGTGCCACGATCCTGCGGGGCCAGGGCCGCCTGGCCGGCCATCAGCAGGTCACGGTGCGCGAGAGCGGCAGTGGCATTGAGCGCACGATCAGCGCCCGCGACGTGATTCTGGCTACCGGTTCCGAGCCTTTCGTTCCCCGCGGCATCGAGACCGATGGGCGCACCGTGTTCACCAGTGATGAGGCGGTGAACCTTGAGTGGCTGCCCCGCTGGCTAGCGATCATCGGCAGCGGTTACATCGGCCTGGAATTTGCTGATGTCTACACGGCCTTGGGCTGTGAGGTCACGATGATTGAGGCCCTCGATCGGGTTATGCCCACCTTCGATCCCGACATCGCCAAGCTCGCTGCGCGCACCTTGATCAATGGCCGCGACATTGATGCTCGCGCCGGGGTGCTGGCCCGCAAGGTGACCCCCGGCTGCCCGGTGAAGATCGAGCTGGCAGACATGGCCACCAAGGAGCTGGTGGAAATCCTCGAGGTTGATGCGGTGCTGGTGGCCACTGGGCGGGTGCCCACTAGCGCCGAGCTCAACCTGTCTGCCGTTGGTGTGGAAACCGAGCGGGGCTTTGTGCCAGTCGACGAGCGGATGCGGGTGCTGGTGGGCGGTGAGCCGGTGCCGCACCTTTGGGCCGTAGGCGATGTGACTGGCAAGATGATGCTGGCCCACACCGCCGCCGCCCAAGGCACCGTGGCCGTAGACAACATTCTTGGCCACAGCCGCCAGATCGACTACCGCTCAATCCCAGCGGCCACCTTCACCCATCCGGAGATCAGCTCGGTGGGCCTGAGCGAGGCCGATGCCAAAGCACTGGCTGAGCAAGAGGGCTTTGAGCTGGGCCTGGTGCGCAGCTACTTCAAGGCCAATTCCAAGGCCCTGGCTGAACTAGAGGGGGAAGGCTTGATGAAATTGCTATTCAACAAAGCTAGCGGTGAGGTGCTGGGCGCCCACATCTTTGGCTTGCATGCGGCCGACCTAATCCAGGAGATCGCTAACGCCGTGGCGCGCCGCCAGAGCGTGGTGCAACTGGCCACGGAGGTGCACACCCATCCCACCTTGAGTGAAGTGGTGGAAGTGGCCTACAAGCAAGCAGCCATGGCGGTGGCAGGCTGAGCACCATGGAGATCCGTCGCCGGCCGCCCAACCCCAAGGTGAAGGTGGCCTTTCTCGAATACGCCATCCGCCACGAGGACAGCGAACCACGTCACATTCTTGAGCAGATCCTTTGGGAAAAGGATCGGGAGATAACGGCCGCGCGGGAGCGGGTGCCCTTGGAGAAGCTTAAACAGCAGGTGGCTGAGCTACCGGCGACTAGGGATTTTTTGGCGGCCCTGCGGGCCTCCTGCCGCAAGCCAGCGGTGATCGCCGAGGTGAAAAAGGCCAGCCCCAGCAAGGGCGTGATCCGCGAGGATTTCGATCCCGAAGCGATCGCCAAGGGCTACGCCGCCGGTGGTGCTAGCTGCCTCTCGGTGCTCACCGATAAGCAGTTTTTCCAGGGTGGCTTTGAGGTGCTGGTGCAGGTGCGCCAGGCAGTTGATTTACCCCTGCTCTGCAAGGACTTCATCCTGAGTCCGTATCAGCTTTTTCAGGCCCGCGCCGCCGGGGCCGATGCGGCCCTGCTGATCGCCGCAATTCTCAGCGACCAGGATTTGGCTTACCTGCTCAAGGTGGCCAGGGCTCTGGGCCTGGCCGTGCTGGTGGAGGTGCACGACGGCGAGGAACTAGAGCGGGTGCTGGGCCTTGATGGCGTGCAACTTATCGGTATCAACAACCGCGATTTGGCCAGCTTCCATACCGATCTGGCCACCACCGAGCAGCTCACTGCCGTTTATGGCGAACGTATCCTCGCCAAGGGCTGCCTGCTGGTGAGCGAGTCGGGCCTGTTCACCCGCGACGACCTCGACCGGGTGCAGGGTGCTGGCGCCGATGCGGTGCTGGTGGGCGAAGCGCTGATGCGTCAGGCCGATGTGACCGCCGCCCTGGAGAGCTTGATCGGCAGCGGCTGATGTATGTGTTTGCAAGGCTTAGCTAAGTCTTAGTTTAGCTAAGAAGCGCGCAGGTTGGGCGCTGCCGCCATCCCAGATGCCACGCCAGTTGCCGCAAAGATGAATGCAACAAAAAGCCCCCGCCGCAAGGGCGAGGGCTTGGGGAGCGCAGTGCTGAACGAAGCTGCCGCAGCAGCCAGGTGCTCACACCTTGCGGGAGTAAAACTCAACCACCAGCAGTTCGTTGATCTCAAGGGCGACCCATTCGCGCTCGCACTTGCTGATCACCTTGGCGACGAGCTTGTTCTTATCGAGTTCAAGGTGGGGCGGGATGTTGGCCAGACCGGGGAAGGCCAAGTTGCCTTCAGCCAATTGCTTGCTCTGCTTGCGCTCGCGCACGGCGACCACATCGCCGGCCTTGCACTGGTAGCTGGGGATGTCCACGACGCGGCCGTTCACGGTCAGGTGGCCATGGTTCACCAGCTGGCGGGCACCGGGGACGGTGGGGCCAAAACCCAGACGGAAGCAAACATTATCGAGACGGTTCTCGAGCAGTTTCAGCAGGTTGGTACCCGTGGAACCCTCCTGGGCCCGGGCTTTCTTGACGTAGCGAACCAGCTGACGTTCGGAGATGCCGTAGTTGAAGCGAAGCTTTTGCTTTTCTTCGAGGCGGATTGCGTATTCGGAGCGCTTGCGACGGGCTTGGCCGTGCTGACCGGGGGGATAAGACCGCTTAGCGGACTTACGGGTGAGACCGGGAAGGTCTCCCAAGCGCCGCGTGATCCTCAGACGAGGGCCGCGGTAGCGAGACATGAAAACCAATTCAAAGGACGAAGTACCTCCCTGGGGAGGCAAGGCGCTGCGGTATCGAGCATGCTGGGATGATCCCGCTAACTCGAGCTGTGCCGCGCCAACGATCGATCTTATCGGTTGGGCCGCGCAGCCTCGATCTCCAGCCTGAGCCGGGCCTCGCCTCGCTGCAAGCGGCCGAGCTTGGGAGCTCAACCCAACTGCCGACCCAATTGCTTAGTCGTGGCCTGGCGGCACTACTGCTCGCCTTGATCGGCTTTTATCGCCAGTGGATTTCGCCCTTGCTTGGGCCCCGCTGCCGTTTCATTCCCAGTTGCAGCGCCTACGGCCTCGAGGCGATCAGCCGCCATGGGCCCTGGCGGGGCAGCTGGCTCACCCTGCGCCGGCTGCTGCGCTGCCATCCCTTCACCCCCTGCGGTTGCGATCCCGTGCCCGATTGATGCTCTCCTCCACTACCACTTCGCCCTCCCCCGGGCTGCCGGTTTTGCTGCTGCTAACCCGCAAGGGGTGCTGTTTGTGCGAGGGACTGGAGCAGAAGTTGCGCGCCCTCGATCTCCCTCTAGCCCTTGAGACGATCGATGTGGATGGCGATCCCGCCCTGCAGGCCCGCTTTGGGCTGGAGGTGCCGGTTCTGCAGGTGCGCTCCGCCCAGGGAGATCGGCAGCTGCCTAGGGTGCCGCCACGGCTAACTGGAGCCAGCTTGCAGGTTTGGTTGCAGAAGCATGGTTTTTCCAGCCAGGACGCTTAGATAGGCCCCAGTTTTACTGGCGACGCCATGACCCAGCTGCTCCACCCAGTCCTGCAGCAGGTGGGTTTGGAGCTGCCGGTGGGCGTGGCCAACGGAGAGCTGAGCGGCATCAGCTGTGATTCCCGCCGCATTGGGCGGGGCACTTTGTTTGTGGGGCTGCCTGGCAGCCAGGTGGATGGGGGCTGCTTCTGGCCCCAGGCCCTGCAGGCCGGTGCGGTAGCTGCGGTGATTAGCGAGGCCGCGGCGGCCCTGCAGCCGCCTGGTCCAGGCGATGCGGTGCTTGTAGCGCCTGAGCCGTTGGCCCGCTGGGCCGGAGAGCTGGCGGCTGCCTTCTGGTCCCAGCCCAGTCGCCGGTTAGCCCTGATTGGCGTCACTGGCACCAACGGCAAAACCACCACCACCTATTTAATTGAACATCTGGCGGTTTCGTCAGGCAGGCCTTCGGCCCTATTTGGCACTTTGGTGAATCGCTGGCCAGGCCACAGCGTGACGGCCCAGCACACCACGGCCTTCGCCGATCTGCTCCAGGCCCAGCTGGCCCAGGCCGTTGAGGCCGGCGCCCAGATCGGTGCCATGGAGGTGAGCTCCCATGCCCTTGATCAGCAGCGGGTGGCTGGCTGCCACTTCTCGGGCGCCGTGTTTACCAACCTCACCCAGGATCACCTCGACTATCACCCCTCGATGCAGGCCTATTTCGAGGCCAAGGCGCGGTTGTTTGCGGAGCCGCTGCTGGCTGGGGGGGCGGTGGTGAATGGCGACGACCCCTGGGGCGCCCAGCTGGTGAGCCGTCTAGGTAAAGCCTGCTGGCGCAGCTCCCTGGAAGACCCCAGCGCCGAGCTGTTCATCCGCGATTTGCAGCTGGGGGCAGGCGGCGTGCGCGGGGTGCTGCAGACGCCGGCGGGGGAGGGGGCATTCCACTCGCCTTTGGTGGGGCGCTTCAACCTGATGAACCTGCTGCAGGCGGTTGGGGCCCTGGTCCAGCAGGGCGTCCCCCTGCCCCAGTTGCTGGAGGGGCTGGCCAACTTCCGCGGCGTGCCTGGTCGCATGGAGCGGGTGGTGGTTGGCGACGGCGGCGGCGATCCAGCCGTGCTGGTGGATTACGCCCACACCCCCGATGGCCTGGCCAACGCCCTGGCTGCTTGCCGGCCCTTCACGGTGGGGCGGCTGATCTGCGTGTTTGGCTGCGGCGGCGACCGCGACCGCAGCAAGCGGCCCCAGATGGGAGCGATCGCCGCCCAGCTCGCTGACCAGCTCTATGTGACCTCCGACAACCCCCGCACCGAGGATGCCCAGCAAATCCTGGCCGATGTGACTGCCGGCATTGCCCCTGGAGCCTCCATGCAGGTGGAGGCCGACCGGGCGGTAGCGATCGCCGCCGCCATCGCCGCGGCCGAACCTGGGGATCTGGTGCTGATCGCCGGCAAGGGCCATGAGGACTACCAGATCCTCGGCACTACCAAGGTTCACTTCGACGACCGGGAAGAGGCGGAGAAAGCCCTGCGCCGCCGGCGGGCCACTTAGGGTCTAAATGTATCGAATATACCCAGTGTCTGGTTTGTGCAAGGTGCTCTGGGTATAAATCTCTTGTTGTATCAACCACTTTTGTGACAACCTCTGTTCCGATGGGCAAGAAGCTTCTTGCTGAAGGTTTCGGTACTTTTTGGCTGGTGTTGGGAGGGTGCGGTAGTGCCGCAATCGCCGCTAATTTCCCGTATCTCACTGGAGCAGATATTGCTTCGGGTAACCCCTTTGGTCTGGGCTTCCTTGGCGTGTCGCTGGCCTTTGGCCTCACGGTGGTAACGATGGCCTATGCAATTGGCCACATCTCTGGTTGTCATCTCAATCCGGCGGTGAGCTTCGGTCTTTGGGCCAGCGGCCGCATGAAGGGATCGGAGCTTCTGCCTTACATCCTGGCTCAGGTGATCGGCGGCGTGCTCGCCGGAGGCTTCATCAAGTTGGTGATGGCCGGTGGCCCTGCTTTTGATTTGGTGATGGCTGGTAGTAATCCGCTGGCTACAAATGGTTGGGGCACCCATTCACCAGGTGGCTATGGCTTCTGGGCAGCCTTGATCGTGGAGCTAGTGCTCACCTTCTTCTTCCTTTTGGTGATTATTGGTGCTACTGATCGCTTAGCTCCCTCTGGCTTTGCGGGCCTTGCTATCGGCCTCACCCTGGCCCTGATTCACATGATCAGCATCCCGGTGACAAACACATCGGTAAATCCTGCCCGTAGCACTGCAGTAGCTGTTTGGGCGGGAGTAGAAGCGATGGGTCAGCTCTGGTTGTTCTGGGTAGCACCGATTGTGGGAGCCCTGCTGGCTGGCTGGGTGTACCGCAATGTGTTCAGTGACCAGGCTTCCTGATCGCAATTAGATCTAGGCAAGCTAGATCAAGAGAAGGGGCGTAAGCCCCTTTTTTGTTTGGCGTTGGGAGCAACTCAGAGCGCTTGCAAAGCTCCAAGCAGCTGGTCAATCTCGGCTTCGGTGCTGGTGATGTGGGTGCAGGCCCGCAGGCAGTGGGGATCGTCGAGGCTGCGCAGCCAGATGCCTTGCTCGCCCAGGCGCTTCACCACCCTTTGCGGATCTTCGCCCCTGAGCTCAAAGCTCACCAGCCCCGCTGGTGGCGGCACCTCCAACAGGGTGCGGGCCCGAGGGTTGGCCTGCAGTCCTTGCCAGAGATAGCCGCTGCGCTGCTGAATCAGGGCCAGGCGCTCTTCGGCAGTGCCTTCTGCCTCCAGCAGGTGCAGGGATTGCTCCAGCCCAGCGCAAAGGGGTATGCAGGAGGTGGCCACTTCAAAGCGGCGGCTGTCGGTGTGAAATTCGCTCTGGCCGCTGGCTTCGTGGCTAAGGCTGCGCCAGCCGATCAGGGTTGGTCTGGCCTCTCGCACCACCCGCTCCGATAGGGCTACTGCTCCCAGTCCCTCGGGGCCACAGCACCATTTGTGGCCGGTGCAGCCGTAGATGTCGGCGGCCGCGGCTGCAGTTGCGATCGGAATGGCCCCAAGGGATTGGGCCCCGTCCACCAGCAGCCAGGGATGCTTGGGGTGTGAGCTGAGCTGGCCTGCTACCGCTGCAATCGGCATCACCTGGCCCGTATTCCAGAGCAGGTGTGAAAGCACAACCAATCGGGTGGCGGGGCTGAGCTGGCGATCCAATCGCTGCAGCACCTGCTCGTTTGTGTCAGCGGCAGTGCCGCGCAGATCCGCTACTGGCAAGGTGGTGAGCACAAGCCCTTGGCGGTGGGCTAGTTCGCGGCAGGCGGCCACCACCCCCGGATGCTCGCAGTCGCTGATTAGGAGTTCGTCGCCGGCCTGCCAGGGCAGGCCCCAGAGCGGCAGTACGCAGCCACTGGTCACGTTTTCGCTGAAGGCCAGCCGGTGCGCCGGCACGCCAAACCAGTCGGCCAGGTGCTGGCGCAGCTGGCTGGTGGTCTGTTCCACAAAAGGCCATACCGCGCCGGAAAAGGGGCCCAGCTCCTGGATGGTGCGCCAGGCGGCCGTGATGGCATCGAGGGAGGAGCTCGGCAGGGGGCCTTGGCCGCCGTAGTTGAAGTAGGTCTTGTTGGCCAGGGCGGGTAGCTGGGCGCGGAAATCAGCTGGCATTAGGAGTGTTTATATGCTCTGATCCTGGCATTTTATTGCCGATAGATCGAATGATATGACAGTTTTAGTGGGTTCAATTTATAGATTGTTGGCGATGCCAATTCCAGATCTGTCAGTGCTCGTGGTATCCACGATTGTTCCCTTTGTTTTGAAGTTGGTGGGGGCAGTAGCTCTCTGGATCGCTGGTGGCTGGCTGATTCAGCTGGCAATGCGAATTGTGCGCAAAAGTCTGCGCAGTAGCAGCCTCGACGCGACGGTTGTTGGCTATCTGATCAACATCCTCGCTGCGGTTTTGCGAGTGATCTTGGTGGTTGCGATCCTGGGCTCCTTTGGTATCCAGACAGCTAGCTTTGCTGCCCTGCTTGCAGGTGCCGGCGTAGCCATCGGGGCGGCCTGGAGTGGCATGCTCGGCAACTTTGCAGCCGGAGTTTTTCTACAGATGTTCCGCCCCTTCAGTGTTGGCGACTTCATCACAGCTGGTGGGGTCACCGGCACAGTTGAGGAAATCGGCATGTTTGTTACCTCGCTGCTGGCTCCAGACAACGTGCGTATCATCGTGCCCAACGGCAAGTTGTTTGGCGACACCATCCATAACTATTCGGTCCATGGTTATCGTCGCGTTGAGCTAGTGGCCCAGCTCGATAATTCCGCTGATGTAGGCCGAGCAATCGCCCTGCTTAAAGAGGGCATTAAGCAGGTGCCAAATCAGTTTTCTGGCATGGAAGCAGTCGTCGAGGTGCTCGAGTTCAGTTAGCGTGGCCCCCGGCTGGCGGTGCGTCCGTACACCCACACCAGCAACTATTGGCAGGTTATTTCGATACCAATCGCATGATCATCGATGTGCTTGGCGCCAACGGCTTCCCCGTGCCCAGGATTCCGCTGGCGATGGGCGCTAACTAGAGCACCTGGCCAACCATTACGGCAGCGATCGCAGAAAACAGCGTGATGCCCAAGGCGGTGAGTGGGTTCTGTCCCTGAGCCACCGCCACGGTGGTCACGATCCCTGCCCCAAGGCAGGCCACCGCCAGTTGGCTAAGCACTTCAGGGCGGCTGTTTGGGGTGGGGCTCACGGATGCTCTGGCGGCTTGGGCCAGAACGTAGAGGTGATTTCCCTCTACGTCCCTGGTTGGCTCTGAGCTTGTTACCTAGCGTCGGAGTTCGTTACTCGCCGACACGTCTTCAAATTCCTCCGCCACCAAAAGTGACCTGGCAAGCGGCATTGATGAGCTGAGCTTCCGCAGGGGTAGTAGGTACGCCGCCATTAAGCAAGCCTTGCTGGCAATCGGCTTCCATCTGGTAAGTGCCATAGCCATTATTGACGGCGAAGCTCACCCCGGACTGCGCCATGGGCTGAACGCTGCCGTAATACAGCTGCCAATTGGTGTTCGGCACAAGAACGTAGGCCTGCTGGCGAGCAATGGCTCGATCAATGGCGCTATTAATTATGGCTGCTGTTGTTAGGGCGGTGACTCCCCATACAACGGATTGGCCAACCCACCAGCCCCAAGGTGGCGAGCTGGACACTCCATACCAACTGCCGCCCCATGGCCTGTTGTTGTACCAACCGGGACCCCTGGCCCAGCCTGGGTTGCTGTAGTAATTGTTGTTTACAATAACTCGTCGGGTCCAGATGTCGCGTTTTTTGCGATTGTATTCGCGCCAGCTGTTGCTGTTCCAGTCTTTCCACTGGTTTTTGTCTTTAACTTTTCGATCGTCCCAGCCCTGGTCGTAGCCGCGCTCATAGCCCTTTTCCTTGCCTTTCTCTTTGCCATATTGAAGGCCTTCCTCGTAGCCCTTTGTGGTGCCTTTTTCGTAGCCCTTTTTCTTGCCCTTTTCCAGTCCCTCTTGGTAGATGCGCTCTCGTTCTTTCTGGTTTATGTTTTGATTTTGTTTATTGCCTTGGCCTGAATTCTGTTGCGTATCCGGTTGATTTTTCTTCTTTTTCTTTTTCTTTTCCTCTGCGTCTGAGTCTTGGTTGGCGATCATTTGCCAGCCAGGTGCGCCAGATTCTGAGTTGTTAGCCTCTCCGCTGGCTCTGTTAGCTGCCAAAACCGGTAGTGATCCTGTGCTCGCCATCAGTAGGGCCATCGCCAAGGAAGGAGCGGCGAGCCGGTTGTTTGAGATCGGCAGAAATGGGAATCCCATGGTTGTCGCCCCGTGGGCTAGGTGTCGTAAGAAATCTGCTACTGATCTAGCTACGACCCATAACCTTCATGTAGATGGGCATACCCGTTGTGAAACTGGCTAGCCCTGGCTGTTGTTGGGTATTCCATTGTGCAGGGAAGCCGGCCTGGCCCGGCCGCCGCTGGCCCAGGCCTGCAGCGCCTCCAGTTGCTCCCGGGCGGTGCGCGAAAGGGGCACCACCTGGCTAGCGGCAGCGATGAGGTCGGCTTCGCCGAATTCCCGCTGCTCGGCGAAGGCCAGGTGCATGGCCTCGATCACGGTCTGCTCCAGTTCGGCGCCTGAGAATCCCGCAGTGCGATCTACCAGCACTTCCAGGGTGATGCTGTGCTTAGGCCGGCGGCGACGCAGCTGCAGATCAAGAATGGAGTGGCGCTCCTCAGCGCTGGGCAGATCCAGCAGGAAAATCTCGTCGAAGCGCCCCTTGCGCAGCAGTTCGCCTGGCAACTTGTCGACGCCATTGGCAGTGGCCACCACAAACACGGCGCTGGTTTTCTCCGCCATCCAGGTGAGCACCGTGCCCAGCACCCGCTGGCTGGTGCCCCCATCACTGCGGGAATCGCCCCCAAAGCCTTTGTCGATCTCATCGATCCAGAGCACGCAGGGCGCCATCGCCTCCGCCCGCTGGATCATGTCGCGGGTGCGGGCCTCCGAAGCCCCCACCAAACCGGCAAAAAGCCGGCCCACATCCAGGCGCAGCAGTGGCATGCTCCAGCTGTGGGCTATCGCTTTGGCGGTGAGCGATTTGCCGGTGCCCTGGGGCCCCACCAGCAGCACGCCCCGGGGTAGGGGCAGGCCGTAGCGCATCGCTTCTTCGCTGAAGGCCATGTGGCGTTGCTCCAGCCAGTGCTTGAGGGCTTCGTGGCCTCCGATATCAGCGGGGCTGGCTTCGCTCGGGCAGTACTCCAGCAGCTCGCTCTTGGCGATCGCCTGACGTTTCTCCTCCAGCACCTCGGCTAAATCCGCCTCGCCGAGTTGGCCGCGCCGGGCCAGGGCCCGGGCAGCTAGCTGGCGCACCCGCTGCTCGCTGAGGCCGTGGCAGGCGGCGGTGAGCTGTTCGCACACGGCCGGTGCCAGCGGATAGCCACTGACGCCAGCAATTGTGCTGAGCAGTTGCCGGATCTCTTCGGCATCAGGCAGGGGCAGGTCCAGCAGGGTGATGCTGTCTTCCAGTTCCCGAGGAATGGCCCAGTCGGGGGCGGTGATCACCAGGGTGCGGGGTGCCTGGCGCAGGCTCGAGGCCAGGTTGCGCAGCCTGCGGCAGACGCCGGCGTCTTCGCAATAGCGGTGAAAATCGCGCAGCACCAGCAGGGCCCCCTGCTCGGGCGGCAGGGTGTCGAGACAGGCCAGGGCCGCCATCGGGTTGCGGGTGGCCTCGCCGCTCCGGTTTGGGGCACCGCTCAAGCCATCAATGAAGTCCCAGCGCAGCAGGGTGCGGCCGCCCAGTCGCTGGGCTGCTTGCTCCAGCAGGCCATCAACCCGTTCCTCCTCGAGGCTGCGGATCCACAGAATCGGCGTGCGTGCCCGGATCAGTAGATCGAGTTGGTCGGCCCAGCTGTCGGTCACGGAGGGAGTCTCAGGGGTTCAGGCCCTGCAGGGCACTCCAGCGGGAATCGATGCCGGCGTCGTCGCTGCTCCAGGTGGCCGGACCGGGGCAGTCTTTGCCGCAGTGGTTAACGATCGGTAGCAGCAGGTTTAGTTGCTCAAATACCCAGTGTTCTGGATCGAAATTGCCCCTGGGATCGAGCTGCTCCATCAGGCCGCTGTCGTCAGCCTCGCTCTCGATGGCCATCGAGTCGGATTGGATGGGGGTGGGTTCGCCGATCCAAAGCAGTTCCTGGTTGCTGGCGCGCAGGGGATGGTTGAAGTGCTGGAGGCAGCGATCGCAGCAGAGGGTGACGATCGTTTCAGCTTTGCCCACCACCTCCAGCAGGTTGCCCCGATGGCTGACGTGCAGTTGGCCGCGCACCGGTGTGAGGCTGGCTAGACCCTCGATGGTTTGATCGATTTGCCAATGGCGCCCAGCATCCAGGTGGCGCAGATCCGAGAGGGGAACAGGCCGAAGCCGCTCCCCGACAAGCGGCTCAGAGTGCTCTGGCTTGGGTGAATTGGACACGGATCACTTCTTGCCCTTGGGTTCGAAGGGCAGGCGACCGCCGCTGGCTGACACAGTCACTGGTTGCTGCGCCATTTGCTGGTCAAGGATCGCCTGCAGGTTGTCAGGCAAGGCTTCGCGGCTGAGCAGGAAGGTCTGCAGGGCCTGGAAGATGTTGGCCACCACCATGTAGAGCAGCACCCCAGCCGGCAGGGGGAAGAACAGGAACATGCCGGTGATCATCACCGGGGTGATCTTGTTGGCGGTGGATTGCTGAGGATTGGCGGGCATGCCCATGCCAGAAAGGATCTGGGAGGCAAACAGGCTGGCCCCGAAACCTGCCACCAAAATGGCGATGTCCCAGTTCACGGCGCCATCGGTCATAAAGCCCACCTGGCCGAGAGCCTTGATGAACAGGAAGCCGCTGCGGGCTGCCAGACCAGGGATCTTGGCTTCGACTGTGGCGTCGCCGGTGCCTAGGGCCGTGATCGTGCCATCAACTGCCACGCTCACGACGCCTTCTCCCTTGGTCACGCTCCAAGCGGGCGTGTAGGCGTCGCCGTTCTCAATTCCCTGCAGCACCGAAGCAAAGCTCGAGCCGTCTTTGGTGTGCAGCTTCACTTGGGCCGAATCACCCACCCCCAGCTTGGTGCCGCCTTCGAGGCTGGCGATCACAGGCACGTGGTTGGTTTCAGTAACGAAGATCGAATGGCTGGCGCTGTTGAAAGGCTTGGGCTCGACTGCCGCGATTTGCTCAGCAGGCAGCACCTTGAGGTTGAGGGTGTAGGGCACATCCGCGAAAGGTGAGCCCCGCAGGGTGGCAAACAGGGCAAACAGGATCGGCATCTGCACTAGCAGGGGCAGGCAGCCAGCCAGGGGGCTGCCGAACTCCTTCATCAGTTGGCCCAGCTCCTCCTGCTGCTTCTGGGGGTTGCTGGCGTATTTGGCCTTGATCTCGGCCTGCCGCTTCTGCATGGCGGGCTGGGCGATCCGCATGCGGCGGGCGTTGCGGATCGAGCCGGCGCTGAGCGGGAACAGGGCCAGGCGGATCACCACGGTGAGGGCGATGATTGCCAGGCCGTAGCTGGGCACCAATCCGTAGAAGAAATCGAGGATTGGGAGCAGCAGGTTGTCGGAGATGTAGCCGATCACGGCAGAGGGGCTCTCGGGGTAGGGGGGAGCGTGGGCTCAGTGTGACTGATGGTCTAGGCGGCCATGCCCTTGGGTGTGGAGCTTTTGGCTTGGCGGCGCTCCTCGATGTAGGCCTCGAGCTCCCGGAACCCTGGCACTGCGCGCATCTCGAGCTTGGAGCCGTCGTTGAGCACCAGCACCATGTCGCCCCAGAGGCCGAAGCCCCGGGGCACACTGCGCACCTCCCTGATTTGGCTGTATACAACCTGGGTGCGGTCGCGCCCCAGCCAGCCACCATTCACCTCGATGCGGCGACTGGTGATCCGGAAACGCAGCCAAAGAGCCCGCACGATCGCTCCAACGGCGAAAGGAATGCCGATGAGGGTGAGCCCGAGCACCAAATTGAAGATCAGGTCTCCCTTGGCGGGCCCGCCTTCGTAGAAAACGCTTTCCTGAATGGAGGCGGCGGGGGCAGTGCTCATCGCGTCAGGCCTGCTTGGTGAAGAAGTTGGCTGCATTCTCCCAGCAAGGCCTGGGGGCATTGCTCAGCGCTACCGGGTTTGAGGCTGAGTAGCAGCCAAAGGCAGCGCTGGTCATCGCCGATTTGCTGGGCAAGTAGGTGCTCGTGCAGCAGGCGGCGCAGGCGATTGCGGCGCACGGATCGTTTGTGCACCTTGCTGCTGATCACAATCCCGCAGCGCCAGCTGCTGGGCGGACTTGCCTGCTGCTTGGCAGGCAGGAGTTGGGGCAGGGCGTCCAAAACGCGAAGCAACAAAAAAGGGCCGTGCGTTTTGCGGCCCTTCTGATACACACGGTCAAACACCCGTTGCCCCTTGAGCCGGTGGCACTGGGGCAGGGCCAAGGCTCTTAAACGGCGAGGCGGGCCCGGCCGCGGCGACGGCGGGTGCGGATCACGCGGCGGCCTGTGTGGCTGCGCATGCGCACTCGGAAGCCAGATACGCGCTTGCGCTTACGACTCGTTCCTTCCAGGGTGCGCTTGGTCATGGCTGGCTCTTCGCTGCGCTTATTGCGTCGGTAATGGGCGTAAGGGCCAACCTATCAGGCGGGGTTGGCGCCGCCCCCACCCAGTACTGCCCCTACTCAGTTGTTAGGCGGATCGATCTGAATCAGCCAGCTGCCCAGGTAGCCGGCTATCGGCACGTCGCCGGGCGCTTGGGCTAGGGCATTGAACTGATACATGCCGATGTTGAAGGGATTGAAGATGTTCATGTACACCCCAATGGTGCCGGTGTCTGGTACGGGCGTGTCTGGGAAAATCTCAATGGCACTGCCGTTGGCAGCCACTTCGATCGTGGCTGGGATGATCTCCTGGCACTTGGTGCGCGACATCATGCCGCCCTCACTCATCTTGCAGAGCTTGACTCGCTTGGGGTCAATCTTGGCGTCGAAATAGCTAGGCACGGTGATGCTTAGTTTGAGAATTGCCGTCTTGCGATCTTTTGGTCTGAGAATTAAGTAGTACTCCGAGCGCTTGAGGCGCTGGGTGTCGGTCATGAAGAAGTAGAGCTTGCGGTAGTCCTTGGTGTTATCCCAGCGAAACTCCATCAGGCTGGGCGTGCCCTGGGCCAGGCTCGGCTGGGATCCGGTGCTAAGCGCAAATGCTCCAGTAACGAGAGCGGCGCCGGCGGCTAGGGCCGGGAGGGCGAGTTGGTGGCGAAGGCGAGGGAAAACCATCAGGGCTGCACCAATAAGTAATTTGATTCTCAGCAGGGAGCTGCTGCCCCGGTGCCTGAGGTGGCCGGCCCCAAAGGTGGCGGCGGGCCTAGGGCTGAGCCCGATCGGGACGTAGGCCAGCTGCCTCGCGCAGGTAGGGGTGCACCGGTATCTGCTGCGGTTGCAGCCAGGCATGGGCCAGTAGGCGGATACAGCGAGGCAGATCGCCGGCCACTTCCATTTGCTGGCAATCGAGCAAGGCCACCTGCTCCCAGCCCGGTTGGCGTCTGGCGATGGCCGCCGGGAAACAGGCATCGAGATCCCGGGTTACGGAAAAGGTCACCGACACCAGCTGCTCTCCCTGGAGCCCATTGCGCTCCATCAGGGCATCCACAAGCTCCTTGACGCAGGCCTGAATCGCCTCGGCGCTGTTCAGCTCGGCGGTGGTGGCCCCGCGCAGGGCCCGCAGCACAAAACCTGCGTTCATGGCCTGTATAGCCACAGGGGTTGACCGCTCCAGGCCAGTTCCAGGCTGAAGCTCTCGATCAGCTGGCGCAGTTGGCTGCGGCCCGGCAACACACCGCCAAAGCGTTTGGGCGGGCTGCCAAAGGTGGTTGGGCGGGTTTTCTCAGGGTCGAGGCCAGCCAGCTCGGCGGCCAGGCGCCTGGCCGTCTCCTCGTCACCGAGCACATCTACTAAACCCAGCTCCAGGGCTTGGGCGCCGCTGAACACCCGGCCATCGGCGAAGCCGCGCACCGTTTCTTGGTTCAGACCCCTTCCCGTTGCTACGGCCTCCACAAACTGGTGGTAACTCGAATCAATCAAGCTCTGCAGCAGCTTGCGTTCGCCTTCGCTGAGGGCGCGATCCGGCGAAAGGATGTCTTTGTAGAGGCCGCTCTTGACGGTTTCAAAGCTCACGCCCAGCCGCTCCAGCAGCTTGGAGAGGTTGTTGCCCCGCAGAATCACCCCGATCGAGCCGGTGATCGTGCCTGGGTTGGCCACAATTTTTTCGGCGGCAACGCCGATGTAGACCCCGCCTGAGGCGGAAATGTTTCCGAAGCTGGCCACCACCTTGCAGCCCTTCTCGCGTAGGCGCAGCAGGGCGCTGTAAATCTCCTGGCTGTCCCCCACGGTGCCGCCGGGGCTATCGATGCGCAGCAGCAGAGCAGGGCACTCCCGTTGCTCCACCTGGCGCAGGGCCTTGATCACCCGGCTGCGGGTGGGGCCGGCGATTGGTCCTTCGATGGCAATGCGCGCCAGGGTGCGACGGGTCTTGCGGCGCCAGGGCCAGGGCATTTGGGATAGGTGAAGTGTTTGGATCTTAAAAACAAAGCCTTCGCCGGCCAGGAAGCCCATGCCCCAGGCCCTGCGATGGCCCTTGATGTTGCTCCCTTTTGCGCTCTGGGGCACGGCGATGGCGGCGATGCGGCCCCTGCTGGAATCCGGCAGTCCCCTGCAGGTGGCAAGCCTGCGGCTGCTGCCCGCGGGGGTTCTGGTGCTGCTGGCCGCCCTGTTGCTGGGCCGCTCGCTGCGGGTGGCTGCCGTTGATTGGCCCTGGTTGCTGGCCTTTGCCCTTGTAGATGGCAGTCTCTTCCAGGGTCTACTGGCCAGGGGCCTGGGCCAGACCGGAGCGGGCCTGGGTTCGGTACTTATTGATTCCCAGCCCCTGCTGGTGGCCCTGCTGGCCCGCAGTCTGTTTGGGGAGGCGATCAATCCGGTGGGCTGGGTGGGCCTGCTGCTGGGGCTGCTCGGCATTCTTTGCCTGGGTTTGCCGGCAGCGGTGCTGCGCCACTGGTGGCTCGATGGTCCCGTCGCCCTCGGCGAACAGGCCTGGAGCCATGGGGAGCTGTGGATGCTGGCGGCGGCGGCGGCGATGGCCATCGGCACGGTGCTGAGTCGCTACGCCAGCCGCCAAAGCGATCCGGTGGCAATTACCGGCTGGCACCTTCTGCTGGGTGGCCTGCCCCTGCTGGGTGGGGTCGCCTGGGAGGGGCCTCTACTGCCCAGCTGGAACCTGGGAGAATGGGGATTAATGGCTTACGCCACCGTGCTCGGCAGCGCCCTGGCCTATGGCCTCTTCTTCTGGTTTGCCAACAGTGGTGACCTCACAGGTTTCACCGCTCTCACCTTCTTAACTCCCGTCTTCGCCCTGCTCTGCGGGGTTTGGTTGCTTCGTGAGCATTTGCAGCCTTTGCAGTGGCTTGGGGCCCTGCTGGCCCTGGTGTCGGTGCTGTTGATCAACCGGCGCCAGCAGCTCTGGCGCGGCACCTCCCTGCTGGAGCAGCCCTGATGCGGATCCTGGTGGTGAGTACTCCGGTGGGAGCCCTAGGCAGTGGCCGCGGCGGTGGTGTGGAGCTCACGGCCTGTGCCCTGGTGGCGGGGTTATTGGGGCGGGGCCACCGGGTGACGGTGCTGGCGGCCGAGGGATCCGTGTTGCCCCCCTCCTGCCTCGCCGCTGAACTTTGGACCTGTAGCGGCAGCTCCCAGACCAGCGCCCAGCACCAGCAGCGCAGTGCTGCGATCACGATGCCGGCCGATGGCCTGCTGCAGGCCTTCTGGCGGCGGGCCCTGTTGGAGGGTCCGGTCGCCGGCTTTGAGGCGGTGATCAACCTGGCCTACGACTGGCTGCCTCTCTGGTTGACGCCCCTAGCGCCCCTGCCCCTGTTTCACCTGGTGAGCATGGGTTCGGTGAGTGAGGCGATGGATTTGGCGATTGCCGAGCTGGCGGCTTGGGACCAGCGGCGCCTCGCTTTTCATACCCGCGTGCAGGCGGAGGATTTTGGCTTGCCCCAGGAGCCGGTGGTGCTGGGCAATGGCTTTGACCTAGACGCCTATGGCTTCTGCGCCGAGCCTGAGCCGCTGCTGGGCTGGGCCGGCCGGGTGGCGCCGGAGAAGGGGCTGGAGGACGCGGCGGCGGCGGCGGCCCAGCTGGGCTTGCCCCTAGCGGTGTGGGGTTTGGTGGAAGACCAGGCCTATGCGGCAGCGGTGGAGGCGTCGGTGCCGGCTGGCACCCTGCAGTGGCGGGGTTTCCTGCCCACCAATCAGCTGCAGGCGGAGCTGGGCCGCTGCCGGGCCCTGCTGAATACCCCCAAGTGGAATGAGGCCTACGGCAACGTGGTGGTGGAGGCGCTGGCCTGCGGTGTGCCGGTGGTGGCCTATCGCCGCGGCGGTCCCGGCGAGCTGGTGCAGCCGGGTCTCACTGGCCTGCTGGTGGAGCCAGACGACGTGACGGCCCTGGCGGCGGCGGTAGCGCAGGTGGGCACGATCGAGCGGCGCGCCTGCCGGGCCTGGGTGGAGGCCCATGCCTCGCGGGCGGTGCTGGCGCAGCGGGTGGAAGCGTGGTTGGTGGCTGGTTTGGGTTTGTGAAACGGTTTGTTCAACCCATCCAGGGACCCCAGTGTTGATGCTTGGTCGACTAAACATTTTCAGGCAGCTAGGTCACAGCCATGCGTCAGGTGAACATGCACGAGGCCAAGACCCACCTCTCGCGTCTGGTTGATGAGGCAGCTGCGGGGGAACCGTTTGTGATCTGCAAGGCTGGCCGGCCCATGGTGCGCGTCACCCCCCTCGGCGAAGCAGGCGCTGCTGCGGCGTTTGGGCCTGCTGGCCGGCCAGTGTCAGGTGCCCGATGACTTTGATCAGCTGGGTGCCGCCGAGATCGCCGATCTATTCGAAGGCGCCTGAGGCCAGCCATGCGTTTGTTGCTCGACACCCATCTGCTGGTGTGGGCGATGGGCTCGCCTGAGCGGCTTTCAGCGGCCCTAGCGGCGATGCTGCAGGATCCCGCCAATACGCCTGTCTTCAGTGTGGCTAGCCTTGCTGCGCCGAGCCCTGCTTGATGGCGGTTGGCAGGAACTGCCGGTCCAGGCCCATCACGCCTTGGCGGTGGCCGCACTGCCGCTCCTGCATCGCGATCCCTTTGATCGGCTGTTGCTGGCCCAGGCCAGCTCTGATGGCCTGCTTTTGATCACTGCCGATCAGCAACTGGCGGCCTATCCGGGGCCGGTGCGGCTGATGGGCTGAATGAGCCCGAACAGCCAGCTCCGGCTTGCCAGCCAGCGATCGCACCTCGCTTCAGTACGTTGAATGCTTCGGCAAAACGCCCTCTGCCGCAGCTCAAGCTGACCCGCCATCGCCTGGTCTTGCTCTGCACCCTGGCGATCGGCCTGGTGCTGTTTGTCTGGCAGCTCGGCAGCACCGGGCTGGTGGATGAAACGCCTCCCCTATTTGCCGCCTCGGCGCGGGCGATGGCTGAAACGGGCGACTGGCTGATTCCCCGCGTCAATGGCCTGCCCCGCTACGACAAGCCGCCGCTGGTGTATTGGCTGATGGGGGCCCTCTATGCCCTGCCGGGGCAGCAGGCTTGGAACCCCCTGGGCACCTGGGCGGCGCGGCTGCCTTCGGCCCTGGCCAGCGTGGCCCTGATGCTGGGTCTGGCCCATACCCTGCTGCGCTGGCCCCAACGCTCCCGGGCCCCAGGGGCCACGGCGCTGGCGGCCGCCCTGGCCTATGGCCTTTCGCCCCTGGCGCTGGTGTGGGGCCGCATCGCCGTGAGTGATGCCCTGCTGGCTGGGTGTCTGGGGTTCAGCCTGCTGCTGAGCTGGCGCTGCTATGCCGCCGGCGGGCGCCGCTGGTGGCAGGCCTGGCTGGTGCTGGGGCTGGCGGTGCTGGCCAAGGGGCCGGTGGCGGTGCTTTTGCTGGGGCTCACTCTGCTTTTATTCGGCTGGCTGCAGGCGGATCTGGGCGGGCTGTGGGCGCGGCTGCGGCCCCTGCCTGGGCTGGCACTCACCGCCCTGGTGGCGTTGCCCTGGTATGGCCTGGCGCTGCTGGTGGAGGGAGAACCGTTCTGGCAGAGCTTTTTTGGCTATCACAATCTTCAGCGCTTCACCGCGGTGGTGAACAACCACCAGGCTCCCTGGTGGTTGTTCGTGCCCGTGCTGGTGATCGCCAGCTTGCCGGTCACGCCCTTGCTGCTGCTGGGGCTGGCCCAGGGCCTGGGGCGCCTGCGCTGGCGCTGGCTGCCTGCCGAGCCGCTGGCGCCCGAGCTCTCCCTGCAGCGCTTCGCCGCCTGCTGGCTGCTGGCGGTGTTCCTGTTTTTCACTGCGGCCGCCACCAAGCTGCCCAGCTACTGGCTGCCAGCCACACCGGCGGCGGGCCTACTTGTTGCCCTGGCGGCTCAGCGGGGCCGGCGCTGGGCCTGGGGGCTGAGCCTGCTGCTCACGGCGGTGGTGGCCGGGGGCTTCGCGGCAGGACCCCTTTGGCTGCCGCTGATTGAGGCCCCCGAGATGCCCAGCCTGGTGGCTGAGCTGTTGGCGGCGCCCTGGGTGCCCCTGGCCGCTGCCTTCTGGGCCCTAGCCCTGCTGCTGGGGGCCTGGGCAGGCTGGCGCAAGGACGCTCTGTCGGGCTTGCTGGCCCTGCAGCTGCCGCTGGCAGCTTTTGTGCCGGCCGTGTTGCTGCCGCTGGTGGAGTTGGGGGATCGGCTGCGGGCCGCCCCGGTGCGGGAGCTCGCGGCTGAGGCCCGCTCCGCCCGCCGGCCCAGCGAGCCGCTGGCGATGCTCGGCATGCTTAAACCCTCGCTGCATTACTACAGCCGCCGGGTGGTGATCTTCGAGGGTAATGAGCCCCAGCATCTGTTGAACCTGGCCGATCGCCTCCGGCATGAGAGCCGCCCAGGTCAACCCGCCAGCACGTCGGCGCAGCAGCCAAGTGTGTTGGTGGTGATTGATTCCGGCACCGCCGCCCAGCCCCACTGGCAGGGACTTAAACCCCAGCTATTGAGTCGCCGCGGTATCTATGCCCTCTGGCGCGTGGAGCGCAGTCGCCTGGAGCAGCGGGCGGCCCAGCTGCAGCGGCAGGGGGTGGCCGCCGACTGGCAGCTGCAGCGCCCCGAGCGCTACTGAGGCTGCGCGCCTTCTAAAGACTGGGTCAGCTGCTTTTGCCGGCAGAAACTGCAATGGCCCCAGCGGGCCATCTCACCGGCGGGGGCCGGGCTGGTGCAGCGGGGACAGCTAGCCATGCCGTGGACGTCCACCCGGCTGGGATGGACGCTCCACACTTCTTCCTCCTGCTGGCGGCCGGGGGCTACGGCGGCGCTGGGGTGGTGCTGCTCCAGGCGTATGTCGCGCACGGTGAAGCCGTTGGCGCGTAGGGCCCCCAGCAGTTGGTGGCGGTTGTATTGGAGCGCCTGCAGCCAAGGGCCAGGGGCGGCGCCCACGGTGAGCAGGCCGCTGTGCAGCCGCAGGGGCCGGCAGTGGGGTGCCAGCTGGGCTCCGGCGATGCGGGGCCAGGCCTGCCATAGGGCTGCCAGGTGTCCGCCCTGCTGCCAGCTTTGCTCCAATTCCCGCAGGCAACTGGCCAGAGCGCTGGCGGGCTGCCGGGGTGGCGGCATCAGCAGGCTCAGATTGCCGAGTTGGCGGGTTTGCTGTCGGGGGGCCTTGGCCATGGCTTGACCCTATCGGCGGTGCGGCAATCCCGCTGGTGAATCAAGCCAAACCCTGGCTAACCTCAAGCCTTGCCCCTGCAGCCTCCGATGGGCTTCTTTGACCGCCTCAGCCGCCTGATCCGCGCCAACGCCAATGCGGCGGTAGGCGCGATGGAGGACCCTTCCAAGATTTTGGATCAATCGGTGGCCGACATGCAGTCGGACCTGATCAAGCTTCGCCAGGCGGTGGCTACTGCTATCGCTAGCCAAAAGCGCATCCAGAACCAGGCCGAGCAGGCCGATTCCCAGGCTAAAACGTGGTACGAGCGCGCTGAACTGGCCCTTAAGAAGGGTGAGGAAGATCTGGCCCGCGAAGCCCTAGGGCGCCGCAAAACCTGCCAGGACACCGCCACTGCCCTCAACACCCAGCTGCAGAGCCAGGCGGGTCAGGTGGAGCAGCTCAAAAAGAGCTTGATCTCTCTTGAGAGCAGGATCGCCGAGGCCAAAACCAAAAAGGACATGCTCAAGGCCCGGGCCCAGGCGGCCCAGGCTCAGGAGCAGCTGCAGAGCGCCGTGGGCAGCCTGGGCACCAACAGCTCCATGGCCGCCTTTGAGCGCATGGAGGAAAAGGTGCAGACCCTGGAGGCTCGCAGCCAGGCCGCCGCTGAACTGGCTGGAGCAGATCTGGAGAGTCAGTTTGCGGCGCTTGAAGGGGCCCCCGAGGTTGACGATGAATTGGCGGCTTTGAAAAATCGCCTCGCCGGTGGCACTCCGGTATCCCTGCCCCTGGGAAGCTCAGCTGCTCCCCAGCTCGAACCGGTAAAGGTGAGCGAGGTAGACCCGGAGCTCGAGGAGCTCAAGCGTTCGATCGACAAGCTCTGAGCGGCTTGGCGGTTCGTCTCCGGCCGGCTGCCCCGCTTAATACAATCGCCGTACGCATACGTTTTTAAAGGCTGCTGTCGTGTCTGTCGCTCATCTCACCGATGCCAATTTCCAAGCTGAGGTGACCGATTGTTCTACGCCCGTGCTGGTGGATGTGTGGGCCGAATGGTGCGGTCCCTGCCGGCTGATGGCACCAATGATGGAGTGGCTGGCTGCTGAATATGCAGGTCGTCTGGTGGTGGGCAAGCTTGAGGCAGACGCCAACCCAGCCATTCGCGATGGCTTGCAGATCCAGGGCCTTCCCGCCCTGATCTTGTTCCGAGATGGCAAGGAACTGGCTCGCCACGAGGGTGCCATGGCAAAACCGCAGCTACAGGCTTTTGTGGATGCCCATATCTGAGCGCCTGTCCCGTCTTGGCAGTGGCGTTTTCGCCCGCAACGACCAGCGCAAATCGGCCTACGCATCTCGTGCCGCCAGCCGGGGTCTGTCCCCACTGCTCGATCTTTCACTCGGCTCCACGGATCTGCAACCGCCCGAGGCGGCCATCGAGGCGATCGCTGCCCAGCTTGGTCAGCCCGCCAGCGCCTCCTACTGCCTTCACGCAGCGACCCTGCCCTTTCGCTCGGCAGTGGCCGACTGGGCCCAGCGTCGCTTTGGGGTGAAGGTGGATGCGGAGACGGAGGTGCTGTTGCTGGTGGGTTCCCAGGAGGGCACGGCCCACCTGCCCCTGGCGGTGCTCAACCCGGGTGATCGGGCCCTGCTGCTCGACCCCTGCTACCCCTCCCACCTGGGTGGTTTGCACCTGGCTTCCGCTGAGCCGGTGTTGTTGCCGCTCGATCCTGATGCGGGCTGGCGACCGGATTTTGATGCCCTCAGCCCTGACCAGTGGGACGACTTGAAGTTGATGGTGCTCGGCTACCCCCACAACCCCACCGCCACTACGGGCCAGCAGGCCTGGCTCGATGAAGCCGCCGCGCGGGCGGTGCGCCATGGCCTGGTGCTGGCCCACGACAACCCTTACGTGGATCTGGCCCTCGATGGGGAGGCACCGGCCCTGTTGCTCTCCCCCCATTGGCGCGACTGCGGCATTGAGTTTTTCTCCTTTTCCAAGGGCTGGTGTTTGGGGGGCTACCGGCTGGCTTTCGCCATAGGCGCCGAGTGGTTGATCAGCGCCTTGCGCCAGCTCAAGGGGGTGGTGGATTTCAATCAGTCCCTTGCCTTGCAGGCCGGGGCGATTGCGGCGCTTGAGCAGGCTCCGCATTGGCCTGAGCAGTTGCGGCAGGAATACCGGCAGAGACGCGATCGCATGGCTGATGCCCTGGAGGCGGTGGGCTGGCCGGTGCGGCGGCCCTCAATGGCGCTTTATTTGTGGTTGGAGTTGCCGCCCCAGGCGCTTGAGCGCAGCTGGAGCAGCGAGGATTTTTGTGCAGCCCTGCTCGAGGCCACCGGTGTGGCCCTGACCCCCGGCAATGGCTTTGGCCCCGGAGGCGAGGGCTGGCTACGCCTTGCCCTGGTGCATCCGGTGGCTGAGCTCGAGGCAGGTGCGGCCCGCATCGGCGCCTGGCTGGCCACCCTTTGAGCTGGCAGCTGCGCCGCCTGCCGGTGTGTGCCAGCACCGAGATCGAACTTGCTCGCTGGCTGGAGCAGCGCCAGGTCGCTGGCTTGCCGCTGCAGGGGCTGGCGGTAACAGCTCGGCGCCAGCGCTTTGGCCACGGTCAGCAGGGGCGGCCCTGGTTATCGCCGGCGGGCGGGATCTGGCTCAGTGCGGCCATCCCTTGGGCTGGGGCTTTGCCTGGAACGGCCTCCCTGGGTCTTGCGGTGGCGGTGGGGCTGGCCCAGCAGCTCGAAGCCCTGGGGCTTGCGGTGCAACTCAAGTGGCCCAACGATCTGCTGGTGGGGGATCGCAAAATTGCGGGGTTGCTGCCCCGGATGCGCTTGCGGGGCCAGCGGATCCGCGCTGCCCAGGTTGGGGTTGGTCTCAATGGTTGCAACCGGGTGCCGCCTGGAGCCCTGTCGGTGGCAGAGGCCCTCGGGTGCCGCCAGGGCCACCCCCTGGCGCGGCCAGAGCGCTTGTTGCCCAGGGTGCTTGCCGGCCTGGAATGGGCTGCGGCCCATGCCCAGCAGCCTTGCCAGGTGCGCGCTGCCGCCGAGGCCCGGCTGTGGCGCCCTGGGGCGGGCTGGTTGCACGACGGCGAGCTTTGGCAGGTGCTGGGTCTGCATGCCGATGGCCGCCTGCGCCTCGGCCGGCAGGGGCGGGAACTGGCTCTCCAGCGCTACTTCTGAGGCCGTTCCTTAGGCAAGGGCGCGGTTAGGCAGGATTTTTACAATGGCTCCTATGCGCGATCGCCAGCCACCGGGGACCCCCCCCCTAAATCCTGCTGCCCCAAGCCGCCGGCGCCGGGGCAGGGCCCTGGTGGGGATGCTGCCCCTTATGGCAGCCC
Organism: Cyanobium usitatum str. Tous; assembly: GCF_963920485.1. NCBI lineage: Bacteria > Bacillati > Cyanobacteriota > Cyanophyceae > Synechococcales > Prochlorococcaceae > Cyanobium > Cyanobium usitatum. The sequence goes on along the minus strand of NZ_OY986431.1, from coordinate 1,726,547 downwards.
CCCTGCTGGGAGTGGGCCTCGCCTGGGGGCAAGACCAGCTCGGTCCTGGCCTTGCCCCTTCGCCACAGCCCGCGGGCCTGGCCCAGCCGCTGCGTCCCGATCCGGCTGCCCTGCCGAGCCGGCCGCCGGCCCGTTTTGATGCCTCCCTCGATGAGCTGGTGCGTGATGGCGTGGTTAGTCCGGTGGAGCGGGCCCGGATTCGTTCGGGCTCCGGCATAACCCCCTTCAACGTGCCTGCCCACCAGCGGGCCTGTCGCAGCGGCGCCCTTTCCCAGCAGGAGTGCAGCAGGGGCTTGGTGGTGCGCTGGCGCGGCCGTACCAACAACGGCGTAAGTGGCGGAGTAGCGGGCGCTGAATCTTTTGGCCGCTATGACGGCAAAGGTCGCTTGCTGCCGCCGCTCACGGTGCCGGTTTCGGCCCTGCTGGCCGGCGCTGGCGGTAGCTTCCGCCTTGCCGATGTCTTTGGGGTCACGCCCCGCCCGGCTCCGATCGGTGGCAACGGCAACCGCAAGTTGCTGTTTCCTCTTATCGGTTCGGCGGTCACCAGCAGCAACTTCGGCTACCGGCTGCACCCGATCCTGGGCAACTGGCTGATGCACGCGGGCCGCGATCTGGCTGCTCCAGAGGGCACGCCAGTGGTTTCAGCCCTGGGCGGCCTGGTGGTGAGCAGTGGCCTGGCGGGTGGCTATGGCCTGGCGGTTGAGGTCGAACACGACCGGCCGCGGCGCCGCACCCTCTACGGCCATCTCAGCGAGCTCTACGTCAAGGAGGGTGATCGGGTGCGCCAGGGTGAGGTAATCGGCCGGGTCGGCAGCACGGGCTTGAGCAGCGGACCCCATCTGCACTTCGAGTTGCGCCTGCCCGGCGACGGCGGCTGGATGGCGGTTGATCCTGGTGATCTAGACCCGGGCAAGGGGGCCGCCGGCAGCGATGCCATCGCCCTGTTGATGGGGCAGCTATTGGAGAGATTGGAGCGGCCACGCACTATCAGCTGATGATCCGGCCGTCGCGGAAGTGCACGATTTTCTCGGCCCTGGCAGCCACGTCGTCTTCGTGGGTAACCATCACCACGGTCATGCCGCCGCGATGCAGGGCATCGAAGATGTCGAGTACTTCGGCGGTGGTTTGGGAATCCAGGGCCCCGGTCGGCTCGTCGGCCAGCAGCAGGGCGGGCTGGTTGATGATCGCCCTGGCTATGGCTACCCGTTGCTGCTGGCCGCCCGAGAGCTGATTGGGCTTGTTATTTAGCCGCTGACCCAGCCCCACCCGCTCGAGGGCCGCTTGGGCCCGTTGGCGCCGCTCAGCCGCAGGCACCCCCGCGTAAACCATCGGCAGGATCACATTGTCGAGGGCGCTCAACTGGGGCAGCAGATGGAACTGCTGAAACACAAAGCCCAGGTCGCGGTTGCGCAAATCAGCGAGCTGGTCATCGCTGAGGTCTTCCACCGGGGTGTTGTTGAGCCGGTAGCTGCCACTGGACGGGCGGTCGAGGCAGCCGAGAATATTCATGGCCGTGCTTTTGCCGGAGCCGGACGCTCCCATTACTGCTAAGTAATCCCCTCTATTGACGGTGAGATCCACACCATCGAGGGCCTTAACGGCCATCTCGCCGCTGCCATAAACCTTATCTACGCCCTGAAGTTGGGCAACGGGATCCCCCATCAAATCGCTGCCCTGTTCTTAACAAATGACCCGTGTTCAACCAATGGCCTGAACAAGCATCGGCGTGCCGGTAACAGCCTGGCTGGCCCAGGTGAACAGGGGGTTGGAGAGAATGCCACCCACGGCGGTGACAATCACGCAGCCCACCAGGGCGGTGCGCAGGGCGGGCAGGCCAGCCACAGACCAATTGATGGCAGGGTAGGCCTTCACCACATCTGAGGCTTCCTGGGGTTCTTTTACCACCATCATCTTGATCACTGAGATGTAGTAGTAGATCGATACCACCGAGGTGACCAGACCCACCACCACCAGCAGGTATTGGTGATCGGCCCAGCCGGCAAAAAATAAATAAATCTTGCCGAAGAAGCCCAGCATCGGCGGTATCCCACCTAGGGAAAGCAGGCAGAGACTTAAGCCCAGTGTGATCAGCGGATCCTTCTGATAAAGGCCGGCGTAATCAGCGATGCGGTCGGAGCCGGTGCGCAGCGAGAACAGGATGATGCAGGCGAAGGCGCCCAGATTCATGAACAGGTAGGCCGCCATGTAGAGCACCATCGCGGCGAAGCCGTCTTCGGTGCCGCACACCAGGCCGATCATCACGAAGCCGGCCTGGCCGATGGAGCTGTAGGCCAGCATCCGCTTCATTGAGGTTTGGGCTAGGGCCACCACGTTGCCCAGCACCATGCTGAGCACCGCAAGCACGGTGAAAAGCAGCTTCCACTGGGCATCAAAGCTCTCGAAGCAGCCCACCAGGATTCGCAGGGCCAGGGCAAAGCCGGCGGCCTTGGAGCCCACCGAAAGGAAGGCCACCACCGGCGTTGGCGAGCCCTCGTAGACGTCGGGGGTCCACTGGTGGAAGGGCACCGCTGCGATCTTGAAGGCCACCGTGGCCAGCACGAAAACCAGGGCCAGGGCTGTAACGGGCGAGGCGCTGGTGCGCAGGGCCAGGGCTACTGCGTCGAGGCCGGTGGCACCACCGGTGAGGCCGTAAAGCAGGGAGGCGCCGTAGAGAAATACAGCCGCGGCGGCCGAACCCACCAGCAAATATTTCAGTGCCGCCTCGGAGCTGCGGGCATCCCTCTTCATGTAGCCGGCCAGCAAGTAGCTAGATACAGAGAGGGTTTCCAGCGACACGAAAATTGTCACTAGATCGGTGGCTCCACATAGGAACATGGCGCCGAGGGTGGCAGCCAGCAGGATGCCGGCGAATTCCCCCACCGGCGTGCCGCTCTGCTCCACGTAGCGCCAGCTGAGCAGCAGTGAAATCAATGTGGAGGCCGCCACCACGGCTCGGAAGGCAATCGCCAGGTTGTCCGCCAGGAAGGAGCCCACGAAGGCGGGCTGCAGGTCTGGGGTGTTCCACTGCAGGGCAAGCAGCACTAGGGCGCTGCCCAGGCCGGCATAACAAATCGGTGGAACCCAGCGGCTGGCCGCCTTTTCGCCAGCGAGATCCACCAGCAGGCAGGTGAGCAGTGCGATCAGCACCGCCGCCTCCGGGGCGATGGCGCCAGCATTGAGCTGGAGATTTAAGCCTCCCGTTCCGGCACCACTGCCGATCGCATCGGCCACGGAGGAGAGGGCGCCCAGCAGGAACATCAGCGAGGGGACCGCGAGGTGGGAGCTGTGATGGGGTGACTGTAGCTGCGCCTGGCTGTCAACTTGGGCGCTTGATGCGATAAAGAGGGAAGCGGTAAGGCGCGTGCCTGTGGGTCACACCCTGGTCATTGTTGAAAGTCCGACGAAGGCCCGCACGATCCGGGGTTTTCTTCCCAAGGATTTCAAGGTGGAAGCCTCGATGGGGCACGTCCGCGACTTGCCTAATAACGCCAGCGAGATACCGGCGGCCCATAAGGGTGAGAAGTGGGCAAATCTGGGAGTGAATACCGCCGCCAACTTCGAGCCGCTTTATGTGGTGCCGAAGGACAAGAAAAAGGTGGTGAAGGAGCTGAAGGATGCTCTTAAGGGTGCGGACCAGCTGCTTCTGGCGACTGACGAAGACCGTGAGGGTGAATCGATCAGCTGGCACCTGCTGCAGCTGCTGAGCCCGAAGGTGCCTGTGAAGCGGATGGTGTTTCACGAGATCACGAAAGAGGCGATCAGCCGTGCTCTAGAGGAGACCCGCGAGCTGGATATGGAGCTGGTGCATGCGCAGGAAACGCGTCGGATCCTCGATCGTTTGGTGGGTTACACCCTTTCGCCGCTGCTGTGGAAAAAGGTGGCGTGGGGTTTGAGCGCCGGCCGGGTTCAGTCGGTGGCAGTGCGCTTGCTGGTGCAGCGCGAGCGTGCGCGGCGTGCTTTCCGCAGCGGCAGCTACTGGGACCTCAAGGCCCGTCTGGAGGAGGGAGAAGGTGTCTTTGAGGCCAAGCTCAGCCATTTGCAAGGGGAGCGGATCGCGGGAGGCTCCGACTTCGATGAGAGCACCGGCGGCCTGAAGGACGGCAGCAAGGTGAGGCTGCTGAGCGAGGGGGAGGCGCGGCAGCTCCAGGTGCAGGTGCAGGCCAACCCCTGGAAGGTGGGCTCTGTAGAGGAGAAGGCCACGGTGCGAAAGCCAGTGCCGCCATTCACCACCAGCACGCTGCAGCAGGAGTCCAACCGCAAGCTGCGGCTTTCGGCCCGGGAAACCATGCGCACGGCCCAGGGTCTCTACGAGCGCGGTTTCATCACTTACATGCGCACCGACTCGGTGCACCTCAGCGAGCAGGCGATCAACGCGGCGCGTAGCTGCGTCAGTGAGAAGTACGGGAAGGACTACCTCAGCCCCAGCCCGCGCCAGTTTTCCACCAAGGCCCGCAACGCGCAGGAGGCGCACGAGGCGATTCGTCCAGCGGGAGAGGCGTTCCGCACGCCAAACGCCACAGGACTTGATGGCAAGGATCTGGCCCTCTATGAGCTGATCTGGAAGCGCACGGTGGCCAGCCAGATGGCTGATGCCCGCCTGACGATGCTCGCGGTGGAACTGGAGGCCGATGGCGGGGCCCTGGGCCCAGCCCAGTTCCGTGCGTCGGGTAAGCGCATCGACTTCGCTGGTTTTTTTCGCGCCTACGTGGAGGGCAGCGACGATCCCGACGCGGCGCTTGAAGGACAGGAGCTGCTGCTGCCGGCCCTGAAGGTGGGCGACAGCCCTGACTGCAAGTCGGTGGAGGCGCTCGGCCACCAAACCCAGCCCCCCGCTCGCTATAGCGAGGCGGCCCTGGTGAAGATGCTTGAGAAGGAGGGCATCGGCCGGCCTTCCACCTATGCCTCGATCATCGGCACGATCGTGGATCGCGGGTACGCGACGCTCGCCAATAACTCCCTCACGCCGAGTTTCACGGCTTTTGCCGTGACGGCCCTGCTGGAGGAGCACTTCCCGGATCTGGTGGATACCAGTTTCACGGCCCGGATGGAGAACACCCTCGATGAGATATCCCACGGTCAGGTGCAGTGGCTGCCTTACCTGGAGAGCTTTTTTAAGGGAGAAAAGGGCCTAGAAACCCAGGTGCAGCAGCGGGAGGGCGATATCGACCCCGGTGTGTCCCGGACCGTTGAGCTGGAGGGGCTGCCGTGCGTGGTGCGCATCGGCCGTTTTGGTGCCTACCTGGAAACGAAGCGCGTCGCTGAAGACGGCAGCGAGGAGCTGCTCAAGGCCACGCTGCCTCAGGAGATCACCCCTGCCGATCTCGATGGCGAAAAGGCGGAGTTGATCCTGAGGCAAAAGGCGGATGGTCCTGAGTCTCTTGGTGATGACCCGGAAAGCGGAGAGCAGGTGTACTTGCTGTTTGGCCAGTACGGGCCGTACGTGCAGCGTGGCCAGGTGAGTGACGAGAACCCGAAACCGAAGCGAGCATCACTGCCCAAGGGCGCCAAGCCCGAGGATCTGACGCTGGAGGATGCCATTGCGCTGCTGCGTCTACCGCGCCAACTTGGCGACCACCCGGAGGGTGGTCGGGTGGAGGCTGGTCTTGGTCGCTTTGGCCCCTATGTGGTGCACCACAAGGGGAAGGGTGAGAAGGACTACCGATCTCTTAAGGCTGAGGACGACGTACTGGTGGTTGGCCTTGAGCGAGCGGTGGAGCTGTTCGCCATGCCCAAGAAGGGGCGCGGGGGCCGCACGGCCCTCAAGGAGATCGGTGTCCCGGAGGGCGCCGACGAGGTGATTCAACTGTTTGATGGTCCCTATGGCCTGTATGTAAAGCAGGGCAAGGTGAATGCTTCTTTGCCGGAGGGCACGACAGCCGACACGATCACGCTGGAGCAGGCGGTTGAGCTGCTGGCCGCTAAGGCGTCTAGTGGCAAAGCTGCGGGGAGGAAGCCGGGAGCGAAAAAGCCAGCAGCTAAGGCTCCTGCGGCAAAGGCTCCTGCAGCTAAAGCTCCTGCGGCAAAGAAAGCTCCCGCCACCACCAAGACCGGCCGCTTGCGGGCCAGTGCGGTGCGTGTGATCAGGGCGGCGGACAGCTGATGGCAGGCGCCGGCCCGGCCGCCGGCGCCCACTGGAGCTTGGCAAGGGGGGATGCCGGAGTAGAACTAGTCTGAATTTTTTCCATTCGATGGCCAAGGGTGTTGTCTCGATTCGACAGCGACTGTGGCTGTCACTGGTTGCCCTGATTTCAGTCAGCTACGGGATATTGCTGGTGACAACGGAGGTTGTGATCCAGCGAGACCGCTTGCAGCGTCATGAGCGTCTTGTGATGGCTACAACCGCTGCTATCAATGAGAACCCCGCGATCAGAGGCAAGCAGGGAATCCCGGCGCTATCGAGGCTTGGTGAACAGGACATCAGGAAAGTTCTCAATGAATTTTCAGCCACGCGCGTGCTTGTCTGGCTGAGTCGCCCATCTGCTCCGCCGGTTTTCCCAAATTCAGCGTCTGTGCAGGAGTTTTTCAACGATCCCAAGCTGCTCATTGCGGCCGGCTTGAATGCACCCGGTATGCAGAAACCCCGCACGTTTACCTATAGAGGGGAGATCTACTTCACCTGCTCGATGCCCCTGGGGAATGGTCAGGGGGTGTTGCGCTTTTTGGAAGATGTGGGCATCAGTCCTGCCAGCCGGCAGGAAAACCTGATCATCTTGTTCGGGATCTGGTTGGTGTTGGTGTTGATCGCAACCCTGCTGATTAGACAGGTTACGGCTCTCGCCCTGAATCCCCTGCTGGGTCTCGAGCGGGTCATGGATGATCTCAGCCTGAGGCCATCGGGGGTGGTGGGTGGTGAGAGGGTTTTGACCGATGGGCAACCGAAGGAGCTCCATGGAATTGCAGCCTCTTACAACTCTCTGGCGGATCGGTTGCAGAAAGCCTGGACACAACAGAACTTGTTGATGCGCTCCATGAGTCACGAGTTGCTCACGCCGGTCACCCTGATCAGTAGCAACGCCCGTCGCCTCGCTCGTCGCGCTGGCGATCTTCCTGCTGATCAGAGTCGGCTGGTTGAATCTCTGCAGGCAGAGGCTGGGCGCGTTAATAGTCTGGTGACCAGTCTTCTCGATCTTGCTCGAGGTGATTCCAATAACCTCTCGCTTCAGTCCACTCTTATAAATCCCTATCGGCTGTTGCAGCAAATCTATGCGGATGTGCAGGTATTGCCTTGGGGAAGCCGCCTTCAATGGCAAGACCTTGACCAAGCTGATCCCGCTGTTAATGCCACCATCCAAGGTGATGGTGAGCGACTGCGTCAATGTGTGCTCAATGCGTTAGAGAATGCCTCCAAGTATTCGCAGGCAGATCAGCCGATTTATATGTTGATTGACAGTACTCCTGAATTGGTGCGCATCAGGGTTGAAGATCGTGGTCCTGGCATCCCTGAGGCCGAGAGGGAATTGGTGTTTGAGCCGTTCTATCGATCGAAGCTCGCAACAGGGGAAGAGGTTCGTGGCACCGGTGTTGGCCTTGCTATCGTCCGCCTGCTGATTGAAAGAATGGGTGGTAAAGTGAAGATTGTGGACCAAGAACAGCCCGGCACCACACTTCAGTTCGAGTTGCCGATTTGTCATGTCCAATCTTGATGATCGGATCCTGGAGCTTGCGCTCCAGACCAGCAACGAGCCAATGCTCATTATTGATGGCAAGCTCATTATCGCCTGGGCAAATCTCGCTGCCGTTAAAGAGCACTATCGGGCACCTGGCCGCGGTCTTGAGGAGTTTCTCGCCGATGTGCATCCAATGGCAGATTACTTTCAACCGCAACGTGCACTGAGACTCAGGCGGAAGATATCAACGTTACCGGTAGGTCAAGTGTCATGGAGGCTGCCGCAGCAGGATCCTGATGATGTTGGAGCGAGTAATATGTTGATTCGCTGGAAGCGCTTGTCTGAGTCATCGGAGCAATACACTCTAATCACGATTCAGCATTTCGCTAGAAGGCGTACTGATCCAGGACCGGCTGAACAATCTCTGCGTAGCCAACAGATCTTCATGAATCAGCTCATTCATGAGCTGCGCACCCCCCTCGCTATTGCCCAAGCTAGTTTGCGCCGGGCCGGCATCAAGCTGGATAGTTCGCTTAGTGCGTCAGGAGAATACCTAAATATGGTGAGTCAGGAGCTTAAACGTATGCAGCGGCTCATTGATCATTTGAGCGTGCTCACCGATCTGGATGCTGGAAGCAATCGTTGGAAAATGCGGTCGGTCTTGGTTTGTCAGCAACTCAAAGATTGGCATCACCAGTTGCCAGAGGTCTCCCGAGCCCGAGTTGCGTTCCATTTGTCGGATGAGGTGGGGGGTAACTACATCTCAGTTGACCCAGAGGCTCTTAATCTTGTTCTGAACAATATCTTGGATAATGCACTCCGTTATAGCTCCCCAGATCTTGGCGTGGTTGTGCTTTTTGCTGCTCAAGATGGTTGTCTTAGGATTTGTGTGGCCGATTGGGGTGTTGGTATTCCTGAGACTAAGAAGGAAAGTGTTTTCGACCGATTTCATCGGCTAGAGGAGCACCGAGATCCAAGCCGTGCTGATGGTGCCGGGCTTGGTCTAGCAGTCTGTCGAGCTGTTTTGGGGGTCATGAACGGACAGATCACCCTCTTGCCATCATCTTCGGAAGTATCACTTGAGGGTGAGCCGAAAACTGTGATGATGGTGCTTCTGCCGCTGCTTAAGATCAAGAAGCAAGATTATTTGCCGGAGCTAGACCCCAGTATTCTCTTGATAGATGAGGCTGATAGTGATAGTTGCATGAGAGTTTTGAATTACGTTCAAGCTCTCAACTGAACAGCCAATCTAGCAGTGTTGGACGCTTACGACTTAAAGGTATTTGGATATGATCGTCTCGAGGTGTTCGAATAGATCTGGCTTGAGGATGTACTCTGTGGCTCCCTCAAGGTCTGCTTCTCTGCGTTTTTCGTTATCACTTAGGGCCGTAAAAATAATCACGGGGCCTTCAAATCCGGCGCTTCTAACGCGACGAAGGCACTCGATGCCGTCCATCTGAGGCATCAGCAGGTCGAGCAGTAATATTGTAGGTGGATTTGTGTCCAGCTCATTAAGCAGATCGAAAGCATTGCTGTAACATGTGGTCGCATAACCGAGGTCTATCAGTTCGTCTTCCAGCAGGCGTCTAATGCGCGGATCATCGTCCACCACGGCAACCTTGGCGTTCGCGCCAGTGCGATTTGTGCCAACGGTATCCATTGCAAATTTATCATCTACAAGCATTATGGCCGTTGGATGCTCGGATTGGCAAGTGTCTTCCGGAGCGATTTGGGCTCTTATGTGCTGCGTGGAATACGTTCATGGCGCTTGAATTAGCGTCACGGGTTGCCAATGCTGCTGGCCGCGCGCAGGCGCGAGCCCGTTTGATAGAAAAAAGCGATTTGAGCTTCTGGAAATTTGTTTCTACTATTGTCGATAATCGCGGGATTGAAGCCCTGGAAATCATTTGCGCTGGACTCACTTTGGATCCCTAGATCTATCACTAGGTGTTCTGAGGCTTTGTCTCGCGGGGGAGTTGGCCAAACAGGCGCTTGTAATTGGCTGCCATTCGCCCCGTGGGTTGGAGGCCGACTTGTATACACGCACTGCGGACATCCATTCGTTGCAGAAGTAGATCGCGAAAACGAGTAAATCTCAATTCCTGCAGAACCTGAAGCGGTGACCGGTTCGTCACCGTTTGGAAGGCAACCTGCAGGGTGCGGGCTGAGATACAGCACGCTTTGCAGAGGTCGGCGAGGGTAATTGTTCCGGCCATGTGATTCTCCATGAATGCCAGAGCAGTTTGCACGTGGGCTGACTGGCTGGGCTCTGATGCATTGCCTGCAGCGGAGGAGCCTTTAGTGGTGCCCACCAGGCTTGCTAACAGTGAGAGGATCGAGGCTTCCAGAGGAGTGATCAGCCTTGACTTTGCCGGACCTTCCTCTTTAGCGGCAAGGTCGAGCAGTTGCTGAGCGCAGGCAAGGATTAGAGTTTCGTGGCCGGGAATTGTTTCCTGGAGAGAGAGGAGGTCTGGGTCCTCCGTGCCGTGTAGCTCACATTCTCGCAAGAGGATCGTGGCTGGTACCTGCAACAGCAGTCCGCTGACCTGGTTCGAGATTATCTCGAGGTTGAGTACCTCGCCTGGAAGCAGGATGAAGGCCAGGCGTTTGGGAATCACCCTGATTTCCCGCTTTGCTGCTGCACCACGACATTGACCACTTTCAGCGATGCAGATGGTGATGCTGTCGGCAGGGTTGCGGGCCAGGACCCTCCCGGCTTCCTCAATCTTGGCCTTTAGCAACCCAAGAGAGGAGCCTCTGAAGTCCACGCCGCAGAGGCTTGGAGTCTTCCCATTGGGCTTGAGGGGATCTACATGTGTTTTAGTCGTCCCCATCCACCGCTCCAAGGTGGCGTCAGTTGATATGTTCGGATTGACAGTCACGAACAAGCGCTAGTGCGGACTAATCCAGTGATGCTAACGGCTGGGCTCCTTTCGCGACAGAGGCTGGTGCTGCTCCCTGACCACCTGACCACCTGACCACCTGACCACCTGTCCCACCTGTCCCACCTGGTAACCCCTCCTGGCCAGGGCCATCTGTTCGTCATGCGCGACGGCAGTGTTCATATTGAGAGGTCTTCGAGCACCTGCCCGTTGGCCCGTGGAGGTCGTCCATAAGTTGAGTCATACCGGCGGTGATCCACTGCTGGCTCTGCCTCTCTTCACGTTTGGTGCCATGGCTCTCTGTTTCACCTACCGTCCTCAGATGAGGTCTTTTGTTTCGGTTGCAGCGCCGATGGAGCCGCAACAGCAGCCAGATGTGAGGCCGCCGCAACCAGCCCTGAACAGCGTTGCGCTTTCGAAACACCCAAGTGGCAAGGCACGTGCCTCGGCTCGCGGGGGCTCATGTGTCGATCTACTTACAGCGTTCTGAAGCCTGCTGCTGATCCCAAGAAAAGCCTCAGGGCATGGAGCATCGGCTTGAGAATGGCCTTGGCTGCTTCGCTTGATTAATCAGCAGGGACAAGGCCAGCCAGCCGACAAGCCTCGGATTGCCAGCCAAAGCTGGATTAGGACCCCATGAACTCCAGTCTCGACCCCTGGAGATCCTGCTGGAGAGTTGAGCTTGATCGATGATTCCCAATATGCGATTGCTGCCCGTACACTCGACTGAGCGGACTCTCGTGGTGTGTGTGTCCACCAAATCATGGGAACTGCAAGGACCTAACGCTTATATCGACGATGCAATACCAGAATGCCTCACCGTCTGAACTTGGCGTTCGGGTTGACTTTAGTTCTGGCGAGTCATTAGTGCTGGAAATGGCTACAGCGGCGTCGGATCAGGTCGTTACCACCGCCGCCACGATTTCAACAGAGTCACCCGGAGCCAAGGTGTGGGTGTTGGATGACGATACGTCGTTGTGTCAGTTGCTGATGCGTCAGTTCAAGGCTTGTGGTTGGTTTCCCTTGGCCATTCACACAGCCACTGATTTTGACAGGCTTCTTGCAGATATTTATCCAGATCTTCTTGTGCTTGACCAGATGTTGCCCGACCAGACCGGCACCGAGATCCTCACAGGTCTGCGCAAGGCTGGCCATCATTTCCCTGTTCTGATGCTGTCTGCGCTCGGGGCTCCCGATGATCGCATTCACGGCTTGGAGGTCGGCGCCGACGACTACCTCAGCAAACCCTTCACAACCAAGGAGCTGGTGCTGCGGATCGAACGGCTTCTGGGCCACGCCGGTCCTAGATGGGCAGGGCTTGATCCCTCCCAGAATTGTTTTCAGATTGCCGAGGTGCTGTTCAATCCATCAGAGCTCAGTTTGAGCTGCGGTGATGAGCTCCTTAGCCTCAGCCGCGGAGAGGCTGTCGTGCTGAGTAAATTCTGCCAATCCCCCGGTCTGATTCTCAGCCGAGAACAGTTAGCCCGTGGCAGTGGCAGTATCGTCGATGTCGGCTCCAGTCGCAGCCTCGACATGCGTGTGTCAAAGTTGCGACGCCAACTCAACATTTTATGGCCAGGTTTGGGGGATCAACTTGAATCCGTGCGAGGGCGCGGCTACAGGCTGATGGCTGAGATCCTCCGCCTGACACCAACCCATTGAGGCTGCATGGAGCGCTCCGCTCTTCAGTGCAGGCAACGGCAACGGCAGGGGGCTCGTGACATCTGCGTCTGGTTTGTTTGGACCAGCTCGCTGAGCGCCATTTTCCTTTCCATGGCCTGGTTCTATGGCGAAGCCCATCTGGTGCGCGGTGTGGACGAGAATCTCTCCCTCCGCCAGAAACTGCTTTCGCCCCTCAGGCAGTCGCTACGCGAACTTCCCGCCGTGGCCACGCTGCAGATGAATCTGCTGCCGGAACGGGGAAGTCTGCATGAATAGCAATGATGAGCGGCAGCGCACCCTGTTGCGGGGCCTCATCCATGACATTCGTGGGCCGCTGGGTCGGATCAAGTTGCGCAGTGAACAACTGGCCGCTGGGTTGGTTCCTGTTGATGAGGTGATGGATGACGTGCTGAAGATGGATGCCGATGTAGATCAGCTCTGTGAACTCACCAACAAGCTGTATGCCTACGCCGATAGTCTGGCCGATCAGCACGATCGCATTGATTTGGAGATCGCTGAGCTGTTAGGCCAGGTGGTTAACAGCTACAACAGTGTCAACGTTCAGCTGGAGGCCGAACGGAGGATCATGCGGCTGAACCCGCTTGCGCTGAAACGGAGTCTCAATAATCTCATCGATAACGCCCTTGAGTACGGCCTGCCGCCGGTCTTGGTTTGCGCTAGGTCCGGCAACGATACGTTGATCATCAGCGTGGACGATCACGGCCATGGGCTTCAGCCAGCCACCCAGTTGCTGATGCCACGCATGCCTGCATCCGGCGATCGCCACGAAACCAGTCACCGCGGCCTTGGTCTGGGCATCGTCGAGCAGTTCTGCCAAGCCCATGGTGGGTCCCTCGACCTGTTGCGTTCCGTTCATGGCGGGCTCAGGGCAGAGATGCATCTTCCCCTTCGGCCCTCAGCCTGAAGCGGTCCCGCTCAGTCGGCGAACCCGCGCCGCCGCCAAGAGCGCCCCTGCTTGTAAATGGAATTACCTTCGTTGCGTCGTTGACGCGCGTGGTTGTTCGTGGGTGGCGGTGTTGGGTGGGTTGGGATGTCCGCCTGGGTTGCTCTGCATAAGGTCGATTCGTGAGGGTCCAGATCCCCGGACCTCAACTTCATTACCGCCACTCTCCCTTTAATTCGAGGAATTAACCCATCATGGTCATGATGAATCGCGGTGATCTGGATTTCATTCTCAAGCAGATCCTGATCGCCGAAGCCGACTCCCGCGGCGAAGACCTATCCACCTACATCCCAGATACAACCCTGCCCTGGGGCCTGCGCCGCGTTGACGGCAGCAACAACAACCTGCGCCCCGAACGGGAAAACTTCGGCGCCGCCGACCAGCTTTTCCCCTCCCTGCTGCCTCCGCAGTTCCGTAACGAGGGCGACGACAGCATGTTGTTTGGCCCTCCTAGCACACCTGCCATCCCTGGCCAGACCCTGCTCACGAACAACGACTACGCCGTCAACGCCCAAAACAACCCCGCCATCACCCGCGGCATCCAGCCCGGCGATGTGGTGGATGCCGATCCGCGTATCATCTCCAACCTGGTGGTGGATCAGAGCCTCGAGAACCCTGCCGCTATCTACAGAGCCCTTGTGCTGGCTGGCTCCGCCGACCGCATGGCTGATCTGGCGGAGATCACCGCCGCGGTGGATGCGCTCGAAGTCGCCAAAGCAGGCACTGATGCCGTTGCGATTGCCGGTGCAGAAGCTGCTCTGCGCACCGAGCTCAGCGCCAAGGGCATCAACGTGTTCGACACCCTGGGCGACCTCACCCGGGCCACGGTGGATCTGCCCAACGTGGCCCCCGATGAAGGCCTCTCGTCGCCGTTCAGCTCCTGGATGACTCTGTTCGGCCAGTTCTTCGACCACGGCCTCGACCTGCTCGATAAGGGCGGCAAAGGCACCGTCTACATCCCCCTCCAGCCGGATGACAAGCTGTACGTCCCTGGCAGCCCCACCAACTTCATGGCGCTGACCCGCGCCTCGGTGGATGCGGACGGCAAAGCCATCAACAAGACCACTCCTTGGGTCGACCAGAACCAGACCTACACCTCCGACGCTTCAGCCCAGGTGTTTCACCGCGAGTATGAGCTCGTGGATGGCAAGCTCCAGGCCACCGGTCATTTGCTGGAAGGTGCTGGTGCTGGCGGTGGCCTGGCCAACTGGGCGGATGTGAAGGCTCAGGCCCGCAATCTGCTGGGCATCGAGCTCAACGACATGAACGTGCACGACATCCCGGAGGTGCTCGTTGATGCCTATGGCAACTTTATCCCAGGCGCCAATGGCGGCGTGCAGTTGGTGCGCTCCATCGATGCCAACGGTGTGGTCACAGCCGTAGAGGGCGATCCCACAGCTCCCGTACGCACCGCCGATGGCTTCGTGTCCACCGGCCATGCCTTCCTCGTCGACATCGCCCGCAACGCCAATCCCAGTGCCGGCAAGACGGCAGACACGGATACCGCCATCAGCTCGGCCACCGACCTGCAGCCCGCCGGCACCTACGACAACGAACTACTCGATCGCCACTTCATCGTCGGTGATGGTCGTGGCAACGAAAACTACGGTCTGACCAGCCTCCACTACATCTTCCACTCCGAGCACAACCGCCAGGTGGATCTGGTGAAGGACCTGGTGCTGACGGAAGCCATCGCCGACCCCGCTGCCAACCTGTCGTTCCTGAATGAATGGCTGAATACTCCGATCACCGAAGCGGGTCTGGCCACAGCCAGCGAGGCAAGCCTCGATTGGAACGGTGAGCGGCTGTTCCAAGCTGGCAAGATCCCCACCGAGATGCAGTATCAGCATCTGGTGTTCGAGGAATTCGGCCGCACGCTTCAGCCGATGCTCAACGTGTTCAACGGCTACCAAGCTGAGCTTGATGGAGCGATCGTTAGCGAGTTCGCCGATGTGGTGTACCGCTTCGGCCACTCGATGTTGGGCGAAAGCGTGGATCGCTTCGATCCGAACTTTAAGGTGATTGGCAGCAATGGCGTGCGTGGTTTGGATGAGGAACAGGTGAGTCTGTTCGAAGCCTTCCTCAACCCCGTGGAGTGGACCAAACTTGATGAAGTCGACGGTGGCATGACCCAGGCTGAGGCCGCTGCGGCCGTGGCCCGCGGGATGACCCGCCAGGTGGGTCAGGAGATCGATGAGTTCGTGGTGAGCGATCTCCGCAACCGCCTAGAGGGCATTCCGCTCGACCTGGCTACTCTCAACATCACCCGCGGCCGCGAGCGCGGCGTGCCGTCGCTGAACAACGCCCGTGAGGAGTTCTTCCGCGGCTCCAACGATTCAGCGATCAAGCCCTACTCCAGCTGGTGCGACTTCTCGCTCAACCTGCGCAACCCGGCGTCGATCGTCAATGTTATCGCCGCCTACGGCTCCCACGAGTCCATCACCAGCGCCACCACCTCCGAAGCCAAGCGCGATGCCGCCTGGGATCTGGTGATGGGCGGAGCCGGTGCTCCCAGCGATCGCCTCGATTTCCTCAATGCCCACGGCGCTTATGCCAACGACGCCAACCTGGGCGGCCTCAACGAGGTTGATTTCTGGGTGGGTGGACTGCTCGAGAAGACGATGCCCTTCGGTGGCATGCTCGGCACCACCTTCAACTTCGTGTTCGAAGTGCAGATGGAGAAGCTGCAGGATACTGACCGCTTCTACTACCTAACTCGCCTCGCCAATCTGAACCTCACGGCTCAGTTGGAGAACAACAAGTTCGCCGATATGATCCATCGCAACACACCTGTCGAGCACCTGCCTGGCAACGTGTTCAAGGCGATGGATTACACGCTGGAAGTGGATCAGTCCCGCCAATTCAATCAAGGTCTAGGCCTTGATGATCCGCAGGGTGCAGTCAACGGCCTCGATCCTTTCCTCGCCGCCATGACCGGCGACCAGAAGGTGCTGCGCGCTGACCTGGATGGAGATCTCGACAATGATCTGCTCCAGTTTGTTGGCGGCGAGCATGTGGTGCTTGGTGGCACGGATGAAGCCGACACCCTGATCGGTGGCGACGGCGACGACACCCTCTGGGGTGACGGCGGCGACGACAACCTCGAAGGTGGTATCGGCAACGACTTCATCTTCGGTGGCGATGGCAGCGATGTGATCACCGATACCTTCGGTGACGACGAAATTCGCTCCGGCGGTGGTGACGACGTTGTTAACGGTGGCCCCGGCCTCAACCTGATCATCACCGACACCGGCAGCGATGTGGTGTTTGGTGGTCTAGATGATGAGGAGTTCCTGCTCGGCCAGGGCAACGACTTCGCTGATGGTGGTGCCGGTGTTGAAGCGATTTTCGGTGGAGAGGGTAACGACTGGCTCGAGTCCGGCCTGGAAAACGGTCTGCTGCTGGGCGACAACGGCGACCTCATTCAGGGCATTCCCACCAAGCGCAGTGTTAATAGCACGGTCATTGGTCACGACGTGACATATAACACCGGTGGCAACATTGATCATGACGCCGAATCTGGCAACGACGTAATGGTGGGTGGCCTCGGCACCGATAAGTTCTTTGGCCAGCTCGGCTTCGACTGGGCAACCCATAAGGATGATCCCTACGGCATCTATGCCGATATGGATGTTCGGACATTGATTGTTCCTCTGGCTGCCGGTTCCCCAGGCGCCTCGATGGACAAATATCAACTCACTGAGGCCGTCTCTGGTTCTGCTTACAACGACTACATTCGCGGTACCAGCACTGCAGCAGGTGTTGATCACGTTCTGCTTGATGCGGATGTCGACCTGATCAATGGCCTGCAGGAACTCCTGGCTGGCGTTGATGAGGCTGGCGCCATTCGCTTCAGCACGGGTGAAATCCTGATCGGCGGCGCCGGCAGCGACCTGATCGAGGGCCGCGCCGGCGATGATCTGATCGAGGGTGACAGCTTCCTGGATGTGAAGATCCAGGTGACTCCCACCGAGGGATCTCCCTATCTCGTCAGCCGGCTCGCAGAGATTCAGCAGCAGCTGTTCAGCCGTGAAATCCTGCCCAGCCAGCTCAGCATCTGGCGTGAGATCAAGGACAGCAGCAGCGTCTCTGACGTTGACGTTGTTCAGTTCAGTGGAAACCGCGGTGACTACATCATTGAGGGCTACAACGCCGCCACTGGTGTTGCTGCTGATCTCGATTCTGATGGCTGGATTTCCATCACTGATAACCAGGTCAACCCCACCGATGGTGTGGACCGTGTGAAGGCGGTAGAGCGTGCGTTGTTCAACGATGGCAGCATCAAGATCGCTCAGCATGCCAACCGCATGGCTGAAGGCCGCGTCTCCCTAAGTGTCGACGGTGTCGCAGCCGTAGACGGCACGGTGACTGGGGAAGTGGGTCAAGTGCTCGTTGCCTCCTCCGAAGTTCTTCAGGACTGGGATGAGCGCTCCGCTACCAATCCCCTCTCTGGTGTAGCCGCTCCTGTGGAGTACACCTGGCAGGTTGAGACGGCCCCAGGGTCAGGCATCTTCACGGATATCCAGACCACCTTCAACGTCACCGCCTCGCCGCTTCGTGCTCCCTCCATGACGGTGACGGCTGCCGAAGCCGGCCTCGCCATCCGCGTGATGGGCCGCTTCACCGACGCCGCTGGCGCGGTCGAAACCGTGTTCTCCAACTTCAGCAGCGTCAACCCCAACGAAGCCCCCAGCGTGGTGGAACCGATCAACGCTGCCGCTGCCATCACTGAGCTGGATCGCAACGCTCCGCTGGCCAACAACTTCATCCACACGGCAACCGGTTCCTTCGGAGTCGTTGATCCCGACTTCGCCGACATCCTGAGTGTCGACGTCGTCAGCAGCACTAGCAACTTCCCTGGCCGCACCACCCCGATCGGCACCCTGGTGCCGACCATCACCGACAACACCAACGGCGACGGCACGGGCTCTGTGAGCTGGACCTACCAGGTCACCGATCTGGGCCTCAACCCTCTCGTTGCGGGACAAACGGCGACCGAGACCTTTGTGCTCCGCCTCAGCGACGGTGCCGGCGGGATCACCAACCAGGTGGTCACCCTGGAGCTCACCGGCACCGCTGATCCGGTGAACGGCGCTCCCAGCGCCACCGGCCTGGTGGTGAGCGACAGCACCCCCACCGAAACCCAGCAGGTCACGGTGCAGGGCCAGAACACCATCAGCGACCCCAACGGCATGCCTGCCAGCCCGGTGTTCACCTACCAGTGGCAGCAGCGCCTGGCCACCAGCACCGATGCCAACGCCTGGACCAACATCACCGGCGCCACCGGCGTGAACTTCACGCCCGGCAATGCCCAGGTGAACAATGCCCTACGGGTTCAGGTGAGCTTCACCGACAGCGATGGCTTCGCCAATACCCTGTTCACCACCGCCACCGATGGCACCGGTGACCGCATCACCGGCAACCTCTTCGCCAACACCCTCACTGGCACCGCCTATGCCGATGCCCTCAGCGGCGGCCGGGGCAATGACACCGTCAACGGCAACGCCGGCAACGATGTCATCACCTGGGGTGTGAGCAACCCGGTCTTCTTCGCTCGGAACGGAGTCAGTGATGGCCGCGATGTGGTCGACGGCGGCCTCGGCACCCTCGACACCTTCGTGGTGAACGGCAACAACCAGGCGGAGACCTACCGCGTCTATGCCCGCGCCAGCTACCTGGCCGTCGCAGGCAATGCAGCAGCTCCACTAAATGCCGGCACCGAGATCGTCATCACCCGCAACGGCACCAACAACGCCGCCGTGATCGCCGAACTGCGCGGTATTGAAGAGATCACCATCAACACCGGTGCCGGCAATGACACCGTGCTTGCGATCGGAGACTTCACACCCACCAGCCTGGCCTTCAACACCATCACCGTCCAGGGGTCAGAAGACGACACCACTGTCGACATCTCGGCCCTCGAATCGGCCCACCGCATCCACTTCCTCACCCAGGGCGGCAACGATTACGTCGTCGGCAACCTTCGCCCGCAAGATGTCATCGACATCCCGACCGGTGCCAACCCAGACGACTACGCCGCCACCGACAACGGTGACGGCACGGTGACCTTCTCCTCGCCGACCCACTCGGTGACGGTGACCACCAGCATGGATCAGCTGCCCCAGTTGGCTCCTGCTGTTGTTTCTGAGCTGCCCGTGGCAAATCCAGGTACTGGCACGGCTGACGAAGATGAGGCTGGCGGTACCACCCCAGGGGATCAAGCCGCCAGCATTAATGAGGACGCCGAGGACGGCGACACCAATGAGGACGCCGAGGACGGCGACACCAATGAGGACGCCGAGAACGAAGACGCCGAGAACGACGACAGCAATGAGGACGCCGAGGACGGCGACAGCAGCTCTGAGGATGTGTCGTCCGAATCGACCAGCCCCGCGCTGCAGTTGGGTCTGAGCATCGTGAAGGATCCGGTGTTTGCCGGTAATTCCGAGACCGATGTGGTGTTGCGCCGCTTCGGTACTGAGGTTGAGCAGGGGAGCAAGTTCTACCTGGCACTCACGGCAGCATCGCTGCGCGAAGCATCGATCAATACGCTCGATGTGTCGGTGAACCTGGGCGAGACGTTCGGTGAGGTGTTTGAGCTGCATCCAGCCGACATTCACTTCAACGACGCCATGGCGGTCCAACGCCGTGTGCAGGTGCTCAATGGCGACAACGGTCCGACCATCCGCTTCCAGGGAGCCGGACTGGATGCACTGGCCTCTGGTGCTGCCATTGCCGATAACACGGTTCTGGCTTACATCGAACTGGTAGCCCGCGGCGACATCGATGATCTGATCAAAGATGCTCGGGTTGAGGATCAGTACGGCTTCATGAACGCTGAAACCTTCAGCGTGCCGATGCTGTTCACGGTTGATGCCAATGTGGACCAGGTGGTGTTCAGCGATCTCGAATCGCTGAGCGACCTAGGCGGTGCTGATGTGCTGCTGAACCCTGAGCTGGAAGTCACGGCCCGTGCGGCCGAGGCGGTGCTGACCACTTCATCGAGCTTCGATCTGGGCACTTACCGCGAGGTGGTGCAAGTTGGCGAGGGCTCTTACACCAACCTGGTGCGTAGCGGCGACACCATTTTCCAGGCGAGCAGCTGGCGCAACGATGGTGAAGTCAGCTTCACCGAGATGCGTCTCGACTCGATCAGCGATGCGGTGGCTGAGGTGAGTGCCACCTTCGATCTCACCGACACCGCAAGTCTGCCCAGCCTGGGCTGGAGTGATCAGCCTGGCCAGGGCGGGGTGATGGATGTGACCACCAGCTTCCACATCATCGGTGAGGCCGGCAGCGTTGTGGACACCAGTGCGGTGGGCTACGCCCTGAGCGCCTACGGCGACTACGGGTGGAACACCACGCAGATGGAGCAGTTCCAGGTGAAGCATCTGGTGACCTACCAGGCCGACCTGAACTACGACGGCGCGGTGACGATGAAGGATCTTGCCTTCCTCAACGCCGGAGCGGCGATGGGCACCACCCCCCACGATGTGGATGCTGACTTCAGCGGCAGCATCGACATGCTGGACCTGGCGGTGATCGATGCTGACTGGGGTAAGAGCCTGCATAGTGGCGATGGCAAGTTCATGGGCAGCGATTCCATCACGATGGATGAGCTGTTCCGCCAGAACGGCCGCCGCTGGGATAGCAGTGCCTTTGAAGATCAGAATGCGATCGAGGCCGATGAAGCGGGCTCGGCGTACGTGAACGTGCTTACGGACGAGTCCGACGGTCTGATCAGCGCTGCGGGTCTCGACTCCTCAGTGGTGAGCCAGTGGGAAGAGCAGCACAGCCAGCAGTACGCGCTCACGAGCGTCTGATCTGCTGATGGCCGATCAGCGGCAGCCCAAGCCCCGGGATCACCCGGGGCTTTTTTTTGCGTTCTCATCATTTTGCGGGCGCCAGTGTGCAGACCATGTCGTTGCGGTTGCCAGGCTTCCATGAACACCTCCTGCCGCCATCAGTGGCATGAGGTCATGCACGGCCCTCGCGCTTGACTCTTGTTTCGAGGACCCTCACGTTCAGCGAGAAGGAGTTCCTCCAGCACATGCGCTCACGAACATTTGAGCTGCTGATAGCCCATTACCAGGCAGCCCTGGCCCCGGCTCCCCCCCCGGGGCTTTTGATCGTCAGTGCTGCGCGTAAATGCAATTACACTGCATGTATTTTTCGGGTGCTGATTGTTCCTTGCGGGTTGTTTCTGCTCTGTTGCCTCAAGCCTCCATAGCGCTGTCTTTATGGTGGATCTTGCCGAACTGGCAGTTAATTGATCCTGTTTCCTGTCATGAAACCATTCACCTCTGCTGACCCATCGAGCATTCCTCCTCAGGCCCAGCCGGCCGATCCGCCCCCCGGCGATGTGCTTTCTGTTGTTGACCCTGGTGTTCTCGCGCAACTCACCCCAAGCGATGCTCAGAATCTGCTGATGTTGGTGCGTGGCGAGCTGCCACCTGCACAGGGTGACGATGCGGAGCTGTCGCTTGGCGTACGTAACCTTTCGGGCTTCGGTAATAACCAGATAGACCCTTCGCGTGCCGCCCTCGATGAGCCCTTCGTCCGTCTCACCCCTGCGCGTTTTGGTGAACTGAACCAGGCGACGAACTCGGCGAAGATCAACCCGATTTTCAAGGATCTGGATCCTCGCAGTATTTCCAACCTGATCGGTGCCCAGTCTGCAGACACACCGCCAAGTGAGCAGGCCAGTAACCTGTTCATGGCCTTCAGTCAGTACTTCGACCACGGCCTCGATTTCCTGCCCAAAGGTGGTAACGGAACCATCGCGATTGGCAATCAGATTCCCGGTGATGCCAACAATCCCGCCGACCTCACCAGAGGTACCATCCTGGGTTGGTCTGATGGCGTGCCGCTCTATCGCAATCAGGACACACCCTATGTCGATCAGAACCAGGCCTACGGTCCCGTTGAGGTCGTCGGTCAGCTGCTGCGGTGCAGTGATGGGCAGGGCGGATTCGGAGCTAGGCTGCTCTGCTCAGACAGGCCTGATCCTTCGGCGCCTGGGCATTTCCTTCTGCCCAATCTCCGGGAGTTGCTGGATCATCACCTGCAGGCTGGAAGCCGTTTCAGCACCGATCAGGGCGAGAAAACACTGATCGAGTATTATCCGGCTCTGTTACTTGCTGGCGGCGACTATAACGCGGCTGTCGTCCAGCAGCTGGCCTCGAATGCCTTCGGTTCTGGCTATAATCTACTGATTGATGCCAATCCGGCGATCAATCTGCTGGATCATGTGATCTCTGGTGATGGACGTGCCAATGAGAATGTTGGCCTGACTGGCTTGCATACAATTTTTGCTCGCAATCATAATTATCACGCCGAGCAGCTGGAAGATCTCTACGCCGATCAGGCGATCAGTGTGAGCTCTGAAGAGCTGTTCCAGGCTGCCAAGATCGTGAGTGAAGCGGAGTATCAGCGCATCGTTTTCACGGAGTTTGCTCAGAAGGTGCTAGGTGGCCCTGGTCTTCTAGGCGAGGGCGACCATGGCTTCAAGGATTACTCACCTGCGGCCGACGCCCAGATCAGTCTGGAGTTTCAGGCTATCGCCTACAGGCTTGGCCATACGATGATTCCCGAGGATTACTGGGTTCTCGACGCCAATGGCAATCCGCAGCCTCGGCCGCTGTTCGACCTTTTCCTCAATCCGACCAGTGATCCGTCTGCCTTCAGCGTGGATCACGATCGCAATCCCAACACGGCTCCACTCACCGGTCAGCCAGCCCTCGATGTTCTGGCTCGAATGGGCTATGTGCCTGCGCCTGGCTATGCCGAGCTGGGTACCGCATCGGTGCTTGGCGGTATTGCTCGGCAGCCTGCGGAAGAGATGGACGGCAAGATGGTCGACGCCGTCCGTAACGATCTCGTCCGTGTTCGGGCCGACCTGTTTTCGGCGAACGTTGCCAGAGGCTGGGATCTGGGTATGGGGACTCTCAACCAGATCAAACAGGGCCTGCTGGCGTCCACCAGTCCCTATGTGTCGGAGGCTGTCGGCTACGTGGGAGGCGCCAGCCTTGAGCCCTATGGCAGCTGGCAGGAGTTTCAGACCCGCAATGGCCTGAGTGATGACGTGCTGGGCCAGTTCCAGCAGGCTTATCCAGATCTTGTGCTGAGCGGCGAAGCCTGGGTCGACTTCCAGCGCTTCAATCCTGAGATCAATGCTCTGCAGGATGGTGATCAGTTCATCGTGCCGGGTATTGATCGCGTCGATGCCTGGGTCGGTGGCCTGGTGGAGCGGAAGGTCGGTGACGCCCTCGTGGGTCCAACCTTCTGGGTGATCCTGCATGAGCAACTGGATCGCCTCCAAGAGGCAGATCGCTTCTACTACATCCCGCGCCTTGAAAATCTCGACCTCTATGCCAATTTCGTCGAAGATTCCACCTTCGCCAAGATCCTGGCCCGTAACACAGGTCTTACCGACCTCCCCGAGCGGGTCTTCGATGTTGTAGCCGCCGCCACTCCTGCTGATCAGCCTGCTGATGAGGAGTTGGCTGGCGGTGCCGATCCGGATGCAGAGCAGGATCACCCTGCCAACACCAACGAGGACGCCGAGGACGGCGACACCAATGAGGACGCCGAGGACGGCGACACCAATGAGGACGCCGAGGACGGCGACACCAATGAGGATGCCGAGAACGAGGACAGCAGCTCTGAGGATGTGTCGTCCGAATCGACCAGCCCCGCGCTGCAGTTGGGTCTGAGCATCGTGAAGGATCCGGTGTTTGCCGGTGATTCCGAGACCGATGTGGTGTTGCGCCGCTTCGGTACTGAGGTTGAGCAGGGCAGCAAGTTCTACCTGGCACTCACGGCAGCGTCGCTGCGCGATGCATCGATCAATACGCTCGATGTGTCGGTGAACCTGGGCGAGACGTTCGGTGAGGTGTTTGAGCTGCATCCAGCCGACATTCACTTCAACGACGCCATGGCGGTCCAACGCCGTGTGCAGGTGCTCAATGGCGACAACGGTCCGACCATCCGCTTCCAGGGAGCCGGACTGGATGCACTGGCCTCTGGTGCTGCCATTGCCGATAACACGGTTCTGGCTTACATCGAACTGGTAGCCCGCGGCGACATCGATGATCTGATCAAAGATGCTCGGGTTGAGGATCAGTACGGCTTCATGAACGCTGAAACCTTCAGCGTGCCGATGCTGTTCACGGTTGATGCCAATGTGGACCAGGTGGTGTTCAGCGATCTCGAATCGCTGAGCGACCTAGGCGGTGCTGATGTGCTGCTGAACCCTGAGCTGGAAGTCACGGCCCGTGCGGCCGAGGCGGTGCTGACCACTTCATCGAGCTTCGATCTGGGCACTTACCGCGAGGTGGTGCAAGTTGGCGAGGGCTCTTACACCAACCTGGTGCGTAGCGGCGACACCATTTTCCAGGCGAGCAGCTGGCGCAACGATGGTGAAGTCAGCTTCTCCGACCTGCGTCTCGACTCGATCAGCGATGCGGTGGCTGAGGTGAGTGCCACCTTCGATCTCACCGACACCGCAAGTCTGCCCAGCCTGGGCTGGAGTGATCAGCCTGGCCAGGGCGGGGTGATGGATGTGACCACCAGCTTCCACATCATCGGTGAGGCCGGCAGCGTTGTGGACACCAGTGCGGTGGGCTACGCCCTGAGCGCCTACGGCGACTACGGGTGGAACACCACGCAGATGGAGCAGTTCCAGGTGAAGCATCTGGTGACCTACCAGGGCGACGTGAACTACGACGGCGCGGTGACGATGAAGGATCTTGCCTTCCTCAACGCCGGAGCGGCGATGGGCACCACCCCCCACGATGTGGATGCTGACTTCAGCGGCAGCATCGACATGCTGGACCTGGCGGTGATCGATGCTGACTGGGGTAAGAGCCTGCATAGTGGCGATGGCAAGTTCATGGGCAGCGATTCCATCACGATGGATGAGCTGTTCCGCCAGAACGGCCGCCGCTGGGATAGCAGTGCCTTTGAAGATCAGAATGCGATCGAGGCCGATGAAGCGGGCTCGGCGTACGTGAACGTGCTTACGGACGAGTCCGACGGTCTGATCAGCGCTGCGGGTCTCGACTCCTCAGTGGTGAGCCAGTGGGAAGAGCAGCACAGCCAGCAGTACGCGCTCACGAGCGTCTGATCTGCTGATGGCCGATCAGCGGCAGCCCAAGCCCCGGGATCACCCGGGGCTTTTTTTTGCGTTCTCATCATTTTGCGGGCGCCAGTGTGCCCAAAACGTCGCTGTGGCTCCCGCTTGTCCAAGCAAGCCTCCTGCCGGTCATCATGGGGGCTGAGGTCCAGCAGTGGCCTCGCAGGTGACGTTCGCATTGATGGCTCCCACTTCAATCGAAAAGGACTTCCTCGTCGGCCAGTGGTCTGTTCCTCTGGAGCAGGACCCGCTGTCTTTCGGGTTCTTGAGCCAGCCCGTGCTGGCGGCCACGGACCCCCTTGCTCAGCTCGGCGCTGCTGCGGAACCCCTCAATCTCCCGTTGGCAGAAGTGTCTGCCAGTGGCCTCGACTGGGCGCGCATTGATGCTGCCGTTGCCAGCCTCAACGGCCAGCACGGCAGCGCTGTATTTCAGGGCAGCACCGATCTGGATCTGGCCGACTATTCCACTTTGGTGGATCTGGATCAGCTGACGGGGCTGACCGTTGTGGACGAGCCCCACCTGCTGCCCTCCACGCTGCTGGAGGCCAACCCGCCTCCACTGCTGTGGGATGCCTTCAACAGCGATCAGCTGCTGGTTCACAAGGGCAGCGGCGACATCGACCTGCTGGCGGGCCTGGAGGCCCTGCGGCTCGGTGATGGCGATGATGCCATCGTTCTCCTGCACGGCCAGCCCGATCAGCTCTGGATCGATACCGGTGCCGGCGTTGATACGGCCACGGTGCATGCCAGTGAGGCTCCGCTGATCGACCAGTGGCGTGGGCTGGAGCAGCTCCGCTGGCAGGCTGTCGATGGCGCCGGCGTTCCCCTGGCTCCCCTCAGCCAGCTGGGCGCTGACCACCGTTTTGTTCTGGACGAGGATCAGCCCTTCAGCCTGGCGCTGTCGGATCTGTTCCCTCTGGATGGGCAGCTGGTGTCTCTGCAGCTCCAGCCGCTCAGTACGGGGTCGGTTGATTGGCTGGCAATGGAGCAGCGCCGCCCCGATGCCACCCTGGCTGAACGGCTGGTGATCGAGACCCTCTTCCGCGATGGAGGGGGACAACTGCTCAGCCCTGATGATATCGCCGCCCTGCAGCCTGGCAGCCTGGTTCAGGCTGATCTGGTGGTCACCGACACCCGTGCTGATGGTGCCGGCTTGATCGGTTTGGATCTTGATCTGCAATGGGATCCGGCTGCCCTGAACCTGCAGAAGGTCACCCTCGACCCCAGCCTGCCCCTGTTCCGGAACAGGGGTGATCTCGATCTTGCAGCCGGCCGCCTCAGCGGCCTGGGGGCCGCGGCACTGCCTAGTTCTGGGACAGGGTCCGTGCTGGGGGATGGCCTGCGCGATCTGTTCGCGAGTTTGGTATTCGAGGTGGGCAGCATCGGGCCTGAGGGGCTGAATCTGCAGATCAGCCCCAACAAACTGCCCACCAGTCGCAATCTGCCCCTTGATCCCGCCCGTGTGCTGGCGGTGGGCAGTGATCCAGCGCTGATTCCGGTGATCCATGGCCTGGCCGACCAGGGCCAGGTGGGTGAGCAGCGCTTCCTGGCGGAAGGCCTCTACGCCGACGGACGCCGCTGGCAGCAGCAGCTCAGCCTGGTGATCAACAACGTCAACGACGCCCCCGAAGTCCTGCCGGCCCCGCCGCTCACCGCTCTGGAGGACCAGCCGCTGCAGCTCGATCTCAGCGCCTTCTTCCGCGATCAGGATCTCGGGGTGGGCGATCGGCTCAGCTTCCGGCTGCTTGATGCTCAGTCGGATTGGCTGGTCCTGGATGCGACCACCGGTCTGCTAACCGGCAATCCCGACCAGGCCCAGGTGGGCAGCTGGCTGCTGCAGGTGGAAGCCCGTGATCAGAGCGGGGCCAGCGCGGTTCAGACCATTTCCCTGCGCATCGAGAACGTCAACGACGCCCCGCAGTGGAGTGGCGAGGAGCTGCCGCTGATCCTGCTGCGAGAGCAGCGGGAGTTCAGCATCACCCTGCCGACGGATCTGTTTGGCGACCAGGATTCCGGTGACAGCCTCAACTACAGCCTCGATCTCGAAGGACACCCCGACCTGGCCAGCTGGCTGCGGATTGATCCCTTCACGGGCCTGCTCAGCGGTGTTGCGCCCCTTGCCGGCGGGGAGCCCGTCAGCCTCACCCTCAGTGCCACAGACCGCGATGGTCTCCTCGCCAGCACCCGCCTGCAACTTCAGGTGGTGGATCAGACTTTCAACAGAGCGCCCTATCAGGTGGGCGAGCTGCCGCAGCAGCGCACCATCCGTGAGGGAGAGAGCCTGAGCTTTGACCTCCCCTCCCTCTTCCGTGATGACGATCGACTGATCGGCGATCGACTCCGTTTCGAGGTGCAGGCACCCGATTGGCTGAGCTTCGATCCTCAGACGGGGCGCGTCAGCGGCTTGGCCGATAACGCCGCTGTTGGCACCCACACCGTCAGCTTTCGCGCTCTGGATCTTGATGGTGCCGTGGCAGCAAGCACCTTCCAGCTCACGGTGCAAAACGTGAATCAGGCGCCTAATCGCCTCGCTCCGGCGAGCGAGGGGCTTCTGCTGCAGGTCGGCTCGCGCTTCCAACTAGATCTCGACACGATATTTAGTGATATCGATGACCGCCATGGCGACGCACTCAGCTACAGCCTGAAGGCCCGCAGCACCTCCAGCTTGGGTATACCCGACTGGCTCAGCTGGAATTCGGCGACCGGTGAACTCAGCCTCAGCCCTGGCACTGATGATCGCGGCTTGCTCAGCCTCCAGTTCATAGCCGCCGACCGCAGCGGCCTCACCAGCACGTATCAGCTTGATCTCGGCATCACGGCTGCCGATGGGCTGGTGGAGGTCAACCAGGTCCTGCAAGACCTTCGACTTAAGCCCGGCCAGTCCAGCGTTGTGGAGATCGCTGACGCCTTCCTGCAGCTCAGAGGTGGTCAGCTCGATTACAGCTTCGAATTGCTGCGTCCCGGCATCGACGGCCGTCTCACACCGGTGAGCGCCGATCAGGCCGGCTGGATCACCCTGTTGGATAGAGGCGCCCAATCTCCGCAGCGATCGGAGCGGATCACCGTGGAGCCGGTTCTGCGGCTGCTGGAGACCGGTGAGCTGATCAGCGCGGCTGATCTTGCCAACCTGCGGGCCGGTACAGGTGTTCAGCTCGCCATCAGCGTGGCCGATCTGCGCAACGCCAGCACCTCCCCTGGGGTGATCGGTCTCGATCTCGATCTGGAATGGCAGGGGCTGACCCTCTCGCCGGATCAGCCAGCTGATCTCCGCCAGGCCATTAGCGATCTGTTCCCGCTGTTTCGCAGCGCCGATCTCACCGGTCTAGGCCAGCAACGGCTGCGCTTCAGCGCCGCCAGCCTGCCGGCAATGGGCCTGGGCCAGGCCCTGGGCGATCAACCCGGTGAATCCTTCCTCACCCTCAACTTCCGACTCGACGACCCTGGCCGTCCCGTTCGCATTGATCTCACCCTCAAGGACGAGAAGCAGGGTGGACTGGGCCTGGGGCTTGCCGATGGCAGCACTGGCGATGGAGTGCTGAACCTGCTCGATCTGAGCAGCACTCCCCTGTTCGAGTTGCGTTTCGATCCAGGCGTTGAGCAGCTCGGCAACTACGCCGTGCGGCTTCAGGCACAAGGCTCAGATGGCGATGCCGTCAGCCAGATCTTCCGCTTGAACGTGGGTAGCGACAAGAACGTGGCCCCGGCCCTGGCTGCCAGGCCTGGGAGCCTGGCTCTGAACGACAGCACCGTGGAGCGCTACGCACTTGACAGCCTGTTCCGTGATTCCGATGGAGATGCCCTGCGGTACAGCCTCCGATTCAGCGGTGTGGATCAGGACCAGGAACGCCTACTGAGCGAGGCGATTCGGGTCGTCTACAGCGAGGGGCGTGCGCTTCTGGAATGCGCCATCCCAGGCCTGACGCAGCCCATCCAGGCGGCCATGACCATTGCCGCCAGCGATGGTCTCCAATCCGTCGCGCAGACCATTCAGCTGCGGCTCAATCCCATTAGTGAGCTGGTTCCCCTCTATGCCAATCCCCATCACTCTTCAGTGCATGGCGGTCAGCTGGTGGGTCTGGCCGATCTGTTTGCCGCCCCTCCACTGCAGTTTGGTGATGACCAGGACAGTGTCGAGCTCGACCTGCGCTCCGATCAGCTCCTGACGCTGCGCCTCTCGGCGGCGTTTCGTCGTCTGGCCGGGCTGAACGCCGAGCAGGCGACTCAGCTGGAGAGCACTTGGCTGGCTGCGATGGCTGGAAACGACGACGCTGATCGGGAGTGGCGCATCCCGATCAGCGAGCTGGCGAAACTGGTGTCCCGGGAGGCGGCAGCGTTTGATCTGAACTGGCTTGAGATCTTGGCTCCCGGTCAATCCAGTAGCACCGTGGCCATCGAGCTGGCCACGCGCAGCCGCGTTGAATCCGATGACGAAGGCGCCAGCTATGGCTTTAGCCAGAGTCCGTGGGAGCGGGCACTGCTGATGACCCGCTCGGAGGGGGCGCCTGATGTGGCCACGCCGGCGATGGAGCGACAACTTGCTGATCTGCTCAATCGCAAGGGAGGCCGCCTCGCCGTCGACGATGACCTGGCAAAACTCACGAATCTGGGCGCCTCCCACTTGCTGGCCTGGCGCAGCAAGGCGGATTTCCAGTCGGCGGTGGAGGGCACCCTTGAGGATGACCGCTCCGTGGTGATGCTGAGGGTTCGCTCATCTACCGATCCGGCTTCACAGAATTTGTACAGCCAGGCGGAGGCCGCTTATCAGGTCCGGGAGTTGACTGTTCTCTCCAAGGACGACGACCGCTTCGCGGGTCTGGCCATGGACGCGGGATTGGAGGAAGGGGCCGTGATGGCAATGCCATGGGATCCCCTGAGCTTCACTCTTCTCAAGGCGGCGGATGCCAATGGCTTTTTGGATGCAGATCCCTCGCGGCTCGGTACCCAGGTGGTGGTTGAACTGGATGTATCCGGTTCTGGCCTGCTGGAGGGCGAGCTCAATGCCTACCGCAAGTTCGTAGCGCCAGACACTGTGGCTGCAGCGGCACTGCAGGGGCTGGTGCTGCGGGATCTCGATGGACGGCCGATCACCCAGCCCGGTTGGTACGACTTCACCCAACGGTTCGATGCCGCTGGGCGGCCTGTGGGGGATGGCGCCCGCTTCGTGGTGCAGAGCATCGATGGCGAGCGGCGCATTAGCAAGATCTTGCTGACCCTGACGGATAACGGCTTCGGCGACAACAATCTCACCCTCGGCGTGATCGATGACCCGGGTGCCCCAGTGAAGATCACGGCTGCACCAATCACGCCAGCTCCGCTGCCAGCACAAACCCCGTCGCCGACGCCTGCGCCAAAGCCTGCTTCCACTCCCCCTGTTGATGCCGTGAGTTCTGCCCCAGATGCAGCCGGCAATGACGCCGATGCGATTGGATCAAGTGGTGCAGGTGCCGATGACACGGCCGCTGGGTCACAGGCTTCCGCTGGTGGTGGTGAGACAGCTCCGACTGGTGGCCGTCGCAATGGCTCCGATGACACCCCTCTCGATGGCGAGGACGCGACCGGCCGCCCCATGCGGCGCAGCCAAGCCCCCCTTGGTGCTGGCCAATCTGATCGGCCGGATCTGTCGTCGCCTGGATCCGCTGGGTCACAGGCTTCCGCTGGTGGTGGTGAGACAGCTCCGACTGGTGGTGGTGAGACAGCTCCGACTGGTGGCCGTCGCAATGGCTCCGATGACACCTCTCTCGATGGCGAGGATGCGACCGGCCGCCCCATGCGGCGCGGCCAAGCCCCCCTTGGTGCTGGCCAATCTGATCGGCCGGATCTGTCGTCGCCTGGGTCCGCTGGGTCAGGATTCAGGCGCCAGCGCAATGGTGAGCCCGAGTCGGACAACCCGCTGCAGAGCCTGTTCAACCAGTTGATGGGCAAAGTTGGAGAACCATCCACCATGGTCGGTCTGATGATGGGGATGCTGGTCATGCCCAGTGGCGTGGAACGCGGGCTTCGCTCTCTGCTCGAGTCGGGTCTTGGCCGCTCTATCCAACTCCAGCGTCGCAACCCGGAGCTGGAGGCCGAGTGGCCGTTGTGCTTGCCACAGCGAGACGGGCATCCCATCCAGCTACAGCTTCGTCTGGTCCAGGGACGTCTGAGCCTCCTGTCTCAGCCGCTGATCTTCGACCCAACCGACCCGGCTGGGCCCCGAAGCCCAGCCATGCTCGATCTGAACCAGGGGGGTGCTCTCTGGCAATTGCTTGGCTGTGCCAGCAGGCCCGGTGAGCTGATCGCCCAGATCAACCAGCGTTTGGATCAGTTGCTGCACGACCCCCTCGATGAGATAGATATCGTCTGGACTGCTTGGCTGGACGAGATCCGCAAGCAGTGCCGAGACGATGAAGATCCTCATGTCTGGAATAGTCTGGATATGTTGCGCCGTGATCTGGTAGCAGCCCAGGCTGTTGACCCTGGGCTTGCAGACGCTCTGATGTCGATGCAACTACTTGACTGCCATGTGAGACTAGGGGGCGGACTCCCTTGGTTGAGAAAGTCCTCCCAGTGAACCATCGCTTGATGCGGGATTACCCTCTTGCCCATTTAGTTATTGGCGATAATATTTTCACTGAATAGCCTTAAAGCTTTCTGGAACCTTCTTCTTCGCCTGTGAGTGGTACCACGGTTCTCTTTGCGCTAGAACAGGCTAGTGGCAGGGATCTGATCTCACTGCTGTTCCGCTTTGACATGGCCGAATCATTCGTTCGCCAGCTCAAGGAGCGGGAGGTGGTTTTTGCCCATGCTGATCTTTCCGATCCCGACCAGATCCATGCTGCTGCTCTTCAGCAGTACTGTGAAGAGAATGGCCTGACTACTCTCGAGGATCGTCAGCGCTGGTGCCTCACGCATGGCATGACCAGTGAAGATCTGGTCTCCGAAGCCATCCACGCTTGGCGCCGGGCCGAGCTCCGCGAGCAGTTGGTGACGGCCTCTGGCGAAAGTCTGTATCTGCGGTACAAAGACAAACTAGATCGGGTTCTCTACGGTTTGATACGAGTTGCTGATTCCGGGCTTTGCCAAGAGCTCTTCTACGCCATCGAGGCCGGCGAGATCACCTTTGCTGAGGCTGCGACCCAGTACTCCAACGGGCCGGAAGCAAAGACACAGGGCATTGTTGGTCCTGTCGATCTCACAACCCCTCACCCCGAGGTGGCAGCGCGTTTGCGTACTGCCCAGGCTGGGCATCTGATCGGACCATTTCAGGCCGATGAATGGCATACGTTGATTCGTATGGAGTATCGCTTTGATAGCGAATACGATGACAATACCAAGCGTTTTCTTGAAGAGATTTGCTTCAAATCTCAGATTGGTACTGATATCCAGAGTGATCTACAAGCGCTGATCGGCTGGTTGAACAGCGGCAAGTCTTGAACCATGCAAATTTCTAATTCCCAGCTCGCGACCCTTGAGGCTTTGGCCAGCCAGCATGGCTGCCCCCGGCGCGAGGTGCCGCCTGGCACCGTTCTGCAGACCCGTTCCGCCAGTCAAGAAATTCTGCTGATTCTCTCCGGCTCCTGCCGTGTGCTGGATCCCGCTCGTCATTTCGGCTCCCTCACCGTGATGCGTGTCGAAGCTCCCTACATCTGCGGTGCCCTTGCCCTCTTGGAAACGCAGTTGGTGGAGGAGGTGACCGCCTCCACCAACTGTGAGCTGATAGTGCTTGGTGTCACTCCATTGCCGGCAGACTTGGCGGCAGCGGTGAAGTCATTGCTGAATCAGGCGGTTTCTCCCAGTGAGCTACCTCTGCTGCATCATTTGGTGGCCACGGGTTCTCTGCCTGTGCCGCTGGATCAGCGAACCCCTGCGATTTACCAGCGACGCTGGCGTCTGGCAACCTCTTCGGATCTAGATGCCCCTACCGCGGGCCTGATCTATGCGGATCGGCCTGATCGGGGCTTCCGACATGGTCAGCTGATCAGCGCCGCAACCTTGCGCCAGTTTTGGTCCGACAGCGCCCTACCTCGGGTGCTCGTTTGGTCTGAGCTGGATGGAGAGCGAGCGGCCAGCATGCCAACTGCGATTGCTGGCCCAACTTCAGCCACACCACCATCGCTTCCTGCGCCAACCGCCTCACCGCCTGCACGACCATTGCAGGATTCTTTGGCGCCAGACCTTGGCCTGCTTAGCAGCGCCACCGGCCAGGAGCTTGGCCGACGGGTCCGGGAGCTGGGCTATGCGCCGGTGAGTGGGCGCACCCCGGAAAAACGACAGGAGGCGGTGCTGGCGATGATCAGCCAGCATTTCTCTCTCCCCACGCGGCGAGACACCCTCCGCAAAGCTGGCACGTTTCTGGTGTCCAGTAAGGGTGGCCCCACCTTGGACAAGCTGATCACCGTGATTGATCAGCTCGGCCTGATTGGCCGGGTTGTCACCTGCCGTCCCGCTGATGCCAATCGGCTGCCCACCCCAGCCATAGCTCTGGATGAGCATCAGCAGCCACGGCTGATAGTTGAAGCGTCGGCCCATGGTCTGCTGTGCCTGGATCCTGCCGCTGGCATCGGGCTTATTAATGTCGAGTCGCTGCTACCCAGCTCTGCCACCAATCTGCGCGTTGTGGTGGTTAGTGCGGGCTCGAATACCCCCAGGGCACGCTTTGGCCTGGGGTGGATGCTGCCCTATTTGAGTAATTACAAGCTGCCGCTGCTGGAGGTGTTTATCGCCAGCTTCATCACCCAGCTCTTCGCTTTGGCGACACCCTTGCTGTTTCAGCAGATCATCGATCGGGTGATCGGGCAGGGTGCTTCGAGCGCACTCGGAGGTTTCGCTGTTCTGATGGTGTTGTTCATGCTGCTTGAGCTTGTCTTCAGCAGCCTGCGCACCTTTCAGTTCATGGAAATATCAAACCGCATTGATATAACGATTGGCTCGTCAATTATTTCGCGCTTGCTTCGTCTCAATGCTCGTTATTTTGAGAGGCGACCTGTTGGCGAGCTTTCCAGCCGTCTGAATGAGCTCGATAAAATTCGTAGCTTTATAACCGGGACTGCGCTTACCGTTGTTTTGGATGCGATTTTCGCTCTGCTTTATTTCGGGGTGATGTTCTTTTACTCTCCCCTGCTTTCGGGTATTATCCTTGGAAGTATTCCTCTGCTTCTGATAGTTATCTTGGGGCTCACGCCGGTCACTCAGAAGCTCATTCGCCAGAGGGCAGAAGCCCACTCCAAAACCCAGTCCTACATGGTTGAGGTTCTGAATGGTATTCAGACCGTCAAGCTCCAGAATAGCGAGCTAACTGCTCGTCGGAACTGGGAAGATCGGCATTTGGATGATATCAACAAAGGCTTTCGTACCGTTCTCGCCAATACGGCCAGCTCGAATACGCTTCAGTTGATCAATAAAACAACGAACATCCTTGTAATTTGCGTAGGGGCCTGGTTGGTTCTGGAAAATGAGCTAACGCTGGGAGGCCTTATTGCCTTTAGAATCATTAGCGGATACGTTACTCAGCCAATATTGAGACTCGCTAGTACCTGGAACAATTTTCAGGAAGTTTCAATGGCGGTGGAGCGTCTTGGTGATGTAGTTAACCAGCCCCTGGAAACAGGTGATCATGAAGAGACTAATATTGCGATGCCGCCGATCAAGGGGAGGATCAACTTCGATCAAGTTGGCTTTGGCTACGGCAGTACGGCAAATCCGCAGTTGGCTGGTGTCAGTCTTGAGATACCCGCCGGCAGCTTCACGGGAATTGTTGGTCAGAGTGGCTGTGGCAAAAGCACCCTTCTAAAGCTGATCCCGCGTCTTTATGAGCCGACCAAGGGCAAGGTTCTGATTGATGATCTAGACGTCGGTAAAGTTGAACTGTATTCGCTACGCCGTCAGCTCGGTTTTGTGCCTCAAGACTGTCTTCTTTTTGAGGGATCGATATACTCCAATATTGCCGTTGCCGATCCTGAGGCCGAGGCCAGTGAGGTGATAGAGGCCGCTAAGATGGCTTGTGCCCATGAATTTATCATGGGCCTTCCCTATGGCTACAGCACTCCTCTCGGGGAAAAGGGCGCAGGTCTTTCTGGCGGTCAACGCCAGCGAATTGCCTTGGCGCGCATGCTGCTTCAGAGCCCAAGCCTGATCATTTTGGATGAAGCAACCAGTGCCTTGGATGTTGATACAGAACAACAGGTCGTAAGCAACTTGCGCCGGCATGCCAAAGGCCGCACAATGCTGATGATCACCCATCGCTTGTCAACCCTCACTAAGGCTGATCAGATTGTGATGATGCACGAAGGACGAATTGATTCGGTTGGGACTCACGATGAGTTGATGGCTAAGTCTGGGCGTTATTTCGCCCTCTATCAGCAGCAGTTGGGTGGATGATGAAATCACTCATTACACGCCTATTCACCCCTGGAGATCGAGTTCAATCATCCATGTCCTCCTCTGCAGAAGGAGAGGTTGAAAAGAACCATCAGCTGCTGCTCACTCCGCCACCTGTCTGGACCAGGATCATGATCTGGGGGCTGAGCATCGGTTCGGTTTCTCTTGTGGTCTGGGCTTCCGTGAACAAACTCGAAGAGACCTCAAGTCTGCCTGGCCAACTTGAGACATTGAGCTCCGAGGTCAGCATTAAAAGTCCTGACACTGCCTTGGTGGCAGAGGTGAAGGTTCGGCAATACCAGACTGTGAGCGCCAGACAGGTTCTTTTTGTGCTGAGCCGTGAGGATCTCGATCCACGCTTGCAGAGCTTGAAACGCAAGATTTCCATGCTGCAACAGAGGAACTCCCAGGAGCAGCTCTCTTTCCGTAATCGCCTGCTCCAGACCAAGGCCCAGATTCGACTTAATGCAGATATCGTTGCGCGCTTGGCGGGTTTGTTTAAGCAAGGATCTGTTCAGGAGGTCCAGCTACTTGAGAAGAAAAACCAGTTGTTTCAAAGTCGTCAGGAGTTTCAGGTCCTCCGTGCCGAGATGGCAAAAGCATCAACCAACTTTCGGATCGAGTTCAATGATGTGAATAACCAACTGGAGGAGCTGCAGGGCCGTTCCAAGCATTTCGATATTCAAGCGCCGATCGCTGGCACTCTCCAGCGAATGGCAGTTCAATCCAAGGGAGAGCGGGTGCAGGCGGGAGATGTACTCGCCACGGTTGTTCCTAAAGAAGGCCTGATCGCTTCCGTGCAGGTGTCCTCGCGTCTGGCCGCTCCTATCACGCCAGGTAAGCCGGCCGAGATCACCGTCGATGCGTTCCCGTCCAATGACTTCGGCACCCTCAAGGGGGAGGTGGAATCTATTTCCCCCACCACCTCAACCCCTGATGCCAAGGGACAGGCTCCGGCCTACATGGCACGCATCCGTATTCCTCCGGCCGGAATCCCAGCGCGCTTCCCTGCGGAGTCCTTGCGTTCCGGTATGGGGATCACGGCACGGGTGGTTCTCGAGGAGAAACCGATGATTAGTCTCGTGTTTGATTTCGTGAATGACCTGTTCAAGCCCATGACCGAACGCCGCTGATCTGGACTTCTCGCTCGTTGCGCGAAGGCACCGCGATCCTCACTCTCCCCGTTGTTTTTAATTCTTTACATCCTCTGATGACTGATATCCCTGCTAATGCTGGCGAGGCGCCAGCAGCTGTCGAACAGCAACCTGTTCTCACCATCGGTGACCGCAACTACCCCATCAACAGCCTTCCTGACGAGGCCCAAAAGCTGGTGCTGGCTGTGCGCGACTGCGAAGAGCAGATCACCCAGCTCAAGCGCCGTCTGAATTACCTCGAGATCGCCCGCCGCACCCTGATTCAGGAGTTGACGGCCCGCTTGCCCAACTGACAGGGCCACTTGGGATAGAGCGGTACTCGAGCCATGCCGACTTAGGCCGCAACACGAGCGCGGAGCTTCCCAGTGTGGTTGGTCATAGCTGAAGGTCGTAAACTCGTTTGATAGTGGATAACGAAATCTCATTAAGTTGCCCTCTGATAGCCCTTGCTCGAGCAGCCGCTTGCCTTGCCATTGTTGCGAAAGATTGCGCGTCTTAAGTTTTCGCAATCAATCGCGATTGTTCCTTGGCGTAACTCGTTGAGGTGTCAATGTTCGTTTTGCGCGAAGTCGCCCTTGTCCGCAGCGGGTTTGCTTGACCCTTGCGTGTGTGGTGCGTTTTGATCAGCTCAATGTTTTGCGGTAACAAAAGCCAGTGCTCTTTTCGCAATTTTGGCGACGCCGCTCAGATGAGAGTTTTGATGCTGGTGTGTTGACGGATCTAGCGGAGCTGGGCTCGCGCTCCTCCTTGCCATCGTTGAACGTTGACGTGTCGCTTGCTGAACGGTCTGCTGGCCTGACTTCGTTCCCTAGATCGTCACTGGTGGCAGGCGCACCGTCATCCACCGCTGTTTCTCAGAGCCCTCTGGTCCCATTGGTGCTGACTGGGACGTCAACGCCTTCTGGTGTTTCCTTCGCTGCGCTGTCGGGTGCGAGCTGGGCTGCCGCCGCCGCCGTGCCAGTGGCTGCCAGCATCGTTCGCTCATTGGTGGCGGCCTCTGTGGATCTTCCTAAGACGCTGGCGGCGGTGAGGTCTGCACCGTCTGACGATGACGATGACTCTGCACCGTCTGACGATGACGATGACGATGACGATGACGATGACGATGACGATGGGGCCCCCTCGCCCCAACCCGCGCCAGGGGGGGCTCAGACGTCTGAGTTTGATGGACGCGACCAGGGCGGTGACGATGGGGATTTTGAGACTGCTTCCTCTCCCGATCAGCTGCTGGCCTGGAATCAGCTTGCCCTGGATCTGGCCACTGCGGCTCGCAGGGGGCCCACCATCAGCTCCCGTCTCTACTCCCTGGTGAACACCGCTCTCTATGACAGCTGGGCGATGTTTGATGAGGACGCTAAGGGCTCGATTTACAATCATTTATCCGAACAAGATCTTGAGGATCTTCTCGATCAGACGGATGATTTAGATCAAGATTCTGGATTGCAGCGCCTGCGCGATGCGGTGATGGCAGTAGCTGCCGACACCGTGATTCGCACGGTGGGTGCCACCCTGTTCAGTGGTGGCGTGCTGCCGCAGACATTGCTGGATCGCTCTGCAGCCTTGATGGAGCTGCAGCTGGCTGCCCTTCAGCCTGGAACACCAGAGGGCGCCGCTCTGCGCGCTATTGCACTGAACCTGGGGGGGCAGGTGTCTGCGTCCATCAACAGCTATGCCCTGCTGGATGGCTCGAATCAGCAGAACAACTATGCCGACACCACCGGCTATGTGGCCACTCCAAGCCGCTTCGACCCCACCAACCCCAGGGACACACTCGACACCACCTGGCAGCCGCTCACCCGGCCCGACGGCAACGTCCAGCGCCCGCTGACACCGCACTGGGGGGAAGTGACCCCCTTCGCTTCGGGGGCTGATCTGGTGCCCGACTCCGTTCTCACCCCCTACACAAGTGACGGCAGTCTGAACCCCTTGTTTGTGGCTGAACTCAATCAGGTGTTGGAGTACAGCATGAATCTCATGGCTACAGAGAAAGCCATCGCGGAATACTGGGAGGCGGGCCCTGGCTCAGCCTTCCCCCCCGGTGTTTGGATGGGTTTCACCAACGACCTCATCCGGGACCGCCAGCTGTCGCTTGATCAGGCGATGAAGCTGAGCTTTGGGGTCAGCCAGGCGCTGATGGATGCTGCCATAGGCTCCTGGGCAACTAAGTATGAATTCAACTCCGTTCGCCCGATTACGGCGATTCGTGAGTACTACTACGGTCTCAACACTACGGATTGGGGCGAACAGCTAACCGATTGGCGTGAGACCCCTCTTGATGGACAGGCTTGGCAGCCATATCAGAACCCTGCCGCGTTGACGCCAAACTTTCCCGATGTGAATTCGGGCCACTCGGCTTTTAGCAGCGCAGCTTCAACCTTTATTCGTAATTTCCTGGGCAGCAACGTATTCGGAAAGTCGGTGACATTGGCTGACAATGCCTCTCGCTTTGACCCCAACGGCTTTGACGGGCAGCCGGGCACTGGTACTGCGATCACGCTGTCCTGGGATTACCTCAATGGTGCCGCTGAGCAGGCCGGCCTCTCACGCCTGTACGGGGGCATTCATTTCAATGATGGCAACTGGCTTGGCCAGATCCTTGGCACCCGTGCCGGCAGTAATGCCAGCTTGAAGGCCTTCAGCCTCTTCGGCGATGAGGACGATGAGGACGATGCCGCAGCCACAATTCGTCAGGAATTTGGCACCATGACGGCGGATGTGCTCACGGGCCTTCCCGACGAGGACACGGAGGGTGTGCGGGAGTCCTATGGGTTTGGCGGCAACGACCTGCTGATCGACCCGGGGACTGATGGCCATCTGAGCCTATTCGGCGGCGATGGTCTTGACCGTTTCAGGCTCTCCGGAGATGGAGAGGTCTGGATCCGCGATCTGCAGGCCGGCGAATTTATCGAGCTGCATCGCGACGTGTTCGACAAGCACCAGTCCCTAAGTGATGTGGCCTTCGTGGCCTCGGATCAGGACCCAGGGTTCACCGATCTCACCCTCGGTCAATCGGTGCTCGCCCGGCTCGATGGACTCTGGTCGAGCGCTCAGGTCAACTTGGACATCTGGGCTTGAGTTCCGCCGTTGGGCCCGCCGATGCGATAAAGAGGGAAGCGGTAAGGCGCGTGCCTGTGGGTCACACCCTGGTCATTGTTGAAAGTCCGACGAAGGCCCGCACGATCCGGGGTTTTCTTCCCAAGGATTTCAAGGTGGAAGCGTCGATGGGGCACGTCCGCGACTTGCCCAATAACGCCAGCGAGATACCTGCGGCGCATAAGGGTGAGAAGTGGGCAAATCTGGGAGTGAACACCGCCGCCAACTTCGAGCCTCTGTACGTGGTGCCGAAGGACAAGAAGAAGGTGGTGAAGGAGCTGAAGGATGCTCTTAAGGGTGCGGACCAGCTGCTTCTGGCGACTGACGAAGACCGTGAGGGTGAATCGATCAGCTGGCACCTGCTGCAGCTGCTGAGCCCGAAGGTGCCTGTGAAGCGGATGGTGTTTCACGAGATCACGAAAGAGGCGATCAGCCGTGCTCTAGAGGAGACCCGCGAGCTGGATATGGAGCTGGTGCATGCGCAGGAAACGCGTCGGATCCTCGATCGTTTGGTGGGTTACACCCTTTCGCCGCTGCTGTGGAAAAAGGTGGCGTGGGGTTTGAGCGCCGGCCGGGTTCAGTCGGTGGCAGTGCGCTTGCTGGTGCAGCGCGAGCGTGCGCGGCGTGCTTTCCGCAGCGGCAGCTACTGGGACCTCAAGGCCCGTCTGGAGGAGGGAGAAGGTGTCTTTGAGGCCAAGCTCAGCCATTTGCAAGGGGAGCGGATCGCGGGAGGCTCCGACTTCGATGAGAGCACCGGCGGCCTGAAGGACGGCAGCAAGGTGAGGCTGCTGAGCGAGGGGGAGGCGCGGCAGCTCCAGGTGCAGGTGCAGGCCAACCCCTGGAAGGTGGGCTCTGTAGAGGAGAAGGCCACGGTGCGAAAGCCAGTGCCGCCATTCACCACCAGCACGCTGCAGCAGGAGTCCAACCGCAAGCTGCGGCTTTCGGCCCGGGAAACCATGCGCACGGCCCAGGGTCTCTACGAGCGCGGTTTCATCACTTACATGCGCACCGACTCGGTGCACCTCAGCGAGCAGGCGATCAACGCGGCGCGTAGCTGCGTCAGTGAGAAGTACGGCAAGGACTACCTCAGCCCCAGCCCGCGCCAGTTTTCCACCAAGGCCCGCAACGCGCAGGAGGCGCACGAGGCGATTCGTCCAGCGGGAGAGGCGTTCCGCACGCCAAACGCCACAGGACTTGATGGCAAGGATCTGGCCCTCTATGAGCTGATCTGGAAGCGCACGGTGGCCAGCCAGATGGCTGATGCCCGCCTGACGATGCTCGCGGTGGAACTGGAGGCCGATGGCGGGGCCCTGGGCCCAGCCCAGTTCCGTGCGTCGGGTAAGCGCATCGACTTCGCTGGTTTTTTTCGCGCCTACGTGGAGGGCAGCGACGATCCCGACGCGGCCCTTGAAGGACAGGAGCTGCTGCTGCCGGCCCTGAAGGTGGGCGACAGCCCTGACTGCAAGTCGGTGGAGGCGCTCGGCCACCAAACCCAGCCCCCCGCTCGCTATAGCGAGGCGGCCCTGGTGAAGATGCTTGAGAAGGAGGGCATCGGCCGGCCTTCCACCTATGCCTCGATCATCGGCACGATCGTGGATCGCGGGTACGCGACGCTCGCCAATAACTCCCTCACGCCGAGTTTCACGGCTTTTGCCGTGACGGCCCTGCTGGAGGAGCACTTCCCGGATCTGGTGGATACCAGTTTCACGGCCCGGATGGAGAACACCCTCGATGAGATATCCCACGGTCAGGTGCAGTGGCTGCCTTACCTGGAGAGCTTTTTTAAGGGAGAAAAGGGCCTAGAAACCCAGGTGCAGCAGCGGGAGGGCGATATCGACCCCGGTGTGTCCCGGACCGTTGAGCTGGAGGGGCTGCCGTGCGTGGTGCGCATCGGCCGTTTTGGTGCCTACCTGGAAACGAAGCGCGTCGCTGAAGACGGCAGCGAGGAGCTGCTCAAGGCCACGCTGCCTCAGGAGATCACCCCTGCCGATCTCGATGGCGAAAAGGCGGAGTTGATCCTGAGGCAAAAGGCGGATGGTCCTGAGTCTCTTGGTGATGACCCGGAAAGCGGAGAGCAGGTGTACTTGCTGTTTGGCCAGTACGGGCCGTACGTGCAGCGTGGCCAGGTGAGTGACGAGAACCCGAAACCGAAGCGAGCATCACTGCCCAAGGGCGCCAAGCCCGAGGATCTGACGCTGGAGGATGCCATTGCGCTGCTGCGTCTACCGCGCCAACTTGGCGATCACCCGGAGGGCGGTCGGGTGGAGGCGGGTCTGGGTCGCTTTGGCCCCTACGTTGTGCACCACAAGGGCAAAGGCGAGAAGGACTACCGCTCGCTCAAGGCTGAGGACGACGTACTGGTGGTTGGCCTTGAGCGAGCGGTGGAGCTGTTCGCCATGCCCAAGAAGGGGCGCGGGGGCCGCACGGCCCTCAAGGAGATCGGAGTCCCGGAGGGCGCGGATGAGGCGATCCAACTGTTTGACGGTCCCTATGGGCTGTATGTAAAGCAGGGCAAGGTGAATGCTTCTTTGCCGGAGGGCACGACGGC
Source organism: Cyanobium usitatum str. Tous (assembly GCF_963920485.1). Classification (NCBI taxonomy): domain Bacteria; kingdom Bacillati; phylum Cyanobacteriota; class Cyanophyceae; order Synechococcales; family Prochlorococcaceae; genus Cyanobium; species Cyanobium usitatum. The sequence continues at coordinate 1,684,145 of NZ_OY986431.1, read as the reverse complement.
CGACACGATCACGCTGGAGCAGGCGGTTGAGCTGCTGGCCGCAAAGGCAGCTAGTGGCAAAGCTGGGGGGAGGAAGCCGGGAGCGAAAAAGCCAGCAGCCAAAAAACCAGCAGCAAAGGCTCCTGCAGCTAAGGATCCTGCGGCAAAGAAAGCTCCCGCTACGACCAAGACCGGCCGTCTGCGGGCCAGTGCGGTGCGTGTGATCAGGGCGGCGGACAGCTGATGGCAGGCGCCGGCCGCACCTTTGGGTCGCTGCTTTGCGCCCTAGCGCTGGCTGGCTGCAGTGGCACCCGCTTCGGCGACCAGCTGGCCCGCAGCTTCTCAGCGCCCCCGGCCCAGCCCGCTCAGCCGGTCTCGCCTGCCCCTAATCCAGCTACCGCCACTCCCGCATCCAAAACTGCTTCCCCCACGGCGGCTTCTCCCAAAAAAGCTGAGCCCAAGCCGGTAGAAGCCAAGCCACCAGCCGTCAATCCCAGTAAGCCAGCCCCCTATCGCATCACGATCCAGCTGCCTTCCGCCGATCCCGCTGCCCCGGCTGAAGCGGTCACAGAAGCCTTGCGGGCAGCGGGGGTCAGTTTTGAGGTGGAGATGATCGAAAGGGTCGGAGCCGCCGCTACGCCGGCGCCTGCCCCCACGGTCACACCGGCGCCGGCACCGCGCTGATGTCGTCCCGGCGTCAACTCAACCGCGGCCAGGCCCGCCAGTTGATGGATACGGCCTATCTCGCCGCCGCCACCGCCCTGCTGTGGGTAGCGCTCTACTACCTGCCGGTGGGCAGCCCCCTATTTCGCCTGGCCCTGCCCCTGCCCCTGGCCCTGTTGCAGTTGCGCCATGGCTGGCGCTGTGCCGTGGAGGGACTGGTTGTGACCGCCCTATTGCTGGTCGCCCTGATGGGTCCGATCCGGGGGCCGTTAGTGGTTTTCCCCTATGGCTTGCTGGCGCTGTGGCTGGGCTGGTGCTGGCGGGCCAGGGTCGGTTGGCGTTCCAGTTGGTGGCTGAGCTGGGGCGTGGGCAGCCTGATCGGTGCAGCCGGCTTCCTGGTGCGGGTGGCGGTGCTCTCGGTGTTGGTGGGTGAGAACCTTTGGGTGCTGATCACCACGGCGGCTGCTGGTTTATTGGAGAAGCTGGCCGGCTGGCTGGGCCTGGCGGCATCGATCGAGCTGGCCCAGGTGCAGCTGGCTGCGCTGGCAATGGTGTGGGTGCAGAACTTGATCGTGGTGCTGGCCCTGCATGCGGTGGCCTACTGGATTTTTCCGCGCCTCCATTCCCCCATCCCAGAGCCCCCGGATGCCCTTCGGGCCCTGGTGGCCCTTGACCCCCTCTGAGTGGCCTGATGGCCCCAGATTCTGATTCCTGGACCCAGGCCCTGGAGCAGGGCTGGCGCCGCAGCCGCACCCTGCTGCTGCTCGCCGCCACCGATACGGCTGCGGTGCCTGGGATTTCCGCTGCCGGGGCCTCGCCCCAGGCCCGGCTGGGCACGGCGGCCGCCGATGCCGAACTGCTGCTGCTGGGCCCCGGTGGTCGCCGCTGCCATGCCCTGCCGCCCCTGCCGGCGGGGGTGAGCCCGGCCCTGATCAGCCATGTGGTGTTGAGTCAGCTGGGGCTGCTGGAGCGCACCCGGGTGCTCGATCTGGGCTGTGCGATCGCGGCGGCGGTGCCGCACCTGCGCCTGCCGGGGCTGGAGAGTGCGGGCCCGGCCCGCTGCCTCAGCACGGGCCGGGCCCTTGCCCCGGCCAGGGTGGCGGCCCTGGTGCAGCGCGGCAGCGCCTGGGGCAGGCGCTGGGATCCGGCCGAGCCGTTGCTGCTGGCCGAATGCGTGCCCGGTGGCACCACCACGGCCCTGGGGGTGCTCGAGGGCCTGGGGGTGGCGGCGGCGGGTCTAGTCAGCGGCAGCTTGCGCCAACCGGCCCACGGGCTCAAATCGGCCCTGGTGGCTCAGGGTTTGGCGGCAGCAGGTTTTGAGGCGGCAGAGTTGGCTGCAGTTGCGGACCCCCTGAGCGTCTTGGCGGCGTTGGGGGATCCCATGCAGGCCTTCGCTGCAGGGCTGGTGGGGGCGGCGGCGGCCCGCGGCGCGCCGGTGCTGCTGGCCGGTGGCAGCCAGATGGCGGCGGTGCTGGCCCTGGCCCTAGCCCTGGCTGAGCCAGGGCAGCGGCCAGCCCTGGCGGATCGCTTGGTGGTGGCCACCACCGCCTGGGTGGCCGAGGAAGCTGGCAGCAACCTGGCCCTGCTGCTGGAGCGCATAGGTGCCCGCTGGCAGGTGCGGCCGCGGCTGGAGGTGGCGGCCCTGCGCTTCCATGGCTGCAGCAGCGCCGCCCTACGCGACTACGAGCGCGGCTACGTCAAGGAGGGGGTGGGGGCCGGCGGCCTGGCCCTGCTCTGGCAGTTGGCGGGCCGGCAGCCAGGGGCCCTGGCGGAGGCCTGCGATGCAGCCTGCCGGCTGGAGCTCGGTGCCTAGGGTCGCTGCCATGGCATTCACTCCCGCTGTGCTCTCCCGTCGCCGGCTGCTGCAGCTAGGGGTGGGTGCTGGCGCTGGCCTGCTGGCCGCCTGCCGCTCCACCGCTGGCCCCGAGTTGCTGCTGGCAGAAGCAGACCTACCAGCCGCCTGGCTGAAGCAACTGCCTGCCCCCTGGCGGACACGCCAAGTAGCTGATGCCGCTGCTGTGCAAAAAGCCGTGCGTGAGCTGGGCCAACGTCCGGCCCCTGGCTTGGTTGCTCCTGGTTTGGTTGCCCTGAGTGACGGCTGGGCCAGTGGCCTGAGCCGGCAGCAGCTCCAGCCCTTTGAGGCGCCGCGGCTGTGGGCTCGCCTGGCCGCCTTCAGTGCCCCGGTGGCCCGCCTGTTTGCCCCGGTTGGTGAGGCGCAGCTGGCCTTCCCCTGGGCCTACAGCCCCTGGGTGATCGCCCTGCGCAGCCGCCCCGACCTGGCCGCCCGTCGCCAGGAGGGCTGGCAGCTGCTGCTTGATCCCAGCCTGCGCCGCCGGTTGGTGCTGCCCTCCAGCCCCCGCATCAGCCTGGAGATCATGGGCGGCGATTTTGAGCGTCTGGAGCGCTTGCGGGCCCAGGCCCTCGCCTACGACGACCGTGACGGCCTCAATCTGCTGCTCAGCGGTGATGCTGAGGCGGCGGTGCTGCCCCTGCAGCGCCTGATTCCTCTGCTGCGCCGCGACCAGCGCCTGGCGGTGATCTGGCCCGACAGCGGCGCGCCGCTCAGCTGGCAGCTGCTGCTGCGGCCTGCGGGAGCTGCCTCATCAGTGCCACCACCACTGGAGTGGCTCGGTGCAGTGCTGGAGCAGCCTCTGCTGGAAGGGCTGCTGGCCCGGGGCTTGGTGCCCCCCCTGCCCCAGGCCGATCTGGCCCCGGTGGCCCGGCGCTTCCCTGCGGCGATGGCGGCGTTGCTGCTGCCGGGAGATGCCCTCCTGGGCCGCTGCTGGAGCCTGCCACCCCTTTCCGTGCCCCAGCAACTGGCCCAGCAAAACCTCTGGGATGCCGCTGCCCCCAGACCCTGAGCCCAGACCCTGAGCCCAGACCCTGAGCCCAGGCACTTGGCTGTGGGGCTCTGTCGTCGCGGGGAACTGTCAGCTTTCCGTACAGCTTGTACAGATTGATGGACACCGCCCGCCCAACCCGTGATTCCACGGATTTCACCACTTACACCCATGTCGACCTCCTTGCATGTCGGCGGTTCGGGCGCACCTGGATCAACACTGTTGAGGAATCTGTACAGCTTGTACAGAACTAGGAACCCATTGCAGCGATCGATCCCCAGCCAGGGCTATCCGGCAAGACCATGCCCCACCTAGCCCCATAGGCGGCGGCGGGGGGCGGCGCTCAGGCGCCGGTGGGTGTCGGCCAGCAGCTCGGGGATGGGTAGCTCGTGGGGGCAGCGGGGCAGGCAGGCGCCGCAGGCGCGGCAGGCCTCGGCATTGAGCTCCTCCCACCAGTGGCCGGCGCGGCCGATCAGGTTGTAGCGCTCCTGGGCAAAGGTCTCCATGCCGTGGCCCACGGCCAGGTTGCGCAGGCGCAGCAGTTCGGGGATCGGCACGCCGTTGGGGCAGGGCAGGCAGGCGCGGCACTGGCCGCAGCGCTCCGCCCCCAGGCGCTCGCGGCCGGCTGCATCCAGGCGCTGCAGGGCTGAGCGTTGTGCGGCACTCAGCCAGGGCGAGGGCCCGCCGATGGCAGCGGCCCAGGCCAGGTCTTCCGGCTGCTCAGCCCCCAGGCTCAAGGTGGAGATCCCCTGATCGAGCAGGAAGCGATAGGCCAGCTCCAGGGGGTGAAACGGGGCGCAGTCGGCCAGCAGCTCCGCTGGTGGGTCGTAGAGGCGACCGCCCTTGTCGGCCGGGGAGATGGCCAGCACGCCGATCCCCTCGCTGAGGGCGGCTCGGGCGATGGACAGGCGGGTCTGGTCAAACAGGTGCACATGCAGGCTGCAGAACGTGAAGCTCCCCGAGCTCAGGGCGGCCTCGATTAGTTCGGGCGTGCCGTGGCTGCTGAAGCCCACCTGACCCACCAGCCCTTCATCTTTGGCCCAGGCCAGCAGGTCGGCGCCGGGCCCCTTAAGCGCCCACTCCAGGTGCTCGGGGCGGTTGAGGCCATGCACGGCCAGGTTGGTGAGCTGGGCCACGCCAAGGCGCGCCAGGATCGAGAGCAGTTGCCCCTGGCCAGTGGCCAGGTCGGGGCCGGGCAGCAGTTTGCTGGTGATGCGCCAGCCCCCCTCTGGGCCCAGGTTGTCCCGTTGCAGGGCCGCTAGGGCCTGGCCCAGGAAGGTTTCGGCGGGCCCGTAGGCAGGGGCTGTTTCCAGGTGGTTGATGCCGGCGGCCAGGGCTGCCCTAAGCACCGCTTCCATCTGGGAGGGGCTGCCCAGGGCCCGCATCGTGCCCAGGCTGAAGGCCGACACCGCCGGCCCGGCGCCGTAGGGGCGCTGCAGTTGGTTTTCAGGCTGCTGGTTCATCCCCAGGTTGGTCGGCTTCGGGACGGGCCTGTTTGAGGTGGCGCACCAGGTCGGCGGGGCTGGTGCTGTCTAGGAAGCGGCGGAAATTGTCCTGCTCCTGGGCGTCGGCCTCCGCATCCACCGGGATGGACGCATCAGCCACAACCTCTTCGAGCATCCAGATGCTGCTGCCGGTGCGCAGGGCGAGGGCGATGGCATCGCTTGGCCTGGCGTCGAGCTCGATGCTGGAGGCTGGCGTTTCCTCGCCAGGCGCCGCCCCTTCCCCATCGCTAGCGGGGCTGAGTTTCAGCACGGCGCGGAAGGTGCTGTCTTCGATTGTGTGGATTACAACCCGGTCGAGCTGCAAACCACCAGCGTCGAGCAGGTCGGCCATCAGGTCGTGGCTGAGGGGGCGGGTCGGCGGTTCTTCGCTGAGGCCGGCCAGGATGTTTTGGGCTTGGGCCTGGTCGATCCAGATCGGCACCTGGCGCCGGCCGGATGGATCGCGTAGCAGCACGATCGGGCTGCGACTGGCCGCATCGAGGGCAATTCCGGCAACGCGCATTTCAACCATGGCCCGGCGCAGCCTTTTGACCGATTATGGCGAGGATGAATCGCCCTGGGCTGGCCAGCTGATGTTTACCGGGCTGGTGCAGGCCACAGGCATGATTCGCCGCTCGCCCCACGGGGTCCAGCTGCAGTGGGCTGCAGCCCCGGGGGCTAGCTGGACCCCAGCGGACCTGGCCCTGGGCGACAGCGTGGCGGTGGATGGGGTTTGTCTCACCGTGGCGGGGCAGCTGGCCGATGGCTTTCGCGCCGATGTCAGTGAGGAAACCTTGGGCCGCACCACCTTGGCCGCCAAGGCAGACCGGGGCGGCAGGGTGAATCTCGAGCCGGCCCTGCGCCTGGCCGACCGGCTCGGCGGCCACCTGGTGAGCGGCCATGTGGATGGGCTGGGGGTGGTGCGAGCCATCGCCCGCCAGGCCGCCTCCTGGCGCCTGGAGCTGGCCTGGCAGAACCCCGCCTACGGCCGCTATGTGTGCGAAAAGGCCAGCGTGGCTGTGGATGGCATCAGCCTGACAGTGGCCGGCTGCGACCCCGATGGCGCCGGCTTCTGGATTGCCGTGATTCCCCACACCTGGGCCAGCACCACCCTGGCGCAGCTGGCCGTGGGGGATGGGGTCAACCTGGAGGCCGACCTACTGGCCAAATACACCGAGCGTTTGCTGGCTGCCACCGGCCCCAGCGGCGCGGCCGAGCCGATCAATGCCCCCTGGCTGGCTGATCACGGCTGGATCTGACGTCTGCCCTTGGCGTGCCTACGGTCGAGGTGATGTTGCTGCCATAGCGATGGGCTCAGGTCTGTTTTCGTCCAAGGGCGAGGGCTTGAAGGCCTTCACCCTGTTTGAGGGGGTGTTGATGCTGGTACTTGGGGTGCTGGCCCTGATCTTCCCGGTGCTGGCTTCCGCCTGGATCACCGTGATCGTGGCGGTGGGCTTTCTGGTGGGCGGCATCGTGGGTTGGGTAAGCAACCTGGCCCGCTCCCGCCAGTTGGGACGCTGGTATTGCTTTTCGCGGCTGGTGATTTCCACCCTCTTCATCGTGGTGGGGGCTTGGATGATTCAGCAGTTCCGCGGCGGTCCGCTCGAGGGCGGCGTGGTGGTGTCCAGCCTGGCCTTTGCCATCGGTATCGTCTTCGTTCTCGAAGGCGTGGTTTCGATGCTGGTGGCCCTTGGTCACACCCGGGTGAGTGGCTGGGGTTGGGGCTTGCTCAACGGCATCGTCACCCTGATCCTCGGCGTGCTGATCGTGACCATGCAGGGTTGGGGTCTGCTCTGGGTGATTGGGGTGCTGGTGGGAATCAGCTTCCTGTTCAGCGGTATCGACCTGCTCGCCTTCAGCGCCAGCTTCCATGGCGACGACTGAGAGGGGCCAGGGCAGAGGGGTCTAGTGGAAGGGGCCTAGGGATCTAGTGGTTCGAGCGGCAGCAGGCTGATCGAACCGTTGTCTGGGTTGATCTCGATCCGAAATTCCTGGCCCGGCTCCAAGCCCAGCTTGCGGGTGTAGGCCTGGCCGATCAGCAGGTTGCCGTTGCCATGCACCCGGGTGCGGAAATCAGCTTGTCGTCCCTTGCCTTGGCCGCTGCTGGCGGTTCGGCTAACGCTGCTTGGTAACGGGTAGCCCTTGGCGGCCACCAAAGCGCGATAAAAACTTTTTTTGAGGACGCGGCCGCTAGGTCCCACATAGCCGCAGCCTCGGGCGATTTCATCCTCTGGGCGGTTGCTCAGGGCGCGGGCCCGATCAAGAAGGGCCTTGCCTTCCAGCATGTCCGCGGGGCTGTCGCCGCTCCTGGCCGCCATGGGAAACGCCTGCACTAGGCAGATATATCAACTAATTGTGCCCGGTGTGCACGGAAATCGCCATCCGTGCCAGCAGTTGACGACTTAGGGCCTCAAAGCAGATAGAGGATTCCGTAGAGCACAACCCAGATGCCATCAACGAAATGCCAGTAGAGCTCAGCTGCTTCAAGGCCGAAATGGTCGCTGGCGCTGATGCGTCCACCCGGGCGGGTCTGCAGAGCAACGATGGCGATACAGATCACCCCAAGAGTCACGTGCAGGCCGTGAAAGCCAGTGAGGGCGTAGAAGGTGCTGGCAAAAAGGTTGTCGGTGAGGCTGAAGGGCAGGTTGAAATATTCGACCATCTGACCCGCCAGGAAAATCGCACCCAGGCCGCCAGTGATCGCCAGCCAGAGGCGGCTAGCCCCCAGCTGTCCGGCCCGGCATTCCTTGCCAGCGCGGTGAAAGGTGAAGCTGCTGATGATCAAAACCACCGTGTTGATGGTGGGTAGCAGCAATTCGAGCTCATAGATGGCCCCTTCCGGCAGTGGATTCACGGCCCGGAAAGTGAGATAGGCAGCAAAAAAACCGGCGAAGGTCATGCCATCTGCCACCAGGAAGGTGGCCAGGCCAAATAGGCGGAAATCTCCGTGGCCCTCGCCAGCTGGGCCGTGGCCAGCCTCAACGGCGACTGAATCCTGTAGGGGTGTGGTGCTGGTCACGCTTTTACCTCCGGGTGCTGGCCGTAGCCGTAGGGCTCGGTCACTAATGGCGCCTCGCCATGCCAGTTTTCAACCGGTGGCGGCGAACTGGTGAGCCACTCAGATGTAAGGGCATTCCAGGGATTATCACCAGCCACTTTGCCGTTTATGGCCGTAACAACCACATTGATAAGCAGTGGCAGGGTGCTGATCGCCATCAACAGGGCGCCGACGCTGCTCACCTGATTAAGGGTGGTGAAGGCTGGGTCATATTCGGCAACTCGACGGGGCATGCCGTTTAAGCCGAGCCAGTGCTGGGGGGCGAAGCAGAGATTGAAGCCAACAAAGGTGAGCAGGAAGTGGAGTCGCCCCAGATCCTCATTGAGCAGGCGACCGGTGAATTTCGGATACCAGTGATAAAGCGATCCGAAAATAACAAAAACAGTGCCCCCGTAAACAATGTAGTGGAAGTGGCCTACCACGAAGTAAGTGTCGTGAACGTGAATATCAAAAGGCACTTGGGCTAGGGCTACGCCGGTGATGCCGCCAAATACAAAGTTAACTATGAAGGCGCATGAAAACAACATCGCCGAATTAAGGGCAATCTTTCCGCCCCATAAAGTTGCCAACCAGTTAAAGAATTTGATGCCGGTTGGAACGGCGATAAAGGAGGTAGCAATCGTGAAAAATAGGCGCATCCAGGGTGGCGTGCCACTTGTGAACATGTGGTGAGCCCAAACGATCAGTCCTAGGAAAACGATCGCCATGATCGAATACACCATCGTGGTGTAACCAAATAGAGGTTTGCGGGCGTGGATGGGCAGGATTTCACTGACAAGCCCGAAGGCTGGCAGCACCATAATATAGACAGCGGGGTGGGAATAGAACCAAAAAAGGTGTTGATAAACAACTACGTTTCCGCCCATCGTTGGATTGAAAAATCCGGTGTGGGCAATGATGTCGAAGCTGAGCAGAATTAGGGTGCCTGCCAGAACCGGAGTTGACAGCACAACTAGGACGCTGGTGCCAAGCATTGCCCAGCAATACATGGGCAGCATCATCAGCTTCAGGCCAGGGCGCCGCAGCTTGAGGATTGTGGCAATGAAGTTGATGCCGCCAAAAATCGAGCTGCCACCAAGCAGAAGCACGCTCAATATCCACACCACTTGGCCTGCGGCTGGGGTGGTGAGACTTAGGGGCGGATAGGCGGTCCAGCCGGATTGGGCAGCTGCTCCGGCGATAAAATAACTACTGATAAGCAGAATGCCCGCGGGGGGAATCAGCCAGAAGGCCACAGCGTTGAGACGGGGGAAAGCCATGTCTCTGGCCCCCACATAAAAGGGAATCAGATAATTGCCGAAGGCGCCATTTACGACTGGCACGATCCAAAGGAAGATCATCACCGTGCCATGCAGGGTGAGCACCTCGTTGTAGGTCTCACGGCTGACGAAATCGGAAATTGGACTGATCAGTTCCGTGCGGATAACCCCAGCTAGGGCACCGCCGATCAAATAGAAGATGAAGCCACAAACCAAATACTGCAGCCCGATGACCTTGTGATCGAGGCTGAAACTGAAGTAGCGCAGCCACCCCTGGGGTTGCAGGTTGCCGTCGAAATCGCTTGGGTTGGCGAGAGTCATGGCGGTTCCTCAGGTGGTGGTGCGGTTGGGAGTGTTCTGTTGCAACCAGGTGTCGTAGGCATCGGGCTCGTGCACTACAACGTTGGAGCGCATGCCGCCGTGGTAAGGACCGCAGAGCTCGGCGCAGATGATCGGATAGGTGCCAGCCCGAGTGGCGGTAAAGGAGAGCACGGTTGGCTGGCCTGGAATTACATCCTGCTTGAGCCGGAATTGGGGCACCCAGAAAGCATGGATTACATCACGGGCTTCCATGCGCAACTCCACCTGTTGACCGGTGGGCACATGCAGTTCGCCGCTGGTTATGTCTGAGCCTGGATAGTGAAAAATAAAGGCAAATTGCATAGCCGTTACCTCAACAGGTAAAACCGGACCAGCGGGTGCTGCGTCAATGCCGGCTACGCCAATCCCCCCCCAAACCCGGCCAGCTGAATCCCCTTCCTTGACACTTACCTGTTGCATGGCCCCGTGATCCATAGCCATGTGATCGTTGAGCGTGGCCATACCGCCCATCCGCTCATAAATGTCGTAGCTGTATAGCCCGACAAACAAAACAACCACGGCAGGGATTGCCGTCCAGACGATCTCTAGGGGCAGATTTCCCTCTATTGCCAGGCCATCACTGAAATCGCCGCTGCGGCGCCTAAATCGAAACAAGCTGTAGGCCAGCAGGATCACGATGCCAAGAAACAGCACGGTGCCAATGCTGAATAAAACCTTAAATAGGTCGTCGTAGGTTGAGGCGTTGCTGCTGGCACCCAGCGGCAGCATGTTGACGTTGTTGCCAACCCACAACCCTGTCAGCACAAGGGCTGTGGTAGCCGTGAGCACAGCTAGGGCGGTGCGAATTGGCACGATGCTGTTTGAGCTTCCAGCCACCCTATGGGCACTTGCTGCGATGTGTGGGTCGATCTTTGTCTTAGTTGGCAAATCAACGCCTCAGCCTCTGGCAAGCAGGGCTGATGTTTTCACTTCGTGATCTGGGCAATTAAGAGTCGCTCGTTTTGAACAACTTGGTTAGCTTCTCTGGACTCCGGGATGGTCGTTGCCGTGACGACAAATCTCCAGCCACCCCTAGCCCCAAGCGTTCGCAGCAGGCCAGACCCTGTCCTGATCCAGAAGCTTGCCCTACTTGCTTCCCACCTAGTGGTGGCCTTGGTGGCGTTGGTTGGCATCGGCGGTGCCACCAGGGTGATGGAGGCGGGCCTGGCCTGCCCTGACTGGCCCCTTTGCTACGGCCGACTCCTGCCAGGTCGTCAGATGAACCTGCAGGTTTTTTTGGAGTGGTTTCACCGCCTTGACGCTTTCGTTGTGGGAGTGGCCCTGCTGGTGCTTGCGGCAGCGAGTTTTTTCTGGCGGCGGCGCCTGCCCGCCTGGTTGCCCTGGCTGGCTACCGGAGGGCTCTTTCTGGTGCTGGTTCAAGGCGCCCTGGGGGCTCTCACCGTCACCCAGCTTCTGGCGGCTCCCTTAGTTACGGCCCATCTCGCCACGGCCTTGCTGCTTGTTGCCCTCACAAGCGGCCTCTACCAACGCCTGGCCATGGCCAATAGGGCCTCGATCAGCCCTCCGCTTTGGTGGCAGCTGCTGGCGAGCTTGGCCCTGGTGCTGGTGTTCGCCCAGTGCCTGCTGGGTGGAACCATGGCCAGCCAATGGGCGGCAGATCAGTGTTTTAGTGCTGGCAATGGCTGCCGCTGGCTGCTTGCTCACCGCCAGCTCGCCATGCCAGCAGCTCTTGCCGTGTTGGCATTAGCAGCAGCAGCCCTGCTTTTGCCCCCAGGTCAGGGGCAGCTGCCCGGCCTCGCCCAGGGAGCGGCCGTTTTGGTCCTGGCCCAGGTGAGCCTGGGCATTTGGACCTTGAAGCTCCAGCTGCAGGCGCCGCTGGTAACGATCGCTCACCAACTGCTGGCAGCCCTGCTGGTCGGTTTACTCGCAGCGGTGCTTGCCCGCTCCCTTGGCAACTCAGGCCAGACCTTGCCCATGTCTCCAATGTCTTCCGAGGTGGCTCATGGTTAGTGCAACGATCACAGCTCCAATCGCCGTTGCCCCGGCGATACGCCCCTCGGTGAAATTGCCGGCTTGGCTTGAAGTTGCCAAGCCCCGCCTCATACCGCTGCTGCTCGCTACCACCCTAGGTGGCATGGCACTGAGCTCTGGCGAGGCACCCTCTACCAGCACGATCATCTGCACCCTGGTGGGGGGCAGCCTGGCTTCGGCTGCAGCTGGTGTGCTCAATTGCCTTTGGGAACAGGATCTCGATGGCCGCATGCAGCGCACCAGCCGCCGGGCCCTTCCCTCTGGTCGCCTGGCCCAGCGCCAGGCCTTTGCCCTAGCCATTGGCCTCACGATCCTGTCGGTGGTGGTGCTGGTTATTGGCGTTAATCCTCTGGCTGCCAGCCTCTCCTTGCTGGGCCTCTGCAGCTACGTGCTGCTCTACACAGCCCTGCTCAAGCCGCGCACCAGTCAGAACATCGTGGTTGGCGGGGTGGCCGGGGCTATTCCGCCCTTGGTGGGAGCTGCCGCTGCCACCGGCTCCCTTGGCTGGGCTTCCTGGTGGTTGTTTGCCCTGGTGATGTTGTGGACGCCAGCCCACTTCTGGGCCCTTGCCCTGCTGCTCAAGGACGATTACCGCTCCGTGGGCATCCCGATGCTGCCGGTGGTCAAGGGAGTGACGGTCACCACTCGGGCCATCAGCCACTACGCCTGGGCCACCGTTGGCTTGAGCCTGCTTGGCATCGTGGCACTGCCCACCGGTGGCTTGCTCTATGGCTTGATGGTGCTGCCTTTCAACGCCCGCCTGCTGCAGTTGAGCTCCCAGCTACGCAGCCAGCCCGACGAACCCCAACGGGCCAAGGCCATGTTCCGCTGGTCGATTTTCTATTTATTCGGCATCTGTGCGTTGCTTTTGTTGGCCCGCCTACCGCAGGCAGCCCTGCTGGGCCCCCAACTGTTCAACGTCCCCTTTGCTGCCTTGCCTACATTGGTCGGCTGATTGGAGCAGCTTGAGTCGGTGATCGAACTGCAGCAGCTCTGCAAGCGCTACGGGGGCAAGAAGGCGGCAACTGCCGTCGTTGCCCTCGACAACCTTTCCCTGCAAGTGCCGGCCGGCAGCCTCTATGGCCTGCTTGGCCCTAACGGTGCCGGTAAGACGACCGCCTTGCGCATCCTTTGCACCCTGCTGGCCCCTGACAGCGGCAGCGTGCGGGTAGGTGGCATTGATGCCCTGGCCGATCCCCGGGCGGTGCGTCGCTTGTTGGGCTACGTGGCCCAGGAGGTGGCAATCGACAAGATCCTCACCGGCCGCGAACTGCTGCAGCTGCAGGGCGATCTTTATCACCTGGTTCCAGCTGCGCGAAACCGGCGCATGGACGAGCTGATCGAGCTACTCGGCATGGCCGACTGGATTGATCGGCGTTGCGGTAGCTACTCGGGCGGGATGCGGCGCCGGCTCGATCTGGCCGCGGGCCTGCTGCACAGCCCCCAGGTGCTGGTGCTCGATGAGCCCACCGTTGGCCTTGATATCGAGAGTCGCGCTGCGATCTGGTCCGTGTTGCGCCAGCTGCGCGATGCCGGCACAACCGTGCTGCTTAGCAGCCACTACTTAGAGGAAGTGGATGCCCTGGCTGACCATCTGGCGATCATCGAGGCTGGCAAGGTCATCGCCGAGGGCGCTCCTGCTGCGCTCAAGGCCGCCTTGGGTGGCGATCGGGTGACCTTGAGGGTGCGCGAATTCAGTGATGCCGAGGAAGCTGAGCGGGTGCGCAGCTTGCTGCACGATTGCGCCGGGGTACGCCAGGTGGTGGTGAACCGGGCCCAGGGCTACTCCCTGAATCTGGTGATTGAGCACGACGGGGTGGTCGAGCAGCTGCGCCGCCAATTGGCGGCAGCCGACCTGCCGGTTTTCGCCCTCGCCCAGAGCCGCCCCAGCCTCGATGATGTCTATCTCCAGGCCACCGGCCGCACCCTGATGGACGCGGAGCTGGCGGTGGCCGGCAGCCGTGATCCCAAGGCTGAACGCAAAGCGAGCATGTGATGACCACAACCCTTCCAGGACCCCAACCCGAGGCTTCCGCCTTGGCCGAGATCAGTCAAGAAACCCTGGCCCTCACCCGTCGTTTGTTCGTACAGCTGCAGCGCCGGCCTTCCACCTTGGTGGCGGGGGTGCTGCAGCCCCTGATCTGGCTGGTGTTGTTTGGGGCCCTGTTTGCCAAGGCTCCCGCGGGCCTGCTGCCTGGCGGCATCAGCTACGGCCGCTTCCTTGGCGCAGGTGTGATCGTGTTCACGGCCTTCAGTGCTGCCCTCAACGCCGGCCTGCCGTTGATGTTTGACCGCGAATTCGGCTTCCTAAACCGGTTGCTGGTGGCGCCGCTGCGCTCGCGCAGCTCGATCGTGTTCGCCTCGGTGCTCTACATCACCACGTTGAGCTTGGTGCAGAGCCTGGCGATCATGGGCACTGCCGCTTTGCTGGGTTACGGCTGGCCTGGTGGCGCTGGGTTGCTGCTGGTATTGGTCACCTTGCTGTTGTTGGTTTTTGCAGTGACGGCCTTGAGTTTGGGGCTTGCTTTTGCGCTGCCAGGCCACATTGAGCTGATTGCGGTGATCTTTGTGGCCAACCTGCCCCTGCTGTTTGCCAGCACCGCTCTCGCTCCCTTGTCGTTCATGCCGGCCTGGCTGGGCTGGCTAGCGGCCCTTAATCCACTTACCTTCGCGATAGAACCGATTCGTGCCGCCTATGCGGGACAGGTCTCTCTCACCGCAGTGGTGCTGGAGGCCCCCTACGGCCAGCTCAACAGCGCCACCTGCCTAGGGGTGCTCGCCTTGCTGGCCGCCGGGTTGTTCCTGCTGATTCGGCCGCTTTTGGATCGCAAGCTCACCTAGCGAGTCCTTTCGTGACGCAGCCCTCCAGATTCCCCCCGTCCGACCGTCCCGACCTAGGGGACCGCTTGCTGGCTGCGGTTGCAGAACGGGACCAGGCCATGGCCCAGCGTCTGGTGCAGCAGTGGGCGCACCGCCGGGGGCTAGCGGCCCTCGAAGCCCTGATCGCCGGCCCCCTGAGCGCCGGCCAGGGAGTAGGGGCGGCTGAGTGGCTGCGCTCCCAGGCTGGCCTGGAAACCAACCTTCAGCCGAGCGTGCAACCGACTCTGCAAACGACTGTGCAACTAGTTGTGCAACCGGCTGTGCTGGCCCTTGTGCAGGATGCTCTGGCTCCGGCAGCGAGCAATGCCGCTCCTGCGCCCTTCGCCCACGCTTCCCTGCGGGCCTGGCTGCCGGATGCTGAAGAGCTCGATGGCTTTGACCTTCCCCTGGCCAGCTGAGTGAAACCCTCCGGTTTGATTGTGTCGGTGCAGGCCCCCGAGGGATCTGCGATGCGCGATCCCGATGTGATCGCCGCCATGGCTGATGCCAGTTTGCGCAATGGCGCCTCTGGGGTGCGTCTGGAAAGCCCAGAGCATATCGGCGCTGTTCGTCAGCGCTGCCCAACGGCCCTGATCGTGGGCCTATGGAAGCGCAGCTACCCAGACAGCTCGGTGTACATCACCCCGGGGTGGGAGGAGATTCGTGCGGTTTGGGCTGCTGGTGCCGATGTGGTGGCGCTTGATGCCACCGAGCGCTATCGCCCCGGGGGTGAAAATTTAGAGGGTCTGATCGCCCGCGCCCAGCGGGAGCTTGGTGCTGTGCTGATGGCGGATGTGGACAGCGTTGCCAATGGTCTGCGTGCCGCCGAGCTGGGTTGCAGCTGGGTCGGCACGACCCTTTATGGCTATACGGAGTCAACCTCAGGCCAGAAGCCACCAGCCTGGGATCTATTGCCCCTGCTGCGGCAGCAATTACCCAACGAGGTGAGTCTGATCTGCGAGGGCGGCATATCAAGCCCCCAGCAGGCCCGCCAAGCCCTGGACCTCGGCGCTGATGCCGTGGTTGTGGGCACGGCAATCACCGGGGTCGATTTGCAGGTTGCTGCCTATGTACGGGATGTGCTGGCCGGCTGAGCGGCCTGGGATCACATCATCCCGGGCATGCCCATGCCGCCCATACCTCCCATGCCGCCCATTCCTCCCATGTCGCCGCCGGCTGGGGCTGCTTCGGGTTCGGGCTTATCGGCGATCACAACCTCGGTGGTGATCAGCATGGAGGCGATCGAAACCGCGTCTTGAAGGGCTAGGCGCACCACCTTGGCCGCATCGAGAATGCCAGCGGCCAGGAGGTCTTCGTAGACGCCGGTTAGGGCGTTGTAGCCCTTGCCCAGCCGCAGGATCTCAGCTGCCACCACGGCGCCATCGGCGCCCGAGTTGTGGGCGATCTGGCGCACGGGCTCGGCTAAGGCCCGCTTGACGATCTCGACGCCGGTGCGCTCATCGCCCTGGCAGCTAGCCGCCAGGCTGCTCAGCCCTTCGGCCAGCTCCAACAGGGTGCAGCCGCCACCAGCAATGATTCCCTCCTCCACCGCAGCGCGGGTGGCGTTGAGGGCGTCTTCGATGCGCAGTTTGCGGTTCTTGAGTTCGGTTTCGGTGGGAGCACCCACCTTGATCACGGCAACCCCTCCGGCCAGTTTGGCGATCCGCTCCTGCAGTTTTTCGCGGTCGTAATCGGAGTCGGTGTTGTCGAGCTCGCGCTTGATCGCGGCCACCCGATCAGCTACCGCTGTCTGGTGCTCACCGCTGGCCACGATCGTTGTGCTGTCCTTGGTGATGGTGATGCGGCGGGCCTGACCCAGCTCGGCTAGGCCGGTCTTGTCCAGGGTCATGGCCTGGTCTTCGCTCACGACCGTGGCGCCAGTGAGGACGGCGATGTCGCCAAGCATGGCCTTGCGGCGATCCCCGAAGCCAGGGGCCCGCACTGCTGCAACCTGCAATACGCCCCGATTTTTGTTGACCACCAGGGTGGCGAGAGCTTCGCCCTCCACTTCTTCAGCCAGGATCAGCAGGGGCCTGCCGCCCTTGGAAACCGCCTCCAGCACGGGCACCAGGTCGGTGATGGTGCTGATTTTGCGGTCGGTGATCAGGATCAGGGCATTTTCAAAGACGCATTCGCGCCTTTCCTGGTCGGTGACGAAGTAGGGGGAGCTGTAGCCCCGGTCGAAGGCCATGCCCTCGGTGATCTCCAGTTCGGTGGCCAAGGAGGTGGACTCCTCAACGGTGATGACGCCGTCAGCGCTCACCTTGTCCATGGCTTCGGCGATCATCCGGCCGATCTCTTCGTCGTTGCCGGAGCTCACCTCGGCTACCTGGCGAATCGCTTCACCGGCGACGGGCTGGGCCCTCTCGGCGATGCCCGCCACGATCTGGGCTGTGGCCTTTTCCATGCCGCGGCGTAACCCGATCGGGCTGGCGCCGGCAGCCACGTTTCTGAGGCCTTCGCGGACCAGTGCCTGGGCAAGCAGGGTGGCAGTGGTGGTGCCGTCGCCGGCGGTGTCCTTGGTCTTGCTGGCCACCTGCTGCATCAGCTTGGCGCCAACGTTTTCGAAGGGATCTTCAAGTTCGATCTCCCGGGCGATGGTGACGCCGTCATTAACGATCTCGGGCGCGCCGAATTTCTTTTCCAGCACCACGTTGCGGCCGCGGGGCCCAATGGTGACCTTCACCGCATTGGCCAGGGCATTTACACCCCGTTCGAGGGCACTACGGGAGGCATCCGAAAAGCTGATCAGCTTGGCCATGAAAACGGTGGACACTCAGTGGTGCCAGGGTCCCACAGCGGACCACCGCCAGGCCAACGGAGCGGGGTGGGGAAAGCCGAATCAAGCTGCTTCTCTGGGCTACTGATTCGCTCCAGGCTCGATAGGGTTCAGCAATGGAGGACTTGCTGCAAACAGCACTGGAGAGCGCGGACCAAGCTATTTCGCTGGATCCGGGCTCCCCTGCTAACGCCATGGTGTTTGTGCTCGTGGCGGCGGCCGGGGTGTTGATGGCCTTGGTTTATGTGCCGGTGAGGCTGTTCTTGACAATCACCGCCCGCAGTCGCCGCCTGCGCCTGCTGCAGCGGATTCGCCGACTGCGCGAAGAGTTGGCTCAGCCGCTCACAAGCTCTTAACGCATCACCATGCCGCCATCCACCTGCAGCACCTGGCCGGTGATGTAGGCGGCAGCCGGGTCGGCGGCTAGAAAGCGCACTGCACCGGCCACCTCGGCGGCGCTTCCCATCCTTCCCAGGGGAATGGCAGCCAGGATTGGTGTCTTGTCTAATTCGGCGGTCATGTCGCTCTCAATGAAGCCCGGGGCAACGGCATTGACGGTGACCCCCCGGGCTGCAAATTCGGCCGCATTGCTGCGGGTGAGGCCGATCACCCCGGCCTTGGCGGCGCTGTAGTTGGCCTGGCCTGGATTGCCCATCAGGGCCACCACTGAGGTGATGTTGATGATGCGGCCGCTGCGGGCCTTGAGCATGGCCCGGCTCACAGCGCGGGTGCATAGGAACACGCCGGTGAGATTGAGGTTGATCACGCTCTGCCAGTCGGCGGTTTTCATCCGCATCAGCAGGCCGTCGCGGGTGATGCCGGCGTTGTTGACCAACACGTCGAGCCGGCCGCCCTTATCAAGCACCGCTTTGACCATGGCGTCGACCTGCTCTTCATCGGCTACATCGGCCCGATGGCTCCAGGCTTCGCCCCCGGCAGCAGTGATCTCAGCAACGACCGCTTCGGCGGCATCCGGGGAGCTGGCGTAATTCACCACGACTTGGGCGCCAGCCGCTGCCAGTTCAAGGGCGATGGCGCGACCGATACCCCTGCTGGCACCGGTAACCAGGGCCACTTGGCCGGCCAGGGGGGCTGGGCTGGACATCACGGCACTGGACATCGCGGCACTGGGGTTTGTGGCGCTGATCGTATGGCCTGACTATCCCCCGAACTCCAATTATCCCAGTCCCAGGGCGGCGAGCACCTCGGCGTCGCCCAGTTGGCTGAGGTTGGCGGCGCTGCCGAGGCCCTGCACCCCAGCACGGCTGGGCAGACTGGCGGCATTCCGGCCCAGGGCCACCAGCGGTAGGCCGAGCAGTAGGGCCAATTCGATGCTTACGGGGTCGCTGGCTAGCACCACATCGGCACTGGCGATCTGGGCGGCGCGCTTACGCATATCTCCAGCCCGAGTGCTCGCCAAGGTCCGCAGGTTGGGCAGCTTGCTGCGGATCTTGGCGGGTAGGTCTTGCCATTGCTGGGCTGGCCAGTCGCCGCCAGCAGCGGAGGGGGCCAGCAGCAGGGCCGGGCCATCGCCACTGGGTAGGGCCGCGCTGGCGGCCTCCAGGTCGGCAGGGGCGATCGCCAACCGGAATGACTCAGCATCGAGCCGCACCCCTATGGGCTTCAGGAAGGCCTCAAAGGCCTGGTTGGCCCAGCCGCCCTCGATGGGGGTGATCCGCTCGGTGGCGGAGAAGCCACCGCTGGCCACCCGGGTGGGGATGTGGCTCATCGACAGCATTAGATCCATCTGGCGGCTGGGCGCCAGGTTGAGGCTCACCTGAAAATCAGGCTCCCGCACCGAACCCATCAAGTTGGCCCAATCGGCCAGGGTTGCCTGCTCGTAGCTGAAGGGCATGGCCCTTTCCACGGCGGGATGCAGGGACCAAAGGGGCACCGCCGCTAACGGACAGACCACCTGGACGTCGGCATGGAGTTGGTCGGCAACGGCGGCAACGGCGGCAAAACTCTGCAGCTGCTGGCTGCTGCCGCCCGGAATCAGAAACAGGGCGCGCATCGCAGACGACACAGGTTCGGCGGCCTGATTGTATGGATCAGATTCGGATTGACCCGTCTCGCGGGAGTCGCTTGTGCATTTGCTGATCGCCGCAGCCGGCAGCGGCCGCCGCATGGGGGCCACTGGCAACAAGCTGCTGTTGCCAGTGGCGGGGCGGTCGGTGCTGGCCTGGACCCTCGATGCGGCCCTCGCCTGCCCCGCCATCAGCTGGATCGGCATCGTGGGTCAGCCCGTTGATGCCGGCGCGATCGCGGCGCTTGTGGCTGAAGCTCAGCCAGACCGGCCGGTGCAGTGGATTGAGGGTGGTGACACTCGTCAGGAGTCGGTGAGCCGGGGGCTGGCGGCCCTGCCGGCAGCTGCTGCTGGGGTGCTGATCCACGACGGGGCTCGCTGTCTTGTCGAGCCGGAGCTGCTGGCCCGCTGTGCCGCTGCGGTCCAGCAAGGCGCAGCCGTGATCGCCGCCACCCCCGTAACCGACACGATCAAGCAGGTGGATGGAGCTGGCACCATCACGGCCACCCCAGATCGCAGCTGGTTGTGGGCCGCCCAAACTCCCCAGGGCTTTCCCGTGCAGCAGCTGCGGGCTGCCCATGCAACCGCCACGGAGCAGGGCTGGAGCGTCACCGACGATGCGGCCCTGTTTGAGCGGCTGGGTTTGGCGGTGCAGGTGTTGGAGGCGCCTGCCTCCAACATCAAGCTCACCACCCCCTTCGATCTCACCGTGGCAGCGGCGGTGCTTGCTTCGCGCTGCTGATCCGCAGCTGGCCGCTGCTGCCAGCGAGCTCGGCCCAGGCACCTAGGGGTAGGGCCGCATTGCCGGCCCCATGACCCACGGGCAAGTTGCTCACCACCGGGATGCCGAGATCGCTTGTGCGCTCGCGTAGCACCTGCTCGAGGCTGAACCGATCTGCCTCGTCCGTGCTGTCATCGCAGTCAGTGAACTGCCCCAGGCCGATGCCGGCCAGCTGCTGCAGCCCACCGCTCAGCCGCCAGTGGGTGAGCATGCGCTCGATTCGGTAAGGCGCTTCGCCCACGTCTTCGAGCACCAAGATGGCGCCGCGCAAATCCGGCAGATAGGGGGTACCCAGCAGGTGGGTGGCCACGGTGAGGTTGGCGGCCAGCAGGGGGCCTGCGGCGCTGCCGCCACACCAGCCCTCGCCCTGAAGGTCGCCCAGGGGTTCACCAAACAACAGGCACCGCAGCCGCTCCTGGCTCCAGGCGGGTTCGGCGGCCAGGGTGGTGAGCAGCGGCCCGTGGATGGCTCCTCCCTGCCCCTGGGCTACTTGGGCCCAGAGCAGGGAGGTGACGTCGGAGAAACCAAGCAGCCAGCGAGCTGGCAGGGCCAGGGGGGCTTCCAGCAACCGGGCCGCACCCCAGCCACCCCGCACACAGGCCAGCAGTTCGGCACCCCGCCTGGCAGCCGCTTCCAGGTCGCCGCGGCGCTGCTGGTCTTGACCGGCCAGATAGCCCCACTGGCGCCCGTGCAGCGGCGTGCGCTCCACCTCCAGCCCCCAGCTCTCGAGCACGGCGATGCCCTCCTCCAGACGCGCCAAGGCGTCTTCGCCCAGCAGGGCCGAGCTTGCCGCCACTAGCTGCACCCGATCCCCGGGCCGCAGCGGTGAGGGCTGACGTGTGACCTGGCTCATGGCAGCTGCCCCAGCACCAGGGCAAGCAGCAGCAGCCCTCCCAGCTGTACCTGGCGGCTGAAGTGGCGGCCGTAGGCGGAGCGGGGCAGGTTGGGGCGGCGCAGCAGGGCGGCTTCGCGCTGCATGCCGGCTGCTGCCAGCAGACCCAAGGGCCAGCTGATCCAGCCGCAGCCCTGCAGGCCGGCGGCTAGGCCCAGGGCCAGGGCGGCGAGGGCGTAGCTGATCGCCACCGCCAGGGGGGCCCGGCTGCCCAGGCTGAGGGCACTGCTGCGCACGCCGATGGCCCGGTCGTCATCCCGGTCGGCCATGGCGTACACCGTGTCGAAGCCGAAGGTCCAAAGCAAGGTGGCCAGCCACACCAGGGCCAGGGGCCAGCCGCCGGCCAGGGAGCCGGTGGCAGCGGCCCAGGGGATCAGCACCGCAAAGCCCCAGCAGAGGGCTAGCACCAGTTGGGGGTAACCAAACCAGCGTTTAGCCGAGGGGTAAAGCAGTACTGGCGGCAGGGCCGCGATTGCTAGCAGCAGGCAGAGGTTGCGGCTGGCGGCGGGGAACCCCCACATCAGCACCAGCAGCACCGCCAAGGCGACTAGCAGGCTGAGCAGCAGCAGGCCTATCGCCTCGCCAACGCCAACGCGGCCATCGGCTAGGGGACGGCTGCGGGTGCGCTCCACTAAGGGGTCGATGCGGCGGTCCCAGAGGTCGTTGGCGATGCAGCCGGCCGCGCTCACCGCCAGTCCTCCCAGCACGATCAATCCCACCAACAGCGGCGCCGGCGGGGCGTTTGGGGTGAGCCAGAGGCTCCAGCCAGCTGGAATCAGCAGGATCAGGCGGCCACTTGGCTTGTGCCAGCGCACGAGCTCCAGCCAGGCGCCTAGACGGGTGCCGCGCGTCGAGTTGGCCATGCCCCCTTTTCGTCGTGCCGCACCCTAGGTGTGCCGGTGGGATGGGCAGTGGGTGGCAAAGTAACGCCCCTGCGGCAGTTGCCGAGCTCGATGGTTCAGGCCCCCAACCTTCAGCAGGCCGGTCGCCGTCGGGTGGCGGCGATCGACATCGGCACCAACTCGATTCACCTGCTGGTGGCAGAGGTGGATCCGGAGCTGAGCAGCTTCAGCGTGGTGCTGGCTGAGAAGGCCACCACCCGGCTCGGCGAAAGGGATCCCCATAGCGGTGACCTCAGTGCCGAGGCGATCGAGCGAGCTTTCCGCACCCTGCGCCACGATCGCGATCTGGCCCTTAGCCATGGGGTGGAGCAGATCGTCACGGCGGCCACCAGCGCCGTGCGAGAGGCCCCCAACGGCCGGGATTTTTTGGTGGCGCTGCAGGAGCAACTGGGCCTGGAGGTGGATCTGGTAAGCGGGCCCGAGGAGGCCCGGCTGATCTATCTGGGTGTGCTTTCGGGCATGGCTTTCGGCGACCAGCCCCACTTGATCATTGATATCGGTGGCGGTTCCACCGAATTGGTGCTGGCCGATGGCCGCGACGGCCGCTCCTTCAGCAGCACCCGCATCGGCGCGGTGCGCCTGCAGCGGGAGTTTTGTCAGCAGGACCCCCTCCCGGTTGAACGTCGCACCTTCCTGCAGGCATACATCCAGGGTGCCCTCGACCCTGCGGTAGCTGAGGTGAAGGCGGCGCTGCGGCGGGACGAACAGCCGCTGATGGTGGGCACTAGCGGCACGGCCATGGCCCTAGCTGCCCTGGCGGCTGCTGAAGATCCCAAGCCGCCGCTGAAGCTGCAGGGCTATCGGCTCAGCCGCGAGCGCATCGACCAGCTCACTGCCCGGCTCCTGGCGATGACGCCGGAGCAGCGCCGCGCCTTGCCCGCCATCAATGATCGCCGGGCCGAAATTATCGTGCCCGGCGCCCTGATTTTGCAGACGGCGATGGCGATGCTGGGCGTGCGGGAGCTGGTGGTTTGCGATCGGGCCCTGCGGGAGGGCCTGATCGTGGACTGGATGCTGCGCAACGGCCTGCTGGGAGATCGCTTCGCCTTCCAGAGCACTATTCGCCAGCGCACCGTGCTGCACCTGGCCCAGTGCTTTGGTGTCGATCGGGCCCGGGCCGATCGGGTGGCCGCCCATGCCCTCAGCCTCTACGACCAGTCGCGGGGGCTGCTGCACCATGACGAGGGCCCGGGCCGGGAGCTGCTCTGGGCCGCCGCCCAGTTGCACACCTGTGGCAAGAGCATCAATATCTCCGCTTATCACAAGCACAGCTGGTATTTGATCCGCCACGGCGAGCTGCTGGGCTACTCCGAATCCGAGCACCTGATGGTGGCGGCCATTGGCCGCTATCACCGCCGCAGCCTGCCGAAGAAGCGCCATGAGTCGTGGCAGCTGATCGAAGACCGCGACCAGCGCAGCATCGTTACGTCGATGGCCTTGCTGTTGCGCCTGGCGGCGGCCCTAGATCGCCGGCCCGCTGCGGTGATTGCGACCCTGCAGGTGACATCAAGGCAAAACGCGGTTTGTGTTGACCTGGAGCCCCTCGCGGCCGCCCCCGGCGAGCAAGCTCCGGATCTCAGCCTGGAGCGCTGGAGCCTGCGCTCTTGCGCCGAAGTGGTGCAGGAATCCTGCGGCCTTGGTCTCAGGGTGCCGGAGCCTTGAAGCTGCGCCAACGCACCTGATCAATGGCTCCCATTGGTTGGGCAGCACCGCCACCTATTTGAGTGCGCACTAGATCGGGACGCCCGGCCAGCACCTCTAGCCCTTGGCCAAGGGGGAAGCGCCGCTCACCTGTGAAGGTGCCACGGAACAGAGTGGTGCCGGTTTTTGTTTTTATTTCGAGCCAGCTGGGCTGGCTGCTCGTCAGTTGCAGCTGATCGGGCTCGAGGCTGTCGCTGCCGCTTTCTCTGTCTCTAACTACTGGGGGAATCTCAGTCAGCAGCTGGGGCTGGGCTTGCGGCTCGGTTGGGCGGGCCTGGTGACGCTGCCACTGCTGCCAGCCCGCGGCGCCGGCGGCGCTGAGGGCGACCAGGATTGCTGCTGTGATGGCCAGTCGGCCGCTGGTTTGTGCCGGTTTGGTTGGGGCGCGCTGGGTCAGTTCGGCCACCTTGATCGGCTTGGTCTGAAACTGGCCGCTATCGCGCAGGGTTTGCAGGGGGCCATCGATATTGATGGCCAGGCTGCTGGCGATTCTGCGGGCCTGGGCGATCACAAACACCGGTTCCGGCAAGCGACTGGCGTCTGCTTCCTCCAGGGCCTGAAGTTGTTCGGTTCCCATGTTTAGGCGGGCTGCCAGCACGGCCAGTTCGAGGCCTTGGCCCTCCCGGCCCTGGCGCAGCGTCTGACCGATGCAGCGCAGGGCGGATAAGGCCTCGGGGTTGGGGGAATCCGACACCAGAACAGCAAGCTCAGCAGATATAGACATTCTGCAGGCAAATTTGATGCAGTCCAGCCATTGAAATGGGCGATACTGGATTCGAACCAGTGACCCCTTCCGTGTGAAGGAAGTGCGCTACCGCTGTGCTAATCGCCCGCACCCCCAGAGCTTAAAACACCACAGGCAGTCGATCGGTCACCATGGGCTAAGAGCCAGTCGCATTGCGTGAGCGCCAACCCCGAAGCAGCGGATCCCAAGCCAGCATCTTTAGATGTGTTGATCGTTGGAGGCGGGGTGTGCGGCACGGCCCTGCTGTTTGAGCTGGCCCGCTACACCGATTTGGGCCGCATCCTGCTGGTGGAGCGCTACGACGCCCTAGCTCGGGTGAACTCCAAGGCCACCAACAACAGCCAGACGATCCACTGCGGCGACATTGAGACCAACTACACGCTCGAGAAGGCGGTGCGGGTGAAGCGCACCGCCGAGATGATCGTGAACTACGCCGAGCTGCTTGATCCAGCCAGCCGCGAGCGCTGCGTTTTTCGCACTCCCAAAATGGTGCTGGGTGTGGGCGAGCGAGAGTGCACCTTCCTGCGGGAGCGCTTTGAGCGCTTTTCACCCCACTTTCCGGCGATGGAGCTGCTCGAGAAGCCGCAGATCGCCGAGTGGGAGCCCCAGGTGGGACTGGTGCAGGGGGAGTTGCGCCCGGAGGAGCTGGTGGCGATCGGCATCCGCCGCACATACACCGCCGTGGATTACGAGGAGCTCTCCGCCTCGTTCGTGGCCCAGGCCAAGAAGGGCGTGGCCGGCAGTGAGCGCCAGCTCACGGTGCAGCTAGGCACCAGCGTGGTCGCGATTACGCCGGAGGGCGATGGCTACCGGGTGGAACTGGCCCCCACCCCAGGCTGCTCCAGCGCCGCCGGGGAGGATCCCCGCTCGGTGTGGGCTCGGCACGTGGTGGTGAATGCCGGAGCCCACAGCCTGCTGATGGCCCAGCGCATGGGCTACGGACTGGAGTATTCCTGCCTGCCGGTGGCCGGCAGCTTCTACTTCACGCCGGATTTGCTCCGGGGCAAGGTTTACACCGTGCAGAACGACAAGCTGCCCTTTGCCGCCATCCACGGCGACCCGGACGTGCGCGCCCCTGGCAAAACCCGCTTTGGCCCCACCGCCCTGCTGCTGCCGCTGCTGGAGCGCTACAAGCCCGCTTCGTTCTGGGAGTTTCTGAAGGTGCTCCGGCTCGATTGGGCCGTGCTGGCCGTGTTCTGGCAGCTCTTTCGCATCGCCGATATCCGCAATTACATCTTCAAAAACTTGCTATTCGAGGTGCCCTGGCTGCGGCGGCGCTTGTTTTTGGCAGATGCTCGCAAGATCGTGCCCGACATGCGCCTCGAGGATCTCAGCTTCGCTGAGGGCTATGGCGGCGTGCGCCCCCAGCTGATCGATAAGGCCAACCGCAAGCTGATGCTCGGTGAGGCCAGCATCGCGGCCCGGCCCGGCCTTGTCTTCAACGTCACCCCTTCCCCTGGGGGCACCTGCTGCTTGGGTAATGCCGCCCGGGACCTGGAGGCGATCGTCGAGCGCCTGGGCTGTGGCTTCGATCGGCAGCGCTTGGCCCGGGAGCTTTATGGCGAGACGGGCTGATGCCTTTTTCAGCTAGCGCCGCCGCGGAATAGGTGATTGTGGCTTGCTGAGTAGAGGCGAGAACGGGCCTCCGCCGGCGCCGCCAGCGCCGGGCTCACCACGTAGAGGGTGGTGCGGATCAACTGCCGTTCCTGGCTCACCCGGGCCATCTCGGCCAGGGGAACCACCTTGATCCACTCATCAGGCCAGCTCACCCGGTAGCCAATGGCTACGGGAGTGTCGGCGGGGTAGTGGCGCAGCAGCTCGGTTTGCACCTCTTCCACATGGCGAGCACTGAGGTAGAGGCAAAGGGAAGCGCGCAGGGCTGCAAGCCGCTCCAGGGCCTCCCGCTCCGGCACGCCGGTGCGTCCGCCAGCGCGGCTCAGCACGATCGTCTGCACCAGGCCAGGGATGGTGAGCTCGCTCTGCAGGGCCGATGCGGTGGCCTGGTAAGCACTCAAGCCGGGCACCACCTCCACGCCGATACCTGCATCGGCCAGTCGGCAAATTTGCTCGGCGATGGCGCCATAGAGGCAGGGATCCCCATCGTGGAGCCGCACCACGGTTTTGCCGGCCCGGGCCCGATCCAGCACCACCTCCATCACCTGCTCCAGCGTGAGGGTGCTGGTGCGCACCTGCTCACAGCACTCGGGTGCCAGGGCTGCGATCTGGGGATTGATTAGGGAGTCGGTCCACACCAAAACCTCCGCCTGCTCCAGCAGGCGGGCGGCGCGCAGGGTGAGCAGGTCGGGTGCGCCGGGCCCGGCACCAACTATCCAGACAGGCTTGTTATTCAAGTGGCTACTCCACTGGGGTCGGGCAGGGGGCGGTGGCGGCGGTAGAGCCACCAGAGGCCCAGGCCGCCAAGGGCAATCAACAGCAGGCTGACCAGTTGGGCCATGCGCAGACCGCCATCACAGAAGGGCGGCTCGGAGAGCAGGCAGAGGGGGTCGAGGCGTAGCCCTTCAATCCACACCCGCCCGCTGCTGTAGGCCATCAGATATACGCAGCTGAGTGCTCCAGGCAGCAGCTGAATACGGCCGCGACTGGCGGCCCGAAATAGCCCCAGCAGTAGGGCACACACCCCCAGATTCCAAAGGGATTCGTAGAGGAAGGTGGGATGAAAGTAGAGCTGCTCAAGAAATTCGGCTGGGCGGCTGGCGGCGGGGATCTGCAGTTTCCAAGGGAGATCCGTAGGCAAGCCGAAGGCCTCGGAATTAAAGAAATTTCCCCAGCGGCCAATCGCCTGGCCAAGGGCCACGGCGGGCATCAGCACATCGAGCAGCTGCCAGAAGGGCTGCCGGCGCCAGCGGCAGAACAGCATCGTGGCCAGGGCGCCGCCCAGCAGGGCGCCGTGGATGGCGATGCCTCCACGCCAAATCGCGATCGCTTCTAGCCAGTTGCCGGAATACTGGCGCCACTCGAGGGCGACGTAGTAGATGCGGGCCCCGATCACGGCCCCAAGCACCATCAGGGGCAGGAGATCGGCAATCAGGGAGGGCTCAATGCCTCGAGCCCGGCCGAGCCGGGTGGCCAGGCTGAGACCCAGCAAGACGGCCACGGCGATGAGCAGGCCGTACCAGCGCAAGGCAAAGGGGCCCAGCTGGAAAACCAGGGGCCCCGGGGAGGTGAAGGTGGCAAGCACGCTGCTCAGATCAAGCCTTCAGCAGCCTGAACCTTTTCAACCTGGCGCTTCTTGAGCACCAGCAGGATCTGGGCCAGGGCGATTGCGGCAAAGAAAGCCAGCAAACCGTAGATGCGCACAGGGTTTTGCAGCACCACCTCGGCATCAATCTGGCCGAAGCCACCCACGTTGGGGTCGTTGGTGATCGGTGAACCGGCAACTACTGCATCACCAACAGCCGCCAAGACAGTGGGGCCAGCCGGCACGGTTTCGGTGGCTGTAGTGCCATCTGCGGCGGTGATCTCCACCAGGGAAGCGCCGTTATCACCGGCAGTGATTGCTGACACCGTCCCAGTTACGGGGGCGTTGAACACGCCGTTGTTGCTCTTCTCGCCGGTGGGATACACCTGGCCGCGGCCACGGTTGCCGCCCACATGCAGCTGGTATTTGCCGAAGTGGATGCTGCTGTCGGTGGCGGGATCAGGAGAGAGAATCGGGAAAACGATCTCTTGGTGCTCATCACCGGAGATCGGGCCCACCAACAGAATGTTGGGTTGGTCGTCGGAATACTGGGTGTAGTAGATGCCGGCAGTTTCCTCCTTCAGCTCCTCGCTGAGACGGTCTTGCGGGGCAAGGGTGAAGCCATCTGGAAGCATCACCACGGCGCCGACGTTGAGACCGGCGCGGCTGCCATCACCAGCCACCTGCTGAACGCTGGCGTCGTAGGGGATTTCCACCACGGCCTTAAACACCGTGTCAGGGAAAATGGCCTGGGGCACTTCCACCCGGGTGGCCTTTTTGGCCAGGTGGCAGTTGGCGCAAACGATTTTGCCGGTGGCCTCCCGGGGGCTGGCGTAGTTCTGCTGGGCCCAGAAGGGATAGGCCCAGCTGGGGCTGGCGCCGGTCAAAAGCACGGCGAAGGCGATTAGGGAGCCGAGCAGCAGGGAAAGGGAACGACGCATCACGAGATCAGGCGACAGACAGGGAGAAGAAAAGCTGGATCGGGGTAATCAGGCCCACCAGGGCTTGTCGCCGGTGCGGAAGTCGGTTTCGCTCCACTGGCTAAGAAAGACGTTGTCGTTGTCTACAGAGACGTGAGCCAGGGCCAAGGAGAGGGGCGCTGGACCGCGCACCACTTTGCCGGTGGCGTCGTACTGGGAGCCGTGGCAGGGGCACATGAACTTATTGGCGCCGCTGTTCCAGGGCACTACGCAGCCCAGGTGGGTGCAGATGGCGTTGATGCCGTAGCTGCCGATGGCGTCATTGCCCTCAACGAGCAAGTAGGTGGGATCTCCCTTGAGGCCCTGCACCAGGCTGCGATCGCCCTCCTTGTGGCTGCTGAGCCAGCCGCTGGCGGTGACGCTATTGCCAAGCTCATCTTTGGCGGTGGTGCCGCCGCCGCCGCCCGCCGCCTTGGGGGGGATGAAATAACGAGCCACTGGATAGAGGGCTCCCAGGGCCACACCGGTCACAGACCCGAAGGTCAGCAGGTTCATGAACTGCCGGCGGCCCATGCCGGGCACATCACCGTTGGAGGCGCTATTTGAAGCGCTCGCTGGCATCTGGGTCATGAAGACGCGCCTGGACAATGAGGCGCCCATTATGAACCTTGCATGTGCGGCTCCGGGGCGGTGCAGCCGGCCTGCCGCTGGGCCTGCAACATGCTGTTGTGCAATCCGTCGCGTGAGCTCGGGCGTGTCCCTGCCCTCCAGTGCCCTCCCCCCAGCCCCTGAGCCAGGTGCGCCCCTGTCTGCGCAAGAGGTTTGGGATCTGCTGCAAACCCGTTGGCAGGTTTCCTACGACCTGCAGCTGGTGCAGCGTCGCGGCCGGCTCTATCTACAGGTGATGTGGGCCTACTTAGAGCAGCAATCCTTTCCGCTCACGGAGGAGGGCTACCGCAGCAAGCTCGAGGAACTGGTGGGTTTGCTGAACGGCCTAGGCGTGGCCGAGCAGGTGCGCAGCTGGCTGGGCACCACCTCCGATAAGCCGAGGCAGGGAAAGGCGATGGGTCTGGCCTTGGAGATCCCGGCCGGCCGGGCCAGCGAATTTTTGCTCTAGGCGGGCCGCAGCCGTTCGGTGCAGGCCACCAAGCCAACGCCGATTAGGTAGAGGGCCGTGATCGCCCCGGAGAGCAGCAGCATCGTTACGGGGTCGGTGGAGGGGGTCAACACGGCCCCCGCCAGGGCACTTGCCAACACCACCCAGCGCCAACTCGCCAGCATGGGCTTGGCCTTAACCAGGCCAAGGGCGCCGAGCAACAACTGCAGAACCGGCAGTTGAAATGCCAGCGCGGTGGCCACCATCAGCAGCAGCACGAAGTCGAGGTAGCGCTCGATCGACCAGCTCGGTTCGACCACATCGGCGCCGTAGCTCACCAGGAAGCGCAGGGCTGCGGGCACCAGCGCCCACCAGGCGAAGGCCAGTCCCGCCGCAAACAGCACCGCCGAGCCAGCTACCGCAGGGGCCACCAGCCGCCGCTCCCGCCGGGTAAGACCGGGCAGCACGAATCCCAGACCCTCGTAGAGCACGTAGGGCAGGGCCAAGGTGAGCCCGGCGTAGCCCGCCACTTTGAACGACACAAACAAAAATTCGCCCGGGGCCAGCTGCAGAAAGCGGATGCCCTCCGCTGGCACTTCCAGCAGCCGCACCAATGGTTTAACGGCGACGAGGCAGGCTGCTGCCGCCACCACCACCGCCAGCAGGCTGCGCAGCACGCGGCGGCGTAGCTCCTCGAGATGGTCCACCAGGCTCATCTCCACTTCGGCTGGAAATTCTCCAGGCCCCGTTTCGGGCGCGGCGAGGCGGTTGGCTGAGATTTCGGGTTCGGCGCTCATCGTTTCTGCTCCGTCAGCAAGCTAAGAGCCCGCTGAGGTTCTCCCCACAGCACGGAGCCGCCACGATGGCGCACGGTACCGGGCGCTGCACCAGGAATGCGTTGCAACTCCTCGGTGGGCACCATCACCACCGGCACCCGCCGGTTGCCCCGGCCCCTGCTGTAGTGGGCGGCCAGATCGGCTGCGGCCTGCAGATCCGCATCGCTGGCCAGTCGCTCCGAGCTTTTCAGCACCACATGGCTGCCGGCCAGCTCCTGGGCGTGGAACCAGAGATCGCCGCGGCGCGCTTGGCGAAAGGCGATCCATTCGTTTTGGCGATGGTTGCGGCCAATTTGGATGGGCAAGCCGGAAGGTGTGTGCAGCTCCAGGGGCTGGGGCACCCCCTCGATCGCCCCAGCCCGCCGGCTCTGGCGACCCCCCGCGCTCTTGCGCTGGCCGCGCTCAGCCAGCAGGGCTTCGAGCTCGGCAGCCAGGCTGCTCACCTGCTCGAGGCTGTCGGCCTGCTCGAGGTAGGTGAGGCTGGCTTCGAGGCTTGCTAACCGCTGCCTGTGCAGCTCCAGCCTGGGGGTGATCGCCGCCACCGAGCGCCGCCGCTTGCGGGCGGTTTTGTAGAGCTTCTGGGCCTCTTCGATGCACTGGCGGCTCGGCTGGAGCTGGCTGAGCAGGGCATCGGCGCGGCGCTGCAGAGCTTCCCCTTCAGGCACCGCATCCAGCAGGGCTTGCTGCTCGCTGGCCTGGCGGCTTTCGCGCTCGACTGTGGCCTGCAAGCGGTGCTGCAGCTGCTGGCGCTGCTGAGCAAGCACCTGGGCGCCGAGTTGCTCGCTGAAATAGGCGGCTAGGCCTTGATTGATTGCCAGGGTGGGATTTGCGGCCGGGGTATGGCCGCTGGATCCACCCCAGCAGCGGTAGCCGGCCGGTTCGAGCTGCCAGCTGAATCGACCCAGCTGCACGGCTTCAAGCCACTGCCGCCAGCCCTGCCACAACTGCTGCCATTGCTCCGGACTGATGCTGTCCACGGCCAGTTCGCCCCAGCCGCATGGCAGTAGCTGGCGCACTAAGGCCGGACTAATGCCCTGGTAGGCATCGCGCAGGGCCTGCTGCAGGGGCAGGGGCACTAGGCGCAGTCGGCGCTGCCAGCTTGCAAAGCTCTCTTCCAGCCGTGGCGGCTCGCCCGCCAGGGGCGGGGGCGGTTGGTATGGGTCGCCGGTGCCGATTGGCCGCAGGCGTGATTGCTGGGGTTTCACCTGGCGGGCCAGGGCCACTACCTGGCGGTCGGCGTCGAGCAGCAGCAGGTTGCTGTGGCGGCCCATCAGCTCCACCACCAGCCAGCGCAGCACGGGCTCACCGGGACGCCTGGCGAAGCCGAGCTCCACCACCCGCTCCCAGCCCTGCTGCTGGATTTCTATGAGGGCCAGACCCTTGAGGCCGTGCTGCAGCTGCTGGGCCAGGGTGCTGCCATCCCCTTGGCGTGGTGGCGGCGGGATTGTGTGCAGCCGAGCCGCTTCCGCCTGCCAGCTGAGCTCGAGCCAGTGGTTACCGCTAAGGCTGCGCAGGCCGATCTGCAGGGCCTGGGGGCTGGCCTGTTGGGCCTTCTCGAAGCGACTTGGCAGCAGTAGCGGCCGCCATTCGGCCAGCACCGCCCGCAGGGTCGTGACGTCCAATGCCTGCAGGCGGGAGGGTGGCTTCTACTCTGCAGGCCAGAGCTGTCGCCCGCCATGAGCGCCTTGCCCGGCCGTCTCACCTTGATCACCGGCCCAAGTGGAGTCGGCAAGGGCACCTTGGTGCAGAGGCTGCTGCTACTTCATCCGGAGATCTGGCTATCGATCTCAGCTACCACCCGCGCCCCCCGCGCCGGTGAGCTGGATGGCCAGCACTACTTCTTTTTGTCGCGCGACGCCTTTGAAGGCCAGGTGGCTGAGGGCGGGTTTCTGGAGTGGGCCGAATTTGCCGGCAACCTCTACGGCACCCCCCGCCAACCGGTGCAGGCCCAGCTCGCTGCAGGAAGGCCCGTGCTGCTTGAGATCGAGCTGGAGGGGGCACGCCAGGTGCGCCAAAGCTTTGCCGAGGCTTTCCAGATTTTTGTCGAACCCCCCAGTTTTGAGGAGCTGGAGCGGCGTATCCGCGGCCGCGGCACTGACAGCGAGGAGGCGATTGGCCGGCGGCTGCAGCGGGCCAAGGTCGAGCTGGCTGCGGCGCCAGAATTTGACGCGGTGCTTGTTAACGGCGAACTGGAGCAGGCGTTAGCTGAGCTTGAGCAGCTGCTGGGCTAAGGCAGCTGGTCTCGGACAAAAAAAAGCGGCCCCGAGGGGGCCGCCGCTGATCAGAAATGGCTGATCAGAAGGGGCTGCTTAGAGGGGATGGAATAGCAAGTCGGGGAAGAAGCGGTTGAATTCGATCAGAATTCCTGCCGTGGCCGTGAACCAGATGGCAGCAAAGACCGGAGCGGTGGTGAGGAACTTTTTCATGATGAAAAATTAGAGAGGCGTCTAGGACTGGCAGGGCTAAGAACCCTTAGCGGGGGGAAACTGCTCAGCGAGGAGAAACAGTGACCTTGTCGTCGGATTCGAGCAGCTTGCCGCTGGTGAGTTCGCCGAAGGCTGCTAGGGGCCAGGTGGCGGCTGCCAGGGTGCTCTTGAATGCCAAGGGCAGATCGATCTGGATCTCCTTCATGGCGGCATCCTTGTCGCCGCGGATGGCGCGCAGGTAGTTGCGACCAGCCCAGCCAATGCAGCCAGCGATATAGAGGAAGGCAATGCCAGGGATCATGAAATCACCGGCATGGTTCCAGCGACCATCAACGATCAGGTGGGGCAGGCCATCGGCACCGCATACGGCCTGGCTGTACATCGCGAAGCGCGCCTTGGCCTGATCGGTTTTGGCGGTAGCAGCGCGCTGCTGGAAGCGGGCGCTCTCGGAGCAGGGGGTCAGCCCTGCCACGTCAGCCTTGGCCGCAGGGGCGAAGCCGAGCAACAGGAAGGCGGAGAGCAGAACCGCGAAGAGTCGGCGGGAGAAAAGACGGCGCATCGGACGCAAGGCCGCGGGGCAGGATGACACTTCTGGACAGTACGGGAGCTGTTGAAGTCCAATGCCATTGGTTCTGGCCCTCGAAACAAGTTGTGACGAGTCAGCGGCAGCGATTGTGCGCGATCAGACGGTGCTGGCCAGTGCCGTCGCCTCCCAGGTTGAAGAGCACGCCCGCTGGGGGGGCGTGGTGCCGGAAATCGCCTCGCGGCGCCACGTCGAGGCCCTGCCCCAGCTGATTGAGCAGGTGTGCCGCGACAGCGGTGTGACCATGGCCGAGCTCGATGGCATCGCCGCCACCGCCGCCCCGGGCCTGGTGGGGGCCCTGCTGGTGGCCTCGGTCACGGGCCGCACCCTGGCGAGGCTGCATGGCAAGCCCTTTGTGGCCGTTCACCACCTGGAAGGTCATCTCTGCTCGGTGCAGCTGGGCGAGCCGCTGCCCCCCGGTCCCTACCTGGTGCTGCTGGTGAGCGGCGGCCACACCGAGTTGCTGCGGGTGGATGGGCCTGGTCGCTATGTCCGCTTGGGCCGCAGCCACGACGATGCCGCCGGCGAAGCTTTCGACAAGGTGGCCCGCCTGCTCGGGCTCGGATACCCGGGTGGTCCGGCGATTGAGGCGGCTGGGCAAAACGGCGACCCCCTTCGCTTTGCCTTGCCCAAGGGCCGGGTGTCGCGGCCGGAGGGCGGCTTCTATCCCTACGACTTCAGTTTCAGCGGCCTCAAAACGGCGATGCTGCGCCTGGTGCGCGCTTTGGAGGCTGAGCACCAGGCAGGCAACGAGCCGTTGCCGCTGGCTGATCTAGCGGCCAGCTTTGAGCAGGTGGTGGCCCAAGTGTTGGTGGAGCGCAGTTGCCGCTGCGCTCGCGAGCAGGGCCTGGGCACGCTGGTGCTGGTGGGTGGCGTGGCCGCCAATCGGCGGCTGCGGCAACTGTTGGAGCAGCGCTGCGGGCTCGATGGCCTGGCCTGGCGGGTTGCTCCGCTGGCCTACTGCACCGATAACGCCGCCATGATCGGGGTGGCTGGGGCCCAGCGCCTGGCCGGCGGCCAGAGCAGCTGCCTTGACCTGAGCGTGGCTGCTCGGCTACCCCTAGAGCAGGCCGGCTTGCTTTACGAATCACAACCGTGCTTTTAATCGGCGTAAAGTGAATTCCTTCCGGTATTTGGTGCGGCTCAATGACCACCCTCAACCGCGAGCTTCAAGAAACCGTCGATATCGATCAGGTGCCCGACGGGTTTGAGCCAGTGAGTGCCACTGAGCTCAACGCCTGGCGCCGGGGAATTACCCCGCAAGCCGAGATCTGGAACGGCCGGCTGGCAATGGTGGGCCTGTCGGTGGGCTTATCGGTGTTGCTAGTGGCCCGCCTGGCGAGCCACTAGCAAATCTTTGCCGCACCTCTGCGCTGCCTAGGTGCGACCGCGAAACGCTTGAGCCAGTTCGTTGGGCTTGAGGCTTTGGGCTAAGGCGTCCTCTGGCGTAACCCGGTTGGCTTCCACCAATTGCTGCAAGGCCTGATTGGCGGTTTGCATGCCATCCAAAGCGCTGCGCTTCATGATCTCCTCGATCTCATCGAGTTCGCCTCGCTGGATATAGTCCTTGCAGGCGTCGGTGTTGATCAAGATGTCGTGATAAGCGGCACGTTTACCGTCGGTTGTTTTAAGCAGTCCCTGGGCTATCACGCCGAGCAGTGATTCTGAAACTGCACGCCGGACGCTGTCCTGTTCGCTGGGGGGGTACATCCCCAGCACCCGTTCCACAGTTTTGACGGCTGAGTTTGTGTGCAAGGTGCCAAACACCAAGTGACCTGTCTGGGAGGCCTCGATCGCTGTGGCCAGGGTCTCTTGATCGCGTATTTCCCCAATCAGGATTACATCTGGATCCTCCCGAAGGGCTGCCCGCAGGGCGTTGTGGAACACCTTGGTGTGCTGACCCACCTCCCGGTGCCTAATCAAAGACTGGCGGCTTTCGTGTACGAATTCGACCGGATCTTCAATGGTGAGAATATGGCGGCACATGTTGCGATTGATCCAGTCGATCATCGCGGCCAGGGTGGTGCTCTTGCCGGAGCCGGTGGGGCCCGTAACCAGGATCATTCCCTTGGGCCGGGCCGCCAGCTC
This sequence comes from Cyanobium usitatum str. Tous, assembly GCF_963920485.1. Classification (NCBI taxonomy): domain Bacteria; kingdom Bacillati; phylum Cyanobacteriota; class Cyanophyceae; order Synechococcales; family Prochlorococcaceae; genus Cyanobium; species Cyanobium usitatum. Next base: position 1,648,677 of record NZ_OY986431.1, on the reverse strand, counting down.
CTTGAGCACTGATGGCAGGTTGAGATCTTCCATGGTGGCGATCTTTTGGGGGATCAGCCGCAGCACCATCGCCGGCCCCCGCAACGAATCCAACAGGTTGATGCGCACTCGCACAAAGGGAAAGGCGTGGGAGCCGTCGAATTCTTTGTCGCGTTGGAAGCCGTCGATCTCGACGGGGCTGAGCATCTCTTTCATCCAGCCGCTGAAGGTGGCCGCATCAGTCACGGGCCAACCGGTGCCAGCCATCTCCCCCCGGACCCGGAAGCGGGGTTCCTCTCCAACTCCTAGGTGCACGTCGGAGTAGCCCCTCTCGTTGGCGATGCGCACGATGCCTTCGAGGTTGTCGGGCTGGCTGCCGTTATCTACCCGGGTGGGGGCAGTTCCACTGTCTGCGGTGGGGGCAGGGGGTGCTGCGGCGGGCGGGAAAGGTGACGGGGGAAAGGGAGAGGGAGGAAAGGGTGAAGTCGTCATCTGCGGTCACCGGATATCTGCCCAGCTTCGCTGCTGCGGCGGCTTCTGTCAGCCCCAGACCCTTTGCTGACGACCTTCGTAGGATCAAACGGTCTGCAGCGCTTTGGTGTCCAAGCCCCTTGTCACGATCGTGCTGGGCACCCGTCCGGAGGCCATCAAGCTGGCACCGGTGATTCGGGCCTTTCAGCAGGCCGACGATTTCCGCACTCGGGTGGTGCTCACCGGCCAGCACCGCGAAATGGTGAGCCAGGTGATGGCCCTGTTTGGCCTGACGGCCGACCACGACCTGGCCTTGATGGCTCCCAAGCAGACCCTCACCCACATCACCTGCGGCGCGCTGCAGGGGCTGCAACAGGAATTTGGCGAGCATCGACCCGATCTGGTGCTGGTGCAGGGCGACACCACCACCGCCTTCGCTTCGGCCCTGGCGGCCTTCTACGAGCAGATTCCGGTGGGGCACGTGGAGGCCGGTCTGCGCACCGACAACCTGCTCGACCCTTTCCCGGAAGAAGCCAACCGGCGCCTGATCTCCCAGCTGGCCCAGCTGCACTTCGCCCCCACGGCCCTCTCGGCCGCTAATTGCCGGGCATCAGGGGTGGTGGGCACGGTGCTGACCACCGGCAATACGGTGATCGATGCCCTGCTGTTGATGGCCGAGCAGGCGCCCCCCTACACCCTGCCCAGCCTCGATTTTGAGAAGCAGCGGGTGATTCTGGCCACGGTGCACCGGCGTGAAAACTGGGGTGAGCGCCTCCAGGACATCGGCCGCGGCTTCCTTGAGCTGCTCGAGCTCTATCCCGATACGGCCCTGCTGCTGCCCTTGCATCGCAATCCCACCGTGCGCGAACCGCTGCAAGCCCTGCTCGGCGACCATCCGCGGGCCTTCCTGGTGGAACCCCTCGATTACGACCAGCTGGTGGCGGCGATGCGCGGCTCCACCTTGGTGCTGAGCGATTCGGGGGGCCTGCAGGAGGAGGCACCATCGCTGGGAAAACCGGTGCTGGTGCTGCGCCGAACCACTGAGCGCCCCGAGGCTGTGGAGGCGGGCACGGCCAAGCTGATTGGCACCGACAGCGCCGACATCGTGGCCGAGGCCAGCCGCCTGCTGGATGATCCGGCGGCTTATGAGGCCATGGCCCGGGCCCACAACCCATTTGGCGACGGCCAGGCTTCGGGGCGGATAGTGGAGGCTGCCCGCACGTTCCTGGCCGGCTAGGGGCGCTTCTTGGCCCAGGGCGGCAGGTCGATGAACACCCGGGTGCCGCTTTTGAGCCCGGAGAGAATTTGGGTCTCCTTGCCGCTGCTGATGCCGAGCTCCACCGGCTGGAAGGTGGGCTGGTTTTTCTTGCCCACCAGCAGCACGCCCGGCCGCCCCGCCTCTGTGACGATCGCCACGGTGGGTACCAGGGTGTCGGCCTGCACCTGGCCTGTCTGGAAGCCGACGTCGGCAGTCATGCCGATGCGCAGCTGGGGGGGCTCGCCAACCAGGCGCAGCACCACATCGAAGGAGGTGACGTTGTTGATCTTCACGGCCCGGGGGGTGACGCGCTTGACCCGTGCTGCAAAGCTTTTATCGGGAAAGGCATCCACTCGCACCGTGGCGCTCTGGCCCAGCTGCACGCGGCCAATGTCGCTTTCCGGCACCTTGGCCACCACCTCCAGGCCCTGGGCCAGTTCCACAATCGAGGAGCTGGTGGCGCCGGCGGTGGCAGAAGCGGTGGTGGTAGGGGTCACAAAGGCACCTGGATCGGCGAAGCGCTGGGTCACCACCCCAGCGAACGGTGCCCGCACCACTAGGTCGGCTTGCTCCACTTCACGGGCGGTCAAGCGCTGGCGGGCGGCCTGTTCGGCCGCCTGGTCCACCAGGAAGGTGCTGCGCACGCTGTTGAAGTCGCTAAGGCTGATGGCGTTCTGGCGGTAGAGCCGCTCGTTGCGCTCCAGCTCGCTGCGGCTGCGGGCCAGCTGGGCCTGGGCTGAGCGCAACTGGGCCCGCAGCTCGGCGAGCCGCTCGTCTAGGTCGCCTCGATCCATCCGAGCTAGGGCCTGGCCGCGGTCCACCGGGTCCCCCTCCTCCACGTAGAGCTCCTGGATCACCCCCTGCCGTTTGGGGCTGACGTTCACGCGCTTTTCGGCTTCAAGTTCGCCGCTGGCACTCACTACCCCAGGCAGGTCGCCGCCAGCTGCAACAACGGTGTACGGCTCGAGATTGGCCTGGCTGGTGCCGCGCTGTCGCTGCACCAGGCCGATGCCAGCTACGAGCACAAGCCCTGCGGCGGCCGCGGCCCAAAGCCGCCGACGCTGCCAGGGCCGGCGCGGCGAGCTGGAAATCGCCGGCACTGAAGTGGGGGTGGAAATTGGGCTGGGGGCAGATAGGTCCATTTTCGCTGCTGGCGCCTCGACCTGCGGCCCGTAGATTTCGGTGATGCTTAAAGCCGGAATCGTCGGTCTGCCCAACGTCGGCAAATCGACCCTGTTCAATGCCCTGGTCGCCAACGCCCAGGCCGAAGCCGCCAACTACCCCTTCTGCACGATCGAGCCGAATTCTGGTGTGGTTTCCGTGCCAGACCCCCGGCTTGACCAGCTGGCTGCACTCAGCTCCAGCAAGGAGATCATTGCCACCCGGGTGGAATTTGTTGATATCGCCGGGCTGGTGAAGGGGGCCAGCCAGGGAGAGGGTCTTGGCAACAAGTTTCTGGCCAACATCCGCGAGGTGGACGCAATCGTGCACGTGGTGCGCTGCTTCGAAAACGATGACGTGATCCATGTGAGTGGCTCGGTGGGGCCGGCCCGCGATGCCGAGGTGATCAACCTGGAGCTGGGCCTGGCCGATCTCTCCCAGGTGGAGAAGCGCCGCGAGCGGCTCAAGAAGCAGGTGCGCACCAGCAAGGAGGCCCAGCTTGAAGATGCCGTCCTCGAGCGCATCCAGGTGGAGCTGGAGGCCGGCGGTGCCGCCCGCAATGTGGATATAAGCGAGGAGGAGGCGCCGCTGCTCAAGCCTCTGGGGCTGCTCACCGCCAAGCCGATCATCTATGCCACCAATGTCAGCGAAGACGATCTGGCCTCTGGCAACGCCTACTGCGAGGAGGTGGCCGCGCTAGCCGTGAAGGAGGGGGCGGGCACGGTGCGCATCTCAGCCCAGGTGGAGGCCGAATTGATTGAGCTGCCCGAGGAGGATCGCACCGAATTCCTGGCGGGTCTCGGGGTAGGGGAGGGCGGCCTGCAGAGCCTGATCCGCGCCACCTACGACCTGCTGGGGCTGCGCACCTATTTCACTACCGGTGAGAAGGAAACCCGCGCCTGGACCATCCAGGCCGGCATGACCGCCCCCCAGGCCGCTGGCGTGATTCACACCGACTTCGAGCGCGGCTTCATCCGCGCCCAGACCATCGGCTATAAGCAGCTGCTCGAGGCGGGCTCGCTGGTGGAAGCTCGCACCAAGGGCTGGCTGCGGGCTGAAGGCAAGGAGTACGTGGTGGCTGAGGGTGACGTGATGGAGTTTCTGTTCAACGTGTGAGCCCGGGGCCGTTCACCAAGTCTGAACCTGCTTCAGAATGGATTTGCTGAGAGACAAGCCATGACTACCCCCCAACCAACCAACCCTCAGCCCGAAGAAGCCGTGGACGTTGGCCATCCCCACGATTTCGACGCGCAGAAGGAGCTGCACCAAAAGATCCGCAACGATCCCGACTACGACGACTGGGAATACGGCACCGAGCCCCTGCCCCACGAGGCCTGGGTGGCTAAGCAGGCCTCCGCTCGCGAACAACCGCCGGCCTCGGCCTGAGCCGCTTCACCAGGTTGAGGCCTGCCAGGCACAGCAGGGTCATGCCGATCCAGAAGCCACCGGCGTGGCTCTGGGCATCGAGGGCCACGCCGGCCAGCAGCGGCGCCCCTAGGGCGCTCAGGGCAAAACATTGGGAAAACAGGGCCATGGCCAAGCCCTGGTGCTCCCTGGGGCTGAGCTCGATCACCGCTGCGGTGGCAATCGGCAGAAAGGCAGCTGCCCCCAGGGCCAGGGGCAGCTGGGCCAGCAGCACCAGCCAAAGCCCCTGGCTGCTGAGGGCAGAAAAGGCCAGCAGCACCGTGCCCATGGCAAAGCAGGCCAGGCTCAGCCCCAGCCCGTGCGCTATTGGACGCTTAGCCAGGGCCTGACCCACCGGCCACTGGATCAGCACCAGCACGCCCAGCTGCAGACCAACCAGCAGCGCCCCCAAGCTTTCCGGCATGGCCGCCCGCGCCAGGCCGCCGCGCACCAGATCCAGGGGCAGGGCGCTCTGCATCAGTGCCGGCAGCGAGGTGGCCAGCAGGCTGATCGCTAGTAGCGGCAGCAGTGGCGGCAACCATTGGCGCCAGGGGGTGTGGTCGGCTGGATCGAAGCTGGCAGGGCTAGTCCGCTGCAGGGGCTGCCTGAGCAGCAGCACTACCACCACCAGCAGACAGATGATGTCGATCAGGTAGATGCCCCGCAGCCGGCCGGCTGCGGCCAGCAGCGCCCCTAGCAGGGCTCCAGCCGCAATCCCAGCCGCATCGGCGCTGCGCACCAATGCATAGCCGCGGGCGGTGGGAATCGGGGCAGGCCCCATGCGGCAGCCCAGGGGCACCGCCAGCTCAACCGCCGGCCAGTAGAGGCCGGCAGCGATGCCGATCAGCAATTGCCCCTGCACGTAGCCCGGGAAGCTGGCCGTGCCGAGCAGCCGCAGATCCCCCAGCAGGGCTGCCAGGGCAGCTAGTAGCACCGGTATCGAGCAGGCCAGGCCCCGATCCAGCAGCATGCCGCTCAAAAAACGACCAGCCGTGCCCGCCAGCGCCGCCAGCGCTAAGCCCTGGGTCACCGCCTGGGCGCTGAAGGCCGCCTGGTGGAACACGATCGGCGTTAGGTAAAGCACCCCACCGGCTCCAAACGAAGCCACTAGTCGCACTAGGGCCACCTGGCGCAGCGCCGCCGGAAACTGGGCCAGCCAGCCGGACTGCGGCGGACTGGCGGAACGGAAGGGGCGCAAACGGGCCGTTAACTAGGTGAGGGGAGTCTGGCGCCCCTTAGCGGCCCTGGGGCGAGAGAATAAGCACCCCCCGCCCATGGCCTTGGCTCGTAGCTCGTTGCGTTGCTGGTGTTGCTTCACCGGAGCTCTGGCCATGGGCTGCATGCCGGCTCGGGCTGCCGAGGAGTTGGTGCTGCAACTCGATGGCCTGGCGCTGCCCATCGACCTGGTCGCCCTGGAGTCCTGGACTCGCCAGCCCGAGCAGGCAGCTAACGACCTGAAAGCGTGGCTCAATCTGCTGGAGCCCCAGAGTCGCCGCGACCTAGTGCGCTTGCTGCAGGCGCCGCTGCTGCGAGATCGCAGCTTTGGGCTGCAACTGCTCAACAGCTGGACCGGTGAGCAGATGCTTAAGGAGGCCGGCAGCCTGCTCACCACCGGCCCTGCTGGCCGCAGTACGGCTCCGCTGCTGCTCAGCAGCCTGCGTCAGTTGTTGGAGCGGCAGAGCAGCGTCTCCGCACTTGAGCTGCTGCGCGCCCTGCCTGTGGCCAGCGTCACCCTGCGCCTCGATGGGGCGCTGCAGCTGGCTGGCCAGTGGCGCAGCCAGCTGCAGCGGCAAAACACTGCCCTGGAGCGGTTGCGCCAGCTGCCCCTGCCCCAGCGAAGTTCCAGTCCTTTGGGGTTTACGAGCGCCGTGCGGCGCCAGCCCCAGCGCCTGCAGCTGCCGGTGCCCCATCGGGTGGCGCCCCTGCCGCTGGAGCTGTGGCCTGCTCAGCAGGCCCGCCGTGGTCCTTGGCTGCTGCTGATGCCGGGCCTGGGCGGCAGCGCCGACCAGCTCAGCTGGTTGGCTGCGGCTCTGGCCGATCGGGGTTGGCCCGTGTTGGTAGTGGTCCACCCCGGCAGCGACCAGCAGGCACTGCAGGCGTCGCTGCTTGGTGATGCCCCGCCCCCCGGGGCCGAAGCCCTGCCCCAGCGCCTGGCAGATCTGCAGGCCGTGCTCGAGGCCCAGCGGGAGGGCCAGCTGCCGGGTTTAGGCCCGGCGCCGGCGGGGGAGCAGGGGGTGGTGCTGGGGGGGCACTCGCTTGGTGGCCTGGCTGCGCTGATGGGGGCTGGCTTGGTGCCGGAGCGGGGCCTGGGTCGCCGCTGTGAGCTGGCCCTGGCGACCCTGCCGCTCACCAACCTTTCGCGGCTGCTGCAGTGCCAGCTGCCTCGGATCACCGGTGATGGCGCCGCCAGCGCAGGTCCCTTGCGGCCCCAGGCCACGCCCTTGCTGGGAGTGCTTGCCTTCAATGGTTTCGGCAGCCTGCTTTGGCCCCACCGCGGCCTGCAAGATCTCAACGTGCCGGTGCTGCTGGTGGGCGGCAGTCTCGATCTGGTGACCCCCCCGGTGCAGGAGCAGCTGGCCGTTTTTGCTGGTGCCACCCATCCCCGCAGCCGGCTGGTGTTGGTGGAGGGTGCTAGCCATTTCTCACCGGTGCGTATCGACAACCGGGGCGAAGCCTTGTTTCGACTCGGTGAGGAGCTGGTGGGCATCGAGCCCCTAAAGGTCCAGGCGCTGCTGCTAAGCCTCACCAGCGAATTTCTGCAAGGCTTTGAGCACCCCTTGCTACTTTCCCCCCAGCGCCGCGACCAGGACGGCGTCCGGGCTTACGTGCTCGATCGCAACCAGGCTCGCCGCTGGCAGGGGTTGCTGCCGCCGGAGTGAGCGTCAGCGGCTGGCCTGCAGCAAGGTACAGAGCTGGCTGGGGTTGATCCGCTCGATTCCATCGCCGAATTCGTAATGCTCGTCACCGGCGTAAACCAGGAAGCTCCGCTGCGGCTGCAGGTCGGCCCGGGCCTGATGGAACCCCTTGCCTGGTTTTGCGGCCAGGCCGCGTTTCACCTCGATCGCCCAGCGCTCGGGCCCAGGCAGATCCAGCACCAGATCCATTTCAGCTCCGGCAGCGCTGCGGTAAAAGCAAGCCTGTGTGCGCTCGGGAGCGACGCTGAGGAGCTGTTCGATCACGAAGCCCTCCCAGCTGCCGCCGGCCACCGGGTGGCCCAGGACCGCTTCCCGGTTGTCCAGTCCCAGCAGGGTGTGCAGCACGCCACTGTCCCGCACGTACACCTTGGGTGATTTCACCAGCCGCTTGCCGGTGTTGCTGTGGAATGGTGGCAGCCGTCGCACCAGCAGCAGGTCAACCAGCAGATCTAGGTAGCGAGCGGCCGTTTTGCCATCCACTCCCAGCCCCCGGCCCAGCTGGGCGGTGTTTAAGAGGCCTCCCTGGTCGTGGGCAAGCATGGTCCAGAAGCGCCGCAGAGTTTCCGCTGGGATCCGAGCACCGAGCTGGGGAATGTCCCGCTCCAGGTAGGTGCGAATGAAGTTGCTGCGCCAGATCACGCTGCCAGGTTCATCGCTGGCCAGAAAGCTCTCCGGAAAGCCGCCGCGAATCCAAAGCTGCTCCAGCTGCGGCGCTCCCACCTCCAGCAGGTTGAAACCATCCAGTTGCAGATAGGCGATCCTTCCCGCCAGTGATTCGCTCGATTGGCGCAGCAGATCGAGGGAGGCGGAACCCAGCAGCAGAAAGCGATGGCTCCGCCGGCCGCTGCGGCGCCCCTGGTCGATCAGGCCCCGCAGCACGGCAAACAGCTCGGGCAGCCGTTGCACCTCATCGAGGATCACCAGCTTGTCGGCATGGCTGCTGAGATACAGCTCGGGGTCGCTCAGCCTGGCTCGGTCGCCTGGCGATTCCAGATCGAGATAGAGACTCAGTTGATCAGCGGCGATCTGTTCCGCGAGGGTCGTTTTGCCCACCTGCCTGGGGCCCAGCAGAGCTACGGCGGGAAACTGATTCAGCCGCTCTCGCACCAAGGCGAGCTTCTGCCGCTGCAGCACGGTCTTCCCCCTTTCGCACTATTTATCCTTGCATTTCAGGAGCGTGGCTCCCGATTTGCAAGGATCTTTTTGCAGGTTTAAGGCTGGGCTTTAAGTCTGGGCTTAAAGCTCAGAGTTAAGGCTCAGAACTTGATGCGCGGATCGAGCACGGCCACCAGCAAGTCCACCAGCACCGTCACCAGCACCACCAGGCCGGCCACCACCACCACTATGCCCTGCACCAGCGGGTAGTCGCGCTGGCCGATCGCTTCCTGCAGCCGGAAGGCGATGCCGGGCCAGGAGTAGGTGATCTCGATCAGCAGCGCTCCGCCGATCAGTGACGCCACGGTGATGCCCGTGATCGTGAGCACCGGCAGCAGGGCATTAGGCAGGGCGTGGCGCAGCACCACCCGGGCCTCGCCCAGGCCGCGGCTGCGGGCTGCTTCCACGTAATCGGAGCCGAGGGTGCGGCGCAGATTGAGCCGCAGCGAGTTGGCGAAGATGCCGCTGAGCAATAGGCCCAGGGTGGCCGCTGGCAGCACCAGATGGCGCATACTCCCCAGCAGCAGCTGCCATTCGCCCGTGGCCAGGCCACTGCGCAGGCTGTCAAATAGGTAGAAACCGCTGCCCTCCGGCGGCAGCAGGGTGGGCGGGAAGCGACCCCCCACCGGCAGCCAGCCCAGCCACACCGCAAACACCAGCTGCACCACCATCGCTGCCCAGAAGGGCGGTAGGGCATAGGTGCCGATGCCGTAGAGCCGGCCGGCCAGATCGAGCTTGCCTTCCGGGCGGGCAATGCCGGAAAAGCCCACCGCTAGACCCACAACTGCAGCCAGCAGCAGGGCCACCACCCCCAGCTCCAGGGAGGCCGGCAGGCTTTGGCGAATTACTTCCGTCACCGGTTCCTGGTTGGTGAGCGAGGCGCCCAGGTCGCCATGCAGCAATTTGCCCAGGAAGCTGCCGTATTGGTGCAGCAATGGTTGATCCAGGCCCAGCTGGGCCCGCAGCGCAGCGCGGGCGCTTTCGGGAGCGCGGGTGCCGAGCAGGGCGTCGATCGGATCCCCTGGCGCCAGCCGTAGCAGCAGAAAAACCAGGCTGGCGATCAGCCACAACATCAATGGCGCCAGGGCCAGCCGGGCGGCCAGATAGCGCAATAGGGACCGGCGGCGACTCATGGTTTGCTGCTCCCTTGCTGAGCCTGCTTACGGGTCAGTTCCCGTAGCAGTAGGCGGCCGGAGCCATCGAAACGGGGCTGGCTGATGCTGGGCTGGGCCCAGGCCCGCGGTGCCACCAGCCACACCGGTAGGTAGGGGTTGGCGGCGGCGGTTTGGCGCTGGATGCGGCGCAGCAGGGCGGCGCGGGCGGGGCCGGCTACAGAAGCGCTGCGCTCAAGGTCTTCTTGCAGGCCGGGTTTGGCCCAGAAACTGCCACTGGCGGCGCTGGCCCCCTTGAGACAGCGCTCCCCTTGGGCCTTCTCACAGCCCAGCAAGGGCACCAAGTAGTTGTCGGCATCGGGAAAGTCGCCCATCCACTCCAGCAGGATGAGCGGGAAGGCCCCTTCCCCCAGCTGGCGGTAGGCGGTGGTGGCCTCCATGCCGGTCACCTCGAGCTCAACGCAATCGCCCAGATCCTGCTGCAGCTGGGCCTGCCAGGTGAGGGCAAACATCCGGTCGGCGGGGATGTTGGAGCGGAAGGTGAGCGGTAGGGCCAGGCGCTTGCCCTGGCAGTAACCGGCCTGGCGATAGAGCTGGCGGGCCTTGGCTGGGTTGTAGCTGGGCCAGGCCTGGGGGTCGGAGCCCTTGAGGCTGGGGGGCACCAGGTCGCGCAGGGGCGGCCGCAGGCCCAGGGTTACCCGGCGGCTGATGGTGTTGCGATCGAGGCTGTAGGCCACCGCTTGGCGCAGCCGGGGATCGTTGAGGGGCGGCTGGTCGGTGAGCACGGTGAGGTAGCCGATCTCCAGTGCCGGACCGCTGCCCTCCCGCAAGCTTCCAGCCGCAGCCTGGCTTTTCAAGGCGGCCTGCTGGTCGATTTCGAGGCTGGTCGAGAGCAGTACATCCACCTCGCCGCTCTGCAGGGCGCCGTAGAGGGCTGTGGAATTACTGAGTGACACCAGGTCGATGCCGCCATTGGCGGGTTTGGCCCCCCAGTACTCCGCAAAGGGCTCTAGGCGTTGCTGCTGACCTGTGAAGAAGCTGAGCCGGTAGGGCCCGGTGCCCACGAAGCGGTCGTTGAGGAAGCGATTGCGGTGGTTTTTGTAGGCGCTGGGGGAGAGGGGCGTCAGGTTGACGGCGCTGAGCAGCTCGGCCAGGGGGCTGAAGGGGCGCTTGAGCGTCAGCTCGATTGTGTAGGGACCCACCGCCCGCGCGGCGCTTACCCGATCGCCCAGCAGGTAGCTGAGCTTGCCGATAGCTAGGAAGCGCTTCAGGCTGAACACCATGGCCGCGGCATTGAACGGCGTGCCGTCGTGGAAGCGCACGTCCTGGCGCAGCTGCACCTGGGCCTTGAGGCCATCGGCACTTAGCTTGGGCGGCCCCACTGCCAGGCGCGGCTCCAGCTGGCCAGCGGTATTGATCGCATAGAGCGTATCGCCGATCGCGCTCAGCAGCTGCATGGCGCCGAAGGTGTAGGCGCCGCCGGGATCAACCGTGTCGATGCGGTTCTTGCTTGCAACTACCAGCCGGTTGGCCGACGCCTCCTGCTTGGGCCGGCAGCCGGAGAGAGCTAGGCCAGCGGCCAGGCCGCTGGTCAGCAGGGCTGCTGCCAGGGTTTGGGTTAGCCGCGGAGCGCGGGGCAAGGGGCGGCCGTCAAATCAACGCCATTCAAGACCGACGCGGCCAGGCAGGGCGCACCTGTTGCAGGGATATTTCAAACACTTCCGATCCCTGACGCGCCAGGGGCCAGCGGCGCAGCCAGCAGCGGTCGTGGTGGTCGTCGACGCCAATCACTTGGTAGAGCTGCTCATCGCTTTCCAGCTGCACGCAGGCACCTTGGTGCAGGTTGACTGTGCTCGAGGCCTGGGCACTAGAGCAGGTGGGGCCGTTCATGGGATTAGGGGTTAACTGATTGGTGCTTGCTGGGAAGATGCTGCGGGGGACAGGGGATTAACACTGTTCGCCTCGCTACAAACATCGACCTGGGTGTGGGGATCTCGACAGGGCTTGCAGTAGCAGCTGGCCCCTCCAGATCAGACCCCGCTGGGGTCTTAATAATTGCTTTCGATTTGTGCACCCACTGTGGCCTGCCGCTGGCCCCATTGGCCAGCTGATGGCGATTTGGAGACCTGATGGAGCCAATCAGGCCCGCTGTTACAGGGTGCGCAGGCAGGCGGCCACGGCCTGAACGTCAGACAGGGCCTCGATTGCGGCCAGGGCTTGGCGGAAGTTGGCTTCGCAAACCTCGTGGGTGATCACCACGATTTCGGCGCCGCCGGCGCTCTGGGTTTCGAACTGCACTATCGATTGAATCGACACCCCCGCTTCGCCAAAGCAGGTGCCGATAGCACCGATCACGCCGGCCCGGTCGCTGGTGCGCAGCCGCAAGTAGTTGCGGTGGCTGGTCACGGCGCTCTCCACCAGGCGGCAGTCGCGCCAGCTGCCGGCGGCCAGCAGGGGATCGAGGGGCGCCTGAGGGCCCCTACCGCCAGTGGCCTGGCGGATGCCGGCGATGTTGAGAATGTCGGCCACCACCGCCGATGCGGTGGGCCCCGCTCCAGCCCCGGGCCCATAGAACATCACCTGGCCCACGGGGTCGCCCTCCACCAGGATCGCGTTGTTGACCCCGTTCACCCCGGCCAGCGGATGGGCCTTGGGCAGCAGGGTGGGGTGGACGCGCACATCGAGCAGCTGCTCGGCTTGCTCACTTGGCATCGCCTGGGCCACGGCCAGCAGCTTCACCACGTAGCCAAGCTGCTCGGCGTAGGCGATGTCGCTGGCATCGAGCTGGTCGATCCCCTCGGTTGGGATGGCCTCGCGGGGCACCGGACCGCCGTAGGCCAGGCCCGCCAAAATTGCGATCTTGTCGGCCGCATCTCCCCCCTGCACATCAGCGGCGGGGTCGGCTTCGGCGTAGCCCAGCCGCTGGGCGTCGGCCAGCACGTCGGCGTAGGCGGCGCCCTCTGCCGCCATGCGGCTGAGGATGTAGTTGGTGGTGCCGTTGATGATGCCGCTCACCCGCTGGATCCGGTTAGCTCCCAGGGACTGCTTCAGGGGCTCGATGATCGGGATGCCGCCACCTACGGCGGCTTCGATCAGCACGTACACCCCGCTACGGGCGGCGGCGGCGGCGATCTCCTCGCCGTAGCGGGCAATTACGGCCTTGTTGGCGGTTACTACCGGTTTGCCGGCCGCAATAGCCCGCAGGATCAGGGAGCGGGCCGGCTCCAGGCCACCCATCACCTCCACCACGATGTCGACCGCCGGGTCGTCGACCACGGCTTCTGGGTCGGTGCTGAGCAGTTCGGCTGCCAATTCAACCGTGCGCGGCCGTTTTAGGTCGCGCACGGCCACCCGCCGCAATTCGAGTTCGCCCACCAGCGGATGGCGGCCGGCCGGGGTCGCCAGGATGGCTGCCACACCAGCCCCCACCGTGCCGAGCCCGAGCAAGCCGATGCCGATGGTCATTCGTTGGGGGGGTAGCGGTGCGCCGATCCTATAAATCAATTGGCTTGGCCTAGGGGGTGGCCGCCAGGGACTGGGCCTGGGCCTGCATCAGCCGCAGAATGTTTAGAAAGCCGTTGGCCCTTGAGGGAGTCAGGCTGGCCTGCAGGCCGGTGGCGGCGATGAAGGCCGGATCGATGGCGGTGGCCTGCTGCGGCGTCAGCCCTTCGAGCCCCTCGATCAGCAGGGCCAGCAGTCCCTTGGTGATGGCGGCGTCGGAGTCACCGCGCCAGTGCAGGGCTCCATCGACCAACTCCGCCACCACAAATACCTGCGAAACGCAGCCCTTCACCTTGAAGGCGTCATTGCGAAATTCCTCGGGCAGGGGCTCGAGCTTTTTGGCCAGCCAAAGCACGTATTCGTAGCGGCGGCGGGGATCGCTGGTGCTGGCCAGCCGCTCCACCATGCGGTCGAGGGCCGGACTGCCGCTGGGGGCAATGCTCATCAGCGCCGGCCGCCGCGGCGCCAGCTCAGGGCTCCTCCCAGGGCGCCGGCTGCGGCGCTGAGGCCGAGCAGTGCCAGCCCTGTTTGGGTTCCTTGCCCTGGTCGGGTGCTGTTGAAACGCGTTGAAAGGGCCGGAGCTGCCCCCGGTAGCTCGAGATAGTCGCGGTGGCCTGGGCCGCGGTCTACCTGCAGTTCCCAGGCGGAGGTTGCGTTGCTGGGCAGCTGGAAGCGGAGTTGGCCGCTGGCATCGGTGCGACCTACTTCGATCGGTTCACCGTTGGGTGGCACCAGTCTCACCACCGCATCATCGGCGGGTTCCCCATTGCCGAAACGGCTGTCGAGCACCAGATGTTCGGTGAGGCTGCTCAGGCGCTCCAGGCTGCTTTCAATCGCGTGGCTATGGGCCGGGGCGGCGCTGGCAAGCAGCAGCAGGGCCGGAATTACACGCAGATTCATGGCTGAATCAGGAAGCTTGCCAACGACTATCGCTACTTTTGCCGGCCTGCACCATCCGCACCATCGAACTCACCATCATCGAGAGGGCGTCGTGGCTCTGGCCGCGGTCCTGAAGTTCGGCAGCCAAGACCCTTTCTGGGACCGAGGCGTAGCTGCAGGGAGCAGTAAAAGCTTTGAGATCCAAGGCGTGGCCTGTTCTATAAACTGATCCTGGCAAATAGCTGCTCGCACTGCGCCCCGTGTAAAGGCATTGTCAAGAACGGTTCCTTCAAGAAGGGTTCCCCAGGCCTTCTTCATCTAGCCAGCCCTGCAGGGGCACATCCCAGGGGTCGCGCGGCAGGCGCTCAACCCGGCAGCCCCGCGGCAGCACCGCCAGCGCCGGCACTTGGGCCCAGGCGGGGTCGGCCCGCAGCCGGTCGTACCAGCCGCCGCCGTAGCCCAGGCGGATGCCCGCCCCATCGCAGGCCAGCGCCGGAACCAGCAGCAGCCCCAGTGCCTGGGCTGGCAGCTCCCCGGCGCCGGCCAGCGGTGCAGGGATGCGGCAGCTATCTGGCTCGAGGGGGTCGCCGCCACGCCAGGGACGAAATACAAGCCTGGGCCCTAGATCACCCCCAGCCCTGGCGGGCACGATGGCGGGCAGGGCCAGCCGACCCGGCAGCAGCATTTCCAGCTCCCGCAGGTCAACCTCGCCGGGCAGGGGCCAGTAGAGGCCCAGGACACGGCCGGCGGGCAGTAGGGCGGGAATGTGCCGGCGGGCCTGGGCCACGATCGCGGCCTCCACACCCGCGAGCAGGCTCTGGCGCAGGGGGCGGAAGTGGCGCCGCAGGCTGGCTTTGGCGCTCACCGCTGGAACCAGCCGGTGAGGGCGGCGGCTAGGGCATCGGCGGCGTCATCGGGGCGGGGCGGGGTGTCGAGGTTGAGCTCGCGCATCACCGCTTCAAGCACCTCATCTTTCTGGGCGTGGCCATGGCCGGTGAGGGCTTGCTTGATTTGCATCGGCGGATACTCCACCACCGCCACGCCAAAGCGGGCCAGGGTCATCATCAGCACGCCCCTGGCTTGCACCACGGCGATGGTGGTGCTGGAGCGGTAGAAGAAAAACTTCTCCACCACCGCCAGCTGGGGCTTCCAGGTGCGGATCAGTACCCGCAGGTCGCGGGCGATCTCCACCATCCGTTCCCCCTCACTGCGGCCGGGTTCGGTGCGGATGATGCCGCAGTCGAGCAGCTGCTGGGCGCCGCCGCGGCGCTCCTCCACCTCGATCACCCCATAGCCCACGCGAGCAAGACCGGGATCGATGCCGAGGATGCGCATTGATCAGGCCTCGGGGCTGAGTCGGTAAGGAACCTGCACACCGCCGAGGGATTCCGGGAAGTCGCGGGTGTTGCGGGTCACCAGCTGCAGACGATGGCAGCGCGCCGTGGCGAGGATGATGGCGTCTGGGATTTTCAGGCCCAGGCTGCGGCGGCAGGCCACCGCCTCCCGGGCGATGGACTGGGTCAGCTCCAGGCGGGGAAAGCTGCTCAGCCAGGGTTCCACGGCGCCCATTTCGTCGTCGTGGCAGCCCACCAGGATTTCCATCCAGCTGATCACGCTGATCGAGGTTGCCCCGCCGTGGGCCTCGATCCAGGCGAGGGCCTGGGCTTCCCCGCGTAAGAGGTCGATCAGGATGTTGGAGTCGAGCAGCAGCCCTGCAGCCGCAATCCCAGCGGCCACCTCAGCGCTCCCATTCGCTGCGCAGGGTCCGTTCCAGGCTCAGGGAGTCTTCTGGGCGGTTGCGCCATAGCCCGAAGACGCTCTGGTGCTGAACGCCCTGGTGGTCTAGCCAGCTGCGCAGGGCCTGGCGCAGGCCTTCGGCCCGGGATAGGCCGCGCTGGCGGCAGAGGCTGTCGAGCCGTTCCCGATCGGTATCGGGCAGATCGATGATCGTGCGCATTGGACCCGCACCCCAACGGTTAATATTGATATTGGCATCATATGCCGTTATCAATGCTGAGCTGGTTTGGCGCGCCCTTAGGCCGCCAGGGCCAGTTCGAAGGCGCTGCGGTCGCTGCTGTCGGCGCGCTCGAACACCTTGCAGAACACCTTCACCACCCGGTCGCCGGTGTCGATCGTTTCGAGAGGGTCCTTGCGCAGGCGGTGGCGCAGGCAGCAGGCCACCACCCGGGCTACGTCGTTTTCGTCCACCTCGGTGCGACCCTCGAAGGCCGCCAGGGCCCGGGCGGCCCGGTTGGTGACGATGTCGCCGCGCAGGCCATCCACATCCAGCTCACCGCAAACCGCCGAGATGCGAATGCGTAGGTCGGCGTCGATCGCTACTTGATTGAGTAGCTTCTGGGCCGCAATCACCCGGTCTTGCAGGGCGTCCTGGGTGGTTTGCACGGCGTTGTTGAAGCCGTCTGGATCGCTGTCGAAGGCGGTGCGCTGATCCACCACCTGCACCCGCAGCTCTGGATCGCGCACGGTGCGCACCTCCACGCTCATGCCGAAGCGATCGAGCAGCTGGGGCCGTAGCTCCCCCTCCTCCGGGTTGCCGGAGCCGATCAGCACGAAGCGGGCCGGGTGGCGCACGCTCACGCCTTCGCGCTCAACCGTGTTCCAGCCGGAGGCAGCTGAATCCAGCAGCACGTCCACCAGGTGGTCGTCCAGCAGGTTTACCTCATCCACGTAGAGCAGGCCGCGGTTGGCCTTGGCCAGCAGGCCGGGCTCAAAGGCGCGCACGCCCTCACTCAGGGCTTTTTCGATGTCGATCGTGCCGCAGAGGCGATCTTCCGTGGCGCCCAGGGGCAGGTCGACCATGGGCACCTGGCGGGGCTCCACCGGCAGCTCCTCTCCCTGCTCGGCGCGGGCGCGCACCTCGGCGCTCTGCAGGTCGGGGTCAACCGGGGAGCTGTTGTAGGGGTCGCCCGCCACCACATCGATTTCGGGCAGCAGGTCGGCCAGGGCCCGGATCGTGGTCGATTTGCCGGTGCCCCGGTCGCCCATGATCATCACGCCGCCAATGCGCGGATCGATCACGTTGAGCAGCAGGGCCAGCTTCATCTCCTCCTGCCCGACGATCGCGGTGAAGGGGAAGACCCTGCGCTTGCGAACTGGCGTCACGGACGGCTGGCTGGAGTTGATTCGGATTGTTTCACAGGCTGCTCTGGGAGGGGCAACAGGCTGAGCACCTGGGGCGGGGTGGCATCGGCCGGATAGATCAGCCGCACCTGCAGCTGGCGGCTGGCTCCTGGCGCCAGGCTGATGGTGCCGAAGGCGGGGCTGGGTTCACCAGCCCGCTGCACCAGATGGAAGCTGCGCCGGCCAAGAGGCCGGCTGCCCGGGCTGGCGCCATCAAGGCCCGTCACCTCCACCGTGCCGCGGAACATCACAGGCCGGCTTCCACTAGTCATGGCGCCAATACTTTTGAAGCGCAGGCCACCAATGGCGGCATCGCCTTTGAGTGGCGATTCCAGGGCCAGCTGCAGGGACACCGGTTTGGTCGTGTCGTTGCGCAGGGGGATGCTGAGGTCGTATTCGACGCCGTAGTTGCCGTGGGCGGCCCAGGCGGTGCCTGGGTAGAAGGCCTGAAGCTCGGCGGTCTGCACCTGGCCGCTGCCGAGGGTGCCCCGCTCCAGGTTGCTGATCGGCCAGGAGATCGGCGCCCGGCTCACGCTCAACCAGTTTTTGCCCGGATCGCTAAGGCGGCTGCGCCAGACGCTGCCCACCTGCACCCCACTCACCCGCGAATACACCATCCCCCCCTTGCTGCCCCGCGGGGTGGGGCTGTGCTCCCGGGGGCTGAGACCCCCCTCCAGCAGGGCGGCCCAGCTGGAGGGGGCCGGCGGCTCCTTGCCCCGGCCGAAGGCCGCCAGGGTGGCCAGGCTCACGGGGCCCGAGCTCTCCAGTCGCAGCTGCAGGTTGCGGCCGTTGAGCAGGGGATCGAGTCCCCGCACCGGCAGGGGCAGCACCAGCAGGGTGGTGGGAGCGCCAGGGCTCAAGGTCCAGCTGGCGGGCAGCTCGGGGCTGCGCTGGCGGGCCAGCAATTCGGTGGCCACCCGGCTGCCGGGGCCGGCCCACACCGGGGTGGTGCCCTGCACCATCAGGGCCGGCAGGGGCAGGAAGGGGGCGCCGGCCTGGCCGGGATCCACCGCTTGGGAGAGGGCCGTCGAGCCAGCCAGCAGCTTCAGGGTTACGGGTCCGGGGCCGCGGGGAGCGGCCAGCACCGCCAGCCACAGGGTGGAGTCGAGGCTCTCCGGCTTGCCTGCATAGACGTGGTGGCTGAACAGGTCGAAGCGGCCGCTTAGCGCCACATCCAGGTGGGCTGCAGGCACGCCGCGACCGGCGCCGGGGAAAGTGGAAAGCAGGATCCCGGGCTCGCGAATCAGCTCGGGATTGTTGTCGTTTATCAACAGCAGCTGGTCCAGCCCGCCGCTCAAGGGCGCCACGGTTTGGGGGCGCAGCACGGGTGAGGTCTGGCTCAGGGCGGCGGGGGCAGCCAGGCTGGTTAGCAGCAGCAGGGGCAGCCAGCTGGCCTGGAGCAGGCGAGGACGGTTCATTTGCGGCCTACCAGGGTTTTTGAAACTTCAGCGGCCATGGCGCGGATCAGATCGGTGGAGCGGGGGTCGTTGAACGGACCTTTCACCATGAAGGCCGCCACGGCGCGCTGGCCGTTGGGGAGCTGGATCAGGGCCGCGTCGGCGTAGGCAATGCCGATATCTCCGGTTTTGTTGTAGACGGTGATGCCAAAACTGAGCAGCTCGCTGTCGGGATCGGCGGAGTCTTTGCCGAGCCCCTGGAGCAGGCCCAAGGGAATCAGGGTGTTGGTGCGGGAGCTGCCCATGATTTCTCTAAATAGGTCGCGAGCCCGGGGACTAAGACTTTCGCCGATATCCACCATGGCGATCGACCTGGCCAGGTCGCGGCTGCTGGTGGTGTTGGTGCCGTCGAGATCGGGCAGCCAGTTGTTGACTGCCGTCGCAGGGAGGCCCATGGCGCTGAAACGCTCATTGAGGGTCGTTTTGCCGCCTAGACGCTTGATCAGCAGGTTGGTGGCGCTGTTGTCGCTCACCCGGATCATTTCGGTGGCCGCTTCAAAAAACGGGAAGCGGGTGCCCACCGGTTTGTTGGCCATCCAGCCGGCTCCGCCGCCCACCAGCTCTTTTGTGAGGGGCAGGGGCTCGTTCCAGCGCAACTTGCCGTTGTCGAGGTCTTCCAGGCCTACCAGCAGGATCGGCGTTTTGATTGAGCTGGCGGCCGGCAGGGGTAGGTCGGGCTGCAGCTGGGCAAAGCGGCCGTCGTCGAGCACCAGCAGGAAGGCGCTGGCGCTGAGGTCTTTTTGGGCTGCCGCCAGCTCGCCCCAGCGCTTGCTCATGGCTGCCAGCTCCGTGCGGGCCTCGAACTGGCCCGGATCAAGGCCCTTGCTGTTGCGGGCGGCGCCGAGGTCGAGGCTGGGGGCCTTGCTGGCGCCTTGGGCCAGGCGGGGGGCCAGCAGCTTGAGGCTGGTGCCGGTGACCACGCCCAGGCCGATTCCCATCACCACCAGGCGCAACACCAACCGAAAGGGGCCTCCCCAGCGGTTTTTTGGGCTACGGGGCTGACGGCCAGCGGTCACGGGCCACTCCAACGAGGTGACCTGAAGTTAAGGGGTCTGACCAGGGTTGGTCCCGCGCTCACTGGCCCAGCGCAGCTGGCGCACCATGCCGCGCACCAGGGCTACCTCTTCAGTGGAGATTTGGGCCCGCTGCAGCAGCCCCCGCAGCTTGGCCATGCGGGCGTGGGCCGTGTGGGGATGGAGGAAGCCCACCTCGAGCAGCAGGGCCTCGGCATCGCCGAGCATCGCTTCGAGGCCCTGGCGGTCGCTTGGCTCCGGCAGGCCGCCAACCTCCAAGCTGCTTCCCAAGCAATGCCAGCTATGCAGCACCAGGGCTGCAGCGTGGGAGAGGTTGAGGGAGGCGTAGGCGTCGCCGCTGCCCAGGGTGAGCAGCTGGCCTGCCTGGAGCAGCTCGTCGTTGCTGAGGCCCCGATCCTCCCGACCGAAGACCAGGGCGCAGGGGCCCCTGGCCTGGGCCAGCCAGCGCAGGGCCGGCTCCGGTGCTTGCAGGGGCAGGGGCTCGCCGGCCCGCCGGCCGCTGGTGGCCACCACCCGGCAGCAGTCGGCCAGGGCGGCGCTGAGGCTGGGGAACAGGCGGGCCTGCTCCAGCAGCCAGCCGCCGTGCACGGCCATGCGCCGGGCCTCCTCGCCGAGGTGGTCGCAGCGGGGTGCCACCAGGCGCAGCTCACCTACGTCGAAGTTGGCGCAGAGGCGAGCGACGCTGCCGACGTTGAGCGGCCCGGAGGGTTCCACCAGCACCACGGCCAGCTGGGCGGCGCTGCTCACACAAGACCGTTCATGTAGGCCAGCAGGTCGGCCATGGCCTGGGGTTCCGGTTGAAAGCTGGGCATCGGTGGCGTGCGGCCACTCACCACCTGCTGGATCAGCTGGCGGGAGTTCTTGCGGGCGGCGACGCCATGCAGATTGGGGCCCACCAGCCCTTGGGCGGCGATGCCATGGCAGCCGGCGCAATTGAGCCGAAACAGCAGGCCGCCGTTCTCGCTGGAACCGCTGAGCTCAAGGGTCTGACGGCTGTAGGGATCGGCCTGGGCTGCAGGCAGCACCAGCAACACCGCCACGATGCAGGCCGCGGCCGCCATGCCCACCAGGGCAGCGACCAGGCCGCGGCGGCCTTTAGCGGCATCAGGGTTTAGGGGTTGGCCGGTCACAGTTGGTGCAGGGCGCTCGCGGTGTGGGGGATGGGCGTGAAACAATTGTGCCCTGAACGCATTGTCAGTGCTCCCATGATCGAACCCCTGCTCTGCGGCATCGTGCTCGGTCTGATCCCCGTGACCCTGGCTGGCTTGTTTGTAGCAGCCTGGAACCAGTATCGCCGTGGCACCCTGCTCGACTGAGCTTCAGTTGACTTGATCCAGCAGCAGCAAGCTGGTGCTGCCGTAACGGCGCTGATCGCGCTTGCCCCATCCGGCTGGAATAGCTGGCAGCTGGGAGCTAGCGCATTCCCAGATCAGGGTGCCGCTTGGCTTGAGCCAGCCCCCTGCCAGCACAGCACTGGCTAGCTGGGCATAAAGGTCCGCGGCGTAGGGGGGGTCGGCATAGATCAAATCAAAGGCCGCCTGCTGATTTGGCTCGGCCAGCCAACGCACCACCTCGCGGCAGTGCACCGCCCAGGCGCTTGCTTGGCGGCCGGCGTCGCCCAGCCCCTGGTGCACCGCTTCGAGATTGGTGCGGGCCACGGCGGCGATGCGGCGGTCCTGCTCGATCGCCACAACACGGCTAGCCCCCCGATGCAGGGCTTCGCAGGCCATAGCGCCGCTGCCGCTGCATAGGTCCAGCCAGGCGCAGCCAGGCAGCTCGGACGCCAGCAGGTTCATTACCGCCAGCCGCACCCGGGAGCTGGTGGGGCGGGCGATGCTGCCCGGCGGACTCTGCAGCCGCCGGCCCCCGCTAAGCCGCAGGCTCATAAGGCCGCGAGCCAGGCCAGCCAGCGGCGCAGGATCGCCTCGCCGTGGGGGCCTGATTTTTCCGGGTGAAATTGGCAGGCACCAATGGCTCCCTGCCAAACAGCGGCGCTGACAGCGGTGTCGGCGAAGCGCACCATTGCGGTGTTGCAGGCCGGATCACTGGGCTCGGCGGCGTAGGAGTGCACGAAATACACCCAACTCTCCGGGCTGCCGGCCGGCAGCAGGGGGCTGGGGTTTGCAGGCACCAGGGGCTCCCAGCCCATGTGCGGAATCGGGTGGCCAGGCCGGCGGGGTAGGGCCCGCACCCGCCCCTTGAGCAGGCCCAGGCCGGCGGCTTCGCCCTCGTCACTGGCCTCAAACAGCAGCTGCAGCCCCAGGCAAATGCCCAGCAGGGGCCGGCCGGCGGTGCACCAGGCCGTGATCGCCTCGGCCAGACCACCCTGGCGCAGGCGCTCCATCGCCGGATCAAAGGCTCCCACCCCTGGCAGCACCAGGGCCGTGCAGCCCTCCATTTCGGCGCCGCTTTGTACGGGCTGCACCGTTGCGCCTAGCCGTTCAAAAGCCCGCTGCACTGAGTGCAGATTGCCCATGCCGTAATCGATTAAGCCGAGGCGACTCATGGGGCCGAAGAACTGGGTTGGCGGCGACCGGGCTCCGTCAGCAGCTGCTCTGGCGGTACCTCGAGCCCGTTGAGTGTGTCGAGCAGCTGGTAGAGCCGGCCGATGCGGCGGCGATTGAAGTGGAAATTCAGGCAGGGGCGCAGCAGGCCGGCATCGTCCACGGTCTCGCTCGCCTGGATAACACCCTCATCCACCAAATCATCGAACTGCAGGTTGAGGGCAGCTAGCTGATCTGGCTGCAGGGCGCAGTTGAGCAGCAGCTCGATGCGGTTGTCGCCCAGCCTGGCGGAGTGAAAAAGGCGATAGAAGCGGCTGATGTGGGCCACTGCCTCCTCGGCACTGTGGGCCTCCATCAAGATGTCGCCGTCTTCTGGGGAGATCAGGCCGCTGGCGGCCAGGCCCTGGTTGACATCCCGCTGCCAGCCGCTCCAGAAGGGGTTGCCGGGGGGAGCAAGCAGCACCAGGGGGATCGGTGGGGTGCGGCCGGTTTGGATCAAGGTGAGCGATTCGAACAGCTCGTCGAGGGTGCCGAAGCCGCCTGGCATCACCACCAGGGCATCGCTCTCGCGCAAAAAGAAAAGCTTGCGGGTAAAGAAATAGCGGAAGTGGAGCAGCCGGCCATCGCAGCTGCTCACAAAGCGGTTGGCGTGCTGCTCAAACGGCAGGTCAACATTGAGGCCAATGCTGGCCTCGCAGCCGGCACCGCTGTTGGCGGCCTCCATGATGCCGCCGCCGGCACCGGTCATCACGTCAAATCCAGCGGCCACAGCATAGCTGGCCAGCTCTTCGGCCAACGCGTAGCTGGGGTCGCTTTGCACCGTGCGAGCTGAACCGAAGACGGTGATCTTGCGGGTGTTGCGGC
Organism: Cyanobium usitatum str. Tous; assembly: GCF_963920485.1. NCBI lineage: Bacteria > Bacillati > Cyanobacteriota > Cyanophyceae > Synechococcales > Prochlorococcaceae > Cyanobium > Cyanobium usitatum. The sequence continues at coordinate 1,625,842 of NZ_OY986431.1, read as the reverse complement.
GGGGGCGAAAGACCTCCAGGGCCTCACTGATATCGGCCAGGGCGCCACTGATCAGCCGCCATTCATCGCGGCCACGCTCGTGGCGACCCACCTGCAGCAGGGAAACCAGGGAGCGCTCGATCAGATGCCGCTGGGGGTGGTCTTTGAGCTCATGGGCCAGAACCTGCAATGGGCTCTGGCCGAAATGGGATGGGTCGCTCAGAACTAGGTGCTCAACTGCGCTCAGAGGTACTTGGAAATTGTGGACGACAGGGTGGTTTTAGGCACGGCACCAACCACGGTGTCGACCTTCTGGCCCCCCTTGAAGATCATCAGGGTGGGGATGCTGCGGATGCCGTACTGGCTGGCGACGTTGGGATTTTCGTCGGTATTTAGCTTGAACACCTTGATTTTGCCTTCGAATTCGGTGGCGATTTCGTCGACGATTGGCGCCACCATGCGGCAGGGGCCGCACCAGGGTGCCCAGAAGTCGATCAGCACGGGCAAATCACTTTTGAGCACGTCTTGCTCAAAGGAGGCATCAGTGACAGCGGCGGCGCTGGACATCCTTGCAGGATCAGGGTTTGGCGAATCTAGCAAGGTTGTTTAAGGCCTACCCAGGACCGTTGCAGCTCGTGATCCGGTGAGCCTGGGCAGCGGGAAGACAAAAGGCCCGGACGCGCCGGGCTGGAGGGTGTGAGGAGTGTGAGAGCCGAAGCTCGCACCTGTTGAGGCTAACGCTGCCGTCTGTCCTGGCTGTAGAAACAACCGCCCGGGCCTATTTGCCCATGCCGAGCTGCTGGGCTTTTTGGTAAACCTTGCCCTCGGTGAGCAGGGATGGGGCAACCACCACCTCAACTTTCTGCATGTCTTTGATGGTGCGGGCGCCGAGGGTGCCCATCGAGGTGCGAATGCAGCCCAGCAGGTTCTGGGTGCCGTCATCGAGACCGGCCGGACCACGCAGGATCTTTTCGAGGCTGCCGGTGGTGCCAACTTTGATGCGGGTACCGCGGGGCAGCACCGGGCTAGGGGTGGCCATACCCCAGTGGAAGCCCCGGCCGGGGGCCTCGCTGGCGCGGGCAATGGGGGAGCCGATCATCACGGCGTCGGCGCCGCAGGCCAGGCACTTGCAGATGTCACCGCCGTTGACGATGCCGCCATCGGCCACGATCGGCACGTAGCGGCCGCTCTCGGTGAAATATTCGTCGCGGGCGGCGGCACAGTCGGAAACTGAGGTGGCTTGGGGAATGCCAATGCCCAGCACGCCGCGGCTGGTGCAGGCAGCACCGGGGCCGATGCCCACCATCACGCCGGCGGCGCCGGCCCGCATCAACTTCAGTGCCACCTCATAGGTGACGCAATTGCCAATGATTACGGGCACCCCGAAGGTGCGGCAAAGGTGTTCGAGATCGAGGCTCTCCTGGCCCTCAGGGCCGATGTGCTCGGTGCTGACCACCGTTGCCTGCACAAAGAAGAGATCGGCGCCGGCTTCGGCGATGGCCTTGCCGAATCGCAGAGCGGCCACTGGCGTGGCGCTCACCGCCGCTATGCCTCCCTGCTGCTTGATCTCGGCAATTCGCTGACGGATCAGGTCTTCCCGCACCGGCTGGCTGTAGAGCTCCTGCATTAGGGGCACGAAGTCCTCCTTACCCACCGCGGCGATGCGGTCGAGGATGGGATTGGGGTCGTCGTAGCGGCACTGGACGCCCTCCAGGTTCAAAACGCCCAGGGCTCCCTGCTTGCTCAGTTCCACCGCCATGGCCACATCGACCACCCCGTCCATGGCACTGGCGATGATCGGAATCTCGCGGCTGATGCCGCCGAGGCTCCAACTGCTATCGGTGATAGCTGGATCAACCGTGCGGCCACCGGGCACCAGGGCGATCTCGTCAATGCCATAGGCACGACGCACAGTGCGGAAGCGACCGAGCTGAATGTCCACCTGGAGTCAACTAATTCGGGCCAAGCTATCAACCAGCCGCCCGGAGGCCGCGGGGCAAGGCGGGATCAGTCCTTGCCGCGGAAGGCTTTCCAGCTTTGGTTCAGACCGCCCAGCAGCCGTTCGCGCTCGCTGCTGCGCAACAGTTTGGGAATGCCGTAGCGCACCGCCCACACCACCCCAACCAGCTCGAGCAGGCCGGGCACCAGGGGCAGGCTGTCGAGGGCGGTGAGCACGGCGCTGTAAACCCGCAGCACCAGTAGCAGGCCCACCAGGGCAGCCAGGATGGTCACCGGTTTGCGGGCCTGGGCCCACAGCTTGTTGAGCTCGTTTTGATCGAGCCACTGGCGCAGCTTGCCAAGTAGCAGCTCCCACTCACCACCTTCGCCGCTTTGGGGTTCGGCCTCGTTATTTGGCGAGCTGGCGCTGGGAATGGCTTCAATCACCAGGGTGGCGGCAATGCTGGGCTCGGGGGGCGCCGCCTGTGGAGCGGGATCGGTTTCGGGGTTGGTGGTGGTGTCGTCGGCCATGGCGGCGCGGCGGAGATAGGAACGTGGCGGGAGCTTAGGTGCGGTTGGCTAAGACTCCAAGTCCTCTGCCTCCAAGTCCTAGGCCTCAATCGGCAGCAGGCTGGGGCGGCTGCTCAGCGGCACCACCGGCAGGCGCAGGGGGAAGCTGCCGTCGATCAGGGCTGCTATCAAGGCCTCGCAGGCGGCGGCGGCCAGTCGCGGGCTGTGGGAGGGCGCACAGGCGACTGAGCGGCCTGCCACCTGGATCGTGCCGCTGAGCAGCTCCGCGTAGCTCACTGAGCCCAGGCTGGGTTTGATGCGCCGCGGCACCGACAGGTCGAGCACGGGCGCCTCGAGCTCCTGGGGGCCAGCGGCGGCCTGGCGCGCTACCTCGGCATTGATCAGGGGCACCGGCGCCGCAATTGCAATCAATAGGGCGCTGCCATGGCCCTCAAAAAAACAGGGGCGCACCCACTCGGGCCGCAGGCCGTGCAAATCCACGCTCACGGCGGCGGCCGCGCCGGGGCTGCGGGCATGGCCGCTGGCCTGGCGCCGGCAACCGGGCTGGTGGCCGCTGCCAGCGCCGATCACCCAGCCGATGTTGCCGCCCACCAGCACCGGTGAGCCAGGCCCCAGCAGCGACAACCCCGGCATGGTGAGGCCGATGCTGCCGGCGCCGCCGCAGGAATAAAGGGCGTTGGCGGCTGGCCCCAGCAGGGTGCCGTAGGGGCTGGGGCAGGGCCCCTCCGCCTGGCTGAGGGCGACCACGCCGTTTTCACTAATGGCCCGCTGCAGCAGCAGCCTGCCAGCGCCGATCTGCTCCAGCCCCAGCTCCGTGTGCAGCTCCCGGCGCGGGTGCAGGGCGGTGGCCTCACCGCTGGCGTTGAAGGGCAGGGCTCGGCCCTGCAGCAGGGCGCCGAGCAGCTGGGCGCCGCCCATCGCATCGCCTAGGCCGCCGCCGATTGGCAGCACCAGCTCGCCGCTGCCGCAGCCCGCCAACCCCGCCACTCCGGCCAGCTGGCCGTCGCGCAGGCGGATCGGTGGATCCGTGGGGCCGAGGCTTAGGAGCAGGCTGGCCTGGTCGCTGAAGCCCGCATCGGCTGCCACCACCACATCAGTGCTGGCGTAGGCCTCGGCCAGCCCGGCTTGCTGCACCAGGCTGCGGTAATCAGCGGCGGCGCGCACCTGCAGCTGGCCCCGTTGCTGCTTGAGCCTTAGCTCCGCCTCCTGGCGTGGCGGGAATGGATCGGATTTGGGCATTCCCCCGGGGCTTTAGATAAACTGACCATTGCTAAAGACGGTCATTCATGGCGGACCCCAGCGGACCCGGTGCTGACATACCGGGGGAGTCCGGCGGCAACGGTGATTCGCGGATCATCCTGACCGATCTGCGCAACGAGATGTCGCGCTCCTATTTGGAGTATGCGATGAGCGTGATCGTGGGTCGGGCCCTGCCCGATGCCCGCGATGGCCTCAAGCCGGTGCACCGGCGCATCCTTTACGCCATGTATGAGCTGGGCCTGACCAGCGACCGGCCCTACAGGAAGTGCGCCCGTGTGGTGGGTGAGGTGCTTGGTAAGTACCACCCCCACGGCGATACGGCGGTGTACGACGCCCTGGTGCGGATGGCCCAGGACTTCAACATGCGCATGCCCCTGGTGAATGGGCACGGCAATTTTGGCTCGGTCGACGGCGACCCCCCGGCCGCCATGCGCTACACCGAATCGCGGCTGCAGGCGCTGACGACCGACAGCCTGCTCGACGACATCGAGGCCGAGACGGTCGACTTCGCCGACAACTTTGACGGCTCCCAGCAGGAGCCCACCGTGATGCCGGCGCGGATTCCGCAGCTGCTGCTCAACGGCTCCACCGGCATCGCCGTGGGCATGGCGACCAACATCCCACCCCACAACCTCACCGAGCTGATCGACGGCACGCTGGCGCTGATCGCCAACCCCGACATCGACGATCTGCAGTTGATGGCGATCATCCCGGGGCCCGACTTCCCCACGGGAGGCCAGATCTTGGGTCGCCGCGGTATCCGTGACACCTACACCACCGGTCGTGGTTCAGTGACCATGCGGGGCGTCGCCTCAGTTGAAACGCTGGAGGTGAAGGGCCGCCCCGACCGGGATGCGGTGATCATCACCGAATTGCCCTTCCAAACCAACAAGGCCTCGCTGATTGAGCGGATCGCTGAGCTGGTTAACGACAAGAAGCTGGAGGGGATCTCTGATATCCGCGATGAATCCGACCGCGATGGCATGCGGATCGTGATCGAATTGCGCCGTGACGCCTACCCCCAGGTGGTGCTGAACAACCTGTTCAAACTCACGCCGCTGCAAAACAACTTCAGCGCCTACATGCTGGCGTTGGTGAGGTCGGAGCCGGTGCTGCTCACCCTGCGCAAGATGCTGCAGGTGTTTCTCGACTTTCGCATCGAGACGATCGAGCGCCGCACCCGCTACTTCCTGCGCAAAGCCGAGGAGCGCGACCACATTTTGTTGGGCCTGCTGCTGGCCCTAGACCAACTCGATCCGATCATTGCCCTGATCCGGGCTGCTTCCGATGCGGCCACGGCCCGGGTGCAGCTGCAGGAGCGCCACGGCCTCAGTGAGATCCAGGCCGACGCCATCCTGCAGATGCAGCTGCGGCGACTGACGGCCCTCGAGGCCGACAAGATCCGCCTTGAGCATGAGGATTTAGTCGCCAAGATTGCCGACTACAAAGACATCCTGGCCAATCGCGAGCGTGTACTCACGATCATCACCGAAGAGCTCGGTGCGATCCGAACTCGCTACAACTCGCCCCGCCGCACGGAGATTCTGGATCTCGAGGGCGGCCTCGAAGATATCGACCTGATCGCTAATGAGCGCTCGGTGGTGTTGCTCACCGAGAACGGCTACCTGAAGCGGATGCCGGTGAGCGAATTCGAGGCCACCAGCCGCGGTACCCGCGGCAAGGCCGGCACCAAGACCCAGGGTGAGGAGGCGGTGCGGCTATTCATCAGCTGCAACGACCACGACAACCTGCTGCTGTTCTCCGATCGCGGCGTTGTTTACACCGTGCCGGCCTATCGGGTGCCGATCTCAAGCCGCGCGGCTAAGGGCACGCCGATTGTGCAGATGTTGCCGATTCCCCGCGAGGAGCAGATCACCTCGCTGCTGGCGGTGAGTGAATTCACCGATGACGGTGTGCTGGTGATGCTCACCAGTGGCGGCACGATTAAGCGCACCCGTCTATCGGCCTTTGCCAACATCCGCTCCAATGGCTTGATCGCCATCGATCTGGTGGAGGGGGATGCCCTCACCTGGGTGCGCTTGGCCCTGCCCGGCGACAGCATCCTGATCGGCTCGCGCAACGGCATGACCATTCACTTCCGTCTCAACGACGAGGAGTTGCGGCCCCTGGGCCGCACCGCCCGCGGCGTGCGGGCCATGAACCTGCGCCCCGGCGACCAGTTGGTGAGCATGGATGTGCTGCCCGCCGAGCTCGCCGATCGGGTGGCCAGTTCGGCGGGCGCCGAAGACGATGACAGTGAGGAGGTGGCACCGAGCGAGGGTCCTTGGGTGCTGGTGGCCAGTGCCAGCGGCCTGGGTAAGCGGGTGCCGGTGGATCAGTTCCGCCTGCAGAAGCGCGCCGGCATGGGCCTACGGGCGATCAAGTTCCGCAATAAGAGTGATGTGCTGGTGGGCCTCAAGGTGCTCGGGGCCGGCGAGGAGTTGCTGCTGGTGAGCGAGAAGGGGGTGATCGTGCGCACCCAGGCCGATGCGGTGCCGCAGCAGTCGCGGGCGGCTACGGGCGTGCGCTTGCAGAAGCTCGATGCCCGCGATCGCCTCAGCGAAGTGGTGCTGGTGCCACCTGCTGCTGAAGAGGAGGAAGTACCAGCCCTGGAGGAAGAGGCTTCTGCTCCTACTAACCCAGCAGAAGAAGGTGTTCAGCTCCCAGCCGCGGAGGACGCCTAAGCCTCCGCAGCCATGGCCAAGTTGTGGATTGCTAATACGGTTCGAGATCTGATCCAGGGTGATGTGCGCGAGCACTTGCCGCTAGAGCGCATTCCCCTCAAGGGCGACGTACTCGGCTTGGGAACCACAACCAGCCTCGACAACGGAGAGCTCACCTTTCTGCATGAGCAGGGGGGTGACACCACCATCTGGAAGTGTCAGGCCAGTGATGGGGGCATTCGCGCTCTGAAACCTGGAGATGGCAGCAGCCACTTCCCCTACGTGTGCTTCAGCGACGATGTCAGCGGGGTGCGCACGCCCGTGCCGCTGGAGCTGCTTGGGTCCAGCGAGGGCCGGCCCCTTCAGGAGCTAGTGGGGGAGGCGATCGCGATGCTGGTTCGGGAGGGAAAGCTGCTCGATGCCCCCATTTACGGCCTGCGGCTCACCGCCGAGTGGCGGTCGCTGGTGATCACGGTGGCTTCCAAACTTTGTATGGGTCAGCAACGCCGCAATACGGCCATCGCCCGCAGCGAAACTAGCGATGCCACCGCTGGGCAGAGCTTTACCAGCTGCTGCAGCATTACCGGCTGGGCGCTGCAGATCCTGGCGATCCTCTCGACCCAATCCGTTTTCTTGGGCGCTCGCTCGAATGGGAGTGCTGTGGTTTTTTTGACAGAGACCCTGAGTCCGGCCGTGTCACCGTGCCTCAGGCTGGGGCCCACCTACACCTGCATGGATGTAGTACCGACCTGCGCTATGGGGGGCATCTGCATCACGAGCATCCGGACACCACGCTGGGCAGCCTCATGCGTCTAGTGCTCTACCCCCTGCAACGCATTAACAATCTGGAGAGCGATCTCGGCGTTGACCAGTTGCGCTACGAAAATGGCGCCGCCCACTTTCGGGTATACAACCGGGGCGACCTTGATGTGAGCGATGTGGGGGTGGCTGTGGTGGTGAACGACCGATATAGCGGCCACCACTATCTGAGCCTGCCCTGGCTGGAGGCAGGAGCTGAGGAGACCTTTGCTGTGCCGCTTGAGCTTGAACCGGGTCGCCATCACCTAGAGGTGCTCGCCGATCCTCAGCAGCAAATTCTTGAGGACCGATCTCTCCAGTCCAGCAACAGGGTGGCGCTTGAGGTGGTGGTGTGAGCCCAGCGCAGCCACTGGATGCGCTGGTGATCGGAGCCGGGCCCGCGGGCCTGGCCATAGCGGCCGCCCTTGGGGCCGAGGGGCTGAAGGTGGTGGTGCTCTCTCCGGAGGATTGCCGCGACCCCTGGCCCAACACCTACGGGATCTGGGGAGACGAGGTGGATGCCCTAGGCCTGGGCCACCTGCTGGAGCACCGCTGGAGCTACACCTGCAGTTACTTCGGCTCCGGCAGCAGCGACTCTGCCGATCCAGCCAACAGCCCCACCTGTCATCGCCGCGATTACGGCCTGTTCGACAAAAACAGGCTGCAGCAGTTCTGGTTGGAGCGTTGTGAGGCCGCCGGCGTGCAGTGGCTGCGCGGGCGGGCACTGGAGCTGAGCCATGGGAGCGGCCGCAGCCAGGTGGCCACCGCCGCAGGGGAAGTGCTGGAAGCAAGGCTGGTGCTAGATGCAAGCGGCCACAAGGCGGTGTTTGTGCAGCGGCCTGATCGCGGGCCCGTAGCTGGCCAGGCGGCCTATGGCGTGGTGGGACGCTTCTCGGCGCCTCCGGTGGAGCCGGGGCAGTTCGTGCTGATGGATTACCGCTGCGACCATCTCAGCCCCGAGGAGCGCAGCGAGCCCCCCACTTTTCTCTATGCGATGGATCTGGGCCAGGGACGGTTTTTTGTGGAGGAGACCTCCCTGGCCCTGGCGGCACCGGTGCCCTACGCCACGCTCAAGCAGCGCCTCGAGCGGCGGCTGGCCCATCGCGGTGTGGCGATCGAGCAAGTGGAGCACGAGGAGTTTTGCCTGTTTCCGATGAACCTGCCCTTACCGGATCTGGATCAGCCCGTGCTGGCCTTTGGTGGGGCTGCGGCGATGGTGCATCCGGCCTCCGGCTACCTGGTGGGGGCGCTGCTGCGCCGGGCGCCGGTGCTGGCGGCGGCGGTGGCGGCGCGGCTGCGGGCTGAACCGGCCGCGGATTCGCTGCAGCTGGCCCAGGCGGGCTGGCAGGCGCTCTGGCCCCCGGAGCTACGCCGTAAACATGCCCTTTATCAATTTGGCCTGGAGAAATTGATGCGCTTCTCCGAGCCCCAGCTGCGCGGTCACTTCGCCAGCTTTTTCTCCCTGCCCAGCGCCCAGTGGTATGGCTTTTTGACCAATACGCTCAGCCTGGGCGAGCTGCTGGCGGCGATGCTTGCCCTGTTTGCCACGGCACCTTGGAGCGTGCGCTGGGGCCTGATGGGCATGCGGGGCCGGGAGGTGCAGCTGGGTCTGCGCATGCTGGATCCCTAGATTTGTGCCTAGGCCTGGACCGGCGCCGGCAGCCAATCAGCCGCATTGAGCAGGGGGAATAGGCCATCTTCGATGGCTATTGCCTTGAGCCATTTGGCGGGTAGCTCGGTGCCGTTTTCGATCGCATCCAGCAGGCGCCAGAAGCGATCCAGGTGGCGCTCAATCCTTTCTTTGGCCAGTCCGGTGGTGGTGCCGGCCCGCAGGATGAAGCTCCAATCAGAGCTTTGGGCCAGCAGCAGCTCCCGGCCCGCCTGGGTGAGCAGTTCTCGCTGGGCTGGGCTGCCAACGCCGCGACCCACGCGAGCAACCATGGCCTGGGAGGCCCGTTGCCACTCGGCCACCACCCAAGCGTTGGTTTCGTTGAGCCAGTAGTCGTGGTAGCCCCCCTGGCCCCAGCTGCTGGGGGAGGGGCGGCACACCTGTAGGGGGTCGCTGCCGCTAAGGGACTCCCGCAGGGTCACAAGGCGCACGCCGGTCTCTTGGGCCTGGCGGAATAGGGCCGCTAGAAACTGGGGTCCCTCAAACCACCAGTGACCAAAAAGCTCGGCGTCGAAGGGGGCCACCAGCAGGGGCCGGCGCTCCATCGAGTTGGCCAGGCTCCCGAGTTCTGTGGCTCGCCCCTTCAGGTAAGCGGCGGCATGCTCCTCGATTCGCTCGGCGGCAACTGCGGGTTCATAGGGCTGTTTCTGGTCGAGGGGGCAGCCCTGGGCCGTGACCCGGTGCAGCTTCAGGCCGAGGGGCCGGCGGCTGGTGATGGCATGGCTGGCTAGTTCGCTGTCGGGTAGATCCCAGCCCAGGTCGCGGTGGAATTCCCGGTAGGCGCCATCGCCGGGGTAGCCCTCGCGGGCGCTCCACACCGGCAGGGTGGCGCTGCTGTCGCGGCCGAAGAAGGCCGCCCCAGCCGGCGAGCAGATCGGTGCGAACACGCCATAGCGGGGGCGGGGCAGGGCGTGCAGCAGGCCGTGGGCATCGAGCACCGAGTAGCGCAGACCGCAGCTCACCAGCTGCTGATCGAGGCCTTCGTAGTAGGCGCATTCCGGCAGCCAGATGCCCAGGGGCCGCTCCCCCAGCAGGCGTTCGTGCTCGCGCACGGCCGTGACCAGCTGGGCCCGCACCGCCTCCGGCACCTGGCGCAGCAGGGGCAGGTAGCCGTGGGTGGCACCGCAGGTGATCAGGTCGAGCACCCCCTGTTGGTGCAGTTTGCGGAAGCGGGGGATCAGTTTTCCCTTGGCCTGGCGCCACTGGTTCACCACCGCTTCGAGTTGGGCAGCTAGGTGGCTGGCGGCTGCTCTTTGGTCTTCCGGGGCTTGCAGCAGCAGCTCCTGACGGACGGCGATCCAGGCCAGGAAGCGGCCATTGAGCTGGGGGTCGGCCAGCAGGGAAAGCAGGGTGGGCGAGAGGCCGAGGGTGAGCCGGGGGCGCTGGCGCCGGTCAGCGGCGGCGGCCTCGAGCACGGCAAGCAGCGGCAGGTAGCACTCCTGAAGCGCCTGGAAATACCAGTCTTCTTCCAGCGAACCCGGTTCGCTGGAGCGCACGTAGGGCAGATGCGCGTGGAGGACTAGGGCCAGATCGCCTGCGGCCATGACCATCCTGAGATAACGGCACTGTAGGCGTAGTGCCCGCATACAATGGGCTATCTCATAGTCATTCCGCCTAGAGGGGCTCCCCTATGGCCCGCGATCCCGGCCGCGTCTTGATCTTCGACACCACCTTGCGCGATGGCGAGCAGTCGCCTGGCGCCAGCCTGAACCTCGAGGAGAAGCTGGCGATCGCCCAGCAGCTGGCCCGCCTTGGCGTCGACATCATCGAGGCCGGCTTCCCCTTTGCCAGCCCCGGCGATTTCAATGCCGTGCAGCGCATTGCCGAAACCGTTGGTACGCCCGAAGGGCCGGTGATCTGCGGCCTGGCTCGGGCCGCTGCCGGCGACATCAAGGCCTGCGCTGATGCGGTGGCGCCCGCTGCTAAGCGGCGCATTCACACCTTTATCGCCACCAGTGACATCCATCTCGAGCACAAGCTGCGCAAGAGCCGCGCTGAGGTGCTGGCGATCACCGCCGAGATGGTGGCCTACGCCCGCTCGCTGGTCGAAGACGTGGAGTTTTCCTGCGAAGACGCCGGCCGCAGCGATCCGGAGTTCATGCATCAGGTGATCGAGGCGGCGATCAAGGCCGGTGCAACCACGATCAACATTCCCGACACCGTGGGCTACGCCACCCCGGCGGAATTCGGCACCCTGATCGCCGGCATCAATGCCCAGGTGCCCAATATCGATCAGGCGGTGATCTCGGTGCACGGCCACAACGACCTGGGTCTGGCGGTGGCCAACTTCCTCGAGGCGGTAAAAAACGGCGCTCGCCAGCTGGAGTGCACGATCAACGGCATCGGTGAACGGGCCGGCAATGCCTCGCTCGAGGAGCTGGTGATGGCTCTGCACGTGCGGCGCAGCTACTTCAACCCCTTCCTGGGGCGGCCAGCGGAGAGCACCGAGCCGCTCACGGGTGTGCGCACCGAGGAGATCACCAAGACCTCGCGGCTGGTGAGCAACCTCACCGGCATGGCGGTGCAGCCCAATAAGGCGATCGTGGGTGCCAATGCCTTCGCGCATGAGAGCGGCATCCACCAAGACGGCGTGCTCAAAAATCGCCTCACCTACGAAATCATTGATGCCCGCACCGTGGGCCTGGCTGACAACCGCATCTCCCTGGGCAAGCTGAGCGGCCGCAGCGCCTTCCGCGCCCGGCTAGAAGAGCTGGGCTACACGCTCGAGCGTGAGGATCTCGACGATGCCTTCGCCCGCTTCAAGGAGCTGGCTGATCGCAAGCGGGAGATCAGCGACCGCGATCTAGAGGCGATCGTGAGCGAGCAGGTGCAGCAGCAGGATGGCGGCAGCTTCACCCTCAAGAGTGTGCAAGTGAGCTGTGGCACGGGCTTGCAGCCCACCGCCACCGTCACCCTGGTAACGGCGGATGGCGCCGAGCTCAGCGAGGCGGCGATCGGCACCGGGCCGGTGGATGCGGTGTGTCAGGCGCTCAATCGGCTGGCCCAAGTGCCCAATGAGCTGGTGGAGTTTTCGGTGAAATCGGTGACCGAAGGCATCGATGCCATGGGCGATGTGACGATCCGGTTGCGCCACGAGGGTGTGCTTTATTCGGGCCACTCAGCCGACACGGACATCGTGGTGGCCGCCGCCCAGGCCTTCGTGAACGCCCTCAATAGGCTGGTGGCCGGTGGGCGTCACCAGCCGCTGCACCCCCAGAAGGCGCCGCTGCCCGTAGTGGGCGACCTGCCCCTGGTGGGTCGCCCGCGGGTTTAGGCCGCTGGGTCGCTATGGCGCTTCAGCTTGGGATCGCGCAATGGGCTGTGTGTTGTTTTTATTGATTAGCTAAGTCAAGACTAAGCTAAATGCCAAATCACGATATCCCCCCTAGCCAGTCCCCCCGCCTGAGTCAATTTCTTCCCCTCAGCCCACCGCCATGAGCCTGCCCCTCTCAGGACCGCGCCGCTCACGGCTCAGTGCCGCCGCCCAGCTGATTTTGTTGTTGCTGGTGGCCCTGGCGATGCTGGTGCCGCTGCTGTGGCTGGTGAGCACCTCGCTCAAGGGTCCGGCGGAGGACATTTTCACCAGCCCGCCAGCCCTCTGGCCAAGCCAGCCCAGCTTTGAGGCCTACAGGCGCCTTTTTAGCGACAACCCAATCGGCACCTACCTGCTCAACAGCACGATTGTGAGTGCTCTGGCGGTGCTGGCCAATGTGCTCTTCTGCTCGCTGGCGGCCTATCCCCTGGCCCGCATGAATTTTCGCGGCCGCGGCCTGGTGCTGGCCCTGGTGGTAGCAACGATTTTGATCCCCTTTCAGGTGGTGATGATTCCGCTCTACCTGCTGATGGTGCAGATCGGCCTGCGCAACACCCTCTGGGCCCTGATCATTCCCCAGGCAGCCACCGCCTTTGGCATCTTCCTGCTGCGCCAGAGCTTCCTGGGCGTGCCGGTGGAGCTGGAGGAGGCGGCCCGTTGCGATGGCTGCACGCCGGTGGGGGAGTGGTGGAACGTGATGATTCCAGCGGCCCGGGCCGACCTGATAACCCTGGCGATGTTTGTGTTCATCGGCACCTGGAGCGATTTTCTCTGGCCCTTGGTGATCCTCGATGAACCCGAGCTCTACACCCTGCCGCTTGGGCTGCAGCAGCTGGCCAGCAGCTTCTCACTCGACTGGCGCCTGGTGGCGGCAGGAGCGGTGATTTCGATCCTGCCTGTGCTGGCGGTGTTTATCGGCCTGCAGCGCTACATCCTGCCCAGCGCCGCCGGCGATGCGGTTAAAGGCTGAAACCGATCAGTTTGCAGTTGATGGGGAGCGCAGGGGCGGCAGGCGCGGCACTCCCAAAGGCAGCTCATCGGTTTTCGGGGCAGCCGCTTCATTGGGGCCAGCTGCGCGCAACTTGCTGAGCTCGGCCCGCAGGTTGGCGGTTTCGCGGCTCAGCCCATCGATGCGGGTGCCGTTGCGCTCCACCGCCTGCAGCCGCTCCACGGTGGTGCGCAACTGCTCTTCCAGGCCAGTGGTGCGATCAAGGGCCCGGCTGTTCTCCAACCCCTGCACCCGCTCCTGCAGCTGGCGGATGGTGGCGTTCTGCTGGCGGGATTTACCCACGATCACCAAAAAAAGCACCACCAGCATTGCCGTGACACCGGCCTGCAGCCAGGGCACCCAGGCGAGGGCAGCGCCGTTGGGGCTGGCTTCGGTGCTGATCGCGGCTTGGTCAGGGGCTGGGGTCATCAAGGCAAGCAGCCAGTTCTGCCTAGATGCTGGCGGGCAGAAGGGCTTTTGTCAGGGGTGGCTGGGGATTGTGAAGTGGTTTGCGGGCAGGAGGTCATGCAAAACAGCTCATGTAGCCATCTCTTGATGGGCGCCCGTCACGTTTCAGCCTGGAACAAGAACTTGGTTTCGTTATTAATTTTCGCAGCTAAGGCTTCCCATTTCAACGTAGCGCCACTGCAGCAAGTTGCTTCGCATCGCAGTTGCTCCAAGCGGTGCGATCCGCCGCTGAGCTGCCAACTCCTAAGGACAGCAGGGCTTTTTCGGCCTGCAGCTGGCGGGCCGTGCTGCGTTGCCGCTTGACCTCCTGCTCGCCCTGCCAGTAGCGGCGTTCGGCGCGATCGCTGCTGCGCCAGGTGGCCAGGGCCTGCTCATAGCGCTCCTGCTCCAGCTCCTGGTCTTCGCGGGTGAAGCGTGCCAGCAGCTCCGGATCTGGTGCCGTTGGCTTCCGTAGGGGGGAGTAGGCCTGTTGCTTGAGGTTGGCCAGCTCGCTGCTGCTGCGCCGCAGCTCCTGCAATTGACGCTGCACCGCTGGCTGCTGGCTGCGGCAGCGTCTCACCAGTGCACTCAGCTGCCGCTGTGTTGCAGCGGCCTGCTCGCGCTTTTGCCGCTCCTCGCCATTGCAGCCCAGCAGCGTTAGCGCCATCAAGGTGGCAAAAAAAAGGCTTGCTGTGGTGCGCCGTTGCTGCATTGGTGCCCTTAGGCAGCCCTACGGCTTAACTCGCCAGCGGGCGGCAAAAACTGCCACAGGCGCCGGTAGGCCTCCAACTCCAGGTCACCCCAGCCCGCTAGCTCGGGGTTGCTGCTCTGGATCGCCTGGTAGAGCTCCTGCCGGCTACCCGGCAGGGCTTTCAGGCGAAGGATGGAGAGGGCCTCCGTCCGCTGCATGGATGCTTGAAAACTTCGTCCAACCAACCGGATCTCGCTGCCCCTGTCAAGCCACTCAGCCTGTGGCGTCAGGCGTGCTGTCCAGGATTCCGCACAACTTGTACATAATCCTGGGCAGCTCTGCACAGTCACTTCAAGCCGTCGCTCCCGAGGATCTGCAACGCCAGCAGCTGCTCTAGTGCCCCAGCCGCCGGGCACCCCGAAGCAGCTCGGCCTCGGTGGCGGCGTACACCGCTTCTGCTTCCGCGGCGCTGCGGCCGATGCAGGTCATGCCGAGCTTGCCGTATTCCGACAGGCAGCCCAACAGGTGAAACACGCTGCCGCGCAACTTGGCTGGGTCGAAGTGCAGGCCCGCCTCCGCCACGATGTCGATCAGATCCACCGGCAGCAGCCCGCGCAGGTGCGGCGCCGTGAGGTTGTCGGTGGCCTTGTAGTGCAGGGCCGGGCCGCTGGGGGCGTGATACAAACCGCTGGCTGGATCGAGGCTGCCGCTGGTGATGGCGCTTAGCGCCATGTAGGGGTGGGTGGTGCCCCCCTGGCGCAGGTTCACCTCGATCGCCTGTAGGTCCCAGCGATCGCTAAAGCGCCGGGCGATGAAATCCACCGCGTAGCGCTCCAGGGCCCCCTCCGCCGCCAGCGCCTCGCCCACCGCCTGGCCGTGGCGCATCAGCTCGGCCCGGTAGGGCTCGGCCGCCGGGAAGCTGCAGCCGAGGTAGGTCTGGCCGCTGGCGCCGCCCAGCACCTGTTCATGGCTCGAGAGCACTTCTACCAGCCCTGGCTGGCCCGCTGTGCCGGGATGAATCGTGCCCTGCACGCTCGGTGAGCAGAGCTCCTCCCCTCCTTCCAGCCAAGCCTCCACTAGCGCCCCCTGCACCGCCAGCTGCTCCTTCCAGCTGGCTGCTGGCATCGGCAGCGCCTCCAGAGCCTGCCGCAACCGCCGCCGTCGCTCAGCGCCACTGAGCCCGGCCAGCTGTAGCGGCGCCAGTGGCAGGGGGGCATTGCCCTCGCCGCTGAAGCCCTCATTGAGCTTCACCACGCAGTGGCGCAGCTCGGGGTGGGCTTCCCAGAGCTCGGCGGTGGCTTCGCACAGGTCGTCGAGGTTGTGGGTGAGGGCCGAGCCGGGCGGGTGGGGCACGCCGCAGCGGGCGAACAGCTCGCGGCTGCCGGCCTTGCTGCCCCAATAGCCCAGGGCCGGATCGGTGCCCAGCAGCGGCACCTGCAGCCGCTCCGAGAGCTGGCGTTCCAGGTCGCTCACCACAAAGCAGTTGATGAAGCTGCGCCCCGGCCGCAGCAGCTCGGCGATGCGCCCCAGCAGGGCCGGCCGCTCCAGCAGCTTGGCGGTGAGGGGCCGGCTTGAGGCGTCGTCGGTGTCGACCAGGTGCAACCGCCGCCGCGCGTGGGAGGTGGGCACCCCCGGCAGCAGCTCCAGCACCGCATCCACCACCAGCTCCCCCAGCGGTTTGCTGGTGGCGTACACCATGCGCACCCCCGGGTCCCGCAGCCGGATCAGCGAAAACAGCTGGCGCTCCTCGTAGTGGTGGGCGCCGGTCACCAAGTCGATCTGGTTCTGGTCCATCGACAGCGACGGCACCATCAGCACGTCCACATCCGGCCCCTGGACTGCGGTGCTCCGGCCCCACTGCGGCTTCAGCTGGGTCTGGAGCTCGCGGAAGTTGAGCAATGTCATGTGAGTAGGGGCAGGATCGAGTGCCGACTCCCATGCTCCCTTGGTTAGTTCTGCTGTGCGCGCCTTTGGTTACCTAGCGGCGTTGCTCACCACCTTGAGCTTCTTTCCCCAGGCCCTCAAGACCCTGCGCGCTCCGCGCCGATGAGCGCCCGGATCCGCCCAGCCCTGGACTCGCTGCTGCACGGCCTGATCAGTCTGGGCCTCGGTGCGCTGCTGGCCGCCTTCATCCTGGTGGGTGCCAGCCAGCAGGGGGGGCAGGGCAACTCCCAGCTCGCTGCCGACAGCCTGCGCATGCTCTGGTCGCCGGCGATCTTCGCCGGGGTGGGTGTCCTGCTGATTGCCAATGGGCTGCTGCGCGGCCTGTGGCTGCTGCTGAGCAGGCCGAGGCGGGTGACCATTCGGCCCGTGCTGGTGCGGAGTTCTTCTGGGCGCCCCGCCGCGATAGCACCACCGCCTCCTGATGCCTACCGGCGGGCCTGCGCTGAGCTCGGTTTGGAACCCGGCAGCGACTGGGCCCTGGTGCGCTCAGCCTGGCGCCGCAACCTGCCCCAATGGCACCCCGATCAGGGCGGCGCGGTAGATGTCTGGCAGCGCAAACTGGCCGCCTACACCCTGCTCGAGGCCTGGCAGCATTTTGAGGCGCCGCCCTAGGCGCTGTAGCCCTTTCTGGCTGGGATCGGGTAGGCGATCCGGCGGTGGCGCATCCGCCGCCACACCCGCACGAAGGCCCGGATCAGTAGTTCCAGTTCGGCCCGACTGATGCCACTTTCGGCTAGCTGGTTGTCGTCCTGGCGGGCTTCGATGATGCGGCGCACCATCTGGCGAGCCTCGCTTTCGCAAGTGCCTGGCGGCAGGGAGCGCAGGGCGGCTTCGCAGCCATCGGCCAGCATCAAGATCGCCGTCTCCCGGCTGCGGGGGGTTGGCCCCCGATAGCGGAAGCGCTCCTCGGCAACGCCAGGATCCCGTTCGCGGGCATGGTGCAGGAAATAGCCCATCTTCAAGGTGCCCTGGTGCTCTGGGATGAAGTCGGCCAGGGGCCGCGGCAACCGATAGCGGCGGGCCAGCTTCAATCCCTCATCCACATGGGCCTGCAGGATGGCGGCGCTGGCGAAGGGGTCGTCAAGGCTGTCGTGCGGGTTGGCGCCCTCGCCCTGATTCTCGATAAACCACTGGGGGCCGTGCAGTTTGCCCACGTCGTGATACATCGCCCCGGTGCGCACCAGATCGATGTCGGCCTGGATGGCCCGCGCCCCCTCCTCAGCTAGGCCCGCGATCATCAAGGTGTGCTCGAAGGTGCCGGGTGCTTCCACCGAGAGCCGCCGCAGCAGGGGCCTTTGTAGGTCGGCCAGCTCCATCAACCGCGCCCGCGTCACCAGGCCAAAGAAGGTTTCCACCAGCGGCGCAAGCAGCAGGCCCGCCATCAGCAGCCCGCCCAGTAGCAGGGCTTCGCTAATGAGGTCCACCTGGGCCACCGCTCCCGGCCCCTGCAGCCCCCATTGCAGTAGTAGCCACTGCAGCAGCAGCCCGGCGCCGGGCAGCAGCACCGCCAGTTGCAGTAGTTCAGCCCGGCTGCGCTGTCGTCCGGCCGCCAGGGCCGCCAGGCTGCCCACCGCTGCCGCCACCAGCAGCCGCACTCCCATCAGGGCCGTGATCGGCATCGGCCACAGGAAGCTGGCTGCCGCCAGCCAGGCCAAGCCGCAGGGGGTGCCCAGGCCTTGGGCCAGCAGCAGCGCCGGGGGCACCAGCAGCACCAGCGGACTCGCCAGCGGTCCCAGCCACAGCGCAAAACCCTGCACCACCAGCAGGCCCCCCAGGGCCAGCAGCGCTTGCCGCGGCTCCAGGCAGGCCCGCCAGCGGCGCAGCACCAGCACCAGCACGCCAGCCATGGCCAGCGCTTCAAGAAAATGACCTAGCCAGGCCAGGGGCCGCGGCCGCCGGTTCACCAGGCCGAAGTAATCGAGCACGTCAAAGGCCTGGGGGCTGATCGTGTCGCCCTGACGGGTGATCAGATCTCCCTGCTGCACCTTGATCGTGGGGATCCCCTGCTGGGTGATCAACGCCTCGATGCGTCGCTGGCTCAGGCCTGGATCACTGCGCAGGTTGGAGTGGCCCTGTAGGGAGCTAGCCAAAAGCCGTGCCCCCAGCCCCCGCGGTAGCGGTGCCAAGGGCTCGAGCTGCAGGGTGGCCGCCTGCAGCAGCTGGCCTTCTGCCACGCCAGCTGCCAGCCCCTGGCTGAGCATGCGCAGCTGGGCTTGACGCACCTCCCGGCCCCAGGCCGTGAGCTGGGTGCCCCCGGCCCCCCGCAGCCACTTGCGCTCCTCGCTGGTGATTGCCACCGGTTCGATGCGCTGCTGGTCTGATTTGGCCTGCTTTTCCACCGCCTGCAGAACCTGCTCCAATTTTTGACGCAGTTGCCCGCTGGCCTGCTCATCCACCACCTGCACCGTGCTGCGAGGCACCAACTCCTGGCGCCGCTCCTCCAGGGCGTTGCTATCCACCACCATTGCCGCCTGCGGCGCCCTAGCGGTGAAGGGCGCCTCCATGCCGGGTCGCAGGTTTGGCTCCACCAGCCAGGGCCAACTCGATACCAGGGCCACCAGGGCGCACACCAGTAGCACTGAGGCTGTATCGCGATTGCGCCAAAGTCCCGGCGAATGCCGCGGGCGCTCCAGCCGCAATAACTGCCGCCACAGGGTTCGCAGCCGCCTTAACACCATTCCAAAACGCTAGCGGGCCCCAGGCCGGGCGGGATTGCAAGCTGGGAAGGCGTGCTTGCTTTCTGCACCATGGCCACCCGTATGGACGGCCGCCAGCTGGCCGGTGAGATCGAACTCCGGTTGCAGGCGACGATCGCTGAGCGACTGGCAGCCGTGGGGCGCCCGCCTGGTTTGGCGGTGCTGCGGGTGGGCGACGACCCGGCCAGCGGCGTTTACGTAGCTAATAAGGAGAAGGCCTGCGCCCGGGTGGGCATCACCAGCCTGGGCGCCCACCTCAGCGCCACGGCCAGCGCTGCCGAAGTGCTGGCCGCGGTGCAGCAGCTCAACGCCGATCCCGCCTGCGACGGCATCTTGCTGCAGCTGCCCCTGCCTGCCTGCCTCGATGAAGGCCCCCTGCTGCTGGCGATCGACCCGGAGAAGGATGCCGATGGCCTGCACACCCTCAACCTGGGCCGGCTGCTCAAGGGTGAGCCGGGGCCGCGTAGCTGCACCCCCGCTGGTGTGATGGCCCTGCTGGCCCGCCACGGTGTGGCCCTTTGCGGCCAGCGGGCCGTCGTGGTGGGCCGCAGCATCCTGGTGGGCCAGCCGATGGCGCTGATGCTCCAAGCCGCCGATGCCACCGTGAGCGTGGCCCACTCCCGCACCACGGATCTCGCCGCCCTCACCCGCCAGGCCGACGTGCTGGTGGTGGCCGCCGGCCGGCCCTGCATGATCGGCGCCGAGCATGTCAAACCCGGTGCCGTGGTGATTGATGTGGGCATTCACCGTACCGAGAGCGGTCTATGCGGCGACGTGCGCTTTGAGGAGGTGGAGCCCCTCGCCAGCGCCATCAGCCCCGTGCCTGGTGGCGTCGGCCCGATGACCGTCACCATGCTGCTGGTAAACACCGTGGTGGCCTGGTGCCGCCGCGCCGGCGTCGCCCACGACCTGGGCGATCTGGTGCCCTGAGCGGGGATTGGATGGTCCCTGGGCTGAAGAGGGTCGAGGGGGTGAACAGGACCGGGGGGGGGGGGGAGATGTTCTGCTGCTGTCCTTGATTCTGAACAGGTTGTACGGAATCAAGGAGACCATGAAAATGGAAGCCAGAGCTCTAGGCCGCAACGTTCCGCGCTCTTGAGCACCCTGCGCCACCCCGCCTGAGAGAATCCCGCTAGCACGGAGGCCCCTGGCCGAAGCTCCATGACCGCGGCGGACTCCAGCCCCTTTGACTTCGCCGCCTATCTGGAGGCGACCCGCCTGCGGGTGGAGGCGGCCCTTGATGGCTCCCTGGGGCCGGAGCGGCCCGAATCCCTGCGCGAGGCGATGCGTTATTCGCTGCTGGCCGGTGGCAAGCGGCTGCGGCCGATCCTCTGCCTGGCGGCCTGTGAGCTGGCTGGTGGCGACAGCGATTTGGCCATGCCCACGGCGGTGGCCCTGGAGATGGTGCACACCATGTCGCTGATCCATGACGACCTGCCGGCGATGGACAACGACGATCTGCGCCGCGGCCGCCCCACTAATCACAAGGTGTATGGCGAAGCCAACGCCATCCTGGCCGGTGATGCCCTGCTCACCCGCGCCTTTGAGATGGTGGCGATGCGCAGCCCGGGCGTGCCGGCCGAGCGCTTGCTGGCGGTGGTGGGAGAGCTATCCCTGGCTTCTGGCGCCCCCGGCCTGGTGGGCGGTCAGGTGGTGGATCTGGAGTGCGAGGCCAAATCCGTCGATCTCGACACCCTCGAATACATCCACCTGCACAAAACCGGCGCCCTGCTGCGGGCCTGCGTGCTCACCGGCGCCCTGATCGCTGCTGCCTCCGCGGAGCTGCTGGCCGCCCTGCGCACCTACGCCCGCGGCATTGGTTTGGCCTTTCAGATCATCGACGACATCCTTGATGTCACCGCCAGCAGTGAGGTTCTTGGCAAAACCGCCGGCAAGGATCTCACCGCCGACAAAACCACCTACCCCAAGCTGCTGGGCTTAGAGGAATCGCGCCAGCGGGCTGATGCCCTAGTGGCCGAGGCCAAGGCCGCCCTGGCTCCCTGGCAGGCCAGTGCCGCGCCCCTGCTGGCCCTGGCCGACTACATCACGAGCCGCGACCGATGAGTAACCCCGTGCTGATAGGCGTCTTCGACAACGGCGTGCTCTGGTGGGGCCTGGCGGCCTGTGGCGTTGCCCAGCTCTCCAAGCTGGTGATTGAGCTGGTGGTGCATCGCCGCTGGAATCCGCGGGTGCTGGTGGAAACCGGTGGCATGCCCTCGAGCCACTCGGCCCTGCTCACCGGCACCACCGCAGCCCTTGGTTGGGTGCAGGGCTTTGAGGGGCCCCTGTTTGCCCTGGCGGCCGTGCTCTGTTTTGTGGTGCTCTACGACGCCTCTGGCGTGCGCCGCGCCGCCGGCCTCACCGCCGCCCGCGTTAATGAGATGGGACCCGCCCCGAAGCCCCTCAAGGAAAATCTCGGCCACACCCGCCTGGAGGTGCTGATCGGTGCCCTGATCGGGCCCCTGGTTGCCTTGCCCGGCTTGGTGCTGGCTGGTTCGCCGCTGCATCTGGCCCAGGGCCTGGGCTGGTTCACCGCGGTTGGTTGACCTCACTGCCGACCAACAGGTCGCAGTAGCGGCTTTTGCCGCTTGGCTCGCCGCTCCGGCGGATGGCACGCCCTTTGTGCTCAGCGGCTACGCCGGCACCGGCAAAACCTTCCTCTCGATGCGCTTTCTGGCCCAGGTGGAGGCCACCGGGCTCTGCTGGACCGTGGTCGCCCCCACCCATAAGGCCGTGGGTGTGCTGCGCTCCTACCTGGCTGGGGCTGGCCTTTCGCCCACCTGGTTTCCTTCCACCATTCACCGCCTGCTGCGGCTGAAACTCAAGCGCCAGCGTGATATCGAGCGCTGCGAGGAAACCGAGCAAACCGCCGTCGCCCTCGAGCACCTGGGCCTGGTGCTGATCGATGAGGCCTCAATGGTGGACTCCACCCTGCTGGAGATCAGCTTGCGCTGCGCCCACCCTTTTCGCACCCGGCTGGTGTTTGTGGGCGATCCGGCCCAGTTGCCGCCGGTTGGTGAACCCGTGAGCCCGGTGTTCAGCCTGGGCCGGGCCAGCCGGGCCGAGCTGCGCCAGGTGGTGCGCCACCAGGGGCCGGTGCTGCGCCTGGCCTCGGGGTTGCGCCAGGGCGACCTGCCCTGCCGCCGCCCGCCGCCGCTGCCGCCGATCCGCAATGCCAGCGGTCAGGTGGCCCTGCTGGAGCGCGGCGCCTGGCTGCAAGCCGCCCAGGCCGCCCTGCGCCGCAGCGCCGAAACCGACAACCCCGACCTAGCCCGCATCCTCTGCTACACGAACCGCTCCCTCGAGCAGCTGGTGCCGATCGCCCGCCGCGCCCTGCACGGCGAAATGGCCGACCAGCTGCCGGTGCTGCCCGGCGAGGTGCTGATCACCCGCGCTGCCGTGATGGCCCCCGCCTGCCGCGAGGGTGAAGATGCCGCCGAGGAGCCCGACATGCTGCTGGGCTCCAACCGGGAGCTGGTGGTGCGCGATGTCATGCCCGAGCGCTGCGATCTGGCCGACTTCGGCGTGCCTGATGCGCCGGTGATCGATACCCTCACCGCCCGGGTGGAGGCCGGCGATAGCCAGCTGAGCCTGCGGCTACTGCCGCCCCTGGGTTCGGCGGCCCGGATCGCCCTCGAGGCTGTGTTGGCCCGCCTACGCCAGCAGGCCAAGGACGCCGGCAAGCAGGACGGCAAGGGCCTGTGGCGCCGTTTTTTCCTGGTGCGAGATGCCTTTGCCTCCCTCGGTCCGGCCGCCGTTCTCACCGTGCATCGCAGCCAGGGCAGCACTTTTGCCGAGGTGTTTGTGGATGGCGATGTGTTCTGGCCCAGCGACACCGTGCTGCGCCGCCAGCTGGTCTATGTGGCCGTGAGCCGTGCCAGCCAGGCGGTGTCGCTGGTGGCGAGCCCAGGCCCCCTCGCCGAGCAGCAGCTTTGGAGCGACTGGCTGCAGGCTGATTCCTGATAGCTCTGGCCGCCTAGGCCAGCCGCAGGCCCTCGATGCCCTGCCAGCCCAGATACACCGCCAGGGCCACGCTCACCAGGCCCACCAGCAGGTCGCCCTTGGCGAACAGCCACTGCTTGCCCCGCTCCAGCAGGGGCAGCACGCGCTCTGGGCCGGCCAGCAGCAGGGCCAGCAGCGGCAGCAGCAGCAGGCTGGCGCTCACCAAGCTGAATACCCCAGTAGCCAGCAGCTCCTGGCCGCGGCCAAGCCCCGCTGAAAGCAGGCTGCTGGCGGACTTGGCAAACAGAAACAGATCGTCGGGGCTGGCCACCTGCAGGCCGGTGCTGATGGCCAGCAGCAGCGGCAGGGGCAGGGCACAGAACTGATCGAGGCGGCGCGTCCAGCCCGGCGGCCCCGCACCCTCTTCATTCTTATTCAGCAGCTCCTTCGCCCCCAGCCCCAGCAGGGCGCCGGCGGCCAGTAGGTCGAGGCCGGTGAGGTGGTCGCTGCCCTTGTCCATGCTCAGCAGCAGGCCGTGGCCCACCGTGAGCAGCAGGGTTACGGCCAGGGCGGCGGTGACCAGCCAGCCAGCCACAAACAGCCCGCCCCGCTGCAGCGGCTTGGGGCCGAGCAGGAGCAGCAGCAGCAGGCCGATGTGCAGCGGCGAAAAGCCGATCGCCAAACCAAAAGCTGCTAGCTCGCCGAGCAGGTTGGAACTCATGGTGCGGTCGTTATTTGGGCATTTCAGCGACGCACTTCAAACCAGTCGGTTCCGGTGGCTGCTATCTGACTATTGGCCACGCTGTTCACCACCGCTTCAGCCGGGCCCTTCTCGCACCACAGCCGCAGCTCGGTGAGTTCCTGCGGACAGCCTTCAGCTTCTATCTCCACCGAACCATCGGAGCAGTTGCGCACCCAGCCGCTCAGGCCGAGATCCTGGGCCCGCAGGCTGCAGGCAGCCCGGTAGCCCACCCCCTGCACCTGGCCGCGCACGATCAAACGCCAGCGCTCTTGCTGGATCTGGGGCCGGGGTTCGTGGGGCTGCACGAAGCGGCGCTCGTCGGCAGCGGCGCGGCGCGCGCGGCTGCGGCTGCCAGTCGTGAGGGAATCACCGGGCATCCAGCCCAGTGGAGGTGCAGCCAGCTGGCGTGCACGTTCGGCGCTGTCCATCCTTCGCTCCGGGTTGCGGTCCCCCAGCCGTCAAGCTGCCACAGCCCGTCGCCGGCTGCCACAGAGCTGTCGCAGTTGGATAGGGGCTCCAGTTGCCAGCGGTGAAATTCATGGCCGCAAAAGCTCTCGCCCGGTCGCACCAGCAAGCCATTGGCCGTGGCGGTAGCCGTGCGATAGCCCAGGCTCAGGGCGCCTTTGCGGGCCTGGAAGGGCAGCACGCCCGCCATCGGCTGCAGCTGCCCCTCGCCATCGGCCAGATGCTCGCCCAGCAGCAGCAGGCCGCCACATTCGGCCACCAGCGGCAGCCCCGCCGCCGCAGCCCGGGCCAGGTCGCCCAGGCTGCGCCGGCTCGCCGCCAGCTGGGCTGCGTGCAGCTCCGGGTAGCCCCCCGGCAGCAGCACCGCCCGGCAGCCTGCCGGCAGCGGCTCATCGGCCAGGGGGCTCCAGGCCAGCGGTTCAAGCCCTACCGCTTCCAGCAGCTCGCCGGCCTCCGGATAGCGGAAATGGAAGGCCGCATCGCTGGCGATCGCCACCGGCAGGGGCTGGGAGCTCGGCTGCTGGGGGCTCTGGCCCAGGCACCAGCTGATCGGATTGTCGGCCCCTGGCTCGGCTGTTGCTGGGGCCAGCAGGGGCACTAGCTGCTCCAGATCCAGGTGGCGGGCGGCCAACTCGGCCCACTGCTCCTGGCGCTGCTCGAGGTCGTGCAGCTCGCCGGGCGGCAGCAGGCCCAAGTGACGGGAGGGCAGCTCCAGGCTGGGGTGGTGCGGCAGTACCCCCAGCAGCGGCACCTCGATGCTGGCCAGCGCTTCTGCCAGCAGGGCGTGGTGGCGCTCGCTGCCCACCCGGTTGAGCACCACCCCGGCCAGCCGCACCGCTGGTGGGCCATGGTCGCGGAAGCCCCGCACCAGCGCCGCCAGGGAGCCCGCCTGCCGCGACGCTTCCACCACAAACACCACCGGCAGGCCGAGCTGGGCCGCCACCGCTGCCGAGCTGCCCTCACTGCTGGGGCCGCGGCCATCGAACAGGCCCATCACCCCCTCCACCAGCGCCAGGTCGGCCCGACTGCCGTGCCAGCTAAAGCAGCGCTCCAACCACTCGGGCCCGCACAGCAGCGGATCGAGGTTGCGGCAGGTGTGGCCGCTCACCCGGCTGAGCAGCTGGGGATCGAGGTAGTCGGGCCCCACCTTGAAGGGCTGCAAACCCAGGCCTTGCGCCCGGGCCCAGGCCGCCAGGCACAGCGACAGCAGGGTCTTGCCGCTGCCGCTGCTGGGCGCGGCGATCAGACAGGCCATTCAGGGCAGCAGTTTGGCGGCGAGGGGGGCGGCGGCTGCCAGCAGGGGGTTGGTGGAGTCGTGGCCGCCGGAGAGCAGGCGGGCCATCTCCATCTCCTCGCTCTCATTGGGCAGGGGCACTACCTCCTCAGCCAGTTCCATGCTGGCCATGCCGCCCGATTCGAGCCGCATGCAGCCGCCCGATTCGGAGCAGAGGATCACGCATAGCGGTGAGCCCTGGCTGCTTTGGCAGATCAGCCGCAGCCCCACCATGGCGCCGGGGTGGGTTTTGGGTACGCCCACTGGCACTGGCATCTGGCGGAAGCGCACGGTCTGGCCGTCGGTGCGCTCGAATTCGGCGCCGATGCCATCGCCCACCCCATCGCCATCCACCGCATAGGTGGAGATCAGGTGCCAGCCCAGCCGATCGGCCAGCCAGGCCGCCAACAGCAAACCCTTCACAGGGTTGGAGCCCTCCACGTCGAGGTCGAGCTGCACCACGTGATTGAGTGCATCGCGCCGCGAGGGCGGATCAAACACCATCGCCAGCGATTCGCGCCAGCTGCGCAGCCGCAGCCAGTTGAGGTCGTTGATCGGCTGGCCCGCCGTGATCCGGTCCACCAGTAGGTCGAGGCAGCGGCGTGGATCCCCCAGCGACGAATCCACCACCAGGCGCCGGGCGCCGGTGGCTAGAGCCGCCATCACCTCAGGGGCCTCATCGAGGCTGCTATTCCACCACACCCAGCAGGGCAGGTCGGGGGCTATCAGGGGTTGGACCAGGTCGAGGTTCTGGCGCAGGGCACCGGTGCCGCCCCTGAGCACCACCACGTCGCCGCAGGCGGAGCCGCCAGCGCCCTCCTCCGGCAGGGGGCAGTACGCGGCCACCAGGGTTTCCAGCGGCTGGCCGCCGTCGAGGGTGGGGGCCAGGGTGATCAGCCGCCGGGGCATGTGGGCGCTGATCGCCCCTTCCACAAACTGGCCGCGCTGGTCTTCGGCGTGGTGATTGCCGCCCAACTGGCCGAGCGCCCAGGCCAGCTTGGGATCCATCGGTGCCGTGCTCAGGGGCAAGCCACAGCTCACCGCTGCGGCGCGGGCCGCCTCCAGCACCGTTTCATTGAGCAGACCCGTGATTGGTCCATCCAGCCGGCCGCAGCGCACCAGCTGCTGCTCCAGCCAGGAGCCCTCCCACACCACCAGGGTGAAGGTGGCGGCGCCGGGGGAGCTGCCCAACTCTCGATCCCAGAGGCGCTCCAGGTAGCCGGGCACCTGGTCGGGGGGTAGGGCGAGGGGAGCCTGGAGGGTGAGCTGGGTCGACATGGGGTCAGACTCGGGATGGGGTCAGGTCAACGGAAATCAGGGGCGACGCCAGGCCAGGCCGTCTTCGGCCAGCAGGTTGTCGGCGGCGGCAGGACCCCAGGTGCGGGCCTCGTAGGGGTACACGGGCAGCTGGGAGGGGGCGTCCTCGATCAGTTCCAGCAGCGGTGTGTAGAGACGCCAGGCGGCCTCCACCTCGTCACTGCGGGTGTAGAGGGTGGGGTCGCCCAGCATGGCGTCGGCCAGCAGGCGCACGTAGCCCTCGTCGCTGGGTTCGCCGAAGCTGTCGTCGTAGGAGAAGGCCATGTCCACCGGCCGGCTGCGCATGCCGGAGCCGGGGGCCTTCACCTCAAATTTAAATTCAGCGCCCTCATCCGGCTGGATGCGCAGGATCAGCTGGTTGGGGGTGGGGGCGCCGCCAGCGGCATCAAACAGGTGCACCGGTGCCTCGCGGAAGGTGAGCACCACCTCGGAGAGCCGTTTGGGTAGGCGCTTGCCGGTGCGCAGGTAGAAGGGCACGCCCTGCCAGCGCCAGTTGTTGATGAATAGCTTCATCGCCACGTAGGTCTCCGTGGTGCTTTCCGGGTTCACCCCCGGCTCATGGCGGTAGCCGGCGATCGGCCTGCTGAGGGAGCCGCCGGGGGCGTACTGGCCCCGCACACAGCACTTCCAGGGCTCGTCTTCATTGGCTAGGCGCGCCGCCTGCAGCACCTTGGCCTTCTCGTTGCGCATCGACTCGGGGTCGAAGCGTCCCGGCGCCTCCATGGTGGTGAGGGCCAGCATCTGGGTGAGGTGGTTCTGCACCATGTCGCGCAGGGCGCCCGAGCTTTCGTAGTAGCCGGCTCGCTCCTCCACGCCCACGGTTTCGGCCGCCGTGATCTGCACGCTGGAGATGTAGTTGCGGTTCCAGATCGGCTCGAAGATCGTGTTGGCGAAGCGCATCACCAGGATGTTCTGAACCGTCTCCTTGCCCAGGTAGTGGTCGATCCGGAATATCTGGTTTTCCTGGGCGCAGGTCTGCACCACCCGGTTGAGTTCCTGGGCGCTGCCGTAGTCGCGGCCGAAGGGCTTCTCGATCACCACCCGGCTGCGGGCCGGATCGCTGAGCAGGCCGGCGGCGGCCAGGGAGCGGCAGCCACTGCCGTAGAAGTTGGGTGATACCGAAAGGTAGAAGGTGCGGTTGCCGCGGGTGGCCCGCAGCCGGTCGATGCCTTCTAGCCGCTGACCCAGCCGCACCACCGAGGCGGGATCCTCCAGATCCACCGGCTCGTAGAAAAGGCCGGCGGCAAATTGCTCCCAGGCCACCCGGTGCTCAGCCACCTCTGAGGCCATGGCCTCCGCCATCTTGCCGCGGAATTCCTCATCGCTCCAGGGGCGGCGGGCGCAGCCCAGCACCGCAAATTCACTGGGCAGGCGGCGCTGGCGAAACAGCTCAAACAGCGCCGGCACCAGCTTGCGGTGGGTGAGGTCGCCACTGGCCCCAAAAATCACCAGGCATTGGGGCGGGATAACCCGCTCCTGGCGGAGTCCTACCCGCAGTGGATTGGTGAGCACAGCGCCCATGAATGCCTGTCTGGTGCCCATGGTTTAACGGGCCTGGCGCCGTCGCCCACCGCTTGGCCCACTTTGTGATGGTTTCTGTGTGGGATTCGCCAAAAAAAAGCCCGCCTTGGGGGCGGGCAGGGGAAGCGGCTTGGGCTCGAACTCAATAGGTTTCGACGTGCCAGCGGTCGGCCTTTTTGAGCTGGGGACGCAACTCGGCCCAGTTCAAACCCTTGGCGGTGGCGGCAACGGTCATCGCCTCATCGATGCCGGGCTCCATGCCCCGCAGGCCGCACATATAAACGTGGGTCTTGGGGTTTTCAATCCAGGAGAAGATCTCCTCGGCGTTCTCGCTGACGCGGTCTTGGATGTACATCCGGCCGCCGTTGGCGTTTTGCTGCTCGCGGCTGATCGCCTTGGTGTAGCGGAAGTTTTCGGGAAACTCGCTGGCGTAGCGGTTGAAGTCGTCGTCGTAAAGGAGGTTGGGGGTGGTGGGCACGCCCATCAACAGCCAGGCCTTACCGCGGAAATGCCAGCCGTTCTTCTCCCGCTCGGTGGGCTCAAACATGCGGCGCAGGTAGGTGCGCATCGGCGCGATGCCGGTGCCGGTGGCCAGCATGATCACGTTGGCTTCCTCGTCTTCAGGAAGCAGCATCTCCTTGCCTACCGGGCCGGTGATCTTCACCTTGGCGCCGGGTTCGATGTCGCAAAGGAAGGTGGAGCAGACGCCGTTGATCGTCTCGCCGTCCTTCTCGTATTGCAGCTGGCGCACGCACAGCGACACCGTGTTGCCCTCCAGGTTGTCGCCGTGGCGGGTGCTGGCGATTGAGTAGAGGCGCAGCTTGTTGGGCTTGCCATTGGCGTCGGTGCCGTCGGGAATGATGCCGATGCTCTGGCCTTCGACATAGTGCAGCTGGGGGTCACCACCGGAGAGGTCGAAGGTGATGTGGTTCACCCGGCCGATCGCCCCTTCCGCCAGCAGGCTGTAGTTGTCGGTCACCGTGCCGACGAACGGAGCCTTCGGCTTGTAGAGGTTGACGGGAACGTCGGCGTGGGACACGGCAGCGGGTTTCGAAGGAGTGGCGTTTGCTTTAGGGGCAGGTGTTGGGCTGGCGTCATCGTCTGCGAGAACGGCGCTGATGCGACCACCTTTCTGTGCGATTGATTGCATCAGAGCCTGGAGTTGGCCGTATGGCACGGTGAGGCGGCGTTCAGCCTGACGCTGGCGTCCCACCCCAAAGGCTTCCACCACAACGGTGAACATTCGGCTGTCGGACTGGGTGGCGCGACCAGTGGAAACACGCATGCAGACTCAGTCCCCTCAAAAGCGCGCTGATCATAGGGAACACGGCTGCAGCGAAATCCCGGCAGACACCGCTAGGTTTGTGCCCCAGCACACTTACGCCGTGCGTCCTTGGCGCAACTTCTTGCCCAATCAGGTCTGCCCGGCCAGCTGGCTGAGCCAGGTTTGCTGTCGAAGGGGCCTGCGAATGTGATCAATTCCGCCCAAACCTCCGTTTGCAGCCTCGACACCATCCAGCAGGAGATGGAGCGGCTGCCCCAGGGCACCAGGCGCCTGGCGGTGCAGTTGCGCCTACCGCTTGATCCCCGCTGGATCTGGTCCGTGCTCACCGATTACGCCAATCTCAACAGGTTTATTCCCAACCTGGCCTCCTCCCGCCAGCTGTGGCGCCGCGGCAACCGGGTGGGTTTGGAGCAGGTGGGCACCCAGCAGTTTTGTGGGCTGAATTTCAGCGCCAAGGTGGAGCTCGAGCTGGAGGAAGATTTCGAGGCAGGTGAGCTGCGCTTTTGCATGTGCCGCGGTGATTTCCGCCGCTTTGAAGGCTGTTGGCAGATCGGCCGCACGGGCGAGGTCACCCATCTGCTCTACGAGCTCACCGTGCAGGGCCGGCCCGGCATGCCGATTGGCTTGATCGAGCAACGTCTGCGCGAAGACCTAGCCAGCAACCTGCGGGGAGTGCAGCGAGAGGCCGAACGCCGCGCTGCCCAATCCTGATCTGAGCAGGAGTTGGAATTGTGTATACCCCCAAGGGGATTCGAACCCCTGTCGCCTCCGTGAAAGGGAGGTGTCCTAGGCCTCTAGACGATGGGGGCGAGGCCACAACGCTGTAGGGCGTTGATGTATTGGAAGCTACGGGGCAGGGGGACCCTTCGTCAAGGCGAGCAGCGCTTCAGGGACTGTTCTCAGTGGGGGCGCCGCGACGATCAGGGCCCCTTGGGGTCAGTGCGGGTTGGGCTTGGCCGCTCCAGACCGGCACGCTGACGTGGAAGCAAGCCCCCTCGCCGGGCTCCGACACCACCCAGATGCGCCCGCCGTGCACCTCGGCGATGCGGCGGCACACCGATAGGCCAACGCCGTAGCCAGAGGTGGTGCCGGAGGTTTGGGGCAGGCGCACCCGATCCAGAAAAATCCGTTGCTGCTCCGCTTTGGGGATGCCCGGCCCGGTGTCGCAGATGCTCACCTGCACCCACTGGTCGGTGCGGTGCAGCAGGGTCAGGTGCACCCGGCCCCGGTCCGGGGTGAACTTGAGGGCGTTTTCCAGCAGGTTCAGCAATACCTGGCGCATGCGGCGCTGGTCGGCGAACACATCGGGCAGGTCGGCGGGGATGTCGGTGATCAGCTCCAGGTCGCGGCCGATCCAGAGTTTTTCCAGCTCCAGGATCGCCTCGGCGGCCACCTTGCCCAGCGCCAGGCGCTGGGGGTTAAACAAGGCTTCCCAGCGGGTTGTACCCACCTCCAGCAGGTCCTTGGAGAGTTCCTGGATGTCGTCGAGGCGGCGGGTGAGCACGTCGCGGAAGCGGGTCTCGTCGATCTGGCCGAGGGTGTGGCTTTGGAGGGCGAGCTTGGCGGCGGTCAGCGGCGTGCGCAGCTCATGGGCCACCATCCGCAGCAGGCGCTCCTGCACCCCAAGGCGCTCGATCAGGGTTTCGTTTTCCTGGCGCAGCACCAGCAGCTGATCTTCCAGCTGCAGCTCGCGCTTGGTGCGGCTGCCATCGATCTCAGCGGGCCGCAGGCTCATGCCCAGGCTCGTAACCACCTCCATCTGCTGCCAGCGCGGCAGCCAGCTGCGCAGCTTCTGGGTGATGGCATTGCCGGCAATCACCTGCTTGGGCAGGGGGGCCAATTTCACCAGGGCCGGGGTGGCCACCAACCGATGCAGCTCCAGCAGTTGGGGTTGGCGGGCCGGATCGGCGATCTCCAGGCTCACCTTGAAGGCGCACTCCTCACTTTTGAGGAATTGGATCAGGTTGCGCAGGTCCTGGCTGGCCAGGTGGTAGCTGGTGGCTACCAGCAGCAGCTTCAGTTCGGGGCGTTCGGTCGCTCCGTCGCTGGCGACCTGGTCGGTCGTGATGGGGTGATCGGAGCTCACGTGGCTAACCCTATGGGGATTTGGGCACAGCAGCTCGATTTCGCTATGACTGAAGCAACCAATGCCGTGCGCCCTAGGGCCGGGATGTCATGAGCATGTCTTCAAACTCCAGTCCAGTGGTGCCGCGCCCCAGGATTCAGCTCGACAGCAACATGCGGCGCTGGTTTGCCCGCAACCTTGGCCTGTGGCGCTCGCGCCGGCTCTATTTATTTGAGGATGGGGAGGCGCTGCGGGTCGACATGATGCTGCGGGTGGAGATATTTAGTGAGCCAGTGGAGGGTGATGCTGCCTATCGCTTCACTTGGTGGCCCGAGCAGGAGTTTGGCTTCTTCGACAAAAAGCCCCGCTACGCACCCAGGGGCACCATGGAGGCCTATCTGTGCGGCCACCAGCTCAGCCGCAGCTCCGGCTACTTGAGCGGCGATCCCACCACAAGTCAGATCCGCCAGGTGGATGAGCACGAGCTGATTTTTGAATCCAGCTACCAGGAGTGGCACATCCTTGAGCACACTCGCCTGGTTGACCAGGACCGCTACCGCTCCCGTTCGATCTACTCCTGGAAGAACGGCGCCCTGGAAGTGGCCGAAACCCACCATGAGATCCGGGTTGAAGAAGCGGGGGCGCCCATCCCGCACGACCCTCCGTCCTGATGCAGCAGCATGCAGTCACTAAATTTTCTTTCCGGTGTTCCTGATGCCCCGTAGTTTTCTGGCTCCCCTGCTGGTGCTTCCCCTGCTATTGGTGCCGGCAGCGGCCCTGGCCGCTCCAGCCACTGAGGCGGAAATGAACCTGTACACCCGGATTGCAGCTGTAAACGTATGCATTGCCCGGGGGGCAGGGGTTCCCTTCGATAAGGCGGTGGGTATTGCTGGCGAAACCGTCGCCCAGCTGATTCAGGGCCAGCACGATGGTGTGATCAGCCAGGTGGGAGCTAAGCCGCTCAGCATCGACGACCTGCGCAAGGGATCGATCAACTCGGCTGTCCTCGGTGCCGCCGAGATCTGCCCCAAGGAGGTGCCCGCAGATGTGATGGCCAAGGTGCAGGACGCCATCAAGCAGTCGCCCGATACCAAGCCAGCAGTGAAGCCAGCCACCCCTAAGCCAGCCACTACTAAGTAATTCCCATGCCCCTCGTGCGCCTCGCCGATTACCGTCCGGCGCCCTATCTGCTTGAGCGCACCGATCTAACGGTGCAGCTCCACTCCGGCCACACCGAGGTGGTGGCCCAGCTGGCCTTCTTGCCCAATCCGCTGGCCCAGCCGGGGCCGTTGGTGCTCCAGGGCGTCGACTTGGAGCTGCTGGAATTGCGGCTCGATGGCGAGCTGCTGCCGGCTGAGGCCTTTGAGCTCAGCGAAGACCAGCTGGTGATCACCCAGCCTCCCGCTGGGGTTTTTCAGCTGCAGAGCCGGGTGCGCATCCATCCGGAAACCAACAGCACCCTGGAAGGGCTCTACGCCAGTGGCGGGCTATTCACCACCCAGTGCGAAGCCGAGGGATTTCGGCGCATCACCTTTCACCCCGACCGCCCCGATCTGCTCAGTCGCTTTCAGGTGCGGATCGAGGCCGATCGGGCTAGCTGTCCGGTGCTGCTCTCCAACGGCAACTGCATCGAAACCGGCGACCTCGACGCCGGGCGCCACTTCGCGGTTTGGGACGACCCCTTCCCCAAACCCTCCTATTTGTTTGCCCTGGTGGCGGGCCAGCTTGAGGAGGTGAAAGACAGCTTCACCACCGCCAGCGGCCGCGCAGTGGCCCTGCGCATCCACGTGGAACCCGGCGATGCGCCTTACACCGCCCACGCCATGGCGTCCCTTAAACGCTCGATGGCCTGGGATGAGCAGCGCTACGGCCTCGAATACGACCTCGATGAGTTCAACATCGTGGCGGTGCGTCACTTCAATATGGGCGCGATGGAGAATAAAAGCCTCAATATCTTTAATTCCAAGCTGGTGCTGGCCGACGCCGAAACAGCCACCGATGGTGAGCTTGAGCGGATCGAGAGCGTGATTGCCCACGAGTATTTCCACAACTGGACAGGCAATCGCATCACCTGCCGCGACTGGTTCCAGCTGTCGCTCAAAGAAGGCCTAACCGTGTTTCGCGACCAGAGCTTCACGGAAGATATGCATGGTGCGCCATTGAATCGCATCGAAAATGTTTCGATGTTGCGCAATAGCCAGTTTCGTGAAGATGCCGGCCCCACTTCCCATCCCGTGCAGCCCGATGCCTATCAGGCGATCGACAACTTCTACACCACCACGATCTACGAAAAGGGATCGGAACTTATTCGTATGATGCATACCCTGCTGGGGGAGGAGGCGTTCATGCGGGGGATGGCGCTCTATGTGAGTCGTCACGACGGCACCGCCGCTACCTGCGAAGACTTCGTGCAGGCGATGCAGGATGCCGCGCCCGTGCCGCCGCCCTTCGATTTCGCCCAATTTCGCCGCTGGTATCACCAGGCCGGCACGCCGCGGCTGCATATCCAGCGCCACTGGGATGGCGAAACCGGCGTGCTGGAGCTGCAGGTGCAGCAACACACCCCGGCGACCCCCGGTCAGAGCGACAAGCAGCCGCTGGTGATTCCCCTGGCCCTGGGCCTGCTGGGTCAGGGCGGCGAATCCCTGCCCGTGCGGCTCGAGGGGGAACCAGCCCCAGCCGGGCTGG
This sequence comes from Cyanobium usitatum str. Tous, assembly GCF_963920485.1. Taxonomy (NCBI): domain Bacteria; kingdom Bacillati; phylum Cyanobacteriota; class Cyanophyceae; order Synechococcales; family Prochlorococcaceae; genus Cyanobium; species Cyanobium usitatum. The sequence continues at coordinate 1,591,627 of NZ_OY986431.1, read as the reverse complement.
CTGGTGATGGCACCCGCCTGCTGGTGATCGACCGGCCCCAGCAGAACCTGCGTTTGGTGGGACTCCCCCGCCAGGGCCATCCACCGGCCCTCTCCCTGCTGCGCCATTTTTCGGCGCCAGTGATCCTGGAAATGGGCCGGCCCACCGCCGAGCTGGTGCACCTGCTGGCTGCTGACAGCGATCCTTTTGCCCGCTGGGATGCGGGCCAGGTGCTGCTGCGCCAAGCCGTGCTGGCCCGCGCCACAGGCAGGGCCGATGGCCTGCTGGAAGAGGAGCTGATCGATGCCTTCGGCCGGATCCTGGCCGATCCCTCCCTATCTGAGGCCAGCCGCAGTGTGTTGCTGGCCTTGCCAGGTTTGCCCGAGCTCGAAGATGCCGCCGTTGCCGTTGGCGCGGAGCCCGATCCACCGGCCCTTTTTGCGGCGCTGCTTGCCCTGCAGCAGCGTTTTGGTGCGACCCTGGCCGTGCCCCTGGCCGCGGCCCTGGAGCGCTGCACGCCCCAGTGGAGCCTGGCCTGGCCCGCTGGTAATGGCGATCGCCTGCTTACGGGCACCGTGTGGAGCTGGCGGGTGGCCGCCGCTGATTCGCAGGTGGCGGCGGCCGCAGCGGCGGCGGTGCAAGGCCCCTCGATGACCCTGGCTCGCGCTGGCCTCAGGGCCCTGCAGTGCCATCCGATCGCTGAGCGCCAGCAGGCGGTGGAGGCTTTTTACCAGCGCTGGCAGCACAAGCCGGTGATCCTCGACGCCTGGTTTGCCCTGGAAGCTTCTGCGCCCTTTGCCGATGGCCTGGAGCGGGTGGCGCGGCTGCTGGCGCATCCCCGCTTTGATCCCGCCGCGCCCAATTCGGTGCGGGCCGTGCTCGGGGGGCTTGCCGGTAACGCGGCGGTGTTCCATGCCGCCGACGGCTCCGGCTACCGCTTCATGGCAGCTCGCATCGCCGATCTCGACCAGCGCAACCCGATCACGGCCTCGCGCATGGCCAAGGTGTTTAGCCGCTGGCAGAGCTATGGACCGGCCCGCGCCGCGGCCATGCACGGGGCCCTCGAGCAACTGGCTGCCGCATCGCTCTCAACCAACACCGCTGAGGTAGTGGGCCAGTGCCTGGGGGCGAGTTAGGCCCTCAGCGCCGGGGCAGCGGCAAAGGTGGTGGCGGCCGCAGCGGACCGCTGAGGCTCTGGTGCAGCTGGCTGAAGGCAGCCTGGCGATAGGGGGCCCCCTCCTCGCCGGCATGGAGGCCCCACAGGCCCTCCCAGTAGAAATAGATCACCCCGTGGCCGCGGCTGGTGGCCAGCTGGGCTTTCTGGGCCAGGGTGGCCATGGCCGGGGTGCGGCCGCCGAAGCCCGCCAGGATGCCGATCTCCACCGGCATGCCCCAGCTGCGCGCCTTCACCAGGGCCGGTTGGTTGAGGTCCTTCTCGAACCCCTTGAGCGAGTAGGCATAGTTCTGCACCACCAGGTCGTCGATCAGCTCCCCCAGGGCCCAGAGCTCCCAGTCCTGCAGCCAGTGGTTGTAGGCAAAGCGGAAGGGGCCCGGCGAGAGGCTGATCACCGTTCCAGAGGGCTTGAGCTGGCCCCGCAGCTCCCGCAGCAGGGCGGTGAGCTGCTGACGACGCCAGCGCATCCAGGCCCGATCCGTGTGGTCGTCTGGCGGCTCCCGGCCCGTGGCCACCCGGAATAGTTCGCGGCTGTAGGGGTCGTAGCCCAGCTCCACCGGCCAGGCGAAGTGGTCGTCGAGCTGGATGCCATCGACGCTGCAGCGCTGCACGATTTCGCCGATCAGGCCAAGAAAGCGCTGCCGCACCCCCGGGTGGGCTGGGTTAAGCCACACCATTGGCTTGCCGTGCATGACCATCTCAGTTCTGCCATCCCGGCGCTGCAGCACCCACTCGGGGTTTTGGCGCACCACGGCTGCGTCGGCCGGCTCCATTAGGCCGTACTCAAACCAGGGGATCACCTGCAGGCCGCGGCGATGGGCGGCCTTGGTGAAGCGGCAGATCGGATCGAGGTTGGGGTTGGCCTTCTCCAGGGCCGGCTCCATCGGCGCATGGCGGGAGCGGTGGAAGGTGGTGCCCCGGCTCCACACGTTGGGATAGAGGGTGTTGAAGCCCGCTTCGGCCAGCTCCTGCACCGCCCGATCGATGCGGGCGGGGTCGTAGTAGAGCGGGCTGGGGCTATTGGTGAGCCACACGCCGATGCGCCGGGGCGGAGCTGGCTGGCCTTTGGCCAGCAGCGGAGCGTTGCCAGCCCAAGGCAGGCTGAGCAAAATGCTCGCCACTGCTGGCAAAAAGGCCTTCAAGCGGGCGAAACGACGCAACTTCAGCGGACCTGGTTTCAGCGGATCTGGTGTCAGCGGAACATTGAGCTCACCGAGCTCTCCTCGTGGATGCGCCAGATCGCTTCGCCGAGCATCTTGGCCACCGAGAGCACCTGCAGCTGGGGGAAGCGGTCTTCATCGCGGCGGGGAATGCTGTTGGTGACAAGCACCTCCTCGAACAACCCCGGCTCCGACATCCGCTCAATTGCCGGTGGCGAAAACACCGCGTGGCTAGCGCAGGCCAGCACCCGGGTTGCCCCCCGCTGCCGCAGCAGCCGGGCACCGGCAGAGATTGTGCCGCCGGTGTCGATCATGTCGTCGATCAGGATTGCGGTCTTGCCCACCACATCGCCAATCACGGTGAGGCTTTCGGCCACGTTGTGACCGGAGCGACGCTTGTCGATGATTGCTAGGGGGGCGTCATTCATCTGCTTGGCGAAGGCCCGGGCCCGGGCTACACCGCCCACGTCCGGGGACACCACCACCACTTCGCCTAGGTCGCGGGTGCGCAGGTAGTCGACCAGCACCGGCGAGCCATAGATGTGGTCGCAGGGGATGTCGAAATAGCCCTGGATCTGGGCGGAGTGCAGGTCCATGGCCAGCACCCGATCCACCCCAGATTTAGCCAGCAGGTTGGCAACAAGTTTGGCGGTGATCGACTCCCGTCCGGCGGTCTTGCGGTCGGCGCGGGCGTAGCCGTAATACGGCACCACTGCGGTGATCTGCCGGGCCGAGGCCCGCTTGCAGGCATCCACCATGATCAGCAGCTCCATCAGGTGATCGTTCACCGGGGCGCAGGTGGGCTGGATAAGAAAGACATCGCAGCCGCGGATCGACTCCTGAATCTGGATGTAAAGCTCGCCGTCTGCGAAGCGTTTGATCACCCGCGGCCCATCTGGCACGCCCAGATAGGTGCCAATTTCCTTGGCCAGTGCTTGGTTGGCGGTGCCACTGAACAGCCGCAATCGCCGGGTGTCGTGATTCGACTGGCTCGCGCTGCCCTGGGGCGCCACGCGATCAGCGGTCAGAAAACTGGTCACGGCGGGCGCTAACGCGTCGGCTGAAACCCGATGGTAGAAGCGAGCCCGCCCACCTAGTACAAAAATCCATGACTCTTTCCCTGCCTGGTCGGCAACGCCCGTTGGTGCTGGTGGGAGCTGGTACGGCGGCTGCGGTGGCGACGCTGCAGGCAGAAGCGGGGCCAACGCTGGCCTTGGCCCTGGGCCTGCCCTGGGGTAACCCTCTCGCAATTGAGCAACCGCCCCAATCCCTGGCTTCCCTGGCTGAGCAGGGACCAGGCCTGGTGCCCTTGCCGCTAGATCCCGGCCTGGTGTTGCAGGGATTCGGCCACTGGGCCGAGGCCCTGGGGGCCTGGCGCCAGCCGGTGCTGCTGCTGCTGGCGGCCGAGCAGCTGCAGACGGGCCTGCCGGCGGCGATGGCTGCCCTGCTGGATCAATGGCAAGTGCCCCTGGCCGGGCTGGTGCAGGCCGGTGGCCCCTGGCAGCCAGACCTGCGCCGCGGCGATGGCCTGCCCTGGCTGGGAACCCTGGAGGAGCCTTTTGGCCTGGCCCCCGCTTTGGCGCTGCGATTGGAGCTGTTACTGAGCCGTTGAGTTGGTCGGTGCTGGCCAGAGGGGCTCAGGGGCGCTGCTGCTGATCTCGCGCAACCCGGCAGTGGCCGGTTCCGGTGCCGGGGCAAGGGGCAGGCTGGTGAATTGCACGCTCTCGGCCTGATCTAGGCCAGCCGCCAGCAGGCTCAGGGTTTCTGGCTGGCTCAAATTGGTAACAACCCCCTGGTTGTTGAGTGATTTGAGCAAATAGGCAAGCTGGCCCAGTTGCTCCGGCAGGGCCAACTCCCGCAGCAGGCTGCGCACCACCAGCTGCTGTTTTTCCTGGCGACTCTCCTCGGGCCGGTCTGGATCGCGGTAGCGCACCAGTTGCTCCACCTGGTTGCCCTTGAGCCGTTGCAGCCCGCCCTGAATGTTGATGCTTAAGCCCTGGCTCTTGTCGTTGTAGCGAAGAGCCAGGGTGGGATTGGCGGCGATGCTGCCCAGGCCATCAACCAGGCTGCGCAGGTTGGAGCGGCCCAGCACCAAAAAGCGCGCTGGCTGGCCCGAGTCGAGGCCCACCAGGTTGCGCGCCGCATCGGCGGTGAGGGCTACGCCGCCGATGCGATAGAGGCTGCCGAGACTCTGGGGGCGTTTCTGGCCTGGGAGTTGCACGGCCAGGTTGGGCGGCAGGCTGAGCACCTGCAGGGGCCCCTGGGGATTAACCCGCACCAGCAGCAGGGCATCGGCGTTGGCTGCCCCCCGGGGAGCGGCCCTGTTGAGCGGATCCCCGGGACGCTCGCTGTCCAGGCCGATCACCAGCAGGGTGATGCTGCGGTTGGGGGGCTTGGCCAGGTCGGCTGGCGTCAGCTGCTGCAGCGGTTCGGTGGCACGGTCGCTTATGGGCCAGAGCACACCGATCAGACCAGCGCCCATGGCCATGCCCACGGCTAGCGCACCCAGCCGCAGCAGGGTGGGTCCCCGGCGGGGTTGGCTTGCGGTGGAACGTCGGGCCATGGGGGCTTGTCGGCAAACCACTTTGGCCCAAGCCCCTACGCCTTGCACCCGATAGGTTGTGGCGGCGCAGATGCGATGGGGAAATCCGCTGATGGCTGCAAGTGCTCCCCATGAGCGCGCCCGGCCCCTGGCCAAGGGCAGCGTCTATCCAGCCAAAGATTTATGCAGCCAGTGCGGTCTGTGTGACAGCCGCTGGGTTGCTTACGTCAAAAACAGCTGCGCCTTTCTGGAGCAGCGCTTTGAGGCGATGGAGGCTGCGGCCCATGGCCGTAGCCGCGACCTCGACAACGAGGAGGAGCTTTATTTCGGCGTGCAGCAGCGCATGCTCACCGCCCGGCTGCAGCAACCGATCGAGGGGGCCCAGTGGACCGGGATCGTCAGCCGCATCGGTGTGCGGGCCCTGGAAACTGGCCTGGTCGACGCGGTGCTGTGCGTTGGCCAAAGCGAGGAGGATCGCTTTACGCCCGTGCCCCGCCTCGCCCGCACCCCGGAGGAGGTGCTCAGCGCCCGGGTGAATAAGCCCACCCTGTCCCCAAATCTGGAGGTGCTGGAGCAGCTGCCCGGCAGCGGCATCCGCAAGCTGCTGGCGATCGGCGTTGGCTGCCAGATCCAGGCCCTGCGGGCGGTGCAGCCCACCCTGCCCCTCGACGAGCTCTACGTGCTGGGCTTGCCTTGCGTAGACAACGTCAGCCGAGCCGGCCTGCAGACCTTCCTCGATAGCACCGTCAGCTCGCCAGAGACGGTGGTGCACTACGAGTTCATGCAGGACTTCCGCATCCACTTCCGCCACAGCGACGGCCGCGAGGAAACGGTGCCCTTCTTTGGGCTGGACACACCCAAGCTCAAGGATGTATTTGCTCCGAGTTGTTTGAGCTGTTTCGACTACACCAACGCCGGCGCCGACCTGGTGGTGGGCTACATGGGCGCGACCTTCGGCCGCCAATGGCTCACGGTGCGCAACCCCAGGGGCCAGTTGCTGCTGGATTTGGTGGAGGAGGAGCTTGACGTGGCCCCTGTCACCTCCAGTGGTGAGCGTTTTGCGGCGGTGCAGCAGGGCATCGAGGCCTACGACAAGGCCCTGAAGCTGCCCATGTGGCTGGCCAACCTGATCGGCTTAGTGGTGCAGCGGCTCGGGCCGAAGGGCCTGGAATATGGCCGCTTTTCGATCGACTCCCACTTCACCCGCAACGCCCTTTGGTTGCGGCGTAACCATCCGGAAAAGCTCGAAGCCCACATTCCGGCGTTTGCTAAGGCCATTATTAGTAGATATCGGCTGCCGGCCTCGTGAATCAGGCCCACCGCCATGCCGGGGTGCTGCTGCACCCCACCGCCTTGCCCGGTAAGGGTGGCTGCGGCAGCTTTGGACAAGCTGCCCATGATTGGCTTGACCTCCTCGGTCGCCATCGCATTGGCATTTGGCAATTGCTGCCCCTCGCCCCCACCGACGGCACCGGCTCGCCCTACAGCTCCCCTAGCGGCTCGGCCCTCAACCCCTGGCTGCTCGATGGCGAGCGGCTGAGGCAGGAGGGCTTTCTGCAGCCAGAGGACCTCGAGGCCCTGCCCGGTGCGACTGCGGCTGAAGGGCCGATGGATTTGTCGCTGGTTGCGGCCCGCAGTAAGGCTTTGGGGGAGGCCCTGGCCCGCCGCTGGGGCGCCCAGCCCGCAGAGCAGCAACGGGCTTTTGCCCGCTGGCGGCGCAGCCAACGGCGCTGGTTGCCAGACCATGCCCTCTTCATGGTGATCCGCCGGCTCCAGGGCGGCCAGCCCTGGTGGCAGTGGCCGGCGCCCCTGGCCCAGCGTCAGCGCCGCGCCCTGGCGCGAATTGCCACCGATCATGCCGACTGGCTGCTGCAGGAGCAGCTGCTTCAGTGGCAGCTGCAGCGCCAGTGGCAGCAGCTGCGCCGCCAGGCCAGCCAGGCCGGCGTGCAGCTGCTGGGCGATCTGCCGTTTTATGTGGCCCACGACAGCGCCGACGTTTGGGCCCACCGCTCCTTGTTCTCCCTGCGCCCCGATGGCTCGCTCACGGCCCAGAGCGGCGTGCCGCCCGACTACTTCTCGGCCACCGGCCAGCTCTGGGGCACCCCTGTTTATCGCTGGCCCAGACACCTGCTCAGCGGCTTCAGCTGGTGGCTGGCTCGCCTGCAGCGCCAATTCGAACTGTTTGACCAGCTGCGGCTCGATCACTTCCGCGCTCTGCAGTCTTTCTGGAGCGTGCCGGGTGATGCACTCACCGCCGAAAACGGAAGCTGGCGCTGGTTTCCAGGCTGGCCGCTACTGGCCTTGCTCTGGCTGCGCCGCGGCAGGCACCTGCCCCTAATTGCTGAGGATCTTGGTGTGATCACCCCGGCGGTGGAGGCCCTGCGGGATGGTTTTGACCTGCCAGGCATGAAGATCCTGCAGTTCGCCTTTGATGGCGACTCCACCAATCCCTACCTACCCGCCAACATCCGCGGCCGCCGCTGGGTGGTGTACACCGGCACCCACGACAACGCCACCAGCGTTGGCTGGTGGCAGAGCCTTGGTGACGACGCCCGCCAGCGGGTGGCCGAGGCGGTGGGTGCGCCGATCACGGCGCCGGCCTGGCAGCTGCTGGAGCTGGCCCTGGCCAGTTCTGCCGACCTAGCGGTGGTGCCCCTGCAGGATCTGCTCGAGCTCGACGACCGGGCCCGCTTCAATACCCCAGGCACCAGCTCGGGCAACTGGACTTGGCGCCTGCAGCAGCCGGTGGCCAGCCTGGATGGGGCCCTGCAGGGCTACGGCGCCATGGCGGGGCGCTACGGCCGGGCTGCTTCTGCTGGTGAACTGAACTGACCCGGCTGGCCCTTCACCGGCTGCAGGGGTGAGCCGTTCCAGTTCACTAGATCGCCGGCGCTGGGTGCAGGGTTGAGGCTGAGGCGGAAGCTGCCATTTAGGGGCAGGCTGAGGCTGCCGCTGCTGCTGCGCAGGTTTGTGCGAACTCCGCTGGCGCTCTCCAGCGTCAGCTGGCTGGGCTGGCTTAGTTGCAGCTCCAGCACTCCGGCAGCTGGTGTTTGGCTTGGCTTTGCCCGCCGCAGTTGCCCTACCCCCTGGCCCTTGGCGGCCAGCTCCAGGGGGCGCAGCTCGGGATAAAGCTGCAGCAGGGCTTGCTCAGGCCGTGGCGCTTTGGCCTGGTCTCCGGCAGGCAGCGGCGCAATTGGCCGCAGCGCCAGCAGCCCCCGGGCTGCCAGTTGCTGCTGCTGCAGGTTCACCGCGTAGATCAAGCCCAGGGTCAGCAGGCCGTAGAGCAGCGTGCCCTGCCAGGTGGTGAATACATCGATTGAGCCCGGCGTAAAACGCAGCAGCAGGGGCTCTCGCCTTTGGCCCTGAAAACGGTTTTTCTCGCTGCTTGGCAGCACCGTTTCCAGGCTGCCCGGCGGCAGCTCTAGGTGCCGCTCGATCAGCGGCACCATGGTGCGCAGGTAGGTGGCTTCTGGCAGGCGGTCGCGCCAGCCTCGCTCGATGGCCTCCAGCACTGCCGCGCTGATGCGTGTTTGCAGGGCGAGGTCTCGCAGGCTCAGGCCCCGTTCTTCGCGTCGCAGCCGCAGCCGCTGGCCTGCTGCCAGCAACGGATCAGCCGGAGCCTCGGCAGGGCCACTTGGGGCCGCTGAACCAGGGCGCCACCAGAAGCCAGTGCGCCACCAGCGGCCGGGGCGGCCTTGCGGGCGCTTTGGTGGCAGCGGGGTGGAGGGGCTCAGGGTGGGGGCGCGGGATTAAGCAGCTGCCATTCTTGGCGATCAAGGCGCCGCCAGCGACCTTCGGGTAATTCGCCCAGCTGCAGGGGGCCGATTGCTAGCCGCTGCAGGTCGAGCACGGGGTGGCCAAGGGCCTCGGCGGTGCGCCTGATCTGACGGTTGCGTCCCTCCCCCATCCGCAGTTCGATTTCGGTTGCCTGGGGGCGCCTTTGAAGCAGCACCAGCCCCACCGGTTGGCTGGCCTGGCCATCAAGGGGCACTCCGGCGGCCCAGCGCTGCAGCACCGAGTCCGTCGGTTCGCCCTTCACCCACACCCGGTAAGTCTTGCGGTGGCCGTAGCGGGGGTGGGTGAGCCGCAGGGTTACCTCCCCCTGGTTGCTGAGCAGCAGGGCGCCGCGGCTGTTGGCATCAAGCCGCCCCACCGGGTGGAGCCCGCTGCCGTGGCGCAGTTCGGCTGGCAGCAGGTCCAGCACGGTGGTCCTCCCCTCGGGATCGTGGCAGCTGCAAACCACCCCCACCGGTTTGTTGAGCAACAGCAGCAGGGGCTGGGGCCTGGCCGCCAGGGGCTCTCCCCGCACGCTGATGCGATCGCGCTCGGGGTCGGCCCGATCGCCCAGCTGGGCCACGGCACCATTCACCTGCACCAGGCCTTGAGCCAGCAGTTGTTCAGCCTGGCGCCGGGAGCAGAGCCCGACGTTGGCCATCAGTTTTTGCAGCCGTTCAGAGGCCATGTCATCCATGTTCGCCCTTGAAAAGAATGGTAGGTTTACGAAACCAAAGAGTTTCGTAAACCGGCACGCCATGCCCGCCCTGTCCGTTCTTGGCTCTAGCCCCAGTGCCGGGGCTGCCTCGGCCCAATCAGGCGGCGACCTAGTGCGCAGCTACCTGCGGGACATCGGCCGAGTGCCGCTGCTGTCCCATGAGCAGGAGATCACGCTGGGCCGCCAGGTGCAGGAGCTGGTGGGCTTGGAGGAGCTAGAGCAGGAGTTGGAGGTGCAGCTGGGCAACAAGCCAAGCCAGGCGGAATTGGCCCAGGCTGCTGGGCTTAGTGCGCCCCTGCTTAAGAAGCGCTTGCAGGCGGGCCGTCGGGCCAAGGAGCGGATGGTGGCTGCGAATCTGCGGCTGGTGGTGAGCGTGGCTAAGAAGTACACGCGGCGGAATATGGAGCTGCTGGACCTGATCCAGGAGGGCACGATTGGCTTGGTGCGCGGCGTGGAGAAGTTCGACCCAACCCGTGGCTACAAATTTTCAACCTATGCCTATTGGTGGATTCGCCAGGGGATTACGCGGGCAATCGCTGAGAAGAGCCGGACGATCCGTCTGCCAATCCACATCACCGAAACGCTGAACAAGCTCAAGAAGGGCCAGCGTGAACTGAGCCAGCTGCTGGGGCGCACGCCGACGGTGACGGAGCTGGCAGAAGCGGTGGAACTGCCGGAAGAAGAGGTGAAGGATCTGCTGTGCCGTGCGCGCCAACCGGTGAGCCTGGAGACGAAGGTGGGCGACGGCGATGACACCGAACTGCTGGACCTGCTGGCAGGAGACGCGGAGCTGCCTGAAGACCGGGTGGATGGCGAGTGCCTGAAGGGCGACCTGCGAGCGCTGCTGGAGCAACTGCCGGAGCTGCAGGGGCGGGTGCTGAAGATGCGCTACGGCATTGAGGTTGGGGAGCCATATAAGAGCTTGGAGCCGATGAGCCTCAGCGCCATTGCCAAGCAATTGGGCATGAGCCGCGACAAAACTCGCAACCTGGAGCGCAAAGCCCTCGAAGGTGTAAGAGCCCAGTCACGCATGCTTGAGGGTTATTTAGTGGCCTGAGCTGGCCCAGCGATAATTGTCGGTAATAAACTTAGAAAAACTAAACTTAGAAAAACTGATCAAAGTTGTCAAAGTCGACTGCGCTGAAGGTGCCAGCTTCTACCTGAGCCATCAGCCGTTCCAGCTGCACCCAAAGGGCGCCGGCGGTGGCAATCGACAACACAAATGAAACCAGCAGGGCAACCCCCGCTGAGAAACCGAATACCTGCAGGCTGCCGCCAATAAACAGGGTGATGCCGATCACCACGCCGAAGTAGGGCAGAGTTACTGCAAAACTGCCAAGCGGTAGCAGGGGCAGCCGATCTTGTTTCCAGCCCTCCAGCTTGTTTTCTACCAATTTGGCGAAGGTGAGCCCGCAGAGCACGCCGATGGCCAGGCCCACACCCGCCACTAGGTAGGGGGGCTGGATGATCTGGGCATACTCCAGCAGGATGTCGCTGGCATCGAGGTCGGCATACATCCAGCCGTCCGGCAGGGCGCTGCTGTCCATGGCGTCGAGGGGCAGGCTGGCCATCGGCTGGGACTGGTCTGGGTGGCCGAGACCCTAGGCCCTCAGGGTTCCCAGCGCTGGGAACCCAGGAAGGTGAGTTCGACGAAGCTGCTGCCGTTGTGGTCCTGGGGGCCCAGTTGCACCCGGTAGCCGCCAAGGTCTACGTTGCGCATGGTCTCAAGGGCGGTCACAAAGCGTTGGCGGCTGGGTGCCGGCCCGGCCCGACGCAGGCCTTCCACTGTCATTTTTGCGGCAAGGAAGCCCTCCAGGCTGATAAAGCCGAAGTGCGGTTTGGTCTGCTGGCGGCGCATCAATTCCTGGTATTCCTTCACCACTGGCACCCTTTCGTTCCACGGGAAAGGCACTACCTGGGCCACGCCAATGCCACTGGCCTCATGGCTTTGCAGGGAGGACCTCAGGCCGCTGGTGCCTACAAACGACACGTTCATCAGCTGGGCTGTGCTGCCGCGCCGCCGCATCTCGCGGCTTAAGGAGGCCGAGCTCGGGTAGGCCGCTACCACCAAAACCGCGTTGGCATTGGCGTTTTGCACCATGCTCGCAGCCCCAACGGTTTGGTTTGAGTTGCGCTCAACGCTGGCAGTGGCCACTGGTTTGAGGCCATGGCGTCTTAAGGCCTTTAGAGAGCCCTTGAGGCCGTCTTGGCCAAAGGCATCGTTTTGATAGACAACCGCAACCCGATGGCGGCCGCTGCGCACTAGGTAGTCGACCATCCGGTCGATTTCCATGTGGTAACTGGTACGCAGGTTGAACACCATGGGGCGATGGGGCTGTCGTAGCAGTTGGGCGCCGGTGAGTGGTGCTATCAGTGGAATTTTCTGTTTCTCAACCAAGGGCAACACAACCTTGACGGTTGGGGTGCCCACATAACCAAACAAGGCAAACACCTTGTCGCGCTCAATCAGCTGCTTGGTGTTGCGCAGGGTCAGAGGTGGGTCGTAGCGGTCGTCGAGGCTCAGCAGCTTGAGGCGCCTGCCATGCACGCCACCTTGGCGATTCACTTCGGCGAAATAGGCCAGAGCCCCTTCTCGGTATTCGCTGCCGAGCATGCCGGAAGGGCCACTGAGGGGAGCCGACTGCCCCAGCACCAGTTCTGTTGATGCCAGGGCAGGCAGGGTCAGCGTCAGGGCCAGCGCCATTCCGGTGCCTACTGGCCCACAAGCGGCTTTCAGCTTTAACTTCAGCAAACTGCAGGGGATGGGCATGGGGAAGCGCAGGCAAAGGCCTTGGAATGTGCTGGCGATGGTTGCCGTTGTTCTGGCAGCCATCCTGGCCATGGTTGGCATCGGGCGCATTGATGTGAGCCCAGTGCTTAGCCGCGACTCTCTGCGTCTCTCCTCCGCATCCCGCGCCCTCACCACCCTGCCCCTCGGTAAGAAGCCGGCCCTGGGGGAATGGAGCGCCATGCGGGGAGACCAGCTCAGCACCGGCGAGGAAAGGGTGGATCGAGCTGAGTTGGAGCGAGCCAAATATAAGGTGGAAGTGGGAGTGTATTCAACTAGTAATTATGAGCTTGATTTAACGGTGCCGAGCTATTCCAGCAGTGGCTATGTTTGGCTGCGCTGGGAGGAGCCTATGCAGCGCTATGTGGAAACTCACGGCGGGGATATTTCCAGCTTGTTTATTGTGCTAAATACCTTGCTTTCTGATAAGGATTCTAGCCTTGGGCCGGTCGGCGAAACCCCGGTGCGGCTCGCCGATGGCAGCTACTATCAATTATTCACTTATATTGGCAGATATTATGTGGACAAGGCTAGTTTTCGGCACTATCCTTTCATGAATGTCAGCCTGCCAGTCGTTATTGAGCCTAATGACGTAGATGGGGAGCTCGGCTACCGAGATCTCCGCTTAATACCGGAGATTCGCAATAGCGGCATGGGGCTCTACGCTCGCATCATCGGCTGGCTAAATACCGGCTGGTCGATTTCTGAATACCGGCACCATTACGCTACAAATTTTGGGCTTGGTGGCGAAGAAAATGACTATAGCCAGATCCTCTTTGAGATTTCCTATGGCACCTCTTCATGGGCGTCTTTCTGGAGGTTGTTATTACCACTCTCCGTGTTGATGGTCATGGTGTTATTGGTATTTAAGGTGCGGCCCGATGAGCAGGATGCCCGCGCCAGTATTCCGGTCACGGTGCTACTTACTTTGGTTTTTCTGCAGCAAACCTATCGCGATAAGCTGCCTGATTTACCCTTTCTTACCTTCCTTGATCAGGTGTACGTTGTTGCCTACGTAGTGACCTTGGCGGCTTTTGTATTGGTCCTATGGATTGGGCGTCGTTATGCTGTGATGGAATCGATTGAAGATATCGCTGAGAAACAAGCATTGCTGCAGCAGCTGAATCGCCTCGATGACACCTGGCCACTAGTTGTGGTGCTGGTAGGTGGTGCTGCTATCACCTTCTGCTGGATGACAATCCCCCAAGTTGGCTGAGCTATCTGTTGGTTAAGCTTATCGTTTAAACCTATCGTTTAAGCGGGTTGCAGGGTAAGCCTTGCCAGCATGCCACTAACCAACTTGCGTGGTGAAAAAGTACGCCCCATCAAGCCCATCAAAGCGCGCAAATCATCTGTGTGAAGTCGATCGCCCTGAACCAGGGTAAGCAGCAGTCGTTGCCGCAGGCTGCCGCCTTCTCGACCCAGCAGCAGCTTTAGGCCAGCTCCTGCAACTGGAAGCAAATCTGGATTGGTGGAATCGTTTTCCACGACTGCCAATAGATTTTCCAGCCGTTCAAGCTGCAGACGACCATGGCGATCAAAGAGCACCTCAAGTAGTTTTTCACGCATCTCACTGGTGTCGCCTGCCAGTAGGCGTCGGGCCACGTAGGGATAGGCAACACGGATTATCTTGAAGCTGGGCTCAAGCCGCAGGGCCAGGCCCTCCTGGCTCACCACCGCCCGAATGATCAAGGCGAAGCGAGCTGGCACCCGGAAGGGATAGGCATACATCAGCTCCGAAAAACGATCGGTGATGGCTTTGAAGTTGAAGGAGCCCACGTTGTCGCCCAATGCGCCACCAAGCACCTCCTCAAGGGCAGGAATGATTGGCTCGAGGTCGGCCTTGGGGTTGAGGAAGCCAAGACTGACAAAATCAGCGGCTAGGGCGCTGAAATCCCGATTGATCAGGTGCACTACGGCCCCGGTGAGGGTGAGGCGATCGCTGTCGCTGATTGAGTCCATCATGCCGAAATCTACGTAGGCCACATGGCCTAGGGGGCCGGTTTTGCCGGAGAGGGCGAATAGGTTGCCGGGATGGGGATCGGCATGGAAATAGCCAAATTCGAGTAGTTGCTGCAGCCCGGCGATTACGCCAGTGCGGATCAGGGCTGAGGGATCCAGGTTGCGAGCCTCCAGCGCCTGGCGTTCCTGCAACTTGGTGCCATTGATCCACTGGGTGGTGAGCACCCGCTGGCTGGATAGCAGTCGCTCCACCCGCGGCACGGTCACCTCGGGCTGGCTAGCGAACAGATCGGCAAATCGTTCGGCGTTGTTTGCCTCGAGCCGGTAATCAATCTCCTCGAACAAAGTTGAGCCGAATTCATCGATGATGTCGCCGAGGCCAAAGCCCAGGTTGAGCGGCAGCAGCGGCGCACTCAGCACAGCCAACAGGCGGATGATCACTAGATCCCGCCGCAAAATGGTGGGCAGATTGGGGCGTTGCACCTTGACGGCCACCCAGTGGCCATCAGCGAGCTGCGCTTTGTAGACCTGGCCCAAGCTGGCGGCTGCTACGGGGTAGTCGGGGAATATCTCAAACAACTGGTCGGCCGGGGCGCCCAATTCCTGCTCAATGGTTGCCAGGGCAATTTCATGGGGATAGGCGGGCAGGTTGTCCTGCAGCTGGGTGAGCTGTTCGAGCCAGTCGCGCCGCACCAGATCGGGCCTGGTGGAAAGGGCTTGGCCCACCTTGATGAAGCAGGGGCCCAGGTCCGTGAGCGTGGTGAGAATGCGCCTTCCCAGCCGTTGCTGCACTTGGGCATTGCTGCTGTTGCCCTGCACCACCAACACCAGGGCCAGGCTTGACAGCTGCCAGATCACCACGAACAGCCGGGCTATCAGCACCCAGGGGCGCAACAGCAACCAGCGCAGGTCCCGGCCTGGGTCGTAACCCAGCTCCTTGGCAGCTTCGGCGTTGGTCAAGGCACAGCAGTGGCTAGCTGGGCAGACTCTATGAACGTCACACCTCTTGCCATGGGCCTGCCGCTGCATCTGCCGGCCCACGGCCGCGGTCGGGGTTTGTCCCCTGCCCTGAGGCGCCTGCTGCGCCAGCGGCCGGGCAGCTGGGATCTGCCGGAGTTGCCGGAGCAGGGTGGCCCCCTGATTGATACCGGTGCCGTCGCTGAGGCTCAGCGGCGTTGTGCCTCCCAGCTTGGAGCGGAGGCGGTTTGGTTTGGTGTTAATGGCGCCAGTGGCCTGCTGCAGGCGGCCCTGCTGGCCCTGGCTCCCCCTGGCAGCAGGGTGCTGCTGCCCCGCAACCTGCACCGCTCCCTGCTGCACGGCTGCGTGCTGGGCCAGCTGCGGCCCGTGCTGTTTGACCTGCCCTTCGATCCGGCCAGCGGCCTGTGGCTGCCACCTAGTCCAGCCCATCTCGAGGTGGTGCTTGCAGCAGCAGAGCAGGACGGTCCCCTGGCGGCCCTAGTGCTGGTATCGCCCAGCTACCAGGGCCAGCGCGCCGAACTGCCGGCCCTGGTGGCATTGGCCCACGGCCGTGGGCTGCCCGTGCTTGTCGACCAAGCCCACGGCCGCGGTGAGGCCTTGGCTGCTGGGGCTGATCTGGTGGTGCTCTCAGCCCAGAAAGCTGGCGGCGGACTGGCCCAGAGCGCAGCCCTGCTGCTGCAGGGCGGCAGGGCTGATCGCGATGCCGTGGCCCGGGCCCTGCTGTGGCTGCAGACCTCCAGCCCCAGCGCCCTGCTGCTGGCCTCCGCAGCAGCTGCCCTCGACGACCTCACCAGCTCGGCGGGCCGGCGCCGCTGGCAAGCGGCATGGCGTTGCGGCGAGCGCCTGCAGCGCCGCTGCCGTGCACTGGGCTTGCCCCTAGTTGCCAACGACGATCCGCTGCGGTTGGTGCTGCACACCGCTGCCATGGGAATCAATGGGCTGGAGGCCGATGCCTGGTTGCTGCAGCGGGGTGTGATCGCCGAGTTGCCGGAACCGGGGACGCTCACTTTTTGCTTGGGTATGGCGCCGCCCCCTGGGCTGGTGTGGCGCCTGCCCCAGCAGCTGCTGCGCCTGCGGCGGGCCCTGGGGGGAGCACCCCTGCCACCCTTCAGCGCGCCACCGCTGCCGCTGGTAGCGGAGCCGGAGCTGCCCCTGGCTGAGGCCTGGCGCGCTGCGGTGGAAGTGGTTGCTTTGGCGGCGGCAGCTGGACGAATCGCCGCCGAACCCCTTTGTCCTTACCCGCCGGGCATACCCCTGCTGGTGCCCGGCGAGCGGATCGATCTGGCTAGGGCCACCTGGCTGCGGCAGCAGCAGCAGCTTTGGCCGGGCCAGATCGCTGATACGGTGAGGGTTGTGGCCGGATAGGGGGCCGATGGATTCCAGGCAAGCTTCCCAGCAGCCGACCTACCAGTGGGATTTCGTCACCCCTGGGCTGCCGGATAGTGCCTTTGAAGATGCTCCGGGCTTCAGCCCCACCCCCATGGAGCTGAGGGTGATGCTGCTGGCCCATCTGCGCCCCCGCGCCGATTCCCTGGTGTGGGATGTGGGCGGTGGCACCGGTGCCCTTGCCCTGGAAATCGCCCGGCTGATGCCCAGGGGTGCGGTACATACCCTCGAGCGCGACCCCGATGCCATCGAGTTGCTGGAGCAAAACCGACGCCGCTTTGGGATCACCAACCTGCACATTCACGCTGGCGCTGCGCCCGATGATCTAGGCCAGCTGCCCGCGCGCCCAGATCGGGTGCTGCTGGAGGTGGGACGGCCCTTGGGTGATGTGCTGCTGGCGGTATGGGAAGCGCTGGTGCCCCGCGGGCGCTTGGTGATCAGCACCGCCAGCCTGGAGGGTTTGGTGGATGCCACCGATATCTTGGGCCAGCTGGCGGCCCGCGATGTCCAGGTGGTGCAGGCCACCGTGCACCGCATGCAACGGCGCGGCAGCCAGGCCAAATTGGCTGCGGCCGAACCACTGTTTTTGATTGCTGCCGAGCGCTCACCCAGCTCCGAGCCCTCCTGATCGCCGCGTGTTGATACCCCCTCCCCAGCCAGCGAAACCCCGCACCGCCACCTCCCTGCCCCGGCTTCTGAGCGGCTGGCTGGCTGGGGGCTTTGGCTTCGTGGTGGTGATGCTTGGCGGCTGGTGGTTCACGGTGGCCGTGGGAGTGATCGTGCACTTGGGGCTGCTGGAGTTTTTCCGGATGGCCCAGTTCAAGGGGATTCGGCCCGCCACCAAAACCACCTTGGTGGCTGTGCAGCTGCTGCTGGTCACCACCCAGCTGGCCAGTGGCAGTGGCTTATGGGGTGGGGGCTGGTTTGCCGGCGATGTGGCTGCAGCGGTGCTGCCAGCCTCTGGGGCGGTGATCTGCGGCTGGCTGCTGCTGCAGCCGGTCACCGGCACCATCGCCGATATCGCGGCTTCAATTTTCGGGCTGTTTTACCTGGGTTTTCTACCCAGCTACTGGATCCGTCTGCGCGACCTGGCCGGCGACGCTCTGGCGCCCAACCTGGCCGGCCAGCCCTGGCCCGCCAGCGCCGGGCTCGCCCTCACCCTGCTGGCCTGCTTCTTGATCGTTGCCACCGACATCGGCTCCTACGTGATCGGCCGCCGGTTGGGGCGCCATCCGCTTTCGCCAATCTCCCCTGGCAAAACGGTGGAGGGGGCCCTGGGCGGGGTGGCCTGTGCGGTGGCGGTGGGTGCTTTCGGCGGCACCTTGATTGGCTGGAGCTGGGGCTGGCTGATCGGCGCGGTGCTCGGGGCGGTGGTGGCCCTGTTTGCCCTGGTGGGTGATCTCACCGAATCGATGATGAAGCGCGATGCAGGCCTGAAGGATTCCGGTGATGCCATCCCTGGCCATGGCGGGATCCTGGATCGAATCGACAGCTATTTGTTTGTGCCGGCGGTGGTTTACTCGCTGGTAACCCTGGTGTTGCCCCTTTTACAGGGCTAGCGCAGAGCTAAGGGCTCACCTGGGCCGTGCCAATCAGCTGAACCATGCCTGCTTCTATGCGGGCATCACTGATGTGGATGCCAGGATCCATCGGCAGCCTGCTGCTGACGTTGCCGTCAACGGAGCGAATTTCGATGCTGCCCCTAGCTGCCAGCACGGTGGTGGCCAGCTCGACCAGGTCGGGAGCGCCGAGGGCCCGGGCGGCAAACACCAGCTTATCGCGGCACATGCGCAGCTCCACCAGGGGCACGATGCCAAGCAGGGCTTCGCCGAGGCCATCGCCTAAGGCGCGCCACTGGGGGGCGCTGAGGGAGCGGGTGAGGCCGTCGGCGGTGAAGCTCACCTGGCCCTGGATCTCGAAGGCCCGCTCAAGCTGCAGGGGTTGGCCCTTGAGCAGGTTGCCGCTGTGGACCTGGATGGGGCCGCTACTTAGCTCCACCAGCTCGAAGTGGAGGTCTTTGTAGACCACCCGGCGGGCCAGCAGTTGCACGCCGGCCAGGCGACCGCGCAGTAGTTGCAGGCCAGTTCCTTGCAGCTGGATATCGAGACTGCCAATGGCCTGGCACTGCTGGCGCACCCAGAGCTGCAGGCCGCTGGCCAGCAGCTGCATCACCGGCCCGCCTGCTTTGTCGTCGCTGCTGCTCATCGATGGGAAGGGGCGTCGAGCCAGGTGGCGGCGACGGTGGCGGTCTGGTCGAGGTGCGGTAGGTGGCCGCAGGCATCCAGCTCAAGCACCCGCTCTCCTAGCAGGGCCAGGGCCGCCCGCTTCTGGGGTGCCCGCAGGATGCGGTCATTGGCGCCCCACAGCACCGTGATTGGTTGGTGGGGCAGGGGGGAGCCGCCGCCGGCGAAGCCACCGGAGCGGGCAAAGCGCCGCAGGGCATCAGCCCAGCCAGGGCTTTGCAGGTGCAGCGAGGCGATCTCCAGTTCGGCAGCTCCCACGGCGGCGTCTGGATCGGCGAAGGCGGTGCGGCAAAGGCCCCGGCGCACCCCTGGCAGGGCCAGAAAGCGCACGCCCAGGCCGTCGAGGAGGGGCGGCAGGGGCATGGGACGGCCAGTTAGGCCGGCTGGAGCCAGCAGCAGTAGCCGATTCACCTGCTCGGGCAGGCGCCGGGCCAGCTCCACCGCCACCGAGCCACCCATCGAGGCACCGATCAGGCCGAGGGGGGCGGGATTGCGGCCGCCAATTTCCCGCGCCAAAACCTCCAGGTGGCGCAGCACGCCGCTGGGGCTGTAATCGCCGCCGGTGGGCCTTGGGCAGAAGCCAAAGCCGTAAAGGTCGGGAATGAATAGCTGCACGCCGCTGGCCAGCAGGGGGGCCAGACGCCGGAATTCCAGGAAGGAACTATCAAAGCCATGCAGCAGCAAAGCGGGTGGCCCCTCGCCCAGCACGGCCACAGGCCAGGGACCCTCCTCGCCCAGTTCAGGCAGGGGCCACCACTGCACCTGGGCTGCCAGGGCCCTGCCCTGGGGATCGAGCAGGCTGCTGGCCGCTGCCGCCACCAGGGCTTGCTGGGCTGTGGGCTCGCTGTTCACGCGGGCTGGCGCTCGCTGCTGCAGGTGCTCACCAGGGCGGCCAGTAGGTCGTTGGGCCCTACGGCAAAGGGCAGGTGGTGCAGATCGGAATCATCGCGGCAGGCAAAGGCGCAGGCTTGCTGCAGCTGGTGCAGGCCTGCCTCAGCCAGGCCCAGCTCCTCCAGGCTCACCGGCAGGCCGAGCTTGCGGAACAGGGGCAGCAGCTGGCGCCGGGATTGGCCGGCAAGCTGGTTGCCGCCGAGCACCTCCTCCAGCCGCAGCTGCACCAGGATCCCGAAGCCCACCTTCTCGCCATGTAGGCGGCCATGGCTGGCCTCCAGTTGGGTGAGGCCGTTGTGAACGGCATGGGCGGCCACGGTGCGGCAGCGGGCTCCCCCAATTCCGCCGATCAAGCCAGCGCTGAGCCCGCAGGCTTCAGCCACCCGCTCCCAGGCGGGGCCGTGGGGATCCTGGAGGGCAAATTCGGCTTCCAGCATGAGTTGGTCGCGCAGCACCCGGGCCATCTGAACCGCTTGCTGCACCAGGCCATCGCCGCTGGCGCCACTGCTCACCGACGACTCGTACCACTTGGCCATGGCGTCGGCGATGCCGCTTGCCAAGGTGCGGGCTGGGGCTTGGCGGACCAGGTCGTGGTCAAAGATGAGCAGATCTGGGCAGCGGGCCAGGGCCACATCGCCCAGAAAGGCACCTTCAGCTGAATAGATGTTTGCCAGGGCAGTCCAGCCCGCGCAGGTGGCCGCACTGGTGGGCACGGTGATGCAAGGCAGGCTCAGCCGGTGGGCCAGCAGCTTGCCGGCATCGAGCACCTTGCCGCCACCAATGGCCACAACTGCATCGCAGCCTTGCTTTTGACAAATCGCAGCGACCTGTTGCAGGTCTTCTTCGCAGCAGTCGTACTGCAACTCGGCCCAGTGGGGCTGCAGCCCAGCCTGGTGTAGGTCGGCAACTAGTTGCTGCCTCAGCTGGGCTGTTACGGCGCTGCGACCTAGCACTAGGGGGCGCTGGCCCAGGGCCGCTAGCCGCGGGATGCCCTGGAGCCAAGCTCCAGGGCCCCTCAACACCTCTGCAGGTGCGATGGCGTGTTGGCTCAGGGAGTTGCTCATCCCGCTGCTGCTTTCATCCCCAATTGATGGTACGGGCTAGACCCGATCCCCTCAAACCCCAGCTGCAGCCAATTCCGGCTCGGCCGGCAGGGCTGCCTGCTTGCGGATCACTACCTGCTTGTCCTCATTGACATCCACCAGGGCGGAGTCGCCATCGCCGATCCGTCCGGTGAGGAATTCCTCAGCCAGCGAATCTTCAAGCAGCCGCATCACGGCTCGGCGTAGGGGACGGGCGCCGTAGGAGGGGTTGTAGCCCTCTTCCACCAGCCGTTCCTTAAAGGCTTCCGTAACGGATAGGGCAATGCCCTTCTCCAGCATCCGGCCGAACACCTCTTTGAGCATGATCTCGGCAATATCCTTGACCTCGTCGCGGTTGAGCTGACGGAAGACAATGATTTCGTCGAGGCGGTTGAGGAATTCGGGGCGGAAGTATTGCTTCAGCTCCTCGTTAACTAGCGAGCGAATGCGGTTGTAGTTGGTCTCATCCGCGTCACCACCGCCGAACTCGAAGCCGAGGCCGCCGCCGCCCTTTTCAATCACCTTCGAACCAATGTTCGAGGTCATGATTATGAGGGTGTTCTTGAAGTCCACCGTGCGGCCCTTGGAATCGGTCAGGCGACCGTCTTCGAGCAGTTGCAGCAGCAGGTTGAACACATCGGGGTGTGCTTTTTCGATCTCGTCGAATAGCACCACGGTGTAGGGGCGGCGGCGTACAGCCTCGGTGAGCTGGCCACCTTCATTGAAGCCCACATAGCCGGGAGGCGAGCCGATCAGCTTGCTGACCGTGTGGCGCTCCATGAATTCCGACATGTCAAGCCGGATCATGGCTTCTTCGCTGCCGAAGAAGTAAGCCGCAAGTGACTTGGTGAGCTCAGTTTTACCAACGCCGGTGGGGCCGGAGAAGATAAAGCTGGCAATCGGACGGTTGGGATTTTTCAGCCCCACCCTGGCCCGGCGGATGGCACGGGACACGGCCTTAACGGCTTCGTCTTGGCCAATCAAGCGCTGGTGGAGGGTCTCCTCCATGTTCAGCAGCTTGGCTGTCTCGGTTTCGGTGAGCTTCTGCACAGGCACGCCGGTCCAGGAGGCAACGATGTGGGCGATGTCCTCCTCAGTGACCATGGGGGTGCGATCGCCATCGGCGGCGCCCTCAAACACTGCTACGGGTGCACCAGCGGCCACGCTCTCGGCTCCTGGCTCCTCATCCTTACGGGTCTGCAGGATTGAGCGAATCTGCTCGCGCAGCTCTACTTCCTTATCGCGCAACTCACCGGCCTTGGTGAAATCTTGCTCGCGTACGGCCTGCTCCTTGTCTTTTTGGACAGCGCGCAGCTGCTTATCGACTTCCTTAGCGGCAGGAGGCAACTTGGAATTCATCAGCCGCACCCGGCTGCCGGCTTCATCTACCAGGTCGATGGCCTTATCTGGCAGGAAGCGATCAGAGATATAGCGGTCGCCCAGGGTGGCTGCCGCAATCAGGGCCTCATCGGCGATTATGAGGCGGTGGTGAGCTTCATAGCGATCCTTCAGGCCCCGCAGAATTTCGATCGTATCGATAACGGAAGGCTCGCCCACCATCACCGGCTGGAAGCGGCGCTCTAGGGCCGCGTCGCGCTCGATGTGTTTGCGGTACTCATCAAGGGTGGTGGCACCAATGCACTGAAGTTCGCCCCGGGCTAGGGCAGGCTTGAGAATGTTGGCGGCATCGATAGCACCTTCTGCCGCACCTGCGCCAATCAAGGTATGCACCTCATCGATCACGAGGATTACATTGCCGGCGCTGCGGATCTCCTCCATGATTTTTTTGAGGCGCTCCTCAAATTCACCTCGGTATTTGGTGCCTGCCACCAGCAGGCCAATGTCCAAGGTGAGGACTCGTTTGTCTTCGAGGATGTCTGGAATATCACCAGAATTGATTCGCTGAGCCAAGCCTTCGGCGATGGCTGTTTTGCCTACACCAGGCTCGCCAATTAGCACCGGATTATTCTTAGTGCGACGACCCAGTATTTGAATTACCCGCTCAATCTCGTTCTGACGGCCCACCACCGGATCGAGCTTGCCATCGGCGGCCTGCTGGGTGAGGTTGCTGCCGAACTCGTCGAGGGTGGGGGTTTTGGTGGAACCCTTGCCGCTGCCGCCACCGGCGGCTACCTCGGCTGTTTCGCCCAGCATGCGGATCACCTGGGTGCGCACCTTGGCCAGATCAACGCCAAGGTTTTCCAGGACCCGAGCAGCTACACCCTCGCCCTCGCGGATCAAGCCAAGCAGCAGGTGCTCGGTGCCGATGTAGTTGTGACCAAGCTGGCGAGCTTCTTCTAGGGAGAGTTCCAAAACTCGCTTGGCGCGAGGGGTGAAGGGGATCTCCACGGCAACGAAGCCGGAACCTCTGCCGATGATTTTTTCAACCTCAACGCGGGCATCTTTGAGGTTCACCCCCATCGATTTGAGCACCTTGGCGGCAACGCCAGTGCCCTCACCGATCAGGCCAAGCAAGATCTGTTCGGTGCCCACAAAGTTGTGGCCAAGGCGGCGGGCCTCCTCTTGGGCCAGCATGATCACCTTGATGGCTTTCTCGGTAAACCGCTCGAACATTGGCCTAGGCCTGGTACAAGTGCATCCAAGCTACCAGGGTTAACAGGTGTGGTGTGGTTTACGCCGCATCAAAGGCAGATCCCCTGCGGTAGCTGGCTCTAAGGCGTTCGAAGGCAACAACGCAAATCACTGAATTGCCGGTCATTAGCAATAAGAAAAGCCGGTTATCCACACCATCGCTACGCATCATTGAGCTCAGATAACCGAAGCCATTGGATCAGGGCGTCTTCACCATTGCGGTAGTAACCGCGACGCACACCCGCATCACGGAAGCCCAAGCGGCGGTATAGGGCCACTGCCGCAGTGTTCGCCGGCGCAACTTCCAGGGTGGCGTGCAGGGCCCCCTGCTGCCTTGCTTCCAGCACCAGGGCCTTCAGCACCTGCTGGCCCAAGCCCCGGCGCCGCTGCTGTGGATCCACCGCCACCACGGTGATGTGCAGTTCATCCACCACCAGCCAACCGCTAGCCATGGCCAGCAGCTGCTGCCCTTGCCAAAGCCCCACCCCCGGGCGCCGCTGCTCCGCCAGCTCGCTCTGCCACTGGGCGCGGTTCCATAGGCCGCCGAGGCTGGCCTGGTCGAGGCCTAAGCAGGCCTCCAGGTGCTCAGGTGCCAGGGCCGCCTGGTGCAGCGCCGCCAGGGAGGTCCTTACATTCATGCTCACTTGACCCGCGCAGCCAAAGCCATGCTGACCCCCCATGAGCCCGCTGCGCTGCTGAATCCCTTTGAAAGCGATAGGGATCCCCATAGTCCTAATCGCAATCTCACCCCCCTCACCACTGCCCTCGACAGGGAGGGGCGCCTAGTGGTGGGTGGCTGCCTGCTGAGCAACCTGGCCCGCGATTACGGCACACCTTTATTTGTGCTCGATGAAGCCACCCTGCGGGGCACCTGCCGGGCCTATCGGGAAGCCCTCGCCCAGCACTACCCAGGGCCGTCCCTAGCCATCTACGCCTCCAAGGCCAATAGCTCCTTGGCCATAACTGCCCTGGTGGCATCGGAAGGCCTGGGCCTTGATGCGGTTTCTGCTGGCGAGCTGCTCACCGCCCTGCAGGGCGGCATGCCGGCTGAGCGCATCGTTCTGCACGGCAACAACAAGAGCCGCGAAGAGCTGGCCCTGGCAGCCGAGCAGGGCGTCACGGTGGTGGCTGACAACTGGCGCGATCTTGAGCTGCTGGCTGCCCTAGCCCCTGACTTGCGGCGACCCGTGCAGCTGATGCTGCGTTTTACGCCGGGCATTGAGTGCCACACCCATGAGTACATCCGCACCGGCCACCTCGATAGCAAGTTTGGCTTTGATCCCGACCAGCTCGAGGCGGTGCTGCAGCACCTGGCGACCTGCTCTTGGGCCCAGCTCACCGGGCTGCACGCCCATATCGGCTCCCAGATTTTCGAGCTCCAGCCCCACCGCGACCTGGCTGGCGTGATGGCCGATGCCCTGGCCTTGGCCCGCTCCCTGGGGCACCCGGTGGTTGATCTCAACGTGGGCGGTGGCCTGGGTATTCGATACACCACCAGCGACGATCCGCCGAGCATCAGTGAGTGGGTGCGCAGCGTGGCTGAGGCGGTGGTGGCGGCCTGTCAGGAGCGGGGGCTGGAGCTGCCCCGCCTGCTCTGTGAACCGGGGCGTTCCCTGGTGGCCAGCGCCGGGGTCACCCTCTACGAGCTGGGCAGCCGCAAGGACATCCCCGGCCTCCGCACCTACCTCTCGGTGGACGGCGGCATGAGCGACAATCCCCGGCCGATCACCTACCAGTCCCAATACACGGCGGTGTTGGCTGATCGCCCCACGGCCGAGGCCAGCGAAACCGTCACCGTGGCTGGTAAGCACTGCGAATCTGGCGACGTGCTGCTCAAGGATTTGGCCCTGCCGCCCGCTGGTAGCGGCGATGTGTTGGTGGTTTTTGCCACCGGCGCTTACAACGCCTCGATGAGCTCCAACTACAACCGCATCCCTCGGCCAGCGGCGGTGCTAGTCCACGATGGGGTCGCTGATTTGGTGCAGCGCCGCGAGCAGCCGGAAGACCTACTGCGCTACGACGTTTTGCCAACTCGGTTGCGATCGGTAGGGTGAGTTAATCGACTGGAGTACACGTGATCGGGCCGCAACTGGGTGAGTTGCTCCGGCTGATCGATTTGCGCCTGCTCCTTGATC
Organism: Cyanobium usitatum str. Tous; assembly: GCF_963920485.1. Taxonomy (NCBI): domain Bacteria; kingdom Bacillati; phylum Cyanobacteriota; class Cyanophyceae; order Synechococcales; family Prochlorococcaceae; genus Cyanobium; species Cyanobium usitatum. The sequence continues at coordinate 1,566,223 of NZ_OY986431.1, read as the reverse complement.
TGCTGTTTGCCTTCGGCCTGGGCGTGCTTGTGCTCGGCCGGGTCACCGAGGCCCGCACCCTCTGGCTGCTACGGGGCTATTTGCTGCTGGTGGCCCTGGCCTGGGTGGTGCAGCGCTACGCCAACCTGCCGCTCACCAGCAAGCTTGTTGATGCCCTGGTGCTGGCCTGCAGCCTCGCCCTGGCGATTCTCTGGCAGGGGGAGCTGCGCCGGCTGATGGAGCTGCTTGGCACCGGCCGCCTCGGGGTTTTGTTTGGCAGCCGCAGTCAAGACCAACTGGGATCGGGATCGGTGGCGGTTTTGAGTGAGGCTGCCGGCCGCCTTTCCCAGGCCCGCCGCGGCGGCTTGATCGTGGTGGATCTGGGCAGCGACCTGCGCCCAGAAGACTTCTTGAATCCCGGCATTGGCCTCGACGCCAAGCTGTCGGTGGATTTGCTGCTCAACCTGTTTGCCGCTGACACGCCGCTGCACGACGGTGCCGTGCTGGTGAAGGCCAACCGCATCGTCGCCGCCGGGGTGATCCTGCCCCTATCGCGCCAGGGCATCAACCGCTATGGCACCCGCCATCTGGCGGCTCTGGGGCTGACCGAGCGCTTCGATCAGTGCCTGGCGATTGTTGTGTCGGAGGAAACCGGCACCCTGTCGCTGGCGAGTCAGGGGCGCCTGGAGCGGCCGATTACCAGCAGCCGTTTGCACGACCTGCTCAGCCAGGCCCTGGCCTTGCCAGTTGGGCGTAGCGTGGCGAAGGACACGCCGGAATCACGCGGATGAGTCGCGCCCTGGCGACCACCACTGCGAACGCCTCCCTGCCCATTCCGGCTGGCCTCGATCCCGCGCGCCTGCCGGTCCATGTGGCCGTGATCATGGACGGCAATGGCCGCTGGGCAAAGCAGCGCAACCTGCCCCGGGTGATGGGCCACCGCGAGGGGGTTGAGGCCCTTAAGCGCACCTTGCGGCTCTGCAGCGACTGGGGCATCGGCGCCCTCACCGCCTACGCCTTTTCCACCGAAAACTGGAACCGCCCTGGCGAGGAGGTGAGCTTTCTGATGGCCTTGTTTGAGCGGGTGCTGGCCCGCGAGCTTCAGGCCCTGGAGCAGGAGCAGGTGCGGATTCGCTTTCTTGGCGATCTTGAGCCCCTGCCGGAGGGTCTGCAGCGCCTGATTGCCGATGCCACCGAGCGCACGGCAGCCAATACGGGCATTCACTTCAACGTTTGCACCAACTACGGCGGCCGAGCCGAGCTGGTGCGGGCTGCCCAGCGACTGGCCCTGCGCTGCGTGGCTGGGGAACTAGATCCTGCCGCAATCGATGAGCAGCAGCTTGCCGCCGAGCTGCACACCGTTGGTGAGTGCGATCCGGATCTGCTGATCCGCACTAGTGGCGAGAGGCGCATCAGCAATTTCCTGCTGTGGCAGCTCGCTTACGCCGAAATCCACATCACCGATGTGCTGTGGCCTGATTTCAATCAGGCGGCCCTGCTCAATGCCCTGCTCGACTATCAGGGCCGCCAGCGCCGCTTTGGTGGTGTCGAACCCTGCTGAACTCGCCTTGATCACGCGTCACGACTGGTCCCGTTCCGAAATTCAAGCGCTGCTGGAGCAGCCGCTGATGGAGTTGCTTTGGCAGGCCCAGCAGGTGCACCGCGCCGCCAACCCCGGCTACCACGTGCAGCTGGCCTCACTGCTCAGCGTCAAGACCGGCGGCTGCGAAGAGGACTGTGCCTACTGCCCCCAGTCGCTGCACAACAGCAGCGATGTGGCGGGCCGGCCTGAGCTGGAGGTGGAGCAGGTGCTGGAGCGGGCCCGGGCCGCCAAGCAAGCCGGGGCCCATCGCTTCTGCATGGGCTGGGCCTGGCGTGAGATCCGCGACGGCGCTCCCTTTGAGGCAATGCTGCAGATGGTGCGCGGCGTGCGCGAGCTGGGCCTGGAGGCCTGTGTAACCGCCGGCATGCTGAGCTACTCCCAGGCCGAGCGCCTAGCTGCAGCCGGCCTCACCGCCTACAACCACAACCTCGACACCAGCCCCGAGCACTACGACCGGATCATCACCACCCGCACTTACCAGGAGCGGCTTGAGACCCTGGCCCGGGTGCGGCGCTCCGGCATCACCCTCTGTTGTGGCGGCATCATCGGCATGGGCGAAACCGCTGCTGACCGGGCCGGTCTGCTGCAGGTGCTGGCCAATCTGGATCCCCACCCGGAGAGCGTGCCCATCAATGCCCTGGTGGCGGTGGAGGGCACCCCCCTAGAAGATCTGCCGTCAGTCGACCCCCTAGAACTGGTGCGGATGGTGGCCACGGCCCGGATCCTGATGCCCCAGGCGCGGGTTCGGCTCAGTGCCGGCCGCGAGAAGCTGGGTCGGGAAGCCCAGATCCTTTGCCTGCTGGCAGGGGCCGATTCGATTTTTTACGGCGACACCCTTCTCACCACCTCCAATCCAGCGGTGGAGGCCGACCGGGAGCTTCTGGCCGCCGCCGGCGTGCAGGTGGGCGGATGAGTGTGCTGGTGGCGGCGTTTTATCGCTTCGCCGCCCTGGAGGGCCTGCCAGAGCTGCAGCGCGAATTGGGAGATCTGGCAGCAGCCGAGGGGGTAAGCGGCACGATCCTGCTGGCGGCTGAGGGGGTAAACGGCACGATTGCCGGAGCAGATGTTGGCGTGCAGGCGCTGCTGGCTCGGCTGCGGCAGGTGGCAGGCCTGGAGCGGTTGGAAGCCAAGTTCAGCCGCTCGGAGATTCAGGCTTTCCACCGGCTCAAAGTGCGGCTCAAGCGAGAGATCGTCACCATGGGCGAGCCCCAGGTGAGTCCCTATCTGGCTTCGGAGGTGGGTACCCACGTGCCCCCTGAGCGGTGGGATGCCTTGATCGCCGACCCTGAAACCCTGGTGATCGATACCCGCAACGCCTACGAGGTGGAGATCGGCAGCTTTGAAGGTGCGATTGATCCGGGCACCGCAACTTTTCGCGAGTTTCCCGAGTGGGTGGAGCGGGAGCTCAGGCCGCTGGTGGAGCAGCGCCAGCCCCGGGCGATTGCGATGTTCTGCACCGGCGGCATCCGCTGCGAGAAGGCCACGGCCTACCTGCAGCAGCAGGGTTTTGCCGGGGTGCACCACCTGGAGGGCGGCATTTTGCGCTACCTCGAGGAGATCCCCGAGCAGCTAAGCAGCTGGCGCGGCGAGTGCTTCGTGTTTGATAAGCGAGTAGCCGTCAACCACCAGCTCGAGCCCGGTGAGCACAGCGTTTGCCATGCCTGCGGCCTGCCGCTTTCGCCTGCCGATCGCAAGCTGGCCAGCTACGTGGCCGGGGTGAGCTGCCGCCACTGCCTCGAGCGCTTCAGCGACGCTGATCGGCAGCGTTTCGCTGAGCGTCAGCGCCAGATGGAGCGGGCTCGCCAGCGGGGTGAGTGCCACCTCGGCGGGCGCCCCGTTGGCTGATCACCAGCCAATTTTGTATAGCTTTCGCCGTTGCCCCTACGCAATCCGGGCGCGGCTGGCCTTAGCTGCCGCTGGCCTGCAGCCTGGCCAAAACCTGGAGCTGCGCGAGGTGAGTCTCAAGGCCAAGCCCCCCGAGCTGCTGGAGGCCTCCGCCAAGGGCACGGTGCCAGTGTTGGTGTTGGGGGCTCAGGTGCTGGATGAAAGCCTGGCGATCATGCGCTGGGCCCTGGAGCGCCGCGATCCTCACGGCTGGTTGGCAGGCTGGAGCCCAGCCCAGCTGGCCGATATGGACGCACTGATCGCCGCCAACGACGGCCCCTTTAAGCAGCACCTCGATCGTTTCAAATACCCCAATCGCTACCCAGGGGAGTCAGCCAGCACCAACCGGCTTGCTGGCCTCACGATCCTGCGTCGCTGGAACGAGCTACTGGGGGCCGGCGGCTGGCTGCTCGGCGATCGCCCTTCCCTGGCCGACTGGGCCCTGCTGCCCTTCGTGCGCCAGTTTCGCCTGGTAGATCCGGCGGGCTTTGATGCCGAGCCGCAGTTGGCTGCGCTCCAGGCCTGGCTGGGTCGGTTTTTGGCATCTCCGGAGCTGGCGGCGGTTCAGGAGTTTCCCTGGGCTGCGCGGGCCCCTTGGCGCTCACCTGGCTTGCTTTATCACCTGGCGTTGCGGCCGGAGTGGCAGGCGGCCCGGGTCGATGGCGTGTATCGCCGCTCCACTAGAGGCTTGGCTCTGGAGTCGGTGGGCTTCATCCACCTCAGCTCAGCGCACCAAGTGCCGGCAACTGCTAACCGCTTCTACGCCGATCTGCCCGCCGCTGAGGTGTTGTTGCTTACGATCGATCCCCAGCGCCTGGCGGCTGCCGGTTTGGAGGTGCGCCTCGAACCTGCTTACGGCGGGGAGCTCTTTCCCCATCTCTATGGGCCCTTGCTCCTGGGGGCCGTGCTTCGCGCCGAGCCCTGGCTGCGGTGACCGTGGGCGACGCCAGGGGCGCTGGAGGGCAATTTGTATATTTTGATGCAAAATGACGCGCCTAAAGTTTTCTAATAAGGGCTGTGTATGGATCGCCTTCGCGAACTTTTTGCCCTGGTGGAAGTCAACGGCACCACCACTGCCAAAGCCATCCAGGCTCGCATTGCAAGCAGCGGCATCTGCCTAGACGACTTTCGCCTGGCCTCCACCATGGCCAAGTTGAAGGAGCTGGACAAACAACAGATCGATTTCGCTGGCTTCTCAGCCCTGGTGGGAGAGGAGCTTTTGATGCTGAGCCGCGCCTTTAAGCGCGAGCTCATTATCCCCGACTGGCAGGAGTTCTGCACCGACATTGGGACGGTGTTTAAACATGTGGCCCCGGAGCGCAGCGGCAGCAATGCCGACTACATCCCGATCCTGCGGGATGCCGATCCCGAGAAATGGGGGGTGGCAATCTGCAGCGTCGATGGCCAGCGCATGGGCTTCGGTGATGTGGATGTTTACCACTCCATTCAGTCAGTTTCCAAGCCGCTCACCTATGCCTTTGGCCTCGCAAGGGAAGGCGTGGAGTTCATCAACCAGTTTGTGGGGGTGGAGCCCTCCGGCCGCCCCTTCAATTCCCTTGAGCTGCTACCCGACCAACGGCCTTTCAACCCCTGCGTGAATGCTGGGGCGATCATGATGGCCGGCCTGGTCGCCTCGGGAACCCCCGAGCTGGACGCCCGCCAGATCACCCAGACGATCATGGATCTGTGGGCAAATCTCAGCGGCGGGATCGCCCCGGTGCGCTTCAGCGAAGAGACCATGCTCTCGGAGCGGGAAACCGCAGACAACAATTTTGCGATTGCCTACCTGCTGCGCGGCGGCCGGGGCCTACCCCGCGGCGTTGATCTCCACAAGATGATGGACGTTTACCTCTCGTGCTGCAGCATCGAGATGAACGCCACGATGCTCTCGATAGCGGCGGCCACCCTGGCCAATGGCGGCGTCTGCCCGATCACCGGCCAGCAGGTGCTCAGCACAGATGTGGTCAAGAAAACCCTCTCGGTGATGCAGGCCTCGGGGCTCTACGACAACGCCGGCACTTTCACCCTGGAGGTGGGCCTGCCGGCCAAATCGGGGGTTGCAGGTGCAGTGATGGTGGTGATCCCCAACCTGATGGGTTTTGCCACCTTCTCGCCGCGCCTCGATGCCTACGGCAACTCGGTGCGCGGGGTGAGCTTCTGCCAGCAGCTGGTGGATCGCTTCACCTTCCATATCTATGACAGCCTCTCGGGAGGCCGCAGCGGCTGCAAGCGTGACCCCCGCGCCTCCCAGCACAGCCGCAAGCAGCGGGATCTCAGCGATCTGCGCTGGGCCGTATCCCATGGCGACCGCTACGCCACCAAGGTGCGCGATCTGATGCTCGACTGCATGGTGTCCATAACCCTGGCCGACGGCGAAATCGAGGCGCCGGAAATCTCCAGCATTGCCGAGGCCTATGCCGAGATCATGGGTGAGCAGCCAGATCCCCAATCCCTGCAGACCCTGGTCGCAGCCACCCAGACCCTGACCCTGGGAGCCGAAGCCCCCTTCGCTGCCCTGCTGGAGCGGCTGCGCCAGGAGCTGCCCCTGCTCGATGACAACGGCCGCGAGCTGATCCTGGAATCCGCCTTCCGGGTGGCCTGCGCCGACGGCGAGATCGAGCCGGAGGAAGACCTGCAACTGCGGGCGATTGCCCATGCGCTGGCCATCAATGAGGGGGTGCTGGAGCTGGAGATCGCCCGCTTCCAGAGGCGGCTGACGCGTCCTAACTGATCAGGGGAACCCCACCACCTAGGTGGACATCAGGTACTTGTGGACCAGGAAGCCATCGAAGGCCTTGGCCCCGAGTTGGTCGAGATGGTCCATCTCACTGGCGATCGTGGCTGCTTGTTTCACGGAAGCACCTCCAGCTGAAGCACCTTGGCGGCCTGGTTGAGGCGTCGGTCGAAACAGGCAAAGGTCAGCGGAAGGGCAAAATGCCCATGCAACTGATGGGCAGCTGCCAGCTGAACGCTGTCGTAGCCGCGCAGGCCAAAAGCCTCGGCAAATACACCAGCTTTTTCGACCAGCGGCTGGGTGATATCCGCGATCGCAAAGCCAGGCCAAGCCTGCTCAAACATGGATCGAGCCTGGGCTATTCCAGACTGACTAGCACCCTTGAAACGAGTGCGCTGGGCAAAGGCAGCCATCGACTCAGCCCAGGTGATCCTGCAGACCGCGATTCCTTCCGATGAAGAGCTTGCCTTGATCATGCTCTCGCTGCCCTGCTCGTCGATGAAGAGCTTGAGAATGGCAGAGGTATCACAAAAAAGGATCACAGTGTCTAACCACGATCCTCGATCACGATGTCACTCATCAGTGGGCCACCATCATTCAGCTTTACGGGTGGTGAAATAACAGGATTCTCGCCATTCCAGCTGATCACGCCGGCATCAATCGCCTTCTGCAGCGGATTGGTTGAGGCTGAAGCAGCTGGCTTCAGCGCCGTGATGCGAGCGATGGGCTTGCGATGGGAGGTGACTTCCACCACCTCGCCAGACTGAGCACGGGCTAGCCATTCGGAGAGATGGGTCTTGAGATCCCGAACCGAAACCTGGCTTGCGACTACTTCAGACACGCTTGGCACCATATGTGCGACCATATTAGTCGCTACCCGCCATGATGGAACTCTGGCCAACGGCTGAGACTGGCCCTGGCCCTGGCGGTTGTGGATGTCCAGCTCTTCCCCCGAGGCACCTACTTGCCCCAACCCCAGCTTGGAGCAGCTGGAGCAGGAGGCCCGTACGCGGGGCCTGTTGCTGCGCCTGCAGGTGAGCCGGCCGGCGGGGCTGGCCTGGGGGCTGCGGGTGGGAGTGGCGCGGCGGGATGGGGAGAGGCTGCTGCTGCTGGGCGAGCTCAAGGGCTGGGCCCTGCCGAGCGCCAGGGGCCTGCGGCTGGACACGATGCGGGTGCAGGCTGGGGATGACACGGCAGCTTTGGGTCCGCTGATCTGGGCGGCCACCTTTGCCTGGGCCCTGGAAGCCACCCCCTGCCTCCAGGCCACGATCCTGGCGATCCGCGACAGCGACGCCCAGCACCGCCGCCTAGTGCGCTATTTCCGCGGCCTGGGCTTTGCGCCCCTGCGGGAGCTCGCTGCGGGCCCCGCCGATCTGGCTCCCCGCTTGCTCTGGGGTGGCTCGGGCCTGTTGATGCGGGCGGACTGCGCCGAGGTGCTGCGGCGCAGCGTCCGCCGCCTGGGTGGGCTGGATGGGCTTTGATCCCCGCCGCTGGCGTCCAGCTCCCGGCAGCCCTCCAGTCACCAGCAACGTCGATGCCCTCCTGGCTGAAAACGATGCCCTGCGCCGCGAAGTGCAGGCCCTGCGCCGCCGGCTGGAGCAACTTTCGGCGCAGGACCCCCAGCCTGGCCCGACCTATGGCCATGGCCTCAGCCCGGATCAGCTGCAGCGCTGGGGTCAGGCGATGGCCGCCCACCCCCAGTGGCAGGCGCTGCGGATCGGTCCACCGGGCGGATTGCGGGGGGTGATCGAGGAGCTGCGTCGCCACTGGACGAATCCGGCGCTCAGCCTGGAGCAGGAGCTCGACCGCCGCTCCCCTGGCCTGGGCACCGCCCTGGCCGAAGCGCTCCGGGGCCCCCACAGTCGGGCCCGCTGGGCCGTGCGGGCGGCCTTTGCCCTCTATGGCCCCCGGGCGCCGGAGTGGCTCACTGAAGCGCCGCTCCAGGTGGTGGTGGAGTTGGGGCGCCGCCAAGCCCAACTGGGCCAGCGCCGCCGCGGCACCCGCACCGAAAACCACTCCCGGGGCCCGACCACCTCCCAGAACTCCTCCCAGAGCTGGGCCCAGAACTCGGCCCCAGACCCCCGCGGCGAGGCCCTGCGGGAGCTGGGGCTAGAGGCCGGGGCGAGCCCGCAGATGGTCAAGCGGGCCTATCGGCGCTTGGCCAAGGCCCACCACCCCGATCTGGGTGGCGATCCCCAGGCCTTTCACCGGCTGGAGGCGGCCTATCGGTTGCTGATGGAATGATTCAAAACTGCAGCTGCAGTTGCAGGTCGGCGGCCAGGAACAGGGACACGCCAGGGTGACCGTGCCGTAGTGGGACCCATTGGACTCGCCCGAGCTGCCGCTGGCCAGATAGCCCCCGCCCAGCTGAACCTGGGGGGAGGAATCCTGCGGGAGATGGTCTGACCCTGGCGCCAGATCGGTGCCACCAGGGCGCTGGCTCCGGGCAGCTGGGTGAAGGTCCACTGCAGGGTGTGCAGGCTGCCCTCGCTTGTGCTCAGGTCGGGGCTGACCCCGAACAGGCCTGCCAAGGCAACTTGGGAATCGAGCCAGAAGGAGCCCTGGTGCCACGTAGGGGTTGATCGGCGGGCCGTCGATGTTGAAGTTGAGCGTGTTCCTGAGGGCTGAGTGCACGTATTGATCGAGCACCGGCGTCGACACGAAGCCTGGATTGAGGGAGAACACCCCAGCTTTCAGCGCCAGTTCCCCCGTGCCGGCCCGGCGCTCAATGGTCGCCTCCGTAAGCCATAGGCCAGTGGGATGGGCCGCGTTTTGCAGGGGGTAAGCGGCTCCGATCGCGGCGTTGAGCTGGGGATCGCCGCTCGGGTTTCCCAGCGGCTGGGCCTGCAGGTTGAGGTCGAGGTCGATCCACCCAGGAACATTCGGCAACCGTTTGAGCCTTGCAGAACAGGATCCCTGGCGTGGGGAGCCAGCACTCGCGGCAAGTATTGCTGGCTGCAGCGGCGAAGACAATCGCAGGGACGGCTGGTCAGGCAAGCAGGTCTGGTCAGCGAGGACAGGCGATCTCCCGGCAGACCCCAACCAGGCCAATCACGGTGCCACTGGCGTCCCGCAGGGGTGTCTTGACCGTTTCCAGCAGGGCGCTGCGGCCATCGGGGTAGGTCACCCACTCCTCATTGCTCTGGGCCTGGCCACTGGCGAGCATGGCCTGATCATTGGCGCGAAAGCTGCCGGCCAGATCGGCGGGGAATAGATCCAGATCCGTCAGCCCGGTGAGTTCGTCGACCGTTTTCCCCAGTAGATGGGCCCAAGCGCTGTTGCCAGCGATGTAGCGACCGTTGAGGTCCTTGGCGAACACGATGTCGGTCATGGACTCGATCAGGTGGGCTTCAAGGCTCATGTCGGGTCGCCACAGGGGCAGCCATCATGCTGCCGGCTGCGTGATAGCTGCTGCGCACCAGCGGACCGCTGCGCACCTGCTGGAATCCCAGCTCCCTGGCTTTGGCTCCCAGCTGCTCAAATTCTTCTGGAGTCCAGTAGCGAGCCACCGGAATGTGGGCGAGGGATGGGCGCAGGTATTGGCCCAGGGTCAGGCGCTGGCAATCGACTGATCGCAGGTCGCCCATCGTCTGCAGCACCTCGGCTTCGGTTTCGCCCAGCCCAAGCATCAGCCCACTCTTGGTGGGGATGGTGGGCGCCAGTTCGCGGGCAGCGGCCAGCAGGGCCAGGGAGCGGCGGTAGGTGGCGCCCCGGCGCACCTCCCCCTGAAGGCGCTCCACGGTTTCGAGGTTGTGGTTGAAGCAGGCGGGCAGCGCCGCCAGCACTGCGGCCAACCGTTGCCGTTGGGCCGCCAACCCCTCCTCTTCGTCGCGCTGGCCGCCCCAGAAGTCGGGGGTTAGCACTTCAATGCCGACGCCTGGTGTGCGCTGGCGGATCGCGGCCATGGCGGTGGTGAATAGGTGGGCGCCGTGGTCGGCTAAGTCGTCGCGGGCGACGGCCGTGAGCACCACATAGGAGAGCTGGAGCGCGGCAACTGCCTCGGCTACCCGCTCGGCCTCGCCCGCATCTAGGGGCTGGGGTGCCTGGCCCTTCTCCACCTGGCAGAAGGCGCAGCTGCGGGTGCAGATCGGGCCTCCCAGCAAAAAGGTGGCGGTGCCAGCTGCGTAGCACTCGGCTCGGTTGGGGCAGCGGCCCTCCTCGCAGATCGTGTGCAGCCGTTGCTGCTTCACCAGCCCCTGCACGTTTTCCAGGGCTGAGGCATTGCCCACCGGACGCCGCAGCCACTCGGGCAGCCGTTCGGCCGGGGCGATGCTGCTGTAGCGGGACTTACTGGTCATGGCAGGGCCACCTTTGCGCTTACTCCATCTGGCGTCTGCCTTCAAAGGCCCGGGCCAGGGTTACCTCGTCGGCGTATTCCAGCTCGCTGCCGACGGGCAAGCCGTAGGCGATGCGACTCACGGTGGTGAATGGTTTGAGTAGCCGGGCCAAATAAAGGCTGGTGGTATCCCCTTCCACACTCGGAGTCAGCGCCAGGATCACCTCAGTTATGGACTCCTTGTCGACCCGGTTCACCAGGGGCTGGATCTGCAGCAGCTCGGGGCCGATGCCATCCATGGGTGAGATCAAGCCGCAGAGCACGTGGTAGTGCCCCTTGAACTCCCGGGTGCGCTCCATCGCCAGCAGGTCGCGGGAATCGGCCACAACACAAAGCTGGCCGTTGCCCCGCTCCTCGTTGCGGCAGATCTCACAGATCGGCTCGGCCGAGAGGTGGAAGCAGCACTTGCACTGGCCCACCTGGCTGCGGGCCGCCAGCAGGGCGTCGGCGAAGTTGCGGACCTGCTCCTCAGGCTGGCGCAACAGGTGTAGAGCCAGCCGCTGGGCCGTGCGCGGGCCAATGCCAGGTAAGCGCTCGAACTGGTCGATCAGCCTGGCCAGGGGGCGGGTAAAGCCGCTCAGCAGTCCGCCGCAATTGCTCAGAACTTAGGCAGCCAGCTCGATCAGCTGGGATTGGGGGCACCGCTATCGAGGCTGGCCCTATCAACTTGTGCATCATCAAGTTGTGCGCCTTCCATTAGGGCCCCTTCCAGTTGGGCACCCTCAAGATCGGCACCTACAAGGATCGCGCCACGCAAGTCGGCATCTCGCAGATCAGCACCGCGCAGGTTGGCTCCGCTCAGATCGGTGCCGGCCAGGTTGGCTCCACGCAGCACGCTCCCTTCCAGGTTGACGTTGTGCCAGTGGCCGTTGGCAGCCTGCAGATTGCGTAGGTCAAAGCCCGCTAGCTGCTGGCCGTCGATTGGTAGCCCGGCACTGTTGAGGATCTCTAGAGCGGTAATGCGCCCCACCAGCCATTTGACGCCGGAGGCATTGCAGTTCATCAGCAGCTCGTAGGCCTCGATGTTGTCGCGCTGGCGCCGTTTTTGAGCCTCCAGGACGTAGAGGAAGGCGGCCGTCACGATGCTCAGCGATTCCACATTGCCGACGCTGATCAGGGCCTCCGTCTCCCGCCAAAGGCAACCCTGGGCCCAGCGGTTGTTGCGGCAGGTGGCGTAGCTGTTCACCACCATCAGCAGCGCCATGGCCGCTGCACCCGATAGGGCTAAGCGAAACAGAAAGGAGCCGTCCAGCAGGCGGAAGAAGCGAGAGTCGTGACGACGCTGCTGCCGGTCCACCCAGGTGGATTGGCGTGGCATGGGGAGACTGGAGATCAGGAGCCCATGCTGACGCCTGGGGGCACGGCTGCCCAGCAGAATGGCGCCACGCAACGCGCCTTGAGCCATGGCTGTTTTTTGCAATCAGGCAGGTTTTCGCAATCGGGCTGTCCTACGCGCCTATTTGCCGCGTTTGGTTGCCTTGGTGCTGGCGGGGCTGCTGGTTGCTTGCAGCGCTGCGGCAGCCGGGCTCAATGGTTTCCAGAGCCCCGATGGGCGCTATGCCTTCCTCTATCCCACCGGCTGGACGCGGGTGCAGGTGAGTGGCGGCCCCCAGGTGGTGTTCCACGACCTCATCAACAGCGATGAAACCCTCAGCCTGGTGATCTCGGAGGTGAACCCCACCAATGACTTGGAAAAGCTCGGCAGCGCCGTGGCGGTCGGCGAGCAGCTGCGCCGCACCGTGATTGCCCCTGATGGCAGTGGCCGCCAGGCTGAGCTGGTTGAAGCGTCGGAGCGGCAGGAAGGCCCCCGCACCTTCTACGACCTTGAATACGCCGTGCACCTTGAAGACCGCGACCGCCACGAGTTGGCCACCGTGGTGCTCGATCGCGGCCGGCTATACACGTTTGCGGCCAGCACCAACGAGATTCGTTGGGCCAAGGTCAAGGACATGTTCCATCAGGTCGTCACCTCCTTCACCCTGCTGGTGTGACGGTTCCTGCCCCCGCCGATGTGGTGATCGTTGGCGCTGGGGTGGCTGGGGGGGTGTTGGCCTTGGCGTTGCGGGAGCTGGGAGCGTCTGTGACGGTCGTCGCTGCCCCCGCCAGCCATGGGCTTTGCTCCGCTACCGAGCTCAGCTATGGCGCTCTGCCGGGATGGCCCCTGGCCCCAACCCCCTTAGCTCGCTTGGCGGCCGGAGCCTCTAAGCGTTGGCGGCTCCTGCAAGAACGCCATGGTGATTTGGGCTGGCGGCCCTGCCGCTTGCGTTTGCACGGGGCTGCCGCCGGTTGGCGGCCCCTTAGTGCCTGGTGGCCGCTGCCCTTCGCCCAGGTGGATTCCGCAGTGTTGGCGGCGCGCTTGCCGCTTGTGCTGGCGGCGGCGGGGGTGACGTGCAAAACGTGCCGGGTGGAGCGCCTGGATCGGCAGCCAGCCACTGGTTGGCGGCTTTCCCTCAGTGATGGCAGCGACCTGCAGGCCCCCCAGCTGGTGCTGGCGGCGGGCGCCTACTGCCGCCAGCTCTGGCCGCTCCTGCCCCAGCGCTTGCGCAGCAGCTGGGCGGCGGCGCTGGAGCTGGCCTCCTTTCCGGCGTCGCTGGGCCGCACCGCCGCCTGGCTCCCGCCCAGCTTTGGGCGGGTAGCTCTGGAGCGGCGCGCCGCTGGCCTGAGCCAGCCGGAGTGGCTGGTGGATGGCGGGTTGGTGCCCCGGGCAGAAGGGGCCCTGCTAGGCCAGCACACCCTGGTGCGACCGGGCCTGGAGCTGGGCCCAGCGCCGCCGCCTTTGGAGGTGGAAGGGCAACTGCGCCAAGAGCTAGCGGCCCAAGCCTGGGGGGCGCCGCTGGCGGCCCAGCCCGGCCATCTGCGCCAGGCGGCCGTGGCCTTCTGCAGTGAGGGCTTGCCTTTGGTAGGTCCGCTGGCAGGGGCGCCTGGGTTGTGGCTGTTCACCGGCTTTAGTGCGGGCTTTAGCCAGGTGCCGGTGCTGGCGCCCCTGCTGGCCCAGGCCCTGGCCTTGGAGGGCGCGCCGGCGGAAGCCGCGGTGCGGCGCCTGCAGCAGCTGGGCCTGACAGGTGCCTTTTAATCCTGCAAGCTGGGACCCATGACCCAGGTCAGCCCCACCACCGCGGAGCCCAGCCATCGCGGCCCGTTTCAGCGCTTGCAGGGGTGTGGGTGGACCTTAGTGCGTGTCTGATGATCTAGCTGCCGGCCCCGACCCTGAGGCCCGCAGTCACGTCAGGCCGGGGGTGGCCACAAGCGTGGGCTTGCTTGGTGCCGCCTCAATTTCGTTTACAGCAGCGCTCGGGCTCACAGTGGCTGCTTCAACCCCCTGCTGCTCGCTTTGGTCACCCTGTCTCAGGGGAGCAATGGCGCTCCTCCGTCATCGCCGTAAGCTCCAGCAGATCAGAAGAGGAAGCGATAGCGGCCGTCTTCCCCGGAGCCATCACTGGCCGAGCTCTCCAGCACCGGCTGGGGCCATTCCGCATCCCAGTAGCTGATGTCGTTTTGGTAGAAGGGCCGCCCGCCCAGGCGCTTTGTCTCCAGCTGGGTCGAACCCATGGCGGTGATCAGCCCACCAAGCTCCATGGGGCCTAGATCGGTTTTCAGATTCTTACTGGCTGCGGCCAACAGGATTGGCAGACGCACCAGATGCTCTGGCCTGGTGAGCTTGCGAAACAGGGCCTGTAGGGCAAGTTGCTGGCGCTCCAGCCGGCCGATGTCGCCCATCTCATCGTAGCGAAAGCGCAGAAAACCTTCTAGGTCTTGGCCTTTGAGATTTTGAAGGCCGGGTTGCAGGTCGATGTATAGGCCCTGGGTGTTGTCGGTGTAGGCCATGCGTTTCGGCACATTCACCTCGATGCCACCGAGGGCATCGGCCATGCGCCTGATTGCCGATAGGTTCACCACCACGTGGTGAGTAATCGGCCGGCCCAACTTGCGGGCCAGCTCCCGTTTGATCAGATCGGTTCCCCCGAGGCTGTAGAGGGCGTTGATTTTGTGGGGACCGTAGCCCTCGGCCTCGATGTAGGTGTCCCGAGGTATCTGGGTTATCCGGGTGATGCCGCCATCCACCCGCAGGCTGGCGATTACATCGGTGTTGCCACCGCCCACATCGGTGCCGAGCAGCAGGATGTCCTGATTGGTGATGCCGCTCCAGGCCGCGAACGGATTGGTGATGGCGTTACTTGCTCCTGAGGCGTTATCGCTGAGCAGTTCGGAGAGGGGCCCAGCCAGCAGAAGGCCTCCGCCGAGGCCTACCCCGATTGCCAGGAGAACGGCACCGCGTTTACTGCGCTTGCGGGGCCGATTGGCCGGAGGGGTTCTCATCCCCTAAAAGCTATTGCACTAAGCGACCCTCTCATCAATAGGGGCTTGCCCCTGCCCAGAGCGGCGCAAAAAACCCCGCTATGGAGCTCCCTTGCAGTAACGGCTGTTGGTTGGTTTTACCAGCGGTTGCCACCGCCACCGCCACCGCCATATCCACCACCACCACCGCCACCACGATTGCCACCGCCACCGCCGTAGCCCCCACGGCCACCGCCACCGCCACCGCCACCACCGCCACCCTCACGGGGAGTTGCTTTGTTGACGCGAATCATGCGGCCCATCCACTCCACGTCCTGAAGGTCGTCAATGGCCTTTTGTTCGGCCGCATCGTCGGCTAGCTCGACAAAGGCGAAGCCGCGCTTGCGACCGGTTTCCCGGTCGAGGGGCAGGCTGCACTGGCGCACCTCTCCGTATTGGCCGAAGAGATCAAGCAAGTCCTCGCGTTCGGCTTGGAACGAAAGATTGCCAACGTAGATAGTCATTAATGAAGCAAATCCTGGAACTGATTCGGACGTGGCTGCGGTTCTTAATGGACCTAGTGGGAACTAGGGGTGCCAAAAGAGACGCCGTACCCTTGGAATCACGGGAAATAATACTGGGTGGTTTGGCCACCAATTAGCACTCGCTGGCGTTTCGTGGAGAACCGTAAAGCGGTTCTGAAGAGACTCTGAGGTTCGACCGCTGATCCCGGATGTCGTCCCAATGTCAGCAAACTCTGATCAAAGCAGTCCCATGATCACAGCACCTGTGCCCTGGAGCCTCGCCTGGCGTGAGGATGGCGAACTGGCCGCCCAGGATCGTTTCGACCTGCTGCAGAGTCTGGTTGCTTGCGAGAGTGCAGAGGTTCAATCGACATTGATAGCCGCAGTGGAACGGCTCTCGATTGCTGATTTGACCAGCCTGAGTGTGGGAGGCGTGACCAGCCTTTGCGCTTGAAGCAGCGCTTTGGGCTTTCGGATCATCGATCGGAGCTAGCTGCTGGGCTTGCTCACGGAACGCTGGTCCGGGTTCCGCCCGCAGGCGTCATGGGCGTCCTCCACGTCGCTGCCCTTGGCAACTCGCTCACCAACGCAGGCGCAGGTGCGGTCGAGATGGGCAGCGGGGGCAACTTTGCCCTCCCTTTGCAGGTCGGCTTGGTAAGCCGACAAGCAGAAGGCTTTGACTACTTCGGCAACGCTGATAGAGCGGCTGGCTGGAATGAAGGACGCCAGCCCCAGGCAAAGCAGTCCGATTAGGACTGGGCGCGGGGGGCTGGGGTTCATGGAGCAGAAGGGCGGAAGCCCGAGGCGTTTATCCCTGGAACCTGGAAAGCTGCAGGGGTTTGTTCATCACCCGAAGTTGGCGGAGACCCTGAAAAACATCCTCGGGCATGCCCTTGGGTAGGTCCACGGTGCTGTGGGTGTCGAAAATCTGGATACGGCCGATGGATCGCCCGTTCAGACCGGCCTCATTGGCAATGGCACCCACGATGTTGCCGGGCTTGATGCGGTCGCGCCAGCCCAGTTCCACCCGGAAGCGCTCCATGTGATCTTCTGGCGGACCCACGGGGCGTTCGCCCCTGGGAGCAGCTCCCCTGCCCAGATCCCGGCCAACCTCGCGACCCATTTCCCGGCCCCGTCCCCGGTCCCGGCCGAAGTCGCGGCCACCATCCCTACCGCTATCGCGGCCTCCATCGCGGCCAGGACCGTTCTGCCGCACTTGCTGGAAGTTCTCTTCGCCCTGCAAAAGCAGGGGCTTGCCCACCAGGCTCAGTTCGAGGGCCGCCAGGGCTAGCTGCTCAGGACTGGAGCCCTGCTCCTGGGCAACCCGTTGCAGGATTTCGCTGAGTAGGGCCCGCTCCTGCTCGCTGCTGGCTGGGGTTTGTAGGCAGTTGGTGAGCTTGGTGCGCATCCGGTCGAGCCGGTTTTGATTGATGGTGGCATTGCTTGGCACCTCCATCTCTTCGATCGGCTTGCCCACGGCCCGCTCCATGCCGCCCAGGAAACGGCGCTCCCTCGGAGTCAGGAACAGGATGGCGTCGCCGCTGCGGCCAGCTCGACCGGTGCGTCCAATGCGGTGGACATAGGCCTCCGAATCGAAGGGGATGTCGTAGTTGATCACCAGGCTGATCCGCTCTACATCGAGCCCGCGGGCAGCCACATCGGTGGCTACCAGTACGTCCACCTGGCCGCTCTTAAGCCGCTCGATGGTGCGTTCTCGCTGGGCTTGGGGCACGTCGCCGTTGAGCACGGCAACGTCGTAACCGTGCTGTTCAAGCGATTCGGCCACTGTGAGCGTGATCGCCTTGGTACGGGCAAAAATGATGACCCCCTCACTGGTCTCCGCCTCCAGTACCCGCTCCAGAGCTGCTTGCTTGTGGGGCGCATGCACCATCAAGAAACGCTGACGAATGCGGGTGGCATCGGCGGCCTTTTGCTTGATCGTGATCTCGGCGGGAGCGTTGAGATATTTCTGCGATATGCGCCGGATTTCGGGCGGCATGGTGGCAGAAAACAGCACTACTTGGCGCTGCTCAGGTAGTTGTTCGAGCACCCATTCGACATCATCGATGAAGCCCATGCGCAGCATTTCATCGGCCTCGTCTAGCACCAGGGCGCGAAGACTGGAGAGATCCAGGGTGCCTTGACGCATGTGGTCCATCACGCGGCCGGGGGTGCCCACCACGATTTGAACGCCGCGTTTGAGCTGATGGATCTGGTCGCGGAAATCAGCGCCGCCGTAGATCGCCAGGGTGCGCACGCCGGGTAGGTGGCTGGCATAGCCGTTGAAGGCCTCGGCAACCTGCAGGGCCAATTCCCGGGTTGGGGCGAGCACCAGCACCTGAGGCTTGCGCTGGTCGGGATCGAGGGCCGCCAGCATTGGCAGGGCGAAGGCAGCGGTTTTGCCGGTGCCGGTCTGGGCCTGACCCACCAGGTCGCGGCCGAGCATCAGCTCAGGGATGGCGGCCTTCTGAATTGGAGAGGGCTCCTGATAGCCGACGGCTTCAAGGGCCTTCAGCAGTTCTGGGCCAAAGCCAAAGCGGGCAAAGCCCGAGGCAATGGCTGGCTCTGTCTTGATTTCAGCTGAGCTGTCTTCAACTGAGTTGATTTCAGCTGTTTCGAGGGGCGCGTCGATGTCGACGGAGCAAGCAAAGCTGCCGCCGTTGGCGTGTTCTGTCACGGGATGCAAATGGCCTGGTTGATCAGGGCTTGGTGAAGTCCTTGAACGCAGGCCGGCAGAAACACAATGGGGCTAGAAATACTGAACGGATGGGCCGTTGCGGGGCAACTGAAGCTGCACTGCTTTACCCGATGTTCAGTTGTTCAGACCCGCAATCAACAAAACTGCCCTGCCCTTGAAAAAGGCTGAACACAAATATTATCACCTACCCCTCCGCTTCACTTCCGGCCGAAGTCATCCGCCAGGCGCTCGATGTCGGCTTCGCTCAGCCAGCTACCACGCTGCACCTCCACGATCTCCAGATCCGCCAGCCCTCCTTGGGCCCGGTGAATTGCCCCCTGGGGGATGAAGACGCTGGTTCCTGCCGTTGCGGTGATGGCCTCCTCCCCCACCTGCAGTTCACCGTCGCCGGCCACCACAACCCAGTGCTCACAGCGGTGGTGGTGGCGCTGCAGGCTCAGCCGTTGGCCGCGGTGGATAAGTAGGCGTTTGACCAGGTATTGATCACCGCTGGCTAGCTGTTCAAACCAGCCCCAGGGGCGTAGCACCCGGCCGGCGGGACTGTGGGGCTCAGGACTGCTCACGATTTCAGGCTGGCAGCAGCTGCGGAACCGTGCAAGGGGGTGATCAGGCAGGCCCGCTGTCTGGCCCTGGTTAGGGCTGTGTAGAGCAGGCGCTGCTGGGGTCTGCCGGTGTCGGGCATCAGCACCCACACCTCTTCGGCCTCACTGCCTTGGGCCTTGTGCACCGTGAGGGCCAAGGCTGGCTCGGCTTCGGGTAGCTGGGCAGGGTGAATCCAGAGCGGCTCGCTACCGCCCTGGTTTGCAAACAGCAGGCGGCGTTCCCGCCCCCGCTTGGCGTCCCTTTCCACCACCAGCCCCACGTCGCCATTGGCGAGCCCCAGTTCGCTGAGGTTGTGGCGGCATTGCACGGGCGTGCCCACTGGCCAGAATTGGGGCGAGCGGGCCGCCGCCTCCCCCAGCAGGGCTTGGTGGATGGCCTCCACCCCCCAGCGGCCCCGCCGCAGCGGTGTCAGCACTAGGAAGTTGTCCAGGCCCGCCAGCAGGCTGGCGGTGACGGCGGGATCGTCCAGACCGTCCGCCAGGCAGCACTCCTGCAGCTGGTGCTGGTGCTGCCGCAGTCGCGCCAGCAGCTCTGCTGGCAGCTGGCGCGGGTTGGCCGGCAGCCAGCGCAGATTGGCATCGGCGGCTAGGGGTGTGAGCAGGGCCTCGAGGGGCTGCTCAGCCTCCCGTAGGGCCGCTGCTACCGCAGCGATGGCCCCGTTGTTGCGGTAGGTGGTGCGCAGCTCGATGGCGGCGCCGCCCAGGGCCTGGCGGCGTTCGGGTGCCTGCAGCTCCAGCAGCACGGGCCCGGGGCCTACCGGTGGCAGCTGGGCCGCGTCCCCCACCAGCACCAGCCGGCAGCTGGGGGGCAGGGCCTCCAGCAGGGCCTGCATCAGGGGGAGGTCCACCATCGACACCTCATCCACCACCAGCAGGTCGAGGGCGAGGGGGTGCTGGCGGTTGCGGCCGAAGCGCTCGCCGCGGCTCTCCAGTAGCCGGTGCAGGGTGCTGCAGGGAAGTTGCAGGCTGCTGCTGGCTAGGGCTGCCCGCAGCCGACTCGCCGCCTTGCCCGTGGGGGCTGCTAGCTGAATGCGGCTGCCTGGTTGCTGGGCGAGCACCGCCGCCAACATGCGAGCCACGGTGCTGGTTTTGCCGGTGCCCGGACCGCCCTCAAGCAGCACCAGGCCGTATTGCAGCACCGCCGTGACGGCCTGCTGCTGGTCAGGATCCAGGCCTTCGCTGCAGCTCGCGCCGGGGCTCGCCTCTGGGAGCTGCAACTGGGCCCGCTCGATCAGAGCCTGCAGCACCTGCTGGCGCTGGCGCTGCCAGCGGCGCCACAGCAGCCGGTCGCCCTCCAGCACCAGGGGACCATCCGGCTCGGCGCCCAGGGGTGAAGCCTCCAGGGCGCGGCGATGCTCGGCGCTGGGCAGGCTGATTTCCAGGCGACCCTCCGCCAGGGCGGAAGCCAGGTCAGTGATCAGTTCCGACAGCAGGGGATCGGGGCTGCTGCCATGCAGCCGCGGCAGGGCTTCAGCCAGTGCCGCGGCCAGGGTCTGGAGCCAGCGGGGTTGCTCTAGGGGTGTGGGGCTGCTCATGGTGTGCCCCCCAGGGCCTGGTCCAGTTGGAGCAGGCGGGCCAGGGGCGGCTGCTCCACAAACATGCCGGGCACCGCTCTGGCCGTGGTGGGTCCTGGCACCCCGCGCAGGAACACGTAGACGTAGCCGCCCAGGTGCTGCTCGGGTCGGTAGCCGGGCAGGCGCCAGCGCAGGTAGCGGTGTAGGGCTACCAGGTACAGGTGAGCCTGCAGAGGGTAGTGGTTGGCGGCCATCAGCTCTGCCATGGCTGCTGCTCCGTAGTGGCGTGGACCGCAGTGCAGCGGCTGCCCCTGGTCGTCGCGCTCGCCCAGCCAGTTGCTCTTCCAGTCGGCCACCCACCAGCGCTCGCCCTGTCGAAATACCAGGTCGATCGAGCCGGTGAGAAAGCCCCGGCTTTCCACTTTCAGCTGGGCAAGCTGCTCGGCGTAGGCGCTGCCAAACCAGCCTTCGGGATGGTCGGCAAATGCACGCGCCAGGTCTGGGCTGCGCACCAGGCCGAGGGGCAGATCGAAGTTCATCTCATTGAGGCGGCCGCCGCGCTCAAGCTGGGCCAGGCTGAAGTCGTTGCAGGGGCCGCCCAGGGGCGTGTGCCGCAGCTGCTCCAGCCCAATTAGCACCGCTTCGCTGTGCTGGGCAGCGATACCGGCCCGCTGCAGCTCGCGGCCCACCAGCTCGGCCTGGGCTGCCAAGGGTTGGCAGTAGTCGAGCTGCTCAAGGATGCGGTGCAGGCAGTCGCCGGCCTGGGCGCCCCGGGGGAAGGGGGCCAGAGGGCTGTCCTGGGGCCAGGCGCCGGGTGATGCCAATGCCTCGAGTTCGGTGACGATGGCATCGGTTTCGCGGCCCTCCTCCACGGCTGCGGGGGCGGCGCTGTGGCTGCCCTGGGTCCAGCTGGTGTAGCTGCTGCGGCCCCAGCTGCTGTCGAAGCCATGGCTGGGTACGGGGCCCCGCTGCAGGGGTAGGCCAGCTGCGGCCGGGCCTGGTCTTAGCTGGCTGCGCTGGCCGCTGGCGGGGGGCTGCACCAGGGTGAGGGGCAGCTGGCGGCGGGCGATTGCCTGCTCCAGCCGCTCGCGCCACTCCGCATCACTGCGGCCGCTGTAGGGGTCGTGGTCGCTGGCGGGGGGCTGCTCCTGGTCGAACAGCCAGGGGTGCAGCGGATTGCCCTGCTGACCCAAGACCGGGCCCCAGGCCAGCACCAGCAGCAGCTTGGCCCGGGTGGCGGCGACGTAGGCAAGCCGCTCCCGCTCCTGCAGCTCGGCCCCAAGCTGCTGCTGGCTGGCGCCCTGGCCCGGGCCCCAGTTGTTTTTCAGGTGTAGGTCGAGCACGGCTTCGGGCTGCCCGCCTTCAGGGCCGCCCGGGTGCCAGCGCACGCCGATGGACTGGCCGCTGCGGCTCTCAGCGCCTGCCTGCCAAAGGTAGGGACAGATCACCACTGGATATTCCAGACCCTTGCTGCGGTGCACCGTCAGCACCGATACGGCCTCATCGACCACGTCGCTGTGGGGCTGGTGGGCGTCGGGGATGTCCCGGTCGGGATCGAGCCGCAGGCGCCGCAGCCAGTCGGCTGCCGCTGCGGGACCCAGTTGGTCGGCATGGAGCCGCACGGCCACCAATTCACCGCACTGCTGCAAATCCGCCAGCAGCCGGCCGCTAAGGGATAGCTGGGCCAGCCCCTTTTGCTCCAGCAGGCTCGCCAGCACCCCAAGCAGGCCGCGGCGGGGTAGTTCAAGGGCCAGCTGGGCTAGGCGCGCAGCCAGGTTGCTCCAGGCTTCGGGGCTGGCGGAGGCGATTTGCTCCGCGCTCCAGCCCAGCAGGGGAGAGGCGGCCAGCAGCCGTAGGCGCTGGGTCCGGCCTGGTTCGGCCAGGGCATCGAGTAGCCGTTGCAATGCAGAGGCGCCGGCGCTTTCAAACACATCCCCCTGGCTCACCAGCTTGCTGGCTATGCCGCAGCGATCAAGGGCGGCGCGCAGCGCTTCAGCCTGACGGTGGGTGCCCACCAGCACGCATAGGTCGTTGGGGCTAAGGGGTTGGCGCTGCTCGCCCCGCTGTTGCATCAGCCCCTGGTTGAGCAATTGGGCGCTGAAGCAGGCGATCTGGTCGGGCAGTTGCCGCTCCAGGGTGCTGCGGCTGGGTGGTTTCTCACCAGCCAGGCGGCTGCCGCCGAGCCAGAGCAGCTGCAGGGGGTGCTGGCCAGCCGGTAGGAGCAGTTTGTTGTCGGTCGCCTGGGGCCGCACCGCTGGTACGGCCAGGTCGCTGCGGCGCAGCCCCGGCCCCATCAGGCCGTTGAGGCCGGCGACCAGGGCCTCGCTGGAGCGGTAGTTGTCGCGGAGGCTGCTGATGCCGCCGCAGCTGGCGGCGGCCTGCCGGGCCCGCAGGTAGGTGCGCAGGTCGCCGCCGCGGAATCGATAGATCGCCTGCTTGGGATCTCCCACCATCACCAGTCGGTGCCGCTCAGGCTGGAAGGCCCGCGCCAGGATGCGCCACTGGATCGGATCGGTGTCCTGGAATTCATCGATCAGGGCAACCGCATAGCGGGCTCCCACCGCCTCTAGCAGGGGGGTACTGGCCTGCTCGCCCGGATCAAGACCCTCCAGCAGTTGGGCGAAACCCAGCCTTCCGCTCTGGCGCCGCCGCCGGCCCAGCTCGGCTCGGCCCCAGTGGCAGGCATGCAGCAGCAGGGCTTCGGCCGGACCATCCAAAACCTGGGCGATCGCCTCCTGCAGGGGGCGTTCAGGCAGGGAGGGGCCGGGGCCTTCCCCAGCGCCCGGCTCGAGGCTGCGGGCAACTTTGAGAAAGGCGCCGGGGTGGAAGTAATCACGCAGCAAGCCTTGGGCTCCGCCCTGGCTGCCTGCCGTGGCGCCGTAGTCGCCGCCGGGGGCTTGGGCAGCGATCCAGCCCCGCACCAGGCCGCAGCGGTCCTTGGTGGGTTTGGGAACGTAGGGGCTGGTGGTTTTGAAGCCCTGGCCGCGCCACTGGCTGGCGGCGGCGCAAAAGCCGGCCTCCAGGGCTTGGCCGTGGCTGGCCCAGAGCTGCTGGAAGTTGTGCCACGCCTCGCTCCACAGGGCCTCGAGCTGGGGTGCCAAGGGGGCGTCGGCCCGCAGGGTTGCCGGCAGGGAATCCAGGCCTAGGGCTGGATCGCCATCGAGCTGGCGCAGCAGGCCCTCGAGGCTTTCGGGGCCGCCAACCTGTTGCTGCAGCCCGGCTAGCAGGTGGCTTGGCAGGGGCAGCACCTGCTGTTGCCAGTAGTCGTGTGCCACCTGGCGCACCAGGGTGCCCTTGTCGGTTTCGAGCTGCAGCTCCGGTGGCAGGCCCGCTTCCAGGGCGTGGCGCTGCAGGGTGCGGCGGCAGAAACCGTGGATGGTTGTGATGTCGGCGGCGTCTAGTTCCTCTAGGGCCAGCAGCAGCCGGGCCCGCAACTTTTCGGCCCGCGGTCGTTGCTGCTCCAGCCAGGCGGCCAGGGTGGGATCGGGCGGCTCCAGATCTGGATTCTCCAGGCCGGCCAGGGCCCGCTGCAGGCGCTGGCCGATGCGATCGCGCAGTTCGGCGGCGGCGGCCTCGGTGAAGGTCACCACCAGCAGCTGGCGCAGCCCTAGCTCGGCCTCGGCCACATAGCGCAACACCAACTGGGCCAGGGCGAAGGTTTTGCCGGTGCCGGCGCTGGCCTCTAGCAGCCGCAGCCCGGGATCCAGGGGAAAGGCATTGGCATCAAATGGTTGTTCTGGCGTTAAGGCCTGATCGCTGCCGGCAGCTGGGCTCATATCAACCGCTCCCGCATCGGACCAAGCAGCTCCCCAGCCCGGGCGGCTAGCTCACCGCTGGCCAACAGGGCGGCGCCACTGAGCTCGGATCCGAAACAGAGGGCCTGCTCCGGATCAAGCCGCTCGCCGCGCCCCTGAAAACCGCCCTCCCAGGTTTCGATGGCCCGCGCTTCACCCTTATCGAGCAGGGCCCAGCCGGTTTCCGGTGGCACCGGCCAGCAGCTCTGGCGCCACTGCTGGCGCAACTCCAGCAGCCGCAGTAGTTCGGCCCGGGCGCTATCCACCTGGGGCGCCTGCAGCCGCAACTGCACGCCGAAGTCCTTGGCACCCCGGGCCACCAGCACCCCATCCAGCGGCCCTTGGTCGGCGGCGGCGGCCAGCAGCAGCGCCAGCCACAGCTCCAGCCGGTGGCGGCTGCGCGGTTTGGCGGTGTGCAGCACCAGCACCGAGCTCCCCCGCCACTGCAGCTCCTGCTGCCAGTTTTGCCAGAGTGCCAGCTGGCGGCGTTCAGGGCCCAGGGCCTCGAGGCTGGCGTGCAGGCTGCGCCAGCGCTGGCTGAGCCCGCCGGCCTCCAGTTCGCCTGCCGCCTGAGGAGGCAGCAAGCCCTGGCCGCGGTGGCGAGCCAGCCAGCCAGCGGGCCCATCTAGGCCTGGGTCGCTGGGGCTTTCGAGGGCCTGGCGCAGCAGCAGCGCCCGCCCGCGCTCATCGAGGCTGAGGGGCTCGAGGTCGTCGAGGCTGTCGGCCCATTCCCGCGGCTTTAGCCCCAATTCAGCCAGCCAGCTGGCCTGGGGGGCAAGCAGCCAGTCGCGCAGATCCCCGTAGGCATCGCTGGGCTGGGCCGGGGGGGCGCTAGGGGGCTCGCTGGCCGCCAGGGGCCGGGGCGGTTGCGGTGCGCCACTCTGCTGGCGGGGTTGGTCGAGCAGCAGGCGGGCCTTCAGCAGGCGCTCGTCGCAGCTGGCGGGCGGCCGCTCGCCGCTGGCTTGGAAATTGGCCCGGTCGAGGGGGTTGGCGGGGTGACTGATCACCAGGTCGCTACCGCGACAAGGCAGCTGCCCCTGCAGCCACTCGAGCCACTGGCGTACCGGTGTGGCCGGGGGCAGCTCTTCGCCGCTGCGGGGGTCGCGGCTGCTCCAGGTCACCAGCAGATGGTCGCGGGCTGAGAGCAGGGCCTCCAGCAGCACGTAGCGGTCCTGGTCGGCCGGGTTGGGATCGCCGAGGCGGCGCTGCTGCTCCAGCAGGTGGAAGCCGGGCCGCTTGCTCTGACGGGGATAGGCGTTTGCATCTAGCCCCATCAGCACGATCACCCGATGGGGAATCGCCCGCATCGGCTCGAGGGCGCTGATGGTGAGGGCGCCGCTGCGGTGGCCAAACCGGCCCGAATCCGCAGCCAGGCGCTCATCGAGCACGGCTGCTACCACCGGTGCGGCCAGCTCCAGGTCGCAGCCGGCGGCGGCCTGCTGCCAGTCGTCAATGGCGGCTAGCACCAGGGGTAGCTCCCAGTCCTGGCCATTGTTGCCAACCTGACCAGCCTGGTCGCCGTCGCCGAATAGGTCGCTCAGCAGGGCCCTCAGGCAGGTGTTCCAGGCCAGGCAACAGCGGGGTCGCCGCAGCTCCACCAGCCAGTGGCGCAGCCGGGTGAGCAGGTGCATCCAGCGTCCCAGCAGCTCGATGCTCTCGCCACTGGCCAGGGGGGCGGTAGCGGCCGGGGCCAGGCCGGGGTCGCAGGGCAGCACCAGCCCCAGTAGCAGCCGATCGATCACCCAGCTGAGGCTGCCGCTGCCCAGGCCGCCGCGCTCCTCTGCATCGAGGCCCCAATGAAAGCCGCCGCGCTGCAGCAGGGGATGCAGGGCCGCCATCTCGGCACCGCTGAGCTGGAAATGCCCCTGCAGCGCCGGACTCTCCAGCAGGGTTTCCAGGGCGGAGGCGGTCAGCCGCTCCCCCGCCAGCCGCAGCAGCTCCAGCAAGCTGCGGCTGAGGCTGGCTTCGCTCTGCTGGCTGCGGTCGGTGAGGCGCCAATTGAGGGGCACCCCAGTGGCCTCCTGATCGCCAAATACGGCCGCCACCAAAGGCGCTAGGCCATCCACCTGAGGCGTCATCACCAGCACATCGCGGGGCTGGAGCGTGGGATCGGCGGCCAGCAGCTGCAGGATGCGGTCCCGCACGACCTGCACTTGGCGCAGGGGGCCGGGACAGCGGTGGAACTCCAGGGAGCTGTCTGCCGGTGCCCGCTGCAGCAGGGGTTGGGCAGCCGGATCCGCCAGTTGTTGCTGCAGCTGATGCAGCAGGGGCGCTGGCCCCTGGCCCCGATGGCTGCTGGCCGGGGCCACAAACAAATCCTTTTCCTGCCACTGGCCCTGGAGGCTCTCGCCGCTGCCTTCGAGCAACTGCTGAAACTCGCCGCCGAGTCGGCCGAAACGGGCCTCCAGGCCCGGGGCCTGCAGCAGCCAGTCGCCATCAAGGGGCTGCTGCAGCGCGATCGCATCGCTGAGCAGTTGGCGGCGGCTGGTGCAGCGCTGCCACAGGTCGCGGCAGGGGGTGAGCAGGTAGAGGTCCACATTCGTGTGCACGCTCAGAGCCTGCAGCAGCTGCACCTGGATCGGCGCCAGGCTGCTGAGCCCAAACAGGCGCAGGGGATCGGGCAGGCTGCCGGCCGGCGGCGCCTTGATCTGCAACTGGGCGATGGCCTCCAGCACCTGCAGGCCGAAGGGCTTCACCCCCAGGCGCTCCCGTAGCCGCCCCACCAGCAGCCGCTGCCACTCCTGCTCCGGCGGCAGGGGTGGGCCGTCCTCCCCACACCACCAGGCTGCCAGCAGCTCAGGGCGATACAGGGCGAGGTCGTCTAGGGCATCGGCGATGCTGCGGCCCAGCTGCCAGTGGGCCAGCTCAAGCTTGCTGCCGTGCTGGGGGTAGCGGCCTAGCCAGTGCTTAAGCGAGGCAGCTTCTGGCTGCTCCACCAGCTGGGGCAGCAGCTCCAGCACGGGCCACACCAGCTGGCTGGCACGCCAGGGATCCTGGTCTGCGCCAGTTTCGCCCAGCACTCCAGTAACGATCTGGCGCAGCTGGCTGCCAGGAAATGGGTAGCGGATGTTGGCGGCGATGCCACCGAGTCCCACGGCCAGCTGTTCCCCAAGCCAGCGGCTGGTGGGCCAGGTATTCACCACCACCTGCACCGTCTCGAGCGGCCCGGGAGGTGTGAGCAGCAACTGGGCGGCCAGGAGTTCGGCTAGGTGTTCGGCCCGGTTGCCCCGGAAAACTGTGAGCAAAACAGATGCTCAGCGGTGGATCATCAAGGCAGGCAGCCTGCCAGCTCCTGGCGCAAGGAGGAGAGCCGGCGCTCTTGCAAGCCGTAAACGGCCTGAATGGCTCCGGTTTCGGGGCAGTAGGCCGAAAGCTGGCCGCCGTAGCAGGCGCCGGTATCCACCATCACGATCTGGCCGAGGCGACGCACCTGGGGCCCGGGGGTGTGGCCGATCACCACCTCACCGAAGCGACCGTCGTAGGCCTGCCAGAAGGGCATGCGAATGCTGAGGTCGGGTTCCCAGGTGTCGGGATTGAAGCCAGCGTGGGTGGCTAGCCAGCCTTCGCCGGCGTAGGTGCGGGGCAGCTGCTCCAGCCGCTCCTGCCAGATGCGGCAGTGGTGGTCGCCGAGCTGGCGATAGGTGTCGCAGCCGGCCAAGGCCCGTTGAGCGGTCCAGTCGCCCTGCCGCAGGGCGGCCACCAGGTCGGCTTCGTGATTTCCCAGCAGCCAGATGGCCCGGCCGGAGCTCACCAGGCCCCAGGCCAGCTCCATGGTCCGGAGAATCTGGGGACCGCGGTTGATCACATCACCGCAAAGCACAATTTTGTCGCCGGCTGGCAGACGGGCTACCAGCCGCTCCAGCGCGTCGGCACAGCCGTGGACGTCCCCGATCACCCAGTGGTGGCAGGAACGTGAAGGGGACGTCATCAGTCCATCGCGTTAGTTCCAGTCTTGCCTGCCCAGCGGCTCCTTGTCAGCCCCCCAGGTACCGCCGTCGACCGGCTAGCGCTGGTACGGTCGCCCAAAGCCAGTGCCAGCCCCGATGAATCCAGCGTCGTTGTCGGTGGTCCAGCGGGTAAACGCCCTGGTAAAGGCCCTCAATGGCGCCAAGCGCACCAATGAGGCCTTGGCCCGCTGCGGCAACGGTGAGGAGATGCTCGACGTTCTGCTCGCTGCCTCCGCCAAGCTCGGCCTAGGGCTCAGCCGCCAGCAACTTGCCAATACGCCCCCAATCCGCGATTGGGTCTGGTGGAAAAACAAGGAAGCCCTGCTCACCATTGGCGACAACAAGCCTCGCTACCAACAGGATGGCGGCCAAGGAGCTTCCGATGAAGGGCCGCGCAAACGCTTCCTGGGGCTGTTTTAGGGCGCGCTGGCGAGGGCGTCGGGGATGGAGGCACTGGGAGCCTCAAAGCGGCCCACGGCCACGAATTCCAGGCGCAGCTTCAAAAAGGTGATGAATTTCTCATCGGTGGACAGCACCGCCGCCGCTGGCCGCGGCACGGCGCTGCCGATCGGTTCGAGTTGGGGTGCATCGAGAAAGGCTGGCCGTTTCACCAGCCAGAAGTCGATTTCCTTGCCCTGTTCTCCGTAGTGGCGCACCCTTTCGCGCAACACCTCCTCAAGGGGCTCCTCGACGGTGAGGAACGCTTCGCTGGCGGCGATGAAGTGATAGGTGCTCATAGCTGGCGGCTGCCGAACAGGGGGTCGCGGCGCGGATTCTGTATCAGCGCCTTCATCTGCCGGACAGCTTCTTCCAGGCCCACCGCCAGGGCCCGGGCCACGATTGTGTGGCCGATGTTGAGCTCCTCCATGCCCTCGATGGCGGCGATGGGCTCCACGTTTTGGTAGGTGAGGCCGTGGCCGGCATTTACCCGCAGCCCGAGGCTGCGGGCGATGAAGCTCCCCTCCGTGAGCCGGGCCAGCTCGGCTGGCTGCAAACTCCAGCTGGCTTCGGCGTAGGCGCCGGTGTGTAGCTCCACCCAGCGGGCGCCGGTGGCGCGGCAGGCCTCCAGCTGGCTCGACTCGGCGTCCACAAACAGGCTCACGCCTATGCCGGCTCCCTGCAGCTTGCCGACCAGGGCGGTGAGGGCCTCCTGCTGGCCCGCCACGTCCAGGCCGCCCTCGGTGGTGACCTCCTGACGCTTCTCCGGCACCAGGGTCACCATGTCGGGCTTGAGCCGTAGGGCGATCGCCTCCATCTCAGCGGTGGCGGCCATCTCCAGGTTGAGCCGGCTGCGCACGGTTTGACGCAGCAGCTCCACATCGCGGTCCTGAATGTGGCGCCGGTCTTCCCGCAGGTGCACGGTGATGCCATCAGCCCCCCCCAGCTCGGCCAGCAGGGCATAGCTCACCGGATCGGGCTCCACCGTGCGGCGGGCCTGGCGCACATTGGCGATGTGGTCGATGTTGACGCCGAGGCTGGCCATGGCTGGGGAGTGGTGGGCAGGCGGTGAACCCGCCTAAATCCTATGGATAGTGCAACCTGCGCCGGCTCGGGACGCCAGTCCAACTGCCCGCGCTCGAGCCGAGCTCCATTGCCAAGCCCCTAACTTTGAGCTTGGTCGCACATAACGGGTTGTTGGCGGTTCAAACCGGCCCATCGGCGTTGTCCACCCAGGCCCCCTCCTCCCGGGAAAAGGGGCTCTGCAACGGCATCAGCCCCTGGCTGGCACCGCTGGCCATGGTGGCTAGCCAGGACATTGGCCTGCGCTTTTTTTTCCGCAGCGTTCAGGTGCTTGGCCGCGAAAATCTGCCTCTCAGCGGGCCGCTGTTGCTAGCTCCGACCCATCGGGCCCGCTGGGATGCCCTGCTTTTGCCCCACGCCGCAGGCCGCCGCATCACCGGCCGGGATTGCCGCTTCATGGTCACGGTTGACGAGATGCGCGGGCTGCAGGGCTGGTTTTTGCACCGCTTGGGCTGCTTCCCCGTGAGTCAGGGGCGACCCTCCCTGGCCAGCATGCGCTACGCCGTTGACCTACTTGCTGCCGGTGAGCAGCTAGTGGTTTTCCCGGAGGGGCGCATCGTGCGCGAAGAGACCACCCTGCGACTGCACCAGGGCCTCGCCCGCCTGGCCATGCTGGCCGCCGGCCAGGGCGTGACAGTGCCGGTGGTGCCGGTGGGCATCGCCTACGGCCATCGCCCCCCCCGCCGTGGGGATAGGGCCGTGCTCTGTTTCGGCCCACCTCTCAGCTTGGAGGGCCAGGGAAGGCAGGCGGCGAGTGCTTTCACCGACCACCTCGCCACCGCCATGGCCGTGGTCGAAGGCCAGGCCCAGGGAGCCCTGGGTCTGGCCCCCTAAAGTTGGTTCATATTTGTTTGCTGGTTGTGCGTAGGCCATCCCGCTTGATTTGCGGCTCCGCTCTGGCCTTGCTGGCCCTCGCTGCGCCCCTAGTTCCGGCCAAGGTGCAGGCCCAGCAGGAGCCCCAGAAGGCCCTGGAGTCCACCGGCAGCCCCTTCAACCTTGATGGGGTGCGCGCCCTGTTGCTGCGCGGTGACGCCGCCGTTGCCAAGGGCAACCTGGCCGAAGCCCGCAAGCTCTACGACCAGGCCCGCGATGCCTGTCGCCGCCTGCTCGGCTTTTATCGCGACCTGAGCGGCTCCTTCCGTGGACTCGATGCCCGCATCCCCCGGGAAATGGACCAGAAGGGCCGGGAAGCTCTGGAAACCATGGCCCAGGCGAACCTGCGCTTGGCGGCCCTGTTCCGTCGCCAGAACCAGCCTGAGGTGGCGGTTCCCCTACTCGTTGAGGTGGTCAAGGTGATGACCCCGGCCAGCCCGGAGGGCCGCAAGGCTTTCCAGAGCCTGGTCGAGATTGGCTTCGCCGCCACTCCTTACACCGCAGGGGCCGCGGCAACCCCTGGCAGCTGACCACTAGATTTCCGCTGTTCGCTGCCTCTTCGCTTCGATGGTGCATCCAGACCAGGTGAAGGCCGCAATCACCTTGGCCATGCCC
The DNA here is from genome assembly GCF_963920485.1 of Cyanobium usitatum str. Tous. Taxonomy (NCBI): domain Bacteria; kingdom Bacillati; phylum Cyanobacteriota; class Cyanophyceae; order Synechococcales; family Prochlorococcaceae; genus Cyanobium; species Cyanobium usitatum. The sequence goes on along the minus strand of NZ_OY986431.1, from coordinate 1,535,324 downwards.
GATGCCCAGGTGGAGGTTGAAGACCTCACCGGCGGTGGCGACCACCTGCAGGTGACGGTGATCTCCACAGCGTTCGACGGCCTCACCAGGGTCAGACAGCACCAGCTCGTGTATGGCGCCCTACGCCAGGAATTGGCCAGTGAGGCAATTCACGCCCTAGCCCTGCAAACATCCACACCCGCCTGAGTCCATGGACGCCACTACCCGCCAACGCATCGAAGAACTCCTGGCCACCAGCCCGGTCTTCGTTTTTATGAAGGGCAACAAGCTGATGCCTCAGTGCGGTTTCTCCAACAACGTCGTTCAGATACTGCACTCGGTTGGGGTGCCATTTGAAACCTTCGACGTGCTCTCGGATGCCGAGATCCGTAATGGCATCAAGTCATTTTCCGACTGGCCCACGATTCCCCAGGTGTACGTGAAAGGGGAATTCATCGGTGGCTCCGACATCCTGATCGAGATGTACAACTCCGGTGAGTTGCGCGAGAAGCTGGAAGTGGCTCTGGCTAGCTGAAAATGGCAGCAATGCAGTTAGCGAGTCAGTAGCGCTCGCTTTCGTAAAGGCTGCGCGGGTCACCATCGGGACCCACAAAGCTGGAAGGATCTCGAATCCAGCGGTCGGTGAGCTCCTCTAAGCGCCGCTGGGAAATCGGATCAAGCACCGCGGTGCGGCGCAAGGCGTGGATGTAGCCATCGGCGTAGATCCGCAATTCCCCAGGACTGTGGAAGCGATGGGCCAGTTCCTGGCAGGCATCGCACAGCGACTGGAAGTGGCGGATGGCGTCTGGGTGTTGAAGCGAAGTCATGGGGTCGTTGGACCTTTACTTATTTTGGCCCTTGGAGCCAGAAGCCGCGATTGGGTGATCTCCGCCTAGTTGGTGGTGTCCACACAAACCCAGCTACAGATACGCGGATTTCCTGGCGGCTGCCGTTAAGGTGAATTCAACACAGTTGTGGTCTCCATTACCTCCTCTCACCCGCCACTGCCGGCCTCTGGGGCCGCCAATCAGGCCGGAAGCCAGCCCCAGCGGGTTTTGGTGGTTGATCCCCACGCGACCCTGCGCACGGTGCTGGCCCAGCGCCTGCGGCAGGACGGCCATCTCGCGGCGGCGGTTGCTACGGCTCGTGAAGCTCTGGAGGTGTGCCAAGACCAATCTCCCGATCTGCTGATCAGCGCCGAACTACTCGATGAGAGTTCCGCCCTGCGCCTGGCGGCCCAGCTGCGCTGCTCGGTGATGGTGCTCACGGCCCGTACCGGTTCCGAGCCGGTGGTGAGCCTGCTTGATGCGGGCGCCGATGATGTGCTGCGCAAACCTTTTGGCCTGGAAGAACTCGCCGCCCGCTGCCGCACCCTGCTGCGCCGCGGCGGCACCGGTCTGCAGGAGCGGGTCTGCGTTGGTCCGCTTGAAGTTCACGTCCTGCTCCGCCAGGTAACCCTGCGGGACCAGCCAGTCGAGCTGAGTCCAAGGGAATTTGCCCTGCTTTGTGCCCTGCTCATGCCCCCTGGGGTGGTGCGCAGCCGCCAGGAGCTACTGCGGATGGCCTGGCCTCCCTTCAGCGGCGGTCCCCGCTCGGTGGATACCCAGGTGCTCACCCTGCGCCGCAAGTTAGAGCAGGCTGGCTTGGGTGAAGGCGGCGGCATCGAAACCATGCGCCAGCAGGGTTATCGCTTCAGTCTGGAAACGCTTCCGGAAGCTTCTGCCGAGGAAGAGCCGGCCCGTCAGCAGCTCAACTCACTGGTTTAAGAGCCCAAACCAGCTCTCCAAGCAACATGGCGGCACTCAGTCCGGCTAGGAGTTGGTAGGTCCAAGGTGGGCTGATCCGGCCGATTGAGCTGGTGTTAATGCCCGTTTCCTGGCTGAAGCGGCTCAGAAACTGCTCGAAGGCTGCAACCCGTTGCGGCAGTAGGTAGGCCGATCCGTCTTCTCCCCTCACGTAAAAGACCCGGCCCCCTTGGCTTGTGGCTACTGGTGTGAGCCCGCTGATGGCTTTCCAAGGCAGGCTCCAGCCGCGGCGCAGCAGCCAGGCACACCAGCTGGGATGGCCAACCCGAATGCCATCGGCGTTTAGCTCAACGGCTTCACTGGTGGCTGCCACCACCAAGCTCAGCCCCAGGGGTAGGGCCAGCCACAGCAGCAATTTGAGCTCGGCTGGAGCCAGTAGGGGCAGGGGCGCCACCATGGCCAAGTAAAGAGCGATCAGGGTGAAGCGGATCAGCGCCGCCATCGGGTAGCGCTCGCTGCTCACGGCCAAGGCGCCGGTCATCGATCTTCGGGGGAGCCGGGTAGGGGTTCGATCAGGGTCGCCGGCTGGTAGCGACCGCTGAAAACTTCCTGTTCGCGGCCTTTCCAGAATTCGCCAAGTCGCATCAGATCGGCGTGGGCCTCCTGCAGGCTGGCCATGTAGGCATCCGGGTCCATGCTGGCTTTGGCTTCCTTGAGCTTGGTGAGCCGCAGTAGCTGCAGCATCCAGGGCTTGCTCAGCTCGCCGCGTTGCTCGAGGTAAGCGGCCAGCTCGGCGGAGCTGGGGGTGGGGGAGCCGGCCATTCCTTACTAACGCATTAGTTAGACAAGGTTATGCAGCGGGAAGGGAGCTTGTGAGTCGGTTTCCACCCACAAGCTCAACCAGGTCGGCGATATTTAGGGGCTCAGAGAATAGATATCCCTGGAATCGTGACACACCCATTTGTTGCAGCCGCTGAAAGCTCTCCTCGGTATCTACTCCTTCAGCGATCAGGGTCATCGACACGGAATTAGTGAGCATGGGCAGCAGTTTCACGATTTGTTCCGCATAGGCATCGTCGAGAACTCCGACCACAAAACTGCGATCGATCTTCAGTTCGTCAGGCTTCAGCGATAGCAGCAGCCCCATGGAGGAGAAGCCCGTTCCAAAGTCATCTAGGGAAATCCGCATTCCCGCTTCTCGACACTGGCGCAGATTGGTTTCAACCGCTGCGGTGGAATTGAAGATGGCAGTTTCAGTCAGTTCAAGATTAATGCTGTTGCAAGAGAGTCCTTGGGCTGCAATGGCATCGATTAATTGGTCTGAAAAAGATGCATCGGTGAGTTGGGATGGGCTGATGTTGATCGCCAGGTCGAGCTGGTTGGGGGTGATCTTTAGGGCCTTGATCAGTTGCTTGAAGGCCTGCAAATTGGCTTCGATGAGCTGCCAACCAACGCGACCCATGATTCGATAGTGTTCCGCTACCGGAATGAACAGAGTTGGGGGAACTTCTCCCAGGTCTGGGTGATCCCAGCGGGCGAGAGCCTCAACGGCTAGGACTTCGCCTGCGGCGTTGACGATCGGTTGAAATAAAATCCGGAAGGAGTCGGGCTGCGATGGCTCAAGTGATGCTTCGCAAGCCTGTTGGAGCGCAGTAAATAGGCGATAGTCACTGAGCGGATTGGACTCATTTTCCGCTGTGAACAGGTGAATGTGTTCCCCCTGGGATGACTTTGCCTTGTACATTGCCAGGTCTGCTTTTCGAATGATGTCTTCACTACTGAAGTGGTGTGGATCGCTGATCGTGATCCCAATGCTCAGGCTGAGTCGGTAGGGCGAGGCGGAGTCAACTTGACTTTTCTCAAAGGACTCAAGGATCCGGTGGGCTACCTGTTTGGCATGGAGGGCTAGATCGTCTTCATTGCTGGCGTTTTGAGAGTCTCCCAGAATCAGAATGAATTCGTCGCCGCCGTAGCGCGCTAGGAAATCACCCTGGCGGCAGAGGGACTGGAGTTGGTTGGCCACCTTGCATAGGGCTTGATCGCCGATGCGGTGGCCATAGGTGTCGTTGATGCTTTTGAATTTGTCGACATCGATAAAGAGGAGGCTAAGCAGGGCTTGTTTTCCCTTAAGGCGAACGATTTCTCTTTCAAGGTGTTCGATGCAGTAGCGGCGGTTGGCCAGGCCGGTGAGTGGATCGTGCATGGCCAGATCTCGGGCGGAGCCAAGAATCTGTTCAAATCGATTGGCAATCAACTGGATGTCTACGCGTTGGCGACCAGCGGGTTTGGTGCCGGTTGTGGTTGACCCATCGATCGGTTGGCTGGCTCGTGGCGAGGCAGGGTGGCGCCGTTCCTCCTGCAGCATTCCCCTGAAGATCAAGGTGCTGTCCGGGAGTGGCCTAGCCGGGCTTTGATCTGCTGAAGAGACTGGCTGGGGGGGCTTGAAATCAAGGATTTCAACCAGGGCACGGTGACTCCTTCGGATGCGTTGGGTGGCCCAGCGTTCCTTCTGGCGCAGCAGCAATCTCTGCTTTCGCTCGGCCAATTTCCAGCGAAGGCGCAGGGCCAGGACGATCAGTCCCCCGCCGCTCAGCAGCAGCAGCAGATCGGTCAGTTCCCGGCGCTGCTCCGCCTGGCTATCGGCGGGTCTGACACCCATCAGGCGCCCGTTGTCGCTGAAGGTTTTGGGTTGGAGTGGTGCCAAGGCCTCCCCCGTGGTGATGGCGACCGCTGGGGGGATTGGCTGCAGCTGAGCCTGGATCCGGTTGAGCTCCTTCTTCAGGTGGCTGCCGAACTGGGGTTCAATCAGCGGGTTGAGATAAATGAGGGTCGCTGTTGTCGAACGGCTGTTGTCGCTGGTGCTGATCGTGGTGGCGAAGCCGACGTAGAGGTTGTTGGTTTCGTCTGAGCAGATCACCCGGATGCCGGCGAGGCCCAGGAGGCGACGGGTGCGGGCGGTGGAGTCCATGCAGCGCACCAACCGTTGATCAGGGGGCAGGTTTGGGCTGCTCAGGCCCACCTGAAGGGCGCGGCGTTGGGCTTGGGCGTCGTAGAGCCCCATGGCAGCCCCGTCCTCAAAGAGGCTGCTGGTTGCCAGGTCTTGGGAGGGAAAGGAGGGGTTATTTCCCTTGATGAAGGCATAGCTGTCATCCCACCAGCCCCAGTCCCTCGCCGTTCGCTGGGCGTCCCGGAATTCGGCTTCGAGTTTTTGCAGGGCGATGGTCTGGTTGGTGACGCTTCGCTCCTTGGCCAACTGACTCCTCCGGAGCGCTTCAATCCCAACCAGGGTGACCATCACCAAGAGGATCACGACCGTCCGCGAAGGCCCACGCCTAAGCCAGCTGATGCGCTCTTCCTTGAGCCACGAACGCCACAGTCTTCGAGGAGTCTGTCGGCTTGTCCGCGCAGAAGGCGGGGAGATCTCGTTGGTCGTGCCGACTGTCACTGGGCCGCCGTTTTGCCGACTCATATGAACTTAGGCAGGCAGGTTCCAAGGATTGAGCCCCAGGTCGGCGCCGATGCGGTGGGCGCAGGCAAAGCCACTGAAGGCCACCGCATTGAGGCCCTGGCCCGGAAAGCAGGAGTCGCCCACGGCGTAGAGCCCCGAAATGCCGGTGCGGTTGAAGGGCATCGGCAGCAGCCCCGGCAGGCGCAGGGCGGGAATTGGGCCGTAGCTGCCGCCCATGCGGCCCAGGAAGCGCCGGTGGCTGCGCGGCGTGCCCACCTCGCGGTGACGAATAGCGCCGCTGAGGCCGGGCAGGATCGCTTCGAGCCGGCCGATCAGCCGGTCGGCATCCGCCTGTTTTTTGGCGCGATAGGCCGCTGGCGTCAGCCCCTGCCAGTGCTCCATGGAGCTGGGGGTGAAGGCATGCACGATGTGGCGCCCTGCCGGGGCCAGCTCCGGATCCAGCAGGGTCGGCATCGACACGAACACCACCCCCTGCTCGGCCTCCATCTCCTCCCAGCGCTCCAGCAGCAGGTGGTGGCAGTGGTAAGCCTGGGGCACGATCTGGGCATCGATGCCCAGGTGCAGGGACAGAAACGAGGGGGAGGGCTTGTAGCGGCGCCGCCAGGTGGTTTCGGCCTTGGGGGTGTGGGCTGCATCCACGAGAGCGCCAAAGGTGTCCCAGCGGGTGGCGTTGCTCACCACGCGGCGGGCCCGCAGCTCCTCACCACTGGCCAGCTTCACCCCCACCGCGGTGTTGTTCTCCAGCAGCACCTGGGTCACACGCGCCTTGTAGCGAATCGCGCCGCCCTGGCTCTCCAATCCCGCCACCAACTTTGCCGCGATCACACCAACGCCCCCTTTGGGGTAGTTGATACCGCCGGCATGACGATCGGAGAACACCATGCCCGCATTGATCATCGGCGTGAGATCGGCCGGCATCACGCTCCAGCAGAAGCACTCCATGTCGATGAACTTGAGCAGGGCCGGATCGCTGAAGTGCTGCCGCGCCACATCGCCCACGTTCACCGGCAGCCAGCGGGCCAGGCCCAGGCAGGCCAGGGGGGCTTTGAAGAACACCTTGGCCAGGTAGGCCGGATCCTCGAGCGACAGCAGGGGCATCGCATCGAGGCAGCGGAACACCTGCCAGCAGGTGTCGTAGAAGGCGCGGATTCCCTTGGCCTCATGGGGAAACAGGGCGCTGAGATCAGCCAGAAACTGCTCGTAATCCCTGTCCACTGCCACATTCAGCCCGCCGGGCAGGTGGTATTCCAGCTGGGCTGGATCGGGGATGGTGTCGCAGTGCTGGCCCACATCGGCCAAGGCCCGGGTGAGCAGGTTGGTGTGCCCCTTCTCGCCGAAGCCAAAGATCATCGAGGCGCCCACATCAAATGTGTAGCCCTCGCGCTTGAAGCTGCCGCCGGAGCCCCCCGGAATTAAGTAGCGCTCCAGCACCAGCACTTTCGCCCCCTTGGCGGCCAGCTGGGAAGCTGTGACCAGGCCACCAACGCCGGCGCCGATCACGATCACATCCCAGATGGGGGCAGGGTTGCTGGTCACCGTTGGGCTGGAGAAGCTACTGCGACCCTAGGCAGCGACGCTGGCGCCGTGCAGTTGTAGGGGCCGAGTGAAGGGCTCAAGATCCACTAGGGCCCGGTCGCGGTAGGCGCCGTAGCGGGCCCGTTTCTCGCGGACGCGTTCGGCTAGCTCGGGCAGTAAGCCGAAGTTGGGCGGCATGGGCTGGAACTTCTTGCTGGGAGCTTCGGCGATGAAGTGGGTGAGGGCGCCCAGCATCGTGGTGGGCGGCAGGCTCAGGGGTTCCAGGCCCAGGGCCAGCCTGGCGGCGTTGGTGCCAGCCAGCCAGCCGCCGGCTACAGCGGCTGCGTAGCCCTCGGTGCCCGTGATCTGGCCCGCGGCCAGCAGGCTGGGGCGGCTGCGGAACTGCAGGGTGGCATCGAGCAGCTGGGGCGATTCCAGGAAGGTGTTGCGGTGCATCACGCCGAAGCGCACGAATTCCGCGTTCTCCAGGCCAGGGATCAGCCGCAGCACCCGCTTCTGCTCGCCCCATTTCAGGTTGGTCTGGAAGCCCACCAGGTTCCAGAGGCGGCCGTCCTTGTCTTCCTGGCGCAGCTGCACCACCGCGTAGGCCCGCTTGGCGCGGCGCACATCGCGATCATTGAGGTCGCCCCAGCGGGGATCCCAGAGCCCAATCGGCTTGAGCGGGCCGTAGCGCATGGTGTCTTCGCCGCGGCGGGCCAGCTCCTCGATCGGCAGGCAGCCCTCGAAGAAGTGGGCGCTCTCCTGCTCGAAATCCTTGAGCTCGGCCTGCTCGGCGGCTAGCAGCTCCTGCCGAAAAGCCAGAAATTGCTCCCGGTCCATGGGGCAGTTGATGTAGTCGGCGTCGCCCTTGTCGTAGCGGGAAGCGCGAAAGGCCACGCCCAGGTCGATGCTCTCGCCTTCGACGATCGGGCTGGCCGCATCGAAGAAGTGGCAGTCGGCCCGGCCCGTGAATTCCCGCAGCTGCTCCGCCAGGGGCTCGCTTGTGAGCGGGCCAGTGGCCAGCACGGCGATCTCTCCGGGGCCGGGCAGCTCGGTGTGCTCGCGCCGCTCCACCGTCACCAACGGGTGCTGCTCCAAGGCGGCGGTGAGGGCGGCGCTGTAGCGGCCGCGATCAACGGCTAGGGCGCCTCCTGCAGGCACGGCGTGGGCGTCAGCGGTGCGAATCACCATCGAACCCAAGCGCCGCAATTCCTCTTGAAGTAGGCCTGCGGCCCGATCGCTACTTAGGGCGCCGAAGCTGTTGCTGCAGACAAGCTCGCCAAACTCCGAGCTGTGGTGGGCTGGGCTGCGGCGCACTGGCCGCATTTCCACCAAGCGAACCGCCAGACCAGCTTGAGCGATCTGCCAGGCGGCTTCCGTACCCGCCAGGCCAGCACCGATAACGAGCAGCTCAGAGCTCAAATGCTCAGGCGCGGGCGCGCTTGAGCAGCAATTGCAGCTGTCCCACGGCGGCACGGCCGATATGGAAGACGGCCCAGCTCGCGGCGAGCAGGATCGGAGCAACCACCAAAATCAGCCGACCGTCCATGGGAAGCCACACAAGATCTAGTGATCTTAAGGAATGAACCTCGTGATTCGCCCATCCAGCGCGGGATCTGTCGTCATCCGTTTGCTGGGGCATTGGACTTCGCATGGGCATTGGCGAGCTGGCGGTAGCGGCGGGCGTGCTGGCGCTGCTCGGCCCGGGCCTCAGCCGTGAGCTCTCGCTTCACCTGGGCCGGGGCTCCCATAACCAAAGTTCCTGCTGGTACGTCGCGTGTCACCACCGATCCGGCGGCCACTAGGGCCTCCTCTCCCACGGTGACGCCATTGAGCACGATGGCGCCGATGCCGATCAGGCAGCCGTCTTTCAGGGTGGCGCCATGCACCACAGCCCGATGGCCGATGGTCACATCGGCGCCGATTGTCACAGGCTGGTCGGGGTCGCCATGCAGCACGGCTCCGTCTTGCACGTTGCTGCCTTCACCCACCACGATCGAACTGACGTCGCCGCGGGCGACGGCAGTGGGCCAGAGACTGGCTCCTGCCGCTAGCTGCACATCGCCAATCACCACGGCCGTTTCAGCCACCCAGGCCTCAGCGTGGATCTGGGGTTTTGGCCAGGGAAAGACGCTCATCCGCTGGGGCCCGTTGTTAGGCCATTCTCACGGCTGCCTAGGCACCCTTGGTGGAGGTCGCCCCTGGGTGATACGTTCCATAAGTGCCGAAGGGCGCGGGTCGCTAGCTCAGCGGTAGAGCACTCGGCTTTTAACCGATTGGTCCTGAGTTCGAATCTCAGGCGACCCATTTACAAGAAAATCAAGTATTAGGCCTGCGAATAAGCCTTCTGTTTGTAGATAGCTTTTGATTTATTGCAATGGTTGGCGATAAAAATTAATTGCAAGCTGTATTTCGGTTTTATTTAGGGCTCATTTCTAAATTTAGTCATCAGATGAATTCATCTGATTTTATCGGTAAGGCAGTTTTGTTGAGAGGGTTCTGTAATTCAATTGGGCGGCCCAGTTAACCGCGGCGGCATGCGCCCCTCCTGCCGCCGGAGCAAGTGGTGCATGGGGCTTTCCCTCGCTAAAGTGTTGAGTTGAAAATCAGCTTAAAATCAATGGACGGAAAATTATTTGTGGGCGGCTTGCTTTTGACTTTTTTAATTATGTACATAGGTGTTTACCTGCTCACCAAGGGTATAGCTCCGCCTGTCTAGTTTTGCCGTTTAAGCTGCCGCTCTTGTCTATTTATTGTTCTGCTAATTCGCTAGGTATTTGGTCGAGCCGATCTGTATAGCGTCGCCGCGTAGCTGCATCAGCAATTCCATCCCGCTATATGGCACGCAGCATCCGCGTTTAGTTCACACCTTGGCCCGGCGGTAATTGCGCAGTAGCGATGAATTCACGATCACTGAAAGGGAGCTAAGCGCCATCGCTGCCCCGGCCAGCATGGGATTTAGCCAGCCAAGGGCAGCGATCGGCACCCCCAAGCTGTTGTAGATGAAAGCCCAGAAGAGGTTTTGGCGGATTTTGGTCATCGTGGCTTGAGATAGGCCGATGGCCGTCACTACGTCGCGCAGATCGTTGCCTAATAGCAGCAAATCTCCCGCTTCCTTCGCCACATCCGCACCAGAGCCGATAGCGATGCCGATGTCGGCAGTCGCCAGGGCCGGTGCATCGTTTACCCCATCGCCCACCATGGCCACCACCTGGCCCGCCTGCTGCAAGGCCCGAATTGTGGCGGCCTTGTCCGCCGGGCGCACCTCGGCGATCACCTCGGTGATGCCCACCTGGGCGGCAATGGCCTCGGCCGTGGCGCGGTTGTCGCCGCTGAGCATCACCACCCGAATGCGCCGCCGCTGCAAAAGCTGCACCGCCTGTCGGGCTTCTGGACGCAAGCTGTCGGCCACCGCTATCAGGCCATGCACCGTCTCACCCTGGCCGAGCAACATCACGGTGTTGCCTGCTGTTTCCAGCTGTTGTATGGATCGTTGCAGCGACTCCGCCAGCTGGGGCGCAAAGCGCAGCGCCAGGCTGCGGTTGCCTAGCCACATCTCCTGCCCCGCCACCACCGCCTGCACCCCTTCGCCCACCTGGGCCCGAAACTGGGCCGTGGCAAGCAACTCCAAGCCCTGATCAGCGGCCGCCTCCAGCAGGGCCGCCGCCAGTGGATGTTCAGAGCCGTATTCCATCGAGGCGGCTAGCTGCAATACCCATGCCTTTGTGTTGCGGCCGCTGGCGACCACCTCCGTGAGCACAGGCTTGCCCAGGGTGAGGGTGCCGGTCTTGTCGAACACCACGGTGGTGAGCCGCTCTACCCGCTCCAGCACTTCGCCGCTGCGGATCAGGATGCCCAGCTCGGCACCCTTGCCCACCCCCACCATCAACGCCGCTGGTGTGGCGATGCCGAGGGCGCAGGGGCAGGAGATCACCAGCACGGCGATGAAGGCCAGCAGCCCGCTGCTGAAGCTGCCAGCCAGGGTCCAAACGGCAAAGGCCAGCAATGCCACTGCCACCACAGCTGGCACAAACCAGGCCGTGACTTGATCTGCCAGGCGCTGTACCGGCGCCGAACTGGCCTGGGCCTCCTCCACGATGCGGATGATCTGGGCCAGGGAAGTGTCTGCGCCCACCCGGGTGGCCTCAAAGCGCAGTAGCCCGCGACCGTTGATCGTGCCTCCGATCAGCTCTGAGCCGGCCTGCTTGATCACCGGTAGGGATTCACCGGTGATCAGTGCTTCTTCCACCGAAGACTGACCATCAATAACCACGCCATCGGCAGGCACCTTTTCTCCCGGCCGCACCAGCACTAGATCGCCGCGTTGAACGGCTTCGGCGGGCACGGTCATCTCCTGGCCGGAGCGGATCACCGTGGCCGTGGCTGGCTGCAGATCCAGCAGCCGCCGCACCGCCGCTGAGGAGCGCTGCTTAATGATCTCCTCCATGTATTTGCCCATCAAGACGAAGGCGATCACCACCGCCGACACCTCGAAGTAGACGCCACGCTCGTCTACACCCACAGGTAGTAGCTGGGGCGCGAATACCACCACCACGCTGTAGAGGTAGGCCACTGAGGTGCCCAGGGCGATCAGCACATCCATGTTCAGGGCCCGCCGCTGCAGGGCGGCCCAGGCGCCTGTGTAGAAGCCCCAGCCGCCAATTACCTGCACGGGGGTTGCCAGCAGAAATAACCAAACCCCCCAGGTGAGCCAGGGCAGTTGGGCTATCGGCGCCCAGCTGAGCAGGCTGACGCCAGTAGCAAGGGCTAGGAAGCCAGCCGCTCGCAATACCGCCAGAGCCAATACCCCGCTCAGGGCTATGCCAATGCGCCGCCGCATGCGCCCCAGCTCCTGCTCCGGCGCCAGAAAGGTTTGGCGGCAGCCCTGACTGCAGAAGTAGTAGGAGCGGCCGGCCCGCTGGGCCGAGATCGCTGTGGCCGTGGGCACGACCATGCCGCAGATCGGATCTTTGGCTAGGGGGTTGGTTGATTTCATCAAGGCTTCGGCTTCCTCAGGTCGCTTTGCTGCGGCGTTGCTGTACAGGTTGGTGCACCTAGTGCGCTCCCTGCCTTGGCCTGAGGGGCGTGCAGCTCCATTCCCGTGCCAGTAGCCCAAGCCGCCAAGAACGCCAGGGCCAGCAGCCCCAGCCTGGATTTCCTCTGCATGGGTACCGAAGTAGTTGATCGAAATCCTGGGCCCTATCCAGCCTCAGATGTGAAGCGGCCTTCATGAAGTCTGATTTCCGCGGGTGAAGAGCCATTGCGGCGGGGGTGTGGATGGTTGCCCTTTTGGCTTGGCGGAGAGATCGTGTGGACATCGGGATTCGGAGGCTCCACTGATGGAAGACACCCCCCCTGAGCATTTGCCAGGAGCGCGCTGACGATCCGGCCCCTGCTCCAACACTCTCGACGGATCTCTGACGTCTCTTGGCTTAAAAGCCTCCACTGCGCCGCCTTAGGTGCCCCGGATTAATCGAGACGTCCCACTAGTCACCTGGCCCCAGGTGCTTGCGTCAGCAGCTCCGCAGTACAACTGAAGACACCCAGATCTCACGATCTGATTGCTAACTAACTTGCGCCCAGCCGCGCCCCACCCCTCTGGGCAGGCACCACAGCTGGGTCAACAGAAGCCCGGGGCTCGCGCTCCGGGCTTCCTAGTTTTTATGCAGCTGGGGAAGAGGCCATGCCGGCGCCACCAGAGACTCACCAGCAGTCGATTGAGCGCCGGGCCCAAGAGCTGCTGGCCCAGCTCAGCGTCGCCGAGAAGCTGGCCCTGCTGGAGGGAGATACCGACTTTTGGCCAGGCATGGTTGATATCGCCTGCCGCGATGCCTCCCACCTGCACCCCTGGCCAGCGGGGGTGTTGCCGCGCTTGGGGCTAGCCGGGTTGCAGTTTGTTGATGGCCCGCGGGGGGTGGTGCTCAAGGGTGGGGCCACCACCTTCCCGCCGCCGATTGCCCGCGGTGCCTGCTGGGACGTGGAACTGGAGGAGCGGATCGGTGAGGTTATGGCCCGCGAGGCCCGCAGCTTCGGCGCCAACTGGCTGGCGGCGGTGTGCGTCAACCTGCTGCGCCACCCCGGCTGGGGCCGGGCCCAGGAGACCTATGGCGAAGATCCAGTGCTGCTCGGGGCCCTGGGGGCGGCGATGACCCGCGGCATTCAGCGCCACGCCGTGGCCTGCGTCAAGCATTTCGCCCTCAACTCGATCGACAGCTCCCGCTTCCTGGTGGACGTGCAGGTGAGTGAGCGGGTGCTGCACGAGCTCTACCTGCCCCACTTCCGCGCCTGCGTGGAGGCCGGGGCGGGCTCGGTTATGAGCGCCTACAACCAGGTGAATGGCGAGTGGTGCGGCCAGCACCCCGCGCTGCTCAACGAAATCCTCAAGCAGCGCTGGGGATTCCAGGGCTTCGTGGTGACCGATTTCATCTTCGGGGTGCGCGATGGCGTGGCGGCGCTGCGGGCCGGTCAGGACCTGGAAATGCCCTTCCGCATGATCTTTGCCGGTTGCCTGGCTGCTGCCGTTGCTGATGGTCGGCTGGCGCAGCAGCGCTTGGATGACGCCGTGCTGCGCCAGCTGCGGGTGCAGCTCGCCGTGCCCCCGGGTTCCTATCCCACCAGCCTGCGCGGCTGCGCCGAGCACCGGGCCCTGGCCCGGGAGGCGGCCACCAAGTCGATCGTGCTGCTCCAAAACGAGGCCTTTCCCCCTGGCCCCGCCCTGCTGCCCCTGGATCCGGCCCGCTCGCTGGCGGTGATCGGCAGCCTGGCCGCCATCGCCAACCTGGGTGATCGCGGCTCCTCCGACACCCGGCCAGAACCCGGCGTGGTGGTCACCCCCTTGCAGGGGCTGCAGGCAGCGGCTGCGCCGGGGGCTGTGCGTTACGCCAGCGGTGAGCGGCTGGCTGAAGCCACTGGCCTGGCGGCCAGCTGTGAGGCGGCCCTGCTGGTGCTGGGCCTCGACTGGCGCCTGGAGGGGGAGCACATCCATCCCGGCGACATCGCGCCGATCCTGCGCCAGATACCGCCCCCCCATCCCCTGCTGCGGCGCTGGTGGCCGCCGGTGGCCCGGGCGATTGCCGCCATCACTAGCTATGGCTCGGCGCGTCAGGGGGGCGATTTCGCCGCCGGCGACCGCACCAACCTGGAGCTGCCCGCTGAGCAGGTGGCCTTGATCGAGGCCGTGCTGGCGGCCAACCCCCGCACGGTGGTGGTGTTGATGGGAGGTGGGGCAATCTTGATGGAGGCCTGGCGCCGAGCTGTGCCGGCGATCCTGCTGCTCTGGTATCCGGGCGAGCGGGGCGGTGAGGCCCTTGCCGACGTGGTGTTCGGCCAGGTGTCGCCCAGTGGGCGCCTGCCCTTCGCCATTCCCACCAGCGCCGAGCACCTGCCTGATTTCGAGCCCCGGGCCCCCCAGGTGCGCTACGACCTCTGGCACGGCTACCGCCGCCTGCAGCGAGATGGCAATCCGGCCGCCTTCCCCTTCGGCTTTGGGCTCTCCTACGCAGAGCTGCGCCTCAGCCAGGCGGAGGCCGAGCTGCAGCCAGATCAAATTCGGCTGGCCGTAACCGCCCAAAATGCCGGCCTGCTGGCCAGTGAGGTTGTGGTGCAGGTGTACGCCGAACCGCCCGGGTTGGTGCTGGAGCGGCCCCGGCGCAGCCTGGTGGGCTTCGCTCGGGCGGCGCTGGAGCCAGGCGACTGCCGGCGGCTTCAGCTGCTGATTCCGCTGCGGCAACTGGCCTATTTCGATGAAGTCTCCAGCCACTTTTGGCTGGAGGCGGGCTGCCATCGCCTGCGGGTTGGCCAACACAGTGAAGATGGGGGCTTGCTGCTGGAGATCAATTGCGAGGCAATGGATCTGGGCCCCTGATCAGCCTTTGCCCAGCAGGCGCTGCAGCCGCAGGCGGTTGTAGCGCTGCACCCACAGGCAGGGCAGGTTGAAGGCGGTGGCAAAGGCCAGGTTGATCAGCACCCCCGCCGGCGGTAGCCACAGGGGCGTGATGGTCCAGAACAGCCACAGGGCCAGATGGACCAGCTCGGCCCGGCGAGTTTCCAGCACCAGCCGCTCCAGCTTGCGGCGCTCGCGGCCTACCAGGCTTGCCTTGGCGATCCCATTGGGCAGGGCGTGGCCGGCATCGGGCAGCCAGGGCTTCCAGCGGCGGATCACCAGCCGCTTTTCAAAGCCCTGTGGCTGTTCGCGCCAGGGCCGCCGCCAGAACCAGTGCTGCCGCTCCAACCAGGCTGCTGGCAGCCGGTTGGCCAGGGAGCCCACCAGCAGGCTCCAGAGCAGCCAGCCCAGGGCGCTGGAGGTGGCAGCCATCAGCGCAGAAAGATTTGTCATCAGGGCCGCAGCAGCTCCTGGGCCAGTAGCTGCACGGATTGGGGGGCGCGCAGCAGCTGGGGATGGGCCCACACCGGCAGCACGGCTAGGTCGATGGCCGAATAAAAGCTGCAGCAGTCGACCCCGGCCAGGGCTGGGCGGTGAGGGTGCCTTGCTGAGGACTGCCCACGCTGATGAAGCGCCTGGTGCGGCGGTGGCCGCCCAGCAGCTGGATCCAGGTGCGGGCGATTACGCCGCCGATCGAGAAGCCCAGCAGATCAACGGGTTGCTCCAGCCCAAAGGCCGCTTCGATATGACCGCCGAGTAGTTCGGCCGCCTCGGGGACGGGGGTGAGGCCAAACCGCAGCGGCAGCTCGGGGATTAACAGCGGTTGGCGCTGGTCGCCCAGGCAGCGCTTAAGCGCATTGAAAACGGCGGGGTTGTCGAGCAGCCCGTGCACCAGCACCAGGGGAGTTGCATCGGCGATGGGACCGCATCCGATTACTTATTCAATCTGACCTTTCCACCACGGTGCTGCGGCCCAGCAGCAGATCCCGCGCCCCATTTACCCGTTGCATCGTGTCGTGACTACCGCCGCGGTCTGGGTGGTGTTCGGCGGCGGCGCTCTTCCAGGCTCGATTGACGTCATCGGCACCGATCCGCCCAGCCAGGGGCAGGTGCAATCGCTGACGCGCCACGATCGCATCAAGATCGGGATGCTTACCCAGAGGGCCCCAGTCGGCCTTGCTCAGCGCCGGGCTGCGCTTTTTGCCCCCTTTGCGTCGCGCCTTGCTCTGACCCGATCCACCGAATCCCCGCTGGGACTGGCTCGTTTCTGCCGCCGCCCCATGGGCTGCCCTGGGCGCTCTGGTCGCCACCAGACCGGTCAAATTGGCTTGCATGGTCTGGGGCATTAGCTCTGCCGCTATTTATCCACTGTCCTCCATTGCCGGCTAGCCCCTTGGTGGCCTAGGCGACGCTCATCGTTGGCTAGCGGCGAGATAGCGCTCGTAAAAGAGGCCAGATTCGATCGGCGTTTCAAAAGCAAGCCCAAGAAAAAAGGTGATGCCCTCCTGGGTGCGCCAAGCCAGCCGAACTTTCATACGGTGATCGAGCCGCTCGTAGCAATCAAAAATTGTCAGGGTGAAGTCGTCGCCCGTGAGGCTTTCGATGTCGCTTTGGGTGAAAACGCACACGCCGCCTTCTCCCAAATCCCAAACCTTGATGGTGCAGCGCGCCCCGTCGCTGCTCACCAGCTCGCCTTGCAGAGCGCCACTTCCTAGGGGGGCGGGGCGGCGAACATAGGCCCGGCGGGGAGTGCCACGACGGTCAGAAGCCTTGGTGGCCTCCCGGCGTGCTGCCCGGCGATCGCTTTCACCGCGGCGGTCCCGGCCCGGAGCTCTAAAGGGGGATTAGCTGTCATTGGCCATCGGTCTTCGCCACCTGGCTTTTCAGAAATAGCCACGTTTATCCTCGCAAGTGGTGTTGTTGAATGGGGTGTGGCTCCAGCCAGCTGACTCAACGACATGCGCGATGCCAGGCGTTCAGCGGGGAAATACAAGTAAGCGGCTGACCGCATCCAGATAGATCGTTGCGTCACCAGCCCCTACTCAGGCCTGGATGCCTTGCGCTTCTGGAGCGGCTTATGACAAGGCTGCGGGCACTGCGGCCCACCCAATGTCAGATGGGTCTAACGTTAAGAAGAGGTGAGGCGCGCTTGGCGCGATCGGTCTGCTCTGGCCTGCGTTGTGGGGGTTTTATGAGTTCGGTGACCAGAATCCGCCTGCGAAACAGGCCTCGGCCCCGGTTTTTCAACCTCCGCGAGGGTCAGCGTTGGCCTGTGGAGCAACCCATGGAGGGTTGGTTGCAGTGGGAGGGCAGGGTGCTGCCCGCCATTCCTGTGGACATCGCCAATTTCAGTGCCGGTGGCGTGGCGATATGGGTTGATCCAAAGCTCGATATCTGCCCCGGCGGCCATGGCGTCTTAATAACCCAGGCCCATGGCCGTGGCTGTGGCTACCGGCCGGTCAAGGGCTGCTGGCAGGTCAAGGGTGCCAAGCGTTCTTTGGTGGGCCTTGCCTTTGAGCGCTGAGAAGGGCTTCAGTCTTTAAGAAGACGCTTAATTCGACTGGATTGGGAACCAGCAACTTGCCTTTGGCCATCGGGGCTAAGGCTGGTTGTGGGCAACTGGCGGCTCGGCTTTACCTCTTTCACCCGAACGGCGTAAACGTGTAGGCCGATGGCCACCCCAAGCAGCAGCACCAGGCTGAAAGCTGTGCGGTGGCTGCCGTCGCGGCTCGGCATCGGCTGGGGTGCGGGATTGCTGATGCTCCCACTCTCTCAGGGGCAAGAGATGTGAAGACCTCCCCGATCCCAAACCAGGGCCAGCCAGCGCTCCTAGGATTTGCTTAAGAATTGAACGGCAAAGAAGTCGATGCGTGTGCCATCTCTGCTGGCCCTGGCGGCCCTTGTGGGCTTTGTGATCGTGGAATTGGTGCTCTGAGCGGCAGCCATGAACACCTCTTTAAACAGTCAGGGCTTCTAGGGTCGGCTTTTACTGCGCCCCTGACCTGTGCAGGCACCCATGCTCCACTCCCTAGCCTTTCTGCTGTCCAGGGGCCAGGAGTTGCCCGAAGGGGGCGTTGATTGGCAATCTCTGGTTGCGGCCCAAGCCCACCAGGGTCCCGATCGCGGCCGGGGTCTGAGGCTGTTTCGGATGCCAGATCAATGGCAGGGCAGCCTCGACGAGCTGGTAGCTGGCGGCTGCGCCACCATCGCCGGTGAAGATCCCCTCGGCTCAGCGCCAGAGCGGCGCTCCCTGATTTGCGATGCCGTGGTGACGCAGTTTGACGTGCCCTCCCTATGGATCGGCGTCTACGCCGTTAGGGGCCCCGCCGAAGGCTCCTGGCTGCAGGTACAGCAGGTGGAGCTGCTGGATCGCTTCCCCCTGGCTGAGGCAGCCAATGAAACCTGCTGGTTCTATCCCACTGATAACGGCTCCTACTTGTGTTGGGAAAATCAGACTGGCCTGACCCTGGCTCCGGGATGGTTGCCAGAGCAGGGGGGGCAGGAGCTTCCGATCGCCTATGACCGCGGCGAGGTGCATGTGCTCTGGTCGCTGATGGCTGACGATGCCGCCCTCACCTGTGTGGGCCTCACCTATCAGCGCCGGCGTATCGAGTGGCCCCTTACCCAGCGCACTCCAGAACCCAGCGCCACCTGGACCAGCTTTGAGGTCGACACCATGGCCGACCCCAGCTATCTAGAACGCGCCCGCATCAGCGTTTTTCCCCAGTGAGCGGGCGCAGCCTGGCTCAACGCACGAACAGCATCTCCTGGTAGGTGGGTAGGGGCCAGAGGTTGTCGTCGACCAGGGCCTCCAGGCCGTCAACCACCACGCGCAGGTCGCCCATCAAGGGCACCAGGGTGTCGGCGCAGTAGCGCATATGGGCTTCGGTGCCGTGGGGGGGATGGTCGATGGCGCCTTGCAGCTGGCCGCTGATGTCCATCAACGACTGGCACAGTCCAGCCACCTCCTTGGAGGTTTCCGGCGATACCTGGATGCCGAGGGAGCTCTGCAGTTGCAGGGATTCGGCTAGTTCGCCGAGGTAGCGAATCGCCGCTGGATACACCTGGGTGCGGGCGATCTGGACGGCCAGCTTGGCTTCCACATCGATCGCCAGGATGTATTGCTCGGCGTAAACCTCGAAGCGGCTCTGCAGCTCCACGGCCGAGAGCACGCCGGTGCGCTCGAACAGTTCGCGGATGGATTGGCGCTCCAACACCGGCAGGGCATCGGCGGTGGTGCGCAGGTTTTCCAGGCCCCGCTCCTCCACGGCCATGCGGTGCCACTCATCGGAATAGCCGTTGCCGCCAAACACGACGGCGCCATGCTGTTCGATCAGGGTCTTGAGCACGGCCAGAGCCCCTTCCTCCAGGCCGTAGCCACTGGCCAGCTTGGCCTCCAGCTCGCTGGAGATCCAGGCGAGGGAATCGGCCAGGATCGTGTTCAGGGCCACAAGCGGGCCAGCCACCGATTGGTTGGAGCCGACGGCGCGAAACTCGAAGCGGTTGCCCGTGAAGGCGAAGGGCGAGGTGCGGTTGCGATCGCCGGCGTCCTTGTCGAATTCCGGCAGGGTATCCACGCCGAAGTCCATCACGCCGCCGAGGGATGAGCCGGAGAGGCGGCCCTCGCGGATCTGGTTGAACACATCCTCCAGCTGGCTGCCCAGATACACCGAGATGATTGCCGGGGGCGCTTCGTTGGCGCCGAGGCGGTGGTCGTTGCTGGCGGTGGCGATCACGGCCCGCAGCAGGGGGCCATACATGTGCACGCCGCGGATCACCGCTCCGCAGAACATCAGGAACTGCAGGTTTTCATGGGGCGTCTTGCCCGGATCGAGCAGGTTGCCCTGGGTGGCGTTGCCGATCGACCAGTTGACGTGCTTACCAGAGCCGTTGATGCCGGCGAAGGGCTTCTCGTGCAGCAGGCAGGCCAGACCATGCTTCTTCGCCGTGCTGCGCAGAAGGGTCATGGTGAGCTGCTGGTGGTCGGTGGCCACGTTGGCGGCCTCGAAGAAAGGCGCAATCTCAAACTGGGATGGAGCCACCTCGTTGTGGCGGGTTTTGGCCGGAATCCCCAGGCGGTACATCTGCCGCTCCACCTCCTGCATAAACACCTGCACCCGCTCCGGGATGGCGCCGAAGTAGTGGTCGTCGAACTGTTGGCCTTTTGCCGAGGGCCGACCAAACAGGGTGCGGCCAGCCAGCAGCAGGTCTGGCCGCAGGGGCACGTAGGCGCTGTCGATCAGGAAGTACTCCTGCTCGGCGCCGCAGCTGGAGTTGACCGGGGCGATGGTGGTTTCCCCCAGCAGGCTGAGCAGCTTGTGGGCCTGCTTATTTACCGCTGCAATCGAGCGCAGCAGGGGGGTTTTTTTGTCGAGGGCCTCACCTGTCCAGGAGACGAAGACGGTGGGGATGCAGAGGGTGACACCGTTGGGCGTCTCCATTAGCCAGGCGGGGCTGGTGATGTCCCAGGCGGTATAGCCGCGGGCCTCGAAGGTGGAGCGGATACCGCCATTGGGAAAGGAGGAGCCGTCGGGCTCGCCCTGCACCAGCACCTTGCCGGTGAATTCGGTGAAGACCGAGCCGTCGCCCTGGGGGGAGATGAAGCCGTCGTGCTTTTCGGCAGTGGAGTTGGTGAGCGGATAAAAAACGTGGGAGTAATACAGGGCACCTCGGGCGGTAGCCCATTCCTTCATCGCCTGGGCTACCACGTTGGCGACCGACATATCGAGCTTGCTGCCCTCCTTGATGGTGCGCTGCACCGATTTGAAGATCTCCTTCGGCAGCGCCGCCTTCATCTTGTCGAGGGTGAATACGTCGCTAGCCCAGAGCTCATCGAGGGGCTGAATCGGAGCTGTAGGGGCGGCGGGGCGGCTGAGAATCTTTTCGAGGGCTTGCAGGCGTGGTTGGGAGGGCATGGGGAGTTCGCCACTGAACATCACTCTTCCTACCCAAAGCTGTTCCCCCCTCCAAGCTTTGCTGCGGTTGATACCAGCGGCGCGATTGGCCCTGGCTTGGCGTGTGCGGTAACCGTGACCACGCTCCTGCGAATTTGAGGAGCCAGCCCCAGACTTTCACTTTGCAGGGAGTCAGGGATGGCCTCAGCCGATAGTCAGGCTCTCAAGGAGTCGATGCAAAGGCATCTCTTCTTCAGTCAGGCCAAGTCCAGCTCCCTGGCCACCAGCCACGACCATTACCGCTGCCTGGCTTTGGCGGTGCGTGATCGCTTGCTCAAAAACTGGGTCGACACCGCCGACACCTATACCCGTGAGCATGTCCGCACGGCCACCTACCTGTCGGCGGAATATCTACTAGGCCCGCACCTGGAAAACAACCTGGTGAATCTGGGCTTGGTAGAGGCAGCTCGGGAGGCCTGCACCAGCTTGGGCTTGAGCCTCGATGAGCTGATCGCCGAGGAGCCCGAACCCGGTCTTGGCAATGGTGGCTTAGGGCGACTGGCCGCCTGCTTCCAGGAGTCGATGGCGACGCTGGAGCTGCCAGCGATCGGCTACGGCATCCGCTACGAGTTCGGCATCTTCCGCCAGCAGATCACCCCCCACGGCCAGGTGGAGAGCACCGATCCCTGGCTGGCCCATGGCAATCCCTGGGAGGTGATCCGGCCGGAGTGGAGCTATCCGGTGCAGATCGGTGAACACACCGTGATCGGCGTCGCCTACGACACCCCGATCTTGGGCTACGGCGTAAACACAGCCAACACCCTGCGGCTCTGGTCGGCGGTGGCTCCTGAGGCCTTCGACTTCGCCTCCTTCAACGCCGGCGATTACACCAGGGCCGTGCTGCGCAAGATGCAGGCGGAAACCCTCTCAAAGGTCCTCTACCCCAACGACGAGCTGGACCAGGGCAAGCGCCTGCGCCTCTCCCAGCAGATCTTCTTCGTCAGCTGCTCCCTGCAGGACATGTTCCGCATCCTGCGGGGCCAGGGGCTGGAGGTGACCGACTTCCACCGCAAGTTTGCGCTGCAGCTAAACGACACCCATCCAGCCATCGCCGTGGCTGAGTTGATGCGGCTGCTGATGGATGAGTACGGCATCGATTGGGATACCGCTTGGTCGATCACCACCGCCAGCATCAGCTACACCAACCACACCCTGCTGCCTGAGGCCCTGGAAACCTGGGGAGTGGAGCTGTTTGAGCAGTTGCTGCCCCGCCAGCTGGAGATCATCTACGAGATCAACACCCGCTTCCTGCGCATGGCCCGGATTCGCTATCCCGGCGATTCCCAGATCCTGCAGCGCATTTCCCTAATTGAGGAGGGCCCCCAGCGGCGGGTGCGCATGGCCCACCTGGCGGTGGTGGGCAGCCACCACGTCAATGGCGTGGCCGAGCTGCACAGCACCCTGCTGAAGCAGCACCTGTTTGCTGATCTGGCCCGGATCTGGCCGGAGCGCTTCACCAATGTCACCAACGGCGTCACGCCGCGGCGCTGGCTGGCGGTGGCCAACCCACCCCTGGCGGCCCTGCTCGATGAGGCGATCGGCGATCGCTGGCGCACCCACCTCGAGGAGCTGCAGGGGCTTGCCGCCTTTGCCGACGACCCTGCGTTCCTGGAGCGCTGGCAGGCGGTGCGGGATCTCGGTAAGCAGCGCCTCGCCCAGTACATGCGCCGCGAGCTGGGGTTGCTGGTGGACCACACCTCCCTCTTCGATGTGCAGGTGAAGCGCATCCACGAATACAAGCGCCAGCACCTGGCGGCCCTGCAGATCGTGGAGCGCTATCTGCGCATCCGCGCCGGCGAAGACCTGCCGCCGCGCACCTTTGTGTTTGGTGGCAAGGCGGCTCCGGGCTATGCCCTGGCCAAGTTGATCATCCGCCTGCTGGTCGGTATCGCCGACGTGGTCAACATGGATCCGGCCATGGATGGCCGCCTCAAGGTGGTGTTCCTGCCCAACTTCAGCGTCAGCTTGGGCCAGCTGGTGTATCCGGCGGTGGATCTCTCCGAGCAGATCTCAACCGCTGGTAAGGAGGCCTCCGGCACTGGCAACATGAAGATGGCTCTCAATGGTGCGGTCACGATTGGCACCCTCGATGGGGCCAACATCGAAATCCGCGATTGCGTTGGGGCGGAGAATTTCTTCCTCTTTGGCCACACCGCAGAGCAGATCGAGCAGCTGGGTCATAGCGGTTATCACCCGATGCCCTGGATAGAGCAGGACCCGGCCGTGCGCCAGGCCCTGGAGTTGATCGGCTCGGGCTACTTCAGCGAGGGTGATGGGGAGCTCTTCCACCCCTTGCTGGCCAGCCTCACCAGCCACGATCCCTTCCGGGTGATGGCGGATGTGGCCGACTACCGCCGCGCTCAAAACTCCGTGGATGAAGCCTGGCTCGACCGGGGCCGTTGGGCGCGGATGTCGCTGCACAACACGATGCGCTGTGGCTTCTTCAGCAGCGACCGCTCGATCGCTGACTACGCCGAGCGCATCTGGAAGGTTGGCCGGGTGCCGGTGCAGGCCAGCGCCGGCGCCCCGGCGCCCTAGGCGCTCGGGGGCTCCGGCTTGTCGCTGTCCTTGAGCGAGGGGAAGCTGGAGCGGATCAGCTGGGCTACCTCCTGGTTCATCTGGGTGCGGAAGTTGGCAGCGGCGCCAGCTTCGAGCACCGGATAGGAGCGGGCACCAACGCTGCGCAGGGGCTTCCAGCTGGTGGCTTCCTGCTGCTTGAGGGCTTCCAGCGGTGCGTCGAAGTCGAAGCTGAGCTCCCGTCCCTGGGCGGCGATGGCAGCGATCCAGGCCTCCCGGGCCGGCAGCAGGGCCTTGGCCTTGAGGGTGTCAGGCAAGCCCAGCACCGGCTCGTAGTGATCCAGGGCTCGTAACTCGGCCTCGAGCAGAATCACCCAGGCGGCTTCTTCGCCGGGCTGGAGGCCAAGGCCTTCGGCGGCGGCGAGCATGGCGTCTCGATATAGACACAGCCAGCGGTAGTGAGATTTCTGCTGCAGTGTTTTTTTGAGCGAGCTCTTGCCATGGGCAACCCGCTTCGGCAGGGCCGCTTCAGCTCGCCGCAGCAACACCCGATCTTCTGGCTCCAGGTTGATGGCGCCCCAGCGCTGCCGGTATTCCCACAGCTCCTCGTATTGGCGCACCTCCTCAGGCGTCCAGCCCAGGCCCTGCAGTTCTTCGCCCCTGCTCGTTTCGTCCTTAGCCACCGGCACGCCTGTTGCTGTCGCAGGCAGCGTAGTGGCCGGAGCTCAACGCACAACCAGCACCGGGCAGCTGCTGTGGGTAAGCACCCGGTGGGTTTCGCTGCCCAGCAGCACCCCCTCCAGGCCGCGGCGGCCATGGGAGGCCATCACAATCAAATCTGCCCCATGGCGGCCTGCCGCCTCCACGATTGCCGAGTAGGGCATGGAGCTAACCATGGTGTCCTGGTCGCTGACCACCCCGGCGGCCTGGGCCGCTGCTGCTGCTGCCGCCAGGATTTTCTCGGCGCCGTGGCGAGCGGCTTGCACTAGGGCGGTCACCGTATTGGGGTCCACCAGCTCTCCCACGCCCACCAGGGAGATGGGGAAGTTGGACTGGGCGTGGAAAAAGGTGATGCGAGCTCCCAGGCTGTGGGCCAGCGCCACCGCCTGCTGCACGGCCTTGTCTGAAAGCTCGGAGCCATCGGTGGGCACCAGCAGGTGGCTGTATGGCATTTATGGCGCAGGCGGGCGGTGGAGCTCCAGCCTGGGGCAGCTGGCGCTGCCTAGCAACAGCCTGAGCCCTTCCAGCCAGCCAGGTGGGCGGCGGCGCCGGAGCGGGCCAGGGCGCGGGCGCCGGGCAGGGCCGGCTCGAGTTGCTCGGAGCTGAAGGGCGGCAGGGGGCGGCTGCGCAGCCAGGCCCCCCAGCGGAATTCATGGAAGGGAATCAGCGGTGCGGCAGCTAGCACCCCCTCCTGCTTCAACTTCCACACCAAGCTGCGGTAGGGGTCGTCCTGCAGGCCTGTGAGCTGCTCGGGCAGGGCGCTGGGGGGCAGGGGCCCCAAGCCCCGGCCGTCATAGAGGTAGAGCCAGCCCCGTTGATGCAGGGCCGCAAGCACCTGCTCGGGGTCGGGGCTGTCGAGCTCGAGCACCACGTAGCCGAAGGCGGTGGCGTCGGGTTCGATCTCGATCAGGGCCCGTAGGCGGTGGTGGCGGTCGACCATCCACACGCTGCCATCGGCGCTGCGCACCAGCGGCACGGGCTTACTGCCCAGGTAGGTGCGGCGTTCGCGGGTATTTTCGGCCCCGAAATCGCGCAGCCTGCTGCGCACTTCAGCTAGTCCCACGCAGAGCTGGGTGGGGCGCAGCTGGGCGATGGGCACCTCAAGCAGCTCCCCCCCCGGGAGCGGGGCCGGCAACGGCTGGTACGGGGGAAGGCGCAGGGCCATGACGTCAAGGCAGCCCGGATAGCCCCATCCTGACCCGCTGCTTCCCCGAATAGGGTCGCCATCAAGTGCGAGTGGCCATGGCTTCCCCCTCCCATCCCGACCTGAGTGCTGGCCCCCACGGCCCGATCGGGGTGCTGGTTTGCGGCCACGGCAGCCGCAATCGGCTGGCAGTGGCCGAATTTGCCGAGCTCGCTAAGGGCCTCCAAGCGCTGCTGCCCGAGGTGCCCGTGGAATACGGCTACCTGGAATTTGCCAGGCCGATACTGCGTGATGGCTTGGAGGCGCTGCGAGCTCGGGGCGTAAGCCACGTGCTCGCCGTGCCGGCCATGTTGTTTGCAGCGGGCCACGCCAAAAACGACATTCCCTCGGTGCTTAATACCTACGCGGCCGAGACGGGCATGCGTATCGACTACGGCCGCGAACTGGGGGTTGACCTGAAGATGATCCAGGCCGCCGCGGCCCGGATTCGCGAAGTTCTCGATGGGGCTGCCACAGAGGTGCCCCTGCACGAAACAATGCTGGTAGTGGTGGGCCGGGGCTCGTCCGATCCCGATGCCAATTCCAATGTCGCCAAGGTGACGCGGATGTTGGTGGAGGGTTTTGGTTTTGGCTGGGGTGAAACGGTTTATTCCGGGGTCACCTTCCCGTTGGTGGAGCCGGGACTTCGCCAGGTGGTGAGACTTGGCTATCGCCGGGTTGTCGTTTTCCCCTATTTCCTGTTTTCCGGGGTGCTGGTGAGCCGGATCCAGCAGCACACCGAGCGGGTGGCCCAGGACCATCCCGAGGTGGAGTTTCTGAAGGCCTCCTATCTGGCTGATCACCCCCTAGTGCTGGACACCTTTGTGGAGCGGGTGGCGGAGGTGGTGCGCGGTGACGCCAACATGAACTGCTCGCTGTGCAAATACCGGGCCCAGGTACTGGGCTTTGAAACTGAGGTTGGGGCGCCCCAGCACAGCCACCACCACCACGTTGAAGGGCTCACCGACGGCTGTGACCTCTGTGAGCGTGAGTGCACCGGTGCCTGCCAGCCCGATGGCGTGCCGATTCCAGTGGGCGGCCACAGCCACGATGACTCCCATGCGCACAGCCACGACCATGGGCACAGCCATCACCATCCCCCCTACCCCCACGCGGACCATCCCCTCGGTCCCACAACCCTGCGCCAGGGCGGCAGCAGCTGAGTCCTCTGGTTTTGACCTGGTTCAGGCTTCTCAGCTCGCCGGAAGTCTCGCGAGACTCCAGCTCATCAGTTCTGCTGATTGGTTATCCCTATTCCCCATTTTTGCCGTCTTTTCCCCGGTTTATTAGGGGTTTTCCCCAGAAATGAGGCCTTGAGCCAGTTCAGGCCTGGCAGTTGGGGAATAGCTGCTTTTGTTCAGCCTGGCCTTGACAGCACCTCCAGCGGTCGCCCTCGCAGGCTTTAAAAATCTTCGCTGCGCCCTAGTGGAGCAGCTGGCACTGGCAATCTCAGCTGAGAACGGTGTGGTTTCGGCCTGGCTTTCGGGCTTTGACGGACCTGGCAGCGATGTGGCCTACTGAGGCACACCCACCTCTTGTTTCCTGATGGCAGCCGAGCGCAATCACCTCCAACGATGTATGGAGCAGCCCAGCTGCGCAGAAGGTTTAGGGGAGGCAGAAGCCGGCAGCATCAGCCTGGAGGCGGAGGTGCCAGAGGTGTTGTTCGATGGCATGCGCGAGTTCCTGCGCAGCCACCCCCAGTGGGATCAATACCGCTTGATCTCCTCGGCGCTTTCCAGCTTCCTGTTTCAGCACGGCTGCGCCGATCAGGGGGTGAGCCAGCACTACCTCAACGGCCTATTCCTGCGCCGCTGAATTTTTCAAACCTGGTGGCGGTTTACAAAAAAAAGGCGGAGGGGCCAACCTCCGCCTGAGTCTCCCTTGCCCGACCTTTTGGAGGTCGACCTTGCCATTGTGAGCAGGGTTGCTCAAGCCGGTTGTGGCGATAGACACCGGATCGCAACTGGGTTAGGGGTCTCCTTGGCGCAACCTGGCTGCAGCGGCTTCGCAGGCGCGCCAGGTGATGGCCATTTCTGTGAGGGTTGGGCTCTGCCAGCCGGACCGGGGCCAGCAGGCCCCATCTACTACCAGCACATTGGGGGCGCCCCAGCATTGGTTGAGGTGATTCACCACCCCTGCCTCGGGCTGGCTGGCCATGCGGGCGCCGCCGAGTTCGTGGATGTAGTAGCCAGGTGGTGGCGCCTCGGGGCTCACCGCTAGGCTGGTGCGGATCCAGGGCTCCAGCAGCGGCAGCACAAATAGATCTTCGATGGGCCGGATCTGCCCGCCACCAGCTGCCACCACTGCCTCCATGCGCCGGTGCATGTGGGCCACCAGGCGCTGCTCGTTTGCGCCCCAGCGGCAGTTGATGTGGGCGGTGGGTAGCCCCCAGGCATCGAGATTTTCGACGTTCAACGTCACCTGGTTGTCGGCGTTGGGCTGCACGTCGCCGTGACCGATTAGGAAACCCACCGCCTCGCCCCGGCGGCGCTGCAACAGGGCGGGTGGATCAAAGCGCTGCAGGGCTGTCCAGAGGCCGTAGCCGCCACAGAAATCAGCTTCGCTGCCAGCGTCAAGGTTGACCGTGTTGGGGATGAAGCAGCTACCGGCCCCTGAAAGTTCGCTGGGCCCATCGAGGGCTGGAACCCCGGGAATCGAAAAGAAGCGACTGCTGGAGATGTGGTCCATCAGATAGCGCCCGAGGCTGCCGGAGGGATCGATTAGGCCGCCGCGCTGGTGGGCTTCGCTCGAGTGCAGCAGGATCCGCAGGGTCTCGATCGTTGAGGCGCAGAGCACCACCAAGGGCGCCTCAATGCGCTCGCGGGCAGCCGTTTTGCCATCCACTAGCAGCACGCCCCGGGCCCGGTCGCCGTCGAGCAGTAGATGGCTCACCACGGCGTTGCTGCGCACCTGGGTGCGCCCTGTTGCCAGGGCCCGTGCCAACGTGCGCCCCTGGCTAGCTGAGCGGGGCCAGCCCGCACCTCGGTGCAGGTTGAAGCCGCGGGAATGGATCAGGGGCAGGCCGAGCTCGTCGCCGATGCGGCGCTGTAGGTGGCGTTCGCCCGGGGTGAAGGGCAAGGGCGCCTGGAAGTGGCCATCGGGCAGCTGGGGCAGGCCGTCGCAGGCTCCATGCACCTCCAGCAACTGCTCAAGGCGGGTGTAATAGGGCGCTAGCTCGGCGCTGCCGATCGGCCAGCCCGCCCCCTGACCATCGCGCTCAGCGGCACCAAATTCGTAGTCGGAAAGGCGCAGGGTGATGCCTCCCCAGGTGAGGCTTTTGCCCCCCACCTGCCGGCCCCGGCTCCACAAAAACGGAGCGTCGTCTGGGGTGGAGTAGGGATTGAGCCGCTCATCAACGAACAGCTGGGGATTGTGTTTCCAGAAGCCCGGATGGTGGCGCTGCAGCCGTTGCTGGCCGCTGGCGATGCGGGCCACACGCCGGGCCGTATTCAGCGGTTCGCTGCCGAAGGCCTGGCGGGATGAGAGCTCGGGACCGGCCTCCAGCACCAGCACCCGCAGCCCCGCCTCGGCCAGCACCATGGCGGCCACACCGCCGGTAGCGCCGGAGCCCACCACGATGGCGTCGGGCTGGGTCACGCTGGCGGAGATGGCCATCTTCTGGGCGGTGATCGCTGGGGCAGCGCAGGTGAGCGTTCAAACAACAAAGCCCCGACAGATGGCTGCCGGGGCTTTGGGAAGTGGTGGCGGGGGCGAGATTTGAACTCGCGACCTTCGGGTTATGAGCCCGACGAGCTACCAGACTGCTCTACCCCGCGTCGACCTCTTAACCATACCAGTCGATGTGCCTAGTAATGCCGCTCAGTCGAAGCGCAGCTCGCCGATCACTTCCAGGCGCAGATGGGGGGCTGGGATCAAGAAACGAGTGCGCAGCTCTTCAAGAGCTATCGGTGTTAGCCAGTCGAGCTGCTCGAGCAGGTGCAGGGCTACGGCTTGCTTGGCTCGGGCGGAGCCGTCTTCCACCTTGATCGCCACCCCCATGCCTTCGCCGACGCGGCTGAGGCACTGGATGCCTTCAGCTCCGCCCTTGCTCACCACCTGGCCGTGGCCGCCGCGCATCAGTTCGGTGTCAAAGCGCCCCTCGCCGGCCACTAGTTCGGGGTGGGCCAACATCGCCCGGCTGAGGCGCTCCAGATCGGCCTGGCTGCCGGCGCCCAGATGGGCGTAGAGCAGGGCCATCTGGGCCAGTTGCAGCTGCAGGGTGGGGGCGCCGCAGTCGTCGCGGGCGGTGAGCAGCTCGGCGGCGGGCAGGGCGAGCAGATCGCCCACGCGCTTAAGCACCTCCTGCTGCAGAGGATGCTCTTTTTGTAGGTAGCTCTCGGTGCTCCAGTTCAGCTGCCGGCAAGTGGCCAGGAAGGCGGCGTGCTTGCCGGAACAGTTGTGCTCCAGGGGGCTTTTGCCGCAGTCCGGCACGGGGCATTGCAGCTGCTCGGCCTCGATTTCAGCGCCCCATAGCAGCTTGAAGGCCTCGCGGGCGTGCATGGCCGTGCCGGTGTGGCTGGCGCAGGCGATCGCCAGGCCCCGCTCGCCGCAGTTGCAGTGGTCGGCGGCGCCACTGCTCACAAACACCGTGGCCTGAAAGGGCTTTAGGGCAGAGCGCACAAAGCTCAGCTGCTGGGGATCGCCCGCCCGCATCAATACCCGGCCGCGCCCGTCGCAAACCACCGCGTGCACCCGGTGGCGCGATTCGACGATGCCGTTGCGCAGCAGCCGCACCTCCAGGGGAGGGACGCCCCCGCGGGCGGTGCCACCGAAACTGGAGGACAGGGTCACTAGAGCCCAGGAGCTGATCTAAAGAGCCTGACAGAGGCTGGCCCCCACCAGGGCCAGGATTACCGCCAGGGCTGCGCCCTGCTGCAGCCGCCGCAGCACCGGCTGCACCTGGTGCTGGGCCACCAGTAGGTCTTGCTGGCGCCAGGCCAGGGGCTTCTCCCACACCTGGCCGTCGTACCACCCCGATTCCTCGTATTCGACTCGCTCGGAGACCAGGCGGCGGTGCACGTAATTCCAGCCAAGCCACTGGCGCACGAGCAGCAGCATCGGCAGCGCCACTGCAGCCACCATGCCCGCCAGCACCAGCTGGGCCGGGTGGTGGCGCAATACCCAGCTGCCACTGGCCACCAGTATGGAAACGGGCAGCAGCAATAGCCAGCTGGTGGCTAAGGGACGCAACAGACCTGGCAGGTCGTGGGACGGCCAAACAAAGAACCAGGAGGCCAGCAACTGCTCGTACTCCTGCAGGGGCCGTTGCTCGGGCGGCACCGGGCACGGCATGGCGTTCAGGGAGAAACTGCTGGGGTTGAGCTTACGAAGCGCACCTGTTCGCCGTGGCCCCAGAAGGATTCGAGGTCGTAGTAGGTGCGCTCACTGGGGGTGAGCACATGCACGATCACTTCGCCGTAGTCGAGCAGCATCCAGCGGCCCTCCTTCTGGCCTTCGCGCCTTAGGGGCAGCCGGCCGGTGATCTCCTCGATCTGATCCTCAGCCGAGCGGGCGATGGCGCGCACCTGCACGTCGGAGAGGCCGCTGCAGATCACAAACCAATCGGCCAACGAAGACACCTCGTCAACGCGAATCAGACGAATGTCCACGGCCTTGCGGTCGTCACAGGCTTCTGCCGCCAGCTTGGCCAGCTGCTCGCTGTCGAGCTCCTGGTGGGTCGTGGACCTGCCAGCGGGGGAATCAGCCATAGACGTTCTCACTGGTGACGGATTGACGCGAGCCCTGTTGCTGGGCCATTTCGGCCCGGGCCTTGCCGGCACTCTTGCGCAGTGCCTCGAGCCGGTCTTCGTAGAAGGCGCGCTTCTTTTTCTTGCGGGTCTGCTCCACCAGCTCCTTGAGGGCGCCGCCCAAGCTCTTGTAGGCATTGGGCAGGGTGTAACCGAAGCGGGTGGCCAGGTCGATGGCCCGCTCATCGGCGGCGATGGCATCCTGCAGCCGCTTTTCGGTGTTGTTTTTGAGGTAGAGGCGGTAGCCGGCAAAGCCGGACAGGCCCAGGGCCATCACCAGCAGCAGGCCGTCCTGCACCCACAGCTCACCGATGGCGCCACCCAGGCCGATCGCCAGGGCCGCCATCTCCCAACCGTCGCGGGGCACCGCATCGTTCTGAACGCGGCCCACCTCGTGCCAAAACAGCAGGTTGCGATGGTCTATCGCCAGCCCGTCCCAGGTTTCCAGGTCGACCTGAATTTCGACTTCATCGCGGCCGATCTCTTCGATGGTGATCAGGGGCGGCTCCACCGAGGCGGCCGCTTCCACAAACACCCAGCTCTGCAATTCAGGTGGCAGCAGCCCTTTCAGGCGCTGGAGCTCACTCATCTGGGGCTTCCGCGTTATCAATCACGTTAGCGATTCCAGCCGCAGCTGCTGCCAGGGGGGCGTGAGAGGCTAGGCAGGTTTGGCTTGCCCACGCCCTATGCCCCGCCGCACGGACCTCAGGCGCATCCTGCTGCTGGGCTCGGGGCCGATTGTGATCGGCCAGGCCTGTGAATTCGATTATTCCGGCACCCAGGCCTGTAAAGCCTTGCGGGCCGAAGGTTTTGAGGTGGTGTTGGTGAATTCCAACCCGGCTTCGATCATGACCGATCCGGACATGGCGGATCGCACCTACATCGAGCCGCTCACCCCCGAGGTGGTGGCTCGGGTGATTGAGATCGAGCAGCCCGATGCCCTGCTGCCCACGATGGGCGGTCAGACCGCCCTCAACCTGGCGGTAGCCCTGGCTGAAAACGGCACCCTGGATAAGCACGGGGTGGAGCTGATCGGCGCCAACCTGCAGGCGATTCGCAAGGCGGAAGATCGGCTGCTTTTTAAGGAGGCGATGGAGCGGATCGGCGTGGCGGTGTGTCCCTCCGGCATCGCCAACACCCTGGAGGAGGCGGAGCGGGTGGGCGAGGTCATCGGCAGCTACCCCCGCATCATCCGGCCGGCCTTCACCCTGGGCGGCAGCGGCGGGGGCATCGCCTACAACCCCGAGGAGTTCCGCGCCTTCTGCAAAAGCGGCCTGGAGGCCAGCCCCGTCTCCCAGATCCTGGTGGAGCAGTCGCTGCTGGGCTGGAAGGAATTCGAGCTGGAGGTGATGCGCGACAGCGCCGACAACGTGGTGATCGTTTGCAGCATTGAAAACCTCGATCCGATGGGGGTGCATACCGGTGATTCGATCACCGTGGCGCCGGCCCAAACCCTCACCGACCGCGAATACCAGCGGCTGCGCGACCAGTCGATCGCGATCATCCGCGAGATCGGCGTGGATACGGGCGGCAGCAATATTCAATTTGCGATCAACCCCGTCAATGGCGACGTGGTGGTGATCGAGATGAATCCGCGCGTATCGCGCAGCTCGGCGCTGGCATCGAAGGCCACCGGCTTTCCGATCGCCAAGATCGCCGCCCGCCTGGCGGTGGGTTACACCCTCGATGAAATCCTCAACGACATCACCGGTGCCACGCCGGCTTGCTTCGAACCCACGATCGATTACGTGGTCACGAAGATTCCCCGCTTCGCCTTTGAGAAGTTTCGCGGCAGCCCCGCTTTGCTCACAACTTCGATGAAGTCGGTGGGCGAGGCGATGGCTATCGGCCGCTGCTTTGAGGAGTCGTTCCAAAAGGCGTTGCGCTCCTTGGAAACGGGCCACGCCGGCTGGGGTTGCGACCGCCCCGATGCCGCAAGTGACCCCACGCTTGCCCCCGATCCCACCGCCTTGGAGCGGGCCCTGCGCACCGCCACCCCGGAGCGCATTTTCGCCGTGCGCGAGGCGATGCTCGCCGGCCGCAGCGACGACGAGATCCACCAGCTCAGCGCCATCGATCCCTGGTTTTTGGCCAAGCTGCGCTGCATCCTCAAGGCTGAGCAGCGGCTGCTGCGGGGCCGCCAGCTCGAGCAACTCGATGCCGCCGCCCTGCTGGAGCTCAAGCAGCTGGGCTTCTCCGATCGCCAGATCGCCTGGGCCACCGGCAGCGATGAACTCACGGTGCGGCGCCACCGTCAGGGGTTGGGCATTAATGCCGTGTTTAAAACCGTCGACACCTGCGCGGCGGAGTTTGCCTCCAGCACCCCGTATCACTACTCCACCTATGAGCGGCCGCTGGAGCGGCTCAACGCCGCTGGTGAGCTCGAGATCGTGCCGCCTGAAAATGAGGTGCAGCCCGAGAGCCGCCGCAAGGTGATGATCCTGGGCGGTGGGCCAAACCGCATCGGCCAGGGGATTGAATTCGACTACTGCTGCGTGCACGCCTCCTTTGCCCTGCAGGCGGAAGGCTTCGCCACCGTGATGGTGAACAGCAATCCGGAGACGGTGTCAACCGATTACGACACCTCCGACCGGCTCTACTTCGAGCCGCTCACCCTCGAAGACGTGCTCAACGTGATTGAGGTGGAGCATCCCGAGGGGGTGATCGTGCAGTTTGGTGGCCAGACGCCGCTGAAGCTGGCGATTCCGCTGCTGCACTGGCTGGCCTCCCCCGAGGGCCTGGCCACCGGCAGCCGCATCTGGGGCACTTCGCCTGAATCGATTGATGCGGCCGAAGACCGGGAGCAATTTGAAGCGATCCTGCGCCGGCTGGAGATCCGCCAGCCCCGCAATGGCCTGGCCCGCAGTGAGGCCGAGGCCCGGGCCATCGCCGCGCGCGTGGGCTATCCAGTGGTTGTGCGCCCCAGCTACGTGCTGGGTGGGCGCGCCATGGAGGTCGTCTACGACGAAGCCGAGCTCAACCGCTACATGGTGGAAGCGGTGCAGGTGGAGCCCGACCACCCGGTGCTGATCGACCAATACCTCGATAACGCCATAGAGGTGGATGTGGATGCCCTTTGCGATCGGGAGGGGGTGGTGCTGATCGGCGGTGTGATGGAGCACATCGAACCGGCCGGGATCCATTCGGGTGATTCGGCCTGCTGGCTGCCTTCCGTGAGCCTGAGCGAGGCAGCCCTGGCCACGATCCGCGCTTGGAGCCGGGCCCTGGCCCTGGCCCTCGGGGTGCGTGGCCTGATCAACCTGCAGTTTGCGGTGCAAATCGACCCTGAGCTGGGCGAGCGGGTATTCATCATCGAGGCAAATCCCCGGGCCTCCCGCACCGTGCCCTTTGTGGCTAAGGCCACCGGCGTGCCCCTGGCCAAGGTGGCCAGTCAGCTGATGGCCGGCCGCACCCTGGCGGAGCTGGGGCTCACGGCCGAACCGATCCCGCCTCTGCAAACGGTGAAGGAGGCGGTGCTGCCCTTCAAGCGCTTCCCAGGTTCCGACACCTTGCTTGGCCCTGAAATGCGCAGCACCGGCGAGGTGATGGGCATCGCCAGCAGCGCCGGCATGGCCTATGCCAAGGCCGAGCTAGCCGCCGGCGAGGCCCTGCCCACCAACGGTACGGTATTTCTCTCCACCCACGACCGCGATAAACCGGCCCTGCTGCCCGTGGCTGAGCGGCTGGTGGGGCTGGGCTTTGCCCTGATCGCCACCGGTGGCACCGCCGAGGCCCTTAGGGCCGCTGGCCTGCAGGTGGAATCCATCCTCAAGGTGCATGAGGGCCGGCCCAATATTGAAGATGCGATCCGCTCGGCCCGCATTCAGCTGATCATCAACACGCCGATCGGCCGCCAGGCTGCCCACGACGACAAATACCTGCGCCGGGCCGCCCTCGACTACGCAGTGCCGACGGTGACAACCCTGGCCGGGGCCCGGGCCGCTGTCGAGGCGATCACAGCGCTGCAGCAGCAGACCGTTGAGGTGCATGCCCTGCAGGACATCCACCCCGGACCCACTCGTTAGGGTTGGGGGCCCGCTAGATCCCGCCTTGACAGCCAGCACCCAAGTCAGCAACCAGATCACCTCAGGCAGCGACTGCACGGCGGTTTTCCGGGCCGCCTATGAAAATCGCTACACCTGGGAGCCGGATTTCGGTGGCTATCAGGGCCGCTGTATCTGGGAGCAAGCCGGTGATGCGGGCGAGGACGGTAAGCGGGTCGAGGGAACTTTCGTGGTGGGCGCCGACCTCAAGGCCACGGTTGATGGCGTCGCCGATGAGGAGATTCACAAGGCCCTAGCCTCCCAACTGTGGGAGGTGGCGATTCACCGGGTGCGGCGCAGCTTTGAGCAAACCCACGGCGCCAACACCTTCAGCGCCGGCGACACCGACGCGGTGGGCACTGAGGTGATCGTGGGCGGCAAAAACCAAGGCGATCGCTATCGCATCAAGGCAAATGTGGTGACGATGGTGCATCGCCACATCCACGGCACCGTGGTGACGATCTTCACCGAGAGCACAACAGATACCGGCAGCGGCTACCTGAGCCGCAGTTACACCAGCCAGTACGCCGATCCGGCAACCGGCGCAGCCAAGGGCGGCATCAGCCGTTTCACCGACACCTTTGTACCCCTGGCTCGGGTGGGCCCCTGGGTGCTGAGCGAGCGAGTGGTTGAGACCGCTGCCCATGGCGACACGCCGGCTGGCCGCCAGGTGTTTCGTTTCGAGGATCTTGCGCCCTTGGCTTAGACCAAGAGGCCGCTGCTAGGCAAGATGCAGCCATGTTTTCTCTTTGGATTGGTGCCTACGACCAGGGCTTGGCCTATGCCGGCCTGGCCCTAGGCACCTACATGACGCTGCGCGTCCTCAATTTCCCAGACCTCACGGTGGACGGCTCTTTTGCCTTGGGAGGTGGCACCGCTGCCGTGCTGATCAGCCAGGGCGCCCCGGTGCCGGTGGCCTTGGGGCTGGCGATCTTATTTGGCTGCCTGGCGGGCACCGTGACCGGCCTGATCCACACCCGCTTGGGTGTGAATGATCTGTTTGCCGGCATCCTCACTACCACGGGCCTTTATTCGATCACCCTGCGGCTGATGGGGCGCTCCAACATCCCCCTGTCTGAAACCCCAGCTGGAATCTTGGCCCTGCCCGACCTGGGCCTGGGCCTGGATGGTCAGTGGGCTGTGGGATTAACCCTGGCGACGCTTGGGATGATCCTGCTGATCTCCTTCTTGCTGGCCACCGATTTCGGCCTGTCTTTGCGCGCCCTGGGCAACAACCCCACCATGGCCCGCGCCAACGGCATCAACCAGCGCCGAGGGCTCACGGTGGGCATTGCTGCTGCCAATGGTCTGGTGGCCCTGGCCGGGGCGCTGGTTGCTATCTATCAGGGCTTTGCCGACGTGACCATGGGCATCGGCTCGCTGATCCTGGGACTAGGCATGGTGATCATTGGCGAAGCGGTGCTGCGGCCCCGCTCCCTGCCCTGGGCCCTGCTGGCGGTGTCGGTGGGGGCGATTTTGTTCCGCACCATGATCGCCATCGCCCTGCAGTTGGGCCTCGAACCGGTAGATCTCAAGCTGGCAACGGCCCTGCTGCTGCTGCTTGCCCTGGCCTTTGGACGGCTGCGCATACCGGGTCTTTCGGCAGACCAGGGGAGGCAGGAGCAATGAGTTCGGCTCCTGGTCTGAGCGCCCCGGGTCTCAGTGTTGAACAGCTCAGCTGGGGCCATCCCCTGCCGGGATCGGGCTGGCGGCAATTATTCAGCGGTTTCTCGCTGAGCTGCCCCCCCGGCCAGTTTCTGGTGGTGATAGGCAGCAACGGCTCCGGCAAAAGCACCCTGCTCAATATGGTGGCTGGCACCCAGCGCCACAGCGCTGGCCGTATCCACCTGGGCGGCCGTCCCCTGCACCGCCTGCGAGATCACCAGCGGGCCCGCTGGATCGGCCGGGTGATGCAAAACCCTCTGGAGGGCACATGTCCGGGGCTGACCGTGGCTGAAAACCTGCGGCTGGCGGAGCGGCGCAACAGGCCCGTCCTGATTAATGGAGGCTTCCTGATTGGTGCCTTTGGTGGCATCCATCCCAATGGGGGCGACCGCAGGCGCTACCGAGAGCTGCTGGGCGAGCTGGGCTTGCCCCTGGCCGACCGGCTCGATGAACCGGTGGGTCAGCTTTCCGGAGGCCAGCGCCAGACCCTCAGCCTGGTGATGGCAACCCTGGGCTCACCAGATCTGCTGCTGCTCGATGAG
Organism: Cyanobium usitatum str. Tous; assembly: GCF_963920485.1. Classification (NCBI taxonomy): domain Bacteria; kingdom Bacillati; phylum Cyanobacteriota; class Cyanophyceae; order Synechococcales; family Prochlorococcaceae; genus Cyanobium; species Cyanobium usitatum. The sequence goes on along the minus strand of NZ_OY986431.1, from coordinate 1,498,363 downwards.
CACACCGCTGCCCTTGACCCCCGGGCCGAAGCAACGGTGCTGGCGCTCACCGACAGGTTGGTTCGTCAGCTGGGCACTACCGCCTTGATGGTGACCCACAGCCTCGAGCAGGCCCTGAGCCACGGCGACAGGCTGGTGATGCTCCATGAAGGCGGCTTGATCGGCGACTGGAATGCTGCCGAGCGTGAACATCTCGACCCGGCCGCATTGCGGGCGATGTATGGCGCCGCCATAGTTGCGCCGCAGTCTTCCAGTGCCACAGATGGGTCTTCAGCGTCGTGAATTTCTGAGCCTGGTAGGGGCCGGCGCTGTGAGCACGGTGGTGCTCTCCGCCTGCGGCAAGCTCGGCGGTGGCGCCAAGGTGAAAGGACCCACCATCGGCATGCTGCAGCTGGTGGAAGCCCCGCCTCCGACCAATACCCGCAAGGGCTTTGAAGCGGCCCTGGCAGAAGCTGGCTACATCCCCGGCAAAACCGTCAATTTCATCCAGAAGGATGCCGCCGGCGAGATGCCCAACACCACCTTGGTGATGAAGCAGTTTGTGGGGGATCAAGTGGATATGGTTTTGGCTGTGGGCACGCCGCCCCTGCAGGCCGCCATGAAGGCGGTGCCTGAGACAACCCCAGTGATCTTCTGCTACTGCTCCAACCCCTGGGGAGCCGGTGCCGGCACCCCCCCTGGTGGCGTGGGTCAGCACAAGCCAAATGTGGTTGGCACGATCGGCACCAATCCGGTGGGCAAGGAGCTTGATTTGGCACGCCAAATCAACCCTGAGCTCAAAACCGTGGGCCTGATCTTCAACCCCGGCGAGCCCAACTCCGAATACGAGGCCAAGGTGCTCAAGGAGGAGGCGGCCAAACGCAACATCACCGTGGTGGAGCAGTCGGTGGCCAACTCCGGCGAAGTGCTGCAGGCCGCCCAAGTGCTGGCCGACAAGAAGGTGGAGGCCTTCGTGAAGATCGGCGATTACGCCACGATTCAGGGCTTCGGCTCGATTGCCAAGGTGGGCCTCGAGAAGAAGATCCCGGTGTATTCGGTGGATGCCGACGACATCAAGCTGCCCGGCTGCCTGGCCACGATCGGCTGGGCCTACTTCGATGACGGCTACGCCGCAGGCAAGCTGGCGGTGCGGGTATTGAAGGGAGAATCGCCGGTCAAGATGGCCTTCGAGCCCCTCACCAAAACGGAGTTGATGGTGAACAAAGCCACCGCCGCAGCGATCGGGGTAACCCTGCCAGAGGAGCTGATTAAGGAAGCTCAGAAGGTGGTGAGCTAACGCCTACCCACCACCATCAGATCACCCCTCTTTTCAGGGAAGGGGGGTGATGTTTTGCAGCTTGTCGTTGAGCTGGCTTGCCATAGCTTGGCGGCCAACGGCAAGCACTTTCAGGGTGTCTTCATGCATGCGTAGCTGGGCATCAGCTACTTGCATGCCACGCACCAGCTCCTTCATCTCATCAGGCAAGCCGTTGAGGTCGTAGCGCTTGCCCTCGAAGGTGAGCACGGGCGGCTGGTTGTCGGATTGCTGGGCGACGTTGTCCACGAGTGGCAAAAAATCTTCAGCCCTCAGGATACGGGTGGCAGGCCACCCGGTCGCTTGAAGAAAAACATCAGCAGCGGGCCCACCTGGGCTGCTTCCACCATCTCCCAGTTTTCTTTGCCGAGGGCATTGAGAAAAAACTGCAGCTGTTCAGCTGGGTGGCGTGGTTTGGTAGCTGCGGCGTCGTATTGCTGCGGGAATTCCTTCTTAAGAAACTCCGGGCTCAGGGCGCCGCCGAGCCGCTCACTATCTGCCTTGGGTGAGGGAGGACCCGGCGGATTGCCGCTCTCCACGTTGATGTGGATCACCCGGTATTCCCAAGACATCAGGCTTGCAGATGAATGAATTGGCGCTCGCAGAGCTCGCGGTAGCGACCCGCCTGCGCCATCAGCTCATTGTGACTGCCCTGTTCGACGATGCGACCGCCATCGAGTACCAGGATTCTGTCTGCACCCTGCACGGTGGCTAGCCGGTGGGCAATCACCAGCACGGTGCGGCCCGCCATCGCCTGCTCCAGGCCCCGCTGCACCGCCTCCTCCGCTTCGGCATCGAGGGCGCTGGTGGCTTCATCCAGCAGCAGCACCGCCGGGTTGCCCAGCACGGCGCGGGCAATGGCCAGCCGTTGCAGCTGGCCGCCAGAGAAGTTGCTGCCCCTCTCTTCGATGCGGCTGGCGTAGCCCTGGGGCAGGGCCTCGATGAAGCCGGCGGCGTTGGCGAGGCTGGCGGCCTGGCGGATGGCGGCTTCGCTGGCGGGGCGGCCGAAGGCAATCGCTTCAGCCACCGTGCCAGAAAACACACTGCTTTGTTGGGGCACCAGGGCTATGGCGCGGCGCAGCTCCCGCGCCCGCAGGTCGGCTAGGTCGTGGCCATCAAGCAGCACCCGGCCCTGCTGGGCGGTGTTGAAGCGCAGTAGCAGGGAAAACAGGGTGCTTTTGCCGGCGCCGGAGGGACCCACTAAGGCCACCACCTGGCCTGGCCGCACCTGCAGATCCAGGTCGTGCAGCACCGCTTGGGTGGGGTTGTAGCCGAAGCGCACCTGCTCGAGCACCAGCTCGCCGCGCACGCTGCCGAGGGGCTGGGCTGTGGCCCGGTCTGGAGCCTCCACCGGTTCGGCCTCGATCGCCCGCAGTCGCCGCAGCGAGGCCTGGCCCTGCTGAAACTCGTTGAAGTTGGTGGTGAGGTGGGAGATCGGGTCGATCAACATCAGCAAGGCCGCCACGTAGCTGCTGAAGCCCTGGCTGTTGAGGCCGCCGGCCTGAATCCGGGCGGCGCCGAGCAGCAGCACGGTGAGGATGCCGGCAGCTTCCAGAAAGCCCACCACCGGGTGCTGCAGGGCCAGCAGCTTGAGGGTGCGGTAGCGGGCCCGGCGGTGCAGGTCGATTTCGGTGTCGAAGCGCTGCTGCAGCCAGGGCTCGGCCGCGAAGGCGCGCACCAGGGGCAGGCCGCCGATCGCTTCGCCCAGCAGGCCCGCCAGCTCGCTCACCTGCTTCTGGCTGCGTTCGGCGGCGGCCATTACCCGGGCGCCAAAGCTGCTCACAAGCAGCACCACCACCGGCGCCAGCAGCAGGGTGGCCAGGGCTAGGGGCCAATCGAGCCACACCATGTAGCCGAGCACCACCCCCAGCTGCAGGGCGCTGGGGGTGGTGTCTTGGATGGTTTTGTAGATCACTTCGCCCACCCGGTCGGCGTCTTCAGTGAGGCGATAGGTGAGGTCGCCGGCGGAGAGCTTCTCGAGGGCGCCGAATTCCAGCCGTTGCAGTCGGGCAAACAGGCCTCGCCTCAACTCCTGGCTCACCCGCAGGGCGGGCCCTGCCAGCAAGGTGTCCTGGCCGAACTGGGCCGCCTTCTGCACCAAAAACAGCCCCAGGGCCGCGGCGATCGTGCGCAGCACCACCGGGAAGTTGCCAGCGCCGATGGCCGGAATCAGCTGGCCCGCCAGCCAGGCCAGCAGCGGCCAGCAGGCCACATAGAGCAGCATGCACAGCCCACCTGCCAGCAGGCGCCGGCGGTGGGGTCTCAGCAGCGGCCAGAGTTGTCGAAAGCCGGCCGGCGCGGGTGCAAGCATGCGCTAACGCTATCGCTGCTCCCCCAAGCCGCCCCTTGAAACTCGATCAATTCCTCAAATATCAAGGCCTGGCGGGCACCGGCGGTGAAGCCAAGCTGCGCATTCAACGCGGTGATGTGCGGGTGAATGGCGCCATCGAAACTCGCCGCGGTCGTCAGTTGGCCCCCGGTGATGCGGTCGAGATCGACGGCCGTGAGCTGCTGTTTATGGGGACCAGGCCGCCGGCCCATTAGGTTTTCCTGACAGTGCTGGAGAGGGCCGATGCGTAAGGCCGTGATCGCGGGTAATTGGAAGATGCACATGACCTGCGCTGAGACGCGGGTTTTTGCGGCCACGTTTCGGCCGCTGATTGCCGACTCCCCAGACGATCGGGAGGTGGTGATCGCTCCGCCTTTCACCTCGATTCCCACGCTCTGCCGCCACCTGGAGGGTGCTGGTGTGAAGTTTGCTGGGCAAAACGTGCACTGGGAAGACCAGGGGGCCTACACGGGCATGATCTCGGCGCCGATGCTGCTGGAGCACGGGGTGAGCTACGCCATCGTTGGCCACAGTGAGCCGCGCAAGTACTACAGCGAAAGCGATGAGCAGATCAACCTGCGCGCCCGCAATGCCCAACGCCATGGCTTGATCCCGATCCTGTGCGTGGGCGAAAGCCTCGACCAGCGGGAATCCAATGAAACCGAGCGGGTGATCCACCGCCAGATCGAACAGGGCCTTGAGGATGTGGATCCCACCCAGGTGGTGGTGGCCTACGAGCCGATCTGGGCGATTGGCACCGGCAAGACCTGCGCCGCTGAGGAGGCCAACCGCATCTGCGGCCTGATCCGGGGCTGGGTGGGTAACCCCGGCGTCACGGTTCAATACGGCGGCTCGGTGAACCCTGCCACCATCGACGATCTGATGGCCCAGAGCGACATCGACGGCGTCTTGGTGGGTGGGGCTTCCCTCGATCCGGTGAGCTTTGCCCGCATCGTCAACTACGGCCGCTGAGACTGGCTCCCTGAGACTGGCCCCCCGTGATCGATCAACCCCGTTTTGCCTGGGGCGAGCGCACCGCAGTGATGGGGGTGCTGAACCTCACCCCCGACTCCTTCAGCGACGGCGGCCGCCTCGCCAGCGTGGCGCAGGCGGTCCGCGCCGCTGGGCGGATGCTGGCCCAGGGAGCCGATGTGTTGGATCTTGGCGCCCAGAGCACCAGGCCTGGCGCCGAGGAGGTGGGCCCGGAGCGGGAGCTGGAGCGGCTGCTGCCCGCTCTTACTGCCATTCGTGCGGCCCATCCAGGCGCCCTGCTTTCGATCGACACCTTCCATGGGGCGGTGGCAGAGGCGGCCTTAGCGGTGGGCGCCGACTGGATCAACGACGTCAGCGGCGGCCGGCGGGATCCGGCCCTGCTGCGTTTGGTGGCGTCTGCCGGCTGCCCCCTGGTGTTGATGCACAGCCGCGGCGATAGCCGCAGCATGAACTCCCTTGCCCACTACGGCGATGTGGTGGCGGAGGTGCGGGCTGGCCTGCTGGCTGCCACTGAAATGGCTCTGGCGGCGGGGGTGCGCCCGCTGCAGCTGATCTGGGATCCGGGGTTGGGCTTCGCCAAGGACACCGACCACAACCTGGATCTGCTCCGGGGCCTAGGCACCCTGGCGACGGAAGGCTTTCCCCTACTGGTGGGGCCTTCACGCAAGCGCTTCATCGGCGCGGTGCTGAACGAGCCCAGGCCCCGTGCCCGGCTATGGGGCACGGCGGCGGTGTGCAGCAAGGCGATTGCCCAGGGGGCCCGCATCTTGCGAGTGCACGACGTTGGACCCATCGTGCAGGTAGCCCGGATGGCCGATGCGCTTTTGCCCGCTTAGCCGGCCTGGTAATCGATCTGGCCCTTCTCGTTGACTTTGGCCAGCGAGAAGAAGCGGGCGGTGGTGGGGGAGATAAAGCCGAGCTCAGCCAGCAATTCACCGACCCGGCCGCCCTTGCTGCGTTGCAAGTCGAGGGCTTGATCAAGTTGCTCGCTTGTGATGCAACCCGTTTCCACCAGGCGCTCACCCAGCCGCTTCTCATTGAAGCCCTGCTCATCGAACAGGGCGGGGTTGAGTAGCAGATCCAGCATCTGGGGCGGCACCTGCAAGTTGAGCCGTAGGAATTCGCCGAAGCGCTGGGTTTCAGCGAAGGGGCGATACTCCTCTAGCAGCTGCTCCAGCTCTTCGATGTCGAGCACGCCGGCCTGTACCAGCTTGTTGCCGAGGGTTTGGCGCTTGAAGCTGGTGTCGGTGCTGGCGGCAGCATTGAGATCGCCTTCCACCACCAGAGGCGCCTGGAAAGCCTCAATAACCCAAGGGTCGCTGCCCAGGAAGCCAAATAGCTCGCGTGGGTTGAGGGTGAGGCTGCCGAGACTTTCTTCGATCAGCTCTTCAAGAAAGGCCACCTCGGTAGTGGGACCAATCACCTGAAACGGCAGGCGGGCACTATTGCCATTGGCAACAAGCTCCAATTGGACTTGCTCCGAACTCAGACGGAACCGGTACATAGCTCAGCTCTGAACGGGTACTGCGCGGGGAGGCGTAGTTCTTTCAAAATCAATCTAGCCGGCTACTGCCAGAATAAATTTAGGAAATTGTCTGGATTTTCCTGACGATTAGACCAAAACGAGCGTAGTGAACTTAGTTTTGGCCTGATTGCAGCGTCGATTTGACTCATACCGTAGAGGCCAGAGAGCCGCACCGATCCTTCTGGCATGCCCTGGCGCAGGCCCCAAGCCTGCTGATCAACTGGATCCAGGATGGCTGGCGCACCAGTAGGGAGCTGATCGAAGAGCTGGTGAACCACCGCTTTTTCCAGTCCCTTGGCGAGGTTGATTGGAGTAAGTATCAGCTTGGTCCCATTTTGATCGCCTCGGTGCTGATCAACCTGCTGGAACTGGCATCCCCTCTCTACATAAATATCGTTTACACGTCGGTTTTACCGAGTGGCTCGATGTCGAGCCTGGTGGTTATGACGGTGGCCGTGGTGCTTTTGATGGTGCTGGGCGGCTGGCTCAAAACGGTCCGGCTCGGTTTCACCGGTGGTGACGGCGCCCGGCTAGAGCACCAGCGGCGCCTTGAGGGGCTGGCGCACTTCTCCCAGATGCGCCTGAGCGATTACCTGAGGGTTCCGCCCGCCACCCACCTGGAGCGGCTTAACAGCATCAACCTGCTGCGCGATGAGAGTGCCCTGCAGTCGCTCACCACGGCGATCGACCTGGTGTTCTCGCTGCTGTTTGTGCTGGTGCTGTTCCTGATTGCGGGCAGCGTGGGCATCGTGGCCGTGATCGCCATCGTGATCTACCTGCTGCGGGCCCTGGCCTTCGCTCGCGACTACGAGGGGATCAGCAAGCAGCGCGACCGGCTGGAGCTGGAGCGGCTCAGCTACCAAACCAAGCTGATGGGCTCGATCGACCTGATTAAGTCGAATGGCCTGGGCCGGCAGTTTTTGGTGGGCAACGAGCAGCGCCAGGAGGAGCTGGCCTGGCAGCGCATGGTGAACAACAACTTCAGCGGCAAATATCAAGCCTTCGGTTCACTCATGAGCCAGCTCACCTTTGCGGGCATCGTCACCTGGGGTGCCCTGCTGGTGATCCAGGGAAGGCTGCTGGTGGGTGCCCTAGCCGCAGCCCTGCTGCTGGCGGGCAAGATTCTCAACCCCTGGCAGCAGGCCATGGGCCTGTGGAACAGCTACCGCCGCCTGGCCCACTCCCGCGATGAATACGACGCCCTGATGGCCACACCGGTGGAAGCTGAAGGGGGCGACAAAAAACTGGCCCTGAGCGCCGATGGTGCCCTCAGCCTGGCGATCGATGGCCAGCCCTTGGCGGTGGTTCCCAATGGTTCGGTGGCCCTGCTGCGCGACCAGCAATTTGGCGCCAGCGCCCGCCACCTATTTATGGCCCTGATCCAGATCGAGCCCGATCCTCGTTTGCAGCTCAACGGCCTGCCGGTTGCCAGCTACCACCGCGATGCCCTGCGCGACTGCATCAGCTACGTGGATCCCTCGCGCCAGTTTTTTGAGGGCACCCTGCTGCAAAACATCACCAGCTATCAGCCGCGCCGCTACCAGCGCCGAGCCCTGTTCTGGGCTTTCCTCACCGGCTTGGACACCAAGGTGCGGGGGTTGCCCCAGGGCTACAACACGGCGATGGGCACTTCCGTGCCCTCGGGGCTGTCCCGCGATGCCCAGCAGCTGTTCCAGGTGGTAACCGCCTTAGCTAGCTCACCCCAGCTGCTGCTGCTGGATCTGAGCGATTGCTCCTATGGCAAGGAATTCATCGACGGCCTGCAACGCATCCTGGGCCGCACCAAGGGACGCACGACCGTGCTGATCAGTGGCGCCGGGCGGGTGCTCGGTTCGGTTAGTGACCAGCAAATCGATATGCCGGCCCTGGGACGGGAGGTGCTCGCATGACTATTTCTGCTTCCCGCGCCATGTTGCTGCGCGATCTAACCCTCAGCGCCGAAGCGCCGATGGCCTTCTGCGTGCGGCTGCTGCTGCAGCAGATGCTGTGGACTGGCCGCCCCGATGAGCTGTTTGAGCTGATCGGCAGCGATCCGCGCCAGATGGATCTGGTGGATGCCCGCAACCTGCTGCTGCGGCTTGGCTACGGCAGCCGCATTGAGGGGCTGGAGAGCTGGAACCAGCTCAATCCCCAGCGGCTGCCTGCCCTGTATGTGGGGCCCGACAACGTGCCCTTCGTGCTGTCGCGCACCAGCAAGGGCGACCTTGTGGCCGGCAATGTCAATGGCCGCGTTGAGCTATACAGCCTGCCGACCGGCGGCAAGCTGGTGTTTCTGCAGGACAAGGGCAGCACCGAGCGGGTGACCCTGCTGCAGCAAATCCTCTACCGCTTCACCAACCGGATCTCGGTGCTTTACGGCATCAGCTTTGTCCTGGCCCTGCTGGCCATGACCCTGCCCTTCTACATCCGGGCGATCTACAACGTTTCAATCCCGAGCACCAGCGTGCTCTCCACCTTCTGGATCTTCCTGGGGGTGGTGCTGCTGTTTGTGCTGGATTGGATCCTGCGCCAGTGGCGCACCACCTTGCTCTCCCAACTATCGGGTCGGCTCGATGCCCTGCTGGGAGTGAATTTGGTGGAGAAGCTATTTGGCCTCGACTTCCGCCAGATCGAGACCCTGGGCCAGCACGGCCTCACCAACCGGCTGCGCAATCTTGACGGCCTGCTGGCCTACCTGCAGGGTCCCCTGGCCCTGGCCTGCCTGGATTTCCCCTTTGTGGTGATCTACCTGGGCGCCATCGCCGTGATCGCTGGCCCGCTGGTGTTTGTGCCGCTGGTGCTGATGGTGCTGAGCGGCCTGCTGGTGTGGCTGCTTTCGCGCTACTACACCGGTGCCTCCGAGCTCAATTTGGCCACGGGCATTGGCATCACCCAAGCCCAGCAGGAGCTGGTGAATCGCTTCCTGGAAGTGAAGCTGGCGAACGTGGAGTGGGTGTGGCTGCAGCGGCTTAGGGGCCTGTCGGCCCAGAGCACCAGCAGTGGCCTCACGATCAACCGCCAGGTGGGCCGGCTGCAGGTGCTCGTTAGCACCACCTCCCAGCTCGCGAGTGTGCTCACCTTGGCCATTGGCGTCTGGATGGCCTATTCGAGCGATCAGGGCCCGGCGGCCATGGGCAACTTGATTGCCGCCATGTTCTTTGTGTTCAGGGTGTTTACGCCGTTTCAGCAGCTGATGAACGCTTTGCTGCGCTTCGATTCGATGCGCAAGCAATACGGGCAGCTGGATCAATTCTTCAAGCTGCGTAGCAGCAATCGTTCTGCCGGTGCGTTAGTTGGTGCGCCGCGGATGCGCGGCTCGATCCTGCTCGATTCAGCTGCCTGCCGTTTGGGCAGCGAGGGTGCCCTGGTGATCACCCGGGTGTCGCTTTCGGTGGCGCCGGGCGAACTGCTGGCAATCACGGGCAATGCCGGCTGCGGCAAGAGCACGGTGCTGCGGGTTGTCGACCAGCTCTATCCGCTGGTGAGCGGCACCCTGCTGTTTGACGGCAAGGACTACCGCCAGTTCAGCGCCGAGGCGATCCAGCGCAACATCGCCTACCTGATGCCCCAGAGCGAGCTGCTGCCCGGCACGATCTGGAGCAACCTCACGGCCATGAACCCAGACGCCACCGTGGCTGGGGTGCGCCAGATTTGCGCCAGCCTGGGCCTGCTTGCTTTCCTCGATGGCTTGCCGGATGGCTTCGAAACGCCGCTCACCGATGAGGTTGCCTATCAGCTGCCCAATGGGGTGCGCCGGTTGATGGCCCTGGCCCAGGCCCTGATCAAGGACACGCCGATCCTGTTGATCGATGACATCAGCCAGGGCCTGGCCCCGGATCAGTTCCAGGCGGTGCTGGAGGCCCTGCCCTCGCTGCGCCGTTGCACCTTCAGCGGTCAGGACCGCAGCATCATCCTGGCCACCGACAACAAGTTGCTGCTGGAGAAGGCAGATCGCCTCTGCATACTTGATAAAGGCGTCACCTCGTTCCAGGGCACGGCTGAGGAGCTGCGAGCGCGTATGCAACAGACACCAGCCTGATTTCCCCCTTTTTTGATCCAACGCCCCCTTCATCGCCATGACTTCCACCCCAGCTACCGACCCTGCCGATTCCTCCTCCCTGGCCCTGCCGCCCGCTGGCGGCCTGCTATCGCGGCTGCCCGGCATGGATAGCCCTGATGCGATCACCCTGGTGGGCCGCAGCCGGCTTAGCCAGGCCCTGGAGCTGGAGGAAAAACCCGACAACCGCTACCTGCGGCTCAGCCTCTATGTGCTCGGCGCGGCGGCCTTGATTTTCTTCCCCTGGGCTGCGCTCACCCCCATCACCCAGGTGGTGAATGCCTCCGGCGAGGTGATTCCCGAGGGCGAGGTGAATGTGATTCAGCACCTCGAGGGCGGCATTGTGTCTCGGGTGGATGTGAGCGAAGGCGAGGAGGTGCGTAAGGGCGAGGTGATGCTTGAGCTAAATCCGAAATTGGTGGGAAGTGAGTACGAGGCCACTGAGCAGCAGCTCAAGAACCTCCTGCTGCAGCAACAGCAACTGCAGGCGGCGATCCGTGGCGAGCGGGTGCTTCCGCCCACCGATGGCATCAAGGACGGCAATAAGGTGAGCAAGGCTCAGATAAACCTGCTCAATAGTCGCCTGGACAACACCGGTGACCAGATCAAGGCCTCTAAGGAAATAGTGGCTGAGAAGCGCGCCGAGGTGACGGGCCTTAATAATCAGATCGCTCTCTACTTAGAGCAGCGGGCGATGTGGGCGAGCCTGGTGGCCTCCGGTGCTGCGTCGCGCCTCAACCTGCTCGACATTGATACCAAGCTTGCCGAGATGCGTGGTGCTCGTAATGAGTCGCTGAAGGCTCTGAGCCAGGCGGAAGCGAATTTCAGCGGTGTTAAGTCGGGCCTGGTGTTTGAGCAGAACTCCCAGATTGCCCAACTGGTGAATGAGGAGGCAGTGGTGGCCGAGAACATCAAGAAAGTGCGCAACCAGCTGGAGCGCACCAAGATCATTTCCCCTGTGGATGGTGTAGTGAGCGACTTGCGCTTTAAGGCCCCTGGTGCGGTCGTGGGTCCTGGTGCAGTGGTGCTTTCGGTGGTGCCAAACACCACGCAGAGGTATGTAGAGGTGCGGGTGCCCTCGGGTGATATCGGTTTCGTTAGGCCTGGGCAAAAGGTAGATGTGAAATTGCAACCCTTCGATTCCACCATCTATGGCTCGGTGCCCGGCCGGGTTTTGAGCATCGGCGGTAATTCAGTGCAAGATCCCGACGATCGCCAGTACTACTTTAAGGCCCGCATCCAACTAGATCGTCAGTTTGTGGATGTGGCCAACCGCAAATATCCGATCGCCGTGGGTATGCCCCTGGTGGCTGATATCAAGGGCCCCCAGCGCAGCGTGCTGCGCTACATCTTCCAGCCTTTCACCCGCACCCTCGATTCGGCCTTGCGCGAGTCGCGCTGAGACCCGGCTAGCTGGGTTCGGTTCTTCCCATGGCCGCCTTCGGGCGGCCTTTTTAGTGTGCAGTTAAGAGACGTATGGGGGGAGTGATGACCGTTTCCGTTCTGTTCCAAGGCCCGATCAACGAGGCCAACGCCTCCGCCCAGGCCCAGGAAGATGAAAACCGCCTGGCGGGCAACCCTCCCAATGAGTTGGAGGTGGATCCCGCCGGCCAGGTGCCCAACCCCGAGGGCTATACCCCGGTGGGAGAGGGAGTGATGGCCACCTCGATCGAGGAGGCCCCGGTTGGCCACGTTCCTGCGCTGGAGGTCACCACGTCCTTGCCCACGGTGGATGAAGTTGGAGGTCTTGAGGTGCTGGGGGGTGGCGGCGCGGATGCCCTGCTGGCCACCGCCGCCGGCCTGGCTCAACCCCTTGGTGCCACGGAATCGTTTGTGGGCTCCGCTGGGGCCGGGGCCACTGGTCTTCCCCTCCCCGACGCCCTAACCCCGACGGAGTTCCCAACGGAACCTCCCACCGAGGCCCCCACTGAGGCGCCGACAGAAGCTCCAACTGAGGCGCCCACGGATCCCCCAACCGAACCCCCAACCGAACCCCCAACCGAACCCCCAACTGAATCTCCAACAGAGCCGCCCACCGATTCTCCAACGGATCCACCAACCGATCCGCCTACAGATCCCCCAACGGATCCGCCTACTGATCCTCCGACCGATCCGCCTACCGATCCTCCAACGGATCCACCAACCGATCCGCCTACCGATCCACCCACGGATCCTCCGACCGATCCACCCATAGAAGGCCGCTGGAAGATCGACCAGACCCCCCAGGCTGGCGATAAGACCGGTGGCGATGAGATTTGGGAAAACCCTGAGCGGGGCCAGAAGGCAGGCACCCTGTTTGATGTCTCCTTCAACCAGGGCAGCTTCAAGCTCGATGAGGGCCAGCGCATTCAGGTGTTCCTGGATGTGCACGACCAGCACGACGACGCGGTCGTGACCACCGCCGAGCCGGAGGACTGGGCCTTCTCAGTGACCAGCAAGGATCCCGGTTTGGATGTGGTGGCCAGCGAGCTCGTGGATGGCCAACTGGTGGTGACGCTGGAGGCCGTGCGCGATGGCGTGAATCTCACGGGCGATGTGTTTCGGGTGGAGGTCACGGCCATTGCCGATGCCATCACAGAAGACACGCCGGAGTTGTTGGTGTTTGACATCAATGACGATGTGCCCGCCCTGGATTTGGACACCCAGAGGGTGATCGGTTCCGACTGGGACGACCATGACGACGTGGTGATCACCATCGCCGAGAACCCTGTTGCGGATTCAGCTGCTCGTGCCGATCTGGGAGCTGTGGTGGAGGCCTTCGAGGCTGAGATCGAGGCCCATCCGCCGGAGGCCTTGGCCGATGCTGATCTGGGCTTGGCGCTGATGCTCAGCCAGGAGGTGAACCTGCCCGAAGACCAGGCTCTCGATGACCTCGCGGATGGGGGCGGCGACGACAGCGCTCTTGCCGATGCAGCCTTTGAACAGCAGGAGGAGGTCGACAGTTCGCTGCTGATGGATCTGCCCCTGGATGCGGTGTTCCACGCAGGGGATGGTGCCGACGACGGCGGTGGCTAGGTGCTGGGGCGTTCCTCGGGCTGGAGGGAATACACCGGGCCCAGGCGATTCGCCTGGGCTTCGGCTATGCGTCGCTCGCCCTTGCTGCGCAGCGCCTGGTGATCCCAGTAGCGCTCCACGGTTTTGCCCCAGTGCACCAGGCTGGGATCCCCGTCAGCTTGTTTGTAGAGGTGATAAACGGGCAGCACGGCGGGGTGATAAATCGTCCAGCCCCGGGCCATTAAGCGTTGGGCGTACACCAGCTCTTCCCCGTTGAAATAGAGGTGGGGGTCGTAGGGCACCTCGTCGTAGAGGTGGCCAGCGGCAAACAAACACCCGGCGGCTAGCCGCTGGCCCGGGATGGGTTCACCACTGGGGTTGGGCAGGAGGGATGCCCGGTTGCGCAATGGGTAATCAGGATGCTGTTCAAGCTTGATCACCTTGCCTGCGGGCATAGGGGTGTTGCCAGCTTCTGGAGTCCAAGGCATGGGCGAGGCGGTGAGCAGCGCGCGGCCATCGCCGATTCTGCGGAGCTGATCGATCAGGATGCGATCCCACTCGGGATCAAATCGCATGTGGGAATCAATCTGCAGCACATACGCTTCCCCATCCATCATTCCCTGGATGATCGAGCGGGCAAAGCAAACACCCCGGGCATCGCGCGCTTGCATCCAGAGGTAGCGAATTTGCTCCTTCCATGAGGGCAGTGCTTTATATCGATCCTCCACGCATTGGTCGACCACCCCGAAGCGCAGCAGCTCGGGGTGGGCCGCTTTGGCGTAGGCGTCGTGAAGGGTGGGCAGCAGCTCCGGGTCGTTGTAAGAGGCCACGGAGACAAATAGCAGCGGTGCCGTTGGTGCCGCCACGTCGCAAGTTATCGACTTCTTCTCAATGCTATTGGCTTTGGAGTAGACGGATCCGAATGGTCTTCAGGGTAATTTCTCAGCCAGTTCTCAGACACCTTAAATCCCATGCACCGCAGCGAATTTGAGGCTTTTTAGCCTCCTGTACCCGCTCCAGGGCCGCCTCCAGGGTGACAACACCGTGATTTCCCATTGGTGTAGTCGGATGCACTGCATAGGGTGAATCAAGAGATTGCTGCAAGTTCCATGGCTGACGACCTAAACACGATTCTCACCGACGGCGCTGCCTTTGATGAGGACAGGGATCGGCTGGCGGGCAACGTTCAGGACGCCAGCATCGTTAACCCAGCTGGTAGCTCTGAAAACCCTGGTGGCAACACTGGCTTCGGTGATGGCACCGATAACACCATCACTGAGATGGCTCCTGAGAGTCAGCCTCCAGCGGTTGCCGTCAGCCAGGACATTCCCGAGCCTCAAACCGACGTCGGCGGCGGCAGCGGCGGAGTGCCCTTGGTGCCACCGCCAACCACCTTGGCGAATGAAGAGCCCGTAATCGCCCAAAGGGGCGTGGCTCAATTTGCCCCGACCCTGCAGGAGATTGCAGACCCCGTAGCTGCAGAGGAGCCAGCTCCTGAGCCTCCTGCACCCGAGCCTCCTGCACCTGTACCTCCTGCACCTGTACCTCCTGCACCTGAGCCTCCCCCTGAAGAACCCAACGGCCCTCCCACCGTGTTCGTTCTGCCGTCGAATCCGGCTGCACCCACGGATAGTGATAGCGATCTAGGTAATAACGACGACAACTTCAACGAGGAGCTGCGCAGCGATCCTTTGATCCAGCTGCCCCCCGGCTTGGTGTCGGAAGTGGGCCTGGAGGCTGGCCTGTCGCAGTTCGCTACCACTCAGGGCACGATCGTGATTGGCGATCCCGATGGCATCGCCGATATCGCCACCGTGCTGATTGCGGGTCAGCTGTTCACGCTCAGCCAGCTGCTCTCAATCGATCCACTTAGCCCCACCTTCCAGATCCCTCTGGAAGCGGGAGATGGTGACACGGAAACGGAAGGTGTGGTCACCCTGCAGAGCTTTGATCCAGCCACCGGGGTTATCAGCTTCAGCTTCACGCTCACCAGCCCGGTGGACAACGCCAATCCCCTGGGCAATCCAAATATTGATCAAAACTCGGCATTTGTGCCGATTTCGGTGACCGTTGCAGACCTGGGTGGTGCTACTGCCACCGCTACTGGCGGCATTCGAATTGTGGATGCCACGCCGTTTGTGTTGGCTTCCACTGAAGCGCTTCCGCAGCTGATCGTGGATGAGAGTGTCGGTGAGATCGGCACTGCTGGTGGAACCGAGAATGCCGGTGGCTTCGACACGGTGTCTGTTGACGTCAGCCAGTTCTTCGACAGCAGCGCTGATCCTGGTACCCAGTTCGGTTTCGGGGCTGATGGCCCTGGATCAGTTTCTTATGCTTTGGTATTGAATGGCACCGGTATCCCCTCGGGCCTGTTTGCCCTCGGCATCAACGGTGCTCAAGGTGGTGAAATTCTGCTTTCCCAGGCTTCTCCAACCTCGCCGGTGATCGGCTCAGTTGGTGGCGTTGATTATTTCCAGATCACCATCAATTTGGATGGGGATCTCTCGCTCACCCAGCTATCAGCGATCTGGCATCCAGATCCGACGAGCAACGATGAATCTGTCACCCTCACAACCACAGTTGCAGATCTGCTGCAGGTTCAGCAGACGGTCACTGACTTTGACGATGACCAGGCTTCTGGCACGTTGAATATTGGACAGGGGGTGTTTGTTTTTGCTGATGATGGTCCTGCAGAGGTAATTCCAGCTGCAGTGGATCTGAGCGGTTTGTCGCTGCTGACCTCTGATGGCGGAGCAGAAGGTGGCAATGATGATGTAATTCCAGGGACAGATAATGTAGATGGTGTTGGAGTAGCTGACTTCGATGTGAAGGCAGCATTCGAGGCATCGATCACGGCAGATTATGGTGCGGATGGTGCCGGAACTGTTGCTGCATCGGGGTTCAAGTTTGTATCGACGACAAGTGGACTGACAGCCGGGAATATCACGGGAGTGTCTTCTGGTCTGACGTCGAACGGAACACCAGTGCTGCTGTTTCTGTCAGCGGATGGCCTGAGCCTGACGGGCAAGGCTGGCGATGTAGGTCCCACGGTGTTCACGGTGACGATTGATGGACCAACGGGAGCGGTGACACAGACGCAGCTTCTGAATTTGGATCATGCGGCCCCTGGGGAAGATGGAGGATCCGGCCCGGACTATGACGGTGTTTATAGCGATCAGGTGGTTGATCTGAGCGCGATCAATCTTGCGATCAGCGGGACTGTTAAGACGACGGATGCGGACGGAGATTTTGTCGAGCAGACGGTGACGTCAGGGACAATCAGCGGCCAGTTTGTTTTTGCTGATGATGGTCCTGCAGAGGTAATTCCAGCTGCAGTGGATCTGAGCGGTTTGTCGCTGCTGACCTCTGATGGCGGAGCAGAAGGTGGCAATGATGATGTAATTCCAGGGACAGATAATGTAGATGGTGTTGGAGTAGCTGACTTCGATGTGAAGGCAGCATTCGAGGCATCGATCACGGCAGATTATGGTGCGGATGGTGCCGGAACTGTTGCTGCATCGGGGTTCAAGTTTGTATCGACGACAAGTGGACTGACAGCCGGGAATATCACGGGAGTGTCTTCTGGTCTGACGTCGAACGGAACACCAGTGCTGCTGTTTCTGTCAGCGGATGGCCTGAGCCTGACGGGCAAGGCTGGCGATGTAGGTCCCACGGTGTTCACGGTGACGATTGATGGACCAACGGGAGCGGTGACACAGACGCAGCTTCTGAATTTGGATCATGCGGCCCCTGGGGAAGATGGAGGATCCGGCCCGGACTATGACGGTGTTTATAGCGATCAGGTGGTTGATCTGAGCGCGATCAATCTTGCGATCAGCGGGACTGTTAAGACGACGGATGCGGACGGAGATTTTGTCGAGCAGACGGTGACGTCAGGGACAATCAGCGGCCAGTTTGTTTTTGCTGATGATGGTCCTGCAGAGGTAATTCCAGCTGCAGTGGATCTGAGCGGTTTGTCGCTGCTGACCTCTGATGGCGGAGCAGAAGGTGGCAATGATGATGTAATTCCAGGGACAGATAATGTAGATGGTGTTGGAGTAGCTGACTTCGATGTGAAGGCAGCATTCGAGGCATCGATCACGGCAGATTATGGTGCGGATGGTGCCGGAACTGTTGCTGCATCGGGGTTCAAGTTTGTATCGACGACAAGTGGACTGACAGCCGGGAATATCACGGGAGTGTCTTCTGGTCTGACGTCGAACGGAACACCAGTGCTGCTGTTTCTGTCAGCGGATGGCCTGAGCCTGACGGGCAAGGCTGGCGATGTAGGTCCCACGGTGTTCACGGTGACGATTGATGGACCAACGGGAGCGGTGACACAGACGCAGCTTCTGAATTTGGATCATGCGGCCCCTGGGGAAGATGGAGGATCCGGCCCGGACTATGACGGTGTTTATAGCGATCAGGTGGTTGATCTGAGCGCGATCAATCTTGCGATCAGCGGGACTGTTAAGACGACGGATGCGGACGGAGATTTTGTCGAGCAGACGGTGACGTCAGGGACAATCAGCGGCCAGTTTGTTTTTGCTGATGATGGTCCTGCAGAGGTAATTCCAGCTGCAGTGGATCTGAGCGGTTTGTCGCTGCTGACCTCTGATGGCGGAGCAGAAGGTGGCAATGATGATGTAATTCCAGGGACAGATAATGTAGATGGTGTTGGAGTAGCTGACTTCGATGTGAAGGCAGCATTCGAGGCATCGATCACGGCAGATTATGGTGCGGATGGTGCCGGAACTGTTGCTGCATCGGGGTTCAAGTTTGTATCGACGACAAGTGGACTGACAGCCGGGAATATCACGGGAGTGTCTTCTGGTCTGACGTCGAACGGAACACCAGTGCTGCTGTTTCTGTCAGCGGATGGCCTGAGCCTGACGGGCAAGGCTGGCGATGTAGGTCCCACGGTGTTCACGGTGACGATTGATGGACCAACGGGAGCGGTGACACAGACGCAGCTTCTGAATTTGGATCATGCGGCCCCTGGGGAAGATGGAGGATCCGGCCCGGACTATGACGGTGTTTATAGCGATCAGGTGGTTGATCTGAGCGCGATCAATCTTGCGATCAGCGGGACTGTTAAGACGACGGATGCGGACGGAGATTTTGTCGAGCAGACGGTGACGTCAGGGACAATCAGCGGTCAGTTTGTTTTTGCTGATGATGGTCCTGCAGAGGTAATTCCAGCTGCAGTGGATCTGAGCGGTTTGTCGCTGCTGACCTCTGATGGCGGAGCAGAAGGTGGCAATGATGATGTAATTCCAGGGACAGATAATGTAGATGGTGCTGGAGTAGCTGACTTCGATGTGAAGGCAGCATTCGAGGCATCGATCACGGCAGATTATGGTGCGGATGGTGCCGGAACTGTTGCTGCATCGGGGTTCAAGTTTGTATCGACGACAAGTGGACTGACAGCCGGGAATATCACGGGAGTGTCTTCTGGTCTGACGTCGAACGGAACACCAGTGCTGCTGTTTCTGTCAGCGGATGGCCTGAGCCTGACGGGCAAGGCTGGCGATGTAGGTCCCACGGTGTTCACGGTGACGATTGATGGACCAACGGGAGCGGTGACACAGACGCAGCTTCTGAATTTGGATCATGCGGCCCCTGGGGAAGATGGAGGATCCGGCCCGGACTATGACGGTGTTTATAGCGATCAGGTGGTTGATCTGAGCGCGATCAATCTTGCGATCAGCGGGACTGTTAAGACGACGGATGCGGACGGAGATTTTGTCGAGCAGACGGTGACGTCAGGGACAATCAGCGGCCAGTTTGTTTTTGCTGATGATGGTCCTGCAGAGGTAATTCCAGCTGCAGTGGATCTGAGCGGTTTGTCGCTGCTGACCTCTGATGGCGGAGCAGAAGGTGGCAATGATGATGTAATTCCAGGGACAGATAATGTAGATGGTGTTGGAGTAGCTGACTTCGATGTGAAGGCAGCATTCGAGGCATCGATCACGGCAGATTATGGTGCGGATGGTGCCGGAACTGTTGCTGCATCGGGGTTCAAGTTTGTATCGACGACAAGTGGACTGACAGCCGGGAATATCACGGGAGTGTCTTCTGGTCTGACGTCGAACGGAACACCAGTGCTGCTGTTTCTGTCAGCGGATGGCCTGAGCCTGACGGGCAAGGCTGGCGATGTAGGTCCCACGGTGTTCACGGTGACGATTGATGGACCAACGGGAGCGGTGACACAGACGCAGCTTCTGAATTTGGATCATGCGGCCCCTGGGGAAGATGGAGGATCCGGCCCGGACTATGACGGTGTTTATAGCGATCAGGTGGTTGATCTGAGCGCGATCAATCTTGCGATCAGCGGGACTGTTAAGACGACGGATGCGGACGGAGATTTTGTCGAGCAGACGGTGACGTCAGGGACAATCAGCGGCCAGTTTGTTTTTGCTGATGATGGTCCTGCAGAGGTAATTCCAGCTGCAGTGGATCTGAGCGGTTTGTCGCTGCTGACCTCTGATGGCGGAGCAGAAGGTGGCAATGATGATGTAATTCCAGGGACAGATAATGTAGATGGTGTTGGAGTAGCTGACTTCGATGTGAAGGCAGCATTCGAGGCATCGATCACGGCAGATTATGGTGCGGATGGTGCCGGAACTGTTGCTGCATCGGGGTTCAAGTTTGTATCGACGACAAGTGGACTGACAGCCGGGAATATCACGGGAGTGTCTTCTGGTCTGACGTCGAACGGAACACCAGTGCTGCTGTTTCTGTCAGCGGATGGCCTGAGCCTGACGGGCAAGGCTGGCGATGTAGGTCCCACGGTGTTCACGGTGACGATTGATGGACCAACGGGAGCGGTGACACAGACGCAGCTTCTGAATTTGGATCATGCGGCCCCTGGGGAAGATGGAGGATCCGGCCCGGACTATGACGGTGTTTATAGCGATCAGGTGGTTGATCTGAGCGCGATCAATCTTGCGATCAGCGGGACTGTTAAGACGACGGATGCGGACGGAGATTTTGTCGAGCAGACGGTGACGTCAGGGACAATCAGCGGCCAGTTTGTTTTTGCTGATGATGGTCCTGCAGAGGTAATTCCAGCTGCAGTGGATCTGAGCGGTTTGTCGCTGCTGACCTCTGATGGCGGAGCAGAAGGTGGCAATGATGATGTAATTCCAGGGACAGATAATGTAGATGGTGCTGGAGTAGCTGACTTCGATGTGAAGGCAGCATTCGAGGCATCGATCACGGCAGATTATGGTGCGGATGGTGCCGGAACTGTTGCTGCATCGGGGTTCAAGTTTGTATCGACGACAAGTGGACTGACAGCCGGGAATATCACGGGAGTGTCTTCTGGTCTGACGTCGAACGGAACACCAGTGCTGCTGTTTCTGTCAGCGGATGGCCTGAGCCTGACGGGCAAGGCTGGCGATGTAGGTCCCACGGTGTTCACGGTGACGATTGATGGACCAACGGGAGCGGTGACACAGACGCAGCTTCTGAATTTGGATCATGCGGCCCCTGGGGAAGATGGAGGATCCGGCCCGGACTATGACGGTGTTTATAGCGATCAGGTGGTTGATCTGAGCGCGATCAATCTTGCGATCAGCGGGACTGTTAAGACGACGGATGCGGACGGAGATTTTGTCGAGCAGACGGTGACGTCAGGGACAATCAGCGGCCAGTTTGTTTTTGCTGATGATGGTCCTGCAGAGGTAATTCCAGCTGCAGTGGATCTGAGCGGTTTGTCGCTGCTGACCTCTGATGGCGGAGCAGAAGGTGGCAATGATGATGTAATTCCAGGGACAGATAATGTAGATGGTGCTGGAGTAGCTGACTTCGATGTGAAGGCAGCATTCGAGGCATCGATCACGGCAGATTATGGTGCGGATGGTGCCGGAACTGTTGCTGCATCGGGGTTCAAGTTTGTATCGACGACAAGTGGACTGACAGCCGGGAATATCACGGGAGTGTCTTCTGGTCTGACGTCGAACGGAACACCAGTGCTGCTGTTTCTGTCAGCGGATGGCCTGAGCCTGACGGGCAAGGCTGGCGATGTAGGTCCCACGGTGTTCACGGTGACGATTGATGGACCAACGGGAGCGGTGACACAGACGCAGCTTCTGAATTTGGATCATGCGGCCCCTGGGGAAGATGGAGGATCCGGCCCGGACTATGACGGTGTTTATAGCGATCAGGTGGTTGATCTGAGCGCGATCAATCTTGCGATCAGCGGGACTGTTAAGACGACGGATGCGGACGGAGATTTTGTCGAGCAGACGGTGACGTCAGGGACAATCAGCGGCCAGTTTGTTTTTGCTGATGATGGTCCTGCAGAGGTAATTCCAGCTGCAGTGGATCTGAGCGGTTTGTCGCTGCTGACCTCTGATGGCGGAGCAGAAGGTGGCAATGATGATGTAATTCCAGGGACAGATAATGTAGATGGTGTTGGAGTAGCTGACTTCGATGTGAAGGCAGCATTCGAGGCATCGATCACGGCAGATTATGGTGCGGATGGTGCCGGAACTGTTGCTGCATCGGGGTTCAAGTTTGTATCGACGACAAGTGGACTGACAGCCGGGAATATCACGGGAGTGTCTTCTGGTCTGACGTCGAACGGAACACCAGTGCTGCTGTTTCTGTCAGCGGATGGCCTGAGCCTGACGGGCAAGGCTGGCGATGTAGGTCCCACGGTGTTCACGGTGACGATTGATGGACCAACGGGAGCGGTGACACAGACGCAGCTTCTGAATTTGGATCATGCGGCCCCTGGGGAAGATGGAGGATCCGGCCCGGACTATGACGGTGTTTATAGCGATCAGGTGGTTGATCTGAGCGCGATCAATCTTGCGATCAGCGGGACTGTTAAGACGACGGATGCGGACGGAGATTTTGTCGAGCAGACGGTGACGTCAGGGACAATCAGCGGTCAGTTTGCTTTTGCGGACGACGGTCCGAGCATCACTGATGCTGTCGTATCGGGGATTGTCGATGAAGATGGTGTCGTTGAACTCGCAGCGCCTGTTGGCTTCGGTGATGGCATAGCTGGCGGCATTAATGATGTATCTGGCGAAGTTGTCACAGCGATTGGATCGATAGCAGCTTTGTTCCAAAGCGGAGCTGACCAACCATTGACCTATAGCCTCAATGCGTCCGGAACTGTTACGGCGACGGGTACTGAAGATGGAACATTGAAGTCGAACGGTCAGTCTCTGGCCTATTCCGTATCAGGAGTCGGCACTGGAATTCAGACACTCACAGCCACAACTGATGGTGGGGCTAATCAAGTATTTGTAATCACCCTTAATGAGAATACTGGCGCGTATACCTTCACTCTTAAGGATCAGCTTGATCATCTCACTGAAGATGGGCTTGCCGGAGACAATACGGAGAACTTGGCTGACATGGTGCTTAACTTGGGGAACCTCGTGCAGGCCACGGATGCCGATGGAGATAACGTAAGTGGCAACGCAACATCGTTCCAAATCACGGTTGATGATGATACTCCAATAGCAAATCCAGCAATTAAAATCGGCAATGCTCAATCACTTCCAACCAACTTAACGCTGATCCTCGATATCTCTGGCAGCATGGGGAGTGCTTCGGGTGTCTCCGGGCTGACCCGCCTCGCCTTGATGAAGCAGACCGTTAATCAGCTGATTGATGATTATGCTGCATTTGGGGATGTAAAGGTTAACGTCATTACCTTTAGCACTACAGCTTTGAACCCCCAGGCTGCCTGGCAGGATCCTTCTGATGCCAAGAGCTATATAGCCACCCTAAGGGATGGAGGGTTTACGAACTACGATGATGCGCTGAATACGGCTTGGAAGGCATTTGTAGGCGACAGTGGCCGTTTTGATGATGGCCAAAACATACTTTACTTCCTGTCTGATGGTGTTCCCAATGTCAGCACTCTGTCATCTTCACCTGCTTCCCCGACATACGGCACTGACGATAATGATCTCGGCGGTGGCAATGGCATTGATGCTTCTGAAGAAGCGGATTGGGCTGGTTTTCTTCGCAACTTTGATATCAAGGCCTTTGCCATAGGCCTTGGGACTGGGGTGAGTGCCACACAGCTCAATCCTATTGCCTATGACGGGAATGGTAGTGGTTCAAATACTGATGCCATTATTGTTACTGATCTAAATCAGCTCGACGCTACGTTGTCTTCAACTATTGAGGCTCCCGCACTTGTTGGTACGTTGATTGATGGTTCAACTGCCTCAACGGGTGCTGACGAAGGCTGGATTCAATCAATTGTTGTCGGAGGAGTAACCTATACTTGGGATCAGCCGACAGACGCGCCCTCCGTGTCTGGCGTCAGTTCTGGATCCTTTAATACCGATACCTATGAATGGACGGTGACTACGCCTGAGGGAGCCACTCTCAAAGTGGACATGGATACCGGTGCTTACGTCTATACCCCTCCAGCTTCCCTTTCTGGCGATATTACTGAAGTTGTTACTTATACAATCACCGACAATGACGGTGATTCTGCTTCCAGCACGCTCAGCCTGACGATCAATGCTGACGACGACGTCACTCTGACTGGCCTTGATGGCGCCGCTCCAGAGATTCTGATTGATGAAGATGATCTTCCTAGCGGATCTTCTCCAAGTGATGCGGCATTGACGAAAACTGGATCCTTTTCATTCACGGCGCTAGATGGTGTTGGATCAGTTTCTATCGGGAGCACCTCGTTGATCGCAGGTGGGTCATTTGTGGGTGGCTCGCCGTTGGTTTCCACGGCTGCGTATGGAACTCTTTTAATTACTGGATTTACGCCAACAACTTCCGGTAGTGGTCAAATCACTGGGGGCACATTCACTTACAGCTATGTTTTGAATGATAATGCGACTCATAGTGCAGGAGCGGGTGAGAATGGTCTTACGGAGAGCTTGACGGTTACGGTGACAGACACCGATGGCGACTCGGATACTGCATCTCTTGACATTCAAGTCATCGATGACGTTCCGTCACTGGCAGTTGGTTCTGTCACTGCCACGGTCGATGAGGATGGACTGAGTGGTGGATTGCCTGGGGGGACTGGGGATGTATCTGGTCAAGTAACTACTGTTAATGGGAATGTTTCTACACTCTTCAAGAGTGGGGCCGATGGACCCTTGACCTATGGCTTCAATACCGATACCACTGTGCTGCCAGCATTGACATCCGGTGGCGTTTCACTCGTCTACAGCATTGCTGGGGACACTCTTTCTGCCAGAGCTGGCATTAGCGGACCTAATGTTTTTACCTTGAAGGTTGAGGCTGATGGCGATTATACATTTTCTCTGCTTAAGTCCTTAGACCATCCGGTTGGGCAAAATGAAAATGACCTGCCAATAGCGCTTGGAGGGATCCTCAGGGCTACTGACTCTGATGGCGACAGTATTTCTGCTGCGGCTAACCAGTTGCTGATCACGGTTGATGATGATACGCCTGTCGCCAATCCTGCAACAAACAGTGGACAGTCGTCAGCCCAGCCAACAAACCTAACGCTTATTCTTGACATTTCGGGGAGCATGAATGACCCGTCTGGTGTATCGGGTCTTTCTCGCCTCGCCTTGATGAAGCAAGCGGTTGGCAAGCTTATCGATGGTTATGATGCTTTTGGGGATGTAAAGGTTAACGTCATTACTTTTAGCTCTACCGCTTCTAATCCTCAGGCTATTTGGCAAGACCCCAGTGCTGCAAAGACATTTGTTGGCGGCCTAAGTGCCAGAGGAAGTACTAACTATGATGACGCTCTCAATGAGGCCTGGAGAGCCTTTATATCTGACACAGGTCGTTTTGCTGATGGGCAGAATATTCTTTACTTCCTGTCCGATGGTGAGCCGAACGAAAATGATCTTTCGAATTCTAGCTTGCCGACATACGGGACTAGTGATAATAATCTTGGTGGTGGAGATGGCATCAGTTACTCTGAAGAGGATGATTGGATTGGCTTCCTTGAGAACTTTGATATCAAGGCTTATTCCATTGGCCTTGGCTCTGGAGTGAGTGCCTCGAAGCTAGATCCTATTGCTTACGATGGTACTGGCGCTGGCACCAATACCCCTGCAATTGTTGTTACCAACCTGAGTCAGCTTGATGCCACTCTCTCTAATACAATTGCTGCTCCTCCGCTAGTAGGCACACTCCTTGATGGCGTTACGGCAGCCACTGGTGCTGATGGTGGGTGGGTTCAGTCTGTTGTCGTCAATGGCGTCACCTTCAGCTGGGATCAGTCAACTGATGTCTCTGCTGTTTCTGGATCCAGTTCTGGCACTTCAGGCACTTCAGGCACTTTTAATACGGTTACCAATGAGTGGACGATCGCAACTCCTCAAGGTGCTGTTTTCAAGGTGGACATGGATACAGGATCTTATCTATACACGCCACCTGTGCCGCTCACGGCTGATCTGAATCAAGTCCTAAGTTACACCGTTAAGGACGGTGATGGCGACACCGCTTCTAGTACGCTCTCCCTTTCAGTGGCGCTCCCTTCTGTTACTCCCATTGCCATTGATCTCGGCGGGGATGGTGTCAGCTATTTATCTTTGGAGCAAGCTGTTTTTAATCAGTCTGCCCTTGGCTTGTTTAACGTTTCTTGGGTTGGGCCCGAGGATGGTCTTCTCGCCTATGACTATAATGGTGATGGGCTAATCACAGAGGCGAAGGAGTATGTCTTCGCCCTTTGGGGGGATCGCTCCGATGTGGCAACTGATATGGAGGCCCTCGCCGCCTACTTTGACGCCGATGCCAATGGCGTGAAGGATGGCGTCCTTGATGCCAGCGACACAGCCTGGTCGTACTTCGGCGTCTGGCAGGATCTGAATGTCGATGGTGTTCAGGATGAGGGTGAATTCGCCTACATGGCGGATTGGGGCATCACCAGCATCGGCCTCTCTTACAACGCTGACAGCACCACCTACGCGGCCGCTGATGGTGATGTGCTGGTCTATGGCCAAATGGAAGTCACCTACGAGGATGGAAGCACCGGTCTTGCCGAAGATGTGGCCTTCGCCGTGAGTTCCGCTCAAGCCCAGGTTTCAGGCCCCGCAGCTACCGGGCAACCCGTGGACACCTTCATCCAGGATGTCGCCGTCCCAGACGAGCAACTGGTTGAGGCCGAAGTTGCCAGCGTGGCCGACCTAGTGGAGCAGTACGTCGGTGAGAACGCAGTCACCGATCAGGCGATCGCCGAGTACCAGCAGGAGCTAGCACTCACCGAGGTGCCGGCTGCGGCAGACATGGCTGCTGATCCGGCAGCGATTGAGCCCACCGCCGATGCCTTAGCCGCGCTCGACGAGGTTGATGCGCTCCTGCCCGATGATGCCAGCGACGGCATTGGTATGGCCACCGACGTGGTAGACGACTTCTCCTACGCCGTTTGAGCCATGGCTGATACGGATGCCTCATTTGTAGCCGGTGATGTAATCGCCGGCTTGATCGAAACCTTCTTCGAAGCCGTGCGATCCTCGCCAGATCTTGCGGCTCAAGAGGCTCGCCCGGCTGAGCTTGTTTATGAGCTCGATCAGGTTGTTAGTTCTTACCTCGAAGAGCAGCAGCTCTCAGCTGATGCCTACCAGCTCATTCAGCAGGATGTGCTCAACAACATTGCCCACGACCTTGCTGAACAGCACGAAGACCTTGCCGATTTCGACGTCAGTTTTGATGCGGCTGGTAATGCCGACCCCGCTGAGGTGATGGCCGCCATGGACTATCACTTCGAGACCCTGTTCAGTTCGGAGTCCTTTAGTGATGATGGGTCGGCCGCCTTAGGCTGACCTCCCAACGGTTGTTTGTGCCTCCCACTGCCCGTCTGCTGCTGGTTGATCCGGATACCCGCTCCTCTGATCTGCTCACCAAGCATCTCCAGGTCCATGGCTTTGCCATCAGCGCCGTAGCCAGCACTGATGCCGCCCAGCAGCAGCTCGAGGTCGCCGCGCCGCAGATGCTTTTGATCAGCGATGCTCTGCCTGATAGCGCCGCGCTCGTCTTTACCCGCCAACTGCGCGCCGCAGCTAATGCCATTCCCCTGCTGTTGCTCCTATCTCTTGATCACTACAGCTCCCGCGTAGCTGCTCTTGAGGCCGGCGCTGATGATGTCTTATCGCGCCCCTTTGCAATTGAGGAGCTGGTAGCTCGGCTGCGTGCCTTAATACGCCGCAGCCGCATGGGGCTCAACCATGTAGATGGCACCGAGTTGCACTATCGCGACCTCACGGTCAACACCGACACCCGCCAGGTATCGCGCGCCGCCACCCCGATCAAGCTCACCGTCAAGGAATACGACCTGCTTCTCCATCTGCTCCAGCATCGCGAGCAGGTGCTCTCCCGCCAGGACATCCTTTTGGCCGTCTGGGGCGACTCCTGGGTGGGCGATGACAACCTGCTCGATGTCTACATCCGCTACCTGCGCAAGAAGCTAGAGCGGCCTGATCTTGCTCCTTTGATTCAGACTGTGCGTGGTGTGGGCTTCATGTTGAAGTAGCTCCAGGTGCGGCCGGTCGTCGTTTCATCGCCAGCCGCTCACTGAACGGAAACGGCACCCGCACCACACGGAATGCCCCCAAGGACTGCATCTCAGAGATCGGCAAAGGCCTCCTCATCCGCATGGCTGTTCCATTCCTGCAGGTTCGCCTCCACGCCTTCCTCCAGATCCCACTGCAAGGTGTCACCCTGCCGTAGCCCAAGCGCATCACGCACCGTTTTGGGCACCGTCACCTGTCCTTTTGAGGTCAGCGTTGCCAGTTCGGAGGCCATGGCCTGGGCGCTCGATGGACTTTGTATTTTTACCGCCTTACTTCCGTGCGTCCATCAGGCGTATGGGCCCTGGGTGCTGCGATACTGTGGAACGATGAAAAATATCACAGTCTCTGTGGCAGAGGAGGTTCACCGGCAGGCCCGCATCCATGCCGCGCGTCATGGCACCTCGGTTTCGGCGCTGGTGCGCGACTATCTCGTGTCTCTCGCGGCGGAGCCTGCCAGTGTTTCGGACGTGGATCCCCGCCGCCTGGCCCAGGACGAGCTGTTTCGCCGTCTCGACCAGCAGGGCCAAGGCCTTTCCGCCGCGGATCGCCAGCCGCGCAGCCGCCTGCACGACCGGCTTGCATGACAGCCGGCTGTTTTCTCGACACCAATGTGTTGCTCTATGCCGTGAGCGCCACCCCCGCGGAGGCGCCGAAACGCGAGCTGGCTCGCTACCTACTCGCGGAAGACGATTGGACACTCTCCGTGCAGGTGCTGCAGGAGTTCTACGTGCAGGCCACCCGGGCCACGCGGCCTGATCGTCTCTCGCTCACAGATGCAGCGGCTCTGATCAAGAGTTGGCAGCGCTTCACCGTCCAGCCCATTGATGCTGCCGTATTGGATGGCGCCCTCGCCTTGCATCAGGCCTATCCGCTGTCCTACTGGGATGCCGCGATCCTGGCCGCTGCCCAGCAATCCGGTTGCGATCTCGTTCTGTCGGAAGACATGACCGATGGCCACACCTACGGCACCGTGACCGTGCGCAATCCGTTTGCGGTGATCCGCCTTTGAAACTCTTAAGGCGCATCCACCCAGTTGTCGAGCCGGAGGCCCGGAACCCGCGCAAATTCGGAGGTGTTGTTGGTAACCAGCGTCGCCTGCTGGCTGAGGGCATGGGCCGCGATCATGGTGTCGAGGGCGCCGATTTGCTTTCCTTGGTGTTCGAGCTCCGCTCTCAAGGTTCCATAGGCCCACACGGCTGCTTCATCGAAGGGCAGCACTGTCAGTGGTGCCAGAAAAAGTTCCAGGGCGTGTCGGTTTCGGGGTGAGCCACTCTTGGCCACCCCAAAGGCGAGTTCGGCGGCCACAACTGTGCAGACACCGACTTCGCCCATGCGGTAATTCCTGAACCGCTGCAGCACAGCCGGCGGCTTGGCATTGATGATGTAGATGCAGATGTTGGTGTCCAGCAGAATCATGGCTGGATGGCTAAGCGTTCCTGCTGCGCGGGTTGCTCTCGGCTGAGTTCAAAACCAGGCTCAAAGGCGTCCAGTCCGGCTTCCAGGGTCTGCCAGGGGTCGTCCATCGGCAGCAGCAACACCCCGTTGCCGAAATGCTTCACCACCACTTCGCTGCCGCCGAAGCGGTAGGCCTTGGGCAGCCGCACCGCCTGGCTGCGGCCTGATTGAAATAGTCGTGCTGTATCCATGTCCTGCTTCCTGGTGGTATCCATCAATGGTAGTAACCATTGTGTTGATCCGCAGCGGCTGACTGCCGTCAGAATGGCCCCATGACCAGCCTCGCTCTCGCCGACTGGACCACTCCCCAGCCTTTCACTCTGCCCGATCTCGGCCCAGGGCTCGAGGGCGACGTGGCGGAGCGGTTGGAGGCAGCCCTGCGAGAGATTGGCGCAGATCCCTCCGTGCAGGCGCTGGTGGTGTTCGGCTCCCGCGCCACGGGCCAGGCCAGGCCAGAGTCGGATCTAGATCTGCTGGTGGTGGAGCGAATGCCCCATCTCAAGGGGGAGGCCAAGGTGGCGAGCTGGTGGCGCCATTTTCGGCCCCTCCAGCACCTGCCCCTGTCGGTGGATCTAGTGGTGAGCGGTTCGGCCGATGCCTCCCGGCTGGCGGGGTCCCGCTGGCATGTGATCAGTGAGGCGGCTCGCCACGGCCGGATGTTGGTGGTGCAGCCACAACACCCCAGGAGGATGCTCGGGTGTTGATGGCCTTGGTGGATCGTCACCTGCGGGCCCTGAGGCTGAACCTCGATGCGGCCTACCCGGATGAGGAGTGGAGTTTCACCGCCCAGCAGGCCGTGGAGAAGCTGCTCAAGGCTCGCATCGTCCTCGATGATCAGCGCCCTCCGTTCTCCCACATGCTTCAGGAGCTGTCCCTGTTGGCGGGAATGGAACTGGATCCCGCCCTGCTCAGCCTCCAGCCCTATGCGGTGGAAGCCCGCTATGAAGTGGGTCCGTTTCCACTCACGGCTGATCGCACAGTCATCCTGGATCAAATTGGGGCCTTGCGCAGCCAACTGGAGCAGGAGATGGGAGAGGAGTGATCACCCCTCCGTAACGCCCTCAATCCGATCTTCAATCTCCTGGTAGATCTCCTGCAGCTGGGCGATGTTTTCATCGCTCGTTTCCCAGTAGCCGCGGCCGTTTACTTCCAGCAGGGTGCCCACGATGCGGCGGAAACTGTGGGGGTTGAGCTCCATCAGCCGCTTGCGCATCTCTGGATCATTGATGAAGGTGTCGTTTGCCTCCTCATACACGAAGTTATCTACTGAGCCACTGGTGGCGCTCCAGCCCAGGGTGAAGTTGAGCCGTTTGGCCACCTCTCTCACGCCCTCGTAGCCGGAATTCAGCATGCCCTCATACCACTTGGGGTTGAGCAGTTTGGTGCGCGAATCGAGGCGAATGGTTTCGCTCAAGGAGCGCACTTGGGCGTTGGCCGTGGTGGTATCGGCGATATAACTTGCAGGTGCCTTGCCATCGTCGCGCAGGCCGGCGATCAGCTTGGTGGGGTCTGAATCGAAGTAGTGGCTCACATCGGTGAGCGAGATCTCGGCCGAATCCAAGTTCTGGAAGGTGACATCAGCGGTTTTCATCGCTGATTCGAACACTTCGCGGTTTTGATTCATCTCACCTGGGTTGTCGGCATTGAAGGCAAATGTCTTGCGTGAGAGATACATCTCCTGCAGTTCATTCTCCTCCTCCCAGGTGCTGTTTTCCACCGCCAGGTTTACGTTTGAGCTGTAGCTGCCGCTGGCATTGGAAAACACCCGCGTCGCCGCATCGCGCAGGGACACGCCCTGGGCTCCCGCCTGCTCAAGGGCGTGGCGACGCACGAAGTTCATATCCAGCGGCTCATCGGCCTCCGCTGCCATCTTGACGCCCTGATCAATCAAGCCCATCTGGTTGATAAATAGGTCGCGGAATACGCCGCTGCAATTCACCACCACATCGATGCGGGGCCGGCCCAGCTCCTCAAGGGAAATGAGCTCGAGCTTGTTCACCCGACCCAGGGAATCGGCCACCGGCCGCACGCCGATAAACCAGAGGATCTGGGCCAGCGACTCGCCGTAGGTCTTGATGTTGTCGGTGCCCCAGAGCACGCAGGCGATGGTTTCGGGCCAGGCGCCCTGCTCGGCCTTCTGGCGCTCGATTAGCCGATCTACCACCACCTTGGCGGCAGCAATTGCGGCGCGGGTAGGGATCGACTGGGGGTCAAGGGCGTGGATGTTCTTACCGCTGGGCAGCACGCCCGGGTTGCGGATCGGGTCGCCGCCGGGGCCGGGCAGCACGTATTCGCCATCGAGGGCCTTGAGCAGGCTCTGCATTTCCATATCGGCGCAGATCTGCTCAAGGCAGAAGCGCAGGTAGCCAAACAACTTGTCGAGTTCGGCCTGATCCACCCCTGGGAAGCCAGCCGAGCGGCAGGCACTCAGCCAGGGGCTGGGCAGTTGGAAGCCGAATTTCTCCAGCAGGGCAAACAACCAGGCGAAGTTTTGGCGCAGGGTGACCCGGCCATCGGCGCCGGTTACGGCCTTGACCATGGCGCCCACCGCCGCGCGACACACCTCCGTAATCGTGCGGTTGAGCTCCACATCGACGAGCACACCGTCGTCGTTGCCCTTGTAGATGTCGGCAATCGTGCGGCCCCGGCTCTCGGCCAGCAGGCCCGGCAGGGAGCGCAGGCCATCTTCCTCGCGCTCGAGCGCCGCGATATTCACCAGGGTGGCAATTGCCTCCTCGGCTGTAGGTGGCTTGCCGATCGTGTGCAGGCCGCAGGGCAGCAGCCGGCTTTCGATCTCCATCAGTTGGCGGTACACCGCTCCCACCACGCCATCGCGGCCGTCGAGGCCGATCTCCGAGGCATCGGCATCAGGCAGCACCACGTCTTTATCGAGGTTGCACTGACGCGCCGTTTCCACGATCGCGTTGACGATCTGCACGCCCCGGCTGCCCTCGCGCAGCTGCTGGTAGCTGCCCACCAGCTCGCCCAGCTCCTTGAGGCCCCGATAGAGGCCGGCATTTTCAGCCGGCGGGGTGAGGTAGCTGATCGTGGAGGCGTAGCCGCGCCGCTTGGCGATGGTGGCTTCTGAAGGGTTGTTGGCGGCGTAGTAATAAAGATTCGGTAGGGCGCCGATCAGGGAATCGGGGTAGCAGGTTTCGCTCATGCCCATCTGCTTGCCAGGCATGAATTCGAGCGAGCCGTGGGTGCCGAAGTGCAGCACCGCATCGGCCTGCCACACCTTCTCTAAATAGGTGTAGTAGGCGGCAAAGCCGTGGTGGGGGCTGGCGCTGCGGGAATAGAGCAGCCGCATCGGATCGCCCTCGTAGCCGAAGGTGGGCTGCACCCCCACAAACAAGTTGCCGAAGTGGCGGCCGTAGATCAGCAGGTTGGTGCCGTCGCTGTTCAGGTTGCCGGGGGGCTTGCCCCAGTTTTCTTCCAGCCGCTCGGAATAGGGGGTGAGGCGCTCGTATTCCTCCACGCTCATGCGGTGGGCGATCGCCAGCTCCGGTGCACCCTGAAGAGCTTCAGGGTCGTTGATCACCGCCTCCATCAGCGCCTTGGAATCGCGCGGCATGTTCTGCACGTCGTAGCCCTTGGCCTTCATCTCCTCCAGCACCCGGAAGATCGAGCCAAATACATCCAGGTAGGCCGCCGTGCCGACGTTGCCCTTATCAGGGGGGAAGCTGAACACGGTGATCGCCAGCTTCTTTTCAGCCCGGGGCTTGATCCGCAAGGAGGCCCAGCGGATTGCGCGCTCGGCGATCGCCTCAACCCGGTCTTGCAGGGTGTGGGCTTTGCCGGTGGCGTCGTCGCGGCCGCTAAGCACGATTGGCTCAATGGCACCGTCTAGTTCGGGGATGGCGATCTGCAGGGCCACCTGCACCGGGTGCAGACCTAGATCGCTCTCCTCCCACTCCTGGGTGGTTTGAAACACCAATGGCAACGCCACCATGTAGGGGCGATTCAGCTTTTTGAGCACCTCAATCGCCTTGGGGTGGTCCTGCCGGGCCGGACCACCCACCAGGGCAAAGCCCGTCAGTGACACCACCCCATCCACCAATGGGAAGTCGGGGTTGAGTGGGTCGTAGAAGAAGGCATTCACCGGTTTGGTGAAATCGAGCCCGCCGCAGAACACCGGAATCACGGTGGCGCCGCGATATTCCAGTTCCTGGATGATCGCCACATAGTGAGCTTCATCGCCGGTGACGATGTGGCTGCGCTGCAGCACTAGACCAATCACCGGGCCATTGCGGGCCTGCTCACTGAGATCGCCGCGGCTTGAATTCCAATTCAAATATTCCTTGAGATCTTCAAACATCCCCGGTGCCAGCGGGTGCCAAATGCCCAGGTCTGGGAACACCTCGGGCTCGGCCACAACCACCGCAGCGCGGTCTACCCCGTCTCCGGAGCCGCCCCGGGGGAAGACGTACTTGTCGGCCAGCATCAACAGAAAATTTCTGAGATTGTCTGGGGTGCCACCCAGCCAATACTGGAAGCTCAGCATGAAGGAGCGGGCGTCCTGCGCCTTTTCCACCGGCAGGTATTTCAGAACCGTGGGCAAGGTATTGAGCAACTTCAACATCGCGTCTTGGAAGCCGGCGCCGCCCGCCTCCTTGCGCTTTTTCATGAAGCTGGCAATGGCGCTCTTGCTCTGGCCCAGCTGGGCCATCGAGAAGGTGCCGAGCTTGTTGAGCCGCATCACCTCCGGCATGGAGGGAAACACCACTGCTGCCTTGAGCCGGTCGCGGTGAGGCGCCACTGCTTCCACCACCTTCTGGGCCAGATCTTCAATGAAGATCAGTGAGGCGATAAAAACATCCGCCGCGGCCACATCAGCCTGGAAATCGGCGTAGTTCTGGGGGTCGCGCAATTCCTCAATCAGGTAGCCGCTCAGCTCGATCGCCAGGGGGCCGTTCTGGGCATTGAGCGAGTTGGCGGCCTGGGTAAGGGCGTTTTGGTACTGGGGTTCGAGCACCACATAAACGGCCTTCATCACGGCACGGCCGTTCACGTCGCCGGGCGTAACGCGGCGGTTGGTGGAGCGAACCTGCGTGAACATGCGCGCGGATGAAGGGTTATGGGCGAATCTACGGACGTATCAGCCTTCATGCGAGGTCTGGCGCCCTGCTACGAAGGGCCATGTCAAAGCTTCTACCCCGGCTGAGCCTCACCACCGCTTTGGTGGCCCTGTTTCTGCCCTTGGTTTGCGCTACTGGTTTGCTGGTGAGTGCTCTTGGGGTGCGCCGCACCGAGCAGGTTCTCTCCAGCGCCAGCGAACAGACGCTGCGGGCGATGGTGGGGCAGCTTCGGGCCCAGATCAGAGGGGCCATCGACCCGTCCAAGGCCGTGCTCGAGCTAGAGCGAATCGAAGATCTGGCCGACGGGCTCAACTTCGAACAACGGTTGGACCTGCTGCCCAGCTTTGCCAAGGCCCTGGCCGAAACTCCCGCCAATTCCGCCTACATGGTGGCGGATCGGGGTGGGCATCTATTTCTGGTGGCCCGGGCTAAAGAGCCCAAAGGGGGTCTGGTGGTGCAGGGCATTGATCCGGGCAAGCGAATGGGGCGCCGAATCGTCTTTGACGCAACCCTGCGGCAGCTGAGCTCCGAGCCCTTCTCCCCGCCACCGGGCTTCGACCTCAAGGAACGCCCCTGGGTGCGTCTTGCCCTGGCCAGCAAGGGACCCGTCATGGCCCCGCTGCACCGATTTGTCTTCGGGGGGGAGGTTGGTGTCACCTTGTCCCTGGCAACGGCTGACGGTGGCGCCGTTGGGGTTGCCTTTCCGCTTACCAACATTGGCGAGTTGTTGAGCAACTACCGCATCACTCCTGGCACCCAGCTGGCGATCGTTACCCCTCAGGGCTTGGTGGTGGCCACCCCAGCCATGGAGGGCATGGGCAATTTCTACCAAGAAGCCGCGGGGGGGACTGCAGCGATCCCAACCCTGACCCAGTTGGGCATACCAGCCCTGGCTGCCCTCGCGCCCCAGCTGAAGCAGGCGCTGCTCAAACCAAAGCCCATGGACCGTTCCCTCGGATTCAGCCACTTCGATGCGGCTGGACAGGGCTGGCGTGGTGCGGTGGTTGCCCTGCCCTCGCCACTAAAGGGCGGCAACACCTTTTTACTGATGGCTATGCCCGAAAGGGAGCTGCTTGCCGATGCGCGGCGCTTGGCTAAGGAGGGCGGTGTGGCGACCATGCTGGTGCTGCTGCTCACCGTGCCGGCGGTGCTGCTGCTCTCGCGCCGCCTCTCAACCAGCCTGCGGCGCCTGGCCCGCCAGGCCCAGGCGATCCGGGCTTTCCAGCTCGAAGGCGAGCCGGGTGGCCGCTCCCGCATCGTCGAGGTGGATGAGCTGGCCCTCACCTTCGATGCCATGCGTGGCACGATCCGCCGCTTCCTCGATATCTCCTCCCTGCTGGCGGCAGAAGATGACGTAGATCGGCTGCTGGAAAGGCTTCTAGAGGAATCGCTGCAGGCCAGCGATGCCCGCGGCGCCAGCTTGGTGATGCCTCCTGATCGGCGCCTTGAGCGCGGCGAGCTGGTTGGCGCCACGGCGGCGGGTGCTGGGGAGCAGTTGCACCTGCCCCTGCTCAGCAGGCGCGGCGAGCCCTTGGGCGAGCTGGTGCTGCACTTTGAGACCCCCCCAGAACCAGCCCGGGTGGCCTTCTGCCAGGCCCTATCTGGCAATGCGGCGGTGGCCCTGGAGACCCGCAGCCTGATCGCCGCCCAGAAGGCCCTGTTTGAGGCCTTTATTCAGCTGCTCGCTGATGCGATTGACGCAAAGAGCCATTACACCGGCGGCCACTGCGCCCGGGTGCCTGAGCTGGCCCAGCTGCTGGCCACCGCTGCTTGTGAAGCCCGCAGCGGCCCCTACGCCAGCTTCCAGCTCTCGGAAACCGACTGGGAGGCCCTGCACCTGGCCTCCTGGCTGCACGACTGCGGCAAAGTGACCACCCCCGAATACGTGGTCGACAAGGCCACCAAGCTGGAAACCATCTACGACCGCATCCACGAGGTGCGGATGCGCTTCGAGCTGCTTAAGAGCGCCGCTGAAACCGACGCCTGGCGAGCCATCGCTGCCGGTGCTGATCGGCAGGCCCTGCAGGCTGAGCTGGAGCGCATCTGGGCCGAGCTCGATGCCGAATTTGCCTTTGTGGCGGAGTGCAACCTGGGCGGCGAATTCATGGCTCCCGAGCGGATCGAGCGTCTCCAAGCCATCGCCAGCCGCCAGTGGCGCCGCACCCTCGACGACCGCGCTGGCGTTAGCGCCGAAGAGTTGCGCCGCCGCCAGCGGGAGCCCCAGCAGCCCCTGCCGGTGGGCGAGCCCCTGCTGGCTGACCGGCTCCACCACCGCATCGAGCGCCTGCCCCAGCAGCAGCTGCCGGCAGATAACCCCTGGGGCATCACCATGGCCGAGCCCGAGTTGCTCTACAACCGTGGCGAGCTGCACAACCTGGCGATCAGTCGCGGCACCCTCAGTGGCGAGGAGCGCTACAAGATCAACGAGCACATCATCCAGACGATTCGGATGCTGGCCTCCCTGCCCTTTCCTGCCCACCTGGCGGCAGTGCCAGAAATCGCTGGCGGCCACCACGAAACCACCGACGGCCGGGGCTACCCCCGCGGACTTACCGCTGATCAGATGAGTCCCCTGGCCCGGATGATGGCGATCGCCGATGTGTTCGAAGCCCTCACCGCAGCCGACCGGCCCTACAAGAGCGGCAAGTCCTTGTCGGTGGCCCTGGCGATCCTGGTGACCATGGCCGGCGAGCGCCACCTCGATATCGAGCTGCTGGAGCTGTTTCTTGAAGCTGGTGTTTGGCGCAGCTACGCCGAGCGCTTCCTGGCAGCCGAGCAGTGTGATGCGGTGGATCTCGAGTCCCTGCTCGCCAGGCTGCGCGCCCCTGCGCGCGCCGCATAGGCTCGCTGCCAGCGCTTCACGATCACCATGGCTCCTGCACCCGATCCGGCCTCTGGGGCACCCATCCCCGTGGTGGTGGCCGGTGCCCTGGGCCGCATGGGCGCCGAGGTGGTGCGGGCCGTGCTTGCGGCTCCTGATTGCACCCTGGTGGCCGCCATCGACACCACCCCCGACAAAGAGGGTGCTGATCTGGGCTTGGAGCTCGGCCTAGGCGAATTGGAGCTGGCGATCACCAGCGACTTCGAAGGGGCCCTATGCCAAGCCAGCCAGGCGGCACGGCAGGGCGGGGCAGCGGTGCTGGTGGATTTCACCCACCCCTCGGTGGTCTACGAGCACACCCGCGCCGCGATCGCCTACGGCGTGCACCCGGTGATCGGCACCACGGGCCTCTCACCCGGGCAGTTGGCTGATCTGGCCGGCTTCGCCGAGAAGGCGGGTGTGGGCGGTGCCGTGATCCCCAATTTTTCAGTTGGCATGGTGCTGCTGCAGCAGGCCGCCGCCGCCGCCGCCCGCTTCTACGACTTCGCCGAGCTCACCGAATTGCACCACAACCGCAAGGCCGATGCCCCCAGCGGCACCTGCATCAAAACCGCCGAGTTGATCGAGGAGCTGGGTAAATCCTTCAACCCCCAGCAGGTGCAAGAGCACGAAACCCTGGCGGGCTGCCGCGGCGGCCAGCGCGACAGCGGGCTGCGCCTGCACTCGATTCGCTTGCCGGGGCTGGTGGCCCACCAAGAGGTGATGTTTGGTGCTCCCGGCGAGACCTACACCCTGCGCCACGACACGATCGAGCGCTCCGCCTACATGCCCGGCGTGCTGCTCACCGTGCGCAAGGTGCGCCAGCTGGCTGGCCTGGTGTACGGCTTGGAGCGGCTGATCTGATGCTGCTTCCCCTGCGCCCCGGCGAGCTGCTGCGCCTGATCCCAGCGGTGGCCACCGGCCCCCAGTTCAACGCCTGCACCGGCAATCCCCGCAAGGTGCTGCAGCGGGTGCTGATCTCGGTGATCGGCGCGGTGATTGCCCTGTTAATCAGCCAAACCCTGCTGTTCTCCAGCCAGTTCGGCCCGGTATTCCTGGTGGTGGGCTTTGTGTTTGCCCTCTACCTGCTCTGGGGACCGATCCTCGAGGCGGGCCAGAAAAATTCCACCCTGCGCCGCTATCCGGCTGCAGCCATGTTTGAAGGCCAGATCGCCGATCTCTACACCCGCGAAATCGTGGAGGAGCGCCGCGAACAGGCCAACAACGACGGCCGCCTGGAGCTGGTGGAAAACCGCCGCACCTGGCTCACCCTCGAGCTTGAGGACGAGGAGGGCTATCTCGGCAAGGTGCGCTTCCCCTTTGAAAAAAAGCACCAGCAGATTCGTGCCGGCATGGTTGTGCGGGTGTTGGTGCTGAGCGAGCGCAAGGATTTTTCTCAGGTAGGCGCGATCAGCGACGCCTGGCTGCCCCAGCTCAAGCTTTGGGTTGGCGAATACCCCTTCCTGCTGCGACCGGCCTTTGAGGAGCTCTGCCTGAAGCGGTTCCGCTGAGCCAGGCAGAGCATTTACCTGGAGCTGCAGTAACAAGCTGCAATATTGCGTTACACTTCTCGCAAGTTCACGTCAGGCATCCATGACTCAGACCACCCCTTCGATCGAAGCTGCCACTATTCGCGGCGCCACCGTTACCACCGAAGACGGCGGCCGTCTCAATGCCTTCGCCACCGAGCCCCGCATGGAAGTTGTGTCAACTGAAAGCGGCTGGGGCTTCCACGAGCGCGCCGAAAAACTCAATGGTCGTATGGCCATGCTCGGCTTCATCGCCCTGCTTGCGACTGAATTCGCCCTGGGTGGTGAGTCCTTCACCCGCGGCCTGCTTGGCATCGGCTGATCTTCCGGCTCTCGCCCCGGCCTGAGCCTTTGCTACACCAATTGCCGCAGCTCTATGGCTGCGGCTTTTTTGTGCCCGATCCCCGGGCTGATCCGCCATCGCCATGGTCGAGTCCAAACCGGTTCTGAGGGCCTTGGTGAATGGGGCGGGCCCCACCGGTGCCCTAACGGCCCTTGCCCTGGCGGACGCTGGCTGGCAAGTGCAGATCAGCGATCCCCTGCCCGCTGCCGTGCTGCTCGAGCGCAGCCGCGCCTACGCCTTCACCCATTCCAGCCAGCGCCTGCTGGAGCAGTTGGGGCTGTGGCCAGCTGTGCAGGCGGTGCTGGTGCCCTTCCGCTCCCTGCAGCTACTTGATCTGGCCACCCAGCGCCAGGTGCCTTTCTGCTTGGCGGATCTGGGCTCGCGGCGGGCGGCGGCATCAGGGGCGGCTGTGGGCTGGGTGGGCCAGCACCGGCCGCTGATGACCCTGCTGCTGGAGCGCCTGAGCGCCCATCCCGCCATCACCTTGGAGTTGGGCACTCCGCCGCCTTTGACTCCAGGTGATCGGCCGCCGCACGACCTGATCGTGGCGGCCGACGGGCCCCACTCCCCCAGTCGCGAGGCCCTCGGCATCGGCGTTTTCCAGTTTGCGTACCGCCAAAACTGCCTCACCACCTTGGTGCAACTTCGCGGCAGCGCCGACGACCAGGCCTGGGAGCTGCTGCGGCCCGAGGGACCCTTTGCGGTGTTGCCCCTAGGCGATGGCTTATTCCAGCTGGTTTGGAGTGCCCCAGCCCAGCGCTGCCGCCAGCTTGAAAGCCTCGGCGATTCAGCCTTCCTTGATGCCCTGGCCGGTGCCCTGCCAGACCAGTTGCAGCCCGATGCCCTGCTCGACGATCCGCGCGCCTTCCCGGTGGCCCTGCTGCTGGCCCGGCGCCTGCACCGCGGCCAAACGGTGCTGGTGGGGGAGAGCGGTCACCGCTGCCATCCAGTGGGCGGCCAGGGGCTAAACCTCTGCTGGCGCGATGTGGCCACCCTGCATCGCCTGGCCCGGCGGGTAGCGACCGGGCGGCTGGCTGTGAACCGCTTACCGGCGGCCTATGCAAGGCGCCGGTGGCCGGATTTGCTGCTCACCCTGCTGGCTACCGATCTGCTGGTGCGGTTTTTCTCGAATCGCTCGCCCCTGCTGCTGCCCCTGCGCCACCTGACCCTGCTGCTGCTGGCCAAGCTTGCTCCCCTGCGCAAACTCAGCCTGTCCGCCATGACCGATGGCCCTTGCCAGCTGCTTAGGCGCTGATCAGCATGGGCTATCCGGGGCCGCCAGCATGGTGATCAGCACCAGTTCCCAGCCGCCACCTTCCGCGGCGCTGCTGCGTCTGCTGCGCCATCAATTTGGCCTCAGTGAGAGCGCCCTGGCCCTGGGATTGCGCCAGGCCCAGCAGGAGCAGGCCCCCCTGCCGGTGGTGCTCTGGCGCTTCGGGCTGATCAGCCTGGAGCAGTTCGATGCCCTGCTGAGTTGGCAGGCTCAGGAGTAGATGATCAGCGATTCCACGGGCTGATCTTCAGGCAGCTTGCGGCGACCTTCTAGGGCCGCCAGTTCGGCCACGAAGCCGAAGCCGCACAGCTCACCACCGGCTGCAGCCACCAGCTCGGCGCAGGCCGCCGCGGTGCCGCCGGTGGCCAGCAGATCGTCAATGATCAGCACCTTGGAGCCATCGGCCAGGGCATCGCTGTGGATTTCCAGCCGGTCGCTGCCGTATTCGAGGGCGTAATCCACTCCCGTCACTTCCCCGGGCAGCTTGCCGGGCTTGCGCACTGGCACAAAACCCAATCGCACGGCGGTGGCAAGGGCTGTGCCCACGATGAAGCCCCGCGCCTCAATGCCCACGATCAGGTCTGGCTGCAGCCGCTCGCACACTGCGCTCAGCTGACGGATCACCTCCTGCCAGCCGTCCGGGTCGCGCATCAGCGGCGTCAGGTCGCGAAACAGGATGCCGGGCTTGGGAAAATCAGGCACATCGCGCACGAATTCCCGCAGGTCTGGGGCCATGAACGTGACGGTTGGGTGCACTTACTGGCATCATCGCAGCCATGCCCCTGGATTCATTCGCTCCTGAATCGGCCCCCCGGCTTCCCCGCCGCGGCCTCGAACGCCTCGACCTGCTGTTGCTCAGCGCCGAGGCCCTCGACCTCAACGGCGGTGAGGCAATGGTGTGGATGAGCGAGCAGATGGGCTTCACCACCCTCTTCCCCAACCGGGTGGAACTGTGGAAACGCCGCTGCACCAACCCCCTGCGCCGCAACACTCGCCGCGAGGGTCTTGAGCCAGCTGAAACCGACGCCCTGATCCGCATTCTTTGCGCCTTGGCAGACCGCCTCTATCCCCTGGTGCGCGGCCTGCTCTCCAGCGCCGAGCCACCGGAAGTGCTCAGCGAGCGCTGGAACCTATTCCGCACTCGCTTAGCCGATCTGGTGCGCCAGCGCATGAACCTCCGCCGGGGTGGCGTGCAACTGTT
This sequence comes from Cyanobium usitatum str. Tous, assembly GCF_963920485.1. NCBI lineage: Bacteria > Bacillati > Cyanobacteriota > Cyanophyceae > Synechococcales > Prochlorococcaceae > Cyanobium > Cyanobium usitatum. The sequence goes on along the minus strand of NZ_OY986431.1, from coordinate 1,456,958 downwards.
GCTCGATCCCGAGGCGGGTGCCCGCCAGTCGCGGCTGCTGATCCAGGCCCTGGCCCTGGGCGCTGGTGTGGGCGGTTTTGAACGGCTGCGCGCCAGCCTGCTGGATGCCCAGCCATGACCCAGCCCCTGAACCTGCCATGAAGCAAGTACTGCAGTTCGATCAACTCAGCTGCCGCCTCAAGGTGGAGGGTCTTCCGGATGTGTCGGTCGGCCAGAGCGGCCAGAACCTCGGCATCATCACGGGCTGGAGTTTGGCCTGGGCCGGTCGCCCCGAGCTTGAGGGCCGCAAGGAGCACCTGCTAGCCCTGATCCAGGTGGTGCTGCCCTACGCCCGCTACCTGATCAGTGGTGTGCCGCGTCGCTTTGGCGCCGACCCCGAGCCCGTGGAGATAGGTCCGGGGCCCGAGGGCGGCCATGGCCTGCTGCTGCGCAGTAGCCAGCCGGATACGCCCCCCCTGCAGCTCAATCTCGACGATGCCGAGCTGGCCGATCTGGTGCGGGTGCTGGATCAATTGCGCCTCGATTCTCGGCTGCAGTTGCCCTTGGAGCTACCGGAGCCCATGCCCCTCAAGGGCCGGGAGCTGCTGGAGCGCCGCCCCCTTGCCCAGCGCCTTGCAGCGCCAGTGGCAGGGCTGCTAGCTGTGGCCGTGGCCTCTGGGCTAGGGCTGCTGCTACCAGAACCCAAGCCCGGGCCTGAGCCTGTCCAGCGTCCAGCTGCCGCCCAGCCCAAATAGCAGCTATTGACGTAGCCCGCTAGCTGGCCACACTTGGGTATCGCTGAGCGAGTATGAATTGGGTCCATGGCGGCGCTGACCTGGTCGGAATTGCGAATACGGGTAGCTCGGCTTGGAGCCTGCCTCGATGTGGTTGTGCGCAGTGATCCGGAGGTTTGCGGGCTCAGCGGTGACGACTTCCGCCTCTCCCTCCATCACGGCGGCCAGGGGGATTGCACCGTGGCAGATCTCTCCTTGATCGACTGCCCCAACGAGTTGGTGCTGATGGAATTCGAGCGCTGGATGCGCGGTGCTGGTTACGTCCTCGAGGTATGACCTCCCCCCGTCGCCGCGCCCTGCAATTGCCCGCCACCGGCGCATCGACACGACGGGTATTTCGCCGCCGCCACCGCCCGGCCCGCTGGCGTCAGGCCGCTATCGCCCTGCTGCTCGGCGGTGCTGGCGTTGGGCTGATGCTGGCCTTGCTGCAGTTGCCGGAGCGCTTTGACACCTTTTTGGTGCTGAGCACCGCCTTAGCAAATCTGATCGGCGGGGTGCAGCAGGCGCTTTGGGGACTGGTGCAATTGCTGGCGGTGGTGCTGCTGGTGCTGGCTGCCATTGCGGCCATTGGCTTAGTGGTTGCGGGGATCATCCGCCTGGTGCGAGCTCTATGGCCCCAGCCCAGCCGCCGCAACTAGTTCTGGAGACTCTCAGCAATGGGAAAACACAAAAAAACCGATAAAGCCAGCAACTCGAGCCAGCCCCAGCCACCCAATTTTGGGCCCCTCAGCGATCGCTACTACCCATCGCCGTTGCTGGAGGATCTGGCCAGCAATGGGGGCCGGCTAGATCGCAAGGTTTACGAGAAGGAGCTCACCCGGCTGCAGGTGGAGCTGGTAAAAATGCAGTACTGGCTGAAGGCCTCGGGCTTTCGGCTGATCGTGCTGTTTGAGGGCAGGGATGCGGCCGGTAAGGGCGGCACGATTAAACGAATTACCGAACCGCTCAACCCCCGCGGCTGCCGGGTGGTGGCCTTGGGCACCCCCTCTGATCAACAGAAAACCCAGTGGTATTTCCAGCGCTACGTAGAACACTTCCCTTCAGCAGGGGAGATCGTCGTATTTGATCGCAGCTGGTACAACAGGGCTGGGGTGGAATCGGTAATGGGCTTCTGCAGTGCAGATCAGGTGGAGGAGTTTCTGCAGAGCTGCCCGGAGTTTGAGCGAATGGTGGTGCGCTCTGGAATCGTGCTGCTCAAGTACTGGTTTTCAGTGAGCGATGCGGAGCAGGAAAGCCGCTTCCAGGCCCGTATCGACGATCCCACCCGCCGCTGGAAGCTCAGTCCGATGGACCTGGAGGCCCGCAACAAGTGGGAGAGCTTTTCAGCCGCTAAAGATCTGATGTTTGCCCACACCAACATCCCCGAAGCGCCCTGGTTCACCGTTGAGGCAGACGACAAACGCCGCGCCCGCCTCAATTGCATTCACCACCTGCTCAGCAAGATCCCCTACGAAGACATGACACCACCAGCGATCAAGCTGCCGCCCCGCAAGCCACCCAAGGGCACCGCTCGTCCGCCCCGCAATGAGCAGTTCTTCGTGCCCAACCAATATCCCTAGCCGTGTAGGCGCGCAAACCAGAGGCCAGCCAGCTGGTAGGAGCTCCACAGGAACGCCAATAGAAACAACCAGTTCAGCCAGGGGGGACGCTGGGGACTCTCTGGGGCCATGAACAGCCGGGCTGGGTTGGTAGCTCCCAGATTCGCACCACAGGTATTTGTAAGCCATAAAAAAGCAGGGATTGCTCCCTGCCTGATCACCACTCCCTTCGTGGCGCTCAGGGGCAGCCTAGAAAAGATGGGATCAAGGGGGCTAAACCCATATCTTTTGAACCGCATCACGCAACGTGACGTTCTGGGCCGGCGAATCAGCCTGGAGCATCAGCCTACGTAATATGCCGCAACTTCACTGATCAGATCTGGCCTGGAGATGGGGAACCCAATCAGTCGTGAACTGTTTTTGGCTAGGGCCCGATCCCGTTTTGGCGATCAATACGACTACGCAGCCATCCTTTACAGGAGCTACAAAAGTCCAATCAAGATTCGCTGCAATTGCCATCCAGTCAAAGAGATTTTAATAACCCCTGAGAAGCACCTCCAAACCACCGGCGGCTGCAAATACTGTCTAAGGGAGAAGCGAATAGCAAACCTCGAAAGGGAGCTGAACCGCGCCAGCGCGGAGCCTGCTGTAGTCATTCGCCCATACAGCCACCTTCAGGACTGATGTCATTGGAACGGAGAGGGCGGGATTCGAACCCGCGGAAGCTTTCACTTCGCTGGTTTTCAAGACCACAGGCTAAGTCTGTTACTGCAAGGATTTTTGAGCCTAGTTGGAAACTCTGAGCCTAGGCTGAGCCTGCTTTTCCTGGGCTGCTGGAATTTGCTTGACAACACCGGAAGAGGCCTTTAAGTTTTTTACAAGAGGTCCAACCTCACCAAAAAGGGCGATGTAGCGGTTCCAACCGTGTCATCGGAGAACACCGATCCCCCTTTTTGATGAGTGACCCCTACCGACTTTGACTCCCACCCTCAGAAGGATCTTCCCCTTCTAATCGCTGAAGTTCAGCAGCTTGCCGCTGATGTACGCCAGCTGATCGCATTGACGCCCTGTCGGACTAAGACTTGGCTTCAGCCCAGGGAACTCGCCCCGATGCTTGGCGTTAGTACCAGGACGCTGGGTGCATGGCGCACCGGCGGCCGTTTTCGAAGCCAAAGCATCCGCAAGGGTGCAAAGGGCTGGCAATACCACAGCGAATTTGCCCTGCAGGATGCACAAGCTCTGCGGCATGAGGTGGGCTGATGGTGTTCCCAAGCAATCAGGGCTTAGAAGCAACCACCGAGCATGACCGCATCTTGGAGATTGCGAAGGCAGCCGCCGCTATCGCAGCACTCGAGTGCGCAGAAGACCCGTACGAGTTTGCCCAAATCCAACGGTCGATCCTCACGGCAATGCAGCAGACCTTCCCGGAGATCTTCGACTTCGATGCCACGGAGTTGTGCTGATGGCCAGCAAATTGGTACATAAAATGGATTCAGCCTGCCTCAATTACTGTTACACAGTAGAGAAATAGTAAGGACTCAATATTGGTTTTTGCCTGCAAATTCAATTTTTACGTTTAGACTATGTGCGACGCTGCCAGTTTTGCTGTTGCGATGACCCTGCGTGAATTTGCCCAGATGGAATACCGAGGAGCGCCGTTAAACACGATGCTTCACGCCAGATTTCCGAAGACACTTGCTGTCTTCTTGAAGTCTGCGGCCATGGTCGAAGGCGTTACCGAGTCGACATTGATTCGGTTCGCCTGCGAGGAGTGGGCAAGCGCGCAGGGTTATTCGCGTTCAGGAATCTGAAAACAGGAAAGCCGCCTGTGCAAAGGCGGCTTTCCAAAGGCGGCGGGACCAACCCAACGATCCTTAGACCCATGAATTTTAACCTGTCAACAGCTTCAGAAGCCAGGGAACAGATCCTGGCGCGCGCACTTTCGCTACATGGGATCGACAAGCTCGACCCGATCCTTCCCGAGGTCGATCTCCAGAGCGTTCAGGACCAGTTCATGGAAGAAGGAGATGACTGCACAAGGACTTGGGACGATTGGCGACATCTCATCGAGGCACATGTCTGTGAGTCGTGGGAAGAGGACCCAGATGAGACCAAGAGAGAGTGGGAGGCGGCTGATTTCAGGGCTCGTAAATTAAGCCTGATGGCCCTGCCGCTGGATATCCGGAAGGGTGCCCACAAGCTGATCTTTGGAGTTATCACCGATAAACCCACCTTCTTTGCCATTGATGTCATGGCGACGGCGCTCTTCGATGGTCCTGACTACTGGGGACGCGGTCGCACTTGGCTATGTGGTCTCTATGCAACAGCGCAGGCTGATCATGAGCGCCGGTTGAAGCTGCAGGCAGACGTCGACCACCTCCTCGCTGCGCTGGAGGTTTGAGTGCCACAAACAATCGAAGAAATGCTCTTGGCGCGCGTTGCAACGAAGCGCCAGGAGCGGGAAGTGATCGACGTGGAGCAGGCCGAGCGCATGCTCGACATCCTGGGATTGCCGCGTGATGAACCGGTAATTCTGTGCCGGTGGTGGAAGGACGGCGACAGGCTCAACATGCGCCACTACCCGCGGAAGAACGCAGGGGACGGGTACGACTGGGCGACCCTGCAGGTCGACCGGTTCTATGAGGCTGTTGCCGCTGAATTTCGGGCTGGAGTCGACAGCTTTGGCTTTGTGCCTGAGCGAGGAGGAACTGCCTACGACAAACGCAAAGAGATCACCGAAGTCCGATTTCTGAAATACGAGATCGACGATGCGGGGATGAGCCTTGAGGCGCAGTTCGAGACGTGGCGTCGAGCAGGGCTGCCACCACCGACGTTGGTTCTGTTCACCGGCGGTAAGTCGCTGCACTTTTGGTGGCGGCTGAAGACACCGCTGCCATTGGATGAAGGGATCGTGGCGTTGAAGCGGTTACAGGAGGCAATTCGGCAGGCCACGCCGGGCGTCAAGCTCGATTCAAAGATGGAGAGCCCTGCGCAGCCGATGCGGTTAGCGGGTGGTATCCATCCCGGTACACGGCTGAGGAGCACCATCTACGCCGCCGATGGTCGTTGGTACGAAGCGTCAGAGATCCTGAGCCTGTGCCCCGAAATTACGGTCAAAGCTAAGGCCGCCAAAGACGATGGTGGCCTGTTTAGGGCAGAAGAAGGGGAGCCAGCGAAACCCGGTGAGTACCCAGGGCCGGACGAACTGACGCTGCCGGTACCTCTACGCCTTGGGCTCAGCCGTGCGACGTACGACCAAATCCATCGCGGAGATAAAGAGGGGGTACGCGCAAAATCGGCCTATGACATCGCGCGGTCCCTTCAGGAATCCAAGGGGATGATCGAGTCGCTTGGATACCGGGTAGACCAAGACCCAATCGAACTGTTCGAGGTCTATTGCCGCAACAGCGACTGGTGTGGCTACGAAGGGTTCGACGTCTGTCTAGAGCGCCACTTCGCAGGGCCGGATCAGGTAGGTATCGGACAACTCAGTCAGTCGGCCCTGCGGCGAGCAATCGCAAAGTGGGCTGAAGACGAGGGACACTGGCGCTGGCGACCGAATTGGGGTGGTCGGAGAAGGGCAGGAGACGACTCCTCCGGTATTGCCCAAAACGACTTTTGTTGGCAACGACCCTCATCGCCTAGCTGGCGGTATGAGACGTTCAAGCGCTACGTCCGTTTGGTTGTGCGCTGTGAGCGGAACACACTTCGCCGGAACATATTCCTGAGGGATGCTCTTAAAAGGATTGACCTGAGGGGGCTGATCCAGCCAGCGGAAGTTGCCTCGCTGGTGATGGAGGCCCAAGACGTCCGCGCCGGAAACAGCTATCGGGCGTTGTCGGATATCGAGCGCAAGGCGATGGCAAAACCGAAGGTGGAGTGGGTCATTGCAGGTGCCATACCCAAGCGCGATCTGACCGCAGCTGTTGGTCGACCAAAGGTAGGGAAGACGCGCAAGGCCATTGCGGCAGCGAAGTCGGTGCTCACGGGATGCGACTTCATGGGCTTCAAGCCTGTCGATACGGCGGAGACAGTGGTCATCCTCATCACTGACGACCAATCGGCTGGTGACACTGCGGACATGCTTGAAGCCGCAGGGCTGTATGAACACCCCCGGTTGTTGTGGTCGCAGCGGTTCCGGTTGACCGAAGAGCAACTAGATCAGCTTCTGAGCGACATCAAGAACAACCCCGGGGCGTTGGTTGTCGTTGACTCGCTGCGATCAATTACGCGCAGCTCAGGCGCCAAAGAGAACGATGCCGAGATGGGAATGCTGGTTTACGACCTAAAACAAAGCGTGATTGATGCCGGAGGCAGCTTGCTGCTTGTTCATCACGGCAATAAAGAGGACAAGGCAGTGGGGATGGAGGCCATGAGCGGGCACAACTCGATCGCTGGCGCCTGCAACACGATCTTGTCCAGCCATTACCTGGAAGATGAACGGGGGTTTGCGTGCAAGGACTCACCACTGAGACGAGTTGTTCGTGAAGCACGCTCAGGTCAAGGAGCTGATCTGGTGGTCGAAATCAAGACTGACGGCAGTTTTGAACGCATCGACAGCTTTGATGGATTCGCCAGGGGGAAGCTCGCTGCTGATCTTCAAGAACAGGAGCTAGCGGCCCTGCGGAAGCCGCCGAAGCCGGTAGTGGCATTGGTGCTGGCGCTTGTCCAGTTATTTGAAGAGGACAAGCCGCATCTGCCGACACTTGAGGTCATGAGGCACGCAGGGCTGGTTCGTCAGGCCGTTAACTTGAAGGCTGATCTCAACAGAGGCGAACAAGCCGCCTACACGACCTGCAATGAGTGGATCAACAAGTTGATCAAGTTTGAGATGCTCGAACTACGGCCTGACGAATCCGGCTTGCCGGGAGCGGCAAGAAGACGGCTCTACAAACTGAACCAGAAGGGGCGGGATTACGCGCACACAATCAACTGCGGGGTGTCGTAACCCGGCATCTTTGATTTCTTTCGAACTTCACTGCAGCGCAGGGGGTCTCATGACAATCGAACGCTTTGCCTTTGGCCATCAATGACTGGATGCTTTCGGCCCTGCGAGGCTTAGAAGCCTTAGAAAGGCAAAGACAATCCTTTTCGAGGCGATGAGATCCGCTGGCATGACTGATAGAAAGCAAAGATAGTAAAGAAAAGACCTTTTTACTCTCCTATAAAAACCCAGCAGGGCCTAACAGCTCTAAAAAATCTACTCTTCAAAAATCTGTCATCCTGAGGGGAAATCCCTCCCAGCTTCCAATGGACAACTCCCGAGAACTAGCCAGCTTGCTCCGCAGGGCTAATCGCGTCGCGATCCTTCAGGCGCCGCCGGCGCTGTCGATGGTGATGCTGCAACCCGGCGACGAACTGCCACCGCCATCCCCATGGTGCCTGACGTTGGCGGTCGAACCAAGAAGGGTGATCACCAGCTCTGCTTTAGAGGTGGCGGATTAGGTCCGCATTCTTCTAGAACTGGCTCAAGCCACTTGCCAAAAAGAACAATCTCCTCAAGATTATCAGCAATAAAAGAGAGCCTGTAATCATCACAGCCATCCAGATAGTCTTCTATAAAAGAAGAGCGAGTTCTCCTCGCATTATCGAGAGGCACCTTTTGAATTAGTTGAACTAGCTGACTAGACCCGCCAAGCGCTTGGATCTTTTCGGATAGGAGTCGACAACGTGTCTCGTGCTTTTCAGCCTCCTCCCAGGAGTTCCATTCGCTTCCATCTTCTGCTCGAAAAATAGAAACCGGCATCTGCAGGGAAGCGGAGGGCCCTATTACTAGGATCAATTAGGCAAATGCCTCTGCTGCTGCTTCACGAGCAGATTGCGATATTTCTAAATATCGTTGAAGGGTCGATAGCGACTGGTGTCCAGACAGCGCCCTAAGCGCCGCCAACGGCACTCCGGCCTCACTAGCGCTTGACAGTGCAGATCGCCTAAAACTGTGACTTGAGACGCCATCCAGGCCCGATTCAAGGGCGGCTCTTTCAAGTGCGTCCATAAAGGCTCGCGAACTCATTGGCTCTCCGGCAAAACGGCCTGGAAACACAAAGTCACTCGGCTTCTGCTCACGGCCATACAAAGCGGCCCATTCACGCCGCCAGGAAGTCAAAACCTCCTGGAGCCTGACCGTCGTCGGCACGGATCGCGAGGCAAGCTTGCCTTTGCAGATGGTCTTGGGGAAGGTGATTCCAGCACTGGTGATCGAAGCCCAAGTGAGCTGTCGACCTTCACTGATTCGACATGCTGTCCGGCGACACACTTCCGCCAGAACTTGATGGTGCTTGCCCTGCAGGGCTGAAATCAGCGTGTCTAGTTGATTCGAGTCGAGAACCGCAGACTGACCGTACCGATTTGTCTTCATTGGCGATAACCAAGACAATTGAGAACCCAGTAGCAGCAAGCCACCGCGTCTTATTGCCATTTTACGCGGTCATCGTGTAACAGTACAACCGTGAGCCATTAGCTGTATCAACACTATCGCTGATAATTTGACTGCTTTTCATAAGCTTTACTGTCATAGGTTAGCCCCAAGGGGGGCAGGGTTCGGTTTTTGGCTTATCCGTTGCAGGGACCAGGGAACCTATGCAAGCACCACCAATATCGTCAATTAGAGTTATGATTTCGGCAACGGTAGTAGGGCCTTGGATTACGCGAACCTATCCGTGAGCGAGTGGGCCCAACTCAGCAGGGTAAATCGGGTTGCAACCACCTTATTTGGCAATAACCAGCGTGTTTCAGATGAATGGGCGCGCATGGCTTGGTTGAAGTGGCAATACGAGGGAATAGAGCCCGAAGATCTTGCTTGCCGCAGGGCACCAGGACTAGCAAAACGTCTTGGCCGTGCGGTGAAGCCACGGTTCACCCGAATCACACGTACCCCGTTTCTGTAGCCGCAATGCTGATGATGGAAAAGCCGCTATCACCAAGAATCCTCACGGCTCTGACGCTTGCGGCTAGCGGTAGTTCTTGGAGTGAAGCCGCAGGTGCAGTTGGTATGAAGGCCCCCACCTTGCGCAAGTACGCCAAGGACCCCAGGGCTAACGAGTTCGTCGAACGAGTTGTTCGCGAAAATCTGAACCAGGCAAATTCCCTTATTGCTAATGCCTCTCCCCGTCTTGCAGAGGAGCTGGTGACCATCGCGCTAGACCCTGCGGTGAAGGCATACGCGCGAATCAGCGCCATTTCCGAAGCGTTCAAGATCTTGAGCCAAAACGTCCTGGAGGCCGAGCAGCGCAAGCAGCTCCAGGCGATTCGAAGCCAACTCCAAGCCATAGAAGACGGCGTGGATCACTCGCAGGTGATCGACGTGTAGCCCTGCACACCTAAAGACCTATGGAACGCCAAGTCAAAGACCCGACATTCGAGATCGGGCAACTGCTGCGAGCAGCGGCTATCGCCGGGATCGACCCCAAAGACATCCCGAGCAACGCTCATCCGTGGAGTTGGTCTGATGACCGAGCCACTTCCTGGCAAATCGCCTACCGAAGCCTCAACCCGGTCGGTGCCCAAGATGCCGAGATCGCCTACGGCCGCCCCCTGAGCTTGGCCCTACAGGCGGCATTGGACGGTTTGGAGGCAATGACCCCCGACCTGGTGCACGAACTTGAGCTGAAGCGCCCCCACCGTCATGCCGAAATGCGCGAAGCGGCGTTACAGGACGCCTTGGCGGGGATTGAGGAGTCCCTGGCAACCGAACGGGCTCGCAGGGCCGAACGCACCCCCACGCCCGAGCAACTCCGACAACAGCAAGCAGCATCCCGCAACGCCGCCGCCGCACAGCTACGCGAGCAGAACGGTCTGATTGGCGTCATCGGTTCGTGAGACGAACATTCTCTGAAGGGAAACAAGACGCTGAAAACGCTCGAGCCGGTGCCTTATGACTACTTCACCAGAACAGCTAAGACGCCAGCGTGACCCCGTTCGGAGCCGAGTGATGATCGCATCAGTCGGCCGTTGTGTAGTTGAGCTCCACCGTTCGTGTGGGGAAAGCGAATGCGATGCCTTGTTCAGCGAAGCGCTTCACGATCTCCAGGTTGATGCGCTGCTGCACGGTCATCGCTCGGTCGAAATCATTGGTGGGAACGAAATACACGAGTTCGAAATCAAGACTGCTGTCGTTGAAGGCCACAAAGTGACAGCGATCAAATTCGGCATCGCCTCCCCCTTCCACAATCCCCTTGAGCAGCTCTGGAATGCGCTCCAACGTGGCGTGGCTGGTGTCGTAGGTCACCCCAAGGCGGTAGATCAGGCGCCGGCGCTGCATGGCGCCGTAGTTGGCCACCACTGACTCGGTGAGCGCGCTGTTGCTCATCACGATTGCTTCACCGTTGATGCTGCGCAGGCGAGTGCTGCGCACACCCACGCGCTCCACCGTGCCCCACACATCGCCCACGTTGATGAACTGACCACTCACAAAGGGTTTGTCGAGCAGGATTGTGATGTATTCAAAAAACTCCGCCACCGGCTCTCGCAGGGCCAGTCCGACCCCGATGCCGCCGGCACTCAGCAGGGCCCAGATCGCTGCCATCTGCACACCGATGTTCTGCAGATAGAACACCGCTCCCACGGTCCACACCAGTGCCCGCACCAAGGGCGCCAGCGAACTGATCATCGTGGCGACGGCATCGTTGTTCTGGCGGCGGGCCCAGCTCTGCAACAGCCGAATACTGATGCGGTTCACCAGCCGCACCAGCAGGATCACCAGGATCAGTTTCGCCAGCCCGAAGGCCACCTGATCGCCGGCTGCGCTGGTGGAAATGATCTGCCACGCCACGGCGGCACTCACTACCCAGCCGGCCGGGGGAATCGTTTCTCCCAGCGCCTGCACCACGAAGTCGTCAGTCTGGTTCCTTGTGCGCCGCACCACCCGGCTCAGGGCCAGTGTGAGCACCCGCGCCAACAGGGTCGAAAGAAGTCCGCCGCCCACCAGGGCCAGCAGTGCAGGCAGGATGGTTCCCGGGGCCAGGGGCATCACGTTCGGGATCTGTTCTTGGCCACTGTCGCCTTCTTGCCGACAGTCGGCAATGGCTGCAAGCGTGCTCAGGCGTCAAAGTGATCTGTCTCTGGATGAGGCCTAGTTCTCTCCAGCACAGATGTGGAGTCATAAAGAAGCTCGCCTGGACAGGAGCAAGACCTTCACCCGTCACATCTTCATAGGCAGTTGGCTACCCGTTGATGGGTTCATACAGATACCGCTGGAAGCGGGCGAACATATCACCAACCTCTTTTGGTCCACCTAGGTCGTTCAGTGCATCAGCAATCGAATTCTGGTAACGAAGCCTCAGAAGTGGCGCAAGCTTCTCCTGCGCCAACTCCTGAACGCCCATCGTCACGTAGTGCTGCAGCACGAAGTTGATAAAGACCTGCTGCTTAGAGCTGAAGCGAGAGTCGACATACAAGCGGGCTTGTTGGGCACGCTCTTCTCGCGGGATTGGACCAAGGGCATAGGCGACGTAGGCCAGCACGTCGAACAGGTCGCTGTTTTCAGCTGAAATGATCGATTGGATTTCAGCAAGCTGCTCGCCACCAAAACCTTTTTCAGCCAAGCCCTGCAAGAGCTTGCTACGAGTGGCTGGTGAACTCCATATCTCACGGAGTTCGGCCTCATCCTTAGCGAATTCAGGCAACTGGCCGTAGAGGAGCTCGATGAACTGGGTCGAGCTCATCGGCTTGCCATCAGGGTGCCAAAAGCTCGTCACCATCATGTGCTGCAGGGACCGTTCCTTCCCATCACCGAGCTTGATGCTGACCTTGCTACGGCGAGGTGATTCCTCGAGGCCTTCATCATCAGGCTCTTCAGGTTCGTCGACGTCGGGTTTGGGCTTTGGGGGCTTGTCAGGGGGGTCGACGGCTTCAGGGGGGCCATCCCATTCGGGATCACTAAACAGCTGGTATGCCTTGACGAAGTCGAGGATCGTGAAGTAATCCTTGCCGTCATAGAGGCGCGTGCCCCGACCGACGATCTGCTTGAACTCGATCATTGAGTTGACGGGTCGCAGCAGGGCGATATTGCGAATGTTTCTGGCATCCACCCCTGTTGAGAGCTTCTGCGAAGTCGTCAGGATTGTTGGGATCGACTTTTCGTTGTCCTGGAAGTCGCTTAGGTGCGTCTCGCCAAGCTCGCCATCGTCAGCCGTGACTCGCTGGCAGTAGTTGGGATTGGAGCTGCTCTTGAGTTGGTTGATTAGGTCGCGGATCGCCAGTGCGTGCTCCTGGGTGGCGCAGAAAACAATGGTTTTCTGGCGTTGGTCGATCTGGTTTAGCAGAATTTCTACCCGTTGCTTCTCGCGCTGCTTTATCTCGATGATGCGGTTGAACTCGGCTTCGGTGTAGCGGCGGCCGGCTTCCACATCACCTTCCAGCACCATGTCATCAGGTGTGTAGACGTATTCATCCAGCGATGTGCTGATCTGCTTGACGCGGAAAGGCGTGAGGTATCCGTCGTTGATCCCCTCCTTGAGTGAATAGGTGTAGACCGGCTCGCCGAAGTAGGCGTAGGTGTCGGTGTTTTCCGTGCGACGAGGGGTAGCCGTCAAACCCAGCTGAACCGCTGGCTTGAAGTATTCGAGGATGTCCCGCCAAGTTGATTCGCTGTTTGCGCCTCCTCTGTGGCACTCATCAATCACGATGAAATCAAAGAAGTCAGGCGGGTACTGCCCAAACCATGGGGAAGGCTTCCCATCTTCCGCAGGGCCTGACATGAACGTCTGAAAGATCGTCAGGAAAACGCTGGCGTTGGTCGGTACCCGACCCCTCCTGCGCAACTCATCTGGCCGAAGGCGGGCCAGGGCGTTCTCCTCAAAGGCCGCGAAGCTGGTGAAGTCGTTGAAAGCCTGCTTTGCGAGGGTGTTTCGGTCGGCCAGGAAAAGAATCCGAGGGCGTCTGGTGGGTTGGGAGGAGAGGTTCCATCTGGCTTGGAACAGCTTCCAGATGATCTGGAAGGCAATTGAGGTCTTGCCTGTCCCCGTGGCAAGGGTCAACAGGATGCGGTCTTTGCGGGCGGCGAGCGCTTCCAATACCCGTCTGACGGCAATGTCTTGGTAGAAGCGAATCTGCCAACTACCTCCCTTGTCTTGGTAGGGGATGGCAGAAAAGCGATCACGCCACTCGTTCTCAACTGCGAAGGTGCGGTTCCATAGCTCCTCTGGTGTGGGGAAGGTCTCAACCTCACCTTCCTCGCCACTGTCCATATCAATGGCATAGATCCCCTTTCCATTACTGGAGTAGGTGAAACGGATTTGCAGTTTGTCGGCGTAGTCCTTGGCTTGAGCGACACCCTCAGTTAGCGCTGCGGTGTCGGGCTTTGCCTCCACCACCGCCAATTGACAATTTCGATAAGTGAGTACGTAATCGGCAGTCAAAGACTTCCCACGCTTACCCGCGCCTTCAATACGGCCAGGAGTGATGGAGAACTCACGGCGAATCCTGCTGCCATCAACCACTCCCCAACCGGCTGTGGCTAGAAGCGGATCAATAAGTTCAGCGCGAGTTTCCGCTTCGTTCATTAGCGGTAATTAAAGCTCCCCACTGAAAGCTTGATGTAGTAGCGACTTCTTCAACACCTCTAGTGCGGCTAGCTTCCGCTCATAGAGGCGGGCGAGGCGTTGGGTTTCGGCGTCGATGGTTTTAAGTTTGGCAGCGATCTTCTTTTGCTCCTCAATTGGGGGAATCGGGATAACTAGCGATTTAAGGTCTTTAAAGTAGATGGCCGAAACGTTGGTCGAGCCGCTCTTCAATGCATTGAGCTCATCCGCAACGCTTTTGGACGAGAACGCAAGCAGAACGAATCCGGGATCAATCCCTCTGTGAAAGCGGATTCGCATAATATTGTTGTTATACAGGACGATATCATTCGAGTCGGATTCATAGATGCAGGACTTTCCGACCAACTCGTGACTATTCCGCGTGTTGAACAAGAAGTCGCCATCCTTGAGCGAGAATTTGCTAACCTCTTCGGCAATAGCATCAACGCAGGTATAATTTGAGAAATCAAAACCACTGTTCCGTGTAATGTTGTTCATCTTCACGTAGGGCCAAGCTTTGTCGTTCCCTTGCTCACTGCTGTTCTTGGTGAGGCCAATGATGTTGCTTTCAATCATTTCCTCTAATGTCGTCTTCACCCACGCTTCTCCATTCTGGGTGAAGACAGATTGGAGGTGGCTTTCGAAGAGGGCGCGGGCATTTTGGAGGTTCTTTTCGGCCTTGGCTTTGGCGGTGGCGATGCCCTCAAACGCTTCGTCCAGCAGCCCAACAATCCGCTGCTGTTCGGCTAGCGGGGGGACGGGAATCGGAATCTCACGCAGGCGGCCTTGGTTGAGCTTCGGAACGGTCAGGCCTGAAACAAACTCGATCAGGTCGGTGTGGTTTAGGTGGTAGATGAGCCAGTTGTCGACAAGCACGGTTCGATGCGGCCTCAAGACATGAGCGTGATTGTTGACCCATATCTTTCCCTCGACTGCGAAGGCGGTGTTCTCGCCTGATGCCCACTTCGCGCCATCTTCGCCGACGAGAACCAGCGGTTCGTCGAACAAATATCCGGCGACGTTGTCGAGCACACCGGTTGCACCGTAGTAGGGATACTCTCCGGCCTCGCGGTCTCGCTTTGTGATTGGCTTGCGCTTGTGGTCGAGCACGTCGCAAAGCTCGCCTAGGAGCTCTGTTTTCCACCCCTTCTTCATAGCAGCGCCTTGATGTTGCCAAGCACTTGCGCACTCTCGGCGTCCAGTGCGGTGATTTCTTCCATGATTTCTCGCGGGCTACGGTGCACGATTTCCTCGCCGCCATTTGGGTTCTTCACGGACAAGTCAAGCGAATCCGGGTCGATGGCCGCGACGTCCAAGCTCCAGCTTTTGGGCGAGTCTGCAAAGTTCTGTTGTAGCTCAATAAACTCACTCAAGTCACGGTCATTGAGTGGATTGGTTTTACCCATGTTGCGACCTGGATCCAACTGGTAGAACCACACCTTCTGGGTTGGTGTGCCCTTCTCAAAAAACAGGACGACCGTTTTGACTCCTGCTCCCTGGAACGTCCCACCAGGGCAATCGAGCACGGTGTGGAGGTTGCACTCTTCAACGAGCTTCTGGCGCAAGGCCACAGAAGCGTTGTCGCTATTGGAGAGGAAGGTGTTTTTGATCACTACACCTGCCCTGCCACCTGCGCGAAGCATCCGAATGAAATGCTGCAAAAACAGGTAGGCAGTTTCGCCAGAACGAATCGGGAAGTTCTGTTGAACCTCACTGCGTTCACTTCCACCAAAGGGTGGGTTGGCAAGGATGACGTCATAGCGATCACGCTCCTGCACATCGCTCAAGTTCTCGGTGAGAGTGTTTGAGCGGATGATCTTGGGTGCCTCAATCCCATGCAGGATCATGTTCATGATGGCGATCACATAGGCGAGGCTCTTCTTCTCCTTGCCAGTGAAGGTCTTTGTTTGAAGGGTGTTGAGGTCTTCGGTGGTGAGCTCTCGGCCTGTTGAGCCGCCCTTACTCATGAACTCAAAGGCTTCGCACAAGAAGCCCGCAGAGCCAACCGCAGGGTCGTAGACGGTCTCGCCAATTTGTGGGTTGACGACCTTGATGATCGAGCGAATCAGTGGCCGGGGGGTGTAGTACTCACCGCCATTTCGGCCAGCGTTACCCATCCGCTTGATCTTTTCCTCGTACAGCATCGAGAGCTCGTGCTTCTCGGCTTGGGAGCGGAAGCGCAGGCAATCGATCACGTCGATGATTTCGCGCAGGTTGTAGCCGCTGGAGATCTTGTTGCGGATCTCCCCGAAAATCTCACCGATCTTGTATTCGATGGTGTCTGGCCCGATGGCCCGTTGCTTGAACTGCTCCAGGTAGGGGAACAGGCGCTGGTTCACAAAATCACGAAGGTCATCGCCCGTGACAGCGGCGTTGTGATCGAGCTGACCACTGGCGTCCTTTGGTGCAGCCCAGCTGTTCCAGCGGTATTGATCCTCAAGGATCGGTTGGTGGCTGCGCCCCTCGAGCAGGGCCATTGCGGCGCGATCCTCCTCAAGACCATCGAGGTATTTGAGGAACAGAAGCCAAGAGGTCTGCTCGGTGTAGTCGAGCTCGGTGCCACAACCGGACTCCTTACGAAGGCAGTCGTCGATTGCCCGGAACGCCTGTTCAAAGGAGCTGCCGGATTTTCCATTGCTGGCACGGGGGGTCCTGGATCGCTTGGCAGGATCAGATGGCCCTGCGGGCGAACTAGCGCCCTCTTCGGCAAGGGCAACAGAACCACCACGCCCTCTGCCTGAAACGATGAGCCCGCGGCTCAGAAGTTGTGCCTTGACCGCCTCGTAGACAGGGTCTTCCCACTCGAGGAACTCGCGAAGACGCCCATTGCCAGCAGATCCACCAAGGGCTGTGAGAGCGCCGAGGAACTCGTCGAGCTCCAGATCTAGCTCTTCTGATGGGGCAGTGGCTTCAGCGCTGTAGGTCAAAAGCTCCTGTGGGTTCATTGGGTAAGGGTGCCAGACCTTTGAGCTACGCCAAAGCCCTTGAAGCCAATACTGCCGAAGCGATGGCTTCGAGTTGGGCACGGGACAGCTTCTTCACCTGTAGCGGGGGCGCTGTGACACCACTGGCTTTGAGAAGCGAGACCAGCTCTGCCTTCTTGTATTTGGAGTAGCCCTTCAGCCCTGCGCGGGAACAAAGGCGCTTGAGGTCGGTTACCGCCAGCAGGGCCAAGTCACCCTTTACTAGGGGCGCCAGAGCCACTTCCAACGTTTCTGCAGCGCCCTGGGCCGCGGGAAGGCTTGCCGTTGCAGTCTCTTCAAGGTCACGGTGGCGCAAAGCCAAGAAGGCTTCCTGGTTCTCGAAGTGCTGCTCAAGCGACCTCGTGTGAGCACCAAGAGTTGAGCCCAGTGACTGGAGCTGTTCTCGGAACTGATCGGATAGGAGCTTCTTTGCCACTAGCTGGCTGTGGAGGGTTCCGAAGGTGCCACCCATTCGTCGTCCATGAGCTGGTCGACGGCCTCGAGGAAGTCGTCCACGCCTGAGCGAAGGTCGTTCTGAGCCTTAGCTGACCAGTAACCGACAGACAGGCTCTGCTCGTCGACCACCAACTTCAAGCGGCGGAGCTCATCCACTGCGTTCTCGAAGTGCTCGAGCTTGGCCAGGACTGTGCCCATCGATTGGTAGTCCTCGCTGATAGCACGTAGCTGCTCCGACAGCACCTTCTTATCGTGAAGGTGCGTCTCGACTTCCACTTCAAGCCGTTTGCGCTCAAGTTCGAGTCCTTCGGCCGTGTTCTTCCAACGCGTGACCCACCCCTTGTAGGCGCCTGCCTGGCGATTGGAAGCCTTCAGGGCCTCGCGCATCTCCCCGTAGTAGCGCCTTAGATCAGCGAACTGGACAAGCTTGTGGACCAGAGGAAACCGCTTTGAGCCAGTCCCAGGCTTGTCAGTCGTTGCAGGGGTACTTGCCATGGTCTGACTACCTGGTCATTGGAGCCTAGGGAATAGCTCTAGCCCCAGACCAGAGCTTGAGGGAGCGGGTCTTATGCGGCCCCGCTTTAGTGGTTGTCTTCGTGCCTGTGATCCTCTTCAGGGGTGCGTCCCCGTGATCTCCACACGCACGCGGGGATCTATGGACCTGGGACTACGGAGTGACGAACCGAGTGACCGCTGCCCGCACCTCGAATTTACGCCGCGCATGCCACCTTCAAACATCTGCGTAAGCGCCCCACTGGGGTTCCACCTGCTTCCAGCCTTGGCCCTGCAGTTCGCGCCAGAGCTTCCTGGCGTCATCGCGGCGCATGTGGCTCCGGGCCTTGAGCAACGGTGGCTCACCAGTTAGTGGGCGGCCTGAATCGACGAAGTACATCGGGTGCGCGCTCCAGCTCTTGGGATCGAAGTGGAACCGCATCGTGTTGGCGGTCCTGGGGTCCTGTATCCACGCCTGCTTCTTCATAGCCTTGCCCTTAGTACGCCAGTACTAATCCTGGGCGCCTTGCTCTGTCAAGGAGCTGTCTCCATAGGTGGAGTCAGGCCAGCCTGGGGCCACGCTTGGATGCCGACCAGGCCGCACTGTGGTGATGGCGCTGGAGGCCGCCGCTGGCGGTTGAGGGCGATGGTGGGGGGCAAGGTAGAGACCAAGGAGAATCTCAAGCAGACGGTTTATCCCGATGGCGCCTTTTTTGCTTTTCATCACTGGCGTGCTGGCTGGCTTGATTGCCGGATTCATCCTCAGCCGCTTGTTTCAGCGGGGGAGTACTGGAGATGGCGCCGGGGAGCGTCGACTTCTGGAGGAGCGTTTGCTTAAAGCCGATCAGGGACTGGAGCATTTCTCACGCCAGCTTGAGATTCAGAGCGCAGAACTCAAAGGAATCCAGCAGGATGCACTGCAGGCTCGCGAAGCGGCTGCCATCAGCCGGACAGAGCTAGAGGCAGTGACACGAGAGCGCGATGCTCTACATCGAACCCACCTGGCCAACCACGAGCTAGTGGAGCAGACCCGAGCGGAACGCGAGGCGCTTTCCACCTGCCTGGCCGAAACCAGTGAAAAGCTTCGCTCCCAAGAGAGCCAGACCCAGTTCCTGGAGCAGGCTCGCACCGATCTGTTAACCCAGTTCCGCTCACTCAGTGGCCAGATGCTGGATGGCTCTCGCGAAGCGCTGCTGAAAAGTACCAAGGAAACGGTGAGTGAACCGTTCGCAAAGGAGGTGCAGCAGCTGCGGCAGCAGGTCGAGAACTTGCAGAAGGACTCCAACGCCAAGCTGTCAGTGCTGGCGGAAACCACCAGAGATCTCCGACAGCGCAGTGAAGACGTTCAGAGCGCAGCCCAGCAGCTCACCTCTGCCCTGCGGTCCCCGAATGTGAAAGGCCAGTGGGGAGAGGTGAACCTGCGCCGCATCCTTGAGTTTGTGGGACTGATCAGTTACTGCGACTTCGATGAGCAGGTGCATGTGGGCACTGACGAGGGCGCTTATCGACCTGACTGTGTGATCACAATCCCAGGCTCACGCCGACTGATCGTGGATGCCAAGGCGCCGATTGAGAGTTACCTCGATGCCTTACAAGCCAACGACCAAAGCCAGCGGGAGGCGGCACTGAAGGAGCACCTGAGGAAGGTGCGTAGCCATATCGATCTCCTGAGTAAGAAGGACTACGCCAATAAGCTCAACACCCTCGGCCAGGTTGTAGATGCCGTGGTGCTTTTTATCCCGGTGGAAGGCGCCCTTTCGATGGCTCTAGAGCGTGATCCGCAGCTTCTGGAATATGCCTTTAGCAAAAATATTATCCTCACTTTTCCAACTAGCTTGTTGGCGATTCTCAAGGGCCTGTCGATGACGATTCAGCAGGCGGAGATCGCAAGGAACATCGATGAGATTCAGGGGCAGGCTGTTGAGCTTCACAAACGCTTTCTACTCTTTATTGATAAGTTCAATGCGATAGGTGTCAACCTGACGCGCCTGAACAAAAGCTTCAACGACGCAGTGGGATCAGCACAAGGTCGGCTTCTCCCGCAGGGTCGCCGCTTCGCCGAGTTGGCTGGCCAGGGCGGAGAACTGAACCTGGGCGAGACAATCGACGAGGCAGTGCGGGAGATTCAGGCAGGGAGCTAAAACCCGACCACTGCTCAAGATGCCATGGCTGGGCCGGGCCCGATGCAGTGCTGCCAGAGCTGCTCGACGGCCAGGACCGCCACAAGCTGCTGGCCGCGTGGCTCAAGGGCGACGAGTGAACTGGGCTGGTTGTTCCCCGTCCTCTACTTCTTGGGGTCTTGCTTAAGCGTGGCGGCGACGGTGGCTACATCCTGCTGTTCGAGCCAGCGGTGATACGTGCGGTGATGGACGTCCAGGGAGTGGCCCATTGTCTTGGCTGCAAGAGAGGCGTTCAAGTTGCGGCGAATGCTGCGTATTGCCCAGCAATGCCGCAAGTCATAGAGCTGGATTCCATCGCTGCGCGCCACCAGCCATTTCCCCCAGGCCCCTGTGAGTCGTTTGGCCTCAAGGCTGTCGTACTCCTCCGGCCTGCCGATGAGGCAGATCCTTTTGTCCTCTGGCTCAGTCCTCTCGTCCAGCGGCAGGGCTAAGGCCGTCCGCCGTTTTGGCAGCATCCCTTTCCGCTTTATGGTCAGCACTTCGGCTGTGCCATCAGCCTTTGGCTTCAGGGAGAAAACTTCCGCTGGGCGGCAGCCGTAGGTAATGAGGGCCCACGTAGGCCACGACCACTTGTGCCCTGTCGGCAGTTCGTTCATTAGTTCGATCAGATCAGGCTCGCTGGGCAGATCACGCTCCTTCGGCTCATACGGAGTTCGAATTTCATCGAGACGCTCCAGCCCTGCCAAGGCGACGAGGACGCCCAGACGCTTGAACACCTTGCAGGCTTCCAACCTTGTCCTGCTGTTGGATTTCGTGGTTTCTGCCACCGCGATTAGCAGATCTGTATTGATGGTTGCTGCTTGGGGCAGTCGCCTGGTTTCCGCCTCCAGTCGCTGCCAGGTACGAAGCGCTGCGCTGTTGCTGCGATCTTTCCCCTTCCAGAAATCGACTTCGAGCATGGCTACAGCCGCAGCCACAGTCACTGGATTTCTGTAGTTGTTGTTTGTCGGAATCACCGTTGGCGCCACCCATGGCAGTGGGCTTGGCAGGATGCCCGTCTTGGATATAGCGCTGGCAAGCTCAATTACTCTGCTCTCGGCAGTAACCAGCTGGCCCGGATTGGCGGCGACATCGAGCTTCACTCTGCGCTGAGCCCTCTTGCCGTTCGCGTCTGTGTAAACGCCGCGCCAGTAAAAGCCTCCTCGGTAGACCGCCATGCTGCCGCGTATTCCCCGAGCGTTCAGCGCCTCGCTGGTTTTAGAGACTAGATCTTCCACTGAGCCTATTTTGAGCCTGTAAACCTGCCGGAATCATCCCGCAACGTCCGGAAGCCAGCAAGTCGACACCTCAGGCTGGCTTGCGGCTAAGCACTAAAAAACCCAGTCTAAGACTGGGCATTGCGGCTATTATTGAAACGGAGAGGGCGGGATTCGAACCCGCGGAAGCTTTCACTTCGCTGGTTTTCAAGACCAGAGCCATCAACCACTCGACCACCTCTCCAGAGGCTCGGTGCGGCAATGCCACACCAAGCAGCTCATCTTAATTGATCAGTTGTTGCCCGGCTTCGCAAGTGGCAGCAGGCACTTGTCTGAATCACAGCCAGCTGGGCCTGCCTCCACCAGCTCACCGCGGTCGTAGCGCTGTAGAGCTTCGAAGAAGCAGGTGGTGCTGCGACGGGATGCCACCTCAGCGTTGAGACGCAGGTAGGTGGCGTGGTCGATTGGTTCAAATGGCAGCCGCGGGAAGGTGGCATTGGCATCAAAGCGGGCCAATAGGGCGGCGGAGATGTAGCCCTCGCCTTGATCGATTGCCTGGTAAATGGCATCGGCTAGTGGTTCTATTTCATTTTCTCGGAACTCCACCGTGGCTGAGGTGTTGTGGGCTGTGTAGTGCTTTTGCACCTGCATGTAGAAGTCAAATTGAGCTAACGCTGAGAAGTTGTTGATCTCCACCGCGTCGGCACCGGGGATATTGGCCCAGCTCACTTCGGTGGGAATTTCTACCAGCCACTCGGTGCAGCGGGGATCAAATGGATCATCCAGCAGGCGACCATGTTCGTCCTTATCGCTTTGGGAGGGCACGATCGTGTAGCCGTAGTCCATGCAGGCAAGGGCCACCGGATCGTTCTTGCGGAAGGTGATGCGGCGGATGAAGCGCTGGGCCTTGGGGGGGTGCCAACCAGGGGATGCTCCGGTGAGCAGGCTTTTGGTGCCGGCGGGCTGCACGGTGGTGCAGCGGTTGGGGCGGCGCAGGCCGTGGCGATCGCAGTAGTCCCAAACCGCCGTATTGACGATCTGCTTCCAGCGGCCTAGGAATTCGGCCTCCTTTGCCTTGAAGCCCAGGCCTTCGGCCGTGTTGGGCCGGCCCGCTTCCCACCAGGTGAGCCAGGGTGTGCCAAAGGCGTGCACAAAGAAGTCAAATAGGCCGGTGAAACTCACGCCCACGATTGGATCCCAGGTGCGGCTTTGGCGGTAGCGCTCCACCTCGAAGCGATGGTTGAGCAGGCAGGCCACGGCTAGGCCGGCGGCACGGAAGGACTCCTCCTGGGCGACTAGATCGGCGGGGTCGATCTGGTTGAGGTGGATTTCAGCCAGGTTGCAGTGGAAGTCGGCGCCGAGGATCTCGCCGCAGGGGTTAAGGCCGTAGCGGCCCAGGCGGTGCTCCAGCTCGGCGGCGCTGATCTCGGGGTGGTGGGTGGTGAGCCAGAGGCCGGCTTGCTCTCGCCCTTGGTCGCAGTAGATGCCGATGAACTCTTTGCGCAGCTCTGGGGTGGTCAGCAGGTCGGCGTTGGAGCGGGCGATGGCTTCTGGGGCGAACTGGATCGCGCCTTCACCACTCTGGAACTGCTTAACAACCGCCTCCAGCACCGTGGCCCGGTCGGGCCGGTTGTGGAAGACCCGGGTGTGGTTGGCCATGCGCAGCGAATCCCTTTCCGGATCGATGCTCCAGTTGCCCTCGCTGTCCTGCTGCCAGAGGTTCTCCTTAGCTCCGGCGGCGGAGTTGTCGTTGGCGCAGAACTGGCGCATGCCGGCGCTGCGGCGGATGTTGCCGGCCACGATTGTGACGGCAGCCTCATCGATCAGCAGGCAGCACTCCACCGAGGTGAGCTGGCGGCCTTGGGCCTTATTGAGGATCTGGGCTACGCGGCCGTAGAGGTCTTTGAGTTTCACCGGGTTGGCCATGCCACCGAAGCCCTTGAGGGTTTCGCCTACGGGCCGCACGTCGGAGAGATCGACGCTGATCTCGATCGGGCTGGCGGGGTCAAAGCGCTCGTCGCTGCAGAGATTGAGCAGCAGCTGGTAGCTGTCCACCCAGCCGCGGCGGGTGTCACCCACCTTGATGGCAACCCGGTTGGCCTCGATGCTGTGGCTGGTGTGCTCCTGGCGTTGGCCAGCTGGCGTGGCACCGATATCGGTCACAGCGGCGATGCTGAGCCGGTTGCGTACAGCCGGCAAGCGCCCGATCAGGTGGGGCTCAATGATGGCGCCGGTGCCGCAGCCCATCATGGCCAGGTCCATCATCAGACCGAAGGCTTCCCAGTCCACCAGGTTGGTGGAGGTGCAGTTGTAGGCGCCGGAGAAGTTGTGCTGCTGCTCGATCCATTCGGTGCCGCCGATCCACAGCCAGCGCCCTGAAGGCAGAGCTTTCTGCTGCTGCTGCATGCGGCGCATCAGCTCCACCTCCGCCTCGCTGAGGTTGCCCAGCTTGCTCAGGCCGCCGAGGTTGCGCTCAGCCACCTGGTGCCAGCTTTCCCGGCCGGTCTCGGTTTTGCGGCTGTAGGTCCGGTAGAACACCGGGTTGGCAGCAGGGGCGGTGGCTGGGAAATCGAGAGCCTCGCCCGCCGGTTTGCCGCTGGCGGCGGCAAACGCCTTTTCAGCCGCTGCAGCTTCGGCGTTCTGACTGGCGGCTGTAGGGGGCGTGGCTGAGAGCGTCACAGGCAGTACGGCCCGAAGTTGAGCCGAACCATAACGCCACAGGTGGGGTGTGCAACATCTGGTAGACACCAGCGACAGTGCGCTGCCCAGTAAGACTGCGCCACAATGGATCTGGAAATCTTGATTTCGATGCAGCGCGTTCCGGAGCCGGAGCTGATGGACGAGGCAGGCCAGGTGCTGGCCTACGCCCAGGCCGATTTCGCCGCCTCCGATGCGGCGATGGTGGAGCGGCTGGCCCAGCTCTGCGGTGATGATCCCGGCCCGGCCCTGCTGGATCTTGGCTGCGGCCCGGGCAACATCAGCTTGCTTCTGGCCGCTCGCTGGCCTGCTGCAAAGGTTTTAGGGCTCGACGGGGCGCCGCGGATGCTGGCGGTGGCTCAGGAACGCTTAGCTGGAGCCCCGCCAGAACTGGCGGATCGGCTGCGCTTTGAGCTGGCGCTGCTGCCACTTGCTGCCCCTGGCGAGCTTGAAGCACACTTTTCGGCAGTGGTGTGCAACAGCCTTTTGCACCACCTGCACGATCCGGCTGCCCTCTGGCAAACGGTGGCCCAGCTGGGCGCCCCTGGGGCGTTCGTTTATGTCCAAGACCTGCGGCGCCCCACCAGCCCCGAGGCAGTTGAGGCTCTGGTGGCCGCCAAGATTGCGAGCGCCACAGAGTTGTTGCGGCGCGACTACCGAGCCTCTCTTTACGCGGCCTTCACCCCAGAGGAGGTGCAGCAGCAGCTGGAGCAGGCCGGGCTGGCCGCCCAGCTCCAGGTGGCGCCGCGTCAGGAGCGCTACCTGGAGGTATGGGGCCGGCTCAACTAAGCGGACTTGCAGACTGGGATGACAGGAGTGGATGTAAATGTCAGCATTGACGTAGCTTAGTGATGGCTACCTGGGCATTCCATTGTTGCCAGTTCGACGCCCCCGTCGACGCCGTAGGCCCCAGCTGCTGCCCTTGGGGGCGCTCGTGCTTGCTCTCGTTCTGGCAAGCGCCGGTTGGGCCGGTTTTAGGCCAGATGGGTTGGCTCCCCGGTTAATGCCCTCCGATGTTTCATCCACCTCAGTTGCTGCTGTGGCAATTCCCCAGCAGGTGGCTTCTTCCCAGATTGAGCTTCCACAGCCTGGGGTATTGCAACTAGGAGTTTATCTCACTGTCATAGATGACATCAATCTACTGGCCAATCAGTTCGGGGCTGAGTTTTTCCTCTGGACCCGCTGGTCTGGTCCTGCAGACGGGAATCCCAGTGATCGTCTTGCAGTGCTCAATGCTCCCAGTGACAACGATATTGATCGCTTTGAGCTGCTGGAGAGGAGTCAGATGGGCGAGGTGAGCTGGAGTCTCTACAAAGTGCGCTGTCGTGTTGCCATGCCGTGGCGGCTACATAACTACCCCTTTGATCGCCACAACTTGCCTATTCGGATCGGTTTTGCCAATCCTTTCCAGCAGGATGTTGTTTTTTCTGTGGACAAGGCGGGCAGCTCGATTGACCCTGAATTTCTGCTTTATGACTGGAAGGTATCGGCGCTTCAGATAGATTCCAGTGCATGGAGCTTGCGCAGTCAATTTGGTCTGCAGCTACAGGACACCGATGGAATCGCCATTCAGCCGGTGGTCGACCTGTCTGTGGCGATTAATCGCCGCAGTGAGTTGGCACTTGTGTCCAGCTTTCTCGGCGACTTTTTGGCCGTTGTTCTTTGCATTCTGGCATTGATAATTCGCCACAGTCGTGACGATCTGATTCTGGGCGCAATTTTCTCTGCAGCCGGTAATTCTGTTTTTCTGGCGCAGCTGCTTCCTGTTTCTGCGCTTTCCGGCTTTGCAGGTCAGATTCAGATCATTATTTACCTTGGAATTGTTTACGTTGTAATTGCCGATGAACTTCTGGATCGAATATTTTCAGGCTCTACTGAGAACATAGTGAAGGCATTGCGACCACTGTTGCTGCCCAGCTACGTGTTGGCTACCGTGCTGGCGATTTACTGGATCACCCCAGCAAATGTCTTTTCTTGACCCGATGGCTTTTCTGTAGTGAAATCTATTCTTCGCTGGAATGATCTGATCTCGGCGCTCTTGTCTCTGTTGGTGTTACTGGGTGCAGGCATGCTGATCCGCGCCAAACTTGCCGACCGTTCCACTATCGAGAATGACTGGATACTCACGGTGGATGAGCAGCGTGCCCTGCCGGAGGGAGTTATGCCTGTGGTGGTTATGCGCACCCCCTGGTATGACGAACAGTCGTTGCCTTATATTGTATTGAAGTTGGTGCTTTCTCGCAGTGGTGAGCGCTATGCCATGGGCTATTCAGCGGAAGCCCTGGATGAGTTGAAAGCTGAGCAGCATCTCGCCGCTTCAACCGGACCAACGCGAACCAATCCCCAAGGTCTTACCGTCGCTATGTTTGGCGCCATGGATGCCCAGGGTAACGGAGTAATTAGCATTCCATTTCCTGCTGATGGCGGTCTGCTGGGGCTCCGCCTTCTCTGCGTCAATCAACTAGATCAGAGCCGTTTTGGATCGGTAAACACTATCGATGGTCTGCGGCCCTACTTGGCGGTGCAGGGGTTGGGTTGGATGGATGCTGACGTGCTGGCTGACAACGGTTTGCCTGTATATGAAGTTGCGGCTGGTTCCTATCTAAATTTGCTAGACCAGGGTCGCGTTGACTACCTGCCGCGTGGAATAGTGAGTGTGGAAGAGGAGTGTGGCAAGGGTGCCAAAGAGGGAGGTTTTTCGAATGTCTCGATTGACTCCACGCTCTTGATTGCTTACCCCAATGCCTTTGTATTTGTGGTAAATAAGCATAATCGCCGTCTACTGAAGGCTCTCGAGCTTGGTTTTGAGCGTGCCATGGCCGATGGCAGCTTGCAGCGTTTGCTGCAACAGCGATTTTTTACCCCCTGGTTGAAACGCCACCTGCGCCTGCGTGAGCGGCGCATGTTGGTGCTGTCCACTCCGGCGACCGAGGCTGTTCGAGCTGAGATTCCCTCCTCAGCCTGGTTGGTCCCCTGGAACCGGATTCCCAGGGCCAACGCCAATGCTGCCGCCATGTCTGCAGAAATTCTCTGCAACGAATCCTTTTTTGCTCCCCTGTGCTGAGGTCTCCGGCGCATTGGACCGGTACAGGCCCTGCTGGGATCGTCCTGGTGACCCCTTCGCCGCGGATCGGCTGCCCCGCTCCACGGATCCCCCGGTCTCTGCGGCAGTGCTGTGTGAGGGATCTTTTTTTGCCCCGCTGTGCTGAGCTGACCCTGCCTGGCAGGCTGGGCCGATGACCACCAGCAGCAACAACCCTCCCGAACTGCAGGCCCTGGCCGAGGCCGTGGCCCGGCGGCGCAACTTCGCGATCATTTCCCACCCAGACGCGGGCAAGACCACCCTCACCGAGAAGCTGCTGCTCTACGGGGGCGCGATTCAACAGGCCGGCGCCGTTAAGGCCAAGGGGGAGCAGCGCAAGGTGACCTCCGACTGGATGGAGCTGGAGAAGCAGCGCGGCATCTCGATCACTTCAACGGTGCTGCAGTTCGACTATGCGGGCAGCACGATCAACCTGCTGGATACCCCCGGCCACCAGGACTTCTCAGAAGACACCTATCGCACCTTGGCCGCCGCCGACAACGCGGTGATGCTGGAGGACGCGGCCAAGGGCCTGGAGCCCCAGACGCGCAAATTGTTTGAGGTGTGCCGCATGCGGCGCATCCCGATTTTCACCTTCATCAACAAGATGGATCGGCCGGGGCGCGAGCCCCTGGAGCTGCTCGATGAGATCGAGCAGGAGCTGGGCCTGGCCTGCTGGCCGGTGAACTGGCCGATCGGCAGCGGCGACCGCTTTCGCGGCGTGATCGATCGCCGCAGCCACGACGTGATCCTGTTTCAGCGCGCCGAGCGCGGCCGCCAGAGCGAGGAAAAGCTGCTCACGGTGCAGGAGGCTCGCGATACGGGGGCCGTGGAGCCGGAGCTCCTGGCTCAGGCCCTGGAGGAACTGGAGTTACTGGAGGGGGCTGGCGCCGACCTCGACATGGAGCTGGTGCATGCCGGTGAGCTCTCCCCTGTTTTCTTTGGTTCGGCGATGACCAACTTCGGCGTGAGGCCGTTTCTTGATGCCTTTTTGGAGCTAGCCCAGAGGCCGGTGGGCCGCGCCAGCAATGCCGGTGAGATCGATCCGATCGGCCCCGGTTTCAGCGGCTTTGTGTTCAAGCTGCAGGCCAACATGGATCCGCGCCACCGCGACCGGGTGGCCTTTGTGCGGGTGTGCAGCGGCAAGTTTGAAAAGGACATGACAGTGCAGCACGCCCGCACCGGCAAGGCCATTCGCCTATCGCGGCCCCAGAAGCTGTTTGGCCAGGACCGGGAGGTGGTGGAGGACGCCTACCCCGGCGATGTGATCGGCCTCAATAATCCGGGCATGTTCGCCATTGGCGACACCCTTTATCTAGGCCAGAAGGTGGAATACGAAGGGATTCCTTGCTTCTCGCCGGAGATCTTTGCCTGGTTGCGCAACCCCAACCCATCGGCGTTCAAGAGTTTCCGCAAGGGCGTCAATGAGCTGCGCGAGGAGGGGGCGGTGCAAATCCTCTACGACACAGATGAAAGCAAGCGCGATCCAATTCTGGCGGCGGTGGGCCAACTGCAACTGGAGGTGGTGCAATACCGGCTTGAGCACGAATACGGCGTGCAGACGCGGCTTGAACCGCTTGGTTTTGCGGTAGCTCGCTGGGTGGCGGGCGGCTGGCCAGCGCTGGAGCAGGTGGGGCGGATCTTTAATTGCAAGACGGTGCGAGATGCCTGGAACCGGCCGGTGCTGCTGTTCAAGAACAGCTGGAATCTGGGTCAGCTGGCGGAGGAGCACCCGGAACTGGAGCTGAGCGCCGTGGCGCCGGTGGTGAGCGGAGTGGAGCCGATCAACCTATAAACCGATCAACCTATAAACCGATCAACCTATAAACCGATCAACCTTTAAGCCGATCAACCTTTAAGCCGATCAACCTTTAAGCCGATCAACCTTTAAGCCGTTCAGGCGCACGAGCCCATGTCCAGCAGGGGCGATACCGGCGGCGGCCCATAGCGCTCCATATCCTCTCCCCAGTTGCCAACTAGCCATGGCCTCCTTCCTGTCCCTGTGGAAGGCCTGCGGTCCGGTAGTGGTGCCCCTGCTGGTTTTATCGGTGGCGGTATTCACCGTGGGATTTGTAGGAGTGCCTTTTGGTGGCGCTGGTTTGCCCCTGGTCGCCGTTCCTGGCGGTAGCTGCGTCATTGCGCCAACCCCTGATGCAGCAGCCAAGCGCTGCACAACCAAGGCTCTTAACCGCCTTGGTGCCCCTGGTGGCAACCACCATCACCGTGTTGCTGGCGGTTGCTGCCCTGCCCCAGCCTGGCAGCGATGGCCACGATTCCGCGACAAGGCCTGGCAGACCTGCCGCCGCCGCCTCCATCCAGCCTGCCCGCTGGTGCTTTCGCTGGCGACTTCTAGGGGCGCCACTACCACCAACATCACCTCCACCAGCCCTAACCGGGTCTTAAACCGGGGACTACCGAGCCTTTGCTTGGCGGCGCAGCTGGCTCCATAGCGTTGTGCCAGCCCACTGGCTTGCTCCTCGATGGTGTTCACGCCCTCTCTTCAGCCGGGTCGCAGCGATAGCTTCCGCGACCTGCTTGAGACCAGTTACGAGAAGCGCAGCCTGGTGCACCTTGCGGCGGGAAGCCAGGTGCCCCTGCTCAAGCGCAGCGTTTGGCTGGTGGTGCGAGGCATGGTGAAACTCACCGCGATTTCGATCCATGGTGATGAGTTGCTGCTGGGGTTAGCCGGCCCTAACGAGCCCTTCGGCGATCCCCTCACCAATGTTGAGGCCTACTCGGCCAACACCTTGGTGGACAGCGACCTGCTCTGCGTCAGCTGCGACGAAATTCAGCGCTCGCCCAATCTGGCCATGGGCCTGCTGCAGGGCATGGCCTCGCGCTACCGCCAGAGTGAGGCCCTACTGGCCCTGCTCGGCCTGCGCCGCATCGAAGATCGGGTGCGCGGCTTCCTAGAGCTGCTCGCCAACGACTACGGCCAGCCCTGCGAACAGGGCCTGCGCCTTCAGGTGAAGCTCACCCACCAGGAGCTAGCCAGCACCCTCAGCACCACCCGGGTCACCGTGACCCGGATTCTCGGCGCCTTGCGCGAAGAGGGCTGGCTCCACATCGACAGCCAGCGGCGGCTGGTGGTGAGCCATCTCCCTCAGCAGCGCAACCAGCATCGATGAAGCAGCCGTTCATACGGCTGTTGCTCGTTTACTCCGACTGCACCGCAGCCACCTGCCTGCGTCAACAGCTCGGCGAGGAGGGCTACGAAGTGACCGTTTGCCCTGATGCAGAGCAGGCGAGCTCCAAGCTGGTGCCAAACCTCAACTGGGATCTGGTTGTGCTGGATGGCAGCCTGGGCGAACCAGCCCGCCAGTTGTGCCGCCAGGTGCGCTCAGCCCGCAGGCCGATTCCGGTGCTGCTGCTCTGCCCTGGAGTCTCCGAGACCGACCGGGTGCGGGGCCTGGAAGACGGTGCCGATGACGTGCTGACCAGCCCTTTTGGCCTGGCGGAATGCTTAGCCCGCTGCCGGGCCCTGGTGCGCCGCCACCAACTCGGCTCGGAAAGCATGCCTGCCCTGCGCTGCGGCCGGGTTTCGATGCTTGTGGCGGAACACCGGGTCTGCCGCGATGGTGCCGAAGTGAGCCTGTCGCCCCGGGAATTTCGACTGCTTCACTTCTTTTTGAAGCATCCACGCCGGATCTGGAGTCGCGATGAGCTGCTGGCTCGGGTGTGGGGAGAAAGCGAGGCCGTGGAGCTCGATCCCAAGACCGTTGATGTGCACATCCGCTGGCTGCGCCTCAAGTTGGAGGAAAATCCCGCCCAACCCAGCTTGATCACCACGGTTCGCGGCCAGGGTTACCGCTGTGGTTGAAGCAACTTTCTGGGGGGTTGAGCTGGCCGGCGAGAATGGAGACATGCAGCCTTCCTTGCTCGTAGTCGAAGACGACGAAACGATTCGCGAAACGATCCGCGAAGCCCTGGAGCTGGAGGGCTTCAGCGTCCAGGCCTGTGGCAATGGCCGCGACGCCCTGCAAATGCTGCAGCGGGCGCCCGATGGCCAACAATTTTCCCTGGTGGTGCTGGATTTGATGCTGCCGGGGCTGGGCGGGCTGGATGTCTGCCGGCAGCTGCGTCAACACAGCAACCAAACGCCGATTCTGGTGGTGAGTGCCCGCGACACCGAAACCGACCGGGTGCTGGGGCTGGAGGTGGGTGCCGACGACTACCTGGTGAAACCCTTTGGCATGCGGGAGCTGGTGGCTAGGTGCCGGGCCCTGCTGCGGCGCTCTTCTAGCCAGACCAGCCGGGCCAAGGTGCTGGAGCACGCCAATCTCTGCATCTACCAGGACGAATGCCGGGTAACCCGGGACGGGGTGGAGGTAAACCTATCGCCGAAGGAATATCGATTGCTGGAGTTGTTTATGCAAAATCCGCGGCGCGTTTGGAGCCGCGATCAGCTGCTGGAGCAACTTTGGGGTATCGACTATATCGGCGACAGCAAAACCGTTGATGTGCACATTCGCTGGTTGCGGGAGAAGTTGGAGGAGAGTCCATCAGCCCCGGTGCATCTGATCACGGTGCGGGGCTTTGGTTATCGCTTTGGCTAGAGCCCTTGAGCTGCTGCTCGCGTTGAGCCTGGGCATCGGGCTCGGCCTGCTTGGCAGCTTGGTAATTGTCTCCTGGCGGCGCCGCTCTGGCCTAAACCGGGCCCTGCCCCCACCCCGGCAGCTGCTGAGCTGGATGGATTCCGCCGCCATCGGCTGGATCCTGCTGGATCGTCAGGGCCTGATCGGCCATATCAACCCAAGGGCGGAGCGGATCCTGCAACTTGATGCCGGCCGCCTGTTGCTCAGCCAGCCATTTGGTGATGTCTGCCCAGATCCAGACCTAGCCAGCAGCATCCGCATCGCCCGACGCCAGGATCGCCCCCAGCGGCTGGAATTGCACTCCGGCGGCCATGACCTAGACGCCATGGTGGTGCCGGGACGAGATGGCTGGTTGGTGGTGCAACTGCAGAGCCGCCGCTCCCTTGATGCCCAGCTCGAGCAGCAGGAGCGCTGGGTTAGTGATGTGGCCCATGAATTGAAAACCCCCCTCACCGCCCTGCTGCTGGTGGGCGACAGCCTCGCTGCCCAGGTGAATAGCCAGAATGCGCGGCTGGTGGAGCGGTTGCAGCGGGAATTGCTGCGGCTGCAGGAGCTGGTGGGCGACCTACTGGAGCTCTCCCGCCTGGAAAACACCCTGCCGGGTACGGGCCCACGGGCCATGGTGGTGGATCTGCCCCAGCTGGTGGAGCAGGTATGGGCCAGCGTGCGGCCGCTGGCAGATCAACGCCAGATAGCTCTTGAGCTAGTTGCACCAGCGCAGTTGCGGTTGAGCGGCGACAATTCCCGCCTGCACCGGGCCCTGCTCAACCTTTTTGATAACGCCCTGCGCTACAGCCCCGATGGGGGGGTGGTGCGGGTCAGCCTCGATCGCCGCGGTGAGTGGTGCCAGCTGAGCGTGGCGGATCAGGGCCCCGGGCTTAGCGAAGACGACCTCGCCCATCTGTTTGAGCGCTTTTACCGAGGTGATCCATCTCGGGCCCGCAGTAAACGGATCGGCAGTGGCCTGGGCTTGTCGATCGTGCAGCAGATCGCCGTTACCCACGGCGGCCGGATCCAGGCCAGCAACCAGGCTGAAGGAGGCGCCGTGCTTGAGATGATCCTGCCGGGCGTAGTCGACACCGCCTGCCCTGGCTAGCTTGATTAGGTATAGGCGAAGGGCTTGAG
Organism: Cyanobium usitatum str. Tous; assembly: GCF_963920485.1. Classification (NCBI taxonomy): domain Bacteria; kingdom Bacillati; phylum Cyanobacteriota; class Cyanophyceae; order Synechococcales; family Prochlorococcaceae; genus Cyanobium; species Cyanobium usitatum. The sequence goes on along the minus strand of NZ_OY986431.1, from coordinate 1,424,342 downwards.
GCCATGCATTTTTGGGCTCCCGAGATTGATCCATCCCATCCGACAGACTGCACTCAGGCTGAGCGCTAATTCCTAAAGCGGCTAAGCGATGACACCTTTCTGGCCATTGACGGAGAGGGCCATCGCTTGGTGGATGTGGTGAAGATCGAGTGGGAGCCAGCCTGAGCGGATTTGGAGTTAGGAAACCTGGATCGGGGTGCCCCCTCGCCCGCCCGCCTCAGGGGCGATACCGATGCGGGCAAACAGGTTGGTGCTCTCTGGATTAAGACCAAGCACCTCCACTGAGCTGCCCTTCAGCTTCATTTTGCGGATCACCTGATCAAGGGCTGTTACACCGCTCTGGTCCCAGATGTGGGCTTCTGCCATATCGATGCTGATGCGGTCTGGATGGTCGTGAAGATCGAAGCCTTGGCGGAAATAGATCGTGCTCACGAAGAACAACTGACCCCGCACCCTGTAAAGCCGATGATCTGGAGCTAAAAGCTCGCTGCTCACCTCAATCACCTTGGCCACCTTGCGGCTAAATAAGATGCCGGCTAGGGCCACGCCCGCCAGCAGACCAACCGCCAGGTTGTGGGTGAGCACGGTGACAACCACCGTGAGCAGCATCACAGCGGAATCGCTTTTGGGGATGCGGCGAATGGCGCGGATCGAATCCCAGTTGGCGGTATTGATGGCGATCATCACCATCACCCCCACCAGGGTGGCCATCGGGATCTGATTCACCCAATTGCTTGCCAGCAAAATCATCGCCAGCAGGCTCACGCCTGAGGTCAAGGTCGATAGGCGGCTGCGGCCGCCATAGCCCACGTTCATCACCGACTGGCCCACAAGGGCGCAACCAGCCATGCCACCAAACAGGGAGCTAACAATGTTGCCGATGCCCTGACCGCGGGCCTCAATGTTTTTGGAGCTACTGCTGTCGGTGAGGTCATCAAGGATGTCCTGGGTGAGGAAGGTTTCCATCAGACCCACCAAGGAGATCGCCAAGGCGGTGGGCAGGATCAGCCCCAGGGTGCTGAGGTTGAAGGGCACCTGGGGCAGGCCAAACTGGGGCAGGCCGCTGGGCAGGATGCCCAGGGATGCCACCGTGGGCACATCCAGCCCTAGGTGAATCGAAAGCCCTGTGCTGAGCAGGATTGCCACCAGCGCTGAGGGCACAACGGTGCTGAGCCGTGGCAGCAAGTAGATGATCGCCAGGGTGAGGGCAAGCAGGCCGTACACCGCCGGCAGCTGGGCGGCGCTGATCGCTTGCTTGTCTGGGTGGAAGAAATCCAAGCCAAGTTGGGGCAACTGGGCCAGGAAGATCAGGATTGCCAGGGCGTTAACAAAGCCGGCCATTACGGGCTGGGGCACAAAGCGCATCTGGTGGGCCAGGCGCAGGTAGCCCCAGGCGATCTGCAGGATGCCGGTGAGGATCCCGGCGGCCAGCAGGTATTGCAGGCCCAAGCCCGCGCCAAGCCCCTCGCCCTGCTGCACCAGGCCCGTCATCAACAGGGCAGTGGAGCCGGTGGCGGAGGTAATCATGGCGCTGCGCCCGCCCACTACTGCCAGAGTGACGGCCAGGATGAAGGCTCCAAAAAGGCCAACGCGTGGATCAACGCCGGCGATGCCGGAGAAAGCAATGGCCTCTGGAATCATGGCGAAGGCCACCACAAGACCAGCCAGGACATCGCGGTGGGGTCTGAACATGGAGTTGCAAATCAATAGTTGGATTGCCGGCGCAAAAGACCGGCGCTGACACAACAACCGGATCGGATGTGCTGCAAAAAGGAGCTATGGCGGATTGCCCATGGCAGAAACCTATCAGCGTCAGCGGGCTGGGCCATCCTGGTGGCAGCGGAGAATGATTAATGTCACGGTTCGGGGAGCTGCTGCGGGCAGCCAACAACCTCAAACTGCTGGCGGCTATTGGCCGCAGCGGTGGTGATCTGAGCTCCGTGGCGGATCTGGTCGACAACATGATCGACAGCCCCCAGATGGTCGATTCGATACGGCGCTTTAAGGAGGTGGCTGGTGGAGCAGAAATGCTCGAGCAGCGCTATCCGCCGCTGCAGCCCGACATCGAGCGGCTGATCCAGCTACCAGAGGGGAGCTTGGGCCGCAGCTACGCCGAACTGATTCGCAGGCTCAACTACGACCCCGAATTTTTCCGGCCGCGCCCAATCGCTAGCGAGGCCCAATGGCTCACCCAACGGGTGGCCACCACCCACGACATCCACCATGTGGTGGCTGGTTTTGGCACCATGCCCGCCGGAGAGAGTGGGGTACTGGCGATCACCGCCGCCCAAATCGGCTTTCCCGCCTACGTGCTGCTCACCACCGCCGGCCAACTAGCCAGCTTCCGCTTTCAGCTGCATCGCTATGAGGAGCTAGCCCAGGCGGTGGCCCACGGCATGGCGATCGGCCATCAGGCCCACTGCCTGGCGGCGGCCCGCTGGGAGGAGGGCTGGGAGCGCCCCATCAGCGATTGGCGCCTGGAGCTGGGAATCAGCGATCCGGCTGCTGGCGAGGCCTATGGATTGGCTGTCTAGAAATGGGGCTTAGGGCCCTCCAGCAAAACCACTGAGGCAGCTGCTTCTGTTTGATCCCGCTGACAGCAGGCTCCATTGGCTTGCCGTTGCGCCAGGTTTGTAGCGGAGCGCTATGCAGCAACCCCGAGCGCCCCTACTCAGTATTTCCATGACAACCGAAAAATTTGGTCTGAGGCCCATCGAGCCTGAAACGGACTTGGACCAGGCAGAGCCCGCTTCGATTTTGTACGGCGCTCCCGCAGGTGCGATGCAGCCAGATCAGGACTACCGGCTTTTGGAGCACTCCTATCGCAATTCACCCGAATACGCAGCGATGGTGGAGCGCTATCCCCTACTGCGCAGCTTGATAACAGCCTGCATTTCTTCTGAACTGGTTGGTCATCCGCTAGCAATAGCCTGCATAGAGCAACCTGGGCTGACGCTGCAATGGGATCGCAGTCACGGTGAATAATGTTTTGCCAATGCTCCGCATGGGCTAAGCTGCATTGTTCACTTAATATCTAAGAGAATGTCTGAGATCGAGGAAATCAATAAGCTTGTCACCTTTGGGCTGGTAGACGGCAAGCTTCGGATTCTCCAAGTCAATGCAAATGTCTGGGGCGATGTTGCGGGAAACATTCAAGGCAGTGTCCGCGGCGATATATATGGAGACGTTGAAGGAAGTGTAGAAGGATATGTTGGCCGCGATGTTGGCGCAAATGTTGGTCGCCACGTATTAGGCAATGTAAATGGCAATGTAGAGGGAAGCGTTTGGGGAGATGTTAAGGGCGATGTATGGGGTAACGTCCTTGGGAAAGTTGAGGGAAGCGCGCAGGAGTAATATTGCATTTTCGATAGAGCTTGATATTTTCAGTATAGTTTGCGGATCGGGTAGCGATAAATTGGGGTGTTGCAGGTTCGCGAATAATATGATTCCCAACGCCTGGAAGTATTGTCTAGTTTAAAACCTATTCGGCTAGCGATAACAGCAATCCGCCTCCGCCGATGAGTAATAGTCCTGTCCAGCCAATGGCCGAGGGGCGTTCGCCAAGAAAGGCGAAGCCAATAAGAGCGACTAGCAACAGGCTCAGGCGATCAACGGGTACTACTAATGATGCATCTCCCTGTTTCAAGGCTCTAAAAAAGCAGAATGAAGACAGGCCACTAGCTATGCCTGAAAGGGTTATGAATACCCAAGTCTGTTGAGATAGTTCAAATGGATTGCTCCATTTTCCGGTTGCAATTATTAGCAATGGTAGGAATATTGATATGACTCCTGTGCGGATAAGGGTGCCTAAGTCGGCTTCAACATTTTCAAGTCCTATTTTTCCGAGTACTGCAGACGCACTAGCGAAAATTGCTGAAAATAAAGCCCATGTAAACCAAAGGGGTATGGCTGAAAACGGGCTCATTTGAATCTACTGTCCGTATCGGTCATTAAGTTTTCATTCTAGCTAAGTATCTCTATTAAACTGTGAGCACCCAGGCCCGCAATATTCCTCAGCGTACCCGCTACGACCCATGGTGGCTCCAGCAGATTAGAGACCCTTTCTGTTTCTAAATAAGCCCTTCGCCAAGTTGCTTAGCTTTTTTACCCACTAATTTTTCGATCTAGCCACTGGGTCAACACATAGACTCCGACAAACATTGGCAGATAGGCTATCCACATGTTTGGTAGGTGCAGTTCTGAATTGTTGATCAGAACAAGTCCTCCGTAGCTGACCGCTCCATAGATCATTGCTCTGCGCAGTGGACCAGTGATTTTTTTCAAGCGAATCCCAGCAGCACTGCAAGCTTAGGATATGTGTTGTGGCGAGAGCGCGGAGTCCTGGCGGGATAATCGGGTTCGTTGCATGGCACCCGTGAGCCTCGGCGGAATGTTTTGTGAATCAATGACAAGCTGTGTCATCACCGAACGGGTGCTGGCCTGGATGGCATCTCACGAAGCTCTTAAATAATCTAGGGGTCCGCATCTCTTGCCGGTCGATCCTTTATAGGTAGAATATAAATGACTGGATTGGATCGCTTGGATGGCAGTTTTATTAAGCCTGCCCAGGCGGCTGAATGTGAAGGTCCGGGTCGGTTGGGCTGCTTCAACAAATAGCTACGATTGTAACCAATTCGTTCGGGCAGCCTTTGCTGATGGCAGCGTTTCTGGTCCAACCAGGTCAGGCCGTTGAATATGATTCTGTAAATATTGTCATGATCCTCTTGCGTAGATGATGTCAAGCAGTCCTTCCCGCCTTGAGCAGCTAGGCCGTTTCCTGCTGCGGGGCCTGCGTATCGGCTCAAGCACGGTGTCGATCATTGAGCTGCTTCGCAACGACTGGACTGGTGGCATCACCGCAGGGATTGCCTGGTTTGTTTTTTTACAGGTGGAGCGTCGATTGCCACCACCTAGCACTGCTGAGCCATCGTCTCCGGCAGATGGCCGGTCTTAACCCAGATCGTGCAACCGGCTTCGCTCCATGGCCTGTGCACGCTGCCGGTTGGATTGCGCAGCCAGCTGCCAGCCGGATAGGTGCCATGTTCGTCCTGGAATACGCCAGAGAGCACCAGAATCTCCTCCCCACCTGGATGGCTGTGGGGGTGAAACACCGTGCCCGGCGCCCAACGCACCAGAGCTAGATGTTCAGAGCCAAAGGCGTGTAGCGGCATCACCTCCAACCCTTTGACTAAACCAGGAAGCCAGGCTTCTTTATTGGTATTGATTGCCAGCTGCTGCTGATCTGCAGGGTGCATCTGGTGCAGCTTCACCAGAATGGTGCAGCCCGTCTCGCTGAATGGAGCATGGCTAGAGCCAGCGGGGTTGCGCAGGTAGCTGCCGGCTGGGTAGTCGCCCTGCTCATCTGAGAAGGTGCCCTCCAGCACCAGGATCTCCTCGCCGCCGCCATGAAAATGGCGCTCAAAGCGGCTGCCTGGGGCATAGCGCACGATCGAGGTTGCCCGGGCTATTTCGCCGCCATTGCGATCAAGCAGGTGCCGCTCCACCCCCGCCATCGGGGAGTGGTTCCATTCGAGAGCGTTGGTGTCGAGCACTGCCCGCTGACTGAGGTCTGCATGGAGCTCCATAGGCTTGATTCTGGCCCATGGTTTCGGTGCAGTTGGCTGATGACGACGCAGCTAAGTCACTGCCAATGTGGATCGTGCCTGCGTGCCGTAAGAGAGAGGAAATTGCTTAGATAGCCTGTTGCCATTGCCATGGGCCTGCTGCTGCTTATGGCGACCGGTGCCCAATCCAGCAGTTGGGCCGCGCAGCATTTTTTCTGTGAGGGCGCCGCTCTGGAAGCATTGGCTTTCAAAGGCGCTGTGGATGGAGCAGATATCCCCAACAGCAACGCCGACACAATTACCACGTACCAATAACGCCGGGGTTCCCAGTTGTTCCGATGGGCGCTGGTGGTGGCAGGCACTCGATCCAAATACCAGGAATTAGCCCAGTTGCCCGGTACTGCTGAGCACTACAGCTGTGATCGTGAGCAATGAGCGCAACCCGTTGGGGTCAGTACTTGATCTGGCGCACCTTGGTGTGCGTGGATGGACGTTCTTGGGTAGCCGCACCGCAAGGTGGGGCTAGCAAAGCCGATGACGCCTGAGCTCGCTAACTGCGTACTTGAGGGACTCCTGCTGCTCCATGAGGAGCTGTCGCAGGACCCTGAGTCGCCTTGGTACGTAGGCACACCGGACCAGACGCAGGTGCTGCATGACGAGCTCTGGATCTTGGCTGGAGAGCTCTACCCCCGCTCCAGCGCTGCCTTGGTAGATGCTTGGTACCTGGCTGGCCGCTCTGCGTTATTGCCGGTGAACTGCACCGGAGAGCTGTTCAGCAGCCGGCACCTCCAGCTGGTGGTCTGAGTAGGTCTGCTCCTGTGGCTGATGCAGCAACTAAATGCTGAGGCTTTGCGCGGTTAGGAGCAAGGGCAAGGGGCGGCGGATAGGAGAGTTGCTTCTATGACGATTCTTGTTCGCAATCCGCGATCAACGGTGATTCCTCCTATGTATTGGCCGATCTTGCGGCGCTCGGAGTGTTTTGACCCCAGAACGTCGTACCAATCCCATCCGAATACTGATTGCCGATGACGAGGCGAACATCCGGCGCATATTGGAAACGCGGCTGCGTCTAGCTGGCTTTGAGGTGGCTGCGGCAGTCAATGGCATGCAGGCTCTTGAACTCTTCCGCAGCTTTGAGCCGGATGCACTTGTTCTTGATGTGATGATGCCAGAGCTTGATGGCTTCGCTGTGACCGAGCGGATCCGGGCTCAAACAGAAGTGCCGATTATTTTGCTCACTTCTTTGGGTGATGTAGGCGACCGCCTCACTGGACTAAAGCTTGGCGCCGATGACTACATACTCAAGCCATTTAGCCCTAAAGAGCTTGAGCTACGTATTCGCTGTGTGCTGAGAAGAAGCTCTCCATCCCTTCTCAGCGGCAAGCAAACAAATAATGGTGCTGACCGCAAGCCTGCAAGCAGTCATTGGCTCATTGTAGGCAATTTCAGAGTTGATCTAACGCGCCGTAAGGCCTATCGCGGTGATGAGCGCATCCGTCTTACGGGAATGGAATTCAGTCTGCTAGAGCTATTGATCAACCGTGCAGGTGAGCCAGTGAGTCGGTTGGACATCCTTGAGCAGGTTTGGGGCTACAGACCCACGAAATCTAATGACAGTAGAGTGGTAGACGTTCACATATCACGACTGCGCGCAAAAGTGGAAGAGGATGTAGAGATTCCAGAACTTATTCTTACAACGCGAGGCAAAGGTTACATGTTTCGTCGCACCAGCCAGGAAGAAATGGCTCTCATAGTATGAGCGAGTGTTGCTGATCTCCTCATTAACCAGTCAGGACTGGCCCATGCTGCGCAGCACTCCGGTCAGGCAACGCAAGGGAATATTTTTGATTGGAACTAACGTGATCAGCGAGGCCCGTATAGGGTGCCGATTTCCGGGTTTGTCCAGCAGGTCATTGATAAGGTCGATGGAGCTTGCTTCGCCACCTAAGGCCTGCCAGTGGCGCCTATGGTGGACAATTGGGACTCTTGTAAAGTGAATAAGGAAGAAATCTTGCATGGCTACAAGCAAAAGCCTGATGCGTTTATTCCTGAATTCATCGCCTTGGATGATCTTGTGGATATTTATCTAAACAACCCTGGCTTCCACTCAAGCTTCGAGGACTTTATGAATGAATGGCAGGAAGAGGACAATGCTGTAGAATGCGAATTCTAAGCAAGAACTAATTTCATTTGGACATCCCCCCTCAAGAACTTAATCCAAAGTGGTTTAAAAGTCACCTGCTTGACCGCTCGGTTGAGCTACAAGAGCTTTATGAGTTGCCTCAAGGGGAGCTAGATCTAGTAATGGCGGAGGCTGCTGAGGTCAGGACTGATGTAGTGAATCGCGACCGCAACCATGGCAAGTGGTGCACCGCCGGCTATTTCCTGGAATTGGCCAAGATCATTAGCGAGCGGCGATTCGACCAGCTTGATCGTAAGTAAGGCTCGAGTGGCGGCGCCTGACAGTATTGGTCAAAGTTCAGCTTGATGAGCTGACCCGCAGTAAGCCACCCGGCTGCCAGGCCGCTGCATCGATCCAGCCGCTGCCCAGGGGGATGGGATCCATGGCCAGCGGCCGCACCCCGGTGCCACCCAGCTCCCAGAGCAGCAGCTCGCCGACCTGACCTGCGGCCATCAGGAACTGGCCATTGCCGCTGAAACCCACCACGTCAAGGCTGCTGTCATGGTTGCCCCGCAGCAGCTCCTCACAGCCGGCGCGGAAATCGAGCAGCAGCAAGTCACCACCGGTGCTGGTGATGGCTAGAAACTCACCATCAACCTGATTGACACGGGACATGCGGAACAGATCCGGACCGCGGCTGCTCACCAGCTCTGAGATCCAGCTGCCCAACTTTTCCATGTCCATGGGCCGCTCCTCCACCAGCGCCACAGAACCCACGGCATCGTCATGCTCATGGGCGTGCTCGTCCACCAAAAAGCCTGGATCGAGGCTTAGGGCACGCTCCAGCTCGAAGGCCTGAACGCCTAACAGCTCCTGCATCGGTACATCGGCGTTGTGGCTGGTGAGCAGGCGAGCCACGGGGTTGATGTCGCTCACCAGATCGGCCTTGTTGAGCACCAGCACATCGACGAAGGCCAGCTGCTCCTGCACCTCCTCCGTATCCCTATGCAGCTCAACGTGCTTGAGATCCACCAGGGTGACCACCGCATCCAGCCGCAGTTCATCGCGCAGGTCTTCATCGACAATGAACGTTTGAATCACCGGGGCCGGATCGGCCAGGCCGGTGGTTTCAATTACTAGGTGGTCGAAGCGATCACGCCGCTTCATCAGGTTGCCGATGATCCGAATCAGATCGCCGCGCACGGTGCAGCAGATGCAGCCGTTGTTCATCTCGAAGATCTCCTCATCGGTATCAACCACCAGCTGGTTGTCGATGCCCACCTCGCCGAACTCGTTGACGATCACCGCCACCTTGAGGCCGTGCTCGTGGGTGAGGATCCGGTTGAGCAGGGTCGTCTTGCCGGCCCCGAGGTAACCGGTGAGCACGGTCACTGGCAAACGCTAGGCGGCGGGAACGGGGCTGGAGAAGGCCATGGCCAAGCTGGGTCGGGTCCAAGAGTGAGAATGGTTGTCGTTCTAGCAAAGGCAGCCGCCCGGATCGACCCCAATGGCTTCCGCGACTTCTTTTCCCAGGCAGCAGCCCCTGCTCCAGCTGCTCCAGCAGGCGGACGGCGAGCTCAGCGCCCAGGAACTGCACCAACGCTTGAGAGCAACGCGGCACAGCACCGGCCTGGCAACTGTTTACAGGGTTCTCAAACAACTGCAGCAAGCCGGATTAGTGCGCTGCCGCAAGCTCCCCAGCGGTGAGGCCGTCTATGCGCCGGTGGATCGAGATGAACACCATCTCACCTGTGTGCAGTGCGGTCTTATCCAGGCTCTCCCCCTTTGTCGGATTAGCAGTGGCAGCCTGGGGCTGGGTGCGGTTTTGCTGCAGGGTTTCAGGCCGCTGTTCCACACCTTTGAAATCCATGGGCTCTGCAGGCGCTGCCAGCAACATGAAATCGCAGGGAATGAGTGATCGGGTGGTCGCCGTAGACAATGGGAGCCCACGAATTTCCTCTCCACCTCGCCCACTTCAACAACCTGTTTGGCTCAGCGGTTCGCAATCAGGCCACCGCTACCAGTGATGTGGAGTCTGGGTGGAACTCGATCTGCTCACTCCTCCTCTGCGCTGCCCAAAGGAATAAGTTTGATTTGCTTACGGCCCAGCTTGATCTCGAACTCATCGCCGGGAATTAGGTCGAGCACGGCGGTGTAGGCCTTGCCCACCAGCAGATTGCCGTTGCCCTGAACAGTTGCGACATAGCTAAGGCTGCGCCCCCCTTTGCCCCGGCCGCCGCTATCGCTGCCGAGGCTTACCCCCTTGGCACCGAGCAGGGCCTCATAGAACGCGGTGAAGTTGAGGCGTTCGCCGCCGTCTTTTTTGGTGCTCACATAGCCGCACTCACGCACGAGCTCTGACTTGGAGACATCGCCCATTTCCTTGACTTTGGCGAGCAGTTCGGATCCGGTAATCATCTGATATTTGCGTGATGTTCAGAACATACCAAACCTACATGCGGTGTCAATCCACTAAATCAATAGCCATGCTCTTGCTTCCAATGGCTTCAGTGGCAACCAAAAATAAAGGTAAGCGATATGGCAAAAGGCGGTTGTCCGCTGGGTTTTTATCCCTCAGGCAGCTATTGCGTCAAGAGCCACTAAGACATGGGTTTTCGCTTCGATTTCGCCAATGGTGGGTTGAAATAGGCGCTGTTGGCCGTGATCGAAACGCCGGAGGCGGTGCAGGAGGCCTCTGAATCGGCCGCGCACACCCCATTGATCCTGGGTATGCCAGTAGGCCACCGCAACCGATACCGCATTCATTGTTCTGCTGGGCAATGATCAGCGGAGTTCCGGTGCCATCCGCATGGCGAGATCCGCTCTGAACCGGGGCACCAGCCGCACCAGCTTGACCGTGAAGGCTGCCCTGCCGCCTCAGGGTGCGGAGACCGGAACGATATCGACCACCAAAGCCCGGGCTGGGCTGGTGCCCTCATTGCGCCACCAGTGACTGACGCCGGTGGCTTCGAAGACCGCCTCTCCGGGGCCGATCACCCTGGGGGTGAACCCGGGACCGCGCCATTCCGTCATCTGGCCCTCGAGGATGTAGGCAACCCCGGGGCGCTGGTCATGGCGGTGCAAGGTGATGCTGCCTCCTGGGGCAATGGTTAGTTCCCGCAGGCGCAGCTCCCGCCCCTGCAGGGCGTGGAAGTCGTGATCGAGCGGCTGGCCGCCGAGGCGCCTCACCGCCACCCCTACCTGGGCGGTCGGAGCTCCCGGCACCGGGGCTAGCTGTTCGTGACGGGGAGCCACAACGGGAACCTGCTGGCTAAGGGCCGGAGCGCCGCTGGCGACCGTTGCTACAGCAGGCAGGAGCGCCGCGAGGACGCCAAGCGGGCGGGCAGGGTGAATCATCGAACCTGGCTCCAGACGACGACCGGCAGGCGCATTGTGCCCGGACCCGGCAGGCTCGCTTCAGCTCTGATGCAAGCTGGGAGCCAGGCCGTACACCGGCGTGTCAAGGCCGGCGAGGCGCGCTTTGAGCTGCAGCGCCAGATAGAGGGAGTAGTGGCGGCACTGGTGCAGGTTGCCGCCGTGGATCCAGAGGTTCTCCACCTGGGTCGGTTTCCACATGTTGCGCAGCTCCCCCTCCCACGGGCCGGGATCCTTGGGAGTGTCGGAGCCCATCCCCCACACCTTGCCCAGCTTGTCGGCCACTTCGGGGGAGATCAGATCCGCCAGGAAACGGTTCATTGAGCCGTAGCCCGTGGCATACACCACCAGATCGGCCGCCAGCTCGCCGCCGTCGCTGAGCACCACCGAATGGGGCGTGAGCCGCTCAATCCGCACACCGCTGCGCAGGCGGATGCGGCCATCGGCTACCAGCTCGGAGGCGCCTACATCGAGGTAGTAGCCCGAGCCCCGCCGCAGGAACTTCATGAACACGCCCGAGTCGTCGGCGCCGAAATCGAGCAGGAAACCGGCTTTCTCCAGGCGCCCATAGAGGTCGGCGTACTCGACGCGCATCGCGTCGTAGATCGGCTTCTGCCACTGGGGCAGCAGCTTGTAGGGAATCGAAGCGACCGTCATGTCCGACTGCTCGGGGGTGATGCCCCGCTGCAGCGCCTGCTCCGAATATGAGCCCGCGAAAGCGAGCTTCTCAAGTGCCGGCACCGGCGCGATCAGCGTGGAGCTGCGCTGCAGCATCGTCACCTCGGCGGCTCCGGCCTCCCAAAGACCGGCGGCGATGTCGTGGGCGGAGTTGTTGGAGCCCACCACCACGCAACGCTTGCCGCGGTAGGCGTCGGGACCCGGATGGGCGCTGGAGTGGTGCTGATCGCCGGCGAAGGCCTCGGCACCGGGAATCTGCGGAACACTTGGGTAGCCCGACACCCCCAGGGCCATCACCAGATGGCGGGGCCGCAGCTCCACCGGCCGGCCATCGCGCTCGGTGAACACCTGCCAGCGGCCCTGCTGCGGATCGAAGCGGGCGCTGCGGGCCGGCGAACCACCCCAAACGTTCAGGCCCATCACGCTCGTGTAGGCCTCCATCCAGTCAGCCAGCTGATCCTTGGGCGTGTAGAGGGGCCAGCCCTCGGGGAAGGGCAGGTAGGGGAAATGGCAATAGTGAACCGGATCGTGCAGGCAGAGGCTCTTGTAGCGGCGGCGCCAGTGGTCGCCCGGCCGGGGCAGCTTCTCGAGCACCAGGGTGGGCACCCCCAGATAGCGCAGGCGGGCCGCCAGGGTGAGGCCCGCCTGGCCGCCGCCCACGATCACCACATCCGGCTGCTCCGTCACGCCCAGGACCTGCCGCTCCGCTTCGCGCAACTCCGCCCACGACTGCCGCCCGGGATGGACGCCATGCTCGGCGCCGACCGGTCGCCGCTCACGCAGCCGCTCCTCGTGGCCCTTCAGTTCATCAAGGGCGGTGAGCAGGGTCCAGGCGCGACCGTCCTGCAGACGCACATGGCCGCTACAGCGACCCACCCGCGTCTGGAAGCCGAACCAGGCCTCGATACGCCCGTCGGTCTCGCTGGCTTCGCTCCTGAGCTGGAAAGCATGGGGTGCCACATCCTCCAGGCGGGCCGCCAGCATCGCCGCGATCGCCTCGGGTCCCTCCTCGGTGCTTAGGTTCCAGGTGAAGGCCACCAGATCGCGCCAGAAGCACTCCGGGCCGAACAGGGCCAGCACGGCCTGGGAGTCGCCGGAGGCCAGGGCCTCAGCGAACGAGCCCAGCCACGCTTCGGCGGCGACGGTGGGAGAGGAGGCCGGCGCCATCGTGAGCAGCGATCAAGTGCCTGCCAAGCCTGAACCGGCGGCCTGGATCACTCCCTAGTTGCAACCGTTCCTCACAGTTCAGGCTGCGCAGCTGCGAGGAATACCCTCCGCTTCCGGCTCAGCTGATCCAGTCGGGGTTAAAGGTGGTTACCCCCAGCAGCTGAATGCGTAGGTCGGCCTTGCCATCGCCATCCACATCGCCCTGCAAACGCCCATTGGCAAAGCGCAGTTCAGCCGGTGCATCGCTGAAGGGACTGGAGCCGATGTACTCCCAGCCTGGATTGGCGAAGGGATCTTTGCCGTCCAGCACTGCGGTGATCCCCAGCCGATCGCCCTGCCGGCCGTTGAAATCGGTGATCGTGTCTCGCCAGCGGCTGGAAGCATCGTTGTTCTGATAAGAGAAAAAGTCTGCTCCCCTTCCACCGCTGAGCCGATCTGAGCCCTGGCCGCCCTGCAGCCAGTCGTTGCCTTGGGCGCCGCTGAGGCGGTCCTGGCCCCGGTCGCCCCAGAGAGCATCGTTGCCCGTGTTGCCACGCAGGAGGTCGTTGCCGGCCCGGCCGATGAGCTCGCTGTTCTCCCGTTTTGCCAGCAGGACGTTTGGCCTTGAGGTGCCCAGTTGCTTGTTGGTGAGGGTGGCAGCGGCAATGGCCTCGCGGTTGCTCTCGAGCGTGAGGGCCATTGCCTGGGCTGTCATCTCCTGGCCGCTTTCGGTGTTGTGAATGTCGTCGAAGTAGAGATAGGCGTTGGTAGCTTCTGCCGGCAGATCTTGGTTCGTGGCCTGGGCATAGTCCACGGTGTTATTGATCCCATAGCTGTCGAAGTTGCCCAAGCGCTTGCCGTAGGTGTCCCAGTTCGTCCCAAACTCGGGTGTGTAATAAATGACTGTGGAGTAGGGGAACTCTCTGCCAAGTTCCTGCAGCATGGTGGCGTATTCGGTCTGGAACTCTTCCAGTCCACCCGTCTCCACAAAACTCTTCCAGGGTTGGAGCCAGGCGGGTGCATCCGGTTGACTGGCCTGCTTGAGCAGGTTGCTCAGGAATGGCATCTGGTAGGGCACGCCATCCACTACGCCTTGGAAGTCCGCCAGGCCAAAACTCATCAACTGGCGACTGCCGGCAGCCCTCAGCTGCACACTGAGATTCTGGCGCATGTTCTGCATCACCTGGTCCAAGACGCCTTCAATGTCCGGGTCTTCCTGGATGTAGGCGATCAGCAGATCGTTTGCGCCACCCTGGAACAGGGCCAGTTCGTTGGAGGCGGGCCGAATCCGTTGTTTAAGGGCGGCATTGATCTGATTTTGAACGCCCGTCTGCGCCAGTTTGGGGAACAGGCTGGACAGAGCCACTGTCTTCCCATCTAGGCCTGTGATGGTGAGGATGTCGTAGAGGCTGGTGGTGCCGCTGGTGGCCCCACCGATGGCAAAAGATGGCGCCCCTAGTGTCCCAAGGCCAGGAGTGGCGACAAAGGGATTGACGACCTGGTAGAAGGGCGAAGGGATATCAAGCCCAGCTGGAGGCGTTGTTGAAGGCGTCGGGATGCCCAGTTTTGTCCTCAGGCCGAGCTGGTTGCCGAAGTTGGCATTGCTCCAACTGACGCCACTCCAAGCCGGTTGTGCGCTGGCCGCCAACACCGTCTTCTGGAGATAGGCGGCGAAATCGCCGTAGGACGTCAGGCTGTCGCCGAAGTCATAGAGCTGTTGAAACAGGCCCTTAATTTTTTGGCTTGAAGGAGTAGCCATGGAGGGTTGAGCTGCTTGGTTCGATGGTGGGAGTTTTGGACCGATATGTGCTACGAGCCCGTCAATACTGAGCAGCCTTATTCCAGGATAACATCAATATAAGTTTTACGATGCAATCTAGGGACTGTACTGTTAAATCCCCCCTTTTCATAGCCGTTTCTTCATTCGCAGCGGTTTCTGAAATGAATTTGTATTGAGCCTTACGCTCCTCTTGCAGGCTATCACGTCAATTCGTTCTTACTGAACCGGTGGCAGGTGCGAAACCAGGACGATGGCGCAACTTCGCTAGCGAGGGTCCCCAAATAATCAGAACTTAATCAGAAAGGGGAAGATAGGGTCCGTTGACGTTCTAGTAGAGGCATCGTGGGTCATTTAGAGCCCTGCGGCCTTCGCCCACGCCCCAGATGGGCGCGCTTCCTCTTGCCCCTGCTGGTCGCTCTGCTGGCGACGCAGTCGCTGGTAGCGGCCCCCCTGAGCCGAGCTGCTGACGCCCCGCCACCGGCTTACATCGAACTAGATGGCCGCCAACTATTCGATCCAGCCCGAGCAGATCGTCCTGCAAGAGGACCCGCCATACACCACCATCGGCGTGATGCGGGACGGCAAGTTTGAGCCCCGCCTCTCAGTGGACGACCGCAACGCGGCCCGCTTTCAGCTCAGCCGCCAGCAGCTGGCCCAGCGCTACCTGGAGCAGATCCGCGTGGCGATCGTGCGCTACCGCCAAACCCACCGGCGTTCCGACTGGTTGCGGGGGGGCGCGCTGGCCCTGCTCGCCCTGGGTTTCTACATCCTGTGGCTGCGAGGCCAGATAGCCCTTAACCGGCGCCTGGAGCGCTGGATCAACGATCCCACCAATGGCCGAATCCGGGGGCTGCAGGTGGGGGGTAACCAGTGGATCACCGCCGATCAGGAGCGCAGCCTCCTCGATCCGGCTCGCCGGATCGTGCACGGAGCCTTGCTGCTGCTGGTCAGTTACCTATCGATCCCGCTTTTCCTGGGGCTGTTTCCTCCCACCCAGGCCCTCTCGGAAACCCTGCGGGACCAGATCAAAACCATGGTGGTGGGCGGTGGATATGCCGTTACCAAGGCCATCCCCGACCTGCTCTCGGTGGCAGTGATTCTGGGCCTCGCCTTACTGCTAATGCGGGCCAGCAAAGCCTGGTTCCGGGCTGTGGAGCGGGGCGACTTACGCCTGAGCTGGTTTTATCCGGAATGGGCCCGGCCCACCGCCCGGTTGGTGGGGATCGGCATTCTGCTGCTCGGCGTCGTGCTGGCCTACCCCTACATCCCAGGGGCCGATAGCAAGGCCTTCCAGGGCGCGGGCCTATTCGTGGGGCTGCTGGCGGCCCTGGGCTCGAGTGCGGTGGCAGCCAACCTGATCGGCGGGCTGATGCTCACCTACACCCGGGCCTATCAGGAGGGCGACCGGGTCAGCATCAACGGCACCGTTGGCATCGTCCACGACTCCGCCCTGCTGGTGACCCGCCTGCGCACCCCCCGCAATGAGGTGGTCAGCATCCCCAACGCCACCGTTTTGGTGTCCTCGATCATTAACTACAGCCTGGCCCGCCGGGAGATCGCGGAGCCGGTGATCATCGCCACCACCGTCACCATTGGCTACGACGTGCCCTGGCGCCAGGTTCACCGCCTAATGCTGGATGCCGCCAGCGCCACCGCAGGCATCAGCCAAGAGCTCCCCCCGTTCGTGCTCCAAACCTCACTGAACGACTTCCACATCAGCTACGAGCTCAGCGCCTATGTCCGCGATGTGGAGACCTACCGCAGCACCCTCTCAGATCTGCTGGGGGCCATCCAGGATCAATTCGCCGGCGCTGGCGTCGAGATCCTCTCTCCATGCTATCACGCCATGCGCAATGGCAATGGGAGCAGCACGGTGCCCCCCTGGCCTGCCGAGCCCTTTGGCACCCCGGCCCCCTTGGGCCCTACCCCCTGGGAATAAACCAAGGCTGAGCAGCCCATCCCCAGGCCGGTGAGCACCTAAATGGCCAGTGGCTCCACGATGGGTGCAATCTGCCGGGAGTGACCATGAAGGTGATCGTTGATTTGTGTGTGGTGCCGATCGGGGTTGGCGTGCACCTAGCCCCCTACATCGCCGCCTGCGAGAAGGTGCTCACAGAAGCCGGCCTCAAAATCCAGCTGCATCCCAACGGCACGGCGATCGAGGGGGAGTGGCAGCCGGTGTTCCAGGCAATTGAGGCCTGCCACCAGGCGGTGCACGCCATGGGCTGCCCTCGCATATACACCACCGTCAAGATCAATACCCGCACCGATAAGGAGCAGACCCTGGAGGACAAGGTGGCCAGCGTGCAGGCCCTGCTCTGATGCCAGGCGACAAGCCTGGCGAATATCCCGGCCGCTACTACTAAGGCGCCTATATCAGCGGTGAGAGTAAATAGGGCATTACAAACCAAGCCTCAGCCCACTCTGTGCCCCCAACTCGAGAAAGAGGAGTTGTCCCATTTGTCATATCCATCATCAGAGCAATAGCGGCTTTCGTAGAGGGCGTTAACAAGCCACAGTTGACATAGTTTAAAGCTATAGCGAATACTCACTTCTGTAGAGAATTCGGGGTTGGAAAACTCTGTGAATGATCCTGGGTCGCCCTTCCTGGCTCTCCCAATTTGCCCTTTGAAGAGGTGGTATTTCTTCGACTGGGGAATCTTCTGCATTGGCGGGGCTGGCAAATGCGCCAATGCAAAAGCTATAAAGCAGTATGTCAACAATTGACAGCAGGCTGGGCTTGTTTATTCTTAAAAAACGGGATAAATTGATCTAATTCTTTCTTCGTTATGCATCATCATGTTTAGAACTAACTGTAGATCTTGCTGTTCCTGGTAGGAGCAATGCAAGCCTTGCTGATGGCCTTGACTTGATAGTTGTAACGCATCCACTCGGATGACGGCGAATGACGGGTTGGGGACTGCACAATGAATAACCTCTGCTTAAGGTCACTCATGGTTGATCACGATGGACGCAAGCTCAGCGTGCGCGAAATGATCAATGCTCACCTGTTCCCGTTCCTGGCATTGGTCGCCACGGCCAGCTCAGTCTCGATCGCCCTATCGCTTGGCCCTATTGCCGGTCAGTCCTATCGCTGGAACAAGTGCTTCGATGCTGGGCTGGCGTGGCTGGAGCGCAGTAGTCCCAGCATCAAGGGCGGCGACCGCACGGCCATTGCGGCCAACTTCTGCAATGGCGGGCTACCCAACAAACCTGCTCCGTAGAGCCGCTGCCTGGCGCACCACCACTGCTCAAAACTCATAGTCATATGGGCCGTAACGACGCCAGGGCTGGAAGCCGGTGGCCCCCAAGTGGGGCTCTTGCGTAGATGTTTAAGCACTACGAGTGACAGATGCCATGAGCAGCTACCGGATCTGCCGCGACGATGGCATTAGCGACGGCATAGCCGGTCAGGTGTTCGACAGCTATGACGCGGCCTATGAGGTGCTTGAGCGCTACTACGCCGATGTGTGCTGCTCAGACGACCGTGAGTACTACCGAATCGTGGAAGATGGTGAGCAGCTCCCTGGCCCAAGCGACGGCAGGAGAAGTCAATGAGGGCGCTCAGGGGAAGCGCTCCCCCAGGACCGTGGCAGCCAACTCTTCGTAGCCGATTGACTCGCCGGCCAATGCCTTCAGCGACTCCAGGCTGATGCTCTCCTGCTGGGGCAGAGCGCTAGTGGGCACAACCAATGACGGGCGCCCCTATCGGCGCTACTTCTGACGCAGCCAGCTAGGGCATCAGAAAGTATCAGCGCCGGGGCCGATCAGCGGTGGTGTGGCTGGTCGCGGTAGGGCTGAACACTCACGTTGGGGGGCAGGGTCGCGTGTTCCTCGCGGGGGTCGCCGAAGGCGTGGCCAATACTGTCGCCGATCCAGCGGGCAAAGGCGCGGAGTGCAGCCATGGTGGAGACCTGATGGAGGACCCTTCCAGCTTGAAGGGGCCCTGGTAATTAGCAACAGGTAGAAGCACCTGTTCGCCGCCCCAGCCATTGCGATTGATCCACTACATCAATCAGGACCATCGCAGGCGTTGCTGGTGGCCGTGTTTTTGGCTTCGGCGCTTGCCTGACTGTTGAAGCGGTTTCGTTGCCTTGCTTCTGATGCCAACCTGACTGCAAGGTTCAAGCCGTCCATGGATCGCAGCTTGCACAACCCACCGCCTGTTGGATCGCCAGAGTGGCTGGCGGCGCTGGATCACCCCTACCCCCTGAGCCACGCCGCCAGCAGCTTGTGGCTGTCCAATGCTGCCCGGACGGACAAAGTGGGGCAAATGAACTCAGAACAGCTTCAGGGCCTCGCTGTGCTGGCTCTGGCGATGGTGCCGGTGGCAGTGCTGTGGTGGGTCTGGATACGGATGCTGAACTGATTGCCACCACTGCGCCCGGCTCACCCCTATCGGCGCCAACCACGCTGGCGAAATGCCAGAAACTCTTGCCGGAGTCGCTCGTGCAGGGGTGTGATGTCGACCATCTGCTCCCGTGCCGGCACATTCACGACAGACCCGGTTCGTTCCGCCTCCTTCCTTAGTTGACGCAACACCGGAATCAAGATCAGGGCAGTGACCAGACTTGTCATTAACAGCACCGGCAGGACGCTGACTGTCACTGCTACGAACAAAGCCGCTGCCAGCACCTGGCCGGCGACTGCCAACCACTTTGGTCTCGCCCTACCAGGCAATTGCTTCATCCTTCAACCCTAAGGGGACTCCCCTAACCCTGGAAGGTGTAACGCATGTCGTTGTTTGCCATTAGTAGATAGCGGCAACTCTCAGCTACATGGTCTGACTTGGTATGTGAACAAACGGACATCATGCTGTGCAGTGGCTTTGTCTAGAAGAGCTCTGCAAAGCGACCTCCAACGACCGCGACGACCAGCGGATGTCGAACCGCTGGGGTTGCAACAGGGCCGGGTGCTTGGCGCCGCTGCCCCCCCCCGCAAGCGCAAGGCGCCCCTAGCCCCCAACACTTTTCAGTGGGCTTGTGAGCAGAAGGCATGCCAGCGCGAATAGCCTCCACTCATAGCTTCCCAATGCAAGAAGCCCCGTGCAGAACTGGCAGCTGTGGGCTGTAGCGGCGGCGCTCTCCGCAGCCATAACCGCTCTATTGGTCAAGGTGGGCGTGCAGGGGGTGGATGCGGGGATGGCCACCCTGTTCCGCACCCTGGCCGTGGCGATTGTGCTGACTTTGGTGCTGCTGGTAAGCGGCCGGCTCGATTGGCAGGAGCTGCGCCAGCTGCCCGCTCTCAGCCTGGGCGCTCTTGCCCTCTCCGCTCTGGCAACAGGGGTGTCGTGGTTCTGCTACAGCCGAGCCCTGCAGCTGGGGCCCGTCGCTGGGGTGGCGGCGCTCGACAAGCTCAGTGTTGTGCTGATTGCCCTGCTGGCGGTACTGCTGCTGGGTGAGCAGAAGACCAGCGCACCACGCTCGCTGGAGATGCAGCGCTCCATCTGGGTGTTGGTGGGCATCGCGCGCTCGCCCCTCGGCTATTGGTTGCTCAAGTCTGCCCCCATTGCTCTTGCACAAAAGCAGCAGCAGACCGATCGTTGGAACTCCCAGCCACCTGCAAATGTCCCCAGGCGATTCCAGTGACGATCCCTATGTACGGATGGGCGTTGAGCTGCGCCAATCCACCGTGGTGTGGCTGGATGACTTGCGCAAGGAGTGGGGAATCCGCAGCCGTGGTGACGTGGTGAGCCGCCTGCTCGATGAACTGGCAAAGCCCACCAGCGATGCGTAAGCCCCTGTTGATTGCCGTCGGGATCCTGCTGAATACCAGCGCGGCGCTGGCCCAGCAGCCAGTGCAACCGCTGCCCAAGGTTGGAGGCTGCCCGCTTGGCTACTACAGCTCTGGCGGCTACTGCGTGCCCAGCTCCGGGGGCAACAGCCGCGGCGCCATTGAGAAAAGTGGTACTGGCTGTCCGCTGGGCTTTTATTCCTCAGGCAACTACTGCCTCAGCAGCCCCAGTAACGAGCGGGAAGCGATCCAGAAGAGCGGCAAGGGATGCCCGCTGGGTTGGTATTCATCAGGCGGCTATTGCGTCAAGAGCCGGTGATCGCCATGGGCTTCCGCTTTCGACGCTCCGCCCGCTTGGGCCCACTGCGTTTCAATTTCAGCAAGGGTGGATTGAGCTCCATCTCCGTTGGTGGGAGGGGCGCTTCGTTCAACATCCCCGTGGCCAGAAGTGGTGGTGCGCGCACCACTGTGGGAGTGCCGGGCACGGGCCTTAGCTGGAGCGTGGAGCACGCGCCGGATCATCCAGCCGTGATCCCTGCAGGGAGAGCGAAAGGGCTACCCAACAGCCGCCGGCTGCGGTCCGGCCAGCTTGATGCCCTGAAGCAGCAGTTGTTGGAGGTGTTGCGGCAGGAGCTGTTTGCACCTGGATCCGCTGGCTCCCTGCTGTGGGAGCACGGCAGCCTGAGCCGACTGCTGGCCGATGACTCCCTCGGGGCGCGCACCGCGGGGCTGCTGGCCGTGATCGAAACCCCGGAAGCGATGGAGGGCTACCTGCTGCGCGCCCAGAGCCAGGACGACGTAAAGCGCCGGGCCCATCGCTGCGTGGAAGCCACAGCAGAGGCGGTCCGTCTGGCTTCTGCCCGGGGTTGGCTGAAGCAGACATAAAGCCCTATTGCCTTGCCACCTGGTCGGCTGATTGCGGTTTCGGCGCTCACAGGCAGGCTCCAGATCACGGATGACAACCCACCAGACCGTCTGCCAGATGATCGTTGATGATCTGGCCTTAGTTGCCAGCGTCAGCCACCTCGTCCCTCAACCAAAATCCTTCAGAGCTCGGGCTTCGTCACCGAGCTTTTTCGTGCAACCCAGAGCTATGGCTGACCTCTCCCAGATTCACCAGGCCCTGGTTGAGGACTACCGCGAGTCCTTTGTGATTGCAGCCGGCCAGCTGCTCGCCCAGCCCAGCTGGAACCTGGAGGCCACCGTGGTGCTGATGCACCTAAACAGCGGCGGGGTCACGATCGGGCCGGTACGCAGCCTTCCCCTATGGCTGGAACACCTCTCGCCTGAGCTCGATGTCTTCGTGCGGCTACAGGAGCAAGGGGTGAACTTTGAGGATGCCTATGCCCAGTGCCTGGCCGAGCAGGGGCAAGAGTTTGTCGATGCTTGCGAAACTGCCAAACAAAACAAGCCCCTGGTCACCCACGACAACCTGGCCGAGCTCACGGCTCTCTCCCAGAAAGGCTTTGCCCGGGAGCCCCGCGAGCTGCTGGCACTAGCCCAATGGTCCGACCATGTCAGCGGCTTTTTGGTGTCCTGCGAGCCTTACCGCTGAGTAGAAGGAGAAGGCTTCCAGCTATCAGGCTCACTCCTCTTCTGTGCTGCCCAAAGGAATCAGCTTGATCTGCTTTTTGCCCAGCTTGATCTCGAACTCATCGCCTGGCTTGAGGTCGAGCACGGCTGTGTAGGCCTTGCCCACCAGCAGGTTGCCGTTGAACTGGATCTTGGTGGTGTAGCTCAGCTTGCGGCCACCTTTGCCCGTGCCCCGGCCGGCGCTATCGGTGCCGAGGCTTACACCCTTGGCACCGAGCAGGGCCTCATAGAAGGATGTGAAGTTGAGGCGCTCCGTGCCATCTTTTTTGGTGCTCACATAGCCGCACTCACGAACGAGCTCGGACTTGGAGACATCGCCTAGTTCCTTGACCTTGGCGAGTAGTTCGGGGCCGGTAAGCATCTGATCTTTGTCTGATGTTCAAAAATACCGAACTCAGATGCTGTGTCAATCCACTAGTTCAGCAGGCAAACCTTTGCTTCCGCAGGCTTCTCCGTCCCCGTTTCCATCGAGATAGCTGTGCCCCTGGCGCAGCAGCTCCTGGGCTTTGGCAAAGGAGCTGATCTCACTGCACCGGTAACGGCGGCCCCCCGGGGTGGTGCCATCTGGGATGACCGCTGAGCGGCGACCTCGCCGGAAGTCCCATGGCCTGGTTATGCCGCCCGGCACCTGCCACACCCCTAGTCGGGCGCGACTGGCGCGATCTTCTGCTGCTAGGTAAGCCTTGGCATCACAGCCGCGCAGGTACTGGCGGTAGGCAAAGGCTTGGCCGTCTTCCACTAGCGCCAGGTTTATATTCACGCCGCTGAAAGCCTCGGCAACTGAGCGGCCGTAGCGATCGGTGGTTTTGATGTTGAGGATGACCTCGCGGCCGATGGGCAGGCGCTGCTGCAGGTAGCTGCGACCCTGCTGGCCGTGGGGGGTCTGGACGGTCTCAGGTGCATCGATGCAGGCAAGCCGCACGGTGAGAGCCTTGCCGGCCTGGCGTACCCGGATCGTGTCGCCATCTCCGATGGAGAGCACAGTGGTCTTGACGCCCTGAGCGACTACCTCCGCTGGCCAGGCCATGGCCGCCAATGCCACCACGCCCAGCAGAAACTTTCTAGCCATTGCCGGAGTTTGCACCGGCAGCCTTTTCATGCTGTTCCTGCATGACCTGGATGCAGCTAGCTGATTCGCGCCAATCTGTTCGCCGTCATCAGCGCTGATCCAGCGATCCTCACCGAGGCCGAGCACCGCAGGGAGCTGATGCGAGATGAGGCGATCAAGCTCTGGGCCCAGAAGCGACAGGAGGGTTGGCGGGCGTGTCCGCCGCAGTGGATCCCGCAGAAGCCGCTGCGGGCCTAAATGGCGCCACCGCTGCCGGTTCCGCCCGCCAACATGGGTAGACCCGTGATCAAGCTGTGCTCCTAAACCCCTTCTTGCCGTTCAGCACGGCCAAGGTGCTGAGCCTCAAGGCCACCGTCCTGCTGCTGCTCACCCTGCTGATCAAGGCAAGGGTGCAGATCGTGGCCGGTTCGGCCATCGGAATCTTTCTGTTGCTTCTGCAGACGCTGGTGTTTCTCGCCATCAGCGGTGGCCTGGTGTTAGCGGCCGGCGGTGCTGCGATCTACGCCAAGCAGCGGCGCCGGACTGCTGCGGACTGAGGCCGCGCCATGGCCGTTGAAGTGGCCCTGGCGATGCTGCATCGGGATGGCCGCTGGCTGCTGGGGACTGTTTGGCGGGCACCTCGATCCGGGCGAAACGCCGGAGCAGGCGCTGCGGCGGGAGCTGCTGGAGGAGATCAGCTGGCAGCCCATGGTGGTGGAGCTGGTGATGGTGCATCACATCCACCGCCGCACGGCTCATGTGTTTCAGGCAGAGCTATCGGTGCCGCTGGAGCAATTGCAGCTGCTGGAGGGACAGGACATGGCCCTGGTAAGCCCAGAGGAGATGCTGGCAGGCTCGATCTGGAGCACCAAGCTCGGCAGCCATCGTCCCCTGGCCGATTGATTGCTGGAGGTAATGCAACACGTGCTCACCCAGCAGACTTGAAACACAACAAAGCCCGGAGCTTTTGCCCCGGGCTTTTGCCTGCTTAGCCGTGGTTTAGTCCCAGGGGTCGGGCGCAGCTGCGCGGTCGTTTGCTCGTTGCAAATCAGGCGATCGACACCTGTCTTCTCCGGCTGTCCGCCGACAATGAAGTTGGCCGGTCGGCGACAAGCTCGTTGGCCGGTGGGGTGAGTGCTGGAGATCCTGGTGCCGATGCGCAGGGACCAGGGGATGCCGGCACCACTGACCAGTCACCAACGCAACCTGTACATGACGAAACGACGAGGTGGCAGCAGCCAGGAGGCTGCTGCCGCAGCGGCTGGCATCTCAGTGCGCAGCGCCCGCCGGATTGAGAGGAACCGCTGCAGCCCAGCGCGAACCAGCTCCGTGGCCGCACTCGGCCCGATCCGCTGGAGGGTGTCTGGGAGGAGGAGCTAGTGCCGCTGTTGCAACGTGCGCCAGCGTTGACACCGATCACTCTGCTGGAGCACCTGCAGCGGCAGAAGCCCGATGTCGACTGGATTCCTCTGCAACGGACCTTGCAAAGGCGGGTGCGGGAATGGAAGTCGTTGCATGGCCCGGATCCAGAGGTGATCTTCCCTTTGAGCTACGAGCCCGGCGAGATCGCCTTCTGTGACTTCACCCAACTCAAGGGGGTGGAGGTGACGATTGCTGGCGAGGCGTTCCCCCATCTGCTGTTCCACTACCGCCTGGCCTGGAGCGGCTGGAGCTATGCGCAGGTGGTGCAGGGCGGCGAGAGTTTCGTCGCCCTCTCCGAGGGTTTGCAGAACGCCCTGGCATCCTGCGGTGGGGTGCCAGATGAACTGCGCACCGACCGGTTGTCGGCGGCGTGCCGCAACCGCAACGGCAGTTTTTCAGCCGATATCACCCGCCGCTATCACGCCCTCTGCAGTCACTACGGCCTGGCCTACAGCCGCAACAACCTGGGGGTGGCGCATGAGAACGGCCGTGTGGAGAGTCCCCATGGCCATCTCAAACGGCGGATCGAACAGGCGCTGCTGCTTCGTGGCAGCAGCGATTTTGAATCGCTGGTGGCGTATCAGGACTTCCTCTCTGGGGTGATCGAGCAATACAACCGACCGCGGCTGGTCCGGCTGGAGCAGGAGAAACCGGCGCTGCGGCCCTTGCCGCCGTTTCGCTTTGCCGATTACGACATCGAGCAGCTCACGGTGCGGCGGACCAGCACGATCGAGGTGCGCAGGGTGGTGTATTCGGTGCCGCCGCGGCTGATCGACCAGCGGCTGACGGTGCGGATTTTCCACGACCGGCTGCAGCTGCTTCTGGGCAGGCAGGTCGCCTGCGAATTGGCTCGGCTCCATGGCGGCATCGAGCGCCATGGGCGGGCCTGGAGCATTGATCTGGAGCATCTGATCGATGCGCTCAGGCGCAAACCCCGGGCGTTGCTGCACTGCCGTTACCAGCGGGAGCTGTTCCCCGATGAGCGCTGGTGGCAGCTGTGGCAGCAGCTGCGCGATAGCGGTGATCGCGACGCTGCCGCTCGGCTGATGGTCGAGGCGCTGTATGTCGGCTGCCGAGTGGCCGGCTACGAGCCGGTGCTGGCCTGGCTCGAGAAGGCCCACCAACGACAGGGGCTGTCGCTGGCGGCGCTGCAGCAACGCTTCCGGCTGCCGCCCCATCGCCCCCACCCACCGCAACGCATTTGCCAACACTCGCTGCAGAGCTATGACGACCTCCTTGTTCTCCATCCCGCGGCCCCAGGCGGCGGAAGCCGCCCTGCCAATCCTGCTGCGGCAGCTGCGGTTGGCATGGATCCGCTCCCATTGGCAGAGCATCGCCTCGCAGGCTGAGGCGGAAGGCTGGAGCCACAGCCAGTTCCTCTATGCCCTGTGCGAGCAGGAGGTGGAGCAACGCCAGCAGGCCCGCCAGCACCGGCTGCTGCGAGCGGCCCATCTGCCCTGGAGCAAGGCCCTGGCGGACTACGACCATGGCGGCCGGATCGAGGCCGACCAATGGCAGGAGCTGGAAGCCCTGAGCCGCCAGAGCGAATGGCTGCAGCGGGGCGAGAACGTGCTGCTGTTCGGCCCCAGCGGTGTAGGCAAAACCCACCTGGCGGTCGGCATCGCCCTGGCGCAGATCGGTCTGGATCAGGCCTGCCGCTTCTACCCGGCCACGAGCCTGGTGCAGGAGCTGCAGAAAGCCCGCGCCGAGTACAACCTCCCAGCAGCGCTGGAGCGGCTGGATCGCTACCCGCTGCTGCTGATCGATGACATCGGCTATGTGCGGCGGGACGAGCAGGAGAGCAGCGTGCTGTTTGAGCTGATCTGCCACCGCTATGAGCGTCGTTCGCTGCTGATCACCGCTAATCAGCCGTTCACCGACTGGGATGAGATCTTCCCCAGCAGCTCGATGACCGTGGCGGCGGTGGACCGGCTGGTGCACCACTGCCACATCATCGAGATCAGCGGCGACAGCCACGGCCGCGCGCAGGCAAGCCGGCGCAGCGGCGGCCAACAGCCAAAGCAGCCATAGAGAAGCGGAGAACAGCCCGGGAGACTGTCGTCCGGCGACAACCTGGTGCCGATGCCGCCAGACCCCGGCGCTGAGCTCACCGCCGGGGTCTGGCGGCGTCCGCCGGCTCGTGCTCTCCATGGCGAGGTTGAGCGGAGATCACGGTGACCAACCGGCCAACGTAATTGTCGCCTGGTGCCGATCAGAGGAACCCAGTGCTGGCAATGGCTCGGACTGATGGGTGGCTCAGTTTTCGTGTCGCCTCCAGCGTCATCGCCCCCCGGTTGTCGCCGGCGACAACCGGGGGGCGATCAGTTCCCCTCACCGGCCAACTTGATTGACGCCAATCGGCCAAGGGGCTTGACGCGGGACACCCCAACGCCTCCCCCAGAACCAGGCCCGCAGAAGCGGCTCCCTGGCAGCAGCCCCAATCACCTGCGCAGCAAGAGAAAGATCCAAGCCTTGACCCGCTTGATCCAGGCACAATCCAGCAGATCCTCGACACCGTTCGGGGCCTTCCACGCCCTGCTCTGGAGGGGTTCACCAAGGCCTTCCGCAAGCGGTTCCAGGTGCCGGAGGAGGCTGCTTCTATCGCCGATCGGATCTGCCAGCGGCGGCACCATGACTGGATCGAGACTTTTTTGGTGTCGCACCAATAGGTGCGCTTGGCAAATCAGCACCGATAGGTGCGCTCAGCAGAGCAGCACCGATAGGTGCGCTCAGCAGAGCAGCACCAGCAGCTGGCCACCTGAATTGGAAGCAGCAGAAGCGACGCACGTCTTCTGCGCCAAAAAGGTATAGATTTTGAACTCTATGGACTTTGAGTTCGACCCGCTCAAGAGCAAGGCCAACCAGGCGAAGCACGGCATCGACTTCGTCGATGCCCAGGCTCTGTGGAACGATCCCGACCTGCTGGAAATCCCAGCCCGCACCACAGATGAGCCGCGGTTTCTCGTCATTGCTCAGATCCATGGCAAGCACTGGTCAGCTGTGATCACCCATCGCAGCCAGGCCATCCGTCTCATTTCTGTCCGTCGCTCCCGCCTGGAAGAGGTCCAGCTCTATGAACAGTTCTGAATTCGATCGTCGCTTCGATGCTGGTGACGCCGTACTCGGCGCACTCGATCTCGACGCCGCTACTCGGCCCCGCCTGCAGCAGAAGCGCGTCAATGTTGATTTCCCCCTCTGGATGGTCGAGCAGCTCGATCGTGAGGCCACTCGCCTTGGTGTGACACGACAGTCGATCATCAAAGTCTGGCTCGCTGAGCGACTGGAGCACCGCACTGAATCAAATCTGGGCACAGCCGCCGTCCACTGAAGGGCCTCATCACCTATGGCCGATCGGATCAGCCAGCGGCGCCATCACGAATGGATTGAGGCGTTTCTTGTGCAGCACCAGCAGCTGGTGGCCTGAGCCTCAGCGCTGCAGCAACCAGCGCAGCAGTTGGAAGATGCGCGCCTGGTATGTGCAGCCAGAAACGGCTAGCCGCCTACGCGCCTATGTAAATAGGCAGCAGGAAAGCGGCACCAGCCTCGACGCCAGCGAAGTGGTCGACCAGGCGATCGCCGCATGGCTTGACCAGCAAGGCGGCTAGTTGCCCACGAACTGAACCTTCTCCGAGCAGTAAGTGAATAGCGCTTGCTTGTCTGCGGGGAGGACAAGTGGCTCGCTGCTGGGATAGGTAAGCGCCATGCAGGTCTGCAGTGCTTTGCTGTATCTGTGTCTGCCATCAAGCCAGACGCCGCCGACAGCGATCACGTCGCTACACGCCGCGATAACAAATCCCTTGGTGATGTTGTCCATTTGGCAAGCCTAGTAGTCGACACCAGTTCGCCAAGCCGACTATTCGCCTAATTGGGGACTCCTGAAAAAGCCAGATCGACTGCAGCGCAACTTGTTTCAGCGATCGAAACCCGTTAAACTCGCCGCGTACAGAGCAATTGACGATTGCTACAACTGCTGAACGCTGCAGATGTACCGAAAACACCATAACGGCCAGCTCTC
Organism: Cyanobium usitatum str. Tous; assembly: GCF_963920485.1. Lineage (NCBI taxonomy): Bacteria > Bacillati > Cyanobacteriota > Cyanophyceae > Synechococcales > Prochlorococcaceae > Cyanobium > Cyanobium usitatum. The sequence continues at coordinate 1,395,866 of NZ_OY986431.1, read as the reverse complement.
AATCGAAGAATTCCATGTGCCTTTTGGCGGCACGTTGGACCCGGACAATCGCTGGGTGCTCTTCTCCAGGCTGGTGCTATGGGAAGAGCTGGAAGAAACATATGCCCCTCAGTTCAATCCCACAACTGGCGCCCCTGCCAAGCCTGTCAGATTGGCGTTTGGCGCGCTATTCATCAAACAGCGGCTTGGCCTGAGCGATGAGGAAACCGTCGAGCAGATCCGAGAAAATGCTTACATGCAGTTTTTTCTTGGCTTTGCGGGCTATTCCAGCAAGTCGCCATTTGATCCATCGATGATGGTTCATTTCCGAAAGCGATTCTCGGAGGAGGATCTCAAACGGATCAACGAACTCATTGCCGAACGAGGTAAGGCCATGGTGATCGAGGCTATGTCCTCACTCCCAGATGACAACGATTCTGACGACCCAGGCGCTGATGCTGTCAACCAGAAATCACTGGACGACTTCGTGAAGCCTGCAGATTGGCCAGAGGACAAGAACTGGGGAACACTCACCATCGATGCCTCTTGCACGCCAGCCGACATCACCTATCCGACTGATCTGAAGTTGCTGAACGAAGCAAGGGAGTCGACTGAACGAATTATTGATGATCTGTGCGACCAGCACATGGACTTTCGCAAACACCGGCCACGATACGACCGCGGTAAGGCACGTGCTGTTTTCCTTAATGTCGCCAAACAGAAGAAGCCACGCCGTCGCAAGATTAAAGCTGCGATACGCCGCCAGCTCGACTATTTGCAGCGAAATCTTGATACCATTGATGCCTTGATCGTTGCTGGGGCAGGGCTTTCGGGCCTAAAGACACATTGGTGGCAGAAGCTTCTCGTGATCAGCGAGCTGCACCGCCAACAAAGCATCCTGCTGTACGCCAAGACGCGCAGCATCCCCGACCGCATCGTCAACCTAGTTCAGCGACAGGTTCGTCCCATTGTTCGCGGCAAGGCAAGAGCTGCTGTTGAGTTTGGCGCCAAGATTAGTGTTTCCGTGCGCAATGGCTTTGCCTTCCTGCACAGGATCAGCTGGGATCCATACAGTGAAGGTGAAGACCTGATTCCACAAGCCAAGAAATATAAGCACGAACATGGCTGCTATCCCGAGCGGATCTGGGCCGATCGCATCTATATCACTACCAAGAATCGAAACTTCTGCACCAGGAACAACATACGCCTATCTGGTAAGCGATTGGGCAGGCCGCCGAAGGATCCCGAGATCAATGCGGCTCATAAGCAACAGCTCAGTGCAGACCAACGGAGGAGAAACGAGGTGGAGGGCGTCTTTGGATCAGGGAAGCGGAAGTATTCACTACGGCTGATCATGGCTCGGCTGACTAAGGGTGCAGAAACCTCGATCTCTATGGGGTTTCTGGTGATGTGCGCTGAGAAGATCCTGAGGCTCCTCCGCCTCTTTTTTGTCACTATCTTTGCTTGGTTTTACTCCTGGCAATGGCCAGGCTCCTCCTGGGTGGTCCTCAGGAACATTTGCCTGCTTGAGACAGTCAAATCTCCTGTCACTGCATGACCGAGTTTTCGAGCTGCCTGTCCTCCTTGGTCTTTGGCCGCACTCGAGGAGGCGCAGTTTTCTTTTTCAGGAGTCCCTAATTGCATAGGCGCTTACTGTAACAAGCGTTTCGACGGCTTGGTGGTTAATTAAAAGCCCTGAGGTGGGGGATCGCCGCGCCTGCACTCAGCCTTGAAACTTTCAAGCAACAGAGGATCCGACTTAAATCTTTTATTGACGGCTGCCATGTTGTTCTGGACGCACCTATCTATTTGGTAGGCCTGATACTTTTCATAAAGCCATGCGCCGCCAATAGCAATCGCAACACAACCTCCAACAACAGTAATTGTGCGGGCAGCAATGACAAATGTTTGGTTCGGCTTGTCCATCAGCCAAGTCTCAGAGAGCTTGAGTCTGCTGGATTGGCGGCCACATGGGCACCGGTGGTTGCGCTGCTGCTGTGAACAAGCGTCGACTGCAGCGTGAACAAATCGACGCCGCGCCGGATCGCTTGCGTTGCGTGCGTGTGGCGCAGCTTGTGCGGGCAAAGGTGCACGCCGGCTTGCTGGCCCCAGCGACGCATCCGGTCGGAGATAGCTTGCCGCGTCATGTGGCCGTCAGTGAGCGGCGATGGAAACAACCAAGCATCGGCTGCGCTGCGGTCATGCTGAGAGCCGCCCAACACCAGTTGGGGGTTCACGCAAGGAAGTGATGCGCCTGACTGAGTGCAGTTGACGCTCATCTGAGCCAACCTCAGACGGCCTGAGCCGGCGCGGAGCGCATGTGGATCAATCTGGCGATGCTGCTGGCAGGCGTGCTCCTGCTGCTGGGCATCGCCTCCAGCAAGTTCTCAGCCCGGATTGGCGTGCCCGTGCTGGTGCTGTTCCTCTCAGTGGGGATGCTGGCGGGCTCGGAAGGCCTGGGCCGGATTCCTTTTGAGAACTACAGCCTGGCCAACAGCATCGGCAGCGTTGCCCTCACCCTGATCCTGTTTGACGGCGGCCTGCGTACGTCGATCACCTCGGTGCAGAAGGTGTGGAAGCCAGCCCTGGTCCTCTCTACCTTCGGTGTTCTGCTCACCTCGGTGATCACAGGCCTAGCGGCCGCCTGGGTGCTCAAGCTGCCTCTGCTGCAGGGGCTGCTGGTGGGCAGCATCGTCGGCTCCACCGATGCGGCAGCGGTGTTCTCGGTGCTGCGCAGCAGCGGCCTCAAGCTGCCCGAGCGGCTGACCTCCACCCTCGAAGTGGAGAGCGGCTCGAACGATCCGATGGCGATCTTCCTCACGCTCGGCCTGATCGGCGTGATCACCGGCACCGCCGATTCGCCCCAGGCGCTGCTGTTGCTGTTTGTGGGCCAGTTCGGCGTGGGCACCCTCGCCGGGCTGCTGACGGGGCGCCTGGCCACCTGGTCCATCAACCGCATCAACCTTGACTACCCGGGTCTCTATCCCCTGCTGGCCCTCGCCTTTGGCCTGGTGGCATTTGGGCTGGCGGCGGTACTGGGCGGCAGCGGCTTCCTGGCCGTCTACATCGCCGGGATCGTGCTGGGTAGCAGCTCGATCGTGTTCCGGCGCGGGATCTTTTCCTTCCACGACGCCACCGCCTGGTTGGCTCAGATTGTGCTGTTTGTGATGCTGGGGCTGCTCAGTTTTCCAAGTCGCCTGCTAGCGGTGGCCTGGGAAGGGCTGCTGATCGCCCTGGTGCTGATCCTGGTGGCCCGCCCCCTGGCCGTGTGGGCTTCCGCACTGCCGTTCCAGTTCCGGCGCCGTGAGATCACCTTCCTTTCCTGGGTGGGGCTCAAAGGTGCGGTGCCGATCACCCTGGCCACTTTCCCGCTGCTGGCCGGCGTGCCCAAGAGCGGTCAGATCTTCAACGCGGTGTTCTTCGTGGTGCTGCTCTCAGCCCTCACCCAGGGCTGGTCGCTGCCGCTGGTGGCCCGCTGGCTGCAGATCGGCCGGCCGGCTGATCCCACCCCCGCCCTGTCGGTGGAGATCAACGCCTTGCGCCAGGTCGATGGCGAGATCCTCGATTACACCGTCAAGGCGCGAACCCACGTGGCCGGTCAGAGGCTGCGTGATCTGGCCCTGCCCGATGGCGTCGTCGTCTCGCTGATCCTCCGTGGCCGCGAGGTGGTCATGCCTCGCGGCACAACGCTGCTCATGCCGGGTGACCATGTTTTCGTGGCGATGCAGATCAAGCTGGAGCCACTGCTCAACAGGCTGTTTGAGCCCGACCCAGAGCCGCCTGAGCTTCCACTCGATCTGCCGCTCAGTTTCAATTCAGACACCACAGTCGAGCAGCTCTACGGCTTTTATGGATTGCCCCTGCCGCTGGAACTGGCGGGTCCTGCGGCAGCCGAGAGCTTGAGCTCCCTGTTGGCTCAGAGCACGTCGCGTGGCGGACGCAGCATCGGCCCCCTCCACATCAAAGCTGGAGCTGATTCTGAGCACATCACGGTGAGCTGCACCGGTCTGCCCGCCTGAGCCTCAGCGCTGCAGCAACCAGCGCAGCAGCGACAGGCCGATGATCAGCCCGATGCCGGTGTTCCAGAGCCAGGACGGACGCTCGGCCAACCGTTGAAGCCAGGGCGGCAGCTGCTCACGCCACTGCTCCATCGCCAGCACCGCCAGCAGCAGCAGGATCAAGGGGATGCCGATTGCCAAAACGAGTTCGCGAAGCATCGGCACCTCTCCTCTGACTGAACCGTATCCAGCTCCAAGCGCCGCGACAGCCAAGCGCCTTCAATCGTGCTAGTACATGCGTATGCATTAGCCATGACTCATGGGTGTCCCGTTGCCCCGGCCAGCGGCTCTGGCCGCCAAGCTTGAAATCCCGATCGAGGAGTGGCCCTACCTCGATGAGGCTGTGCTGCTCAAGACCCGCAGCCGCAAGGTCTGCATGACCTGCCACTGGTTTAGGCATCACGCCGGGGTGAACTGCATCCCGGTGCTCACCTGTCAGCTGCACCAGGGGCTGATCGCCCATGGCGAGCACCTCACCAGCCGCTGCCAGGGCTGGACCGACGGCATGACCCGGCAGCAGGGCTGGGCGCCGGAGATGGCCTGAGCACATGCTGGGAGCTGGTGGGCTGATGGGTATCGGTGAGTGGTCCTCCGATGCTGACAAGAGACTGGGGCTCCCGTATTCTCTAGGCAACCGAAACCAGCGCTGATCGGATCAACCTGAAGTGTCACCACGACGGGATCGATCTCCATGGAGATGGGCCCAGGCTGCCGTCAGGGCGACTGGAACGGGCCTTGCTTTGTAGTCGCGTCCATCACTTGGCCAGTGCCGCAGCAACGCATTCACCACGATGACAGGCGCAGGCTCGCGGTTGATCGCCCCATGGGGAAGCCCTGGTGGAGCCAAGCATCCTGATTGATACGGGAGAGCGAGGAGTTAAACATGCTCGAAGACGCCTACAGCCACAAGGGCCTGCGCTTCGTGGTGCACCTGTGCACCTAGCTGAGCGGTGAGCCCCAGCCGCTGGAGTCCCAGCAGGACGGTTGGGTGCGGCCTGAGCAGCTTGGGGTGAGTTTCACGCAGCCAACGCCCGGATCATTGCGACGCTGCTGAAACTGCTTCATCTTGATACGAGCCTAGCGAGCAGGCCCTTGCCCTCTTCCACCTTGCCACCCCAGGTCCTGTGTCTTGGGGAGGCCCTGGTGGATCGCCTCGGCCCCCTTGGTGGTGATCCGGCCACCGATTCGCCCCGGGATGACCACCTCGGTGGAGCCCCCGCCAACGTGGCCTGTGCCCTGGCCCGTCTGGGCACCCCCAGCGCTTTTGTGGGCCGACTGGGCCGCGATGGTATCGGCCAGGCGTTTGCCAAGTTGTTTGCAGAGCGAGGGGTCGACACCAGTTCCCTCCAATGGGATAGGACCCGTCCCAGCCGGATCGTGCTGGTGCGCCGCGATGCTGCCGGCGATCGCCAGTTCGGGGGCTTTGCGGGGGATCGGGGCTACGGCTTTGCGGATCAGGCGCTCGATCCCAGCGCGTTGCCTGCCGCACTCGGGCCCCTGCTGGCGAAGGCGCGCTGGTTGCTGGTAGGCACCATCCCGCTCGCGTCGCCCGCCGCGGCAGCAGCCCTGCAGTTCGCCTGCCATCAGTCCGCGGCGGCCGGGATAGGCCTGGCACTTGATGTCAATTGGCGCCCCACCTTTTGGGATCCGGCTGCTGATCCCGCCAGCGGACCCACGCCGGCCCAGATCGCCGCCATCGCCCCCCTGCTGCAGCAGGCCGCACTGATCAAATGCGCTGCTGAGGAGGCTCGCTGGCTGTTTGGCAGTGACGACCCGGCGGTGGTGTGCGCTGCCCTGGCGCAGCATCCGGATGTCGTGGTCACAGACGGCGGGGCGCTGCTGCGCTGGTGCTTCGCCGGCCGTAACGGCGAATTGCAGGCCTTCCGGGTACCGGTGGTCGACACCACCGGTGCTGGCGATGCCTTCATGGCGGGGCTGTTGCACAAGTTGTTGCAGTACCAAGTTCAAGGCGCGTCGGCGATCCAGCCGGAGCCGATGCTGCGCTTTGCCAGTGCCTGCGGCGCCCTGGTGTGCCAGGGGGCAGGCGCCATTGATCCCCAATCCAGCGCCGATGCGGTTGAGGACTTCCTCGCTAGCCAAGCCTGAGGCGCTTGGGTTGCTCAGAAATGACTGCCCAGGTTGGTGCACTCAGCGAGAGCTGGCGCCCCGCCTCGGGGTTGTGGGAACCAGGCAGGCGCAGCTTGTTGGTGGAAAGGTTCGGTTGGATCATGCCTGCTGAGACTTCCCTTAGGCAGTGCACTTTTACGACAACGAGCGATAACTGGTAGAAGCTGGGTCAGCCATTTAAGGAAAACTTTCCAGGACAGATATTCATTTTAAGGATCAAGCAAAGCTTGACAAGCTAGGCACAAAATTAAAAATTGGAGTACAGATTAGATGTTGATGAATGCATCAGTTCTCGCTCAGCCAATAAAATTGCCCACCCTGTAGGGCAATGGAACCTTCGTGCTGGGACGGCTTCATGCCGCTATAGAGATCAACAAACTTAGCACGTGGATTGATGCCATATCGGCAATAATTCTCAAGATCCAGATGCTGGGGATGATCATCGAAATTTGCCACCACGAAGATCTTTTCAGAGCTCCTCATGGGGTTGAAGCGCAGATAGCAGAGCAGATGCTCATTGTCTGAGTGCAAGAGCTCACGGTTATTAAAATCGGCAAAAGCCGAGATTTCTTTGCGTATAGAGATCATCCTCTTCATTGCTGTAAAAATGGTGTATTCCACAGTGTTACGCTGATGCCGGAGCGTCGCCTTCTCCCAGTCAATCTTTGAACGATGCACCCAGCGGTTATCATTGGCCTTACTAGGGTCACTGCTGTAGCTATAGTCATTGAGAACGCCTAGAGCGTCGCCGTTGTAGAGAAGAGGTATCCCCCCAAACGACATAATCACGCCGTTAAGAAGCAGAATTCTGCCAATGGCGACATCTATTGCGGCTTGATCAGAATTCTCCAAGGCAGACTCAAGTCCAGCCAAGGAAGCTAGAGAACCGCAGATTCGTGCATCTCCGGTGTAATCATTACGCATGAAAACCATCCCCCTCGGACCCTGGTCATACTTGCCACTAAAGTAGTCAACAAGGAACCTTCTATGCAGATTCGGCACATAACCTACAGCCGCAATATCACGATCATCAAAGCCAAAGCCAATATCATCATGGCAACGCACGTAGGTTAGCCAGGTGGCACGCTCCAGCTTGGATGGGAGGCTCTTAATACCCTCCCGCAACAATTTCGAATTCTTGGTTGCAATTCCATCCCAAAGCAAGGCCATAAGCGTTGAATTATAAGCAATTTCGCATTCCTTAGCAACAATCGCATCTTCTCCAAAATACTTAGCGAGTTCACTGGGTGCAACAATAGCCTCAGCAATAAACAGAACCCCGGGAGCTGTTACTTGGCAACAGTCCTTAAGTAACTGCAGGATGAGATGCGCTTTTCTCTCATTCTGACAGGTTGATCCCATCTTTTTCCAGAGGAATGCAACGGCATCGAGGCGCATAATATCAACACCCTGATTGGCCCAGAACAGCACGATCGCCAGAATTTCAATGAAGACTTCCGGGTTGCTATAATCAAGATCCCACTGATAGTCATGGAAAACCGTCATCACCCAGCGCCCCATCTCCTGATTCCAGGTAAAATTTCCCGGATCGGTTTCTGGAAATACCTCCGGCATCCCCTGCTCGAATACATCGGGTACCGAACGGTCTTCAAAGGTGAGATAATAGCCTTGATAATGAGGATCACCTGCCTTGGCCTTAAGTGCCCACTCATGCTCATCCGACGTATGGTTGAGAACGATATCAAGAACCAATAGGATATCGTTTTTCCTGAATTGTTCCGATATTTTTTGAAAATCAGCTAAATCACCGACCCTACTATCAATCTCTCGAAAATTGCTGATTGCGTAACCGCCGTCACTCTTGCCAACTGGGCAACTTAGAATCGGCATAATATGTACCATGTTTATGCCTAGCTCCTGAAAATAACCAATTTTATTGGCAAGGTCTGCCAAGTTGTCAGCAAAACCATTAGTATAAAGCGCCATTCCTACCCACTTCTGCGAAAGAAACCAATTATGATCCTGCTCACGCTTCATATCCAACCGCTCGGACTCCTCTGAGCGGTAGATATAGCCTTCGGCCATAGTTTCAACCAGTCGGACCATCTGTGCCTGGAAATCTTCACGCATGCCATAAAGCGTGCTGAACAAAGAGTGAATGGCATAAAAATTAGCCCCAAGCCTGGTATAGAAGTGGCGGAGATTCTGGCGCCTGATTTCCGGCCTAAGATCATCCAGGATCGAGTTCAAAAGTGAATGAGAAATCTGTTCGTACATCAGGAAATCGAAAGCTTGACAAAGAGTATTTATAGAAAAGACTGGCAGCCAACCCGGCTGGCATGATAGCCTCCAAGCTCAGTAGCGAGAAGCATGCCCCGAACTGTAAACAGAATCACCAGCCAATGAGAGCCTATAGGAAAGAATACCAGCTGAAGGCATGCAAGGAAATATCACAAGAACCACAACATCCATCAAAGACGAATCCCAATCAAGGGTCAGACAATCCAATCTATTGTTTCGGGATGATAATGAGCTAATCCTTCTAGAATCCCAGCGCTATAATTACCATTCATGCCCAGAAAATCTCCCTTGGCAATATATAAGTATTCTGCCGTATTGTGAAGCCGCGAACTAGTTTCGGCCTCTCTGATCACCTCTGGATGGGCGTTGGCGACTAGCACCGAGGGGACTGAGCTGACAAGAACTGGAAGATCATTGCCACTATCACCCGCAAACACTGTGTTGGCTGCAGGAACACCCAGTTTTTGCATTAGGAATTTCACAGCATGTAACTTAGTGGCCCGCTTGGGCAATACATCGAGGAGGCCCAGCTGCGCCTCCTCATCAACGCTATAGATCAAACTTGAACAAGCCCCCAAATCCTTGAGCCTGGCTTCGATCTCCAGCCGAAGCGCTATCAGATCAAAACCCAATGGCAGGTAGTAACTCAACTTATAGCGACTCTGGCGAGCAGGCTCCTGAATCACAAGACCATCGAGGGAGCTTAGGGCTTGAGCGATCTGACTACTACCAAGACCAGGCCAGTCAAAGGCGATTTTTTCCTGCCAAGCGCTGGAATGGATCCAGCCAATTGGATTCATGACATCTCCCTGACCACTTCTCTCTGCCAGATCATTGAAGCTATAAAGACTGCTGCCCACATCGCCGATTACCCAATCGGGAATGGGAATGGAAAAGTGCTTTATGGCCTGCTCAACCAGGCCTAGATCTCGACCCGACACATAGACCAACGTGACATTCGGATGGGATGCCACCGCCGCAAAACGTTCGCGGGCGAGGGGTGACTCATTTAGATCACCGTTGGGTAAAAGCGTGCGATCAAGGTCTGTACATATAAGGAGTTGGGTCATAAATAAACAGGATTAACTACTACTCAGAAGAACCCGTAGTGGTTGATTGCCTCAAGGATTCCCCAGGCATGAGCGCCATTGGCAAAGTAAACCTGCTCATTTTCACTCAAATTGGACAGCTCTTCCTGGTGACGGTTGGATACCACTACGCCAAGGGTGTTGCCACGTAGCATATCGGCATCTCCCCCGGAACCTCCCGTAACCAGGGTGCGATCAAGGGGGATATTGTATTGGTTGGTGACATAACGCAGAGCCTGGCCTTTAGATGCTCGCGCCGGAACAATGTCGAGGTACTGGCCAAATGACAAAGTCGCATTAACCGAGAGTTCCTGTTGCCTGAGCAAGCCGAGAATCTCGTCCATAGGAGGAGCGATCTGGGCATCATAAAAATAAGACACCTTGAAGCGGCTCTGACCGCTCTTCGGTTGGGGCGACAGCCCTGGTAACGATTCCAGCACTCTACGCAGGACCAGGGGGGTCCAGGAATGATCAATATGATGACTCCAGGCGATATCTGCAACTAATTCTGAGGTGTAATAAATTTCCGTGCCCAGGCTGGTGATCAGCACATCGGGAGTGGGAATGCTATTACGTTTGAGAATGGTCAGCACCGAATCCAATCTCCGACCAGTGGCGATACCGAAGAGAAATTGGCGGCGATTGCTTCTAACTACATTAGCGAACTGCTCGAGCGCTTCGGGATCACCAAGAAGCGTATTGTCGATAGCGGTGAAGAGAGCACGGTTCCGGTAGGTGCTGAATTGATGGGTCGAAGTAACCTGCGTTAGTGGTTTTCGCTTGGATACCAGCGTTTGCAGCAAAGCCAGGTAAGACTGGGCATGGGCATCCCAGGAGTAAAAGCGGGAAATGTTGCGCAGGCCATTGCTGGAGAACTCCTGCCAACGTGCCGGATTCTGAAGAATGGAAAGCAAGGCATCAGCGATGGCCTCACGACCGAGCGGATCCACTAGCAGGCCGTTCCCGCAGTTGCCGATTATGTCCACAGGTCCACCATTCTCGGTGGCCACAAGGGGCAGGCCACTGGCGGCGGCCTCAAGCAGGGTGAGTCCGAAAGGCTCGGTTAGAGCTGGATTAACGAAAACACCCTTGGACGCCGCTGCGTAGCGATAAATATCAGGAACATCCTCAGCAGAGTGATGCTTGGGGAGTGCTACTAGTCCGTACAGTTCATAAACATCAATCACCCAAAGCAATTCGGTCAGCACCGATTGGACTCCATCGTTGAGCTCACGAATATCATCACGATTGCCGGCAACAATCACAAGATTGGCTAGCTTCTGCAAGCTCTTGTTCTGGCCAAAAGCCTCGAGCAGCGAAACGATGTTCTTGCGTTCATCGGGCCGTGAAAGAGCCAGAATCATCGGCTTGGCCGGATCACGCAAAAACAGACTGAGCTTGCTTTGAAAAGCTTGTGATATAGCTGGCTGGCCCTGGATTACTGGATGGAACTGCTCGAGATTGATTCCAGGCGGAATCACCGCCATCTTCTCGGGTGTGTAATAATCATATAGCTCATATTGGCTTTCAATTTCATTGCGCGTGCTTGTTATGACCAGCTCGGCGCAACTCAGTATATCTTCTTCGGCGCTGATTCGAGCCTGCATGTGATATCGCTCTTCAATCTGCTCTATTCCCATTCCCACCGCAAGGAGGCGACTGTACTTGTCGTGACCTAGGGAATGACCCGTATGCACCAATGGCAGACCAGTGTGATTTGCAAGACGTACGCCAACGTAGCCGGCATCGGCATAGTGGGTATGGATTATATCTGGTAGGCGTGGCTGCTCACTAAGCCAGATACACAGATTGTCGGCAAAGCTATCCATATGGGGCCAGAGCTGCTCCTTCGGGATGTATTCTTCTGGACCGGCCTTGATGCGAACTATCCGAGAATTCGCGGATAGCTGCTCAACCGGAGCTTTGTAATCGATACTGACAGCCTCATCAACAATCAGCCGGGTCACTAAATCAATGCGCTCAACTGCCACCTGCCTGGCCAAAGATTTGGCAAGCTCCACAACATATTTTGTCTGCCCTCCAGTATCGGCGTCTCGCCCGAGCTCGAGATTATGGCCTCGGATTAACCCATGCACACTAATAAGCAGAATATAGAGACCTTTGGGGCTAACCGTCGCTACCATAGTTTGGTGGAGAAGAATAACTCAAGCAAGCTTGGCAATTAGCTGGCATGGACGTCGAGGTTGCTCCCTAAAGCCGCCAACACGCTGATACAAAGACCAAAGCTCAGGGGCGCTGCATGCCTTGGCATGCATGCAGTGCATCGCCGGAGGGGCACGCGCAGTAGCGCTGGGATGCAATCTTTCTTCTAATCATTCGGCTTGCGTTACATATTCAGACTCTATCAAGCTTTTGTCCTGTTGCAGAACTTTCTTCATGAATTAGGCAACCAGCACTAACTAAACAGTGCAGGATCAGCAGCGCAGCCCTGTGGCCAGGTCAAAGCGAAGTTCGTGCTGCAGCTGCCAGCCGAGCCGCAGCTGATCGTGGATCGGCTCAGCACCGCTGGTGGTCCAGCGCAGATCCCCATGGGGGCTGGCCACGGTCAGCTGCTGGCTGGCCCCATGCCATTCGCGGCTGAGAACCCTCACCGCCACGCCCCCATCCTCGACCGCCTGGAGGTGCTCAGGCCTGATACCGAGCAAGCTGCCATCGCCCCGGTCCAGCAGGTTGATCTGGGGGCGGCCGATAAAGCTGGCTACCACTACATTGGCCGGGTTGGTATAGAGCTCCTGGGGGGTGCCGCACTGCTGCAGCCGGCCGTTTTGGAGCACGGCGATGCGGTCGGCGATGCCCATCGCCTCCTGCTGGTCGTGGGTCACATAAATAACCGGCGCCTCCCCACCGCAGAGGATGGCCCGCAGCTGGGGCCGCAGCTCCTCCCGCAGCTGGGCATCGAGGTTGCTCATCGGTTCATCCAGCAGAAACACCTGGGGGCGGCGCAGCAGGGCCCGGGCCAGGGCTACCCGCTGACGCTGGCCACCGGAGAGTTCGGAAGGCCTGCGGCTTCGGAAACTCTCGAGCTGCAACATGCTGAGGACCCGATCTGCCTCCTGCTGCCGTTGTTGCCGGGGCACGCCGCGCAGCTCCATACCCAGCAAGAGGTTGCGTTCGACGCTCAGATGGGGGTAGAGGGCATAGCTCTGGAACACCATCGCCACCTGCCGCCGGCCGGGGGGCAGGGCCGTGATATCCCGTCCCGCCAGCAGGATGCGCCCGCCGTCTGGGCGGTCGAGGCCGGCGATCAGGCGCAGGATGGTGCTCTTGCCACAGCCGCTTGGACCCAGCAGCGCCAGACACTCACCAGGCGCCACGGCCAGGTCGATGCCAGCGAGGATCTGCCGTCCAGCGATGCGTCGGTTCAGAGCCTCCAGCCTCAAATCACCGGTTGGCCCAGCCCCTGAGGCGATGGTGTTGATCATCCTTTGATCGCTCCCTGGGTAAGGCCAGCCACGATCTGGCGTTGAAAGATCAGCAGCAGGGCGAGCAGCGGCACACCGCCCAGCACGGTGGCGGCGGCAAAGGCGCCATGGGGCACCGTAAACACAGAGGAGCCGGCAATCCGCGCCATCGCAGGCGCCAGGGTGAGCAGCTCGCTGCGGCTAAGCCAGGTGAGGGCAATCGGGAACTCGTTCCAGCTGAAAAGGAACACCAGCAGTCCCGTACTCACAACCGCAGGGCCAATCAGCGGCAACAGAATCCAGCGCAGCCTCTGTCCGAGGCTGAAGCCCTCCAGCAGGGCGTTCTCCTCCAGTTCCACGGGCAAATCGGCAAAGGCCGCCTGCAGCAGCAGCACCGCCAGGGGCAGGGAAAGACCCGCATAGGGCAGGCACAGGGCCAGCAGGTTGTTGGCCAGACCCAGCTGCCGCGCCACCTGCAACAACGCTAGGAAAAGCAGCACGTAAGGGAATACCGCCGCCGCCAGCAGGCCGCCTCCAATTACCAGCTTGAGCAGGTCGCTACGGCGGCTGAGGGCGTAGGCGCAGGGGATGGCCAGAGCCAGGGTGAGCAGGGTGCTAAGAGCGCCCACAACGGTGCTGTTCAGCAGGTAGACCCCAAAGGGAGGATCGGCCTGCAGCACCGCGCTGTAGTTGGCAAGGGTCCAGCCGCCCCCGAGACCGGCAAGCCCGGCCAGCAGGGATTCCGGGGTACGTAGCGAGGTGTAAAGCTGCCAGAGCATCGGTGCCAAGCTCCAGAGCAGCAACAGGGCCACCATGGAGATGCGCAGCAAGGCAGGGCGCTGGCGCAGGGGGCTGCTGCTCATGGTCTGGCCCCCTGCCAGCGCTGCTGCGCCAGCACCAGCAGCAAAGCAGAGGCCAGCAGCAGCACGAACATGCCCAGCATCACCGTGGCGCTGTAGCCAAAATCGAGGAAGCGCATGGCATTGAGATAGGCGTAGAGCGCCAGAGTCTCGGTGCTGCTGGCCGGACCACCGCCTGTCAGCACAGCCACCAGGTCGAACACTCCGAGGGCCTGGGCCAGGCGGAAGATCAGCGCAATAAAAACGTAGGGCCGCAGCAGGGGCAGGGTGATGCGGCGCAGCCCCTGCCAGGGCCGGCCGCCCTCGAGGGCGAAGGCCTCATAGAGATCGGTGGGAATCATCTGCAAACCGGCCAGAAGCAGCAGGGCCACAAAAGGGGTGGTCTTCCAGGTGTCGGCAAGCACCACCCCCAGCCAGGCCAGCTGGGTAGAGGCCAGAAAGGGCAGGCTGGGCAGTCCTAGGGACTGCATAACCCCATTGATCGGGCCGTTGGGGTCGTTGAGGATCCAGCGCCAGCCGAGGGCCATCACCGTGGTGGGCAGGGCCCAGGGGAGCAGGCTGAGGCTGCGCACCAGGCCCCGGCCCCGCCAGCTCTGATGCAGCAGCAGGGCGATCGCCAGACCCAGGAGCAGCTCAAGGCCCACAGACACCACCGCGAAGCGCAGGGTCTGGGCAGCGTCCTGCCAGAAGCGCCCATCTCCGAGCAGCCGCTCCCAGTTGGCCAGACCAACCGGCACCGGTTTGAGCCCGGTGAACACCGTCTGGGCCTGCAGGCTGAGCCAGGCGTAGTCCAGCATTGGCCAGAAGAACACCGCCAGCAGCAACAGCAGGGCCGGGGCCATCAGCAGCAGGCTCATTGCCCTGGCCCCCGGCCACTGGCCTCCAGTAGCAATTGGCTGCCCCGTCCGGCGCGCTCCATGGCAAGGGCTGGCTCCAGCTCTCCGGTGATCACGCTGCTGAGCTGGCGCTGCAGGATGTCGCTGAGCTGGGCATAGCCAGGGTTGAGCGGGCGCAGGGCCACCGATTCCAGGGCGTTCTGCAGGATCGGCAACAGGGGCCTCTCCGCCACAAGGGCCGGGTCGTCGAAGAGGGCGGTGAGGGTGGGGCTGTAGCCCCAACGCTGCACCAACAGACGCTGGCTCGCTTCCCCAGTGAGGGCCTGGAGCACCTGAACGGCTTCTGCAGGATGGCGGCTGCCAGCCAAAACCGAAAGCCCCCAGCTGCCCTGGGTGGCAGCTGGGGGCTCGCCGACCTCGGCCACCATCATGGTCACCCCCACCTTGCCGGCCACCCGGCTAGATGGCCCCTGCAGCTCCTGCCAGGCGTAGGGCCAGTTGCGCATGAAAGCCGCCTCCCCTGCTTCAAAGCTCTGCAGGGCTTCGGGTTCGGCGAAGTTGGCAACTGCAGCGGGGCTGATCCCTTTGACGATCAGCTGCCGCAGCCAGCTGGCCGCCTTGGTGGCAGCCGGGGTGCCCAGGCCCTCGCCGCTGCTCTCCCAGTTGCCGCCGAAACCGCGCAGCATCTCAAGGAACACGCAGCTCAGACCCTCGTATTGGCGCCCCTGCCACACATACCCCCAGCGCACCTTCCCTTGCCGCTGCAGGCGCTCGGAGATCGCAACGAGCTCGGTGGGGGTGCGGGGTGGGGCGGCCATCAGGTCGGTGCGCCAGTACAACAGGCCCATGTCGGCCACCATCGGCACGCGCCAGAGCTTGCCGTCGATGATGTTGCCCGCCCATGCTCCGGCGACCAGGGGTGCCAGGGGCTCGGGGCCCAACCAGTCGTCGAGGGGTAGCAACCAGCCGGCGGCGGCGTATTTCGCCGTCCAGGTCACATCCATCAGCAGCAGGTCGTAGGGGCTGTCACCCAGCAACAGACTGCTGATCGCCAGGTCGGAAACGGATTCCGTCTCGAAGGGTCCCCGGGTTACGGCGATGCGCAGGCCCCGGTGCTCCCGGTTGAAGCTCTCCACCAACTCGGCGGTGGCGTCGGCAAAGGGTGCGGGCATCAGCAGCCGCACGGTGGTGGGCCGGCTTGCCCAAGCAAGCCCACCCCAGAGCAGCGCCAAGGCGAGGCCCAGTCCCAGGCCGACAGCAAACCAGGCTTGGCGGGCTGCCGGCCTCAAATCGCGCCCAGGTTCTGACCCTCCTAGGGCGGCACTCTGCATGCTTCAAAGGCGTGTCAAGACGATCACCGTAATGCCCTCGTTGGTGTCCATACCGCTGCCGCTGCCCCTGCCGCTGGGCTTGGCTGCGACAGCTCTCTGGTGATGATTGCCCAGCAGGTCAAGCTGGTGGTGGGTTATAGGCAGCCATGGCCCAGCAGAACAATGGATGCGGTATCGGTTGCGGTGGCCTGCTGGCTTTGCTGGCCCTGGGTTTTGTGCTGGCCTTCTGGCATTTCTTTTTGATTGCGGCCGTGCTGGTGGCAGCCATCGCAGCGGTGGTCTATGCCGCTCTGCTCCACAACCAGCAACAGCTCAATCTGCTCATGCAACAGGTGGAACAACGTTTTCGCCATGACCCCTGCATGGTTCAACAGCGGTTTGGGTCAATCGACTCCCTCAACGTGGCCGGTGATCTCTACAGCCCCAGGATCAATGTGGTGTGCCGCACGGTTGGCTCAGATAGCAACTATCGCCATTCCAGTGTTATCTCCACCAGCATCAGCCCGCCGGTGGAGCGCAGCCGGTTGCAGGCCGCCAGTGGTGTTACTACCTGGCTGCAGAGCGCTGGGATCAGCCTGCTCGATGACCTCTCAGTAGAGGCCAAGGCGGTGCGCACTGACATGGCCACCCTGAAGCTGGTGGAGCCGGATCCTCTGGCCATGCGCCTCCGGCCCGACTGAAGGAAGGAGTTCAGCAGCTGCCTGCTCCTTACTTGTGTTTTTCCGATCTTCTGTCACGGGCGTTTCACCAATGGGAGTACGAAACCCTCAGGCGGCATTCTTCTCACATGTGCAAACCCCCAGGAGGCATTTGAAGCAGCTGCTGTATGGCGGCCTACTCTGATTGCGCATGAGCTAATTGTGTTTTCAAGAAAACCAAGTGCGATCTCTGCTGGCAACTAGTCGGGGGCTTGACGATCTGGATCGCTTAGGATCTTGTTGATCTCCTCTGGAGAGGCTGGATCCTGAGGTACCAGCTCGGGGGGGTTAGGTTCGGTCTCAGGGCCAATCACATCGACAGAGACACGCTGGACGATCAGACGATAACGAATCGGTTGCTGCTGATTGATGTAAGCCTGCACATCAGCCACCTGCCGAGCCGTTGGCAACCGCGGATTGGTGACACGCACAGCGGCGCGAATCAGGGGTGGATTCTGGCTCCAGTCAATCCGCACATTGATCAGCTCGGAATCCTTGCCAAGCGTGAGGGTGCGGTTCTTGAGAGATATCGTGATCGCATGCTGAATTTGCTCGAGGGCTGCTGCTTCCCTGGCCTGGGACATCAGCGATAAAAAGCTGCCTGATAGTGGGATCAGCAGCATCGTGGTGAGGAGCAAGCTCACAAGGCCCAGGCGGCTGCGCCAGAGATTCAGCCGCAGCTCTGGCTGACAGACAGCCAAGGTGAGCAGTCCTCCGCTGAGGATTCCGAGAAGGTTTGCAGCGAACAGGAGTGCAGCCCCAAGCGCCTCACTCCATTGCGCATTGGCCAGCAATAGCCCGAAGGCACACACCGGTGGCACAAGAGCCACCGCGATAGCTGTGCCAGCGAGGGAGCTGATGGCTTTGGTGCTCACTGAGGCGTAGGCGGCGATCGCCCCAGCGACCAATGCCACGCCGAGGTCCAGAAGATTCGGTTGGGTGCGAGCCGCCACTTCCGCTCCGAGGATGGGCAGGCCCACCGATGCGCCTAGAAGTAGCGACAACACCACCGTGATGCTGATGCCGATCACCAAGGTCAGTAGGGCCCGACCCACAAGTAGCAAGCGCCCTTGCAGGATCGCAAAAGCTGCCGCCCGCAGCGGCAGCATCCATGGAGCGATCAGCATCGCCCCAATCACCACGGCGCTGCTGTTGGCCAGCAGGCCCAGGGTGGCGATGGCCCCGGCCGCCAGGGTCAGTACAACGAAGGGCTGATCGCAGCGAGCGTCGAGTGTCCGCCGACAATGAAGTTGGCCGGTCGGCGACAAGCTCGTTGGCCGGTGGGGTGAGTGCTGGAGATCCTGGTGCCGATGCGCAGGGACCAGGGGATGCCGGCACCACTGACCAGTCACCAACGCAACCTGTACATGACGAAACGACGAGGTGGCAGCAGCCAGGAGGCTGCTGCCGCAGCGGCTGGCATCTCAGTGCGCAGCGCCCGCCGGATTGAGAGGAACCGCTGCAGCCCAGCGCGAACCAGCTCCGTGGCCGCACTCGGCCCGATCCGCTGGAGGGTGTCTGGGAGGAGGAGCTAGTGCCGCTGTTGCAACGTGCGCCAGCGTTGACACCGATCACTCTGCTGGAGCACCTGCAGCGGCAGAAGCCCGATGTCGACTGGATTCCTCTGCAACGGACCTTGCAAAGGCGGGTGCGGGAATGGAAGTCGTTGCATGGCCCGGATCCAGAGGTGATCTTCCCTTTGAGCTACGAGCCCGGCGAGATCGCCTTCTGTGACTTCACCCAACTCAAGGGGGTGGAGGTGACGATTGCTGGCGAGGCGTTCCCCCATCTGCTGTTCCACTACCGCCTGGCCTGGAGCGGCTGGAGCTATGCGCAGGTGGTGCAGGGCGGCGAGAGTTTCGTCGCCCTCTCCGAGGGTTTGCAGAACGCCCTGGCATCCTGCGGTGGGGTGCCAGATGAACTGCGCACCGACCGGTTGTCGGCGGCGTGCCGCAACCGCAACGGCAGTTTTTCAGCCGATATCACCCGCCGCTATCACGCCCTCTGCAGTCACTACGGCCTGGCCTACAGCCGCAACAACCTGGGGGTGGCGCATGAGAACGGCCGTGTGGAGAGTCCCCATGGCCATCTCAAACGGCGGATCGAACAGGCGCTGCTGCTTCGTGGCAGCAGCGATTTTGAATCGCTGGTGGCGTATCAGGACTTCCTCTCTGGGGTGATCGAGCAATACAACCGACCGCGGCTGGTCCGGCTGGAGCAGGAGAAACCGGCGCTGCGGCCCTTGCCGCCGTTTCGCTTTGCCGATTACGACATCGAGCAGCTCACGGTGCGGCGGACCAGCACGATCGAGGTGCGCAGGGTGGTGTATTCGGTGCCGCCGCGGCTGATCGACCAGCGGCTGACGGTGCGGATTTTCCACGACCGGCTGCAGCTGCTTCTGGGCAGGCAGGTCGCCTGCGAATTGGCTCGGCTCCATGGCGGCATCGAGCGCCATGGGCGGGCCTGGAGCATTGATCTGGAGCATCTGATCGATGCGCTCAGGCGCAAACCCCGGGCGTTGCTGCACTGCCGTTACCAGCGGGAGCTGTTCCCCGATGAGCGCTGGTGGCAGCTGTGGCAGCAGCTGCGCGATAGCGGTGATCGCGACGCTGCCGCTCGGCTGATGGTCGAGGCGCTGTATGTCGGCTGCCGAGTGGCCGGCTACGAGCCGGTGCTGGCCTGGCTCGAGAAGGCCCACCAACGACAGGGGCTGTCGCTGGCGGCGCTGCAGCAACGCTTCCGGCTGCCGCCCCATCGCCCCCACCCACCGCAACGCATTTGCCAACACTCGCTGCAGAGCTATGACGACCTCCTTGTTCTCCATCCCGCGGCCCCAGGCGGCGGAAGCCGCCCTGCCAATCCTGCTGCGGCAGCTGCGGTTGGCATGGATCCGCTCCCATTGGCAGAGCATCGCCTCGCAGGCTGAGGCGGAAGGCTGGAGCCACAGCCAGTTCCTCTATGCCCTGTGCGAGCAGGAGGTGGAGCAACGCCAGCAGGCCCGCCAGCACCGGCTGCTGCGAGCGGCCCATCTGCCCTGGAGCAAGGCCCTGGCGGACTACGACCATGGCGGCCGGATCGAGGCCGACCAATGGCAGGAGCTGGAAGCCCTGAGCCGCCAGAGCGAATGGCTGCAGCGGGGCGAGAACGTGCTGCTGTTCGGCCCCAGCGGTGTAGGCAAAACCCACCTGGCGGTCGGCATCGCCCTGGCGCAGATCGGTCTGGATCAGGCCTGCCGCTTCTACCCGGCCACGAGCCTGGTGCAGGAGCTGCAGAAAGCCCGCGCCGAGTACAACCTCCCAGCAGCGCTGGAGCGGCTGGATCGCTACCCGCTGCTGCTGATCGATGACATCGGCTATGTGCGGCGGGACGAGCAGGAGAGCAGCGTGCTGTTTGAGCTGATCTGCCACCGCTATGAGCGTCGTTCGCTGCTGATCACCGCTAATCAGCCGTTCACCGACTGGGATGAGATCTTCCCCAGCAGCTCGATGACCGTGGCGGCGGTGGACCGGCTGGTGCACCACTGCCACATCATCGAGATCAGCGGCGACAGCCACGGCCGCGCGCAGGCAAGCCGGCGCAGCGGCGGCCAACAGCCAAAGCAGCCATAGAGAAGCGGAGAACAGCCCGGGAGACTGTCGTCCGGCGACAACCTGGTGCCGATGCCGCCAGACCCCGGCGCTGAGCTCACCGCCGGGGTCTGGCGGCGTCCGCCGGCTCGTGCTCTCCATGGCGAGGTTGAGCGGAGATCACGGTGACCAACCGGCCAACGTAATTGTCGCCTGGTGCCGATCAGAGGAACCCAGTGCTGGCAATGGCTCGGACTGATGGGTGGCTCAGTTTTCGTGTCGCCTCCAGCGTCATCGCCCCCCGGTTGTCGCCGGCGACAACCGGGGGGCGATCAGTTCCCCTCACCGGCCAACTTGATTGACGCCAATCGGCCAAGGGGCTTGACGCGGGACAGGCCTGGTCCTGGTTAAAGAGCTGCTCAGCAGTCCGCACTAGCGGACGACCTGTACGCCTACGGAGAAGCCTTCGGCTAGGGGGTTGGGGCGTTTGACTTTCATGGGGCTTCTCCCGGCCAATTTTGGCCGGTTGGGAAGCTCTCATAAGGGCTGGTTCAGTTTCTGGGGTCCACGTGACCTGGTTCTCACTGATTGAGCTGCCACCGCTACCTCGCCCCACATTGCTGAAGACGGTCGGATGACGGTCTCGACTGAGATGTGTCCATCAGTCAGGGTTATTACTTCCTGTCGGCACTATGACCTGTGCCATTTATTGGCTTTATGCCAAAACATTCTGACAGGTTTGCCACAGAAGATTGTACACAAAGCGCATTCAAGTAGCACAATTCCGCAGCTCGCTCTCGAACAAGAGGCTGGAGGCTTCAAGCACAAATATCATGGATTTACACGAAGATTCATATCGTGGTCGCCACCTACAGCAGTCAGCCATCAGCTATCTCCATCTCTGAGGGTGGCCTTTTGGTCACAACAGTCACCACAACAGATGTTCTGCCTGGGTCAATCATCTACTACGGGGTTGACACCACTGCGCCCGGATCTATTTCTGGAGCTGATCTAGCCACTGGCTCCCTGATGGGCCAGACAACAGTCCGGTCGGACGGCACAGCAGAAATTCGACAGCAGCTTTTCGAAGACTACGTGCCGGGTGAAATGGAGCATATCAAGATTAATCTCTACAGTGACAAACCCTACGGAACTCTTGTTCACGAAGGCCAATATATCACCATTCAAGATACTAGCAAAGTAGTCGTTATCGCGACCGAAGTGTATCAGCCTGCATCTACACCATTTTCTATCATTAAGTGGGCGACGCCAGTAACTGTACCCTCGCTTAAGCTTCCTGAATACGTCGGCAATGGAGCAGGCCCTTGGGCTTTAGATCCCTCGTTGTTTCCTTCAGCAGCACCGGCGCTCTATCAAGATGTTGATCCCGCACAGAAATTCTATGGTGGCATCGCGAATGAGTTCTTCGACTACAATATTTCAAGCGGCAATCGCACGACACCATACTTCGACAATGATGACCCTGTAGCTTGGTATTCTCAGTATGAACTAGGTGGAGAGCAAGTTCTCTATCAGCGTGCAGACGGAGTAGAGCAAAAAACACCGATCTATGGATACGATGGTACGTATCCAGGCACAACTTTTAAGACGAAAGTCGGCGCCCCCATTGTTGTAAGACATCACAACCAATTGCCCGGCTACGATGGGATTAATCCAGCTAATTTTCCTGAGCGAGAATCGATTCACCTACATGGTGGTCACAACCCATCTCGCTCCGATGGATATTCTTCTTACGTAGTTAATCCTGACATGTACCGGGATTATTATTACACTAATACTGTTCCTAACGGTGAGGATGGACAGCCAGACTTTTCAGAGTCGCCCTCAACCATGTGGTATCACGATCATGGTGAGGACCTTACGGATCTTCACGTTATTCTTGGAATGTCAGGGTTCTGGTATTCCTTTGATGAGTATGAGCTGGGCCTTGTCCGGGACATGAAACTGCCTGGCTGGTCCAATAAAGATGAAAACGGAAATCTTGTTGAATGGGATGCAGATCAGTTTATGCAAACTAATTCCAAGTATGATATTGCCCTTGCTATCTCAGATAGAACGTTTAACGCCGATGGCACTTTTTTCTACGATGGGAGCCCTGTAGGTAACAACATTGATGGCTACCTTGGCGATGTTCAACTAGTTAATGGTGTTGCCTATCCTTTCTTGGTTGTCGAACCAACCCAAACGCGTCTTCGGATGCTGGGAGCAGCTACAGGACGTTTCTATCAGCTCAGCATTCAGGACAAAAACGGAGTTAAGCAGGATCATTTACGCATAGGCAATGACACCTGGCTAATGGGTGAAGCCATTGAGATGGATGAGTTCACTCTTTCAATGGCCCAGCGTGCTGATGTTGTTATGGACTTTAGTCAATATGCACCAGGAACTGAGCTCTTCCTCGTTAATACTGCCGAGCAGCGCTCTGGCCGGGGACCGGTAGGTAAACTAAACGAATTAGGCACTACTGGATTTTCTGAGCGCATTATGAAGATTGTGGTTGGCGAATCGTCTGCAGCGACGCCAACCTACAGCATTCAAGTTGGAGATGAACTCAGGGCACATAATGTTATAACACAGGATCAAATTGCAAGAACTAGGCAATTTGAGTTTGGGCGCAGAGGTGGTATGTGGGTTGTCAATCAACAAGGATGGGAGTATAACAGGGTCGACAATGCAATCACGCTCGGGAATGCAGAGCAGTGGAATCTGATCAACGGATCTGGTGGTTGGTGGCACCCAATTCATATTCACCTTGAATCCCATCAAGTATTAACAATTGAAGGAAAAGCGCCAAGCCCGAATTACTGGCCAGAAAAACAATGGAAGAGTGATACTACGATTCTTGGTCCTAATACCACGGCAGAGATTGCCATGAATTTCAGGACATTTGAAGGTGGCTTTGTTTTCCACTGTCATAATCTGAATCATGAAGATTCGATGATGATGTATAACTTCTGGACCCAGCTATACGATGGTTTTTTCCAGGAAGGCGCGATCGTCAAAGACGAATACGACTCTACTCCCGACTATTTCCCCTTGATGCATGACCCTGCGCATGTGCCAGGCATTAATGATGGCCCGACAAACTCAATTGATCCAATAACTGGCATTAATTATAGTACCTCAGCTGATATTGCTGTGGGAACAATTCCACATACAACTGCAGCAGGGCATGTTGATGCAGGCGGAGTATCTTTGCACGATCCTGCTGCGGGTTCAGCCACTGGTCATGAAGGCCATTTGGGTCATGACGTGAGTATTCCCACTGCCCCAACAAATCTGTCAGTTGACATAATGGCTGCATTTGGCACTATGCTTTGGGGTGGTAATGATGATGATGTGATAACGCCTAGTGGCGACAATAATTTCTGGGCAGATACCTATATTCATGGAGGGGCAGGTAATGATGTCATTAATGGATATTATGGAAACGATGTGCTCGTAGGCGGCACAGGTGATGACTATATTGACGGTGGGGCTGGGATGGACATGGCAATCTATGGGACAAAGGCAAGTGATCTTGCGTTCGATCTAGTTGGTGGTGAATTGCAAGTGTCGTCCTTGGTTGACGGCACTGACATCCTCAGGAGCGTTGAAATGCTGCTTGCTCAAGACGGGATGTTCCACTTTGCTCCCGGAGCCACCGATGGTGATGACGAGCTTAGTTATCAGGGCAAGTCTCGTGTAGTTCTTTTCGGTGGTAAAGGTAGTGACACACTTAAGGGTGGCAACTGGGACGATATCTTCTATATCAACGCTGAAGGCGACCAAGAGTCCAACGCCGTAAATGGCCGCGACTTCATCGATGGAAACGGATGGGCAACTAGTGGTGATCTAGCGATTATCCAAGGTGATGCACTCACAGAGACCTACCGTATTTATTCGGTCAAGCCGAGTGATCATCACAATGTTAATGCTTCTTACCGTGATGTTCTTTCCAGTATCTTCGGTGAATTCAATGCTGCTACCGAAGCAGTAGTTTTCAGGTCTGCGTCAGAAGTCTCTGTCGATGAATTGATCAATGACACTAGTTTCCAGGTTATTGCAGAGATTGCCAATGTTCAAGAGTATCTGATTAAGCTCAGTTCCTCGTGCAATCCGAACACAACCCAGAAGGTTCAAGTCTTCGGCGACTTCGACTCAACTTCTCTCTCAATCACGAAGGGTTTCGTTATCGAAAGCGATACGGCTACTGTGATTGATGTCACAAATTTGATTTCGGCGCATTCAGTGACGCTAAAAGCCAGCCAGCCTACTGAAAATACCATTGTCGGAATTCGCCCGCAAGATAAGATCGTAGCTCCAACCTGCGAAAGTGATTACTGCTGTGATGACGGTCATGGTGATGCCCACGTACACGCCAAAGGGTATACAGAGGGCTGCGAAGAAACAGCTTCCGCTGACGCAGCTGATCCCCATATGCATACACATGAAGCTGATGCCCATGTTCATACGGATGCATGCACAGAGGCCTGTGAGGAATCGTCCATTACTGACGCTCCGGCCGATGTTGTGGGCAAGGCCTTGCATCTCGGACTGAGTCTGAACAAGCTTCCGAATTTCATCAGCGATCTCTCCAACGACCTCGTTCTGCGTCCCTTTGGCACTTCCCTAGAGCAGGGCAGCAAGTTCTATTTAGCCCTCACGGCAGAATCCCTCCGGGATGCCTCCATCGACACCCTCGATGTCACCCTTGATCTCGGCGCTGACTTCTTTGAAGTCTTCCAAATCAGTGGCCAGCAGATCTTCTTCTCAGAAGACCTCGCTGTGCAGCGTCAGGTCCGCATTGATGGCACCAAGGTCCGCTTTGAAGGTGCTGGCCTCAATGCCCTCGGTGAGGGACTGGGCAAGGGCGTGGACTCCAAAGCTCCCATTGCTGTCATCGCCCTCACACTCCGCGATGACATCAACGATCAAATCCAAGGGGCCCGCGTCGCTGATCGCTATGGCTTCCTCAATAGCGAGGCCTGGCAGAAGTCCCTCAACTTTGAGGTTTCGGCCAACATCGATCAGGTGGTCTTCTCAGACCTTGTCTCCCTCCGCGATCTCGGTGGTGACGATGCCCTGTTGAGCGACGAGCTCCACGTGATGGCCCGCGCCGCCCAAGCAGAGCTCTCCACCGACAGCTCCTTTGGACTCGGCACCGAGCGCTCCGTGCTCAAGCCCGGTGAAACGGGATTCACCAACCTGATCCGCAGCGGCGACACCCTCGAGCGCACCACCCAGTGGCAAAACGATGGTGAATTCTCCTTCCGTGATCTCACCATCACCAACCTGGATCAAGCCGGTGTGGCCGAGGCGGTCAGTGTGTTCCTAGGCGATGACGCGATAACCCTCAATACCCTCACGCCAGGCACTGGGGCCGGCACCGGAGAGGTTGCTGAAATCCGCACCACCTTCATGGTCACCGGCGAAGCTGGTTCGGTTCTCGATACCAAAGAGCTGGGCTTCCAGCTCGATGCCTTGGGCGGTTACCGCTGGGATACCTCCAAAATGGACCTCTTCCAGCAAAAAAATCTCGTCACCTTCCAGGGGGATCTCAACTACGACGGTGCCGTCACGATGAAGGACTTGGCCTTCCTCAACGCCGGTGCTGCCAGGGGTGTCGGTGGTGCCCGCGGCTACAGCCGCGATGTGGATGCCAACTTTGATGGTGAGCTCGACATCGAAGATCTCGCCATCCTTGATGCCGATTGGGGCCGCAGCCTCCACCAAGGCGACGACAAGTTCCTCGGTTCCGATCAACTGTCGATGGCAAGCCTCTCAGACCAGGGCCCACTCAACTGGGATAGCAGTGCCTTCCAAGCCCAAAACACCATTGAGGCCAAGCCGAGCTACAGCAACCCCATCACCGATTCAGTCGGCACCCTGGTCGATGTTCAAGGTTTCAAAGACCTCGAAGCCCTAATCCAAGAACAGCAGCAGCAATATGGCCTCAACTAATCAAGCCGCTTAAGCCATCGCCTAACAGCACTCCTTCCCCCCCGGTTCCCAACGAACCGGAGGGGCTTTTTCATGGAAGAAACCCATCGAATACATGCATTAACAGAAACAAGAACACTGAACACTGGGCGCTGGGCGCTGAGCGCAACTGCCATTCAGAAAACGAATAACCAGACACGCACCGCCTGTTTGGTTTGCGCAGCAACGGCCTGTGTCCGCCGACAATGAAGTTGGCCGGTCGGCGACAAGCTCGTTGGCCGGTGGGGTGAGTGCTGGAGATCCTGGTGCCGATGCGCAGGGACCAGGGGATGCCGGCACCACTGACCAGTCACCAACGCAACCTGTACATGACGAAACGACGAGGTGGCAGCAGCCAGGAGGCTGCTGCCGCAGCGGCTGGCATCTCAGTGCGCAGCGCCCGCCGGATTGAGAGGAACCGCTGCAGCCCAGCGCGAACCAGCTCCGTGGCCGCACTCGGCCCGATCCGCTGGAGGGTGTCTGGGAGGAGGAGCTAGTGCCGCTGTTGCAACGTGCGCCAGCGTTGACACCGATCACTCTGCTGGAGCACCTGCAGCGGCAGAAGCCCGATGTCGACTGGATTCCTCTGCAACGGACCTTGCAAAGGCGGGTGCGGGAATGGAAGTCGTTGCATGGCCCGGATCCAGAGGTGATCTTCCCTTTGAGCTACGAGCCCGGCGAGATCGCCTTCTGTGACTTCACCCAACTCAAGGGGGTGGAGGTGACGATTGCTGGCGAGGCGTTCCCCCATCTGCTGTTCCACTACCGCCTGGCCTGGAGCGGCTGGAGCTATGCGCAGGTGGTGCAGGGCGGCGAGAGTTTCGTCGCCCTCTCCGAGGGTTTGCAGAACGCCCTGGCATCCTGCGGTGGGGTGCCAGATGAACTGCGCACCGACCGGTTGTCGGCGGCGTGCCGCAACCGCAACGGCAGTTTTTCAGCCGATATCACCCGCCGCTATCACGCCCTCTGCAGTCACTACGGCCTGGCCTACAGCCGCAACAACCTGGGGGTGGCGCATGAGAACGGCCGTGTGGAGAGTCCCCATGGCCATCTCAAACGGCGGATCGAACAGGCGCTGCTGCTTCGTGGCAGCAGCGATTTTGAATCGCTGGTGGCGTATCAGGACTTCCTCTCTGGGGTGATCGAGCAATACAACCGACCGCGGCTGGTCCGGCTGGAGCAGGAGAAACCGGCGCTGCGGCCCTTGCCGCCGTTTCGCTTTGCCGATTACGACATCGAGCAGCTCACGGTGCGGCGGACCAGCACGATCGAGGTGCGCAGGGTGGTGTATTCGGTGCCGCCGCGGCTGATCGACCAGCGGCTGACGGTGCGGATTTTCCACGACCGGCTGCAGCTGCTTCTGGGCAGGCAGGTCGCCTGCGAATTGGCTCGGCTCCATGGCGGCATCGAGCGCCATGGGCGGGCCTGGAGCATTGATCTGGAGCATCTGATCGATGCGCTCAGGCGCAAACCCCGGGCGTTGCTGCACTGCCGTTACCAGCGGGAGCTGTTCCCCGATGAGCGCTGGTGGCAGCTGTGGCAGCAGCTGCGCGATAGCGGTGATCGCGACGCTGCCGCTCGGCTGATGGTCGAGGCGCTGTATGTCGGCTGCCGAGTGGCCGGCTACGAGCCGGTGCTGGCCTGGCTCGAGAAGGCCCACCAACGACAGGGGCTGTCGCTGGCGGCGCTGCAGCAACGCTTCCGGCTGCCGCCCCATCGCCCCCACCCACCGCAACGCATTTGCCAACACTCGCTGCAGAGCTATGACGACCTCCTTGTTCTCCATCCCGCGGCCCCAGGCGGCGGAAGCCGCCCTGCCAATCCTGCTGCGGCAGCTGCGGTTGGCATGGATCCGCTCCCATTGGCAGAGCATCGCCTCGCAGGCTGAGGCGGAAGGCTGGAGCCACAGCCAGTTCCTCTATGCCCTGTGCGAGCAGGAGGTGGAGCAACGCCAGCAGGCCCGCCAGCACCGGCTGCTGCGAGCGGCCCATCTGCCCTGGAGCAAGGCCCTGGCGGACTACGACCATGGCGGCCGGATCGAGGCCGACCAATGGCAGGAGCTGGAAGCCCTGAGCCGCCAGAGCGAATGGCTGCAGCGGGGCGAGAACGTGCTGCTGTTCGGCCCCAGCGGTGTAGGCAAAACCCACCTGGCGGTCGGCATCGCCCTGGCGCAGATCGGTCTGGATCAGGCCTGCCGCTTCTACCCGGCCACGAGCCTGGTGCAGGAGCTGCAGAAAGCCCGCGCCGAGTACAACCTCCCAGCAGCGCTGGAGCGGCTGGATCGCTACCCGCTGCTGCTGATCGATGACATCGGCTATGTGCGGCGGGACGAGCAGGAGAGCAGCGTGCTGTTTGAGCTGATCTGCCACCGCTATGAGCGTCGTTCGCTGCTGATCACCGCTAATCAGCCGTTCACCGACTGGGATGAGATCTTCCCCAGCAGCTCGATGACCGTGGCGGCGGTGGACCGGCTGGTGCACCACTGCCACATCATCGAGATCAGCGGCGACAGCCACCGCCGCGCGCAGGCAAGCCGGCGCAGCGGCGGCCAACAGCCAAAGCAGCCATAGAGAAGCGGAGAACAGCCCGGGAGACTGTCGTCCGGCGACAACCTGGTGCCGATGCCGCCAGACCCCGGCGCTGAGCTCACCGCCGGGGTCTGGCGGCGTCCGCCGGCTCGTGCTCTCCATGGCGAGGTTGAGCGGAGATCACGGTGACCAACCGGCCAACGTAATTGTCGCCTGGTGCCGATCAGAGGAACCCAGTGCTGGCAATGGCTCGGACTGATGGGTGGCTCAGTTTTCGTGTCGCCTCCAGCGTCATCGCCCCCCGGTTGTCGCCGGCGACAACCGGGGGGCGATCAGTTCCCCTCACCGGCCAACTTGATTGACGCCAATCGGCCAAGGGGCTTGACGCGGGACAGCCGCTCCTCCACCTCGCTCCAGTGCCCCTGGATCATTGCGTCCCCGTAGAGCTCCTCTCGAATCCTGTCGGTGGAGAACAGTTCGGCGTTCAGCAGGGGAGCCAGCAGCGCAGCGATGGTGGTCTTGCCACTGGCAGGCGGTCCGATCAGCAGGTGGCAGCGCAGGGCGGCCATAGCAATCCGTCAGGTGTACGCATCATGGATGGGGCACAACCAACAGGCCGTCTCCTGCTGCGAAGAACCAGGGCAATCCCAGATCGCTGATGCGTCTTTCGCACGGGGATCAGCCCTCTAGGGGCATGCACGCTGAAGGGTGGGTGGCACGACGCCACAGGCTGATGCTCCGCTCTGATCAAAACAGCTACCGGATTCCTGCCTGCCTTCGGGATCTGGTGATGATTGACCTGCTGGAACTCACTGGCAGCACAACTGCGGCGGCACAACTGCTGCAGATGTCCCAGCCCAGCGTGAGCAGGCGTTACCGAATTCTTGCCCACGACCTTGGTCTGGAGAAGCAGAACAACAAGCCGATCGGTTGCCGCTACGGCGACACGGACTGGATGGAGCTCTTGCGTCGTGGTGTCAACCGTCACCGCCTGGCCTGCGGAGTACTCCGCATTGGTGGTCCCCCCGCTCTGGGGTGTGTTCTTAGCGATTGCCATTGGGCAGAGTGGGTGAAGCTGGCTAGGAAGCCATTGGCGCACTGGCCGCAGCTGCTGGAGCTGGAATTGCTCGATGCTGTTGCTCTTGAGGAGGCTCAATCTTTCGAGGATCGAGCCGGTAATGCTGAATTGGTGTTGGTGGAGGTGAAGCGCTCATTGGGCAGGCCAATGCTGCTGGCTTGTCGGCGCGATCCGCTGGTCATGGACATTGCAGCAAGTCTCTGCGACTGGATGGAGGTCTCTTGAGATGAGGCTTCCATTGCCCTGTAGACGCTCGGTGGATCAGCTGAGACGAACCGTTAGCCGGATCCTTGGCAGCGATTTTTACCTGGCCGCTGTTCCAGATGGCATTGCAGCTGCAGCCTGGGCAGCCAGTTTTCTTGAGCGGCAAAGGGCCGAATGAGATCAGGAGGCGCACTGGTCGGAATCGTTCTGATGCTCTCAGCTGGCTGGCCGCCTGAAGTGGGCGCTCAGAACATGGCTGCCACCGTGCTCTCCATCGGCGACGGCGACACCATCCGCGTGCGTCAGGCGGGCAAGGCCCTCACCGTGCGCCTGGCCTGCATTGATGCCCCAGAGACGGCCCAAAGCCCATACGGCCAGCAGGCCCGCACGTATTTGCAGCAGCGCCTACCGATCAGCAGGGATGTAAGCCTCAAGATCAAAACCACCGATCGCTACGGCCGCTCAGTTGCCGAGGTGATCTCTGACATCAACATCAACCTGGCGCTGGTGGAAGACGGTCAGGCATTCGCGTATCGGCAGTACCTGAGCGGCTGCGATGCCAAGGAGTATCTGGACGCGGAATACCGTGCCAGCCGGCGCCGCTATGGGATCTGGCAGGTGCAAGGCGGCATCACCCGGCCGTGGGACTTCCGGCGAGGTCGCCGCTCAGCCGTTATTCCTGATGGCACAACACCAGGCGGCCGCCGTTACCGCTGCAGCGAGATCAGCTCCTATGCCAAAGCCCAGGAGCTACTGCGTCAATGGCACAGCTATCTAGACGGAGATGGAAATGGAAAAGCCTGTGAAGCACTCCGCTGACAGTCGTCTTTTTCCATATCGCGTAGCTCCATTACTGGTTGCTATGGAAGACAGCAGAAGCAAAATATTGCCTGCAGAAGTAGCGGATTGACACAGCATGTGGGTTTGGTATGTTGAGAAGGCAATCCAAATGTTTTCATGCTTACCGGCCCCGAACTGCTCTCCAAAGTCAAGGAACTCGGAGATGTCTCTAAATCTGAGCTGGTGCGCGAGTGCGGCTACTTGAGCACTAAAAAAGATGGCAGCGAGCGCCTCAACTTCACTGCGTTCTACGAGGCACTGCTAAATGCCAAGGGAGTGAACCTTGGAACAGATAGCGACGGCCGGAGCACTGGCAAGGGTGGCCGCAAGCTGAGCTACACCACCAAGATCCAGTTCAACGGCAATCTCATGGTGGGCAAGGCTTACACCGCCATGCTCGACCTCAAGCCGGGCGATGAGTTCGAGATCAAGCTGGGCAAAAAGCAGATCAAGCTCGTCCCCCTGGGCAGCACAGAAGAGGAGTGAGCTGCTCCTCGGTTGAACTCCTTGCCGCTCTTCAAGAGAAGCCCCCGATCACCAATACAACCAGCTGGCGGAGTTGCTGCAGCTCGGTGGTAGTCACGCAGCATTCGGTGGCATCTGTGATGCGAGTCTTGGCCACACAGGTCAGGTTCTGTGGCAGCAGATAGCTCACCTTCCTGCAGCCGTTGGTGCTGTTGGGTTGGAGCACGACAGTCAGATCGGCTATAGCCAGCGAGGGGTCGCCAGTCATCGGCACCACCAGCACTGTTGGATAGGCAGGGTCAAACAGCTCGCAGTCCTGCACGACGACAGCTGGCCGGAGCTTGTTGGGCTCCGGAGGCTGAGGGCCCAGCCCAGGGTCGTTTGGATCTTTGCGCCAATCAACGGTGATGATCTGCCCAGCCCGCAAGTCCACGCCTGTCTTCAGCGGTTGAGGGGTTCAGGCGTGGCCCAGTCGGCAATGAAGGCACTGGCCTCCGCATCGGTGGCGATGTGCTCTGCCACCGCTTTGCTCTGGGAACGGATCCGTGCCCGCAGAGCATCCATAGCGCTGAGCGAGCTGCTCACCTGCACGATGCGACGTCCCCCGCGCTGCCTGCGGCGCACGGAGAAGGGAGCCTCGGGCTGTTCAGTGGCGTAATCGGCAGGGGTCATGGCGGCAGCGCCCCGCGCTGACTGCATGGAGCAACTAGCCAACGTTAAACGCCATCCCTTGTAACGGCTCAAACTCAAGCCCGGCGATGAATTCGAGATCAAGCTGATTCCGTTAGGCAGCCCAGAAGAGGAGTGCGCCTGATAGCTGGAGGCCTTCTCTTTCTACTCAGCGGTAAGGCTCGCAGGAGACCAAAAAGCCGCTGACATGGTCGGACCATTGGGCTATTGCCAGCAGCTCGCGGGGCTCCCGGGCAAAGCCTTTCTGGGAGAGAGCCGTGAGCTCGGCCAGGTTGTCGTGGGTGACCAGCGGTTTGTTCTGTTTGGCGGTTTCGCAAGCATCGACAAACTCCTGCCCCTGCTCGGCCAGGCACTGGGCATAGGCCGCCTCAAAGCTCACCCCCTGCTCCTGTAATCGCACGAAGACATCGAGCTCAGGCGGGAGGTGTTCCAGCCATAGGGGAAGGCTGCGTACCGGCCCGATCGTGACTCCGCCGCTGTTTAGGTGCATCAGCACCACAGTGGCCTCCAGGTTCCAGCTGGGCTGGGCGAGCAGCTGGCCGGCTGCAATCACAAAGGACTCGCGGTAGTCCTCAACCAGGGCCTGGTGAATCTGGGAGAGGTCAGCCATAGCTCTAGAAAATTTTGGTTTATGGGGCGAAGTGGCTGACGCGGGCAACTAAGGCCAAGCCATTAGCGGTATTTCGCGCCCGGGAAATCAGAGAACCAATGAGAGTGCTGGTCTTGGGAAGCCACAACTGGATTGCGATTGGCGTTGCCCACGATGAGATGAAAAGCCTGCGGGAATCAGGGGGATCTAGGGCACGTTGAGCCGCGGGGCTCTCCCCCCCTCACACCGCCAACGCCAGCTCCGGAACGAACGCTGCCGGAATTGCCCTGTGCAGCCGCCAGCGAATCGCCATCGGCCGTTCTCCTTCGTGGCTCACGTAGTCGGCAAAGCCCAGACATAGGAACGGCTGCGTCACCCCGCCGCGCTTGTTCTCCTCCCGCACAAACAGCAGCACCCGGCTGCCCCGCTCGGCGTGGTGGATGTAGCGCTGCCCCGTGGCGGAGTCTTCGCGGGTGAGGCTCTGGCTCTCCCAGTGGAACTCCCACGGGGAGATGGCGTAGTCGTTGTAGCGGGTGGTGGGGGAGAAGAGGCGCTCAGACTTCTTGAGGGTGATGAAGAAGACGTCGCACTGGGTGGCTTCATCGACGAAGACTCCCTCCCGCCCGGGGAACGGGCGGGCTTCGTTTAGCAACCCAAACGCGGCGAACACCTCGGCGCGGGAATAGCGACCGTGGAGTTTGAGGGGGATGGGGGGCGGATCGGTGCGGCCCCAGTCGAGCGCGGTCACCAGGTGGTCGGTGCGCTCCAGCAGCAGCTCAAACAGCTCGACCAGCTCGGCGCTGAGATCGGCGGCAGCCCAAAGCCGCACCAGGGCATCGGCCAGGGGCAAGTGTTGGCGGCCACTGCCCCAGAGCTGGGCCATCAGCATGCGCCAGCTGCGCTCGGTGGTGGGATCGAAGCCCGCCGGATCGGGGGCGATGGGCCTGCGCAGCTGATCCACCAGCCAGCGCAGTCGCTCTGGGTCGTCCAGATGCAGCAAGCCGCCGGCGATGCCTCGACCCAGCCGCTTTTCATCGTCGCTGGGCTCACCCGAGGCCGCCCCCGCCACCAACCACCCCAGCTCCAGTTGCAGCAAAGCCCAGGAGCCCGCCACCCGGTAAAATTCCCCCAGCTCCATCCCCAGCCCCTCCAGCAAACCCTCCAGCGAACAGCGCCCGAGGAGGCGGGCCTCGGCGAGCAGCTGGGGCCGGCGCGTGGGCAGCGATTCGCGCAAATTGGAAAGCACCCGCTCGCTGGAAACCCGATCGAGCTGGAGGCTGCAGCCGGCCGGCAGGAAGGGAAAACCCTCCTTGATCTGCTGTTCCAGTTGGTCGCGCGTGCCGCCGAGCAGGGCGCGGTAGCGCAGGTCGTAGCGGAAGCTCCGGTGGGCTTGGCCGATGAAATCCAGCACCGTGAGGCAACTCTTGGACGGGTGCAGGCGCAGACCGCGGCCGAGCTGCTGCAGGAACACGATCGCGCTTTCGGTGGGTCGCAGGAACAGCACCGTGTCGATCTCGGGGATGTCGAGGCCTTCGTTGAAGAGATCCACCGCGAAGAGGATCTGCAGCTCACCGGATCGCAGGCGCCGGATCTGCTCGGCGCGCTCATCGCGGGGGCTGGAGGCATCCAACGCGGCGGCGCGAAGGCCGGCCGCCACGAACTTGCGGGCCATCCAACGGGCGTGCTCCACGCTCACGCAGAAGCCCAAGGCACGCATCGCCTCCAGATTGGTGACCTTGTCCTCGAGTTCGCGCAGGATCAGGCGCAGGCGGGCGTCGTCGGCGGTGTAGAGGTTGGAGAGGGCCTCGGTGGCGTAGCCGTTGCGGCGCCATTCGATCAGCGAGAGATCGGTGCCGTCGTGGAGGCCGAAGTAGTGGAAGGGTGTCAGAAGGCCCTGCTCCAACGCGCTCCAGAGGCGCAGCTCGGCGGCAATGCGGCCGTCAAACCAATGGAGGATGTCCTCGCCGCCGGTGCGCTCGGGGGTGGCGGTGAGGCCCAGTAGCAGGACGGGCGCCAGGTGGTGAAGCCAACGCTCGTAGCTGGCGGAGGCGGCGTGGTGGAACTCATCGACGATCACCACGTCGAACGTGTCTGGCGCCAGGTTCGCCGGATCGATCCCCGCGAGCGACTGCACCGAGGCGAACACATGGCGCCACTGGCTGGGACGCTGGCCATCCACCAGCAGCTCGCCGAAGGATCCATCACGCAGCACCTGGCGGAAGGTGGCGAGGCTCTGCTGCAGGATCTCGCGCCGGTGGGCTACGAAAAGCAGGGTCGGGTGATCAGGACCGGCCTGGCGGGCGTAATCGAGGGCAGCGACCACGGTTTTGCCGGTGCCGGTGGCGGCCACCACCAGGTTGCGCCAGCGGCCATGGAGACTGCGCTCGGCCGACAGCTTGTCGAGGATCTCCTGCTGGTAGGCGTAGGGGCGGATGTCGAAGAAGCTGAGCGGGGTGGCGTCGCTGCTGGTTTCGTTCTCTGAGGCCCGATCAAAGCGGCGCTGCTCGATCTCGCTGGCACGGTAGGGCTCAAATTCGCCCTCCTCCCAGTAGCTCTCAAAGGTGGCCTGGAACTTGGACAGGATGCCCTCATTGTCTTGGGCGGAGAGGCGCACGTTCCACTCCAGGCCGTCGTGCAATGCGGCGGTGGAGAGGTTGGAAGAGCCGATGTAGGCGGTGGAGGAGCCAGAGGCGCGATGGAACAGCCAGGCTTTGGCGTGCAGGCGGGTGCGGCGGGTGTCGTAGCTGACGCGCACCTCGGCGCCGTGGGCCACGAGCCAATCGAGGGCGCGGCGGTCGGTGGCGCCCATGTAGACGGTGGTGAGCACGCGCAACGATCGGCCGGAACGCAGCAGTTCGGCCAAGGGCTCCTGCAACAGACGTAGGCCGCTCCACTTGATGAAGGCGCAGAGCAGGTCCACCTGCTGGGCGGAGGGGATTTCATGGATCAGCGCCTGTCCCACCGACGGTTCGCCGCCGGCGTTCACCAGCAGGGTGCTGTCAGCCAGGGGGATTAGCGGCCGCAGCGCCTCGGCCTGGCCAGAAAGCAACGGCGCGGCCCGAATACGGCTGAGGCTCTGACCGCTGGTGTGGACAGCATCACCGGGGCCGACGGCCCTTGGCACCTCGGCGATCAGCAAGGCCACCAGCTGATTCACAAGTTCCAACTGGGAAGTAGTGGGATGCCCACCTGGAAGGCTGGCCAGGGCGCTGCGCAATAGCGCAGCGAGGTGACGCGAGAGCCGCTGGGGTGCTTCTTCGGGGTCGAGGCGATCGAGCGTTTGCAGCTCAGGCTGGAGCTCCGCCAGGTCCTGGCCGAGGGCCTCGGTGAGGAGCTGGTCGTAGAAGCCGGGTGTCAGGGAATGGCCTGTCCTCATCAGTGGCTTCCGACCTGCCCAGCCGTCTGCTTGAGATAGTCATTCAACGCCGGATCACAGGCGAACACATAACAGGCCCGCATCCCCCGGCTCATCAACGTGCGGTAGGTGTTGCGGATGATCGCATCGGCCTTGAGCCGAATCGCCTGCGGATCCCGCTTCAGCCCCACCTTGTATCCCTTCAGTGATTGGTCCGTGCGCGCTCGCCTGGATGGCACCGTCGCCACCGAACCCTCGCTGTAGGCGAGGTCGGGCCCGATGATCACGCCCACCGTCTCCAGCTCCAGACCCTGGCAGGTGTGGATGCAGCCCACCTCCTCCACCGTGCCCTGCTTCATGATCCAGACGCTGCCGTCTTTGCTCAGGTTCCAGCGGGCCCGGTAGCCCCAGGGCTCCAGTTCGATGTCCCAGGCGTTGGGGTGATACTTCGACGCCCAGTTCCAGCAGTAGCCGGCCACCATGCGCGCCCCGTTGCCTCCGTTGCGGTCGCGGATCGCCTGGTGCAGGGCTACTGGATCGTCGAACACGCGAAAATCGAACGCTTCGGGGTCGAGCCGTTCGTTGGCCGTCTCGCGAATGCCGAGGGTGGAATCCAGCCAGGCCAGGTAGCCATCGGAGCCCGCACAGCGGAACTGCGACGGCAACACCTCACGCTTCAGCTGCGCCTCGTGGTACTGGCTCCATTTCTCGATCTCGGCCGTGCTGCCGATGTCATCGAAGGTGACGCGCTGGTCTTCATCGAGGAAGAACACCGCCAATTTGCTGGCGTGGATGATCTCCTTGACCTGGTTTTCGCCTGCCTTGTCGTAGATGGTCTTGGTCATCAATCGGTGGCTCTCATCCACGATCAGCACGTCGTAGAAGCCCTCCGGGCAGCCCACAAAACAGGCCGAACCGCAGAAGAGGTTGTCGTATTCGTTGCGGCGCATTGAACCGGTGAGCTTGGCCCGGTACACCGCCCGCGGGGCCGCGTTCTTGCTCACGTAGCGGGAGTTCAGGCCCATCCCCAGCATCCTGGCCAGCAGGTTCACCGCCACCACTGATTTGCCCGTACCCGGCCCGCCCTGCACCAGCAGCACCGTGTGCCGACCTTCGCGCAGTTGCCTCGCCAGGGCTATGGCCTGCTCATACACCACCTTCTGCTCATCGATCAGCACAAAATCACTGTTGCCCTTGAGCATCCGCTCCACGGAATCCGCCAGCTGCTGGCTGGGCTTGGCCTTGCCGTCACGGATCCGCTCAATCGTGCGGCCTTGGTCGCCCACTTCAAGGCAGCGGCGCAGGAAGGCCGCCATGGCGGCGTTGTCGTGGCGCAGGAACACCGGCGCCTGCTCCAGATAGGGCCGGTAGCGGGAATCGGTGAGGCCTCTGCCGTCGAGGCAGTTGTGCAGGTAGGCGCAGGGCTGCAGCTCGATCCCGTGCTCTACCACCGCCGTGTTGAAGCCCCGAAGCAGCGCCCTATAGCTCATCGCCTGATATGAGGGGTGCGTGGTCTCGCGCGGCCCTTTGCCTAAGAACGTGCGTACCACCCCGTCCAGCTCGGTGGGCTCCACCGTTTCCCACTGCTTCAGTTCCACGATCACAGCCGCCGGTGCGCCGTTGGCGTTGCGGCCGGAAAGCAGCAGATCGATCCGCTTGGCAGTGTTGTGGATTTTGAACTCGATGGCTACGCCCAGCTCGCGCGGGATCTCCTTGAACTGCAGCACGTTGCCCACGCACTGGAGTGAGTTCTGCCAGGCGCGGAATTCGTTAGCAGCCACCTTGTGTCCGGTGATGGCGATGTAGCGCTCACGCACCTCCTCCTCGATGCGCTGCTCGCGCACGTGCTGGAGGAACACCTCCCGGGTGGCGAGGTAGATGATCAAGGCGTCAAAAGGTGCTCCTGTGGGGTTTGGGCAGATTCTGGCGTTCTTGGGAGGGGAAGGCTCTAGTTCATCAGCTCCACCACGGCGTTCCACTCCGGCTGGTGCAGCTCTAGGCCGACGGCCCCATGACTACGAGGGATCACCAGGCTGTGCCCCTCGCTCACGGGATAGGCATCGGCGATGCAGAGCGCCAGCTCGTTCTCCAGCAGCACCCGGCCGCTGCCCTCCAGCGCGCAGAACACACAGCCCGCTACGCGGTGGCCGTAGCTGCCCTGCACACCGCGGAAGTCGGTGCGGTCGGTGTCGTCTAAATCCCTCGTCCTGTCCTCGCGCTGCGTCAAGGATCGGGCCATGCGCCCCGTTGGGGCTTCCTTGTCACATCCCTGCGGCTGGCCGTTGGGGGTGGGGTTCTCTGCCGTCCCCAGATGGCTGCCCCGCTTTCCCGCTCTGCTTTCCGTGCCCGTGATGCCCTGGTGCTCCAGCACCTGCCTTTGGCTGATGCCGTTGCCTCAGCTGTAGCCCGCCGCTTCTTCCCTTTGGTTGAGCGGGAGGATCTGATCCAGGTGGCTAGAGAAGCCCTGCTCCGTTCAGTGCTGCGCTGCAAAGCAGGTGAGCCGGCAGAGCCCTATCTGCGCCGCTGCATCTCAGGGGCCTTGCAGCATCACCTGCGCGATCGGGTGCGGCTGGTGCGCATTCCGCGCCGGCTGCATGAGCAGGGTCAGTGCCCCCTGGGTCACATCAGCCTTGATGTCCATGCCGCTGGCGAGTCGTGCCTGCTCGATCAGCTAGCCAGCCCAGAGCAAGAAGCAGCCAGCCCCGCTGATGATCTGGCGCTGGAGCAGCTGGTAGATCAGCTGCCTGCGCCGCAAGCCACGGCCCTGCGGCTCGCCGTCCTTGAGGGCCTCTCTCTGAGGGCTGCAGCGGAGCAGCTGCAAATCAGCGCCATGTTCGTGTCGCACCGTGAGGTGCGCCTAGCGGCGCAGCGGGCCCAGAAGAAAGCGCTTGAAGCGCTGCGCCAGCAGCTGGTGGCCTAGTGCCCACCCGCCTGGCGCGGAGCCAGGTGCAACTGATCCGTGCGCGCCCCTACCGATTGCTCTGCGGCTCGGCAGCCGATCGCCAATGGCTTTCTACGGTGCAGCGATGGCCCCAGACCTCAAGCACCCCGCCACTGGCGATCTGATCGTGTTGGCCGATGGTGAGCAGCTTTGGCGGATCGGCTGGCCTGGTGCTCCGGTACTGGTCGTCACTAAGAACGGGCTAGACGGCAACGCCCTCTATCGGCTGGCTGATCCCAAATGCAAAACCTGGAACAGGGTGGGGGATATGACGCTGGTTCCCTGGCCAGAAGCAGGCAGCTGAGCCGGCCCAACCCGCCTCACCAGGAGTAGAACAGCTGTACTGCTGCCGCTGCTGGTTTGATCTTGGCCGACCTGCCCATTGGCGAGCCTGTGCCCTTCTGCCCGGGCTCGTTGGGTGAGGGTTTGGATCTCCAGGCCGCCCTGATTCCCAACCCGGTCTGCACCTTCTACATGCGGGCCAGCGGCAATGGCATGCGCCAGCACGGGATCAACGACGGCGACCTGATGGTGATCGACCGCAGTGTGGAACCCTGCTCCGGCCATGTTGTCGTCGTAGCCCACCAGGGCAGCTTCTTGATGCGGCCGCTCTTGAGGCAGGGGGAGCAGTGGTTACTTGAGCCGGTGCGGCCAGGAGAGGCAGAAATTCTTTTGGACCTGGAGGTCTTTGATCGCTCAGGGCTGTTTGGCGTGGTGGTGCATGCGGTGCATCACCTCAATAAGCCGCGCTTGCGCAAGATCTGATCGGGGGACGGCATGCGGGAAATATCAGGACCTTGAGCTGCTCCTCCCTCTAGGTGCAATGGAGGTCTATTCGCCTGAGCCGGTGACCCAACCGCCGTGAAGAGACGGTCAGATCCTTGTGTGAAATGCAATGGTCGATCGCGCGTTGCACAGCCGATCCTGCAAAGAGGAATGAACCTCACAGGTTCTGCCAGCGCATCAGATGGCCTCAGGGTCTCTCAGGCAGGCAGATAGAGGTTGAGCCTGGTTGTGGTGAATCAGCAGGACAGCATCAAGACCCCAATAACGCCGTGCATTCCAACCGTTCTTGGCTTGCATCGCGCCGCTGCAGACGCAGCGTGATCATGCTGGCAAGGTGTTCGGCGTCATCAGCCACGCCGCAGAAGCGGGCCGAGCCCCAGGTGTGCAGCCAGGGCAAGCCAAGGAAATAGAGACCCGGGCTCTGGGTCATGCCGCGGTCATGGGCCGGATGACCAGAGCCGTCAAACACAGGCACGTCGATCCAGTGGAAATCGCTGCTGTAGCCGGTGCACCAGATCACAGCCGCCAGCGGTTGGGACCGCAGATCGAGACCCGGATCCTCGCCCGGTCCGGGCTGCCAGCAAGGCGAATAGGCAGCTTCTTCCGGGGCCTCGATGCCCTCCTTAGCTATCCAGTTGTCGATGCTGGTTCGGATTCGGCAGTACACCGCATCGGCCTGGTCGAGGTTGGTCGCCAGGTCATCGCCAAAACGGATCTGATCGGCCGTGATCGAGCGGAGTCTTCCATGCAGATGCATCCCCTCCAAGGCGCGAGTCCGCAGGTCAATCTCCCTGCCCCCATCACGTCCCGTGAGGTAGTGGTTGGTTTTAGTGCGCACGGCTCGCGGATCCGGATGCTGACCGATCGGCATGGAGTAGTAGCCCATGCGATCCAGCCAATCCACCGTGTCCTTGCCGCGATAGCGCCGGGGTGAGCGTGGCGCGGACCCTACGCTCAGATGAACTTCACGGCCTTCGAGGAACAGATCCTCCGCAATCTGGGCGCCAGATTGGCCACTACCTACGACCAGAACCGGACCTTCTGGCAGGGACGCGGAACACCGGTACTCACGGGCATCAAGCTGCAGCGTTGATGAAGGTATACGCGGTGATTCCAGATGCCGGCGAGGAGCGTGATAGCCACCCGTGGCCACCACAACATGGTCGGCAAGAATCTCTCCCTCAGTTGTAAATAAGCGGTAGCCAGTGCCGTTGTGCACGAGCCGTTCGACACTCACACCCTCACGCACATCAGCGCCGACAAACGCTGCGAAGCTCTGCAGATAGGCAACGATCTCGGACTTCACCATGAACCCGTCAGGGTCGGGGCCGTCATAAGGAAAATCCGGCAGACGGCACTGCCAATTGGGGGTTACCAAGCAGAAAGAATCCCAGCGCTGTTGATCCCAGGCGTAACCCACCCTGTTCTTTTCGAGCACCACTGGTGTGACGCCTCGCTTCTGAAGTGCATGAGCAACAGAAAGTCCTGCCTGGCCACCACCTACAACCACAACACTGTGATGCCGAGCCTGAGAGTATCCGTTCAAAGCGGCAGCAACATCAACTTTTTATCTTCAACGTATTCACTGTTGATGTCTGTATCGATGCGCACGAAACCGCTCAATGCAACATGAGTCTCAGCGAATAAGCACGTTTGGTGGCATCGGCGACATTTGTGCCCCACCTCACAAGGCAATGCTCAGGCCGCACCAGTCCTCACATTCACTCATGCCTGCTGTCAGCCGTCCTGCAAACGAGCCGGGCGATTTTTTGGTTGATTACGAGGAGAAGGTCTTTCCCGACGTCAAAGCCGAACCGGGCGAAAAAGCACTGATCACTTTTCACACGGTGGCCTTCGAGGGCTCGATCGGCCTGGTGAACCTGCTCCAGGGAAGTCGCCTGATTAACAAGGGATTTGAAACATCGATTCTCCTTTACGGCCCTGGTGTCACGCTTGGCGTTCAGCGCGGTTTCCCGAAGCTTGGTGATGCAGCCTTCGATGGCCATCTCAACTTCAATGCACGTCTGCAGAAGTTCATGGATCAGGGCGGCAAGGTGTATGCCTGCCGGTTTGCATTGCAGGCTCTCTACGGCCATGGCGAAGGAGCTCTGATGCCTGGAATCCGGCCCGTCAACCCACTCGATGTTCTCGACATCGTGTTGATGCACCGCAAGGAGAATGCCTTCATTCTCGACACCTGGACCCTCTGATTCACTGCGCCTTCTGCCGAAATGGTCAACACGATCAAGGTTGCTGCAGCTCAGATCCGCCCGGTTTTGTTCAGCCTTAAAGGCTCAGTTCAGCGGGTGCTGTCGGCCATGGAAGAAGCGGCAGGCGAAGGGGTGGAACTGATCGTTTTCCCCGAGACGTTCCTCCCCTATTACCCCTACTTCTCGTTCGTCGAGCCTGCCGTGCTGATGGGACGCTCCCATCTGGCGCTTTATGAGCAGGCTGTCACTGTCCCTGGTCCAGCAACGGATGCCATTGCTGCTGCAGCACGTCAATACGGCATGCACGTCTTACTGGGAATCAACGAACGCGATGGCGGCAGTCTCTACAACACCCAGCTCTTAATTGATGCCAACGGCGAAATCGTGCTCAAACGCCGCAAGATCACACCCACCTACCACGAGCGCATGGTGTGGGGGCAAGGGGATGGAGCTGGTCTGAAGGTGGTTTCCACCAGCCTCGGCAAGGTGGGTGCTCTCGCCTGCTGGGAGCACTACAACCCGCTGGCGCGCTTCTCCCTGATGGCCCAGGGCGAGGAGATTCATTGCGCTCAGTTCCCAGGCTCTCTGGTGGGTCCGATCTTCAGCGAACAGACGGCCGTCACCATGCGGCATCACGCGCTGGAGGCCGGCTGCTTTGTGATCTGCTCCACAGCCTGGCTCGACCCCGACGACTACAGCACCATCACGCCCGATACCTCTCTGCACAAGGCGTTTCAGGGTGGTTGCCACACCGCTGTGATCAGCCCCGAGGGGCGCTATCTGGCTGGTCCACTGCCAGATGGCGAAGGGCTCGCCATCGCCGAGCTGGATCGTGCCTTGATCACCAAACGCAAGCGAATGATGGACAGCGTGGGGCATTACAGCCGCCCTGATCTGCTGAGCCTTCGCATTAATCACACAGCCGCTGCACAGGTTTCTGCCATGGGAATGGCTGTTGAGCCGCTAGATGCCACGGAGTTGATGACCTTCAACCAGGAGATGAGTGATGTCTGAACTGGGTCGCTTGATCACGGAGCTGCAGGTGCATGGCGTTGCCGACCCTTCACTCCCTGGCAACAAAGGCCGGCGTGGAGG
Organism: Cyanobium usitatum str. Tous; assembly: GCF_963920485.1. Lineage (NCBI taxonomy): Bacteria > Bacillati > Cyanobacteriota > Cyanophyceae > Synechococcales > Prochlorococcaceae > Cyanobium > Cyanobium usitatum. The sequence goes on along the minus strand of NZ_OY986431.1, from coordinate 1,352,876 downwards.
CGCCGGTCCATCCGATCACCGGGCTATCACTATCGATGGCGCCACCGTGATGGTGCCCGTTTACAACGCGGCATCTAAGGCATCCCCATACAGCTTGGAGGCCGATCCACAGGGCGGCATCGCACTCGCCAGCCGTGCAAGTGAGGCGCTGAGTTCCGTCGCTGTCACAAGCGAACCCTCCTTCTACAGCCTCTCCACGGCCGACGGCACCCCCTATCGATCCATCGCGCTCCTGCACGGGCGAGATGTATTGGCCACCACCCTGCTTCAGACCTGCATTCGCTTCCGCGATCGAACCGACTCCTGCCAGTTCTGCGCCATCGAGCAATCCCTTGAGGATTCCCGCACGATTGTCCGCAAGACACCAGAGCAGATCGCGGAGGTCGCAGAAGCCGCCGTTCGGTTGGATGGCATCAAGCAGCTCGTGATGACAACCGGCACCCCGAACAGCGATGACCGGGGGGCGCGAATGATGGCGGAAACCGCCATGGCTGTGAAAAAGCTGGTGGATATTCCCATCCAGGCGCAGTGCGAACCACCTGAAGATCCGATCTGGTACTCGCGCATGAAGCAGGCCGGTGTCGACAGCCTTGGCATGCATTTGGAGGTGGTCGAGCCAGAGGTACGGCGCCGGATTCTGCCTGGCAAATCCGAGATCACCCTCGACGACTACTACCGGGCCTTCGAGCAGGCTGTGCTGGTTTTTGGTCGCGGCCAGGTCTCCACCTACCTGTTGGCCGGACTCGGCGATAGTGCCGAGTCCCTGATCACCTGCAGCAAAAAGCTGATTGAGCTGGGGGTTTACCCCTTTGTGGTTCCTTTCGTACCGATCTCGGGGACTCCCCTCGAGGACCACCCCGCTCCATCCACCGACTTCATGGTGGAGATCTACTCCGCAGTTGCGACCCGGCTCAGGGAGTCGGATATCAGCTCTGAAGCCATGGCCGCCGGATGTGCGAAGTGCGGCGCTTGTTCAGCTCTTTCGTTGTTTGAAACCGATTGTTGACCTCCATGTTCTTCATCGATCCCAGTAGCCATGACATCGGCCGAAGCCCCAGTTCAGCTCCGGCCTCGTTTACTCCCTCGGTGCGTTGGGGCATCGGTATCGACGCCGATGATTTCCGACTCTCCCCAACGGCAAGCTCTGATCGCTTCTCGTTTCACCTGCTGAGGAATAGATCCTCCTTGATAGATGGTTACTGGCAACTGCGCAGTGCGATCTTCTGCGAAGAGCAGCACCTTTTTGAAACCAGCGATCTCGATGAGCTTGACGAGCGCGCTTACCCGATCGCAGCTGTGCACCACGGGGAAAACCATGGCGGCCAAGTGGTCGGCGTTGTGCGGATCGTGGAGCAGAGCCCCCGTCTCTGGTACGGAGGTCGCCTCGGCGTTCATCACGCCTTCCGCCGCCACAACCAGATCGGCAAAGGGTTGATCTGGAAAGCGGTCACAACGGCTAATGGCTGGGGTTGCGATCGTTTTCTGGCCACCGTGCAGATCCAGAACGTGCGGTTCTTCCAAAGGCTGCACTGGTCATCCATCGCTGAATTGGAGATTCAAGGCATCCGTCATCACCTGATGGAGGCTGATCTGCCCTACTACCTGCCTTCCGGAGAGCGGCGTCCCTGCAGCATGCAGGTGGTATGAACACGGTCGAGCACCCCGTTCTGGCAGACCAGCTCAGGGCGCTAAGTGGTCTGCAGTCGAAACGCGACATCCAGGCAGCGGCAGCTGTCTTCGCCCACCAACCCTTTCCTGATCTTGGTGTTGCTGCCCTGCTTGGCGACGATGCAGCCCTCCTGCCGGCCCAGCGCGGTGGGCTGCTGCTGGCCTGTGAAGGAATGCACCCGGACCTGGTGGATGAAGACCCCTGGTTCGCGGGCTGGAGTGCTGTGCTGGTAAATCTCAGCGATATTGCCGCCATGGGTGGCCGGCCACTGGCGCTGGTCAACAGCATCTGGAGCGTGGGGGAAGAGGCGGCCGCCCCGCTTCTGGAGGGGATGCGTTTCGCCTGTGACAAGTTTTCGATTCCGATGGTGGGTGGCCATACCAACAGCCACAGCCCCTACACGGCGCTGTCCGTTGCTGTGTTGGGTGTTGCTGAGGGACCGGTTCTCTCGGCACGCTCTGCGCAGGCGGGCGATGCCCTGGTGTTGCTGATCGATGGCGACGGCAGCTTCTATCGCCACTACCCCTTCTGGGATGCAGCCACCAGCGCTGATCCCAAGCGCCTGCAGACCCAACTGAGCCTGCTCCCCCAGCTAAGCCAGGCCGGGATCACCCGAGCCGCAAAGGACATCAGCATGGGCGGCCTTGTGGGCACTGCGGCCATGTTCTGCGAGGCCAGTGGACTGGGTATCGAGATCGCTCGGGATGCCGTGGAGCGTCCCACGGGTGTCGATGAGCTGGCGTGGCTCAGCTGCTTTCCCAGCTTTGGCTTCCTGTTGGCAGTTCCATCAGACAGGCTCTCTGATCTCCAGAGGATGTTGCAGCCCTACAGCAATCTGATCAACTGCCAGATCGGCCAATTCAGCCAAGAGATCACCGGCGTATGGCTAATCAGCCAAGGACAAAACGAACAGGTTTGGAATGCCGCAACACCACTCACAGGCTTCAGTGCGGCCATGAGCACGTAGCCGCCGTTGCCCGCACTGCAGAACGCAGTCTTCACTCCCACAAAAGCCAATAAAAACAAACCATTCTCATGCCCGAAGTTGTTCTTCAGCTGTGCTGGCCTGATGGCGACGCCAGCAGTTTCTATTCCCCATCCACGGTGATCTATGACTTTTTCAAACCCGGCGACACCCTCAGCATCGCCGAGCTGGAGCAGAAGGCTCTTGCCGCCTTGCAAGAGGCCTCTGAGCGTGTGCGAGCGCGTTATGGCTTTGCCTGCACCCGCACCGATGAGGAGGCAGTGAAGCTGAAGAAAAAGATCGCCAACTACAGCGCTAGCGAGAATGTTCGCATCAGCGCCCTTAATACCTGATTACAGCGAAACAACCCCTTCAGTACACAACCATGACCAGCAAGCCTCCTTTCCCGCCATTCACTCTTGAAACCGCCATCCAGAAAGCTCGGATGGCTGAAAATGCCTGGAATGGCCGTGATCCACAGGCCGTTGCCATGGCCTATACAGAAGACAGCCGCTGGCGAAACCGCAGCGGAATTCATCCAAGGCCGCGACCAGATTCTCCAGTTTCTAAAGCGTAAATGGGCTAAGGAACTTGATTACAGGCTAATCAAAGAGGTGTGGGCGTACACCGACAATCGTATTGCGGTGCGCTTCCAGTATGAATGGCACGATGAATCCGGTGATTTTTTTCGCTCCCACGGCAACGAAAACTGGGAGTTCTCGGAAACTGGACTGATGCAACGCCGCGAAGCAAGTATTAACGATGTGCCCATTCAAGAAAGCGACAGGCTATTCACATGGGGAGATGGGCCGCGACCTGAGAACTTCCCTGGTCTGACAGAGCTTGGGCTCTGATGCTTCCTCTGTAATGGCTGCCTCCCTGCCAATTCAGACCATGGGACAGCTGCGTCTGTTCATGCAGCACCATGTGTTTGCCGTTTGGGATTTCATGTTGCTGCTGAAAGCTCTCCAGCAGCAGCTGGCTCCCTCGGGGTCTCCATGGCTGCCCTCGCCGCATCCGCGTGCGGCCAGCTTGATCAATCAGCTCATTGCGGAAGAGGAATGCGACTGTCTGCCGGTTCAACTAGGTGGCCCGTGTTATCTGAGTCACTTTGAAATTTATCTTCTGGCTATGGAGGAGGTTGGCGCCGATACGGCTCCGATCAAAGCCTTACTCCAACTTGTCACCAGTAATGGGTTGGAGGCCGCACTGAAACACCCGGCGATCCCACAGCCATCACAACGCTTCATGGCTGCCACCCAGCTGGTTATCAGGTCCTCCAAGGCTCACCTGCTTGCAGCAGCCTTCTGCTACGGACGGGAACAACTCGTATCCGGTCTGTTTAGAGAACTACGTGATCAATTGGTGGGGGCCTCCCTGCATGCACCAATTCTGCTCTGGTACCTCGAGCGTCACATTGCCTTGGATGGCGACAGCCATGGCCCCTTAGCCGAAGACATAGTAATTGAGCTTTGCAAACACCAACCCTTGAAGCTCGACGAAGTCGCCGCTTTAAGGACCCGTGTTGAACAGGAACGAGCAACATTCTGGGATGACATTACTTGGACCCTAGGGTCATCGACCAGCGAGCCACAGCTCACCATCGACGAGCACATTTACATGTCCATGACGTGAAAATAGTCGCTAATTCATTCCCCAGTCAGCGGCTGCACTGGTGACTTGTTGGCCTTAGACCTGACGATTCGCTCTGACACACGACTACCTTCGGACTCCGACCGACTTCATCTACACCAAGAGCAAATCCCATCTACTTAATCAATGCCTGGCGGGAACACCTCGGCGGATCGGCCGCACCTGCGGCTTGAGCGGCGGTGGGATCTGCAGTTGCTGGTCGACCCAGTGGGCAGCAAGGGCTGCCAGCAGGCTGTTGCGATCGCCGTGGATGCGGAGCATGGCGTTGGCTGAAAGTGCTGCCCTCCAGCCTGATCGGACCGGCCCGCTCCGCGAGCGCAGAAGGCGACAGGGCCGCGCAACCAATGGCACAACCACGGCGATCAAAAGCACCGGCGCAGGCACCGGGAATGCATTTCAGTCCGCGCCGCTGCCTAGCAGCTCGAGATCAGCGCCATGCCGGTGCCCGACCGTGAGGTGCGCTTAGCGGCTTTCAGGCGACATCGAAAACTGAGCCACCCAGCAGGCCATCTATCGAGCAATCCACCTGGGGTTGTCCTTGTTCCGCTGGCACCGGAGCGGGCTGCGGATTAACAGCCAGCGGCGTCCCAGCAAGTGGTGTAACTCGGGGGGGTCAGCCCCGGCGTAGCCGGGGCTGACGGCTCGCCTCCCTCACGTCTGTGCTGTGGCAATGGGTGGGCCGGTCTGTGACCCTGTTCGGAGCACTACCACCGAACCGAACACAGACCATGACCCTTACCCATAGTGGCGCCTCCGAGCTGGCTCAGCTCATGGAGGGCACCACCGCTGGCGCCCTGATCCCTGAGATCGTGCGCCGGGGCTTCCAGGAACTGCTGGAAGCCGAGGTCTCCGCGGCCATTGGTGCCACGCGCCATGAGCGCTGCCCTGACGAGCGCTCCACCCACCGCAACGGCTACCGCCAGCGGCTGCTCACCACCCAGGTGGGCGATCTCAGCCTGGCTATCCCCAAACTGCGTCAGGGCAGCTTCTTCCCCGACTGGCTCGAGCCGCGCCGCAGGGTCGACAAAGCTCTTTACGCCGTGGTGATGGAGGCCTACACCGGCGGCATCTCCACACGAAAGGTCGATTCACTGGTGGAGGCGCTGGGAGGGGCGAGCGGCATCTCCAAATCGGAGGTGAGCCGCATCTGCGCTGGACTCGACGAGCAGGTGAAGGCCTTTCTGGGCCGGCCTTTGGACCATGCCCGCTTCCCCTACCTCTACCTCGACGCCACCTACCTCCACGGCCGCCTGGGCTGCAACATGCAGGTCTGTTCCAGGGCCGTTGTCGTCGCCATCGGCATCAACGGCCTCGGTTACCGCGAGGTCCTCGGCATCGCCGTTGGCGACAGTGAGGCCGAGGGCTTCTGGCGCCAGTTCCTGGGCTCGCTCAAAGAGCGTGGTTTGACTGGCACACGACTGGTGATCTCCGATGCTCACCTGGGGCTGACGGCGGCGATCAAGCGCATGTTCCAGGGCAGCAGCTGGCAGCGGTGCCGGGTGCACTTTCTGCGCAACCTGCTCAGCCATGTGCCCAAAGCCGGCCAGGACATGGTGGCCGCTGCCATGAAAGCGGTGTTCGTCATCCAGGCCCCCGATCAGGTGCGCTCCCACTGGCAGCGAGTCACCGAGATGCTCCGCAAGCAGTTCCCGACAGCTGTGCCCGTGATGGACGCCGCCCGAGACGACGTGCTGGCCTTCCTCCACTTTCCCCAGGAGCACTGGCGCAAGGTGTGGAGCACCAACCCGCTCGAGCGGCTCAATAAGGAGATCAAACGCCGCACCAACGTGGTCGGCATCTTCCCCAACGACGCTGCGATCGTGCGGCTGGTGGGCAGCCAGCTGCTGGAGCAGCAGGAGGAATGGCAGCTGGAGCGCCGCCGGTTCTTCTCCGAGGCGACCATGGCCAAGATCCCGGAACCAGAAGAGCCGCTGGAGCTCACTGATGCTGATCCGACTGCCCAGCCGTCAGCAATCACCAGCTGAAGCGCAACACATCCTTCCTCGATCTACACAGAACAGATCGATCGCTGAGTTTCCAATTCAGCGATCAGGGTTCATAGTGGATAAACGGAGCTGAGTAATCAGCTTCCAAGCAGTCACCCCTTGACTGCATCTGTTCACCCTCCGGAAAGGGTCACAGGACCGCCTGAGTTACACCACTCGGAGGGGCGCTACCCTTCCTGGCTTGCGGTGCTGCACCTCCGGTGACCTGAAGACCAGCGCACCACGCTCGCTGGAGATGCAGCGCTCCATCTGGGTGTTGGTGGGCATCGCGCGGTCGCCCCTCGGCTATTGGTTGCTCAAGTCTGCCCCCATTGCTCTTGCACAAGAGCAGCAGCAGACCGATCGTTGGAACTCCCAGCCACCTGCAAATGTCCCCAGGCGATTCCAGTGACGATCCCTATGTGCGGATGAGCGTTGAGCTGCGCCAATCCACCGTGGTGTGGCTGGATGACTTGCGCAAGGAGTGGGGAGTGCGCAGCCGTGGGGACCTGGTGAGCCGCCTGCTCGATGAACTGGCAAAGCCCACCAGCGATGCGTAAGGCCCTGTTGGTCGCCGCCGGGATGCTGCTGAGTGCCAGCACTGTCCTTGCCCAGCAACCGGTGCAACCCCTGCCCAAAGTGGGCAGTTGCCCGCTGGGTTATTACAGCTCTGGCGGCTACTGCGTGCCGAGCTCTGGTGGTAACACCCGCGGCGCCATTGAGAAAAGTGGTGCCGGCTGTCCGCTGGGGTTTTACTCATCTGGCAATTACTGCCTCAGCAGCCCCAGTAACGAGCGCGAGGCGATTCAAAAGAGCGGCAAGGGATGCCCCCTGGGTTGGTATTCATCAGGTGGGTACTGCGTCAAGAGCCGCTGAACCATGGGTTTTCTCTTCCGCCGCTCAGCATGACTAGTTAGGGGTCACACCATGGCAACCACAGCGCCCAATGACGACCAACACAATTTGAACCCGGCGCCGGCGCATGACGCAGCAGAAGGCGGAGACCTGGCTCTGAAAAAAATGGAAGATAACGCGATTGAGGCTCGCCCAATTGCTGAGAGAAACGAAAAGACCATGGACGCATATGCACGTCCATGGCCGCCTCACTGCATGGCCGCTGATCGGCAGGGAGTGCCCTAGAGGAAGCCCAGGGAGCCGTTGCTCAGATTTCCCTTTCCAGCAATCAGCCCTATCAGATCAGTTCCGTCATCATCTTTGTAGAAGATGCCCGTTCCTTTAACCCCCGACACCTTAGTCGGTGTGAACTTGTAATCAGAGCGCGAACCATGCAGAATCACCTCATCCTTTCCTGAGAAATCCTTCATAATCGCGTAGGTGCGATCCTTGCGACCATCCTGGTAGTAAGGATCCTTGCGGTTCCCCAGGATGAAGTCGTCAGATCCTTTGCGGCCATACAGGTACTCACGCGTGACGCCAGTTCCAATGATTTGATCGTCCTTACGAGTACCCACGATCCACAGCTCACCTGGCTGGCTGTCGTCAATGCTGCCATCGCCACGCAACTTGAAGCCTCCGTTTGCCGGGATCAAGCCGTTTGGCTGAGAATCGTCAACACTGCCGTCTCCTCGCAGCTTTACGAAGACACCGTCAATCTGCACGAAATCGTCCCGCAGCCCACCTGGCTGGCTGTCGTCAACACTGCCGTCTCCTCGCAGCTTTACGAAAACACCGTCAATCAGCACGAAATCGTCATTGTCGTCGCGACTAGAGCCCGAGGAGCTGTCGTCATCATCTTCGTCGTCGTCGTCATCATCGCGACTGGAACCTGAGGAGCTGTCATCACCAGTATCGTCGTCACTGTCATCCATGCTGGCCCGACTACCGAACTCTTCCTGAGACAGGAACTTCAGAGGGTCGTCGGATTTTAAAGAAAATGTTTTAGCCATGGGCAATTGAGTAGGGAGCAGCGCGTGTCATTTTTTGTCTATTCTTAATCATACACCCGGGAGGGGCAAGCGCAAACGACGGCCATCAGCGCCGCCCAGCACCAGCTAGAGATGGCGGGGGCTGACGCCGCTTAGTCCAGCTAAGTCCTGCCGCAGCTGGAGCCGACCTGTTCAGTCGGCCTCTCCTTCATGGGGCAGAAGCGGGCGGCCCAAATGGCGCAAGTCCAAGTCTGCAGTGGCCACCGGTTGAGGCCCCACAGGCGATTGGCCTTGGCCACGTCTTCCTGAAGGTTGGCAGCGCCGAGTAAATCCTAGTCGCGATTCAGCAGACGCACATCATCCACAAGATCGACGTCGGCCGGCTCAGCAACCTCAAACAGACGGTCGACCACAGCCTGCTCAAATTCGTAGATAGGGTGGTTTTCTGGTCTATCGGGCTCAATTAGGAGCAGCCGAGCAAAGGTTCAAGGGCTAGTGGGAGAACCTCCGTGCTGATGGAGGTTCGCACCGACATCAGAATCCGCTGAGAAGGACTTACAGGAGCAGGGGCCAGCTGTTCTGTCTCAGCAGGTTGTTCAGCTGACAAGGGGGTGTGAGGTCGCTACGGGTTGAGGTGCGACCCATCGACCCAGACCTCACGCACCCATCCATCAGTACGCCTTAGGCATCAGTCGCAGGCCAACGTGTCTACGGCTGACCCCATGACATTGCTCAATTCAGCGCAGTAAGTTCACGGCGTCTCACCCCATCAACCCAGCAGCAGCCGCAGGAACTGATCACTGAATTCCACAGCTGTTGTCCAGTTCTCCGCCTCGCTCAGACCAGAGCTGCGGGTGGGCTTAAAGCTGTGGTCACCACTAGGTATCCAGCGCAGCTGTATCTGTTGCGAGAGGCTGTAGGAGTCAACCTCGTCACGGCGCCCAAAGCTGTCGCGTTCGCCCTGCAAGATCAGTGCTGGCGTCTGCAGGGTGGCCAGGTGCTCAGTGCGTAGCTGCAGCGGTTTGCCTGGTGGATGGAAGGGATAGCCAAGGCAAAGGCAACCCTTCACCCCGTAGCTGGCTGCAAGCTCATCCAGCAGAAGGCTCGCTACCCGGCCGCCCATCGACTTGCCGCCAATAAAAAGGGGCAGGTTTGGATTGAGCTGCCTCTCCAGCTGCACCTGCTGGCGGAGGGCCTGCTGCAAGACAGGCATTCGATCGGGCCCTTGGCGGCGCTCAAGGATGCGCTGCCGTGCCATGTAGGCAAATTCAAAGCGCAGCACCCGCCAGCCGTGTTGTGCCAGACCGCTGGCGATAGCAGCCATGAAGGGGCTATCCATCGGTGCACCGGCCCCATGGGCCAGCACAACGGTGCCAAGAGCGTCGACTGGACCATCGAGCAACCGAGGAGCAGCCGTATCAGCAGGGTTCATGGGTTGATCCTCGCGGACGCCGCTCGGCCCTCAACAATCGCTGCTTGCCTGATGGCGACTGACATGTGGCGGTCATTGACCGCGGTGCCAGTTTGACCGCAATTTGACCGCAGGGTCAGCGGCCTATCGGTAAAAAGTCAATCGGGGCGACAGGATTCGAACCTGCGACCTAGTGCTCCCAAAGCACTGAAAGAAGCTTTTCTGACACTAGGATTTTAGACTATGAATGGCTTCTGACAGGGTCTTGCAGGTCCTGTCATGACCAAATATGCTGGTTTTGCCGTCGTTTTGCCGTCGCCTAAACCGTTATGCCACAACCGATTTCGGAAAATCAGTGGGTTTTGACGGCAAGACGGCAGATTTCAGAACTCAGCGCGGTGGAAGGTAAAAAGCCACTGCTGACAATCGCCAAGTCGGTCCGAAACAAGGTCGAACTGTCCATGCGGCCACGCCAGCCAGGCAACCGCATCACGCTGCCCTTTGAGTGGTGTGAGCGCCAATGGGGCGATTGCTACGTCCGCATCCGAAACGTTTACGCCTATGCAGCGAAGGGACACACCCTGGTTGAAGCCGCTGAACTGGCCCAGGCAAAAGCTCCCAGCAAGAACCGCAACTGGGCCGCCTACGCCAAGGATTTCAAGCATTGGAAAATGACCGCCGACAGCGGAATCAAACTCACCACCTGGGAGCACGACTACGAGCCAGTCATCACGATGGCTATCGGGTTGCTCACTGCCAAAAAGGCTCCAATCACGGCTCAAGCTTTGGTACTGGCTTGCGTCAGTGAATTTCGGACTGGTTGCCGTATGCGCAAAATCCGTGTCCGCAGCCTGGTCAGCTTCCTTAGCTACTGCGTGGATCAGCACCACCTGCCAGATGCCTGGGCGCCACCCAAGAACCTCAAGCCACTGATTGGTACAGAGAAGCCGGCCGAAGCGATACGGCGGAAAGCTGATGCCTTTGCCCATGACCAGCAAATCATCGACCTGATCGAGTCGCTGCCAACTGAAGTCGGCCCACAGCGTGACCGTGAAGCAGCAATGCAGTGGGCAGATGCCACCCGGTTGCTGGCTGAGCTGGGATTGCGACCCATTGAACTGCTGCACCTGAAGGTGAAAACAGAAGAAATCAGCGGTGAAGCGTATTGGTGGTGTACCTACGAAAAGAAAGGTGGCAACGGTGCTACCAAGGCGCGACGCATCTACCCACTCCCGTTAGTGGGTGCTGATGGCGAGGTGCAGCAGTGGAACCTGATGGCGAGGTGGCGTGCCGGTCTAATTAAGCTTCCGCCCCTGGAGTCAGGAAACGGTGCCGGTGAATGCTGGAAAACGTATTTTGTGCGCCGACCAGCATGGGTGTCATTGAAGGAGTTGATGCTCAGCCAGGAAGACAAACGGTTGACCGCCTACAGCTTCAGACACAGCTATAGCGTCAGAGGTACTAGGCGTGGCATTGATTCAGGATCCATGGCTACAAGCATGGGACATTCGATTCAGACCCACTGCCAGCACTATCCATGGGCAGAAAGATCAAGCACTGCCGATGCATTTGCCAAAGCCCACGAGCCACTCATCGCGGGGTAGTTCGTAGCCTGTCAGTGCAAGGTTGACAAAAACCAGAAAACTGGTGCTACATTTTCTTTGGTGGTAACACCACTCCGTCGCCAAGGCGCCTTCTGGTTGGATCATTAGATCCAGCCTCTAACCAGAGAAGGAAACCTCAGCAATAATCCGGGACCGCTGAATCTGGCTTTGATTCAGTAGGAAAGACCGGAACGGGGATCTAAGCCATAAATCGCTTTATCCCCAATGACCACTACTAAGTGGGTGACTCAGCGCGAGGCTGCTGATCACCTTCGCCTCAGTGAACGGACCTTGATCCGTTTGCGCCGTGACGGACTATTGGCTGCTGGTGAATGCTGGCACCGAAAAATCCCAACCAATGCCAACAGCCATGTGCTCTACCACTTGGCGGCATGTGAAGACGCCTTATGCGTAGCAACTAGAGCTGCGTACCTCGAACAAGACCAACTTGGCCACCGCGCGATGGAGGTGGCCTTCGCATGAACATGAAAAAGGCCGCCTGCCAGGGCGACCTAGTGATGGCAAACAATCCTGAAGCCATTGTAGGTCAGCCTTTGTCTCATGCCGTCTGGCCATGCGACACCCACAAATCTGGACACAACACCGACTGCGTTGACGATGCGCAGTCTCAAAACACACCGGCAGATCCCCATGAATCCGACCCCCACGCGGGTGGTGAGACAGCAAACACGGAAATGTCACTGCACCCAATGCAGGTACGCCACGAGGCGGAACGCTTCCTGAGCCTTCTTGGCAAGGATCCAGCGAAAACCTGGTTTCGGACCATCACACCCGGCAAAGGTGCCAACCGCAGCCGCTACGGGAGAGACCTGCTCGGCTTCGATGCTGCCGTTCTAGAAGCAGACAACAACGCCGGCGCATCCGTTTACTTCATAACGGGTGAAGCCAAAAAAGCCAGTGGCAAAAGGGGCGGCGTCGAAGACGAAGACGTGCACTCATGCCGTGCTGTTTTCGTCGAACACGACGACAAGCCAATCGAGTGGCAGATGTCGGCATGGCGTGAACTAGACCTACCCGAACCCACCGCGATGATCACCACCGGCGGGAAGTCCGTGCATTGCTATTGGGTGCTCAACGAACCCATGCAGCCTGATGGATGGCGGGCGCTGCAAGAACGCCTGATCAACTTCGCCGGAGGCGACAAGACATGCAAAAACCCCAGCCGGTTGATGCGGGTGCCTGGGTTTTTCTATGTCAACAAGGAAAACGGGGAAGTAACCAGCAACCGTGCTGAGTTGATCCACCAGGCCGACGTGTCCTACACCGCCGAGGAAATCGAAGCCTGCCTCCCCACACCCGCGATCCCCGAGGTGGTGAAGCCAACGCCAAAGCCTGGCCTGATTAAGCATCGCCAAAGCGTTGGTTACGCCCCCCGCGACATGCAGGAGATCCGTGATGCAGTGGCTGTACTGCCGTCACGTACCCCCCAGACCTACGAGGAGTACCGCAACGCCTTGTGCGGGTGCTCGGCCGCGCTGGCTGAGGTCAACCACCCGAACCCTGACGGTGAAGCCATCAACCTCATGGCGCACCTATGGGAACACGGGGAACGGCAGGCGGCTCAAGTGCTCGACTCCACTATTACCCGCAATGCTGGAAGTTTCTGGGCGATAGCCAGACAGAACGGGTATCAGCTGAAGCGGCAACCCAATCCCACGAATAGAGCAGCGCAAGAGACGGCGCAACGCAAGGCCAAGTCACGCAACCTCACGCTTGATCGCAAAATGCAGTGTTTCTACAAATGCGTTGCTGTGTTATCACGCAGACAACGCAACACACTCACCCGCCAATCACGTTTACTGAAAATCGCCGACGATCTAGGTATTAAACAGTTCATAAACCGCAAGGACATTGCACAGCTTGTCTTGACGGAAAAGGATCGCCAGCAGGGCCATCAGTACCAAAGCCTCGACGCTGCGGCACGCCTGGCTATGGAGCGGCCTGAGGTGCATTGGTTGATCAAAAACCTGATCCCCTATGGGGACATGTCAATCATCGGCGGCAGACCCAAGGTCGGTAAAACACGACTTGCCGTTGCCCTAGTTGCCGCAATCTTGACCGGCGACGAGTTCATCGGTTTTGGGTCACCAGAGCAAACCTGCTCGGTGCTGCTGGTGACCGATGACCAGGCCGATGGTGATACGGCCGACATGCTCGATAGCCTCAAGATCTGGAGCCACGCACGCTTGAAATGGTCTCCCCATTTCCGGGTGAACGAAACCGATCTAGACAAGCTCCTTGCCGACATCAAAGCCAACCCAGGTGCACTGGTTGTACTGGATTCACTCCGAAGCATCACGCGGTCACTTGGTTGCAGCGAAAACGATCCTGAGATGGGGGCCTGCCTTTATGACCTCAAGCAGAGTGTCCTCGAGGCGGGTGGATCGTTGGTGCTTATCCACCACGCGAACAAAACCAACGACCTCATCGGCGTAGAGGCACTCAGTGGCCACAGTGCCATTGCGGGTGCAGCAAACACGGTTATCACCTTGCACTACTGCCCAGATGACAGCGGGAAGCCGGATAAACAAAACAACCAGCGCCGCCTGGTGCGTGAAGCACGAAGCGGTGAAGGATGTGACCTAGTCCTAAGTCCCAATCCCGGCACTGGTGGTTTCTATCGGGTGAGTGAGTTCAGCACATGGCAGCAACAGCTGAAAGATGCCAAGGACGAAAAGAAGCGTGAAACAAGCCGCACCACAACGCAAGATCAAATACTTGATCTCATGGAGGAACGTGTGGGGGCATGGCTGACATGCCGAGAAACAGTTGAAGCGTTGGATTTGAAGTGGGGTCTAGGAAGCGGTGCTGATGCAGTCAGGGTGCGCACTGCACTCAAGCGGCTGGCGGATGACTCCAAGATCCAGCGGGTGAGGGCAGGGAACGAATACACGTTTTCAGCCTTAAGCGAAGACAACAAAAATCACCAGTACTCAAAATCAGCTTCAACTACCTCAACTACCTCTGAGACCCTGCAAGGCAATGGATCTCAGCTTCAGTGCGAAATCTCAACTACCTCAACTACCTCAACTACAGCTACCCCCCCACCCGCTACTCAAACTCCAGTTGAGGTAGTTGAGATTCGGCCTCAACACCGAAAACAACTGCGCCAGAACAGCTCAGAGGTAGTTGAGGTAATTGAGGCGAAAACAGTGGGTAGTGGCGCCGATGCGTTTGACGACGAGGATGATCCAGCATGGGGACCCCGGGTGTTGGCGCCCGAACCGGGTGCGCCACGCCTCACACCTGAGGAGGCGGAGCGTCAATGCAATGAAGCTTTTGCGCACTGGCACTCACCAAGCGAGCTGGAACCAGGCGTGCCTCTGATGACCCCAGAGGAGGCCGAGCAGTACAGAAAAGAAGTTTTTGCAAACTGGTGACACGACTAGGACTTTTGACAAAGGGGGGATTGTCAAAAATCCCCCTTTCTTCTTTACCCACGCCCATCAGCGGCATTGCTGGCTTGACAGATGCTCAGGACAGTTCACTGCGACGGCTGCGTCTCATCCACCACCCGCACTGGGTTCTCGGCACCTATTCGCCGCTACCTCGGGGCTGTAGTACAACAATCGTGGCCAGCCGGTGTTTCGTAATTCAACCGCCTTTGTCCAGTCTTCAGCGTCTCAGCAGGACCGCGCCAACTGGCACACACAACCAAGCCAGCCTCACCGCAACCCACGCCGAAAAGTTCGTTCCTTGGGGTTGGTGTGCGGCACCACCACCATTTCATGCAGAAGCTTCAACGCACCGATTGCTGCGGCGTACTGACCAGCCTGTTCAGCCTTCAGAGCTACCCGTTGAGCGCTAGTGCAAAGGTGAGCCACTAAGTGCTTAATGTCGGCTCCCTGAAGGCTCGCAGCAAGTTGGCCATGTGCCCAGCCACAGTCCCGTTGTGCGGTTGAGCGCGAGCATCCCCATTGCGCCATCATGAAAGTCACAACATCAGTGAAGCCGTAGCCATCTGCAACGCGCGCTAGGGCGGCCTCACGACGTCGTTTGCGTTCAGCCTTACTGGTGCGCATCTCCCAATACCAACCTTTACTTATGACACCATTATCGCAGCAGCAACCGAGAGCTTTGGCGCATTACTAGCTCACCACAACTAATCCAAACAACAAGAGGTAACCTTTTTTAAATAATCTGCTCACCCGCGGCCGCAGCGGACCCATCCATGCTTTTATATGGCAAATCAGATTTTTTATCGTGAAAACCTTTGTCAAGACTCCAACCACATTTCACAGGGCTATCACGCTGGGTGGGGCAATTTGCCTAGCAATCCCTGCATCAATATTGTCCCCATCCGCTGGCCTAGCACGCCCTACAGTGAAGGTGATGAACCTAAATTTCACCCAGGCAGAGGTAATAGCAGCACAGAATGGCTGGTGCGATGCGTTGCTTAGCATTAGCAGCACCTACGCTAATTCTGGCATAGGTGCTGCTACAAAAAAAGCAGAGGCTGTCATTGATAAGGCTTATGCATATCAGTACGGACCGGTTGCTTTTGCGCCAACACTTGCCTCGGGCAAGCAGACATTTCGCGCCACCCGCGAAGGCGCCTTGGCCTATTTTGTTGGCAACAATCCCGCCTACCCAAGCGACACAGGATTTGCACTGAGGCCATGGCGCAAGTGCGAGGTGGTGAATGAGGTGATTCAGCTCAATGGGGCACAGGCAATCACAATGGGCAATGTAGATCTAACCGATAGCACCGGGAAAGTCACCAGAGTTGATAAAACCTGGAGCTTTATCAAAGAACCAGATGCCTCTGTGCGGATTGTCTTGCACCACTCTTCTCTTCCTTTTAGCAATTAATCGCGAACTGTCTAAAATCAATTAGTCTTTTTGCTCAAGCCGTTTCCAGGCGTCTTCAATTTCACCGATCAGGCCAACCTTTTCGGAATGGGTGAACAGTTCAAGTGCCTGAATAGCCGAACGGGTTGCCGCTTTGAACGCTTCAACGGTGGGCACCTGAGCTTGTGCCTTAAGCGCCGCCAATCTGGCGTCCTGCATCTGGCAGGCGTATTCGATCACGTTCATGGCAAAACCTGATTCAGTAGGGCAAGTTCCAGATCGCACTCGCTTTGCTGGTCGATAAGGCCACCAGCAATTTGCCGAAGGTCGTCACCTAGTTGTTGCAACTTTTGCTGCAATTCAATGCGACGATCTTCGATCTGCTTTTGGTATCCAGGATCAGCCACCAAGCGAGGCAGTTCTGTGGACCAGAAGTGATCGGTATCAGGCTTGCCTAGTTCGATGTTGCGGTCCAGTGCCTGTCGGTAGATGTGGTCCGGCACCCGTAGCCAGTTTGCTGTTGGGTGCATTTTGGCGATGTGTGCCATTACCAACGCCTCCCGGTTGTGGGTGAAACACCAACGACAAAGGCGCGGTCCAGGTGCTGCCTGTGGGCAGTGTTGGTGGCTTGCAATTCAGAGGTGGCAGCCTTCATCCGTTCGATCTGCTGTTGACGTTCTGCCTCGGCTTCCTGACGGGCGTAATCGGGTGCTGATGTTCCCTTACCGGCCGCAGCGGCCAAATAGCTAGCCAACGCCGGATCGTTGAGTTCAAGCAGTCCGATTGCGGTCAGATTCCCGACGCGGTATGGATTCGGCACCTGGCCGTGTTCCCGGCGTCCATAAGCCAGAAACCTGTCCATATCTTCGATCTTGGCCATCCTGGAAACAATGGCGCGAGCATCATTTTCAGCTGCGGCCGCTTTGCGATGGTCGGCATCAATCCGTGCATCAATGTCAGTCATTAGTTGTGCACCGTTACGGGTAAGGGGCGGCGTGATTGTGGGGATGCAAGGCAATCCGTTTCCGGCACCCGAGGCAGATCATCATCAGCAAGCCTTGCAAGTGTTGCCTCAGCTTGTAGCGCCGCTAATACAGCAGAGCCGGCTACAAATGTTAGATGCGGTGTTGGCATGATTCCAAAACCTTTTTAACCATCACATTCTAAAGGCTTTGGACAAACTAGATCTTGCTAAGCAAATGACCTACTTCTTCCAGATGCGAACAATAGCCAGAACAAGGAAAGTGATGGCAAGAGATACCGCAGCAACGAGAAACAACCACGCCACCGGACCGACCATTCCATAAGGAAGCACCGTACTCATCTGCCATGCCAGGGTGTTAAAAAACTGAGAACCACCAAAGGATAGGAATGGTGCTGCCATGACAGCAGCAGTGGAGATGATGGCGGTTAAGGCGACGCGTAATGTCGTGTTCATTTAAAGTGTTAGAGGAAGTACCCACCGGCAAACAGCAAGCCTTCGGAGTTGTGCCCGAAGGCTTTTTACCGAAAAGCCGCGACAGGACGAATCCGGTTATCTATTCAATATGTACACTCTATTGCAATAGTCGATGGATGTGGCGATAGGCTTCCCTTGGTCAATTATCTTCGAAAGTGCACAGTTGCAGTATTTGTTGACATCAGAAAGCGTCGACCTGAGTTGCTTATCGATAACGCCTTTCATACCATTGGCAACACATGAGTTCATTTCTGACTGGGGATATGCCTCGGAAGGCAGTATTTGCATCCCTGCCAGCAGAGACAAACCCACCAAAATACTTAACTTAAGTGTCATCGTCAAAGGGCCGAAACAGGCTTAGCGTCTTCGTCGCGCCATCTACCGGGTCCTTCGCCTGGCGCAAAAATATCCACTCCCCTCCACACAATATTTTCGCCATCTAGCTTGCATTCGTACTTGAAGAGCTTCTGGTCATCCGACCTGATATAGCTTATTGCGACAAGGGATCCATCGTCGTCTACACGGTCAACATTCATTGAAGACACTGGGCGCCCCATAAGCTCTCCAATATATTTTTTACATGCTGAACTGAGGTCAACTTTAGGAACAGTCTTTACCTCTGGCTGTCCGCATGCTTGCAGCAAAATACCCACAAGAGCCAACGCGGATATGGTTTTAATGCCAATCAGACGTAAGGACTTCTTCACGATGCTCAGCAGATAGTCGTTAGAACGATAGGGCAAAGATTGCCAGCAAGAGCTAGCCGCAAGACAGCGAAGTCAGCTGGATGCACCCCTATCGCTCTGCAGGGTCAATCCAGCATCTGAATCCAGACCCACCAGAGCACCGCCACCGGCACCATCGCCAGAGCCAGCACAGCAAGGCTCTGAAGCTGTTCTGGGTTCATCGGCTCAGCTGAGCCGCAGCCTGACCAGAACCAACACCAGAGCGGCAGCTAGCAGCCAGTAAAGCCATGTGAGCTTGAACGCAATGGCAGCCACCAAGCCCAAGGCAAACAGGATTGCGAAGCGGCCAAGTGTCATGGATCAGGGGCCAGATTCACCGCAGCTTGGACGAAAAAACAGCACAAAACCCAGTGCTTGCGGCACTTCTGTCATACCAATGGATTTCGGCTATTGCCGTCAGATTGCCGTCAGAATCTTGACGGCAGAATCAGCCTTGCCGTCATCAACGGCCAAAACCGCTGCTGTTACTGGCTTTTGAAAATCGGGGCGACAGGATTCGAACCTGCGACCTAGTGCTCCCAAAGCACCCGCGCTACCAAGCTGCGCCACGCCCCGTTCCTTTGTAATAGTAGGGGACTGCAGGCCAGTACTGGATTCTTGCTGTGCCAACGGGTTTGGGGGTTGTAGCGGTTAGGCGCGAATGTCAGCATGTTGGGGCTGAGCGTCACTCGTCTATCACTCGTCTGTCACTCGCCCCGTTGGGCCATGCCCCGTCGATCCGACTCACCAATTTGGGTACAGGGCTTAAGGGCTCAGCTGCGCAGCACTGTTGGACCTGCCTACCGGTTGGTTGAGCAACGCGGCAAGGCCAAGCTGGATGTCCGCTATGCCGATGGCAGCAGAGGAACGGCGGTCCTTCCTGTTCAGTGGGTTCCTGCACAGGCGCGGCAAATTCAAGAGACTGTGGAGCGTGTCGCTCAGCAACTCTCCATGGGCCGCACTCTGCGGCAATCACTGGAACTGATCGAGGGGCTTTCCTCCCCCGCACCCGCACCTGCCGCCGGTCCAGCGGGGCAAGAGTTGCTTGCCGCTTGGGAAGCTTTCGGAAAGCACAAAGTTCATCGAACCGGTCAGATCAAGGCCAGCACCTGGCTTGTCGATTACGGCAAGACGGCCAAGCGATTGCAGGTAGTGGCTGCCAAGGCAGTCGATGCCAAGTCACTGCTGACATTTGCGGGAGAAGCCTGGCCCCCTGGGTCGCGACGGCGCCAAGTGGTTTTGCAGCACCTCTCTGCAATGTGTCGCTGGGCTGTTGAAGCAGACCTTTTGCCTCCCGACCGTTGGACTCCACCTCAAATCCTGAAAAGCTTTGTCGGCGAAAAAGTTGCCAGCCGGGTGGACGGTGTTCCCCTGAGTGACGAACAAATTCTCAGCTTGATCGGAGGATTGCCGCAAGACTCGGCAGGTCAGAGGTGGCGGTACGCCTTGCAGCTGATGGCTGCTTACGGATTGCGTCCCGTCGAGGTTCTGCACCTGCGGCTTGAGCCAACAGGTTCTCTGTGGTGTGACTACGTAAAACGAAGTGGTGGGGGATCGACCAGGCCGCGTCAGCTGCGGGCCCTGCATCCCGAGTGGGAAGCAGATTGGCAGCTGCGTGAGCGGCTCGAAGCAGGTGAGGGGTTGCCTCCGTTTGGTGGTGGAGTGGCTGATGCCGCCCGTCGCTACCTAAGCCGCCATCAAGGCTGGGAAGAGCTAACAGCGTTAGGAGCCACCTGCTACGGATTCCGACACGGGTATGCCTTACGTGCGCACCAGGCGTATGGGCTGAGTGCACGAGTGGCTGCAGCTCTGATGGGCCACTCTGTCGAGACTCACTCTCGGCATTACGGCAGGTGGACCGACGAGGCAACAATCGACAGTGCGATGGAAGCAGCCATGCGCTATCGCAAGTTGACGCAAACGCAAGAATCTGTATAATGAGATGGCTGATGGACTTAGCAGTCAGCAAACCCGTAATGGCCGGGGCCAATGCCACATGCCTGATCCTTTGATCAAGCGTGCACACAAAATAGGCATACGCAGCGAGCAGATCCCCCGTTCTTTGGGAATGCAACTGTGTCCCTGTCTAATTTCAAAAAGCTACCTCAGCAATTCATCGCTGCTGGGCCATGGCTCCGAACATCTGATGCCGTCACCGAGCTTGGCATTAGCCGCGACACGCTGTTACGTCGCAGCCGTGATGGGTATCTCCGCGCTGGAGAACACTTCATCGCTGCTGGGCCACATCGCACTAGTCCACGCATGTGGTCAACAGCTGCAGTGCGGCTCGCAATGGCTGGATGGACAGGTGTGCTGAAGTGACCTTGAAATCAATATGACTAGTTCACTGTTTAACAAAAGCATCAAGCCTGTTCCGCCTCGGGTGAATCTATTTCACATGAATATTTTGCTCCACTTAGCGTGGAGGTGATTTCATGCGGGTACTAATTGAAAGGCGAGATCGTGAGCGGTATTTGGCTGTAAATCCGCCGTATTCGCTTGGTGTGTCCAAGCACATAGCGACCAATTTGGCGGCTAAGGCAATCCAACTGGAAGCCAGTTCCTCAGGACTAGCTCGCTTGCTGATCTCAGCGGTACAGATGCACTGGGCTAGGGAGATATTGATTCTGTCTGCTAACAAATGCTCACACGGAAGTGGGGCTGAAGTTCTTCAGGCCCAGGCCCTGCTTCCGTCAAACACACACAACTTTCCAGGAGGAAGCCGCACATGACTCAAGCCATTTTAGGCCCCAATGAGGATTCTCGATCACTTGAAGAGATTTATGCTGCCATTGAGATGCTCCAGCAACTTGGGGGCATTGAAAATTGGATCGAACAGCGGGCTCACGCTGAACAGCTGCTGCAGGAGTGGTTTGACCAGCCAGATGCTACCCCTAAAGATCAAGAGCTTCCACCAATCGATCATCTAGCGGAGTGGCTTTGGGATCAGCTGGAACCACTGCAAGAAGTGCAGACCTGGCGACCAGCCGAGGAGGATGCAGTACCAGAATCGTTGGTAGCTGACGTAAATGAGTGGGTTGACAAAGCCACCAATATCTTGATCAAAGGATGGCAGCAATTCGAGCGCTTCCAGCTTGCAGAGTATTACGCGGATGGCAATAAAATATGCCTTGACGGCGACCTGGCGGAAGAAGGCAACTTACTGTGGGCAAATTATGATTACCTCGATCCATTAACTAAGCAAAATCGTTATTGGGAGGTCTGCAACCTTTGGATTGAGCTGGAGAGACACATCGATCCTGATGGACTCATCCACAAAGCCAGAATCGAAGAACGGGATATTGCGAAATCCAATGAGCTGCGCAAGAAGGGAGACCACTACCACGCAGACCTCTGGTTGCTACCGAAGGACCAGTTGGAACGTCCCGATAAATGCAGCAAAGAGGACTGGGCAAACATAATAAAACCCTACAACCGTAGAAACTGGGATGAGCCTTTAAAAGAGTTTCTTGATAGGGTTGAGCTTGCCCGCCTCGGGTTGTGTCCCGGACGCGAAAAGACTGCGACAGAGGCACTAAATGCTCACCAGAACGATGCCCACACCAAGATTCGCTCAATGGTTGAGGTGGGCGCAAGTGCGACAGAAATCCAGGAGCTGATCAATCAGCAGGCTGGTGGATATAACCAAACTGGCTTGGCGAAGTTCGCAGACCAGTGCCGTCTTGAGCTCGAGCGCCGCCAGGACCTCCTCAATGCTCTTGAAGATCTTCTTCTTCGTGGAGCACCACCTGCAATCAATCTTGCGGATTACGTACCAGCAAATTGGTTGCCAATGTTTCGGATACTCCGGAAAGGCCTAAAGTTCAGTGATGAAGCAATCGTGATGACAGTGATGGCTGGGGTGGCCGCAATGTTCCCACCTTGTGTCCGCATCAGAGGGTGGTCGATGGTGGAAATTATAATCGTGTGGTTATTTCATATCGGCACCAGCGGAACCGCCAAATCGGTCCTGTTAAGCATGCTGATCAACAAGCCGATGGCCAAGCCAATGGCTTTGATAGACAGCTGGAATGATCGAGAAAAGGAGCGCCGAAAAACTGCTAGTGAGGCTGGAGATGAACTGCCTCAGTACCGCAAGAGGAACCTAATTTATACTTCTCCAACTACTCAGGGGATTCGGGCAGATCTTGCAGAGCACGGTGAAGAAGTGCCAGGGCTTTTAGTTCGAGATGAGCTGAGCGGATGGCTGAAGCAGATGGCTAAGGAAGACGGTGCCAGTGTTGGCGACGTCGAGTTCTGGCTATCGAGCTATGACGGCGCATATTCAAACGACGTGTTCGCCGATGCCAAGAAATCACGCGACGTGCGTAACGGGAAACTTGCAGTGATTGGTGGGATCCAGCCGAAGGTATTCCTAGACCAATTGGAAGCAGGGAATGCCAATGGCTTCAACAGCAGGCCACTGTTTGTTCACTTGCCTCGCCATAAACGTGAATTGATACAGCCGGATGAGCAGAGTGAAAGACTGACTGATCAGCTTGGTGAATTGTACCTGGCGGCATTAGAAGATAGCAATCCTCTCTATGTCCTGTCGGGCGAAGCTGAGGCGACTTTCCTGGCTCTGTTCAATCAGTTGGAGGAGCTATCGCTCCAGGCGAACAGCGAAGAGGTGGAGGCGTTGTGGGCAAAGGCGCCAGGTCAGGTGCTCAGAGTGGCAGCAGCTGTGCACTTCATTCGAGTGACGACTGGCCAGGAAGATTTAGTGGAACGCGAATTCGTGAACAAGGCCACGGTGGTCAGCAGCCGATCACTCCAGCTGGCTGCCAATTTGGTGATGGCTGGTAAGACACGGGCGGTTGAACTACATGAACGGGCAGCCAACCCAATGCTGGACAGGGCAGATCGGATGATGGAGATCGCGAGAAAACTTCAAGGGAAGGCTGGAGGGAAAGGGGTTACTCTCTCGAGTCTCCGAAAGGGGTGGCCATCCCGCAGCCGTCCGACATTGGAGGAGCTGAAGCAGATTGCAACGATGCTGCAAAGCCGCGGGTTGGTTCAGCTGCTCGATGGCGGCAAGGAACTCAGGGTGGTGCGGTGAGGCTGTCCCCCCTTTGTCCACTCTCGGACCACCCGGTTGTCCACCTCATAATCCCCCCTTACATGCCTGTGAGGGACTGGATTCTTAGGTAAAGAGGTGGTCAAAGAGACACCCCCCCCCCCTTCTGCTCTCCTTCTTCCATCGACCTGGAGCGATCAAGCAATCGGGCTGGCACGCGCACCACACTGCTGTACACCGATTGGTCCACCTGTTTCGCTGAGATGCATTGGAGTGACAAGGATGTTGGGTGGTCACCAAGCGGGAGATGTGGGTGGACAAAGGGTGGAAACCGGCAGCTAGTCCCAGGCCGACGCACTGGAGAGGATTGGACACAGCAAGAAGACTGCACCTCAGCACATCCTCGGCCTCATACCTGGAGCGTTGGCGATCCCACCAGCCTCATCCCACTTCGAGACGTGATGGGGGCAAAGCCAATGTGCCAGTGGGGATCTGGCTCATGGAAAGGCATTCTCGTGATCGCCTGGATGGTCCCCTACCCCTACAAAAGGCGGCCGACTCACCGCTTCAGCGCCAGGGCGTAGCGGGGCGCAACGCTATTGACACCGAGCTTTCTGCGCTGCTGGCCGTCATCCAGCTGCGCCACCAACCCATCGGTGGGCAACTCGCTCCACAGCCGACACTGCAGCCATGAATGGTGGTGGCGTGCCAGCTGTGCAGCGCCACAAAGCAGGTATGGGGGGATGGGCAGACCCCAGCGCTCTAGCGCAAGCAGTTGGCTGGAGTGATTGGCCGCACTCTGCATCACCTCAAATGCAGCGAACACCAGTCCGTTACCGCTGGGCACCTTGCGGCGCAGGGCGGCGGCGGGTGTGCTCTGCCGCCCGTCAAGGCCGTAGATCTCACCACGGATCTGCACACTTATCGGTGCGCTGAGCCTGGGCGGCACGGTGCCCACCAGGGGCAGCAGGTGCATGGCATCAGCACCGCTGCGTGTCCACGCTGCCGTGAGCTGGCCCTGGCGGTACTCCAGCGCTATGGCGCAGCCGTCGAGCTTGGGTGTCACCGAGAAGAGGCCAGCAGCGGCAGCACCAAGACCCGCGAGCCAATCGCTCAGGTCCTGTTTGTCCAGGCTCAGCAGCTTGCTGCCCCCGCCGGGAGTAAGCAACTCAGGCGCAGTGGGGTCGAGTTGCTGCAGCTCTGCCACCAGCTCGTCAAATTCGGCATCGCTGAGGTACGCCTGGCCCTCCCGGTAGGCGGCATCAGCAGTGCGTATGGCACTGCGGAGGCCGAGGTGCCCCTGGCCCCTGGAGCGGACAAGAACTTCAGCCTGCATTCTCAAACTCATCAGCAGCCATTTGAGCTATCCCCACCAGCACAGACCACTGCAGAGGGCTCCATGGCGGTGGTCCCCAGCAATCAAGTTCTAGGTAGCGGTTACAGATAGAGGCAACGTCACCCCACCAGTCCTGAGCAGTTGCAGTGCTGGGCATCGAGATGGCGCTATTGGCCTGCCTCCTAATCAATCTCCTAACTGTGTCCGCTAGTCCATTGAGTTCAAGGCAGCGTGCACCGGATGGGCTGGTGCGCTCGAAATCACTCAATGATCCATTCTTGAGCAGCCTGTAGATCGTGCTGCGGCTCCGAAATCCAAGCGCTATCGATGCTTCTGTGATGCTCACTTCCACTGGGGACTCCTGACAAGCAACAGGGGCGCTCCTGGCACAGGGGTGGCTGGCAGGGGTCGCTATAGCCACATTAGCCGATTTTGGTGGTTGTCCTAAAACATCAGCCCTGTACCTGGTCCACCGGTGCGGCCCGAATTATCTCTCACAACAATCACTCAAGAAGGACCCATATTGCAAGTAAGTCACAATTAGCCGGCAAAATTATGGGCTGACTTAGCTAGAGCAAATGCTGCGACTGCAGCCTTTTTCAATGCAGTGCTTAGCGACACCAGCGGCAGCTAAAGCAAATCACCCTGCCGCCCAGCAGCCCATCCCTTAGTGCAGGCGTACGAATGCTGGAGTCACCATCGCGGCGGCCCCCTCTCCCGCCTAGGGCCCTCTCGCAAGGGGGAGATCGAGGACTGGCCTTGGTTGGATCATGCGGTGCTCCGCTCCAGCCGCAGCCGCATGGTCTGCACGACCTGCCACTGGTTTAGGCACCACGCCGGGGTGAACTGCATCCCGGTGCTCACCTGCCAGCTGCACCAGGGGTTGATCGCCCACGGCGAGCACCTCACCAGCCGCTGCCAAGGCTGGACAGATGACATGACCCGGCAGCAGGGCTGAGCGACGGAGGTGGCCTGAGTGGCAGCTCGTTGCCGATGGGACCGGTGCTCAGGTGGCTCATGGCGTCACAGGTACTCCCGCTGGATTCCCACAAGCACTCAAGGGCGCCACTGCCACAATCAAAAGGTGGTGAGCGTGCCGGCCTGATGTCTCCTTCTGTGGTGACCTACGCATTGGATCGCCTCGCCGATCTCGGCATCGGCCATGTGTTCGGCGTGCCGGGTGATTACGCCTTCCCCCTCAATGATGCGGTGGAAGTGCACCCACGCCTGCAGTGGGTGCCATCGGCCAATGAGTTGAATGCGGCCTATGCGGCGGATGGCTATGCCCGTCGGCGTGGGGCCGGGATCGTATGCACCACCTATGGCGTGGGCGAACTCAGTGCCCTTAACGGTCTGATGGGCGCCATGGCCGAGCGCCTGCCGGTGTTCCATCTGGTGGGTACCCCCAGCCTGCGCATCGTGCGCCAGGGGCTGATCTGTCATCACACGCTGGGCGACCGTGTCTACGACCGTTTCGAGGCGATTTCCGCTGCTGCCAGCTGCGTGAGCGCCCGGCTTACGCCGGAGAACGCCGTGATCGAACTGGAGCGGGTGATTGACAAGGCGCTGGAGGAATCCAGGCCGGCCTATCTCACCTTCCCCATGGATCTGGCCCTGATGCCGATCACCGGCACACCGATCCAGGGGGCTCCGATCGGCACCATCAATCAGCACGACAGCGTGGCGGTGGAACTGGATGCTGTGCTCGATCTGTTGATGGGGCGGATTGCAGCGGCAGAGCGGCCGGTGGTGCTGCCCACGATCACCCTGCGGCGCTACGGGCTGGTGGAGGCGTTTGAGGCGTTTCTTAAGGCCTCAGGGTTGGCCTATGCCACCACGCCGATGGACAAGGCTGTGATCGCTGAAGACCATCCCGCCTTCCTGGGGATGTACAACGGCGCACGCTCCACTCCGGCAGCTCTGCAAGCCGTGGTGGAAGGTGCCGACCTGCTGCTCGATGTGGGCGGGCTGGTGATGGAGGACCTCAACACCGGCCTGTGGAGCGGACGTCTTGATGCCAGCCGCACGGTGGCGTTGTCAGCCGACTGGGTGCAGGCAGGCGATCAGGTATTCACCAGCGTGAGCATCAGCGATGTGCTCGTCGGGCTGACCAGGCGGTTCCAGGCCGGGTCGCAGCGGACTTCATCCTGGGGGGATCGGCGCCCGGTGCAGCCCCAGCCTCTGCTTCCCCTCAGCGGTGCCGGTGATCAGCCCACCGGTTCAGCGAGCTTCTATCCACGCCTGCAGCGGTTTCTGCGGCCCACGGATCTGCTGGTGTCCGATACCGGCACCTGTCTGCTGCAGCTCAATGCGATGCGGCTGCCGGCCGGTGTGGCGATGGAGAGCCAGACCCTCTGGAGTTCGATCGGCTGGGGCACGCCTGCCGCGCTGGGATGCGCGCTGGCGGATCCTGATCGCCGGGTGGTGCTGGTAAGCGGCGATGGCGCCCATCAGCTCACGGTGCAGGAGATCGGGGTGATGGGCTTCACGGAGGTGCGGCCGGTGGTGATTGTTCTCAACAACGGCCTCTACGGGGTGGAGGCCCTGATCAGCGAAACGGGGCATGCCTACAACAATCTGCCCCCCTGGCGTTATGCCGAGATCCCCGCTGCGCTGGGCTGCAGAGGCTGGTGGTGCGGCCGGGCCTCAACGGTGGCGGAGCTGGAGCAGGCCCTGGCGGCGATCAACGTCTATGATGGCGCCGCCTATCTGGAAGTGCTGATTCCAGCTGAGGAAAGCCAGCCGTTGGCAGCGGAGGTGATCGAAACGATGCACCAGACGAGGACGCCGAAACCGCTCCGTTAGTGGTGCAAGCTCTACGCCGCAAAGATAGACAACAAACAAGTAGCCGCTCGAAA
Organism: Cyanobium usitatum str. Tous; assembly: GCF_963920485.1. Classification (NCBI taxonomy): domain Bacteria; kingdom Bacillati; phylum Cyanobacteriota; class Cyanophyceae; order Synechococcales; family Prochlorococcaceae; genus Cyanobium; species Cyanobium usitatum. The sequence continues at coordinate 1,325,497 of NZ_OY986431.1, read as the reverse complement.
TGTTGAATGACTTGCACCGAATATTATTCCCGCTGAAGCCTGTATGGCAGTCGGATTCCCGCTTCCATCTCACGCAGAGACCGCCTGTGATGAGCGCACCTCCAGCCGGGATTCCAGACGCGGACAGGCTGGTGCCGTCGGGGAGCTCCAGCAGGGTCCAGCAGTCGTAGACCAGCTGCAGGCGATCCCTCAGGCCGGAGAGGGTGGGGTGTTCCAACCAGGGGGGTTGGGCAGCTTGCAGCGCAGGTGGGGAAGTGGGGCTGTTGGAGGAGGCTGAGCGGCGGCGGCGGGTTGTGGGCACTGGCTGCTGGTGGAGTCAGAGCCATTGCCAGAGGGATCAATAAGCGGCGGGAAGGTCCATGCAGGATCTGCATGGCTCCAGACAGATCATTTGGGCAAGCGAGTCGGCCAGAGCGAGGGGCACGGTTTCTTATGAGGGTCCGCATATGAACCAGGCCTGAGGGTCCATCTGCCCGAGAGTGATTGCCACGCAGTGGGTTTAGGGTCAAAGTGGTAATGACTTCGGGTTCTTATGCAGACCAACAGGGGCCTGGCTATTTTTTAACTAGGATCCGCCCATATAGCGTTCGGAAGTGGCTCGGTACTGATCCTTACCGGCGCTTGGCTGGCTTCCTCCACAACAGGCCGGCGATTCCGGTCCCAATACCGGCTCCGCCCAGGAGATAGCCGATTGGAATCAGGGCGAAAGCCTCCCTGAGCGTGCCATCGGCCTCTACCCGCGCCCCGATCAGTCGGTAGGCCACGGCGCAGGCCACCGCGCCGGTGAGCAGCAACAGCGATAGCCGGATGAGCGGGCGTTTCATGGCCGCAGCTGCTCCAGCAGGGTCTGGGTGAGCGCCAGCTCACAGCGCGTCGTGAAGATGCCGTAGCCCGTCCCCTGGAAGCTCACCGACTTGGCGTAGGCGCACACCTTGCGGCGTTCGGCTCGGAAAGCACGCGCCTGCTCGTTTGGGTCGGCACTCGTTTTGTAGAAGCCGGTGAGGTTGGCGCGCCAGAGCGTCTGGAAGGTTTCGCTCGGCACTTGCCTGGCCTCGCTGGCCACCCGCACCAAGGCCTTCTCCAGCTCCCGATCCTTGGCTTGGAGGGCTTCCATCACGCAGCGGGTTTCGGCCACGGTGCTTTCTGAAGGGGTGCAGACCTCCGCTGCTTGTGCCGGCAGCGGCAGCAGCAGCGGCACCAGGGAGGCAGCCAGCAGCAGGTGGAGACAGGTGCGCATCGTGGGCCTTTTCTCCAGACGGATTTGCCACCAGACAGATTGTCATGCTGGGAGCTGGTTTTCAGAGTCGCCGCGCCTCTTCCCCATGACCAGCCTGTTCTCCCGGCTCCCACTGGTGCTCACGGCCATCGCCGGCTGCCTTGTCAGCCACCCGGCTGCCGCATTGGCAGCCCCGGCAGGCAGCAACCTGGCGGTGCTGCTTCAGGCAGCGGGCGGCCAGCCCCTGGGCCTCTACGACGGTGTGCGCTTCGTGCGGATCAACGCCACCGACGGCACCCGCATCACCGTCACGATCAACTGCGAGCAGGAGCTCTGGCGGGTGGCCCGCATTGAGCCCAGAACCGGCCGAGCGGCCTTCCGCGACGATCGCTTCCAGAGTGCTGCCGGCATCGGCCGCAGCCGCTGGTGCACCACCCCCGTGCGCACGATGGAGTGAGTCTGGGCTCACTCCTCCAGCAGCTGCACCTGGTACACGGCCACATTGCTGTGGGCAAGCGAGCGCACGATCTCAGGCACCATCTGCATCGGGGTGCAGAGCGTCAGCGAGCGGCGCCTGCCGGCGGCCATCTCCACCAGGTGCTGGGGATCGATGCTGGTGGAGCGCTGCTGCGCTGCAGCCTCAAACACCTCCACCGCTGGGCTCTTCCCGGAACCCAGCACAAACAGCACCCGCCGGGGCGTCTCGCTGTAGTCGCGGAGTGGGCGAAATCAAGGTTGAATGAGCAGCATCGCGGCCAAACCATGATCAGCATCGAACAGGTCGACCATATCGGCATACGCATTACCGATAAGGCGTGTGCGCTGCGCTTTTACGCACTGCTTGGCTTCAAGGTCGAGGTCGAGTCCGATTTTGAGCCTGTGACCATCCTCAAGAACCCTGCTGGAGTCGAGCTCAACCTGATCATCAACGGTGTCGACACCACCGGCGGGAAGAACGTGCTGATGGACGTGCCTGAAAAACATCCTGGCCTGACACACGTGGCGCTGCGCGTCAAAGACATTCGGGAGACCATTGCCACACTGCGGGAAAACAACATCACCATTACGCAGGGGCCGGTGACGTTCGGCGACGGGCATGTCTCGGTGTTTGTGCGCGACCCGGACCGCACCACGCTGGAATTGCGTGCACGCATGACCGAAAATGACGCCAAGGGCATCGAGGGCTTGGAGTTCTACAACCCCAAGGGTTAGCTACGGGCCGAGAGGCAGCATCACGGTGCCAGCTCTTACCGCCATGCACCATTAAGAGTTTGCTGAAAAACCCCGTCGTCTCTGCGAAAATGGGCCAACTGCCCAGCTGAGATGCGAGGTCAGCGTTCAGGAGGGAAAACGCGGCCAGCAAGGCAGTTTTTCTGCAAACTCTTAAGCGAATCGTCAGGCGAACTTGCGGGGATAAGGGGTGTTCCCGGCCAGTTCAAGGTTGATCTCACGGCAAATGTTCAGCAAAGCGCCGGTCCCCATATCGGGACCGTTGGGGCCATCGATGAAGGCCTGGAATTCAACGTCGCTGATGCCATCACGCACTTCCCAGATGCAGAAGGCAGGTCCTTCAAGACCAGTGGGGTTGAAACAATGGTTGTAGTAGCCAGCTTCAAGATTGCGGGTTACGGCTTCGTCCCAGCCACCACCAGGGGCCAGGGCCTTTTGAACGGTCTCAAACCATTTCTGTGAGGTTCCGGCACGGAATTCGTGCTGAACATGAAAAAAGCGGGATGACATTGGTTGATTCGGGATGGGGATGAATGGGAAAGCGGTGAATCAACCAGCGATGGTGACGCCTTCCTTGGTCACGATCTCGACCACCTTGGCCATGTCGTGAAGATCCTTTTCGTTGGCCTTCAGGCTCTTGAACACGGATTCGACACCGCCAGGCTGACCAACCATCACGTAGCGGCAGAAGTCGCCATTGGGTGTGGGAGCGTGAACGACACCAGCCTTGACCTGATAGCAACCACCCGTTCCCACAACGGTGGTTTCACAATTGATGTTGAGGTTGAGCTCCCCTTCCAGCACAAGATAGGTTTCATCCCAGGCGTGGGTGTGAGGGGGCTGGCCCACCCCACCGGGTGTTGCGAATTCGGCCACGCTGTATTTTCCGTCGGTCTGCTCGGTGGTGAGGCGCAGGGTGATGGAGTCCCCCAGCACATTGCACACTTCTGGTTCTTGGTTCAGCGGGCCGGGCACGTTGATCTTGTCGAAACTCACTCCTTTATAAAGAATTCGCTCGTTCAGCGATGTATAGCAAAGCACCGAACAAAGGCATCACCAGCACAATGCCTGCCTCGGGGGCCTCGAGCTTAAGAGTTTGCTGAAAAACCCCGTCGTCTCTGCGAAAATGGGCCAACTGCCCAGCTGAGATGCGAGGTCAGCGTTCAGGAGGGAAAACGCGGCCAGCAAGGCAGTTTTTCTGCAAACTCTTAAGCGATGTTCTTTGACGGCGTCGGCGCCCAGCACCCGCAGGGAAGGATGTCGACAGTGATGGCCCTCGTCACATCTCAGAACCCAACTTTTACCTTCACTGGTGCCTGGGGATTCATTCTTTCCACCTGGATCGGTTTGCTCTCATCCACCTTGACCTGGATCGGCTGGGCATTGCGTACCTGCACCTCCACCGGCGTTCTGTTACTCACGCTCAGATTGATCGGAATTGTCTCAACCACTTTCACCGCCAGGCTGCGGGTGGGTTCAATCTGAACCGCCCTTGGCATGTTCAGCTCCCCCTTGATCTTGCCGCTGAGTTGCAGCGGCTCCGTAAAGCTGTGCTCCAGCTTCACCTGGATTGGATGTTTGCTGAGGCGCACCAAGCCGGCGAGTGCCATCCCGCCGAGCGCTAGTGCTGTGACCGGCCAGCGCAGCTTCAGCCAGTGGGGAGTCATGCAGCTGGGTAGAGCGACCCATATTAAATGACGTAGGGCGTGGAATGCGTACGCGGCGGCGGGCGAGCCTGCTCCGCGGCGACCACCAGGGTGAGCCGGTGCCCTGCTGATGCTCCAATTTGCGGTGTTTTTCTCCCACGGCGCAGGCTTTGGCGTCTAGGTGGCGATGGCGTTGGACGCAGCCCACGCCCAGCACCCGACGGGGCGGCTGTCGATAGTGACGGCTGAGCCACTCGATGGCCAAGACCGCCACAAGCTTCTGAGGGCGTGGCTCAGGGGGCAGGGGTGAGCCGGACAACCTTGGGCAACCCTTGGCTTCTGTCACTCGCCGTCACTTTTTTGGTGGCGTCGCGGGTGTCAAATCAAGGCTATGACTGGGATCTAGCTTGCTGCAGCCGGGACTCCCAAAGTCAGACCTCCAGGTCTTTAACCCTCTGAAGCCCAGTCACTCACCGCTGACCAACCCACGCCGCACGCCAATCACAGCCGCGTGGGTACGGTCCTTGGCCTGGAGCTTGCAAAGGATGTTGGTGATGTGGGTTTTGATTGTTTCGGCGGAGACGATCAGGGCCTCCGCCATCTCCTTGTTGGTGTAACCACGAGTGACCAGCTGCAGCACCTCCTGCTCTCGCTCTGACAACGCGTCTAAGGGATCTGGGCCATCACCACGGTTGGTGGAGCGCAACGCATCGACCCCTAGCTTGTCGGCGTAGATCCCGCCGCCTGCCACTGCACGGATGGCATCCACCATCGTGCCCTGGGCCAGCTGGCTCTCCACCACCACGCCATTGCAGCCGAGCTCCAGCGCCTGACGAAGCAGCGCAGGGGATTCACTCTGGAGGATCAGCAGCGTGCGCAGGTCCGGGCAGAGCCCATGGGCTTGCTTCACCAGTCCGAGACCGCTGCCGGCTTCCAGGTGCTCAGTCACGAACAGGTAGCCCGGCTGATGGCGTGCAATCAGCCCGAGAGCCTCAGCTTCAGTGGTTACCGCACCCACCAACGAAGCGGGCTCAGGTGCTGCGCAGACAAAGAGCGATAGCAAAGCCCTGCTGCCAAAGCAGGCCACCGTGCTGCTGCCTGCCATGAGGTTGAACATCTGCTCGCGGCTATCCGCTAGCTGGGGGATGCGGGGAGTGATGTCCATCGCATCGATTGTGCGCTCAGTCGTTGTCGATGGCAATCACGCCGGCGACTAGCCCTGGATATAGGAGAGCGGCCTGCTGCCAGGCGCTCTGCCGCGTTGGCGCCAGAAGCTGCACAACCTCAAGCTCTTCAGAGCTGGGGATGGCTGATCGCAGGATCACCTCAAATCGGCGTAAGGCCAGATCCCTGTTCATGGCTTGCGGGGCCGCCAAATGAGGGAGAGCGTCAAGGAGGCGATGCTCCCTGCGGCAAGGCCGTAACCAATTGGGATCAGGCCAAACGGCTCCCGAAGGATTCCATCAGGCCCCACCCGTGAGCCGATGGCTTGAAAAGAGACGGCGCATGCCAGAGCGCCACCCAGCAGGAGCACCGACGCCCATTGGTAGGTGTCACTTCGCATTCTCACGAATATTTAGATCGCTGCGATCAGTAGACATCACATCCGATTGAGATTGATCCCCCATCTGGGGGATCTCTTGGTTTCGAGAAACAACATTTGATGGGACGCAACATTCCCCCGGATGGGTGATGTAGGGGTGCATTGCATTGAGCGATGGTGAATGCATCGGAGGGGGAGCACCCCCGAGTCACCCGACAACCACCATGAAACTCTTCACCGCACTCGCAGCAATCACCCTCATTGCAGCTCCTGCTCAAGCTGGCGGTCGTGAACAAGCCTATGCAGGCGGAGCCCTCTATGGCGCGACATGCGCAGTGATGAAAGGCCGCATCAACGAGTCACAAGCCGGCCTTGTCACTGCAATGACTTTGCGCCTGAAAGGCATCAGCACCAGCTACGCCACCGATCCAATGGCGCAACAGGTCTCCCGTCTGATGTACGTCCAGAACGGTGGTTGTCGTTGATCACCACCTACCCACCTAACGAGTCACCCCATGAAACTCTTCCCTTTCTTCGCCGCTGCAGCCCTCACCCTCGCTGCAACCCCTGCCCAAGCCTTTGACATCCCTGCCTTGGTCGAAGTTGCAACCCTTCAAGTGCGGAATCGTGAATTTGCCAGAGCCTGCAAAACCATGACCTTTGTAAAAAATGAAGCTGTAAAGCAAGGCATGAGCGCCTCCACCCAAGCCCTTATTAACGACAGGGCAGTTAAAGCCTGCAACCTTGCAGACGCTTCACCTGTGACCGTCCAAACCGTTGACCCAATCAAAACAGCCTGCCTTGCCAAGTGGGGGACGGACTATGTGATGGTCGCTTATTGCCACAAGACACAGACCGAGGCCAAAAGCGCCTTAGGTCTTTGATCCCCCCACCCACCACCGAGTCACCACCATGAAAAAACGTTTCCTCTTCCCTCTCACCGCCATGGCTGCCTTATCAGCCTTCGGCTTTATCGGAGCCAGCCTTGGCACCCAGATGGTTGAAGACGACATCAAATCCTGCAACGCTCGCGATACTCACGCCTGCACAAGACTGCTAGCGCTTCCTGCTCCCACTGCTTTTAGCGACCGCGTTACCAACCCTGCTTTTACTAAGCCATTGGCAAAGCGCATTGAGACAGAGCGTCTTGCCAAAGAGCAGCAGGCCCGCATTGCAGCTGACCTTGTAGAAGCCCGCAAAAAAGCAGACGCAGCTCTTGCCAAGCAAGACGCCGAACGCAAGCAAGCTGCGGCCAAAGCTGAAGCAGACTTCAAAGCTGAGGGTTGGTGGGAGCAAGAGCCTGGAATCTTTGTCCGTTGGTGTGGCGGTGATGATGGCTATTGCCCTGGCAAAGAAAGCTATCAGGACTATTCCTGGAGAGCCATGGTCTGGTGCAAAGAACGCGCCTGTGGTGACATCTACGCAAGGCTGAACATCAGCCAGAACGGCACTGTTGTCGGTTGGACCAATGAAACAGCTTATGGAGGCTATGGGCAAAAAGTTGTCCTTACCTTTGGCTCCCATACCCGTGGCAGCGGCAGGATCGTTGAGTTCAACGCTCGCGGCTGATCTCTACCACCCACCTACCGAGTCACCCCATGAAAACCCTCCTCGCCACAGCTTTTGCTGCACTTGCCCTCGCTACCCCTGCGCAAGCGTTTACCCAGTCTGAGCTTCGCGCTTGGGGCACCTCCTTCCGCGAAGCCGGCGCCATGGCCTGGCCTGCCGGAGGAGGTTGAGGTGCACACCCGCAAGCGACATGGCGCCTGGGGGCGCAATGGCCTGGTCAGCCAGGCGCGCGCCCGGGAGCTGTGGCGCCAGCACCGCCAGAAAGGCTGGCTGCCAGAGGCCTGACCCCTCTCCACTGAGCCAAGCCTCGTAAAGGATTTCAGGCCCCAGAAATCTCTAAGGCAAGGGCTGGCCTACTTGTAGATCAACACCACCACCAACCATGGTCCTGCTGCTTCTGCTGGCTATAGCTGCCATCGTCTGGAGCATTAGCCAGCTCCGTTCCTCGAAACGTGCCCAGGCCAAGCTCCAGCGTGAGCTTGAGCTATTAGAGCAGCGCTACAAGCCCATCGTTGACGTCGATCAGGAGGTTGACCGGGCAAAGGAGCGGCTCAGCGAATTGATGGTCCAGCACGGTCGCATCGAGGCTGAGATCGAATCTGCCAAGCGTGGCCTTACCCGTATCCATGAGGAGCTGGCGCTGGCAAACGATGCAGCCTTCCTTGTTGAGATCGGCTATTACGAGCCGCGCTACGACTTTGAAGACCTGCCCAGCTACGAGGCTGAACTACAGCGGATCAGGGAGAAGCAGAAAGCCATGCTCCGTGAGGACGGAACTGGTGACAACAGGAGAGCCGCCGCTTTTGCTACCCAATCCCTGTCCTTTAACGGCTCAGCAACCCAAGGGCGAGCAGCCCAGAAGAAGACCATCAAGCTGATCCTGCGAGCTTTTAACGGTGAGAGTGACTCCTTCATTGCCCGTGTCAGCTACCGGAACGCCGAAGCCATGGAGAAGCGCATCCGGTCTGCGTTTGATGCGATCAACGCAATCACCCAGAAATACGATTTCTGCGAGCTAAACCCTCGCTACTTGGACCTGCGTGTTCAGGAGCTGCAGCTGGTCTACGAATGGGAGGAGGCCAAGCAACGGGAGAAGGAGGAGCAGGCGAAGGTCCGTGAGCAGATGAGGGACGAGGAGAAGGCTGCAAGAGAAGCTGAGAAGGCACAGCAGCAGGCCGACAAAGAGGAGTCCAAGTACCAGGAGCTGCTTCAGAAGGCCGAGCAGGAGGTCTTGATTGCCAGCGAAAAGGACAAGGCCAAGCTCAACTCCAAGATCGAGGAGCTACAGCAGCGCATCGCTGAGATCGAGGAGAAGAAGCGAGCGATCAGCCAGGCGATGCTCACCAAAACCGGCCACGTTTACATCATCAGCAACGTTGGCAGCTTCGGGGAAAACATCTACAAGATCGGCATGACCAGAAGACTGGAGCCGATGGATCGGGTTAAAGAACTGGGCGATGCCTCCGTGCCATTCCCCTTCGATGTTCACGCCATGATTCGCACCAGCGATGCGCCCAGCCTTGAGAACGCACTGCACAAACACTTCAACCAACGCCGGCTGAACTTGGAGAACGAGCGCAAGGAGTTCTTTCGGGTGTCCATCGACGAGATCAGGCAAGAGCTGGATCAGCTGAGGAACAACCTAGGGATTGACTCAGAATTGCGGCTGACCCTGCTGGCAGAGGCCAAGGAATACCGAATGAGCGAGGCCAAGCGGAAGCACCTGGAAACCAGCTGGAATCAATGAACCCCGATAGGAAACGGGGCTGGCTAGTCGCTGCAGCTTTGGTCGGAGCCCTGTTCACCGTTCAAAGCTGCAATACCGAAAACATGAAGCGCGCCTACCTCGGAGTGAGGGAGTGCATTGGTTACGAGCCCGGTGCCACGCTTGATGACGCCACTGAACTGGAGGCATGGCGCCGCTGCTGGACTGAAGAAGGCTGGGAACGATGGAGGGAAGTGCAGCGCAGCTACGGGGATGGCGGCGGCAGCGATCCCTGACCCCCACCTGCAACCCACTCGTGTGCCAGTTGACGGCACCCAGCAGCAGAGTCGCAGCAGAGTTGAGACCACGCCCTGGAGCCCTGCTGGCTTGTTAGCGGACGTTTGTTCCGCTGGCAGAAATCCCTGTCACAGCAACGGTTTTGCAGGGGTGGGTGGCACCGCAGAGTCGGGGGAAGCAACGACCAATCCAATGGACTTCCGCAAACTCTGCTCAGCCCTGCGCCTGCTGGAGACCCAGGGAGGCGATGCCCGCATTGCTGATGCCCAGATCATCGCCCTGCTCATGGAGCGCGGGCCCCAGACCTATGAGCAGCTGTGCTCCCACCTGGCGCTGAGTAACTCAGCTGTCAGCCGGACTGTGCAGCGGCTCTCGGCCATCAACCGCAAGGGCAAGCCGGGCTTCGGTCTGGTCGCAGTGGAGCGTGATCCTCGTGAGGGCCGGCGGTATCTGGCACTGCTCAGCCAGAGGGGACGGGTGTTCCTCGACGGCATTGAGGCGAGCTGAGCGGTGCTGCTGATCAGCTCCCTGGCTCAAGGCTGCGCAGCAATTCGGCCTGCTCAGGCGTGAGCGGTAGCGGCATGGCGTCGTCAGGGATCAGGACCACCCACTCTTCGTTCAGCCAGGCGTAGGTAAAGCCGTTGATCTCCTGCTCCAGCACCGGCTCATCCAAAGCAACATGAACGCTGCCGTCAGGGCCCTCCTCGACATACTGCGGGTCGATCATCCCTTCCTTCAAGGCCATCTGGCGGGCGTTGGGAGCAATGGTCAGCCAGTTGGCCGGGCCATCAGCAACCTGCATGCAGATCTGGCCACCAGCTCCAATCGCGTTGTTCCATTGCGGTCAGCATCTGAGGGATAGGAATGCCTGCTCTGCTGTATCTGGCGGTCATGGACTTTGACCCATGCCCCAGTACTTGCTCGATCATGCGCTGTTCGCAGCCAGCATCGACGAGTTGTTGAGCGGTGAAATGCCGGGCCGAATGGAACACCGCTGTGGGGTCAGTAATGAGTGCCTGCTTCCGAATCAACTTCCCCAATCGGACTGAGGCGTAGTGGCTGAGCCTGGGGTCTGCCGCTGGTGGTGTGGGTTCTGGGAATAGCAACCCATCTGATTGGCCCTCCACCCAGTCCAGGAAGGATTCCAGTTGCAGCGCCTGAGGGATGGGTATGACCCGGCAGCTGGAATCATTCTTCAGTCGCCGTTCTTCGCTGGGGTGAATGTTCACCACAGGGATGCCATCCACCAGGGCGATGTCTTCTTTCCTAATGCCGGCCAATTCTTCGAGCCTGCACCCCAATGCCAGCCCCAGCGGTAATGCCCAGCGGTCGAGGGGTCTGCCCTGTTGGTGGCGGCTGATGCGGATCAGCGTTGCAGCCTCCTCCAGGGTGAAGGGTCTGCGCTTCCTGCTGGTGCCGCTGCTGTTGCGGATGCTGCGACCGGCCATGCGATCGAGCACCGCCTGAGGGACAGGCAGGCCATCGCTGTGAGCGGCGACGGCGGTAGCAAGGACTACGAAGTTCTACGAGACCATGGCGGTCGCAACCACGAGGGTTACGATCCGATGGCGCTCCTCTCCCGAGCAGGTTCCACCATGAACGTTCTCTGGTTCCTCCTCGTCGGCGTGATTGCCGGCTGGCTTGCCGGGGTTCTCGTCAAAGGGGGAGGCTTCGGGCTCGTCGGGGATCTGGTGGTGGGCATCATCGGCGCCCTGCTCGGTGGTCTTCTCTTCAGCGGTCTCGGTGGGGCAGTGGGCGGCGGCCTGCTGGGCAGCATTGTGGTGGCCACCCTCGGTGCGGTGATCCTGCTGGTGGTGCTCAGGGTGCTCAAACGGGCCTGATCCCTCCTTCCATGGATCCATCACTTCGCTGGGCCTAACGTTCTCACCAGTTCCTTCACCTCATCGCCATGAGCCTGGAAGACAAGATCAAGGCCTCCGCCAAGGATGCCGAGGGCAAGCTGCAGGCTGCGGCCGGTGAGCTCACCGGTGATGATCAACTCAAGGCCGCAGGCGAGGCCAAGCAGCTTCAGGCCAAGGTGATCGATGCCGCCGGTGGCCTCAAGGACAAGGTGGCGGATGCTGCCGATGCCGTCGGCGACGCCTTCAAGGGTCTGGGCAACAAGGCCTGACCTTTTGCCGTTTGCTCAGCGGCGCCTTGACCGCCCAGCCCCTGCGCGGCCACGGCCTGCCAGCATCCGATACGCCTGAAGCAGCGGGGCGATCGCGATCACGACTGTCGATTGCAGCATCGGCACGACGATGATCGTCATCCGCTGCACCAGTCGATGTTCGGGCACGGTGTGGAAGCGGTAGCTGTCGATTCCCAGGAGGAGCGTGCCTCCCAGGGAGAGCACCAGCACAGCGACGAACAGCCGGACTGTGCAGCGGCTCTCGGCCATCAACCGCAAGGGCAAGCCGGGCTTCGGTCTGGTGGCAGTTGAACAGGACCCCCGAGAAGGCAGGCGGAACCTGGCACTGCTCAGCCAGAAGGGACGGGTCTTCCTTGACGGCATTGGGGCGAGCTGAACGGTGCTGCCTAGGGGCGGTTGCGTGGTGGTCTACTGCCCCTTCCTGAAGTCCCAGGGCTTGGCCTCATTGCCCCAGCGCCAGACACCCTGCCGGCCCCGCTCAGCCTGTGCCTCAGCGCCTAGGTAAGCGTTCGCATCGCAGCCGCTCAGGTAGTCCCGGTAGGCGTAGGCCATGCCCAATCGCACCATTTCCAGGTTGATGTTGCGGCCACCCGCGTAGACCTCAGCAACAGTGCGGCCATAGCGGTCAACCGTCTGCGGCTTGATCTCGACTGGGCCAGCACCCAGCAGTTGCTTCAAAACCAGGGTTGCTTGTGTGCCGCTCTCCCCCTGGGCGGTCTCTGGTGCGTCAATGCAAGCCATGCGGATCGTCACCTTCTGCCCCTTGGCGGTGGTCACCCGAATGGTGTCGCCATCACCCACTGATACCAGCGTTGCAGGGCCAGCAACGGCAGCTGCTACAGGCTTCGGTTGGCTACGTCTTGGCGCTGGTGCTGGTGCCGGTGCGCTGTAAACAGATCGGCTCGGACTGGGGCTGGGGCTTGGGCTCCCGCCGCCGTGGCAGTGGTAGTCGCCTGTTTTCTTGTTGGTATGGCAGCCGCTGGCATCCACCCCGCCACCATGGGCTAGCTCAGCTGTTGGAGCTAGACCTCAATGACGAGGCTCCAGTGCTTCAAGCGGCCGAGTAGCTGCAAAAAAAGCTTGATTTCTGGATTAAAGGTTACTGTAACCGTGAGCGTAGTGAATTAACGATCTGTTAGCTCATCCACATCAATTACGAGCTGCAGTCTATTGCCGCTCGCAGGTTCACTACCGCATGGCTCTGATCACTTTCTGCCGAATCGAGGCAAACCGAGTCAATGGGGGTGGGAGCTGTCAAGAAAAACCAGACCACCGCAATAAGTGGGCGCGAGATCACCGTGCAAAATACGCAGCTCAAGTACCAATAGCGAAGTATTTGTGCAATTTCAGCAATGCAAGGTGTAAATTGCGTGGCAAATGCAAGGGAGTCGGTGGTCTGGAGGATATTTATGGTTGACTTAAAGCTTACAACTTGTGCTGCACTTGCCTATGTAGTTTATGCCCGAGAACCCAACCATTCCAACACATTTCCCTCAGTCGCTGACCTGAGCTCCTGTCGCTACGAAAACCGCTTCTCGATTGTCTTGAATCACTATTTACTTACGCCCGAATCCCCATGTTTATCAAAAGACTGTTTCATCACACAACTAGCCAATTATTCAACTCTGTCCTTGAAGGCGCAATAGCTTGCTGGATTATCTCCATCTCCTACCTCAAGCTTTGGGCCGTCTTTGCGTCTCCAGTGCAATGGGTGGCATGCCATGCATTAAGGACGCAAATTCGCAGATCTGGTCATGATTTTTTGTGACATTTCTAGAAAATAAAATCAGCAATGACCGCTGGCCAGTCTGGTTTCGAGAATTTCCTCAAGCGCGGTCATTGATTTTCTTGGGTGCCCTCATGTAAAATTTTGATAAGGAGTTTTTCTTTATAGGTATTTGGTGATTGATCTGCATCGTCTGAACAAGCGTTACAATGCGCCCAAGGGTCTCTCAATTTCCGCTCTTAATAATCTCTCCTTGCAGGTGCCGGCGGGCAGCCTTTATGGCCTGCTTGGCCCCAATGGCGCCGGCAAAAGCACCGCCCTGCGCATTCTTTGTACCCTGCTCGCACCCGACAGCGGCACGGTGCGGGTAGCGGGCCTCGACGCCCTGGCCGATCCCCGGGGGGTGCGCCGGTTGCTGGGCTACGTGGCCCAGGACGTGGCGATCGACAAGATCCTCACGGGGCGTGAATTGCTGCAGCTCCAGGGCGACCTCTATCACCTGCCACGGCGCCAACGCAATCGCCGAATGGCTGAATTGATCGATCTGATGGGCATGGGCGATTGGATCGATCGCCGCTGCGGCAGCTATTCGGGCGGGATGCGCCGCCGGCTCGATTTGGCAGCTGGTTTGCTGCACAGTCCCCAGGTGTTGGTCTTGGACGAGCCCACCGTGGGCCTGGATATTGAGAGTCGGGCCAGAATTTGGCAGGTGTTGCGCCAACTCCGTGATGGCGGCACCACGGTCCTGCTCAGTACCCACTATCTCGAAGAGGTGGATGCCCTGGCCGATCACCTGGCGATTATAGAATCGGGCACCGTGATTGCCGAAGGGGCCCCCTCCTCCCTCAAGGCGGCCTTGGGCGGTGATCGGCTCACCTTGCGGGTGCGGGAATTCAGTGATGCCAACGAAGCGGCCACGGTGCAAGCCCTGCTCCAAGACTGCCCAGGGGTGCGGCAGGTGGTGGTCAACCAGGCCCAGGGCTATTCGCTCAACTTAGTGATTGAGCACGATGAGGTGGTGGAGCAGCTGCGCCAGCAATTGGCCACCGCCGACTTGCCCGTGTTTGCCTTAGCCCAGAGCCGCCCTAGCCTGGACGATGTGTATCTCCAGGCCACTGGCCGCACCCTGATGGATTCGGAGCTGGCCGTGGCCGGTAGCCGCGATCTCAAAGCCGAACGCAAAGCAAGCATGTGATGACCATCTCCAATCCCACCATCTCCAATCGCTCGCAGGAAGCTGCAGAGCAGCCCTCCGCCCTGGCCGAGATCAGCCAGGAAACCCTGGCGCTCACCAGGCGACTGTTCCTGCAGTTGCAGCGCCGCCCCTCCACCCTGGTGGCTGGAGTGTTGCAACCGCTGATCTGGTTGGTATTGTTTGGGGCTTTGTTTGCCAAGGCTCCCGCAGGCCTGCTGCCAGGTGGTATCAGCTACGGGCGGTTCCTTGGGGCTGGGGTGATTGTCTTCACCGCCTTTAGTGCGGCACTCAACGCCGGCCTACCGGTGATGTTTGATCGGGAATTTGGCTTTCTCAACAGGCTGCTCGTGGCACCCCTGCGCTCCCGCAGTTCGATCGTGCTGGCTTCCGTGCTTTACATCACCAGCTTGAGTCTGGTCCAGAGCTTGGCGATCATGGCTACCGCTGCCCTGTTGGGCTACGGCTGGCCCGGGGGGGTGGGCATGCTGTTGGTGCTCATCACCCTGTTGCTGTTGGTGTTTGCGGTCACGGCCTTGAGCCTGGGCTTGGCCTTTGCCCTGCCGGGTCACATTGAGTTGATCGCTGTGATCTTTGTGGCCAACTTGCCGCTGCTTTTTGCAAGCACGGCGTTGGCACCCCTGTCGTTCATGCCGAGTTGGTTGGGCTGGCTTGCATCCCTGAATCCCCTTACCTTCGCGATTGAACCGATTCGCGCTGCATATTCCGGCCAGTTCTCTCTCACTGCCGTTGTGTTGGAGGCCCCCTACGGTGACATCACCGCTGGCAGCTGCTTGATGGTGTTGGCTTGTTTGGCAGTAGGGTTATTTCTCCTAATTCGACCATTGCTGGATCGCAAGCTCACCTGAAGCCCAATCCAGTGGCAATAAGCCTGGGTCGCATCCGAAGATGCTGGCCAGTAGCACGCAGAAACTTGGTCACTTCCTTGAAGTTAATGATCACGATTGCTCGCTAATAATCTAGTGAAGGCCTGGACAGCTGCCTAGAAAAATTGGCTTCGCAGTAGGGAGATTAATCTCATACGTTTGTCTGCCTAGAGCCCTGGTGTTGTCCAGAAACTCCCTAGGCAGATCGGCACTCACATCTACTTCTGTGCCGACGATAGTCGGAGCAATAACCAAACATTTGTCGAAGGCGATTTTCTTGTGACCTAGGCGAGTAGCTGCTTGAACTGGAACTGCTCGACCTATGTCACCAAAGAGGTACTTGTTCTCCCCATAGGGTTGCCTAGCTGCGAAATCGCAAGACTAAGCTCTGACTAGTTGCCCTGCCTATCAAGCAGGTGCGCGACGGCATGCAACAGTGTGCGGGCAGAACCAACTGGGAATCGTTGCCAAAGCAGGTAAGGCTGTGGCCAAATTACCACTGAAGTTGGTCTAGTGGGTTTGGCCCACTACCACTATAGATGATACCCCTGCGTAACTATGTATATGAAAGTGATGACAGGGCAAGGCCACATGGGCTCCAGACTCCTCAGTGTTAGGTGGCCTGGGGTGCCTTAACGCTTACACATTGTTTTCCACGCTCGATGCCATCCCCGGCTCCTCACCGTCGTCCACGATCCGGTAGTACTCACGCTCGTCTGAGCAACACACATCGGCGTAGTAGCGCTCAACCACTGCATAGGCCGCGTCATAGCTGTCGAACACCTGACCGGCTATGCCGTCGCTAATGCCGTCGTCGCGGCAGATCCGATAGCTGCTCATGGCATCTGTCACTCGCTTTGCTCAGACATCTACGCCAGCGCCCCACTGGGGGTCTACCTGCTTCCACCCCTCGGCCTTCAGCCTTAGCCAAAGCTGCCTGGCGTCGTTACGGCGCATATGACTGCGGGTCTTGAGCAGCGGTGGCGCACCAGGCAGCGGCCGGCCTAAATCGACAAAGTACATCGGATGTGCGCTCCAGCTCTTGGGATCGAATTGGAACCGCATTGTGCTGGCGGTCTTGGGGTCCTGGATCCACGCCTGCTTGCTCACGCCACCCCTGCGGCAAGTACTTCAGTACTAGCTCGCAAGGCCATCAGAGGTCAAGCTCTTGGCCGCAGCACCAGCCACACCACCACCAACAAGCTGGTGATGCTCACTCCGGTGAAAATCCAATCGGCGTAGGGCGTCCAAGCCATCAGCTTTGGCTTCTGTCACTCGCCGTCACTTTTTTGGTGGCGTCGCGGGTGTCAAATCAGGGCTAGGACTGGTGTTTAGCTTGCTGCAACCGGGACTCCCAAAGCACCCGCGCTACCAAGCTGCGCCACGCCCCGCTGGAAAGAGCTTAGGGGTGCGTCGGCGCCATTAAGCAAGGGTTCAGCGGCCTATGGATCGGATCAGGTCCAGGAGGTTGCCACCAGCAGCTGGCGGCTCGACGCCTCGATCGATAAACCAGAGATAGCCGGCTAGGGCATTCAGCCCAATTACCAGCAGCCAGACCCGCCAACCCTCTGGCAGTTTCATCTAAATCGCAGACAGGCGTGTCCATCATCCTGGTCCCGGCCTGGACAGGCCAGGCAATGAGCACTTGACAAAGCATTTTTTCACCTACAGTACAGGTGTATTAATTGCTCAGGGTCATGGTTTCCACTTCAACCTCCACCCCGGTCTCCTCCCCGTACGCCGTCTTCCGCGCCGAAGACTGGCCATCGCTTTTGCTGCCCGTTTGCGGAGCTCCGGTCAGGGGTAGACCTCAAGCCTCTGGGCCTTGCCCGAGCTCAGCGCTGGTGCAGGGCGACTTGTTTGAATTCCTGCTCCCCGCGCCTGGCTAGTGTTGAAATCAACATTCGGGGACCCGGTCATGGAGATGAGCTCCGGCAACGGCGACTCCACTGATATCGATCGCTCGGTGATGAAGTGGGGCCAGGATGGGGAGCTATCCGTCCTCGACCTGCGTTCAATCCTGGAGCGACTCAGCGCCGTAGACGAGCAAGCAGCCGGGCTGATGGATTGCCCCTTGAATCCACCCAGCTAATTCCTTTGCAATCAGTTGCTAAGCAGCTAGGGCAATGCAGTCGATTTCCACCCGAGCCCCCTTGGGAAGAGCCGCTACTTCGACGCAGGCCCGCGCCGGCGATACCCCATCGCTAAAGAGCTCCGCATAAATCGCATTAACCCGAGCGAAATCTCCTAGGTCTGCCAGGAAGACCGTAGTGCGTAGCACCTGCCCTGGGCTGCTGCCTCCAGCTTCCAAAACGGCCTGCAAGTTGCTGAGCACCTGGCGGGTCTCGGCCTCCACATCGCCAGCCCCCACCATCAAGCCAGTGGCAGGATCAAGGGCGATCTGACCAGAGCAATACAGCACTCCCCCCGCCTTCACTGCCTGGTTGTAAGGGCCTACTGGCGCAGGGGCGCTGGCGGTGATTACGGCTTCGGGCTGCATCGGGTGACTCATGCCAGGTCAGGATGGTGGCTGAGCCTATGGCCCTAGCCGGTCCTGCGCCGATCGCCAGCCCCCTTACTGAGCTGATGCCTGCCGAGTTGCCGTTGCGCGAACACGTGCAACTGCAAGGCCTATGGCACCGCTACGCCAATGCCACCGCAGGCGAATGGACGCTGCAGGGCATTGATCTAGCCCTCCATCAGGGCGAATTGGTGGGCTTGCTTGGGCCCTCCGGTTGCGGCAAAACCACCCTGCTGCGCTTGATCGCCGGCTTTGAGCGCCCAGAGCGAGGCTCGGTACTGATCGATGGCCGGGCCGTGGCCGGTCCCGGCCGCTGGCTACCACCGGAGCGTCGCGGCGTTGGCATGGTTTTCCAGGACTACGCCCTATTCCCCCACCTCGACGCTTGGCGCAATGCCTGTTTTGGCCTGCGGCGCGGTCAGGACAGCAGCCGGGCTAGTTGGTTGCTGGAGCTTCTCGGGCTCAATGGCTTGGAGGGCCGCTATCCCCACGAGCTTTCGGGCGGCCAGCGCCAGCGGCTCGCATTGGCTCGGGCCCTCGCGCCGGGCCCCTCCGTCGTGCTCCTCGATGAACCCTTCTCGAACCTCGATGTGGAGGTGCGCCTGCGGCTGCGCAGCGAGCTACCCGCCGTGCTTTCGCGCTGTGGTGCTAGCGGCCTGATCGTTACCCACGATCCGGAAGAAGCACTTGCCATCTGTGATCGGGTGGCGGTGTTGCGCGATGGGGTGCTGCACCAATGCGCCAGCCCCAGGCACCTTGTACAGCACCCCGCTACCTCCTTTGTGGGGCGTTTTGTGCTCCAAGGCAACCTGCTGCCGGCCCAGCGGCGTGGTGATCAGGTGATCACAGCCCTAGGCAGCCTGCACGCCACAACCGGCTCCTCCCTGCAGCCCCAAGGGGGAGTTGCAGGCGATCGCGAGGAGGTGCTGGTCAGTCCGGAAGCGATTGGCCTCCATCCAGATACGGATGGCGAGGCCTGGGTGCAGGGGCGTGAATTCCTGGGCCGGGAATGGCTCTATCGAGTCCAGCTCGGTGATCTGAAACTGCGGCTGCGCTTGCCTTTGGAGGCCGAATACAGCCGGGGCCAACGCTGCCGGCTAGCCCTGCGCCCCGGAGCCCTTGGTGTGCTGTTCCCATCCCAGCAGGCCCTGCAGGTTCTCCCCCCTCCCTAGCTGGGCCAGTGGTCCTTGCTAAGTCGCAGCTCGGCGAACTGCTCCGGGCCGCTGGCTCGCACAAACAAATTGGTGGCCCGCTCCAGCTCCACGCTGCTGGGAATGGTGGCTTCCCCCCGGGCCCGCGTCGCCCCAACCGCCGCCAGCCGCGCCTCGATAGCGCCTGCGCAGGGATCGCTGGCTGCCACCACCGCGGCAGCCCAGCCCAAATTGGCTTGCGTGTATTCGTGGGCGCACCACACCTTGGTGGCTGCAGGTAGCTGGGTCAGCCGCTGCAGCGATGCATGCATTTCGGCTGCGCTGCCCTCAAACAAGCGCCCGCAACCGCCAGCAAACAGGGTGTCGCCGCAGAACAGGTGCCCGCAAGCGGGCAGGTAGTAGGCGATGTGGGCGCGGGTATGACCCGGCACGGCGATCACCTGCACCCGCTCACCCAGCAACTCAAAGCTGTCGCCATCGCCCACCCCCTTGGTTTGCAGCGGAATTCGCTGCAGGTCGTCGCGGCTGGCCAGCACCGCCGCCTTGGGCCAGCGGGCCAGCAGGCCGGGGGTGCCGCCGATGTGGTCGCTGTGGTGGTGGGTGTGCAGGATCGCCACCAGCTCCAGCCCCTGCTGCTCGAGGGCAGCGATCACTGGCTCTGCCACCGCAGGATCGACCACCACCGCCTGTCCCTGGCGTTGCAGCAGAAATATGTAGTTGTCGCGCAGTACCGGAATCAGCCCGACGCTGAGTTGCTGCATCGTTAAAGTCCAGTTTGTGGCGCCTTTCCATGATCACCGCTGCAGCCCCGGCATGATCACCGTCGCCCTCGCTAAAGGAGCCCTGCTGAAGGATTCGGTGGCGCGCTTTGCGGCCGCTGGCCTTGATTTCGCTGGCCTACTTGAGCCCGGCAACCGCCAGTTGATGGTGCCCAGCGCCTGCGGTCATGCCCGGGCCCTGCTGGTGCGCAATGCCGATGTGCCCGTTTATGTGGCCTACGGCCAGGCCCAGCTCGGCGTGGTGGGCTACGACGTGATCCGCGAACACCAGCTGCCGGTGGCCCAGCTGCTCGATCTGGGTTTCGGTGGTTGCCGCATGAGCGTGGCGGTCAAGGCAAGTAGTGGCTATCGCCGCGCCGCCGACCTGCCCGCCCACTGCCGCGTTGCTAGCAAATTCACCGGCTGCGCCCAGGCCTTCTTTGATGCCCTGGACCTACCGGTGGAGTTGATCCATCTGGCTGGATCGGTGGAGTTGGGACCGATTACCGGCATGAGTGAGGCGATCGTCGATCTGGTAGCCACCGGACGCACCTTGGAGGAAAACGGCCTGATCGCCATTGAAGACCTTTTCCACTCCACCGCCAGGCTGGTGGGCCACCCCTTAGCCCTGCGACTAGACGACGGTCCCCTACAGGGAATCGTCGACCGCATCGCTCTGGTTGCCACCCCCAGAGGGCGCTGATGGCAAGCCTCGACCGGCAACGCCTAGCCCGCCTACTTCCCTACCTCGGCCGTGATCGCCGCCGCCTCGGTCTCACCCTGCTGCTGCTGATCCCGGTGGCATTTGCCGCTGCAGTGCAGCCGCTGCTGGTGGGCCAGGCGATCGCCGTGCTGCGGCGCGAGCCCACCCTGGGCTGGCTTGATGGCATGGCGGTGTCGGAGGCAATGCGCCTGCTGGTGCTGTTGCTGGTTGGCGCGGTATTGGTGCGTTTGGGTTTGCAGGGCATCCAAACCTTCAACGTTCAGCTCGTTGGCCAGCGGCTCACCGCCCGCATCCGCGATGAGCTGTTTGCCCACGCCATGGCGCTGTCGTTGCGCTTCCACGACCGCACCCCCGTTGGCAAGCTGCTTACCCGGCTCACCAGTGATGTCGATGCCCTAGCTGAGGTATTTGGCAGCGGCGCCGTAGGTGTGCTGGCCGATTTGGTCACCCTGCTGGTGATCGCGATCACCATGCTCTCAATTGAATGGCGGCTCGGCCTGCTGCTGTTGGTCAGTCAGGTGCCGGTGGTGCTTGGCATTATTTGGTTGCAGAGTCGTTTCCGTAAAGCAAACTACCGGGTGCGTGAGGAGCTAAGCCAGCTCAATGCCGATCTGCAGGAAAACCTCCAGGGTTTGGAGGTGGTGCAGATGTTTCGGCGAGAGTCCGCGAACAGCGCCCGTTTCGCCCAGGTCAATGCCGCCTATCGCGAGGCCGTCAAAGGCACAATTTTCTTTGACAGCGCTATCTCGGCCTTAATCGAATGGGTGGCCCTGAGCGCCGTGGCCGTGGTGCTTGCCCTGGGCGGTTGGCTGGTGCTTGGTAGCTCCATGGGTCTAGGCACCCTCACCACCTTCATCCTTTATTCCCAGCGGTTGTTTGATCCCCTGCGCCAGCTGGCGGAGCGCTTCACCCAGATCCAGGGCGGCCTCACCGCTGTTGAACGCATCGGCGAGCTGCTTGAGCAACCGATCGAGATCGCTGATCTACCCGCTACTGAACGTTCAGCTGCAGCCATTCAGAGCGGCAGCAAGCGTGCCAGTGCTGGTGAAGTGATCTTCGACAACGTGTCGTTTGCCTACCGAGAAGACGACCCGATCCTCACCGATCTTTCCTTCCGCATTGCTCCCGGTGAACACGTGGCCCTGGTGGGCCCTACCGGCTCAGGCAAAACCACCGTGATCCGGCTGTTATGCCGGCTCTATGAGCCCCAGCGCGGCCGGATCCTGCTCGATGGCATTGACATCCGCCAATTGCCGATCACCACCCTGCGCCAGCGGCTTGGGGTGGTTCTGCAGGACACCTTTCTGTTCAGCGGCAATGTGGCTGACAACCTGCGCCTCGACGCCCCGATCAGCAGCGAAGCCCTGCATCAGATCTGCGCTGAGCTGGGCCTAGAGCCCCTGCTGCAGCGCCTGCCTGATGGGCTGGCCACCGAGTTGCGGGAGCGCGGCGGCAACCTCTCTTCCGGTGAACGCCAGCTTCTATCGGTAGCCCGGGTGGCGATCCGAGATCCCTCAGTCCTGGTGATGGATGAGGCCACGGCCTTCATGGATCCCTCCACCGAGGCCACCCTGCAGCGGGATCTTTCGCGCCTGCTGCAGCAGCGCACCGCCATCGTGATTGCCCACCGCCTTGCCACGGTGGAGGCCGCAGATCGCATCTTGGTGTTGCGCAAGGGGCACTTGATTGAGCAGGGCAGCCACAGCGAGTTGCGCTTGGCCGGCGGCGTCTATGCCCAGTTGGCCGACCTGCAGGAGCTGGGCCTGGCGGCGCTCTGAATCAATCTTCAGACCCTGGCAACTGGCTCAGCCACTGCTGAATCGGCGCTGCTAGTTGCTCCGGCATCTGGCCCATCGGCAGGTGGCCAGCTCCAGCCAGCTCAATGAACTCGTGCTGGGGGGCGTACCCAGCCAAATGGCGCACGTAGCGAGATGCCATCACCTGGTCGCGTTCGCCGGCAATCCACAGGCTTGGCGCCTGCAGGCGGGCGGTGAGCTGGGGCAGCTGGCGCACCGCGCCTCGGCCAGTGCTGCAGGCCAGCAGGCCCTGGGCAGCCCGGCGCTCGGCGAGCAGGGGGCTGCGCACCGGATCGCTACCCGGCAGCTCCGCCAGCCAGCCAGGCCGCCAGCGCAAAAACAGGGCGCCGCCGCGGCGCACCTGGGCAAAGGCTCGCGGCTGATACACGCCACCACCGGCAGCAATCTGGATCAACCCCACCAGTTGCTCGCCCAGTAGGGGCGCCGCATGCAGGGCGACGCTGCCCCCGAGCGAATGGCCCAGTAGCACTATTGGTCTACCTTCCGCCTGCTCCTGGGCCGCTGCGGCAAGCCAGCGGCCGTAGCTGGCCAGGTTTGGCTGCAGCCCCCGGGGCCTAGGCCGCTGGCCGAAGCCGGGTAGATCCGGCGCCCACAGCTGCCAGCGTGGTGCCAGAGCGGTGGCCAGGGGCGTCCACAGCCTGCCAGCCAGCAGCCAGCCATGCAGTGCCACCAGCAGGGGGGAGGGGGCTTGGTGCACCAGCGCTTGGCAATCCGGGCCCCCCAGGCTGGCGCAGCGATCGCAGCTCGAACGACCATCGGGCAGGATCGTTCCATTGCGTAGCACCTGCCCCTGTGGCTTCGGCCGAGCTCCTCACCAGCCTCTACGGGGACCAGCACCGGCTCTGCCCCACTCCCAATTCCCAGCTCAGCCTGGTGCTCAGCCGCGAGCGGGAAATCGACTTATTCGAGCTTGAGCGACTTTGCGATGCCGTGGGCTGGAGCCGCCGTCCCCTGCGCCGCGTGCGCAAAGCCCTGCAGCACAGCCTGCTGCGGGTGGGTCTGTGGCGCCACGATGCCCGGATGCCCAAGCTGGTGGGCTTCGCCCGCTGCACCGGCGATGGCGTCGTTGAGGCCACCGTCTGGGATGTGGCAGTACATCCCCTCTATCAGGGCGCTGGGCTGGGAAAGCAGTTGATGGTTTACGTCCTCGATCAGCTGCGCTCGATGGAGGTGGATCGGGTCAGCCTGTTTGCCGACCCAGAGGTGGTGGCCTTTTATGTGGCCCAGGGCTGGGAGCTTGAGCCGCTGCAGCGCCGTTGCGCTTTCTGGTATTCGCCCTAGGTCCAGAGACTGGGATCCTGAGAGAGCGGCAGGCGGGCCAAGGGATGGTCAGGGCCCAGCAGATCGGAGCTGATACGAGCGCAGATCAGGTCCAACGGCAAGCTGAAACTGCTGCCGTCACGATCAAATGGTCCCTCCACATAGGCACCGACGCGTTCAGCTATCAAGAAGGCCAGGAACAGCAGAATTCCCGTAATCGCCGATTGATTGGAGCTGAAATCCAGGAAGATGGCATAACCAAAGAGCCAACTAATCAGCCTGATGAAGACATCATAAACCGGAGGCAGTGGTGTATTTCGAACCTTCTCCAAACCTCCAACCGCATCGGTGAAGGACTCGACGCAGCGCAGCAGCACATCCCGGCCCCAGGGGCTGATGGCCCGGCGCTGGCGCAGGCGGCCGATGGCAGCAGCCCGAGCCCGGTAGGAATGATTCAGGGTGGTCTCCGCTGGCAAACCAAGGCTTGCGCAGAGGCGGTTAACCGCTTCGCGGGCATCCTGGCGCCAATAGCCACGCAGCTCGAAATTCAGCAGCCAAACCTGCAACACCTGCAGGGCCACCAGGCGGTTTTCCTCTTCCCGCCAGACACTGTCACTGCAGAGCAGGGTGTGGAGACAATCGCGCCAGTGACGGCTCACATTGGTTACTGCTCCCCAGAGGGTGCGGGCCTCCCACCACCGGCTGATCGCCTGGGTACTGCGGAAGGCCAGCAGGATGGAAACGGCCGTGCCCATGATCGCCAGCCCTCCCACATCGATGATGTCGATCTGCTTGATCAACCCCTTCGGTTCAAGGGCAAGGGTGATGCCGCACATGAGGGCGACAAGCAGCAGATCCAGCTTCATGCGCAGCACCAGCTGGCTCAGAACGCGAGGGATCTGACGCCGGGCCAGGCGAGGGGGCAAGGAAGCAGGAGCCATGGCGGCGAGTCTGCTCGATGCCGTAGTAGGCCGCAGCCAGCTGGTCGGCGCTGTAGCCCCGCCGCCAGGCACGCCGCAGGCGGGCATTGGCCAAGGTGGCCTGCCAAATACCCAGGGCCCGCCAGCGGCGCCCATCCACCCGCAGCGTTGCCCCCAGCGAACGCAAACGGGTGTGCTGGCGCAGGCGCTGCACCAGTTCCAGGTCTTCCATCAGGGGGATGGGCGCCACACCCCCGGCGCGGGCCAGCAGGCTGCGGGGC
Source organism: Cyanobium usitatum str. Tous (assembly GCF_963920485.1). NCBI lineage: Bacteria > Bacillati > Cyanobacteriota > Cyanophyceae > Synechococcales > Prochlorococcaceae > Cyanobium > Cyanobium usitatum. The sequence goes on along the minus strand of NZ_OY986431.1, from coordinate 1,300,902 downwards.
AGCAGCAACCCCTGGTCGCCATAGGGAAGCTGGCGCCAGCGGCTGCGCAGCGCCACCCCCAGCTCCACCAGCCGCAGGGCCGGGCTGGGGGCGTCGATCGCCAGGTTGAAATACCAGGCCGCCGGCGGGCGCCCCAGGGCGGTGGCCAAGGCCGCCTGCCAGCCGGCCCCCAGGCGGGCATCGGCGTGGAGCAGCAGCAGCCAGGCCCCACTGCTGCGGGATATCCCTAGGGCCAGCTGCCTACCCCGGCCCGGGCTGCAGGCCAGAACCCGTGCTCCCGCCAGGGCCGCCAGCCGAGGTGTGCCGTCGCCACTGGCCCCATCCACCACCAGCACCTCACTCACCAGCTGGGGCGCCGTCGCCAGATCGGCCAGCAGCAGCGGCAGTCGCGCCGCCTCATTGCGGGCCGCGATAACCACCGAAATCCCAGCCGAGCTCAGCGCCATGCCCCTAGGTCCTCCCCCCTATCCAGGTCCCTGCGCCAGGGCAGCAGGGCCGGCTCCAAACCCCGGCGCGCCAGGGCGGCGAGGGTTTGTTCCAGCACCTGCTCGCTGCCCCAGGCGATCCCTTCCATCAGGGTCGGTTCGGGCCTGCGCAAACCGATCAGCCAGTAGCCCCCGTCGCAGGCGGGGCCGAGCACCGCTTGCTGGTGATCCAACGCCGCAAAGGCCGAGGCCAGATCGGCCCGCTCCAGCTGGGGCAGGTCACTGCCGATCAACACCACCCGCCGGGCCCGTTCGGTGGCCGCCCGCTGGAACTGGCGCTGCATGCGCACCCCGAGCCCCCCTCCCCCCTGCAGCACGATGCGACCCACCCCAAGCTGGTCGCCCAGGCGCCGGGCGGCCCGGGGGGCGAGCCCATCGACCGCCAGCACCAGCTCAATGCCCAGCTGGCGGCCCACCGCGAGGGTGTGGTCGGTGAGCCGGGCCTGGATCCGTGCCGCCGCCGCCGCCCCGAGGCTGGAGGCCAGGCGTCGCTTGCAACGGCCCGGGGCCGGCCAGCGGGCCATCACGATCAGCTGGCGGTTGCAGGTAGCGCTCACCCCTGGCGAGGCAGTTCCGCTGGCTTGAGCTGCAGGGTCAGCCGCCCGTCGCCGCGACGCAGGGATACGGCCAGGGGCTGACCCACCCGGCCCTGGTCCACTGCCAGCTGCACCTCAGAGGGGTTCTTTACGGCCTTGCCGCCCACCTGGTCGATCAGGTCGCATGGCTTGAGGCCACCCTCGGCGGCTGGGCTGCCTGGCATCACCTCCACCACCACCACCCCATTCACCTCGGGTAGCCGGCATTCATCGGTGCTGGCGTTGATCTCTTTAGCCAACTGGGGCGTGAGGGCCTGCAGGCGCACGCCGATGTAGGGGTGGCTGGCGGAGCCCTTCTCGAGGATCTGGGCGGCGATCTGGCGAGCAACGTTGATTGGGATCGCAAAACTCAGGCCGGCGCCTGGGGCCTGACGGATCGCTGTATTGATGCCGATCACCTGACCCCGGTCATTGATTAGGGGGCCGCCACTGTTGCCGGGATTCACGGCGGCGTCGGTCTGGATGTAGGGCACGCGCTGGCCCTCACCCACCGCATTGGTGCGCTGGATAGCGCTGATGATTCCAGCTGTGACGGTGTTATCGAGGCCCAGCGGATTGCCAATGGCGATGGCCCATTCGCCGGGTCGCACTTTGGCGGAATCGCCCAGCGGAGCCACCGGCAGCTTGGAGGCCACCACCTTCACCACCGCCACATCGGTGAGCGGATCGCTACCGAGCACCTTGCCGGTGAAGCTGCGGCCATCGGGCAGGGTCACGGTCACTTCACTGGCTCCTTCCACCACGTGGGCATTGGTGAGCAACACCCCGTCAGAACGGGTAATGAAGCCCGAGCCCTGGCCCTGCTGCTGCTGAATCGTGGGCCCGCGGCCAAACAGGCCGCCCAGGGGGTTCACCACCCGCTTGACGGTGTCGATTCGCACTACGGCTGGCCCCACCTTGGCCACCGCATCAACGATCAGGGTGTTGCCCTGCTGCAGCGGCGGCGTGGGGGCCGCATCACTGATCGGTGTCTGGGTGCTCTGACGGCCTGGTAGCCCAGGTAGCCCTTGGCTGCAGCCCACCAGCAGCAGCGCCGCAGGGGCAATTAGCGCAGCTCGATTGCGGGGGGAGAGGCGGAGCATGGGGATGGACTGGGCCATGTCTTAATCCGCTTCATTAAAGACGGCCCTGCCGCGCAACCATGCGTAGATTCGGCTCCTTCTAGAAGGCGGGGTTCGGTGCAGCAGGGAGAGGAGCTGTGGCACCAGGTTCAGCAGGCCCTGCAGGCCAACCTCAGCAAGCCCACCTTTGAGACCTGGATACGACCGGCTCGCTGTCAGGGATTTGAGGCCGGCCAACTGCAGCTGGAGGCCCCCAACAGTTTTGCCTGTGGCTGGCTGCGCAAGAACTACCTGGGCACGATCGAGGCGGTTGCCAGTGAGATCGCCGGCCGCCCGGTTCAGGTTCGGGTTTCCGCAGCCAGCGGTGATGACGTGATTGCCGCCGCCGCCAGTGGAGGGGAGACGGCCATGGCTCCGGTGGCCCTTGCCAGTCGTGATGTGGCGCCGCGGGCAACGGGCGAAACGCCCCGGAAATTGGCTCCAGGCCTCAACCCCCGCTACGTGTTCAACCGCTTCGTGGTGGGCCCCAACAGCCGCATGGCCCACGCTGCGGCCCTCGCCGTAGCTGAGGCACCAGGAAGGGAGTTCAATCCCCTGTTCCTCTGCGGTGGCGTGGGGCTGGGCAAAACCCACTTGATGCAGGCGATCGGCCACTACCGGCTGGAGATCAACCCCGATGCGCGGGTGTTTTATGTGAGCACCGAAACCTTCACCAACGACCTGATCCAGGCGATCCGCAAGGACGGCATGCAGGCCTTCCGCGACCGCTACCGCGCCGCCGACTTGATCCTGGTGGACGACATTCAATTCATTGAGGGCAAGGAATACACCCAGGAGGAGTTTTTCCATACCTTCAACGCCCTGCATGAGGCGGGCCGCCAGATCGTGATTGCCTCCGATCGGCCCCCCTCCCAGATCCCCCGGCTGCAGGAGCGGCTGATCTCCCGCTTCTCGATGGGCCTGATCGCCGATATCCAGGTTCCGGACCTGGAAACACGCATGGCGATCCTGCACAAGAAGGCCGAGCAGGAGCAGATGGTTCTACCCCGCGACCTGATCCAGTTCATCGCTGGCCGCTTCACCTCCAACATCCGCGAGCTGGAAGGGGCCCTAACCCGGGCGGTGGCTTTCGCTTCGATCACCGGCCTGCCGATGACGGTGGAATCGGTGGCCCCCATGCTCGATCCCGGTGGTGGCGATGTGGAGGTGAAGCCAGGCCAGGTAATTGAGAAGGTGGCCGAGGTGTTCGGTGTGGGCGTCGAAGAGATGCGCAGCGCCAGCCGCAAACGAGCCGTCAGCCAGGCTCGCCAGGTGGGCATGTATTTGATGCGCCAGAGCACCAACTTGAGCCTGCCGCGCATCGGTGAGGCTTTTGGCGGCAAGGACCACTCCACGGTTATGTATGCCGTTGAGCAAATAGACCGCAAACTCAATAGCGATCCCGCCCTTTCGCGCCAGGTGCAGCAGGTGAGAGACCTGCTGCAGATTGACTCCCGCAAGCGTCGTTAAACCCTTAGCTAATTATATTGAATTCAGCGGCAGCCCTGCACTGAAATCCTGTAGCTGAATCCCAGGGCAGCGGGATCATTGCTTGCCCCTACCTTGAAATTCATCTGGGTTGCCTGCTTGCCAGGCACGCTTGCAAAGGGTCCAAACATTTTACCTGTGCCCATCGGCGGATTCATCAGAGTATTGAACATCTGCAAACTTGAGCCATCGCTGAATTTCATATTTCCCTCCACTGGGTACTGGGCTTGGGCATCTGAGGAGTTAGCAGTGAAGAAAAACTTGAAGCTGGTATAGGGCTGGGTGATGAAGAAATCGGTGTTCCAGTTGGTCTTGCCGATCAACTTGCCCCGTCCTACCGACTTGGACACGATCGGTGAGCTGCCATTCCCCCCAACCGGTTGCAGAAAGGTGCAGGTGGGGGCGGCTACGGCGTTGCCGCCCCAAAGGGCCGCTCCTAGGGCGAAACCGGCTGCGGCAAGGTGTGTCAGGGACATGGGGCGATCAAAATCAGTCCTGACTTTAGGTGAGGGGCCGAGATGGGTCCAATCCCTCTACTTCACCGTCAAATACGCGGCTGGCCGTGATGTCTTCAGCCTCGATCGTCATCAGGTCGAGTTTGGTTAGGGGGCTGCCGAGGCGGCTAAATAGGCGGTTGGCCTGGCGCATCCGGGCTCTGTCGATGGCGTTACGGATGGAGCGGGCGTTAGCGAAGAAGGGCAGCTGCATGCGCCGGTGGATGTAGTCGGCGAAGGCTGCGGTGGCCTCCTCGCTGAAGCGGTAGTTTTCAGCGGCTAGCACCAGTTGGGCAATGGCAAGCAGTTCCTCGGCGCTGTAGTCCGGGAAATCGATATGGTTTGCCACCCGGGATGAGAGTCCTGGATTAGATTGATAAAAAATATCCATTCGCTCCTTGTAGCCCGCAAAAATCACTACTAAGTCGTCGCGGTTGCTCTCCATCACCTGCAGCAGGATTTCGATGGCTTCGGCGCCGTAATCCCTTTCATTCTCTGGTCGATAGAGGTAGTAAGCCTCATCGATGAACAGCACGCCTCCCATTGCTTTCTTGAGCATTTCCCGGGTTTTTGGCGCGGTATGGCCGATGTATTGCCCCACCAGATCGTCGCGGGTAGCGGTCACCACATGGCCTTTGCGCACATAGCCGAGGCCGTGCAGGATTTTGCTCATCCGAGCGGCAACTGTGGTTTTACCCGTTCCCGGTCGCCCCGTAAATGACATGTGCAAGCTGGGCGGCTTGGTCTCGAGCCCCACCTGCTGCCTGGCCCTATCGACCACCAGTAAGGCCGCAATCTCTCGGATGCGGGCCTTCACCGGCCGTAAACCGATCAACTCCAGGTCGAGCTGATCGAGCATCGCCTGAATACCGGCTCCTTCATAGGCCGCCTGTAGATCGATCACCGTGTCGTTGCCGGGGGCTGGGAGTGTCAACAGACCAGAGCATCAATTGCTGCGGTGAAGGCCCAGTCCGCTGCTTCGATTGGGGTGTCTTCGGTTTCAGCGCGCAGCGTCAGGTTCACGTAGGTGCGCCCGAAGCTGATATCGGGGAAGCGTTGCTCGCTCTCGCAGAGGGCATTGAGCCGCTCCAGAAAGTCTCTGGTGGTGGCGTAGTCACCAAATTCAACGCGCCGCTCCAGCCTTTCGGCCTGCTCGGGTTTGGGGCGTGGGGTCCAGGGTTGGTCCATTAATTGAGGCTAGAACAGGTCATTTTGGGCAGCTCAGTCAAGGCAATCTGTGCGGGCAGTGGCCAAGCGGGAGGCCCAGGCTGCGGCATAGGCCCGGTTTGCTGCCTGGGCTGCTGGTTCGCTGCTGTTGAGCGGCTGAGGGAAGGTGCCACGGATAGCTGCATTGGTGACACAAAACATCGACTTTTGGAAGCTCATGCAGATTTTCACCCGCACATCCCCCTCCCCCCGAGTGCGCTCGCGATACCACTGGTGCAGACGCTCCGGTAGGTGCCGGAACATGTCTTGCATCAGTAAGCTGGGTGGAATGCCGGCGCCCATGCTCGGGAGGGGGTCGGCAAATAAGGCGCCGTAGGCAAACTGCGCTTGGTCTGGTGAGATCTGCTGGGCTTGGGCGTTGAAGCTCACCGTGCCCAGGAACGGCATGCCCCGCAGAAAGACCGCCTCCACGTAGGGCACGGCCACATCTACCAGGAAGGTGAGACCGGCCTCCGGTGGCAGCACCCAGAAGTGTTCGCCGTCAACCTCCACTCCGTAGGTGATCGGGTTGGCAGCGGCGGCAACAAGTCCGTCCTTGATGAATTCGACTACAGCATCGATAGACCCCACCCTGCCATCTGCCTCAGCCTCGGCCAGATCGATAAAAAGATCGCTCATGACCCGCCAAAACTGACCGAGAGCGTGGGTGGTGGCAGCTGTACGAATCAGCTCGGGCAGGAAGCCCCTGAACAGGGGGTTGAGCAGGGCAAGAAGGGGATCAATTCTGGTCTTACGGCGAATGATCGCGGCGCAGTTGGCCGCAAACGCATCGGAATCGAGATAGGCATCAAGTCCGCCGGTGCCATGCCAGAGCATGGCCTTCATGCAGTATTCGGCGTATTCGAAGTTGATCCGGTCGTGGATCAGATGGCGCCAGATCTTGGCTGGGTTTTTGTCACCATCAAGGTATTTGAACAGTGGAAAGGGCAGCAGAAACTGCTGCTCGGCTTGGAAGATCAGGTTGATGCTGTAGGCATCCAGCACCTCTCCATAGCTCTTGAGCACATCCACCACCTCGATTAGGTGGTCTGCGGATTCACTGAGCAGGGTCTGGCCGCTGAGTAGCTGCTGTTCGAGTTCTAGGGCAGCAGGCCTACCCCCAGCGTGGACCAGTTCGGCAGAGATGATTGGCATCAGCCCACTCCCCACGGATGCAGGGCTGCTAGTTGCATGGCTGCCACCAGCGCTGGCAGTTGGGCCATGGAGGTGGAGGCAGCCTCACTCAACTTGCCGAGGCCCGCGGGCAGCAGGCCGATGGCCACTACAGCAAAGGCCAGGCCCATGGCAGGGATGGTTTCGCGGGGAGCCACGGCGGCTAAGCGCACATCGAGGCGACCATCGGCCACCGCATCGGTAGCCGGTGTCACCGCCAGGCGGCCGAAGAAGGCGCGGTTAACTAGCAGCAGCAAATAAACCGCCGTAAGGCCCGAACCAACCATTGAAAGCAAGGTGGCCAGGGGGAAGGCGGTGATGCTGCCGCGGAACACCATGAACTCCGAGATGAAGCCGGCCATGCCAGGCATACCGGCACTGGCCATCACCCCCAAAATCATCAGCGTGCCTGTGAATGGCAGACCCCGTTCCGGGTTGAGCAGACCATGCAGCACCGAGAGATCCCGGGTGCCTGTCTTGCGATACACAATGCCCACCAGCAGAAATAGCAGGGCTGATATCAGGCCGTGGCTGACCATTTGGAACACTGCGCCGAGCAGGGCGACCGGTGTGGCAGCGGCAGCGGCAAGCAGTATGTAGCCCATGTGACCCACGGAGCTGTAGGCCACCATCCGCTTCATGTCCTGCTGGGCGATCGCTGCCAGGGAGCCAAACAGCACAGATACTGCTGCCCAGATGGCCAATCCCGGTGCCAGTAGGGCCCAGGCTTCCGGGAAAAGACCCATGCAGAAGCGCAGCAAGCCGTAGGTGCCCAGCTTCAGCAGCACCCCTGCCAGCAGCACTGACACTGGTGTAGAGGCCTGGGTGTGGGCATCGGGTAGCCAGTTGTGAAAAGGGAATAGGGGCACCTTGATGCCGAATCCCACCAGCAGTGCCCCGAGCAGCACCAGCTGTCCTCCCATCGCCAGCCTTTCACTGGTGACCGGGGTGAGGCTGAAATCCACACTGCCGGTTAGTAGGGCCAGGCCCAGGAAGGCTCCGAGGATCAGCATCCCCGACACCGCTGTAAAAATCAGGAATTTCGTGGCCGCATAGGCCCGGTTGGCGCCGCCCCAGATGCTGATCAGAAACCAGAGTGGGATCAGCTCCAGCTCATAGAACAGGAAAAACAGCAGCAGGTTTTCGGCTAAGAAAGCACCGTTGACCGCGCCGCTGATAACCAGCAACAGGGCGAAGTAGATGCGGGGCCGCTGGTTGATGTCCCGGGTGCAGATCGCTGAAACCAAGGTGAGGGCACAATTGATCAGCACCAGCGGCATTGATAAGCCATCGACCCCTAGCCGGTAGTCGAGGCCGATGCTGCCGACCCAGACAAATGACTCCTGCAGCTGCATGCCACTGAGGCCGGTGTCGAAGCGGAGCAGCACCAGCAGGCTCCAGATCAATTGCAGGCCCAACACCACCAGGGCCACGGTGCGCATGCGTCCGGGCGAGGGGTTGCCGGGCCATAGGGCCAGGGCAAGGGCACCCAGCAAAGGGATCAGTAGAAGCAGGCTCAGCATCAGGCGCTCCTCATCCGTGCAACCACTGCAGCGAGGTGAGCAGCAGCACAATCGCCAATAGGACCGTTAGGACATAGGTCTGCAGCTGGCCGCTCACCGAGAGCTTCAGCCCTTCGGCGCTCGCCAGGGAAAGCCTGCCGATGCCATTAACAAAGCCACTAACCAAGGCCCGGTCGATCCAGTTACTAAATCGTGCCAGACCTGCCACCGCCGCCACAATCGTCACCCTGTAGATGCGCTCGGTGTAGAAGTCGTAGGCAAGTAGATCCTGGAGCAACCGCAGAGGCTTGAACATGGATCGGGACCAGAACTTGTGCAGGGGCACCAGGCAGCCGCCGATTACTCCAGCCACGCCGCTTGCCACCACTGCAATGGCGAGAGGCAGGGGGAAGGAGGCCAAGCCCGGTACCGAATCTATCCTGGCCATCAAGGCTGGCAGGAGAGCTACCAGCACGGTCAGGCTCACCATCGGTAGGGCCATCAGCCAGTTGACCTCAGGGGCCCGCTTGGTTTTTGGCAGAGGCGCTCCCATAAACACCTGCCGGTAAACCCGGGTGAGGTTAAAGGCTGTCAGTGCATTGGTGATCAGCACAACTGCGGCAAAAAATGGTGCAGTGCGGCCCAGCGCATCCACCAGCAGTCCGAAGCACCAGAAGCAGCCAAGGGGCAGCAAGCCCACCAGGCCGGCTCCCCCCACCAGGTAGGCGGTGGTGGTGGCAGGCATGCGGGAGCCCAGGCCACCCAGCTCGGTGAGGTCCTGGCAGTTGGTAGTGGCAATAACGCTGCCCACACTCATGAACAACAGGGCCTTGGCGAGGCCATGGGCAAACAACAGCAACAGGGCAACAGCCGGCTGTTGCAGGGCGATTGCAATGAAAACCAGGCCCAGATAGGAGGTTGTGGAGTAGGAGAATGCCCGCTTGATATCCACCTGGGCGATCGCCACCAGGGCACCAGCCAGGGCGCTGATTGTGCCTACCACCAGCAACACATCAACAGCCAGCGTTGAAAACCGCAGCAGCGGCATTACTTTGAGTAGCACAAGGGCTCCAGCGGTCACAACTACGGAGTTGCGCAAAATCGAGGCTGGGTTTGGACCCTCCATGGCCTCGTCAAGCCAGAGGTGCATCGGGAACTGGGCGCACTTTCCCATGGGGCCGGCGATCAGGCCCAGCCCGAGCAAGGTGCCCGCAAGCGGGGTTAGGGAACCATTGGCATGGGCTTCGGCTGCCCACACGTAAAGGTCATCGAATTCCATCGATCCAGCCCAGGCTGAGAGGGCGACTACGCCCATCAGCAGCAATACATCGCCAACCCGCTTGGTCAAAAAGGCGTCTCTGGCCGCCGTAACGACCAGCGGTTGGGCGTACCAGAACCCCACCAGCAGATAGGTGGAGAGAGTGAGCATTTCCAGCAGGAAATAGCTCATGAATAGATTGCTGCTTAGTACAACTCCAGCAAGGGCGCCTTCAAAGAAGCCCACCAGGGCATAAAACCTGGCCAGGGCCCACTCCTTATCCAGGTAACCCAGGGCAAATACCTGACCCACCAAGCTCAGTCCGGTTACCAGCTCAAGGGCGGCCAGATTGGTCAGGGATAGGTCTAAGCCAATGCGCAGGTCGAGATCGGCAGCCTGAAACCAGGGAAGCTCGATGTGCTGGGGACCCAGTAGCCATACCTGCTGCAGGATCAAGGTGCCATGCACCACCGCCAGCAGCGTGACGATCAGGTTGAGATAGGCCGCAGGGCGAGGACCGTGACGCTTGATCCAGCCAGCAGCCCAGGGCAGGGACAGAACCATGCCGCTGAACCCGTATAGGGGGATCAACCAGGCCAGCTGGATCGAAAGTGGCAGGGGTGGGGCGAACAAGGGGGAATGGGCGTCGGTCGGCTCAGAAGGTGGCCCGTTCCATCGAAGGATTGGGGCTGAAGCCAAGGCTGCGCAGCCAGGCCCCCAGATCTTCGCCGTGCTGCTGTTCGTCGTTCCAAAGACTCCTGAACAGGGCTTCGTTAGCGCCATCACCAACCAAAACGCAAAAGCGAACCGCCTCGGCGTAGTGGTGGATCAGGTCGTTTTCGAGGGCGAGATTGAGCCGGAGCAGTCCGACCAGGTCGGCGGCATGGACAACGGGCCTCAACTGGGATGCTGCAGGAGCTACCCCGAGAGCAAGCATGCGCTGCACGAGGCGTTCTGCATGCTGCATTTCTTCCACGGTTTCGCGTCGAAACCGGGCAGCCGAATCACCATCTCCCCAGAGCTCCACTAGGGAGGCCTGGGTCATGTACTGCTGAACGGCGGAAAATTCCAAGCTCAGGGCGCGGCCAAGGTAACCCAGGACGCGCGGATGAACGGCGCCCATGGCCATCAGAGGCGACGGGTGGTAGCAGTTGCGATCAGGGCAGGCTCCACTTCGCTGTGGGGACGGGCGATGATGTGGGCAGCAACCAGACCGTCACCGACGCGCTCACAGGCATCAGCGCCGGCACGCACTGCTGCATTCACCGCACCTGTTTCGCCGCGAACCATCACGGTGACGTAGCCACCGCCAACGAACTCACGGGCGATCAGGGTCACTTCAGCGGCCTTGGTCATGGCGTCTGCGGCTTCAATCGCTGGCACCAGGCCACGGGTTTCGATCATGCCGAGGGCGATGCCCTGAATGGAAGGAGCCATGGCGTTGCTGCGGGAAGGTGTGGTGGGGGGGGTGGTGCCGGCGCCCTTGCCGGCACCGGTACGGGCGCCGGTTGAGCTGGCGCTAGAGCGGCGTGTCGTGCTGGAAGCACGGCGCGCTGTCGAGGCAGCTGGCTTGGCTACGGCTTTCGCCGCAGGGGGCTGGGCAGCCGCCACCGGCAGGGCCTTGGGGGCCGCTGCAGGCGGGGTTGAGCTGGCCGCCGCCGCTGCAGCCACCGGTGTGGAGCTGGTTGCCGCAGCCGCGGGGGCGGATTTGGCAGCAGCAGCTCCGCTGGTGGTGGATTTAGGGGTGGGGGTGGCCATGGCTCAGGAGTATGGGGGCTGGAGTGATGACAGGTCGATCGGGCAGCGAGCTACCCGGGCCACCTAGCCGTCGGGCTCCCAGAAATCAATGATTCCACCGATCGTCAGATCGGTCTGCACCTCGGGATCACCGCAGGCGAAGCGGGCCGCAGAGCCACTGGCGGTGAATACCCAGTTGCCTGGGGATGCACCGACTGGGTCGACAGCAACGCTCAGCTTGCCCTTGGCGGTGCGCAAGATGCGCAGATTGGAGTGATCTAATCCGGCAACCCGCTGGCTGCAAACCAGAGAGCCGGTGACCTGCATGATTTCCATTAGCTGGCCCCTCCTGGCGGAACTTGAGCCTTGCCAGCATCAGGATCCCAGTGGTCAATGATTCCCACGATCGTTAGATCGCTCGGGTACGACTTGCTTCCAGCGGCCTCGCGCGCGGCCGAGCTGCCGACGCAGATCACCCAGTCGCCTGGTACGCAACCCACGGCATCAACTGCCACTTTCTGAGTGCTGCCATCGAGCACCACCTGCAGGTGCTTGTACTCAAAACCTGGAATGCGATTGGTAGACACCAGTGGTTTAACCACCTTGCAGATCAACATGTCAGTGCCCTCCTCCGCTCGCGAATGTGATGGTGGAACCTACAGCTTCAGCTGGGGTGTGACGGTCTTGATCCCGCACGGTAAGCAGGGCATGCAATAGGCCCTGCTCAAACAACTCGGGGTAGCGGTTTTCCATGGCGGCTTGCACCCGCTGGCAATTGCGGATCGCTCGCTGCCTCGCCCCGGGCACCTGACCGTTGTAGTCAAAGCGCAATACCACTGGCACAGGCAGGCCCTGAGAAACGTTCAAGCCCTTGAAAATCTTTATGCCTACATCTAGATCGGGCGCTCCCTCCTCCACCGTGTCCATGTAGGCGAAGTAGGTGAGGTTGCGCAGGTGGATCTCCTTGAAGCCTATGCCCACACCGATAAAGCGCTCGGCATGGCCCGCATCTCCGTAGCTGCCTCGGTGGTACTGGCGCACATAGTCGATCTGGGAGATGTTGTTCTCGATCAGGCGGGCTATCAGCTTCACCATGCCCGGGTCGGGACTGCTGGCCGCTGCCTGCTCCACCAGCGATTGAATGCGGGCCCGGCCCTCAACCGCATTGAGATGGCGGGTGGCCTCATAGGCCGCTTTGGCATCCAGCCAGCTCTCCAGATTGGTGCTGCCATCAATGCCCGGCACATGCACACGAATCGTGTCGGTGTCTGTGTCGATGCCTAGTAGCAACAGATCTACCGAGGCACCACAGCAGAAGCTGTTTTCGACGGCCTGCTGGAAATCCTTGAGCCGGGCAAGGCCACAGGAGGCCGCCAAGGCGTCATCACTGCCGTGGGCAGCACAGCCCTCATGCAGTGGATCTTTTGAGCTGAAGTGATAAAGCACCACCTTGAGGTAACGGGTGTCATCGTGCGCCGAATTGGGCTGACCTTCCCGGTAGCGACGATGCTCAGTTTTGACCCAGCGGTTGACCGTGTTTTCGACGTCAAACAGGGCACCGGCATGGGAACGCCGCCGCACCGAACTGAATGGAATTCTCAGGGCATAGGCCATGGCATGGGCCAGGCGCCCGTCAGCGCACGGGGTTGCGTCGAGTAGATGAAATCCACAGGCCAGTAGAAACTCATTGAAGGCTTCGGCAGCGGGACTGCCAGGCTTGCCTCCCAGGGGGTCGTGCTGAAAGAAGGAGTCGCTGGTTTGTTCGTAGGTTTCAAATACACACCAGGCGAACAAGGTGCGCATGTCGAGCTGGCTGACCCAGGCCTTCTCGAGAATGGGCAGTGGCAACTCAAAGCCCAGTTCTGCCCTTGCTAGCAACTGGGCCTGCTCGATGAAATCAGCCTCGTGCTGCAGGGCTGAAAGGCGCTTGAGCAAGGGCACAATGCGATCAAATGCGCCTTTGACCTGGTCTTCGTAGGCCCTCAGGACCCCATTGAGCCGAGCATCGCTAAGCGGATGCAAGCCAGTCGCCACTAGCTCGCTCGCGGCAGCGGCGCCGGGCCGACGGCGGGGAGCCGTCGGAGCCAGCGGGCGATAGGCAGTGGCGAGCGGGCGTCGGGGCATCAGGGGTTCAGCCGCGGGCACCGCCAGACACGGTGATCAGGGAGCCGGCTGTGGTGTTGCCGCTAGAACCGGTGACTCGGCTGACTGGCTCGGGACGCTCCTCGTTGCGCTTCGGCTGGAGGGCGGCTGGCATCGAGGTCTTCGAGCCTGGCCGGGTGGGGTTGCGGCGCCGGGCTGAAACCCCCTCGGTGCCGGTGACTCGTTCACCCCGATCCCAGTCATCACCAGTGATCTTCAAGCCAGCAGAGATGCCTTCGCCGGTAACCCTGGAGGTTGGACGGGCATCGGCGTCAACGCTTACGGGAACCTCAATGGGCCCCCGAGCGATTTGGCTGCTGCCGCGACGGTCGAAGCGGAATTGCTCGGTGCCGGTGACCATGTCACCGGCCAAGTCAAAAGGGCCGGTAATCCTGCTGCCCTGCTCGTAGCTGGTGCCGGTTACCGCCCCGGCTGGTTCTCGCCCCACCTGGGCTGAGCGAGCCGGGGATTGGATGCTGAATTGCTGCCAGGGCTGGCTGCCCGCCAGGGGTTGGGGGAAGTCGGAGTCTTGGGCTGCGGCGGCACCGCAGACCTTGGCGAGTTGATCGCCACCGATATAGGGAGTGCCAGTAACAGCTTCACAGGCCCCGCGTCCCGCACCAGTGAGGACACCGCCAATGCCTGGCTGTATGCCACTCATGCGATTAGAGCCCCGCACCGGAGTGCGCTGACGGATTTCGGCGACAGACTTGCTGTTGCAGAAGTCCCCTGCCTGCTCAAGGCCGGCGTAGGGCGTGCCGGTTACGACCTTGCAGGTGCCGGGCTCATCACCGGTGACATTGGAGGAGCGGCCCGTGTGGGTACCGCTGACGACCTGGGCCCGATTGGTGACGCTGAAGCCCACCTTGGCAGACTCTGGCTCGGGCTTGCTGGCGCAGAAATCCGCGTATTGCTGGCTGCCGACGTATTCATCACCAGTAACCATGCGGCAGCTGCCGGGCTCATCACCGGTGACATGCTCGCTGCGGCCCACATGGGTGCCAGTGATGCCCGTGCCACGAAGGGTATGCAAGCTTGCAACCTTGGTAGGGGCCCGTCCAGTCACCTGGCCTTGATCGGATATGTACTGGGAGCCGGTGAGCTGCTTACCCGAGCCGGGTTCGTCACCAGTGACAAGGCTTGAGCGACCAACCATCACACCTGAAACTGCCTGACCTCCCTCGGTCTGGCTGCGTCCAACCTTGCGTGGGCTAGGGCTGGGGCTGGAGGTGCCGCAGAAGGCTGCTGACTGATTGGCGGAAACGTATTCGGTGCCGGTGACGTTTTTGCAGGTTCCGGGCTCATCGCCGGTCACCTTTTCAGAGCGACCAACCTCATTACCAGTGACCCGGTTGCCATGGGTAGTGGCGCTGACGCGCACCTTGGCAGGTTGACTTGCCACTGGACCGCTCTGACAGAAGGCCTGGAACACCTCGGCGCCTAGATATTCGGTGCCCGTAATGGCGCGGCAGGTAGCGGCTTCGTTACCAGTGGTTTTCTCTGAGCGATTGGCCTGGGTTCCGGTAACCACCTGACCAGAGCTGGTTTCGCTCACTCCCACTTTCCAGTGGGCTTCTGCGGCGGCTGCTTGTTTGGCTCCGTGGCGGTTTGGGCCGGAGGGGCGGGTGCCAGCGACTCTGCTGGAACCAGCGCTACCAACCTTGGCCCGCAGTTCACGCACCTTCTGGGAAAGTTCGCGGGCGCTCATATCAGGATTGCCTTGGCGGGATATCGAAGCAGCTGTAGTGCTCTTAGGGGCATTAGCTGATTTGCCACGCTTGGAGAGAGCTTCTCTCCGGGCGAGCACAAGGGCCCGGCTGGGATCTAGTTGGGAGAGGCGCTTGGCTGTGGCACGGCGATCTCCACCACTTCCACTTGTATTGCTAGAGCGGTTACTGAGGCTCAATTGGGCCGGTGCAGCAGCGGTCTCGCCTTGACACTTGCACTTTGCTTCCGCTACTGGCGCTTGGACTTTTGATTCAATTTTTGCCAGGTCCGTGCGTGTGCGGTCGCTTGAGGTATCGGCACGTTTGCCACGTTTGGAAAGGGCTTCCCGTCGGGCAAGCACCAAATCTCTACTGGGATTTGCGATTGGACGGGCCTGGGTGGTCCGGCTGGAGCCGGTGGGTGCAGCAAGGCTGCGGTGGGAGGCAGCCGCCCGGGCGTTCACAGGCGGGGCAGCAACTGGAGCGGCCTTGGCCACCGATGCTGAGGACTCTTGCGCTGCGGCTGTGCGGGTGGGGCGAGCGTCTTCAACCGAGCGCACACGGCTCGCACCGGAGGTGAACCGGCTGGCGGCTTTTTTGCCGCCGTTGGTGAGAGCCCTGCGGCGCTCCAGAGCTGCTTCCCGGCTGGATGTGCTGGCCATGTCCGCCCGTCGAATGGAATATCTGAAAAGGTGCCGACCAGTCCGCAGCGCGAACTAGCCAGCAGAGGAAAGGGGTTGGGGCCCAGGTCAATGGCGCGAGCCCCGGAAGGGCTGGGATCAGCGTCCTTCGAATACCACGAAGCAGGAACCCTGGCTTTGGGTATAAGCGTCGTAGCCCACCAAGCGAACGTGGTGGTCGGGGTAGGCGCGGTGACAAGACTCAAGCTCGTTCACGATCACACCCAGATCCTTCTCGCCAAAGAAGGGAAGCTTCCAATAGGACCAGTAGGTCGCCATGGAGTTGCTGGGATGGACATGCTCAACGAGCGGGCTCCAACCCTGGGCAATGATGTAAGCGATTTGATCGTAAATCTCGTCCTGGGTCATCGGCGGTAGGAAGCCGAATGTCTCCAGGGTGGCGACTGTTTGATAGTCACCCACGGTGCTCTTGAAAGGCATGGGGATCCTTATGTGGATGGAATGTTTGAACCTTGTACAAAAGGCTCTTAATCTCGTTCGCAGAGATTAATTTAATCTCAAGTTCTGAATATTCCGTTCTGGCAGGTGAGTAGGCAAATTGCTTGCCCCACTCACCAACTCAGACTGGAGATTTCAGGTGTCGAGCTTGTCGACGGTGTCGAACTCGAACTTGATTTCCTTCCAGGTCTCCAGGGCGATAGCTAGCTCAGGGCTGTGCTTCGCTGCTTCCAGAAGGATGTCGCGGCCTTCGCGCTCGATTTCACGACCGGCGTTACGGGCTTTTACGCAGGCTTCGAGAGCCACGCGGTTAGCAGCAGCACCAGCAGCCGAACCCCAGGGGTGACCGTGGGTACCACCACCGAACTGCAACACGGAGTCGTCGCCAAAAATGGCAACCAGTGCGGGCATGTGCCAGCAGTGGATACCGCCGGAGGCCACGGCGAACACGCCGCCCATGGAGCCCCAGTCTTGGTCGAAGAAGTTGCCGCGGCTGCGATCTTCGGGGACGAAGGATTCGCGCAGTTGGTCGATATAGCCGAGGGTCGACTGGCGGTCGCCCTCCAGCTTGCCGACCACCGTGCCGGTGTGCAGCTGGTCACCACCGGAGAGACGCAGGCACTTGGCCAGCACTCGGAAGTGGATACCGTGCTTGGGATGGCGGTCAATCACAGCGTGCATTGCACGGTGAATGTGCAGCAGCATGCCGTTCTTACGGCACCACTTGGCAAGACCGGTGTTAGCGGTGAAGCCACCAGTGATGTAGTCGTGCATGATGATGGGCTGGCCCAGTTCTTTAGCGAACTCGGCGCGCTCATACATCTCTTCAGGAGTTGCAGCGGTGCAGTTGAGGTAGTGCCCCTTCTTCTCGCCTGTTTCCTGTTGCGCCAAGTTGGTTGCTTCAGCAACGAACTCGAAACGGTTCTGCCAACGCTGGAAAGGTTGGGAGTTGATGTTTTCGTCGTCTTTGGTGAAGTCCAGACCGCCGCGTAGGCACTCATAGACAACCCGGCCGTAGTTCTTACCGCTCAGGCCGAGCTTCGGCTTAATGGTGCAGCCCAGGAGAGGACGGCCGTACTTGTTCATACGGTCGCGCTCAACCACGATGCCGTTCGGGGGACCCATGCAGGTTTTGATGAACGCCATCGGGAAGCGGATGTCTTCCAGACGCAGGTGGCGCAGGGCCTTGAAGCCGAACACGTTGCCGACCAAGGAGGTCAACACGTTGGTGATGGAGCCTTCTTCGAACAGGTCGAGGGGATAGGCAATGAAGGCATAGAAGGCTTCCTTGTCGCCAGGAACGTCTTCGATGCGGTAGCAGCGGCCTTTGTAGAAGTCGAGGTCGGTGAGGAGCTCGGACCACACGGCGGACCAGGTGCCGGTTGAGGATTCAGCGGCCACAGCAGCGGCAACTTCTTCGCGGGGGACGCCTTCCTGGCCGGTGCATTTGAAGCACGCCAGCAGATCGGTGTCGAGGGGGATGTAATCAGGAGTCCAATACGTGTCGCGGTACTCCTTGACCCCGGATTCGTACTTCTTAGCCATGAATGATTCTCCGGTTGGGTCGGTAAGGGAAATGGGTTGGTTAACGCCTCAGACGTTGGTCAACTCAGTCCTTCTGACCGGCGTAGTTGCCGTTGCCCAAGGCAGGCTCCACTTCGCGGTGTGGGCGAGCAATGATGTGCGCGGCCACAAGACCGTCGCCAACGCGCTCGCAGGCATCGGCCCCGGCGCGCACAGCTGCGTTGACGGCGCCGGTTTCTCCGCGCACCATCACGGTGACGTAGCCGCCACCGACGAATTCACGACCGATAAGGCGCACTTCGGCGGCCTTGGTCATGGCGTCAGCCGCCTCGATCGCGGGCACCAGCCCCCGAGTTTCGATCATGCCTAGGGCGATGCCCATGGATTCAGTTGCCATTACCTGCTCCTGGTGGAGGTGGGGTTGAATGTTCGCTCGCAACCATGGTCGGCAGCCAAACCCCCCGTCAAGCCATTTGGCCGGAACCGACCATCACTGTTGCGTCGCCTTTAGATAAGGCAGGCTGATCAGTGCATCACAAAACGTTAGGTAATGCTTGCCGTTGTAGTGCTGGCAAGGGGTTTCGGCCCCGCTTATCTCGTTTTGAACAAAATTTGCTTGCCCAGCATCTAGAGGGTCTCTGCGTCTGTTACGTACGCCACTCCGCCGTAGTAGGTCAAAAGGGGGTGCAGGGCTGCGCGCAATCCATTCAGCAAATCCGCTTCGCAGAACACGATCACATGGGCATTTGCGCCTAGACCGCTGAATTCCATGCCCTCGGACACGGAGCCATGCGGACCCTTGCCGGTGACGTGTCTGACGACGGAATAACCGGGCACACCCGCTGTTTCCATTGCCTGGATCACCGCATCCAACTCCCGCTCGCTGAGGATCAGTTCGAGGCGTTTCATTGATTTATCCGGCAGCGGGAAGCAGGGCGTTAATCATGGCCATGTAGAGGGGGATGCCAACAATGATGTTGAAGGGAAAGGTGACTCCCAGAGCTGTCGATATATACAAACTGGGATTGGCCTGCGGCACTGTCATCCGCATCGCTGCTGGTACCGCGATGTAGGAGGCGCTAGCGCACAGCACCACAAACAGCAGGGCATTACCAGGTCCGAGGCCCAAGCCTCGGGCGAGCAGGGTGCCCACTAGGGCATTGAAAAGTGGCATCAGCACCGAAAAGCCGATCAGAAAGGCTCCCGCTTGTCGTAAATCTCGGATCCGTTGGGACGCCACGATCCCCATGTCCAACAGGAAGAAGCTGAGGGCTCCATAAAAAAGTTTGTCGGTGAATGGCAGCATTTTCTCGATGCTGGCTGGGCTGAATGCTGCGACCAATAAGCCAATCGCCAGACTCCCGACCAGCAGAAATACCGAGCTATTTAAAAATGACTCTCGCAGCACCGAGCTCCAGCCCATCTTCGGTCCAGCTGCTTGCTGGCTAGGGGCTGCCAATTTGACCAGCAGCAGACCCACAATGATGGCCGGCGATTCCATCAGGGCCAGGGCAGCCACCATGAAGCCATCGAAGGGCAGGTTCTGGGTTTCCAGAAAGCTCTCGGCCGTGATGAAGGTCACCGCACTGATCGATCCGTAGGTGGCGGCGATGGCGGCGGCGTTAAAGCCATCCAGCCTGGTTTTCAGTACCAGATAGCTGTAGAGCGGCACCAGTAGCGACATCGCCATGGCGGCGGCGATTGTGGGCAGCACCTGGCCACCGAGCCCGCTGTGCTGCAGCTCCAAGCCACCTTTGAAACCGATGGCGAGCAACAAATAGAGGGAGAACAGCTTTGGGATTGGGGCTGGGATTTCCAAATCCGATCCCACCAGTACGGCGGTCACGCCAAGGAAAAAAAACAGCACCGGCGGGCTGACCAGGTTCTGCAGAATCAGGCTTGGGTCCATCGGTTACCCCTGGAACCCAATCAGGCGGGGGCCAAGGCGTCTACCAACCGTAGGTCTGCTGCAGGAAATGACAGCCAGGGATTCGGTCTTGGCAAGCTGGAGCCGAAATCGACACCTCATTGGGGGACAATGACTTGCCCCGATTCCTGCTGAATGCCGATCCTGGTCGTCGCCAGTGGCAACCCCCACAAGGTGGCCGAAATCGGCGCGATGCTTGAGCTGGTTGAGCTGGATGTGCTTCCCCAGCCGTCCGGTCTGGAGATTGAGGAAACCGGGGCGACCTACCTCGCTAACGCCCGTCTCAAAGCCGAGGCTGTTGCCCGCCTCACCGGCCACTGGGCCCTCGCCGACGACTCAGGCATTGAGGTGGATGCACTGGATGGAGCTCCGGGTATTTTTTCGGCCCGCTACGCCCCCAGCGACCACGAGCGGATTCACCGTCTGTTGAACGAACTGGGCGACAGCCTTTATCGGGGAGCCAGCTTCCGCAGCGCCATGGCCCTGGCCGATCCATCCGGCACCACCAGGGCGGAGTCTGAGGGGATCTGCCGCGGCCAGATATTGCGCGCTCCCCAGGGTCATGGCCCTGGTTACGACAGCCTTTTTTATGTGCGCGAGGCAGGCTGCTCCTACGCCCAGATGGGCCCCCACCTCAAGGCCAAGCTCGGCAGCCGCGGCAAGGCAGCTCGGGCGCTCGCCCCAGAATTGCTCCGCCTGCTGGAGTTGAGCAACTAATGCTCAACTGCCAGATCAAGGCCCTGGCTCAGCTGGCCTTGTTGTTGATGTGACTGATAGCCCGCATCGCAGCGGCGGCGGCCTCCTCCACATCACCCTCCCGCCCCGCCAGGGTTAAACGGCCAAAGGCGCCAACAGCTTTTACGTCCACAACAGTGATGTTGGAAGCCTTTTCTGCCTCATTGGCTGCGATCAGCACGTAACCGGCGGGCTCGGTTTCCAGGATGAACATGCTCATGCCAGCTTGAATCATCGATCCGCGCCTGTTCTGCCGGTTGATCAACACGGCGTGGTCAGGGGTGATGGCCCGGATGATCTCAGTCCAGCTGACCTCGCAACGGCTGCGGAGCTCCACCCGGCTGCCGATGGCCTCGAGCACCACGTCGCCGGAGTGGAGCACGTTGCTCTGGTCGCGGTGGTAGAGCGCCAAGGAGCCGAAGGCTCGCTCCACGATCATCTGGCCAAGCCGCACCGTGCTGGCCTTGAGGGCTATGTCGGTCACCCGGTGCACAGCCATGCCAGGCGATACCTCCAGCCACAAGCAGGCGTCACCAGGTATGGGCAGGAAGCCCTGGCTAACAGTCCCCATATAGGCAGCTAGCTGGGGCTGCAGCGAATCAAGAAATACGTATGTGCGCAGCTCAATCGACTGCACATGGCTGGATTGGCGTGCCAGCCGGGAGCCCTCGCTGTCGGTGGTAATCACACAACTGGCGCCCGAGCTGTCTCTACCCACCTGGGTGCCAGTGATCTGGGTGCCGCTACTGGAGCTCGAGCCAAGCGCCATCTCCCGACGCCGGCGCAGCGCCAGTTCGTCTCGGGAGGGAAGGCGGGATGGCAAGGGAAAATCCTTCGAACAGCTAGCCCTCACATCGGCTTTGCTGCGGCTGGATCTTAACCCTGAAGCCCCCTGCCCCTTGCCCATTTCGGCTGAGCCGGTACCGTCCGCGCAACGTTCAGGGGACGTCCATGGCCACCCGCCGCACCGCTTCCAGCTCCACTCGCAGCCAGGCTGCCCAGGCCGAACCCATGCCTGCCGGGGACACTGTCAACAGTGCTGCGATGCCTGAATGGATGGCCCAGGCCGCGGCCCAGGGAGTCAAGCCGGAGCAAGCACTGGCTTTCATCGGTATGGGCTTGATGCAGAAGATGGCCGGTTCGGCCCACGACCTGCCCTGGCTTTGGTCTGAGGCAGAAGACGGTGGCCAGGCCGATCTGGCTGCTTTGCGCCAACGGCTCGAGCTCACCCAGTTGGCCGTCCAGACCGGGGCACCGCTCAGCACTTCCGAGGTGAGTCAGCTGCTTGGGGCCCGCCCCACCAGTGAAACGGTCGAGCGAGGTGGCCTCAAGGCCCGCCGCCTCAGCCGCAACGTCTGGAAATTGAGCCTCGCTGAGGATGCATCCAGCCGCAGCGACGATGCCTTCCGCCGCCGCTTCTAGACCGGCGTCAGCCCCACCAGCTTCATTGATTCCTCCCACAAGGTCTGCGCCGTTTCGGGGTTGCTGGCCTTGTCGGAGAGCTCCTGGCTGAATTGCAAGCCCCCTTTGGTTTGGCGATTGCCCCAGCTCCAGTGCACACCTGAGGCGGAAAAATCTGGATCGGCCACCACCTGGCCCACCCGCTCTCCTGCCAATGCCTGGCTTACATATCCGCCGGTGATATTTTTCTGGAACCAAGGAAAAATTGTCTGAAACGCCCGCGGCGTACTACGGAAAAGGGGCGAGTCGGCAACGCAACCTGGGTATAGCGAGCTGAACACGATGCCGGTGCTTGCGTGCAGACGACGATGCAGCTCCTGGGTCGTGATCATGTTGCAGAGCTTGCTGTCTTTGTAGGCCTTGCCAGGTTTGAAGGCCTTGCCGTTGGCCATTGCGATAGGGGCCTGGAATCCGGCCTTGAAGCCAGCACAGTCGCCTAGATCCGCTGGAGCTGGGATCGGAATCTTGCCGCCCAATTCCTTGGAGTTGGCCGTCACGGTGCCGAGAATCACCACCCGCCGCGAGGGGTGGCTGGAGCGCTGCAGGTTGCCCAGCAGTAACTGAATCAGTAAAAAGTGCCCCAGGTGATTGGTGGCCATCGATATTTCGTAGCCCTGCGGGGAGCGCTCGGGCTGCTTAAGGCGTGGTTTGTAGACAGCCGCATTGATCACTAGGGCATCTAAGGGGCGACCCAGGGACGCCACCAAAGTTTCAACTCCCACCCGAACGCTGTCGAGATCGCCGAGGTCAAAACGCAAATGACTGAGCTGATCTGGAGGAATCCCCAGGCTGGCTGCGGCAGCAGCGGCTTTAACGGGATCACGGTTGGCCGTCACCACATGCCAGCCGCGTTTGGCAAGGGCACTGGCGGCATTGAGGCCCACCCCTGAGGTGGTGCCGGTGATCAAAACCGTTCCGGCGGCTGCTGTTGCGGCCATCAAGTGAGTTGAGACAGGGGTCCCAACCTACGGGGTGGCCTGCTGCCAAACCACCCGCAGGCGATTGGGGGCAATCCACTGATTTTGCTCGCGGATTAGCCGCTGCTCCCCTTCCACCATGAAGAGATGGTCAAAGCGTTCGCGTGCTTTGGAGAGTTTGGCCCGTTCAAGGTCCAGCACCGCCGAGAGCTCACCCTGGCGCTCCATCCGCTCCTGATAAGCGGAGGCAAGGCGCACCAGGCTGACGCCAGCGACCACAACTAGGCCAATCTTGAGAGCCAGGCCGATCACACTGCAGAGCATTTCCTGCCGCTCACTTGAGAGGGCCTGCAGTGCGGCGGCTTCGCCGCCAGAAATTATCTGGGGATTGGGCTGAGAGGCCGGTTTGGAAAGCGAGGCAGGCTTGGACTGGGCGCCAGAACGCGGCTGCCTCTCTCGCCGCAAGGGCGGTTTTTGCCTGGCCTTAGAGCTGGTTGGAGCGAGAGGCGGCATGGGGGCAACGAGTGATCAAACCCCGCTGGGGCCTAGACGCTTCTAGCTGGCGAGACCCCTCTTGCCAAGGGGTAATACTTGCCGGCAAGTATTCGCCACCTTCTCAGGCTTTGTAAAGGCTGAAGCAGAGGCGTACGGCCAGCACGCCCGCATGGGCGGCCACCACCAGGGCAATCAGCACTTCGGCCTGGCTGAGAGTGGAAACCATGGGAGGGCAGCAAGCAACTTGATTCGCCCCATTCTTTGCCCTTAGGTGGCTACGGTCCAGCTTGTCCCGCCCTGCTGTCACAGCTCTTGATGGCCCCTGTGGAGATTTCCGAGAGCCAGATCCGCCAGTTGGATCTTGCAGCTCTCCAGCCCTGGTTAAGCCTTAGCCCTGACGCCCTTGTCCAGCAGGCTGGTTCCCTGGAGCTTCACTTCAATTGGCCCCGTGCCGACGACGACCCCCGGGAGCTGTCGGAAATCGCCGAGTTGCGGCTTTGGTCCCTGCGGGCCGATGCGGAAGCTCCCTGGCTGCCCCTGTTGCTGGAGCGCGGCGGCGGCCAACTCACCCGCCACGTGGCGATGGTGCTGCCCCACCAATTCAGCCGCACGGAGGGGATCCGTTTTGCCCCCGAGTCCCTGGAGCTTTGGATCACCCACAGGCTTTTCAGCCTTGACGCCTGGGCGCGCCTGCACGGCTTGAGTTGCCGCCAGGGGTTAGGTCAGATGGCAGCGGTGCTTGGCTATGAGCTAGACGTAAGCTTCTGGGCGCCCCTTTCAGCCGGGGCGGCTCAGTAGCAGTGTCAGGGCCCTGCGGCCGCTGTCCAGCGCAAGTAGGAGGGTTAAAGCCCGCAGCAGCCCCGTCAGCTGACCGTCGCTGACCCGATCCAGTCGGGCGGCCGACCAGCGGGCGGCAACAGCTGCTGTGCCCCCTAAGAGCATGCCGATCGGCAGCAGCGCACGGCCATCTAGCAGGAAGGTGGTTGAGGCGACTGTGGCCGAGATGAGCACCGCCAGGGTGCTGAAGCGGATTGCCAGGTGAATTGGCACCTGCATCAGCTGCACCATCAGGGGAACCATCACCAGTCCACCCCCGAGTCCGAGCAAGCCGGTGGCCATGCCTGCGACCATGCCCGTGGCTGCCAAACCCCCCAGCTTTAAGCTGGGGGTATCGATGGCGGACTGCGCCGACGGGGGGCTAAAGCTCAAGGCCAGCCCTCCGTACATCAACGCCTGCAATGCGAGCAACATCCAGCCATTCAGCACCAGCCCAACCCGGCTGAACAGGCCTGCACCAAGGCCTGCCCCAAGCACAATCGCCAGGCCCCCGCGCCAGGGAAGGCTGCGGTTGCGCAGGTGGGCCCAGGTTCCACCGAGGGTGGTGGGCACGATCGCCAGGGTGCTGGTGGCCAGGGCCTGGTGCGGATCAAGTCCGGCTAGCAGCAATAGGGGTGAAAACACCAGCCCACCGCCGATGCCCAGCACTCCTGACAGCAGACCAGCAAGCAGGCCCAGGGGCAGATAGGGCAGCAGGCTCCACAACATCCGGGCAACCTGGTGCAATGGATCACTCTCCAGCATCTCCCATGCCAGCCATGCGGCTGTTGCCCAGCAGCTGCCATCCGGGAACCAGGCAGATGGCGATAGATAGCCTGCTGCTGGACCAACGGGAACCGGCCTTTCGGCTCTACTCCTGGCAGCGCCCGACCCTGTCGCTGGGATTTCACCAGCGCTGCATAGAACCCCATTGGCAGGAGCTGGCAGCAGCCGGGGTGATCGATTTGGTGCGGCGACCCAGTGGCGGCCGTGCCGTGCTCCACGCCGGAGAGCTCACCTACGCCCTGGTGTGGCCTGATCCCCCCCTGTCGCGTTTGCAGACGTACGGCCGCGCTTGCGGCTGGCTGGTCAATAGCTTTGCTGCGTTGGGCCTGCCATTGCAGCCAGGCCGCCAGGCTGCCAGCCAGCAACCCAGCAGCTGCTTTGCTACCAGTACGGCCGCCGATCTAGGCCATGCCAGCGGCGTCAAGCGGGTTGGCAGCGCCCAGCTCTGGCGCCGCGGCTGCCTGCTGCAGCACGGCTCGATTCTTTTGGAGCCCCCCGCCGATTTATGGAAGCTGGTGTTCGGCGGGCCACCACCCGACTTGCCAGTTCTGCCCGTAGACCGCGCTGAGCTGGAGCTGCGTTTGATCCAATCGGCCCAAGCTGAGCTGCCTGCGGCGGCTGCCGGTAACAGGACCATCCCCCTCAGCAGCGAGGAATGGGAACGGATTGCAGCGACGGAGGCCAGTTACTTGCTGGCGTTGGCCGGCCCCTCTTCGCTTGCTTCACCAGAGGCCACCATTGAGCGCACCACCTGGGCTAGGGCCAGGCCGAGTGGATAGGTGCCTTGGCGACGGGCCGCCTCAAGCATGGGAGCGGGCAGGCGCAGCCCCAACTTGGCAAGCACCGCCTCGCCGAGCTCGGGGCGTTCGATGGTGCCGCAGGGGAGTCCGGCGGGGCTTAGCACCAGCAGGCGGTTGCGGCCGCTGTCCTCGAGTTGCTGCACCGCTTGCCACAGCGGTGCCGACTCCCGGATGGAGGGCAGGCTCGAGAGGGGCTGGATGTGGTCGCCGATGCTGTCCGTATCCCAACGCTGCACTGGCAGTTGCTGCAGCGGCTTGTCGTCGATGAAGCCCTGCCAGCGGCCGCGATCGCACACCAGCAGCCAGTCGCCCTGGTCGACCTCGCTGGCTTGGGAGACGCGCATCTGGCTTAGTTCCCGCAACCGACCTGCCGCCTCCAGCACCCGAAATCGCCGCCCAGCCGCATCCCGTACTTTTAGTTCGTTGAGGGTTTGCTGCAGGGCGAGCATTTGGCGCTGATTGCGCGAGGCCCCAAGTCCAAACCAGCCCAGCAGCATCAACCAGGCGCCGCTGAGCCCCCCTCCGCGCAGCAGCAGCACGGTGCCCATGCCAATGGCCAGCAGGGAAAGGAAGCGCCCGCAGCTGTTGGCCACTTCCACGCCGCGCCGCTGGCTACCGCTGGCCTGCCACACCAGGGCCTTCACAATCAGGCCCCCATCCAGCGGTAGGCCGGGCAGCAGGTTGAACAGGGCCAGCACCATGTTGAGCGTGCCCAGTTCTGAAACCATGGCGCCCAGCAGGGGCGAGAGATGGGCGGCTGGATGGGTCGCTGCCAGCAGGCCCACGCCCAGTACCAGGCTTACGGCCGGCCCAGCAGCTGCCACCAGCAGGGCGCCGCGGGCGGTGCTGCACTCGCGCTCCACGCTGGCCACTCCGCCAAGCAGGAACAAGGTGATGCTGCGCACCTCCACCCCCTGGGCCAGGGCCACCAGGGAGTGGCCCAATTCGTGCAGGAGCACCGAAACGAACAGCAACATTGCCGTAACCAAGCCCAGGCTCCAGAGCACCGCGCTGCTCATCGGATCCTTGAGGGTGAGGCTGTAGTGCTGTTGGAAGGCCGCGGTAGCAAGCACCAAGATCACAAACCAACTGGGGTGGATCCGTAGGGGGATGCCCCGAATTTTGAAAATTTGCCAGCCTTCTCCCACTGCCCTCTGTCTTGGTATCTGATCCTAGAAAGGGGTGACAGCCTTTGCCCTCGCCATGGCGCCCCCCCTGCTGAAGATCTGTGGCTTACGGGATCCGGCCCAGGCCGCAGCGGTGGCTCAACTGGGGGTGGATGCGATCGGCGTGATCGGGGTGCCGGGCTCGCCTCGTTTCCTTGAAGCTGAACAGCGGCCGGCGCTTTTTGCGGCGATGCGGGCCGCGGCGCCTGGCTGCCGCGGGGTGCTGGTGGTGGCCGATCCGCTCGAGCAGCAGTGGCCCCAACTAGAGCTGGGACAGGGCCATGCTGTGGTGCAATTGCACGGCTCCGAAACACCCCAGCTCTGCGGCCAGCTGCGCTCCCGCCTGGGCTGTGAGATTTGGAAAGCCCTGAGGATTCGCAGGCCGGAGGATCTGCAGCGGGCCGTTGACTACGCCCCGGTGGTGGATGCCCTGCTTCTCGATGCCTGGGTGCCCGATCAGTTGGGTGGTACCGGCCACCGCATCCCGATTGAGTGGCTGCAAGGTTTTACGCCAGTTCTTCCCTGGTGGCTGGCCGGGGGCATTCGGGCCGAGCGGGTGCCGGAACTGCTGACCCAGCTGGGCCCCACAGGCCTCGATGCCTCTAGCGGCGTGGAGCGAAGCCCAGGGAATAAGGATCTCGATCAGGTTGCAGCACTAGTGGCTGCGGTACGGGTTGCTGGTCTCGCTGGCCCTTCCCAGTCAAGATCAGTGGGTCTTGCCCTTTCTTGATGGGTTTGTTTCGTAGATCTGCCCTTCTTCGTCCGTCCCACTGGGCCCTGGCGTTGACCATGGGCTCGGGTTTAGGACTAGCCCTGCTGACACCGGTCCAGGCCCAGGACCTGGTGGGTTGCCAGCTGGTGGATGGCCAGCTTTCCTGCGTACCAGGGGTGAGTGCCGATCCCCAGTCTCAGATCCGTGCCCTGCGCCAGCAGATCAATACGGATCTGCAACAGGAGAGTGCTGTTCAGCAGCAGATCAATGGTTTGCAGCAGCTGGTGCTGCAGGGTGAAGCCGTTCAGGGGGCAGTACTGCAGGCCACTGCCGTCGCCGACGTACTGGCCGCATTACCAGCCTCGGCGTTTCACTGGTACCGGCGTAGCCCGGGTGCCAACCAGTGGCTGCTGATTGAAGGTGCAGCAGGGCCCAGCTACGTCTTGCAGCTTCAAGACGTATCAGCCCAGGTAATGGTGGTGGTAGCGGTGCCAGCCCAAGGCGGGGGCTCTAGCCGGCAGGTTTCGCCGGCCATTGGACCAATTGGAAGTCAACCCTGAGGTTGGCTTGCGGGGGAAGATGGCTTTCTACCTAAGGCTTTCGACCAAGGCTTTCGCTTTAGGTGGAAAGCATGCACTCCTGCTGCTTAACCAGCTCGAAGAATTCAGCCTTGAGGCTTGGATCTATGCGGAAATCTCCCCGCACCACAGAATTGACCATGCTGGTTTGGGGCTCCTTCACACCACGCCACTTCATGCAGTAGTGCTGGGCTTTAACCAAAATCGCTAGACCCTGGGGCTCGCAGAGACGCTCGATCTCATCGGCCAAGATCATTACAGCTTCTTCCTGAATATGGGGCCTTGAGAATACCCAGTCAGCAACCCTGGAAAACTTGGATAGACCAATTACCCGATCGCCAGGCTTGATGCCAATCCAACAATTCCCCAGAATGGGCACCAAGTGGTGAGAGCAGGCTGAACGAACGGTAATGGGACCAACCGTATAAATTTCATCCAGCTTTTTGACATTTGGAAAGCTGGCGATCTTGGGCTGCTCGTAATAGCGCCCCTTAAAGACTTCGTGTAGGTACATCCGGGCGACACGCTCCGCTGTCTCCTCGGTGTTGTGATCTTTATCTATATCAATGACGAGACTACGCAGCAATTCGCGAACCTTGCCCGCTACCTCAATCTCCAATTGCTCAAGCTCACCATCGCGCAGGTGGTCAGCGATGTTGTCGTTTGCAAGGTAAGCAACTCCTGCCGCGTCAAGACGCTCACGGATGCGCAAACTTATGGGCAGGGGAGCTGAATCGGGCGTAATGGTGCGCGAAGGAATGCTGGAGGGCAGGGTGGAAGTCATAGGAGGGCTCAAAGCGCGCCGGTGGCCGGCATGAGGGTGAGATCTTCCACCACTGAGGTGGCTGGCTGTTGGGCCAAGTACAGCAGGGCTTCAGATGCCCTTTCAACGTCAAGCATGGCACGGCGATCGAACGTGCTGTGGACGTTTTCGCTCTCCCAGAGAGGCGTATTCACCGCACCTAGGGTGAGGGTGCTCACCCGTATGCCAAAGGGGCGTTCTTCGACTGCCAGGCATCGGCTGAGGGCGAGGAGAGCGGCCTTGCTGACGCAGTAAGCGCCCCAGTCGGGGAAGGCTTGGTGGGCTGCATGGCTGTTGACATTGATGATCTGTCCGCCGCCAGCCTGCCTGAGTCGCGGTAGCAGCGACTGGCAGACCTGAAATACAGCACTGAGATTCAGCTGCATCAACCGTTGCCATTGCTCTAGGGGCATCTCTGCCAGGGAGCCCGTATAAGCAACGCCGGCATTGTTAATCACAACCGTAGGGGTGAGGCCTCGGTTGCAGAGGTCTGCCAATCCGGGAGCAATAGACGCTGGCTCTGCCAGATCGAGGCCAATGGATTCGACTCTCCTGCCAGTGGGCTTTAGGGCCGTTGTGAGCGACGCGAGGTCGGCAGAGCTCCTGGCCAGCAAGAGTAAGTCGTAGCCGGCAGCGGCAAACTTGTGGGCTGCTGCGGCACCTATGCCTCGGGAGGCGCCGGTGATCAGAGCAACAGGTGCTGAATCAGGCAAAGACAGTTTCAGGGAGGCAATGGGACATAAAGCAAATCTTAAGAGCTGGGGGAGGCAGCTGGGGACTCGCTGTCGAGCACCCTTCCCATGCGGCGAAATTTGGCGTAGCGCTGCTCGATCAATTGGGATTCACTTAGGCCCTGCAGTTCGCTGAGTTGCTCGAGTAGGGCAGATTTCAGGGTTTCAGCTGCCTGCAGAGGAGCGGAGTGGTTGCCGCCGGAAGGCTCGGGCAACACCAGGTCAACAATGCCGAGCTTCAGCAGATCGGGGCCTGTGATCTTGAGAGCCTCAGCTGCAGTGGAGGCCTTGCCTGCGTCCCGCCACAGGATCGAGGCGCAGGCTTCTGGGCTAGCCACCGTGTAAACGCTGTGCTCGAACATCAGCAGCCTGTCGGCTACGCCGATGCCTAGGGCGCCACCAGATCCGCCTTCGCCGATCACCGTGGCAAGAATCGGCACCCGCAGCCGGAACATCTCACGCAGATTGACGGCGATCGCTTCACCCTGACCCTGCTCCTCGGCCAGTACCCCCGCGTAGGCACCCGGCGTATCGATGAAACTCAAGATCGGCAGGCGAAAGCGATCGGCATGCTCCATCAGGCGCATCGCCTTGCGATAGCCGCCTGGGGATGCCATGCCGAAGTTGCGGGCGACGTTTTCCTTGGTGTCGCGGCCTTTTTGATGTCCGAGCAGCACCACCCCCTGCTCACCGATCCTGCCAACCCCACCCACTAGGGCCCGGTCGTCACTGCCACGGCGGTCGCCATGCAGCTCCAGCCACTCATCAGTAATTACCTGGATGTAGTCCAGGGTGCTGGGCCGCTGGGGGTGGCGGGCCACCTGGATCTTCTGGGAGGGCGTCAGGGCGTCGAAGATGTCTTTGCGACGTCTGGTGGCCAGGGTCTCGAGCTGCAGCAGCTGCTGACTAACATCCACCTCCGAGTCGCGAGCCAGCTGGCGGATTTGCTCGATCTGCTCTTCGAGCTCAACGAGGGGTTTTTCGAACTCCAGCAAGGCGCGGCGGGCCATGGCGGGGATGGGCAAGGGGACGAAAGGTATTCAGGCGGTAGTCAGGGCTGGGGTGGGATCGATCTGGGTGGATAGCCCCAAGGCCTGGAAGCCATGGCGCAGGGAAGCGGCACCGATCAGATCCATCTTGTCGAGGCTGATGTTGTTGCGCCCCCAGCTGAAGTTGGTGTGGATACCTTCGAACTCCAGCAGGATGGCTTCGGCGAAACAGGCAAACATCTGACGTTTGGGGTTGTCCATTTCAGCCATTTCCATCATTTGCCAGGTGATATCGCTGAAAAACTCAACGATGCCGCCCTTCAATACATGGATGCCGTCGCCACTGGCCTTGGTGTCGAGGTTTTTCGGGTAGCCGCCGTCGATCATCAGGCAGGGCGACTTAAGGCTGGCAGCATCGATGCTCAGCGTTTGGGGCAAGCTGGCCACCCAAACCACCACATCTGCTTCCAGTAGGGCCTCTTCTAGCTTGAGGATCCGGCCGCCGCCCAGCTCCTGCTGGAGGTCAAGCAAGGGTTGGGGCTGGCGGGCGACCAATAAAAGCTCCTTGACCCCAGTGCGCAGGCTAAGCCAACGGCATACAGCGCTGCCGATATCCCCGGTAGCCCCGATGACTGCGACCCGTGCTTGGCTCAGATCGATACCGAGCTTGGGGGCATTGGTTTCCACTTGGCGACAAATCACCCAGGCGGTGTGGGTGTTTCCGGTAGTGAATCGCTCCCATTCCAAGGTGGTGGAGCGGATTTGCTGCTCCTTGAGCAGGTTGAAATTTTCAAAAATGATCGAGGTAAAGCCGCCCAAAGCGGTGATATCGATCCCATTTTTTTGGGCAAGCTCCATGGCGCTGAGCACCTTGCGGCGAGCGGTTTTAAACCGGCTCAGCATTTCTGGCACGAAACAGGAGTCGATGTAGGCCCCTTCTATGGTCTTGCCTGTAGCGCTGGTGACCTGAAGATGCTCCACCAATTGGGGAGGGGCACTACACCAAACGTCGAGGTCACCTTCGGCAAACTCCTCAAAGCCAAGAGTGCGAGCCTTTTCACGGGCAGCCTCGAAACTTGTGGAGTGACCGATCAGGCCGAACATGGGCAACCCCAGAGGATGTCGCGGACGCTACATCTTGCCACGACACGCCTGGCACGCTGGCTTCAGCCGATCAATGCAGCAGCTGCCATTTTGGCGATCTCCCTGGAGGTGAAGCCCACTTCGAGCAGAGCCTCCTGATAGGAGGTGAGGAAATCGGCCATCAAATCCTCCTGGTCCATTTGCAGAACAGCCGCGTCTCCGGCTACTTGCTCGAGCATCTTGCGCACCAAGGGCAGGTTTTCCCGGTTTGCCTGCTCCAGCTCTTCTCGTACGGTTTCAAGGTTGGCTTTGAGCCATTCCTGACCATAATTAAGATGGGTGTATTCATCTTTGACTACGCCTTCGGTGATCTTGCGTGCGAAGGGGTCGGCTACAGGGATATAGATGTGATACGCCGAAATCGCAAATGCTTCAATCAAAATGGCTTGAATCAAAAGACAGGTTGTGACCTTGCCTTCAGCTAAAGCCTTCTGAAAGTTGTTGTGCAAAGGCGAGAAGAACTCCTTAGCAAATGGCATGTCAGCAGTGACGCCGAGGTTGTTGGCGCAAGCTGTAAAGCCTTTCATGTGCTTCAGCTCCATGCGGGCCAGCCTGGCTAGCTCCTCAGCTTGGTCGGGGAGCAACCCACCGATAGAGATGTAATTGTCGTGAGCCTCCTGCTCGCCTTCAATCACGATCGCGTTGATCCGGCTGTAGGCGTCCTTGTAGGTATCAGTGCTGAAGTCGGGCAGTTGGTCTGCGGGAAACGCCTCGGAAACATTTGCAGGAGCAAGGGTTGTCATGGCAGCCGCGCTGTTGAATCTGATCTGGAGACTGTAACCACTCCCTACCGAACCCTGACCGTCCCTAGACCTGGCCAGGGGCTGGCCAGCAGGGTTTCGAAGCGGTGTTGCCAACCTGCCACCAACCGGTCAAAAAGTTGGGCTCCCAGGGCTGCAGAAGCACCGCTGGCGTCGCCAACCACTCCGGTGAGGCTGAGTTCCTGGCTGAGCCAGGCAAGCGGGGCGGCCCCTTCCAGGCTCCAGCCCGCGGGGATGGCCTCGCCTCGCTTGCCATCGCAGGGGCGCTGCTCGCCCACCAGCTGGGGGGCAAGGTGCAGCATCAGGCTGGTTTCTGCGAGGCCCGCGTGCAGCCCGTCGGAGCGCTCCGGCTCGGGGATCAGCTCGGCGATCCCCTCGGGACCACTCCATAAAAAGCAGGGCAGCACGGCCAGCTCGGGCCGCTCCGCCCGCAGCTGGCGCGCGGCGGTCTGGAGCAGGGATATTTGGCCTCCATGTCCGTTAAACAACACCAGGCGCTGAAAACCTGTGCTGGCCAGTTCCTTGCCCACAGCCACCAGTTGCTCGATCAGGACCTGGGCGGGGAGGCTGATGGTGCCACTGAAACCACGGTGCTCGGGGGAGAAGCCGATGCTCTGCAGCGGCAGCCGCACGATCGGCAGGCTTGGCTCCAGCTCTGCCAAAACTGTGTCCAGCACTCGTTCGGCAAACAGGCCATCCGTTCCGAGCGGTAGCTGGGGGCCGTGTTGCTCGACCGAGCCCCAGGGCCAGACAACCGTGCTTCCAGGCTGGGCTGCGAGCTCCTGAACCTGCGGCCAGGCCAGCTGCTCAAGGTGGCGCTGCTGGGGCATTTTTTTTGAACTGATCACTACAGTGTGGGGCTCTCAGCCCTTAGTGGAGATGGCCGGTACCGGCAGTCAACCGCCCTCATCCTCATCCCGGCCCGTCCCCCCTGGTCCTGCGCGCCCAGTCCCTGCACGCCCCCAGCCGCAGGCGCCCCTGCGTAAGCCGCCCCAGGTGTTGATGATCCGCAAGGACGAGCCCGCCCCGCCGCCGTCTTCGACTGAGCCTGCGCTTGCCTCTGCTCCCCTTAACCGGGTTGCTGCACCTGCCGCCGCTCCCGTCCGAAACGACGACGAGTTGTTTGACCTGGGCTCCATGGAGGGCCTCACCATGGCCGATCTTTTGGGCCCTGACCCGAGTCAGAAGCGTGCTGCGAAGGCTGCTGTTGCCGGAGAGCCCAGCACCAAGCCCGCGGCCCGGAGCGTCGACGACTTCGACTTTGACGAAGAAGCCTTTCTGGCGGCTCTCGACGACCACGAGCCCCATGGCACCACTGGAGAGGTGGTGCGCGGCACCGTGATCGGTGTCGAAAGCGATGGCGTTTACGTGGACATCGGCGGCAAGGCGCCGGGTTTCATGCCAAAGAAAGAGTGCGGCCTGGGGGTGATCACCAACCTCAAGGAGACCTTCCCCAAGGGGCTTGAGGTGGATGTGCTCGTCACCGGCGAGCAAAACGCCGATGGCATGGTGACCATCAGCGCCCGTGCCTTGGCCCTCCGCCAGAGCTGGGAGAAGGTGAGGCTCCTGGAGAAGGAGGGCAAGGTGGTTCAGGTCAAAGTGAACGGCTTCAATCGCGGTGGTATCACCTGTGAACTTGAGGGATTGCGTGGTTTCATCCCCCGCTCCCAGCTCCAGGAGGGAGAAAACCATGAGGCTTTGGTGGGTAAGACCCTTGGGGCCGCTTTCTTAGAGGTCAATCCAGAGACCCGCAAGCTGGTGTTGTCGGAGAAGAAGGCTGCCACTGCAGCCCTGTTCCAAAACCTGGAGGTGGGTCAGCTGGTCGAAGGCCAGGTGGTGGCAATTAAGCCCTATGGCTTGTTTGTCGATCTAGGCGGTGTGAGCGGTTTGTTGCACCAATCAGCAATTAGTGGTGGTCAGCTGCGGGACCTGCGTGAGGTTTTTGGCCAGGGAGACCGGGTCAAGGCCCTGATCACCGAGCTGGATCCGGGCCGAGGCCGCATCGCCCTCAATACCGCCCTTCTCGAGGGACAGCCCGGTGAGCTGCTGATCGATCGCGACAAGGTGATGGCTGAGGCTCCAGAGCGGGCCAACCGGGCCCGCTCCGTGCTGCGCCAGCAAGAACAAGGGGCCGGATGAAGCAGGCCGCTCCAGATTGGGAGCTCGACTACTACTCACGTCCCATCCTTGATGAAGATGGCAAAAAGCGCTGGGAGCTGCTGATCTGTTCCACCCCTGAGGTGCCAGGACCAGGGGAGCTAGCGAGCGAATCCTTCCGCTGGGTCCAGGCCTGCCCTGCCACCAGCGTTAATTCGATCTGGCTGAGGGAGGCGCTGGAGGCGGCGTTGGCTGCTGCTGCCGCCCAGGGTTTTGGGCCGCCGAGGCGGCTGCGCTGCTGGCGTGCCTCGATGCGCACCATGGTGCAGCGGGCGGCGGAGGGGCTGGGCTTGGAGCTGGTGGCCAGCCGCCGCACCTACGCCCTGGTGAGCTGGCTACAGGAACGGGAGCGCCTGGTGTACCCCCAAGAGCCCGGCTACATGGCCGGCCCCTTAGCCCCGCCCCCCAAGGCCTTGCGACCGATTGCGGTGCCCTTGCCGGAAGCGGCGCGGGGCGACAGCTGGGCCTGGGCCACCTTGCCCTTGGGTGTCCTGGCCGCTGCTTCGGAGTGGGAGCTTGGCTTTGCGGGCCTCGTACCCCTGCCAGAGGCGGTGTCTGCCGAGCTGCCGGTGCCGGGAATTCGCCTATTCAGCTCCACCAGGGCCCTGGCCCTGGCCGGCTGGCTGGCTGGGCTCGAACCCGTGCGGCTTGAGATCAGTGGCCCGCAGCTGGTGCTTGAGGCTGGCCTTGAGGATCGCTGGCTACTCACCAACTTGCCGGCTGAGGAGGCAGAGGTAGCCACTGCCGCTTTTGCGGCCGCCCGAGAGCAGGCCGGTGGCCTTCAGTTTCTTGCCGTTCAGGCCAGCGAGCAGGACCAGCGCTTTGAGGGCTTCTGGTTGCTGCGCGATCTTCCCGACGCTTGATG
This sequence comes from Cyanobium usitatum str. Tous, assembly GCF_963920485.1. Classification (NCBI taxonomy): domain Bacteria; kingdom Bacillati; phylum Cyanobacteriota; class Cyanophyceae; order Synechococcales; family Prochlorococcaceae; genus Cyanobium; species Cyanobium usitatum. The sequence goes on along the minus strand of NZ_OY986431.1, from coordinate 1,265,511 downwards.
CCCCACGATGGCCGAAGCGGTTGATCCCCCCTTTGATCGTCCCGACCGGGACTTCAATTCCCTACCCGGTTGGACCTGGGTAGGTACCTACGGCGGCTACTACCTCCAGTGCGACCTGCTCCAGCCGTTTGAGCACGGTTTTTTTACACGCCAATGGCAGGGACGGGGGCCGGAGGTGCTGGCGGCTTATGTGAGTGCTGGGGTGAGTGTGCACCGTCTACGCCAGGTGCACAGCGCGGTGGTTTTGCCAGCCAGCCAGGCCAGCGCCGATCCCTTTCCCGAGGCCGATGGTCTTGTTAGTGATGCCGGCGGCCAAAGCCTCTGGGCTTGTGGCGCTGACTGCACCCCGGTGCTGATTGCTGATCCCGCTACTGGCCGGGTGGCGGCTTGCCACGCTGGTTGGCGCGGTGTGGCAGGTGGCATCCTCGAGCGCGCCGTGCAGCAGCTGGTGGATGGAGGCAGTCGGCCGGCCGAGCTGCTGGTTGCACTAGGACCAGCGATCAGCGGTGGCTCTTACCAGGTGCAGCGGCTGGTGTCGGAACAGGTTGCGGCGTCTCTAGCCGCCGCCCCTGATGCTTCTTCGCTGCCTGCTCTGCTTGAGCAGTTGCGTCAGTGCGGCGCTCTGCAGGCTGACCCAGACCCTATGAAAGACCGCCTTGATATTCGCCTTGCAGCCCAGCTCCAACTGGAGCGACTTGGGGTGCCAACGGCGCAAATTGGCAGCTGCCCTCTTTGTACAGCCAGCGAACCACTGCTTTTTCACTCCTGGCGGCGCGATCAGGTGAAGGCGGTGCAGTGGAGCGGGATTGTTTCTCAGGCTTAAATCTTGGAGCTGTTTCGAGCTGGATTTGCATCAAATTCAGGTTGCTTCGCTTGCAATCGGGCCTGTTGCTGCGCAATAATGCAGAAGTCGCATAATTATCATCGATGCTCACTGGTGCCGACCTTCTCACCAAGGTCAAAGAACTCGGGGATGTGAGCAAGTCTGACTTGGTTCGCGCCTGCGGCTATGTCTCCCACAAAAAAGACGGTTCAGAACGGCTGAACTTCACAGCCTTCTACGAGGCTCTCTTGAATGCCAAGGGAGTCGATTTTGGCGGTGCAGCCAAAACCGGTAAGGGCGGCCGCAAGCTCAGCTTTAACACCAAAGTGCAGTTCAACGGCAACCTGATGGTTGGCAAGGCTTATACCGGCATGCTTGACCTCAAGCCTGGCGATGAGTTCGAAATCAAGTTGGGTCGCAAGCAGATTCGCTTGGTACCGCTGGGTGCTGAGGACGAGGAAGAGTGAGCGACAGGGCTACCTGTTCGGCCACTTTGATGCCATCAATTGCTGCCGAGAGGATCCCGCCGGCATAACCAGCCCCCTCGCCGGCTGGGTATAACCCTGGGGTGTTGCCACACTCCAGGGTTATTTCGTCTCTGGGTAGCCGCACGGGCGACGAGGTGCGTGTCTCTACACCGGTGAGCAGGGCATCGTCCATTAGGAAGCCGGGAATGCGGCGCTCGAAGGCGGGCAGGGCCTCTCGGATAGCTGTCAGCACAAAGTCCGGTAGGCAGCCAGCCAAATTCCCGTAGCAAACTCCTGGTTGGTACGAAGGAATCACTCCGCCGCTGCCCTGACTGGGGCGGTTGGCGAGGAAATCGCTAACCCGCTGGGCAGGTGCTTGGTAGTTAGAGCCGCCTGTAACGAAGGCGCGACCTTCCCAATGGCGCTGAAAAGCGACGCCGGCGAGGGGATCGTCGGCGCTTTCCCCGTAGGGCTTCAGATCGGCTAGCTCGATACCCACCACGATGCCGCTGTTGGCATTGCGTTCGTTGCGGGTGTGCTGGCTCATGCCGTTGGTGACTACTCGACCTGGCTCCGAGGTGGCCCCCACGACCAATCCCCCCGGGCACATGCAAAAGCTGTAGACACTGCGGCCCAAGTTGGCCGTCTCACTGCAGTGATGCACCAGCTTGTATTCAGCTGGGCCCAGGCGGGGGTGGCCGGCGGCCTGCCCCCAGCGGGCCCTGTCAATCAGGCTCTGGGGATGTTCGATGCGTAGACCAACGGCGAAAGGCTTGGGCTGCATCGCCACGCCGGCGGTTTTCAACATCTCAAAGCTGTCCCGGGCGCTGTGACCAAGGGCCAGCACCACCTGGGTAGCGGCAATTCGTTCGCCACTATCGAGCTGCAGGCCCTCGATGGAGCGGTCCTCGGGATTTAGCTCCAGGCCATCTACCCGGCACTCGAAGCGCACCTCGCCCCCTAGGGCCTCGATTCGCTGCCGCAACCCCCGCACCACCGTGGCCAGCTTGTAGGTGCCGATGTGGGGGTGGTGCAGGGTGAGGATGTCAGAGTTAGCGCCTGCGGCAACTAGCTCTTCAAGCACTTTGCGCACGTAGGGCTTGGCTTCGCTCACCTGGCTGTAAAGCTTGCCGTCGGAGAAGGTGCCAGCCCCACCCTCGCCAAATTGGGCATTGGATTCGGGATTGAAGTCAGCGCTCCCCTTCCAAAAGCCGAAGGTGTCGGCGCTGCGCTGCTTGATCGCCTTGCCCCGCTCCAGCAATAGGGGACGAAACCCCATCTGGGCCAGCAGCAGGGCCGCGAAATAGCCGCAGGGACCAGCTCCCACAACCACTGGTCGCATCTTGCCTGCGTTGGCTCCGCTTACGACGGGGTGATAAGTCGTGTCGGGGCTGGGCCGCAGGTGGGGGTCGCCGGCAAAGCGCTTCAGGAGCCGGGCCTCGGCCCGGGCATCAAGGTCCAAATCCAGATCCAGGCTGTAAACGAGGGTGATCGCCGCGCTCTTGCGGGCATCAACGCTGCGTTTAACCAGCCGCAACCCAAGTAGTTGATCGGGGGCGAGCCGTAGGCGCCTCAGCACTGCCGCCGCCAGGTCGGCCTCGCTGTGGTCGAGGGGCAGCTTCAATTCGCTCAGGCGCAGCACTACCGACTCCAGGGGGGCGCCTGGACGGGAGCCGGGCGCTATTTCATGGCGTTATTTCAGCAGTCTTGGCTCCACTGCGCCTGAAATTGGATTGGGCTGCCAGGCTGGAGGCCGATGCGGCATCGATTCTTTGTCGATTACCCACTGCCCCCTTTGCATGGCCCTGGCGGCCCTTTGTGTGCTTCGAGCCACGGCCCACGGCACCTTGCTCTGGCGCTTGTCGGTCTGAGCGGGGCGCTAAACCATGGGCATGTTCCAGCGCAGCACCCCGAAGATGGTGACCTGGCCTGGTGCCTTCGTCTCCCGACGTGGCTTCCTCAGCTTGGCTGGCTTGGGAGTGACCGCCTTGGCGGTATCAGGCCTGCGCCCTGATGCCGCTGCCGCCCCTAGGGGAGGTGCCAAACCGCTGCTGCCGCCCCGGGGCGACCTGCGCCTGGTGGCGATCAGCGATCTCAACAGCAGCTACGGCTCCACCAGCTACCTGCCGGAGGTGCTGCGGGCCGTTGAACTGATTCCCAGCTGGCAACCCGATCTGGTGCTCTGCGGCGGCGACATGGTGGCCGGGCAGAAGCAGGGCCTCAGCCGGGTTCACCTCAGTGCCATGTGGGCTTCCTTCCACCGCCAGCTGCTGGCGCCACTGCGGCGGGCGGGCCTGCCGGTGGCGATCACAATGGGCAACCACGATGCCTCTTCCGCCCGCTCTGCGGGCCAGTACATATTTGAGCTCGATCGCCAGGAGGCCGAGCGTTATTGGCGCGGCCAGCAGAACGCCCTGGGGCTCAAGTTTGTGGATGCCAGCCGCTTTCCCTTCGCTTACAGCGTGCGTCAGCACGACCTTTTCCTACTGGTGTGGGATGCCTCCTCAGCCAGCGTGCCCGCCGAACAGGTGGCCTGGGCCGAGCGCCAGCTGCGCAGCCCCGAGGCCCAATCGGCCCGGTTGCGGCTGGTGCTTGGCCATCTGCCGTTGCTGGCCGTTGGCCAGGGCCGGGACCGGCCTGGCGAGGTTTTGCAGCAGAGCGAGGCCCTGCGCCAGCTGCTGGAGCGCACCGGCGCCCATGCCTACATCAGCGGCCACCATCACGCCTTCTTCCCAGGTCGGGTGGGTCAACTGGACCTGCTCAACCTCGGCGCCCTGGGCAGCGGTCCGCGCCGCCGGCTGCAGGACAGCACGGCTCCGGTGCAGACCCTCACAGTGATTGATGCCTTCTGGCCCAAGGGTGAGGGCGCGGGACGCACCACCTACACCAGCTACAACATGACCACCCTGGAGCCGATCAGCAGCCAGCAGCTACCGGCCCAGATTCAACCCAGCCAGGGACCGCCGCTGCGGCGAATCGGCTGAGAGGCTCAGGCCAAGCTGGCCTCGATCCTGGCCACCTCCAGGCGGGTGGCGATCACGGCGTCGGGGTTGAGGCTGATCGAATCAATGCCCTCCTCCACCAGGAAGCGAGCGAAATCGGGGTAGTCGCTGGGGGCTTGGCCGCAGATGCCGATCTTGCGGCAGCAGCGTTTGGCGCTTTGGATTGCCAGGCGAATCATGGCCTTCACGGCCGGATGGCGCTCGTCAAACAACTCAGCCACCAAGGCTGAATCGCGATCCAGCCCCAGGGTGAGCTGGGTGAGGTCGTTGGAGCCGATTGAGAAGCCATCGAAGCGCTCGGCAAACGCCTCTGCGGCGATCACGTTGCTGGGTAGCTCGCACATCACATACACCTCCAGACCGTTTTCACCCCGCACCAGGCCAGAGCGGGCCATTTCTGCCAACACCCGGTCCCCTTCCTCGGGAGTGCGGCAGAAGGGCACCATCGGGATCACATTGGTGAGGCCCATGCCCTCGCGTACCCGTTTTAGGGCCTGGCATTCGAGGGCAAAAGCAGCGCGGAAGGCGGGGGCGTAGTAGCGCGAAGCCCCCCGCCAGCCGAGCATCGGGTTCTCCTCGTTGGGTTCAAAGGCGGCGCCGCCGACCAGGCGGGCATATTCATTGCTCTTGAAATCGGAGAAGCGCAGGATCACCGGCCTGGGATAGAAGGCCGCGGCAATGCGGGCCATCCCCTGGGCGAGCAGATCCACGTAGTACTCGGCGGGGCTGGTGTGGCCGGCCGTTAACCGGGCTATCTGCTGCCGCTGCTGGGCGTCAGCAACCCGCTCAGGCTGGAGCAGGGCCAGCGGGTGCACCTTGATGTGATTAGCGATGATGAACTCCAGCCTGGCCAGGCCCACCCCGTCGCAGGGAATGGCCGCGAGGTTGAAGGCCTCCTCCGGGTTGCCCACATTGATCAGGATCTGGGTGCGGGTGACGGGCAGATCGCCAATGGCCTGCTCCGTGATGCTGAACGGCAAGGTGCCCCGGTACACCCTGCCCACATCACCTTCGCAGCAGCTGATCGTGATGGCGTCGCCGTCCTGGATGCGCTGGGTGCCATCGCCGGTGCCAACGATGGCCGTGATGCCCATCTCGCGGGCAATGATCGCCGCATGGCAGGTGCGGCCGCCCTGGTCGGTGACCACGCCGCTGGCTCGTTTGAGGATTGGTTCCCAGTCGGGGTCGGTGCGTTCGGTGATCAGTAGGTCGCCAGCCTCAAAACGGCTGATTTCGCCGGGATCTTTAATCACCCGGGCTACGCCGCTGCTCACCGAGGCGCCGATGGCGCGGCCGCTCACCAGGGTTTCCGCTTGGTGGGGCTCCAGGTGCCAGCTGCGCAGCACCGCCTGCTGCTGCCGCGACTGCACGGTTTCAGGACGGGCTTGGAGGATGAACAGCTCGCCCGTGAGGCCATCTTTGGCCCACTCGATGTCCATCGGCGTGGGGGCACCACGTTTAGCGCTGTAGTGACGCTCGATTTGGCAGGCCCAGCGGGCCAGGGTGAGGCACTCGTCATCGCTGAGGGCGAAGCGGTTGCATTCGGCTTCCGGTACGGGCTCGTTTATCACGGTGATCCCCGCTTCCCCGTACACCATCCGGATCGCCTTGCTGCCCAGTCGCTTGCTGAGGATCGGCGCAAAGCCCTGCTCAAGCGTTGGCTTAAAAATCAGCACCTCATCGGGGTTAACGGCGCCCTGCACCACGTTCTCACCGAGGCCGTAGGCGGCGGTGAGAACGTGGTGCAGGGCGAAAACCGGTTTCGGTGTCGATGCTGAACATCACCCCAGCGCAGGCCAGGTCGGAGCGCACCATGCGCTGCACACCGATCGAAAGGGCCACCTCCAGGTGGTCAAAGCCATTGAGCTGGCGGTAGGAGATCGCCCGGTCGGTGAACAGCGACGCGTAGCAACGCCGGCAGGCCTGCAGCAGGGCCGCCTCGCCCTGGATATTGAGGAAGGTCTCCTGCTGGCCGGCGAAGCTGGCATCGGGCAGGTCTTCAGCGGTGGCGCTGGAGCGCACTGCCACCGCTGGCAAAACGCCATCTGGTGTTGCCAGCTCCCGGTAGGCGGCCAGGATCGCTTCGCTTAGGTCGGCTGGCAGGTTGGCGTTCAGCAGCAGGTCGCGGGCGGCTTTGCCGGCGGCCTGTAGGGCGCCGAGATCATCCGCATCCAGCCCGGTGAGCAGCTCCCCCAGCGGTTCGCTCAGGCCATTGCTGCGCAGCAGGTGGCGGTAAGCGGCGGCTGTGGTGGCGAAGCCTCCAGGCACCCGCACACCCTGGCCGGCGAGCTCGCGGATCATTTCGCCGAGGGAGGCATTTTTGCCGCCCACCTCGGCGATCGCCCCGATGCCAACAGCCGCGAACGGCACTACGAGCAGTTCGCGGCTGTTGGCATGGGTAGTTGGCATGGGTAGTTGGCAGCCACCCCTGACTCTGGCGCCTTCTTGGGGCGTTGGCTTAACTGTGAAGCCAGCGATGCCGGCCCCACATCCCCTGCCGCTGGTTCGAAATGGGTGGCACAGTGGGCTGAAGCTTTTTCGTTGCTCGCAAGTTTCTGTGACTCGCTTTTCCCTTGCCTGGATCGCTGCCTCCGCCCTAAGTGCCACAGCTCTGCTGGGAGCTCCTGCCTTCGCCCAGACACCTGGGGCTGCCGCCGCTGCGGCCAAGCCAGTCAGCCTTGAGACCATGAACGATCTGGCTCTCGCCGCCGCCGTCAACGTCTGTGAGCTGGCGGTGGAGCAGAAATTAGCCGTGCAGAACGCCGTGATCTCCAATGCCAAGGCGATCACTTACGTGGTGACCACTGTCCATGGCGGTCAGATAGCTGGCAGCGGCAAGCTTGAGGCCTCTCAGATTGTCAATGGCAGCATTGTGCAGATTGTGGGCCGGGTTAAGCAGGGCTGTTACGCCAAGATCACAGCCGCCGACAAAAAATTTGTGGACGAAGTGATCGCCCAGTACACAGCCCAGGCCACCAAGGCCCAGCCCAAGAAGTAAATAATTTGCCCTTTGGCTGGAGATCAAACTTGCCATTTGACTGGAGATCAGTCGGCGTCGGAAGACTCTGGTTTGCTCTCCGGTAGGAGTTGGGCCAGTAGCCCAGCCGCCATCAGCAACCCGCCCAAGCTAAGGGCCAGGGTTTTATTGCTCGCCGCGGGGCCCTCACTCCATACCCCCGCGGCCAGGAAGGCACCTCCCAGCAACAGGGAGGGCACCAGCACGATGCCCTTGGCGGTGCGATTCAGACTCATGGGCAGATAGGTGGCCGCATTCAGGCTGCGACGTTGGCACAGTCGGGGTTGCTTTGGGATTCGGCTTGGGCAAGACCAGCCGCGATTAAACCGCTGCCCAGATCTGCTGCTTGGTTTGTGCTGCCACGCACGGGAGCAAGCGGCTGAACCTTTGCCAAAAGCACACCCTGGTTTTGGCCCATCGGCCGCAAATTGACGCGGGTGTGGCGAGGAACGGCTTGGCGAAGCCAGGCCACTGCCTCAGCCTGCTGAGCTTCAGCTACCTCCACACAGGCCAGCTGCACCGTGTAGCTACGGTTTTGGTCGCCCAGCTGCAGCAGGGTTGCCCCCCGCACCTGCAGCACCTCGGCTGCCAAGGCGGCTCCAGGCCACACCAGTAAAACCGCCAGCAATGCGGCGAGCCATCTCAAAGCTTGGCGCCGCAGCTGGGGCAGAACAGGTGGGCACTTTCGGTGGTGCTGCCGCAGGAGTGGCAATGGCGGCTGGTGTCGATAGCCAGCTCCGGATGGGATGGCAACCCCACCATCTGGGCATTGCTGGCGCCGGGGGGCACCATCGGATAGCAGTTCTCGTTGCGGCGCACCTTGACATCGATGAAGGCAGGCCCGGGATGGTCAAGGGCCTCCTGCAGTTGCTGGCGCAGGGTGGCCCGTTCGTCGATGCGTACGCCTCGAACGCCGAAGGATTCCGCTAAGGCCGCGAAATTCGGCATGCCATTGGTCATTTCCGAGGCCGAATAGCGCTCTCCGTAGAAGCTCTCCTGCCACTGGCGCACCATGCCCTGCCAGCCGTTGTTGATCACCACCACCTTCACCGGCAGGTTGTATTGGCTGAGCGTGCCCAGTTCCTGAATGTTCATCAGGATGCTCGCGTCGCCGGCGACACAGATCACCTGCTCATCCGGAAAGGCGGTCTGCACGCCCATGGCTGCGGGCATGCCAAACCCCATCGTGCCAAGTCCCGCCGAGCTGATCCAGCGCCGGGGGCCATTGTGTAGAAACTGGGCGGCCCACATTTGGTGTTGGCCCACATCTGTGGTGTAGAAGGCATCTGGTGCCAGCTCCCTCAGGGCGACAATCACTTCCTGGGGGGCGATATCTCCCTCCGGATCGGGCACCACCAGCGGATAGTTCTGCTTCCAGCTGTCGATGCGCTGCAACCAGGCCTCGGTGCGGCCCTCCGAGCTGTCCTGGGCTGAGGCGGCCAGCAGGGCGGCTAGAGCGGCTTGGACATCGGCCACCAAGGCCACATCTGGTAGGCGGGTTTTGCCCATCTCCGCCGCGTCGATATCGATGTGGATCACCTGGGCCCGGGGCGCAAAGCCATCCAGCCGGCCGGTGACCCGGTCGTCGAAACGGGCACCGGTGGCAATCAGCAGATCGCACTCGGTGACTGCGAAATTGGCGTAGGCGGTGCCGTGCATGCCGAGCATGCCCACCGATTGGGGGTGCTTCTCGTCGAAGGCTCCCTTGCCCATCAAGGTGGTGGTGACCGGCAGGCGGAAGCGTTCGGCCAGCTGTTTCACGGCGTCATGGGCACCGCTGCTGATGGCGCCGCCACCGACGTAGAGCAGGGGGCGACGGGCTTGGCGGATCAAGGCCAGGGCCGCGGCAACGGCCACGGGGTCGGGGCTGGGTGGCAACTTGAATCCCGCTGGAATCGCCGAGCCCGGAGCCACTGGCGAGTAGTCAAATTCCTCGAGGCCGACGTCCTTGGGTACGTCGATCAGCACCGGGCCGGGCCTGCCACTGGCTGCGATCAAAAAGGCTTCGGCCACGATTCGGCCGATATCGCGGGGATCGCGCACCACCCAGGAGTGCTTCACGATCGGCAGGGTTATGCCGAAGATGTCTGTTTCCTGGAAGGCATCGGTGCCAATCGAGGCCCGCGGCACCTGCCCGGTGATCACCACCATCGGCACCGAATCCATTTGAGCCGTGGCGATGCCGGTGACCAGGTTGGTGGCTCCGGGCCCCGAAGTTCCAAAGCAGACGCCAACTTTGCCTGTGGCTCGGGCGTAGGCATCAGCCGCATGGGTGCCGCCCTGCTCATGGCGCACCAGGATGTGCTTCAACCAGCCCCGGGCCTCGGCCTTGTGCAGCTCGTCGTAGATCGGCAGGATCGCGCCTCCGGGATAGCCAAAGATGTGGCGCACTCCATGGCGATGCAGGGCATCCATCAGGGCATAGCCGCCGTTTACTCGCTGAGGAGCAAAAGCTTCGGCGGCGTTGTCATCACCACTGATTGTGGCGGTAGCGGACTGGGCCGCAGAGGCGAGGGGCGTCAGCGTCACGGCTGCTGCAGGCCAATCAAATTGGCGGTTAACGGATTACGGCAACCCTAGTTGCCGGCGGCGCTTTCGGGGCAATTGCCCGCCCGGTTTGCTGGCGCCTGCCGGCTGCCATAGCTCGCAGGATCTGGGCAGGGTCTAGCCAGCGCCCGCCATGGCGCATGCCCCAATGCAGGTGGGGACCAGTAGTGCGGCCGCTCATGCCCACATGGCCGATCAGTTGGCCCGTGCGTACGCCCTGGCCCTGGCGCAGCAGCACCTGACCACTGCTGTAGGTGCCGCCTGAAACTCGCCCGGACAGATGGCAGTAGATGTGCTCGTAATCGCCCGACCGAATCACCAGCCCCAAGCCGCAGCCTCCGTCGTTGATCACGTCCTGCACTGAGCCAGCCCACCAGTTGCGGATCGGCGATCCCATGGGCGCTGCGATGTCCAGGCCGTAATGGGGCTCCACCCGACCCCAGGGGCCGGTGCGGGTACCGAAATGGCTGGTGTAGGTCAGGAAGCTGGTGACGGGAAAAACCCCCATCTGCCAGCGACTCTGGGCCAGCCCCGCCGAGCTGGACAGCAATAGGCAGGCGCTGCCGCTGAATGCGACCGCCGCTGAGATCAGTCCGCTCTGCATTAGTAGGCCCTGCATTAGACGGGCCTGCATTAGACGGCGTTCAGAGCAGGCCCAGCGCATGCAGGGGTCCCTTGCCACTGAGTAGTTCCACCAAGAAAGCGGAAAATCCCACCATCGCCAAGCGCCCATTCCAAACTTCAGAGCTGTTGTTCCAGCCCCAGGCCCATTTGTCCTGGGGATAGAGCTTCACCTTGCTGGGCAATTCGGCGGCCTGGTCGAGGTTCACCTCGGGCCCGGCCATGGCCTGCTGCACGAGATCGGCCAAGCCTTTGATGAAGGCCGGGGTGGTGTCTAGGGCTGGTACGCGCCGGAAATTGATGATGCCTGCCTCGGTCGCTATCTCCCGGTATTCGATATCGATCTCTTCAAGGGTCTCAATGTGCTCGCTGACGAAACTGATCGGCACCACCACCAAATCCTTGATGCCAGCGGCGCCGAGATCCTGCAGGGCATCGTCTGTGTAAGGCCTAAGCCACTCCACCGGACCTACCCGGCTCTGGTAGGCCAGCGTGAAGGGATTGGCGAAGCCCAGATCATGACCAAGTCGCTCCATGATCAGCTGGGCGCAGGCTTGGATCTCTTTTTGGTAGGGATCGCCCGCCTCCTCCACGTAGCTCTTAGGCACCCCGTGGGCACTAAAAAACACATGGGCTTTTGAGGGCTCGGGGCAAGCCTGGATTTCGCGGGCAATCAGGCCGGCCATGGCACCCACGTAGCCGGGGTCGTCGTAGTAGCTGCGAATGCAGCGGATCGGCAGCCGCGAAAAGCCACTGTCGGCCTGGCGCAACCGCTGCAGCTCGCGGAAACTCGAACCGCTGGTGCTGATCGAGAAGTGGGGGTAAAGGGGCAGTACCACCACCTCCTCAACCCCGTCGGCCTTGATGTCGGCCACAGCCGACTCGGTGAAGGGATGCCAGTAGCGCATCGCCACGTAGCTGGTGGCTTCGATGCCGCGAGTGCGCAGTTCGCTCTGGAGTTCGCGGGCCTGTTGCTCGGTAATACGCCGCAGTGGTGAACCACCACCGATGGAGCGGTACGCCTCCTGGGACTTGCCAGCTCGCAGGGTACTAATCAACCAGGCCAACGGTTTTTGAAGGGCTGGATTGGGCAACCGAATGATTTCCGGATCGGAAAACAGGTTGTAAAGAAACGGCCCAACGTCCTGGATACGCTCGGGTCCACCGAGGTTCAGCAGCAGCACGCCAACTTTGGCCATGCCCTCTTTCCACGCGGCTCAGTGGCTGTGAGCGTAACGCTGCCACTCCTCCCCTAGCGACCAAGGCGCAGGATCGATAAGGTCAAGTTCTGTGCTGGAACGTCAGCCTCTGTGCTGGGCCCATGGCAAAAGCAGCGGTGGAGCTGGATCTGGCTGGGGCAGGTGCCAGCTCAGCAGATGCCACTGAAGCCTTGTCCAACTTGCAGATCGGCCTCGCCCAGGCAAACCAGGCCCTAGCCCAGGCCGGTGTCTCCTTGCGCATAGAGCTGCGCGGCCAAAGGTTGGGCCTGCGCGGGCCCCTTCCCTGTCGCCGGGGCTCGGGCCGCCACCCGGTGCAGCGCATCAGTCTCGGGCTGCCTGCCGATTCTGCTGGTCTTGAGCTGGCTAGGGAGCGGCTTAAAGAGGTGTTGCGTCAGCTGCAGCAAGGGCGCTTCGCTTGGAGTGCCTGGGGGGTTCAACAAGCTCAGCCACCTTCACCTTCACATTCACCTGCATGGTTGCCGGCAGCTAATCAGCCCGCCGCGGGGGATTTGCTGGGGCTGGCAGCTTTTGAAGCAGCGTTTTTTGCCGATCCCCGCCGCCGGCGCAACCCTGCCGGTTCTCGCACCACCTGGAGCAGCGCCTACCTGCCCTACCTGCGGCGCCTGGCGGCCGTTGCGGCCGAGCGCGACCTGCCCTTGTGCCTGCCCCTACTCGAGATGGCGCTAGAGAGCTACGCCGCCAGCAGTCGCAGCCGCCAGCAGTGCGGTACGGCCCTGGCCGCCCTGGCTCGCCACTTTGAGCTCGACCTGCCCGATAACTGGAGTGAGAGGGCTGCTGGTTATGGCCTACATGCGGCCCAGTTCCGACGGCTTCCGGGTGATCCTCAGATTTTGTTGTGGGCCGAGCAGATCCCCAATCCGGCCTGGCGCTTGGCCTACGGCTTGATGGCCACCTACGGCTTGCGCAATCACGAGGTGTTCTTCTGCGATCTTTCGGCCCTTGCCCCTGGTGGTGACCGGGTGATTCGGGTGCTGCCCACCTCCAAAACCGGTGAACATCAGGTGTGGCCGTTCCAGCCCGATTGGGTGGAGCATTTCGGCTTGGAGCAGCTGGGGGGCTCCCAGCCGCCCCTGCCAGCGGTGGCAACCGACCTGCGCCACACGACCCTGCAGCAGGTGGGCCGCCGGGTGGCTGAGCAGTTTCGCCGCTACGAGTTGCCGATCACCCCCTACGACCTGCGCCATGCCTGGGCGGTGCGAACCATTCATATCGGCCTGCCAGACACGGTTGCGGCCCGGATGATGGGCCACTCGGTGGCTATTCATACCCGCACTTATCACCACTGGATCACCCGGCGCGACCAGCAGCAGGCGGTGGATGCGGCCCTGGCCCGTCACCGCCAGAGTGGCGGCACCGCTTTGCTAACTCCGTGAATCAGCACCCCAGCGATCAAGCCTCAAGCCTTGATGCGGCCGCGGCGGAGCTGGGTCCCGGCGGTGATCTGGCGCCAGAAGCTGATCAGGACGGCTATCGCCGCCGCATGGCCCGTCGCAAGGAGGTGCAGCAGCAGCGGGTGGGTGAGCGCAACTTGGAAAAGGGCCTGGTGCTGGTATTCACCGGCGATGGCAAGGGCAAAACCACGGCGGCCCTTGGCCTGGCGCTGCGCACCCTGGGCCATGGCGACCAGGTGGCGGTGGTGCAGTTCATCAAGGGGGGCTGGCAGCCCGGGGAGGCAAAAGCCCTGGAGCTGTTTGGCGAGGCGCTGCACTGGCACGCCCTGGGCGAAGGCTTCACCTGGGAAACCCAAGACCGCGAACGCGATCGTCAGCTGGTGCAGCAGGCCTGGGAGCAGTCGTTGGTCTACCTCGCCGATGCCAGTCGCAAGCTGGTGGTGCTCGACGAGGTAAACGTGGCCCTCAAGCTGGGTTACCTGGGGATTGAACAGGTGCTTGCCGGACTGGACCTGCGGCCGGAGCTCACCCACGTGGCCCTAACGGGCCGGGGCGCGCCTCCGCAGCTGCTGGAGCGGGCCGACCTGGTGACCGAAATGAAGCTGGTGCGCCACCCCTTCAGGGAGCAGGGGGTGAAGGCTCAACGGGGGATTGAGTTCTGAGCCTGGCCGCGGCGGCAGGTTAATTCGCAAGCCCGTTGCTACGCTCCGGCAGATCAGGGGTATCAATGGGCTTCAAGCGCGTTCTCCTCAAGCTCAGCGGCGAAGCGCTGATGGGTGAGCAGGGCTATGGCATCGATCCTGAAATCGTGCAGTCGATTGCTTCCGATGTGGCTGCCTGCGTTGCCGGTGGCACCCAACTGGCGATCGTGGTGGGCGGCGGCAACATCTTCCGCGGCCTGAAGGGATCGGCCGCTGGCATGGATCGGGCCACCGCCGACTACGTCGGCATGCTGGCCACGGTGATGAATGCCATCACCCTTCAGGACGGCCTGGAGCGGGCCGGTGTGCCCACCCGGGTGCAGAGCGCCATCTCGATGCAGGAGGTGGCCGAGCCTTATATCCGCCGTAAGGCGATCCGCCACATGGAAAAGGGCCGGGTGGTGATCTTTGCTGCCGGCACCGGCAATCCTTTTTTCACCACCGACACCACCGCTGCCCTACGGGCTGCTGAAATCGGCGCCGATGTGGTGTTCAAGGCCACCAAAGTGGATGGTGTCTACAACAAGGATCCCAATAAGCACGCCGATGCGGTGCGCTTCGAGAGTCTCTCCTTCCTGGAGGTGCTCAGCTCCGAGCTGGAGGTGATGGACGGCACCGCCATTGCCCTCTGCAAGGACAACTCCATTCCAATCGTGGTTTTTGACCTGTTCGGCCCCGGCAATATCGGCCGCGCCGTGGCCGGAGACCCGATTGGTACCCGTATTCACCCCTGACGCCAGCCATGGATTTGGAAGCCAGCATGCGCAAGTCGTTGGAATCGACCCAACGCACCTTCAACACCATCCGTACCGGTCGAGCTAACCCCTCCCTGCTCGACAAGATTTCCGTGGAGTACTACGGCTCCGAAACGCCACTGAAATCCCTCGCCACCATCTCCACCCCCGATTCCCAGACGATTCAGATCCAGCCCTTTGATGGCGGTTCGATGGGCCTGATCGAAAAGGCCATCTCCATGAGTGACCTCGGTCTCACCTGCAACAACGACGGCAAGGTGATCAGGATCAACATCCCACCCCTCACCGAAGAGCGGCGTAAGGATTTCTGCAAGCTGGCTGCCAAATATGCCGAGGAGGGCAAGGTTGCCCTGCGCAACGTGCGCCGTGACGCCATCGACAGGGTTAAAAAGCAGGAAAAAGACGGCGATCTCTCCGAAGATCAGAGCCGTGACGAGCAGGAGAAGGTGCAGAAGCTCACCGATAAATTCATCGCTGAGCTTGAGAAGCTTCTGGTTACTAAGGAAGCTGACATCCTCAAGGTGTGACCAGCTCGCCGGCTGGCGTGGCTGATGTGGTGGTGGTCGGCGCTGGTGCAGCCGGCTCTGCTGCTGCCTTCCACCTAGCCGCTGGCGGTTTAGAGGTGCTACTGCTGGAGCGAGCCAGCTTCCCCCGATCCAAGCCTTGCGGTGGTGGCATGGCGGCCTCGATGCAGGGGCTGTTTCCCTTCGATCTAAGCCCTGCCGTTGATTCGGTGATTGACCAGGTGCGCTTCACCTGGTGCCTGGGCGACCCGGTTACGGCGGTTCTGCCCGGTGATTCCCCTTTCTGGATCGTGCGCCGCTCCGTGCTCGATGCCTATTTGGTGGAGCAGGCCCAGGCCTCTGGAGCCACTTTCCTGACTGGGGTGGCCGTGGAGAGCCTGCAGCGCGCAGGCGATTGCTGGCAGCTTCAGGCCCGCGCTCCGGAGGGGAAACCGCTGCAGCTACAGGCCCGGGCCGTGGTCATCGCCGATGGCTCAGGCTCCCTTTTGGCGGCCCGTCATGGCCTTGGTCCAAGCCAGCCCCGCTACGCCGAAACGGTGTCGGTGGAGGTGGATTGCGAGGTGAGCGACCCGAGCACGGCCCGCTTTGAATTTGGTCTGGTGCGCCACGGTTTTTGCTGGACCTTCCCTCGCAAGGGCGGCTACAGCATTGGCGTGGGCACCTTCATTGGCCGAGACCCCGCCAATGCCGAGGCGGTGCTCAGCCAGCTGCTGCCCAGCCTCGGCCTGACGCCGCAGGCCGGCGTTCGCCAGCCTGGCCGCCTGCGCATCTGGGATGGCCACCACCCCTTGCATGGCCAGGGTGCCAATGCCGGCTTGGTGGTGGTGGGCGATGCCGCCTCCCTCTGCGACCCCTTCCTGGCCGAGGGGCTACGGCCTGCCCTGATCAGCGGCTGCCGGGCCGCCGAAGCGCTGATTCCCTGGCTGGCCGGTGATAGTCAAGCCCTGGTGGGCTACACCAATCGCATGCGGGCTGAATGGGGCGCCTCGATGGCCTGGGGCAAGCGCATCGCCCAGGTGTTCTACCGGGTGCCGCGGGTTGGCTACCAACTCGGCATAAAGCGGCCAACGGCTCCCCAGCGCATAGCCCAGATCCTTTCCGGCGAGATGGGCTATGGCGATATCGCCCAGCGTGTGATCCGGCGACTGCTGTTTCAGCGCAATTGAAGCTCGGCTCAGATCTTGGTGCAGTCCTTGAGTTGGCGCAGCCGCTGGTCGATTGATCCCAGCAGCTCAATCGCAAACATCGGCGATTCCTGCACGGCAAACAGGAATTTTTCCCGGTTCATCACCAGCACCTTGCAGGCGGTTAGGGCCTTGGCATTGCCGTAGCGGCGGTGATCACTGGTCACCAGGGCCCCTGCCCCGAAAACATCGCCGGCGTTGATCTGTTCGTGGCCTTGGTCGCCGTTCCAGCTCAGTTCGACCGATCCTTCAAGTAGGCCAAACATGCAGTCACCAGCCTCGCCAGAGCTGAAAATCAGCTCTCCAGGCTCAAGCTGGACCACCTCACCATTGCTGGCCAAGGCGCGCATGGTGTCGAGGGCGTTCACGAGGCCGCTATCAAGTACTTAGTTGTCAGTGTGGCCCAGCTCGGTTAAGCCTGGTTCAAGCCGGTTCCCACCAGGACAGCAGCGCCTTCCAGCTCTCCAAGGCGCTGGGCTAGCTGGGCCTCCAGGGTTTCGATCGCCTTGCAGAAACCACGGATGCCCTCATCGAGTTTCTCGGTGGCCATTGGATCGGCGGCCAGCATCTGACGGAAATGATCTTCGTCGAGGTGGATCTGGGCGTCGGTGGGGGCGGGGTCGAAGGCGTTGAGCTTGCGCTCTAGCTCGCCATCGGTGTGGCGCAGCTGATCAAGCAGGGCTGGCGAAATCGTCAGCAGGTCGCAACCGGCCAGCTCGATGATCTCTTCAATGTTGCGGAAGCTGGCCCCCATTACCTCCGTCTTGTAGCCGTAGGTCTTGAAGTAGTTGAAGATTTGGGTTACGGAGATCACACCGGGATCTTCTGGACCGGGATAGCCATCGCGGCCGCTGCTCTTTTTGTACCAATCGAGGATCCGCCCCACAAAGGGAGAAATCAGGGTGACGCCGGCCTCCGCGCAGGCGACGGCTTGGGCGAAGCCAAACAGAAGGGTGAGGTTGCAGTGGATACCTTCCCGTTCCAGTTGTTCAGCTGCGCAAATACCTTCCCAGGTGGAGGCCACCTTGATTAATACCCGGTCGTTGCTGATGCCGGCTTGGTTGTATAGGCCTATGAGTTTGCGAGCCTTGGTGATCGTTGCCTCGGTGTCGTAACTGAGGCGGGCATCAACTTCAGTGGAGACTCGTCCCGGCACGATCTTGAGAATCTCCTTGCCGAAGGTGATGCAGATCTCATCGAGGGCTTCGCGCACCACCGCATCGGCGCCGGCGTCGGCACCCATCGCCTGGCGCGACTCCTGCAAGGAGAGATCGATCAGATTCTGGTAGGTGGGGATCTGGGCGGCCGCCAGGATCAGCGATGGGTTGGTGGTGGCGTCGCGGGGCGTGAATTGCTTGATCGCGTCGATGTCACCGGTGTCGGCGACCACCACGGTCATGGCGGCGAGTTGGTCGAGCAGGTTGGCCATTGGCTGGAGGAGGGGGGCTGATGGCGGAGCATCTACCCGGATTGCACCCACGCTAGCCAGCGTTTTCGGGATATCCCAGCGGCGATGCCCTTCCTTGAGGGAACGGCCACAGGCGCTCAGGCGCGGTGCTTAGCGACTGTTTTCTGCAGCTCCTTGGGGTGGGAAGGGGGGATCCGCTCCAGCACCAGCAGGGCATCGATGATCTGGCGCGCTACTGGAGCTGCCACCGTGGAACCGAAGGTGTTGCCCCCCTTGGGCTCATCCACCACCACCAGCACCACGTAGCGGGGATCGTCGATGGGCAGGTGGCCCACAAAGCTGGTGATCAAGGCACCTGGGATGTAGACACCACGTTCAGCCTTCTGGGCGGTGCCGGTCTTGCCGCCGATGCGGTAACCGGGAATCTTCATACCCAGGTCGCTGCTGTTGTCCACCACCGATTCCATCCAGGCCATCACCGTGCGGGTGACATCGGGATCAAGCAACTGAAGACCACTGCCTCCGGGTGCGCTGGCTAGGGCATCGCCGGAGCGCAGGCCGCGGGTGATGTGGGGACTCACCAGCCGGCCGCCGTTGGCAAGCATGGCGTGCAGTTGCAGCAACTTCAGCGGGGTGAGGGAAAACCCCTGGCCAAAGGCGGCGACAGCAGGTTCGATCGCTTGGCCGGTGAAGTCCTTGCGCGACTTGAGCTCACCGGCCACCGCCCCAGGCAGGTCGGTGTCGGGGGTTTCGTCGATCCCCATCGTGCGCAGCCAGTGCCAGAAGCGATCGCGCTTCACCTGGGCCATGGCCTTCACCATGCCGACGTTGCTCGACACCTGCAAAACGGTGGGGAAATCGATTAAGCCGTTAGCCCGTTTGTCGTGGTTGAAGATCGGCCAGCCGCCGATGCTGAGCTGGCCTGTGTCGGCAACGCGGCCATTGGCCTTAATGGCTTTTTCCTGCAGGGCCACCGCCAAGTTGATCGGCTTGAAGGTGGAGCCAGGTTCGTAGAGGTCCTGCACCGACCATTCGCGGAACAGCCCCGGATTGAAGGTCCAGAACTTATTGGGGTCGTAGGTGGGTGTGGAAACCAGCGCCAGCATTTCGCCATTGCGCACGTCCATAACCATTGCCGCGCCGCGCTTGGCGTTCCACTTCTTCACCTGCTTTGCTAGGGCCTGAAGGGCTACCTGTTGCAAACGGGCGTCAAGGGTGAGTTGCAGGCGCAGGTCGTCGCCGTAGAGGGAACCTGCCGTTAGGCCGGCGGGAAGAGGGGTGCCATCAGCGCCGCGGCGCATCTGCAGGGCTGTCTCCTGGCGCTTGAGATCACTGTCGCGGCTTTGCTCCAGGCCAGCCTGAGGAACGCGTTCCAGGTTGAGAAAACCCACCACGTTGGCGAAAAGGGAGCCCTGGGGATAGATCCGGTGTGGATAGGCCTCTAGATCGAGCCCACTTATGCCCAGTTGCCGAACCCGTTCAGCAGTTTCGGGGTCGAGGTCGGTGCGCAGCTTCACGCCGCTGGGCCGACCTGCCATGGTTTGCAGCAGGGCTGGCTTGGGCTGGGCGATTACGGCCGCCAGCCTGCCGGCTACCTCATCTGCCGTACGGATCTTCTGGGGGTCGTCCCCTGGGAAGTTGAAATAACGGGGATGGGCCCAGAGCGTGAAGCGCTGCTCATCGAGAGCTACAAGACGGCCATTGCGATCGACGATCGTGCGCCGCTTGCCGATGGGCTTGGTGGTTTGGGTCTGGATGGCATGGGCCCGGGTCTGCAGGTTGGTGGCATCCACCACCTGGAGCCAGGCCAGCCGACCCGCCAGGCCAACTAAACCGGCACAGAGCAAGCCGTAGACAGCGAGCAGGCGTCCAGCGGGTACCGGTTGGATAGGTATCACCCGTTGCTGGGAGCTGCGAGGAGCCCGAACCGGACCGCGCTGACGGCTGCTGTTCATTGAATTATTGCCATCAGTAGCCCGCCCGGATCTGGCGCAGGGGCAGGCTGCTCAGCAGGGGCAAGCCGGATGCGCCTGAGGGCACGCTCGGGGCCGGCAGGTAGATGAGTTTTTCGCTACTGGTGGGTACCAGCCAGCCGGGTCGCTTCACGGCGCCAAGGTGGTGCTGTTCGAGCAGGGCGGCTGATTCCTGCAGCTTGTGCTCCAGCACCTGGGACGACTCCATCTGCTGATAGCTCACACCCCATTGGTTTTGCCAGTGCAGGGTTAGGGCACTGAGGGCAAGCATGCAGATTCCCAGACCAGCCAGGGTGCCATCGGTGGCCCTGTGCAGGTTGGAGATCCAGGGTGCGCGCCGTTCCAGTTTGCGCCCCGAGAGCGAACCTTGGATCAGCTTCAGCGTGCGTTGCTGCAGCTTGCGACTTGGATTTGCCCCTGCAGTCACGCTGCGCTCTGGAGCCTGCCGGGGCGAAAGGGAGGCAACCAAGGGAACGGGCAATGCACTGCGCGATTGAACCATCCTTGGCGCCTGCCAGCAATAGCTGGCTGGCGCTTAGCCAGCAAGTAACAACAAATTGGCAAAGGTGAGGCCATTCCAGAGGCTGTGCATCAGCACGCTGGGCCCGAGCCGTCCGCTCTGCAGCCGGAGCCAGCCCAGCCCTAGCCCCAACACAAATAAAGGTGGTAGTTCTCCCAAGCTGAGGTGGGCGATACCGAAAAGCAGGGCGCTCACCACCACGGCAGCCAGCCCGCCCCAGCGCTGGGCCAGCACCGGCAGCAGCACCCCCCGGAACAGGGTTTCCTCAAATAAAGGTGCCAGCACCATGGCCGTGATGGCGAAACAGAGCAGGGCAAGGGGATTGGCGCTGTTGAGCACGAGCTCAAGCAGGGGATTGCTGCCGCCGGGATCGCCAACCAAACGCTCCAGCAGCCATCCCACCAGGGCTACCAGCGGTAATACCAGCAACACCTGCAGCAAAGCTCGGCGCAGCGCACTGGCCAGCGGCCGCCAGTGCCACTGCAACCAGCCCCCCTGGGGCTTGGGGCCAAGCGATCGCAGCTGGCTCCACAACAAGACAAGTGGCGCTGCCATCAGGCCGCTGTATAGCCCCAACACCAGCAATCCCTGTTGCAGGGCCGGCTGACTGGCCAACGGCTTGAGCAGCCCCTGCAGCAGCGGCGCCAGCACTAGGGGCATCACCAGCTCGCCCAGCACCACGAATCCGCCAGCGATCAGCAGGGTCACCTCCGCCAGGGTGAGGGGCGGCCCTACCAGGGGGGCGGGCGGAGCTGCCTTGCCGCGCCAGCGCAGCCAAAGTTCCCGCAGCAGCAGGGCCGAGCCCAGTAGCAGCAGTAGCACCGGCAGTACGGCGGTTCCGAATAGGCGCAGCACTGCTACCTGCTGGGCGGCGCGATCTCCACAAGCAGCTTGGGGATCGCTTAGGGCTTGGCAGACCAGTTGACTGCTCAGGGGAGACAGGCCCCAGCCCTTAAGTAGTTGCTCCTGGGCCGCTTGCTCTGGGGCGCTGGTGGCGGCTGTGGATGCTGGTTCGAGCAGGGCCTTGAGCAGCAGGCGCTGCTCAGGTGGCACCTGCTGGTTTAGCTCTTGCAGCCGCTCTCGTGCTGCACTCTCCTGGCCAGCCTCAAGCTCAAGTAGGGCCAGTTGCAGCTCTTGCCGCGGTGCGGGCGGCACGGGATTGCCATCCAACTGTTTCTGCAGATCAAGGCGCAGGGCCTCGAGGGGCTGGGCGCCGGTGAGGGCTTGGCGCAGGCCAGCCGGCAATCCTGGTGCTGCCAGGGCGGTCAGCTCCAGTTGGCGCAGCTGCAGGGAATTGCCTACAGATGGCCTTTGCAGGCTGTCAACCAGGCCAGTGATCCAAAGCAGGCCACTGAGCACCAGGCTCAGCAGGGCAAGTCCAGTGGTCCATCGAGAGCTCTGGCGGGGTTGCGGGGGGGGACTGGCGTTCAAACGCAGGCCCTCCAGGGCGCACCGATGTGGGGATTCTGGCCCGCACCCCTCCCATACGATGGGATCTGAGCAGCGACGAGCCCGTGCCCCTTCGGATTGTGTTGGTGCGCCATGGGCTGAGCAGCTTCAATGTGGAGCATCGAATCCAGGGCCGCGACGACCTGTCGAGCCTCACGCCAACTGGCCAGAGCCAGGCCTGTGCCACAGGGGCGGCCCTGCGGGATCTGACCTGGGCCGCTGCCTACTGCTCCCCCTTGCGGCGGGCCGCTGAAACCGCCCGACTGCTCCTGGCCGAGCAGGGCCAGGACCTGGTTGCCGAACAGGCGGAAGGGCTGCTGGAAATTGATCTGGCCCCCTGGAGCGGTCTGCTGCGAGAGGAGTTGCGGGAGCGCTATCCCGAGCAGGAGCAGCAGTGGCGCCAGGCCCCGGAGTTTCTTGAGCTGCAGCGCCCCGACGGCAGCGCTTACCTGCCTTTGCCAGAGCTGATGGCCCAGGCCCAGCAGTTCCGCCATTTGCTGTTTGATCGCCATGCCGCCGCGCTAGCCGACGATCAGGCCCCTCCCCAGACCGTGCTCGTGGTGGCCCACAACGCCATCTTGCGTTGCCTATTGCTTGCCCTGTTGGAGCTGCCCCTCAGCGGCTTCCGCCGGCTGCGGGTCGACAACTGTTCCATCTCTGTACTCAATGTCAGCAAGGGCGGCGTCCAGGTGGAGTCGCTCAATGGGGTGGCCCACCTTGGTGAGCCCCTGCCCCCTAAAGCTGCAGGCGCCCGACTGCTGTTGGTGCGTCACGGCGAAACCGACTGGAACCGAGAGGGTCGCTTTCAGGGCCAGATCGACATTCCCCTCAATGCCAACGGACGCTCCCAGGCCGAGGCCGCTGGCAGCTTTCTCGCCCCGGTGAGCATCGATCGCGCTTACACCAGCTGCATGGCCAGGCCGCGCCAGACGGCTGAGGCAATCCTCTCTAGCCATCCTGGTGTGCCCCTCACCAGCAGCACCGGCCTAGTGGAGATCGGCCACGGCCTCTGGGAAGGATGCTTGGAGCAGGAGATCGCCGCAGGGTGGCCCCAGCTGCTGGCCGATTGGAAGCGGGCACCCCACACCGTGCAGATGCCTGAGGGGGAGACCCTCCAGGAGGTGTGGGACCGCTCTTTAACCACCTGGGCTCGCATCGCTACCAGCCTCCGCGCCGATGAAACGGCCCTGGTGGTGGCCCACGACGCGGTCAACAAGACCATCCTGTGCGGGCTGCTGGGCCTGCAACCCGCTGACATCTGGGCCATTAAGCAGGGCAATGGCGGTGTCACGGTGATTGATTACCCCGAGGGTCCGGCTGGCCGTCCTGTGGTGGCCGCCATGAACCTCACCCCCCATCTTGGAGGCGTGTTGGATCGCACCGCCGCCGGTGCTCTTTGAATTTTGACGCTTCCCCTCTGGCTTCACCAGGTTCAGCTGCTCACCGGTCCTGGCCAGCCGCTCACTAGCGCAGATGCCCTGATCGATAGGGGTGGCGAGCTGCTCCTCTGGGGCGAAGGGGCCAGCCAGCGGGCCCAGGCCCTTGGCCTCAGCCCCACAGACGCCCGCTCCTGGCTGCTAGCCCCAGTGCTGGTTGACCCCCACAGCGTGCTGGAGCAACCTTGCGGCGGGCGAGCGGAAGATCTGGCCAGCTTGGCGGCCGCCGCTGCTGCTGGCGGCTACGGCACCGTGGCCCTACTCCCCTGGGCTACTCCCTGGCGCGATCGACCGGAGCGGCTTGGCCTGGGGTGGGCTGAGCCGATGCAATTACTGCTTTGGGGCAGTTTCAGCTTGGAGGGTGCCGATCAGGAGCTGGCCCCCCATGCCGATCAAATCGCTGCCGGTGCTATTGGATTGGCCTGCTCTGAGCAGCAGCCACCGTTGGCTTTGCTGGAGCGGGGCCTGCTGCTGGCGGAGATGGGCAGCCGGCCCGTGCTTGTGGCCCCCCGCGATGCCGGCCTTAGCTGCGGTGGCTTCGTGCGCGAGGGGGTTGATGCTCTGAGGGCGGGCTGGCCCCTTGATCCGGAGCTCAGCGAAACCCTGCCGCTGCAAAGCCTGCTCAGCCTGGCTCAGGCTCGTTCGGCAGTGGCTATGCGGCTGATGAACCTATCCACGGCCGCTGGGGTGGAGCTACTGGCCCAGGCCCCAGGGCGGCCCCTGGCCAGCGTCAGCTGGTGGCACCTGCTAGCTGATAGCGGCAATCTCCACCCCACCGAGGAGGGCTGGCGCCTGCAGCCCAGCTTGGGAACTCCCGCTGATCGCCTGGGCTTGCTCGCTGGCCTAGAGCAGCGGCTGCTTACGGCCGTGGCCGTGCACCATCTGCCCCTTGATGCGGAAGAGCAGCTGCTTCCCCTCGATCAGCGGCGGGCTGGAGTGGCCGGCCATGGCGCCCGCCATGGGCTTGTGCTGCCGCTGTTGTGGCAAGAGCTGGTGCAGCGCCGTGGCTGGAGCGTGGAACTGCTCTGGCAGGCCCTGAGCTGGGGAGGCTCCGAGTTGCTTGGGCTGCCCCCCGAGCAATTAAGCCAGGGGACTCGCCGCTGGCTGCTGTTCGACCCCCAGCAACCCTGGAGCTGGCAGCGGGGTGAGTCCTTGTCGATGGCAGCCAACCAGCCTCGATTGGGCCAGTCGGTATGCGGGGCCGTGCGGGCTACCGGCCTGCAGCCGGCAGATCACTGGAGCTTGTGACGCCAAGGGCACCGGTTTGGTTGAAGGGGTAAAAACGCCAAAAGGCCCGACCGATTATTTCGCTTTCGGGCAGGAACGCTCCCCCGGGCCAGAAGCGGCCATCCCAGCTGTTGGATCGGTTGTCGCCCAGGGTGAGCACGTGACCAGCTGGAACGACGGCATTCAAGGTTCGGCAGGGACCCATGCCCTGGCTATCTACGGGGCAATCGCCCTGGACATACGGCTCGGCCAGCCGCTGGCCATCGATGAACACATGACCCCTTGGATCCACCACCACCCGCTCACCGGGCAGGGCTACAACCCGCTTGATGTAGGCGTCGCAGGCAGGATTGGCAACCCCGGGCAGGCTGCCCAGGAGCGGCAGGTTCACTAGCAGGCAACGCAGGGGATTGGAGCTTGATCCAGCCGCCAGCACCGGGTCAAAGCGGTGGGGCGAATGGAATACGACGATCTCGCCGCGGCGCGGCGAGCGCTGGCGATAGCTCAGCTTTTCCACCAGAAGGCGGTCCTGAAGCTGCAGCCCTGGCAGCATCGAACCCGAGGGGATATAGCGAGCTTCCACCAGAAACTGGCGAATACCTAGTGCCACTGCCAGGGTGATCAGCACGCTGCGCCAGAAGGCCCAAGGGCTCTCTTGGGGCGCCTGTTCGGGCTGGATCAGGGAGGGGTTGGGACTGCCGCCATCCTGATTGACAACCTGACCACTCTCTGGACTTTTGGAAGGGCTCAAGACAGCAGATCTCCTTTGTTCAGGTTCACCGAACCAGACAGGGCAGATTAGGCACAACCACCACCCCGCCAAAGCCCATGGCGTCCCCTCGCTGGCAAGATCGCACCAAGTCGGCATCGGCTGAGCCAGTGGGCCGCTGGATGCTGGGGTGGGACCGCTTTGTGGCGGTGTGGGCCAGCGTCAACCTGCTGTGGGTGGCCTTCGATATCACCTACGTGCCGCTGCGCACCTTCTGGCTGCAGCGCAACCTCTACCCGATCCCCTCGGTCCCCCTGGTGGTGCCCCTCCGCTTCATCCCGGATCTCACCCCCCTGGTAGATCCGATCAAGGGCATTGAGCCCCACCGGGAGACCCAGGCCTACCTAGAGCAATTTCGCCAACTCGATGCAGCCCTGCTATCCCTACCTGCCGGCCAGGCACCCCAGCCCCGCCAGGTGCTGCTGCTGAATCGTCAGGCCCAACTCACGGCCCAGCTGATCGATAGCAATCCATTTCTGGCTTCTGAGGCCTCGGGAACCCTGGAGAAGATCAAAAATCGCTTGCGGCAGCGAGCCGACCGGGATTCCGCTCGACAAGCCTCCAGCCTGTTGCTGAGTCCAGAGCGGATACAAACCAGCGGCTGGAGCCAGGAGCGGCTCTTCTGGAACGACCAGGTGCTGCCGCTGGTGGCCACCAACTACTGGCGCTCGATCGATGAAAACGGCCGACCCACAGACCACTTCTGGCGCATCGACCTGCTGCTGTTTCAGAGCGTCTTTGTTCTGGATATTTTGTTGCGGCTGATCCTGCTGCGGCGCCGGCTGCCGGGCCTCAGCTGGGGTGATGCCCTGTTGCGCCGTTGGAGCGACCTGCCCCTGCTGCTGCCCTTCTGGCGCTGGCTGCGGCTAGTACCGGTTCTGGAGCGCCTGCAAACCTCCGGCTTGGTCAATTTTGAGCCGCTGCGGGCCGTGGTGAGCCGGGGGGTGGTGGCGCTGCTGGCGGTGGAGCTGTTTGAAGTGCTGTCGCTGCAGATCCTCGATGGCACCCAGGGTTTGATTCGCTCGCGGCGCTGGCCCCAGCGGCTGCGAGCCCTGCGCAGCCATCAGAGCGTGGCCAGCAGCAGCGACGAGCGGGCGCTGGTGGAGCTGGTGAGGATCTGGGCGCCGCTGCTGCTGAGCCGGGTGGCACCGAAGCTCGCGCCGGAGCTGCAGGGTTTGCTGGGATACAGCCTGCGTCAAAGTCTCGAGCGCACCGTGGTGCCGGCACCGCTGCGCCAGTTGCAGCCGCTGCTCCAGGTCGAGACCGGCATCAGTCGCCAACTAGCGAGCGGCATGGTCGACAGCCTTCTTGAGCTTTCCCGCAGCACTGGCAACCAGCTTTCCCGCCGCGATGACGTGCAACTCGATTTACTGCAGCGGTTCATCGACCGGTTCTGGGAGGAGCTGGCCGCGGCCCTCGAGAGCGGCTCGGCCCTAGAGCGCTCCCAGGAGCTGCTTTGCACCTTGATAGACGGCGCCAAGGGCACCTATCTCAGCCAGATCAACAGGGCCGGAATCGAAGCCCTGATTCAAGAGCTCGACCAGTTGATGACCGCCCCTGGCCCCGCTAGCCCAGAAGATCCAGCCACTCCGGCTCCTTGAAGCCGGTGAGGATGCGCCCGTCGTTTGCAACCAGAAAAGGCCGCTTGATCAATTTGCCGTCAGCGGCAAGCGCTGCCAGGGCGGCCTGGTCGTCCATGGCCTGCACCGCAGCAGCTCCCAAGGCCCGATAGCTCTGCCCACTGGTATTGAACAGGCGCTGCCTGCCAAGCTGGGCCAAGGCCTGCTCAAGTTCGGCGATGCTGGGCGGCTGCTCGGTGATGTCCAGCGTTTCGGCAGCTAGGTGCCGGGCTGTCAGCCAGGCGATTGCCTTACGACAGGTACTGCAGCGGGGATAGCTGTAGAGCTTCATCCGGAGCTACGGATTGGGGTGCCGGCCGCTTATTTGATGCCGATTAGGGACTTCAGGGCACCCACCAGGCTGTTTGAACCCTGGCCAACGGCGTTGGTCGGCTTGGTGCGCAAGGTGACGTCGCCGTTGACGCTGGTGCGGCAGCTGAGGCGGAAATTGGCTGGACGATCAGAGAGGTAAACCTCTTCGACATCGCTGCGGGGGGAAAGGTTTTGCATGCCCTCGATCACCTCCATAACGCAGGTGCCGCACTGGCCGATGCCACCGCAGTTGTTGACGTTGTTGAGCCCTTTGTATGGGTTGATGCCCGCATCCAGGGCGGCCTTGCGGAGATTGGCACCTTCGATGCAACCGACCGTCTGGCCTTCCTGTTCAAAACGGATGGTGGGCACGGTCGAGCTGGGGGAATGGGCGCCGCCCAACTTAGGTCACGCCCGTCCCGATGCCTAGCATCGGAACCTTCGCGAACGAGCTGTGTCAACGCCCCTCAGTTCCGACCTGCCTCTTGGTTATGACCTGCCTCTTGGTTATGACCTGCCTCTTGGTTATGACCTGCCTCTTGGTTATGACCTGATAGTCCAGCAGCTGATTCCGGGATACGCCAGCCTGGCTCGACTGGCGGTTGCCCTGCTGGCTGCTTCGCCCCGGGCCGGCAGCTCTGGTGCAGCTGTGCTGGTGGCGGGCTGCGGCACCGGAGCAGAGCTGGTGGAGGCAAGGGCCCAGCGCCCGGACTGGCAGCTCACCGCAATCGATCCCTCCGCTGAGATGCTCGCGGCTTCTCAAGAGCGGCTGGGTGTCGAGTCGATCAGCTGGCGTCAAACCACGGTCGAGGACCTCAACGCCGACGGCTGTTTTGCTGGCGCCCTGTCCGTGCTGGTTTTGCAGTCCTTGCCAGACGATGGCAGCAAGCTTGCATTCCTTACGGCCCTTGCCCGCAGCCTTGAGCCTGGTGGCCAACTCGTGCTGGTTGATTTGATGGCGCCGGAGCGATCAGCCCTGCAAAGCCAGGTGGAGGCAGCCTGGATGGGTTTCCAACGGGCTAGTGGCCTCAACGCTGATCATCACGATTTGGCGCCTCTTACCCAAGGCCTCCATCCGATTGGTGAAGCGCGGCTAACGGCTCTGGTCAACGCGGCTGGCTTTGGAGATCCGGCCAGGATCTTTCAGGCTCTCGGCTATGAGGGCTTTCTGCTGCAACGCCGCCCCTGAGCCCTCGAAGCTCGGGGCCGAATAGCTGAAGGGTCGTCCAGCGACAACCATGGCTAGCGGCACCACCGCCGTGGCCAGGGCGATCAGGCTTCCCAGCAGGCCTGAAAGGGCTTGGGGGCCCGTACTGAATGGATCCTCGCCCTGCTCATCAAGGTCGCGCTCTGGCGCGCTCGCTTCAGCAAGATGGGCGATGGAAGAGGGTTTGGAATCTCGGGGAACTGAATCCATAGCGATGGGAAAGGGCGCATAAGGGCACCGAGTCCACTCAGAAATTCAAAGGAACTTTTTTAATTCTGGCACTGTGGCTCAGAAATTGGGGGTCAAACAACTATTTACTTACTCGTTCAACTATCAATGCCGATGTTTAGGCGGCAGGGCGGGAGCCTTGATCGTGTTGATCACGGCGGGCACTCAGGTCCGTGGGGCGGCCATCGAGATGGTCCAGGCGCAATCGGATCGAGCGCAGCTCTTCAAGGATTGAACCCAACAATTGTTGGGTGGCAGTGGAGGGTGAGTTGAGTACCTCAACCGTTACCTCCTTGATCCGCAGCACGTCGCGGGCAAAGCGGGCCACCTCGTTGGGGTGGAACATCAGCGGATCCTTTTGATCGCTGCGGTATTCCGGATTCAACTTGCGGGCGTTGAAAGGCGGATTGAGATTGCGGGGATCTGTATTTGTATAACGGTATACAGATGCCCGAGAACGGTTAAGAGCCCTTTGGACCTCATCAATACCGATTAGGCCTTCAGCGATCTCGGCGGATCCCGGATCTGCAGGTTCGGCCTCGGCTACAAGCCCACCAGGTAGCCCAATTGCCCCCAATCCATTTGCAGAACTGGGTTGGGGTGGCATGAGACGGCTTTTGGACTAACGGGATCAGTCCGAGAACATAGCAGGGGTTTTGAAGGCAAACAGCAGCGGTGGTCACCCCCTTACCGGCTCCTCTGGCTGGGTGTCGGTGATAGGTTCCGCCCTCATCGAAAGCTCCTGCCATGCGCGTCTCCCGCCTGATGCTGGTGACGCTCCGCGACGATCCGTCGGAGGCTGAGATTCCCTCTCACAAGTTGCTGCTGCGCGCCGGCTACATCCGCCGAGTGGCCTCGGGCATCTACGCCTATCTGCCCTTGATGTGGCGGGTGCTCCAGAAGGTTTCCCGGGTGGTGCGTGAGGAGATGGACGGCACCGGAGCCCTCGAAACCCTGTTGCCCCAACTTCAGCCGGCGGAGTTGTGGCAGCGCAGCGGCCGTTGGGCCGGCTACACCGCAGGGGAGGGCATCATGTTTCACCTGGAGGATCGTCAGGGGCGTGAGTTGGGGCTGGGGCCTACCCATGAGGAAGTGATCACATATCTGGCCGCCGATCTGTTGCGTTCTTACAGGCAGTTGCCCGTCAATTTGTATCAGATACAGAGCAAATTCCGCGATGAGATTCGTCCCCGCTTCGGCTTGATGCGTGGTCGCGAATTCATTATGAAAGATGCCTACTCCTTCCATGCCAATGAGGAGTCCTTGCGGCAAACCTACGCCGCTATGGATGGTGCCTACAGACGAATCTTTGCCCGTTGTGGTTTGCGAGCCGTCGCGGTGGAAGCCGACAGCGGTGCGATTGGTGGATCGGCAAGCCAAGAATTCATGGTTACGGCTGAGGCCGGTGAGGATTTGATTCTGGCTAGTTCCGATGGGGCCTACGCCGCCAACCAGGAGCGGGCTGTTTCGTTAGCTGCTGACCCAATTCCCCTACCGGGTGGACCGCGGGCTGGCGGCACGGGTGAACCTTGGGCCACCCCTGGCCAAAGCAGCATTGAAGATCTCTGCGCCGGCCATGGCATTGAGCCCTGTCAAACCGTAAAGGTGTTGATGTTGTTGGCCCGTTTTGAAGATGAAAGCGCCCAGCCCCTGCTGGTGAGCCTGCGGGGCGATCAACAGCTCAACGAAGTCAAGCTGGCCAATGCAGTCACGGCCCGCTGCTCGGCGGAGCACGGGGCGCTATTGGACATTTCCCCAATTACTAAGGAGGCCGCGGCCAGCGAAGGGCTGCTGCCCTTGCCTTTTGGCTTTATGGGTCCCCACCTAGCCGATGGGCTGCTGAGCGATTCCGGTCACTGGAGCAAGCATTTCTTGCGACTAGCTGACAGCACCGCTGCTGAGCTCAGCTCCTTTGTTTGTGGTGCCAACAGCACCGATATCCACCTGTTAGGCGCGGCCTGGGGATCCCTCTGCCCCTGCCCTGAGAGCCTTGATCTGCGGGCCGCCCAACCAGGTGATCGCTGCCAACACGACCCCTCCCAGCAGCTCCAGGCCAGTCGGGGCATCGAGGTGGGACACATCTTTCAGCTGGGCCGCAAATATTCAGAGGCCCTTGAGGCCCGTTTCACCAATGAGGCTGGCTCGGAAGAAGCCCTGTGGATGGGCTGTTACGGCATCGGTGTGTCCCGGTTGGCCCAGGCGGCTGTTGAGCAACATCACGATGGCAATGGCATCTGCTGGCCCGTATCAATTGCGCCCTTCGAAGTGATCGTGGTGGCGGCCAATTGGGCCGAGGCCGAGCAGAGCAGCTTGGCTGAGCAGCTCTATCTGCGTCTCCAGGAAGCAGGTGTAGATGTATTGCTGGATGACCGCAGTGAGCGGGCTGGAGTGAAGTTTAAGGATGCCGATCTGATTGGTATTCCCTGGCGGGTAGTGGTGGGTCGCGGCGCGGCGGATGGTCTGGTGGAGTTGGTGGAGCGCTCCAGCAGCAGTAAGCGCGATCTACCGGCCATTGAGCTGCTTGAGACCCTGCTGCCCAGCTTGGCAAGCCAGCGCATGGGCCTGCCTGGCTGAAGGGCCCCTGAGGCGGCTTCTAGGATCGGGAGATTCGCATTTCACCCATGGCCGCTGCGCTTCCTTCCTTCCGCCAGCGGCTGAAGCAGCTTTTTTCACGCTTGGCCCTAGCGCTGGTGCTCTGCCTCAGCCTGGCACTCACTGCCTGTAGCTCTGCAAATACTGGTCTTTCAGGTAACTACGTCGAGGACACGGTGGCGGTGGCCGACAGCCTGCTGAGCACCATCGCCTTAGGGGCCGATGATCCTGCTCGCGCCGAGGCCGAGATCGAAGCTCGCAGCCTGAGCAATGGCTACGTGGCCCGCTACCGCCCCCGCAGCTCGGTGAACGGCTTGGGCTCATTCACCACCATGCAGACGGCCATCAACTCCATGGCTGGCCACTACACCAATTATCCCAATCGCCCGCTGCCGGAGGCGCTTAAGGAGCGGATCGCCAAGGAACTCAAGAAGGCTGAAACCAACGCGACTCGCGGCGCCTAAGGCCCTGATCCGAGCCGTCCATCTTTGACGAAGGACCCCACGATCTGAGAAGCTCTCGGATTGTGCTCAGAAGCGGCTTCGGGCCGCTGTGTCCTTGGCCAACGTTGTCGTCATCGGTGCTCAGTGGGGTGACGAGGGGAAGGGCAAGATCACGGATCTTCTCAGCCGCTCAGCCGACGTTGTGGTGCGGTATCAGGGCGGAGTGAACGCCGGCCACACCATCGTCGTGGACGACAAGGTGCTGAAACTGCACCTGATCCCCTCCGGGATCCTTTACCCGGACACGATTTGCCTGATCGGCTCCGGCACGGTGGTCGATCCCAAGGTGATGCTGGGCGAGCTCGACATGCTCGCCACCTACAGCATCGATATCAGTGGCCTGAAGCTCGCTTCTACGGCCCACGTGACCATGCCCTATCACCGCCTGCTGGATCAGGCGATGGAGCAGCGCCGCGGCGATCGCCGCATCGGCACCACTGGCCGAGGCATCGGTCCCACCTACGCAGATAAATCGGAGCGCAATGGCATCCGCATCCTGGACATTCTGGATGCGGATCGGTTGCGGGACCGCCTTGCCGGCCCCCTTGCCGAAAAGAACGAGATTTTGGTGAAGCTCTACGGCCTTGAGCCGTTGGATTTCGAGACGGTTGTGGCCGAATACGTCGGCTACGGCAAGCGGCTAGCCCCCCATGTGGTCGATTGCACCCGCACCATCCACAGCGCTGCGCGGGCCCGCCAAAACATACTGTTTGAGGGTGCCCAGGGCACCTTGCTGGATCTCGATCACGGCACCTATCCCTATGTGACCTCCTCTAATCCGGTGAGTGGCGGCGCCTGCATCGGAGCTGGGGTGGGACCCACCTTGATCGATCGGGTGATCGGTGTAGCCAAGGCGTACACCACTCGGGTAGGAGAGGGCCCCTTCCCCACCGAGCTCCAGGGCAGCCTCAACGATCACCTCTGTGATCGGGGCGGTGAATTTGGCACCACCACGGGCCGCCGCCGCCGTTGCGGTTGGTTTGACGGGGTGATCGGTCGCTATGCGGTGGAGGTGAACGGCCTCGATTGCCTGGCCATCACCAAGCTCGATGTGCTCGATGAGCTCGACGAGATTCAGGTGTGTGTTGCCTACGAACTCGACGGCGAACGGATCGAATATTTCCCCAGCAGTTCGGAGGATTTCGCCCGCTGCCAGCCGATCTTTGAAACCTTGCCGGGTTGGCAAACCTCTACAGCCGATTGCCGCAGCCTCGAGGAGTTACCTCCAACGGCGATGAGCTATCTGCGCTTTCTTGCCGATCTGATGGAGGTGCCGATCGCCATCGTTTCCCTTGGCGCTAACCGCGATCAGACGATCGTTGTGGAAGACCCCATTCATGGTCCCAAGCGGGCCCTGCTGAGCACCTGATGGATCCCATGGAAAAGAGCTACGACGTCGTCGGCATTGGCAACGCCATCGTTGACGTGCTGGTGCAAGCCGACGATGACCTGATCGCCAACTTCGAACTCACCAAGGGCACCATGGCCCTGGTGGACGAAGCCCAAGCCGAGCGCCTCTACGCCAGCGTTGGACCGGGCCTTGAAACCTCTGGTGGCTCCGCTGCCAACACCCTGGCCGGGGTTGCCCAACTGGGCGGCCGGGCGGGCTTTATCGGTCGGGTGCGCAACGATCAGCTGGGGGGGATCTTTAGCCACGACATCCGTTCGGTTGGAGCTCGCTTTGACACCCCTGCGGCCACGGAGGGGCCCTCCACGGCCCGTTGCCTGATCCTGGTGACTCCAGATGCCCAGCGCACCATGTGCACCTACCTGGGGGCTTCGGTGGGGCTGGATCCAGCCGACCTCGATCTTGAGATGGTTGGCCAAGCCAAGGTGCTTTACCTAGAGGGTTACCTCTGGGACAGCGACGAGGCCAAGGCGGCCTTCATCGCTGCGGCCGAGGTGGCCCGCGCCCATGGGGGCGAGGTGGCTTTGAGCCTGTCGGATGCTTTTTGCGTCGAGCGTCACCGCGAAAGCTTTCAGGAGCTGGTGGACGGCCACGTCGACATCCTGTTTGCCAACGAAATGGAGATCACGGCCCTCTACAAGGCAGATAGTTTTGAAGAGGCTGCCGACCAGGTGCGGGGCCGCTGCAAGCTGGCAGCCCTCACCCGCAGCGAGCAGGGATCGGTAGTCCTCAATGGCGCCGGCACCCACAGCGTCGCCCCCTTCCAGCTCGGTCCCTTACTGGACACCACGGGGGCGGGTGATCTGTACGCCGCTGGCTTCCTGCACGCCTACACCCAGGGCCAGGCAGTCGAAGCCTGTGGACGGCTGGGCTCCCTCTGCGCTGGTCAGGTTGTGACCCAGCTAGGTCCCCGGCCCCAGGGCTCCCTAAAGCAGCTCGTAGCCCAGCACCTGGGCTGAGCCTCACTGCGGCAGCGCCAGAGCCCCCAAGAGCTCCTTTTGGCTAAGGGCTTCTACCCCGACCGGCTCTGCCGGCCTGCCGAGCAGCAATAGCTGGGGGCCTGTGCCGGCACAGAGTTGCTGCCAGAGCTGTTCAGTAACACCGCCCGATTGGCGTGCCAACACCGTGGTGATGCGCCAGCGCCGAATCAGGGACCGCTCCACCTCCAGCTGCGAGCCTGGGCGGAGGCAGGCGACCTGATCGGCCGCCAAGCCAGCTGCCATGGCCAGCTGGAGGGCCCTTGGGCTGGGCAGCAGCCGGGCGAAGTGCTGGGCGCCGGGGCTGCAGGCCAGCGCCGTTTTTAGTTGGCGGGCACCGATTGCCAGCAGGAGGCGGTGGCCCTGCAGCGAGAGGCTGCGCAAATCCTCCAAGCTTGAGAGGATCGTTGCCGCTCCGGGCAGGGTGGGGCGCAGCAGCCGTATCAGCCGTTGGCGGCGCTGCTTGCAAACGGCGGCCAGCTGGCGACTCACCACACAAGCGAAAGGATGGCTGGCATCCACCACCACCGCATAGGCCCAACCCAGCGATTCGGCGGCCGCCAGTTCTGCCCAAACCCCCTGCTCACCATCGATGGCGCCAACGCGCAGGGTTAGGCCCGGATGGGGGCGATAGGCCAGGGCCGCTGTTGCACCAACCACGCTCACCGTTAGGTGCCAGCCGCGCTGCAGCAGCCGCTCCGCCACTACGGGGCCTTCGCCGGTGCCGCCGATCAGCCACAGACGGGGCGAGGTCTGGTGAATCTCAGGTCGGTGCATCAGGATGGGATCCACCAATGGTTGCCTGGGAGTGAATCACTGTCTGCTCGAGGTTGAGGTGCTGGAAGCGCCCCAGGTGCGTTACACCCAGGACAATCAGACGCCGGTGGCGGAGATGGCTGTCCAGATAGATGGCCTGCGTCCCGATGATCCCCCGGGTCAATTGAAGGTGGTCGGCTGGGGCAATTTGGCCCAAGAGCTCCAGAACCGGGTGCAGGTTGGCCAGCGGCTGATGCTCGAGGGCCGGCTGCGCATGAATACCGTTACCCGTCAGGACGGCGTCAAGGAAAAGCGCGCTGAATTCACCCTGGCCCGGCTGCACGGCATGGGCCCTGGCGCCACTAGCAGTCCGGCTGTCAATCCAGCTGCCGCAACTGCGCCTGCGCCCCAGCGCCGTGCCCCAGCGGCGGCACCCCCGGCTCCAGCTGCTCCAGCGGCGCCGGCAGGTGCCCAGCCCCCCACCTGGAATACCTCCCCGCTGGTGCCTGATCTGCCTGACGACGACGACATTCCTTTTTAATCCTGGGTTGGCCCTTTCCAGGGCTAGGCGTCGGCGCTGGAATCAGCGTCGCTCAATTGATCGAGCAGCTGGCCCAGCTCCCGCTCCAGGGCGGCTAGATCAAGGCGCCATTGGGGCCAACGACCCGCATCAATCTGGCGCAATAACCAAAGCCGGTCGCTCTTGAGGTTGCTGATCAGTTCGGCGGTGCCGGTTTCGCTGGGTCGGCTGGTGGTCGCATCCGCCATGGGCATCAAGGAAGATGGAGGTATGCAAGCACTTCTCTCACCAGGCAGCCTCGTGACCATCGCGGGGGCTGTGCTCACGGTCATCGGCACGATCGCCTACGCCACCGATATCCCCAATCTCAGCCTGCCCACCATCTTCTACGGCATTCCGATCCTGTTGGGGGGGTTGGCCTTGAAATCCTCTGAGCTGCCTCCACCTAAGCGACTCACGCCGGCCCCCCGTTTCAAGCAATTGCGGGACCTGCCGGAGAGCGAGCCCCTGCGCAAGCTGCTGGCCGATGTAGATCGCTGGCGTTATGGCCAGAAAGCCCATCTGGAAAGCTCTCTGGAGGTGCTCAAGCTCTGGGACGAGGACGCTCCGCCCCAGCTGCTGAGCGTTGAGGAGCTCGACTGCGATGGCCGCTATGGCTTGCGCCTGCGCTTTCGCTGCGAAGGGGTGCCCCTGGATCGCTGGCAGGCCCGCGCTGATCGGCTGGGCCGCTTCTTTGGCCCCGGTTTGAGTGCCGACATCAAGCCCGAGCGCCGCGATGAATTCAGTCTGGCTCTGGTGCCCGAGCCCAGCGCTAGCTAAGACCGCTTAATCCATCTGCCCCATCGAGAAGCGAAACCTTGATCAGCAGCCAGGACACCCTGAGGGTGTCGGTCCTAAGTGAGGCCCTTCCTTACATCCAGCGCTTCGCGGGCCGCCGGGTGGTGGTCAAGTACGGCGGCGCGGCAATGGTGCAAGCGGAGCTTCGCGAAGCGGTCTACCGCGACGTGGTGCTGCTGGCCTCGGTGGGGGTGCAGCCGGTGGTGGTTCATGGCGGCGGCCCGGAGATCAATGACTGGCTGAATCGCCTCCAAATAGAGCCCGAATTCCGTAATGGTTTGCGGGTCACCACTCCGGAAACCATGGACGTGGTGGAGATGGTGCTGGTAGGCCGGGTCAACAAAAATATTGTTAACGGCCTCAATCAGGTGGGTGGCCGGGCCGTGGGACTTTGCGGCAGCGATGGCTCCTTGGTGCGGGCCCGCACCTACGCCGGCGGAGTAAATGGGCTGGTGGGAGAGGTGGCGGCAGTAGATCCGGCAGTGCTTTTTCCCCTGCTTGATGCCGGCTACATCCCGGTGATTTCGAGTGTGGCCGCCGATGCTGAGGGCCAGGCCCATAACATCAATGCCGATACGGTGGCCGGTGAACTGGCCGCGGCTTTACAGGCCGAGAAGCTGATCCTGCTCACCGACACGGCAGGGATTTTGAAGGATCGCCACGATCCTGACTCCCTAATTCGTCAGCTGACCCTGGCGGACGCACGCCAACTAATCCATGACGGTGTGGTGGCAGGCGGCATGACCCCGAAGACCGAGTGCTGCATCCGGGCCCTGGCCCAGGGAGTGGCGGCGGCCCACATCGTCGATGGCAGGGTGCCCCACGCCCTGTTGCTGGAGGTATTCACCGATTCGGGGATCGGCACCATGGTGGTGGGCAGCCAGCGCGTCAGCCATGGCTGAAGACCAGTTGGCTGCAGCCCGTGCAGCCCTCGAGCGGGGCGATTACGGCCAGGTTGTACGCCTGCTGGAACCCCTCACCAGTGAACATCCTGCTACCACCGCCACCGGCGCTGAGATTCAGCTGCTGCTCGCCACCGCCTGGATGGGGCGGGGCGACAACGGCCGGGCGATCCTGTGTTGCCGGCTGATCAAGCGCTGCCGTGATGCCAGCCTGCGGGCTCAGGCCATAGACCTACTCACCGTGCTGGAGGCACCGGCCCTCGAGCGCCCCCGCGAATGGTCGATCACCCTGCCCGATCTGGGCTCGGCCGAGGCCATGGGCGGCCAGATGCAGCAGCTTGCCCGCGGCCGCCGCTCCAACAAACCGCCACCGCCGCCAGCTCCACCGGTGGGGCCAACCAGGGCGCCAGTGGGCTTCGCTGTGCTGGCCGTTTTGCTGTTGCTGCTGACGCTGCTGCTCGGCGGCTGCACCGAGGTGCGCAGCGAGTTGACCTTTAAGGGGCCGGGCAGGCTGCAGATCGCCCATGGTCTATCGAGCCCCGGTAGCCAACCTGAGCCTTGGGCCCGTCAGTTTGGCCGCAGCTTGCTGAGCCAGGGATTTCACCCGGCCAAGCAGCCCGAGCCATCTGCTGGCGCTGACGGCTTTCACCAGCGCCTGGAGAGCCCGGTGCTAGCAGCGCCCGAGGCCCTTGCCCTGCTGGCAGCGAACCTGGGCGCGGCAGCGGATCTGGCCGGTGTGGTCCTGCCGCCGCCCCACTTCCAGCTGCGGGAGCGCAATTGGCTGCTGGGGGTGCGCCAAAGCCTTGAGCTGGCAGTGGACCTGCGGGGGCTCAGTGCTCTGCCGGGCTTCAGCGCCGCCATCGACCTGGCCCCTGTGACCCCTGCGGCTGTCCGCCTGGCCAGTCCCGAGCCCGCTGCGGCGATTTCAGGACGAGCTGCCCTGCACTGGCCCCTGCGCTTTGGCGCCAGCAATACCCTGCAGCTCAGCTGCTGGCGCTGGAGTGGTCTTGGCATTGGCGGCGCCCTGATTGCCCTTGCCCTAGTGCTGGTGCTGGCCCTGGAGCGGCTGCGGCGTCTGCTGGGCTTCGGCCTGCCGGAACTACCGGCTTGAGAGCGGTGCTCAAAGGCTGAGGGGGTCGGGGTCGATCGCCAGACCCACCCCCGCTGGCAGCCCCTCCCGCAGCAGGCTTTCAGTTGGCAAGGGCAGGGGCTGGCCGGCGGGACCATGCAGCAACAGCTGCCAGCGACTCTTGCCCGCTACCCGGGCTACCGGGGCCGGGGCGGGACCAATCAACAGCCATCCGGCTGCCTCCACCTGGCTACGGATTCTCTCTGCTAAGGCGGCGGCGGCGGTTGCCGTGCCGCTGGCACTTGGTCCGCTCAGTCGCAGCAGGCAGGCCCGGCTGAAGGGCACCAGGCCACCCTGGCGCCGCATCTGGATCTCCTCGGCCAAAAACAGCTCGTAGCGCCCATCCACCAGGTGGCGAATCACCGGATGGTCGGGGCTGTAGGTCTGCACCAGCACCTCGCCCGGTTTTTCGCCGCGGCCCGCCCGGCCCGCTAATTGCAACAGCAATTGCAGGCACTGCTCGGAGGAGCGCAGATCGGGGCGATGCAAAAGCCCATCTGCCGCCAATACCGCCGCGAGCGTGACCCGGGGTAGGTCCATGCCCTTGGCCAGCATCTGGGTGCCTACCAATACGTCGGCTTCCCCCTGGGCGAAGCGATCGAGCAGGCGGCGGTGGCCGTCGCGGCCCCGGGTGGTGTCACGGTCAAAGCGCAGCAGGCGCAACCCTTCAAGCTCGGTTGCCAGCTGCTCCATCACCCGCTGGGTGCCCGCGCCGAAGGGTTTGAAGGCCGTGGAGCCGCAGTGGCCGCAGCGATTGCCCAGCTCGGCGCGGTGGTCGCACCAGTGGCAGCGCAGCCATTCCTGGCCCCCTTTGGAGCGGTGCACGGTGAGGGCCACGTCGCAGTTGGGGCAGAGCACCGCTTCACCGCAGCTGCGACAGCTCAGGAAGGCTCGGTAGCCCCGGCGGGGCACCAGCACAACAGCCTGTTCGCCCTTCTCCTGCAGCTGCTCTAAGCGCCCCATCAGGGCCCGGCTGATCAGGCTGCGGTGGCCGTCCGCGAGCTCGTGGCGCATGTCGATCACCCGTACGGCAGGCAGGGGCCGCGAACCAATCCGCTCCGGTAGTCGTAGGAGGCGAGTGGCTGGTTGGGGGGATTGACAGCTCAGCCAACTCTCGAGCGAGGGGGTGGCACTGCCGAGCACCAGCCGCGCTCCGCTTTGCTTGGCCCGTAGGCGAGCTACGTCGCGGGCGTGATAGCAGGGCATCGGGCTGTCCTGCTTGTAGGAGCTGTCGTGTTCCTCATCGAGCACGATCAGGCCCAGCCTGGGCATGGGCAGAAAGATTGCTGAGCGGGTACCCACCACCACCACCGCTTCTCGCTCCAGGCAGCGGCGCCAGACCGCCACCCGGGCACCGTCGGAAAGGCCGCTGTGGAACTCCACCACCCGGTAGCCGAAGCGTTCCCGTGCCCGGTCGAGCAACTGGGGAATTAGGCCAATCTCGGGGGTGAGTAGGAGGGTGGCCTGCCCCGCCTCCAGGGCCTGAGCGGCCGCCCGCAGATACACCTCAGTTTTGCCAGCGCCTGTTACACCCCAGAGCAAAAATTCTGCGCCCGCTGGGGCACCGGCCAGGGCCCCTACTGCAGCGGCCTGGGCTTCTGTCAGGGCAGGCCAGTGGGCCGGTGCGAGACCAGCTCCCCTTCCCTCTGGGGGAGCCTGAAGGCGCTGCACCAGACCCCGAACCTCTAGCCCCTTGAGCACGGCGCGGCTGAAGCCAGCCTCACCACAAAGATCCCGCAGGGGCACTGGCCCGCTATGGCGATCAAGGTGCTCAAGCAGTTGCTGCTGGCGCTCGGTGAGGGGCTGGCCCGGGAGTGCTGCCTGCGAGCGCTCCACCAGCCAGATTGGGCGGCTTGGCTTGCTGGGCCCCTGGTTGCGCTGGCCAAGCCAGCCAGGGGGCAGGGCGCTTTTTAGAGTTTTGAACAGACTTGTGTGGCACTCCGCCGCCACGCTTGACATTAAGTTTTGCCAATCAGGATCTACGGCAGCCCGCTGCCAAACCTCCTGGATTGGTTGTATTCGCTTGCTGCTGAGACTGGCGGGTAATTGATCAAGCCAGCCCACCACCAGCCCAGTGTGCGGACGTCCCTGCAGCTTCACCCGCACCAAATCCCCAATCCCTGCTGGGGTTTCGGGGCAGTTGGCGTAGGTGAATACCTGGCCTTCCCGCCCGGCTTCGAGCCAGATCTGCAACCAGGGGATCGACAAGCTTGCAAAGGTCACAACCCATTCTTAGGATGTGAATGTTGGGCAGTTCAAAGACTGCCGTCGGAACCAAACAGAGTTCCGTCCAGCGGGAAGACCTGAAGTGAGACCCCGGGAGCCAGCCTCCCACCATTCGGCCTCCCGGTCTGCGACCACCCCTGTCAGCCCTGTCTAGGCCTCGGCCGCCCTGTCTAGGCCTCGGCCACCCCTCCCAGGCCTCGGCCACCGACCCCTTGCTTTTTGCCGGGTCGCTCGACATTTCCCTGCCGACTACCACCGTTTCAGAGGTTTCCTTCCCGCTTTCGTGGTCTTGCACCAGCTCCTACGGCTAATCCCGAAATGGCTGGAACGATTTTTTGCCGGTTGCTGGCAGGAGATAGCTAGATGCGATTTGAGGTGATGCGTTTCCGCCCATTTGTTTTGTTGTTTCGTTTTCGTTACCTATGAGCCCCGCTGCTGCCCAGCCGAAAGCAACCCCGGAAATCTTGATGGTGGCCACGGCGGCCGGTGAAGAGGTGCAAGTTAAGCCGAAGAAGGCTGCGCCAAAAGCAAAAGCTGCTGCCAAGGCCCCGGCTGCTGCCAAGGGAACTGCTGCTCCCAAAGCCAAGGCTGCCACCAAAGCCCCGGCTGCTTCTAAAGCGACAGCTGCTGCCAAGGCAAAGGCTGCGCCAAAAGCAAAGGCGGCCGCAAGCAAATCCTCAGCGCCTAAATCCCCTGCGGCCAAGGCCAAGATTGAGGCTCCTGTCGATACCGCCGCGCAAGGCGATGCCGACGATCTAGGCCCATCTGGCAGCTCGGCCGAGAAGGACGAGAAGGCAGCCAAGGCCCTCGCCAGCATCAAGGTGGGGCCTAAAGGTGTCTACACCGAGGACTCGATTCGGGTTTATCTCCAGGAGATCGGCCGCATCCGCCTGCTCCGGCCCGATGAGGAGATCGAGCTAGCCCGCAAGATCGCCGATCTGCTCCAGCTCGAGGAGATCGCCGCTCAGTTTGAGGCCGATCACGGCCGCCAGCCCGACAACAAGGAATGGGCGGCATTGGTGGAGATGCCCTCCATCAAGTTCCGCCGCCGGCTGATGCTTGGCCGCCGTGCCAAGGAAAAGATGGTGCAGTCAAACCTGCGCCTGGTGGTATCGATCGCTAAGAAATATATGAATCGGGGCCTGAGCTTCCAGGACTTGATTCAGGAGGGTTCCCTCGGCTTGATCCGGGCTGCCGAGAAATTCGACCACGAAAAGGGATATAAATTTTCCACCTATGCCACCTGGTGGATCCGCCAGGCCATCACCCGGGCCATCGCCGACCAGAGCCGCACCATCCGCCTGCCGGTGCACCTCTACGAAACGATCTCGCGGATCAAGAAAACCACCAAAACCCTCTCCCAGGAATTTGGCCGCAAGCCCACCGAGGAGGAGATCGCCGAATCGATGGAAATGACCATCGAGAAGCTGCGCTTCATCGCCAAGAGCGCCCAGCTGCCCATCTCCCTGGAAACGCCGATCGGCAAAGAGGAGGATTCCCGCCTCGGTGACTTCATCGAGGCCGATATCGAAAACCCTGAGCAGGACGTGGCCAAGAACCTGCTGCGCGAGGACCTTGAGGGCGTGCTGGCCACCCTCAGCCCCAGGGAGCGGGACGTACTGCGTCTGCGCTACGGCCTGGACGACGGCCGCATGAAGACCCTTGAAGAGATCGGCCAGATCTTTGATGTCACCAGGGAGCGCATTCGTCAAATTGAAGCCAAGGCCCTGCGCAAGCTGCGCCACCCCAACCGCAACGGCGTGCTCAAGGAGTACATCAAGTGAGTCAGGGCCTGGCATCCCTGCGGGGGCTGCGCACTGCTCCTTCGCTTGACCCAGCAGCCTGCTCGGCGTTACGGCTAGAGCTTGAGCCGCTGCTTGCTCGCTGCGACTGGTTTACGGCGGGGGTGATGGCCGCTTCTGCAGCATCAGCGGTGACCTGCCTGCGTCAAGTTGAAACGGCTCTGGGCTGGTCGCAATTGGAGCTAGATCCAGCCGGTGTAGCCCTCGATTCGATCGAGGGTCCGGTCTTCCTTAAGGCCAACCAGAACAGCGGTCGCTTCCAGGTGCGCGCTGAAACCGGTTTAGGTGAGGGCCTTTTGATCAGCGGCCACTGTTCAGCAGATACGGCCGCAGAAGACACCTGGGGCCCATTGCCCCTTGATTTCTTCGGCCCTTAATCTGAGTGGCTGTGATCTGCCCCTGATGGCCAACCCCCTGCGCATCGCCTCCCGCCGCAGCCAGCTGGCCATGGTGCAAACCAATTGGGTGCGCGATGAACTGATCCAGGCCCACAACGGCCTGGAGATCACGATCGAAGCGATGGCCACCCAGGGGGACAAGATCCTCGATGTGGCCCTCGCCAAGATCGGCGACAAGGGCCTGTTTACCAAGGAGTTAGAGGCTCAGATGCTTGTTGGACAGGCTGATATCGCCGTCCATAGCCTC
Source organism: Cyanobium usitatum str. Tous (assembly GCF_963920485.1). NCBI lineage: Bacteria > Bacillati > Cyanobacteriota > Cyanophyceae > Synechococcales > Prochlorococcaceae > Cyanobium > Cyanobium usitatum. The sequence goes on along the minus strand of NZ_OY986431.1, from coordinate 1,222,794 downwards.
AAGGATCTGCCAACCAACCTGCCCGAGGGGCTGATGCTTGGCTGCATCACTGAGCGGGAAGATCCCGCCGACGCTTTGGTGGTGCATGAACAGCACCGCGATAAGAGCCTGGCAACCCTGCCCGCTGGTGCCGTGGTGGGCACCAGTTCCCTGCGCCGTCTAGCCCAGCTGCGCCACCACTTCCCGCACCTCAGCTTCAAGGATGTGCGCGGCAACGTAATCACCCGACTGGAGAAACTTGATGCCGGTGAGTACGACTGCCTGATCCTGGCGGCCGCTGGTTTGGGACGGCTGGGTTTGGGGGATCGCATCCATGAGCTGATCGACCCCTCCATCTCCCTTCACGCCGTTGGCCAGGGTGCCTTGGGTATTGAGTGCCGCGAGGGAGATGCCGCCGTGCTCGAGCAGATCAAGGTGTTGGAGCACCAGCCCACCGCCCGTCGCTGCCTGGCTGAGCGAGCCTTTTTGCGTGAGTTGGAGGGGGGCTGTCAGGTGCCCATCGGCGTTAACAGCCGTTTCGATGGCGATACGCTTGTATTAACGGGCATGGTGGCAAGCATCGACGGCCTGCGCCTGATTCGCGATGAGGCTTGCGGTCCCCAGGCTGACCCTGAGGCCATTGGTATCGCCCTTGCCCATGCTTTGAAGGCCCAGGGCGCAGGCGAGATCCTGGAGGAGATTTTTGCAACTGTCCGGCCCGAAGCCTGAACCAGCGTCAGTCGCCGCCAGCCCCGTTGAAGCCGAGGCACGCGCCCTTCCCTATCAATGGAATCTGCTGGCCTGGGCTGCCCTGATTGGGGTGCTCACGGGTCTGGCAGTGGTGGCCTTCCACGAATTGCTGGGCTTTATTAATAACGGCCTGTTTGGACCTTTTGTGGAGGGGCTCCTAACAGTTGGTCGTAGCCAGCCGCCGGAGTTGGCACCCGAATTGCCGCTGGTGGTGGCTCCTGATGCGGGCACACCGCTGCGGGCCCTGCTTCAGGTAGGTCTCGGCGGGCTTGGCTTCCTGCCACCGCCACCAGCCATTCCTGAGCCGTTGCCCCTGCCGGGTTCCTCCCTGCCCGATTGGATCAGTCTCTGGCCGGTGGTGGTGGTGCCCACCCTGGGGGGCTGGGCTGTTGGCCTTTTGCGCCGCTATGGCGGTGACCTGGGCCCTGGCCTACCCAGCCTGATGGCGATGGCCGATGGCGCCGTTAGCGCTCGGCCCCGCTTGCCCTTTCAGCGCCTGCTGGGCGCATCCATCAGCCTGGGCAGTGGTGCCTCCCTCGGCCCAGAGGGGCCCAGCGTTGAGAGTGGCGGCAATATTGGACTGTGGGTGGCCCTGCGCGGCGGGCTCTCGCCCCAGAGCCAGAAAGCCCTGGTGGCCGCGGGAGTGGCCGCAGGTCTGGCGGCGGGCTTCAAGGCACCCATTGCTGGCGTGTTTTTTGCTTTTGAAGGAAGCTTCAGTGCCGTTCAGGGGCGGCCCAGCTTGCGTGCGGTGCTGGTGGCGGCTGTGGCTTCCTCGCTGGTCACCCAATTGCTGCTCGGCGACACACCGATTTTGCGGCTGCCTGCTTACGAGGTGCGTTCACCGCTGGAGTTGCCCCTTTATCTGGGGTTAGGCCTGGTGGCCAGCTTGATGTCCTGGGCCCTGGTGAGCCTGCTGGCCGCAGGCCGTAGCGAGCGGCTGCAGTCCTGGCTGGGCCAGCTGCCCCCAGGCCTGCCCACGGCCCTGGGGGGTGCCTGTGTGGGTGTGATGGCTCTCGGTTTTCCCCAGGTGCTGGGTGTCGGCTACGACACGATTGAGGCCCTGCTTGGCAGCGAGGGTGGCGTGCCCCTGCTCACCTTGCTGGTATTGCTGGGCGTCAAGCTTTTGGCCACTGGTATCAGTAATGCCACCGGCTTTGTTGGCGGTGGCTTCGCCCCATCCCTATTCCTGGGAGCGGTGCTCGGCAACTGCTACGGCCAGCTGCTTGGTGATAGTGGCCTGCACCTGCCGGTGGCTGAGCCTCCCGCCTACGCCATGGTGGGCATGGCAGCTGTGCTGGCCGGTAGTGCCCGGGCTCCCCTGACGGCCCTGCTGCTGCTGTTTGAGCTCACCCGCGACATTCGAATTGTGCTGCCGCTGATGGCCGCCGCCGGCCTCAGTGCTGCCTTGGTGGAGCGCTGGCAGGGCCTGGCTGATCCGGGCTTACTTGGGCCTGACTCCCAAGAGGAGCATCGCCGCCGCCAGTTGGCCGCCCTGCAGGTGACTGAGGCTTTCGAGCCCGAGGCCCCCCTAGTGCTGCCAGCCGAGCTGCCAGCCCAAAAGGCCTTGGTTCAGCTGGTGGAGGCCCACGGCCAATGTCTGGTGGTGGCGGATGGGGCTTGGGTGGTGGGGCTGGTCACCCTGGCTGATCTGCAGCGGGCCCTAAGTGCCGAGCGGGAGTTCAGTGACGACGGATCTTTGCCGGTGCCCACCTTGCTCTCTTGTCGCCGCGGTGACTTGGTATGGCTGCCGATGTCTGCCCAGCTAGCTCAGCTGGAAGACCAGCTCAGGCCAAATGGCTTGCGTCAATTGCCGGTTTTTGATGTGCCGGCGGCGGCGGCTGCAGCCCTACCCCATGGACTTCCCAATCCGGGTTTGCCGGTTGCTTCTTTACGTGGCTTAGCCAGCCGCGATGGCATGGCCCGGGCCCTAGCGCGCCAGCTCACACCCGCTGAAGATTGGGATCAAGCTTGAGTCTGGAGCTGGCTAGAGAGCGCCTGGGCTGCTGGATCAACCGCACTTAGCCTGGCCAATATCCGCTCCAAATCAAGGGCCGAAAGCTCGCCGTCACTGGCCCACTTCAAGGTGGTGCTCACTTGGGGTTCGCAGGATTGGTTGGAGTGGGGAACCGCAGACATAGACGCAGTCGAAAGGCCTCATGCCTTGTTTTGGCCTTATAAAATACGCCGATAACCCCAGCTTGCGGCCGAAGCTGGGCTGATCTCCAGAATATTTTCCGACAACTGGCTGGCTTCAGCGCTGCACGATTACTGGCGTACCGACTTCCACCTGATCAAATAAGGAGTGCACATGCTCGTGGAGCATGCGCACGCAGCCGTTGGTCACGGCCGCGCGTGATGTCACCGTCCAGGACCAAGCATCAGGCGTGCCATGGATGCCGTACTGGTTGAGTCCGCTTTTTTGGAATCCAAGCCAGCGATCGCCTAAGGGGCCATTTGGTCCAACGGTGGCGTTGATCTTGCCGCTTTTGGTGCTCTGGTATTTGGGATTAACAACCTTGTTTTGCACCAAGAAGCGCCCTACTGGTGTGGGGGTGCTGGGATCGCCAATCGCCACTGGCCAACTGTCCAGCACCTTGCCGCCTTCACGCAGGCTGATAGTGCGCTTGTCTAGCTGCAGCACAATTTCCCGGCTGTTGCTCTGGGCCTGGACGGGGGTCCAGGCCGGGGCCATCGCCAGGGCTGCTGCGGCAAGCCAGAGAGGCTTGAGGTAGCTAGCCATAGAGATACGGGCGCTCAGTTCACTAATTTGGCGTCGATCGTATCGAGGTAGCGCTGCTCGCACTCCTTGATGATGCGCACGGCTTCAACTGGTTCCAAGAAGCCATTGACCTTGCAGGTGCCGGGTTTTTTGAGATCTTTGTAGTGCTCCCAGTAGTACTGGGTTTCCGTGACCCACTGCTCACCAAGCTGGGTGAAGCTGGTGATGTGGTCCATGCGCTTGTCATCGGCCAACACGGCGATCACCTTGTCGTCGACCTCGCCGCCGTCGTCAAAGGTCATGATGCCGATGATCCGAGCTTCCACCAGGGATCCGGGTACCAGGGGTTCGGTCACGCCGACAATCTCGATATCGAGGGGGTCGCCGTCCTCGTCCCAGGTGCGGGGGATGCAGCCGTAGGCGAAGGGGTATGCAAGCGACGAGTAGCCGACGCGATCCAGCTTGAGGTGGCCGGTTTCCGTGATCAATTCGTACTTGTTGATCGTCATGGAGTTGAGCTCCACGATGGCGTTCAGACGCAGCTTGGCTTCATCGGCGAAGGCCGGCAGCACGTGCAGCAGGTTGAGCATTGTGCGGCTCGGGGCGTGGTCGATGTTCGCCATGAAGCGGAATTTGAGTAGCTGGGCGGCATCCTAAGGATCTGAGCGCAGACGCTCAAGCTTGTTGCGCAGATAGCGAAGGAAGGCTGCTGCGCTAAGGCTCTGGCCACTCACCTGCTCCACCAGCTCCTCCGCATTGACGCTGCGGCCCAGGGGATAAACCCTGCTGGCCAGCCAGTCCCGCAGGCTGCTCTCCTGACCAGCAGCGATCGCGGCCTCGATGGCACCTGGGCCGCCAAGCTCCTGCTCCATGGTTTCCGCGAGTTGGGCGCTGATCAAATGGCCCAGGGCATAGCTGGGGAAATAGCCAAACAGGCCTTCGGCCCAGTGGATATCTTGCAGACATCCCTCAGCGTCATTTTCCGGCTGGATTCCAAACAACTGCTGCATCCGTTGGTTCCACTGCTGGGGTAGTTCCGCCACCGGCATGTCCTGCTCGAGCAGGGCCAGCTCCAGCTCAAAGCGCAGCACGATGTGCAAGCAGTAGCTGAGCTCGTCGGCTTCCACCCGAATCAGGCCGGGCCGCAACGGATTGAGCCCACGCCAGAAGCCGAAGGCGCCGCCCCAGGGATCCCTACCACCGCCACTGCCTAAGCCACTGCCTAGGCCGGTGCAGAAGCGCGGATGCCAGCGCTCGGCGAAGGCGCGGCTACGACCCACGCGGCATTCCCAGAACAGCGACTGCGACTCGTGCACCCCCATCGAGGTGGCCTCACCCAGGGGCCAGGGGAAGTAGTGGTTGCCCGTGCGGGGCAGGCCCTGTTCATATAAGGAGTGGCCCCATTCATGGGCGGTGGCAAGGAAGGCGGAGAGGGGCTGATCCGGCACCACCCGGGTGGTGATGCGGAAGTCCTGGGGGCCCACGGTGCAGGAGAAGGGATGGGCTGAGCGGGAGCGTTGGCAGTAGGCCGGGTCGTAGCCCCAGCTGTTGAGCAGCTCGGTGCAGAGATTTTCCTGCAGGGCTTCGGGTAGCTCTGGCAGGGGGGATGGCTGGGTTGCATCTGCCTGCTGGAGCAGGACGGGCAGCTCGGCCTGCAGTGGGGCAAATAGCTGCTGCAGACGTTCTTTGCTGACGTCGGGCTCAAACGGCTGGGCCAGGATTTCCCATGGGCTGCGCTGTTGGGCTTCGGCGGCGGCAAGTTGGGTCGCTTGTTCGCGGCGGAGGGCGATCAGGCTTTCCAGGGCCGGAGCAAAGATGCTGAAGTCGCTGCGGCGCCGTGCCTCCTGCCAGATGGCATTGCCGCGCGACTGGGCTTGGGCGATTTGGGCCACTAGCTGGGGATCTAGGCAGCGCTGGCGATTTAGCTCAAGCCGTAGTAGCTGCAGGTTGCGGCGCACCGCCGCTGGAGTGCTGGCTTGCAGCTCGGCTTCCGCCGCCTCGACCAGGTCGGCGTAAGCAGGGCTGCTCTGGCGTTGGTGAAGCTGGCTGGCCAGCAGGGCCAGTTGGTCGCCACGCCATTCGGCGCCGGCTGCCGGCATCACCGTGTTCTGGTCGTAGTAGAGGGCACTGCTGATTGAGCCCAGCAGCTGGCTCTGGCGCAGGTGCTCCCGCAGCTGATCTAGGGGCGATGTTGCCTGCGCCATACGGAACTCTTAATGCAGCCATTCTTCCGGCTTCAGGCCCTGCGCGCTCAGGCTGATTGCAGTTGGGCCAGCTGGTTCTCCAGCCGTCGCTTGAGTCGGGTCTGAACTAGGGAGCAGAGCTTGTCTACCAAGGCGCCTTCGGCGCTCCAGATCGTGCGCACCCCATCGCGCTCGCAGTGCACCAGGCCAGCCCGCTGCAGTTGGCCGAGCTGGCGGCTGATGTGGGATTGGGAGAAGCCAGTGGCTCCGATCAGTGCTGCCACATCCATGGGCCCTGCCCTGAGCTGACAAATCAACTGCAGGCGCGCCGGCTCGCTCAGCAAACGGAAAAACTGGCAGTACTCCTCCAGCAACTGGGGAGACGGCATGGAGCTGGAAGAAGCCATGACTTGATTATGTCGCAAGACGCATTCCCTCGAGCCACCCGCGGACGCGGCGCCTTTATGCGGCTATGGTCATAACAAGCTGCAATGCCGCGATGGTTGTCGCCCCGTTTAGGCCGATCTCCCTGCGGGCAGCGGCTGGAGGGGGATCCCTGCTCTTCCGCCAGCTTTTTGATGCCCAGACCGGCGCCTTCACCTACTTACTAGGCGATGTGTCCAGTCGCCAGGTGGTGATCATCGATTCGGTGTTTGAGCGCCATGGCCGGGATCTTGCCCTAATCCGTGAGCTGGGGCTCGAGCTGGTGGCCTCTCTGGATACCCATGTCCATGCCGACCATGTCACCGGCAGCTGGCTACTGCACGAGGCCACTGGCTGTGCAATCGGCCTAGCTGCGGCCGCTAAGGCGAAAAACGTGACCATGCCCCTGCAGCACGGGGATCGGCTGTCTTTTGGCGTTCGTTGGCTCGAGGTGCGCAGCACCCCAGGTCATACGAATGGCTGCCTCAGTTTTGTGCTCGACGATCAGTCGATGGCATTCAGTGGTGACGCCTTGCTCGTGCGGGGCTGCGGTCGCTGTGACTTTCAGCAGGGCAACCCCCATACCCTCTGGGCCTCGATTACCCAGCAACTCTTCAGCCTGCCCGACTCCTGCTTGCTCTATCCAGGCCACGACTACGAGGGCCGCACGGTCAGCTCGGTAGTTGAAGAAAAAGCCTTCAACGCTCGCCTAGGCGGTATGGCCACGGAAAGGGATTTCGTTGGTCACATGGAGTCCATGAATTTGCCCCACCCCCACAGGATCGCCGAAGCCCTGCCGGGCAACATGCGCTCTGGCAAGCCCGTTGATCAGGACGTCACCAGCCCTGCTGCAAACCCATGTTGGGCGCCATTGCAACGCAGCTATGCAGGCCTGCCGGAACTTCACCCCGCCTGGGTGGCGTCCCACCGTGATGGCCTCACCTTGCTGGATGTGCGTTCGGCTGGGGAATTTGGCGGCCCCGACGGTCGGGTGGCGGGCAGCCTGCTGATTCCCCTGCCGGAACTGGAGAGTCGCATCTCTGAACTTCCCGCCAATCAACCGGTGGTGGTGGTGTGCCATTCCGGCAGCCGCTCGGCCCTGGCTACCCAGCAGTTGCTTAAGGCCGGCCTCAGCCAGGTGGCAAACCTTCATGGCGGCCTGGCCCGCTGGGCGGATGAGGGCTATCCGCTGCAAGGCGTCGCTTCCACTTGATCAACCTTCTTATCAGTCATGAAACCAGACCTCGATACCCGTCTCAATGCCCAGGAACTAGCCAGGCAGCTGGCTGAAAAGCGGGTCAGCGTTATCGATGTGCGCGAGGCAATGGAATTCGCCGGCGGTCACACTGGGTGACGCCGGCCTGGTGTTTGCTGGCATCAGTGGTTTTTGTGGCATGGCACGCCTGCTGGCCATGCTGTTCCATGTGGATTTGGGCTTGATGCCCTTGTTCCACGAGCAGTCACCCGAGATCAACAGCCAAGTGCCTCTGGGAGCATTGCCGCTTTTGTTTGGCGCCAGATGCACGCCTTGATCAGATCGTGCTGATGGCGGTGATGACCCTGCTTGGCTTGTTGATCAATATTGAAAGTTGGCGCTGTTGGCGCCAATATCACTGAAGAATTTCCTATTTGATTGGTTGGCGAGGCAGTAAGCCCTGATGATAATTATTCATTCCTAGAGTTCCAGGACTACTGAAACTAGCTTCCGACAGGCTGGCCGCACCGACCTGGTGGGGGAGCTGGCCGCCGCACGGCCTGACAACTTGTAAAGCTGCGACGCTTTGGGATGTTGGGACGCTTTGCAAAATCAACCTTGAAGTCTAATCATAAATTCACTAATTCACTAACTTAACTCTTGGCCCTGAGCACTATCTCACAATCCCGTGCTGAAGCGTTGGCATTGAGGTGTTGATATCCGATTGCACATTCTCCAGTAGTGTTGGCATAGATTTGTCTGATCGGTCCAGTTCCCTTCGTAGTCATGCCAAGAATTACCGTTGAGCTCTCCGTGGAAGAGCATCGAGCTCTAAAACTTTTAACCATTCTCGAGGAAAAAAACTTGGGGCCGTCTTGAAAGAGGCCATCCATTCCTACCTTTTGCAAAAGGGTGCCCACGATCTTGAGGTCAAGGGCAAGCAGTGATTTTAGCTGGGGGCTTCGGGTGTTCCCGCTGCCAGAAGATTAAGCACCTCGCGATCTTCGAGCTGGTTAAACGTTCCGTCCCACATGCCCACGGATTGGAGTCGCTCCACCAGCGCCAGGATTTCGAGTTGATCGGCTAGCTGACCCAGTTGGTTTGCCCCGCGCGGTCCGCCACAGGAATGGCCAATGTGATGCTGCGGGGCTCGCAAAGTCATCCCCGTGGCAATGCCGCCGCTCTAAGTACCGCTCCTGGCGCCGCAACGCTGCTTGGCCATTTCGCCATACCGCAAATGTTTTAGGCCCAGATTTTAGGCCCAGATGTAAAAAAGGGCTGTGGCAGCAGCCATCAGCAGCAGGGGAATTAGTAGTGAGGCTGGGAAGCTCACCAGCGCTCCTGCTGCCAAACCCGCCACGACCACTGCGATCACCACGACAAGAATTGTTAGAAAAACGCGATGGCTGCGCAGGTTCACGAAGCGGTAGGTCCAGGTTGCCGCACTGGCTGCTCGCCTGGGCGCGGCTGCCTCTCTTCGGCTATTACAGGAAGACTTTAAAGCCAAGCCATGCGCCGCATTGCTGCCTTTCCCTGTCTGCTGGTCCTGTGTACCACCGCTTCCTTGCTTGCTCCCGGAGCAGCCCAGGCAGAGGCCAAAGCCCCGCCCACCAGTGGCACCGTTGAATACAGCTCGGGAGTCTCGGAAGTGGACTCCTGCAACCAGGCCCAATACCGCATGCCAGCCAATGCAACCGCTACGGCCATGCGGCTATCAACTGCCATCCAAGGTGAATACGCCACCTTCACCTGCCGGGTGAACTGGAGCCTTTCGCCCGCCGCTCGCCCCACCTATCGCCCGATTTTGTTCTCCCCTTCAGCCTGATCCCCATGCCTAGTAAGAATCAGCCATCTGCGCGCACCATCAAGTTGCAGATCCTTGGCGCAGTGTTTGTGCCAGTGGGATTGCTAGGCCTATGGCTTTATTCCAAAGGCTTCTGGTGAAGGCTTAAAAGCGCTTCCTCGGACCCGCGATTGCGGCGATGGCTTCCAGAGGTGATGCACCGCATGGATCACCACGCCCCAGATCAGCAGGTCGGGATCGTCACCTTGCAGGGCAATGGCGGGGCTAGTGGCATCGCTGGCCACCAGGCGCCAATGGGCAGGTGCCCCTTCCAGTCGCCGCAGCAGAAAGCGCCCCTCGTGCACGGCGACCACGATGGAGCCCGAACGGGGACCCACACTGCGATCAACCACCAATAGATCGCCGTGGTGGATGCCCTCCCTGCGCATGGCATCGCCGTCTACCCGCATCAAAAAGGTGGAGCTCGGTCGCGGAATCAGGGCTCCATTTAGATCGATCGTTGCCTCGATGTAGTCATCGGCAGTGCTGGGAAAACCTGCGGCCACGGTTTCTCCCGCCAAGGGCAGGAGCAGGGGCTCGAGGTCGTGATGTGCTGGCTGCAAGGGACCAAGCCAGATCAGATCGCTCGCCATGGCAATCCCAGAAGGCCGCAACACTAGCGAAAAGTAGTACGGCCGTACTGACCGGTGCCGCAGTGGCGCGTCAGTCGCCGCAGCCCCTGCTCACCACCTCGTTGCGCAGGGCGACTAGATCGGCTGCATCGGGGAGCTGGGGTTCAAACAGCAGGGTCCAGGCCAGGGACACATCTCCAGCTTCCAGGGCCGTTTCGATCGCTGCCAGCCAGGCGGGGGGGCGCTGGCCCAGGGAGTGAATCAGGGCAGCGGTGCGAGCCATCCGCTCGGCGTCGGCCCCCACTAATTGCACTTGGGCAAAGCTGCCCTCTGCCGCCTGCTCAGGTCTCAGGCGCAGCACCACCACCTCGCCGGGGGCAATGGGGGCCAGGGGCCAGGCCAGGGGGGCGCGCAAGGGGCGTCCTGGAGGCGCAAGCTGCTGCCAGGCCAGCAGGCCCTGGCGCTCGATGCGGAGCTCCAGCAGGGGTTCGACCACGACCAGCAGGGGCATGGGTGTGGGCACCAGGCCAATGGCATCGCCCTCTGTCACTGGCTCGACCCGGGGGGCTACCACGCAGACCGCTACTGGATCCACCGGCCGCTGCAGGGCTTGGGCAGAGTTAGCAAGCAGCCAGCCCAGCCCAAGGGGTATCAGCAGGGCTGGGCCAAGGCGCTGCTTGCTCAACTGAAGCTGCCGAATGCCGTGCCAGAGCGAAGGTCGCCAAAACCACCCACGGGCGTATGGCCACCGCTGCGGCGCATCAGAAAATTCAAAAAGGTGGTGTTGAAGTCGACGGTTTCAAGAAAGCGCACCCCCACATAGGAGGCAGACTCCAGCCGATCTACCCAGAGGGAGCTGGCCCGCAGCCGGATCGGATCGCCGAAGGTGGGGTGGTGAATCGTGAGGGTGCCGACCAAGCCAGGCACAACAGGCTCGCGGATGGGAAACAGCAGGCAGGCACCGGAGGAGCTCACATCCCAAAGGCGACCAATAAACGGAACTGGATCGACATGAAAGTCGATCTGAATCGTCATGCTGATCGAGGGCACGATGTGCCTCTCCTCGTTCCTTGGGGAAGGATCCGGCATCAAGTCAAATGCAGGCAGATATTCGTAAACATCCGCGTGTGCACATCACCCAGTAATTTCTTCGCATCTTACTGAGGCGACTCGAAAAGCCAACTGAGAAGTGGCTGAAAATTTTGATCGTGGCCAGGATGCATTCAGCCCGCGGCGCGGCTTAGGGCACCACCGCAGCTAGAGCCCCCCCCGGCGGTGCAGCCAAAGCAATGATCTGCCACTGCCACCGCATCGCCCTGCGGATCCCAGCTCAGCAGTTCGCCAAGATGGCGCCTGGGCCGGCCAGCTGCGCTCAGACCAAGCTGCTGGTTGAAATCGCAGTCATAAAGCCAGCCCTGCCAGTCGACACTGATCAGGGAGCGACACATGACCCGCTCGAGGTTGGCGCCGCAATGCTTGTTTTGCAACAGGGCTTGGTAGGCCTCCAGCTTTCCCTGGGCTTGGAGCCAGCTGGCAAAACGCTGGATCGGCATATTGGCAAGGGCGTAGAGGCTGGTAAAAACCACCCCGAAGTCGGCGCCGAGCACCCGGCGGTAGTCGGCCTCCAGCTGGGCTTGGGGAGGGGGTAGCTCCGGCCCCTGGGGGTTGTAAACGAGCTGCAGCTCGAGGCCGCTGCCTTGCTGGCCGTAGCCAAGGGCATTGAGCTGGCGTAGGGCCTCAATGCTGCGCTCAAACACGCCGCTACCTCGCTGGCGATCAACGTTTTCGGCGGCGTAGCAGGGCAGGGAGGCCACCACCGTGACGCCCTGATCGGCCAAAAAGCGAGCCAAATCAGCCTGGCCGGGTTCCGACAGAATCGTGAGGTTGCAGCGATCGAGCACCTCGACGCCAAGCTGGCGGGCAGCCACCACCAGCTCCCTGAACTGGGGATGGAGCTCCGGCGCTCCACCGGTGAGGTCGAGGCAGCTCAGCTGGCGAGCCGCCAAAACCGGCGGGATCAGGGCCAGGGTGGCCGGATCCATCATTTCGGTGCGGGATGGACCAGCGTTGACGTGGCAGTGGCTGCAGGCCTGGTTACAGCGGTAGCCAAGGTTTACCTGCAGGGTTGTCAGGGGTCCCCGTTGCAGCGGCGGGAAGGCCGTTGCTGGCCCTTGGGCTCCTGTTGGGGGCGGGGCGGAATGGAGTTGCAATCCCCGTCCATTTGCGAACGCCACCATCCTGCCGCCTACCCATGAACGAGCATGGTGAGTCGCTGGCACCGAGTTTGCGATGTTGCAGCATCCCCCCCGCGGTTACGTGACCCTGGCTCGCCTGGGTTTAATGGCCAATGGTCTGGCCATTCCCCTCGGCCTGGCGGTAATCCTGCTGGATCCCACCTGGCGCACGGCCAATCTGGTGGTGGGCGCCAGTGCCGTGCTGCCTACGGCCGTGGTGGGCCTGGTGGCCTCGATCGCCCTGCTCAAGTGGCGTGCCTGGGGCCAGATCCTTGCGATCGTGGCCCTTTCTATGGCTCTGGCGGTGGGGCTGCCTTACGGAATCGTGCGCCTGGCTCTGCTCAGTGAGGGCCGATTGCTCACCGCAGTGCTGTCTGGTCTGCTTTGGGCCGCTACCACTGCTGCGCTGGTTTTCTGGAGTCGGCCCAGCATTCGCCGTTACTTGATCTGAGCTGGCCGGTCTGTCGCCGTGGCCACCAGCCCTCGAATGCGGAGAGCAATTTTGTAGCAACAGCTACATAAGGGGGCGGGATTGCCGCATTGGATGCCCCCATAAAGCTTTTTCACATCGATCCCATGCCCAGCTCGCACCGTTACGCCGCCCTCCAGCAGATTCAGCGGCGACGCCCGGTGGTGACAACTGCTGCCGGCCCCTTCGATGAGCTGTGGGCTAGCGACGTATTCGGCCTCCAGGCGATGAAGGAAGCCTTGCCTGGACGCATCTTTAAATCGATCCAGCTCACCATCCGGGAAGGCGGCAAGCTCGATTTGTCGTTGGCCAACGCCGTGGCCGACGCCATGAAGACCTGGGCCAGCGCCCGTGGAGCGCTGTATTACGCCCACGTTTTTTACCCGCTCACCAACTCCACGGCCGAGAAGCACGACGGCTTCATTTCGCCCAAAAGTGATGGTCGGGTGATCACCGAGTTCACGGGCAAGCTGCTGGTACAGGGCGAGCCCGACGGCTCCTCCTTCCCCAATGGCGGCATTCGATCCACCTTTGAGGCCCGCGGCTACACCGCTTGGGACATCACCAGCCCCGCCTACCTGATGCAGACCCCCAATGGGGTCACCCTCTGCATTCCCACCGTTTTTGTTTCCTGGACCGGGGAGGCCCTAGATAAAAAAACGCCGCTGCTGCGCTCCAACGCCGCCATGAATCGCCAGGCCCAGCGCCTGCTGCGTCTGCTCGGTGAAACCGACGTTGCTCCGGTGAACTCCAGCTGCGGCGCCGAGCAGGAGTATTTCCTGGTCGACAACGCCTTCGTCGCCCTGCGCCCAGACCTGCTCCTCGCTGGCCGCACCCTGTTTGGCGCCCCGCCCGCCAAGGGCCAGCAATTCGACGACCACTACTTCGGCGCCATCCCCGAGCGCGTCCAGGTGTTCATGCAGGACGTGGAGCAGCAGCTCTACCGCCTGGGCGTTCCCGCCAAGACTCGCCACAACGAGGTGGCACCTGGGCAATTTGAAATTGCGCCCTACTTCGAAGCCGCCAATGTCGCTACCGACCACCAGCAGCTCACCATGACCGTGCTCAAGAGCACGGCCAAAAAGCATGGCTTCTCCTGCCTGCTGCACGAAAAGCCCTTCGCGGGCATCAACGGCTCGGGTAAGCACGTCAACTGGTCGATCGGCAACGCCACCCAGGGCAACCTGCTCGACCCCGGCCAAACGCCCCATGACAACCTGCAGTTCCTGCTGTTCTGCGCCGCCGTGATTCGCGGCGTCCACAGCTACGGGCCCCTGCTGCGCTCGGTGGTGGCGACCGCTGGCAACGATCACCGCCTCGGCGCCAATGAGGCTCCCCCGGCGATCATCTCGGTCTATTTGGGCAGCCAGCTCGAGGATGTGTTCAACCAGATCCGCGAGGGCAACCTGCAGAGTTCCGCCAAGGGCGGCGTGATGACCCTGGGGGTGGACACCCTGCCGGAATTCACCAAAGACCCCGGCGATCGCAACCGCACCTCACCATTTGCTTTTACGGGCAACCGCTTTGAATTCCGCGCAGTTGGCTCCAACCAATCGGTTGCCGGGCCCCTGGTGGCGATGAACACGGTGCTGGCCGATTCGATCGGCTGGATTGCCGATCGGCTGCAAAGTCAGCTCGACAGCGGCACCGCCCTAGGCGAGGCGGCCTTCAACGTGCTCCAGCAGGTGATGCGAGAGCACGGCGCCGTGGTGTTTGGCGGCGACGGCTACTCCAGCGAATGGCATCGCCTGGCTGTCGAAGAGCGTGGCCTGGAAAACCTGCGCACTTGCGCCGACGCCTTGCCAGTGCTGCAACGTCCGGAGGTGCGGGAGCTGTTTGAGCGCCAGGGAGTGCTCAGTGCGGTGGAGCTGGAGAGCCGCTTTGAGGTGTACGCCGAGCAGTACGTGCTGGCGATTGAAGTGGAGGCAAAGCTGGCCCTGCAGATCGCTCGCACCCAGGTATATCCAGCTGCTGTGCGTTATCTAGGCGAGCTGGGCCAGGCCCTGCAGGAGCAGCAGGCAATGGGTCTGCATCCCAATCTCAAACTGCGCAATCAGTTGGGCGAACTGCTCGAGCAGCTCAACAACGGTTGCGAGAGCCTCGATCAGGCCCTACATGCCGCGCCCCACGGCAGCGAAGCCCACATGCGTCACTGCGCCGACAGCCTGATGCCGCTTATCGGCGACCTGCGTGCGGCGGTGGATGGCCTGGAGGGCTTGGTCGACGACGGTCTCTGGCCCCTGCCCAGCTACCAGGAGATGCTGTTTATGCGCTGAGGCCCTGGCGGTGCAGCAACCTGCAACACCGGAAGATGTTGTGAAGGTGACAGTTTCGATCTGGCACAAGGTCCATGATTACCAGCAGAGCAGCGAAGCCAGACATGCCAGCAGTGCGAATCCAATCCCCTAGCCACGTGCGGATCTACCGCCTAGTCGATCGTCAGGGCGCCCCCCATCCCGTGCTCGACGACCTCTACGAATCCCTCGATGCCGCCTGGAGCGAGGCGATTGGCTGGTGGAATGACCACTGCGGTGGCAGCTCAGGGCCTGTGGAGATTGGCGTTGAAGTGAGTACTGCCAGCGGCGACTGGCGCACCCTGCGATTTCCAGGTTGCTGAATCCCTTGCTTCGCCACTTCCAGACTGGCCTGCAGCTTTGCGGTTTGGTCCTAGCCCTTTCCGTAGCTCTGCTGGCCCCACCGGTGCTGGCGCTTGAGGCCAGTGCTTACCCCAGCACCCAGCAAGCCGCCTGCAGCCCCCTCGATGAGCGGCAGGTGGAAGGCTGGTTTGAAAGCTGGAATCAGGCCTTAGCCACCGGCGATCCGGCCCAAGTCGCCCAGCTCTATGGCGACCATGCCTTGCTGCTGCCGACTCTCTCTAGTGAGTTGCGCGAGACACCAGAGGCCATCACTGATTACTTCAACTCCTTCTTGGCCCGCCACCCCAGTGGCAGCGTCACCCACCGTCAGATCCGTTTGGGTTGCAATGGAGCCGTAGATGCGGGCACCTACCGGTTCACCCTCCATGACCCAGAGGCCACGGTGGAGGCTCGCTACACATTTGTGTATGGCTTGGAAGATGGCAAGTGGCGGATCCTCCATCACCACTCCTCCTTGCAACCCAGCTGATTCAGGTCACCTGCACTCCCTTCCAGAAGGCCACCCGGCCGCGGATGTTGGCGGCCGCCTCCTTGGGCTCTGGATAAAACCAGACCGCATTGGCGTTTACCTGACCATTGACCACTAGGTCGTAGTAGTGGGCCGTGCCTTTCCAGCCACACACGCTGGTGTGGCTGGAGGGGCGGATGCAGTCGGGGTCAAGGGCGGCGGCGGGGAAATAGGCGTTGCCGTCGACCTTGACGATGTCATCGCTGCTGGCGATCACCTGACCATTCCACTGGGCTTGCATCGGCATCACTTGGCCATCAAGTGCCAATTCTGGCAACAGGTGCTGCAGGCTGAGGGGCCAGCAGGGCGTTGAATTGGTTCAGCGCCAATCGGGGTCGTAGATCCGCAGGGTGCCAAATCCCACCGGCGCTGGCGAGGGGTTGGGGCCGGCTGGATAGGCCGTCACCTGGAACATGTAGGTGTCTGAAAAAGATGGGTTGTTCCAGGGTCTGAGCACCACGGTGAAGGTGGAGCCGGGGGGGATTGGTTCAGGGAAGGTGAGGCTGAACTGCCTTGCAGCAGCATCAAACTCCGCCTGCACTGGCAGCCGCTGGCCCCGCTGGCGTGGCCGGCCCAAAAAGGCTTCGGTGCGCTCCACAGCAAATGGGAAGCGATTGTCTACCCCGCGGGTCTGCTGAATGGTGAGGCCGCCCAAGGCGGCACCGGCGTCGGCATCGAGGCTGATCGTGAAGTAATACTTGGCAAAAGGCTGCCAAATAGTGGTGTAGTAGCTCACCAGATCCACCTTCCAGGGGGGGCTGGTGAAGTAGGTAGACCCCCTGAGCTCCAGGGCTCGGGCAGTGCCAATCAGCCCTGGGCCAATCGAGGCAGCTAGGGCCACTCCAAGGGCAAGGCGGCGAAGTCGAGCCAGGTTCATAGGGAGCTAGGCGACTGGAAAAACGCTAGGGGCAGCCTGGAGAAATGGCTTGGGATCTTGATCACGGCGATGGGCCACCGGGAGCGGCTCTCCCTGGGCTGTGCCAGCCAGCGGATCGAGGCTGGCCGTGGTTTCCAGTGCCTGGCGCAGGCGCCGGGCCGCATGCAGCGGCATGTCCCGCGGCACGCTGATCCGATCGCGCAAGTAGCGCAGGGCAGGGGCAGAGCCCGCCGGTGCTGGCAGGGGCTTGGCGTGGATCAGGGCCGTGAGAGCTGTGCGGAGCGGGACATCGAATTTTTCCGCTCCCAGGGGGCTGCGGCCAAGAATCGCCGCTCGGTGCTTGATCACCCGGCTGAGGGCAAAAGCTGCCGCATTGGCCGGTTCGGTTTGGCTGGTTTCCGGGTCGGGGCTGCCCAGGGGCCAGGGGCCCCGATCGATTTGGCTGGCCAGTGCTTGTTGGTTGGCCTCTCCGCTGGCGTAGCAGCCACCCATCTGGGGCGGTAGGTCGTGGGCATGGGTGTGGAAGTCGCTCTGGGTGCCTAAGTAGCTGGGGCGCTGCTCCAGGGCCTCAAACCAGCGGCCAATGGCCGGATGTTCGCTGCGCAGCAGAAAACCCTTGTAGTAGGCCAGGCTTGCAGCCATGCGCTCCACGTAGGGCACGAACACCAGATCAGCGGTGCCTAACTCGCCAAGCAGAAACGGCCCACTGTGTTGGCTGAGCGCCTGCTCAAATTTGCTGGCGATGCGCTGAAAAGACGCCCGGGCAGCTTCCTCTTGGGCAGGCCGTAGGCCCGGACTGCAGAGCCATTGGCACCAGGCGCGAAACAACAACCGCTCGAGCTGGCGCAGGGGCAGCACTGCGGGGTCGCCCATGCCCGGGCCCAAGCTGCCGAAAGCCCCTTCAAGGGCCTCCAAGATGCGATCGCTCTCCGTGATCAGGCGGCCATCGAGCTCAAGCGCCGGCAGCATCCCCGAAGGCACCAGCCGCTTGAACCATGTCTCCTTTTCGCCGTAGCAAAACATCGTGACCTTGCGCACCCGGTAGGGCACCCGCCTTTCTTCCAGCCAGAGCCAAACCTTCTGGCAGTAGGGGCACCAGGCATGGTGATCGCGAAACAAGGTGACGCGAACGTCCTGCTCCTGGTGGCCGAACAGGCGCAGGTTCGCCTGGGCACTGGCGGGCCCGTTGATGGGATCGCCTGGCTGGGCTACCAGCTGAGTGAGCTCTTGCCAATCGAGCACTTCCTCGGCTGTCGACTCCATGCCTATCGCTGCAGCAGCCTTGGTTCTAGGAGCTCGCGGGGTGCTAGGTGGCCTATCTAAGTTTCAAGAGCGAAATTCCATAACAGAGATCCAATGTTCGACGCCTTCACCAAGGTTGTTGCCCAGGCTGATGCCCGTGGCGAATTCATTAACGCCGGCCAGATCGATGCCCTCGCGGCGATGGTTGCTGAAAGTAACAAGCGCATGGATACGGTGAACCGCATCACCTCCAACGCTTCTGCCATCGTTACCAAAGCTGCTCGCGATCTCTTCGATCAGCAGTCCTCCTTGATCGCTCCAGGTGGCAACGCCTACACCAGCCGCCGCATGGCTGCTTGCCTGCGCGATATGGAGATCATTCTCCGCTACGTCACCTATGCCATTTTCAACGGCGATGCTTCCGTGCTGGAAGACCGCTGCCTCAACGGCCTGCGTGAGACCTACCTCGCCCTCGGCGTTCCTGGCGCTTCTGTGGCAGAAGGCGTTCGCAAAATGAAGGACGCTGCTATCTCGATCGCTAACGATCGCAACGGCATCACCCCTGGCGATTGCTCCGCCTTGATGTCCGAAGTTGGCACCTACTTCGACCGCGCTGCTGCTGCAGTAGGCTGATCGCAGCTTTTGTAAAAAGCAAAAAATAAACGTCGCTCAATCTTTTGATTGAACGACGTTTTTATTGAACTAGATTTTATTTGGCGAAAAGGCCTGGATGGTTAAAAGATTAATCCAGGGTGACATCACCTGTTTCGCCCGTTCGAATCCTGATGGAAGCTTCCACGGGGAGGACGATGATCTTGCCGTCGCCAATCTCGCCGGTTTGGGCTGCAGACTTGATCGCCTCGACCACGCCAGCAAGGGCGGCATCTGTTACCACGGCTGTGATCATGGTCTTAGAGAGCAGCCGGGCTTCCACCTTGACGCCCCGGTAGACCTCGGTGTAACCCATCTGCTTGCCGAAGCCCTGAACGGAGGTGACTGTCATGCCGTTGATGCCGAGGCTCACAAGAGCATCCTTGACGGCATCAAGCTTTTCGGGGCGGATGATGGCTTGGATCTGTTTCACGTGGTCAGAGAGAGTCTCGATGATTTCTAGCCACAACCAGCCGGGCTTGTTGTAGCAACCGCAGCAAGCAGGGCCCTGACTTGGGCAACGTCACCAAAAATGTTTGGAGCGAACATTTTTGCCTTTTCAACGCAGGCTTTTTGGCGGAGCGGCCAGTCGAGGGCTGATTTGGTATCAAAACGAACATCCCATCCCACGGTGAACACTCATTCTTCTTGGCGATGGGATCTCGACAATCCCCAACCTGAGCAGCCGTCCCTCTGATCTGCCCATGACCATTGCTTCCACCCCTCCCCGGCGCAAGCGCCTTCAAGAGGCGAGTCTGACCGAGGCCCCGATGATGCTGATCCGCAGTATCAAAGGTTTCAGCAACAGC
This sequence comes from Cyanobium usitatum str. Tous, assembly GCF_963920485.1. Lineage (NCBI taxonomy): Bacteria > Bacillati > Cyanobacteriota > Cyanophyceae > Synechococcales > Prochlorococcaceae > Cyanobium > Cyanobium usitatum. Next base: position 1,203,683 of record NZ_OY986431.1, on the reverse strand, counting down.
CGCACCCTTGTGTGGCTGGCCTGCGTGCCCTTGGCGCTTTTTGGCCTAGGCGTATTCAATTTGGCGGCCCATGCCGCCGAGCTACCCGAGCTCACTCCGGCCTTCTTGGCCAATAACTCGTTCTTGTTTATCTGCGCCGTTCTGGTGATCTTCATGAACGCCGGCTTTGCCATGGTGGAAGCCGGCATGTGTCGTTCCAAGAATGCCGTCAACATTCTGGCTAAGAACCTGATCGTCTTCGCTTTGGCGGTGACGGCCTACTGGTTCATTGGCTACAAGATCATGTACAACGCCAGCTGGGTAATTCCAGGCTGGTTCAAGTTTGGTGGTTTGTTCTTCGATCCAACCGTCACGCCTGAGATGGTTACAAATGGCAGTCTGGTGCCAAGCATTGACTTTCTCTTCCAGGCTGCGTTCGCCGGCACTGCTGCCACGATCGTTTCAGGTTTGGTTGCCGAACGGATCAAATTTGGCGAGTTTGTCATCTTCTCGCTGATCTTGGTCGGAGTTCTTTATCCGATTTCTGGTTCGTGGCAGTGGAACGTTGGTGAAGGCTGGCTCAACAAGCTCGGTTTCATCGACTTTGCTGGCTCAACTGTGGTGCACTCCTTTGGTGCTTGGGCTGGCTTGATAGGAGCCATGCTGCTTGGCCCCCGTATTGGCAAATTTGTTGATGGCAAGCCCCAGGCCATCCCTGGTCACAACCTGGCGCTTGCAACCTTGGGCTGCCTGATCCTCTGGATTGGCTGGTACGGCTTTAACCCCGGTTCCTGGCTTGCCATGGCACCTGAGGTTCCCTACATCGCCGTGACCACAACCCTTGGTGCTGCAGGCGGTGCTATCGCTGCAACCCTGGCATCCCAGCTGCCTGGCATGGGTCCAGATAAGCGCCCGGGCAAGCCTGATCTCACCATGACCATCAACGGCATTCTGGCCGGTTTGGTGGGAGTTACTGCAGGTTGCGATGGCTTCTCCATGCCCGGCTCCTGGGTAGTTGGATTCATCTCAGGAATCATTGTGGTGTTCTCGGTGGCCTTCATCGACAGCATCAAGATTGATGATCCCGTTGGTGCTTTCTCGGTGCACGGTGTATGCGGCATCTGGGCAACCCTTGCCGTGGGCTTGTTCAATGTGGACAAAGGTCTGCTTACTGGCCACGGTTTCAGTCAGCTTTGGATTCAAATCATTGGGACAGCAGCCTTTGCTGTTTTCGCGATTGTCTCCTCCTGGATAGTCTGGTCAGTAATAGGAGCCCTCTTCGGTGGCATTCGCGTCAGTGAGAGTGAAGAAGTTATTGGCCTTGACATCGGTGAGCATGGAATGGAAGCTTATCCTGACTTCGCCACCTCGGCAAAGTAAGTATCTGCTGTTTATTTCACGCTAGTTTTCAAATCCTCTATTCAGCTCGCAGTTCTGCTGCGGGCTTTTTAGTTGGGCAGTTGTACAAGCAAAACCGCCATTGATTCGTGCCCCTGTGCGTGTGAGTCAAGCTTATTTGCCCACCCCCGCTCAGGTGGCGACATCATTGGTCCAGGTAGCAGGGAAGATGGGAAGCACTGAGCAACTGGCTGCCAGCCCATGAACGAACACTTCGACTTGGTGGTGCTTGGTGCTGGCTCGGGTGGTCTAGCTGCTGCCAAACGGGCCGCTGGCCACGGCGCCCGGGTGGCGATTGTGGAGGGTGATCGGGTGGGCGGCGCCTGCGTGATCCGCGGCTGCGTGCCCAAAAAGTTGCTGGTTTATGGCTCTGCCTACAAACACCTGCTCGCCGATGCAGCCAGCTATGGCTGGCAAATCGAGGGGATTCGCTCCAACCCCAGCATCCTGCTGGCCAATGTGCGCGCTGAGGTGGATCGGCTCAACCAGCTGCATCTTGGATTTCTTGAAAAAGCGGGGGTAGAGCTTGTGCGCGGCTGGGGCTGCTTTGAAGACAGTCACACCATTGCCGTTGGCGAGCGCCGCCTGCGGGCCGAGCGCATCTTGATCGCTGTGGGAGGGCGGCCCCAGCGGCCAGCGATTCCAGGGGCAGAGCTGGGCTGGGTTAGCGATGAGATGTTTCTGTTGGAGCAGCTGCCTGAGCGCGTTGTGGTGGTGGGCGCTGGCTTCATCGCCTGTGAGTTCGCCTGCATCCTCAATGGCCTTGGCGTGGCTGTGACCCAGCTGGTACGCGGCAATCATTTGCTGCGGGGCTTTGATCTTGAAGCTGCCAAGGCTGTTCAAGAGGGCATGGAGCAGGAGGGTATTGAGATTCGCTTTGCCCACAGTCCTGCAGCTATCAGCGGCAGTGCCGGCAGCCTCAGCGTCCACAGCGAGACCGGCGAAATCATTGCCTGTGGTGGGGTGTTGCTTGCCACAGGAAGGCGGCCTTTCCTGGAGGGCCTGCGCCTTGAGGCAGCGGCTATCGCCACTGAGGCCAATCGCATACCGGTTGATAGGGAGCAGCGCACCAACGTGCCCCACATTTATGCAGTTGGCGATGTCACCGACCGCATCAACCTCACCCCGGTTGCCATTGATGAGGGACGCGCCTTTGCTGACAGTGTCTATGGCCCTAGCCCGCGCCAGGTGGACCACAGCCTGGTTGCCTGTGCGGTGTTCAGTCAGCCGGAGTTGGCCACTGTGGGGCTCACCGAAGAGGAGGCGATCCAGCGCCACGGACCAGCTGGCGTGCGGGTGCATCGGGCCCGTTTCCGGCCAATGAGCCAGGCCTTGCCGGCCAGGGGGCCCAGGGTATTGCTCAAGTTGGTTGTGGAGCTGGAAAGCGGCAAGGTGCTGGGCTGCCACATGGTGGGCGAGCACAGCGCTGAAATTATTCAGATGGCAGCTATTGCCATCGGTATGGGCGCCACTAAGGCCGACTTCGATCGCACCATGGCCCTGCACCCCTCGGTTGCCGAGGAGTTTGTGACCATGCCGAACTAGGCAGGGAGCTCCAAGGTGGGTTCAGCTAGCTGGTGCGGCCAGCCCCTTCTCGTCAAACACCCCTTCAAACAGCACTGAACTCAAGTAGCGCTCGCCGGAGTCAGGCAGCACCACCACGATGGTTTTGCCGGCGTAGGTCTCCTCTCGGGCTAGCCGCAGGGCGGCCGTGGCTGCGGCACCACAGGAGATGCCAGCCAGGATTCCCTCCTCCTTCATCAGCCGGCGGGCCATGGCCACCGCCTCCTCGTCGCTCACGGTTTCGACCCGGTCCACCAGGCCTAGATCGAGGTTTGCGGGCACAAAGCCAGCGCCGATGCCCTGGATCTTGTGGGGACCGGGCTTGAGCTCCTGGCCCGCCTTGGCCTGGCTGATCACTGGGCTGTTGGTGGGCTCCACCGCCACCGACACCAACTGCTTACCGAGGGTGCCCTTGATGTAACGGCTGACGCCAGTGATGGTGCCGCCGGTGCCCACTCCAGCCACGAGTACATCCACCGATCCTTCGGTATCAGTCCAGATCTCCGGGCCGGTGGTGTCGTGGTGGATCTGGGGGTTGGCCGGGTTGGAAAACTGCTGCAGAAGGACGTACCGGTCGGGGTCGGAGGCTGCCATTTCCTTGGCAGCGCCGATGGCGCCGGGCATGCCCATCCTGCCTTCAGTGAGAACGAGGTGGGCGCCGTAGGCCGTGAGCAGCTTGCGGCGCTCCAGGCTCATGGTTTCCGGCATCGTCAGGGTTAGGGGGATCCCCTTGGCGGCGGCTACGAAAGCCAGAGCGATGCCGGTATTGCCGCTGGTGGGCTCCACCAGCTCCTTGCCAGGCCCCAGCAGACCCTCCTGCTCGGCGCGCCAAATCATGGCGGCACCGATGCGGCACTTCACCGAAAAGGCAGGATTGCGGCCTTCAATCTTGGCCAGAACGCGGGCCTTGCATCCCTCTGTGACCCGATTGAGCTGCACCAGGGGGGTTTTGCCGATGGTGAGGCTGTTGTCGGCGTAGATGCTCGTCATCCTTTGGGGGAGCCATTCTCTTGGCGCACCATAGGGATGCTCGGCCGAGCGAACAGCAGGAATTAGCCAGTTTTTACAGGCCTTTTTGCAGATGAAGGATTTCCAGCTGCCGATTAGCCAGATGACCCAGCCCGATCAGACCCAAATGGGCTTTTTCCCCATCCTTAATCGAGGTCTTGATCTGATTTCGGGTCTGTGGTCGTCCTGGTTGCCAAGCCCTTAAGAAGCGCACCTCTTAACCCACATCAGCGCCGCTTATGGGATGCATCAGCAGGGCTTTGGCGCCGCCCGGCCAGTCTTCTCACCAACGCTGCAATCTTCCGTTACAGTTGTGTTGCGCAATGTTCTTGCGCTTGACGGGATTCCGTCTGGTGGCTTGCCACCTTCCATACCCGTTCCTCTGGAACACCCTCTTCTCGTTCTCATGACAACCACTATTCAGCAGCGCCAAGGCGCTTCTGCGTGGAATCAGTTTTGCGACTGGGTCACCTCCACCAACAACCGCCTCTATGTGGGCTGGTTCGGTGTGCTGATGATCCCCTGCCTACTGGCTGCCACCATCTGCTTCATCGTGGCCTTCATCGCCGCACCCCCTGTCGACATCGACGGCATCCGTGAGCCCGTAGCTGGCTCCCTGATGTACGGCAACAACATCATCTCCGGTGCTGTTGTTCCTTCCAGCAACGCCATCGGCCTGCACTTCTACCCAATCTGGGAAGCCGCCAGCCTCGATGAGTGGCTGTACAACGGTGGTCCTTTCCAGCTGGTGGTCTTCCACTTCCTGATCGGCATCTACGCCTACATGGGCCGCGAGTGGGAGCTTTCCTACCGCTTGGGCATGCGCCCCTGGATCTGCGTCGCCTACAGCGCACCTGTGGCCGCAGCATCTGCTGTGTTCCTGGTGTATCCCTTCGGTCAAGGCTCCTTCTCGGACGCCATGCCCCTGGGCATCTCCGGCACCTTCAACTACATGCTGGTGTTCCAGGCTGAGCACAACATCCTGATGCACCCCTTCCACATGCTGGGAGTGGCTGGTGTCTTCGGTGGCAGCCTGTTCTCTGCAATGCACGGTTCACTCGTTACCTCTTCACTGGTTCGTGAAACCACCGAGAGCGAGAGCCAGAACTACGGCTACAAGTTTGGCCAAGAAGAGGAGACCTACAACATCGTGGCTGCTCACGGCTACTTCGGTCGTCTGATCTTCCAATACGCCTCCTTCAACAACAGCCGCAGCCTCCACTTCTTCCTGGCTGCCTGGCCCGTGGTTGGCATCTGGTTCACCGCCCTTGGCGTGAGCACGATGGCCTTCAACCTCAACGGTTTCAACTTCAACCAGTCGATCCTCGACGGCCAAGGCCGTGTGGTGAACACCTGGGCCGACGTTCTGAACCGCGCTGGTCTGGGTATGGAAGTGATGCACGAGCGCAACGCTCACAACTTCCCGCTTGACCTTGCTGCTGCTACTGCCACCCCCGTGGCACTGACCGCACCTGCAATCGGTTGATAGTCAACAGCCCAGCTACGGCTGGGTAATAACGGAATCCCAAAAGCTCCCTCGCCAGAGGGGGCTTTTTTATTGGCTGGGTGCCCTATCTCGATCTATCAGGCTCTGGCTTGAGATGGTTTGCGGCTTGAACGCACCAGCAAGCCGTCCTTGGTAGAGGGGGTGGGGATGATGCTGAGTGATAGGTCCTGATCCGGCTCCAACTCCAGGGTGAGCTGCTTGAGCAACCCCACAGCCAACAGCCGGATTTCCAGTTCCGCTAGCGCCTTGCCGAGGCAGACCCGTTCGCCGCCGCCAAGGGCAACAGGGTCATTGTTTCGTCGTTGTCGAGATGCCGCTGGGGCCGAAAAGTCGCTAGATCATCAGGATCAGCGCCGTGGAGCTGGCTAGCGCTGATGCTCACCTGCACCACCCGATCGGCAGGCACCAGCACGCCAGCCAGGCCGATGGGCTGTTGGGTGCGGCGAAAAAAGCCCCCCACCGGGGGGGTGAGCCGCAACACCTCCTTCACCACCGCATCAAGACGGGGAGCCCTTGAGGTGTCGAAGGCGTTCACAGCATCACCATCTGCAGCTGGCCAAGACAAGGTGTCGAGTTCTTCCTGCAACCAGGCGAGTTGCTCGGGGTGCTGGAGCAGGGCCAGCAGCAAGCAACTCAACGATGAGTCAGTGGTTTCGTAACCGGCAAACAGCAGTAGCAGGAGCTGCTCAGCCACGTCGTCGTCAGCCAGTGGAAGGCCGGATTCATCCAAGCCTGACCCTGTAGGTGTGGGCCCTAGCCCAAGGCCTATCTCCCCTCCCTAGGGTCGCGTTAATGGTTGGCCGCGAGCTAGGGGGGCGATGCCGGATCTAATCGTGATCGGCAGTGGCCTGGGGGGCCTTTGTGCCGCCGCCATCGCCTCGCGTCACGGGCTAGAGGTGCAGGTACTGGAGGCCCACAGTCAGCCCGGCGGCGCCGCCCATGGTTTTCGACGGGGACCCTTCCACTTCGAGTCTGGCCCTTCGCTTTGGAGCGGGCTGGGCCGCTGGCCTAGTGCCAACCCCCTGGCCCAGGTGCTGCGGGCCGTGGGCGAAAGCGTGCCGGTGGTGCGCTACTCGGAGTGGGGCCTGCTGTTGCCCGAGGGCAGTCTTCGGGTTGGTGTGGGTTTGGATCCATTTCTGGAGGTGCTCCGCAGCCTGCGGGGGCCAGCGGTTGCCGCTGAATGGCAGGACTTTCTGGTGGCCATGGCCCCGTTGTGCCGCGCCGCCGGATCGCTGCCGCTGCTGGCCCTGCGCCCCGGCGCTGGCCTGCTCACCACTCTGGGCAGCCAGGGTTTGGGGCTGATCGGCCAGGCGGGCCAGCTGGCAGCGCTGGGCGGAGCTTTTGGGCCTATTGCCCGCCGCCATCTGCGTGATCCCTTCCTGCTCCATTGGGTGGAGATGCTGTGTTTTCTGATCTCCGGACTGGAGCCGGATCAGACCAGTGCAGCCGCCATGGCCACCCTATTTGGCGAGTGGTTTGAGCCCGATGCGGGGTTGGACTACCCGTTAGGTGGCAGCCCCGCCGTGGTGGACGCCTTGGTGCGGGGCATCCGCCGCCATGGGGGCGAGCTGCGCACGGGCGCGGCGGTGGCTGAAATCGAACTGTCGGGGGGGCGAGCCACGGGGGTGCGCCTGGTCAGCGGCGAACGGCTGAACGCCCGCCACGGAGTTATTAGTAATGCCAGCCCATGGGATACGGCCGCCCTACTGGGTAAGGGCAGTGCCCCGGAGCGCTGGCGCCAGAAGCTTCTAGCTGCGCCGGCTTGTCCCAGTTTTCTGCACTGGCACCTGGCTTTCAAAGCTGAAGGCCTGGCCGAGCTGCCGATCCACCATGTGTGGGTGGGGGATTGGCAGCGGGGCATCAGGGCTGAGCGCAACATGGTGGTGCTGTCGATGCCGTCGCGGCTGGATCCCTCCCTGGCGCCGCCTGGCCACCAGGTGCTGCACGGCTACACGCCAGCCAACGAACCCTGGGAGCTCTGGAAGGATCTGGAGCGGGGCACTCCCGCCTATGAGCAGCTGCGCCGCGAGCGTTGCGGTGTGTTCCATGGCGTTTTCGATCAACTGGTGCCCGATTGGCGCGAGCGGGTGGTGTTTGAGCTGCAGGGAACCCCCCTCAGCCATCGCGATTTTCTGCGGGTGCACCAGGGCAGCTATGGCCCCGCCTGGCCCGCCAACCGCGGAGCCTTCCCCGGCGGCGGCACCCCGATCAAAGGCTTGGTGCTCTGCGGTGCGGGCGTGTTCCCCGGAATTGGCGTGCCGCCTGTAGCCGTGAGCGGCGCCATGGCGGCCCACCGATTTGTGCCCGCTGCGGCCCAACGACGATTACTGGAGGAGTTGGAGCTGGTGAGCTGAACCCTGACTACTTATTGAGTCCGGCAAGGCCATCACGGTGATGGTTACCAATTAGCAGGGAGGCAAGCCTCAACATCACTAGCGGTCATGGTTGGGTGATATGGAGCTGGTGAAGTTGCGTGATCAGATCAGCAATGGAGTCGTCCTGGGCGGGATGGTCGCTGTTGCTCGATAGCTGGCGGCCCACCACATGGGCACCGAGATGGGCCAGCTGCAGTCTCATGGCCGTGAGCACGCCATAGCCAGCGCCGCCGGAGTGGGTGGCGAGCACCACGGGGCGGCAGTTGAACAGGGCCCTGAAGTCGCTGCCCTGCACCGACAGCCAGGCGATGGCGCTGGTGAGCACCGGCGGGATCGAGCCGTTGTATTCCGGCGAGCAGATCACCCAGCGCGGAGCGGCAGCCAGCTGAGCCTCCAACGTCGCCAAGCCAGGCGGTGTGCCGGCGACTTGGGCTCGCGGGGTGAACAGCGGCAGGTCGATGGTGGTGAGATCGAGCACAGCAGCGCTGTGGCCCTGTTGGCCGGCGGCCGCTGCGAAGCGCTCAGCCAGCTGGAGGTTATGGCCGTTGCTAGCGGCGATCACCAGCACATTTGTCGGTGTTGGAATGGTCATGGCTGGGGTTCTAGGAGCGTCTCCAAGGCCGCCACCGCCGTGGCGAGGCCATTCTCCGCAGCGAGCTGATCGCGGAGCTGCTCGGCCCTGCAGCGGTAGCTGGGGATCTCCGCCATCGACCGCAAGCACTCCGCCAAGGCTAGGGCTGTGAGCGTGGTGTGGTGATGAGTTGCAGGGCTGACGCCGAGTTCCTCCAGGGTTCGGCCCCAGGCAGGCTGGTCGGCGAAGAAAGCCACCACCGTGGAGGGGATCCCACTGCGCAGGGTGGCGGCCGTGGTGCCGGCCCCGCCGTGATGCACGGCGCCACGCAGTTGCGGGAACAGCCAGTCGTGGGGGCACTCCTCCAACAGAAACACCGTGGCGGGAAGGTCGGCAGAGGGCACCACCCGGCCCCAGCCCGGCGAGAGAATCAGGCGCTGTCCCGCCAGCCGTGCGGCTTCCACCAGCACCGCGCCCAACGACGCGGGATTGTGCGGAATCATGCTGCCGAAACCGGCATAAAAAGGAGGTGGCCCGGCCTCGAGGAAGCGCTGCAGATCCAGAGGCGGGCTGTAGCTCTCCGCTGTCGACGTGGGGTTGAAGCAGTAGCCGGTGATCTGAGCATGGGCGGGCCAATCCGCTGGACGCTCCAGTACATGGCGGCTGAACAGATGGAGAATCGGTGGCGCCTTCAACTGGGGCGGGGCATCGCGCCGCTTCCCAGCCCCGCTCCAGGGCAACTGCGGCAATCCCAGCTGCTGGCTGCGGAAGGCCTGGATCACACCGGATTCCTGGCGCCATTTGATCAGACGGAAGGCTCGGTAACTGAGGCGGTTCAGCCGACGCTGCAACCTGCCGGGGGAGTGCTTGCGGGCCGGGAACTTCAAAAAGGGAAAAGCCCCGGTCGCCACCACCGGGATGGGGCTGAGCACGGCGAAACGACACCCCTCGGCTTCGGCGAGGTGATAAGCCCACAGCGCCAGCGGCGATACCAGCAGCAGATCGCACCCCCGGATGGCCTCTCGGGCGGTGGTCAGCCACTGATGCAGCAGGGCATCGTTCACCAGTCGCACCGGCTTGCCCTGCATCAGCTCCAGTCCGGCAGGGGAGCCCAGCAGGTCGCGGAAATCACCGGGCAAGGGGGTAAAGGCAATCTCGGCCTTCCGGGCCGCATCGGCGAAATTGGTGCTGCCGATCAAGGTGACGCTGTGGCCGAGGCGCTGCAGCTCAAGCAGCAAGGCCAGATAAGGCACTAAATCGCCTCGCGACCCCACACTGATCAGCTGGATCAAAGCCATGGGCGCGCCGCAGGAAACTTGGAGCCAAAGCGGACCCTAGGGGCGCTCGCCCTACAGCCCCGAGGCTGGCAACCCAGGGATCAGAGGCGAGACGCGGCATAGGGGCCGAATACGCCGTCGCAGCGGGTCAGATCACACCCCGGCAGGAAGGCTTTCGCCAGTCCCTTCTGAGTTGGTGGAAGGTGAGGGCCCGCCACAAACTGCTCTGGGTGGTTCGGCAACGACGGGTCCTTAAGGATCGACGCGGATCTCCCAGCCTGAGAGCACGGTGGGCCGATCTCCAGGGCCGCGGGTGATCGTGTAAGCGAAGCGGCTGCCATCGGGGCTGATGAAGCTCACCAGGGTCTGACCGTAGGGATAGACAGCCTTGCCGATGCAGTCGGGGCTCGGGCTGTAGGTAGTGCGCATCGTGCCGGTGGCGCCACCGGTGCCGCGGTAGGTGAGTTCAACGCCACCTTTGCCGTCATACACCTCCCGGCCGGCTTCGGCGTAGGGCTTGCCATCCAGCATGCCGACCGAGCTATAGAGGTAAGTGCCCTTCAGGGTGGCTTTGTTGCAACGGCTGGAGGGAGCGGAGGGCTGTTCCGCCTATGCGGCCGGGGCCCAGACCAGGGTCGGCAGGGATACCTGCAGGGCAGCCAGGGATCCAGCACGAGCAAATGGGCGTCTCTGGCCCAACTGGCAGCGCCGGTAGGGTGCGCCATCGCGGTTGTGTTAATGGGCTGGAGCCAACTCACGGCGATCAACACCGCCAAGGCGCTCACGATTTTGCTGCTGCTGGTGCTGGCGGCCGTGATCGGGGTGCAGGACATGCGCCAGGTGCTTTACCTCAGCCTGCACATCAGCTACTGCCTCTGGTGGCTGCTGGAGCAGTGGCTGTTTCCCGAGCGGGCCCGCCAACTGTTCAACGAGCGCGTAGGGGTGGTGAGCTTTGGCTTCGCCCTGCTGTTCATCGGCGTGCTCTACAGCCTGCCGGGGCTGCTGGCTTTTCTCAATCCCGTGCCGATCTCCCAGGCCGCCGTAGCCCTGGCACTGGTGCTTTTCAGCTTTGGCAGCCTGATCAACGCCAGCGCCGATGCGCAGAAAACCACCGCCAAGGCGATGGGGGCTGGCCTGGTGAGCGATGGGGGCTGGCCTGGTGAGCGATGGCATCTGGCGGCGTGTGCGCCATGTGAACTACCTAGGCGATCTGCTGATCTACCTGCAGCGCATCGGCCAGAAGGAAAAGCAGATGGCAGCGAAATACCCGGAATTCAGCGCCTGGCAGCAGCGCAGCTCCCGGCTGCTGCCAGGCCTTTGGTGAGCAGCACGCCAACACCCCAACCTGCTCCCATCTCCGGTGGTCAGAACCGCAATCAGATGGGCTTTTGCACCATGAGCAACGCCGCTTCCACTGTGAGACCGGGACCGAACCCCAAAGCCAGGCAGGGGCCGTCTCGGCCTGCTGAGGTGCGCAGCCGCTCCAGGATGAACAAAATAGTTGCCGACGACATATTGCCGAACTGACGCAATACCGCAGTGGAGAGATCAATCTGGGCCGGTTGCAACCCAGCGCTCTCTAGTACCGCCGCAAGGATGCGGGGGCCGCCGGGATGAACAGCCCAGGTTTCTATTTCTGGCAACGTCAGCCCCAAGCCCGCCAGCCACTGCTCCAACCAAGGGCGCAGCTGGGTGGCGATGCGACTGGGGACTTTTGATGAAAGAACCATGGAAAAACCATGATCTTCAATGATCCAACCCATCAGCTCTTCAGTGCCAGGCAGCACCGTTGAAGTTGAAGCAACTAGCTGCAAGCCTTTTTTATTAGTTGAGCCCACATCAGCGCCATCGGCAGCTATCGCCACTACCGCGCCTGCACCATCAGCGAATAGGGCATTGGCCACGATGTGGTCGGGGTTCCAGCCCTCCTGCAGGTGCAGGCTGCACAACTCCACTGCGCACAGCAGTACGCAGGCACTGGGATCAGCCTCCACAAAGGCCCGCGCCACCCGCAGTCCGTTGAACGCTCCGTGGCAGCCCATGAAACCCACATGGGTTCGGGCCACATCCATTGCTAGTGGCAGGTTGGCGATTAAGGCCAGGTCAAAGCCAGGGGCGCCGAAGCCTGTGCATGAAACGGTGATCAAGTGGGTGATCGCGCTTGCCTCGATGCCGGCATCCTTCAGCGCTAGCCGGGATGCCTCTAGAGCTAGCTCCAGCGCGGCCGGTTGATAGCTCCTCATCCGCTCAGCCGTTGACGGGTTGCTGGAGTCAGGCAGGGGAATGCAGTGGCGGTGCATCACGCCCGAGCGCTGGTAGATCCTCTCCAGCAGGCGTTGTTGACGAGGGCTGGCGTTGCGCATCTGTGGTGCAAGGGCCAGGGCTTCTCGCTGGCTGATGCGCCTCTGAGGCACCGCAGTGCCAAGACCAATCAAGGACAAGGGCATGATTGATCAGGCCGTCGAGCAGGGCAGGGCGGGCCGTTGCAGAAGCCCAATCATGGAGCCGACGACCGTGGGGAAGCTCCCCGCTAGCCGGTGCAGGCCCCAGCTGATCCTGGGGTGCCGCAAAACCACTGCCAGCACTCGGCATGATCTCTGCCGCTTTGTAACCCAGCGCCGGTGCAGGTGCCGCCACTCCATCTCAATCGCGCCATCCCACTGCTCCAATCCGCGAAGCACTAGAGGCAGGGCAGCTAGTGAGGAGCTCAGAGCCCAACCCATGCCTTCGCCGGTGAAGGGCTCCACATAGCCGGCGGCATCACCAAGCAGCAGCAACCTGTGGCCCGCAAGCGGAGTTGTGCGGCGGCTGAGCGCTGCGGTGAGTTGCCAGGCTGCCTCTTTGAGGCCAGGCAGCGGCGCAAAGCCAGCTTCAGCAAGGATTTTTTGGCATACCAGGGCCGCACCACCACCGGAGCCCAGCATGGGCCGATCGAAGGCACAGGCCAGGTTGATCTCCCCGCTCTCCACCCGCACCAACCCCACATAACCGCCTCGGCCCACAGCCATCTGCAGCACACCGGGCGGGAGCCCGGCAGCTTCTCCGGGCAGCACACATCCTGCGCCCATACGACTACCGGGCTCGATGCTGGTGCTGATCTCAGACTCGTCATCGATGGCGCGGTGGCTGAGTCCCGCCGCGATCAACACCACCTTGGCGCTGACACTCCGCCGCGCCGTGCCTGTTTGCAGCACCACCTCCCGGTCTGGTTCTAAGCCGGTGGCGGTGGCTCCTAATACGGCTCGGGTACCCGTCAGCACCGTGGCACCAGCAGCTACAGCTGCTTCCAGCAGCGCCTGATCAAGGCGAGAGCGGGATAGGACCCGGCCAGCCCCCAGGGCGATTGGGCTCACCAGTCCGGCCACCCCTAACTGCAGCCGCTCAAGGGAGAGGCCACCCTGGGCTGCCACTAGGTCGGCAAGTCCTGCGGCTTCAAGTGCTGCCAGGGCCTGGGGGCTGAGGCAGGCCCCGCAGACTTTCCAGCGCGGGAACAGGCGCTGCTCCACCAGCAACACGCGCGCGCCCCGGCTGGCGAGACCATGGGCGGCAAGGGCGCCGGCCGGTCCAGCACCCACCACCACCACATCCCAGCAAGTGGAGCTAGGTAACCCTTGAACCTCAGGAGCTAAGGGCATTCCGGCTCCAGCTGAGAAGGAAGCGCTCGGGCCAAAACCGGCTGAGTTCTGCATTAACCAGGCCAGCCGCTGCTGCCAGCTGCGCCACTTCATCGAGTTGAAAGGCACCCCCCACCGAGAGTGGACCATCAATCTGCACGATCGGCGAGCGACTAAGCAGCCGGGTGCCGATCCAGGTGAGCAGTAGATCAACGTGGCTGCGGATTAGGTCGTGCACCAACAGCTGCTCGAGGGTGGCGGCGGCCATAGAGCGCAACAAACTTTCTGCATCGGCTTCCCTGAGGTGATGCAAAAACAAAGAGGTGGTAATTAGGTGATAACCACCAGGAAGAGGAGTATTGATTGCATCGGTTTGGAAGAAATGAGTTTCCAATCCCTCAGCTTTTGCAGCGGCCCCTGCCAGGGAAACAGCTTCAGCGCTGATGTCGCAGCCGTGCACTTCCAGATCAATCCCTTCGCGCCGGGCCATGCGACTAATGGCACGCACTGTGTCGCCCCCACCGCAGGCCACATCTAGGAGGCGCAACCTCCTAGATGGATTCAATTTTGCTAGACGACGGATATCCGGAAAGAAGCAAGCAGCACTGCGGGTCAAGCCATTGATGCGAGCCAGCCCAAGCAGGGCTTGCTGATGATGGATAGGATCAAGTCCGGGCTGATCCATCAGCTCTGGCCTGAGCTGCCGCTGATCAAGCTGACTCCATAACTGGGGCAAGGGCACCGCAAGGTCCGCTTGAAGATTAGCGAATTTAGGCTGCAAATTTCCTTGCCGCATTTAGCGGGATCAGAAGCAGAAGGGCAGAAACTGGGTACGACAGGCCGCGTAACCGTCTATTAGGGCTCCGAGGCCAATCTGATGGGCAATACCGGAGCCCGTAAGCCCTTCAGTAATGATGCCAATCACAATACCCAACATTGCCGCCCGGCCGTTAAATAGTTCAACTCGTTTGAGCTGCTCCAATAAAATAAGCTCTTCGGCCCGATGCTTCAGCCATTCTCGGCCAGCCGGAGTGTTCGTCATTGGTTCTGCAGCAAAGATGGAGGTGTAAGAAACTCAACGATCTCGAGGGTTGCGCCTATCTGGACCTAGGGGTCAGATCGGTGGGGCGACTGAGCACATAGATGCTCATGCCACCAAGCACCACCACAAGGGCGATCACGGTGAAAATGGCGGCGGTGTAATCGGTTTCCATGCTGATCAACCCAAACCGATCTGGGAAAGGATGCCTTGGCCTGTGAGTAGCTCAGTGCCAAGGCCGATCACGAAGCCGAGCATGGCCAGGCGGCCATTCCAGGTTTCAGCAAATTCAACGAATCCGAAGCGGGCAGCAGAATTGGCCATGAGTGTTGCGGTTTGTTACGGAGGACTGTAACGCGATATGACGAGGGTCCGTGGGCTAAAGGCTCATTCGAGGTAAGGATCCAGGAAGCTGAGCGGCCTTGCCATGGATGCCGAGAAGCCGAGGATGCCGCGGTCTTTGTAGCTGTAGAGCAGGGTGTCGTCTTCCTCCAGCAAGAAGGTGCCGCCGCGCTGGGTAAGAAAGTCGTCGCAAGGCACGTAGGTGCGCCAGTTGCCCAACACTTCGCTCATGTTGCGCAGGCGAACCGTGGCCAGTTCGAAGGGGCGCTGGAATCCGGTCCCGCCAGCCCTTGCAAAGAAGGCACCTTTGATCGGCGGTAAGGGGCCGGCCTGGATGGTCTCGTCATCGGCGATTCGCTGGGGGGCCGTTCGATCGCCCGTGTAGCCGCGCAACACCTCGGCCAGGGTGCCGGGGGAGCCGATGCCGGCGCACATCAAAAGCAGGTTGGGCCAGGGGCCGCCGAGTTGCTGCAGGCCTTCGTAGAGGCCTAGGGCACGGTGCAGTTGTGGGTCTGCATCCACCTGCAGTAGCTCGCGGGGAAAGCCTGTGAACTCGCAGAAGCGATCGGCTCCGGCGCTCTGGCCGATACCGATTGCCAGCACAACGATGCCAGCAGACTCCAGCTGCGGCAAAGCGGCTACCAGGGCCTGGGCGTATTCGAGGCTGTCGAAATCCCCCAGCTGGGGTAGCAGAAGCACCAAACGGCGGCGTCCCCGACCCATCCCCGCAACGCTCGCTAGCCGCTCAACCAGGGCATCTGGGGCTAACTCGGTGCTGGCCACGGGGATCACTGCGCTCTTGAGCTGACCATCGTGGCGCTATGCCGGCGCATATCAGGTTCTCTGGCGATCCGCCTATTGGATCAACAGAATCGAGTCTTGCCGGAAACAGATGCCATGGCGGTTGATGAGCACAGTGATGGAGCCGCGCGCAAGATCCTGCTCACTGGTGGCAGCTCCGGGATCGGTTTTCAGGCGGCAACCCTGCTGCTCCAGGCCGGTCACAAGCTCATCATTCCCTGCCGGGACGGGACCACCGCCGCGCTCCTGCGCCAGCGCCTGAGCGGCAGCATCGATACCCCTACTTGCGATCTGGCCGATCTGATCAGTATCGGGCGCTGTGCTGATGCCTTGCTGGCAAAGGGCGAGCCGATCGACACCTTGGTGCTCAACGCCGGATTGCAGTACAGCGGCATGGTCGAGCCCCGCTGGTCGGCCCAGGGGTTTGAACTGACTATCGCCGTCAACCACCTAGGCCACCAGGCCCTGCTGCAGCAACTTTTGCCCCTGTTGATTCGCAGCACAGCCCCTCGCTTGGTGGTCACCGCATCGGAGGTGCATGACCCCACCAGTGCCGGAGGAAAAGTGGGCCTCCCGGCTGGCCTCGGGGATCTTGCTGGTCTGCGCCAGGGTCCTGGGGCGCTAATGCTGGATGGCAGCGGCAGCTTCAATGCCGAGAAGGCATACAAAGACAGCAAGCTCTGCAACCTGCTGATGGCAAGGGAGGCGGAGCGGCGGCTGAGAGAGCAGGGCATTCAGCTGCCGGTGCTCGCCTGGAGCCCGGGGCTGGTGATCCCGCGCAGCAAGGGCGGCTTTTTCCGCTACAGCTGCAGCCATAACCCCGTGGGCCAGGCCCTGTTCGCCTTCGTTGCCCGCGACCTGCTGCGGCTCACCGAAACTCCCCAGAGGGCAGGCGCCCTGTTGGCCGGCTTTGCCGCTGGCTCAAAACAGCACGCCAGTGGCTTCCACTACCTGAGCAACCGAGTTGTGGGGCCAGGTCGGCTGCGTTTTGAGGCCAGCCAACCCAGTGCGGAGGCTTGCTCCGATCCATTGGCGCGGCTTCTATGGGATCTGAGCGCCGCAGCGGCAGGGCCGAAAGCCACGTTTCACATTTCTTCATATTAGGATTTGTAAAAGCCGATGGACTAATGAACGATTTACTGGCACTCATTTATTTGGTTTTCTTTGCGGCCATCGCAGGCGGCGCCTTTGCTCTGATGACTCAAAATTTGCGTAATTCCCAGGAGAGTGATTCGCTTCGAGCTCCTCGCAAGCGCAGCAGGGTTCACCCAGAGGCTCCCCAGGCAGGCGAAGAGGTGCTTTACGTCGACTTCAGCCGCGAGCGTTTAGAGCAGATCTTTCAGCAAACCCCCTGATTTTGGTAATAAATGCGTAGTAAGCGGATAACATTCAAAAGGAACTTATCCTTCTTCTTAAATCCTCTGGGATAAATGGGTATTTCCGTGGCAGCTTCTGCTCCGGCCCCTGATGCGTCGCTTCACCAGCAAATGGGTTGGCTGGAAACGCAGGCATTGGCGTTTGGCCGAACCCTAGGGGGTGAAACACTGGCTTACCGCTCCAGCGCCCGCATGATCGCCGTTGCGCTGGGCTAAGCCCTGGGCAGGTCCAACTGGCTGCTTCACGTTTCTTCATCTGGCTTGCCAAGATTGGTGAAGCAATCAATTCACCATGTCCACGCCCCTGCTTCTTGAGCTGTTTGGAAGCTTCTTGGCTGCCTGTATGGCTCTTTGGTTTGTCGCCCTCAGCCGCCCTGCTGATCAACCGGCTGCCGCCCAGAGCCCTGCAAATGATCAATGGATCACGACTGGCCAGGCTCAACGGATCCGTTCCGGTTTAGAGGCCTATGTGCTGAAGCCAGGCGCGGTTGCGTCGCTCGGCCTGCTGCTGCTTCGCTTGGCTATCGGCGTGATGATGATTCACCATGGCCAGGAAAAACTTGCCGATCCGCAACAATTTGCCAATATCTATGTGGCATCTCTGCACCTGCCATTTCCCTTGTTTTTTGCTTATGCCGCAGGCTTCTCTGAGCTGATCGGCAGTTGGTTGGTGATTCTCGGCTTGCTGACACCAGTTGGAGCTCTTGCCCTTACCGGCACTATGACAGTTGCCGCCTACCAACACATCCTTACCGCAGGGCTCAACATTTATGTGCTCGAGCTGGTAGTCCTTTATTTGGGCGGCAGCCTTGCCCTCTTACTTGTTGGTCCTGGCCGCTTTTCATTTGATGCCGGCATGCTGAAGGGTCTGCTCCTTAAGCCAGTTGTTCGTATTAAGCCAGAGACTTCTGCCCCCTCCGCTGGCATTTCAGGATTGGCCCCTGCTTACGTGCCAATTAAAGCCAGCAACTCAAACCGCTGAACCAGCTGGCTGTTCTGCTTGGGCTTAATAATGGATATTCTCCCCCCATGGCGCCCCATTTTGCGAGCTGCCCTGCAGAGGGAGGGCAGATCTTCCAATAGCCGCTGGCTACAACTTGCAACTGTCGCCTGCGATGGCACCCCCAGGGTGCGCACCTTGGTGTTTAGGGGCTGGTCAGCTCCAGCGGTTCTGGATTTGTTTACTGATGGTCGCAGTGAGAAAGCCAGCGAGCTGCGAAATTTGCCAGAGGCGGAAATCTGCTGGCTTTTGCCTCGGGCACGCAGCCAGTTTCGCTTGCGCTCAAGGCGATGCCAGCTTCCTGCAGCGGAGCTGCTGATCCAGCGGCAGCACCATTGGCAAAGCCTCACACCCTCCGCTAGGGCTTTGTGGGGCTGGCCTGAGCCAGGAATTCCCCTCGAGCTGGAGGCAGCTTTCCCCCAGGAACTTGGCGACACCACACCCATGCCCAGCCACTTTGAACTGCTGAGCTTTGAGGTGCATCAGGTTGAGTTGCTGGAACTTGGCGGGCAACCCCACCGGCGCAGGCGCTGGAGCGCCTCTGGGGCCTGGTCTGAACAGCTGCTGAACCCTTGATTCAGCCATTTGGAGTGCTCGATCACACGCAACCCCTTTACGGAGTACCGTTTAACTGGTAAGGACGCAGCTGTATGCGAATTACGCGGTGCAATTCTGAACATCTGATCGCCCTAACGGCATCAGAGGCCTCCCGTTTGGTTGATGCCTGTGCCTTGTTGGTACTGGCTTCTGAGGCTGCTCCCCAGGCGGCACTGCCTCCTGATATGGCAACTCTGCTTGGCCAGTTGTTTGACGGCTTGAAGTCAGCCGCTGAAACACCAAAGCCCGCCCAAAAGCACCCCTCAACGCCTCCCTGTTGAATAAAATCAGAGTCGGCTTGCGATGAAGGTTTCTCGTCACGGCGATCAGCATCTGATCTGCCTCAGCTCCGAGGAGGTTGGCCTGTTGGTTGATCTCTGCCACGCCGGAGCTTTTTCGGACCATTTGCCCCGCTCTGCTGCCAGACAGCAACGCCTTCATGACTTCCTTTGGCAGATCCAACAATCGCTGCTGCTAGGTGTCCAGCAGCGCTGGGGACGCCGGGCCAGCTGATTTCACACCTGTGGTGCTGGTTTCAGCGCTCGGCGCAAGATCTCTAGGCGTTTGCTGTTGACTCCCAGATCTGAATCGCCAAGCCGCGAGACGGATCGAACTTGGAGAATTGCCTGCTCATTGTCGGCATGTAGCTCTAGATCGTCGACGAAGCCAAACAGGGCGCTAGTTGCGGTTGCGTGCAGATAACCCTCAGTTCGCTCCACAATCTCGGCGCCCCCCATCGCTTCAATCACGGGAATCAGGCTTTCGAGGGCGCTTTGGGGAGTATCGCCCCCGCTCTGCTGGATAGGCCAGTCCGCCCTCGCGCAGTGAGCTGGCGTGGGACAAGGGGCCAGGGCACCGTCGTGCACGCCCAGTTCGATCGGTACCGGACCAACGAAGTGAAACAGGGCAAGGCTCAGCACTACGGCCAGATGCTGTAGCAGGTTGATCATCGCTGGCTCAGGTGGGGGAGATTGGAGATAGGCAGGAATCGAGCGATTGAGGCTGCCACCCCATCGTTGCGGAAACCCCCAGGATCAATGCTTGTAGAGCATTCATGCTGCCACCGTAACCAGGTTGGGCCGCCTGGCTAGCTCCAGATTGACTAAACTAATTTTGCGGATTTTGCCTCTCGCGCCATGGGGCCGCTGCAAATCGTTTGGTTCAAGCGCGATCTTCGCAGCTTCGATCACAGACCTTTACTAGAGGCGTCGCTGCGGGGACCAGTGCTGCCACTCTTTGTGGTGGAGCCAGACCTGTGGCGCCAGCCAGACAGCTCCGCTCGGCAGTGGGAATTTTGCCGCGAATGCCTAGTAGAGCTGCGCGCGGCCCTTGGCGGCCTCGGCCAACCACTTGTGGTGCGCATCGGTGCGATTGAGCAGGTGCTGGAGCGGGCCCATCGACAGTTTGGTGTAGCTGGCTTGTGGAGTCACGAGGAGACTGGCAACGGCTGGACCTACGCCCGCGACCGGCGTGTCGCTGACTGGGCCCGCCAGCACGGCATTGAGTGGCAGGAGATTCCCCAGTTCGGTGTCATCCGGCGGCTCAGCAGGCGAACGGGTTGGGCAAAGCGCTGGGAGCAGCGCATGGCTGAGGAGTTGAGCGCCGCGCCGCCCCGACTTACCCCGCTGCCCCGGCTCGACCCCGGCGCCCTGCCTATGGCAGCAGAGCTGGGACTGGAGACCGATTACTGCCCTGGTCGGCAAAAGGGGGGGCGAGCCCAGGGCTTGATAACCCTCGCTTCCTTCTTGGATCAGCGCAGCCGCTCCTACCAATCGGGGTTGTCTAGCCCCAATACGGCCGACGTCAGCTGCTCGCGCCTTTCGCCCCATCTCAGCTGGGGCAGCTTGTCGATGCGTGAGGTAGTGCAAAAAAGCCGCCTACGCCGCCAGGCTCTTGCGGTGGCCCCCTGGCGGCGCTCCTTGCAGCGCTTTGATGAGCGCCTGCATTGGCATTGCCATTTCATCCAGAAGTTGGAATGCCAGCCGAGCTTGGAATACAGCGAGCTCCATCACCTCACTGCCGGACTGCGCGAAAGTAACCATGAGCGTTTGGCAGCCTGGGCAGAGGGGCGCACGGGCCTTCCTTTTGTGGATGCTTGCATGCGCTCTCTGAACGAAACCGGTTGGCTGAATTTCCGTATGCGGGCGATGCTGCTGTCCGTGGCCAGCTATCAGTTGTGGATTCCATGGCGTGAGAGCGGTGTACATCTCGCCCGCCAATTCGTCGACTATGAACCTGGCATTCACTGGAGCCAGTGTCAGATGCAATCTGGCACCACCGGCATCAATACGATCCGCATATACAACCCGCTAAAGCAGGGTCTAGACCACGACCCCGAGGGTGTGTTCATCCGCCGCTGGCTGCCCGAGCTGGCGGCGGTTCCACCGGTGTATTTGCACACCCCCTGGACCATGGATGGCCGCAGCCAGGCCCGGCTTGGCATCGAGATCGCTCGCTCCTACCCGCTGCCGCTGATCGATTGGCATACGGCGGCCGCAGTCGCCCGCGAGCGAGTCTGGGCCCTACGGCAGCAGCATGGTTTTGCGGCAACTGCCGACGCCATCCAGCAGCGCCATGGTTCTCGGCGTTCTGGTCTGCGCACCAGCAGCAGAGGACGGCGAGGCAATTCGCCTATAGACCAGCTTTGCTTGGATTTTGTGGGAGATACGGCCGTTGCTCAGTAACGGATTCATTCCGTTCAAGGGCTGTCGATTACAAGTAGCTCAACTACATCTGCGTTAGTTGCGGCGACAAATATCCTTGCGCCCTTGACAGAGTCTTTCCAAGCTCGGTCGTCCTGTGATCCGCAGCCGCATATCTGCCCAAATGCCATAGGCAAGGTTTGTCATGGGACGGAGTAGTGGCCACTGGGTTGGGGCATAGAGCCACCCCAAGCCGATCAGTTCGTAGGCCCGTCTAAACACTTCGACATCACGCAGAACTGCACCACTGGCATCAATGGCGTGGATGCGACCCATAGCTTCTCTGTAGCTGATGCCGGCGTAGCTATCTGGGTTGTAGTCGGCCTGATCGATGTCCACGAAGTCGAGTTTCAGTCGCTCCCCATGGCGCTGCCGGTCTTTGCGACCCAGTAGCTCCACTTCCCGCAGGCAGAGGGGGCAACCCCCGTCGAAGAGAAGGGTGAGTGCTGGAAAATCGGCTGCGTTCAAATGTCTGTCGCAAGCGGTGGGACTCACTTTTTGCGGCAGTAGTTTCCACCCACATTCATCCAACCTGTCGGGCAGGCTTCTCCGTTGGTGGGTTGCACCGTGTAGGTCATCAGTCCCAGGGTGCTGCATTTGCCATTCAGCATGTCTACATACCCCATTGGGCAGATGTCGCCGATTTTTGGAACCTGGCGCTGGGCTTGGGCGGCTGGGGCAGTCAATGCCAGGCCCGGCAACACGATCAACAGGGACAGCAATATGCGCATGGCAGCCGGTGCTAGGCAGGAGTGGATACCTGGTCATTCTGCATGCTTCGCCAAAGCCTTGAGACCCTGAGGGTGGTGACCCCAGGTGAGGGCTTTACCGATCTCACCGGCCGACTCAATGCCGCTTTGGCCTCTAGCGGCATGGAGCAGGGGCTGCTCAATCTGGTGTGTCTGCACACCTCCTGCAGCCTGACCATCAACGAAAACGCCGACCCACGCGTATTGCGTGACCTCTCCAGCTACCTGCGCGCCCTGGTGCCGGAGGAGGGCATCCGTCCGGTTAGTGGCCGGGGTGAACTGCGCCCCTACGTACACGCTGATGAAGGCTCAGATGACATGCCGGCCCACATCCGTACGGCCCTCACCACCAGTCAGCTCAGCCTTTCGTTTGAGGCTGGCCGTCTGTTGCTTGGTACCTGGCAGGCGGTCTATCTGTGGGAGCATCGCAGGAGGGGCAGCGAGCGGTTGCTAACAGTCCACCTATTGGGTTCTTAGGGCCACGTCCTTTTCCAGCGATCCATGACCAGGCCCTGTCCCATCTGCAGCCTTCATGACGACCCCGCAGCGCGTGACGCCTACGAAATAGGCCGAGGTTCGCTATGGCTGCTGCGCCACCATCCCGACCCCGCGCCCCTGGTTGGTTGGTTGCTCCTAGATAGTCTTCGCCATGTAGCGGGCCCGGCTGATTTCAACGACAAGGAGGCAGCCGCCTGGGGGCTTGCAGTTCGCTATGCCAGCGCCCTGCTCAAGGAACAAACCGGCTGCGACAGGGTTTATGCGATTGCTTTTGGCGAAGGTGCGCCCCATTTGCACCTCCACTTAATTCCCCGCTTTGCTGGCGATCCCCGCACCAGCGCCTGGTTGGTGGCAGATCACTACCGGGCGGTGGCAGCTGGAGAGTTGCTACCCGCAGCGCCTGAGCAGGTGACGGACCTGGTGACCCGGGCCCGCCACAGTTTCTCGCACCAGCTTTTGGATGAACTACACCAGCACGGGTAACTTGGCTGGCTCACTTTGCTGGAAGCGCAACTTGCGCGCCTCGCCTTCGGTTGCAACATCGACCGTGATCGTGTGGCCCCCGGTGAACTGGCCTCCCAGGATGCCCTTGGCGATCGGGGTTTCCAGCTCGCGCTGGATGGCGCGCTTGAGTGGACGGGCGCCATACACCGGGTCGTAGCCCACACCGGCAAGCCAGTCGAGGGCATCGGCGTTGAGCTGCAGCCCCAGTTTTTTGTCCTCCAGCCGCCTGGCCAGCCGCTGCACCTGCAGCTCCACGATCTCGCGCAATTCCTCTTGCCTGAGGCTGTGGAAGATGATCGATTCATCCAGGCGGTTGAGGAACTCGGGGCGGAAGTGGCTGCGCAGGGCCTCATTCACCCGGGCTTCCATCTCGCCGTGCCGGGCCGGATCTCCTGCCAGATCAAGGATCGAGGCGCTGCCGATGTTGCTGGTGAGGATCAGCACCGTGTTGGTGAAGTCCACCGTGCGCCCCTGGCCATCGGTGACGCGGCCATCATCGAGGATCTGCAGCATCACGTTGAACACGTCGGGGTGGGCCTTCTCCACCTCGTCGAACAGGATCACGGCGTAAGGCCGGCGCCGCACGGCTTCGGTGAGCTGGCCGCCCTCCTCGTAGCCCACGTAGCCCGGAGGGGCTCCAATCAGGCGGCTCACGGCGTGCTTCTCCATGTATTCGCTCATGTCGATGCGCACCATTGACTCCTCGGAATCGAACAGCTGGGCCGCCAGGGCCTTGGAGAGCTCCGTTTTTCCCACACCCGTGGGGCCAAGGAACAGGAAGCTTGCGATTGGCCGGTTGGGATCGCTCAGACCTGCTCTTGATCGCTGAATTGCATCGGCTACTGCTGTGACCGCCTGGGCCTGACCGATCACACGGGTGTGCAGCTCCTCCTCCAGGTGCAGCAGCTTCGCCATCTCGCTTTGGACCAACTTGGCCACGGGGATGCCGGTCCATTTGGCGATCACCTCGGCGATGTCGTCTTCGGTGACCTCTTCGCGCAGCATGGTCTTATCGCTGCCGCTGGCATTAAGTGCCTCTTCTTTGGCTGCAAGTTTCTTATGCAGCTCGGCCAGGGTGCCGTATTCGAGCTCAGCGGCCTTGTTGAGGTCGTAGTTGCGCTTGGCCTGCTCCACCTGCAGCTGCACCTGCTCGATCTCCTCTTTGATGGCGCCCAGCTCATCGATGGAGCTCTTTTCTGCCTGCCATTGGGCATTGAGGGTGCTCTGCTGTTCGCTTAGATCGGCCAGCTCCTTCTCCAGTCGCTCAAGCCGATCCTTGCTGGCAGGGTCGGATTCGCGCCCCAGAGACAACTTTTCCATCTCCAGCTGCAGGATGCGGCGATCGAGCTCGTCGATCTGCTCCGGCTTGGAGGTGATCTCCATCTTTAGGCGGGCGGCCGATTCGTCCATCAGATCGATTGCCTTGTCTGGTAAGAAGCGATCGGCGATGTATCGGCTGGAGAGCACGGCAGCTGCCACCAGGGCGTTGTCGGCGATGCGTACGCCGTGGTGCACCTCGTAGCGCTCTTTCAGGCCCCGCAGGATTGAAATGGTGTCTTCCACCGTGGGTTGATCCACGAACACCTGCTGGAAGCGCCGCTCCAGGGCCGGATCCTTCTCGATGTGCTGGCGGTGCTCATCGAGGGTGGTGGCGCCGATGCAGCGCAGTTCACCTCTGGCCAGCATCGGCTTGAGCAGGTTGCTTGCATCCATGGCACCGCCGCTGGCGCCTGCCCCCACCACCGTGTGGATCTCGTCGATGAACAGCACAATCTGGCCCTCGGAGGCTGTGACCTCCTTGAGCACGGCCTTGAGCCGCTCCTCAAACTCACCGCGGTATTTGGCACCTGCGATCAGGGCCCCCATATCCAGCGACACGAGCTGGCGGTTCTGCAGCGCCTGGGGCACATCGCCATTGACGATGCGCTGGGCCAGGCCCTCGACGATCGCGGTTTTGCCCACACCGGGCTCGCCGATCAGCACCGGGTTGTTCTTGGTGCGGCGGCTGAGGATCTGGATCGTGCGGCGGATTTCTTCATCGCGGCCTATCACCGGATCGAGCTTGCCTTCGCGCGCAGCGGCCGTGAGATCCCTGCCGTATTTCTCCAGGGATTCATAGGTGCCTTCTGGGTTCTGATCGGTCACGTTTTGGGATCCGCGGATGGCCTGTACAGCTTCTTTGAGTTTGTTGGTGTTTGTGCCAGCTTGAGATAGCAATTGCTTGCCGCAGCGGTCGTCGATCGCTAGGGCCAGAAGCAGGTGCTCAATAGCGATGTAGCTGTCGCCGTAGGACTGTTTGAGCTCCTGGGCCTGGTCAAGAACGGTATTGAGCCCCTTGCCGAGATAGACGTTATCGGGGGGCGCACTAAGGCTTGGCTGAGCGAGGATCCAGGCCTCAACCTTCTGACTGAGGGTGCCCACATCTACGCCGGCCTTTTCCAGAATGCGGCCGGCCAAGCCCTGCTGGCTTAGTAGGGCGGCGAGCAGATGCTCGCTTTCCATCTGCTGCTGACGCCGCTGCTGCGCCAGTTGCTGGGCCGCCACCACGGAGGCCCAGGCTTTCTCGGTGAAAAGTTCGGCGGTGGGATGCATGGCCACTTGCCTCCTTTGAGCTGCTCGATCAACCGTATGTCCGTTGTCTCAATCCAGCAGCGAGGAGAACCGAACGGATTGATTCGGTCCTCCCTAGAGCTAGTGGGAAACCGTCAACGCGGCGTGCCGTTGTAATCAGGCAGCTGGATCACGCCGGCCTCGGCGCCGCACATGCGCAGTGGACAGCCATCCGCTCCGTAAACCGCGTCGGCGGGGGAGAGGCAGCCCATTGCGTTCTTGGCCTGCACCTGATTGGGTTGGATGCGCCGGGGCTGGAACAATTTCTGGCTAGGCGGCACCGCCAGGGGACAGGAGGGCTTAGGCAAGCCCTGAGCCAGAGCCTGGCCTTGGAGGCTTCCCAGCAGCCCAACCCCGGCGAGGGCGAGTCCCAGCAGCAGTAGCGTCGCTGGCGAGGGGGTATGGGCTGCCATGCCAGTGCACTAGTTCAGACTGCTCCCACTCTGGCCCCCCAGATAGGGGATCGCTGCCGTGAAAGACACCTGGAACGACCCGTTGATTGAGCAACTGGCTGCTGAGTCGCGGGAGTTTGATGGCACTGGTCGGGATCCGGAGCGCAACTGCTGGCTGGCCGTGCATCGCTATGTGCACGGTGTGCTTCCCAGCGAATACGACATCCGCGAGGTTCCGGAGGAGCTCTATCTGGCCGTGCTGGCTGTGCGCCGAAGCCAGAGCTGAGATCAGCTCTGAAGTTCCGGGATGTTCGCTTGGCTTCCGTGGCCAACAAAAAACCCCGGCCTTAGCCGGGGTTTGCTTAAGGACTAATTGGACATCAGTCCGGGAGAGCAGGCTTAGATCAAGCCCAGCCTTTAGAAGACATGTCTTCGACGTAGGCGGCGACATCGGCGATGTCACCTTCGCTTAGCTTGCCACCGAAGGCAGGCATGGCGTTCTTGCCATTAGTCACCTGGTAAGCAATGGCAGCTTCGTGGCCTTCGCTGTAGTTAGCCAGGTAGGCCGTTAGTGCATCCTGCTTAAGGGTGCGCTCGGCGTTAACAACGTTGCCGCCACCCATGTGGCAAGCGGCGCAGTTGGCGGAGAAGATCTGGCCGCCATGGGCCACATCGGCAGCGAAACTCGGAGCAGCACCCAGCACGAGCGCCAGGCAGAGAGCGATCAGAGAGAAGAGACGGCGCATGGGGGGCGCTTAAAAGCATGGGCAACCCGCCAAAATTAAGGCGTGAACCGGGCTGATGTGACCTCTGCCAACCAGGTTCGAAACAATTGCCACAAAGTTGGGTCGCTAGAGGGATCAGCCAGGTCCCAGGACGTTGATTTCAGCGGTCATCCCTGCTGCCCCAACCATTCCTGTAGTAGTCACCTGTGCGGCAGGCCAGCGGTTTCGAACACAGCTTGGAGAGTGGGGGCGTAGCTCACCAAGCCAAAGCGTTCTGGTGGGCTCACCGGTTCGTGCACGAAGTGGCGCTGGCGAATTGAGAAGCGATCCCAGGCGTTGACCTCGATGCGTAGCAGCTTGATCAGGGCTTCAATCAGCCAGCCCTGCAGATCGATGCCAAAGGCTGGCTGCCAGCTGCGGCGCCAACGGCAGAGCTGGGCCACGGTGGCATTGACGCTGATCGGCGCTTGGCCGAGCACCAGGCGCCGCAGGGCTCCCTGGTTTGGCTCCTGATTGGGCTGATGGGGCTGGGTGGCCAAGTGGGCGCACACCAGGGCTATGTCGGCGGCGTGGATGAAGTGGAAGCTGGCCTCGGCACGCAGCCACTTAGCAAGCCACAACCAGCGGGTTGCCTCCCTAATCCCAGCGGTGAGATAACTGGTGGGATGGCAGTCGCCCGGACCCACCTGCCCGCCAAAAACCAGGGTGGGAAATACGGCAACAATTTTGGCGGCGAGGGGGTGGGCCTCCAGTTGTTGCAGGCAGAGAGCCTTGGTTTGGATGTATTCAGTGCCAAATTCCGCTGCCTCGGGCAGCAGCTGCAAGTGGCGATCCAGAATTGAGGCAGTGGAGAAGTAGATCACCTGCTCCAGCCATACAGGGCTGGTGAAAGCCAGCAGCTGCTTCACCGCGTCCACGTTCACCTGCTGGGCTCTTAAGGGATCGCCCCAGGCGGTGGCCGTGTGGATGATGCGGGTAGCAGTGGCGATTGCACCGGCATGGGGCGTTAGCTCCCGCAGGTCACCAACCAGCAGCGTGATCCGGGGATCATCCGCTGAAACAACCTTGAGCTTGGCTGGATCACGCAGCAGCAGCAGCAACTCCGCATCGCTGTGGCGATAAAGCTGCTCGGTGATGTATTGACCAACGCAGCCGCTGGCCCCTGTGATCAGGATCCGCTGGGGCCGGGATCCACCAGCGGGGCTGCTCAACCAGCCGCTCCGATGCGCTCCATCACACTCTTGCCTGCTTCAAAGAAGGCGCGGCCGTTTTCTTCTGGAGTGCCCGGCAGGATGCCGTGGCCCAGGTTGAGAATGTGCTTACGGCCGCGGGCTTTGCGCACGGTGTCGTCGATGCGGGCCTGGATGGCTGCCGGGGTACCGAACAGCAATCCGGGATCCACGTTGCCCTGCACGCCGATGTGCTCGGGCAGGCGGGCCAGGCCCTCGGCCATGTCCACGGTCCAGTCGAGCGAAATGATGTCTACCCCTGTGCCTGCCATGCGCTCAAGCACCCCGGCGCTGCCGGAGATGTAGAGGATGAAGGGGGTATCGGGATGGGTTTGCTTAACCAGATCCACCACCTTCTTCTGATAAGGCGCCGCGAAGCTGTCGTAATCCATGGGGCTGAGCTGGCCGGCCCAGGAATCGAACATCTGCACCACCTGGGCGCCGGAATCGATCTGGTAGCGCAGGTAGGTGGCAATTGATTCGGCGAAGTGGTCTAGCAGCTTGTGCAGCAGCTCCGGCTCCTGGAAGGCCATCGCCTTGATAACGGCATAGTTCTTGCTGCTTTTGCCTTCCACCACGTAGGCGGCCAGGGTCCAGGGAGCACCCACAAAGCCGAGTACGGCAGCTTCATTGCCAACCGATTGACGCAAGCGGGTGAGCACCTCACCCACAAAAGGCATGCTCTCGGCCGGCTCCAAGGCTCGCAAAGCCTCTACTTGGGCAAGATTGCGGATTGGCTCCTGGATCAGGGGCCCCTGGCTTTCAATGATGTCGAAGTTGATCCCCATACCCGGCAGGGGCGTGAGGATGTCTGAAAAGAGGATCACGCCGTCGGGCTTGAAGGCGTGGAAGGGCTGCATCGAGATCTCGTATGAGAGATCGGGGTTTTCCGAGCGCTCCCGGAAGCCGGGATGGCGGTCGCGAAGGTCGCGATACACCTTCATGTAGCGGCCGGCCTGGCGCATCATCCAGACAGGGGGCCGCTCCACCTGCTCACCTCGGGCGGCGCGCAGCAGCAGGGGGGCGGTTTCGGTCATGGGTGCAAGCAGAGCGAAGCGAGAACTTACCCGAGCAGGGCCCCGGAATTGGCGGCTTCGTCACAGGTGTCTTCATCCAGCTGCTGGCTGCGGATTTCATCCCGACGGAAGACGAGCACCGAAAGGGGTGGCAGGCAGAGATCAAGGGATTGTTCATAGCCGTGAATACCCCACTGGTCGGTGAATTTGCCACCCAGGTTGCCCAGGTTGCTGCCGCCGTAGCGCTCGGCATCGGTGTTGAAGGCTTCCTCATAGAAGCCTTCCAGCGGTACACCCACTCGATAGTGGGAATGGCTCTGGGGGGTGAAGTTGGCCACCACCACAAGCCACTTGCCCGTAGCACTTTCACGACGCATGAAGCTGATGATCGAGTGGCGATTGTCGTTGCAATCGATCCACTGGAAGCCAAATTCGCTGAAGTCGTCTCCCCAGAGAGCTCGCTCAGATTTGTAGAAGACGTTGAGATCGTCGACGAGGCGCTGCAATCCCTGGTGAGAGTCGTGCTGTAACAGATCCCACTGCAAATCGCCCCATACGTTCCACTCAGACCGCTGGCCAAATTCCATCCCCATGAAGATGGTCTTCTTGCCGGGATGGGTCCACATGTATGCCAGCAGTGCCCGCACATTGGCGAATTTTTGCCAGTCGTCACCTGGCATTTTGTGCAAGAGGTTGCTCTTGCCATGTACCACTTCATCGTGGCTCAAAGCCAGCATGAAATTCTCGGTGAAGGCATACCAGATTGAGAAGGTGACGTTATTCTGGTGGAACTGGCGGAACCAGGGATCAAGCTCGAAGTAATCGAGCATGTCGTGCATCCAGCCCATGTTCCATTTGAGGTTGAACCCGAGGCCACCGATATTGGTGGGCTGGGTAACCATGGGCCAGGTGGTGGATTCCTCGGCAATAGAGAGTGCTCCGGGGAAGTGCTCGAACAGCACGTGGTTGGCCTGTTGCAGGAAAGTAACGGCCTCGGTGTTTTCCCGGCCGCCATTCTCATTCGGCAACCATTCACCATCTGGACGCAGGTAGTCGCGATAAAGCATGGAGGCCACCGCATCTACGCGGATGCCATCGATGTGGAACTCTTCAAACCAATAAACCAGGTTGGCTACAAGGAAGTTGCGTACTTCGTTGCGGCTGTAGTTGAAGATGAGGGTGCCCCACTCCTTGTGCTCGCCGATGCGCGGATCGGCATGCTCATAAAGATGGGCGCCATCAAAGAAGGCCAGGCCGTGGGCATCTTTGGGGAAGTGGCCTGGCACCCAGTCGAGGATCACGCCGATGCCTTCGGCGTGGCAACGGTCTACAAAGGAGCGGAATTCATCCGGTGTGCCAAAGCGACTGGTTGGGGCGTACCAGCCCGTGACTTGGTAGCCCCAAGAACCATCAAAGGGATGCTCCGAGATGGGCATCAGCTCGATGTGAGTGAAGCCGCGGGCCTTCACATAGGGGATGACCCGATCAGCTAGCTCTGGATAGGTGAGCAGGCGAGCACCGGGCTTGAGGTCGGCTGCAGGCACCGGCGCTCTCGGTGTGCCGTCAGGTTCGATGTAGGGCTGGTCGGCAGCGCCGTGCATCCAGCTGCCCAGATGCATTTCATACACAGAAACCGGCTGGTCGAGGGGGTTGCGGCTGTCCCGCTCCTGCATCCAGCCCGAGTCTTGCCAATGGTGGCCTGCAAGGGACTCAACTATTGAGCCGTTGTTTGGACGAATCTCGTGGCGGAAGCCATAGGGGTCGGCTTTCTGGTAGCAGTGCCCGTTTTGAGCCCGCACCTCGTATTTGTAGATCTCACCTGGCTCAATCCCAGGAATGAATAGCTCCCAGGATCCGCCCACCCTTGCCTGCATCGGATGGTGGCGGCCATCCCAGCCGTTGAAATTGCCCAGCACCGCCACGCTGCGGGCATTAGGGGCCCAGAGGCAAAACTGAACGCCTTTGACGCCGTTGTGCTCGACTACGTGGGCACCCATGCGGCGCCAAATGTGGTGGTGGTTGCCCTCTGCAAATAACAGGCGATCCAGTTCGCCCATCCACTCATGGCGAAACGACCAGGGATCGGGCTGCACGTGTTCGATGCCGCCTCGGTTGACCCGCACCTGATAGGAAGAACCAGGATCACTGCCCCAAGGGGCCTCGAAAATCCAAGGATGATTCGGGGTGGCCATCGGCAGCGATTGGCCATCGATCAGCAGCTCAACGCGCTCTGCCTCAGGCATCCAGACGCGCAGCACCCAACCGCCCGATTCGAGAGGCTGGGGCCCCAGCACCGCAAACGGGTGGTCGTGCCGGCATTCAGCCAGCCGCTGGCAATCCTCCGCCATCCAGTTAAGGGTGAGCAAGGACATGTACCAGCAGCGATCGGATGGCGAGCTTAGGCGGCCTAGGGCTCAGCGCACCTGCTTGGGGACGATTGGATCGCTGGGAAAGTCGATACCGATTATGTCGTTGTTGGCATTAAGGATCACAAACAGGGAGTCGCTCAGTCGGTTGAATTCGGTGTAAACCAAAACCAGGTGCTGGTCAGCGCTGCTGCCCGCTTCAACGGCCTTGTTGATGCGCACAAAATCTCCGGTCTGGCGCTGCAGCTGCTGCCAGCGAGCCTGCAGACTGGCGACGTCAATCTCCCCCTGCAATTCCAGGCTGAGAAAGCCGCGGGCAGAGATGAAGTGGCCAGTGCTGAGGGCCGTGACAAATTTTATGGCCACCAGGCTGGGGGCCTGATCGGCCAGATCGATGTGGTAACCGCTGATCTGTCCGGCACCATTGAGCACTAGGAACACCTCTCTCTTGCCAGCGCTCGTGTTGAGACTGACCTCCACGGTGGTGCTGCGCAGGCCGCGCTGGACGCTGAGCAGCTTCCAGCTCAGTAGTTGGGGTTGGGTACGCATTGTCTCCGCCACCATCGAAGGGCTGCTAACCGCCTTGAGTTCCTCTGAGAATTGGCTGTAGCGCAGGTTGGGATCGCGGCTTTTTACTGCTGCCAAAATGCGATTGGCGGCAGCGCGGGCGGCTTCGACGCTGAGGGCTGGACGATCCACGCCACCGCTCTGGCTCTGGGCCAAAGCCGCACCACCTGGAACTCCTGGCAGGGAAGCCACGGTGATGCTCAGCCCAGTAGCCAGGGAAAGCATGGCCAGAGCCATGCGACTGAGGGTTTGGGGCTGTTGAGCAGGGCGCAGGTGGCGCAGCGACATCGCAAAAACAAACATTTGGCTCAGTGTGGCCCAAATTTGCTGTCCAAGAGGGGCAGCAGCTGCAATTGGGAATCAGCGAGTTCGATCTCAAGCGTGATGACTCGATGGAGCGGGCCGGCAGGGCCAAGGGGCTCGCGGCCATCGCCGGGGTTGACGGCAATCTGCGGCCAGGCCGCTCCCGCTAAGGAGAGTCGCAACCGTTCGCCGGGGCCGAGTTCAGCTAGCAGGGGTTGCAATTGAACTTGCAGCAGCGATTTTTCACCGGCTGGCTGCTGGGTTCGGGCCACGCCCGTGCTCAGTTGGAGCACCCTTCCCTGGATATCCAGTACCGATAGCGTTGCACAAAGGTCAAAGCTGGGTTGGTCCGCCCGCACAGCAACAGTTAATACCGGCCGTCCCTCCAGCTCCAGGGTTGCGCTAAGTGGTGAACTCGTGAAGCAGATCACATCACCACGGCAGTCCAGATCGCCGCGCTCACATGGGCCTGGATCGAGGCCAAGGTGGCCGCCCCGGCCTGGAACTGGTCGCCAGGGATCGTGCACCAGGGCAACCTCGCCGCTGCCAAATTGATCGAGCAGCAACTCGCCCTCTTCCGCGTCGATTGTGGCCAGGCCGCTACTGCCCAGCCCCCAGCTCAGGGGGCTGCCGGCTGAATTTGGGGCTCGCCAATGGCGGCTTGACTGCTTGCCGTATGCATGGGGGTCTTTTTCTAAAAGAACGGCAACGCTTAGCTCTTCTGCAGCGGCTTGATCCTGCAGATGGTGCTGAAAAAAGGCCAGTTGCAACCGATCAAGACCGCCGTTCCAGTCGAGGTGGGTATAGGCGCCAATGCGCAACAGCGGCGAGCCCCCTGCAGCTTTAGCAAGTGAAAAGAGGTTCAAGATGCCGCGCAGATGGGGGTCGTACCAGCCACCAATCAGCAGCATGGGGCGCTGCCAAAGAGCTGGGTCTGGTTGGTGGCAAACCCACCTGGGGGCCTCGCTTGCCGGGAGCTGCAGCCAGCGACAGGCCATGCCTTGGGGGTCATGGCGCTTGAGAAGGTCCAAGCCTTCAGCAAGAAAGTCTCTTGAGTCGAGGCTGCGGCGAATTGCTTGCCAGCCGGCATCGTCCCCAAGTTTTTGGCAGCGCATGGCCGCCAATTGCAGTCCCCAGCCGAGGCCTAGGGCCCACCAGTGGGCTCCTCCCTCGCAAGCCCAGTCGCTGCGCTCGTCCAAGCCTGTCATTGCTGGAGCGAGGCAGTCAGGAATAGCCGCAGGGTCGTCGCTAAGTAATTGGGTCAGGCCTTGGTAAGAAAACCCATAGCAACCGACTCGCCCGTTACTGCCAGCAAGTTTGCGAACCCAGCGAATGGTGTCTGCACCATCGGATAACTCCTGCTCGAATCCTTGGAACTTCCCCTGGGAGGCACCTTGACCGCGCACATCCTGAACAACCACCAGAAAGCCGTGGGCTGCGTACCAGCTGGGATGGGCATAGGTAACAGTTGAGGCGATTGCCCGGCCGTAGGGCTGGCGCATCAGCAGCACCGGCCATGGTCCCTGGCCGGCTGGTTGCCAAACGCGGCTGATTAACTTGATGCCATCGCGGCATTCCATGGCCTCGTCGCGCCACTGAACCCGCAGCAGCTCTGGCGCCGGGCTGCTCACTCAGCGCACGTCGGGGCAATACAGGCCGATCACGTAGGTGATAAGAACCTCTGAATCCATGGCGCTGAGGTTTTCTTGGCGGGCGATTTGGCCTACGGCCGAGCGGGATGTAGCTGAGAGCCCCTGGGCGTTGAAGCCCTGAAACTGTCTGCAAAGAGCCTTCGCCCTGGCAGGGTTTTGCTTTACGGACTCAAGCAATTGGGATTGGGCCAGGGCAGGCGACCCAACCGCTGCAATGTTGATTAGCAGTAAGGACAGAAGACTGGATAGGGCCCTTCCAACTGCCGAATGAATTTTGGGGGAGTGGAGATCAGACAATTCATGCAGCCCCATAGCTATTCCATTTGAGCCACACGGCGCAGCGGCTGGAGCCTGCTCTAGATCAGTTTGTGGGGCGGCGTTTGGCCCGCCGGATCCATTCGCTCAAGGTGGCCAGATCGAGCAGGGGGGAAGCCATGCCTGTGAGGCTTCGCTGCAGCCGGCCCATTTGGACCAAAAGTTGATGCGGGTCACTAGCCGCCAAGCCAGCCCTGCTAGCGATGCCGGCGTAGAGCAGCAGGGCGGCTTCTGCAGGCTCGAGTCCCACCTCCACCACTAGCCGGGCCTGGCCCCGAAGCTTGATCAGCCGGGCCTCGCTGGCGCCGCCGCTGCGGCCGAGTCGGCGCAGATCCTGGTCTTGAAGACCGGCCAGTTGGGGCCAGTCATCGATGCCGGCCAGCTCCAATTGGCTTTGTTCACGCTGAAAGTGAATTGGCAATTGCCACATGGTTAGGGCTGTAGCTGAACGTCACCATCCGTCAGGCTGCGAGTGGCTTCCGCTAGCACCACCGGCTTGCTCAGCCCTGGGGCGACCGTCTCGACCCGGCGCAGTCGCACATGCACCAGGTTGTCGGCGCTGCTGCGCCCGCCACCCCTGAGGTTTAGGGCTACTTGTTGAACGGTGGCTGCCGCGGCCCCGTCCGCCAGGCCGTCTGGAGCTGTTGCCACCACCAGGTCGATGCCGTTGTCGAACACCACCGGCACGCTCACTGCTCCAGCTAGCTGCACCCGAGGGCTGTAGCTCACCGCGAAGGTCAGGCAGGAAACGGCAAGCAGAGCCGTGAAGCTGGTGACACCAACCAGGCGAAAGCGAATCCCCCAGCGGCTCAGATAACCGGCAATCGTCGTCAAAGCCAGGACCCCACTGGCGGCCCCCAGCCATTTGCCCGCTGTCAGCAGGATTGGATCAGCGGCCATAGGGCTGGAAGTTTTGGTTAGTGCCTTTATATTGCGCCGGTCGCAAGGGGTGGCAGCCCACCGGAATGGCGGAGTTGCCGGAACAGAACCCTGGGCCCGTCCCCGCTTCGTCATCACTTGCTCCCCCACCCTGGCCTCGCGGCTCCGGTGGCGTCCGCTTGCTGGCCGCATTGACTGGCAGCTGCGGCACCCTGTTTTTGCTTGCTTGGGGTGGTGATCAGGCCCTGAGAAAGCTTTACCAGCATTGGAGACCTCGGCTTGAGCAGCCGCTCAGCCAGCTTTCCGGCCATCCCGTTGAGCTTGGCGAGTATCAGGGTCTGGGCTGGGGTGGTCTGCGCATTGGGCCCAGTGGCATCGCCCCTGGGCGGCTGGATGGCTCCACAGTCTTGGTGCGTTCGGTTTCGGTGAGCCTGGACCCGCTGGCGAGCCTGCGCCAGCGTTTGCCAGTGCTGCATGTGGGCTTGGCCGGAGTGCGAGCTGAGCTGCGCCGCAATTCTCAAGGTCAGTATTGGGTGCCAGGGCGGCTTGACCTAGGCACAAAGCCGCCGCGGCTGGATCTCAGGTTGCGCCTGGTTGATCCCGCCATGCTCACCCTGCTGCCTTCCGGTGCCAGCCTCCGCCTCACGGGCCGCGGTGCAGTTCGGCCCCATCGGAGCGAGCTGGAGCTGGCGGCTTGGCTGGGCTCAGAGGCGGCCGCTGGCGAGCTGGCCATGGAGCTCCAGGGTAATTGGCAGAGTCAGCGATGGGGTGGAACCTTACGGGCAAAGGCCTTGCAGCTTGCCCCGCTGCAGCGCCTTTTAGGCGTGCCTGGTCTGCTTGCTGGCAGGGCAGATGGCACCTTCGCCTTGGCTTGGAGGGATCGCCAGCCCTTTTGTAAAGGGGGAGCCCAGCTGCGCCAATTGCGCTGGCGGCCAGCTACTGGCGTTGCCCGATTGGAGTTGCCATTCAGCCAACTGCGCTGCAGCGGCCAGGCGCTCGAATTGGATCGCTCTGCTTGGCGCTGGGGCGCACCGGGGAGCAAGGGCCTGCAGGGCACGCTGCAGCTTGAGGGGCTATGGCAGCGCAACCAGCTTCAGGTACGCCAGTTTGAGCTGGCCCGCGGCAGTTCCTGGCTAAGGCTCAAGGGGAGCTTGGCCAGGACTTTTGAGCTGACGGGGCAATGGCAGCTCCGGCCAAGCGACCTTCCCCTTCAGGCTGGAACTCCTGAGTGGGTGTTGAACCAACAGGTAGGCGGTTCAGTTTCGGCTAGGGGGCCGTGGGACCTGCCCCAGCTCCAGGCCCGCTTTGGTCAGCCCAGCAACCCCTTGCTGGGTCCCTGGGATGCGGTTTTGGCTTGGCGCGACAAGCGCCTAGTGCTGCAGCGGTTTAGCAGTGCCCACCTCTCGGCCCGTGGCGTGTTGCCCCTGGGCCTACGGGCGGGTGAGGGGCTGGTGCCAGGCCAGCTCGATCTCAGCTTGGAGCTGCAGCGCTACCCCCTGGAGCGACTCGACCTGCTTTTGGGCGCCCAAATGCGGGGAATCTTGCAAGCCTCCGGCCGGGTGCGGGGCCCTCTCAATGCCTTGACCCCAGACCTGGATCTCCGGATCGACCAGCCCGGTGCCGGCCCCCTGAGCTTGCGAGAAAACTGGCAGGGCAACTGGTTGGGTGATCCGGTTGGTGGTGGGCGCCTACGCATGGAAGCCCTCGCCCCAGCGCCGGTGGGGGTGCTTACTGCCCGCCTCGATTCCAGTTGGGTACCGCTTCAGGTGCGCCTTGAACGGGCCGGCGGGACGCTGGAACTCAACGGCCGCCCTCGGGGCTATCGCTGGCAGGCGATCCAGATGCCCCTCGATGGATTGCAGCTAGCCCTAGGGCCCAAGTCCCGCCGGCAGCCCCTGCAGGCCCTGTTGAGCGGTGAGGGCCTGCTGGAACTCCAACCCCTGGCCTTCAGCGGCAACGCCCAGCTTGATCGGCCAGTGTTTTTGGGCGTTTGGGGGAAATCGGCCCAGGCGAATTTCCGCTATGCCAAGCGTCGCTACTCAGCCCAAGGAGCTATTTCTCCTCTTGCTGGGGGCAAACTTGCCATCGATTGGAGTGGCGTCTGGCATGGCGCCTTCCGAGCCCGCCTGCAGGGTGACAGATTGCCGCCGCTGTTTTTGCAGCAGTTGGTGCGGGCCTGGCCCCTGTGGCGCGGCGAGGGGGTTCCGATCCTGGGCCGGGCCAGCGACATCGGCACCCTGCTTATCGATACCTTTGGCGGCAGCGTGCAGGACCAGCTGCGGGCCCTGGAGCTCGCTAAAGCTCGGCTGAGGGTTGCCCGGCTGGAGCGTGACCGGCAAAGCACTCCTCAAGAGCGACTGCAGCGGCTGGCAGGTCACATCGACGCAGACCTGCGCCTTGATGGAGCCACCCTGCTGGAAGCCCGCGCCGACCTCCAGGCCCGCGCCCACCTTTGGTTGCCTGAGGCAAACCAGGACCAGCCCCTTACCTCTGTGCCGGTGCTGGTGAAGTTCACCGGGCCCCTGCGGCGGGGGGCTGGCAATTTCAGCCTGGCCGACCTGCCCCTTGAGCTGTTGGCGCTGCTTACCCCTGTGCCCGCCGGATTGCGGGGCCGCCTATCTCTGCAGGGGCGCTACCGCCTCGGAACTCCCCAGCCTGAGCTTGCCCTCAACATCAGCCTGGTTGATGGCTACCTAAGGGAAACGGCTTTGGTGCTGGAGCGGGGCACCATTCAGCTGGAGCAGGCCAGGCTGCTCCTTGATCTTTCTTTGCGGGCGGCAGGGGCTTCAAGCAGCGTCGAATTGGCGGGGGTTGTGCCCTTGGATTCAGGTAAGCAGGGTCTTGAACTGCGCCTGGCCAGCCGCGACGACGGCTTGCGTTTCCTGGCGGGGCTTGCCCAGCCTGCCCTGCAGTGGAATCAGGGCAGCGGCGACCTGCAACTGCTGGTGCGCGGCAGCGTCAGCGAGCCGATCGCTAACGGATTTTTGCGTTTCCGGGGGGCTCAGTTGCAGTTCATCGGCCAAAAGGTTCGTGACGTCGATGCAACCGTGCTGTTCGACTTTGAGCAGCTCCTGCTTCAGGAGTTCAACGCCAAGGTGGGAGATAAGGGAGTGCTGCGCGGTCAAGGAAGCCTGGGGCTGTTTCGCCCTGAGGCCACCGCCGATGGCAAAGACGCCACCCTGAAGGTGGAGCTCGAAAAGGTGGCCTTCGCCATGCCCCGTATCAAGGCCGTGGCTGATGGGGCCCTCCAAATCGGAGGCAGCCTTGCTGCCCTTGATATTGGCGGGGAACTGGCTATTTCCCGGGGCAGCATCAACGTTCAGCCCGCCAGATTGGCCAGTGAAGCCAATCTGGCGGCTCCAGTAGTCAGCGCCGCTGAATTGCTCGAATCCCGCTGGAATTACGACCAGCCCTTGGTACTGCTCGGTCCGGATGTGGAGAGCAACGCCAGTGAGTCCCTGCGTGCCGCCGTAACCAACGCCAGCTTTGTGGGTTTCGATGACCTGAAGCTGAAGCTGGGCCCAAACCTGAATGTGGGTATTCCCAACCTGGCAAATTTTGGTACCAGTGGGGTGCTGCGTCTCAATGGGCGGCTGGATCCGAGCCTGCGCTTGCAGGGCGTGGTGCGGTTGCTGAACGGGCGACTCAACCTGTTCACCACCACGTTTGGACTCGACCCCGACTCTCCAAACGTTGCGGTGTTCACACCCTCCATGGGATTGATTCCTTTTCTTGACATCTCGCTGCGTACCAGGGTCTCCGACAACCTGCCGACCACCAGTGGTGTTGGGACAGCCGGCAGCCTGTCGTTGCAAGACTTTCAGGCGATTGGCGCCACCAACTCCCTCGACCAGCTCAACTTGGTGCGGGTGTTTATTAGTGTGAGCGGACCCGCGGACCGGCTTGCAGACAACCTGGTGCTGCGCAGTTCGCCGCCGCTTTCGCAAGATCGTCTCCTGGCCCTGATTGGCGGCAATACCCTTGCCGGCCTGGCGGTATCGGCAGGTGGCACCGTTCTGGCTACCGCCATAGGCCAAACCCTGCTCTCGCCCCTACTCGGCACCCTCGGCGATGCCTTCGGCCAGCGGCTCAGCTTTGCCCTCTATCCCACCTATGTGAACCAAGCTGTGGCCAGTGGCGCCGAACGCCGTTCAGGTCGGGTGCCGCCCCAGCTGGTGCTGGGAGCTGAGATAGGCCTGGATTTCACGGAACGGTTCAATGCATCTGTGTTGGCTGCTCCCAACCGCTCCGACGTGCCCCCCCAATTAAATCTGAATCTCAAGGCCTCAGAACTTCTCAACCTGCAGGGGGCCATCGACTCTCAAGGTTCCTGGCAGACCCAATTGCAGCTGTTTTTCCGCTTCTGAGCATGCCTGTGCTGATGCAGCGATTTAAATGAACCAGTTGATCGGGGTGGATCTAGGGGGTAGTGCCATCAAGTTGGGGCGCTTTAGCGAAGCCGGCGACCTGTTAGCCGAGCTGCAGGTGCCCACGCCCCAGCCAGCGATGCCAGGTGCCGTGACAACGGCGATCGTGGCGGCGGTGCAGCAACTTGATCCCGAGCGCCTGGCCGATCGGGTTGGGGTGGGCCACCCCGGTCCGAGCGACCAGGCCGGCCGGGTGGCGCGCATTGCCATAAATCTGCCGGGTTGGCTGGATGTGCCCCTGGCCAATTGGCTCGAACCGCTGTTGGAGCGACCCGTGACCCTGGCCAATGACGCCAATTGCGCCCTGATCGGTGAGCACTGGCTCGGGGCCGCCCGCGGAGTTGGCGATGTGTTGCTGCTCACCTTGGGCACGGGCGTGGGCGGTGCGGTGTTGCTTGATGGCCAGTTGTTTACAGGTCATCGGGGGGCGGCCGCCGAGCCCGGTTTGATCGGCCTCGATCCCGCTGGTCCGCCCTGCAACAGCGGTAACAACGGCTCCCTGGAATCCTTCT
Organism: Cyanobium usitatum str. Tous; assembly: GCF_963920485.1. Taxonomy (NCBI): domain Bacteria; kingdom Bacillati; phylum Cyanobacteriota; class Cyanophyceae; order Synechococcales; family Prochlorococcaceae; genus Cyanobium; species Cyanobium usitatum. The sequence continues at coordinate 1,163,790 of NZ_OY986431.1, read as the reverse complement.
GCAGTCGACGCGGCTTCGATCGCCTCTCCAGCGTGGATCCGGCCGAACTCTGCCGCCGGGCCGCTGGCGGCGATGGCGAAGCCCTGGCGGTGTGGCGGGCCTACGGCCAGCTGCTGGGGCAAGGTTTGAGCTCTTTGCTCTATGTGCTTACTCCGGAGCTAGTGCTGATTGGTGGTGGCCTCAGCGGCGCCAGCGATCACTTCCTGCCAGCGGTGTGGCAAGAGGTGGAGCAGCGGGTGCAGGCGGCCAGCCGGGAGGGCCTGACGATTCGTCGCTGCAGCCTCGGCAACGGAGCCGGTCGGTTGGGGGCGGCCCGCCTGGCGCTGCAACGTTTGGCACCCAGCTTGGGATGATGGCTTGATGATTGCTGATCCCTCCCTAGACCTGCTAGCCCGGGCTGCCCAGGTGCGCCGCTGCGCCATGACCCTGGGCCAACTCGACGATGGCCAGCGCCGTCAGGCCGTGCTGGCCATGGCAGAAGCCCTAGAGCAGAGCAGTGAGGCCATTTTGGCCGCCAACCAGGCCGATCTTGAGGCCGCTGCCGCCGAGGAGTTGGCGCCGGCGCTGGTGGCCCGGCTCAAGCTCGATGGTCCCAAATTGGCGGGGGCGATCGCGGGTGTGCGCCAGGTGGCGGAGCTTGCCGATCCAGTTGGCCGCCGTCAGCTCCACACCGAGCTAGATGCGGGGCTGGTGCTGGAGCGGCTGACGGTGCCCCTGGGGGTGCTGGGCGTGATCTTTGAGGCGCGGCCAGATGCGGTGATGCAGATCGCCTCCTTGGCAATTCGCTCCGGCAACGGCGCCCTGCTCAAGGGTGGCCGCGAAGCCAGCCGCAGCTGTGAGGCCATCCATGCAGCGCTGCGCCGTGGCCTGGCCGCCAGTGCGGTGCACCCCGACGCCCTCGAGCTGCTCACCAGCCGGGAGGAAAGCTTGGGGCTGCTGAAGCTCGATGGCCTGGTGGACCTGATCATTCCCAGGGGCTCCAATGCCCTGGTGCGCTTCATCCAGGACAACACCCGGATTCCAGTGCTTGGTCATGCCGACGGCATCTGCCACCTGTTCGTGGATCGGGCTGCCGACCTTGAGCTGGCTCTGAAGGTGGCGCTGGATTCCAAAAACCAATACCCGGCGGCCTGCAACGCGATCGAGACCCTGCTGATTGACGCGGCGATAGCTGCTGATTTTCTGCCTAGGGCCGTGCTGGCCTTCGGGGCAGCCGGGGTTGAATTGCGCGGCGACACCGCTGCCATGGCTCTGGGTGTGAGCCATGCAGCAACAGACGACGACTGGAGCACTGAATATTCAGATCTGATTTTGAGTGTGAAGGTCGTTCCCGACCTCGAGGCAGCCCTCGACCACATCGGCCGCTACGGCTCGCGTCACACCGATGCCATCTGCACCCGGGATGCCGCCAGCGCCGACCGCTTCCTGGCCGCGGTAAACAGCGCCGGCGTGTATCTCAACTGCTCCACCCGCTTTGCCGATGGTTTCCGCTACGGCTTTGGCGCCGAGGTGGGCATCTCCACCCAAACCATGCCCCCCCGGGGGCCGGTGGGTCTGGAGGGTTTGGTGACCTATCGCTACCGGCTGCGCGGTGAGGGCCATATCGCCGCCGATTACGCCAGCGGTGTGCGCCATTTCAGCCATCGCCCCTTGCCCCTTTGAGCTTCCAGCCATGAGTGATGCGATTCAGGTGCGCGGCCTGCGGCTTTGGGCCCATGTGGGGGTGCTCGATTTCGAGCGCAGGGAAGGCCAGTGGTTTGAGCTGGATCTGGAATTGGGCGTGGATCTCAGTGCTGCTGGCCGCAGTGATGCCCTAGCCGACACCCTCGACTACAGCCAGTTGATCACCGCCCTGCAACATCAGGCCCGCAGCCTGATCTGCCAAACCCTGGAGCACTACAGCGAAAGGATTCTTGATCGGATCGAGGAGCTCTATGGCCCGGTGCCGATCCGCCTTGAACTGCGCAAATGCCACGCTCCGGTACCGGGCTTCGACGGGGTTGTGGCAGTGCGGCGCAGCCGGCATCACTAGGCCAATTTGAGACAGAAGCCCTCTCTGTGGTGGAAGTCAGGTTCGCTGCCGGGATGGGCCACGGCCCAGTAGGTCAGCTCCCCGCTGGAGCTTTGGAGCACGGCGGAGACCCCAACTTCGAGCCGTGCAGCAGCTGTTGGCGTAATTAGCGCTGGTGGCAGAGCGCAAGTAAGGCTCAAGTTCAATTGTTTGTCGTCGCGTATTACGTCGAAGGGCAGCTGCTTGTAGGCAGGTTCCTCAGCCAGCCCCCTCCGGTAGGTATCTAGGTGGTAAACATTCCAATCTCCCGCGGGCGAAAGGTTGTACTCCCAATAGTCGCTGTTGCCTGCAGCTGCCAGAAAGAATTCCAGGCAGGTGGCTTGCCAAAGCAGATCTTGACGCAGCGGTTGGCTGCTGCAATTGGGAATCTTCAACTCGGCCAGTTTGCCCTCAAGTTGGTATGTGATCTGCAGGGTGGCCTTAAGCACACTGATTTGGCCATGGAGTGAGTAGGTGGCAGCAACCCGCTGCATCCCGGCTGCATGGGGAATCAATTTGAAGCTGGTGCTGCTCATCGCAGTTTTGCCACAATCTGCCGGATTTGTTCTTCCTGGGCCTCAATGCTTTCGGTGAGACGAAATTGCACAAGAGCCCTTTGGAGGTTGTGGTTGGGATGGGTCGTACGAAAGTAGAGATTGCCAGCTAGATGGTCGCTTAAAAAGCGCAGGCCTAGCTCGAAGCTGAGCAGTCTTACCGACACGTAGATGTGATCTAGGTCTGTTTCGCTTAGGAATGTTCTTGCCGCGTCCAGGTAGCCCTTTAAGAGGTTCTCGCAGAGATTGAGATCAAATTTGACGCTATCAATTTCACAGGCTTCTTCCCCAGCTGGATTGCAGGCTGAACGCAAGCAATCGCCGATGTCGTAGTGCACCAGGCCTGGCTTGACGGTGTCTAGATCCACCAGGCTCACTGCTGTGCCCGTGTGGTCGCAGAGCATCACATTGTTGATCTTGGGGTCGCCGTGGATAGGCCGCAACTGCAGAAGGCCCGCTGCCTTGGCGTCCTCAAGGATCGGGGCCAGTTCGCGGCGTTGCTCCACGAATGCCACACACCATTGCTCCCGATCGTCCTGACCTATTGGGTTGCAAAGCAAGGTTTGGTCGTAGGCCGCCAGGTAGGTGGGTGTGACGTGGAAGCCAGGCAGGGTATCGGCAAGTCGCTCTGGGGGCAGGTCGCTGATCAGGAAGTGGAATAGCCCCAGGCCTCGACCCACCTGCTGGGCCTGCTCTTGGTTCGTGATCGCCTCAACAGTCACGGCCCCTTCGATGAAACTCTGTAGTCGCCAAAATTGACCCTCTGCCCATAGCCAGGGTCGGCCGGTATGACGGTTGGCGATTAGCCGCGGCACTTCCCATCGTTGTCCGATCAGGGGATGCTGCTCAGCGTGGGCGCTTAGCGCCTCCAGGTTTTGCATCACCAGCTCCGGCTGGGGAAACACCCGAGTATTGAGCCTTTGCAACACGTAGTGGCCTGCAGTTGCGCCCCCCGAGTGCACCTCCAATAAATAGGTGTCGTTGACGTTGCCGTTACCGAGGGGCGCGATCGCCGTGATTAGCCCGGGCAGGTCGAAGGCCTCGGCGACCGCCACCAGCTCCGGTGGAGGAGTGGCCATCAGGCGGCCACCAGCCCGGAATGGCGGATAAGCGCCTCGCTGCTTGGCTGGCGCCCCCGGAAGGCTTCAAACACCTCAGCTGGGGAGCGGCTGCCGCCGAGGCTGAGCACGGTGTCGCGGAAACGGCGGCCGGTGGCCACGATCTCCTCCTCCTGCTCCAGGCCCACCTCCTCGAAGGCACTGAAGGCATCGGCGCTGAGCACCTCGGCCCACTTGTAGGAGTAGTAGCCGGCCGCATAGCCGCCGGCAAAAATATGGCTGAAAGCGCAGAGGAAGGCATCCTCGGCAATGGGCTCCAGCACCGTTGTGGTGGCTGCGATCTGGCGGCGCAGTTGATCCGGACTCTCACCGCTGTCAGGGGTCCACTGGCTGTGCAGGCGGAGATCGGTGAGGGCGAAGTGCACCTGGCGCAGGGTGGCGCCGCCAGCCATGAAGGTGCGGGCTGCCAGCAACTTTTGGTATTCGGCCTCCGGTAGCGGTTCGCCGCTCTGCCAGTGGCGTGCCATGCCCATCAAGGTGGCCCGGTCGTAGCACCAGTTCTCCATGAATTGGCTGGGCAGCTCTACCGCGTCCCACTCCACGTTGTTGATACCTGCGGCCTGGGGCCGTTCCACCGTGGTGAGCATGTGCTGCAGGCCATGACCAAATTCGTGGAAGAGGGTTTCGACCTCGTCGAAGGTCATCAGGCTGGGGGTGTCGCCAACCGGTGGGCTCTGGTTGCAGATCAAGTAGGCCACCGGCAACACAGGCTCGCCGCTGGCGCTGCGGGAGCGGCCGAGGCATTCATCCATCCAGGCTCCACCGCGCTTGCTGCCAGGGCGGCTAAATGGATCAAGGTAAAAGCCGGCAAGGGGCTCCCCGTTAGAGGCTTCGAGCACTCGGAAGTAGCGCACGTCGCTATGCCAGATCGGCGCCTCCCCATCGGCTGCCACTATTCGTATATCGAATAGGCGCTGGCAAAGTACAAACAGCCCCTGCAGTACCTGCTCCAGGGAAAACCAGGGTCTAAGCGCCTCGCTGTTGAGCTCGAAACTCTCTTGCCGCAGCACCTCTGCCCAATAGCTCACGTCCCAGGGCTTCAGCTCAGCTGCCTCTGGTGCCCCGTGGCGGCTGGCGCAGGCAGCAAGGGCGGCGAGCTCCTGCTGGGCCACTGGAAAGGCTGCAGCGCGCAGGTCTTCAAGTAGGCCTTCCACCTCATGCACCGAGCCTGCCATTTTCGAGGCCAGGCTTACCTCGGCCCAGTTGGCATAGCCCAGCAGCTGGGCTTGTTTCAACTTCAGCTCCAGGATTTGGGCAATCAGGGGATTGTTATCTAGTTCGCCGCTGGCTGCCCTGCCCACCTGGGCGCGGTAGACCTTTTCGCGCAGGTTCCTGCGCTCACTGAATTTTAGAAAGGGCACCACCCTGGGCATGTCTAGCCCCAGGCGCCAGCCGCTTTCACCGGCATCTGTGGCAGCTTGGGCCAGCAGCTGCCGCAGGCTGGCTGGTAAGCCGGCCAGTTCGTCTTCGCTGTTGAGAGTGAGGCTCCAGCCGTTGGTGGCATCGAGCACGTGGTTGCCGAAGGTGGTGGCGAGCTCGGCGAGCCGCTCACAGGCGGCGTTGAAGGCTTGCTGCTCCTGCCCCTCCAGGCCCACGCCCCGCAATTTCATGTCCCGTAGCTCCGTCGCCAAGATGCGGCTCTGGGTGGCATCGAGCTGGCTGGGATTGGCCTTCAGTGCCTCGAGAGCCCGATAGATCGGCCGCGATTGCCCAGCGCGGTTGCCGAATTGCACCACGGCCCCCTGCTGCTGTTGGTGGGCCTCCCGCAGGGCTGGTGTGTTGCAGACGCCATTGAGATGGCTCACCACCCCCCAGCTCCAGCGCAACCGCTCTCCAAGTTTGTGCAGAGGCTCCATAACCTCCTCCCAGCGGGGCGACTCGGATTGGCCTAAGCGCAGCTCCAGGCTGGCTTCCAGGGCGGAGAGCGATTCGTTTAGCTCGCTGAGTAAGGCAGGGATCGCCTGCCCTACCTGCTCCGGCGTGATCGCATCGAAGGGTGGAAGCCCCTGACCAACCAGCAAGGGCAGGGGTGCGCTCAGGGTCATGGAAGTGGGATTTGGTGCACCTATTCCAGCCGATCAAACAAGCTTTTGTGATTCAGCCCAGGGCGGTGACCCGGCCCATGGCAACCAGGGCAGTTGCACTCAACTGCTGGGCTAGTGCGTTGGTTGAGGCCTCATAGACATCGATTGCCAATCGCGGCCAAAAGCCAATCGCCAGCGTTGGTATAAGCAGGGTGAGACCAATAAACAGCTCCCGCGGACGCATGTCGCCCACCACGGCTAGGGCAGGAATTCTCGGACCGAAGAACACCCGGCGGCAGAGGCTGAGCAGATAAACAGGAGTAAGCACTAATCCGATCGCTGCCAGCACGATGGCGATCACCCGGAAGCCGATGGTGAAGCCGTCATTTGCGGTGATGCCTAGAAACACTGTGATCTCGCTTACAAAACCACTCATGCCGGGCAGGGCTAGGGAAGCAAGAGAGCTGGCAAGGAAAAAGGCGAAGGTGATCGGCAGGGCTTTGGCCAGGCCGCCCATGTTGGGGATTGAAAGGGTTTCGGTGCGCTCATAAAACACCCCGGTAACAAAGAACATGGCAGCTGCGATCAGGCCATGACTGATCATCTGCAGCATGGCGCCGCTGATGCCGAGGGCATCTACAGCACCAATACCGAGCAGCACAAAGCCCATGTGGCTCACGGAGCTACAGGCAATGCGCCGTTTGACGTTGTCCTGGGCAAAGGCATTCAGGGCGCCGTAGACGATGTTGACGATGCCGAGCACAATTAATGCTGGTGCCAGCCTCAGATGCACCTCAGGAAGCATCTGCACGTTGAAGCGCAGCAGGGCGTAGCCACCCATCTTCAGCAGCACCCCTGCCAGCAACATAGATACGGGCGCATTGGCTTCGCCGTGGGCGTCGGGTAACCAGGTGTGGAGGGGGAACATTGGCAATTTCACCCCGAAGCCCACCAGGAAGCCCAGGTAACAGAGCAGGCCGAAGGTGCCACCGGGGGAGCGGCTTGCCAACTCTGAGAGGTTGAAGCTGAAGCTGTCACCCGAGAAGGCAAGAGCCAGACCGCTGAGCAAGATCAGCAGAGAGGCTGTAGCGGTATATAAAATAAATTTAGTGGCCGCGTATTGACGTTGCTTGCCACCCCAGATTGCAATTAATAGGTATACCGGAACCAGCTCAAGCTCCCAGGCAAGGAAGAAAAGCAGAAAGTCTTGGGAGAGAAAAACCAGGCCCTGGGCTGAGGCCTGAACCAGCATCAGGGCGAAATAAAGGCGGGTTTTGCTCTTGATGTTCCAGCTGGCCGCCACCGAAAGCAGGGTTACCAGGCCTGAGAGCAGCACCAGCGGTGTGGAAAGGCCATCTGCCGCCAGGGACCACTCCAGGCCCATGGCTGGCACCCAACTAACCCTTTCCACCAGTTGCAAATCACTGCTGGATCCATCGAAGTGCCTGCTAAAGCACAACACCATTAATGCCAAGTCAATCGCCAAGGTGGCGAGGGCCAGGGTGCGGGGCCACTTGGGGTCGCTGCCATCGCCTGGCAGCAGCGGCATTACCAGGGCGACTGCTGCTGGCAGCAGCACGATCAGGCTCAGCCAGGGAAAGGCTGATTCCGCTGCTGGAGCGCCCAGGCTGGACGCAGCTAGCAGGGGCATGTTGACGTCCATCACGGCCCGCTTGCAGATCTGGTGATTCGCTGAACAGGGCCGAGGTCAGGCGCTGTTCAAATCGGCAACCAACCTATCAGTCCCGGTTGTTCGACTGAGTAGATCTACTCACTGGCAGCGGGCTTCTGGTCTGGCAGGTTCTCCCAGCGGCTGCCCAGCTGCTGAATTGCCAGAACTTCGGAGCGGGACTCCACCCCGGCTTGGTGCCAGGCCCGCACCATCGCTCTGCTGACGGCTTCGGCCGCTGGTTTGGGGCAAAGGGCAAGCAGGCTTGGGCCGGCGCCACTGATGACGCAGCCCCAGGCTCCCGCTGCCAGGGCCGCCTCCCTCACGGCCTTGCCGCCATGGATCAGGCCCCAGCGGTAGGGCTCATGCAGACGGTCGTGCATGCCATCGGTGATCAAGTCGCCATTGCCGGTGCGCAGCCCCTGCAGCAGCAAGGTGAGGGAGCCCAGGTTGATCACCGCATCCCCCACTGGAATTGATTTCGGCAGGGCCCGCCTTGCTTCGCTTGTGGTGAGCCGGATGGCGGGGATTGCGACCACTGCCTGAACGAGAGGTGACCACTCACAGCGCACCACCCGCCAGCGGTGCGAGGCCGCCTTGGCTGTCATGCACAATCCCCCCACCAGGGAGGGCACCACGTTGTCGGGATGGCCTTCAATATCGATTGCCAGCTCCAGCAGCTTCTCGCGGCTGAGGGGCTCGCCCACCAGCGCATTGGCGCCGATCAGGCCCGCCACGATCGCCGTGGCGCTGCTCCCAAGGCCCCGGGCCGGCGGCACCGCTAGCCGCACTCTTGCCTCAAGGGCCACCGGCTCCTCGCCGGCTTCTTTCCACACCCGTTGTGCCGAGCGATACACCAGGTTGTCGGGCCCTCCGCGCAGGTGGGCTCCTTCGCTGCCTTCAATAATCAGATCAAAACGCTCGCTGCCGCCCTCGATGCAGCGCATTTGGAAGACGTTGTCGAGATCCAGGGCAGCCCCCAGACAGTCAAAGCCAGGACCGACGTTGGCGGTGGTAGCTGGAACGTGAACCTCAACCCCTTGTCCGACCCGGGGGCGCACCATGGGACAACTTCTGCTTCGCCCAGTGTCTCAGGCCAGCAGCATGCGCGCCCGGCAGGCCGCGCTGAATTGGCCAATGGCCGGATCGACCACGGCCGTGATCGGCATGCTTGCCAGCACCGGCTCTAGCCGGCCCTTGTTTAGAAATGCCTGGTTAAAGGTGGGCGAGCGCAGGCTTTCCAGCAATTTGCCAGCGGTGCCGCCGGCCAACCACACCCCTCCCCGGCTCAGACCCGCCAGGGCCAGATCGCCACACACACTGCCGTAACAGCCCATCCAGATCTCCAAGGCCTCGCAGGCCAGGCTCTCCCCTAGGGCAGCGCTGGCGGCCACGGCAGCGGGCAGTTCCGACCCTTCGGCTAGCGGGAAAAGGGGATGGTCTCCGCCGGGGTGGCGGATGTGAAGCAGCCAGCGCGCCACTTCGCCCAGGCCCGTGCCGCTCACCACCCGCTCGATCGAGACTCGCTCCAGTCCCCGCTCGCGGGCGAGCCACTGTTTGAGTTCCCATTCCTGCTGGCTGCGGGGGGCGAATTCGCCGTGGGCGGCCTCGCTGGCCACCGCCACCAACCCCGTCAGAGTTGGTACCCCGTAGGCCACCCCCAGACCCGTTCCCGCACCTAGCACCAGCAGGGGCGCCTCTGGCCTCGCCACCCCAGGGCGGATTGGCGCCTGTTGCTGTGAGGTGAGATGGGGCAACCCGTAGATCAATACGGCGAAATCATTGACCAGCTCAAACCGCCCAATACCTGTGGCCGCAGCCAGTTGGCAGCCATCGAGCTGCCAGTGCAGGTTGGTTAGCTGGGCCTGGCCGGCCTCAACCGGTCCTGCCACCGCCAGGCAGGCAGCCGCTGGAGGGGGCTGGTCAGCACCCAGAAAGGTGGCCAGCATCGGGGCCAGGCCGTCCCAGTCGGCGGATAGGTAGCGCTCACTACGCAGCAGCTCCAATTCACCCCCGGCCTGCAGCTGATAGAGGGCGAGAAGGGTCTTGGTGCCGCCGATGTCCCCAGCTAGAAGGGTGGTCACTGGCCGGGTGTGGGGATCGCCGGCAGGCCCAGGCCGGCGGCCCGCTTGGTATTTGCCGTAACTGCAGCAGCCAGCAGGTCGTCCGCGCTCAGGTTGCCGAGGTCGCCTTCGCGTCTGCTGCGCAGGCTCACGGCACCTGTTTCAGCCTCCTTGGCGCCGATTACTCCCAGCAGAGGTATTTTCATCTGCTCGCCGTTGCGAATCAGCTTGCCGAGGCGCTCGCCGGAGTGGTCCAGAGTGGCGCGGATGCCAGCGGCCTTGAGCTGCTCCAGTAGCTGCTCGGCGTAGGGCATCACCTCATCGGTAACGGGCAGCAGCCGGATCTGCTCGGGTGCCAGCCAGAAGGGGAAATCGCCGGCGTAGTTCTCGGTCATGATCCCGAAAAACCGCTCCAGCGAACCGAAGATGGCTCGGTGAATCATGATCGGGCGCCTTCTTGAGCCATCAGCGGCCACGTACTCCAGTTCGAAACGTTCTGGCAGGTTGAAATCGAGCTGGATGGTGGAGCACTGCCACATTCGCCCGATGGCATCTTCGATTTTTAGGTCGATCTTGGGACCGTAGAAGGCGCCGCCGCCTTCATCGATCTTGTAGGCCCATCCCTTGCGATCGAGGGCCTCGATCAGGCCTTGGGTTGCCAGTTCCCACACGGCATCTTCGCCGATTGATTTCTCCGGCCTGGTGGAGAGATTTATTTCGTAGGTCTTGAAATCGAAGGTGGAAAGGATCTCCTCCGTGAGATCAAGGATGCGCAGGATTTCATCACTGATCTGCTCTGGTAGGCAAAACACGTGGGCGTCATCCTGGGTGAAGCCGCGCACCCGCATTAGGCCGTGCATCACACCCGGGCGCTCGTAGCGATAAACGGTGCCCAACTCGGCCCAGCGAATTGGTAGCTCCCGGTAACTGCGCAGGGTGCTTGCATATGTGAGCACGTGAAAGGGGCAGTTCATCGGCTTAAGCTGGTATTGCCGCTCATCGACTTGCATGGGGCCAAACATGCTCTCGGCATAGAAGTCGAGGTGGCCCGAGGTTTTCCATAGGCTGATATCAGCCACGTGTGGCGTGTACAGCAGTTCGTATCCAGCTGCGAAATGGGCCTGACGCCAAAAATCTTCGATTAACAGGCGCATCCGAGCCCCACGGGGATGCCAGAACACCAGCCCAGCCCCGGCCTCATCCTCGATCGAGAACAGATTCAGGTCGGTGCCCAAACGCCTGTGGTCGCGGCGTTTTGCCTCTTCCTTGCGCCGCTTGTGTTCCGCCAGCTGCTCGGGGCTTTCCCAGGCGGTGCCGTAGATGCGCTGCAGCTGGGCTTTGGTTTCATCGCCACGCCAATAGGCGCCGGCGACGCTCTCGAGCTCGAAGGCCTTGGGGTTGAGTTCGCTGGTGTTGGCCACGTGGGGCCCAGCGCAGAGGTCCCACCACTCCTCGCCCAGGGTGTAGAGACTGATCGGCTCGCTGATCCCCGCCAGAATCTCCAGCTTGTATGGCTCGTTTTGGGCCTTGATCCTGGCCTCGGCTTCAGTGCGGCTTACTTCGATCCGCTCAAGCGGCAGACGGCGGCCAATGATCTTGCCCATCTCCTTCTTGATGGCCTTGAGATCGGCCTCGGTGAAGGGATCGGGATTGTCGAAGTCGTAATAGAAGCCGCTCTCGGTCCACGGCCCGATGGTGACTTGGGCCTGGGGGAAGAGCTTCTGCACAGCCATGGCCAGCACGTGGCTCATCGAGTGACGGATGCGCAGCAGCTGGTTGCTTTCGCTGGTTTTGGGCAGGGCGATCGGTGCTGGCTCGGAGCTGCTTGGGTTCACGGGCACTGATCGCGCGTCTAATTAGGGCGAAGAGCGATCCTACGCAGCGCTCTTAAGCTGGGGCCATGGGTTTTTCTTCTCCAACACCCGAGCCCCAATCCCCAGGCGTCCTGCTTGATCAGCTGCTCGGGTCCCTGCTCGACGACTTCAGTTCCTGGTTTGAGCGGGGCCTGCTGCTGCTAGATCACTGCCCAGAAGCGGTGATGCCCCAAGACCAGCAGCTGATCCTGCGCGACCACCTGGTGCAGGCCCGCAAGGAACTCTGCGCTGCCACAAGCTTGCGCCAGGCAGCTCCCATACCAATGGCCCTGGAGATGGAAACCCTGGCTCCCTGGCATCAATTGGTGTTGTCGGTGTGGAATCTTTCGGCGGCCCTGCGCCGCCATGGGGTGACCCTGCCGTGATGGGCGAGCGCCGCAACCTGGCTTTCGGCTACGTGCTCTGGGCCCTGGGCCTGGTGGGAGTCTGTGGCGTGCATCGCTTTTACAACCGCAAGCCCCTCAGCGGCACTCTCTGGTTGCTCACTTTTGGTCTCTGCTTCGTGGGCCAATTGGTTGATCTCTGGTTGATGCCCGAACTGGTTGACCAGGCGAACCTGCCTTTGCGGCTGCAGGGCTCGACCCTCTCGGTTGAGCGGCAGCTAGTTCATTTGGCTAGGCGGCGCGGCGAGCTGGGTTTCACCCTTAATGACGCCCTCGTCGAGATGGAGTTGCCGGCTGGGGTGGAGAGTCGCCAGGTGCGTGATGAGATCCAACGGTTGCTTCACGCGGAGCTGTTGGATGTCGGCAATGACGATCGGGGTCGGGTGATCTACAAGGAGCCTTGAGACAGCGCCGTTCTTTGCTGTTGCTGGGCCTGGCGGCTGGAGCGGCCCTGCCCATGGGGTTGTGGAGTTGTCCCCTGCGTCAGCTCACGGGGATTCCCTGCCCCGCCTGCTACCTAACGCGCTCCGTGCTGGCGACCCTGCGCGGTGACCTTGCCCAAGCCCTGGAGTGGCACGCCTTTGGCCCGGTGCTGGTGGGGCTAGCGCTGGCCCTAGGGCTCTGGACTCTCTTCGGCGGTCGTCTGGCGCCAAGGCGGCTGCTGCAGTTGGCCTGTGCCGCTGCTGTGCTGGCGTTTGGCTACTGGCTGCTGCGGCTTTGGGGCTGGAGCCAGGGCCAGCCTTTGCCAGCCTGAGCTGCTTATAAAGCTCCTAGGCGGGCGGCAAGAAACCCAGTGTTCCCCGCACCCTTTTGAGGGTCTCATCGGCCACAGCGGCAGCTTTTTGCTGGCCATTGCGCAGCACCTCCGCCACCGCTCCTGGCTGCTGGCGCCACTCCTGATAACGCTGCTGCACTGGCCTTAAGGCCTCCACGGTAGCTTCTGCCAGCAAGGGCTTAAAGGTGCCCCAGCCCATGGCGCTGCACTGCTCGGCTGCCTGCTGCCGGCTTTTGCCGGCCAGCAGGGCGTAGAGCCCCAGAAGATTGTCCGCTTCCGGCCGCTCCGGATTGCCGAATTCCAGCCCCATGGTGGGGTCGGTTTTGGCCCGTTTGATTTTTTTGACTACCAGTTCCGGCGGATCCAGCAAGCTGATCCGAGATCCCTCGTTGGGGTCACTTTTGCTCATCTTTGAGCTGCCATCGGTGAGGCTCATCACCCGGGCCCCTTCTCGCAGGATCAAGGGCTCGGGCACCTTGAGCACTGGAATCAACTCACCGTCTGGATTGCGCTTGCCAAAACGGGCGTTGATGCGCTGCTGGGCAATGTCGCGGGCGAGTTCAAGGTGCTGCTTTTGATCCTCCCCCACTGGCACTAGATCAGCGTCGTAGAGAAGGATGTCGGCAGCCATCAGCACCGGGTAGTCCAATAGGCCCACAGACACCTGGTCTCCCTGTTTGATTGCCTTTTCCTTGAACTGGATCATCCGCTCCAGCCAATTGAGCGGGGTGACGCAGTTGAGCAGCCAGGCAAGTTCGCAGTGGGCGCCCACATGGCTCTGCACGAACACCGTTGAGCGATCGGGATCTATGCCGCAGGCGAGATAGAGAGCAGCTGTTGAGAGCGTGTCTTCGGCGAGCTGGGCTGGCTGATGGGGAACTGTGATCGCATGAAGATCGACCACACAAAAAAAAGTGTCGTGGCTGCTCTGGAGATCAACCCAGTTGCGGATCGCACCCAGCCAGTTGCCGAGGTGCAGAGCCCCGGTGGGTTGCACCCCAGACAGAACCCTCGGCCGTGCCATGGGACTCAGCTCTCGGTGCTCTCAGGGTTTTCGGTGCTCTCAGCGCTCTCGGGGGCCAGATCTTCTACAGCCAGCTCTTCGGCAGCCAACTCTTCGGGGGCAGCCTCTTCAGTGCTGGACTCGATAGGCTCTGCCACGGGAGCAGGAGGCTTGCTAGGCCGAGCGAACGGGTCGATGCGAGGTGCCCGCTCTTGGCGGATCACCCGGCCCTCGCCACCCCCTGGCCGGCGCTCCGCCCGGGGGGAATCACTGCGGGGGGAATCTCCCCGGGGACCGGCCTGGGCCCTTTGTTGGGCGACCAGTTCGTCGAGTTTTCCATCCTCGAGAAGCTGGGCCACCGTGCGAATGGCGAAGCCCAGGGCAGCCACCGTGGAGCGCAGCGCGAAGCCCTCCTGAATTGCTCTGGCGGCACGCATCTCGTTGTCGCTGAGCCGGATGCGGAATCCGCCGGGTTCGCGGTTGCCTGGCGGGCGGCCGCCACCGGCACGGCCCCCCTGGTCATCGCGAGATTGAGAGGGGGTGGTTTCGTCGGCCATCGCCTCAGCCTGTGCGGTCAGGGGCAAGTGTGCCGCATCGGCTGGCCAAGGGGGGGGTGAGCCAGTGCAGTCGATGGGGCTCCCGCTGCCCGCTGCGGGCGAGCACGATCAGGGGCAGGGCCCGCACGGCCCCTGGTTGAAACTGGTTTCGATAGGTCTCCAGCAGCTCCAGATAGGCAGCAAAGGTCCAGCCGTGGTTGCCTCGCTCCTGGTGGCCCCAGAAGTGGCGCAGCGCCTCCTGGCAGGCCGGCTGACCGAATTCCTGCCAGCAGCGCAGCTGGGCTGACCAGGCCGGCGCTCCGGCGGAGATCCAGGCCCGGTAGCGCACCAGCTCTGGTGCTTCGGCGCTGGCATCTGGCGGTAGCACCAAGGCAAGCTGCTCCAGTGATATGCGGCGCAGCCTCAGCCAGCAGCGCTCAAGCAGGGCCACCGGCAGGCTGCCAACCCAATTGGGAGCAGCCTGAAGTTCAGCCCCCCAATCCAGTAGCTGGGCCTGCTGCCTCAGTGTTATTTGAGGCAACTGCTCAGCCATGGGTGCCCTTAAAGGTGATGGCGGCGCTGGCGTATTCCCGGGGTTCGAGGTGGATCGTGCAGCGCACCCGACCAAACCGGGCCTCTAGGTGCTCTTCCACCAATTCGGTGATCCGGTGCGCCGTTGGCAGGTCATTGGCGTCCACAACCATGTGCATGTCGATAAACACCTGCTGGCCGAGCACCCCGCGGCTGGCGATGTCGTGGCAGTTGAGTACCCCTGCCACCTCCATCGCGACCTGGTGAATGGCCTCCGGGGCAATGGCGATCTGATCAACCAACTGGGGCAAGTTGGTGCGCAGCACCGACCAGCACACCCGCACCAGCAGTAAGCACATCGGAATCGCAAGGGCGACATCGAGCCAACTGAGGTTGAGCCACACCGCTCCGGCCAGGCCCACCAGCACCACCGCTGTTGTCCAGATGTCGCTGCTGGTGTGGGCCGCATCGGCCTTGAGTAGGGGACTGCCAAGCCTGCGCCCCTCGGCCCGCTCGTAGCTAGCCAACAGAATGTTGATGCCGAGCACGAGCAGCAATATCAGCAGCTCCCGGCTATCCATTCGCAAGGGCTGTAGTCCAGTGCTCAGCCTCCCGATGGCGGCCTGCAGGATCTCAAAGGCAGTGAACAGGATGAAGGCTGCGATAGCCAGGGCCCCCACCGCTTCGTACTTGTGGTGCCCGTAGGGATGGTCCCGGTCTGGTTCGGGATCTGAAAGTCCATTGGTCACCAGTCCCAACAGGCTCGAAAATCCGTCAGTGGCACTGTGCATGGCATCCGCCAGCACGGCTAGTGAGCCACTCAAGAGGCCTAGCAGCAATTTCAACAGCGTCATGCTGATGTTGACGGCCAGGGCCACCAGCAGCACTCGCTTCACCTGTTCGCGGGTGTCCTGGCGACCCTCCATTGGGTTGTCCCTTACTCCTGGAGCTGGCAAGGCAAACCCCCGACTCGCGCCCAAGCTATTGGCATTTGCCGCCTGCGCAGCGTCTCAAGCTGAGCTAAAGATGCTTCAGCTTGTCCAGCGCCGTTGACGCCGCCGGTGACCCTCCCCCAGCTCGCCGGGTTAGCCATGGTCCGCCAGGCCATGCCCACGACCCTCAAACCTTGGCTGCCGGCTATCGGCACCGGGGTTATGGGCTGGTTTGCCCTCGATGGGCTGCTGCGATTGAGCCACCTGCCCATCGCCTCTGGCCTCACCTTGGCTGGCCTGGGCCTGGGTGCTTTGCTGCTGCGCCGCCGCCAACCCCGGGGGCCAGCCCCCACGGATGTGCCCGGCTGGCTGGGTCGCCTGGAGCAGCTTGAGGCTCAGTTTTTACGGTTGGCAGGGGAGCCAGCTCCAGCCCAGGCTGAGCTTGATAGCCAGTTGCGCAAGGACCAACTGGCAGCCCTGCGCCAGGAGCTGGAGCGGCAGGGCTTGCAGTTGGCCCTGGTGGGTACCTGCCCTCCGGCTCTGGCTCTGCAACCAGATCTGATCGGGGCCCTGCGTGGTCCCGAGACACTTCAGCTTCACTGGGCCCATCCCTTGCCGGCCTGGAGTGCCGATTGGTCTTGGCCTGAAGTATTTGCTGCCTGCGACCTGCTGATCCACCATCTGCGCACTCCTCTATCCGCCGCTGATCTGCGCTGGCTCGAGGCCCTGCCCGCAGCTCAGCCCGCCTGGCTGCTGGTGGATTGCCCCAGTGATGACAAGTCTCGCGAAGCTCTGAGCGCTGAATTGCGCTCCCAGCTTGGCCAGGAGCTTTCCAGCCGTCTGCTTTTTTGGGATGGCCTACCCGCGAACCTTTCAGCCAGCCTTTCGCCCCTAGCCCGGCATCTCGCCAGTGGAGGCGTGGAGCTGCGCCGTGGCCGCCAGCTGCGCCGTCTTGAGCAATTGCACAGCCAGTGGCAGTGCGATCTCGAGCAGCTGCGGCGTCAGCACTTTCTGCCGCTGCAGCGGCGCACCCAATGGCTGGTGGCGGCCGGGGTGGTGGCGGCGCCCCTACCGAGCCTTGATTTGCTGGTGCTTGCGGTGGCTAATGGCTTAATGCTGCGCGAAATGGCTCGCCTCTGGGATTGCCCTTGGACTTTCGAGCAACTGCAGGCCGCCGCTAGTGAACTGGCCAAGGCAGCCCTCGCCCAGGGGGTAGTGGAGTGGAGCAGCCAGCTTCTGACTGGCCTGGTCAAGTTGCATGGCGCCACCTGGCTGGTGGGGGGGGCGTTGCAGGCCCTCAGCGCCGCCTATCTCACCCGGGTTGTGGCCCGGTCCATGGCTGACATGTTGGCCCTCTCGGCGGGGGTGAGCGAGCCGGATCTCGCCGAGATCAAACGCCAGGCACCCCTGTTGGTGGCTCGGGCCGCCGAGGCTGAAAAGCTGGATTGGGCCGGCTTCCTTGACCAGGGGCGCCAGTGGTTGCGCAGCCAGTCTGCGGCTGACTTTCCGGCCGAAAGCGTCTGAGGGAGGCTGCTCAGAACTGCATGGGATCCAACCTATTTGCTCCTGCTGCGTTGTCCTTCGCGAGGTTTTGGCAGGATCCAAGATTCCGGCAGGCCGCCACCGCGCTTCTCGGCCCGGCCCTGCTGCTCGGCTTGCTGACCAGCTGCCGCCAGCCGCCACCGCGTTCATCGGCTGCATCAAGCGATGGACGCCCCCTGGTGCTGACCACCTTCACCGTGCTGGCCGACATGGCCCGCAATGTGGCGGGTGACCGGTTGCAGGTGCGTTCGATCACTCGGCTGGGGGCTGAAATTCACGGCTACGAACCCAGCCCCAGCGACCTGGAGGCCGCCCAGGGGGCAGACCTCATTGTTAGTAATGGTTTGGGCCTGGAGCGCTGGGCCGATCGCTTCATCCAAGCCGCTGGTCATGGAGCCGAGGTCACCCTCAGTGAGGGCATGAGGCCCCTGTTTATTGAGGGGGATGCCTATGCCGGGAAGCCCAATCCCCATGCCTGGATGTCGCCGCAGCGAGCTCAGCATTATGTGAACCGTCTGGTGCTGGCCTTCTCAGCCCTCGATCCGGCTGGGTCTGCCAGCTTTCGGGCCAATGGCGAGGCCTACAAGCGCCAGTTGGGTCAGCTGGATGCAGACCTGCGGGAGGCCCTGGCTGGGGTTCCGCCCGCCCAGCGCCTCCTGGTCAGCTGTGAGGGTGCTTTCTCCTATCTGGCTCATGACTACGGGCTCGAGGAGGCCTATCTCTGGCCGGTGAATGCGGAGAGCCAGGTCACCCCCCGACGTATGGCCCGCCTTATCGAAACGGTGCGCCGTCGTCGGGTGCCCGCTGTTTTCTGTGAGAGCACGGTGAATGCCAACGCCCAGCAGGAGGTTGCCCGAGCCACCGGTGCCCGCTTCGGCGGTACCTTCTACGTGGATTCGCTCTCCGATGCTTCCGGCCCCGCTCCCACCTTGCTGAAACTGCAGCGTCACAACGTCGATCTGATCGTTAAGGGTCTTGGACCTGGCGCATCTGTCCGCTGATGCGCATCGAAGCCGAGCACCTGCACGTCGACTACAACGGAATCGTGGCCCTGTTTGATGCTTCGTTGCGGCTGCCCGCCGGTTGCATCTGCGGCCTCGTGGGTATGAACGGCGCAGGCAAGTCCACCTTGTTCAAATGCCTGACAGGCTTTGTGCGCCCCTCCAAGGGCCGCATCCTCATCAACGGTAAGAGCGTTGCCCAGGCCCAGCGTCACCAGGCGGTGGCGTATGTGCCCCAGAACGAGGGCATCGACTGCAGTTTTCCCATCTCTGTCTGGGACGTGGTGATGATGGGTCGATACGGTGCGATGAACCTGCTTCGCCTGCCCCGCTCCGCGGATCGGCTCGCAGTGCGGGAAGCCCTGGACCGGGTTGAGCTGCTCGATCTGAGCGACCGGCCGATCGGGTCCCTCTCCGGCGGACAGCGCAAGCGGGCTTTTCTGGCACGCGCCATCGCCCAGGGAGCCTCTGTGCTGTTGCTAGACGAACCCTTCAACGGCGTGGATGTTCGCACCGAGAAGCTTATGGCCGCTCTGTTTTTTCAGTTCCGCCAGGAGGGAAGGACGATTCTGATCTCAACCCACGACCTAGAGCAAGTGCGCGACTTCTGTGATCTGGTGGTCTTGATTAACAAGACCGTGCTCGCGTTCGGCGAAACGGCCAAGGTGTTTACCCCCGAAAATCTAGCCCTCGCATTTGGCGGTTTGCCAGCGGATCTGCTGGTGGTGTCGAACGGCGTTGATGGAGAAACAGGCTCATGACCTGGCTGTTGGAGCCCCTCAGTCACGCCTTCATGGTGCGGGCCTTACTGGTCAGTGCCCTGGTTGGTGGCAGCTGCGGTCTGCTCTCCTGCTACATGACCCTCAAGGGCTGGGCCCTGATGGGCGATGCCGTCTCCCATGCGGTCATGCCTGGAGTGGTGGTTGCCTACTCCCTTGGTCTGCCGTTCTCCCTGGGGGCATTTGTCTTCGGGGTGGGATCGGTGGCCTTGATCGGCTTCGTCAAGCAGAAGTCTCGGATCAAGGAAGACACGGTGATTGGCCTGGTGTTCACCGGTTTCTTTGCCCTTGGTCTGGTTCTTGTGTCGAAGGTGCGCAGCAATATCGATCTCACCCACATCCTGTTTGGCAACGTGCTGGGCATCTCCAGCTCTGACATCTGGCAGACGCTGTTGATATCGGCGCTGGTGGTGGGAGTGCTGCTGGTGCTGCGGCGGGATCTGCTGCTGTTCTGTTTCGATCCCACCCATGCCCGCTCGATCGGCATCAACACCGGCCTGCTGCATTACACCTTGCTATCGGTGCTCTCCCTGGCGGCCGTGGCGGGTTTGCAGACCGTGGGGGTGATCCTTGTGGTGGCGATGCTGGTCACCCCGGGAGCTACGGCCTACCTGCTCACCGATAGCTTCGATCGCATGACCCTGATCGCCATCGCCAGCAGCGTCTTCTCCAGCCTGCTGGGGGTGTACATCAGCTACTGGAGTGACAGTTCCACAGCCGGCTGCATTGTTCTAGTGCAGTTCGGCCTGTTCCTGCTGGCTTTTCTGCTGGCCCCCCGTTACGGCATCTTGAGAGGCAAAGGCCTCCAGGATCCCTAGGCATGCCGGACCAGTTCTGGCCCTGGTGGCCCCTGTTACCGCTCTACCCCTACGGACGCCGCCGCACCTTGGTGCGCGAATTGATCCCTGGCCAGGTTTGGAGTTTCGAGCAGCTCCAGGGGGTGTTTTACGTGGCAGTGCCGATCCGGATGACGGTGGTGCGTTTGCGGGGTGGTCTGTTGCTCTATGCCCCCGTGCCCCCCACTGGAGAGGTGCGGGCAGCGCTTACCGAGCTGGAACACCGCTACGGGCCCGTTTGCACGATCGTGCTGCCCACCAGCTCTGGCCTCGAGCACAAGCTGCCTGTGCCGGCGATGGCAAGGGCTTTCCCTGCCGCCCAGGTGTGGGTAACACCAAGGCAGTGGAGCTTCCCCTTGCCGCTGCCGCTGGCCTGGTTGGGGTTCCCGGCCCAGCGCACCCGGGTGTTGTTTGAGCAGGGCCTTCCCCATGCCGATGAGCTGCACTGGCTACCGCTCGGGCCTCTAGACCTAGGCCTGGGCACCTTCATGGAGGCGGCCTGCTTGCACCGCGCCAGTGGTTGCCTGCTGCTCACCGATGCCCTAGTGGCCATCAGCGAGCAACCCCCAGAACTATTTGATGCCGATCCGACCCCGCTGCTTTTCCATGCCAGGGATCGCGGTGATGCGCCCTTGCTGGACACTCCTGATTGCCGCAGGCGGGGCTGGCAGCGACTGGTGTTGTTTGCCTCCTATCTCCGCCCAGACCATCTGCAGGTGCCTGGAATCAGGGAGCTGCTTTCCGGCCTGCTGGCCGCGGGGGTGCGCTCGCCGCGCGCCTATTTCGGCCTCTATCCCTTCCGCTGGCAGGAGGGCTGGCAGGCTGAATTCCGGCGGCTGGTGCCCGGACCTGAGGCTGCACTTCTGGTGGCGCCTGTCTTGGAGCGGCTGGTGTTTCCCCGCTGCCGGGCCGCCCTGGTGACCTGGATCCGCAATTTGGCTGGCCAAGCCGAAATCCGCTGGCTGGTGCCGGCCCATTACCAAGCTCCGGTGGCATGCAGCCCCCAGCGATTAAGGGAGCTTGCAGACTGCCTGGAAGGGCGAGATTGGGCACCAGACAGCGGCAGCTGGGCTTACCTGAGCGGCATTGACAAAACCCTTCTGCGCTATGGAGTCGTGCCGGAGCAGCCCGCGGAGCCTGCACCAGGGGATTTCTGAGTTTGAGCTAACTCAGAGCCTGAGCTCGCCTGGGTCGGCATCGAGGTCGCTGTCCAAGTCTCCGCAGCCCAGCAGGCTCGTGTCCAGTTCCATGCGCTGTTCCATCTGGCGCAGGAAGTAACCGGTCATCATCGCCGAAGCCAGCAGGCCAGCCAGGTTTTCTCGGTTGGTCTGAATCTTGACCTCGAACTGCTCGCCAGGGAGCATCCCCAGCAGGCCTTGGACGTTGTGGCGAATGATGTCTTGGATGTCGCCACTGGCTGAGCGAGCAACCCTTTGCAGCACATCAGGAGACTGCTCCTGCAGGTACTGAATCAACGAGTTACCGCTGATCGCTTCGTTATCGGTGGTCAGGAACTCCGGGTTGAACATCGCCGGCGTGCTCTGCATCCGCATTGCACCTTACCCCAGCTCATTCGTCGCAGTAGGGGGGTGGCCCATGGCGGAGATCCGTAACCAGCCGAACCGATTGAGGGGCCAGTAACGAAGCACCGCTGTGCCGATCAAGGCCTTTTGCGGCAGGGGCCCCCAGAGGTGGGAATCCAAGCTGGCATTGCGGTTGTCTCCCAAAACCAGCAGATGGTCCGGGGGCACCGTGAGGGGTTCCAGTTGGTAGTCCATCGGTTCGGCTGACCAATCAATTGCCGCCTTGCTGCCGTTGCGCCACAGCACGCCATTGCGCACCTCCACCGCATCGCCCGCTTGTGCCACCACCCGCTTGATCAGGGCCGCCTTGGGGTCGTAGCCAGCTGCTAGCAGGGCTGCGGGGGGATGGAAGACCACCACGGTGCCGATTGGTATGGGGCGATGCAGCCGGGCGCGCAGCTTCTCCACCAGCACCCGATCCTGCAGTTGCAGGGCCGGGAGCATCGATCCCGAGGGAATCCAGCGGGGCTCCAGCACCGCCCAGCGCAGCACCAGGGCCAGCAACACCCAAACCAGCACCGGCACCACCTGGCGGCGCAGGGTTTCGACCAGGCTGGGAGTGCTGCTGCGGGGCGAGGACGACAAGGGTGCAGGGGAAACTGGATCAATCCATCCTGAACCGCCCTGGCGTGGAGTTGGCCCGTCGCAATCTCGAGGCGGCGCTGCTGCTGCTGAAGGCCCTGATGGAGCAGGGGCTAAGCCAGGCTGTCTTGTGTCCGGGCAGTCGCTCCGGTGCTCTGGCCCTAGCCCTGGGTGTGCTTGAGCCGCACGGGCTGGCGCTCTACACCGCCATTGACGAGCGCTCTGCCGCTTTCTTTGCCCTGGGTTTGGCCAGGGCCACTGGCAAAGCAGTTGCGGTTGTCACCACCTCGGGCACCGCTGTGGCAAACCTGTTGCCCGCCGCGGTGGAGGCGGACTATGGCGCCATCCCCCTATTGCTGATTAGCGCTGATCGCCCCAGCCGGCTCAAGGGCTGTGGGGCCAACCAGACCGTGAACCAGGAAAGCTTTCTGGCCGCCAGTGTGCGCTGGTTTGGCCAGGGCGATGGCACTGGACTGGCTGCCATGACGGACGCTGCCATCGCTGCCCTGGCTCGCCAGGCATGGTCTGCAACCCGGCCCCCTGGCCTGGCCCCGGGGCCAGTGCACCTCAACCTTCCCTTTGCCGAACCCCTGCATGCAGGCGGGCCGGCGCTGCTTGAGGCAACGGCCCACGCTTCCCTTGATATAACTCCCCCTCCATGGGGAGAGCTGAGCCTGAGGACCCCTGGATCAGGGATACAGGCAAGGCCCTTCAGCCCCGCTCCCGATCCCGACCAGCCAGGGGTGGTGGTTGCTGGTCCCTGGCGCGGCCTGCCCCAGAACTGGCCTGGATATGTGGAGGCTCTGGTGCGCTGGCAGCGGCGCACGGGCTGGCCCGTGCTGGCCGATGGCCTCAGCGGGCTGCGGGGGTTGGCTGAACTGGATTTGATCAGCAGCTACGACCTACTGCTCGAGGCTCCTGAACCCGAGCTGCGTTCAGCCCAGGTGCTGCGCCTTGGCCCCTTGCCCGCCAGCCGCCGCCTGCAGCGCTGGCTGGCCGACCAGGATGCTCTCCAGTGGCTTGTCAGTGAGGGCGAGCCGAGATGTCTTGATCCGCTAGGCGGCGGAGGGCACGGCAGCGGTTGCCAGCAGAGCGCCGCCGGACTTGCCGGCTGGAGTGCCAGCTTGCCGCCAGCTTTTTGGGCTGGTGGCCCCAGTGGCGAGGCCCTGCAGTTTGGAGCCCGCTGGCGGCAGCGGGAGCAGCACCTACAGCTCTGGCTAGATCAGCAGCTAGCAAACGCTGATGGGGCAGAAAATGGTGTAAGTGAGCTTTGTTTGGCGCGCCAGTTGGGTCTCCTGCTGCCCGCCGGCTTGCCGCTGGTGCTTGCCAACAGCAGCCCAGTGCGGGATTGGGAGAGCTTCGCCAATCCCGCAGCCCCCTGGCGACCGGTCTACGGGTTTCGAGGGGCCTCCGGCATCGATGGCACCCTCTCGATCGCTTGCGGGGTCGCTGAGGCCCATGGCCAGGCGGTGTTGCTCACGGGTGATCTGGCCCTGCTCCATGACAGCCATGGCTGGCTTTGGCAGCGCCAACTAAAGGGGCGTCTCACCGTGATCCTGATCAACAACGGCGGTGGCGGCATCTTTGAGCAGCTGCCGATTCGCACCACGCCTGAGCGGGCCCTGGATTTCGAGAGGCTGTTTGCCATGCCCCAGCAGCTTGATCACCTGGCTTTGGCTGCCGCCCATGGCGTGCCGGGGCGCAGGGTGCTGCAGCTAGCTGGCTTGCCAGCCCAGCTGGACTGGGCGCTGCAGCAGCCGCTGGCGCTGCTTGAGCTGGTGAGCGATCGCCGCGCCGATGCGCTCAGGCGCCAGACCTTGCGCAGAATGGCTGCCCAAGCCCTGATGCAGCCTTGAGCCCTTCCTCCCAGACCCCGGCAGCGGTGCAGTGGCAGCCCGCCGGCACCTACGAGGACATTCTTTTTGACCTATGCGAGGAGGGGATCGCCCGCATCACGATCAACCGCCCCCACAAGCGCAACGCCTTCCGGCCCCGCACCGTGCAGGAGCTTTGCGACGCCTTTTCCCGAGTCCGCGACAACCCTCGGGTCGGGGTGGTGTTGTTTACCGGCGCCGGCCCAGCGGCTGATGGTGGCTGGGCCTTTTGCGCTGGCGGCGATCAAAGCGTGCGCGGCGATGGGGGCTATCTCGACGAGTCGGGTTTGCCCCGGCTCAATGTGCTGGATCTGCAGCGCCTGATCCGCAGCTTGCCGAAGGTGGTGATTGCCCTGGTGGCGGGTTACGCGATCGGTGGTGGCCAGGTGCTGCACCTGCTGTGTGACCTGAGCCTGGCTGCTGAGAACGCCGTATTTGGCCAGACGGGACCGCGGGTGGGCAGTTTTGATGGGGGCTTTGGCGCCGGCTATTTGGCGCGGGTGGTGGGCCAGCGCAAGGCACGGGAGATTTGGTTTCTCTGCCGTCAATACGGGGCCGACCAGGCTTTGGCCATGGGCTTGGTGAATGGGGTTGTGCCCCTTGATCAGCTGGAGGCGGAGGGGATCAGCTGGGCGCGCGAGGTGCTGCAGCACAGCCCCACGGCGATCCGCTGCCTCAAGGCTGCCTTCAACGCTGAAACCGACGGATTAGCAGGAATTCAGGAGCTGGCCGGCCAGGCCACCCATCTCTTTTATCGAACTGAGGAGGGCCAGGAGGGGCGCAATGCCTTCCTTGAGAAGCGACCGCCGGACTTCTCCGATGCTCCCTGGTTGCCTTGAAAACAAACGGATTTCATTTCAGGGCAGTGGCTTGTTTGGGGCTGCTGCGATTGCTTCCGCTGCTGCTTGTGGGAGCCGCTTTATTTGCGCCTCCCCTTGCCGTTGCAGATGGAGAGCCATCTCTGCAGCGTCGGCTCGTCCTTGACCGGCGCCAGCGCCAGTTGCTGGTACTAGAGGGCAACCAGGAGCGCAAACGCTTTCCAGTGGGTGTCGGACGGCCGGGCTGGGAGACCCCGGTCGGTCAGTTTGCGGTCATCGAGCTGGCGGTAGATCCCACCTGGGAGCACCCAGCCACCGGCCAACACGTCCCGCCTGGACCCGCCAACCCCCTTGGCAGCCGCTGGATCGGCTTCCACCGCGACTGCAAGGGCCGCGCCGGCTTCAACGGCAGCGAGCACCTTGTGGTGAGGGGTTGCGTCAGTGCTGGCTTCCACGGCACACCCCAGCGGCACAGCGTGGGCCAGGCCGTTTCCCACGGCTGCGTGCGCCTACTGGATGAGCATGTGCGGGAACTGTTCGATCTGGTGGAGATGGGCACGCCCGTGACGGTGCTGCCCTAGCGACGCCCGTAGAGTTGCGCCCACCTCCGGTAACTCTGGGATGCGGGTCTTGTTTGCGGCGGCCGAATGCGCGCCGATGATCAAGGTCGGGGGCATGGGTGATGTGGTGGGCTCCTTGCCCCCTGCCCTAGCTGCCTTAGGCCACGACGTACGCATCATCCTGCCGGGGTACGGCAAGTTGTGGTCGAAGTTGAAGGTTTCGCCCGAACCCATCTGGCGCGGCCACACGATGGGCAATGACTTCGCTGTCTTTGAGGCCCGCCATCCCAGCAACGGCCTGATCCTCTATCTAGTGGGCCATCCGGTGTTTGATCCGGAGCGCATCTACGGCGGTGAAGACGAGGATTGGCGCTTCACCTTCTTTGCCAGTGCCACTGCGGAATTTTGCTGGCACCACTGGAAACCCCAGGTGCTGCACTGCCACGACTGGCACACCGGCATGTTGCCGGTGTGGATGCATCAAGACCCGGAGATCAGCACCGTATTTACAATCCACAATCTCAAGTATCAGGGCCCTTGGCGCTGGAAACTTGATCGCATCACCTGGTGTCCCTGGTATATGCAAGGGGACCACACGATGGCGGCGGCATTGCTTTACGCCGATCGGGTCAATGCGGTGTCCCCCACCTATGCGATGGAGATCCGCACGCCCCAATACGGCGAGCATCTCGATGGCTTGCTGAATTTCATCAGCGGCAAGTTGCGCGGCATCCTCAACGGCATTGATACCGAAGACTGGAATCCAGCCACTGATGCCAGCCTGCCAGCCCAGTTTTCGGCTGCAGATTTAGCCCCCCGGGCCCTTAATAAGCAGGCCCTGCAGGAGCGCTTTGGCTTGGCGGTGAATCCCCGCTCCTACCTAATGGGAATGGTGAGCCGGCTAGTCGATCAAAAAGGTGTCGATCTGCTGCTGCAGGTTGCTGATCGGGTGTTGGCCTACACCGACAGCCAGGTTGTCGTGCTGGGCACGGGGGATCGCACCTATGAGTCGGGGCTATGGCAGATGGCGGCGCGCCATCCCGGCCGCTTCGCCGTTTTCCTCACCTACGACGACGCCCTCTCGAGGCTGATCTATGCCGGCAGCGACGCCTTCTTGATGCCGAGTCGCTTTGAGCCCTGCGGTATCAGCCAGATGCTGGCTATGCGCTATGGCTCGATTCCGGTGGTGCGGATGGTGGGCGGTCTGGTGGACACCGTGCCCCCGAACGACCCCCTGGCTGGCAGCGGCAACGGCTATGGCTTCGATCGATATGAGCCCATCGACTTCTACACGGCGATCGTGCGCTCCTGGGAGGCCTACCGCAATCAGGCCAGTTGGCAGGAACTCCAGCGCCGGGGCATGGGCGTGGACTTCAGCTGGGCTCGCTCGGCGCTCGAATACGACGCCATGTACCGCGACGTTTGCGGGGTAAAGGAACCAACGCCTGAAGCGGCCGCCGTTGAGCGTTTCTCCCAGGGCCAGGATGCGGACCCCAGCCGGCGGGGCCTGGCTTCCCTGCTGAAGCGCCGTTGAACCCCTTTTGGTGACGCCACCAACTTCCGCCCCCGATAGGTCGGGCCGTGAGGAACCACCAGCTCCCTATCCGGCCCCTTACGTAGAACCTTGGGGCCGCCTTGCAGTGGACCTGCGTGCCGCCTTGGCCAGCACGGTGCTCAAGCTGCGGGAGCTGGTGCGCCGCAACCGCGAGGGCGATTTATCGGTGCCTGGCTTCTGGCCCCAAGGGCTTGCGGCCTTTTTTTGGCCGGTGCTGCTAGCCCTGGGCTTGGCTGTGCTGGCGTGGTCGCTGACGCTGCTGATAAAAACTTTTGCTCCCACCCCCACCAATTTTGATATTGCGGATAGTTCAGCTGTTCAACCAGTTGTTGAACAAGTTGCCCCCCGTCCTGATTTGCCGCTTGCGCAGGCCCTAGGCCAGCCACCTACCCGCTCTGTTGGTCCAGCTCCAAGCTCTCCTGAGCCTCCTGAGCTTGCAGAGCCTGCTCCAGTCGCGCGCCTTGAGCTCGACCCCCTGCTGGCCCTGCTTTCAAACGACGACCCCGATGGCTGCATTGCTTCTGCTCGCCCCCACCCAGAGCAGGGGCTGCTCGATCTGGAACTGGTCAATCCCTGGGCAGGCTTGCCATTGCAGCGCCGCCAGCAGCAGGCCGATCTCTGGCTGCAGCGCAGCCGCGAGTTGGGTTACGAGCGGCTGCGCCTGCTAGCCCCTGGCGGCAATCTGCTGGCCCAGGCCGCCCGGGTGGGTAGCGGCATGGTGCTGTTGGAGGCGGAGCCAATTCCTCAGCCATGATCCTCGGCATCGCCCCCGACTGCCGACGATGAGTCTGCGATTAGCCCAGTTGCAGGAGCTTTGGGGTCCACCCGCCACCGGACCAATGACGGTGGATCAGGCGGCCCAGAAGCTTGCCCCCCAAGCCATCTGCACCGATAGCCGCCAGCTGCGCGGCGGCGACCTTTTTCTGCCGCTGATTGGCGAGCGCTTCGATGGCCATGGCTTCCTTGCCGGTGCTCTCGAGGCTGGAGCCGCCGCCCTGCTAGCCCAGGCGGGCCACCTTGCGCCAGCCACCCAGGCCAGTGTGTTGGCTGCTGCCGCCGCAGCTCACATTCCCCTCTGGCTGGTGCCGGACACCCTCCATGCTTACCAGGACCTGGCGGGTCTCTGGCGCCTGCAGCTGGCGGCGCCGGTGGTGGCGGTGACCGGTTCCGCCGGTAAGACCACCACGCGGGAACTTATCCGCAGTGCCCTGGCACCGCTTGGGCCGATCTGGGCCTCCAGCGGCAACGAAAACAACGACGTAGGTGTTCCCCTGACCTTGCTTGGCGCAGGCCCTGATCAGGCGGCCGTGGTTGTGGAAATGGGCATGCGGGGCCTCGGTGAGATCGAACGGCTGAGTCGCTGCGCCAGCCCCGATGTGGCAGTGATCACCAACATCGGCACAGCCCACATCGGCCGGCTTGGCAGTCGTGAGGCAATCGCCACGGCTAAGTGCGAAATCGTGGCTGGTTTGGGGACCGATGGCTTGGTGGTGATCCCGGCTGGTGATCCTCTGCTGGACCGTGCCCTGGCCAGGGTGTGGTCTGGCCGGGTAGTGCGGGTTGCCCTGCAGGGAGAAGGCCATGAAGCGGCCGCAGATCTGCTGGGCAGCCTTGATTGCCAGGGGGCGATTTTGGAGTTGGCCGGAGTGGCCCTGCCTATGCCGCTAGAAGGAGTGCATCACGCCCGCAACCTGCTGCTTGCCATGGCGGTAGCTCGTGAGCTCGGCCTTGAGCCTGAGCGCTGGCGGCCACTGCAGGTGGATCTGCCCGGAGGACGCAGCCGCCGTTTACAGCAAAATGGCGTGCTGATCCTTGACGAGACTTACAACGCCTCACCGGAGGCGGTGCTTGCCGCCTTGGAGCTGCTGGCCCAGCAGCCTGGACGTCGCTTCGCGGTGCTAGGCACGATGCTCGAGCTGGGCGAGCAGAGCCTTGCACTGCACCGCAGCGTGGCCGAGCGGGCCAGGCAACTAAACCTTGATGGTCTGGTGATCGTGGACCAGGGCGAGGAAGGGGCGGCCATGGTTGCGGCGGCCATTGGCCTATCGCGTTTAAGGCAGGTGGATTGTCCGGAGGCTGCGGCTGAGCCATTGCAGCAATGGCTGCAGCCGGGAGATGTGCTTCTGCTCAAGGCCAGTCGGGGTGTTGCTCTGGAGCGCTTGATCCCGCTTCTCTGATCGGCCCTCCGGGGTCGGCGCGATCGGCCATGATGGCTGCGGAGCAGCATTTCACGATGTTGTGCCTTCGGGCGAAGGTCCTGGGTGGTGGTTCACTCGGGGCCTTTCTGCTTTCAGCCCAAATACCAACGCAACATGGCAGCCAGCTGCCCCACCATGCCCTTGCCGGTGAGAAGCTCGCCGGCGATTGCTGCAGCAAAGCCGAGCATGGCCATCCGACCGTTTAATAGTTCCACTCCGGCAAGGGCAGCCTTGTTCCAGGGTTTGGGGCTGGTCATGCTCTCGCCAAACCGTTCCACCGGCTCGTAGAGAAAGCCCTCTTTATCTGGTGAAGCTGCATCTGGTGAAGCTGCAGGACGCCTGTCGCGATTCATAAAAGCTGGGGAAGGTTGGCGCAGCCTATGGGGCTGGAGGGCTTGGCTGGTTTAACTGGCTGGACCAGTTTTCCTTGACGAGCTGGCGAGCACGGCCCAAAGCGAGCGACCCGGCCGGCACGTCCTTGGTGATCGTCGAGCCGGCACCGACGGTGACGTTTTCGCCCAGGGTCAGTGGTGCCACTAGCACAGAATTTGCCCCGGTTTTGCTGCCTGCCCCCACCACGGTGCGGTGCTTGCGCACGCCGTCGTAGTTAGCGGTGATTGTGCCTGCGCCAACGTTGACGCCAGCACCTAGATCTGCGTCGCCGATATAGCTGAGATGGTTTACTTTCACACCAGCGGCAAGACTGCTGTTTTTAACTTCCACAAAATTGCCGATGTGACAGTTCTCCGCCAAAGAGCTGCCGGGGCGTAGCTGGGCGAAGGGGCCAATGGCGCAGTGCTCACCCACCTGCACCTGGCGCAGCACTGAATAGAGCACGGTCACACCTGCTGCCAAACTGCTGTCTTCGATCAAGCAGCCGGGCCCGATGCGGCAGCCATCGCCGATGGAGCTGCTGCCTCGGAAGTGGCATTGGGGTTCAACCACAACATCCTGGCCAAAGCGGCAGTCCTCGCTGAGGGTGCAGCTAGCTGGATCGACAAAGCTGACACCCTCAGCCAGCCAGTGGCGCTTTAGCCGTTCCTGGAGTGCCGCCTCGCATTGGCTGAGCTGAAGCCGGTCGTTGATACCGGCGATTTCGTCGGCATCGGCCACCTCTCGGTGCATGGCCGGCCGGAGCAGGGCCACCGTGTCGGTGAGGTAGAGCTCGCCTTGGTCGTTGTCGGTGGTGAGCTTGGGCAGCACCTCGGCCAACTTGGCCCAGTTGAAGCAGTAGATCCCTGCGTTGGTGAGGTCGTTGAGACGCTGCTGGTCGTTGCAGTCGCGATGCTCCACGATTGCGCTAACGGAGCCGTTGGCATCGGCAAACACTCGCCCGTAGCCACTGGGATCGGCCAGCCTGGCTGTCAGCAGGGTCACGGCAGCGCCACTGCTGCGGTGTTGCTCCAGCAGGGCCGCAAGGGTTTCCGGGCGTAGCAACGGCACGTCGCCATTGAGCACCAGCAGATCCCCCCTGAAGTCATTTAGCGGTTCGAGCAGCTGCTGCACGGCGTGGCCAGTGCCGTTCTGGGGCTGCTGCAGCACGAATTCCAGGCCGGTTAGGCCCTGCAGCTGCTGCTCCACCCGCTCGGCCTGGTGGCCAACGATCAGCAGGCGCCGCTCTGGCTGAAGCTGCTGGCAGCTGGCCAGTACCCGCTCCACCAAGGTGGCACCGGCTAGGGGCTGGAGCACCTTGGGCAGGGCGCTCTTCATGCGGGTGCCCTTCCCTGCGGCCAATACGGCGACGGCGAGCATGGGCTTCTGGGTGGACTACCTATCAGTTTGCCTGCTGCTTAAGCCGGGCTAGGTCGTCCCAGAAACCCGGATAGGAGACGGCTGCCGCTTCCGGCCGGTGCAGCAGGGTGTCGCCCTGGGCGATGCCGGCCGCTACTGCCAGGCTCATGGCCACCCGGTGGTCGGTCTCACTGTCTACCTCTGCGCCGTGCAGCTCGGTGCAGCCGCTGATGGTCATGCCGTCTGCGAATTCTTCGATGCGGCCGCCCATCGCCCCGAGCTGCCGTGCCATTACCGCCAGGCGATCTGTTTCCTTAACCCGCAGCTCCTCGGCGTCACGAATGCGGCTGATGCCGCCGGCGCAGCAGGCGGCTACGGCTAGCACTGGGATTTCATCAACGAGCCGGGGGATCAGGTCGCCACCGATTTCAAAGGCTTGCAGCGGGCCGTGGCAAACCCGCAGGTCGCCCACCGGCTCTCCGGCCACATCCCGGCGGTTGAGCACGCTTATTTGCGCGCCCATCTGCTCCAGCACTTCAAGGATGCCGGTGCGGCTGGGGTTGAGCCCCACGTTCTGCACCGTGATATCCGCGCCTGGGGTGATGGCACCGGCCACCAGCCAGAAGGCGGCGGAGCTGATATCACCTGGCACCACCACGACTTGACCTTTGAGCCTTTGGCCGGGGGTCAGGGTCACCACCGTGTTGCCCGCACCACCCACCGACAACTCGGCGCCGAAGGCCCGCAGCATTCGCTCGCTGTGGTCGCGGCTCTGGGCCGGCTCGATCACGGTGGTGGGCCCGTCAGCGGTGAGGGCGGCAAGCAGGATGGCGCTCTTCACCTGGGCTGAGGCCACCGGGGTGTGAATGGTTGTGCCGCGCAGGGGCTGACCCATAACCGCTAGGGGTGCGTAGTTGCCGTCCCCGCGGCCATGGATCTGGGCACCCATTTGGGCCAGGGGGGCTCCGACCCGCCGCATCGGCCTGCCCCGTAGGGAGCCATCACCAGTGAGCACGAAGTGGCGGCCTACCCGGCCTGCCAGCAGCCCCAGCATCAGCCGCATGGTGGTGCCCGAATTGCCGCAATCGAGCACATCGCCAGGTTCCTGGAAGCCATCAAGGCCGGCGCCTTGCACCGTCACTGGCTGGCCGGCTTGAATCGGCGATACCTCCACACCCATGGCCCGCAGGCAGGCGGCCGTACTGAGCGGGTCCTCCGCTGGTAGCAAGCCCTCGATGCGGGTTTCTCCCTCGGCGATAGCCCCAAACAAAAGGGCCCGGTGAGAGATTGATTTATCCCCGGGCACCTGCACGGTTCCCGCCAGGGTGCCGCCACCAGTCAGGCGGAGTGGGGCGGGATTGGCGGCGGAATGGGCCACGAAGCTCTGAAGGCAGTGGGCCGATCCTATGGATCGCGCCGCTGCTCGACCGATCCATAGGTATGCCAGTGGCAGAGCGGGCCTTGACCAGCGCCAATGGCTAGGGCGGAGCGCAAGCCGCCTTCCACGTAGCGCTTGGCCTCGTTCACGGCCTCCTGGAGCGATCGTCCCAGGGCTCGCTGGGCAGTGATCGCTGCCCCCAGGGTGCAGCCACTGCCGTGGGTGTGGATGGTGCTAATCGGCGTGTGGCTGAGCCACTGCCCTGGCGCATGCCGCTCTAGGAAGTAGTCGAGGCCGCGCAGCTCCGGCCGGCCGCCGCCTTTTACCAGCACCGCTGCTGACCCCAGCTCCAGCAGCCTCTGCGCCGCTTGCTCAACCGCAAGCTCCAGATCGCTAGCCGCCTCGATCGTCACGCCGCTTAGTAGCTGGGCTTCGTGCAGGTTGGGGGTGAGCAGCTCGGCCAAGGGCAGCAGCAGTCGGTAGGCAGCGATGGCGCTGGGCTCCAGCAGCACTGACCCTGCCCGCGACACCATCACCGGATCGATCAACATCGGGATCGCCAGCGGAGCTAGGGCGGCAGCAGTGGCCTCGATCAGGCTGGCGTTGAGCAACATGCCGGTTTTCAGGGCGGCTACCGGCAGGTCCGTGAGCACCGCGGTGATCTGGGCGCTCAGGGCCTCTGGCGGCAGAGCGTCCACGCGGCTGACACCTGTGGTGTTTTGGGCGGTGACGCAGGTGATGCCCTAAACACGGCGCACCCTGCTGAGCCACCCCGCATCAGGACTCATGGCTGCAGGCGCAACGACAGACGCAGACGACAAGACGGTGATCTACCGGCTTGACCTTCCCGCCGAGTTGGCGGCGCCGCTGGCCGAGGAAGCCGAAGCCAACGAGCGCACCATGCCCGGCCAGGTGCGGCATGTGATCCGGCAATGGCTCAGCAGCCGCAACGGCTGATCAACCCCGCCAGCTGATTGCTGGCACCCACCGCCCTTTGGGGCTATCGCACCAGATCAACTCAAATGATTGCCACCGAACAACACGACCTCTGGTCCGCCGCCATGGCATTGGGCGATTGGCGGCATCCAGGCATCTACACCATCGTTCATATTCCCACCGGGCTGCAGTACATAGGCGCCAGCCAGTGCGTAAAGCATCGGCTTAACGCTCACTTCCAGGGCGCCTATAGCCCAATTTGGTCAATACGGCTGAAGCAAGAACTTGATAGGCGCGGAGCCGATGTCTCAACAGTCCGCGACCGGCGCCACTACTTCCCCGTTTGGCTGGAGACCTGCAGCCCAAAGGCCGAGGAGCTTAAGGACCGCGAACGGCACCACATCCAGCTGCTGTGCCCAGTCCTTAACGCTCAGCGCCCCGCTCCCTACACCTGCGGAAAGTCACGCAACACCTCTAAGTGGCTTGATACCCCACCCCCCAGAAACGGCTACCGCATTGCAGAGCTGACCAAGATTCGGCATCAGCTCAGGGAGCTGCAAATTGCCGATGGTCTTCAGGCCCGAGATATTCAGAGAACCAGAGATGCGCTGATCAGCGTCATCTGTGAATCCGCTTTCCGCCAAGCAGAGGCTGAATACGCAGACCGAGTGCGCGAACGGGTTGGCGACCAATTCGCTGGCAATAACGGCTGGTCGCTAACTGAGTACCTGAATCGGAAGACGTTCAGCTACTGGAGCACAAGGCCGTCTCCCGCCTGATTGCAGCTGCCTGGCATCAGTCGGCGCTGTGTAAGCCCAGGCATTTATTCACCCCACCCTTGAGGTGGATTCCACAAACACTTATCCCGAACAATGACTAGTTACAAACTGACTGAAGAAGAGCAAGCCCAAGTCCTTAGAGTCTTCCGGGTTCTCGATGAAGCTGCGGACATAATCGGACCACTCCTGTACGAAAGGCCCGCATTCCGGCTTGAAATCAATGACCTTATCTGCCGTGAAGTGTGCAGCGAATACTCCGCGCAGCTGAGGACTCTGCGGCTTACTGGTTACGACACCCTTCATCGCGACAGGCCAACTGCTGATGAAGTTGAAGCAGCGCGACTGCGAGAGATCGACTACGCCGATGACGAGTCTGCGATAGATCGCATCAATTCTGCCGCCAAATACTTAGCCGATCCAAAAGAGCACGATCTATACGAGGCACTTAAGCTGTTGTCCAATTCGGGTGATTTTCCTACCAGTCATTCCTTCGAGGAGTGAAAGGTTAATTCTCGCCCTTCACTAATCCCCAGCCCCCCTGCAACTACCGGGGCTGGGATACACCAAACACCAGAGCAATGACATCACCACCGCGCACCATCCCCGGCGCCAAGCGACAACGCATCACCCCTGCCGCGCTGTCGGCTCGGATTGCTGCTCTCCACCAGCAGGCCGCAGCACTGGAGCAGGCGCTTGGCAATTTCCTGGCCTCGACCGAGCTGCAAATCTCAATTCAGCCCAGCCTCACCACGGCACACCGAAACCTGAAGGCGACGCTGAATCACCTGGCTGCCGCAGGAACGCTCGCAATGGCTCAGGCACAGCAGGAGGCAGGGCAATGACTGATGCCACCTCAACCAAGAGCATCACAGAGGCGCTGCCCCTGTCAGTCCGCGCTGGCCTGGCCCGCAGCTGGGTTCTCGCCTTGGCGTGTGACTACAGCCTGTCCTCCCAACCCAAGGACAACCTGCCCGAGCAGTTGTGGCAAATCAGCCTGCTGGCCGAAGACCTTGCCGACCTGGGCAGCGATGCCTTCTTCACCTTGAGCGATGACATCGCAGAGCTGCTAATCGAGGAGTCAGCCAATGCAGCGATGGTCTGCTCCAGCTGTCTGGCGCAGTTGATCTACGGCGAGGACGAGGAGGGCCAGGCCAATGGCTGATCAGGAGTTCTATTCAGAAGAAGAGCGGATCGAACAGATCGAGCTAGAGCAACAGGCCGACTCCCGGATCAAGGCCATTGCAGCTGAAGCCCGAGAACGCCGTTGGCATGTGAGCTGGGATGACACCCACCATGGAATTCAGCTACTTGTCCTCCCGACCACTAGCGACCCAGAGCAATACTTCAGCCTTGGCGTTGGTGTCCGCATTGGCGGATCCCTGGAGTGCTGGGTCTGGGAGGGCCTGGGTGGCAACTTGATTGTCCCCTGGGTCGAGGACGGACCCCAAGAGCCCGAATTTGGGAGTGAGTTGTACCCAATGGTGGAGACCCTTGAGGACTGCCTGGCGGTCTTCGACAAGGGCGCCAGCAGATACCTGGCTTTCATGCGTCGGCACTGCCTGGAGTCGCTTGACGGCTTTGAGGACCAGTTAGCCGAATGGGCTGACATTGAGCCGCTGGCTGGAGGGCGGAGCAATGGTTGATGCCACCCTCACCCCCTCGGCGCTTCGTCTTCAGGCAGAGCGGCAGGAGCGGGATGCGGAAATCATTGAAGCCCTCAACGCCATCCACACACGCGGGCGCCTGACCATTGCCACCACCCCTGATGCGTTGGTGGTGCCCAACCTCCTCTGGGATTTACAGGGCATCATCGGCCACCTGAGCGAACGCGGCCTGCTCAGGCGGAACGACGACATCGATTGCCTTCGCGACTGGCTGACCCAGATCGCAGACGAGATGGCACGGCTGGGGGCAGGCCAATGACTGATCAACGCTTCCCCGATCACTTAGTCGAAGGGCTGATGACCTCTGAGCAGGAAAACATCAAGCGCATCAAAGATCGCGGCGACAGGATTAAACAACTCAACAAGATTTTCCGTAAGGAGGTATCAAGCAATGGCTGACTTCAAAGGATTCGGCGCACCCCCGGCAGAACCAATAGCAACCCTCATCACCATTGAGGATGGCACCAGGGAGGAGATGGACCGGGCAATGCACGGCTATCTCCGCCAGGGCCTAAGCCAGCAGCGAGCCCTGCATTGTGTCGCCGCTTCTGTCATGTTCCAGGCCGCACGGGAGGCCGGAATGGTTGAAGGTGTTGATTACACCTGGACGGACGGTGAAACCACCTTGTCGCCACGGATGACTGAGTGGATGAAGGACTTCACGGGAGAGCAGCACTGGAATCACATGGAGATGGAGGGCTTCATCACCAAGGTTCAGTCAAATCCTGAGCCAGAGGTGGCGCTCACTCCAATGGGCTTTGCAAAGCTGGTTCTACTGAACGCCAAGGATCATCCCGAGAAGTCCGGCGTTGATTGCAAGAAAGGTCAGCGCGCCTGTCTTGATCTGCTGGAGTCCATTGGGCTTTCCGTATCTGATGCCGAAGGCAGGCTGCAGCGATACCTCAATGGCGACGAATCACTGGAGGAATTGCTTGAGCTGGTTGAGGAGAGAGTTGCTGCCCTGCGTGACGAGGAAGGGGAGGCATCAAGCAATGACTGAATCCTCCACCACCCTTCAAGCGGAGCTACTCAGCGCCCGCTTTCGCATTGCCTTCAAGCGGGCCTTGGCTGCCAAGAACTTTCAGGACACTGGGCTGGTGGCTGTAACCACCGAGCTGGCTGGCGGTGATGCCGAGCTTGGACAGTCCGCGCTTAATCACCTGGTCGGGAAGTTTGACTCCGGGGAGCGTGTTGCCCGGGCCGTCTTCAGGACCTTCATTACGGGCCGCCTGGATGTCGTTGGCATCCGCGATGGCGAGTTTGTTTTTGAGTGCACAGACACCGGGCGGGAGGGGCTGAAGCGATGACGAGTGAACAGCAGAGCATCATTGAGCGGGGCAGCCCTGAAGGCGACGAACGCTTCCTCCCAGCATCAAGCCCCTGGCTGGCCCGTTACTTCGACGACGCCCTCGTTCTGATTGGCGAACTCCAGATGGCAGCGGACCTGAGTGACTTCGTCCCAGCGTGTATCGACGACCAGGCGCTGGCCGTACTTATTGAACGCTTCAGGAAGGCGGGTTGTGCGCTGCCCGACGAATACGACGGCAAGGGGCCCCATCCGCTTGAGCTTGCGGTCCTTGAACGAGCCCTTTACCTGCTTCAGGACTTCCTGGAGCTGGAGCAATCGCGCCGCAAGTACGACCCGGCCTACGCCGATGAGTGCAAGGGCGCCAACGAAACCAAGCGGTATTTCGATGCCCACAACAGGCAGTGGCCTCCTTCAGTGCTCGGGGGCAACGATGGCTGACGAATCCCTGTCGATGCAACCAAGCCCATCAACCATCAAGGCAATGGTTCATGAAGCCGCCCGCTTAGTTGGATCAGCTGCTCTCGGCTCTGCCGTCCTTCGACTTCAACAAGAGCTAGAAGATGGTCCGACCGAGGATGCCCTTGCTTATGGCGTTGAAGATGAATGGCGCGCCAGGACTCAGCAAACGCTAGGCGAATTGCGGTCGCAGATCTTGCACCTCGATCCAGACGGCTCGGACGATGTAAACCTCACAGCAATATCGGAAGCATTCTGCGCTGCCGAAAATGGAATCAGGCTGGCGTTTGATCGCGCCGCCAGATCAGCAATTAGCCAGGCACAAATTGTTGCTGCTTGCGAGAACCATCGCGTCAGCGAATTGCTCAGCCCACGGCCGCAACCATCACCGCCAACTCGTACCCAACAGGTGCGATGCACAACTGGAAATGCTTTGTTTGTGGCTGGCGACTACCTGGGGGCTGTAGCGGAACGGCTGGGCCTACTGATCGGGCGATGGCTGAGAGCACCACTGCAGTGGGCAGGCAATCAAGTCGCAGGGGAGGTGGAGCTGTAAGCATCACCCTCACCGAGGACCAGGCGGCAGCCCTCGATCACCTGCTGAATGCGGTGGCTCGGCGGGAGAACACTGCCCTCCATGGCCCGGCTGGCACGGGCAAGACCACACTCACCGGGGTTTTAATTCAACGGCTGCTGGAGCAAGGCAAGACCCTGATCGTGGCGGCCCCCACCCACAAGGCGCTGGATGTGCTCAGGTCCCGGGTGCCGGTTTCGGTTGAATGCAAAACCCTGGCTTCGCTGCTGGGTCTCAAGCCCGTGCAGCGGGGGCGCTGGATCGACTTTCAGCCCGACTTCAGGCAGGCCGAAAAGCGGGGCCAGCTCCGGGGTTATGACGTCTTGCTGGCGGATGAGATGAGCATGGCGTCGGACCAAATGGGGGCCGACCTCGTAAAGCTCGCAGCTACCACCGGCACCGTTGTGGTGGCGATTGGAGACCAGGCCCAGTTGGCCCCTTGCTCGCCTCCGCCTGGCCCCGGCGAAGACGAGTCGAGCTATGTGCCCGCCATGGCCGAGTGCTTTCTCAATCCGCCTGGCGGCATAGCCAGGCTCACTCGCATAGTGCGTCACC
This sequence comes from Cyanobium usitatum str. Tous, assembly GCF_963920485.1. Lineage (NCBI taxonomy): Bacteria > Bacillati > Cyanobacteriota > Cyanophyceae > Synechococcales > Prochlorococcaceae > Cyanobium > Cyanobium usitatum. The sequence continues at coordinate 1,125,568 of NZ_OY986431.1, read as the reverse complement.
AGGGCCCTGTGCTGGAGCTGGCGACCGCCATCCGCCAATGCACCACCAAGGCCGAGGTGGATGCCATTTGGCCGACTGCGGACAAGCGTGATGCCGACAGCAAGGTGCTGGTGTACGACTGGCCAAACCATTGGTTCCATGCAGCCAAGCAGGTGCTGCTGGATCCCCGCTGGGAGGCGGAACCGAACAGCGCCCGGATCGTGTGCTGGACAAACCGTGAGTGCGCTCGCCTGACGCAGGAGCTGCGGACCGCCAAGCTCGGGGCCCTGGCTGCTGAGGGCTGGAGGCCAGGCGAGATCCTCCAAAACGGCGACGCCATCCAGCAGCCGGGCAAGTCCATGGCTGCCCCACTGGCGCCCAGCACCTGCGAGTGGCGAATCGTTGATGCTGAGCCCTATCGGCTCAAGCTCGACCTGGGCGAGGCCAAGTGGCAGACACCCAAGCGCAAGGAGCCCCGGTCCTTTCACATCGGCTGTGATCTTCATGTGCAGAAACTCACGCTTGACCCGCTGGTTTCTGGTGGCCGCCAGCAGCGAATCACGGTGTTTGCACCCATCCCCGGCGATCCGGCATGGGGGGAGCGCATTGCCGAGCTACGGCAGCTGATCGCCAAGATCGAGTCCGGCCCTGCCCGCACAAAAGCCTGGGCGGCCTGGCATTCGCTCCGAAGCTACGGAGGCGATCTCCGGTCTGCGGCGGTGCTCAGTGTGCACCGATCACAGGGATCAACCTTCCGCCACCTTTGGGCGAATAGCTGTCTTGATTGGCTCAATACCAGCGAGGCGGTAGCCCTCCACTACACGGCCCTCACCAGGGCCTCGCAGGCCGTCCATTTGCTGCGGAGGGACCGATGAACCTCACCCTCCTGGAGCCCAGCGATGCCGACCTACAGCGGGCCTGGGATCTCCTCCAGGCCAATGGCAAGGCCACCCCCACCGAATACGCCAGAGCCGTGCTGCGCCGCTGGGGCGTTGTCGTGGCCTGGCTGCCAACACCTCCTGAATCTGAACCCAACTTGACCGCTATGACTAGACAGAACACCAGCAACCCCTGCAGCCCAGCCGAACAGCAGGCCCGGCAGGACCGCCTGGAGCAGGCTTACGCCGCATCAGGCCGGAGCTGCGGCACCTACACCGGGTTGTTTGCCGAGCTTGAGGGAGAGGTGACCCCTGCTGCTGAGGAAGCCGCGTGATCCCCTTCCTCATTGCCCAGGCCATCATCTGCGGCCAGTACGGCGCCAGCCCCACCACCCCTGGCGGTTGCTACCAGCCCTATGGCCCAGCCCAGGGCGGGGTCTACCTCCAACAGGTCTTGGGCCAGCCGGTGGCAACACCCATTCCGCCAGGGCCTGGGCCTGTCCCGTATCAGATCTGGAACCAACCCCAGGCCAACCCCCAGTAGTCACAACTGCTGGATTCAAACTCAACCTTTATTCCTGAAATTGCCGCCATGGCACGAACCAAGGCCGCCTCAATCTGCGCCGCTTCTGTTGTCACCACGCTGCTGGAGCAGGGAGTGGAGGCTGCTCTGGTGCAATACCCAGAGCTGCTGCCCAGCCGGCCCCTGCTGGAGGAAATCCGCGGGGTGGAGGAGCAGACCACCCACCACGAACGCATGGCCGCCGATGGCGCTCGCAGGCTCGATGAGCTGGGCGGCGACCTTGAGGATGCGCTGTTGGCGTTAGAGGTTGGCTAGACACCCAGGGAATACCGCAGACTGGCTACTTCGTTCCACTGATTTGTCAGCACATGGAAGGGCTCTCCAGAATGCTGGCGGACTACGGCCGGTTCCCTGTGCTGCCACCTCGGCAGCAGCTTCACCTTTCCCGTGAGGTGCGGTTATGGCTGGACTGGCCTGGGCCTGAGCCAGTCCCTGCTGCTATCAAACGCCGTGGCATTCGTGCCAAGCAACGGTTGATAGAAACCAACCTCCGGCTTGTTGTCACTGTTGCCAAGAAATACAAGTCCTTGGCGAGAAACGATGAGACCTTCCAGGATTTAATTCAGGTGGGCTCCATCGGATTAAGCCGGGCGGTTGAGAAGTTTGACCCAGCCCGTGGCTATCAATTTTCGACCTATGCGTTTTGGTGGTAGCACCAGTGGCTGCAAATTCGCAAACAATAAGATGGTATTGCTTTGACGAAAAAGCCAACAGCAAAGGATGGGGCTGGTCAAAAGGAGACGATTGGGAGGAAATTCGTATGGACGACAGAAGACGTTTTCTTCTAACGGCTAAGAGCCCCGTTAAAGCTGAAAGGAAAGACACCCAATCGGGACGCATCTATATTGAGCGCCGATTGTATGTTGACTCAGCAGGGAATAGGTGGGATTATTCAAGCTGGGACGCTCATCCCGTGTTCAAAACAAAAAATACAACCATTTACTGTTACCCTTAGCCCTTGAGTTGCATTTGTCGATGATTTAACACCGATTCACACTTAATCTAGAAGTGGGTCTTTGGTCTTTGATACTGTTTTTCTCAAAGCCTGAATGAGTAAGCGAAGCGTCCAGGCCCTTTGTCGTTAGGCGTTGTTGAAGGGCAGCCCGATGGGGTTTCGGTGTAGGCATCCGCAAGGCGGTTTTTGTGGGCGGGATCAGCTAGACCCATGTCGGCGCTGGAGTTGGCAAAGGCATTGCGCACCCGGCGCACTGCTGATAGTCCCTTGCTGAGACTACACCTGTCGAACTACTAGCTGGATTGGAAACAATTCCCAAACTCCACAGCAATGTCTAATGCAGCCCTTCAGGGCTTTCTTGATGTAGCGGCCCTCTCCCTCAAGGACTCATACAACCCCATGTAGTCGAGCAAGACCTTCATAAGTCCGGCCTGGGCGTCGGGTTGATTCAGGATTTGGGTGCTCATGGCGGTGTGTGCATCGAGCGAATCGATCACAGCATTGGACTGCACACTGGCGAGGTCGGGGGAGTTGCCGAACTGCTCCTTGGTATTGCTGACGGCCTGCTGCTGAAGGAGTTCCGACTCCAGCAGCTTCTCCTTGATCACGTGTACATAGGCCAGCTTATCGCCATCAGTTAGCTCGCCCTCAAACAAGTCGTTGACTTTGGCGATGATCTCGTCGAGCAGGGCCTTCTGCTTGTCCTGCACCTGGCCGGTGCCTGCTTCGGTCATTGGCTGGAGTTTGCGAGCCTCACCTTCACCAGGCGGCAGGGTACGTTTGCCGAGGTTCTTCAGGTGGTAGTGGGTAAGCACCACCTTGGAGAGGTCAACGCTTTCACGTTCACGGCCGAACTCCAGCAGGGGTAAGAGCCGTTTGTAGAAGATTGAGCGCTTCTCAACCGCCGTGTTCCCGTAGTCAAAGATCTGGGAAAGGAAGGTGTAGAGCCGCAGGAAAGCGCCCATGTCTGCCTTGAACAGGGTTAGGGCGTTCAGCTCGTCTTCTGCTTCCTTGATGGCGGTGGCATCTTCCAGCTCCTTACCAACAGAGAGGGCGTTCTGGGCACTCTTGAACTTCTTGAGCAGGCGGTCAGCCACTGGCTCAAGGGCCTTAGCCAGTTCGCTCTGCTTGCCATCGGGGTCCAGCTCCACCTTGACTACCCGCTCCACCTCGAAGTCGTCGTAGTGGCCGGCCGCGTCGAGCTTGGCCTTGAGGTCGAACACCAGGTCGGGATTGGTGGTGCCTGCCAGCTCGGCGGTCTCGTAGTAGGTCTTGAAGGCTTCGAGGATCTCCTCGGGCTCGTTGACGAAATCCACCACGTACGTGTCGCTCTTGCCCGTGTGGCAACGGTTCAGACGGGAGAGGGTCTGCACCGCCTGGATGCCAGCTAGTCGCCGGTCCACGTACATCCCGCAGAGCAATGGCTGATCGAAGCCGGTCTGGAACTTGTTGGCCACCAACAGGACTTGGTACTCCTCGGTGTTGAAGGCTTCGCGGATGTCCCGCCCCTTGAGGCCAGGGTTGAGGGAAGCGCTGGTTTCGGTGAAGTCGTCGGGGCCACTCTCCTTGTCCGTCACCGAGCCGGAGAAGGCCACAAGTGTCCCGATGGCATAGCCCTGCTCCTTGATGTATTTCTCGATCGCAAGCTGCCAGCGCACCGCCTCTAGCCGGCTGGCGACCACCACCATCGCCTTTGCGGTGCCATCAAGCATAGGGGCGATGAACTCCCGGAAGTGCTCGACGACGACCTGAACCTTCTGGGCGATGTTGTACGGGTGGAGCTTGACCCAGCCCATGATCTTCTTGAGTGCGGCACTCTTCTCCACCTGCACCTCGTCGTAGCTGGCGCCGTTATGGGCCAAGCGGAAGGCCAGCTTGTAGCTGGTGTAATTGCGCAGCACGTCGAGGATGAAGCCTTCCTCGATCGCTTGGCGCATCGAGTAGACGTGAAACGGTTGGGGCCTGTTGGTGTCGCTGGCGGGGGCGTCCGGGTTGGGACGCCGGCCGAACAGTTCCAGCGTCTTGGCCTTTGGGGTAGCGGTGAAGGCCACGAAGGTGATGCCGCTGTCCTTGGCTCTGGCCGCCATCTGAGCGGCCAGCACGTCATCCATGCTCACCTCGCCGCCATCATTCAGCTCGGCTAATTCCTCGGAGCTGAGAACGGCTTTGAGCTTGGCGGCAGCCTCACCGCTCTGGGAGCTGTGGGCCTCATCAGCAATCACGGCAAAGCGCTTGCCTTGGGTGGCCGACAGCTCCCGCACGGCCGCCAGCGCAAAGGGGAAGGTCTGAATCGTGCAGACCACGATCTTCTTGTCGCCTGAGAGGGCCTCGGCGAGTTTGCTGCTCTTGCTGCCGTCAGCGTTGGTGATGCTGGCCACCACTCCGGTGGTTCGCTGGAAATCGAATAGGGCTTCCTGCAACTGGGTGTCGATCACATTGCGGTCGGACACCACCAACACCGTGTCGAAGACCTTGTTGGCCTGGGCGTTGTGCAGCTCGGCGAGGAAGTGAGCCGTCCAGGCGATCGACTTGGTTTTGCCGGAGCCGGCGGAGTGCTGCACCAGGTACTTGCGGCCCTCCCCCTCAGCGAGCACGGCCGCCTGGAGCTTGCGGGTGACATCGAGCTGGTGATAGCGGGGGAAGACCACCTCCTTGATCTGCTTCTTCTTGTCGCGGCTGGCTACGAGGTAGCGGCCGATGATCTCAAGCCAGGAGTGCCGCTCCCACACCTCCTCCCAGAGATAGCCAGTGCGATAGCCGCGTACAGGGTCGAGGGGGTTGCCGGATCCACCTTCATCGCCACGGTTGAAAGGGAGGAAGTCCGTCGAAGGGCCGAGGAGCTTGGTGGTCATGCGCACCTCACGGGTGCTCACCGCGAAGTGGACGAGGGCACCGCTGGGAAATGAGAGCAACGGTTCCGGGCTTTGGCCCTTGGGCCTGGGGTTGCGATCGAAGCGGTACTGGTCCACCGCGTCGTCGATCTTCTGGGTGAAGTCGGTCTTGAGTTCGACAGTGGCTACTGGCAGGCCATTGAGGAACAGCACCAGGTCGATGCTGTTCTCGTTGTGGAGCGAGTAACGCAGCTGGCGTACGACCCGCAGGCGGTTGGCGGAGTAGCGGGTGAGGATCTCGGGGTTGAGCGCCAGGGCTGGCTTGAATTGAGCTAGCTGGAGCGGCTTCTTGAGGCCGAGCAGCTCGATGCCCTGGCGGAGAACGTCGAGGGTGCCGCGCTGGTCGAGCTGAGCTCGCAAACGGTTCAGCAGGGTTTCTGTGGCACTAGCGCCATGGTTCTTCTGCAGCACCTCCAAGGCATCGGGCTGGCTCTCCTGGATCCAGGCCAGCAAGTCAGCGGGGAAGAGGGCACGGGCACGGTCATAGGCGGTGTAATCGCCATCGGCATAAAGCCAGCCGTTGGTCGAAAGGTATTCGGCGACCTCGGCTTCGAAGTTGATCTCGTGGTGGAGGTTCATCTGGTTCTCAGCTCCCTTGTTTCAGTTGCAAGAGAGCTGGCCTTAGGGCCTTCTCCAGCTGGTTCATTGCTTCCACGAGCTGGGTCTGAATATCAGGCCACTCCTCTTCAGGCGAGGCAAAACCACCAGGAAGAGTGATCCTGATCCGGCAAGCGCGTCGTTCGTCGAGCCGCTGCCAGCTGACCGGATGAAGGATTGCTGCATCGATCTGGGCCTGCGATTGCTGGAGTTGATCGAAGATGGCCTTGGTCTCCTGCTCAGCACCCTTCCCTTTGTCGAAGTAGAGCTCAACAGAGCAACCCATTTTGGTCACTCCATACCAGTAAGTCAGACCTGGGGTACCTGAGGCTGTACCCAACCAAGCGCCGCAGCCAGGTGTGATGTGGGCATGGAGCTTGGCCCCTGGCAGAGCTACCAGAGCCGCCCACCATCGCTTGCGGATCTCATGCCGCTCGGAAAGCTCCTGCTTGGCCCGTCCGGTCTGCTTGGCCTCAACTGATGGTCCGACGATCAGGGTGAGGAGTGGCGCGGCTGGAGAGTCCCCGATCCTGACCGCCTCGACCTTCACTAGATAGAAGTCCGCATTAGCCGACTCGTTGAGCCAGGACATGGCAGCGACATGCTCAGGCCGAGGATTCGAAACGATCCAGATCCCACCGCGTGCCGTCCTAGCCGTCAGGTAGGTAATGAGCTTGCCGAGGTGATCGTGATCACTCTTTTCGAGCTGATTCTCGATGACATAGGTAGTGCCATCCTCGTCCTCGGCAACGAGATCAATGCTGAACGAACCTGCTGGCTGCTCTCGATCCGCAGTGATCAGATTCAGATCAAGGGCGTCGTTGAGGATGTCGATGTTCTGCTGCAACCACTGGGTGAAGTCATACGCCTCATGCTTCCAGACATCTCGGAGGGGAACACGCTGGAGCTTGCCGATGGAAGAGGTCATGCGTCCTCACCCAAATTGGAGCGCTTGAGCTCATCGAGCGTCACCCCGTCCGCGTTCTTCCACTCGATCCAGCCATTGGCGCGGCGGCCTAGTAACGCCATCGCAGAAGCGCTGGGAGAAGAGAACAGGTGGTCTTTGTTAAACACCACCTTGGCCTCCCCCTCGGGCCGCATCACGTTGGCTTCTATCAGTTGCTGGCGCCAGCGTTCGTTTGCCTCACCGATGGATGGGGCGTTTGCGAGGCGGCCTAAGGAACCAGCGAGCACCACAAAGCCTTCGGCGGTGTAAAGCCCCTTGCCATCCACCCCTGTCCCTGGGCTGTGGCAAAAGAAATGCTCTGCAGGGTTCTCTGCTTCGGTGACGGCTACCAGCGGATCGAACAGCGGATAGCCGAGGGTTGAGAACAGCGTGCTGCCGGTTTCAAAGATCTCCATGCAGTCGGCCTCCAGAGGTGGGGGCGTATGGGGCCGGGAACCAGCGTTGCCGTTTTCATCGCTGAAGCGACCGGCCTGACGGAGTTGCTTCAGGACATACCACTCAAGAAAGAGGGCATGGGTCTGAGTGAGGCTGTTGGTGCGGGAGATCAGCACCAGGGCCCGCTGCCAGAAGTCCTTCTTCTGGTGGTGCTGGGCCAGGCGAGCCCGCAGATCACCGGACTGGCCCACATAGACCCGCCGGTCGTCATCACCAGCCTCTTCCCCCACCAGCACATAGACCCCAACCTGGCTGCTCTGTTCCATCGCCAGAAAGTCAGTCAGCAGAGTGCGGGGCACCTCGATCACCTGAACAATGCGGGTGGTGATCTCGGCGATGCGGACGCCCCTGGGGTCGCCTCCGGGGAGGAAGATCTGGATCGTCTTGGGGGTGCTGCTCATGCCGCCACGGCCTCGGGCACTTGGCCACGCACATCGATCTGGCCGGTGACGGCGGCGGAGATCAGGGCGGAGCGGCGTTCTTGGAGGAGTGAAATAGTGCGCTGCGATTCAGATTCCAGCGGCAAATAACGACTAGACACACCTCTCAGCCATTGGCATATACGATCTTGCTCGTCTAGTGGAGGAAGGGCGACAGGAGCTTCTCGCACGTCTTCAAGACTCAAACCTTGCTTCAGTCCGTATTGCGCAAGGGAGAAATAAGTCTGTCCGCAGCCACTTTTCAAGAGCGCAGCAAGAAAACGGGGATGCACTCCTTCACCAGGGCGAATGAGGCACAAATGCTGATTGACATAACTTGACTCAGGCACACTCTCACACACGGCGACATTGCCTGTTTTCGCTCCCGTAATACATACAACAAGGTCTCCATCCAGCAATTTCGTTCTCGATGCTTCTGCATCATCACCAACCTGGACGCGTTTGCAGTTCGCGAAATCGACGCCCATCACGTCGGTCAAGTCACCACTCTGCACAAACAAAGCACCCACGTCGCCAACTCGTTCGGACCACCCCCTAGGGCCACTCGTGGTGAAGACTGAAACTGCTTTAACGCGACAGACATCCCAATGCTCCGGCACCTCTCCCAACCACTCCACTCCCGAGTTCTTCATCGGTGCATTCGGGTTCAACCCCTTGGTAACTGCATGTGAGATGACCGCCAGTCTTTTCTCTTGAAGCAGCTCTATCAGGCGTTGCTGCTCGGCGATAAGGGCGTCAATCTTGGCGGTTTCGCGGTCGAGGAAGCTGGCTATCCCTAACTGTTCATTGAGTGGTGGCAGCAAGACCGGCATGCGTGAATGGTATTCCGGCTGAAGGTCCCATTGATTTACTCGTATGCCTTTCGATATGGCCAGATAGCCCGTGATGTACCTGTCGCACCGCATTAGGTAATGCAGGTACCTTTGGTTTTCTGAGTGAAGTGACGTGTAAACGTGGTAGGCGGGGCTCACGATGCCTCGATGCTTTGATATGGCCACTGAGCCTTGCCACGCTTTCATCTTGTTTACCGCTAGGTCGCCGGGTTCGACAAGTTGGTATGCGCTGAGGTCATCCGAGGGCTTGTTGAAGTTGTCCTCTCTGCTGCTTTTGGGTATGACACCGTGGTCTCTATAGACAGACAGCAGCTCTTCACTCTCAAACCCTTGCCTCTTGACTCGACGGAACAATGTCCATAGTGGCTTCCTTGCCCAATGACTTGGGTGTGAGCCAAGCCATGCCTCTTCTGTGTCGATGTACTTCTCGTAGCGTTTGTGAGTCACGCCGACAGCCCCCCAATCATTTCCAGGATCCTGTCTGTCACCTGCTTCAGCTCCGCATCTATCTCATCCAGTGGCCTAGGCGGCGTGAACACGTAGAAGTGCCTGTTGAAGGGAATCTCGTATCCCTTCTTGGTCTTGCTGTGGTCAATCCAGGCGTCAGGTACGTGCGGCAGTACCTCTCGCTCGAAGTAGGTCTCCACGTCCTCTGACAGTGGCACGTTCTCCGTGTCTCTCAGGCTGGTATCGGCCTGAGGCTGACCTTTCCCTTTGCCCCGCTGCCCCTGAAGCACGTTCCCTGCCTCGTCCCTCAGTGGCCTTTCGACAGTGATTGTCTGGTACCCGAAGTCCTCGTTGCGGAAGATTTTGCTGATTGGCTTGCCGTCCTTCTCTGCCTCCTCGAAGGCCCCGAACAGCTTCGTAATCTCCTCAATGTGCTCAGGCGAAAGCTCCTTGCGCTTGCTGCCCAGGCTCTTGCGCATCTTCTGCCAGTAGCTGCTGGCATCAATCAACTGCACCTTGCCCTTTCTTTCCGCTGGCTTGCGGTTGCTCAGGATCCAGACATAGGTGCTGATCCCTGTGTTGTAAAACATGTCAGTGGGAAGGGCCACAATCGCCTCCACCAGGTCGTTCTCCAGCAAGTAGCGGCGAATCTCGCTCTCACCGGATCCAGCCCCACCGGTAAACAGCGGTGATCCGTTGAGCACGATCCCGATACGGCTGCCGCCATCCACGGCAGGGCGCATCTTCGAGATCAGGTGCAGCAGGAACAGCAGCGAGCCATCGCTCACCCTGGGCAGGCCCGGCCCGAAGCGACCCTCAAAGCCCATCAGGTCGGCTTCCTTGCGGACTTCCTTCTCGATCTTTTTCCAGTCCACCCCGAACGGAGGGTTGGAGAGCATGTAGTCGAACTGCTTCTCTTGCAGGCCGTCGTCGTTGAGCGTGTTCCCAAAGATGATGTTGCCGATGTCCTGACCCTTGATCAGCATGTCGGCTTTGCAGATCGCGTAGGACTCCGCATTCAGCTCTTGGCCGCTCAAGACCAGGCGAGCTGACGGATTGTGACTGACTAGGTGTTCTTCAGCAACGCTCAGCATCCCGCCGGTGCCTGCGGTGGGGTCATACAGGCTGCGAACAATTCCCGGCTGGGTGAGGGCGTCGTCGTCTTCAATGAACAGCAGGTTCACCATCAGCCGGATCACCTCCCTAGGCGTGAAATGGTCCCCGGCGGTCTCGTTCGATTCCTCTGCGAACTTGCGGATCAGCTCCTCGAACACCGTGCCCATCTGGGCGTTGCTCACCACCTCCGGGTGCAGGTCGATCCCCGCGAAGCGCTCGGTGACTAGGTAGAGCAGCCCGGCCTTGGCGAGTTTGTCGATCTGGGTGTGGAACTCGAAGCTCTCAAAGATGTCCCGCACCGCCGGGGAGAACGCCTGCATGTAGGCCCGCAGGTTCTCGCCAATGTGGTCCTGGTCCCCCATCAGCCGCTTCATGTCGAGCGGTGAGGTGTTGTAAAAAAGCAGCCCAGCCTTCTTTAGCAGGAACGGCTCAGGGTTCAGGCCGGCAGCCTCCCGCAGCTCCTTCTCAGCGAGCACCTCGGCCTTAGTGGGCTCAAGTACGCAGTCCAGCCGCCGCAGCACCGTGAACGGCAGGATCACCTTGCCGAAATCGCTCCGCTTGTAGTCGCCGCGCAGCAGGTCCGCGACGGCCCAGATGAAGGAGGAGAGGTTCTGCTCGGCGGCCAAAGGCTGGGGTGAGGTTCGCTCGGCGCAGTATGCCCTCTGCCAGAGGGCTTTAGGAAGGTGGCGCTGTAAAGGTTCGGATCGATGATTGAAGGTGACCCTGACGGTGTAGGGCCACCAGGTTCATGCATTGGGATCTAATGGTTGTTTCAAGTGCTACGGGGGCAGCCTGCGTCGCCGATGCCAAGGCGCGGCTGTACGGGAGAGGCTGGCCTGTTGAGGCTCAGATCTCCACGTCGAAGCTCACGGTTGCATAGCCGTCCTCGTCGTAAGTGATCTCGACACCAGCGCCCGCACCAGTAAGCCCAGCGAGCTTTCCTGCCTTCATTTCTTCGATCGCTGTATCCCAAATCGCCTGGGTGATCTGGCTATCGACTGCCGCACCACCACCACCACCGATGGCTCTGGTATCGAGATAACGCTGCCCGGTTGCCCCTTTGCGAAGCAGTTTCGATGCAAGGCCAGTAGATAGCGGCTGTCTAGGCATCCATCCATGCAGGCTTCTATGAACCGGCTGCATAGATGTCTATGGAGGCTGTCTATGAATGTCTCTATGCAGCAGTGCCTAGACCATCTATGCCTGCCGTCTATGAAGCCTTCCATGCAGCCACCCATAGACCGTCTATGCAGGAGGACTGCTGGCCAGCCATGACCACCATCTACTTCGTCCCACCGCCTGAGCCCCACCAACGGCTGGCCAAAGCAGCCGCCAGGCGGTGGGCCAGGCAGCACCCCTACAGGGCCCTTGTCGTCAGGGTGTTGGCCAGGCTCAGACCCGTCAAAGGTGAGCCTGTCTGCCACCAGCTGGAATGGTGCCCTGAGACCAGTCAGGAGGCCCTGGAAGCCCTGCTGGATCGCTGGTTTAGGCACTGGTATCAGTCCCTGGTTTCGTCGGCAGACGGGCGCCTGCAGCTGGATCTGCGAAGACACGCCAAAGACCTCAAGCCCGACCCCGAAGGGTGGTGATTGGCAGGGTGCTCGGCAAGGTGCGGGCTTTAGCCACCCCGAATCGCTCAAACCACCTGCAGTAACTGGGCTTAGCCCTGCGGGCCAGGTGCGCGCCAAGCTCGGGGTTTGAGCCCTCAGGAAAGCCCAGATCGCCTGCAACACCTTGGATCTCAGCGCGGGGTTCCTGCACGGCAGGGCGTGAGGGGAAGTGGCCGGTTTGGTGGCGGGTTACAAGGCGCGAATCGCCCAAACCCCCTCCAGTAACTACTCGCTGCGCTCGCAATCGAGCTGATCGCTTCGCTCACAGTCGAGGCTTCGCCTTTCCTGCGCTCTCTGGGCCCAGCCCGGCGGGTTGGCTGGCCGGGTTGTGTTACCCCGTTCGCGCTTTGGACCTGCTCCGCAACATTCAGGACCAGGCAATCCACCCCCTTGATTAGCTCAATCAGGCTGGCCTTGGTGCTGCGTCCTTGGTGCTGTAGTCCATCCATTCCCAAGCTGGGTGACCATCGGGGGCCAGCCCAGAACTGGTCCTTCGTCAGCCAGGAGGGGTTTCCTCAAAAATCTGAGCAAACCTCCAGACCAGGACTGGAGTTTCATCGAGTCGGGAAAGCCTGAGGGGTTTCCGCAGATTTTTGCGGAAACCTCCAGACCAGGGCGGCAGGCCCAAACAGCAGGTAGCTACAACAACCAGTTGGTGCCCGCGGCGCTCCTGGCCGATGCTGAACACCAACGCCCCAAACACCATGACCACATCAACAACAGATCCAGCCGGCAAGCCAAAGGTCTGGATGTTTTTGGCCAGCAAATACCAGTTCACCAGGGCTGGCCTTGAGGCCCTCCTCGACGACATCCACACCGCTGGGTCTGGTGCCAAGTTCCTTAGAAGCCTTGGCTACTGCAGCTCCAACGATGCAAAACGCCTGAGCCAATACCTCAAGGAACTGCAAGACAATTTCCGCCAGCCAAGACCACGACCGCCGGCAGCAGATACCAACTCCTAAAGCCATCCGCTGCAGGTATTGCCACACCAATCTCAAAAGCCAATACCCACCAATCCCCCCCCGCTGGGGGCCTGCTCCACCACCACCACCACCACCACCACCAGGGCGACAGCAATGGCCAGCTTCCGCCGCGCCTTGGCCCCTACTGCCAACTGAAGAAAAACGGCCCCGCCGAGAAGGGGGTTCTCGGCGGGGCCACTCCACCTCCGTTGCCACCACCCCGCCGGCAGTTGCTGGTATTAACCCGGGCGAAAGTGCTGGGGGTGTTGCTGGTATTGACCCAGGCGAAAGTGCTGGGGGTGTTGTTGGTATTAACCCAGGCGAAAGTGCCGGAGGAATGTCCTAAAGGGATTTGGCATGTATGGCAAACGGGCTTACTCGTACGCCGGTCGCGACTTTTCCCCCCGTGCCGGGGTGCGGGTTATTTCTCAACAACCAGGCTCGCCGACTTCATGCTCAAAGTATAGTCAACCGGGGGGCGGGGGTGCCTCCCCTGCTGTGCCAGGGGTTCTGCGGTGGTGACTGGCTGAGCCCCAGGCCCTGATGGGTGGCTGGTGTTGCCTGCCCTGCTGCGTTGTGACATCTGCGGGCTAGGATGTGCTCAGGCGGTGGAGCCCAGGCCCGGTAGCGGCGGCCAGCTCCAGCCCCATCAGCCATCACACCGGCACCGGCATCGAGCGCGCAGCTCTGCCGCCAGGCCAGGCCCACCGCCACACCACGACCGCCCCGGCTCAGCCGGGTGCAACCCATGACCTTCTGCACCTTTGAGGATTCGGTCCTCGACCACGCCGACCACAACGGCAACCTCAGCCACGGCGATGCCCAGGCCCTGCTGGCCCAGCACGGCTTCACCCTTGCCGACACCTACGCCGACAACCACGGCGTCAGCTGGTGCCACCTGGATGAGCGCAACGCCGAGGCCCTGCTGGCCTGGCTGGGGTATTGACCATGCGCAGCCAACAGCCCCACCCCATCGAGCTGGCCGCTGCTGCCGCTCTGGTGACGATCCAGGCCCTGCTGGTGCTCGCCGTGGCCCTGGTGGCCCTGGTGCTCGCCCTGGCCAACTACCGGCCCAGAAAGGCGCAGGCAGCTCCAGCGATCGACAAGCCAGCCGCGATCGACAAGCCAGCCCCACTGGCAGCCCTGCCGGTGAGAGAGCTCCGTCTCCTGGCCCGTACCGCTGGCCATCGCCAGCTGGCCCGCTCCGGCCGCCGCGCCGAGCTGCTGCTGGTGCTCGCCGCCTGATCCGACAACCACCGGCCCGGCTCCAGCTGGGCCCATCCCCTCACGTTCCCAACCCATGAGAGACCCAAACCAAAACCCCTGGCCCGGCAACCCCAACGCCTACGAGTGCCCCTGGGGCTGCAACGGCACCGGCTCTATGCCCTGGTTCGCCCATATCCAGGGAGGTGTCTGCTTCCACTGCCATGGCCAGGGCTGGATTCTTGGCCGTGGCCCTGCCACCCCTGCCAAACCCAGGCAGCGCCGCCAATGGCGCCGGGTCGGCTCTCAGCTGGTGGAGGTGGCCCAGTGACCATCACCACCGCACCAACCAAAGCCGAGGAGCTGGCCGCCCTGCGCGAACTGGCCAGCCGCCTGGGCCCGGATTCCTACCTGGGCCCATGGCTGCTCGACTGCCTGGGCTATCTGGCCGCTGAGATCACCGCCGACATCAGGCCCACCAGCCCGGCGGAGATGTACCGCCAGGCCAGCGAATGGCGAATCAATGCCGAAGCCGCCAGCCGCCTGATGCGAGCTGAAGCCCGGCAGGCCCTCGACAACGCCAACGCGACAGCGGATCAGGTGCTGGCCAAGGCCCAGGCCGAGGCGGAGGAGATCCGCGAACGCCTGGCCAGCGCCATCCGCTCAGCCCAGCGAGAGGTGTGGGCATGACCGCACCCACCGCGCTCTGGATGGCCTGCCCTGCCCCTGATGGGGAGCACTGGCTCCCCTGGGACCTGTACCAGATCACGCCACCTGATGACGCCATGACCGAGCGCGATGCGGCCTGGTGGAGGCGTGAAGCCCACCGCTGGGCCCGGCAAGACCGCAAGGCATGGCCCGGCCACCTGATCGCCGTCAGGGCCGCCAATGACGGGCCGCCTGTCTGGCCTGAAGCCATGGCCGACCACTACGACCTCCCGCCCTACTCCGACCAATGAGCGATTCCTTCTGGGCCCGAAGCAGCACCCCGCCAGCGCCAACCCGCTTCTGGTGGGTCGTCTCACCCGATGGCGAGCAGTTCAGGCCCTACCGCACCCAGGCCGCTGCCAAAGGCCAGCTCCGGCGATGGCCTGCCGGTTCATTCATCCGCCAAGACCCCTGACAACCACCGGCCCGGCGCCTGCTGGGCCATCACCACCAATCGAGAGAACCCATGACCGCAACCGCAACTAAGCCCCGGACCACGGGCAAGACCACCACCCGCAAGGCCCGCAAGACCTACGACGGCCCCACAGCCGAGGAGCTGCTGGTGGCTGATCTCATCGCCCTGATGGAGTCCAGCGAACTGCCGCCATGGCGCAGGGAATGGGCTGGCCAGCAGGGCGAGCACCGCAACCTCGACACCGGCAAGCCTTACCGGGGAGCCAATCCGATCCTTTTGGAGCTGGGCTCCATGCTTCGCGGCCACACCCTTCCGCTCTGGATCGGTGGAGCACAAGCCAAGGCCCATGGATGGTGGCCGCGCAAAGGCTGCAAGTCCGTCCGCATCGTTCGGCCCCAGCTCAACCGCTACGAGGATGAAGCCCAGAACATCCAAACCGGCCAGGCCGAGACCGTCACCCGCCAATGGGTGAGCTTTAAGCCGGTAGCCGTGTTCAATGCCGTCGATCTGGTGGGCACTGACGAAGCTGCCGAGGAAGCCCTCCAGGCCCGCATTAGAGAAGCCATCGGCCAGCCCCTACAGCTGGAGCCCCAGGCCCGTCTGGAGGCTGCTGAAGCCGTGCTGGAAGCCTGGCCAGTGCCAACCACCTGGGGCGGCGCCATGGCCTGCTACAGCCCCGATCTGGATCAGATCAGGATGCCAGCGGCTGAGGTCTTCACCACCCGCGAAGCCATGGCCGCAACCTGGGCCCACGAGCAGGCCCACAGCACCGGCCACAGCAGCAGGCTCGACCGAAACATGCGCGGCGGAATGGGCTCCAAGCTCTACGCACAGGAGGAGCTGGTGGCCGAGCTGGCAGCAGTGCTGATCGCCTACAGGCTGCAGATCGGCTGCCAGCTGGAGAACCATGCCGCATATCTCAAGAACTGGGCCGAGCTGCTGAAGGAGGAGCCCAAAACCCTGTTCAAGGTGCTCAGCGATGCCCGCAAGGCGGCGGACCTGATCGCTCCAGAGGAGAACCAGGGCGAGGAGGTGGAGGCATGACCAACCCCAGGCTCCAGCGCCATTACGAGGAGATCGCCTGGATCGAGGCGAACCTCCGCCCCGGCGAGAAGCTCGAAGACTTCCTCCCGCCGAAGACTCCCCGATCTCCAAACCTGTTTGGCAATGGCCAGCGCAAGTGCAAGCCCTGGCCCTGGTGGGCCAATGTCGCCGCCTTCCTGGCTGTTGCTCTGCTTTGGCAGCAGCTGCTGTTGGCCGCCTGCCTGGCCCTGGTGGGCCTGTTCGTTGGCCTGCCCTTTTGGCTGGTGTTCACCGGCTGGCGCGATCGGAACAAGCCCAAGCCCAAGCCCTGGGCACCCCCTCGGGTAATCCCGCCCTATCGCCGCAGGGAAGACCTAGGCGAGATGGCCAGCCGCAAATTCAGCCCCTAGAAGGCAACGCATTTCGGCAGGCAGTTTCAGCAGGGCGAGAACCATTGGCCCGCCGTTAGGGCCGCCCCCATGCCGAATATCTCAAGAAACGACAGCCCCCACGCAAACTCAAAACACAGCAGGCAGACCCATGGCACGAATCGGCCTAGCCCGATGCAGCACAGACCAACAAGACGCAGCCCGGCAAGTCCAGGCCCTGGAGGCTGCTGGCTGCAACCCAGTCCACATCGAACACGCCAGCGGCAAGACCCTGGAGCGCGAAGTCCTCCAGCAGGTGCTGGCCGACCTTCAGCCCGGCGACACCTTGGTTATCCATGAGCTGGATCGCCTCGGTAGATCAATGATCCAGATGCTCCAGTGCGTCGAGCACCTGATGGAGCGCGGCGTCCACCTCGTCACCCTGGACGGGAAGCTCAACACCGAGACCACCGACCCGTCGATCGTGAAGCTGATCGTCGGGATCCTTGGCTACGCGGCCGAAATGGAACGGGCTGCCATCACCAAGCGCACCGCCGAAGGCCGGATCGTTGCCCAGGCCGCCGGGGTCAAGTTCGGCCGCAAGCGGTCCTGGGACCAGGGCCTGGCCAACACCGTCCACGCCATGCGGGCCGAGGGGAAGGGCTACGGCACCATCGCAACCGCCCTGGGCATCACCTCCAGCAAGGTCCGCCGAATCCTGGAAGCCTCCCCCGCCGATGAGCAGGCCGCCCAGGTGCGTCGCCTTGCCCTGGAGGGCCTGACCGTTGCAGCCATTGCCAGGGCCACTGGCCTCAGTGAGTCAACAACCCGGCGGCTGGCTAAGGCGGGGGTGGCCAAATGAAACCGACCACCCTGGCGATGGGCGTCGCCGGCATGGCCCTGACCTTTGCCGGCGGGATCGTCGCCCTACCTGCCCTGGTGTTCCTTGTGGCAGCAGCTGCAGGGCCGGTGTTTGTGTTCGGCACCGTGGCCGGGGTGCTCTGGCTGGCTCGTCCCAGGCTGAGACCAAAGGCGAGGCCAGCCATCGCTGCAGGGCCATTGCCAGGGGTGCTGGCATCGGTGCCGGCCAACAACATCAGGCGCCGCCCAGCGAGATGACATCCAAGCCTCAAGCCTCAGGCTCCAGCGCAGAACGGACCCGGCGGTATCGCGAACGGCTCAAACTCCAGGGCCTTGAGCGGGCAGTCCAGCCACCCTGCCCAGGCTGTGGCCGCCCCATCAACCTCAACTCCATCCGGCCGGACTCTCCAAGGGGGCAATCGGCCACCGGGTCAACCCTCTGCGCTCCCTGCTGGCGAAAGACGGAGGCCGGCCGTGAATCCGAGCGGGTTCGGGGTCGCCAGCGGGATCGAAAAAGCCAAAAGCCAGAGCAACCCTGAGGAATCAGGTCAGGCCCTGCTTCAGCACAGGACTAGGGCTCCCCAGGACAGGGGCATGGCCCTAGGGAAGCTGCCGCCTGCAACGCTGCCCCTTGCCATCCAGATGCCTGCCCTGGGCCTTGGGGTGGGGATGCAGGGCAACGCTGCCCTTGGGTGCTGCTGGTGGGCTCCAGGACCCTGCTGAAGGGGCTGAGGTGATCGAAGAAACCGGACGGGGTAAGTGGCGGGATTCTGCCAATAGAAGGGAGGCTGATCACGAGCTCGTAAAACAAGCCCCTGATCACGAGCTCGTAAAACAAGCCCCTGATCACGAGCTCGTAAAACGAGGGCAAGTGCGGGTGCAAGTGCAGGGCCAACAACCCAGCGGGAGGCCGCCTGCATCGGATTGAAGATCCGCTGGGCTTGGCATCACTGTCGTCCATGCAAATGATCGAAGCCTGTCTATCCCTGCTGTGGCCGAATTGGCCAGAGGAGACAATGGGCCAGCGGCCTCAATCAGCCCCCGCTTGGACACAGCCGGGCTGAACACACCGCCTTCGGAATAACTAAGGAGGCCGCTATCGCGGCCCTAGCGCCTACTTATTCCCCGACCGATGCGTGGCGGCGCTGTAGGCGTTCGTTCCAGGCGGCCAGCTTGGCGGCATCCTGCCGGTGGTGCTGGGCTACATCCAGGCGGAATGCCTCCAGGGCGGCGTCTGACTCCTTCCAGGCGGGAGACATAACGCCAGCGGACTTGCCCTTACCGGCTTCCCAGAGGTCGTGGCGGTGCTTCAGCAGGGCTCCAGAGCGGGCGATCAGTTCGGCAGTGGGCATTGGTGGCGGTCGTGCTGTTGCAGCCAGTCTGACCTGGGCTCCAGGTGCCCCTGCGGGGCTGAGACATAAGCCAGCACTGCATTGGCGGGGCTCCTGGCGGCGCATCTGGCGGAGGTCTGGAGGTAACGCCCGCCTGCGCGCCTGCGGGTGCGCCCGCCTGCATCCGCGCAAAAGGGCGTACGCGCCCAAGGTTTCCTCAGTGGTGTGTCTGTACGCGGTTGGTTCTGGGTTTGCTTGGGCGGTTTGTTCCTAGGTAGTTGGGGGAGTAGTTGGGAGTTGGCTACCAGGGGTTGTTGCCAGTGCTCTACCAGCAGTTGTTGTCATCAGTTACCCGAAAAGGGTTGCCGTTTCATTTACCTGCCTAAATACGCCCAGGCAGTTATAAACAGTGAGTCAGTGGGTGTCAGGGAAGGTTCCGAGCAGTCCTTTCACCAGTTGGAGACCAAGGGGTGTGAGGGCAACCATTTTGGTGTTGCGGCAGTGAATCTTTCTGAGGTGAATGACACCAGGGAGTGCTGGCGGGATGACAGTGCCTGGCTTGGCTGGGTCTGTTGATTTGCGATACCGGCCAACTGAACACTGACGGATAGCGGTGCTGGTGGCAGCCCTGCTGAGGCTGTTTCTGTCAGCGAGACCAATGACCGTGTCTTCCCCTCTGAGGGCAAGATCCAGCAGGAGTCGTGGGACGTACCAGGAGCCGGTTTCAGCGAGGACGTTGAGGGCAGCTTGAACAGCCTGCAGGTGTTGGGCTTCAGCACCTTGAATGACGGGTCCGTGAGCGACTGGTCTGCAGTTGCGTGAGACGGCTGTCATCGGTGTCGTGGCTGGGTTACATCGAAGCCGAGTCTGACGGAGGCGAAGCCGTAGTCAGGCGAGAGCTGAGACCTAGGGCTGTTGGCTGTTGTGAGCGAAGCGAACGGCTGTTGGCTGTTTGCAACGCCTTTGCAGGGCTGAGGGTGAGCGCAGCGAGCCCGATGCCTGCGGGATAACCCAGCCGGTGGAGATCGTTGGCCTGGTCCCTGCCGGGAACCGGAGCGAGGGCGCAGCCCGAGTGGAGGTCAACCCATGCGTTAGCCCACCCCGTTAGCCGCCAGGGGACCGAAGTGAAGGCCGCGATGGCCAGGTTGCGAGCGCCCGAAGGGTGCGAGTGACCTGATGCCAGAGCGAGCCTGAACGAGTGTCCCGATGGAGGTGAAATGGGGGATTGATGCTGGGGATCTGATTGCAGGTGTTTCGATGAGCCTGCCATCCAGATCGGTTGGCATGACTGGGTTCTAGCGGAAGCAGGGGGCAGGATTCACTACTTAGCATTCTACTTTTAAGACTTTCGCTGGAACCCCTTGCACTGCAATCGATTACAGAGCCTTTAGGGGCCTTTTAGAGACGCTTGCAAGGAGATGGTGAGTAGAGAGTCGGGAAGGGAGTGCTGACGGCTGGTTCTGCACCTGCAACTTTGCATAGTTTGCAGTTAGCATTTGCTAAGTAGAGAGCCCAGCGAGTTGAACGCGGTGGATCGGTTGGCAGTGGCAGCCCAGGCGCTCACCGAGAAGCGTTTATCTGCAGCTGAGGCAGCGGACCCCAACCTGGGGAGAGCGATGGCCCTGGGCCGGGCTGGATACGAGGAGGCCATCAGGTCGATTGGGTCTTACGGCACAGCCAGCGGTCGAGGGGCCCCGGCGTTGTTTACCGAGCAGCACCAGGACCTGTTGCAGCTGGCTTGCTTCCAGATGGCGCTGCACCTGATGCGGCCATCCAAGAGGTCGATGGAGCTGTTGTCTGAGGTCTTCCCCGCATCACAGCAGTCGTTGCGTAAGTGGGTGCCGCGGCCCGTGATTGATCTGCCTTGCGGCTACGGCAAGACGGAAGCGGCAAAGGGTGTGCTGGTGACGAGCATCCAGATGCACCAGCTGGGTCGCCTGAGCGGTGGTGACTATCCCGGCGCGTTGTTCTTGGCCGATGACCTGGCCCAGCTGGATTCAGTTGCTGGCGCCTTGGCTGAGCAGGGCCTGGTGCACGGTGTCGATTTTGGGATGTACTACAAGCCCGACCAAACGACGGCAGACATCGTCACCCGTCCGATTGCGGAGGCGGACTGCCCGCGAATGCCGATCCTGCTGATCTGTGTGCAGCAGTTGAAGGCAAGGACGAAGAAGGAGCGCCACCATCGTGATCTGGACCCTGTAGCGGGTGCAAACCAGGTGCTGTTCATGGCCAACGGCCAGCAGCGGAAGCTGGTGATCAAGGACGAATGCCTTCTGGGGATCGAAACGCACTACTTCGATCTGAAGGAGCTGGAGCTAACGCACGACAACCTGGTTAAGCACGGAGCAGTGGCGCATAAAGCCATCTATGCCCCGCTGCGGGAATCGGTGGCTAATTGTCTGATTGCTGTTCGGGCTGTAGCTGAGACGCTGCAGGAGTCAGGAGCCACAGGCATTGCAGAGCTTCCTCCGATGGATGAAAGCACTGGAGCATTGGCGGATGCCGCGGCTGAGGATCTGTCTGGTTCCGACGTACCGCACCGGATTCTTAAGTCGATCAGTCAGATCGGTGGATTGGCTGATCTGCGCGTGGCCGTCCAGTTCCCCACCCGCAGGGACAAGTCGAATCCTGATCGCCTGCTGATCTGCAAGGCGGTGAAGACCTGGCCCTACGACCGAGTACCTGAGTTCGTGACGCTGGACGCCAACTACCGGGTGGACCTGCTGACTCAGTCGATACAGCAGTACGAGAGATCCAGCCTGCTGGAGCTGCTGAAGTGCCAGCCGGAAGCACTCAAACAGATGCACCCGCTCAAGGTGCACATCAGCCCTGGGCTCAAGTGGGGGAAGGGGCAGGGTGGTCGCACCGATCTAGCCAATCAGCGGACCAGGGCGGCCTACATCAACCTGATCGTGAGGACGCTGCTGCCGCTTTATCGGGACACGCCTCGGCGGGCCCTGATCTTCACCTTCAAGGACACCAAAGCGGTGTTTTATCGGGATGAGCTGAAGGCTGCGTTGATCGCAGCTGGGGTATCTGGCGACCACATTCACTACGGGAGCAAGGGGATCCAACCGCACCATCGTGTGGTGCTTGAAACCTGGGGCCTGCACACCAGCACCAACGCATTTGTGGACTGCACCGCGGTGTTCTTCCTCGGGATCATGCGGTATGAGCCAGAGCGGCTGATGTACGACTGCTGGGGGGCATTCGGCAAGGACAACCTGTCGCTAGGTGATCTGCCATGGCCGGTTGTTGAGCTAGACCGCTCGATGCTGATTTGCCATGTGATCCAGGCGCTACTGAGGAGCGCAGCGCGTGTGACCGTCGACGGGCGGTGTCTGCCCTGTGACGCCTACATGGTCATGAGGGATCCAGGCGGCAATGAGATCGCCCTGGAACGGGGGATGCGAAAGCTGCTGGGGGATTTCACGCTGCTGCCATGGGGGACTGCCATG
Organism: Cyanobium usitatum str. Tous; assembly: GCF_963920485.1. Classification (NCBI taxonomy): domain Bacteria; kingdom Bacillati; phylum Cyanobacteriota; class Cyanophyceae; order Synechococcales; family Prochlorococcaceae; genus Cyanobium; species Cyanobium usitatum. Next base: position 1,103,505 of record NZ_OY986431.1, on the reverse strand, counting down.
ACCAAGACACAGCTGACGGGCACCATCCCCGAACTGATCGTGCAGGAGGTCGCGGCGCTGATGGAAGAGGAGGGCCGTGATCGGGTGTCCTTTTCAGAGGTGCGCTCCCGTGTGATGGCCAGCGTGGGTGCCAAGTCAGGCAACACCTGGGCCAAATACCGCCGGGAAGCAGACAAGCAGCTGCTGGCTCAAGGCATCAAACGCAATGCCGAGGGCAAAGCTGCCAAGGGGTGGCTCAGGTCTCCGTAACCCCACCCCCAGGCAGCTCCCCCAGGACCTGCCGCGGGGATCGGTTGGGGATCGCCTGAAACACCAGTGCTGGACTGGGTTGTGGTGGGGCGTCCGGTTCCGGACACCTTGGATAGGCGGTCGTTCAGCGTCGAGAGGACCTGCCCCCCCCGACAGCACCATCCCACCGCTCCCACACTGAGCCCACCACGACCAGCCCTAATGCCCAGCACCCTGTCTGCCATCCGCCAGCTCGATGCCCAGGGCCCTGCCCAGCTGCCCCTGGTGGCCAACCCTGAGCTGGCTGAGTTGATGGTGGCGCCGTACTGGGGGCCGGAGTGCATCACGGACGAGCACGAGACCAACCTCCCCGCCGCCGCTTCGTTGCTCGCCGCGGCCTGGGCCATGACTGGCGGCCGGCGGCAACACCGCTGCTGCCTGGCCCTGCTGGTGGCAGGTGGGATGGCCGATGGCCCCGCCCGCAGGTTGCTGGAGCAGGGCCGCATCAGCCTGGGCGAGCCTGGCCATGCCCTGGTGGTGAGCACCATGCGCCGCAGGCTGGAGAGCGGGATAGCTGCGGGGCTGTAGGGGCCTGGCTCGGCCTAGCCCAGGGTTCATGGCTAGATGTAACCAGGCTGCTGGCGATACCTGGGGCTGGGGGTGGCTCAGCGCAGAATCGCGGCTATGAGATTCCTACCCATCGCTGCTGTTGCAGCCCTTGCTATTGGCGCTTCATCCATTACTTCTGCACCCGCGCAGGCCAGTGTCGTATTCCTGCCAGCAACGGATGAGCTGAAGTCTGTCAGCGATGGCAACCCTGGCATCTATGTCGAATACGGCATAGGTAAGACCTACCTGCTCTGGAATGACGAGGGCGCCAAGAACCTTGCCATGGGAGAAGACAACAGCGGCTCCAGCACCACTTGGAGCCTATGGGACGAGGACTGGGGGCCACGTACCAAGCCGATCGCCCTGGCCATGAGGAAGTGGCGTGAGCATCCCACCGAAAAGCAGATGGCAACCATCAAGCCCGAAGATCGCCAGAAGTGGAAGAAGGACATGTTTGCCACGGCAAACAGCCCGAAGAGATTCCCGGCTGGGCAGTCTTCATCAACACCAGCCACAGAAGAAAACCTCTACACCAAGCAGCCAGCGTTAAGACTTGACGGCTGCCCTGAAGGAACTCAGCGCTTCACCGTTGATCGCCGATCTGGCTTCCTTGGCCTAGGCACCAAAAAGGTGGACATCGGCTGTATGACGCAAGCCGAGGCAAACCGCTGGCACATAGAACAGCAGAACAGCCGACCGACCTACGTTCCCCCGACTTATCAACCCCGCAGAAACTGCACTTCCAACATCTACGGCAATCAGGTATTCACCAACTGCTACTGACTCGGTGCAACGCCCCTGCACCAAGAAAGAACAACAGTTCATTGAGAGAACGTTGCACGACAGCCAACAGCAAGTATCTATGAAATATCTCATTGCCAAGTCTCTCCACCTCATCTAGATGACCACCACCACCAGCTACCACCTCAAGGAACTCAATAACACTTGCCTCCACCTGGAGGAGACCGTTGATGAGAACGGCACCTACTACCACCTCAGAGCAACCTCAGGTGTCATCGTTGGAGATACATTCACCTCCATCGCTGATGCAGTCAAATACGCACAAGAGGATTGGACTACACCCGAGGATGAGGAGGATGCTCCACATTTCCGTGAACCTCTCTACCAACAGGACAAAGCACGTCTAGTTGCTTGGTATGAGGATTACTTTCAAGCTCATTTCCCATACGTTGGTGATGAAACCAAAGACTATGGCCGCCTCGTTCGTACGATTGGTCTAGTCATCGGCCACCAACTATCCCAGAAATACAAACAAGGTCAACCTCACCTCCCCGTTGGTGAACTCAATCCGTTTGTCATCCTCAATGAGGGTCACGATAGGTTTGAGCTGATGTGCAAAGAGTCTGGTATTGCTGAATCTAGTTTCTGGACATTCCATCAACGATGGATGCGGAGGTGTATCTTGGAGGGTGTATTCACTGGCTACGATGCTGACCTCAATGAGGAGAGTGCCAACGCATTCATCAATGTGATGTGTGATTCACTAGCTGTTCCCAAAGCAGTTGAGGAGGAGGAACAGACCAACTAGTTCTATTCCACTCCACTCCATTGCGTTCCATAGAATGACTGAATGGGTCAACGGCTGGCCTGTCAAGGAATCACCAGCACCATCCACCGATGGCGAGGATGATGAAACTGAATGCTGGTATGAATGTACTTTCACCTACAACAAGGTGGAATACCAGTTCAGGTCTGATGAGCCCGTAGCTGAACTCTACGATGAGGGACGGATTGATATTGATACCCTGTTTCAGCTAGCAGGTGAGCCAGTCCCTGAGGACATAGATGAGGAACTGTTTGACGGTATAGGTTGCACCTATGTATTCTACGATGCCTACGGTAATGAGGAGGTTGGTTGAAATGACTGACCTCAAATCCGTTGACACCGACGAGTTGCTTGAAATCATTCAGGAACTGTTCGGCATTGAACTCAAAGAATACTGCCCTGATGATGAGCACTACTACTACGGTGTTGTTGTTGATGGTGGGATAGACGAGGAGCAGGGTGGAGCTGAATGTATTGAGGATGTGTTGGACGACTCTCAACAGCAACAGCTCAATGAGTACCTAGCTAGCCGTGGTCTGGTGTATCCCTGAAATAGCCTGATTTCACCCTCGTCATAGCAAGGGTTCTCAAGGGACAATTTCCCTAGGAGCCCCTGTGAGGTGTCATCACACCCAGCAACAATGACTCGCCCCCAGTTTGTGCAGCTTGCGCTTGGCTTAGTGCAGTTATCGGCTGTTGCCTGCGTGGCCTACCGAATGCACAGCCCCGCCCCTTTGCCAACGTGCAACAACAAATCGCTAGGCGATTGCTACAACCCAGCGCCGCAGCCAGCACCTGGACCAAGGCCCCTCTCCTGACCTGATCCTTCGTCCCTCCACACCGAGTCACACCATGGAATTGCAGCAGCTGGCAGCCAGATGGCCCAGCCGCTCGGTCACCCACTGCTGGGGCTTGAGGCCACCGCGCTTGGTGCTTGCCTCGAAGTCTGCTGCTAGTTCTTCACCGAGGACTAGGCGACGGGTGATGGGATTGCAAGCTTTGAGGAAGTTGCCAGGGGCATCTGCCTGGGTGGTCTTGATCTCAAAGGCAGCTTTGAAGTAGCAGCGGCCTGTTTCCTTTTTGCTGGTCTTGCTGCTGTAGAGCTGGGCACCCTTGATGGCATCTAGCTCCTCCCTGGTCTCGGCAACCATCACCGTGGTGATAGACCTTCGCTTGCCGTCCTCCTCTTCAAGGAGCTGGGTGGTAGCGGTGATGGGCAGCACTGCGATCCGATAGCCGTAGCCCTCAGGGATGGCTGGCAAGTCCTCCCTCCTGGTGGCCTTCATCCCGTAGATGGCCAGCTCGAAGGGGGTGGTTTTGAAGTCCAGCCTTACGTCAAGCCGCCAACCGCGGATCACATCAGCGCAGGCTTCATATAGGGCCTCATTGCTCTGCCTCACGTCCTCTTCGGTCGCCTCTCTGGCGAGCTTGTCCACGCCAAACAGCTTTGAGCCTGGGGGCGGGGTGAGGGTGACTTGAGGGGCTGGCGGCTCCTGTCGCTGTCTGCCCAGTAGGAAGTTGAAGAGGCCCATTGGGGATCTAGTGGTGGGTGGCTGCAGCCCAAGCGATTCAGGATTCTGGTCGCAAGCGGCGGTAATCCTGGTATGTCTTGCTGGGGTTGTCGCAAAGCCATTTCTTTGTGCGGCGCCTGATCTGATCAGACATCCCAAGGTATTCATCGAGAGGGATCCCGTAGTGAGCAGCTGTCTCTTCTGAGTTACGCCCACGCGTTTTGCTGTTCACGTAATCGTTGTAGGTGCGATCTGGGTTGGCTCTGAGCCACGCCTTCACCCGGCAACGCTCGCCAAGATTCATTGCCTTGTAGTCCTTCAGTGGAATCCCATAGCGTTCAGCCGAGCGGATTTCGTTCTGATCATTAGCGGCAGCGTTTACCTCAATGCGACGTGCGGCACTGCCCCCTGCAAATGCCGCTTGGTAATCGGTAATGCTGGCCCAGTCGTTGTAACGCAGCCAACCGTTCATGTGACTCCGCTGCTCGGGGGTCATGGTCAGATAGTCGTCTGCCTCTATCCCCAGTTTCTTGGCGTGGCGCTGTTGTTTCTTCCGACTGGCAGCTTCAACCGTTGAGCGCGGCATCCCGCGGGCTTTGGCGATTCTGGACAACCGCTCCCGAGTCCTTGAGTTGTGTCTTGGGCTTTCACCACCATCGCTGAAGTTGTAGAGGCAGCCTCCGTCTTCAATACGGCCAAGCAGCGCAATTAAATCGCGCTCAAATGCCAACGACTCCCTGTTGGTTAGCCCAACGGCCAGCAGGCGAATCCGATTGGGGTCACGCGGCGTTCTATCGCAGATCCCGCCCTTAGGACCGGGTCTGCTGTGAGCCTGCCAAGCGCGGCGACCTGTTCCTTTACCGATGTAATGGGGAGTCCCGTCAGTCCTGAGATAGGCGTACACATAAAACCGGCGGTGACCATGGCCGTTGTGATCTAGCCCTTGCGGTGGGTAGTTGAACTCCTCACGAACATGGCGCACCCGCCTGTAATCACGACGCCTGATTCCAAAGCGTGATGCCGCGGCATTGACGTTCTGCGGGGAAACGCCCAATGCAGAAGCTATGTAGTCCCTGCTTTTCCCATCTGCATAGGCATTCCGGAGCAGCTCCACCCTGTCTCCGGTCCAAAAGGTTGGCCCACGGTCAGCAAGAGAAGCCTGTACCCGCTGGCCCCTGTCCATTTGGATGAACTCCAGAAGCGGAACGCCTGCGGCTTCAGCTCGGCTAACCGTTCGATAGAAATGCTTTCGCTGGATGGCGCCAAGAGACTCCCAGTCGGCTGGACTGATGAGGCCGTCTCTAATTGCACGAGGCTCAACAGCCATCAGACGACCGCCTCCTCCAGGAGCTGGAACAGCTGATCGCGCTGGCCGGTGCTGAGGCGCTGAATCGCCTCGGCCAGCTTGGTTGCCAGAGGGTCGGGCTTGCTGATCGCCTTGATGGATAAAACAGTTAGCCCTGCATAGGCGCTCCAGAGATCGGCTGCTTGTGCTGGCTCTCCATCGGCGCGAAGGATCGGCTGCATCCCCGCCAGGGATGGCAGCGAGGTAGGTAGCTCTTCATTGGAGGCGACGGCCTGATTGAGGCGGCCAATGGCGATGAAGAACCTGGGGGCCATGTGGGACTTCTTGCCAGCTGCCATCAGGTCCAGCTCGGCATTGGTGACTTGCGAGGAGTGGAGCCACTTCAGCCCGAGGAGGTGCTGACAGATCTTCATCGCTTGGTTGCCTGAGGCGAACTGATTGATGAATGCCCTGTAGGTCTCGGTGAAGTGAAGCTGGCCACGCAGAAGGTCGCCTTCCACCGGGGCGGAAATGGTTTGGGGATTCAGGGCTTTCATCCGTGCTTTTTCACCCCAGCGATGAACTCCTGATGGTCTTCGGCCATGAATTCAGCACGAGCCCCGATGTAATCGCCCATGCCGTTAAGGACTTCTGACGGAACGTCGCCTTGGCGGATGGCTTGGGTGATGGCGGTCTCCAGAAGATGGCCTGCCAAGCCAGAGACAGTGCGGCCTGTGAACTGCGCCCAGAGCTTCAGGAGGTAGCCCTGCGCTTCAGAGGCAGGGGTGACGGAAATGCGGGGATCGTTTGCTGCCACGAAATTGGGGCGGAACTGCCACGAAATAGTAGCGCATCAATCACGGAATTGTGCCTTTTTCGTGGCTGGCTTGTCCCGAAAGTGGGGCTATTCCGGGGCTGGGCTGACCCCAATCTGCAGCCCACCCGTGTGCCAGTTGGCGGCACCCAGCGGCAGAGTCGCAGCAGAGTTGAGATCACACCCTGGAGCCCTGCTGGATTGTTAGCGGACGTTTGTTCCGCTGGCAGAAATCCCTGTCACAGCAGTGGTTTTGCAGGAGTGGGTGGCACCGCAGAGTCAGGGGAAGCCACGACCAATCCAATGGACTTCCGCAAACTCTGCTCAGCCCTGCGCCTGCTGGAGACCCAGGGAGGCGATGCCCGCATTGCTGATGCCCAGATCATCGCCCTGCTCCTGGAGCGCGGGCCACAGACCTACGAGCAGCTGTGCGCTCACCTGGCGCTGAGTAACTCAGCTGTCAGCCGGACTGTGCAGCGCCTGTCGGCCATCAACCGCAAGGGCAAGCCGGGCTTCGGTCTGGTGGCAGTTGAACAGGACCCCCGAGAAGGCAGGCGGAACCTGGCACTGCTCAGCCAGAAGGGACGGGTCTTCCTTGACGGCATTGGGGCGAGCTGAACGGTGCTGCCTAGGGGCGGTTGCGTGGTGGTCTACTGCCCCTTCCTGAAGTCCCAGGGCTTGGCCTCATTGCCCCAGCGCCAGACACCCTGCCGGCCCCGCTCAGCCTGTGCCTCAGCGCCTAGGTAAGCGTTCGCATCGCAGCCGCTCAGGTAGTCCCGGTAGGCGTAGGCCATGCCCAATCGCACCATTTCCAGGTTGATGTTGCGGCCACCGGCATAGACCTCTGCAACAGTGCGGCCATAGCGGTCAACCGTCTGCGGCTTGATCTCTACTGGGGCAGCACCCAGCAGTTGCTTCAAAACCAGGGTGGCTTGTGTGCCGCTCTCCCCCTGGGCGGTCTCTGGTGCGTCAATGCAAGCCATGCGGATCGTCACCTTCTGTCCATTGGCGCCGGTCACCCGAATGGTGTCGCCATCGCCCACTGATACCAAAGTGGAAGGACCAGCTACGGCAGGTGAGGCTTGCTTCGGTTTGGTTCGTCTCGGGGATAGTGCTGGTGGGATGTAGACGGACCCCGGAGATCCAGAATTGCTGCCACCGCCACTGCTACCACTGGCTGGGGCTCCGCCGTGGCAGTGGTAGTCATTGGTCTTTCGGTTGGTGTGGCAACCGCTCGCGTCAAGCCCACCGCGGTGGGGATAAGCGACCGTTGGAGCAAACGCCAGTGCCAGGCTGGCTAGAAGCATCGGCCAGCGCACAGGCACCCTTGGGGACGTAACCCTATGTCGACCCGTACAAGCGGGCTGTAGCCATGCAGGCTTGACAGGAAAAGTAAAATAAAAAAGAGCAGTAAAAAACGAAAATTCGCAGCCAAACCCCGATAAAAATAAAGTTATTAGTTGGCGCCATTACTTCGACAGCTTGGATGATATCGCCTGTCTTCGGGCAGGCATTTAAGCCTACCAGCTTAGATCAGAATATTGTTCTTTTAAAAGAGTCTGGGAGCCTAGCAGCACTGTGTGCCAAGGATCCAGAGATCAAAGAGTGCAAATTTGCAATCGGTGAATGGAAGCCAAACGAACTTGAGCGAGCCAAGCTTGAAGTTCCGATGTGTTTTGACCAATGCATGCTTGATGTTTTTGGATTCTATAAGGATCCAGATACGTCTAGGGAGATACCTGCAGTCCGAACCAAGGATTTTGATGGTTCTGCGCCAAGTCGAGGATTTGAAGCAGTTTTTTATCCTGTTGCTCTCAGACTATTTCGATACGAAGGCTGTGCTGGCTGTGCACTTATCTACCAATACCCAACCAAGGTTATCGCAAAACTTAATAGTCAGTCATATAGTCTTCCGATGCTGGCCAGGGGTGGTTACTACATCCCAAGTAGCCTGAGGCGAGCTATGATCCACTCGCAGAACTCGCCGTTGACCCTTCAGGCAACAACTAGCGAGGGTGACTTTACGGTGAACATTTCGGCAATAGCCTCCGGTGAGTACACCAAAATGTTGCGCCTTCTTCATTACGACAAGGTTCCCTAAAAACATGAAAAAGCAATTCCTAAGTGCAGCCATCACGCTGCTACTGTCAAGCGCATCTTCCCCAGCCTTTAGTCAAACCGGAAACCTAGGCATCTCTTCGGGTACAACATCACAGAACTCTTCGCAAAATGCCTTTTGCGAAAAAAATCTAAAGTCAACCGTAACCAGAGTTGACAAGGCTGCTCTTCCCGAGGGTTACGGTGATTTGAAGGACATTCAGCTAAACTCTGACTTCCGTTTCCCCAAAAATGATCTCCCATATTCTCAACCCCTTGCCTTCAATGATCCTGTAACAGGACAATCGGTAGGAGTTTACGATCAAAACTTTGTTCCCGGCGGTTCAAAAGTATTTTCATCCTGGCAACGATACGGTATTGCCATTGGTGGATACTGGCTTTTAACAACAGGAGGTGGCTTTAGCGCAAAAGTTGCCACCTTTATTCCCTTTGAAGCCGATATCCTGTGGATTTCTGATGGCGACAGCTTCCTGATTGTCAAAGGTTGCAATGGTCGTTTTACAGTAACAGCAGAAGTTGCGGCGGCTCTTCTAAAATATCCAACAGGCAAAAATGGCTATATCCGTTTCTCAACTGAGGGCACAGGAAGTGCCGTGCTATCTGAAGTTGGTAAAGATACTGTGCAAGCGTGGAGAAAAGTCTATGCAAACTGGGCACCTGCAACCCCTCCGAAGGTTCAATCTTTGGGGTTCTAAACTATTAGTAGATTACCACTAAGACGTGAGCCTGCTGTTCGACGTGATCGCTGACCTACCCGAGGGCATTGCGGTGACGCCGGTCTTCGCTGCTAATAAGGCCGAAGCCCTCAAGGCTGCCAAGGAGCTGTTTCCTGGCCATCGGGTCACGGTGGTGCTCAAGGAAGGCGAGCCGGGTACTTGACCCGCCAGGCGATCCCCGCATGGTTTGATTCAGCAAGCCGACTAGCCAGTTTCCGTAACAGCTATTACGACTGGCAATCAAGCAAATGTGCCAACACCTGTTGATGAAACAGTAAGCGTCCCATCTTGGAAGGTAAATAGTCCACCATTTGCACCGCCTATTTTTTCAAATTGATTGACGTTCATTGTCGCACCATTAAATACGACAGTGGACCCACTAATTACGTAGGTGCCTTCGCCAAAAAATAACTTGTCTGTGCCAGCGCCGCCATAAAAATTACCAGTACCAAATCCTTTTAGGGTGTCATTGCCAGCATCAAGATATGTTGTTCCATCTCCATCGAATCCACCTTCAAGTGCATCGACGATGTCATTGCCATCGCCGGTATTGATTGTGCCGTCGTCGTCGTTGTAGATACCGGAGCCGGTGCCGCCGGTGCCTGTAATCCTGTCATTGCCAGCGCCGGTATTGATTGTGCCGTAGTTGGAGATGCCGGAGCCGGTGCCGGTGCCTTTAATGATGTCATTGCCATCGCCGGTTTTGATTGTGCCGTCGTTCTCGATGCCGTCGTAGATACCGGTGCCGCCGGTGCCGCCGGTGACGGTGCCTTTAATGATGTCATTGCCATCGCCGGTTTTGATTGTGCCGTAGTTGAAGATGCCGCAGTTGAAGATGTCGTAGAAGTCGCCGCCGGTGCCTGTAATCCTGTCATTGCCAGCGCCGGTATTGATTGTGCCGTAGTTGAAGATGCCGGAGCCGGTGCTGGTGCCTTTAATGATGTCATCGCCATCGCCGGTATTGATTGTGCCGTCGTCGTCGTTGTAGATACCGGAGCCGGTGCCGCCGGTGCCTGTAATCCTGTCATTGCCAGCGCCGGTATTGATTGTGCCGTAGTTGGAGATGCCGGAGCCGGTGCTGCTGGTGCCTTTAATGATGTCATCGCCATCGCCGGTATTGATTGTGCCGTCGTCGTTGTAGATACCGGTGCCGCCGGTGCCTGTAATCCTGTCATTGCCAGCGCCGGTATTGATTGTGCCGTCGTTGCCGATGCCGTAGAAGTCGCCGGTGCCGGTGCCGGTAATGGTATCCTTGCCATCGCCGGTATTGATTGTGCCGTCGTTGCCGATGCCGGAGTCGGTGCTGCTGGTGCCTTTAATGATGTCATTGCCAGCAAGTGCATTTATAACAACACCCTCGAGGACCTCCCAGCCTGTCACTGAAATCGCTGTGTCTGCTTTGTTAGTGAACTTAAAGCTCTTAAGATTATTAGCCATAATAGTTAGGCCTTGACTTTTCTCAAATCATATCCTGATTCTCGGCAAATCACAACAGAGAGAAGGCGGCTAGTAAGTGGCGCATAGATCGGCAGGGGCATTGCCCTGCAATGTCGATTGACGTAACAGTGATTGCGACTGCTGCGGCCGGCCTGAATCGACGAAGTGCATCGGGTATGCGCTCCAGCTCTTGGGATCGAAGTGGAACCGCATCGTGTTGGTGGTCTTGGGGTCCTGGATCCATGCTTGCCCGCTCATCCACCCGGTACCAGTTCTGATGTACTAGCACCGTCTGCGTTGAATCAGGTTTGGCGCCCCAAGCCCAGCGCGGCTAGTCGTTGTGACTTGCTCTACCGCGCAGGCTTGTTGGGCAGCCCTCCATTGCAGAAGTTGGCCGCAATGGCCGTCCGATCACCGCCCTTGATTCTGGGACTGGTTCGCTCCAGCCATGCCAGTCCAGCGTCGTAGCACTTGTTCCACCGGTAGGACTGGCCAGCAATTGGGCCGCTTCTATTGGGGCTAATGCCAATGCAGCACTGGCAATAAGCATCGGCCAGCGCATTGGGCTTCCTCGATTAGATCGGGACTTTATTGCGGCCGTACGGCAAGGTCATATTTGGCTGAGATGGATGCCCGATGGGTTCCTGGCCATCGACAGCAACGCTTGGGCTAAGGCGTGACAAAGCGTCGGCTAATGCCCACGCTTTGGCAGGGGGCTGCGGGCTAGCAAACGTCTCTCAAGAAGGCGAAATTAAAAAGCCCCCATTTTCGGGTTAAGAATAGGTTCGAAGAGCACTCTCGCCTAATGAAGCGATTATTTGCAGTTACCCAAAAAATCTATCAGCTGCAAAGATCTCTCCACCACCAATGCGACTGCCATCATAGAGAAGCCTAAGGCGATCAGTGTCGAGATTTACAGAGAATGTTCCCGACGCAGTGGGCGGAATGCGACTCAGATCATCAAGATCAGCCTTGAGAAAGCCAATCTGCAAATCCTTGGAAGCGTCAAACCTGCCATTACCGTTGACATCAAAAATGAGCGGACCCTTGGCAACATTCTTTGACTGATTTATATTCGTATAAGTATAGAATCCTTTGTATGACTTGCCAGCGGCCCTGACCTTCCATTTGCCCTCAAAACCATCTGCTCTCCATTCGCCAGTAATTATGTCTTTGCTCATGGCCATGATGGATTGGAAGGGCTGACTATAGCGCGCCAAAGGCTTTGAGGTAAAGGGTGTAATAAAGTGTTGGATCGAAGGGGTAACGCCAAAGTCTTGAAGATCTGAGGTGAGGCTGGCCGAATCATCGAGCAGGTGGTTGGCTAGGCCAGCCGCATCAAGCCATGGCCTTGCTCTACGACGTGATCGCTGACCTGCCCGAGGGCATCACCGTGACGCCGGTCTTCGCTGCTGATAAAGCCGAGGCCCTCAAGGCTGCCAAAGACCTGTTTCCCGGCCATCGCGTAACGGTGGTGCTCAAGGAAGGAGAGCCAGTTAGCTAGGCATCAGTAGCTAATTCAGCCTGCCGCGGCCTGGTCAGAGTTCTTCTTCGCTGGCCAATCCAAGCAACCTCTGGCCATCTTCCAGCCCCTGGCTCAAGGCTGCGCAGCAATTCGGCAAGCTCCTCTGGAGATAGCGGGTTCTGGCTGACGATCACGCTCGCCCAGCCCTCGCCCTCCGCCTCCAGCACCGTGCCGGGCTCGACCATTCCCAGCAGCGCAGCAACGCCACGGGCTTGCCCGGCCAGGGGCTCCCACTGCAGGGCAGCATCATCCCCAAACCGCATCCCAACCTTGAGGGCTTCAGGCTCGCTGTCATCCAGCACCACCTGCAGCCCCGCCCTGGTCAGCACCTGATGCAGCCGTGCGCGATCAGCCTGGGTGTCGGTGCCATTTGCGAGCGACTGCAGCAGCTGACGGACTGGATCACCACCGATCTCATCAGCAGGGTTCCGCCTGGCCTTGATGCTGTTGATGTCAGCTGTGAGCTGAGCCACCTGGGCGTCGGCGCTTCGATGAACTGTTCGGCGCTTCTCGACCAACGCTGAAAGGTTCTCCAACAAGTCCAGCTGGGCGTCCTGATCAACGGCGCTGGTCAATGCAGCAGTGGCCTTCTCTAGCCCTGCTGCAGCGGCAGCCAGTAACTGCTTGGCGGCCTGCAACCTGGCGACCAAACCCTCAAGCTCGCTGCGGTGATCGTTGCCAGGTAGTGCCGCTTCCCCCAATAGGTGGCGACCAAGGCGTGTGACGACATGGCTGTGAACCACCTCGATTCGCCAGCCCTTGCCATTGCACCTACACCCCTTGCCACCAGAGCGGGCCCGGCACCGCAAGTAGTAGATGTCGCCGCGGCCAGGCTTCTTGCTGAGCATCGCGCCCATGGTTCCACCGTGCTGGCACCGGGCAATACCGGCCTGCAGGAAGGTGTGGACAGCTGAGTTACTGCGATTGCCACGGGCGCCTTTATCCATGCCCCGCCGGGTGAGTGCAGCACCAACACGGTCGAAGATTTCCTGATTCACTACAGCCGGGTAGTGATTCGGGATTAACTCAACTGGCGGGATCTCGGGCTCTGGTTCGTTGAATCGCTTGCCCTGCTCCTTTGCCGCTGCCATGGCCTTGAGCCAACGGTGATGGGCAGCTCGGCTGGTTTCGTGGTCGTAAATACCCAGCCGCAATGCGCCATAAGCAGCTGGGTCAGTAGCCACTTTGCGAACGCTGTAAGCCGCCCATGATTTACCGCCAGGGCTCAGCGAACCGCTGGCATTAAGGGCCTTGGCCGTGATGGTCAGACCGTTGTGCTGCAGCTCGCCAAAGATCAACTTCACATCCTCAGCGCGGTCGTTCAATTCCCACTCTTTGGTGGTGGGGTTGAGTGTCATCCAGAAGGGGTGCTTGCCGCCAGCTGGGCCACGGGCCACGGCGGTGCCTGAGCGCAGGTCATCGCGCAGCTGGTCCCAGTGGGCGCTCACCCGGCGGCCCAGGCGCAGGCTGTATTCGTGCGCCGCCTTGGCCTTTAAGACCAACATGACAAGCGCATCACCTGCCAGGGATTCGCGGTCGTAACGGCGCTGATCCTCCAGGTCGATGATCACCACGCCGGCATCCACCAGGGCAAACGCGACCCGTTGCAAAGCCGTCATCGGCTCCTGCCTCGACAGGCGATCTACCGCCTCGATCAGCAGTACCGGAGCACTCCCCAGGTCACCCTGCTGAGCTAGCTCAAGGAACCGACCGAGCGCCCCGTGGCTCATGTGCTTGCCCTTGTAGGCCGATCTACCCCGGTCGCTCAGGTCAAGGTTGGCATCGAGCTTGTAGCCGTTGCGATCGCACCAGTCAGCAGCCATATCGGCCTGGCGTTCAAGGCCGCGACCGTCCAGCTGGGAACCGCTCGACACCCGCTCGTAGCTGTAGGCCGTGGGCTTCGTTGCTGCGGCCATCGGCTCCCCTGAATAGAGGCAGTGTTGCGCTTGCGCAGTGGGTGTGTCAAGATAAAGCGATCAGCCAGCTGATCGCCGAGCAGCCATACACCTGCATGGCCGTGAAGGTCTTGAGGTCGGCCTGGATGCCGGCGCCGCCGCTGGAATCACTGCCGCCGATTGTCAGGGCGATGGCGGCAGTCATCGGCACAGCGGCAGTCACACAAACTGATGATCTCAAAAAGTATCTAGTTATCCCGTACCTGACCGGCGCACAAACCAGGTGACTGTGCGTCGGTGGGGGAGCCCATGGCTCAACCCAGCATCACCCCACCCTCGCTATCGGATCCGGCTACGGCGCTGCGCAGGTCGAACAGCAGGTCTTCGAGGCTGAGTTCGGCCAGCGCCTTCAGCCGGACCCGCTCTAGCCGTAGCTGCAACGCATGGGTCACTTGATCGGCTGGAGAGCTGGCCGGCTCCGACGTTGCAGACCGGTTTGCACTGTCTTTCAAAGTTTCGCCTAGCCCTGCCAAAATCTGCTCCATTGAAATGTCCCGCGCTGGCCTTGTGAGTCGGTAGCCACCCAGCCGCCCCCGCTTCCCAGCCAGCAGTCCAGCCCGGCGTAGGCGCAGCAGCAGCTGCTCCAGCATGGGTTCGGGTAGTTGATGGGCCGTGGCCAGCGCGTGGGTTGACTGCCACTCCAGTGGCCTTGCTGCCAGCCCCAACAGGGCCTTGAGAGCATGGCTGGCCTGGCGTGAAAGCATCAGGCTTTAGCCGTTGCCCGCCCCGCCAGCCGCTCCAGCACGTGCTCCAGGGTGTAACCAAATAGGGCTGGATCTGGCTCATCCTTGCCGATATCGGCCAAGCCAAGCTCGGCCCAGCGGGCATCGAGCCTTGCCTCCAGCTCGGCAGGCCGGCTAAGGGGTTCGCCCCAGGGGTGGCGCTTCTCTGGACCGATCTTGGTGGTGGCATCGATCGCCAGCCTGCCGCCCAAGCCCAGGCGCTCGCTGGCGAAATCGAGCGTGTCAAAGGGGGTGTTTTCGAGCACAAACAAATCCCGCTGCGGATCCACTTGGGCACTGATCGCCCAAATCACCTGGCGCGGGTCGCGGATGTTGATGCTCTTATCCACCACAACCACAAATTTGGTGTAAGTGAACTGGGGCAAGGCGCTCCAGAAGGCCATCGCCGCCCGCTTGGCCTGGCCTGGATAGGCCTTATCGATGGCTATTACTGCCAGTTTGTAGCTGAGCCCCTCCATCGGCAGAAAGAAATCGACGATCTCGGGAATCTGCTGGCGCAGGATCGGCGTGTAGATCCGGTTTAGGGCGATCGCCAACATGGCGTCTTCCTTGGGGGGCCGGCCACTGAAGGTGGTGAAGTACACGGGATCACGCCGCTGGGTGACGCACTGGATCTGGACGAGGGGCGAATCTTCGACGCCGCCGTAGAAGCCCATGTGGTCGCCAAATGGTCCGTCAGCCAGCTCCGAGCCAGGGGTGATCGTGCCTTCCAGCACCACCTCACTGTGGCTCGGCACCTCCAAATTCACCGTTTTGCACTTGGCGAGCCGCACACCCTCGCCGGCGTAGATGCCGGCGAACAGCCACTCGCTCAACTGCACCGGGATCGGCGTGGCGGCCGCCATCACCAGTAGCGGATGCACGCCGATGGCGATGGCGATTTCAAGCTTTTTGCCCATCGCCGCCGCCTTGCGCAGGTGGCGGGCGCCACCGCGCACGCTCAGCCAGTGCACGGTCATTGAGTTCGCCGACTGCTGTTGCAGCCGGTAGACGCCCACATTGGGCGTACCGGTTTCTGGATCCTTGGTGATCACCAGGCCCAGGGTGATGATCCGGCCGCCGTCGCCGGGCCAGGGCCGCAGCAGGGGCAGGGCATCAAGATTCACCGCCTCCCCCTTAAACACTTGCTGGTGACAGGGAGGGGTGAGGTCGAGATCGGGCCGGGCCTTGAGCACATCCAGCAGCACCGAGCCAAAGCGCAGCGCCTCCCTGGCGCCCTTAGGGGGGCGGGGTTGCTGCAGCAGGGCCAGGCGCTCGCCGAGCCGTTCCAGCTCCTCTGGTTGCTCCATGCCCATGCTCCACAGCACCCGCTCCTGGGTGCCCAGCAGGTTCACAGCCACCGGCATGGTGGAGCCGATCACATTTTCAAACAACAGGGCCGGTCCGCCAGCGGCCAGGACTCGGTCGGCAATCGCGGCCAACTCCAGATCTGGATCCACCGGGGCGCTGATGCGCCGCAGCCGGCCCCGTTGCTCCAGGAGGTCGATGAAGCCGCGCAAATCCCGGCGACTGCGTTGACTAATTCCCTTATTCGGCATCGAGATTTATGAGTGGTGACTACTGTGACGCACTTGAACTGGGGCCGCGGCTGTGCAAATTTCCTACTTCCACTCCTCTGAATGCGTGCCACCCGTCAGGTCCCTGGCGGAGGGTGGGCCCGATGCGGCCGTAGTTATCGACGTTCTACGGGCAACGACCACGATTGCTTGGTCCTTGCAGAACGGAGCTGAGGCGATCGAGGCCTTCGCCAACCTGGAGGAGCTTGAAGCTGCAGCCGCTGCCTGGCCAGCCCAGCAGCGCCTGCGTGCTGGTGAGCGAGGCGGCCAGAGGGTGGCGGGCTACGACCTGGGCAACTCCCCCCTTGCGGTCACCCCCGAGCTGGTGGGTGGCAAGCGCATATTCATGAGCACCACCAATGGCACCCGCTCCTTAGCGGCAGTTAAGTCGGTGCCGCTGCTGCTGACGGCCTGTCTTCCCAACCGCACCGCCGTAGCTCGGCGTTTGCTGGAGCAGGAGTGCAGCCGGGTCTGGATCGTGGGCAGTGGCTGGGAGGGCGACTATTCCCTCGAAGACAGCCTCGCTGCCGGTGCCGTTGCTTCTGCGGCGATTGAGATGGCGGTGGCTCCCCACATCGGCGTGAGCTTCGGCAACGACGAAATGCTGGCGGCCCTGGCTCTCTGGCAGCAGTGGCACCTCGATACCGAGACCTGCTTGCGCACTGCCAGTCACGGCCAGCGCCTGATCAATTTGGGCGATCACGACGCCGATTTTGCTTGCTGCGCAGCTGTCGACAGCCTGCAACTAGTGCCCTTCCAGGCAGAGCCAGGGGTGCTTAAGGCCAGCTGATCGCAGGGGCGCGGAAGGCCTCCTGGCACTTCCCTTAAAGTTCGCCGGAATGGTTGGGGAAGTCGGTGGGCAGTTTTCTGGCGGCAGCTGTGCAACTCACAAGCACGCCGGATCTGGATGCGAATTTCGCGTCGGCCGAAGAGCAGATCGAACTTGCCGCCCGTCGTGGCGCTGAGTTGGTCGGGCTCCCGGAAAACTTTGCCTTCATGGGGGAGGACGAGCAGCGCCTTGAATTGGCCCCATCTTTGGCGGAGCGCTGCAGCAGCTTCCTTGTCACGATGGCGCGCCGCTATCAAGTGACTTTGTTAGGTGGGGGCTTCCCCGTCCCAGCTGGAGCGGGGCAGACCTTCAACCGCGCTGAGTTAGTAGGAACGGAGGGCCAGCTGCTGGCTCGCTACGACAAAATCCACCTGTTCGATGTCGACTTGCCCGACGGCAACACCTATCGGGAATCAGCCACGGTGCAGCCCGGAGACCAACTGCCCCCGGTAGTTGATGTGCCCGGTCTTGGCAGGATTGGCCTGTCGATCTGCTACGACGTTCGCTTCCCTGAGCTTTATCGCCACCTAGCCCAGGCAGGGGCGGATGTTTTGTTTGTGCCCGCCGCCTTTACCGCTTTTACCGGCAAGGACCACTGGCAGGTGCTGCTGCAGGCCCGGGCGATTGAAAACACTGCCTATGTGGTCGCCCCCGCCCAGACGGGCCAGCACTACGGACGCAGGCAAAGCCACGGCCATGCCTTGGTAATCGACCCCTGGGGCACCGTCCTGGCAGATGCCGGCGTGAGTGTCAGCGCTGCCATTGCCCCGATCGATCCGGGCCACGCCCAGAGGGTGCGGGCCCAGATGCCCAGCCTTAAGCACCGCCGGCCGGCCCTGTTCTGACTGTCCCGATGCCCTGGTCCGTCAGATTCCGCTGGAGTGCTGCTCTGGCAGCGGTTGCTTTGCTGCTGGCCGATCTACCTGCCTGGGCTTCTTCCCTGGCTGCCTGGCGCGTGTCCCGCAGTGGTCAGCTGGAGTTACGTACCAGCATCGATGTACGCCCCCAGGCCTTTTTTGAAGCTGGTACTGGCTTTAGGGGCCCCCGGATCTGGGTAGACCTGCCCGGTGCCCCATCGCGCACACGCACTGTGCGTGGCAGTGGTGCCTTGCGGGAGGTGCGGATTGGCCGTCCAGATGGCTTCACAACCCGCCTGGTGCTGGAATTTGCGCCTGGTACCCAGCTCGATCCCTCTGGCCTACGCCTGGTGGGCACCTCCCGCGACCGCTGGCGCATGGAGTTGCCGGGCCTTGGCAACCAAGCTGGGCTTGGCATCGGCGAAGGAGACTTCGATGCTGTCGCCCGCTATGGCACCGATCAGCAGAACTTCTTCCCCACCGCAGCTACGCCCCTTTCCGCCGATGGCTTGCCGGTGGTGCCCCGGGGCCGCTTCAAGGTGGTGATCGACCCTGGCCATGGGGGCCCCGATCCAGGGGCAGTTGGCATTGGTGGCCTTCGGGAAACCGACGTAGTACTTGATGTTTGCCTGCAAATTGCCCGGCTATTGCAGGCCCGCGGCGTCCAGGTGTTGATGACACGCACCTCAGAGGTGGACGTTGACCTGCCTCCCCGGGTAGCCCTGGCCAACAGCAGTGGCGCCGATCTGTTTGTGAGCGTGCATGCCAATGCCTTGAGCATGGCCCGCCCAGATGTAAACGGTATCGAGACCTTTTTCTTTGAGGGTGCGGGATCCCCCTCCCGTCGCCTTGCTGTGGCCTTGCAGGAGCAGATGGTGGCCATATCCCCGGGCACTCCAGATCGCGGAGTGCGCACTGGACGCTTTTTCGTGATCCGCCGCACGGTGATGCCCTCTGCCCTTGTTGAGATGGGCTTTCTCACCGGAGAAATCGATTCCAGGCGCCTAGCTGATGCCAATTTCCGGCGTCGCATGGCCTTAGCTCTGAGCGCTGGGATTCTTAACGCCCTGCAGGAGCGGCCATGAGCGCCTTGGTGGGGCTATTTGACAGCGGCTTGGGCGGGCTCACGGTGTTGCGGCGACTTCAGGAGCGCTATCCCCATTCCTCCTGCCTTTATCTCGGCGATACGGCCCGAGTTCCCTACGGCCAGCGCAGCGTCGCCGATATTCGCTCCATTGCCGCTGAGGTGGTGGCCTGGCTGCGCCACCAGCAGGTGGGGGTTCTGGTGATGGCCTGCAACACCTCCAATGCCCTCGCCCTTGATGTGGCCGTGGCGGAGGCCGGCGTTCCCGTAGTGGGCCTGATCGACAGCGTTGCTGCCGACCTAAACAGCGAGTGCGTGGGGGTGTTGGCAACTCCCGCCACAGCCGCAAGCGGTGCCTACAGGCGGGCAATCCATGCCTGCCGGCCCCACACCTCTGTGCTCGAGGTGGGCTGTCCCACCTTTGTGCCCTTGATCGAGGCCGGTGATCTCCAGGCTCCAGCCCTAATAGAGGAAGCCAAGGCATACGTGGAGCCCCTACTCGTAGCCGGTGTCGACACGGTGGTGCTGGGCTGCACCCACTACCCGATGCTGCGCCCCTTGCTCACGGCCCTGCTGCCTCCCCATGTGCGGCTTGTTGATCCAGCTGAATCGGCGGTGCGGCGCCTAGGGCCCCTTTTGGCGAGCATGGGCGGCATGCCCGAAGGCGAACTCGCAGCGGTGGAGGTGGTGTCCCCAGCCGAGCGCACCCGGGTCTGCGTCAGTGGATCTGCGGAGGCCTTCTCCGACGGGGCGAGCCGCTGGTTGGGTTACCGGCCTGCCGTTGAGCGGGTGGACCTGCGGTCGGTGGGGCAAGCCTTCTAGGATCTCGCCACAGCGGAGGTGTTGTGGCAACGGTTGCAGAGCTGCTCCAGCCCGTGGAGGCTGATCTAGATGCCCTGCTGGCCGACTTGCGCAGCCTTATAGGAGCTGGTCATCCAATTTTGCAGGCGGCAGCTGAGCATCTGTTTGCGGCAGGTGGTAAGCGGCTGAGACCCGGCATTGTGCTTCTGCTATCGCGGGCAGTAGCCCCCGATGGTGAGCTGGGCCCCCGCCACCGGCGCTTGGCTGAGATCACTGAAATGATCCACACGGCTTCGCTCGTCCACGATGACGTTGTCGATGAGGCTGCAACCCGGCGCGGCGTTGACACGGTGCACAGCCGTTTCAATCACCGAGTGGCGGTGCTTGCAGGGGATTTCCTTTTCGCCCAGGCCAGCTGGCATCTAGCCAATCTTGATGATCTCGAGGTGGTGAAGCTGCTCAGCCGGGTGATCATGGATTTGGCAGACGGCGAGGTGAAACAGGGTCTTTTCCGCTACGACACCGGCCAGAGCTTCGAGACCTACCTCGAAAAGAGCTACTGCAAAACAGCCTCCCTTATTGCCAATAGTGCTAAGGCAGCTGGGGTGCTCACCGGTTTGCCAGGGCCCCAGCTCGATGATCTCTACCGCTTCGGACGCCAGTTGGGTTTGGCCTTTCAGGTGGTTGACGACATTCTCGATTTCACTGGCAGTGATCAGCAGCTAGGCAAGCCAGCGGCAAGCGATCTGGCCTCTGGTTATCTAACCGCTCCGGCCCTATATGCACTCCAGGAGCGCCCTGCCCTGGCCGGATTGATTGAACGGGAATTTTGTGAGGAAGGTGATCTCGAGCAAGCCCTAGAACTGGTGAGGGGTTGCGAGGCCATTCCCCGCTCCCGGGCCTTGGCTGAAGGCTTCGCCCAGGAAGCAGCTGAAGCTTTGGATTGGCTAGCCCCCTCCGAACCGCGCAGCGCCCTGAGGGCCCTGCCTGATTTCGTGCTTAGTCGCCTCTACTGACGCTGCTCAGCCAGCTACCAGCGCACATCTCTAAGCGAATTGAGGCGGGACACCCCGGCTGGTGTTGCTTGGGCACCTGCCTCGCTGGGGAGAAGGGCATACACCTGACAACCAGCGGCCACTGCGGCCTCGATACCGGCGGCTGAATCTTCGAAGGCCCAGCAGTCGCCGGGATTGCGGCCAAGCCGTTTAGCTGCGAGCAGAAATGGGTCCGGTGCCGGTTTGCCCGCCGCCAGGGCCGGATCATCGCCGTACACCCGAACCTGGATCAGCTCCAGCCATCGGTGGGGCGCAGCCTTACGCCGCACCGCCTCCTGGGAGCTGCTGGTGACGAGGGCCATGGGGACCAGGTGGTCCCTACACATCTGCACCAACTCGGCGGCGCCGTCCATTGCGGCAGCGGTGGGCACTAAGGCATCGGCCAGGGGTTGGCGCACGGCCAGCAGCTCCTCACAACTGGGGGGATTTGAGCCTGCAGCTGCGATCCAGCGGCACACCAGGGCAGCGCAATCCAACCGGCGCTGGCCCCGGAGGCTGAGCAACTGTTCAGCACCGAGCTGGCAACCGAAGTGGGCGGCGGCGTTATGCCAGGCCCTGGCCTGCAGTGGTTCGTTGTCTAGAAGCAGGCCGTCGAGATCGAACAGGCAGGCAGCAGGACCCATCCACCTATCCTGCACCACGACGTCCCGTTACATGCCGGTGCAGGGAGTCTGAGACTGCGGCGCTAGCTGGTTAAAATTATTTGTTGGTAACTGACCGTTAGCAACTGACCGTTAGCAACTGACCGTTAGCAACTGCCCGTCAGCATCTTCTTGTCTGCCTCCCATGCCTGATGCCACACCGGGCCAGACGATCGAATCGGTGCTCCAGGAGCAACGGTTGTTTGCACCGCCAGCTGAGCTGGCCGCCTCGGCCCGCATTGGCTCTCTGGATGCATACCGGGTCCTATGCGACAAGGCTGAAAGTGATCCCGATGGCTTCTGGGGCGACCTGGCCCGTAGTGAGCTGCACTGGTTTGAGCCTTTTGATTCGGTGCTCGATTGGAGTGATCCGCCTTTCGCCAAGTGGTTTCCAGGGGGCACCACCAACCTCTCCTTCAATTGTCTTGATCGACACCTCGCCAGGCCCCGCGCTGACAAAACGGCCCTAATCTGGGAAGGGGAGCCCGGCGACAGCCTCAGTTTCACCTACCGCCAACTGCATGCCGAGGTGTGTAAGGCCAGCAATGCCCTAAAGGCTCTTGGCATCGGCAAGGGCGACTTGGTGGCCCTCTACATGCCGATGGTGCCGGAGGCAGCTATTGCCATGCTGGCCTGTGCCCGCATCGGTGCCCCCCACTCGGTGGTGTTTGGCGGCTTCTCAGCCGATGCCCTGCGGGATCGGCTGATCGATGGCCAGGTGAAGGCGGTGATCACCGCCGATGGCGGCTTCCGTAAGGACAAGCCCGTGCCCCTCAAGCCCGCGGTGGATGAGGCTCTTGCGGCTAAAGGCGGCGCACCAAGCGTTGAGCATGTGCTGGTGGTGCAGCGGATTAAGGGCGACTGCGCCATGGCTACTGGGCGGGACCACTGGTGGCACGAGCTTGTGGATGGGCAGAGCCCTGAGTGCCCCGCCGAGCCCATGGCCAGCGAAGACCGCCTATTTGTGCTCTACACCTCTGGCTCCACTGGCAAACCCAAGGGGGTCGTACATACGACCGCCGGCTACAACCTCTGGGCCCACCTCACCTTCCAGTGGATCTTCGACATCCGCGAGGACGACATCCACTGGTGCACCGCCGATGTGGGCTGGATCACCGGCCATAGCTACATCGTCTACGGGCCCCTCTCCAATGGCGCCACCACGGTGATGTACGAGGGTGCACCCAGGCCGAGCAAGCCAGGTGCCTTCTGGGAGGTAATTCAGAAGCATCGCTGCACAATTTTCTATACCGCCCCCACGGCGATCCGGGCTTTTATGAAGGGAGGCCGCGCCGTGCCGGATCAATACGACATGAGCTCGTTGCGAATCCTCGGCACCGTGGGTGAGCCGATCAATCCCGAGGCTTGGATGTGGTACCGGGATGTGATCGGCGGCGACCGCTGCCCAGTAGTGGACACCTGGTGGCAAACCGAGACCGGCGGCGTGATGATCAGCCCCCTGCCCGGCGCCACCCCCACCAAGCCCGGCTCCTGCACCCTGCCCCTGCCTGGAATTGCTGCTGACATCGTCGACATGGATGGCGTATCCCAGCCGGCTGATGCCGGGGGCTACCTGGCAGTGCGAAGGCCATGGCCAGGGATGATGCGCACCGTGCATGGCGATCCTGAGCGCTTTCGCAAGAGCTACTGGGAGGAGATCAGACCAGCCGATGGCTCCTACCTGTATTTCGCCGGTGATGGCGCCCGCCGCGACGCCGACGGCTACTTCTGGGTGATGGGCCGGATTGATGACGTGATCAACGTGAGTGGTCACCGACTCGGCACGATGGAAATTGAGAGTGCTCTGGTGAGCCATCCCACCGTGGCTGAGGCGGCGGTGGTGGGAAGGCCAGATGAGCTCAAGGGAGAGGGGATTGTGGCCTTTGTGACCCTGGAAGCCGGCCGCTGCGGCGACGACGATCTGATTGCCGAGTTGCGGGCCCATGTGGCTAAAGAGATCGGCCCGATCGCCAAGCCCGATGAGATTCGTTTCACCGATTCCCTACCCAAAACCCGTAGCGGCAAAATCATGCGCCGCATCCTGCGGGCCCTGGCCTCTGGCCAGGAAGTGACTGGTGATACCTCCACCTTGGAGGACCGTTCCGTGCTCGACTCTTTAAGGGTTTAGGGGGTTAAGGGATAAGGGGGACTGGCGAAGCGGTTCGATGATGGCGACGTCCGTAGCCTCAATGGTGATCGGGCGTCCAAACCAGTAACCCTGGCCGTAATCACAACCCAGTTCGCGCATGCGATCCAGCTGGTGCTTATTTTCCACCCCTTCAGCCACTACCTCTAGCTCGAGCGCTTTGGCGAGCGAGATTATTGTGGTTGCAATCACCTCGTCTTCTGAATTGCTTCCCAATCCGCTCACAAATGACCGATCTATTTTAAGAACACCTACTGGAAAACGCTTTAGATAAAGCAATGATGAATAGCCTGTTCCAAAATCATCGATGGCTAGTCGTAAGTCAAGATCTCGCAGTGCATTGATGGTGGCCACTGTCGACTCGTTGTCCTCAACCAGGGTTGTTTCCGTAATCTCAAGGTAAACACTAGTTGGATTGATCCCTGTTGCTTCTAGGATTTCTTTGATACGTCCCTTGACCCGTGGGTCGGAAAGGCTGCGGGCAGAAAGGTTCGAAGACAGCCTCAGATCGCTTAGGCCGGGAATTTGCTGCCACCCGGCGATGGCAGCGCAGGCGCTCGCAAACACACACATGTCTATCTCCTGGATCAGGCCACTGTCCTCGGCTTGTTCTAGAAAGGTGTCTGGCATCAGCAGTCCCAGTTGGGGATGTTGCCAGCGCAATAGGGCTTCAAAGCCAGAGAGGGTTTCGTCAGTGAGGCGAAAGATGGGTTGTAAAAAAGTTTTGTTTTCCCCGTTCTGCACTGCGTTGCCAAGTGCCTCCTCCAGCGAAAGTCGTTGCTGGGCTTGCAGACGCATGGTCGAATGAAAGCTTGAGTGGCGACCACGGCCTAAGGCCTTCGCCTGATACATAGCCATGTCCGCGTTTTCCAGCAGAGTTGATGGGCTATCGCCTACGTGGGCAAAGCTGATGCCGATCGACACGGTGTGGCTGAGTTCTGAGCCAGCAACCTTCAGCGGCTGGCGGATTGCCTCAATAATCCGGCTGGCTAATTGACTGGCGTCATCTTGGTGGCTAGTACGAGTGATAACGATAAATTCATCCCCCGATAGACGACCGACTAAATCATCATGACGAACTGCTTGCTTAAGGATATGGCTTACATGAATAAGTAGTTGATCGCCGGCGCTGTGTCCGTGTGCATCATTGATCCACTTGAAGCGATCAATATCGATAAACAGCACCGCCGTTAAAAGGGAGTCATCTGCTGACAGATGATCAATCGTCGCCTGCAGGCGGTCCAGCACCATGCGCCGATTGGGCAGTCCCGTAAGCGCGTCATGAGTAGCTTGAAAAAGGGCGTTTTTACGCGCACTTCTTTCTGACGAAACAGCCGTAAGCATTTTCATACTTAGTTCGATACTACGTGCCATTGCTCTCAGCAGGGAACGTTCCTCCAAGTCAAAGCGTTCGCCGAGGCGGCCCACAAACAGCTGGTTCCTTGGCCCCATAGGAGCCCAGCAGGTGCGCAGGGTGCCTGAGCGGATATTTATATCGCTTGGATGGTTGTTTAACTCCTCCAGAAGCAGTTGTTGGTCTTCTTCTGATAGTCCTATGCACCAGTTAATTGATCGATTGCAGATGATTGCGGCTACTTCGGCATCAACGGATTCGGCCACCCGGTTGAGCACATTGCGGAGATTATCTGGATCCTCCGTGGAGAAAGCTGAGAGGATCTCCGAAAGCACGTGCAGGGACCAGGAGGTCTCCATCAGCCGATAGCCAGAGTTACGAGGGTTTGATTATGAAAGCCACCGGCGCCCTTGGTGCGGGCAATTTCTCCATAGGTGTAAAACCCTGCCATCGGGACAGCTCCGCAAGTACTGGTGATCAAGTCAGTCTCTTCGTGTATCCGCTCTTCTGTAAATACTGCCCGTCGTGAGACACAGTCGAACATTAGTAGTCCGACTGGTGGCAGCCCATTAAGGGCTTCGAGAGCTGTAGTGCAGGACTGGGCTGCCGCATTAAGAACCGAGTCGAAATCTCCTTGGGTCAGGAAGGCCAAGGCCCCCTGGGGAACCTCTGCCACCAGGATCAGTTCGCGGCTATCGAGGTTGAATCCGGTGATGTGGCGCATCTCAATCTTGTCGCGCCGGCGAATGCCAATGGGGTGAGTTGCTGCAAATTTGGCAAATGCTGCAGGGTCTGTTGAAATAACATCTCCCGGATTGAAGAAATCTAGATATATATCAAGGGCTGGTTTGTCTTCCAAAGTGGATAAAATGTTTCCCTTGCTCCCAGTAACCAGCATGGGCTCGCTTGCTGGGGTCCAGCCGTGGCTTACGCCGATCCCTAAGGGGCGGTCGGAACTAACGGCTGCTGCCACCACTGCCTGACTCATAACCCTCCGGCCGTGGATCTGCCGGGTTCGGCGCATGGCTAGATTGTCACCTGCGCATCCCCCCACCAGGGGAACGTCGATTCCTGCTACGTCGTAGGCGCCCCGAACCACATCCATTTGATCGCCACAAAGGCCATCGGAGAGCACGATCAAGATCGTATTGGCCCGATGCTCCAGATGGTCCAGGCAGTGGGCGGCCTCGGTTGCAGCCTGGCGCAGGCCTTGCTCATCACCCTGACCTGAACCTGTACTCACCTCGATTGCCGAGCCACCGAGGGCCCACAGCACCAAGGCATTGGCCGCTGCCCCGTATGGGGTGATTTCTCCAGATGTTGTGCAACCAATCACCTGGGTATGGGGAAAGGTCCCATGTAGCTGCTCGGCTATCGCCGCCAAATCGAAATTTGGTGCAATCAGAGCCACGATCAATTTGGGATCCTGGGGGCACTGCAGAGCTTGCATTGCCTGCTCAAAGGCCTGGCCGGTGTCGTTTAACGAAGAGGCGCCTACCTGCACCCAGCTCTCACCATCCATAGAAGTGACCATTCAGGCTGGCTCATGCGTCGGAGCTAGTCCCCGACTGATACCTGTAATTGTGTACCCTAGTAGGAACGTCTCGGCCATTACGAGCTGCTTGCCCAGCCATCAACCGCCGCTGCGATGCCATCTAGGGCTCTTTTTTTAGTGGGATCGTCGGCCCACTGGCCTAGCAGGGTCTGTCGCAGTCCTGCGCTAGCGGGGGCGAGATGATCGCCCGGGAATTCCTTCAGCCGGCTGGCATCTCCAGCACGACCCTGCAGCACCCCCAGCAGCCGCTGGCTTTGGTCGATCTGGTCGCGATTGAAGCGCACCAATAGGTTGCGGGGTTGGAGATAGGTGCGCGCCACCTGCTGCAGGGTTTCCTCCGGTGAGGGACTGAACTCGCTACGAAACTTGAACTGCTGCCCGAGCTCCGCCAGCAGGGGTATGGAGCGCTCGGCTGAGAAGTTGTTGAAGCTCAAGGCCACCAGCCCAGCAGCGCCCCTCCCCCCATCAGGTGCCAGCAGGTGCAGCTTGCAGCCCAGGCTGTGACCAAGTCGCAACATCAGCCTGCTGGAGTCGCCCCCTGCTCCATCCCCATCACGCAGCTGGCGGAACCGCCGCCAGGCGGTATTGGCCTGATCCTGGTGGTCGAAGCCAGGCACATAGGTCCAGGCCCTAATCCGCCAGCCCTTAGCCGCTAGTGCCTCCAGAAGGCGGCGGTAGCTGAGTTGGGGGGTGGCCGCCAGATAACTGCCGCCGATGAATTCGATCGTGCCGCGGCTGGGCCGCTCGGCCTCCAGTTGCCAGATATCACCGCGCTGCCGCCAGCCCGTCATGGTCAGAGGGCGAGGCGTTGCAAGCCCGCCCGCGCTTCGTTGCGATGGGCTGCGCCATCAAGGAGGTTGTTGAACACATGGCGAATAACGCCTTCGCCGTCAATCACGTAGGTGACCCGGCCTGGCAGCAACCCAAGCACATTTGGAACTCCGAAGGCTTTGCGTAGGGCGTTGCCTTGGTCCACCAGAAGCGGAAAGGGCAGGTCGTGACGACTGGCAAAGCGTTGATGGCTGGACTGATCGTCGCCGCTGACACCCCACACCTCAGCTCCCAGGGCCTGGAGGTCGGCGTAGCTGTCGCGGAAGGCACAGGCTTCAGCGGTGCAGCCTGGGGTGTCGTCTTTTGGATAGAAGAACAGCACCAATGCCTTGCCGCCTAACTGATCGCTGCGGCGCCCCTCACCGTTTTGATCATTAAGGGCAACGAGGGGGGCTCGATCTCCGGCGGCAAGTGCCATCTAAATCAAATTGGACATCCGTTTTTACCCTAGGCAGGTGTCCAGGTAGCCGTAGTCGTATTCCCGGTCGTTGCGGTTTTTCTAGCGCTGAGCTGGGACGATGGGCTGAGCAACGCAAGCAGATGTGACTGGCCCGATCGAGGAACAGCCCAGCCTCTGGCAGCAGAGCGACCTGCTGAGCCTGGTGGCCCAGCCCAAGCAGGTTGTGGCTCTTGATCCCAGCCCCTCCAACCACGATCTAAAACTTCGATCAGCACCCATCAACCTGCTGATCCTGGATACGGAGACCACGGGGCTGGAGCCGGTTTTAGCCCAGTGCATCGAGGTTGGAGCAGTTCTGTTTCATGTACCCACTAGGTCGGTATTGAGCCAGGTTTCCTTTCTTTTGCCAGCCGCTGCCAACCCGGCGGAGCATGTCAATGGCATTGCTGCAGAGGTGACCAGACTCCCCCAGCCCTGGCAGGCGGGCCTGAAACATTTCCTTGCCCTGCTCGCGGATGCAGATGCGGTGCTAGCCCATAACGCAGCCTTTGATGCCAAGTGGTTTGGGCTTGGACCGCTGCCGCCAATTGACAAGCCTTGGATCTGCTCGATGGACGATATCGAGTGGCCACCGGAGCGGCACCTGAGGCCGGCCCCTTCGGTGCGCGATCTGGCCTTGGCCTACGGGGTGCCGGTGTGGGCTGCCCATCGAGCCCTTACCGATTGCACCTATCTAGTTCAGGTATTGGAGCGTTGCGCCAACCTCGAAGATCTCCTGGCTGCCGCTATGGAGCCAAAGCTGCTCTATCGGGCCAATCTCCCCTATGCAGAGCGGCATAAGGCCAAACAGGCAGGCTTTCGCTGGAATGAGCCGGTGCGGGGTGCCTGGAGTCGTCGCCTAAGCGAACGCCAGGCCCAGGCCCTGGCTTTTGAGGTCCAGAGGGTGGAGGCCGATTCAGAAGCGGCCTGAGCACCCGGGACTGGCGCATAAAAAAAACCGGCTGGGGAAGCCGGCATGGAAGAAGGTCACCTTGGATCGGTGAATTGTCGAAATCGGAGCGACAGGATTTGAACCTGCGACCCCCACTACCCCAAAGTGGTGCGCTACCAAGCTGCGCTACGCCCCGGCAGATCGAAGTTACCACAGCGCTTTGCGCTGTTTAAGCCGGCGTATCAGCCGTTCTGTGAGGCGCTCTCGTCCCAAAACCCCATACCCAGGAACGCGCAGGCGCCGGGCTAGTTGCCGCAGCTCACCGACCCCCAGGCTTGCCAGCCGCAATTCGGGCAAGCGGCTCCATACGGCTGAGGCCGCAGGCAGGTCGGAACCCTTGCGATTGGCTGAGAAGCTCAGCAGGGCGCCGCCAGCCATCCACTCAGGCACTAGCACAAACAACACGGCAAGCAACCCGTAGAGCTCCACAAGCCCCTTAGGCAGCGGATGCAGGGGGCGCTTGCGTGGCCTGGGCTCGAGCTTGCTCAAAGCAGCGGGGCCTTGGGGTCGTTCTGCCAGCCAGCCGGCTGAGCGGAGGGCCTATCCCGCCATTGCAGCTGGGGTTCGGGCCTCGGGTTCAGCTTGACGCTCCAGAAGATCAGAGCAAAGCAGAGCCCCAGGGTGATAAGTAAGCCAAGAATTACTAGGCGATCGGGTAAGGGGTTCACAGCGCTGTCCTACTCATACCTGCTGTGTGCGCAGGCACTCCAACCTTTTGAATTGCTGCTCCATAGTCAGCACATCGCCCCTGAGCACCAAGGTCAGTTGCTCGTTGCGGTAACGGATGCCTGGTAGGTCTGAGGCCTCACGAAACATGGTGGAGCGGAAGCGTCCGGTGAGCAGGGAAGCTTGGGCGTCATTGCGCTCCAAGGTGACCCGGCTCTGATCGGGGCAGATGAATTGTTCGGTGATGCCGTAGTCCTCCCACCAAGGCGACCCCATTGAGAGCAAGGCAGCGGCAAGCAGCGGCATGGACATGCTTAGGCCAGCTGGATGGGGGCATTGTCCCCCCGAAGCACGCAGTGGGCCACAGTCCAGTCATAGGAAGACCACACCCTTGGATCGAGCTTGTAGGCCGAGCCCGCAAATTCACCGAGCCTTTGTCCGCTTGGCTGGGCCGAGCAGTAAGGCCTGCTGCCTGGTTTGGCTAGATATTGCTGGTGATAGGGCTCCGCATACCAAAGGGTTTGGTTGCTGCGCAACTCAGTGGTGATCGCCCCAAAGCCAGCGCTACTCAGCAGGGCTTGGTAAGCGTCGCGGCTGGCCTCTGCTAAGGCCAGCAGACCAGGATCATCCGCATAGATCACCGAGCGGTACTGGCTGCCCCGATCATTGCCCTGGCGATTCCCCTGGGTGGGGTCGTGGCATTCCCAGAACAGCTTCAGCAAATCGCTGAAATCGATCAGGGCCGTTTCCCAGACCACCCGAACAACCTCGCTGTGACCTGTGCTTCCGGAGCAAACCTGGTCGTAGCTGGGTTGCTGGATTGAGCCGCCGGCGTAGCCCACCGCTGTTGTAACCACCCCAGGCAGGCGCCAAAAGCCCTTTTCGGCCCCCCAAAAGCAGCCGCAACCGAAAACTGCCTCTGCCTGGCCGACCTTTACGGCTGCATCAATTGGGGTGCCCAGCACAACGTGGGGAGCTTGGGCCTGAGGGGTGTTCTGAAACAGGCCGAACACGCTGCTAACTGCAATTAAATCGGAGCCTAGACAGTCCCTTTAGTTGCCGCGTCGGGCTCAAAGGCAATGTGGTTGAGGAGGGTGGTGGTAAAGGCGAACAGCAGGAACGGCAGGGAAAGCACCAGGATCAGTCCCACTCCTACAAGGGCAAAGATCGGTTTGCTGGCCCCCATCAAGGCCAAGCCAGACGCCAGGCTGGCGAAGATCACCAGCATCCAGATCAAAATCTGCCCGTAGATGTCGCCGAAGGTGAGGGTGCAGCGCAGCCGGTAGGGCAAGCCGGTAATCGGGGCAACGGGCTCCATGGATGCTCCTGGGCGAACGCTTGGGCGACACCATCCACCTAAGCCCCATATGGGCAACTTGGCTGAACAGCTCAACAAGTATTGAGATCAGCCGGCCGCCTTCAGCTGCTCCGTTGCCTGTTCCCTATCCCAAAGGCGACGGTAGGTGCCGCGCTCAGCCAGTAGCTCGCTGTGGTGGCCCTGCTGCACCAGCCGGCCCTCTTCGAGCACCAGCACTCGATCACAGGCGGCAGCGGCCGATAACTGGTGGCTGATCATCAGCACGGTGCGACCCAGGCCTTGGTTATTGGACTGGGCGTTTGCCTGCTCGCTGCGAATGGTGCGCAGGATCTCGGCGGCGGTGGTGTTATCGACGCTGGCCAGGGCGTCATCAAGCACCAACAGGGGGGTTCGTACCAGTAGGGCCCGCCCCAGGGCTGTGCGTTGTCGCTGGCCGCCGCTCAGGGTGATGCCTCTCTCCCCCACCAGGGTCTGATAGCCGTCGGGAAATCCCTTGATGTCACCCTCAAGTCTGGCTTGGCGAGCTGCTGCCTCGACCCGCTCCAACGGCGCCTCAGGCTCGCCATATCGCAGGTTGTCGGCAAGGCTGGCGGTGAACAGATAGCCCTCTTGGGGCACTAAGCCCACCTGGCCCCGTAGGTCAGCTAAATCCAGAGCGGTGATGTCGACCCCATCTAGCCACAGTTGGCCGGCCTCGACCTCGACCATGCGCCCCAGGGCGCGGGCCAGGGTGGTTTTACCGCAGCCCACGGGGCCCACCACTGCCACAAGCTCACCGGGGTGGAGCTCAAAACTGACGTCTACCAGGGCCGGCCGAGGAGCGTTGGGATAGCGCACGGTGAGGCCGCGGGCCTCCACAGCCCCCCGACCGGGCTTGGCTGGGGGAGTTGGTGAAGTTGAAGAAACGATCAAGGGCCGCCGGCGCAGCAGCTCCTCGACCCGCTCCAGGCTCACCTGGCCGGTTTGGAAGGTGTTGAGGGTGAACCCAAGCAGGGCTGTGGGGAACACCAGCCGCTCCACAAACAGAATCAGGGCGACAAGGTCGCCGATGCTGAGGCGGCCACTTTCAAGTTGGCCACTGCCCAAGGCGAGCAGCAGTAGCAGGCTGATTGAGGAGATGCCCTCCAGCAGCGGGAACAGGGTGCTGCGGGTGCGGGCCAGATTCAGGGCCGCATCCCGGTAGATGCGGTTGCGACCGGCGAAGGCGGTCTGCTCGGTGCTCTCCTGGCCGTAGATCTTGATGGCACTGATGCCGGAAAGGTCCTCCTGGATCAGGTCGCTTAAGGAGGCCAAGGCCTCCTGCTGGCGGCGTTGCTGGCGCATCATGCGACCGCCAAACAGGCGCACCACCATCAACATCAGTGGGTAGAGCCCCACCGCCGCCAGGGTCAACCAGGCGTCGATGGAGAGCATCGCTGGCAAGGTGAGCGCGTAGGCAAGCACCGTGTTGGTGAGGCTGAGCACGGCGAAGCCCAGCAGCCTGCGCACGTTTTCGACGTCGGAGGTGGCTCGGCTGATCACCTCGCCGCTGCCGGTGGTCTGCACCCAGCCGGGCTCCTGCTTGAGCAGGTGATCAAAAATCTGTTGCTTGAGCTCGGCCTCAACCTGCCGGCCTACCCCAAACACCAGCATGCGTGAGTAGAGCCGCACCGCCCCCATCACCGTGGCCAGGGCGACGATCAGCCCCGCCTGAGCCAGCACGTCTTGAAGTGCAAAACCATCCTGCAGGTCGTCGATTACCCGCCGCACCAGCAGGGGAATGGAGACGCTCAGCAGGTTCACCACCACCAGGGCGGCGACGCCGATTAACACCACCTTGCGATGGGGCCGCAGGTAGCGACGGATCAGATCCAGCCGTATGGCTCCCATCAGGGGCCGTTTTCACAGGTGCTCCCAACCTAGGCAGCTGCTTTTCCGGCAGGCTGGCCTCAGCAATAGCTGCGCCATGGCTTCCGCTCCATCCCAATCCGGCAGCAACGATCAAAGTCATCCCCTCTACGCCACGGATCGCGATGTGGTGGATCGGCTGCTTGCCGCGGAGGTGCCAGCCGACCACCACCTGGTTGATGCCGCCCGCTTGTTGATGCGCTACGAGGCCTTTCCCGGTGCCCGTGATCTCAGCTCAGATCTGGCCAAGACCCTGCGCCTGTGGGGCATTAGCCGTGAAGATCTGCACAGCCGCACCCAGGCAATCTGGGCAAAAGGTTTTCGGCCCGCTTCAGCGGCGACTGAGGCGGTGGGCTCCAGCTTTGACACCGCTGACCAGGAGCAGAACTGACATCTTGCTAAGGCAGCCATCGCCATTTCCCCCTTCTTCGGGTGATAGTGGAGATGTCCCCATCACCCGGCCCGGTGTGCTTTGCACCCGGGCTTTTTACTACCTATGCCCACTGTTCAGTCCTGGCCTGCCCTGTTGGACCAGCTGCTCAATGGCGAATCGCTGTCGGCCCCGCAGGCCACGGCGCTGATGCAGGGTTGGCTGAGCGAACAGATCGATCCAGTGCTCACCGGAGGGCTGCTGGCCGCCTTGCGGGCCAAGGGTGTGAGTGGCGAGGAGCTGGCGGCGATGGCCGAGGTATTGCGGGAGGCCTGTCCGATGCCGGCCTCCCGCCCTGCTCTTGCGCTTGTTGATACCTGTGGCACCGGTGGCGATGGGGCCGACAGCTTCAATATTTCAACGGCTGTGGCGTTTGTGGCGGCCGCCTGTGGCGCCCACGTGGCCAAACACGGCAACCGCAGTGCCAGTGGTCGGGTGGGCTCAGCCGATGTGCTGGAGGCAGTGGGCATTCATTTGCAGGCTCCCCAGGAGCAGGTGATTGCCGCCTTACCCGCTGCGGGGGTGACTTTTTTGTTTGCTCCTGGTTGGCATCCGGCGCTGGTGGGGCTGGCCCCCCTGCGCCGCAGCCTGGGCGTGCGGACTGTTTTCAATCTGCTCGGCCCATTGGTAAATCCCCTGCGGCCCGAGGCCCAGGTGCTCGGGGTGGCCCGGCCTGATCTGCTCGATCCGATGGCTGAGGCCCTGGCCCGGCTGGGGCTGCGCAGAGCTGTGGTTGTGCATGGTCAGGGCGGCTTGGATGAGGCCTCCCTGGCTGGAGTTAATTCGCTGCGGCTGGTGGAATCTGGAGTTGTGAGCAGCGATCAGCTTGATCCGGAGGCCTTGGGCTTGCAGCTTGCCCCGATCACCGATCTGGCGGGCGGAGATCTCGCCACCAACCAAGCCATCCTCGAAGCCGTGCTCCAGGGCCGAGGTAGCCGCGCCCAGGCTGATGTGGTGGCCCTCAACGCGGCGCTGGTGCTATGGGCCGCTGGTTTGAGCGACTCCGTCGCCGCTGGCCTGAGTTTCGCCCAGCAGGCCATTGCCGCTGGAGCTGGCTGGCAAGCTCTAGAGCGGCTGCGCGCCGCCCTGCCAGCCCCCGTTGCGGGATGATCGAACCAACTGCCCTGAACCCGTGAGCGAGCCCGCTGCCACTGCCTTGCTGGTGTTGGCCGACGGCACCGTGCTGCGCGGTGAGGCCTTCGGGGCCCGGGGCACGGCCATAGGAGAAGTGGTGTTCAACACCGGTATGACCGGCTATCAGGAGGTCATGACCGATCCGAGTTACTCCGGGCAGTTGGTCACCTTCACCTACCCCGAACTGGGCAATACCGGGGTCAACGACGCCGATCAGGAAGCGGATCGCCCCCATGTGCGCGGGGTGATCGCCCGCCAGCTTTCACCTTGTTCGAGTAGCTGGCGCTCAGAGGGTGATCTAGATGGCTGGCTGCTCCACCATGGAGTAGTTGGAATTCGCGCCATTGATACACGAGCTCTGGTGCGTCATTTGCGGGATGGCGGCGCAATCAACGGCGCAATTTGCAGTGATGGCACTTCGGCTTCGGCCCTGCTTAATCAAGTGCGCTCGGCCCCTTCGATGCAGGGC
This sequence comes from Cyanobium usitatum str. Tous, assembly GCF_963920485.1. Taxonomy (NCBI): domain Bacteria; kingdom Bacillati; phylum Cyanobacteriota; class Cyanophyceae; order Synechococcales; family Prochlorococcaceae; genus Cyanobium; species Cyanobium usitatum. The sequence continues at coordinate 1,068,993 of NZ_OY986431.1, read as the reverse complement.
CTAAACCTGGCTGCATCTGTTACTACCCCTAATCCCTATCACTGGGATCAACCCTGTGGGGTGGCTTTTGATGCCCGCACGCAAGCCCAGCCCGATCGCCCTTACCGGGTGGTGGCCATTGATTTCGGCATCAAGCGGGCGATCCTCGAGCGTCTGGCGGCCCACGGCTGCGAGGTGACCGTGCTTCCAGCCGATGCCAGCTTGGAGCAGGTTCTCAGTTACAAGCCCGAGGGAGTTTTCCTATCGAACGGCCCTGGCGATCCGGCCGCCGTTAGCTCCGCTATTGAGCTCGCCAAAGGCCTTATCGCCCTGCCCAATCTCCCCCTGTTTGGCATCTGCCTTGGCCACCAGATCCTGGGGCTGGCCCTAGGAGGCACCACTTTTAAACTTGGCTACGGCCATCGCGGACTAAATCACCCTTGCGGCAGCCCAGGCCAGGTGGAGATCACCAGCCAAAACCATGGTTTTGCCCTTGTGCCCGAATCCCTGCCCGCCGACCGAGTGCGGGTAACCCACTACAACCTCAACGACCACACCGTGGCCGCACTGGAGCTGCTTGAGGCACCGGTGTTTGGCGTTCAGTACCACCCGGAGGCCAGTCCCGGCCCCCACGACGCCGACCATCACTTCGCGCGCTTCGCCGCCCTGATGGCCAGCCGCCGCTGACGCACTTTTGTTGCGTCTTCTGCAGCGGCAAATTTGCTCTCTACACTTCGCCCCAGAACAGATCGAGGACTGGAGCCATCAACGACCTGCAGCGATTGACGGTGTCCCTGAGAGGGGGCTTCGAGCAGCAGGCCCACTGCCAGCTGTTCCGCTTCACTGGCCAGCTGGATGCCTACTCCGACAAACAGTTCGGGGAATTTGTTGCCTCTCACCGCGGCAATGGTCAGCCTTTGGTGATCGATCTCAGCCACATCGACTTCCTCGACTCGTCCGGTCTTGGCGCTTTAGTCCAGCTCGCCAAGCAGTGCAACAGCGATCGGCAGAAGTTTCTGGTGGTTGGTAACGCCCGGGTTGTTCAAACCGTGAAGCTGGTGCGCCTAGAAGAATTTCTGCACCTTCAGTCCGACCTCGAAACAGCCCTTGGCAACCTCGCCGCTTGAGTCGGGAAAGGCTGAGCTGCGGCCCGCTTCGAGCTGGCTAGCTGGCCTCGCCCCCCATCCTCCCCAGGCCGAATTAGGCCCGCTACAGCTGGCCTGGCTGGGTGATGCGGTCTGGGAGCTTCATCAGCGCCTGCAGCGCTGTCAGCGTCCAGGGCGCTCCCACACCCTGCATCAGGAGGTTGTGCAGGTAGTGCGTGCCGATGCCCAGGCCCTGGCACTGGAGAAGCTTGATCAGCAGCTCACTGAGGCGGAGCGAGACCTGGTGCGCCGGGGCCGCAATCGGGCAGGCAGGGGGCCCCGGCGGGGGGATGCGGCGGCCTATGGCCAGGCAACGGGCCTTGAGGCCCTGCTTGGTTGGTTGTTTCTCCACGAGCCTGCCCGGTTAGCCGAGCTGCTAGATCACTTGAAGGAGATCGATCCATAACCTGCAGACAACGCCATGAGCCCACGATTTGAACGCCGTCCCGAGAAGCGGACGGGGGGCGGCGCCCGCGGGGCGGCTGGCCGCCCACCCCGCTTCAGCGGTCCTAAGCCTGAATGGCGCCGCGATGGAGCTGGTGAAGGCCGTGAGGGCAGAGAAGGCCGGGAGGGCCGGGAGGGCCGAGAAGGGCCAAGAGATCGGGAGCCACGGCGCGAGACCGGTGCCCGTCCCGCCCCCCGCGGTGTATCCCGCTTCCAGCCCCGCCGCGATGGGCCAGCCGAGCGCCCCAGTAGTCGCGGCGAGCGCCGCCCCTTTGAACGGCGTGGTGACGGTGAGCGTCCCTCCTTCGACCGTCCGCCTGCTCCCCGTTTTTCCAGCGATCGCTCCAGCTCAGACAGCAAGCCCTACGAGCGGCGACCCGGGGGTCGCTTTGAAGGTCGTCCCCAGGGCCGCCGTCCCGACTCCGCTCGCCCAGAGGGCCGTCGCTTTGAAGGGGGCGGGCGCTTTGAAGGAGGTGGGCGCCCTGATGGTCGACGTTTTGGTACTGGAAGCCGCCCCGCGACTGGCAGGTTCGCCGCCAAGCCGCTGATCGTCGACGCAGATAGCTTGCCCCCTAGCGGTGATGCCGAGCGCCACAGCGTCGATCCCAGCGCCGATTTGATCTGGGGCCGCCACCCGGCCCAGGCGGCACTGGAGAGCGGTCGACCGATTCACCGCGTCTGGTGCACCCCAGAAATGCGGTTTAGTCCCAAGTTTCTGCAGCTGCTGCGCGAGGCCAAGGCATCGGGCGTGCTGGTTGAGGAGGTCACCTGGGCGCGCCTTGGTCAGCTCACCGGTGGTGCCGTGCACCAGGGCATCACCCTGCAGACAGCGGCAGCGGAGACCCTTGATCTGCAGACCCTGATGGAGGGCTGCGCAACCATTGGCGAGCCGGCCTTGTTGATGGCGGTAGACGGTCTTACCGACCCCCAGAATCTTGGTGCGATTGTGCGCAGTGCCGAAGCCCTCGGTGCCCACGGCCTGGTTTTGCCCCAGCGCCGCAGCGCTGGACTTACCGGCTCGGTGGCCAAGGTTGCGGCAGGAGCTCTTGAGCACTTGCCTGTGGCACGGGTGGTCAATCTCAACCGCGCCCTCGACACCCTCAAGCAGGAGGGCTATCGGGTAGTGGGTTTGGCAGCCGAGGGCACCGTCAGCCTGGAGGAGGCCGATCTAGAGGGACCTTTGGTCATAGTCACCGGCTCTGAGGGTGATGGTCTCTCCATGCTCACCCGCCGCAACTGCGATCAGCTGGTGCGTATTCCCCTGCGTGGCGCCACACCAAGCCTTAACGCCTCTGTGGCTACCGCCCTGCTGCTCTACGAGGTGGCACGGCGTGGCTGGATGAAGGGTTTGAGTGGTTCCCAGCCCGCACCCCGTTTGGTGCGCCCCCAGCTGCCCGCTCCAGCCGCTAGCCAGCCGGATAGCTCTGCTGAGCTTTTGGACCATCAAGAGCCTGAGCTGGAGCCCGAAATTCAGCCAGCGGATCAGCCAGGGCAACCGGAAGACCAAATGGCAGAGCAGCCGATTGTTGCCGAGATTCCGGCCAACCAGGACCCGGTCATTGACCTGGGCATGGAACCAGCCGCCAGATCTGGTTTCCTTGGGGATATTCAACTGTGACGCCCCCCCTCAGTCCCGGTACCGACGCCGGGCAGAATGAAGAGCAAGCCGCTCCTGCCCCATGAATCCCCTGCTGTGGCCAGTGCGCAGCTGCGCCAATGGTTTGGGCCTGGCCTGGTGGGCACGGGTAGAAACCCACTCTCCCAACGCTGTTTATTGGTTTGGCCCCTTCGTGCGGCGCGGCACGCTGGAAAGCCAGCTGCCGGCTTTTCTGAACGACCTACGGGCCGAATCTCCCGGTTCTCTGGATCACCAGTTAATGCGCACCCGTAGGGGCGAGCCGCTCACCGAGCTCGACTGAGGCCTAGGGGCTGTTGCCGCTGGCTGATAGCGTCCAATTCAACTGGCCACAGGGTTGATGGGCATCGCTGATTCGCGCGAACAGGGGATTGTCGAATGGCGTCAACAACTGGAGAAGGGTGAGGTTTCAGCCCGTGAACTCACCGAACACCATCTGGCCCGCATCCAGGCGGTTGATCCCACTGTTCACGCCTATCTCGAGGTAACTGCCGAGCGGGCCAGGGCAGATGCGGACCGTATCGACGCCCGGCGCGCCGCTGGAGAAGCTTTGCCACCGCTGGCAGGTATTCCTCTTGCGATCAAGGACAACCTCTGCACCAAGGGGGTTACCACCACCTGCTCCAGCCGCATGCTGGAGCACTTCGTGCCCCCCTACGAGAGCACTGTTACCGACCGCCTCTGGCAGGCGGGAGCTGTCCTGCTTGGCAAGACAAACCTCGATGAGTTCGCCATGGGCAGCTCCACCGAGACCTCAGCCTTCGGCCCCAGCCGCAACCCTTGGAATCCAGACAGGGTGCCTGGTGGTAGCTCCGGTGGCAGCGCCGCCGCAGTGGCTGCAGGCGAGTGCATCGCTGCCCTTGGCTCCGATACCGGTGGGTCGATTCGCCAGCCCGCCTCCTTCTGCGGAGTGGTGGGATTGAAGCCCACTTATGGCCGCGTCAGCCGCTACGGCCTGGTCGCCTTTGCCAGCTCCCTCGATCAGGTCGGCCCGTTCACTACCTCGGTGGCGGATGCGGCCGAGCTGCTGCAGGTGATCGCCGGCGCGGATCCGCGCGATGCCACCTGCCTGCAGGCCCCGGTGCCCGATTACGTCGCCGCCCTTGACAAGCCTGTTGCTGGTTTGAGGGTGGGCATGGTGCGCGAGTGCTTCGAGGCTGAGGGCCTTGATCCCCAGGTGAAGGCTGCGGTGCTGGCGGCTGCCGCCCAGCTGGAGGCCCTGGGCTGCGAGCTGGTGGATGTGAGCTGCCCCCGCTTCAACGACGGCATCGCCACCTACTACGTAATTGCGCCTTCGGAGGCCTCTGCAAACCTGGCCCGCTACGACGGTGTCAAATACGGCTACCGGGCCCCGGATGCCACCAGCCTGGCCGAGATGACTGCCCGCAGCCGGGCTGAGGGCTTTGGCGACGAGGTGCAGCGCCGCATCCTGATTGGCACTTACGCCCTCTCGGCCGGATATGTGGACGCTTACTACAAGAAAGCCCAGCAGGTGCGCACCTTGATCCGGCGTGACTTCGACCGGGCTTTTGAAGCAGTGGATGTGCTGCTCACCCCCACTTCGCCCACCACGGCCTTTGGCTTTGGCGCCCACAGCGACGACCCCTTGGCCATGTACCTCGCCGACCTGCTCACGATCCCGGCAAACATGGCTGGCCTGCCTGCCATCAATGTGCCCTGCGGTTTTGATCTCGAGGGCCTGCCGATTGGTCTGCAGCTGATCACGGGGGTGCTTGAAGAGCCGCGCCTGCTTCAGGTGGCTCACCAATACGAACTGGCTGCCCAGGTGATGCTGGCTCGCCCTGTGGCCCCATTGGTGCCCTAGGCGCTGGCCCCAGATCTAGTGGTTTTGCCCTGTTATGGGGCGCAAATGACACTGGATCTTGCGTGGTCGCCTAGTTTGGGGAGGCTTCCGATGCCTTCCGGCTAGACCTGCCCTTGGCCTTCGTTCCGCTCCACAACCACAGCGACTACAGCCTTCTAGACGGGGCGAGCCAGTTGCCGGCGATGGTGGATCGGGCTGTGGAGCTGGGCATGCCAGCCCTTGCACTCACCGACCACGGTGTGATGTATGGCGCCATCGAGCTGCTCAAGCTCTGCACCAAGGCCGGGATCAAGCCGATCATCGGCAATGAGATGTATGTCATCAATGGCTCCATTGATGACCCCCAGCAGAAAAAGGAGAAGCGCTACCACCTGGTGGTGCTGGCCAAGAACGCGGTCGGCTATCGCAACCTGGTGAAGCTCACCAGCATCAGTCACCTACGCGGCATGCGCGGCCGGGGCATCTTTGCCCGTGCCTGTATCGACAAGCAATTGTTGAGCCAATACAGCGAAGGGTTAATCGTGGCAACTGCCTGCCTGGGAGGCGAAATTCCCCAGGCGATTTTGCAGGGCCGGCCCGATGCGGCGCGGGAGGTTGCCAGCTGGTATCAACGCACTTTTGGCGACGACTTCTACCTGGAGATCCAGGATCATGGCGGCATCGAAGATCGCATCGTCAACACCGGCATTGCCCGCATCGCTGCCGAGCTGGGCATTGAGCTGATCGCCACCAACGATGCCCATTACCTCAGTGCCAACGACGTAGAAGCCCACGACGCGCTGCTTTGCGTGCTTACGGGCAAGTTGATCAGCGATGTGAAACGCCTGCGCTACACGGGAACCGAATACATCAAGGGGGAGGCAGAGATGCTCTCCCTGTTCAATGACCATCTTCCTGCCGAGCTGATCGAGCGGGCTGTGGCCAACACAGCCAAGGTGGCCGAAAAGGTGGAGGCCTACGACATCCTCGGCCGCTATCAGATGCCCCGCTTCCCGATCCCAGCGGGGCACACAGCGGTGAGCTATCTCACTGAGGTGGCCGAGCAGGGCCTCCGGCAGCGTCTGCGGCTGGATAGTGGCGCTGGCTTCGAACCCCACTACGGCGATCGCCTCGCCTTTGAGCTCCAGGTAATGGAGCAGATGGGTTTTCCCACCTACTTCCTGGTGGTGTGGGACTACATCCGCTTTGCCCGAGACAACGGCATACCTGTGGGACCGGGCCGTGGTTCAGCGGCTGGTTCCTTGGTGGCCTACGCCCTGGGGATCACCAACATTGATCCGGTTACCAATGGCTTGCTGTTTGAGCGGTTCTTGAACCCTGAGCGCAAGTCGATGCCTGATATTGATACGGATTTTTGTATCGAGCGGCGTGGCGAAGTTATCGACTACGTCACTAAGCGCTATGGCGAAGAGAAGGTGGCCCAGATCATCACCTTCAACCGCATGACTTCAAAAGCGGTGCTCAAGGATGTGGCCCGCGTACTCGATATTCCCTATGGCGATGCGGATCGCCTGGCCAAGTTGATCCCCGTGGTGCGAGGCAAACCTGCCAAGCTCAAGGAAATGATCGGAGCCGAATCACCGGCGCCAGAATTTCGCGAGAAATATGAAAAAGATCCAGTGGTACAGCGCTGGGTTGATATGGCAATGCGTATTGAGGGCACAAACAAGACCTTTGGCGTACACGCGGCTGGGGTGGTAATTGCGGCGGAGCCCCTTGATGAATTGGTCCCCCTGCAGCGCAACAACGATGGCCAGGTGATTACTCAATACTTCATGGAAGATGTCGAGTCGATGGGTCTATTGAAAATGGACTTCCTCGGCCTCAAAAATCTCACAATGATCGATAAAACTGTCGATCTTGTGCAGCAATATAGTGGCGTTAAGGTTGATCCAGATGATCTGCCTCTTAACGATGCAGGTACCTACGCTTTGCTTGCCCGTGGTGATCTGGAGGGCATCTTTCAGCTTGAATCAAGCGGCATGCGCCAGATTGTGCGCGATCTCAAGCCTTCATCACTTGAGGACATATCTTCTATTTTGGCCCTATACCGGCCCGGTCCGCTTGATGCAGGCCTGATCCCTAAATTCATTAATCGCAAGCACGGTCGAGAGGCAATTGATGTAGCCCATGAAAAGCTTGAACCGATCCTAAAGGAGACTTATGGGATCATGGTTTACCAAGAGCAGATCATGAAGATCGCTCAAGAATTGGCTGGCTATTCCCTTGGCGAAGCAGACCTGCTGCGGCGGGCGATGGGTAAGAAGAAAAAGAGTGAGATGGAGAAACACCAGAGCCTTTTTGTAAGTGGCGCTACTGAACGTGGCGTCGAACCGCGAATAGCGGAGGCATTATTTGAGCAGATGGTTCTATTTGCTGAATACTGTTTCAATAAGAGCCATTCCACCGCCTATGGCGCGGTGACCTATCAAACCGCGTATCTCAAAGCCCACTACCCAGTTGCCTACATGGCGGCGCTGCTCACCGTAAATTCCGGTGACTCGGCCAAGGTGCAGCGATATATCGCCAACTGCAATGCTATGGGTATCGAAGTGATGCCCCCCGATGTAAATGCTTCCGGCATCGATTTCACACCCGTTGGTGATCGAATTCTGTTTGGACTTTCGGCCGTTCGCAATTTGGGTGATGGGGCGATTCGACAGTTGATTGAGGCCCGCTCTGGCGATGGTCGTTTCAACTCCCTGGCTGAGCTTTGCGATCGCCTTCCTGGTCAGCAGCTCAACCGGCGTGCCTTGGAGGCCCTAATCCATTCAGGAGCACTTGATGCCCTCGAGCCTCTGGGCAATCGCGCCCAATTGATGGCGGATCTGGATCTGGTGATCGACTGGGCCAGCTCCCGTGCCAAGGACCGGGCCAGCGGTCAGGGCAACCTCTTTGATTTGTTTGGCGCCACTGCCGCTGCCGATACTGCTGGCGGTTCCGATCCCGCCGGCCTGGCCGATATCAGCACCGCTCCCAAGGCTGCTCCGGTGCGCGACTATCCCCCCACAGAAAAACTACGCCTGGAAAAGGAGTTGGTGGGCTTCTACCTATCAGACCATCCCCTCAAGCAGTTGGCCCAGCAGGTGAAGTTGCTATCGCCGGTGGCTCTCGGCAATCTCGAGGTGATGGCCGACAAAGCCAAGGTGAGTGCAATTGTGATGGTGCCTGAGCTGCGACAGGTGAACACCCGCAAGGGCGATAGGATGGCTGTGCTTCAGCTTGAGGATCTAACCGGCAGCTGTGAGGCGGTCGTTTTTCCTAAAAGCTATGCCCGTTTAGCCGACCACCTAATGGTGGATGCGCGCTTGCTGGTGTGGGCTTCGGTGGATCGCCGCGATGATCGGGTGCAATTAATCGTCGAGGATTGCCGCTCCATCGATGATCTGCAGTTGTTGATGGTCGATTTACCCGCCGATCAAGCCGCCGACATCGCCATTCAGCACCGCCTGCGCGAGTGCCTACATCGTCACAAGCCACCGCAGGATGAGGCTGGCCTGCGAGTGCCTGTGGTGGCCCTGGTTCGTCAGGCGGGGCAGACCCGCTTTGTGCGGCTTGGCCCCCAATTCTGCGTAGGCGATGTGGGCGCTGCCCTTGATACCCTCATCGCTGCCGATTTTCAGGCCCGCATCAGCTCATCGCTTTTGGCGGCCTGAGCTGGTTGGCTAACTGCCTCCACCGTTGCGCATCGACCTAACCGAGCTGCGCAAGCGGCTGATGTTAAGTCCGATCTGCTCGGTGCCAAGCAAGCTGCCTGGCTTTTCTTCCCAGCTGGCGGAAAGCACGCCGAAGCTCAAGCCCAACAGCCCTAGAAAAAAACATCCAGCCGATGCCGCCAAGGTGGCACTGGGTGGAACGTCGAAGATTTGGCGACTTACTAACAGGTAGCTGCCAATAAATACGCCCATGCCCATCAAGGTGGGAATGCCCGTGCCGATTGCAATTCGGCGCGCCATGCGATTGGCAACCGCGTCAGGGATTACCTGCTGGCTGGGACCGAAACGCCGGGTCGGTTTTGGGTTGCCCTTGCCCGATTGGGCGCGACCCTGCATTCCCTTTCCAGCCATGGCTGCCTCGATCAGCCCCGGATGCCGAGCTTGGCGATCAAAGCGCTGTAACGCTCCTTGCTGATGCCATTTAGATAACCAAGCAGGCGCTTACGGCGTCCGATCATCTTCAGCAGCCCTTGGCGCGAAGAAAAATCGTGCTTGTTTTTCTGCAGATGGCCGGTCAGCTGGGTGACCCGCTCACTGAGCATGGCCACCTGCACTTCCACCGATCCGGTGTCTGTGCCATGGGTCTGGTGACCGTTGATCAGTTCCTGCTTTTTAGTGGTGGTGAGCGGCATGGGCTGGGGAATAAAACGCAGGCTGGGCCCGGTTTGGGGACCTACGGTGCAAGCATCCACCATACCTTCTGGCGGACATTGGTTATGCCCTTATCAGTCCATTGGGCGGGATAGCCAGCGCAGGCACTCTCGGATCCAATCTTCTGCCCCGGCCGACTCCCCCATGCCCACGGCGGCTACGGCGCGCAGGGCGCGATGGATTTCAAGGGCTTCGTAGCCCAGGGCAGCCAGGGTTAGCTGCACTTCATCACGGCCTTCTGCCGGCAGCAGGGGGCCGTCTGCCAGCGAATCCGGATCGCCGTGGTTTTCCAGTTGCCCCAGAAACCGCTGTTGCAGTTTGGTGCGGAGCTCGACAGCCAAGCGCTCGGCGGTGCGCTTGCCCACCCCGGGCGCCTGGCAGAGCCGGCGTAGATCGGTTTGCACGATGGCCTGCACCAACTCCCTGGGATCCATCACTCCCAGTAATCCCAGGCCCATTTGGGGCCCTACGCCGCTGACGGCAACCAATTCCCGAAACAGATCCCTTTCGTGGCGCTCACCAAAGCCGTAGAGAATCCAGGCGTCGTCGCGGATGGCCAGGTGGATGTGCAGCTCCAGAGCACTGCCCTCCACCGGCAGCTGCTGCCATTGACGCTGGCTCACCTGAACCTCGTAACCCACCCCCAGACACACCAGCAGCAGGCCGTAGCGCTTGTCCTGCTGCCAGGGATGGTTGAGTTGCCCTTGCAGCCAGCCGATCATGGAGTCAGTAATAGGTTCCCCATCGTGCCCGCCGTGTTCAGCCGTGCCCAGCCCCTGCTGCTTCGCCGGTTGAGCGCCTGGTTGCTGCCACTGCTGTTGATGGCTTGCGTAGTGCTGACTGGTTGCAGCGCTGCCGCTCAGCCGCCGCGATCGGTGTTGCTGCAGGCCCTTGAGTTGCAGATTCAGCTCACCCAGGGCGCCATCGCTGATGCCCTGGCCTTGGATGCCGGCGGCATGCCCGAGGTAAGCCGGGTGCGGGTGGCTCAGCAGCAGCCGATCTTGATTGGTGAGGCCAAGGGGCTGCGGCTGGAGGGCCAGTTCGACTGGCGCCTCGCTGGCGATCCGATCCGGGTGGACAGTCCCTTTGAGCTCTTCCTGCAGCGGGGAGAGCGCGGGCAAAGCTGGCGTTTGGCCCGCCCTGTGGGCCCTGCCCCATCTGCCGGGGCTGAAGACCAGCAGACCTGGATCACCGACCCGCTACCACTTAAGGCAAGGGGCTGATCAGCAAGACTTAAAGGATGGATACGAGCCCGCCTGCCTGGCTGCCTGAGATAGCCGCCCGCATCTACCCCGGTTGGGTGCAGCGCAAGGCGGTCACCCTGTGCAAACGGGATCAGAAACGTGGCGGCAGCAGCAACGTGCAGGAATACCGCATCGCCATTCACAACGCGGTGGTGACATCGGGCGGCCTCGACCACTGGACCGGCGAGCAGCTCGACTGGCATCTGATTGGCACCTACGACAACCGGGAAGCGGAAGCTGGAAGGGGCGCACACAAAAAGCAGTACGCCCTGCTTCCCACAATCGATCACCGTTCCAATCTCCCCGAGCCAGATTTCGTTATCTGCGCCTGGCGAACCAACGACGCCAAACACGACATGACGCCGGAGGAGCTGGTGGAGTTTTGCCGCCGGGTTCTCGCCCATGCCGAGGCTAAGAAGGCTTCTGTCGCTGACTGTGGCTAAGGCTCACCAGGGTGGCTGCCAGTACGAGGCCAGCCCCGGCGATGGTCCAGCTGTCGATTGACTCGCCAAATAGCAACCAGCCCCAGCCACCGGCAAACAGCACTTGCACGTAGCTGATCGCCGTTGCTCGCGCCGCCGGCAGGGCAGTGAGGCTGCGGGTCAAATACACCTGACCAAGCTGGGTGAATATCCCAACCCCGACCAGCCAAAGCAGCTCCGCTGGGGTGGGAAGCACGGGATTGAGGGCCACCAGGGGCAGGCTCAAGGGCAGAGCCACCAAGGGGAAGTAGAAGACGATCACCAGCGGGTGCTCGCTCGTGCCCAAGGAGCGCACGCTTACGTAGGCAAGGGCGGTGAACAGGGCACCGGCAACGGCGATCAGTACGGGAACAAGCGCCAGGGTCGCCCCCCCCTGCAGCAGGCCGGCCGGCTGGGCGACAAGCAGCACCCCGAGCCAGCCCAGGGCCATGGCCGCCAGCACGCGCTTGCCGATTGGCTCACCCAGCAGCAGCCAGGCCAGCAGGGCCGTGAACGGCGGGTAGAGGTACTGCAGCACCGTGGCCGCTGCCAGGGGCAAGGCCGCTAGGGCGGCATAAACACACAGCAGGGCGGCAGTGCCGATCGCTCCGCGCCAGATCAGTAGCAAGCGCCTATTGCCCCAAGCTGGAATCCCAGCTCGGTGCAGCAGCCACCAGCTCAGGGCCACGCTCACGATCGCCCGGGCGAACACCACCTCGGCGGCGGGAATGCGTCCTCCCACCTGCTTGACGCAAACGCCCATCAGCGAAAAGCTCAGGGCACTGGCCACCATGCCGAGCATGGCTTGCCTCCCCCGGTCAGAATCAGGCTTCGCTTCAGCGCCCACCGCAACTAGCCCCTTCCTTGAGCCTGCCGCGTCTCCACCCCCGCACGATTGAGGCCGTCAAGGAGCGGGCTGACATCGTTGATGTGGTGGGCGAGCACGTGGTGCTCAAAAAGAAGGGTCGTGAGTACGTAGGCATCTGTCCCTTCCACGACGACACATCGCCGTCGATGACGGTGTCCCCGGCAAAGCAGTTCTACTACTGCTTCTCCTGTGGTGCCGGCGGCAATGCCATCAAGTTTTTGATGGAGCACCAGCGTCAGAGCTTCAGCGATGTGGTGCTGGAGCTGGCGCGCAAATACCAGCTGCCAATCGAGACCCTCGATGGCCCCCAGCAGGAGCGGCTGCGCAAGCAGCTCTCCCGTCGCGAACAGCTGCACCGGGTCCTCACCCTGGCGGCTGGTTGGTTCCGCAGCCAATTGCACGCCCCTGAGGGAGCCGCCGCTCTCACCTATCTGCGCGAAAGTCGCGGCCTGAGTGAAGCCACCCTGGAGGCCTTCGAGCTCGGCTTTGCTCCCGACCGTTGGGATGGCCTGCTAATTCACCTGCAGCAGGTTGAGGGGCTGGGGCCGGAGCTGCTTGAAGAAGCAGGCCTGGTGGTGCCACGCAAGGGCGCCAGTTCCCAGGACGGCCGAGGTTTCTACGACCGCTTTCGCGGCCGGGTAATGGTGCCGATCAAGGACCGCCAGGGGCGGGTGATCGGTTTCGGTGGCCGCAGCCTCGATGGCGGCGAGCCCAAGTACCTCAACTCTCCGGAGACTGAGGTCTTCGAGAAGGGCAAGCATCTCTTTGGCCTCGATAAAGCCGCAGCCGCGATCCGTAAGGACGACCGAGCCGTGGTGGTGGAGGGCTACTTCGACGTGATCGCCCTGCACGCCGCCGGCATCACCAATGCGGTGGCGTCCCTTGGCACTGCCCTCAGTAGCCAGCAGATCACCCAGCTCTGCCGCTGCTGCGAGGGGCGGCGGATGGTGCTCAACTTCGATAGCGATGGCGCCGGTGTGCGCGCTGCCCAACGGGCCATCGGTGAAGTGGAGCAGCTGGCTTTGCAGGGCCAGCTGGAGCTGCGGGTGCTGCAGCTGCCCTCCGGCAAGGATCCCGATGAGTTTCTCAAGAGCCAGGGTGCTGGCGATTACCGGGCCCTGCTTGATCAGGCGCCGCTCTGGCTCGACTGGCAGATCGAGCAGGTGCTCGAGGGCCGAGATCTAGCCCGTCCCGACCAGTTCCAGCTTGCGGTGACGGCCCTTGTTGCCCTGCTTGGCAAGCTGCCCCAGAGCGCGGTGCGCAGCCACTATCTGCAGCGGGTGGCCGAGCGTCTCAGCGGTGGTCAGGCCCGTCTGGCGATCCAGCTGGAAGACGATCTGCGTCAGCAGGTCAAAGGCCAGCGCTGGCATGGCCGTTCCCAGAAGTGGGAGTTGCCGGGTGAGGCTGGGCTTCGGGAGCGGGCAGAAGCGGAGGTGTTGCGGATGTATCTGCATTGCCCCAACTACCGCAGTGCGATCCGGGTGGAGTTGCGGCAGCGCGAACTCGACGATTTCGCTCTCAAGCACCACCGCCTGCTTTGGGCTGCGATTAGCGGCCTAGAGGAGGTCAACCTCGGTGTGGGCCGGCTCGAGGCGATCAACCGAGGCCAAGACCCCGGCTCAGACCTCGCCGATCTTGATTTGCCCCGGTTGCTGGGCGATCAGCTGGTGGTGGAGCAGAGCGCCCTGCTCTCCAGGCTGACGCCTTTGCTTGAGCCTAATGAGCTGCAGCGCATGGCTTTTGGCCAGCCCCTGCTTCAGCTGCGCGGTGCCACGGCATCTCTGGAGCGCCAGAAGAGCGTCAAGCGCTGCCGGCATCTGCTGGATGCCTGGAGCAGTCAGCGGCTTGAGACCCTGGAGCGTTGTATTGCCCGGCTGCTGGAGCAAGAAAGGGAGGAGGCCCGGGCCACGGCCTCAGGCCTGGCACCGCTGAGCGATATGGAATCGCGCATCGAGGCCCTCTTCAGCGAACTCAACAGCGACGCCCTGCGCTTTCAGGAGCTCTATTACAACGAACGCAAACATCTCGAACATCTCGACTCCCAGCGCCGCGCTGGCTACGAGGAGGTGATGGATCAACCGGCGGCTTAATTAGCGGCAACCACCTATGTCTTGCCCTAAGACCTTTTCAGCACTCTGTTTTTCCTCTCGCTTTGATGTTTCTTCCCCGGCTTTCCCTATTTTTACTGCCATCTTTACTACTGCCTTTGTGGCTTACCCCTGCCGCGCTTGCCCAACCCTGCCCCTGCAGCTGTGAGCAACCCAGCCAGGGCGTGATCGGCCCAGATGGTCTGTGTCAGTGCCCCTGTGGGGTGGTGCCGATTCCCGGCATCAACGCCGAAACTCTCTCCGGCCCCCCAAAACCGCCGCAGGCAGGTGGCCCCACTCCTACATGGACCGTGGAACCGGGCTATGACGACGATTTTGGCGGCCCTTTCTGGGATGACTGGTGGTGATTTCACCAGAGCGTCAACAGGTGGGGCAGCCAGCCAACGTTGCGCAAACCCTCCACCAGTTCAATGATTGCCGCAATCCATACAAACCAGATGTCGCTGAGGATGTGGCGCGAAATAGACGCGGATTGCTGCTCCAACTTGCGGGCTCGCTGTAGAGCCCGCGATTGGGCCAGAAGCGTGGCACCCGCTGCTGATATTGGCGGAAGGATTCGCCGAATAGTTCTTCGAGCCGTCTTTCCTCCCTAGCCATAATCCCCGGGTAATAAAGACCAAATATCACCAGAAAGAGTAGCGGGTAGGCGAGTGTTTCGGTGCTGAGTCCCACCCCCACTAAACCAATGCAGCTGAATACATATAACGGGTTGCGACTAATCGAGTAGGGCCCCTCAGTGACCAGCTCTCCGTCCTTGCGGCCGGAGATAAAAAATGAACACCAGATCCGCCCTGTTGCTCCAATGGCCGCCAGGCCAAGGCCGGTGCTGAAAAGGAACGTGGCCACATTTTCATGGTGCAGCTCCCAGTGGCTCTGGGTGAGTGCTATCAGAATGAAAGCCAGTGCTGCCACCAATTTTGATAGCCCGGTGCGCTGGTGTTCCCACCAAGTCTTGCCGGGCGCCTTAGGCAATGGGGTCATCGGCCCGTCACAGTCAGCCTTGGTCTACTCCTTTCTTTGCTGATCCCCGCATACGCTGCCTACCTGCTGATTTCACCCTGGTTCCATGGGGTTTTTCGAGGTGTTCTGGGACGGTGAAGCCATCGGTGATGGCAGCGATCTTGAGGAAGCTCTCACCGCCTATCTCTCCGTGCAGCCTGAAGACAGCAGCTGGCCTGAGGCCTGCGCCGCTGCCAGCGCTCCTCCCTGCATCCGGCGCTATGCCTCGTTTGAGGCCTACCTCGACAATGCCGATGAACTGGAGACGATCACCGTTACTGCCGCCATGATCGAAGCGGCCTTGTTGCCATTGTGATCAGGCCCGCAGTGATCAGGCCCGCACCATCGGGATGGCGTCTAGGCGGGTGGTGGCCGCCCCAGACAGTCGTGAGCGCCGCATCCGCCAGGGGGTTTGCATTCCCGCAGCTGCCCATTGCACGGTGCCGCTGCCGTAGTGGCGGTTGAGCTGGTCGATGGTGGCCATCAGGGCTGTGCGACGGTGTTGCTGCTCCAAGGGCAGGGGCAGCAGCAAGTTGTGCTGGAGGGTCTCCTCGCCCCGCAGTTGCTGCAGCAGCACCCCCGCTTTGTGCAGGGGCTTGTGGGGGCTGAATAGCACTGCCACCAGGGGTAGGGCTGCCTGCAGCAGCACGGCGGTGTCATTGCTGGCCAGCGGCAGGCTCACCGTGGCGCTGTTGCTGTAAAAACTAGTGCCGTTGAAGGGGTTGCTGCGCACGAACACCGTGATTGCTCCAGCCCGTTGCTGTTGCCGCCGCAATTTCTCCGCCGCCCGGCTCAGGTAGGTAGCAACAGCCTCCCTCAGTTCGCTCTGGCTGGTGATCGGCTGGCTGAAGCTGCGGCTCACGCAGGTTTCCCGCTTGGCGGCCGGCAGGGTCTCTAGGGGTAGGCAGGCCATACCCCGCAACTCCTGCTGCAGGCGCAGTCCCACCACGCCGCAGCGGCGGCGCAGTTCGCCACTGGGCATGTCGCGCAGAGCCTTGGCATCGGCGACACCGCGCAGGCGGCACCAGCGGGAGAGCTGGCGGCCAATGCCCCAGACATCCTCGATAGCGACCGCTGCCAGGTGGGGGTCGGGGTCATCCATGCTGCCGAGGTCGAAGACACCCGTGGCGCGGGCCGTCGTCTTGGCAAGGCGGTTGGCGAGCTTGGCCAGCACCTTGCTGGGGCCGATGCCTACCGCCACCGGTAGACCTAGCTGGCAGAGCACGTGGTGACGCAGCTGCCGGCCCCAATCGTGCAGGCTGCGCTGGTCGGCGGGCCGACTGAGCTGACCGAAAGCT
Organism: Cyanobium usitatum str. Tous; assembly: GCF_963920485.1. NCBI lineage: Bacteria > Bacillati > Cyanobacteriota > Cyanophyceae > Synechococcales > Prochlorococcaceae > Cyanobium > Cyanobium usitatum. Next base: position 1,052,619 of record NZ_OY986431.1, on the reverse strand, counting down.
TCATCGATCGAATAGATCTCCAGAGCTTCCACCCAGGGCTCCAGGGTGGCCATCAGCCGCTGGCTCATGTCGGCGTAGAGGGCGTAGTTGGAGCTGCGCACCACCACGCCCTGGCGCTCCAGCTCGCGCCGCACCTGAAAGTAGGGCTGGCCCATGCGGATGCCGAGGGCTCGGGCCTCGGCGCTGCGCGACACGATGCAACCGTCGTTATTGGAGAGCACCACCAACGGCCTCCCCAGCACGGCTGGATCCAGCACCGCTTCGCAGGAGGCGTAGAAGTTGTTGCCGTCGATCAGCACGATTGCCTGGCGGCGGCGGCTCCAGGGTTCGCAGCTCATGGCGCTTTCAGGGTGCGGACCACGTGCAGGGCCACCGCCCAGATGCGAGCGCCATCAAAGCAATCCAGCTCTAGGGGCGGGTAGGCCGGGTGGGCTGCCTCCAGTCGTAGCCGGCCCTGGTGGGCTACTAGCCGTTTAAGGGTGAAGCAGCCATCCAGGCAGGCCACCACGATCTGGCCGGGGCGGGGCTCCAGGCCTCGATCGACGATCAGCAGGTCGCCGTGGTCGATTCCGGCTGCCTGCATCGATTCACCACTCACCCGCAGTAACACCGTGCTGGCATGGCAACGGATTAACTGGGCACTGAGACTGGCGCTGCCCGGCAATGGCGAGGAGGCTGGATGGGCTGGGTGTGCCAGGCGCGCGCCGCGGATCAAGCCACACTAGTTCAGGCGTACTGCTGCGCTGTCTTAATCCGGCTCGCCGGACTCGGGCGTAGTGGTCGTGAAGCGGCGGTAGAGCCAGGCGCCAGCTGCGCCCCACAGCAAGGTCCACAACACGAAGGTGGTGAGGGTGCCGAGCTGGCCGGTTTCGAGGGAATAGACGCCGGCCTGGATTAGTCCCGCATCGATCAGGGAGCCGCCGATGCCCCAGCCGAGCACCCAGCTGAACAAAAAGCCGATCGCCTGGAGATTGCCGGTCATGGGGTGGAGGTTAGGCGCTGGTTGAAGCGACGTATGAACAGTGCCAGCGGCATCGGACCGCAACGGCGTTGCCAGCCCAGCCCTTCCGGATAGCGCCGCCAGCAGGACACACGGCCACCGCGCCGGTCCAGGCAGATCAGGTAGCGGTAGGTAGCAGCAGGTGTAGGAGAAAGGGTTTCCGGTGCTGGCAGCGGCGCCAGGGGCAAGAAAACAGCATTCAGCTCCTGCCAGCTGCTGGGCGGCCTGCCACTGCTGCGCAGGGGCGAGCCAAGCAAGCTGGCCAGCTGCTGGGGGAAACCGGCATCTGGCAGCAGCCAGTGGCCCTGGCGGGATTGGCAGGGTTCAAGCAGGGAGATCACGGCGGCACAGGCCATGGGCAGAAAAGGACAGGACCCTTCTCCAGTGCCCGGCCTGTCCCACGGTCAGCGGCGCAGGCCCTATCCCACGCTGGCCATGTGGCGCATCAGGTCGAGGCACTTGCAGCTGTAGCCCCACTCGTTGTCGTACCAAGCCACAACCTTCACGAAGGTGTCGGTGAGGGCGATGCCGGCGCCGGCATCAAACACCGAGGTGCAGCTCTCGCCCAGAAAGTCGGTGCTCACTACCTCGTCTTCGGTGTAGCCAAGAATTCCGGCCATGGGGCCTTCGCTGGCAGCCTTCATGGCGGCCTTGATCTGGTCGTAGCTGGCCGGTTTGGCAAGGTTCACGGTCAGGTCCACCACCGACACATCGGGGGTGGGCACGCGGAATGCCATGCCGGTGAGCTTGCCGTTGAGCTCGGGGATCACCCGGCCAACCGCCTTAGCGGCACCGGTGGAGCTGGGGATGATGTTTTGGGCCGCGCCGCGGCCACCACGCCAGTCCTTCACCGATGGGCCATCCACGGTTTTCTGGGTGGCGGTGGTGGCATGCACCGTGGTCATCAAGCCATTGACGATGCCGAAGTTGTCGTGCAGCACCTTGGCGACAGGTGCCAGGCAATTGGTGGTGCAGCTGGCATTGGAAACCACGTCCTGGCCGGCATAGCTGCTGTGGTTCACGCCCATCACGAACATTGGTGTGGCGTCTTTGGAGGGAGCGCTCATCACCACACGCTTGGCGCCAGCATTGATGTGAGCGCGAGCAGAGTCGTCGGTGAGGAAAAAACCGGTGCTTTCAAGCACGTAGTCGGCGCCAACCTCACCCCACTTGAGGTTGTTTGGATCTCGCTCGGCGCTGATGCGGATCACCTGGCCATTCACCACCAGCTGTCCGTTTTCGACGGCCACCTCACCCTGAAAGCGGCCATGGGTGGAGTCATAACGGAGCATGTAGGCCAGGTAGTCGACCTCGATCAGGTCGTTGATACCAACGATTTCCACGTCCGCCAGGGTCATGGCACGGCGGAAGGCAAGGCGGCCGATGCGGCCGAAACCGTTAATGCCGATGCGAATGGTCATGGTGGAGCTCCCTAAACCCTGTGGCGAAAGTATGGGGGCACCATACGGGGGATGGATCAGCTCAGGGCCTGGCTCAGGGCCGCCAGACCAAACACTAGAAATAGGCCGCCACTGAGGCGATAGAGCAGGCGCTCATTCACCCATTGACCAATCCACTTGCCGGCGCCTACGGCCAGCCAGGTGACCAGGGCATGGCCTAACAGCGTGCCGGCGAGCAGGCCGCCAAAGCTGAATACCTGGGCCGGTGCAGTGGCCATAAAGATAGTAGTGAACTGGGTTCGGTCGCCTAGCTCAGCGATAAATACCAGCACGAAGGACTCCCAGATCACGGCCCAGGCCGTGTTGAAGACCTTGCTGCTTTCCGCCGTATTGATTACCTGCTCAGCCTCCGCCTTCTCCTCGGTAGCCGCATTGGCAGCCATGCCCTGGGCATCGATCAGCAGCTTGATGCCAAAGCTGAGGAAGAGCACGGCGGCCAGCCAGGGCACCAGGCTTTGAGGTAGCAGCTCCCTCAGGCCGTATCCAAGGGCCAGGGAGATCAGGGTGACCGCGGTTAGGGCGGCAAATGAGCCAATAAATACCCAGCGGGCGCGGTGGCGCACCGCCAGGATCAGCGCCATGAAAAAGGTTTTATCGCCCAACTCGGCCAGGGTGATGGCGGTGAGGCTGGAGCCGAAGGCAGCCAGGCTGGGGTCGCTGGAAAGGGGTGAAGCCATCACTTATCAATAGCTGAGGGCATGTCCTCCTCGTCCTCCAGCAGCAATTGCTGAAAGGCGGTATACAGATCGCCATATTCAGCTGCAGTGCGGCGATCGGCCCGCCCAGCGGTGTTGCGACCACGTAGCTTGGTGGGGCTGGCGGCAATGCTTGGCGCCGGCGCAGGGGTAGCGCACTGGCGGCGGCTCTCCAGCTCGCGCAGCCGCTCCATCAGGTGAGGTGGCACCTTGCCATCGGGGCTGACCTGCATCAGCTCGCGAAACAGGGCCTCCGGGTTTTGCTCAAGCTCCACTCGGTGGCGCTTATCGGTGGCTTTGGTTTGGCTTTGCTGAGTCGGCTCAGGCTTGGGTAGGGGTTGGGGCAGGCTGCGGCCTAGGGCTTGGAGGCGTTCGCGGCTACGGGCGTCGAAGCTCATCGATTAGCTCTCAGCTGCAGCCCAGGCTGGCGCGGGTGTCGCGGCCGGTCACCGGGTTGGTGCCACTGGCCAGGCCACAAAGGGTTTTCAGCGCATCACCCCGCAAAGGCACATTGGTGAAATCTGCCCCCTCAATCACCACATTGGTGAATTTGGTGTTGAAGGCAAAGGCGTCTTCCAGCACTGCATTGGTGAGGTTGGTGCCATCGAAGATCGCCGAATCAAGCGTTGCCTCTTTCAGGTTGGTATTGCTTAGGTCAGCGTCCTGAAGCTTGGCGCCAAACAGGCTGGCTCCCTGCAGGTCCGAGCCGGCAAAGGTGGCGTCCCGCAAATTTGTGAGGTTGAAGGTGGCGCCCCTCAGATCCTGGTCATGAAAATCAGCGCCGATTAGCACCTGCTTGGCCACATCCATGGCCGCCTGGGCGGGCAGGGGGGACGACAAGGCAAAACCAATGGCACTGGCCAGGGCGAACAACAGCGCCAGCACCCCGCCGGCCAGGCTGCGCGGAGAACGACCGGAACGGGATCGACCGGAAGATGAAAGTGGCAACATGACAGCTGGGTGGCTACTTCCAGCCTAGGCAGGGCACCTAGCAGCGCACTGCGTGGGAACCCTGGAGGCCGCTGCTCCAGGCCAATGGCTCGCACCACTGCACGCCGCCAGGGCGACTGGGCCGAGCAGCGGGTGCTGCGCCTACTGCTCGGCAGGGGTTGGCGTTTGCTCTCCCGCCAGTGGTCATGTCGCTGGGGAGAACTGGATCTGGTGCTGGAAAAAGGGAGGCGCCTACTGGTGGTGGAAGTGAAAGGTCGCAGCCGTTGCGGGCCAGATAGTTGGGGTGCCGGTGCCTTGCGCCGCGGCAAGCGGCAGCGGTTGGAGCGAGCCTGGCGCTGCTGGCTGGAGGAGCATCCGGTTTGGGCGGAGAGCTCGGTGGAGCTGGTATTTGCCTTGGTGCCCCTTGCACCGGCGCCCGGACCTGTCCGCTGGATCCGCGCCGATCACTGATCGGTAGTGGCCGCTGGCGCTGGCTGGCTGAACTCGACGGTGCATAGGTAGCGATAGTTGCCCATCCCTACCTCCGTTTCCTGGCAACGCTCAGCGGTAACAACCGCACCTGCTGGAAGCTGCTGCCGGGCCCGTTCAATGGCGTTGCTTTTGTCCCAGATCGAGGATGCGGTGACGCTGCCTGCTTGAGCGGGGAGGGTCAGGAACGGCAGAGCGGCAACCATGGCCGCCGCGCAAATCAAAGCCTGCGGATGAATGCCTGGATATGGGGCAACAGCCATTGTGGATACCTGACGACTTCAAGATGACATTTACTGCCCACCGCGCCCGCAAGCGCTTCGGCCAGCACTGGTTGATAGATCAGACGGTGCTCGCGCGCATCGTGGCGGCCGCAGAGCTTGAAGCCAGCGATCGGGTGTTGGAGGTGGGGCCGGGTCGGGGAGCTCTCAGCGAGCGGCTGCTGGCTACCCCGGCGGCAGCGGTGGCTGCAGTGGAGCTTGATCGCGATCTGGTGCTGGGCCTGCAGGAGCGCTTCGGCGACCAGCCGCGCTTCCAGCTCACCTCGGGGGACGTGCTGACAGTGGAGCTGCCTGCCGCCAACAAGGTTGTGGCAAACATTCCCTACAACATCACCGGCCCCCTCCTAGAGCGGCTGGTGGGCCGGCTCGATCGGCCAGTTGCCCACCCCTACGACCGCCTAGTGCTGCTGGTGCAAAGGGAGGTAGGGGAAAGGATCCGCAGTGAGCCTGGCGCCAGCGCCTTTTCGGCTCTGAGCGTGCGCATGCAGCTGCTGGCCAACTGCCGCTCCGTATGTGCCGTGCCACCGCTCTGTTTTCAGCCGCCGCCCCAGGTGCACTCGGAGGTGATCCTGTTGGAGCCGCTGCCAGTGGAGCAGCAATTGGCACCCCAACTAGCCCGCACGGTGGAGATGCTTTTGAAGCGCTGTTTTGCCGCTCGCCGCAAAATGGTGCGCAACACCCTGGCAGGCCTGCTGCCCGAAGCGGAACTGGCTGGGTTGGCGGAAGCAGCGGGCATCGGCCTGCAGCAGCGGCCCCAGGAGATCGCGCCAGCAGCCTGGGTGGCGTTGGCGGGCAGCTTGAATCAGGTCATTGCTGAGCCCGCTGCCGCCCCTACCCATGGCTGATCTATGCGTGCGTGCCCCCGCCAAGATCAATTTGCACTTGGAGGTGCTTGGGCTGCGCCCCGATGGCTTCCACGAGCTGGCGATGCTGATGCAGTCGATCGATCTGGCCGACAGCCTGAGGATGCGGCCCACGGCAGATGGCCAAATCAGCCTCCAGTGCGATCGGGCTGACTTGCCCACTAACAGCAGCAATTTGGTCGTCAAGGCAGCTGAGATGCTGCGCTCCCGCTCAGGTTTTGCCGAGCTTGGCGCCCAGATCGTGCTCGAGAAGCGCATCCCGATCGGGGCTGGCCTTGCGGGCGGCTCCAGTAATGGAGCGGCGGCGCTGCTTGGTCTCAACGAGCTATGGGGACTGGGCTTTAAGAGTCAGGAGCTGCACAGCATGGCGGCTGAGCTTGGCTCCGACATGCCGTTTTGCCTTGATGGCGGCACCCAGCTCTGCTTTGGCCGCGGTGAGCAGCTGGAAGCCTTGCCCTTTAATTCAAGCGAGCCTCCGGCGCTACTGCTGATCAAGCACCCGGAGGTGAGTGTCAGCACGCCTTGGGCCTATGGACGCTGCAAGGAGCTACGCGGCGATTTCTATCTCGAGGCTGAAGCCGACTTTGAGCAGCGCCGTCAGGCCCTACGTCAAGCGCCCTTGCTAGGGGCCATCGCGGGAAATGGGAGCTGGCCACCGCTGCGCAACGACCTGCAGGCCGTAGTGGAACCAGAGGTGGAAACCGTGCGCCAGGGCCTGGCATTGCTGCGCCAGAGCGAGCAACCCCTGGCGGTCGCCATGAGCGGTTCTGGACCCAGTCTGTTCGCCCTGTTTCCAGGGGTGGACCAAGCTCGCAGCGCCCACGCAGACCTAGCCGAACGGTTTGAGCGGGACGGCTTTGAGTCTTGGTGTTGTGGCTTCAGCGATCGGGGTGTCAGCCTGATTCAGTGACCAAATCCGAATCCCCCATCAAGCCCAGTGATCCAGCGCCCCGTAAAGGGCCGCTGAGTTTCCTCTCGGGCTCGCTCACCGCTGGTCTGCTGGCCTGGCTGGCCTTGGGTCTGAGCCAGAAATTGGTGGCGTACTACGCCATGCATCCACCCAGCTACGGCTCGGCGATTGCCCAGAGCATCGCCACGGCCCTCAAAACACTGATTGTTGGCATGTCGTTTCTTGCCACCTTCAGCTTTGCCTTCATTGGCATTGGTCTGGCCTTGGTGTTCGTGCGCAGCTTGGTGTCCGGTTCCGGATCGGCCCCTGCCGAGGCGGGCGAAAAGCCCTAACTTCTCCCCATGACTCCCCACGATCTGGGCCTGCTAGTAACGCTGCTGCTCCCAGGCATGCTGCTTTCGGTGTTGCTGCTATCAACCTTCGCCGCCGGCGGCTGAGATAGGTTGGCAGCTAAATGGTGCAAGCCCAGACGTGGCAGAGACGCTGCTTTTCAATGCCCTCCGGGAAGCCATCGACGAGGAGATGGCTAGAGATCCTTACGTGTGCGTGATGGGTGAGGACGTCGGTCAATACGGCGGCTCCTACAAGGTCACGAAAGATCTCTACGAAAAATATGGTGAGCTGCGGGTGCTGGACACCCCAATCGCCGAAAATGCATTTGCTGGCATGGCGGTTGGCGCGGCGATGACGGGGCTGCGCCCAATCGTGGAGGGCATGAATATGGGCTTCCTGTTGCTGGCCTTCAACCAAATCTCCAACAACATGGGGATGCTGCGTTACACCAGCGGCGGTAATTACACCATTCCCACTGTCGTGCGCGGTCCTGGCGGTGTTGGTCGCCAGTTAGGTGCTGAACACAGCCAGCGCCTAGAGGCCTATTTCCATGCCGTACCCGGCATCAAAATTGTGGCGGTGAGCACTCCCACCAATGCCAAAGGCCTGATGAAGGCCGCAATCCGCGACAACAACCCCGTGCTCTTTTTTGAACACGTGTTGTTGTACAACCTATCGGAAGATATTCCGGAGGGTGAATACATCTGTGCCCTTGACCAGGCTGAGGTTGTAAAGGTTGGATCGGATGTCACGATCCTTACCTACTCACGCATGCGCCATCATTGTCTCAAGGCTGTCGAGCAGTTGGAGAAGGCTGGGGTAAGCGTGGAGCTGATCGATCTAATCAGCCTTAAGCCCTTTGATATGGAGACCATATCCACCTCGATCCGTAAAACCCACAAGGTGATTGTGGTGGAGGAATGTATGAAGACAGGCGGCATTGGGGCTGAATTATTAGCCTTGATCACGGAACATTGTTTTGATGAGCTTGATGCACGGCCGATTCGGTTGTCTTCCCAGGACATCCCCACTCCCTACAACGGTGCCCTGGAAAATCTGACCATCATTCAACCCCATCAGATTGTTGATGCGGCCCGGCAGCTCGTCGCCGGAAAGATTTAGATATGGCTCGTCAACAGGGGTGGTTTGCCCTGATCCTTGCCTTGGCAATTGCGGCCGGGGCCTTGCTCTTTAGTTGGAACACACCGGAGACCCCCCTAGGCCAGCGCCTGGGCCTGGATCTGCGTGGTGGCAGCCAGCTAACTCTCCAGGTTTTGCCAGCTGGCGCCATCAAAACTGTTCAGAAGGAGCAGCTAGATGCGGTCAAGGAGGTGCTTGACCGCCGCATTAATGGTTTGGGTGTCGCTGAGTCGACCTTGCAAACTGTCGGTGACGATCAGCTGATGCTGCAACTGCCTGGGGAGCAAGATCCGTCCCGCGCCGCCAAGGTTCTTGGCACTACAGCACTACTTGAATTTCGGGCCCAAAAACCAGGTACCGAGCAGCGGATGCAGGAGCTGCTAAACCTAAAACGTCAAGCAACGGCACTTTTAATCCGCCTAAACGGCCCTGTGAACGAAGCTGCTGACACCCAGCCGGATGTACCAACTTCGCCTGACGCCAAACAAGCTGATCGTGATCAGTTGGAGGCAGACCTACAACGTATCAACGTTGACATCGTTGCCCAATTCGAACCAGCTGGCCTCAGTGGCAAGGATCTTGTCACCGCAGGACGCCAGCAGCAGCAAACAGGCACCGGCTGGGATGTGACTCTCGGTTTCACTAAGGATGGAGGCGATAAGTTTGCCAGCCTCACCCAATCGATTGCCGGCACTGGCCGCTTGCTTGGCATTGTTCTGGATGGTCGCTCCATAAGTGAGGCCAGAGTTGGCCCTGAGTTCAAGGCAGCGGGCATTACTGGAGGCTCAGCAAGTATCACCGGTAATTTCACCGCAGAACAGGCTAGGGATTTGGAGGTTCAGCTTCGAGGAGGTTCCTTGCCCCTGCCAGTGAAAATCCTCGAAGTGCGCACAGTTGGGCCCTCATTAGGAGCTGAAAACATTCGTACCAGCCTTGTGGCAGCCCTTACAGGCCTGCTGCTAGTAGCTGTGTTCATGGTGATCGTTTATCGATTGGCTGGCCTTGTTGCGGTAGTTGCCCTATCCCTGTATGGCCTGTTCAACTTGGCCGTTTATGCCCTTATCCCTGTCACACTAAGTCTGCCAGGGATTGCTGGATTCATCTTGTCGCTAGGAATGGCAGTAGATGCAAACGTGCTTATTTTTGAGCGGATCAAGGAGGAGCTACGATCTGGCAATACCTTAATTCGCTCAATCGATACTGGATTTGCTCTCGCATTTTCATCTATCGTTGATAGTCAGGTTACTACGCTAATAAGTTGCATCGCTTTATTCGCTTTGGGAACGGGTCTTGTGAAGGGATTTGCAGTAACCCTTGGAATTGGAGTTTTGCTTAGTTTGTTTAGTTCTCTTACTTGCACCCGCACACTTCTCAGGGTACTGATGAGCTATCCAGGCTTGCGACGCATTAACTATTTCATCCCGCTTGTTCAACGTTCAGAGGGGGTTGCCTGAGATGTCCCTGGCACCAACTAGTCACCGGCCAATGTTTTCTTTCCGCGTTAATCACCATCGTCGCCAGTTATGGCTTCTATCCACAGCGGCGTTGCTTTTGAGTTTGTTGGGAATGGCTGTCAGCTGGTTGTCCCCATCAATCCGAGCTCCACTGCGCCCAGGACTTGATTTCACTGGAGGTACGCAGATTCAGATCGAGCGCAGCTGCAAGCCAGCCTGTGCCCCATTGGCTGCTGATTCGGTCCAAGAGAGCCTGGTGGCCTTGAAGCTGCCAATGGATGGCTCGGATCCTGCTCCACCACTAAATGGAGCCACGGTTCAGCTTCTTGATGGAGGGCGGTCACTGGTCTTGCGCCTGCCCAGTCTGAGCCCTGCCCAGTCCGAAGCGGTGCTCAAATCTCTTGAGGGCCAAATCGGCGAGACGGTCTCGGGTGGTTTATCCGTCGACACGATTGGCCCCACCCTTGGTTCCCAGCTGCTGCGGGCCAGCTTGGTTTCTTTGTTAGTTAGTTTCGTAGGTATATCCATATACATTTCCTTCCGCTACGACCGCGTTTACGCACTGTTGGCACTTGTATGCCTGGGTCATGATGTTTTGATCACGTGTGGCTTATTTGCTTGGCTTGGGGTGCTGGCTGGGATAGAGGTTAACAGCCTTTTTGCTGTGGCCCTACTTACTATTGCCGGCTACTCAGTGAATGACACTGTGGTCATATTTGACCGAATACGGGAGAAGCGTGCTCAGCTAAAAGACTTGCCACTGGCCGATCAGGCGGATGAGGCGGTGATAAGTACTTTGACCCGCTCCGTTTACACATCCCTTACAACGCTTCTGCCCTTGATTGCCCTAATTTTCTTTGGTGGCAGCACTTTGTTTTGGTTCTCAATTGCCCTGAGTTTTGGCATTTTGGTGGGAGCTTATTCAAGTATCGGTGTGGCGCCCACCCTGCTACCGGTATTGTCCCGTCGCTAATCAGCCTCCTGCCCATGGTGCAAGGCTGGGCCGGCGCAGCATGGGGAGCTCCATTGTGCCCATCTTGCTTGCTCTGCTTGCGCTTCTAGATCTGCGAGTCGAGCTGCAGCTACTGGCAGACCACTTTACCTTGGCTTCCTTGGCGGCAGCGATTCGCAATCATCTCCTGGCTACAGCAGTGCTGTTGTTATTGCCTTCGTTATTGCATCACTACCGGCAAAGGCCTTAGCAATTATTCTGGCTATCAATCCCAGTGATCCATTACTTCCTTTACTAATACTTCTTCAAAGAGAACTTGCAGCACGACAACTAAGGGCAAGGCAAGTAGCACACCTGGGAGGCCAAGCAGGGCTCCTAGGCATAGCTGGGCAGTGAGCGCAACAGTGGGTAGCAAATTCACAGTTCGGCGCAGTAGCACAGGCGTAAGCAGAAAGGCTTCGGCATTCTGCAAAATGAGCCGCAGCACTAGAACCTGCACCATTTTTGCTGGTGATACCAGCAATCCCACCGCCAGGGGCAACAAGGTGGCTGCGGTGGGGCCAATCGTGGGCACGAAGGTGAGCAGGCCGCAAACCAGGGCGCTCAATAGGGCCAACGGCACGCCCAACAGGGCTAGGCCGGCCCAAGTGAGCAGAAACACGCTCACGGCAGACAGGGTCATGCCCGCCAGCCAGCCACCCAGCGCCTGGCGGGATTCACCCAGCAGATGTTGCATCTGGGGACGCCAGAAGCTGGGAGTAAGGGAAACAATCACCTTTTGATGACTGCGAGGATCCAGGGCCAGAAGAATCGCCAGCAACGCCATCAACAGCAGCTGAATTGTGGCGTTTGCGGCGCCGCCGGCTAAGCCCAGCAGCTGACCGCCCAGGGGCTGGAGCCGCTCCCAGGTACCAAGCGCCATCAACTGCTGCTCTAGATCAGGCAGCCAATCCACCTGGCGAGCCAGGCTGCTCAGCCGCAAAGCCAAGACAGGTAAAAGGGTGGTCAATTGCTTGATCTGCTCCAGCAGCTCAGGCAGCAAAAGCTGGCCCAGCGCCCCGCCTAGCAACACCAGTGAAACCAGCACCACTATTAGGGCAGCTGGTCGGTTCAGAGGCAGGAGGCGCCGCAGCAGGGTGATAGGTACGTCTAAGGCGACAGCCAGCACCACGGCGCCGAACAGCACAAGCAGCACCCATCGCAATTCCCAGGTGAGCAGCCCGATGACAATCAGGGCTAGTGCTCCAAGCAATGTGCGGCCGTTCATCGCGTCAGCCTGCCAGGCGTAGACGTTTCCATGGGTCCAGGATGTCGCGAATTAGCAGCTCGCGCACCATCACCTGCAGGCAAACGGCTAGGGGCAATGCCAGCAGCAACCCCAGCGGACCAAAGACAACCGTGAACAGCAACTGGGCCGTGAGGGTGAAGCCAGGCAGCAGCTTGAGCTGGTGATGCATCACCGAAGGGGTAATTAGATAACTCTCCAGGTTTTGAACAGCTACATAAAGCGCTAGCACCGCCGCTGCTTTCCAGGGAGCATCTAGCAGGGCCACGGACATCGGAAAAACCGTGCTTAGGGTTGGTCCAATGTTGGGAATGATGTTGAGCAGGCCTGCTAGCAGGGCGTTTGCTGCGACCAACTTCACCGCGAGCAAACTTAGGCCGATAGCCGCCAAGATGCCGACGCAGAGTGAGCTGATTAACACCCCCACCATCCAGGCACTTAGGGCATCACCGCATTGCACCAACACCTGACGGAAGCGGCGCCGGTAAAACGAAGGCACCAGGAGCACACCCACCTCTAGGTAGGCGGTGGGCTGCACAGCCACCATCAAAGCAACGGCAACTACAAAAAGAATCTGCAGCAGACCGGTGCCAACGCCACCTGCAAGCCCAAGCAGGCGCAGGGCGCCGCTGCCCAAGCTGCTGCCCAGGCGGGGAGAGAGGCCTGGGGTTGCGCCAGCATCGCTACCAACCAGCCCCTCTCGCAGCCAGGCGAGGCCGCCATCCCTGCTGCCATAAATCATTTGTGAGATCTGCGATAGACCATCCCTCAAGAGATCCAGCAGGGTTTCGGCTGCTGCCGGCAACTTGCCCAGCAACTGGCTGAATTGGTCAATGAAAGGGGGGATCACCACGGTGGCTGCCACGGCCAACACCAGAAGTACCGTGCCCAGGCTGAGCAGGAGAGCCAGCGGTCTAGAGCACCCCAGCCGGGACCTTATCGATCCCACCAGGGTGCAAAGGGCCATAGCCAGCACCACAGCGGCAAACAGGTAAATCAGGCTCTGACGCAGGCTCCAAAGCAGCACCAGGGATGCCACTAGGGCCAACAGGCCTAACCACTGGCCGAATTTCAAGGGCTCAGGCCTCGTCCTGCTCGGGCTGATCATCATCTTTATTACCCGAGAAGCCCAGCTCGTGGCTGTCGGCGTAGCGCTGTGCGAAGCGCATGAAGCGATCAAAATCCTCCGTGCTCTTCCAGGTGAAGGTGCACTCCAGGGCGCTGGCCTTGCCGTTGACGAAGCGGGCCTTCACCTCACGGGTCACCAGCTCGCCTTCCTCATCGACCAAAAACATGCCGGTGATGTCTCCCATGCTTTCGGGGGCAAGGGCATCGGGCTCGTCGAACACGAAAAGAGCCTGGCCGGTGCGGCCGTCCCGCGAGCGGGTGAGGCGGATGTCGGGCACGACCGGCTCATCCACCCCACGGAAGAACTGAATGGCGGCGCCCATGGCAAGCGGGGACAAAAATCGATCCTAGGAGCCCGCCTTAACTAACCCCCAGCAGACCTGCTCCCACCAGGGAGCTGAATGCAGCAATTCAGCTGCAGCTGCATCGGGGTCTAGTCCGCCCAAATCGAAGCTGGACAGCAGGGGTTTATCGCGCTTGCTGAGCTCGCTGTCGTAGCAGCGGTCGTAGTAGTCGAGCATTTGCCGGCAGGCAGCTGCCCAGTCTTGAGAGGCGATCGCCTCAAGAGCTACTGCTGTGCGCTGGGGGCCAAGCCGCCGGGCGATGCGTTCGGTAGCGAGGCGCAAGGGCTCCTCCCCTTGATTGCCATATACGGAAACCAGTTGCTCAACCCGCTCCGCCATAGGACGTTGGATCTCAACAGCCGGCGCCTCACCCATTTGGCGCCACAGGCCCGCAGGAATACGGCAGCGACCAACCTGGGCGCTTTCGGCTTCAAGCCAGATCGGTGCCTGACCTGCGCTGGCCGTAAGGCTGGCAGCCAGAAGGTTCTCGAAGTGCTCGGTGCTCGGTTGAGGTGGTTGGCCCAAGCCACCGAAACTGCTGCCCCGGTGATTGGCCAGTCCCTCGAGATCAACGACCGCCTGCCCTCTTTGCCGAAGGGCATGCAACAGGTCGGTTTTGCCCGTGCCGGTGCGACCGCCCAGCACCAGCAGGGGCCAGGCGGACTCAAAACATGCCAACACCCAGCGGCGGTAGGCCTTGTAGCCGCCTTCCAACAGCAAAACGGGCAGCTCCAGGGTGCTAGCCAGCCAAGCCATGCTGCCTGAGCGCATGCCACCTCGCCAGCAGTGCAGGCGCAGGGTCTGGTCTGCTTCGGCAAGCTCCAACAGAGCCTGGGCAAGGGATGGCAACTTCAGACCAACCAATTGCAGGCCCAGTTGCACGGCAAGCTGCCGTCCCTGTTGCTTGTAGATAGTGCCAACTTGGGCCCGCTCGTCGTTGCTAAACAAAGGCAGGTTGACCGCTCCGGGCACATGACCCTGTTCAAACTCCCCAGGGCTGCGCACGTCCACGATCGGCCCCTTGGCCGCCAGGAAGGCGTTCACATCTTGGGGAGGGCAGGGGCCCGACATCACTGTTGAGGATCTCAGCTGACATAGTGGGCCACGCTGGCACTGCTTCAGGCTCGGCTTCCATTTCCATGCTTTCCGGACCTCCGGTCACCGCCATTACCGGCACTACCCCTAGGGCCCTGCTTGAGCGCTTTCAAGCCGGCAATCCCCGTCAAAGGCGTGCCTTGCTGGCCACCCTTCAGCAGCAGAGCCATGGCTTGAGGCCCCTAATCCCAGATCATCTGGCCGGCATTGATGCCACCGGAGATGACTGGGCAGCTGGTTTTTTAATTCAGCTCCTGCTCGATGAACAGGATGGGCTGCGCGATGAGTTTCTGGTCCGCTACCCCGACGGCTGGCTTGCAACGGTGTCGGCCTGTGGCCTGGACTACGCACCCCTGCAACGGGTCCTGATGGCTCAGCAGTTTGAGGAAGCCGATCGAATCACCAGCAGTTTGCTGAGGCAGCTGGCCGGCCCAGAAGCCGTACGTCGCGGTTACGTGTATTACAGCGAGGTGCCGCCGATCGCCGCCGCCGACCTCGACAGCCTAGATCGGCTCTGGGTCTGTTTTTCACGTGGTCGTTTTGGCTTTTCGGTGCAGGGCAAGTTGCTACGCGGTTGCAATGGCCGCTGGGAGCTGCTCTGGCCCAAGTTGGCCTGGAAGGATGGAGGCCGCTGGACGCGCTATCCCGGCTCCTTTCAGTGGTCCATTGAGGCCCCTGAGGGCCACATGCCCCTTGTCAATCAACTGCGCGGCGTACGGCTGATGGATGCCCTGCTCAACCACCCAGCTCTGCAACAGCGGATCAAGGCCTGAGCCAGGGTGCAGGCAGCGGCGTATGGTCAAAACGGCACCTGCGTAACTCAGCCCGATGGCCCTGCGCTGGTCGGACTTCATCACGCCTTCAACGCTGCAGCTGGCACCGCTGTTGGAACTGTTGATTGAGCCCATTCGCTGCCTGCAGCTTCAGGGTCAGGTGCAGCTTGGCCTGCAAGAAGCACTGGTCAATGCGGTCCGCCATGGCAACGGTTGCGACCCAGCCAAATGCTTGAGAGTGCGCCGCATTGAAACCCCCAACTGGCTGGTGTGGCAGGTGCAGGACGAGGGAGCTGGGGTGCCACCAGCGGCTCGCAGCACCAGCCTGCCTGAGCAGCTTGATGCGGCGGGTGGCCGCGGGCTGTTTTTGATTCATCACTGCTTCGATGACGTGCGCTGGAGCAACCGTGGCAACCGGTTGCAACTGGCGGTCAGTCGGCAGAGAGCGTTGTCGCTGGCGCCGGTCGGTGGCTGGGGCAACCAGGATCGCTCAGCTCAGCCTTGAGCCACCCCAGCCCATGCTCAACCAACTCGATGGCCTGGCGGCGGGCGTCCGAGCTTTGAGGTGCCCCGGGATCATCGGCCCTAAGCAGCAGCACCAGGGCTGCTGCAAGCTGCTCAGCGCCGCGCCGTGGGCGCTGGGACTTGAAGGCGTGCCAATCCCGGTCACCTATTGCCAGATGTCGCTGCAAAGCGACAGCCACCTCTAAGGAGCCTTCTGGCCAGCTTCGTTTTTGCTTGGACAACGGGGTTTGCACTGGACGCATACAGGCTCGAGGTTCCATCCTGAAGCCTGTAACGCCTCGTTGGGAGCTGGCCATGCCGACGCGACCATTGGGCCACCACTCGGTGCGCCAACCAATTCGCCTCCTGCACCTGCTGGATGGGTTGCTCACCCAGGCCTCATTGACAGCTAAAAGTTCCGGGGTGAACCAGCGGCGGCAACGCCAGCGTCTTGAGTTAACCCAAAGATTGCTTGATCCCCTGCCCGAGCAGCTAGCCCCCCCCTATCGCCAGGAGGTGCTGTTTTGGCGTGGGCTGCGATGGTCCACAGCCGGTCTGCTCCTGGCCTGGCTTCTGAAGCGCTAGCGAGGTTTGCGGGCCGTCCAGACCCGAGTCATGAAATGACTTTGGGCTGTGATGCCCTCAAAGCCAGGCTGGGCAAGGCGAGCACCGATGTCATCTGAGATGTAATCGCGGTAAAAGGGCTCATGGAAAACCCGCCGGAAGTTTTCCATTACGGCACTGAATTGGGGTGAATCAGCCAGTTGTACGGAGTCGGCAATGACCACAACCCCGCCGGGCTCCAACACCCGGTAGGCCTGATTGATCACGTTCTGACGGGCCTCGCCTGGAAGCTCATGAAATAGAAACACGCAGGTGACCGCTTGGAAACTTGCGTCGGCAAAGGGCAGTGCCTCGGCATTGCCTTGGGTTAGCTGGGGAAGTTCACCGGGCAGCTGGCTAAGCCATTTGTTGGCCTGGCGCAGGTAGGCACTGGAAAGATCCAATCCCACCAGCTGGGCCTTGGGCATAGCCGCCCTGATCTGGCGCAGGGTGCGACCGGTGCCGGTGGCAAGGTCGAGCACGCGCACCTGCCCGGCTGGCCGATCGGCGAAGGCTTTGATACCCCGCAGCAAGGGAGCCAGCACCCGCCGCCGCATCGGGTCGGCAGTGCCATTAAACAGAATTTCCACCTGCAGGTCGTAGAGAGCCGCGGAGTGGTCGCTTAAGTAGCCGTCAGTCTGGTGATGAAAATTTTGAAGGTAATAGTCGGGGTAATTATCTGGATCAACACTGCTGGGTAAATCGCGCACGTTGCGCTCCTGGCGGCGAGTCCAGGTGCTGGGCATATCGAGCCACACCAGTGGATACCGACTGGCCCAATCCAGCCAGGGGGCATCGAACAGCAGAGATGGCGGGTAAAGACCCTGTTCTGCTTCCTGCCAGTCGCGCTCGTGCAATGAAGCCATCGCCTGCCTGAGGCTGCCCAACAATTCAGGCGGTATTGGCACGGTTTTGGGCGTGCCATCTGGAGCAAGCAACCCCATCAGCCTGGTACTCACCTCCTTATGAGTTACCCCCAGCAGCGCCCTGCCCTGCTGCATGGTTTGGTAGGCCAATTTTGTGAGCTGATCGGGCATGGCGAGGCAATGGCTTGCTTCCATTCCAGCGAATTTGAACTCATACCGCGATTGCTGAAGACCTGTGAAGGTATGGCTATTTAGTAGCAACCGCTACCAAAACAGCTGCAGACTGGATTGAGAGAGAGGGGAGCACGCCATGACCACGACCCGCCTACAAGGCCAGCATGCCGATCCTGAATTTCAAACCTGGAGCCTGTTGCACGCTCGCGACAACCGCCTCCATGGCGCCGAACTGGCCCAGATAACCCAGCACCACGATCCCAACCCTGCCGGCGACGCCCTACATCAGCTCCAGGCCTGGGCCAGGCGCCAGGCCCGCGCAAAGCAACTGCAGGCAAGCGCGATCGCCCACCTGCGTTATTGCCCACCGGCGCCTGCTCAGGCGTCGTAGTACATCACGAACTCGTGGGGGTGGGGCCGCTGGCGCAGCTGCTGCACCTCCTCGTATTTAAGGGTTATCCAATTGTTGATGAAGTCTTCGGTGAAGACGCCACCAGCTAGCAGGTAATCCTTGTCTGCATCGAGGGCCTCAAGGGCACCATTCAGTGAGGCCGGCACAGTGGAGATGCGGGCCAATTCCTCTGGGGAGAGCTCGAACAGATCAACATCGGTGCCATCGCCCGGGTCGATTTGATTCTTGATGCCATCGATGCCGGCCATCAACATGGCCGCGAAGCCGAGGTAGGGGTTGGACAGGGCATCGCCGGAGCGGAATTCCAAGCGCTTGGCCTTAGGGCTCGGCCCGGTGAGCGGAATGCGGACCGCGGCGGAGCGATTGCCCTGGGAATAAACCAGGTTCACCGGGGCTTCGAAGCCTGGCACCAATCGCTTGTAGCTGTTGGTGGTGGGATTGGTGAAGGCCAGGAAGCTGGGGGCGTGCTTCAGCAGGCCACCGATATACCAGCGGGCAGTCTGGGAAAGGTTGGCGTAGGTGCCTTCGCCGAAAAACAGGGGATTGCCGCCTCTCCAGAGGCTTTGGTGCACGTGCATGCCGCTGCCGTTATCGGCGAATACGGGTTTGGGCATGAAGGTGGCCGTTTTGCCGTACTTACGGGCGACGTTGCGCACTACGTATTTGTAGATCATCACGTTGTCGGCTGCGCTGATCAGCTCGGCAAACTTGATTCCCAGCTCATGCTGGGCCGTTGCCACCTCGTGGTGCTGCTTTTCGATCGGCACCCCCAGGCTGCCCATGGTGAGCAACATCTCCGTGCGCATGTCCTGAAGGGTGTCGTTGGGGGCGACCGGGAAGTAGCCCTCCTTCAACTGAATCTTGTAGGCGAGGTTGCCGCCCTCCTCGAGGCGGGCGCTATTCCAAGGGGCTTCAACTGAATCGACGCTGTAGAAGCTGGTGCCGCTGCCTGAGCTGTAGCGGACATCGTCGAAGACAAAGAATTCAGGTTCCGGACCGAAGTAGGCGGTGTCGGCGATACCGGTAGAACCGAGATAGTTGAGGGCTTTCTGGGCCAAGGCCCGGGGGCAACGGCCATAGGGCTTGCCACTGCGGGGCTCCTGGATCGAGCAGATAAGGCTCAGGGTTTTGTGGCTGTAAAAAGGGTCGATCCAGGCGGTGTTGGGGTCAGGCACCATCGCCATGTCCGATTCGTTGATCGCCTTCCAGCCCCGAATCGAGGAGCCGTCAAAGGCAACGCCATCGCTGAAGGAGGCCTCGTCGATCAAGTCGCGGCAGACCGTCAGGTGCTGCCACTTGCCATGCAAGTCGACAAACTTGAGGTCGATCAGCTCGATTCCCTCCTCATGGATCTGACGGAGGACGTCTTGGGCTGTTTGGGCCATTGCGAACAAGAAGGATGGGTGCCGACCGGTTGCGGCGTCGCCGGACCGTACGGATCGGCTGGACGCTAATTGGTATCGCCCGTAACCAAACTGCCGGCGAGGATTGCGTAACCGTTTCTGTCAACTTCCCCAGAACCCACCCCTGGCCTGGGATTTGGCGGAATGTGAGTGCTAGTTTTCGATGCAGGTGCGTCGATTTGATTCCGCCATGCGCGATGCCATCACTGGTCTGATTGGCCGTTATGACCAGCTCGGCCGCTACTTAGACCGCGATGCGATCGACCGCATCAGCACTTACTACTCCGAATCCAGCGTGCGCCTGGCTGCGGTGGAGCTGATCAACCGTGAGGCTGCAGCCATCGTGCGCGAGGCATCCCAGCGCCTCTGGCTTGCTGATCCCGAGCTGATCCTGCCCGGTGGCAACGCCTACACCACAAGGCGCCTTTCGGCTTGCCTGCGGGACATGGATTACTTCCTGCGTTACGCCAGCTATGCCCTGATCGCCGACGACGCATCGATCCTCAACGAGCGGGTGCTGAATGGTCTCGACGACACCTACAAGAGCCTTGGCGTGCCGAGCGGCCCCACCGTGCGCAGCATTGCCTTGATGGCTGATGTGGTCTGCGAGATGCTGCTCGACGCCGGTGTGGCATCCGCGGCAGTGGTTCGTGCCCCCTTTGACCATCTCTGCCGTGGTCTTGGTGCCACCAATCTGCGGGCCCGCTAGGCCCCGGAATTGCTGCTTAAGCTCGATTTACACGTTTCATCTTGGTCTTGGTTCCTCTGCCCGTGCTGCCACCAGTTAATTCAGCCCATCGCCGCACGCTGGCTCCCATAGCCACGCCGGATCGTCTGCTGCTCGGTCCTGGCCCCTCTAACGCCCATCCCACCGTGCTTCAGGCCCTGGCCCGAATGCCTATTGGGCACCTCGACCCCCTCTACGTCGAGCTGATGGGTGAGGTGCAGGAGCTGCTCCGCTACGCCTGGCAGACCGACAACCGCCTCACCATTCCAATGAGCGGCACCGGCAGTGCGGCCATGGAAGCCAGCCTGGCCAACACGATTGAGCCTGGAGACACCGTCTTGGTGGCCGTCAAGGGCTACTTCGGCCTGCGTCTGGCCGACATGGCCGGTCGCTACCGGGCCAATGTCGTGACGATCGAGAAGCCCTGGGGGGAAGCCTTCAGTCTGGCCGAACTCGAGAACGCCGTAGCCACCCATCGGCCCAAAATTCTGGCCATCGTCCACGCCGAAACATCCACCGGGATCTGCCAGCCCATGGAGGGCATCGGCGATCTCTGCCGTCAGCACGACTGCCTGCTCTTGCTTGATACCGTCACCTCCCTTGGAGCGGTACCCCTCTACCTCGATGAGTGGAAGGTGGATCTGGCCTACAGCTGCAGCCAGAAGGGCCTCAGCTGTCCTCCTGGACTTGGTCCTTTCAGCATGGGCCCGCGAGCCGAGGCAAAAATGATGGCCCGGGCGGGCAAGGTCCCCAACTGGTATCTGGACGTCACCCTGCTGAATCAGTACTGGGGCAGCGATCGGGTGTACCACCACACGGCGCCTGTAAATATGAATTTCGGCATGCGCGAAGCGCTGCGCCTGCTTGCCGAGGAAGGGCTGGAGGCAGCCTGGGCCCGCCACCGCAGCAATGCCGAGCTCCTATGGGCTGGTCTCGAAGGCCTCGGGCTGGAGCTGCATGCCCCGGCAGCCCTGCGCCTACCCACCCTCACCACAGTGCGCATCCCCGCTGGAGTTGATGGCAAAGCCTTCTCTCAGCACCTGCTCACCACGCATGGAATTGAGGTAGGTGGAGGCTTGGGTGCCCTGGCGGGCAAGGTTTGGCGGATCGGCCTGATGGGTTACAACAGCCAGCCTGAAAACGTCGACCGCCTGCTCAACCTGTTTGAAACCGAGCTGCCGGCCTTCAGGGCTGCGGTTGCCCCTGCTGCCGTCGCCGCCTAAACCAGCTCGCCAGCAGATCGCTGGCCTGATCGCCTAAAACCCCGCCGATCACTGTCATGTGGTGATGGGCACTGGCGTTGCTGGCTAAGTCAAGGCAACTGCCGAGCGCACCCCTTTTGGGATCCGTAGCGCCGAAAACCACCGTTCCCATACGGGCTTGCACCAAGGCACCGGCACACATGGGGCAAGGCTCCAAGGTCACCAGCAAGGTGCAGCCATTAAATCGCCAGTCGCCGCGCAAGCGAGCCGCCTGACCCAGGGCCACCAGTTCGGCGTGGCCAAGGGGATCGTTTTGCTGTTCGCGCCGATTGCTGCCCCAGCCGATGCAGAGTCCCGCTTCATCGAGAACCACAGCGGCGACGGGGATTTCGCCCTGGTTTCCGGCCCGTTCGGCGTGGCGCAGCAGCAGTTGCATCCACTGGCTCTGCAGCTGGGGCCCTGGTGGGCCCATGAGTTGGGAACGATCCACTGCTTAGTGCCCGCAGCACAAACCCACTTGTAGCCCACCTCCACAGGTGAGAATGGCTTGACCCGATCGGTTTTCGTTGGCTAGCGCCACCCCTGCCCCGCGGGCCAGCCAGCCCCTGCCCTTCGCCAGTCCGGAGCAGCTAGATCCCAGGCTGCAGGACTTTTTAGAGCAGGCTTCTCGGCAGCTCTGTGTCTGGCTTGGTAGCGCTGCTGAACGCTCGCCCCTACCCGGCTTGAGTGTTTTGCCCCCGGTGGTGCCGGAGGGTCACGGTTTGGCTCCAGAGGTCCTGCTGGCAGATCTGCAGTTGGTGATGGATGGGGCCTTTAATCCCAACCACCCCGGTGCCCTTGCCCATCTCGACCCACCACCTCTGCCGGCCTCGGTTGCTGCAGATTTGATCTGCGCCGGCCTTAACAACAACATGTTGGCGGAGGAATTGTCCCCCAGCTTGAGCCGCCTTGAACGCAGCCTCACTGCCTGGCTGGCTGAGCAGCTAGGCCTACCTGTGGGTAGTGGTGGTGTGGCCGCCAGCGGCGGCACCCTTTCCAACTTGATGGCTCTGGTCACGGCGAGACGACAGCGCGGTTTGGCCATAGACGGCCGGGCGGTGGTGGTAGCAAGCATTGATGCCCATGTCTCCCTCGCTAAAGCACTGGCGGTGATGGGCCTACCGCCTGAGGCCCTACGGCCGGTGGCAGTGGATAGCCAGGGCCGACTAGATCCAAGCGCCTTGGAAGTAGAGCTTGATCAACTCGAGCGGGCTGGGCTGCCTGTGATCGCGGTAGTCGCTACCGCTGGCACCACTGTTCGGGGAGCAGTCGACCCCCTCAGTCAGATAGCTGGTATTTGCCAGCGGCGCGGCCAGTGGCTGCACGTGGATGGCGCTATCGGTGCCGTCTTTGGCCTGGTGCCTACCCACCGCCATCGGGTTGCTGGCTTGGAGCGAGCCGATTCGATCACGGTCAATCCCCAGAAACTGCTGGGAATCACCAAAACCTCCTCCTTGCTGTTGCTGGCTCGCCCCCAGGCCCTGGCGGAGGCCTTCCACACCGGACTGCCCTACATGGAGCCGAGCTGGGGTGGTAGCCACGGTGGTGAAAGTGGTCTGCAGGGCACCCGCCCCGCCGAAATTCTCAAGCTTTGGCTGGGTTTGCGGCAGCTTGGCCTGCTGGGCATAGAGGCGGTGCTCGATGGGGCTATTCAGCGTCGGCGCCAGCTTCAGGCCCTACTGGCACCAAACGAGCGGCTGCAGTTGGTCTGTGGCTCCTTCCATCTGCTGGCCTTCACCCCCCATCAACTTGACGCTGCCGGCAGCCAGGCCTGGAGCGATCGCACTCGCCAGCGACTGCTCCAGGAGCAGCTGATGCTTTCTCGCCCTCAATACGCCGGGCGGCACCATCTCAAGGCCGTGCTTGGCAACCCCCACACCAAGCCAGCCCACCTCGAGAACCTCGCCAGGGTGGTGCATGCCAGCCTCGATGATCAAACCTGATAGCCCTTCCCCCTGTGAGTGACCCCCCTAGTGAACCCCCTGCTGTGACAACCTCCGGCCGCGGTCGCTGGGTCGCGATTGTGACTGGCGCCATTTCGGTATTAATCGGCGTTCTTTATTTGGCCATGATCGTTGTGCTTGATAGCCGGGGGCCACTGCAGCCACCGCCACCGGAGGCCTTGGGTGAGCTGCCGGTCAATCGGGCCCAGGCCTTGGCGGCAAACTCCGCTGCTTTGCCTGCAGCGGTTGCACCACCCGGTTGAAGGCGGCTTTAAGGAAGCGACTCATGGCCCCGTCGCGCCTGCTGAGGTCGTATTGCTGCTGCACAACCTCCTGCACACCGCCGTCGCCCCAGTCTTGGTCGCGCTCGAAGTAGGTGATGAAGCTCAGCCCCGCAACCCGGGTGAGCCAGGCAGCGCTGACCGCCTGAATGGCCCGGCTCACAACCAGAGCAGGTACGTTCAGACTTAGGGCGGCACTAAGCAGGCTGACGCCCCCCTTCACCAGCCCTAGGCCCGCCATGGTGCGTCCAACGGAAAGGGCCAGATCTTGGGCGCTCTGGCGACTCATGCTGATGCCATAGATACGGGCTATCTCCACCACCATCTGGGCGTTTACAGCGGCGGCACCGAGCAGGTCCAAGCCAGGTAGGGGTGTGACGGCCAGCACCCCGGCTCCGATCCACATGTAGCGATCAACGATCGCCTCGCAGTCGCTGCGGCGCTGCCTGGTCAGCAGGGAGCGGCTGGCCTCACTGAGCCGCCGGCACTGCAACAACAGGTTGTCGGCAATCAGTTCTTCCCCGTCGGCGTGGAGCACGGCCGCGATGCGGCGTAACAGGGCATCTACCTCGGCAGCTGGCTGCAAGGGGCGCCCGCCTGGCATGGGCACGCTCTGGGGTGCCGCGCTGGC
The DNA here is from genome assembly GCF_963920485.1 of Cyanobium usitatum str. Tous. Taxonomy (NCBI): domain Bacteria; kingdom Bacillati; phylum Cyanobacteriota; class Cyanophyceae; order Synechococcales; family Prochlorococcaceae; genus Cyanobium; species Cyanobium usitatum. The sequence goes on along the minus strand of NZ_OY986431.1, from coordinate 1,028,702 downwards.
GGGGATCACGTCTTCGGCCGCAATGTGGTCACGGCTGCGTTGGCGCAGTAGCTGTAGCAACCTCGCCTCCTCCTGCTCGCCGCGCAGGTCGCACTTGTTGAGCACCAGCATCAGCCGCTTGCCAAGGCCAGCCAGGGCTTCAAAAACCTCAAGCTCGGCGGCGCGCAAGTCGCCGTCCACCACGAGCAGGAGTAGGTCCGCCTTGCTTGCCTGGTCGCGGGCGAGCCGCTCCCGCTCCAGCCCAGCAGCACCTGCTTCGAGGATGCCTGGCGTATCAACCAAAACCACGGCTCGCTGCAAGCTGCGCAGCCGCAGGCGATAGCGCTGGGTTTCGCTGGTAGATCCCATGGCAGCTCCCACCTTGCCCACCAGCTCTTGCAGCAGGGCCCGGATCAGAGAGGTTTTGCCTGCAGAGCCCGTACCAAACAGCACAATCACGAGATCGCCCCGTTCCAGCTCGGCCTGCATGCGCTGCCGCTCTTGACTCAGGGCTTCCCGCTCCACCGCATCGCGCACCCGATCGAGGGTTTGATCGATGGCGGCCAGATTTTGGGCGGCCGCTTCCCGGCGGTTACCCGGCGGCGGCAAGCTGGCAGCCGCTCCTGGCCTTGCCTTGCCGGTAATGGTCCGCAGCCAAGGCCAGGCCAGTTGCACCAGCAGCAGCACAAAGCCGGCGAACACAAGAGCAAAAACCGGCTGAACGATCCAGCTCGGCAGGTACCAGCTCAGTTGCCAGTAGAGGTTGTTGACCCCCTGCAGCACTGCGCCAACGGCAATCAGGGCCAGTACAGCCAGACCGGCGATCATCCACAGGCGGGTGCGGGTGCTCACAACTCAGGCATCAGGATCGGGCTGCTCGGATGATCTCGCTCCACAGTCCTGCAGCCAAGGCGCTGCTGGCGCGGCTGGGGCTGTTGTCGTCATTACCCAACCAGATACCCACCACCCAATGGCGCTGAGGCTCATAGCCGACAAAGAGCAAATCGCGGCTGTCGTTGGTTGTGCCGGTTTTGCCACCCTCCTGACCGCCCAGACTGGCCATCTGGCCCGTACCCCGCTGCACCACGGCCCGCAGCAACTGCTGCATGGCGCTGGCCGTCGCCTCGCTGCTTACCCGGCGTCCCGCTTGGGATGTTGTGGGGGCGTTGGCCTGGCGGCACTGGCTTGATGACTGGCCGCTACATGCCTCTCCATCCGTAAGGCGCCGAATTGTGCTGGGGGAATGCCAAACGCCACCGTTGGCGATCGCCGCGTAGGCAGCGGTGAGCTCCAGCAGGGTTACCTCGCTCTGGCCGAGGGCTAATCCGGGCACGGCCGCCAGGGGGCTAGTGAAGCCAAGATCGCGAGCTTTCTGCACCAAAGCATCAAGCCCTACTCGCTGGGCCAGTCGCAGCGCTGCCGTGTTGCTACTGCTAGCAAAGGCAGATACCAGGCTCAACTTGCCACCACAGCCGCTGCTAAAGCTCTGACCGCGCCAGCGCAATGGCGAGCAGCTGATTGGATCACTGGGCTTACCGCCCCGCTCGAGAGCGACCAAATAGGGAATCAGCTTGAAGGTGCTGCCGGGCTGGCGCAGGGCCATCGTGGCCCGATTGAACTGGCTCTGGCGGTAGTCGCGGCCACCGGCAAGGGCCAGGATGCCGCCGGTGCGCGAATCGAGCACGACCACGGCCCCCTCCCCTACCCCCAGCGCCTTGCTGGAGCTAAGTCGTTGGCGCAACAACCGTTCCACCTGCTCCTGCAGGTTGCGATCCAAATAGGTATCGATCAGGAAATTGCCCTCGGCCGCCACCTCTGACCCCACCAGTTGATCGAGGTCGCGGCCGACTTGGTCTGAATAAAAGGGGACTCCACGTTGAGAGCTGCTACTGCGGCAGGCCTGGGGCGAAAGCCGGATTGGGCTGCGGCGGCCGCTGCGGGCCTGATCGGCACTGATGCGGCCCGTATCACCCATCTTGCTGAGCACGGCATTGCGGGAGCTCAGGGCCGCCTGGGGATCGAAGCAGGGGTCGTAGCCATTGGGTGAGGGAAGTAGGCCCACCAGTAGGGCGGCCTCCTCAAGCTTCAGGTCGCTGGCGGGCTTACCGAAATAGTGGCGGGAGGCATCCTCGAAACCCCAGCCAACACCCAAATAAACCCGGTTGAGGTAGCTCAGCAGTAGATCCCGCTTGCTGAAACGGGCCTCGAGCTGGAGTGCCACCAGCAGCTCACGCCACTTGCGGCCAAGGGTTTCACCTTGACCCACCTGATCGGGGTACAAGCTGCGGGCCAGTTGCTGGGTGAGGGTGCTGCCCCCCTCCAGCACCCTTCCTCCGAGCACGTTGGTAACAAGGGCACGGCCCGTGCCAACCGGGTCGACGCCGGGATGCCACCAGAAGCGGCTGTCCTCACTGGCAAGCAGGGCATCGATCAACACCCGGGGATAGCCCTGCAAGGCTTTGAGCTCCCGATGCTCCTTGGCCTGGGCTGTTGCGATTGCTTTGCCCTGCCGGTCGTAGAGCACCAGGGGGCCTCGCACCGTGGCGAGGCTGCCGCGTATCGGCACTTGGAGGCCAGAGATGGCCTGCAAGCCAAGGCCGCCAAGGGCCGCCGCCGCAAGCATCAAGCTCGCTGCCCGCAGCAACCTTTGCAACTGGGGCAGGGGGCGGATCTGAAAATCGAGCTCGGGCAGTCCCGCCTCCTGGCTGGGGCCGAAGCGAAGGCTGTCGCCGTCGCGAAGCAGCAACTTCTGCACCCGCCGGCCCTGCCACCACAGGCCGTTGGTTGAGCTGTCGTCGCTGAGCAACCAGTGGGATCCGCGCCGCTCCAGCAGGGCGTGCTCGCGGCTGACCGCCGGATGGTCAACGCAAATTTGGCAGTCGTTGTCGCGCCCGATGCGGTAGGTGCCCGGGTGCAGGGGCAGCAGGCGCGAGGCTTGGCCTGGTAGGTGCAGCTGGAGTTGGGCTTGGCCTGGCTGGCTGAACCGCTGCCAGCGCCGGCCTAGGGCCTCAAACGCCTTTTTGGCCATGGTTACCCAGCAGCTCGATGGCGAAGCAAAGCACCGCCAGGTTGATGGCCACATCGGCCAGGTTGAACACCGGGAAGGAAACCGGCACCAGGGCTAAAAAATCCACCACATAGCCAAGACGCCAGCGATCAAGACCATTACCAAGAGCTCCCCCCAGCAGCAGCCCTACCCCAAGGCTCCGGGTGAGGGTCATTTGACCCTGCTTTTGAATCCAAACGGCCACAGCAATGGAGACCAGAAGGCTCACCAGGCCAAGTAGCTGGGGATTGCCGCTGAACAGGCTGAAGGCCGCTCCGGAGTTGCGAACAAGCTGCAGGGAAAGCAGCCCGGGCAGAAAAGCTGAACTGCTCCCGAGCGGCAGATTGGTAACGGCTAGAGCCTTGCTGAGCTGGTCAAGCACCAACACCATTACAGCGCTGGTGTAGGCGAGGTTGCGCAGCCGTCTCATGACTCCACCAGCAGCAGACGGCGCAGCAGCAGGGCGACCAGGGCTACGGCGCAGCACAGGAGCAACTGGGGCAGCAAGGGCGCCAGGCTGTAGCTGAATAGGAGGATTCCAAGATTTGGTCCCCAGCGGCCAGCCAGTGCTCCCAGCAAAAGGTTGGCTATGCCGCAAACCTGCAGGACGCCCAGCCCAACCACTGCGGCGCCAAACAAACCCAGCAGGTCGTCCATGCCCTGCTGCCGCACGAGCTTGCCGGTGAGCCAGGCAGCCGGGATGAAGCCAGCTAGATAACCAAAGCCAGGATCCAAGAGGTAGGCGGCACCACCTCCGCCCTGAAACACCGGTAGTTGGAACAGGCCCAGGCTCAGGTAAGCAACTGCTGCGAGCATGCCGCTGCGAGGGCCGCAGACCAGGGCGGTTAACAGCAGGGCAGGCACCTGGAGGGTGATTGGCAGGGTTGCGAGGTTCCAGCCGCCGCTGGCGGCCGGAAGCGGGGCGGCGGCCTGAATCAGCCCGCCTACCAAGATCAGCAGCAGACCGGCGATTGCGCCGCTCCAGGTGGCTAGGGCCCTCAACTGATCACATCGTTTCTGGTTCCCATTTTGGGGGGTCGTGCCAATGGGGCCGCTAACTTCGAGCTATCAAGAGAAGCTATGGAAGAGCCACTAGGAGCCGAGTCGTTGGAGCCACTGCCTTTTGCCGAGGGGCAACTGCCTTTTGGTGTGGGCGATGCGGTGCAGCTGAAGGGCCGGCCCAATTATCTAAAAACAGCTGATTCAATGCCGATGTTGCGTCCCCCAGACCTGGTGGACAGCGATGAGCAGGGTCAGGTGCTGGCCATTAAGGCGCGCAATCAACTGGCAGTTCGCTTTCGCCGCGGCACCTTTTTGCTGGAAGCCGACCAACTACAAGCTGCTGAGCCTTAATCAGGCACTTGGCAAGCCATATCAGGCACTGAGAGCGTGGCGGTGCCAGGCCTTTTCTGCGGCGGCAAGGGCTGGCGCTGGACCACAGATGCTGAGGGCGGGAACGGAAAGCCTGCGGCGAGCTGCCGCCAGCAGGGTGCCGGCATCCAGTTGCTGGGCCCGCTCCAGGCTTTCCTCCACGTAGCTCCAGCCCAGGCCATGGCCCAGCACCAGCGCCTGACGATCGGCGATCTGGCCGCAGGTCTGGCGCCCCATGGCGTCCTGGCCGCGGTATTTGGCCTTTGCCAAAGCGAGTTCAGGGGCGCTCAAGGGCTGATCTAGAACCCTTTGCCACTCCTCGAGAAGAGCAGTGGTGGCCTCTTCTGCCCGCTCAGCGGAAGTGGAGAGGTGCCAGATAAAGGGAGTAGCGCCGCGCCGTGCCGGCATGTGGACCCCAACGTCGTAGGCCAGGCCCCGCTCCTCCCTCATGGTCACGAAAAGGCGGCTGGACATGCCCATGCCCAGGTGAGCCTGAAGCAGCCTCAGGGCCAGCCCGTCCGGATCGCCCAGGGGCACGGTCGCCGTACCCAGCATCAATACCAGTTGCTCCGTGTCCTGCTCCAAGTAGGCAAAGCGCTCCAGCCCGGAGGCTGCGCCGGGCCCGGCGCCGGGGCTTGGCGGGGCCGTGGTCCAGGGGCACTGATTAAGCAGGGGATTGAGCAGCTGGGGCAGTTCATCATCCAGATCACCGCAGGCCACCAAAAGGGCGCCGTTCTGGCCGAGCTCAGGCACCAACGCCCCTATCTGCTCGGTGTGCAGGGCAGCTAGTTCCCCATCCACACCGAGGGGGTCGTGGCCATAGGGCCCATCGCCATAGAGCATGTGGCGCAGCTGGTCGTGGGCTAGCTGGAACGGATCTTCCCGCTGGCGCTGCAGGCTCTGGAGGTTCAGGTCCCGCTCTAGCTCGAGTTGGTCGGGGCTAAGCCAGGGCTGCCTGGCCATTGTCAGCAACAGGGGCAGCAGCTCGCTCGTGTCGCTGCTGGCGCACTTGAGGCTGATCACCAGGCAGTCTTCGGCAGCTTCAGCGCGCAGGGCGGCCCCGCGACCCTCCACGAGGTCGGCCAGGGCTTCAGGCCCGTAGCTGCCGCAACCGCGGGTCATCAAGCCGGCCAGCAATTGGCCAGCCCCGCGCTGGCCAGGCAGGTCCTGACTGCTGCCGCCCCGTATCCACAACCGGCAGGCCACGATCGCCGGTCCAGGCCGGCGCTGCCAGATCAGCGGTAGGCCGCCCTGAAGGCTGGTGTGCTGCCAGTTGGCCGAGGATGAATGGGTGCTGGTCATGCCGGCACCGCCTCGAGAACGCAGGCCCGACTGGGATCAAGGAGGGGGGCGGCCTGCTGCAGCAATTGGGATGCACTCCAGCAACCAATCTCTTCGAGCGGCAGCTCCAGTCGGTGGTGTCGCCCCCAGAGACGGTTGTTGCCGATCAGGCCCGCCACACCGCCAGCGGCTTCTAAACCAAAGCGGTAGCCATTGGCCACAAGACGCTGGGCCCGCTGCCATTCCGCCTCAGCCATACCCTCCTGCAACAGCTCGCACCAGACCGCATCAATCGCTTTGCGAACGGAGGCCAACTCGTCCGTTTCGCAGATTGCCTCCAGCAGGGCAAAGCTGCCGAACTCCATTACATGCAGATCGAGATCGATGCTTTCCACGATGCGCAGTTGCTCGCGCAGCTTCTCCACTAAGCGGCTGCGTCGCCCCTCGGCCAGCACGGTTGTGAGCAGGTCTGCGCCCATCACGTCGTGCAACTGAGAGGCGGGAGGCAAACCCCAAAGCATCAGTAGGCGCGCCGATTCCAGCCGCGGCACTTCGATCCGATGCTCCCCTGGCTGCACCACAAGGGCTGGCCGGCTGCGAGGCTCCTCCACCAGCGGCAATTGGGCCAGGCCACTTCCAGCGATGCGTTCGGCCAGGGTCTCCGGCTCGAGGGCGCCGCCCATGGCCAGCACGCAACGGTTGGCGCCATAAAGACGCCGATGGAAGGCGGCCATGGCAGCAGGTGTCTGCTCAAGAAGCAGTTCGCGCTGGCCCAGGATCGGTTGGCCATAGGCGTGCTTTGGGCAGCCAAGTCGAAGTAACTGCTGCAGAGCGATTTCATCGGGCTGATCTTCGCTTTGGGCCAGCTCCTCAAGCACCACCTGCCTCTCCATGTCAAATGCTGCGGCATCGAGGCGGGGATGCAGCACCAGATCGAGCAGTAGGTCGAGGGCTTCTGCCGCCGCCTCCGGTGGGATCAAAACGTGGTAGTGAACGTCATCGAAGCCAGTGGCGGCATTGCTGTTGCCACCCATCGCCTCGATGCGAAGGTCGAATTCGCCAGGCCCAAGCCGCTCACTGCCCTTGAACACCATGTGTTCAAGGAAATGGGCCATGCCGCTTTCGGCGGCGGATTCAAAAACGCTGCCTGCGCGGCACCAAAAGTCGAGGCATACCAGCGGCGAATCGGGCAAAAACAGGCTGACCACAGTGGCGCCGTTGGCCAGAAGTTGATCGCTGGGGTTAGCCAGGCCTGGCAGCAGGGGCTGGGATGGGGCCAGGGGCAAGGCTCAGATGCGTGGCAGGATCTGCATTCTGCTGGCTGCACCTCCTGTCGTGAGTTCCGCCCCCGCTTCGTCTCAGAGTCCCGACGCTGCCCTCGACGGTTCTGGCGCCGGAAGCGGTGCGATTCATCCCCTGATGGAGGACCTTGCGGCGCGGATTCGTAGGTTTTGGCAAGGCCTGCCCGAACTGGAAGCGCTTGCGGTCTCTGCCGATCTCGAGGCCATCACTGGCACACTCGATGGCGAATTTCTTTTCATACGCAACGAGCTGCGTCGCTGTCAAGGACTGCGCAAGCTGCACCTGGAAACTGCTCGGCTTGGAGCGGGACTGCAGATATTGCACTGTGTACTCTTCCCGGATCCCCGCTTCGACCTGCCTGTATTTGGGGCAGACATCGTGGCCGGCCCGGCCGGTGTCTCCGCCGCCATTGTCGACCTCTCGCCAGTTTGCAGCGAGCTACCGGCCGGCATCGCCGAGGCTCTTGCCGCCAGACCCCGTAGCAGCTTTGAACAGGAACGGGAGCTGCCGGGTTGGGGCTCAATTTTTTCGCCCTACGTTCGCTTTGTCAGGCCCACGACCTCCGCAGAGGAGGCCGCGTTTCTCGACGAGGTAAGCGGCTTTCTCGATGTGCTGGCGTCGGCTATAGCCGCAAGTGAGCCTCAGGCACCGACCCACCCAGCTACGGTTGCCAGATGGCAGGGTCAGCTCCGGTATTGCAAGCAACAGAAACAAAACGACAAGACTCGCCGGGTGCTGGAGAAGGCCTTCAATCCGGAGTGGGCAGACCGTTACATCGAGGAGTTGCTGTTCGACGATCCGCCGGCACCGTGAAGCGCGCCTTGCTGGGTGTAAACCGGCTTTGGTGGTTTGGGGGTGCGGCCCTGCTGCTTGTTTTGGCTGTCGCCGTGGTTCGCCAGCAGCGAACCCCTGCCGTCAAAGCACCGGTGGTTGCGGCAACTCCCCGTAATCAGGAAGCGGTGGCAGCACTCGGACGGCTGGAGCCGGCTGGTGATGTGCGCTTGCTGGCGGCCCCCATCAGTGGCATTGGCGGCAGCCCCCGGATCTCCGAGCTTTTGGTTGAGGAAGGCGACCGTGTCAACAGTGGCCAGCTGCTAGCCCGCTTTGACACAGCGCCCACCCTTGTGGCCCAACAACGGCTAATTGAGGCTCGCCTTCGCAACCTTGATACCAGATTGGCTGTACAAACCCGCGATATCCGTCGCTACCGCCAGCTGAGTCGCTCTGGAGCCATACCAAGCGGTGAGCTGGACAACCGCGAGACGGACCTGCTCAAGCTTCAGGGGGACCGCAACGAGGCCTGGGCAGAAGGCGAAAAACTCAAAGCTGAGTTGCTGCTTACCGAACTGCGGGCGCCCATGGCTGGCACCGTGCTCAAACTCCACGCCCGAGTTGGTGAGCGACCGACTGAAACAGGCGTTCTTGAGCTCGGCGCTAGTAACCGCATGCAGGCCGTGGTGGAGGTTTATGAAAGTGACATCGACCGGGTGCGCCTTGGCCAGAGCGTTTCTTTGATCAGCGAAAACGGCGGTTATCAAGGCGCGCTTACGGGCGAGGTGATTCGGATCAGTCCCCAGGTGCGGCAGCGTTCAGTGCTTTCAACTGATCCCACCGGTGACGCGGATGCCAGGGTTGTGGAGGTGCGGGTAGCCCTAGATCCCTCCGATAGCCAGCGAGTGCGCGATCTCACGGGCTTAAAGGTGATTGCGCGCCTCGCTGCCACCAGGGCGCCTGGGCAGCCCTAATGCTTGGCCGTATCTGGCAGGGCCGCCGCATTCCCCTTGCCTGGCTGCTTTTGACTCGCCAGCCCGTGCGCCTGGCTGTCGCCCTGGCTGGCATCGCCTTCGCCGGCATCTTGATGTTTATGCAGCTGGGCTTTAGGGACGGCCTGTTTGATGCCAGCGTCACTATTCACCGCCTCTTTGACACCGACCTGGTGTTAATCAGCCCCCGCTCCAGCAGCTCGGTAAGCATGGCCGGCTTTCCCCGCCGCCGTCTGGTGCAGGCCATGGCAGATCCAGATGTGGAGGGGGTTACTCCGGTTCACTGGAATTTGCTGCTTTGGCGCAACCCAGATACCAAGGCAACCCGCTCAATCCTCACCCTGGGCTTTGAACCTGCCGATCCCCTCTTCACCGACCCCAGCCTCGCTCCCAAGGCAAAGCTTTTACAGGATCGGGGCCGAGTGCTGTTTGATGAGCTCTCCAGGCCAGAATTTGGCCCTGTAGCCGAATGGTTTCGCAGCGGACGCACCGTCGAAAGCGAGATCAATGGCAAGAAAGTAAGGGTGGCCGGCCTAGTGGGGCTCGGCACCTCCTTTGGTGCTGATGGCAATCTGCTCACCAGCCAGGAGACCTATCTCCAGCTATTGCCAAATACTCCTCCAGGCAGCATTGAGGTGGGCCTGATCCGCTTGCGAGCTGGAGCCGATGCCGATGCGGTGGTCGAAAGGCTGAAGCGGGATTTACCAGATGACGTAAGCGTGCTGACCAAAGCTGGCTTTATCGCTTTTGAACAGAACTACTGGAAATCAAGCACCTCAATCGGTTTTATCTTCACCCTCGGTGCTGCTATGGGCTTCGTGGTGGGCTGCGTAATCGTCTACCAGATTTTGTATTCGGACGTCAGCGATCATCTGCCGGAATACGCCACCTTGATGGCGATGGGTTACCGGCTGCCCACCCTGCTTGGAGTGGTGGCTAGGGAGGGGATGCTGCTGGCTGTGTTCGGCTATCTGCCTGCCTACGCCGCTGGCCAGGGTCTCTATCTACTGGTGCGCAACGCCACCCAGCTACCCGTATCGATGAACCTGACCCGCGCACTGACAGTGTTCATCATGATCTTGGTGATGTGTATGGGCTCGGCAACCCTGGCGATGCGTCGCCTTGGTGATGCCGACCCGGCGGAGATTTTCTGATGGCTGCGATGGTGCGCCTGGATGGCTTGAAGCATTCATTTGGAAGTGGCGTCAATCGCCGTCAGGTGCTCCAAGACATCAGCCTTTGCGTTGATCCCGGTGAGGTGGTGCTACTTACCGGCCCCTCCGGCTGCGGTAAAACCACCCTCTTGACCCTGATTGGAGCTCTGCGGCAGGTGCAGGAGGGTTCGGTACAGGTGTTTGGCGAAGAGCTCAAGGGAGCAAGTCGCTCAGCCCGGCTCAAGCTGCGCCGCAGGATCGGCATGATCATTCAGGGCCACAACCTGCTCAGGTGCCTGACGGCGGAGCAAAACGTACAGATGGGTGCAGACCTGCTGCAAGGGCTCAGTTATCGAGCCCGTAGGGATAGATCTCGGGAATGGTTGCGGGCCGTAGGGTTGAGTGACCATCTCAGCAAGCTGCCCCACGATCTCTCTGGCGGGCAGAAGCAGAGGGTCTCGATCGCCCGAGCTCTAGCCGCTAGGCCCCAGCTCCTATTGGCCGATGAACCCACCGCATCTCTCGATTCCCGTACCGGGCGAGAGGTTGTCGAGCTGCTTAAGGGGCTAGCCAAGGACCAGGGATGCGGCGTGTTGATGGTGACCCACGACCCTCGGATTCTTGATGTAGCAGACCGTCTGGTGCAGATGGAGGACGGTCAATTGAGCAAGGGCGCCTTCGCAATTGAGTAGGGTGGAATTTCGCATCTCTCCAACACGCCGCTCGCATGGCTAAGCGCAGGAATCTCAAGAAGGAAAAGCAAGAGCGAAATCGCTCCTACGCGCGCAAATTCAAGAAGCGCAAGCTGCGTAATGACGGCCGCGGTGAAGGCGCCGGCAATGGTGTGACTGGCACAGCCAACAACGGTGGCGCCGCCGACTGATCAGTGCAGCCCATGCATCGCTGAGGGGATCCGGAAGGATCCCCTTTTTGCTGTTTAGACCCTCGCGGCGACCCCGATGTTCCTCAGCGTCGTCATCCCCACCTACAACCGCCTGCCGATCCTGCAGAAGTGCCTGCTGGCCCTAGAGGCCCAGGATCCCGCAGCCTTGATCACGGGCTACGAGGTTGTGCTGGTCGACGATGGCTCAACCGATGCCACCGTTAGCTGGCTGCGGCAGCACAGCCTGCAGCTGCCACACCTGCGCCTGATCGAGCAGGAGCACGGTGGTCCGGCTCAGGGCCGCAATCGCGGTGTGGAGGCAGCCCGTGGCGACGTGGTCGTTTTTATCGACAGCGACCTGGTGGTCACCCCCAGCTTTCTGCGCAGCCACGCTGCAGCCCTAGAGCGCGAGTGGCAGCGGCGCGGCAACCGCCGCTGCTTCACCTATGGAGCAGTCATAAACACCGCCAATTTCCAGGATCCCTGCAGCGAACCACACAAGCTTCAGGATCATTCCTTTGCCTATTTCGCCACCGGCAACGTGGCGATCGATCGGCAGCTGCTGGAGCAGGCCGGCCTATTTGACACGCGCTTCCGTTTATATGGCTGGGAAGACCTGGAGCTCGGCGAAAGACTGAGGCGGCTTGGAGTTGGGCTGGTGCGCTGCCCGGAGGCCGTTGGCTACCACTGGCATCCGGCCCTGAAATTGGAGCAGATCCCCGATTTGATTCGGGTGGAGCGGGAGCGAGCAAAAATGGGACTGGTCTTCTACCAAAAGCACCCCACCCGGCGGGTGCGGCTGATCATTCAGTTCACTTGGCTGCATCGCCTGCTCTGGGAGACGCTCACCCTGGGCGGCCTGCTCAACGAACGTAGCCTGCGGCCCCTGCTGGCCTGGTTGATCCGCCGCGGCCAGCCCGGGGTCGCCATGGAGCTGTTGCGAGTGCCGCTCAACCGTCTGGGAGTGCGGGCCCTGTTTGCAGAAGCCAAAGCACTCAAGGGCACAGGTCCAGCCCCTAGCCCTATTTGATAGGGTGCCTAAGTACAAATCACACCGCACACCTGCGTGTTTCGGGTGATCCGAGCAGCAATGCCCGTCGGCCCTTCTGGTCGTATGGGTCGTTCTGGATCCCTGGCAGGTGGAGGCAAACCCGAAACCCCAACCCAAAATTATGGCTGTTGTAACTCTCTCCGAAATGATGGAGGCGGGTGCCCACTTTGGGCACCAAACGCGCCGTTGGAATCCCAAGATGTCGCGCTACATCTATTGCGCGCGTAACGGGGTTCACATCATCGATCTGGTGCAGACCGCCGTCTGCATGAACAACGCCTACAAGTGGACCCGCAGTGCGGCCCGCAGTGGCAAGCGCTTTCTGTTTGTTGGCACCAAGAAGCAGGCCTCTGAAGTGATTGCGATTGAGGCCACCCGTTGCGGCGCCTCCTATGTCAACCAGCGCTGGCTGGGCGGCATGCTCACCAACTGGACCACGATGCGTGCCCGCATCGATCGGCTCAAGGATTTGGAGCGCATGGAAAGTTCTGGCGCCATCGCTATGCGTCCTAAGAAGGAAGCTGCCGTGCTGCGCCGTGAACTCGAGCGCCTGCAGAAGTATCTGGGCGGTTTGAAGAACATGCGCCGCCTGCCCGACGTAGTGGTGCTGGTGGATCAGCGCCGTGAAACCAACGCCGTGCTCGAAGCGCGCAAGCTTGATATTCCCTTGGTGTCCATGCTTGACACCAACTGCGATCCCGACCTCTGCGACGTGCCGATCCCCTGCAACGACGACGCCGTTCGTTCCGTGCAGCTGGTGCTTGGCCGCCTAGCTGATGCCATCAACGAAGGACGCCACGGAGCTCAAGATCAGGGACGTGACGACGAGGGCTGATCCCCTTCCGCCTCATCTTTTCACCATTTCGTAACCCGTACCCCATACCAACCCATGGCAGAGATTTCGGCAAAGCTGGTTAAGGAACTGCGCGATAAAACCGGCGCAGGAATGATGGATTGCAAGAAGGCGCTCTCTGAATGTGGCGGTGATGCCACCAAAGCCACTGAATGGCTGCGCCAGAAGGGCATTGCAACCGCTGAGAAAAAGGCCGGACGCACCGCCGCTGAAGGTGCAGTGGGCAGTTACATCCACACCGGCGCTCGTGTGGGCGTGCTAGTGGAGGTCAACTGCGAAACCGACTTCGTTGCCCGTGGCGACGTTTTCCAGGAATTGCTGCGCAACGTGGCCATGCAGATCGCTGCCTGTCCTGGTGTGGAATACGTAAGTACTGACCAGATCCCTTCTGAGATTTCGGAGCGGGAAAAGTCCATCGAGATGGGTCGGGATGATCTCGAGGGCAAACCCGAGCAGATGAAGGTCAAGATCGTTGAGGGCCGAATTGGCAAGCGCCTCAAGGAACTAGCCCTGCTAGATCAGCCTTTCATTAAAGACAGTGCTGTCACCGTCGCGGAGATGGTGAAGCAGGTGGCCGGCAAGGTGGGTGAAAACATCCAGGTGCGTCGCTTCACCCGCTTCACCCTTGGTGAGGGCATCGAAGTGGAGAAAGCTGATTTCGCTGCCGAAGTGGCAGCCATGAGCCAGACGGCCTGATCAGCAAGCCAGTGACCCCATTGGAGGCTGCCCATCAGCAGCTTGAGGATCTTGAATCCCAGCTGGTGGCCTCCAACCCCCAGCTCTATCGCCACCTGGCCCTGTATCTCCAGGTGCTTAGAGACGGCCTGTTGACCAGTGTTCAACAGGCCTGTTTTCATGTAGCGACTCAAGTGCATCCTGATCGCTACTGCGAGCTTGATGGCAACCAGCGCCTCGTGCTGCATCGGCGCATCCGCAACCTGGTGCAGCGGGCTAGCAGCTTGCTCACCGTTGAACAGACCGCTCACCTAGCAGCTCAGATAGCTAGCGAACACAACAGGCAGCGCAGACGCCAGCGCAGCAGGCTGCTGGCGGCCCTGGGAGGGGACGACTCCGAAGCAGAGGAGCTCGAGCTGCCCGAGGAGCCTCCAGCACGGGGTTCAATCAACCTTGGAATGGCCCTGCCCATTGGCGCCGACTTCCTCAGCCGCTCCAGCTTTAACCTCCGCCCCGCAGTTGAGCTAGCGGAGCCCAATAGCAATCAGCCAGGGGCAGAGAACCGGGAGGAGAACGAGGAAGCGGACGAGCAGCAGGAAGACGCAGATGGCCAGGAAGATCGCGAGGTGACGATGCGAGCCATGGCGGAAGCCTTCAGCGATTGGTTGGTGCAGCCGTCCAACCGAACTCCAACGCCATGGGACGGGGGGCGCTTACCAGCAGACCCGGAGCTGCTGCTCGCCTGGATCGGCGGCTTTGAGCAGGCTCTCAGCCGCCGCCTGCGCAATCTCTCCCATGCTCTCAACGTTGAGCTACTGCGGCTGGGGATAACCACAACCCTGTTGCCAGTCAGCCTGCTTGATGCTGCTCTTACAGCCCATTTAGAGAGCCTGGAAGCTCCAGCGAATCTGCTGCGCTTGCCCCTGCCCTTCGGCCCAGAGCCCGCAGCCGGTCGCCTTGAAGCCATAGCGCTGCTGCTCCGGCCTGCCGATCTTGAGCATTCCCTGCCCAAATTGCACACCTGTCGTACCCGGATCCAGCAGCACCGCCAGGAGGTGCGCAGAATGGCTCAGCACTATCGCCGTCTCAGGCGACGGGTTCAGGCATTAGAGGCGGAACAGCTGTGGCTGCAGGACATCAACCCAGTCCAGAGCCTGCCGAGCTGCCCGGACTAGAAGCCTGGCTGCGGGCTCTGCAGCAGGCCCTGCAGGTGGAGGCCGACCGGGGATTTATCGACCTAAAGGGCCGTCAAACCTGCTTCAGCAGCTTTGTGGTGCAGCAATTGCAGCTGCGGCCAGCCAATCTGCCTCCTGAAGCCCTGCAGCGCTTACTTGATCTAACAGCTGGTTTTCAGGCCTATGGCGAGCTGCCCCTAACCAGGCGTCAGAGCCTGGTGCGAACGGCTAGGGAAAGGCTGCATGCCCTGCGCCAGGCCCAGCAGCCAGTGCTGGCGGTGGCGCCACCCCGGCTGCGACTGCTATCAAACTCAGCAGTCGCCGACAAGGGCCCCAATTCCGCCAACCTCAACGCCGATACGCCCCTCTCGGAAGTGCGCGGGGTTGGGCCCAAAACCGCCAGCCGCTTAGCCCAGCTCGGCTTGCTGCTAGTGCGCGACCTAGTGTATTACTACCCGCGTGACTATCTCGACTACGCCAATCTCGCTCGCATCAACGGGCTCAAACCGGGAACCACCGCCACGATTGTGGCAACGGTGCGCCGCAGCCATGCCTTTGCTAGCCCACGCAATCCCAACCTTTCGATTCTCGAACTTCACCTAGTCGATTGCACTGGTCGGATCAAGGTGAGTCGCTTTTTTGCTGGGCAGCGCTTTTCCAGTCCTGGTTGGCTGCAATCCCAGCTACGACTGTTTCCAGTTGGAGCCACCGTTGCGGTCAGTGGCCTGGTCAAGGAAACCCCCTATGGGCCCGCGTTCCAGGACCCGTTGATGGAGGTGTTGGAGTCGCCCCAGGCACCGGTGCGCTCCGAAACGATCGGCAGGCTTCTGCCTGTTTACGGCCTCACTGAAGGATTGGGTGCAGACCGGCTGCGCCAGGTGGTGGAAGCCGTGATTCCCTTGGTGAATAGCTGGCCCGATCCCCTGCCTGAGGCCCTGCGCCGCAGCCAGAAGCTGATGGGCCGCTCTGAGGCGCTCACCCAGATCCATGGGCCCAGCAGCCAGGAGCAGCTGCAGGCAAGTCGTCGCCGCCTGGTTTTTGATGAGTTTTTGCTGCTGCAGTTGGGCCTGGCCCAAAGGCGCCGCCAACTGAGCCAGAGGCCATCGCCACCCCTGGCCTTGCCACCGGGTGGCGATGGCCTGGTGCAGCAATTTCTCACCATCCTGCCCTTTGGTCTTACCGGTGCCCAGCAACGGGTGCTAGCTGAGATCCGCGCCGATCTGGCCCGCCCCCAGCCCATGGCCCGCTTGGTGCAAGGAGATGTGGGCAGTGGCAAAACCGTGGTTGCCCTGGCGTCCCTACTCACTGCGATCGAGGCGGGCTGCCAGGGGGCCTTGATGGCGCCTACCGAGGTGCTGGCCGAACAGCACTACCGCAAGCTGGCGGAGTGGCTGCCCCAGCTACACGTCACTTCAGCTCTTCTCACTGGCTCCACCTCAGCCCCGCGACGGCGGCAGCTGCTGCAGGATTTAGTCAACGGTCAGCTGCAACTGCTGGTGGGCACCCACGCCCTGCTGGAGGACCCAGTGCAGTTCGATCGGCTTGGGTTGGTTGTGGTTGATGAACAGCACCGCTTCGGGGTGCGCCAGCGCAATCGCTTACTGGCTAAGGGGCTGCAGCCCCATCTGCTGACTATGACGGCAACGCCAATTCCTCGCACCCTGGCCCTGTCTCTTCATGGCGATCTGGATGTGAGCCAGATCGACGAATTACCCCCGGGACGCCAGCCAATCCGCACCAGCATGATCAAAGGCAGTCAGCGCCAGCGGGGCTATGAGCTGATCCGCGAGCAGGTGGCCCTTGGCCAGCGGGCCTATGTGGTGCTGCCGCTAGTGGAGGAGTCGGAGAAACTCGAGCTGCGCTCGGCTGTGGAGGTACACCGCCAATTGAGTGAGGAGGAGTTTCCGGATTTAGCCGTGGGGCTATTGCATGGCCGGTTAAGCAGCGCTGAGAAACAGGCCGCCATCGGCGCCTTCGCCAGCGGGCAAACCCAGGTGCTTGTAAGCACCACGGTGGTGGAGGTGGGTGTTGATGTGCCGGAGGCCAGTGTGATGGTGATTGAGCATGCTGAACGCTTCGGTCTTGCCCAGTTGCACCAGCTGCGGGGTCGAGTGGGGCGGGGAGCTGCCGCCTCCTACTGCCTGTTGATCAACGACAGCAGCAACGTGCTGGCCCGCCAGCGGTTGGAGGTGCTGGTGCGCACCAGCGATGGCTTTGAAATAGCCGAGATGGATATGCGTCTGCGGGGGCCAGGCCAGGTGCTGGGTACACGCCAGAGCGGCCTGCCTGATTTAGCCCTAGCGAGTCTCACCGAGGATGGAACTGTGCTCGAAGAAGCCCGCGACGTAGCCCGCATGATCACAGCTGCTGATCCAGAATTACAGCAGCATCAGGGGTTAGCCCATGCCCTGGCTGAGCAGCGTCGCCGCCAGATGGATCAAGCGGCTCGGCTTAACTAGCCACCTACCTAGGCGGATAGGTAGTCGGAAACCTGCTCTGATAAATCGCGCATGGAAGCAACGGCCCGACGCTCTAGCCCGCGGGCAGTATCACGGGTGATACCAAGTTCGCGGGCCACCGCTGACAAGCTCAAAGCCGTCTCCTGGTCGATGCCGTAACGCATCTTGAGTAATTGGGCTTCCTGTTCGGGTAGCTGATCCAGCAACTTACGAATATTGCTCTTGAGGCAATTCTCTAGTGCCAGTTGATCCGGCTGTACCCCGTCGCAGGCTACTTTGTCAAGCAGATTAATGGCTTCCCCTTCGGCCGTGGTGTAATCGAAACTGAGGGGCTGCACGGCTCGAAACATCAGCTCCTCTACGTCCAGTTCAGACATGCCTGCGGCTGATGCCAGCTCATGCAGCCTGGGCGGACGACCTAGTACCTGGCTTAGCTCCCGCTGACAGCGTTTGAGTTTGCTGAGGGAAGCCGTGATTGGTGCTGGTAAGCGAATGGTGCGGCTCTTGTTCTTGATTGCCTGGGTGATGCCCTCCCGAATCCACCAGTAGGCGTAGGTAGAAAACTTATATCCACGACTGGGATCGAATTTTTCCACGCCTCGCACCAGCCCAATCGTGCCCTCCTGGATCAGATCTGCCAGCTCAAAGCTGCTGTTGGTGTAGTTCTTGGCGATTGACACCACCAAGCGCAGATTCGCCGACACCATTCTTTCCTTGGCCTGCCTGCCATCGCGGATCCGGGCTTGAAGCTCATCTATTGCTAGATCGGCAGCAACAGCTAGCTGCTGGTCATTAGGGGCAATCCCGCCAGCCCTCAAGGTGAGCTCCTCGCGAACCTCCTCGAGGGCGACAAGTTGTTGAACCTGGCGCCCAAGGGTGATCTCCTGCTCAGCGCTCAGCAGCGGCACCCTGCTGATGTCGCGCATATAGGAGCGCAACAAATCCCGGCCATGGCTGCCATCTAGGGGGTGATCGCCGCTCAAAACGAAGCGAGTGGGCATGGGCGAGGTCTGGGTGGTCGTCAGAGTTTCGAAACCTTAAGGGCTTGATGCGGTGATCTGCCGGCCACCTCTGGCCTTGCTGCCCAGGTTGAATGGCAAAGCCTGACCTCCGCCCCCTTGCGCCCCTGGAACTCCATTCCGATTGCTGAGGTTGATGAGCCGCTGCAGGAAATTCCAATGGCCTTGCTGCGGCTCGAACCCCATCCCTACGCAACCCTGGGAGCGCCCTATGGGCCTGCTGCATCGCCATTTCGGTTGCGGCAGGGGGTGATCTCCCGCCTGCTGCAAGCCCAGCAAGCGCTGCAGAAGCAGCAGCCTGGCTGGAGCTTGGCGATTTTTGATGCCTGGAGGCCTGTTGCCGTTCAGCGCTTCATGGTGCGCCACTCCCTAGTAACTGAGTGTGGTCGAATCGGCATCAACCCCGACCATCCCTCCCCAGAGCGAGATCGGGCAGAGGCCGCCGTGGGCCGCTTCTGGGCTCCTCCCAGCGATGATCCGGCCACCCCACCACCCCACAGCACCGGAGCTGCCGTGGATCTCACCCTGGCCGATGCTGGCGGCCAGGCCCTGGCGATGGGGGGAGAGATCGATGCAATTGGCAGGATTTCCGAGCCCTTATTTCATCAAGCCGCCGCCTTGGCTGATTCCTGCAGCCCTGCCGCTACCTGGCACCAGCGCCGCCAATTGCTGGCCAGGGTGATGGCTGGGGCCGGATTTGAGCAGCACCCCAACGAGTGGTGGCACTTCAGCTGGGGGGATCAGCTCTGGGCCTGGCGTAGCGGCGCCAGGGAGGCCTGTTATGGACGGGTAGGGGATTCGGCCAGTTCCCTGCTTAGTTGAATCTGACGCTGAATCTGGCTGAGGCGTGCCAGCACGGCTCAGCCAGCCCCTGCTTCCAGTAATTTCTGCACGGTGTCACGGCCACTCTTGACCACAAAATCGCCAAAGCTGCGGCGGCCGCCGGCGCACTGCCAGGCCTTCAGCAGCGGTTCAAGGGTGGTTTCAAGATCCTCCAGCGGCATCTTCTCGAGATAGGGCTCCGCTATTCGGCTGAGGTTGGGGGTGCCCCCAAGCCACAGCTGATATTGGTCAACACCACTGCCAACCAGGCCGATCTCGGCCATGTAGGGGCGGGCGCAGCCATTGGGGCAGCCGGTGATGCGCACTAGCACCGATCGGGAAATCTCCAGGCGCTGCAGTTGGGCTTCCAGCCGCTCCAGCACGCTTGGCAGGATGCGCTCAGCTTCCGTAACAGCGAGACCACATAGGGGCAGTGCCGGACAGGCCAGGGCGTGGCGCTGCAGTGGGGCAGGTGCTTCCGGTGCATTGATGCCAAGCTCAGCCAGGGCAGCGCGGATGGTGGAGCGCTGGGCGGTGCCGATGTTGCAGAGCAGCAGATCCTGGTTGGGGGTGAGTCGCACCTCGAGCTTGTAGGTGTCGACCAGTCGACGTAAACCACTCTTGAGCTCACCGGATAGGCGTCCGCACAGCACTGGTAGGCCCACAAACCAAAGGCCACGGCTCTGGCGATGCCAGCCGAGGTAATCCTCGAGCTTGGTTTTTGGCTCTAGCCGCATCCCTTTGATCGGGTGGGCGAAGTAGCGCTCCTGAAGCTCCTGACGGAACCAATCGACGCCCCGGTCGTGGATTAAATACTTCATGCGGGCATGGCGCCTTTGCTCCCGGTCGCCATGGTCCCGCTGTAGGGCCACGATCGCCTGCAGCAGTTCAAGCACGTGCCCATAGGCCACATAACCGAGGCGGTCCGCTGTACGAGCGAAGGTCTCCTCCTTGTTGTGGGTGCGGCCCATGCCACCACCTACGTAAACGTTGCAGCCCAGAGGGCTGCCTTGGGGGTCACAGAACAGCACCAAGCCGATGTCCTGGGTCAGCAGGTCTACCGAGTTGTCGCCGGGAACGGTGACGGCAACCTTGAATTTTCGGGGCAGGTAGGTGTCGCCATAGAGCGGTTCGGCCGCATCACCGCTATATACTGCACCCTCCTGCTGCAGTGCCTTGATTTTGGCTACCGCAGTGCTGGGCTTGATCCTGTAGCTGAGCTCACCATCAACCCAGAGGTCGAGGTAGGACCCCTCAGCCGCCTGGGGGGCGAGCAAATCAGCGATGTCGTCGGCAAGCTTGCGCGCAGCGGGGTATGCCCCCTTGTCATAGGGTGCTGCCGGCGCCATCACATTGCGGTTGATGTCGCCACAGGCCGCCAGGGTCGAGCCCAGCTCGCGCACGATCGTGCCGATTACCTCTTTGAGGTTCTCCTTTCGGACGCCATGCATTTGAAATGCCTGGCGAGTGGTGACCCTCAGGCTGCCGTTACCAAGCCGGTCGGCAAGCTCGTCTATGGCCAGAAAGAGGGGCCCCGGGACCCGCCCACCGGGATTGCGCAACCGCAGCATCATCTGCCAATCCTTCTCAGCGCCCTTGCGCCGGTTTTCGCGGTTGTCCTGCTGGTAGCTGCCGTGAAACTTCAGGATCTGGACAGCACCTTCCGTGAAATTGAGGGAGTCGTTGCCGAGCTCCGTCAGCAATGGCTCTTTGAGGTGGCCACTACTGGCCTTGAGCTGCTCAAATTTGGAGGCGGCCGGCTTGACTTCGGGCATCAGGTCCTTGGCACAACGCTCGGCACGCCAATGAAGTTAGCGAACGGCGTTCAATACAGTCGTCTTGTGTTGCCCTGCCGCCGTGTCGACTTTTTTGCTCGAAATCGGCACTGAGGAACTTCCGGCCGATTTTGCGCGGCTAGCCCTGCCCCAGCTGGAGCAGCTGGTGCGACGCGATCTGGCCACCTTGAGGCTCAGTCACGAGCGCATTTACTGCACAAGTACGCCCCGCCGGTTGGTGCTCAGCGTGAATGGGCTGCCGCATCGCCAGCCAGATCTGGAGGAGGAGCGTAAGGGGCCTCCCCAGGCCCAAGCCCTCAAGGATGGCCAACCAACTGCTGCAGCCCTTGGCTTTGCCAAACGCTGTGGCGTTGCCCCCGAGGCCCTGGAAATTCGTGACACGGCTAAGGGGCCATTTTTGTTTGCCCGCTGCCTCGAACCAGGCCAGCCCACCACCGATGTGGTGGCAACCCAGGTTCCCCTTTGGATTGAGGCCCTGCAGGGACGCCGCTTCATGCGCTGGGGGGAGGGGGAGAGTCGCTTCTCTAGGCCAGTGCGGTGGCTTGTGGCCCTGCTCGATGCCGAGCTGGTGCCCGTAAGCCTTGCTGGCAGTGATCCGGTCGTCACGGCTGGCAGGGAGAGCCGGGGCCATCGCCTGCATCAGGCCAGCGTGACCATCCCTAACGCCGAGGCCTACGCCGATCTGCTGGCCGCCGCCGGGGTGGAGGTTGATCGCGATCGCCGTGGAGCCGTAATTCGCAACGCCGTTGAAGCTGCAGCCTCAACACATAACGCCGATGCCGATCTGCCGGAGATGCTCTTCCAGGAACTGATTGACCTGGTCGAATCGCCAACCCTGCTGCAGGGCCAATTCGAGGAGCATTACTTAGACCTACCGGCCGAGGTGCTCAGCACCGTGATGCGCTCGCACCAACGCTATGTGCCTCTTTTTACAAAGGGCCATAACCTTGATCCCCTAGCCCTTGCTGCCCGAGGCAGCTTGCTGCCACGCTTTTTGTGCGTCAGCAACGCCCTGCCCGAAGCCGCTGCCAGCGTGGCGCGTGGCAACGAGCGGGTGCTGAAGGCTCGACTCGCCGACGCTGAATTCTTTGTACGGGCTGACCGCAATGTGGCCAGTATTGATCGCAGGTCTCAGCTAGAGCGGGTCACCTTCGCTGAGGGCTTGGGATCCCTGCTCAATCGCACTGAGCGGCTCGAATGGTGCACAGACGTCCTACTTGAGCAGCTCGAGCTTTCCTCCAGCTGTGGCAGCTATGCCCGTCGGGCGGCCCATCTCTGCAAACACGACCTTGTTAGCCAGATGGTGGGTGAATTCCCAGAGCTACAGGGCGCTATGGGG
Source organism: Cyanobium usitatum str. Tous (assembly GCF_963920485.1). Lineage (NCBI taxonomy): Bacteria > Bacillati > Cyanobacteriota > Cyanophyceae > Synechococcales > Prochlorococcaceae > Cyanobium > Cyanobium usitatum. The sequence goes on along the minus strand of NZ_OY986431.1, from coordinate 1,006,734 downwards.
GGCAAATATTTGGTGGCAGAGGGAGAGCCCCATCAGGTAGGCCTGGCTGTGCTGGAGCACTACTTGCCCCGTGGCGCCGGCGACGCCCTCCCCACCTCCGAGGCAGGAGCTGTTGTCGCCCTGGCTGAGCGCCTGGAGTTGCTCTTAAGCATCTACGCCAAGGGCGAACGTCCCACCGGCTCATCCGATCCCTACGCCCTGCGCCGCGCGGGTCAAGGCCTCCTGCAGATTTTGTGGGAGAAGGGCTGGCGCTTGGATCTGCTCGCCCTTTTGCAGCGCTCATGCCAGCACTGGGCTGAGCTGCTCCCTCACTACGCCGTTGATGCGGAAAAATTAACCGCTGAGCTCGCCGACTTCCTACGCCAGCGCCTGGTCAGCCTGCTTGAGGAAGGCGGAATAGATGTCGACCTAGTGCAAGCGGTGGCTGGCCATAAAAGCGATCAAGCGCGGGTGCTGTCCGATCCAGAGGATGCCCGGCTACGAGTTGCCCTGCTTATGGAGCTGCGCAGCTCTGGCCAGTTGGCAGCGGTGCAGGCGGTAGTTACACGGGCGGCGCGGCTGGCAAACCAGGCCGATCTGCCCAGCAGCGTGCTCAGTGCCGCGGCAGTAGTCGATCCGGATCTGTTCGAAAAAAGTAGTGAGGCAGCCATGTTGGCCGTGCTCAATAAGCTTGAGCCCATCGCCACCAGTAGGGCCCATGATCGCTATCGCAACTTGGCTAGCGGGCTTTCGGCTGGTGCCCCAGCCTTGGCGGCATTCTTTGACGGCGAGCAAAGCGTGATGGTGATGGCTGAAGATGGAGCGGTACGCAGCAACCGTCTCCATTTGCTGGGGGTGCTGCGCAATCAGGCTTCCGTATTGGCTGACTTCAGTCGCATCGTGGGATGAGATCCCCATAGGCTATAGGAATGTTGTTGAACTAAATGCCTGTTCAAATTGGGGGTCATTGTTGAGCTTGCTTCCGTTGCCGCCGGCCTTCTTGTCGCCCGTTTCACCGCGGCGCCGAGATTTTCAGCTCGAGGCCTTCCGCCAAGGCGATGACCGCATCGCCAGCTGGCAGTTAATCAATACTCTCGTGCCGACAGCCCTGCTTTGGGCATCAGTGCCGGCGCTCGATGCCGCCGGCGGAGGCCTACGGCTACTGCTGCTGCCAGTGCTGCTGCTACTAGTCCTTTTTTCGGCGCGCTCATTCGCGCTAATGCACGATTGCGGCCACGAATCGCTCTTCAAAACTCGCTGGATAAACAGGCCAGTTGGTTTTCTCCTGGGCTGCCTAAATGCAATCCCCCAACACCCCTGGTCCCGCGGCCACGCCTTCCACCACAAACACAACGGCAACTGGGAGCGCTATCGGGGCCCCTCTGCGGTGCTGACCCTGAGCGACTACTTGGCCCTGTCTCCACGGCAACGCTGGTTTTATGGACTTAGTCGCCACCCTCTGATGCTCTTTCCAGGAGGTTGCTACTACCTTCTGATTCGGCCAAGGATTGTGCTGGTACTGGGTGTATCTGAGTGGTTGGCCTCTATGGCATCCCACCTGGGCCAAAAGGGACTAATAGGCCTTACCGAGCTGCCAGCATTGAGCCGTAATTTTCGCTCCAGTCATTGGTATACATCATCTGAGTGTATAGATATTTTTGCTAATAATTTGGTTGTACTCACTAGCTGGTGGCTGATGGGATCGTGGCTTGGCCACGGCCTGTTTTGGAGCTGCTACCTACTTGTGATGACTTTATCGGCAGCATTGTTTCTCTGCATCTTTTTTGTTCAACACAATTTTGCGGATTCCTACGCAAGTAGTAACGAAGGGTGGGATTATCAGCGTGGCGCCCTAGAGGGTAGTAGCAATTTGGTAATGCCGGCAATCCTAAATTGGTTTTGGGCAGACATCTCCTTCCACAGTATTCATCACCTCTGCGAAAGAATTCCTAATTACCGCTTGCGGGCCTGCCACGAAGCCAATGCAGCGCTACTGATCGGATGTCCGAAATTAAGCCTTAAAGATTTCCCCAGCAGCTTTAGATACGTTCTGTGGGATTCAGAGGCAAAAAAATTGCTCACATTGGCAGAGGCCAATATGAGCGCTGAAAATACCAAATTCAAGTAGCTGTTGAGAATTAATCCTTTCCGGCTAGGGCCGGTTCGCGATCCTGTTCAGGCTCTGATTTGTTTGCAGTCGAGGTTTCGGTTTTGCGTGATTTTACCCCCACCTTGATACCACCTTTGATGCTACTAACAGCCAGCATTGCATTAACTTCAGCCTCTCCTCTCACGGCGCTATTGACAGGCTTGTAACTCTGGGGAGCGAGGGCATTGCCCCTAAGTACCGAACCTAGGGTAAGCAGGGTCAGCTTCAACTGCTGCCACGGATTCATCATCACCACACGCTTGTAGAGATAACTGTCGAAGGTGAGGCGTTGTACGTCCTTGTCGTCGCACATCTCGACAAATGCTTCACGAGCAGCATCGTTTCGGTAAAAAATATTTTGGAGTATCTCAAGAACCTTATAGGTAGCGCCGTATTGGCGATCCCACTTCTTCAGATATTTTTTAAGATCTGCCTCGGTAGGAACCTTGCTACCTCCAGCACTGGACTCCACAATCTGCTCGGCACACATGCGACCGCTCTTGGCTGCGAAATAAATGCCCTCGCCAGAGCTCTTGGTGACATAGCCAGCAGCATCACCAACTAAAGCCATGCGGCCAACCACCCGACGGGGGCGGGGATGCTCCGGAATCGGATGGGCTTCTACCTTGATAACTTCGCCGTTGACCAGTCGTTTTTTGGCTCGTTCTCGGATGCCCTCCTGAAGTCCCTTGATCAGCCCTTGGTTTTGTTGCATGGTTCCAGTACCAACCGCCACGTGGTCGTACTTGGGGAATACCCAGGCATAAAAGTCTGGAGATACATCAGTACCCACATACATCTCAGCCAAGTTTTCGTAGTACTTCATCTCCTCGGCAGGCAGTCTGATGCGCTCCTGGAAAGCGATTGCCACGTTGTAGTCACCGGCATCCATGGCCTTGGCTACTCGACTATTGGCTCCATCAGCTCCCACAATCAAATCAACTTCTAGAGTCTTCGTTACTCCAGTTGCTTCTCCAGCGGCATAATCGGAGTAGGTAAGGGTATAGGGTCCCTGTCGCTTGTCACCTGTATCGATTTTGGTAACCAAGCCGTTCACGAGCTGGGCACCTAATTCAGCAGATCGGTTGCGGAGAAAGGCGTCCATAACCTCCCTACGGCACATACCAATGTATTCGTTTTCATTCTCTAAATTAATATCTACCTCTCTATTTGAGGGGGAGATCATCTTCATATTGCGCACCTTGCGGTCGATGATCGACTCAGGCAGGTCGAATTCTTCCACCATGCAAAGCGGAATGGCGCCGCCGCAAGGCTTGGCGTTGTCGAGCTTGCGCTCAAAAATCCAGGTTTGAATACCGGCCTTGGCAAGCACCTCAGCTGCACAGGATCCACTGGGGCCGCCACCCACAATCGCGACTCGCAACATCAAAAAAACGCTCCGCCAACTTGGATGCTTCTGGGAAGCTAACACCGCTAACCGGTCAGGTGGTGGTCAGTCCGACCTCCCCGCCTAGGATCTTCATTGCTTGTGTTTAGGAAGATTGCTCGGTGCCAGGCAGGGAACCCGCGTGACCTATCGCAATTCCCGCAGGCCAGGCCAACCCCAAGCCATGGGGGACATTCCTGTCGCCCGCCGCACCAGCCCCCCTTCAGCCAAGACGAACCGCTGGCTACTGGGAGTCAGCGTGGGCACAGGCTCGCTTTTGATCACCCTTGCCCTAGTTCTGGTTTGGCGCCCAGGGCCGCTGCAGCGCCTATTGGCCCCACCGCCAGTTAAGGGATTAAACGCCCGCACGGGCCTTGATGGACGCCTGCTCGGCCATTTCCCCTACGGCGAGCTGGCCGCTACCAAACGGGTGGCGGTTGCCCCTGGGCTAAGCCTGCATCGCGATGCGGCAACAGCTCTTCTGGCCATGCAGCGTGATGCCGCCAGTAGCGGGGTCGAGCTAGTGGTGCTGAGCGCCTTCCGATCCCATACGCTGCAAAAAGAACTCTTTTTTGATGTGAAATCGGATCGCAATCAAAGCGCTCGAGAGAGAGCGATGGTTAGCGCCCCGCCTGGGTTTTCTGAGCACAGCACCGGCTTCGCCATAGATCTCGGCGATGGCCTGGCACCTGATACGAACCTCTCACCAAGCTTCGATCAAACCCCAGCCTATGCCTGGCTACAGGCCAATGCTGCCCGCTATCACTTCACCCTCTCCTTCCCCCGAGGCAATGCCCAGGGGGTGAGTTACGAGCCCTGGCATTGGCGATTTGAGGGCAGCGCCGAGGCGCTGCAGTTATTTGAGCCCGCCCAGCGGTTGGCGCGCTGATGAGAATTCCGGAATTGCTGGCCCCTGCGGGTAATTGGCAGGCCCTGCGCGCCGCGGTAGCAAATGGCGCCGATGCCGTTTATTTCGGTGTGGAGGTATTTAACGCCCGTATGCGGGCGGCTAATTTTCAACGGGAGGAGTTGCCTGAGCTGATGCACTGGCTACATCGGCGGGGGGTGAAGGGATTTCTCACCGTAAATGTGCTCGTATTCAGTGATGAGCTGGTTGAGGCGGCAGTGCTGATCAGGGCTGCCGCTGCGGCCCATGTCGATGCCCTGATTGTTCAAGACGTTGGCCTGGCCCGGCTGGCTCGCAAGCTGGCGCCCGAACTGGCTGTACACGGATCCACTCAGATGTCGATCACCAGCGCCGCAGGCGTTGCCATGGCTGCGGCGCTTGGTTGTGAACGGGTCGTGCTTGCCCGTGAGCTGACGCTCACCGACTTGGACCGCTTGCAACGTCAGCTGCAACAGCGCCAGTTGGCCATGCCCCTAGAAGTGTTTGTGCATGGAGCCCTTTGCGTTGCCTATTCGGGCCAGTGCCTCACCAGCGAAGCCTTGGGCCAGCGCAGTGCCAACCGGGGCGAGTGTGCCCAGGCTTGCCGCTTGCCCTACCAGCTGATTGTTGACGGCGAAGAACGGGATCTTCAAGACCAGCGCTACCTGCTCTCACCCCAGGATCTCTCCGCCTGGGAGCTTTTGCCCCAGCTCGAGCAGATCGGCATCGCCAGCCTCAAGATCGAGGGGCGTCTTAAGGAAGCCACCTACGTGGCGGCCGTTACCGATGCCTACCGCCAAGGACTCGATCGTTTAGCCGAGGGTCTACCCAGCGCACCCCAGTCAGCTGAGCAGAGGCGCTCCCTGGAGTTGAGCTTCTCGCGGGGGCTTTCCACAGGCTGGTTGGGGGGCCTCGACCACCAGGCTCTCGTGCACGGCCGCTGGAGCAAGAAGCGGGGCCCGCAGGTTGGTGTACTCGAGCGCTGCAGTGCCGGCGGTTGGTGGATCATCCAGACGCAGGCGGCTCTGAAGCCAGGCGATGGTCTGGTGTTTGAGGCCCCTGGATCTGGACCATTCGAGCCACCCGCGGAGGTTGGCGGCCGGCTGATGGCTGTGCAGCAGCGCCCGATGGGCCGGCTGGCCGTACGGCTTGGCCCTGGCCGGATCGAAAACCGCGGGTTGTCAGCGGGTAGCCCCTGCTGGCTCACCAGCGATCCCGCACTTGAAAGTCAATGGCAGCGCATGGCCGGCCAGGCAACACCGGAGTGCACTCGAGGCTTAAGGCTTCGCCTGCAAGGACGGCTTGGCGAGCCCTTGGAGCTGCGGGTTGAGTGGGCAGAGGGACTAGATCCAGCAGCAATTGTGCAAATAAAGTTGCGCTCCGCCTCGGCCCTGCAGGGCGCCAGCGAGCAACCCTTAGACAAACCCAGACTTCAAACCCAACTGGGGCGCCTTGGCGGCACCTGCTGGAGGTTGGAGCAGCTGGAGCTTGCGCTCGAGGGAGCGCTGTTTCTGCCGCTAGCCCAGCTCAACAAGTTGCGCCGCGACCTAGTTGAGGCGCTGGCCGCAATTGAGCCTGGCCCCAGCTGCTATCAGGCCCCTTTGGCAGGGGATACGGCTGATTTCTCAGAGCTATTGCAGAGTCTTTCCAGCCCTGGTTCGGACAGGGCTGAGAATTCTGACCCGCAATTGGTTGTGCTGGTGCGCAGCCTTGAGCAGTTGAAAGCCCTGCGCGATCAACCAGTAGCGTCAGTAATCGCTGACCTTGATCAGCCGGCCGAGCTGCGCGAGGCCGTGGCAATCGGCCGTGGCTGCTGGCCTGGAGGCATCTGGCTGGCTGGGGCTCGCATCACACGGCCTGATGAGCGCTGGACCCTGGAGCCCCTAGTGCGGGCGGCCCCCGATGGCTACCTGGTTCGCAATGCCGACCAGCTTGAGGTGCTCACACCCCTTGCTCCATGCTGCGGCGATTTTTCCTTGAATATCGCTAATCCAGTTACCGCCGCGTGGTTTCTGGACCATTGGAAGCTGCAGCGAATCACCGCCAGCTACGACCTCGACCTCCAGCAGATGCTGGCCCTGCTGCGGGGCTGCCCCCCCGGCCAGGTTGAGGTAACGGCCCACCAGCACATGCCCCTGTTCCACATGGAGCACTGCCTCTTTTGCGCCTTCCTATCCGACGGACACGACCACACCGACTGCGGCCGACCTTGCGAAAAGCACAAGGTGCTGCTGCGTGATCGCAGCGGCAGTGAGCACCCTCTAAAGGCCGATCTTGGCTGCCGTAACACCTTGTTTAATGGCCGAGCTCAGACAGCGGCTGAGGCCCTGCCCCAGTTGATGCGTGCTGGGGTGCGGCAGTTCCGAATTGAGTTGTTGCAGGAATCAGCGGCCGAGAGCCAGCATCGGGTACAGCAATATTCAGCGGCCCTGCGTGGTGAGATCAGCGGACGCAGCCTCTGGCAGCAGGAACAGCTGGACAACCGTCTTGGCGTGACCCGCGGCAGCCTCAAAAGCGGCAGGGGTGTGGGATAGAGTTGGATGATGGCTTTAAGTCTGCGTAAACGTTCCATCAAACGTTCCGTCTACATAAACTTCAAGTCAACAGATTCCATTCAACGTAAAAAGTAGGGTTTTATTTGTATGAGCGGTGCACACCCAGGTACGCCGATTCGCAACATTGCGATCATTGCCCACGTTGACCATGGCAAAACCACGTTGGTGGATGCAATGCTCAACCAATCGGGCATCTTCCGCGAGGGAGAGGCAGTTCCGACCTGTGTGATGGACTCCAATGATCTTGAGCGTGAGCGCGGGATCACAATTCTTTCAAAAAACACCGCCGTCGATTACGAGGGGATTCGTATCAACATTGTTGATACCCCTGGCCACGCTGATTTTGGCGGTGAGGTGGAGCGGGTTCTCGGCATGGTTGATGGCTGCCTGCTGATTGTCGATGCCAACGAGGGGCCCATGCCCCAGACCCGATTTGTGCTTAAAAAAGCACTCGAAAAAGGGCTACGCCCAATCGTTTTCGTAAACAAGATTGACCGGGCTCGCGTTGACCCCGAGGTAGCTGTGGACAAGGTTCTCGACCTGTTCCTTGAGCTTGGTGCCGACGACGACCAGTGCGATTTCCCCTACTTGTTCGGCAGTGGCATGGGCGGCTACGCCAAGCCAGACATGAAAACCGAGAGCGACAACATGAAGCCGCTCTTCGATGCGATCCTGCGGCACGTTCCGCCCCCCGTTGGCGATCCCGAGAAGCCGCTGCAGCTTCAAGTCACCACTTTGGACTACTCCGACTTTTTAGGTCGGATCATGATCGGACGCATCCACAACGGCACAATCAGGGCTGGCCAAACTGCTGCCCTTATCCGTGATGACGGCAGCATCAAGCGTAGCCGCATCAGCAAGTTGCTTGGCTTCCAGGGTCTGCAGCGAGTTGAGATTGAGGAGGCCCGCGCTGGCGATCTCGTGGCAGTGGCCGGCTTTGACGAGGTGAATATTGGCGAAACAATCGCCTGCCCCGATCACCCCGAGGCCCTGCCTCTGATTCGGGTTGATGAACCAACCCTGCAGATGACTTTCGTCATCAATGACTCCCCCTTCGCTGGCAAGGAGGGCAAATTCGTAACCAGCCGACAGGTGCGGGATCGCCTGCAAAAAGAGCTGCTCACTAACGTCGCCCTACGGGTAGAGGACACCGACTCACCGGATCGCTGGGCAGTTAGCGGCCGTGGTGAATTGCACCTCGGCATCCTGATTGAAACGATGCGGCGTGAGGGCTATGAATTCCAGGTTTCCCAGCCCCAGGTGATTTTCCGCACCATTGATGGCACCCCATCGGAGCCCTACGAAACATTGGTTTTGGATGTGCCTGAGGAGTCGGTGGGTGGCTGCATAGAAAAGCTTGGCATTCGCAAAGCTGAGATGCAGAACATGGAAAATACCAATGACGGCCGCACCCAGCTGGAATTTGTGGTGCCAGCTCGAGGTCTGATTGGCTTCCGCGGCGAATTCATTCGCGCCACAAGGGGCGAGGGGATCATGAGCCACTCCTTCCTTGACTACCGGAAGATGCAGGGAGACATGGACAACCGCCGTAATGGCGTGTTGATTGCCTTTGAGGAAGGCACAGCCACCTTCTATGCACTCAAGGGTGCGGAAGATCGCGGCCAGTTCTTTATTACGCCTGGCACTAAGGTATACAAGGGAATGATTGTTGGCGAACACAACCGACCACCCGACCTAGAACTCAACGTCAGCAAAGCAAAGCAGGTGACAAACATCCGCTCGGCTGGCGCAGAGGTGCTTGACACCTTGCAAGCACCTATTCAGATGACCCTGGAACGTGCTCTTGAGTACATCGGACCAGATGAAATGCTTGAGGTCACACCCCAATCGATCAGACTGCGCAAACTGCCTTCTAAAAAGGCCGCTAAACGTTGATCAGTGCGCCCTAATCCTGAGCAGCAGGTTCTAAGTGAGGAGCAGGGATTATTGGTCGACACCCGTCTGGGCGAGGCCATATTCTTGTTTAACAGCGGGGATTGGTATGCCTGTCACGACGGCTTCGAAGCCCTTTGGCATGAAACCGCTGGCCCTATGCGGCCAGTTTTGCAGGGAATTCTGCAAATCGCAGTAGCTGAACTGCACCTTGAAAGGGGAAACTGCCGCGGCGCCACAATCTTGATGGGTGAGGGTCTGGGCCGCCTTAAGGCTTGTCCGCCTAACGCCCTAGAGATAGATTTAGTCGCCTTGATCAACTTATCCATGCAGCGCCTGCTGGCTTTGCAGCGGCAGAGTTCTATTGAGGGCTTGGAATTGCCCAGATTGGTTGAGACGCCGCCCCATAACCGTTCTGCAGATTAAAAATACCCAATGTCCCATACCGAACTGTTTCTTGTATCCTCCGCGCGCTCAGTGCTCCTACGGCTGACGGCCCTGCCCCTTTTTCTCTCTGTAATATTGCTCCCTGCGCTTGCAGCCCCCGCTGTGGTGACTCCCACCAGGGGGCTGGTAACGATTGAATCCGACCTGCAAAAGGCCGATAACAGCACCGGGGTAGTGACAGCAACCGGCAATGTACGCATCGTTTATCCAGACCAACGGGTCGTGGCCACGGCCCGTCAGGCCCAATACTTCAGTCGAGAGGGCAGGGTGGTGCTCAGCGGTGATGTGGATGTAATTCAAGATTCGGGCCACAGCATTCGGGCTGAACGGCTGGTGTACCTGGTGGAGCGGGAGCGAATCGTGGCTGAGCCGACCCCTGGTCAACAAGTGATAACTCACTACCGAATGAATGCGCCAAGACCAAAGCAAGGTCTAACGCCATGAGCTTGGAGCTCGTCAATGTGGCTCTGGCCATCGGCGGACGACTACTGGTAAACCACGTGTCGCTGCAGCTGGAGCCAGGTGAGGTAGTTGGCTTGCTTGGCCCCAACGGCGCGGGCAAAACCACCACCTTTGGTTTGGTGACTGGCTTGTTGCGCCCTGACTCCGGCCAGGTGGTGATGGATGGCCTGGCAATCGAAAAGCTGCCCATGCCCCAACGGGCCCGCCTAGGCATCGGCTACCTGCCCCAGGAGCCCAGTGTGTTTCGTCAACTAAGTGTGCGTGACAACCTGAGCCTTGCCCTACAGGAAAGTGCCACGCCAATGGAGCTGAGGCGCCAACGCCTCAATGGCTTAATCGAGGATTTTCACCTCAGCGAGTTTCAAAACCGCAAGGGGTATCAATTGTCCGGGGGTGAGCGGCGGCGTTGTGAAGTTGCCAGAGCATTGGCTGTGGGTGTGGAGGGTCCCCGCTATCTGCTGCTGGATGAACCCTTTGCGGGAGTAGACCCAATCGCGGTGTCGGATTTGCAGCAGTTGATCCACCAGCTCAAGGGGCGGGGCATGGGCCTGCTGATCACAGACCACAACGTGCGTGAAACCCTGGCGATCACCGATCGGGCCTACATCCTTTCTGAGGGATCGATTTTGGCTTCCGGCAGCTCCCAACAGGTTGGTTCCGATCCTCTGGTGCGCCGCCACTATCTCGGAGAATCCTTCCGGCTATGAGTTGGTCACACCGCGCACGCCAGCAGCTGCTGACCCCTTGGCGCCACCTACCCCTGCTGGATCGCTGGCTCCTAGCGGAACTGATCGGCCCGCTGATTTTCGGTGTGGCTGCATTTACTGCCGTCTCCCTCTCAGTAGGTGCCGTATTTGAGCTTGTTCGCCGGGTGGCGGAATCGGGCTTACCCCTTGATGTGGCAGTGCGGGTGCTTGTGCTGGAGATGCCCTCCTTTCTTGTGCTCTCCTTCCCGATGGCCACGCTGATGGCCACGTTGCTCACCTATTCAAAGCTTTCTGGCAACAGTGAGCTCACCGCCCTGCGCAGTGTGGGGGTTGCCACTTGGCGAATGGTGGTGCCCGCCGTTGCGATCGCACTGGTGATGACCATGCTCACCTTCACTTTCAACGAGGCCATCGTGCCGCGCACCTTGCTCGAGGCCAAAAACACCCTCAACCGAGCGATTGGCCGTGCCGTAGCTGGAGAGCAGAAAGACAACGTCATGTTCTCTAAATATGGTGAAATACTCGCGGAAGACGGCAGCAAGGAGAAGGGCCTTACCCACTTTTTCTATGCCCAACGCTTCAATAAAGGAGTGATGGAGCAGGTCACCCTGCTTGACCTCTCACGCCGAGATCAACGGGTGCTGCTCAGTGCCGATCGGGCCCGCTGGAGCGAGGCCGATGCCCAGTGGGAATTCCTTGATGGCCATGTCTTTGGAGTAACGGAAGGATCGGACAGCTCGACCACGTCAGCTGATTTCGATCGCTACCTGTACCCCCTTGGTAGTCAGCCGCTTCAGGTTGCCAAACTGCCAAAGGATTCCAATTCAATGACAATCGGCCAAGCGCGAACCGCCGAGCGGCTGCTTAGAGAGGCCAGTGATCTGCAGGGTGCCCGCAAGCTGCGGGTTCGCATCCAGGAAAAGTTCGCCTTCCCCGCGGTCTGCTTGGTGTTTGGCTTAATTGGTAGCAGCCTTGGAGTGCGGCCCCATTCGCGCCGCAGCCGAAGCCAGGGTTTCGGGCTCAGCGTCCTGCTGATCTTTGGCTACTACTTGGTGGCGTTTGTTTTCAGTTCGCTCGGGGTCAAGGGCACGCTCAGTCCCTACCTCTCCGCCTGGCTGCCAGTGGCGATCGGATTGGGTAGCGGCGTGTATCTGTTACGCCAGGCCAGCCGCTAACAGCACCTGCCATTCGCCACACTGAGCTGATATCGATTCGTTGCCCGTGCCCGCCTTGTTGAACGACCCAGTGCTTGGCCTGGGTCTGACGGCGTTTGCCCTCTTGCTGGTCGCCCTGCCGCTGGCCTTCTGGTCCCTTAGCGGCGGCCGATCGAGCACGGCTGTGCGCCTGCTGGTTGCCGGCGCCAATCTCTGCCTCACTGCCCAATTGGTGTTGCGCTGGTGGGAATCGGGTCACTTCCCGATCAGCAACCTCTACGAATCCCTCTGCTTTCTCGCCTGGGGCTGCACCCTCACCCAACTGCTGGTGGAGCGCAGCTGGCCTTCGCCGTTGGTGCCTGCAGCGGCTACCCCCATGGCCCTCGGCTGTGTGGCTTTTGCCAGCTTCGCCCTGCCGGATCGGCTCCAGGAAGCTTCTCCCCTGGTGCCGGCCCTGCGCTCTAGCTGGCTAGTTATGCACGTCAGCGTGATCATGATCAGCTACGCGGCCCTGCTGGTGGGGTCATTGCTTTCGTTGGCGGTGCTATTCACTGACCGCGGCAATTCATTGGAACTGCGCAGCAGCTCCATCGGCAGTGGTGGCTATCGCCAAGCCCAACTGGCCACACCCCAGCTGCAACTCAGCAGCGTGGCTATGCCTGCGGTTGAGCAACTCGATTCGCTCAGCTACCGCACGATCACAGTGGGCTTCCTGCTGCTGTCGGTTGGTCTGGTAAGCGGGGCCGTGTGGGCCAACGAGGCCTGGGGTAGCTGGTGGAGCTGGGATCCGAAGGAAACCTGGGCCCTGATCTGCTGGCTCGTCTATGCCGCCTATTTGCACACTCGCTTGATCCGTGGCTGGCAGGGCCGTAAGCCGGCACTAGTTGCGGCAGCAGGTTTGGTGGTGATCGTGGTTTGCTATATCGGTGTAAACCTGCTGGGTATTGGCTTGCACAGCTACGGCTGGTTCTTTGATAGCTGATCCGGGGATCGATAAACCAAAAAACTAACGTCGGAAATCCAGGCTAAAAACAAGCCCCACGCACCTTTGCGAGGGGCTTGTAACTTGCTCAGGCGGCAACAGCCCCAGGGCGCTTGCTGTTGCGAATCCCCGTGATTGCTGCGGCGTAATCGGGCTGGTTGAACACACCAGAACCACTAACGATGGCATTGGCACCCGCTTCAATTACCTTCCAGGCGTTTTCAGCCTTGATGCCACCATCCACCTCAATCCAGGGATCCAGGCCTCGCTCATCGCACATGCGGCGCAGGTCGCGAATCTTTTGCACCTGGTTGTCGATGAAGCTCTGGCCACCGAAGCCCGGGTTGACACTCATGATCAGCACCAGATCGCAGAGCTCCAGGCAATAGTCCAGCGTGTCTAGAGGGGTGCTGGGATTGAGGACGGCACCAGCGAGCTTGCCAAGATCCTTGATCTGGGCAAGGTTGCGATGCAGGTGGGGGCACGCCTCAACCTGCACAGAAATGATGTCAGCGCCAGCTTGGGCAAAATCAGCTACGTATCGCTCGGGTTCAACAATCATTAGGTGAACGTCGAGGGTCTTGCTGGTTACGGGCCGCAACGCCTGCACGATTAAGGGTCCAATGGTGATGTTCGGCACGAACCGCCCATCCATCACGTCGACGTGGATCCAGTCAGCACCAGCTTGATCGACAGCACGTACGTCGTCGCCGAGACGGGAGAAATCGGCTGACAGAATTGACGGGGAGATCACCAGGGATTTGGCGCTCATGCTGGATCAACCGATCGGGTGGCTTTGGATTGTAGGAAGTGGTCTGCAGACAAGCCTTGAGCGGCCCCTAGCTCCCATGGCCACGGGCACTGATACAGTTGCGGCCGCTTCATCTTCGAAAGGCTTGGCAGCAGCAGGATTCTGACCCCGTGTCCCGCCCGGCCTACTCCATTACTGAAGCCCATTCCCCTGCCGGATCACCGTGGATCGCACCCTCATCCAGGAAATTCTCGAGGTCGTTGAGCAAGCTGCCATCGCCTCTGCCGAACTGACCGGCCTGGGCAAAAAAGATGAAGCTGATGCTGCAGCGGTTGAGGCCATGCGCACGCGCATGGGCCTCATCCAGATGCAGGGCCGCATCGTCATCGGTGAGGGCGAGCGCGATGAAGCTCCCATGCTCTACATCGGTGAAGAAGTAGGCAGTGGCACCGGCCCCGGCGTCGATTTCGCCGTTGATCCCTGCGAAGGCACCAACCTTTGCGCCAACAGCCAGCGCGGCTCCATGGCGGTGCTCGCCGCTTCTGATCGCGGTGGACTTTTCAACGCTCCCGACTTCTACATGAAGAAACTGGCTGCGCCCCCGGCAGCCAAGGGCAAGGTGGACATCCGTAAGTCGGCCACCGAGAACATCAAAATCCTCAGCGAGTGCCTTGGACTTGCCGCCAGCGAACTCACCATCGTCGTGATGGACCGCGCTCGTCACAAGGACCTGATCGCCGAGATCCGGGCCACTGGCGCCAGGATTCAACCAATCTCGGACGGCGACGTTCAGGCCGCCATCGCCTGCGGTTTTGCAGGCACTGGCACCCATTGCCTGATGGGCATCGGCGCAGCCCCTGAAGGCGTGATCTCCGCCGCAGCCATGCGCGCCCTTGGCGGTCACTTCCAGGGCCAGCTCGTGTACGACCCGGCCGTGGCTCAGACCTCTGAGTGGGCCGACTACACCAAGGAAGGCAACATCGCCCGTCTCAACGAGATGGGGATCACCGACGTCGACAAGATCTACGAAGCAGAGGAGCTTGCTTCCGGTGAAAACGTGGTCTTCGCTGGCAGTGGCATCACCGATGGCCTGCTGTTCCACGGCGTCAAGTTCGAGAAGGACTGCACCCGCACCAGCTCCCTGGTGATCAGCAACCTGGACAACACCGCTCGCTTTACCAATACCATTCACATGAAGGATGGAGCCCAGAGCATCGCGCTGAGCTGACGCCCGCCGTAGTCCGAGCACCCCAGCCAGCCTCCATGCACATTGCCGTCGTCGGCCTCAGTCATCGCACGGCTCCAGTGGAGATCCGGGAGCGCCTCAGCATCCCGGAACAAACCATGGAGGCTTCGCTGCAGCAGCTGCGGGCCGACGACCAAGTGCTGGAGGCATCCATCCTCAGCACCTGCAATCGGCTGGAGATATATACACTGCTTCGCCATCCGGAGCAGGGTATTTCCGCTGTCGGAGCTTTCTTAAGCCAGCTCTCCGGTTTGGCGGTCGAGGAGCTCACACCTCATTTATTTACCTTTCACCACGAGGAGGCGATCAGCCACCTGCTGAGGGTTTCAGCTGGCCTCGATTCCCTAGTGCTTGGGGAGGGGCAAATCCTCTCTCAAGTAAAAAAAATGGTGAGGCTTGGCCAGGAGCACCACTCCGTTGGGCCAATCCTCAATCGGCTGCTTACCCAGGCGGTTAGCACCGGCAAGCGCGTACGTACAGAAACGAACCTCGGTACCGGCGCTGTCTCGATTAGCTCAGCTGCCGTAGAGCTGGCCCAACTCAAGGTGGGCCAAGCTCGTGGGCTCGATGAGCTGGTGACCCTTGATCAGGAGCAGGTGGCCGTGGTGGGAGCAGGGCGCATGGCCCGTCTGCTTCTTCAGCACCTTCAGGCCAAGGGCTGTAAGGGGCTTGTGCTGCTCAACCGCACAGTTAGCAAGGCGGAACTACTGGCCGCCGACTTCCCAGCCCTGCCCGTTCAGTGCCGTCCCCTGGACGATCTGGACCATTGCCTCAGCACCTGCTCGCTGGTATTCACCAGCACCGCCGCTGACACACCGATCATCACAGCGGAGCGCCTCGGCGGCCTGAATCGCCGCTCCAGCCTGATGCTGGTAGACATCGGCGTGCCCCGCAACATTTCGGCCGATACGGCTGGCCTGCCCGGCGTCCAGTCCTACGACGTTGATGATCTGCAGGAGGTGGTAAATCGCAACCAGGAGGCTCGGCGCGAAATGGCGGCTGAGGCCGAAGGGCTGCTTCAGGAGGAGTCTCGTGCCTTCCTGGAATGGTGGGACGGGCTTGAAGCAGTGCCGGTTGTAAACCGGCTAAGGCGCCAGCTGGAAGACATCCGGGAGCAGGAGCTCCAGAAGGCCTTAAGCCGCATGGGTCCAGACCTTTCAGCCCGTGAGCGCAAGGTCGTTGAAGCCCTAAGCAAGGGCATCATCAACAAGATCCTGCACACCCCTGTTACCAACCTGCGGGCCCCCCAACCGCGCCAGCAGCGACACAGCGCCATGAGAGTCCTGGAGGATCTGTTTGAGCTGCAGGAGCGTCCGCCAGAGCCTTGAACCAGCCCCAGCCTTGGGCAGTGCAACAGTTCGTGCCGCAGGGGATCAAAAGGCTCGCCCAATAGCAGGACGCTCAAGTACGGTCAGCCCCGAGACCCGCTGGTAGCAGGATTTATGAAGCGTGTACTGGCGATAATTCTGGGAGGTGGTGCTGGTACCCGCCTTTACCCTTTGACAAAAATGCGGGCCAAGCCAGCAGTGCCACTGGCAGGTAAATATCGGCTAATTGATATTCCAATCAGCAATTGCATTAATTCGGAAATTAACAAAATATATGTACTTACCCAGTTCAATAGTGCGTCGCTGAATCGTCACCTGACGATGAGCTACAACCTTTCGGCTGGATTTGGCCAAGGCTTTGTGGAGGTACTGGCAGCCCAGCAGACCCCAGAAAGCCCAAGCTGGTTTGAGGGCACGGCAGATGCAGTCCGGAAATACCAGTGGCTTTTCCACGAATGGGACGTTGACTACTACCTGATTCTTTCCGGTGACCAGCTCTACCGGATGGACTACAGCCGTTTTGTTCAGCACCACATCGACACCGGCGCCCAGCTCACCGTGGGTGCCTTGCCCGTGGACCCCGCTCAAGCAGAAGGCTTTGGCCTGATGCGCACGAGCGCTGATGGGCGCATCCAGGAGTTTCGCGAGAAGCCCAAGGGTGCGGAGCTGGAGACGATGCGAGTCGACACCCAGGCCCTTGGCCTATCAGCGGAGGAGGCAGCAAAGCGCCCCTACCTCGCCTCGATGGGCATCTATGTATTCAGCCGCGATACCCTCTTTGACCTGCTGAGCAGCAACCCCTCCTCAACAGACTTTGGCAAGGAGATCATCCCCGCCTCCCTAGCCCGCGGAGACCGGCTCCAAAGCTTCCTCTTTGACGACTACTGGGAGGACATTGGTACTATCGGCGCCTTCTATGAAGCCAACCTGGCGCTTACCGATCAACCCAACCCGGCCTTCTCCTTCTACGACGAGAAGTTCCCCATTTACACCAGGCCCCGCTATCTGCCCCCCAGCAAATTGCAGGACGCCCAGGTAACCGCTTCGATCATCGGTGAGGGGTCCTTGCTCAAGGCCTGCAGCATTCACCACTGCGTACTGGGTGTGCGCTCCCGCGTTGAAGACGAGGTGGTACTCCAGGACACTCTGGTGATGGGAGCCGACTACTTCGAGTCTTCCGAGGAGCGCCTAGTACTGCGGGAGCGTGGTGGCATCCCCCTGGGTGTAGGCAGGGGCACCACCGTTAAACGGGCCATCCTCGACAAGAACGTGCGGATCGGAAACAACGTCACGATCGTCAACAAGGATCACGTCGAGGAAGCTGACCGGCCGGAGCTCAATTTCTACATCCGCAACGGCATCGTGGTGGTTGTCAAAAATGGCACCATCGCTGATGGCACGGTGATCTGAGCAGGGGAAGCTGCCAAGGTGTCAGGCCAAAAACTAGGAGTTGCTGACACCTTTGCCACCAAGTTGTGACGGATGCCTGGGCTGACCAGCACGCTTCGCCACACTGTCGCCAAAAGCTTCAAATTCAGTCATGGGCAAGGCGCATTTCGGCCTGATCGGTTTGGGAGTGATGGGGGAAAACCTCGTCCTCAATGCCGAGCGCAACGGCTACTCCTCCGTTGTGTTCAATCGCACCAAGGCCAAAACCGATGAGTTTCTGGCAGGTCGTGGCGCCGGCAAGGACATCGTTGGCGCCGGGACCCTTGAGGAGTTCGTGGCGACCTTGGAGCGTCCACGCCGCATCCTGATGATGGTCAAGGCGGGCCAGCCCGTTGACGACACGATTGCGGCAATCTCCCCCTTCCTTGAGGAGGGTGACCTGCTGATTGACGGCGGCAATTCTCTCTACGCCGATACGGAACGGCGCGTTGCCGAGCTGGAGAGCAAGAGCTTCGGCTACATCGGCATGGGCGTATCCGGTGGCGCCAAAGGCGCCCTGGAAGGGCCCAGCATGATGCCCGGTGGCACCAAGGCGGCCTACGACGCCATCGAACCGCTGGTGCGCAAGATGGCAGCCCAGGTCGACGATGGTCCCTGTGTCACCTACATCGGACCCGGTGGCGCTGGCCACTTCGTCAAAACGGTGCACAACGGCATCGAATACGGCATTGAACAGATCCTGGCTGAGGCCTACGACCTGATGAAGCGTCTTGGTGGACTGAACGGTGACCAGATGGCCGACGTCCTAGCCAGCTGGAATCAAACCGAGGAGTTGGCCTCATTCCTGGTGGAAATCACGGAGGTCTGCCTGCGCACCAAGGATCCCGAAACCGGTGCAGATCTGGTGGAGGCGATCGTGGATGCGGCTGGTCAGAAGGGCACTGGTCTTTGGACCGTGGTGAGTGCCCTGGAGATGGGTGTACCCGTGCCGACCATCTATGCCGCCCTCAATGCCCGGGTGCTGAGCTCGCTGCGCTCCGAGCGACTTGAGGCGGGCGCCCTACTGCCAGAGCCTGCCGCCCACAGCTTCAACTTGGGCACTGCGGCAGATGACATGGCTCCCCTGCGCGATGCCTGCATTGCCGCCTGCATCGTCAGCTACGGCCAGGGCATGGCCCTGCTGCAGGAAGCCTCAAAACTGCACGATTACAACCTCAATTTTTCTGCCATCGGCCAGATCTGGAAAGGGGGCTGCATCATCCGGGCCCGCTTGCTACAGCGAATCCAAGATGCCTATGGCACCAACCCCAGCCTGGCCAACCTGATGCTCGACCCCTGGTTTGCCGAGCAGATCAACAGGCGTCTGCCGGGCCTACGGCAGGTGGTTGCCGGCGCAGCCCTGGCGGGGATTCCCGTGCCTTGCCTGAGCAGCACCCTCGATTACATCGACAGCTACCGCAGCGCCCGCCTACCCCAAAACCTGGTGCAGGCCATGCGCGACTGCTTTGGCTCCCACACCTATGAGCGGGTCGACAAGCCTGGCAACTTCCACACCGAGTGGCTGGACTGAGCCAATGACCCCAATCACTCCAGGCTCCACCACTCGCTACCGCCTGGTGGTGGCTGAGTCGGCAGCTGAGCTCGCCCGTCAGACGGCCCAAGCCCTGGCCTCAGAGCTTGGTCAGGTGTTGGCCCAGCGCGACCGCGCCCAGGTAGCACTGGCCGGCGGAGAGACACCTAAGGCGACCTATCGACTCCTTGGTCAGCAACACCTGCCCTGGGATCGGGTCGATGTACTGCTCGGCGATGAGCGCTGGGTGCCAAGCGACGACCCCTCCAGTAACGCGCGCATGTTTAGGGAAACCTTGATGGCGGAGCTCCCCGGTAGTAAGGCCTGCTTGCATGCGGTTCCCACCCAGCTGGCCAGCCCGGAACAAGGAGCGGCAGCCTACGCAGAGCTGCTGCAACAGCTGTGCGGCGACTTCCCGCCGGTGCTGGATGTGGTGCTGCTGGGCCTCGGCGACGATGGTCACACCGCCTCGTTGTTTCCCGGCACCGCTGCACCGGCGGTGCGGGACCGCTCCGTAACCCTGGGGGAGGGCAAGGGTCTGCCCCGGGTCAGCCTTACGGCCCCCACCCTTTCATCGGCGCGACGGGTGGTCTTCCTGGTGAGTGGCCCCGGCAAGGTGCAGGCGCTGCAACGCTTACTCGACCCCGAGGAATCGCCCCTGCGCACCCCAGCCAAGCTTGTTCAGCCTGCCAGTGAGGTGCTGATATTTGCTGACCAAGCAGCAGCAGCTGGGGTTGGCCAGTGATTCCCATCGCCAGCGGCGACGGCTTCATTGGCTGGCATGCCCTAAACGACACCGTGATGGGTGGGCGCAGCCAGGGCAACTGCCGGATCGCCTCAACAGGGCTTGAGTTTGAAGGCACGCTCGTTGAGGAAGGAGGCGGCTTCATCAGTTGCCGCTCGCCTCTGTTTTCTCCCCCTCTCGATCTTTCGAGTTGTGAGGGGCTCGAACTTGAGCTGCTTGGTGCTGGCAGACGCTTCAAGTTGGCGGTTGCCTGCGCTGACGGTCTGGCCGGACTCACCAACTTGATCCCGGGGGGCCTGCGCTGGGTGATCGAATTCGCTACCGAGCCTGAGGGGCCCAGCCTCGTGAGGATTCCCTTCGCCGATCTAAGAGCCTCGGTGCGCGCTAAACCGGTGGGGCTGCCCTTGAAATTTGACCCAAGTCGGATCACTAGGTTGCAGCTTTTACATTCACGCTTCGCCGATGATGGCGGCCTAAATGCTGGCTTCCGCGCCGGTCCGATCCACTTACAACTTCGCTCTGTACGTGGCTACCCCTGAGCTAGTTAATAGCAACCTGCAACAGCTCGTGGCAGCCGCCGCCGATCTCTGCCGTAAGCCATTGCGTCATGCCGTGCTGCCCCTCGATGACTCTCAGCGCTGCGACGATTGCAACTTGCGACTGGAGGTAAGACAGGCCGATGGGGAGCGCTATCCCGACGCCGATCTCGAGATTGAGATCTATCGCAGTGGGAAAGACCTCAACCTCACCCTGGCCTGGTGCCACGACCCTCAACGCCCCCTGCTTTGGCAGGGAAGCCATCCGGTGTGGATGGAGCCGGAGTCAGGGCTCCGCTGCGAGCGACCAGTTGATGGTGCCCCCCTGGAGGCATTGGCACGAAGACTCAGGGCCCTCTTAGTTCCGCTGGACTGAGGTCTTGCTTCTCAGGTATCAGATCTCATCGGTCACCGCGCCCCGGCTGCTGCTGCCAACCAGGCGGGCGTATTTGCCAAGTACCCCGGTGCGATAGCGGGGCTCAGGCTTGACCCAGGCAGATCGTCGCCGAGCGATTTCCGCATCTGGCACATTGAGCTGAATCAGCAGTTCGATGGCATCGACCGTGATGCTGTCCCCTTCCTCAACCAGACCGATGGTGCCGCCAACGGCAGCCTCTGGTGCAACGTGACCAACCACCAGACCAAAGGAGCCTCCTGAAAAGCGGCCATCGGTGATCAGGGCCACCGAATCGAGCATGCCCTGCCCCACGATTGCCGCCGTGGGACTGAGCATCTCCCTCATGCCAGGGCCACCAACCGGCCCCTCATTGCGCACTACCACCACATCACCGGGGTTGATCTGCTTATCAAGGATTGCGGCCAGGCAGGATTCCTCACTTTCAAAAACCCTTGCTGGGCCGGTGATGACGGGGTTTTTAACCCCACTGATCTTGGCCACCGCACCCTCTTCAGCCAAGTTGCCCTTGAGAATCGCCAGGTGCCCTTTTGGATATAGGGGGTTGCTAAGCGGACGGATCACATCCTGTCCAGAGGGTGGCTGAGAAGGAACGGACGCCAACAATTCAGCCAGGGTTTTTCCCTCGATGGTGCGGCAGTCGCCATGCAGTAAGTCCGCATCGAGCAGCAACTTCATTACCTGGGGAATGCCCCCAGCCTGATGAAGGTCGACGGTCACGTAGCGACCGCTTGGTTTTAGATCGCAGATCACCGGCACCCGCTGGCGGATCGTCTCAAAGTCATCGATGCTTAGGGGTACTCCAGCGGTGCGGGCTACGGCCAGTAGATGCAACACGGAATTGGTAGAGCCACCCACCGCCATGATCACGCTGATGGCATTTTCGAAAGCCTCTCGGGTGAGTAGGTCACTAGGCAAGATGTTTGCCTTCAGTGCATCAACCAAAACCTCTGCGCTGCGGGCAGCACTCTCTGCTTTCTCAGGGTCCTCAGCAGCCATGGTGGAGCTGTAGGGCAGGCTTAAGCCCATCACCTCAAAGGCGGCACTCATGGTGTTAGCGGTGAACATGCCGCCGCAACTACCGGCACCAGGGCAAGCATTCTTTTCAATTGCAGTGAGTTCCTGCTCATCAATACGACCGCCGCTGTATTGACCAACCGCCTCAAAAGCGCTTACTACTGTGAGATCACAGGCGCCAAGTTTGCCAGGCTTAATCGTGCCACCATAAACAAAAATGGAGGGAATATTCATGCGTGCCATGGCCAACATGGCTCCAGGCATATTTTTGTCACAACCGCCAATGGCCAGCAAGCCATCCATGCTTTGAGCATTGCAGGCAGTTTCAATCGAATCGGCAATCACCTCGCGGCTCACCAGGGAATACTTCATTCCCTCCGTGCCCATTGATATGCCATCGCTCACCGTGATAGTGCCAAACATCTGGGGCATGGCGCCGGCTGTTTGAAGGGCCGTCTCGGCGCGCTGGGCCAGCTCGTTTAAGCCCAGGTTGCAAGGTGTAATTGTGCTGTAGCCATTGGCAACGCCAATGATCGGCTTATTGAAATCGCCATCGCCAAAGCCAACTGCCCGCAACATGGCGCGGTTGGGAGAGCGCTGAATGCCTTGCGTGATCGCGGCGGAGCGGAGCATGGTGATGGGTTGTGATTGAAGAAACCTACCCACCGGGCTGATGGGCGCCGAAGCCCTAACCCTGGATGGTCATGCTCTCCAGTTGACGGCGCACGTCGTCGATCGCCTGGTTGAGCTCATGGACCCGGTCGTGAAGGTCCCGGTCCGTTGCGGCAACCGCCGGCGAGGCTGCAATTCCAGCGGTGCGGGCAGGCCGGCCTTGGTGCCGTCGGCGCTCTGCCTCAGCGAGCAGCCACCAGGCAAGGCCAGCAGCACCAATAACAGCACCAGCCAACACACTGAGGCTGGAACTGCCACTAGCTGGGGTGCCGCCGTTGTGATTGCCCATAAATCAAGACCTTTCTGTAGGGAGCCTAGGTATTGGTGGGCATTTCATCCAGCACCGTGCCACCGAACAACCTCTGCCTCACATCGCCGATACCAGGCACGATCGCACCGGCTTCGTTCAAATCCGGATCGATGCCAGCGGCGTAGATAGTGAGGTTGCCGTGCCGCTCACCGACAGCCTTGAGTCCTGGCCCAGAGGCCAGCGAGGTAATCACTCGCAAGCGATCACCGCTCACACCTAGGGCTGAAAGGTCATCGAGCAGTTGGAGCAGGGACTCACCGTCTCCGAGTTCCGCTAAAAACAGCAAAACTCCGCAGCGGGGTGGGATTGGCCCGACTGGAGGAGATATCACACCCAGGCTTTCCTGTAGGTGCAGCACCTGGGCAGAAGGAAGCACCGTTTGGCCGCCCTGCCAAAGGCCAAGCCCAGCTGTTAGCAGGGGCAGGGCCAGCAGGGGGACCGCCGGATCCACCACGTCTGCCTCCGCCGCAGCAAGAGGTGATTCCAGCTGGATGCGCCTGTGGGGCAGCCAATCGCGCACAGCCTCATAGGTGAGCCAGCGACCTAGCTCAGCAGTGGCGGAGGCGTAGAGCGAGCCAGGCGTGTGTCGATCGCGCAGAACGCCAAGCCAGTGGCCAATCAGAGGGTGGGGGGGAACCACCACCCGCAAAGCCATCACCATGGTTGCCATAACTTGATCATTCACCGTAAGTGCGCGCCCATGAGCTCGAGATCTGAAAGCCGAGCGAATTGGTCTGGTGGCTGGCTGCTAGCGGCACTGGCCCTGGTGCTGACCTGGTGCCTGGGGGTCTCACCGGCCGCTGCGATCACCGCCCCTGAGCTGCGCAGCCAGCGGTCGCTACAAGACCTCCAACCCGACATGCACGGCCGCAACCTTCAACAGCAGGAGTTTTTGAAGGCAACCCTGGCTGGCTTCGATCTGAGCGGAACCGATTTGCGCGGAGCTGTTTTCAACAGCAGCGACCTACGGGGCGCCAACCTCAAGGACGCCAACCTGGAGGACGCAGTGGCCTTCGCCAGTCACTTTGAGGACACTGACCTCAGTGGTGCTGTGCTGCGAAACGCCATGTTGATGCAGAGCCACTTCAAAGGGGCAACCATTGAGGGAGCTGATTTCAGTGATGCAGTGCTCGATCTGCCTGAGCAGAAAGCACTCTGCAAACGAGCTGCCGGTGTTAATCCGAGCACCGGAGTCGCCACTAAAGACAGCCTGGCGTGCCGATAGGGCCACGTGCCGATAGCATCTAATTTCCGGTTCCAGTGGGGATCAGCCACTGGAGGTAAGGGGGAAAGGTCGGTGAAAATCCGGCACTGTCCCGCAGCTGTGAAGGCTCTGGCCCGCGAATCTGCTCCAACTTTGGGGCTTGCTTGCGATCCACTGCCAAGTCAGAACGCCCGCCGGTTTTGTTCTTCCTACGGCGCGGACCGGCCCATGAATTTGATCAAAACACCACCCCAAGGCCAAGCCCTGGGGGGCTGGTTGTTGCTTGCCGGACTGGCATCAATTGCTATTGGCGTCCTCAACCCAGTCCAGGCCCATCATTTTGCCGATATCAGCCAGCTGCAGCCCAGCATGTTCAATGGCTTGCTGAGTGGTCTTGCTCACCCAGTGCTGGGACCGGATCATCTGCTTTTCCTACTGGCACTTTCCCTGGTGGGGTTGCAGCAGCGGCTTGGTTGGAGTCTCGGACTACTTGCTGTTGGCTTACTCGGCAGTGGCGCTGGCCTGCTGTGGCCGGGGATGCCAAGCTCTGAATCCTTGGTGGCCTGCACCCTCATTGTTGAGGCACTGGTGTTGCTGCGGCGCTTGCCGCCCCTGCTGCTGCTTCCCGCCATGGCAGTACACGGCTACGTACTGAGTGGCCCCGTATTTGGCTGGAGCGCCATGCCCGTAGTGGCTTACGGCACGGGCTTATTCCTTTCCCAGGCAGCCCTGCTTGCGGTGGCACTAATTGCGCTGCGACCCTTGGCGGCACGTCTTTCTTCAACCCAGCTGCGCTGGCTTGGTTTCGCCCTAATGGCCCTTGGCGGCACCTGGGCCCTGGCCGGCTTGGCAGCCTGAGATGACAAAACAAACTGGAAGGCTGCCTGTCACCGTGGTGACAGGTTTTCTCGGTGCGGGCAAAACAACCTTGCTGCGCCATCTGCTGCTGAACAGCGGTCAACGTCTGGCTGTTCTGGTCAATGAATTCGGCGAGGTTGGTATCGACGGGGACCTGCTCCGCAGCTGTGGTTTCTGCCCTGAAGATGAGCTCGATACCCGCCTGGTGGAGCTGGCAAATGGCTGCCTCTGCTGCACGGTCCAAGACGACTTCTTGCCAACTATGGAGAAGCTGCTTGAGCGTGCAGACAGCCTGGATGGGATCGTGGTGGAAACCAGTGGCCTGGCGCTACCGGAACCACTGATTGCAGCCCTGAATTGGCCCCAAATCCGCACCCGCATTCGCCTCAACGGCGTGGTGGCAGTTGTTGATGGCCAAGCCCTTGCAGCAGGCAGTGTGGTGGCAAATCCAGCCGCTCTCGAAGCCCAGCGGCTTGCTGATCCAAGCCTGGATCACGCTTCGGCTATCGATGAATTGTTTGCCGAGCAGCTGGAGGCTGCCGATCTGGTTTTGATCAGTCGGGCCGATTGCCTATCTGCAAGCGAGATTGATTTGGTGCATAAGGGCCTTGCCCCCCAGCTGCAGCCAGGAGCTGTGCTGTTGTCGATGGGCAGGGGTGTGGTCTCCCCCGAGCTTCTGCTGGGCCTTGAGCGCCGGCAGCCGACCATCCCAGGCCACGACCATGACGATCACGAGCATGACCATCACGACCACAGCCATGTCGCCATTGAGTCGCTTGCCCTCGAGCTGCATGGCGATTTCTGCCGGGTTGCCCTTGAGCAACAACTGCTGCACCTGGTGAGCGATAGCGCCCTGATCCGGCTCAAAGGGCGTCTTTGGCTTTCAGGTAAAAACCGGCCGCTTCAGATCCAGGCTGTTGGACCGCGGCTGGAGTGCTGGTTTGAACCAGGAGCTGGGCAGACTTCGGCCGCCCAGCAGGCCCCGGGCCTGGAGCTGGTGTTACTTGGCTTCCAACTGGATCAACCAGGGATCGAATCCTGCCTAAACCAGGCCCTGAGCGCTGAGCTTGCGGTTGCTAACTAGCTGATCAATCCAAGGGGATATCCCCTTGGGTACATATCCCGTTCCAGCAGAGCGCAGGCCCAGCAATCCAGCTGGTCTCAACCGCAATCCAGCCTGCTGAATCAAGCATCTGCACCGTGCCACTGCCGTCGTGACGGAAGTCAATTCGGCGCTGGCCGAGCTCAATAGTCCACCGCATAGGCAGCTCTCCTGCCGGGGCTTCCACGAGCATCGTGCAGGGCTGCCAAGGGCCATCAGCCAGACGGCACTGCAGCTGCTGGGCCAGCGCAGCTGGCACCCAAAGGGCTATCAAGCCTGCCAGCAGAGCCGTGCAGGCTGGCAAGAAGCCAATAGAAACTGGGGTGAAGCGCCAAACCACGGCCGAAACGCCAGGGGGCTGCTTTCAAGCTGACCAAAACTGACGGCAGCGGGCCACCGGGCTGCCAAGATTTAACAAACCTCCCGCTCCTCTGGTGCCACTCTTCCGCGCTCGCGTTCAGGTTTCACTTCGGCCCTCGGTGCTTGATCCAGCTGGCGAGGCCACCAGGTCTGCAGCGGCCCGACTCGGCGTCGAAGGCGTCCGCAGCCTGCGCATCGGCAAGGCAATAGAGCTGGAACTGGAGGCACCGGACCAAACCACCGCCCAAGCCCAGCTGGAATTGCTCAGTGATCGCTTGTTTGCCAATCCTGTGATCGAAAATTGGCAGCTAGAGCTGCTTGAAATGGCCGGGGAGCAGCAGCAATGACCATTGGCATCGTGGTGTTTCCAGGCTCAAATTGTGACCGGGATGTGCGCTGGGCCTTAGAGGGCTGCGTCGGTCTGCCGAGCCGCTTCCTTTGGCATGAGGAGCGCGATCTCAGCGGCCTAGACGCGGTGGTAATCCCAGGCGGCTTCAGCTATGGCGACTATTTGCGCTGCGGTGCAATTGCCAGGTTTGCGCCCGTATTGGAGTCGGTAAGGGTTTTTGCTGAAGCAGGCGGTGCGGTGTTGGGTATCTGCAATGGCTTTCAGGTGCTCACCGAGATGGGGCTATTGCCCGGAGCACTCACCCGCAATGCTCGGCTGCACTTTCTCTGTGAACCAACCCCGCTAAGCGTTAATCCAGGCAACTGTCGCTGGTTGAGGGAGTACAGCGAGGCAGAAGCGATCGTGCTGCCGATCGCCCATGGGGAGGGGCGATACCAGTGCGAGCGCGCCCAATTGGCTGAGCTCGAAGCAAATGGTCAGGTGGTGTTGCGCTACGCAAGCAATCCGAACGGCTCGGTTGGTGATGTGGCGGGCCTAACCAACCCAGGCGGCAATGTGCTGGGTCTGATGCCCCATCCGGAACGGGCCTGCGACCCGCTCACAGGTGGGCTGGATGGATTAAGGCTGCTTGCCAGCCTGCGCAAGTGAAGCCGGGCGAACTCGACGATTAGTAAACGGTCGCAAAAAAAGGGGGCCATCGGCCCCCGCTTTGATCCCTGAGGGTCTAACAATTCCGGCCCTAGTAGCAATCAGTTAACGGCTGCGAAAAACTCCTTGCTCTTAACGGGGTCGGGATTCATGGTCTTATCGCCTGGGTTCCAGTTGGCTGGGCAGACTTCGTCTGGGTTGTTGCGGATGTGCTGGAAAGCCTGTAGCAGACGCAAGGTCTCGTCCACGCTGCGGCCCACGGGCAGATTGTTGATTGTGCTTTGCATGATCACGCCATCAGGATCAATGATGAACAGACCACGCAGGGCCACACCTGCTTCCTCATCGAGGACTTCATAGGAGCGGGCGATGTCCTTCTTGAGGTCAGCAAGGAGGGGATAAGCGATATCGCCAATACCACCGTTTTTGCGATCCGTCTGAACCCAGGCGAGGTGGCTGAACTGACTATCAACTGAAACACCCAGCACTTCGCAGTTGCGGCTGGAGAAGTCGTTGTAGCGCTCGGAGAAGGCGATGATCTCCGTTGGGCAGACGAAGGTGAAGTCGAGGGGGTAGAAGAAAAGCACCACGTACTTGCCGCGGTACTGGGAGAGGCTGATCTCCTTGAATTCCTGATCCACCACTGCGGTGGCGGTGAAATCTGGAGCCTGCAGGCCAACTAGCCGGGACATGCTGGTTAAGTAAGTGAGGACTAGGCGCACTGGGGACTTCAGTCCAAAGTCGGATCGACTACCAGTTGCTCTTCACAATTTATCACATGGTCCAGGCTGTCGGGGCCATAGGCTGAGCCGAGTGATGTCTATGGGAGTGAAGGGGATGGCCTGGGATCCGAGTGTGCTGCGCAAATACAACACGACAGGGCATTTCCGCCTGCTTAGCCAGCTGCGCTCTGAACTGAAGGGCAACCCCTTGGTACGACCCAAGGAAGGACAGAGCATTGGCGAGGTCAACCGCAGCAAGTCCTTGATTCGGGCAATTGAGGGTCGGTACCAGGGATATGGCCGTGGACGACGCGGTGGTACTGGCTCAACTGCTGGCGCCTCCTCTGCCTCGCCGGATTTTCAACAACTAAGGCTTGATCCAGATCCGCTTGAGCTGATGGGCAGCGTTGCAAGAGATCACGCCGATGTGGCTTCATTCCGAGAAAGGCTCAACACAGTCGAATTGCGCTAATCAGGAGACAGATAGAAAATAAAAAAGGGCCAAATCAAGGCCCCGTCAAAAAATGGCTCGGGGGAGACTTGAACTCCCGACCTTGGGGTTATGAATCCCACGCTCTAACCAGCTGAGCTACCGAGCCGCTGGTTGAGTTTATCAGGCCCTAGGTGGCAGGAACTGGAGGGGGTTGGCAGCTCCGGAACTTGGGGGATGTACTTCGAAGTGGAGATGGGGGCCGGTGCTACGGCCCGTACTGCCCATATGGGAGATCAAAGCTCCCTGTTCAACTTCTTGTCCTACCCGGACCATCAGACGGCTGTTGTGGGCATATAGGGACCGGCTGCCATCGGCATGGGCCAGGGTCACCAAATAGCCGTAACCACCGTCGTGCCAGCCAGAGAAGACCACGCGACCAGCCTTGGCCGCCACGATCGGCGTCCCCACGTTGTTGGCCACGTCGATGCCCTTGTGCATGCGACCCCAACGCCATCCATATCCGGAAGTAAAAACCCCCTTGGTGGGCCACATCCAGCCCTGGGCTGAGCTGGGGCCATCAAAGGGCTTATTGAGCTCATCAAAACCAGGCAGTTCAGGCCAGCTGATACCGCCGCTAGTGGATGGCTTAAGCCCCAGCACCATGCGGGTGCTGCCCGAGGAGGCCTGAGCAAGCCGAACCTGACTGCCCACCACAAGCCGGGCTGTTTCGAGACCCGGATTAAGACGTAGCAGCTCTTGCAGGGTTAATCCGTAGCGCTGAGCAATCTTTACGACCGTGTCGCCAAAGCGGACGATGGCGCGCTCCTCCACAGGCGGCAGGGAATGGAGGGGAGGGGTGCGGCGTAGCTCGCTGGTGTCGATCGCTGCCAGCTGCTTGATCTGTCTGGATTGCTGGCTAGGAACAACAAGCCAGTCACCCTGACGGAAATGGTGGTCTTCGTTTACGTCGTTGAGCTTGGCCAAGCGCTCTTCATCGAGCTTAAGGCTGCTGGATAACTCTTCAACACTGATGGGCTGGCGCACCTTGACCCAAATTTTGTCGACGCTGGGGGCAGGTAGGGCGGCAATCAGGGTATCAACGGAAGCCTGCTCGATATCGGCGGGGTCAAGAGCTGCAACCACTGCCGGCAGGGCAATGGCGCAAGGAATCAGGAATCGCAGAGTTGTTTGCAAAGGCTTCATGCAGTTCTTTCAGTCGGACAAACCTGTGGAAAAGCCGATATTCCTAAGCCGGCCAGACAGTAGCGGACTGAACTCCCCACCACAAGTGTCCCTTGTGACAACAAGGGCTGTTGGCTGCCCAGATCCCTGTGACCTCAGGGGATCAAGCCGATGTCAGCAAATTCTGTTGTCGCAGCGCCTCAAACAACACCACTCCAACCGATACGGAGAGGTTGAGGCTACGCACTCCGGGCTGCTGGGGCCGCTGGGCACCCGACATTGGGATCGTCAGCGCAATATCGGCTGAAGCAAGCACATCCTTTGGCAGTCCGTCGGTTTCGCGGCCAAACAGCAGCCAGTCATCGGGTTCAAATTGCCAACTGGTGTAGAGCTGGCTTGCATGGCTACTAAGGGCGACCAGGCGACCGCCGCAGCGGACACGGTGATCAGCAAACGCTGACCAGTCGGTATGGCGCAGCAAGGACACCAGGGGCCAATAGTCGAGGCCAGCCCGCTTGAGCTGGCGATCATCGATTTGGAATCCCAGGGGCTCCACCAGGTGCAGCTGCGTGCCGGTGGCCGCGCAGGTGCGGGCAATGCTGCCTGTGTTGGGTGGAATCTGGGGCTGAAATAAGACGATCTGGGGCACGATCAAACAGAAGGTACGGCAAAACCCAGGTTGCTCAGATTGAGCGCGCGGCCCGCAACCACAAGCCAGATAGCAGCGCAGAAGGGGGCAAGCTGCTGCTCCAAGGAGCCAAGCCGATCGCGAAACAAACCGCCAATCGCGGTGGCAGGCACTACCCCCCAGCCGGTTTGCTCACTGACGAGCAGCACGGGCACCTCGCAGGTGCTCAAGCTTTGTACAAGGGCTGTACAGCGTTGCTGCCAGGCAGACGGATCGAGCTCGAGGCCAGCAGCGACCCAGGTGCCGAGGGAATCGACCAGGGCAAAGCCAGGGGAGCGAAGACCGTCGAGGGAGCTGGCTAAGGCGCTGTCAACTTCCAAGACGCTCCAGTTCGGTGGGCGTCTAGCTGCGTGGGCCTCAACCCTTGCCAACCAGGCTGCATCGTCAGCGCTTGGCCGAGGTCCGGTGGCCAGGTAGGTGACCGGCAGTCCTGACTGCTGGGCGAGGTGCTCGGCCCAGCGGCTCTTGCCACTGCGAGTTGGGCCAAGCACGAGAGTGCATGGCTGGGAAAAATCAACCACCACCATTCATGTTGTGGAGCGTGGCCACAGAAGAAGGTGAAACACGGTTGAGATAGCGGAAAATCCAATACTTGAAAACGGTTGCCAAAACCACTGGGAAGGTGGCGATAAATAACATTATGAAATTCTCCTGGGCAGGCAGGCCGAGGTGGTGAGCCACCCCATCCAGCAGCACTGTCCAGCCCTCCGGGCTGTGAAAGCCAACAAAAATATCAGTAAATAAGATAATTCCGAAGGCCTTGGCGCTATCACTCAGTCCATAAACCAGCTCATCTAGAAAACCGCGCAGCACCTGAAGATCACGGCGACCAAACAAGCAAACGCACACAAAACCGACCAGACCACCAAGATCGGCAAGCACGTTTTTAATAGCGTGGGTGCTTTCTAGATCAGCTTCATCCTTGAGCGACTGAGCCTTGCTGGCCAGCTGCATCTGCAGCTGATCTCGGCTTGGCAGGGGATTGCCATTCAAGAGAGCATCAAATTCAATTTCCGCCTGGAAAAGTCGCAGCTTCTCAACGGCCTTCTCCTCAAGCTTTGGCTTGGGATAGGTAAGAAAGGCGTTGTCTGGAGCAAAGCGATCAACAAGGGGCGACACCACGTAGGTGCGGCTGATCTGCTGCACCAGCACCGGCACCAAAATCAGCAGTAGCAGGATGCGCAAAGACACCAAGGTGGAGTCTCTGCGCCGGCGAAAGCCAGCCACCACATTCGCTTCCGCCTCGGGGTCGAGCTGGCGGCGCACCTGATCAACCACGCCGATCAGGCTGCGGGGCAGCACCTCCGGGGAGCGACTGATGGCAGGCAGAGGATCCCTGCTAGCCGCGTAGCGGGCAACCACGGACTCAATAAGCTGAAACTGGCGAATTTCCTGGCCTGCCAGCTCGCCTCGGTGGGTCTGCAGGGTTTGTACCGACTGGCGGCAGACTTCTAGCGCGGCTCGAAAGCGGCGCAGTAATTGGGCCTGGGCCGACCTGGGAATACGCAGGTCCAATTCCGGGCGTACGGGCCGGTCGTTGTAGTGCTCTAGCTCAATGCTCTGGATGAGCAGGGCGGATTCATAACCACGCTCAAGATCGTTGCTGAGGTCCAGGGCCTGGGCGCGCCCAAATGCCCCCATCCAGTTGGTTAGTGCCATCGGATCAGCGCGAGAAGACCCACCAAGTGAGCATGGGCACAATCGTGCCTACCGTTAGAAGCACCACAATCCAAGTGAAAGCATTGCTTGACTGCGTTTCTTCCTTCGTGGGGATGTTCGTAGGCTGGCTGACAATCTCGGCGGTGATTGGTTCGCCAGGATCCTCTCCTCCCTGCAGCACGCTGAGCAGGCGAGTCATGGCATCGAGGCTGCCCTGGCGATAGCGACCGCCATCGCGGATCGGCTGAGCCATGGTGGTTCTGGCCGTGCTGCGTAGCAGGCTGGCATCAAGCTGGGTCACCAGGCCGGGAGAGGTCACCACTGCCGCAGTGTTCGTCTGGCTGTCAATTAAAAAAAGCACCTGGTTGGGCTCGCCCCCAGCCTCTGACCACCGCTCCAACACTGAATTGCCGAGCTGGGAAAGGCTCAGCCCGTAGTCAAGGCGGTTGACGGTGATCAAGTGGGCATCCACGCGCTCTGCTGAAAAACTTTCGAGGGTTTTGCTGAGCTCGCCGATGGCTGCTCGGCTCAGCACATCTGCGGTGTCAAGAATGCGTTCCTGGGGAGCGGTGGCAGGTAGACCACTGGCGGCAATTGCCTGTGCCGGGGCAGGCATCCAAATGGTTGCTAAGCCCATAAACAGGGCAGCCGCAACGCCCAATAAGGGAAACCGACTGGTCACACGCAGGGAAGGGGGCAACGGATCAGGCCCAACATGGATCTAGTTTGCCGCCTGCGGGCCCAGCTGTCGCCTCCTGCTTAACCCCCATGGCTCCCTTCACACCCGCAAGGGTCTGTTTTCTGTCTGGGGTGGCTTCCCTGGCCCTGGTGGTAATGAATCAAACAACCGCGGCCAGCATCGATCCCGCCCTCGAGCGAGCCGCCGTATTGGCCAGCTTCCTGGCTGTGGCTCTGATGTTGGTGGGTGTGCTCTGGACCCGGGCCTTGCCCGAAGCGGCTGCCCGAGTTGCCCTCGAAGGGGTGCAGGGAGTGGAGCTCGCAGAGGGGCTACCTGAAGAGTTGGCAGAAGAATTGGGCTGGGGTAGCCAGATGTTGCTCACCGCCACCCCAGCGGCAGCAGTGGTGGTGCTGTGGCAAAACAAATGTCTGCTGCGCCGCGGCCTGCTGGCGCAGGTGCCCTTTGAACCAGGAGCAATCTGCCAGCGAGCCCAAGAAAAAGGGGCCGCCATCTCCCTTGTAGATCTGAACCTCTATCCAGGCCGTGCTGAATTTGAGAGCCTGCTGCCAGGGGTGCCAGCCGTAGTGGTTCAGCCGATTGACTCAAGGGGCTTGGTAGTGCTTGCCGGCTGGTCGCCGCGCTGCTTTAGCCGCAGCGATTTGACCTGGCTCGAGGGTTGGTCCCAGCGCCTTAAAGAGCGAATGGAGCCGGCTTGCGAGAATCAGGACCTGATCGGGCCCGGGGAGGCAAAGTCACCCGAGTTTCCACCCGTGCCCCCGGACTGCTGAATACAGCCATCCCCTGCTTAGTCAGCACGCCCTGAAGACGCTTAGAGCGGGTGACCTGGGCAAGAGCCTTGCGGCGCAGCTCGACAGCACCAAGGGCCTCAATCTGGTTTGTCTGCCAATTCCAGCTGCAGCGATTGGCGACGAGGGAGTCGGTCGGTTGGGTTAGGCGGCAATTAAGGGGCACCACCAAGGTGTGACTAGGGCCAATCGCTTCAAAGCCAGTGCCGCTAAGCCGGGACTGATCCAGCACAGCGGTGAAGGGATGGGGACTGCTAATGCGCTCCCGAGCCAGGTCGAGGCGGGTATGGCTGGCATCAAGACGGCCCTTGCGGCCAGGATCCAGCACCTGCACCGGCGCCTGTAGGTCGATCTGCTGAAGCAGGGAATTACCGCTGAGGGAAGGCGCCGAAAGTGTTTGAACTCCACTAGTTGCGAGACGCCGTTCGCCCCGAACTGGCCCTCGACCGATCAGTTGGCCAGTCGTTGGGAACCAATCTGCAGAACTCAGCGCCAGCTTCAAGCCGACCGCCCCTGAACGCTCCAACAGGGGCAGACCCCGCAACTCCAACTTGTCCTGCTTGATCCAGAAGCGGGCCCGCTGAGCGGACACAAGCAACTCCCCCTGGGAGGCGCGTGGACTGCGGTCCAATTCCATGCGCTCCTGCTTGGGATACCAACGCACACGAGTAGAGGTCACAACAAGGGGCTTGGGCCCAAGTCGCTCCAGCCGGGTCGGGCCCTCCAACTGCACCAGCTCGCCGTCGTTAATGACCGTGCCACTGCTGGCCGTTATTAGATACAGGGGTTGGCCCTTGGCATAGATGGTGCCGCGCAGGTCGCGGGCTTGGGCCACACGGCGACCGAGGTCGTAGCGGACCTCCGGGCTGGTCAATTCCCACAGGGGCCTTCCGCTGGAATCCTTCTGGCGCAGGTTGAGGGAGCGGAAGACAAAAGGTTGGGCCGGCTCCTCCTTAGACACCTGGGTGCGGCATCCAACCAGCAGCACGGGCAGGCTTGCCACCGCAGCCAGGCTCAGGGCCAGCAGGGGGCACCGTTGCAGCCTGGCGGTCTTGGTCACAGAGGTGAGTCGAGCTCAAGTCGCAACATCACCGGCTGCGGCTCAATCAGGGCGAGTCCGGGCTCTAGCTGACCCCATTGCTGGGCTAGCAGCCAAGGAGAAACTTGGCTGCTAGGGACGCAGGCAGGAGCCAGCGGACCGCTAACAAATGGTTCCTGACCGAGCTGGACCAGCATCCGATCAGAAAGCTCAGGCAGGAGCGGAGCCAGCAGCACCGCGACCCAGCGGGTGGCCTCGAGCACGGCATAAAGATCCGCTGCCACCAAACTCTCCTGACCCTCGAGCTTCATTTGCTTCCAGGGGGCCTGGTCGTTGAGGTAGCCGTTTGCAGCGATTGCTAGCTGCAGGGCCGCTTCAGCGGCGCGACGGAAGTCCAGGTCGGTTAAGGCCGTATTGACGCTATCGCCGGCCGCGAGGGCAGCTACGGCCAGGGGGTGATCAGCTTGGGCGGCGGCTCCGGCCGGGGGCACGGCATCTTCAAACCAGCGCCGTGCCATCGACGAGGTGCGATTCAGCAGGTTGCCGATCGTATTTGCCAAGTCGTTGTTGACCAGATCCGTGAAGCGCTGCTGCTGGAAATCACCGTCCTCGCCGAAGGGAATGTCGCGCAGCAAGTACCAGCGCACCGCATCGCGGCCACAGCGCTCCAGTAGCACCTCAGGATCGAGCACATTGCCAAGGGACTTGCCCATCTTCTGGCCTTCGCGGGTCAAGAAGCCGTGGCCAAATACGCGCTCTGGCAGGGGCAACCCCGCAGACAGCAGCATCGCCGGCCAATAAACCGCGTGGAAGCGCAGGATGTCCTTGCCAATCACGTGGAGCTGGGCCGGCCAGCCCCGCTCCAGCACCTGCTCCAGCACAACTGGCTCCGCCGGGTCGAGCAGGGCAGTGAGATAGCCGAGC
The DNA here is from genome assembly GCF_963920485.1 of Cyanobium usitatum str. Tous. Classification (NCBI taxonomy): domain Bacteria; kingdom Bacillati; phylum Cyanobacteriota; class Cyanophyceae; order Synechococcales; family Prochlorococcaceae; genus Cyanobium; species Cyanobium usitatum. The sequence continues at coordinate 971,501 of NZ_OY986431.1, read as the reverse complement.
AGGGCGTCAAACCACACATAAAAGGTATGGCCTTCATGGCCGGGCACCGGAATGCCCCATGGCAGGTCGATCCGGGAGATTGAAAAATCGCGCAGCCCCTGGGCCACGAAGTTTTCGACCTCCTTCTGCCTGCTGGCGGGGGCAATGAAGCCCGGCTGACGGATCAAGGCCTCGATCTGGGCCTGATAGCGGGAAAGGCGGAAAAACAAATTGACCTCATCGCGCCACTCCAGGGGCTTGCGATGGATGGGGCATTCGGGATCCTCACTGCCCGGTGCGTCGTCTTTGAATTCCTCGCAAGCAACGCAATACCAGCCCTGCTGACGCCCCTCCACCACGTCGCCGTTGGCCTGCACGCGGTCAAAAAATTGAGCCACCAATTGGCGGTGGCGGGGGTCGGTGGTGCGGATGAAGCGGTCGTTGCTGATTTGCCAGCGGTTCCAAAGATCGCGATATCCCTCGCTGATTAGATCGCAATGGGCCTGCGGACTGAGTCCAGCCGCTTCGGCCGTGCGCTGGATCTTCTGGCCGTGTTCATCGCAGCCGGTGATGAACAGCACCGACTCCCCCCTCAGCCGCTGGTGGCGTGCCAACGCATCGCAGGCAAGCGTTGTGTAAGCACTGCCGAGATGGGCGCGGTCGTTGACGTAATAGAGGGGGGTGGTGAGCGTGTAAGTCATCCTTTTGATCCTACGGAGCGGCGACGGACAGAAAGACTGACTACGAGCACGCCAGCTCAGATCATCCCCTGCGAGGCTTGTGTCAGCCGTGTCCGCCTGCCATGACCCTGCCTTCAGAAGCAGTGGATGTCTTGGTGTGGGGGGGCGGCACCGGCGGCGTGGCCGCAGCAATCCAGGCGGCCCGCGGCGGTGCCAGCACCCTGTTGCTCACCCCTGGCAACTGGCTTGGAGGCATGGTGAGCGCCGCCGGCGTTTGTTGCCCCGATGGCAGTGAGCTCACCCCTTGGCAGACCGGTCTCTGGGGAGCCTTTCTGCGCGCCCTTGAGCAGGCCGAGCCCGAGGGACTGGATCAAAACTGGGTGAGTTGCTTTGGTTACCGGCCCGCTACAGCCGAGGCGATCCTGCAGGGCTGGGTGCAGGAACTCCCCAAGTTGAAATGGGTGCCGGGATGCAAGCTGCTGGCGGTAGAGCGCCAAGGCTCCCGAATCACAGCGGTACAGCTGGAACGCAGGGGTGAAAGCCAATGGCTGGCCTGCAAAGTTATGGTCGATGGCAGCGACCGCGGCGACCTACTGCCCCTAGCGGAGGCTCCATTTCGACTCGGCTGGGAAGCCCAGGAGTTATGGGGCGAACCCAGTGCCCCCAGCCAGCAACGGCTGCAAACGGAAGCTTTTTTCAAGCAACAACCCGTGCAATCGCCCACCTGGGTGGTGATGGGCCAGCTCCAGAGCGAGGTGTTGCCGCCAGCTACAGCCCCCCTGCCCTTAGCTGCGCCGTTTGAACGAGCCAGCGAGGCCTTCGGGTTAGAGCGCACGATCAACTACGGGCGCCTGCCGGGCGGCCTGGTGATGCTCAACTGGCCCCTGCACGGCAATGACTGGCACCAGGGGCTGGAACGCGCCTTCAGCGCTGATCCAGCGGAGCAAGCTGCGCTAGCTGCCGAGATGCAGTCCTACAGCCTGCAGTTTGCAAGAGCCCTTGAGCAGGCAAGTGGGGGCTGGCTTCAATTGGGCCATGCCTTTCCTGCTGAAGCCGGCAGTCCTGCCCCCTGGCTGGCTGCCATGCCCTACTGGCGGGAGGGGCGAAGGCTGCTGGGCCGCTCGCTGGTGCTGGAACAGCACCTGCTCCCCCTAGGCAGCGCTGAATCCCAGGGGCCACTACCGCTCAATGCTTGCGGCGAACTGGAGTCGATAGCGGTGGGCAACTACGCCAACGACCACCACTACCCCGGGCCTGACTGGCCACTGGCACCGAAAAGCATTCGCTGGGGCGGGCGCTGGAGCGGCACTCCCTTCTGCATTCCCTATGGCGCCCTGCTGAGCGCTGAGATCGACAACCTGCTGGCAGCTGACAAGGCCTTCAGCAGCAGCCACATGGCCAATGGGGCCACCCGTTTGCAGCCCCTGATTCTGAACATCGGCCAGGCGGCCGGTGCGGCAGCGGCCCTGGCGGTACAGCGGGGCATCCCCCCAGCTGAGCTAACCCCCCTGGCAGTTCAGCAATGCCTGCTCCACGATCACCGTGCTCCAGCGGCAGTAGTACCGCTCTGGGACACCCCCTGGCATGCCAGCGATTGGTTAGCCCGCCAGCTGCAGCTGCTTGCCAATCCCGAACTCCTCCAGGCCAATGGCCAAATTGGACGCCCATTTCAAAGACCCCTAAGTCCGAGCCAGGGCCATCCCGAACCCAGGGAGTCTCTGTGGGAAGGAAGGGTGCTGCCGGACGGCCAGGGCGGCTACACCTTTGTGAGCGAAACCGATCTCAGTAGTGATAACGCCAAAAGGGAGTGGCCCCTAATCAGCCTGGAGCCAGGCCTGAACCGCTGGCTGCAGAACCTTGATAAGCCGACCCAGGCCAAATTGATTGGCTGTGCCAATCCATGGGGGCCGTGGTTGCGGGCCTCGCGACTGACCGCGGATTAGCCCGTGGCCTGCAGTCGCAGCTGGTCGCGCAGGGGGTCTACGGCCTGAACTCGCAGTTGCAGCAGATCGCCTGGGGCCGAGCCGCCTGGACACTCGGCCGCCAGATCCATGGCCAGGGCATCAACGTGCACCAGCCCGAGCCGGTCCTGGGGCCGCAGCCAGCGCAGGAAACAGGCCTGCCAATGCTGACTCCCATGGGCCGCAAACCACACCTGCTGCCAGTGACGCTGGTCTTCACGGCTGATCTGGATCCCCTGCCTGAGCGGACCGTCTAGGTCGGAGAGCAGGGCGGCTAGATCGGCGGCAACCATGGGCTGGCGAGCCTGTTGAAGTGCCAGCAATTGCCTTTGTGCCACTAGATCGGCGTAGCGGCGAATCGGCGAGGTGACTTGGACATAGGCCGGCAAGCCCAGGCTGAAATGGGGGCTGGGCTCCGTGCCGGTATGACCGCGGCTTAGGCAGCGCTTAATGGCGCAATGGCGTACTGGGCCAGCCGGCAGGGCTGCCAGCTCGGCCTCCGACGGCAAAGTAGCGGTCAGTTGGCTGCGATAGGGCAGGGCAAGAGCTTGGTCTTGGCCGAGGCCTGCTACAACCGCGCCCGCCAGAATCATCGCTTCGGCCACCATCAAGCGGGCGGGGCTGGGTTCGGTGATCTCAAGCTGGGCAGCGTCTCCCTGGGCGCGAATCCGACCCTCCGGCTGATCCAGCAGCAGGGCACCCTGGCGCACACGCCACTGGCGGCGGCGCAGCAGCAGGCCGTGCAGGTCGGCAAGATCGCGCTCCTGAGGCGGGGCTAGATCGATCAGGTCGTCGGCATCGCCATAGCTGAGCCGGTAGGTGGGCTTAACCCAGCTGCGCTGCAAACCAGAAGCCGCAACAGCACCATCGCCATCGAGTTCAACCCAGATGCTCCAAGCAGCACTGCGATGGCCGGCCCGCAGGCTCATCGGTCCGGTGGCAAGCGCCTCGGGGAACATCGGCAGAATTCCGGATGCCAGATAAAGACTGCTGCCCCGCCGACGTGCCTCTAAATCGAGGGGCGAATCCAGCGCAATCAAGCGACCTGGATCCGCCACGTGGATCCAAATCTTCACCTGGCCAGCGGGGGTTGTTTCCAACGCCAAGCCGTCGTCTATGTCGCAGGTATCCGCGTCATCAATGGTGACACTGCGCTGACCGCTGAGGTCGAGACGCTCGCCATCGCCTGGTTGTTCAGTCTCAGCGCTAGCTAGCAGACGTTCGGCATCAGCCAGTAGATCAGCAGAAAAACCTTGCTCCCAGACCGTGGCTCGTAGGGACGGCAAATTGTGGGCTTGCCACTGGCCCAGATCGACCAGCAGGTGGCGAATTGAACCCGTATCGGCCGTCACTTTGGCGGCCTGCAAAGCCTGGCGCAGGGGGAGGGGTAGAGGAGTTGTGCACTCACCTCCAGCCCAATCAATCAATAGCTCAAGCTGCTGGCGCTGCTCAACGCTGAGCAGTTGCAGATCAAGCGGCTGACGATCGCGCAGCTGCTGCTGCCAGCGCATTTCAGCTTGCTCCTGCAGCACCCGCAGCCGGCGTTCGCGCCGCAGCCGGCGCAGATCCGCCAGGGGCCTGGCCTCAACGAGGTCTTGACGCAGACGAAACAGGGTTTGGGGACCGAGACACCAGCGCCAGCAGGCAGCAATTGCTAGGCCATCCCGTCGCGAAGAGACCAGATCAACCCAGTCGCTCAGCTGCAATCCCTGAGCTTCAGCCTGCATCAGGATCCACGCTGCCGCGAAATCGCTTCGAGCAGGCAGCACTGCCAGCAAGGCGTCGTCGCTGATCGACCACGGAGCTTGGCTAAGGCGCTGGGGTGGGTCGCACTCGCCGGAAAATGCGCTGAGCAGCAAAAGTTGCCGCAGCGGCTGGATCTGCTGCCTAGCGCTGGTACCGATAGCTAACGAGGCCTTGTTTGAGGCCACAGCCAAAACAACAGCAAGCTGGGGACCGCGCTCATCGCCCAGTCCCACCAGATCGCCAACTTGGAAGGTTGCAGCAGCCAGGGGAGAGGCCTCAGCCTTCGGGATTCACAAAAGGCAGCAAGGCCACAATGCGGGCACGCTTAACAGCGTTAGTCAGGTCACGCTGCTGCTTGGCTGTCAGGCCAGTGAGCCTGCGGGGCAGGATCTTGCCGCGTTCAGTTATGAACTTCTTGAGCAGATCGACATCCTTGTAGTCGATCGGATCGCCAGGCTTGATTGGCGAAAGGCGCTTTTTGAAAAAAGAGCTGGACATGGATTACGAAGGCGAGTGGTGAATGAAGCTGGATCTGACCAGTACCTGACGGGGCTGGGGCAAATCAAGTTGAAACTGATGCTTGGGCGCCAATCTGAGGCCCAAGCCTGAATCACTTGATTTCCTTGTGAACCGTCGCGGAATTGCAGTGGGTACAGAACTTCTTCAGCTCGAGCCGTTCGGTGGTGTTACGGCGGTTCTTCTCAGTGGTGTACCGGGACACACCTGGAGAACGCTTTGCGGGGTTGGACCGGCATTCGGTGCACTCGAGAGTGATCACGATCCGGACGCCCTTGTTTTTAGCCATGAAGGACGTTGCGCCGCTGGAGCGATGCGAAAGGACAAGTTGACACCTTACCTGGCGGTAGTCCCACCCCCGGTTGATCCCTAAGATCGGCGATCAACACACCACGGGCTATGCGGGTCTCGCTCCAATGGCTGCAGGAGCTGGTGACCGGCCCCGAACAAGCCCTCACTCCGGGGCCCCTAGCCGAGCGTCTGTCTTTGGCTGGTTTTGAGGTAGACGCCATAGAAGACCTGGCCGCCCAGGCCGGCGGCGTAGTGGTGGGCTTCGTGCGTGAACGCCAGGCCCACCCCAACGCAGACAAGCTCAGCGTCTGTTTAGTAGATATCGGCGCAGCCGAAACCCTGCAGATCGTCTGCGGGGCAGCGAATGTACGGGCTGGAATCCATGTGCCCGTTGCCCTGGTGGGCGCCACCCTGCCGGCGGTCAACCTGACGATCAAGCCAGCCGAACTGCGCGGTGTGGCCAGCAGCGGCATGATCTGCTCCCTTGCCGAGCTTGGCCAGGCGGCAGATGGGGAAGGAATCGCCATCCTTGATGAGCTGCTGGAGCAGGTGCCCCCCCTGGGCGCAGCGGTGGGACCAAGCCTGGGGCTGGATGACCAGGTTTTGGAGTTGGCGATCACCGCCAACCGACCTGATGGCCTCTCCATGCAAGGCATCGCCAGGGAGGTGGCGGCCTTGGTAGGCGGCCAGACCCAGATAAAGGCCCCTGAAATTGCCTCGCCAAGCCAGCCGCTGCCTCTATCCGCCAGCGACCGGGCCGCAGTTGAGGCTGGGGGGCTATTCAGCATCACAGCCCTCGACGGGCTGAAGGTCGCCCCATCGCCCCTCTGGCTGCAACAACGCCTGCAGAAGGCCGGCATACGCCCGATCAACAACATTGTTGACATCACCAACTTGGTGATGCTGGAGACGGGGCAACCCCTGCACGCCTTCGACAGCAGGCGCCTAGCCGTAATCAATGGCGACAGCGAGCCCCAGCTGGCCAGCCTGGGGCTTCGCCAGGCCCTCGCTGGTGAGGAATTCACCAGCCTGGACGCTACGGAACACAAACTCAGCCCCGAAGCCCTGGTGGTTACTTACAGCAACCGCCCCATCGCCCTGGCTGGCGTGATGGGTGGTGCGGATGAAGCCGTTAATGAAGCCACCACTTCCATCTGGCTTGAGGCTGCTGTATTTGCTCCCCAGGCGGTGCGCCGCTCCGCCAGAAGCGTTGGCTTACGCACTGAAGCAAGCAGCCGTTTTGAGAAGGGGTTGCCCAGGGAGGCCACCCTCGCTGCAGCAGATCGGGCCGTGGCCCTTCTTAAGCAACATTGCGCTGCCAAGGTTTCGGGCCGCTGGCTGCGTCAACGAGACGAGCAGCCAATCGAACCATTGCAACTGAGGCGCGACGCCCTGCACAATTTGCTCGGACCTGTCCAAGACGGCGAAGGCTATTCAGACCTAAGTGACGACAGGATCGTCCAGACCTTGAGCGCCCTTGGTTGCCAACTAACAGAAGAGCTAGATGGCGAAGGTTGGCGCGTCACCGTGCCCCCCTCGCGGTTGATGGATCTGCAGCGGGAAGTTGACCTAATCGAGGAGGTGGCCCGTCTGGTTGGTTACGACCACTTCGCCTGCCACCTACCCGACCCACTGGAGCCTGGGGGCCTAACTCCAGCCCAGCAGGTGGAGCGCCGCCTGCGCCGCCAACTGTGCGCTGCCGGGCTACAAGAGGCCTGCAGCTTTTCCCTGGTGCCGGCAGCAGCTGGGCGCATACCCCTGGCTAATCCCCTGCTAGCTGATTACGGCTACCTGCGCGACAACCTGCATGGCGAGTTGCTCGCCGCTGCACGCCGCAACTTGCAAAGTGGGCAGCCAGGTTTCTGGGCTTTTGAGATCGGCCAGGTGTTTAGCAGCGATGCCGCCAGGTCTGATCGCCAGCTGCTGGCTGGGGTTATCTGTGGCGAACGGCGAGGTGAGCGCTGGAGCAGCAGTGGCAAACCCCAGCCCCCCAGCTATCACCAGGCCCGCGGCCTGCTGCAGCAGGCCCTGGTATCGCTGGCGATTCCAATCGAAGATCGCCCCCTTGGCCAGCACCCTTTGCTGCACCCGGGCCGAGCTGCCCAGCTTTTTATAGAGGGTCGGCCCCAAGGCTGGTTTGGCCAGCTGCACCCGGAGCTGGCCGAAAAGCTCGACCTGCCGCAAACAAGCATCATCTTCGAGCTCGAACTCGATGCCTTGCTCATCGCCGCCACCCGCCGCAACCGCTGGCAGCCAGCCTTTGCCCCCTATGCCACCGTTCCCGCTTCGGAGCGAGATCTGGCCGTAGTGGTGCCAGCCAGCACGAATTCTGCTGAGCTGCTTCAGGTGATTCGCAAGGCAGGCAAGCCGCTGCTGGAGCACGCGGAATTGGTAGACCGCTACGAAGGCGGACAACTTGCTGCAGGCCAGTGCAGTCAAGCCTTCCGGCTGCGCTACCGCGATGCCAGCCGCACCCTCACCGATGAAGAGGTGGAAGCAGCCCACTCCTCGATCCGGACAGCCCTGGAAAAGCAGCTGGGCGCCCTGTTGCGCAGCTGATATCCAGGCTGCAGGTCCACCCCTACTCCGGCTCCGCTGCCTCGGGCTGCGGGGTTGGGATGCCAGCTCCGATACGGCTCATAACGGTCAATGTCTCTACGTGGCTTGTTTGGGGGAAAAAGTCGATCGGCTGAACGCTCTCCAAGCGATAACTGCCGCCGCCAACCAGCAGGGCCAGGTCCCGGGCCAAGGTGGCGGGGTCGCAACTGAGGTAGAGGAGGTGGGCGGGGGGGCGTTCGATGATCGCCTGCAGGGTGGCGGGCTCCAGTCCCTTGCGGGGGGGATCGAGAAAGACCGCATCGCAATGAACCAGGTGCTCAGCCAGGCACTCGGCCACCACTCCGGTCTCAAAGGTGGCTGATTCACTTAGGCCGTTTTCGCGGGCATTGGCCTTGGCCTGGTGCACGGCCTCGGGGCTTAGTTCAATGCCGTGAACGTGCCAGCCCGCCGCCGCCACCGGCAAGCTGTAGGTGCCAATGCCGCAGTAGGCATCAACCATCACGCCAGGCGCAGAGCCCGCCAGCGCAGCAAGAACCAGGGGCACAATTCGTTCAGCCTGCCTGGTATGGACCTGGAAAAAAGTGTCTGCCGCAATGCGCAGCTCCAGGTCACAGAAACGCTCCTGCACCCAGCTACGGCCGACCACCACGCGTGTCTCGGGCCCCATCAGGGTGTTGGTAGCTAGGGGTTGCAGGTTCAGGCAGACCCCCACAAGTTCTGGCCAGCGGTGCATCCATTGGGCAGCCAAGATCTCGATGCCCTCCAGGTCTGGGGTGCTGCTTACCAGGGTGATCAGCAACTCGCCGGTATAGCTGCCGATTCGCAGGGCCAGATGGCGCAGGCCGCCCCCCTCGCGGCAGTCCCGATCAACGGGCCAGTCGCTGGTCTCAAGATCAGATTTAAGCGGTGCGATCAAGGCGTCCAGGCGCGGATCAAGCACCGGGCAGCGATTCATATTGACAATCTTGTGGGTGCCAGGGCGATAAAAGCCAGCCCGTAACCGCCCGTCCTCGCAGCGCTCCAGCGGGATAATCGCCCTGTTGCGATAGCCGAGCCCTTCTGGTGCTGCCATTAAGGGCGCAACATCCGTATCAAGGTGGGCAATACGGCGCAGGGCATCAACGACTTTTTGGTGCTTCCAGTGCTGCTGCGCCGAGTCATCGAGGTGCTGCAAGCTGCACCCACCACAATCCTCAGCAAGGATGCAAGGAGGTCGTCGCCGCTCCGGTGCCGGCTCAAGCACCTGTTGCAGCTCAGCCAGCCAGTGGCGACGGGCCTTATGGGTGAGGCGTACCTTCGCCTGCTCCCCAGGCAGGGCACCAGCTACAAACAGGACCCGATCTGCCAGACGGGCCACGCCCTGCCCGTCATGGGATAGGCCGGTGATGTCCACCGTCACGGTCATGCCGGTGGACAGCTCGGCGCCACCGCTCATGCCACCACCCGCGCCGTTGCCAAAGCTTTTAGTGCCCACGCCCGCCTACCAATCCTTCACCCTACGCCGTGCAAAGGGGCGTTACACCTTGCGGCGGTGCACGTTGATCTTGCTGCGGAGTCGATACAGTGATGGGCGCGTGTGGTCGCTGCGATGAGCGTCGTTCGGGATCTGATCCTTCAGGCTGATGATCAGCTGCGGTATCCCAGTGGCGGCGAGTTGCGCTCCATGGTGGAGTACCTCAGCCGGGGAGCCGAAAGGCTGGCGGTTGTGCGGCTTCTTACCGACAACGAGAGAAAGATTGTTGATGAGTCGGCCAAGCAGCTCTTCCAGCGCAACCCCGACTACGTGGCCCCTGGTGGCAATGCCTACGGCCAGAAGCAGCGGGCCCAGTGCCTGCGCGACTACAGCTGGTATCTGCGCCTGGTGACCTACGGCGTTCTCGCCGGGAGCACCGAGATGATTCAACAGATTGGCCTGGTCGGTGCCCGTGAGATGTACAACAGCCTCGGCGTACCCATGCCAGGCATGGTGGACGCAATGCGCACCATGAAGGAGGCCTCGCTAGCCCTGCTGAGCACAGACCAGGCTTCCCTTGCGGGCCCTTACTTCGACTTCCTGATCCAGGGCATGCAAACCAGCACCTGATTCAGATCCTCCAACCAGCACCAAGACCCAGAGGAGCATTTGTCTCTTCTGGGTCTTTTTATTGGATTAATAATGCGTCCCAGTCTGGACGCAAAAGAATCAACCGCTGTCGCACACAGATGGGGCGACAGGGCGCTGTTCAAGTTTTGGTTACGGGCGGCGGGTGATCGCAGCCTACCCAGCACCCTTCTGCAAAATCTCATCTAAGACGCGGCAAGAGTCTATTCCTAGGTCCATTATGAGATTGCCGATCATCGCGTCGACCAGCCGCGCGGCCCCTTCCCAGCCAGCAAGCTCCTGAGCTTCAGCAAGGCTCATGCTGGGCCTAAAGAGATTGCGTACCTGTGTATGAAACAGTGACGCAGGTCTTCTAACACTGTTACCGCAGGGACTTTGAAGACAGCCGCGCCATCTGGACAAGCTCACTTCGGGTGACTGGACAAGCTGATATGGCCAATTTCTTGCCACACCAACAAAGGCCCCATAGGGGGAGCGGATAGGAGCATGCAGGCAGAAACGCGGAAAAATTGGAAATCAAACCAACAAAGCATCAGCAGCCAAGGGAAGACGCCTGCTTAAAAATGTCTCAGGGTTCTAAGCTAAGACTCTTAAATAGTCTTAGCGCAAGACAAGACCAATTGAGCCAAGAACGATTATTCGCATACATCTCGAATAAGGCTCTTAGCAAGACCAATATTTAATCTCAGATGAGACGAGATGAATCGCTCACTGCCTCGTCTTTGCCTAATCAAACTGTTGGGGCTTGCTCAAACAAGGGGGGCAGGCAGGCACACGTCGGCCCCAACAAAAGAACAGCCCATCAGTCTCGTCCAAGAATTATTCCAAGACTCGATACGAGTCCCAATCAAGAATTGTTATACGAAGCTATTCGTTGCGGTACAGCTCTTTCAGCAACTGGTAAGCCTCATTTAGGCGCCGCATGGTTTCTTCCGTGCCGCCGGAGTCGGGGTGATGGCTCATCGCCAACTCGCGGTAAGCCTCCCGTATCTGTCGCAGGGTGAGACGCTGCCCCGGCGCTGTTGGCAATTGCAGCAGCTTTAAGGCTCCGTGCAGAGTCATGGTGTGTTCAAGAGTCTGGAACGAACTGCCTTTACGTCGCTTGCGGAAACGATGTACAAAGCGCCTGATCAGCGTTGGCAAGCGAAGTTCCAGGGTTGAAGTGCTGAAGGGATCCTCCAGCAAACCTGCCATCACCATGACTCTTTCGAATGTTGCGGGTTCCCTGCCCCAGCTGGGAGCCGTATTGGCCACCACCTCGCAAGCAAGCGACCAAGTAAAAGGGCGACCCTCACTCTGATCACTCTGGGCCCAAATGTCCTGGGCCAACCACACCATTGCGGCTTCTAGTACCGCCTCATTAGCAACCTTGCCATAGAGCTCAAGCCAGTGGTCGCGGGCTTTAGCCAGGGAGCGTTCAAGAACATCACCGCCTATGTGGGGCAGAGGTTCCTGCGCCACATCCATGGGTTGGCGTAGGGGCTGGAGACTGCGCTTGAGCTGATCAGATTGGCGCCTCACAAAGCCAGGTAAGTCAATGCCGCTCTGACGAGGGCGCACTTCCGCTGCCATCGACGCATCAACATCGAAGTTGAAGGCAAATTCAGGATCCGCTGATTCGCGATCCAGGCACAAGTCTCCACCGGAGCCCCGAGTCATCAACACCAACGCCCCCTGCTCGTTGAAGGTTGATTGCAGGCTGGTTTGTACGCTCAGAAATTCATCAGGCTGATGATCGCTGCCGTATGCAAGAACAGAGGTATCAGCTTCCTCACTATTTGGGAAGATCTCTTGTAGCAGACGCTCCAAAATATCTCCACGACTGCGAATGCCCCACTCCGCCCGCAGCGCATCAATTTTATCGAGCAAATCGACAGGCAGCTCCAGACTGAAGCGACGACGATTGGGGTCCGCCGGCTTAGCCATGCCTAACGGCCCATAAGGCCGCGCATCATTTCCTGCTGCGCTTCTAGGGCCTGCTGGTAGCGATCAACCAAGGTTTGGTTCCCAGGTGTTGAAGTCTGGCTGGGGGAATAACGCGGCTGAGAGACTGGCGGTGGGGGCGGTGGATTTGATCTAAGGGGGGGCAGGCTGGGGAAGCGGGGCTGCAGCACCAAAGGGGTCATCTCTACTGATCTATCCTGACCCTCACCATCTTGATCCGGAATCGCAGGCAGGGACTGGGGGGGCGTCAGCGCCGCGGGGCTGGCTGTGTTGCGAGCCAGCTCGAATAAGCGCTCTCGCTCTTTGACCATGGCGACCTGACTGGCAGGCACAATGCTGAGCAGGTGCCCAGGGGTGGCATCAGCTGGATATACCAAGCTGATCCGAACTGGGTTGGATACACCTCCCTGAAGATTCAAGGTAGTGAGGGGCAAGCTTTGGCCAGAGCGCATGCCAACGTGCATTTCTTGAAGCCCTTCCTCGGTGCGTACCTGCAGTGACCCCCTGAAGGCAGTGAAAGGTTTACCACTTCCTGAGGCGGTGGGATGACTGAGAACTAGCTCATAGGGGCCAGCCCCCTTGAGATTCAGATCAACATCAAATCGAACTCCGTAGGTGCCCACATTGTCTAGGGATGAATCCACCATGCGGCTGACAAGTGGGTTTACCTGCACTTCGCGGGTACCAAAATTGTGGCGATTAGTGCTCGTTAGCGGAACGTGTAATGGGCCTTGCTGGGCAAGGTTGTGGCTGAGGCTGGCCTGATAGGCATCTCCAATGGCAACTCCCCCTACGCGGGAAAAAATGCGCCGGCCTTTGATATCAGCAATACGGTTCAGATAGACCCGGCCCGGAGCAAGCCGGCCCCGATCCAAAACAGAGATTAAATCCCAGTCACTATTGGGGTCCTTGGCAGCAACAACAGCCATCTGAAAAGGGCCGTCACTGCGGCCTTTAAGCAGTGCATTGGCAATGCCAAGCGCAGGCAGCTGAGTCTGAAATAGGACAATCCTGCTGCGAGCAGGAATTGTGATTTCCTGATTGAGTTTTGGATCTAAGCGACCACGCAGCACCTGCACAGCGGTTGCATCTCCAGGGCCGGTATTCCAAGGGCGAGGACCAAGAGGTCTAACTCCCATTTTGTGATTGATAAGGTAAGGCGCCTCAAAGCTGTTCCGCACTGCACCGTTTTCAAAGCGGATGTGCACTGCCCGCAGGCCGGGATTGATCAGAATCAGCCCTAAGGTGATTTCTGGACGCCTGGCAGAGGGAGATAGCTGGCGGCGGTTCGGTGGGAAATACTTGTGGTGCATGTGCACACCAAAGTCACCGTTGAAGGTGAATTCGGCATTACGCAATGGTTGGCCAGTCTCTTCGGCGTAGGCGTGTCCAGGTGCTGTGTTGATCAGGATTCCGGGGCCTTCCACCTCCTCAGGCTGGTTCGAATGCAGAACCGGCACCTTGTTGAAGGTGCCGTTTAGGGGACGGGCCTGTTGTCCCGCCATAAGGGCTACGTAAGCGGCCGCTGGCAGCGTCTGCAACAGACCGAGGGGAACACCCAAGGCAGTTGCTATCAGCAGTTTGATCGGCCGCAACGGAAATCTGGAAATCAGGGTGTTGGGATTGAGTGCAATGGCCCCGACTGCACAAGGGTAGGACCGGCAGTCGGTTGCAAACCCAGATTGAGAGCTCGTACAGGGGCTTGGAATGGAACTGAGCGAAGGGTGTTTCAGGGCCATCGCTGGAGGAGAAACACGACACTCGGCAAGCCCGTCAGGCTCGCTAGAACCTTAATGACCTCTCCCACTTTCTCATGCTTCCCCACTTGGGCTGCTGTGGCAGCGTTGATGACGGCGGCGCTAGTAGCTGGAGGCGTCATCAAGAGCGCAAGCTGCGCATGCTGCAATTCTGGCGGGACGGGGTGGAACGCCAGCTGGCAGCTGTGAATGCTTCGATCAGCACGCTGGAGCGACAGATGGAGCGGGATGGGACCTCGGCTGGCAGCTGAGAGTTGGGAACGCGTCTGCTTTAAGGAGGGCGGAGCGCAGCTGTGCCAGGCCCTGCTTAAGTCTTCGCTGCACCGTCATCGGACTCACCTGCAGCAGGGCTGCCGTGCGCCGGTAGCTCCAGCCCGAGAGCACGACCTTCTGGATTACGCGACGTAGTCCGGGCTCAAGGCAAGCAAGTTGCTGACGCACTTCAGCCCCTTGATGGTCCCAGTCATCGGCGCCAGTGATTTCAGACTCCCAAAGCCTGACTCCTTCATCACCTTGCAGCCTGGTTTCCTCGTAGCCGGTCTGCAGGTCCAGAGGCCTGGCCAAAGCTTGACCACGCAGCAATTCTTGCCATTGGTCGAGGTTGAGCTGCAGAGCCAGGCGCAGATCATCGCAGCTGGGCTCCTGCCCGTGGTCACTGCTCCAGCTGGCCTTCAATTGACGCAGCTTGTCGTGTAGCTCCATCTGCCGGCGAGGCAACCGCACGGCCGATGCCGAATCGCGCAGGTAATGCAGGATGGCGCCACGGATGTGGGGTCTAGCAAAGGCCTCGAAAGGAGTTGCTGTTTGCGGTTTATAGAGCTCGGCGGCTCTTAGCAGGCCCATCAGTCCCACCTGAACCAGATCGTCGAGGGGCTCGGGACAGCGGCGGCAGTAGTGCAAAGCGATTGGGGTCACCAGAGCGCGGTACTGGTTGACCCGCTGGTTGCGTTGTTGGAGGGCGCGGCGGCAGAGGGATTTGGTTTTGATCGATTGGGTCATGGACTGAAGTTGGGTTGGCAGGGTGTTCGTTCCCTTCCTTTCCAAACAGCCGTGGCGAGGCCCTAGGGCGCAACCGAAAAATTACTGAATGTCGTTCACAGGCTCACGTCGGGGGCAGCGGCAACCGCCTGCAGTAGGGCCCAAGGGCCCTCTCGCTCCAGTAGCTCGAGATCGGAACTTTCCGTGGCCAGTAAATAGCCAGCAAAGGCAAGGGCATTGAGGCTGAAGCCAGCGCAATGTTCCTGGGTGCGCCGCACGGTGAGCAGCCAGTTGTCGTCGAAGAGCAGGTTGTACGGATGCCTGGGCTGGGGGTCCTGGCACGGATGGCCCAAGCCCAGCTGCTCGGCATGCTCCAGGTACAGGGCAGCTAGATCCCTACCCCCGAGGGCATCTTTGCGGCGACTCAGCCGATAGGCCCAGGGCCAGGGCCGCTCGTCCCTATCCAGCTGAGCTTGGATTGCCGCAGCCAGGGGCGTGCTGGCTTCTCCAGCTCGGCGGGGCAGCAGCTGCAGATGCCGGTGGGGCTGGCTGGCGCCGGAGGCGGCACAACTGTTGAAGAACCACAGCCCACCTGTGTCCCTGGCCAGGAAAGAGACCCCGCGCCAGTCATCCGCAGAAAGCCAGCCGGATTGCGGCTGCCAGGAGTCCGTGATCAGCAGCAGATGGCCCGCCTGCACTGGATATTTGTTGAGCAGCACCACATGGCCGCTGCTGAGCCTTTCCACTTCCAGGGCTTGCTCCCAGGGCAAAAAGGGATTGGGCTTGGGGCCACCCCGGCGTAGGTGTTTGGGGGTGGTGCTCAGCAAACGCCGCAACACAAATGGCTGCTGCTGCGGAGCGGCCAGGACCTCGGTAGCTAGCGGAACCAGGGAGCCGCTGGCCTCCGCCTGGCTGGATAACTGCAGCGCCAGCTGCCAGATGCGTTCAGCTCGCACCAGCCTTGAGGCGGGCCAGGGATGCTCCCTGGTAGTAGTGACCAAGAATCTGGTTGTAGCGATAGCCCTGCTTAGCCAGATCCTGGGCGCCGTGCTGGCTCATGCTTGCGCCGAGATGGCCATGGGCTTCCAGGGATATCTGGCGGTTTGCGGCATAAAGACTTTCCACGATGGCGCCCTGATAGCTGAGGATCATGCCGGCGGTGCTAGCGGCAGCCTGGCGGGTGCGTTCGTTGCTGCTGGAGAGGCCCTTGTAGGCCTGCCAGCGGGTTGTGTCACCAAGATGCCAGTGACGGTTGGCTGGGCGAGCCATGTGGGCGAGGGCATAGGAGCGGGCGGCTACGGCCTGGGCCCGCAGAGCCTCTAGCGACCAGCTGCTAGGCATCTCAGCTCCAACCACGGCACCGATGTAGGTCTCGAGACCAACGTGATTGACCACCCTGAGCGCGCCACTCTCCGGTATCAGACGCAGGCGACCTCCATAGGGGCGGCCGTTAACCAGTAGGGAGCTCCCACTGGTCTGTAGCCAGGCCTCTGGGCCCTGGAGCCAGAGTTCACTGAGGTTCACCGAACTGCCAGCGCCGCCCTGTTGGAGCAGCTGGCCATCTCGGCTGACCACCTGCCAGGCTCCGCTGGCGGAGAGATCGGGCTTGGAACCGGCGCCGAGCAGGGCGACGCGGATTTCTAGATCGACTCCCGGACCCGCATCGGGCTCAACCAGGCCGAGGCTGGCATTGGCAGGGGCATTTGCTTGAGGTGTGGCCCGGCGCGCCTCGAGACGGCGCAATTGCTCAGCTGCGCTAGTGGTGTCTTGCGCCGGGGGCGGCGTAACAATAAGGGCATCCAGCAACTCGCCCTGGGCGGCCCCATAGGGTCGGGGAGCCAGGCCCTGGGCCGCAAATCCCACCGCCACGGCCACAACAGCCATGGGGCCAGCCAGCATCAGTCTGTGGCTGAAGAGACCATGGAGGCGTAGATCTCTTTTTTGGAGTAGTTCTCTGGTCTGAAGTAGGCCCTGATTCAGGCGCAGGCGACCAGGGAAGCCCAGGACTCGGCTCCGGATCCATCTGCCTGCACCCACAATGTGCCGTTCCAAAGGAGATGACCCGAACCGCTAAGTCGGATCATGCCCGAAGAAGAGCTTTCGCACACCATCCCCCCCGGCCGCGGCGAGCACTGCCAACCCACCACGGAGCTGCGGCCTAGGCGATCGAGCCAAAAAGGGGCAACCAGCGCGTGGGCAGATCCAGTTACCGGATCCTCATCAATGCCAAGGCCGGGAGCGAAGAAACGCAGCTGGTAGTCGGCTGGCCGTCCAAGCACGCAGGGACGGTCGTTTATCGATCCGGTATCGATGGCCTGCATCAACACCAAGCCGGCCCGATCAGGACCCTCTAATTCCGCAGCCAGGCCAGGCAACTGGGCCAGCGCGACCTCTGGCGTTAGCAAGGCCACCCGATAACCGAGGCCTGAGCTCCAGTAGGCCAGGGGTGAGGCTCCTAGGCGTTTATGCAGCAACCGGATCAGCGCTGGCGCTGGCTCGGCCGGCAGCAGACCAGCGCTGGGCAGCACCAGCTGCCCTGAGCTGCCGCTGGCATCAAGGGCTACCGCCAGGAGGCCACTGCGGGTGAACAGCTCCAATCCCCTGCCGGGCGCCAGCTGCTGCCAGTGGCCCAAGGCCAGCAGGGCGGCAAGGGTGGCATGGCCGCAGAGGGGGACTTCGCAGCTGGGGGTGAACCAGCGCAGGGTCCAGCGGCCCTGCTGCTGCAGCAAGAAAGCCGTCTCAGACTGGTTGAGACTGCGGGCAATGGCCTGCAGGGAAACATCGCCCAAGGGCTGGTCTAGATGCACCACGGCCGCACCGTTGCCGCAACAAGGTTCATCAGCAAAGGCCTCAACCAGCACAGCTGGCCGGGCGACAAGGGGCACGACGGCAGAGCCCGGCAAGCTCATGATTGCTGCCACTCGGGCCGCAGATCTCGCTCCATCAGAGCCTTGACGGCGGCTGCAGGGGTGCTGTGGCCTTCGAGCACCAGCACAACCTGCTCGCAGATCGGCAGATGCCAGCCTTTGCGGCTGGCAAGCTGCAGGGCCGCTCTGGCCGTGCGAGGACCCTCAACGGTTGCTGAGATGCGCTCGCTTGCCTGCTGTTCGCTGCAGCCCTCGGCCAGAAGCACGCCACAGCGATAGTTGCGGCTGAGGCTGCTGTTAGCAGTCGCCAACAGATCACCCAAGCCAGCCAGGCCGTAGAGAGTGCTGGTGGCACCGCCCAAACCCTCCAACACCACGCCAATCTCGGCTAAGCCCCGGCAGAGCAGGGAGGCCTTGGCGTTTGCACCTAGCGCCAGACCATCGGAGATGCCTGCCGCCACGGCCATCACGTTTTTGAGGGCCCCTGCAGCCTCGGTGCCGATCGGATCGGTGTTTGTGTAGAGGCGCAGCGAGGTGTCGCTGAGCTGTTGCTGAAAGCGACGGGCTAGATCCTGATCCGCAGCTGCGATCACGCTGGCCGCGGGTAGTCCTTGGCGCACCTCGGTTGCCAGATTCGGCCCACTCAGCACCAGCAAGGGGGCCTCCGCCAACTGATTTGACCAGAGCTGGGTGGCAGTTGCCAGCAGCTGGAGATCCAACCCCTTGCTGCAACTCAATAGGGGCAGTCCGGTGGGCCAATGGGGAGCCAGCTGCTCAGCCAGGGGCTGGACCCCTGCCATGGCTACCGCCGAAACCACCAGATCCTGATTAGCCAGCAGGTCCACCGGACTGGTGCCAGATCGCCGGGACCAACCCGTGACGATGTGACCTTGCTGACCCCAGCGCTCAAGCAGGGTTTGCCCCCAAGCCCCCAGGCCCAACACGGCAATGCGAATGCCCATCGACTCCGAAGCAGCAGGCAGGTAGGCACTGCCATCATGAGACAAGCCCATGGCTGCGGCTTCAGCTCTGGGATTTTGTGGCAATGAGCTCAGCTTCGCCCTGGCAGGACTGGCACGGCACTGGCCTTGTGGTGGGGTGTGGCGGCATCGGCCAGGCCCTGCTCCAGGAGCTGGCCAGCATCGCCCCAGGGCTGCAGCTTGTGGGAGCCTCACGCCAGGACTGGCGCTTGCCAAAGGATCCCCTATGGGGCGATGTCGAGTTTTTAGCGCTGGATCTCACCGACGACTCCAGCCTCTCGGCGTTGGCAGCGAGCCTGGAGAATCGCCCCCCCCTGCGGCTGGTGATCAACACGGCCGGCCTGCTGCATGGGCCCCTGCTTCAACCGGAAAAGCGGCTCAGCCAGGTGAATCGCCAGGCCCTAGAGCGCAGCTTTGCGGTGAATGCCTTTGCGCCCCTTTTACTGGCCCAGGCGATCGAATCCCTGCTCAGCCCCGCAGACCCATTTCATTTCGCCAGCCTTTCGGCCCGGGTGGGAAGCATTGGCGATAACCAACTCGGTGGCTGGTACGCCTACCGGGCCGCAAAGGCTGCCCAAAATCAGATGCTGCGCACCCTGGCCCTGGAATGGGCTCGCAGAAAGCCCAAGGGGTGTGTGAGCCTGCTGCACCCCGGAACCACGGCCACGGGCCTCTCCGCTCCCTTCCAGGCCGGTGTGCCGCCAGATCGGTTGTTCAGCGCAGAGCGCGCTGCTCGACAGCTGCTCAACGTATTGGCGCTGCTTGGGCCGCAACAGACTGGGCAGTTCTGGGCCTGGGATGGCCAGCAAATCGCCTGGTAGCTCTGAAATCAAGCAGCGTTTGCTTGCAGGATTGCTAGGGAAATCACCTCCAAAGCGGAGTCCTCCGTGGCCTCCAGGCAC
This sequence comes from Cyanobium usitatum str. Tous, assembly GCF_963920485.1. NCBI lineage: Bacteria > Bacillati > Cyanobacteriota > Cyanophyceae > Synechococcales > Prochlorococcaceae > Cyanobium > Cyanobium usitatum. Next base: position 952,240 of record NZ_OY986431.1, on the reverse strand, counting down.
ACCGGTGGTGCCATGCCGTCCTCGTAGGCCTCAAGCCAACGCGGCGCGCAGACACACCAATGGTCTCCAGGCTTGAGACCGGGGAAGCCGTAGGCGGGCGCCGGGGTACTTAGGTCGTTTCCCTGGGCCTGGCTGTAGCGCAAGAAGGCATCGCTAACGACGCAGCAGACGCTGTGACGTCCCAGGTCGGAGGCATTGGTGCGGCAATGACCGTCGCGGAACCAACCTGTCATTGGTTGGCAGCCGCACACCACCAAGGGTTCACCCAGCACATTTAGCGAAGCGGGGGCAGGCTGGCTGAAATCGCTCATGGGAACCGGGGAAAATTGGGATAGCTCCAGTCTGGCCAGGCAGTTCGGAGCTTGCAGCACTGGTCTGAGCACAGGCTTCAGAGCTATGCGAAAGGCAACACACCCGCACAATGTTGGGCTGGGTAGTTGACGGATTCCGGGGGGGAGGCGTTAAAGGTCGATGAGCGCGTTCACCTTGTCTTTCAGCGCGGCCCCCTTCATGAGCTGGGAATTCTCCGAAGACGCGGCCTTTCTGGCCCTCTGCGACGCGTACAAAGAAAGCGGTGAACCCTCCGCCATGGAATTCCTCGCCCACGGCGAAGGAGCTTTCCATTTCCAGGAACTCACCCAGAACGCCGCCGGCGAAGGCATCGACCTGAGCGACTCCTCCAACCTGGAGGAGTTTCAGCAGGAGGTGATCGACGCCCTCGAAGAGCTGTGCAGCTAGACCTCAGGAGTAGAAAAAAGCAATCTCCTTAGCTTTCAAACCATCCCAACCGGCGGCCTTAAGCCGCTCATCAAGGCTGGCTTGGTCGAAATGCTTCGAGCCTGTCTTGACGATGCGATTGCGCATCGATTTTTTGACGCCGCTGCGGGCCCGCTGGCTTTCAAGGTCCATTACCTCCGTATAGAGAGCGATCATCTCGGCGGGGATTGGGGTGCCATCAAGGTCGATGCCCGAGGCGATTGCGGCATCAACGCCGCCTGGACCGGCAATGGCCATAGCCGTTTTGCAAGGTGATTGACCAGGCTAGAAGCCGCCGCCCCCTGCTCAGGCTGAGAAGTAACGGGCTTGGCTATGGAGGGCCACCAGGGCAGTAGTGCTCTGCTCTGGTTCGAGTTGGTCGCTCTCATCCATCGAAAGACCAATCCGCTCGGCACCGAGCCAGGCGAGCTGCTGGCGGGAGTCGGCCACGTTTGGGCAGGCGGGGTAGCCAAAGGAGTAGCGGCTACCCCGATAGCGCTGGGCCAGCACGTCGCGCAGCGGCATCGCGGCCGGATCAGCAAAGCCAAGCTCACGCCTGATGCGCGCATGCACCCATTCGGCCAAAGCCTCAGCCATCTGGACCCCAAGTCCATGGAAATAGAGGTAATCGGTGTATTGATCGGCTTTAAAAAGCTGCTGGGCAAAGCTGGTGGCGCCTTCGCCCATAGTTACGGCCTGCATCGGCAACACATCGGTTGGCAGCAAAGAGCCATCGGCTGCAATTGCGAGATCTCGGTAAAAATCAGCGATGCAATAGCGGTTGCCTGAGCGCTGGCGGGGCAGTTCAAAGAGTCCTAATTGTTGCTGGCGCTTAGCGGGGTCAAACAAGACCACGGCGTTGCCACTACGGCCGCAAGGGAAATAGCCGTAGGCCACCCGCGGCGACAGGAGGCCCTCCTCGAGACAGCGACCCATCCAGTGCTGCAGAACAGGCTCCGCCTTCTCGGCCAGCATGGCTTCGTAGTCTTCGCGGCTCTGCTGCTGGGTCTTACGCAGCTGCCACTGGCCCGCAAATAGGGCGTTGCGATCTAGGTAAGCGAATACTTCCTGCAGGTCGATCTCCTGCTCTGTCAAAACCTGGCTGCCCCAGAAAGGTGGCTCAAGGGCGCTCTCCTCGGCCACAGCCATAGAGCGCTGATCATTTGAGCTCTGATCATTTAGTTCCGAGCTGGGAGTGGCTTCTGGGGTGGAAATAGCTGCTACTTCAATCGCCGCATCAGCCTTGGCAGGCTCTTCTGCGGAGGACTGAGGGGAGGTGATGCCAAGCCCCTCCGGAATCGTTCCAAGGAAACCCTGCAGGTCATCCCAATCGCCAGCGGCCTTTGCATCCATCAGGGCGTCCATGAAACGCAGGTCGGCAAATGCGTCGCGGCCGTAGATAACTTGACCTTGATAGGCGGCCCGACAATCGCCATTTACAAACCTAGGCGTAAGTGCTGCTCCGCCAAGTATTACCGGTACGGCGATGCCAGCCTGATTAAAGGCTTCCAGATTGTCTTTCATGAAGGCCGTCGATTTCACAAGTAGACCGCTCATGGCAATGCAGTCTGCTTGATGCTTCTGCTGGGCATCGATAATGGCCTCGCAGCTCTGCTTGATGCCTAGATTGACAACCTCATAACCGTTATTAGTGAGAATAATATCTACAAGATTTTTACCTATATCATGCACGTCACCTTTAACAGTGGCGATCAGGAATTTACCCTTGGCCGAGCTTTCTCCCTCGGCCGTTTCCATGTAGGGCTCGAGATGGGCTACCGCCGCCTTCATGGTTTCGGCGCTCTGTAGTACGAAGGGCAATTGCATCTGGCCGGAGCCGAAGAGTTCGCCCACCACCTTCATGCCGTCGAGCAAAAAGGTATTAATGATCTGCAGGGGCGGGTAATTGGCAAGCGCTTCGTTTAGGGAGGCATCAAGCCCGATGCGCTCACCATCAATGATGTGCTGCTTGAGACGCTCCTCCACCTTCAGGTCGGCCAGGGAGGGGCCTGAGGCCCTGGCTTCTTTGGCGCTCACCCCTTCAAACAAGGTGGTGAGCACGGTGAGCGGGTCGTAGCTGCAAATAGCACCCGGCTCATTGGTCTCGAAGCGGCGCCGGTCGTAGATCAGATCGCGGCACACTTGCTGATGCTCTGGACTGATCTTTGCTAGGGGCAGAATCTTGGCAGGGCTAATGATCGCCGCATCCATGCCGGCTTCGCAGCAGTCGTGCAGAAACACCGAATTGAGCACAATCCGAGCAGCCGGCGACAGTCCGAAACTGACGTTGCTGACGCCCAGCACCACATGCACCCCTGGTAGGTCCGTGCGAATGCGGCGGATTGCCTCAATCGTGGCTGCTCCATTGAGGCGATCTTCCTCAATGCCCGTGGATATCGGTAGGGCTAGGGGGTCGTAGAAAATCTCGTGAGCAGGAATGCCAAACTCAACCGCATCTCGGTAGGCGCGCTGGGCAATAGCAAACTTGCGCTCGGCTGTGCGTGCCATGCCCTCTTCATCGATGGTGCCAACGACCACCCCGGCGCCATAGGCCTTGGCCAGCTCCAGCACCTTGAAGAAACGCTCATCCCCATCTTCGTAGTTGGTGGAATTGAGGATGCATTTACCACCGGACACCTTGAGCCCGGCCTCCATTTTCTGCCACTCGGTGGAGTCAAGCATCAACGGCAGGTTGACGTTGGTGACAAGACGGCTCACCAGCTCATGCATGTCCCGTTCACCATCGCGACCGACGTAATCGACGTTGACGTCGAGCACGTGGGCGTTCTCCTTCACCTGACCCCGCGCCACTCCCACCAGGCCATCCCAATCCTCCTCAGCTAGCAGCTCGCGCACTTTCTTGCTGCCGCTGGCGTTAAGCCGTTCACCAATGATCAGGAAGGAATTGTCCTGGTGGTAGGGCGTGGTGCTGTAGATCGAGGCCGCGGCAGGCTCACCCTGCAGCAGGGGGCGGGCGTGCTGGGTCTGGGGGGTGCGCACCGGTCGAGCAGCTGGATGCAGCTCGGCTGCCAATTCGGTCAATGCGGCGATGTGGGCAGGGGTGGTGCCGCAGCAGCCACCTATAACCTGCACGCCTAGATCTTCAACGAAGTGCAGCAACTGCATCTTCATTTCGAGCGGGGTCAAGCGGTAGTGGGCTACACCGCCAATGTTTTCTGGCAGGCCGGCGTTGGGGATACAGCTCACCACAAACGGACTGTGCTCACTCAGGTAGCGGATGTGCTCCTTCATCTGCTCCGGTCCCGTGGCGCAGTTGAGCCCCAGCACATCAATCGGGAATGGCTCCAGGATCGCCACCACAGCAGCTATATCGGAGCCGACCAACATTGTGCCAGTGGTCTCCATCGTCACGCTCACCATCAACGGACGCCGCTGACCGGTCTTGGCGAAGGCGTCCTCAATGCCCTGCAGGGCCGCCTTGATCTGCAGTACGTCCTGGCAGGTCTCGACGATAAATAGATCCACATCTCCCGCCAGCAGCCCTTCGGCCTGCTCAGCAAACGATGCCTTCATCGTGTCGAAATCGATGTGGCCGAGGGTCGGCAGCTTGGTGGTCGGCCCCATGGAGCCAGCCACGAAGCGCGGCTTGTCTGGGGTGGAGTAGGCAGCGGCAACTTCACGGGCCAGCTCTGCTGCCCTCTTGTTGAGGGCAAAGGTCTGGTCGGCGATGTCGTATTCAGCCAGCACCAGCGAGGTGGCCCCGAAGGTGTCGGTTTCGATCACATCGCAGCCCGCCTCCAAAAACTGGCGATGCACTGCCTGCACCGCATCGGGGCGGGTGAAAACCAGATTTTCATTGCAGCCCTCAAGGGCGGCGCCGCCGAAATCATCGGGGCCCAGATCCATCTGCTGCAGCGAGGTGCCTGTGGCACCGTCAAAGACCAGAACCGGCCGCCCGAGCCCATGCAGGCGCTCAAGAAAGCCGATTCGCTTAACCAGCTGGGGTGCTACTGCCGCAGTCATGTTGATCAACCGTCTACGCGAATCCGAGTCACCCAGTGGTCATAGGCGGAATCGCGGCCTTCTGTGATTGCCGTTAGGCGATCACGAATCGCATTCATTATCGGCCGCTGGCCAGGCATGTCGGTGGTCTCCACCCGGCGCACCGGGGTGACCTTGGCGGCGGTGCCGCTGAGGAACACTTCATCAGCTACAAACAGCTCGCTCTTATCGACAGGACGCTCCAGGGTGGGAATGCCCATGGCCTGGGCCAGTTCCAGCACGCTGGCGCGGGTGATGCCTTCAAGGATGTCCTGATCAACCCCAGGGGTGATCAATACACCATCTCGAACAATAAAAAGATTCATGCCGCTGGCTTCACTTACCTTGCCGCGACTGTTGAGCAGCAGGGCCTCATCAAAACCGCTTTTTACAGCTTCTGTTTTAGCCAAGGAGCTGGTGATGTAAGCACCACTGATTTTGCCGCGCAGGGGCAAGGAGCGGTCTTCTTGGCGGGTCCAAGAGGAAATGCGGCAGCTCACACCCTCCGGAGAGAGGTAGTCGCCCAGCTCCAGTCCGTAGATGAGAAAATCGGTCTCAATATTGTGCAGCCGGGGCGCGATACCCAGATCACTGGTGTACACAAACGGGCGCAAATAAACTGGGCAGGTTGGTTTATTAGCCCGCAAGAAGGTCACGATCGCTTCGTGGATGGTTTCTTCGGGTAGCTCAGTTAGCAGCAGCCGGGCACTTTGGCTGAGGCGGCGGGTGTGGCGATCGGCGCGGAAAAGCAGGATCTCAGCCGGGTCGCTGGGATTGGGCAGGGCCCGCATGCCGCCAAAGGCTGCAGTGCCGTAGTGGAGGGCGTGGGTGGCCACCGACAGGGTGGCTTCGGCAAAGGGCACGCATCGGCCACCGAACCAGGCGTAAGGCAGGAACTGGTGCATGGTGAGGGCGAAGCGGGCGGTGCTGGCGCGGCGGCCTGGGGCCGGAATGAACCGATCTTCTCACCGCAGCAAGCAGGATGGGGCGATGCATCGCTTGGCATCGATACCTGGGGGAGGAGCAGCAGCCGATATCGGCGCCTTGGTGGAGCAGCCTGCCGCGCCTGTGCTGCTGCTCAGCAGTGCTGACACCGACCTACTGGCCATGGACCAGCTGCTTGAGCGGGAACCCCAGCTGCTGAGAGCTGAGCTGCGCGGCCTAAACCTGGCGGCCCTGGCCCACCCGGCCCAGATCGACCACTACCTCAATTTCACGGTGCGCCACGCCCGGCTGGTGGTTGTGCGGTTACTGGGGGGGAGGGGCCACTGGAGTTATGGCTTGGAGCAGCTCCAGAACTGGGCAGGCTTAGCTCCAGGGCGCCAACTGCTCGTGCTGGCGGGCACGGCCGATGAGGAGCAGGTGCTGGCGGGGCTGGGCACCGTTGATCCTGAATTAGCAATCGGCCTGGCCCGCTGCCTGCGGGAGGGGGGACCCGCCAACTTGCGCCAACTGCTACGGGCTTTGCAGGCTCTGCTCGAAGGTCGGTCCCCAGCGCCGCCACGAGCCGAGCCTCTCGCCGATCCACTAGCCCATGATTGGCAGCAGGAGAAAGGCCCTCGCGTAGGCGTGATCGCCTATCGGGCCCTGCTACAGGCCGGTGACCTGGCGCTGATGGATGCCACCCTGCTGGCCCTGCGCCAGGCGGGACTATGCCCGCGGGCGCTGTGGGTAAGCGGCCTACGGGATGGGGCGGTGCAGCGGGGTGTGGCCGACCTGCTGCAGCGGGAAGCAGTCCAGGCCGTGTTGTGCAGCACCTCCTTTGCCTCAGTGCAGTTTGAGGAGGCCGGCCTAGGGGCGCCGCTATGGGAGCAACTAGGTGTGCCGGTGCTGCAGCTGCTTTGCAGTAGCCAGCCCCGCAGCCGCTGGCAGACCAGCAGCATCGGCTTGGGCCCAACCGACCTCACCCTCCAGGTGGCCTTGCCAGAGTTGGACGGGCGGCTCACTACTCGCATTGGCGCCTTTAAGGAGACCGTGGGCGCCAGCGAGCGTCTTGCTTCGGCCCTGCAGCGCTACCAACCGGATCCGGAACGGCTGGCCTGGATCGCCCAGCTCTGTGCCAACTGGATCCGCCTGCGCCAAACCCCAGCTGCCGAAAGGCGCGTTGCGCTTGTGCTGGCCAACTACCCAACCCGCAACAGCCGCCTCGCCAATGGCGTCGGACTCGATACGCCGGCTTCAACGGCCTTGATGTTGCAGTGGCTTGCCGGGGCTGGTTACAAATTGCAGGGCCCAGTGCCTGTTGATGGCGAAGCCTTGATCCAGATGCTGCTGGCTGGACGCAGCAACGATCCGGAAAGCGAGCACCGACCCGCCCTGACCCTGCTGCCCCTTGCCACATACCAGGACTGGTATGCCTGCCTCCCCAGCGAGGGCCGCCAAAGGCTAGAGGCGGTGTGGGGACCGCCTGAACTCGATGTCGCTCTGGTTAGCGCCGCCGGAGCTGCAGCCGGCTTCCCGATTCGTGGTCTGCAGCTCGGCCACGTGAGCGTGTTGATCCAGCCTGACCGCGGCTACGACAGGGATCCGACCCTCAGCTATCACAGCCCCGACCTACCCCCCACCCACGCCTACCTGGCCCAATACCTCTGGCTGCGTCAGGAGTTTGGCGCCCATGCGGTGGTGCATGTGGGCAAGCACGGCAACCTGGAATGGCTGCCTGGCAAGGGGTTGGGGCTGTCCGCCAGCTGTTTTCCGGAGTGGGCCCTGGGGCCGCTGCCACACCTTTATCCCTTCATCGTCAACGATCCCGGCGAGGGTTCCCAGGCCAAGCGCCGCAGCCAGGCGGTGATCCTCGATCACCTGACGCCACCCCTCGGACGGGCAGGCCTGCATGGCGCACTGCAGCGACTTGAGGTGCTGCTGGATGAGTATTGGGAAGCCTGTCAGCTCGGCAGTGAACGGGCAGTCCCCCTGCGCCAGACCCTGGCCGAGCAGCTCGAGAGCATGGAACTGCCGCTCGGTAGAGCCGCGGAGCTTGATAGCCGGCTCGATGCGGCCGATGGCTACCTTTGCGAGCTCAAGGAGGCCCAGATCCGCCTGGGGCTCCACACCTTCGGCACCCTGCCGGAGCCCGATCGGCTGGCCGAGCTCCTGCTCTGCCTTGCCCGCTGTCCCTTGGCAGCGCAACCCGGCCTCACCCAGGCCCTGGCGCAAGACCTGCAGCTCAGCTTCGACCCCTGGGGCGATGAAGACAGCACGCCCCTGGGCCAGCCAGACCAGCAACGGCTCCAGGCCGCCTTTGGCGGAGAGCTACCGCGCCTGGTGGGAGATGGGGTTGCGCTGTTGGAGGCGCAAGCACTGACCTTGGTGGAGCAGGAGCTGGCCGGTTTGCAACAAAGCCAAGCCAAGGCTTCGCCCTTGGCTGGACCCAGGCTGCAGCAGGCGCTGCAGCACCTGCGCCAGGCCCTGCTGCCCCCCCTAGTGGCCTGCGGCCGCGCCGAACGGGAAGCCTTCCTGCGGGGCCTGGAGGGGGAGCGCATTGCCGCAGGACCCTCCGGCGCCCCCACCCGCGGCCGGCCAGACCTGCTGCCGACGGGGCGCAACTTTTACAGTGTCGACCTGCGCGGGCTACCCACAGAAGCGGCCTGGGACCTGGGCCGCCGCAGCGCCGAGTTGCTGCTGGAACTGCACCTTCAAGAGCAGGGGGAGCACCTGGGCAACTTGGCCCTATCGGTTTGGGGCACGGCAACGATGCGCAATGGCGGCGAAGACATCGCCCAGGCCCTGGCCCTACTTGGCGTGAGACCGATTTGGGACGGACCCACCCGCCGCATGGTGGATCTGGAGGTGATTCCCCTCAGCCTGCTGGGCCGGCCGCGGGTGGACGTCACCCTGCGCATCTCAGGACTGTTCCGCGACGCCTTCCCCCAGCTGGTGGGGTGGGTTAACCGGGCCACTGAACTGGTAGCCGCTCTAGCCGAACCAGAGGCAGACAACCCCCTCGCCGCCGCCTACCGCCGCGAAGGCCACAGCGCCCGCGTCTACGGCTCAGCGCCAGGGGCCTACGGGGCAGGACTGCAGGGCCTGATCGACAGCGGCCACTGGGAGGAGCGGGCAGACCTGGGCGAGGTTTTTTTGAACTGGAGCAGCTGGCGTTACGACAGCCAGGCCGGGGCTGCTGGGCAGGCTGGAATCGAAGCCCAGGCCGACCGGAGCGGCCTGGAGCAACGCCTCAAGGCGGTGCAGGTGGTGTTGCACAACCAGGACAACCGGGAGCACGACCTGCTCGACTCCGACGACTACTACCAGTTTCAGGGGGGATTGAGTGCAGCGGTGGAGCGGGTCTCAGGGCAGCGCCCAGCACTTTGGTTTGGCGACCATTCCCGAGCTGCCCGGCCCAGGCTGCACAGGCTGGAGCGGGAGTTTGACAAGGTGCTGCGCAGTCGCGTGCTCAACCCTCGCTGGATCGAAGCGATGAGAGGTCACGGCTACAAGGGCGGCTTCGAAATGGCTGCCAGCCTCGATTATTTGTTTGCCTACGACGCCAGTACCGGCCGAGTGCCTGACTGGGGCTACGGCGCCATCTGCGACCAGTGGCTCGGGGATCAGACAGTGCGTGATTTTCTGGTGCAGAGCAATCCCTGGGCCCTGCGAGACATGGCCGAACGGCTCCTGGAAGCCCACAACAGGGGTCTGTGGGAAGGGGCACAAAAAAACCAGCTGGAGCAGTTGCGCCAGCTGGTTCTTGATAGCGAAAGTCTGATTGAGCAGCGCTAAGGCAACCAAGCCGGCTTGCTCAACCTTTCAATTCTCTGCTCATGCGCTTGAAGGGATCAATGTCGCCAGCCTTGCCGCTGGCCTGCTGGCTGCTCTGGGCCTGAGACCTTGCCATTGCAGCTGCCTGGGCCTGGGCCTGAGCTTGAGCTTGCGCCTGCTCCTGCTCCTGCTTGATCGCTGCGGTACCACCAGGCACGTTCACCCCCATGGCAGAACCTTTCATGCGCTGATCAAGCTCCGCCTGGGACATAGTTTGGGCGAAGGTCTTCTTGACTGGTTTTGGGACACCACGGGTGAGATCAAAGGCTGGTTCAGCCTGGTTGGTCTGCCCACCCAAGCCATCGGAGACCCGCTCCAGCCGCGACTCCATCGAAGCCACCTCTGCCACCATCTCCTTGTTGCCCGGGCTATCAACCGTGCCCGGGAAGGTGCGGCGAATGGTGTTAGACCGCCGCATGAAATCAACGTTGCCCATGCTGCTGGAAGCATCGGCGTCCAGGAAGAAGGTCTCAACCTCCTTTTTGGGCTGGGGGGTCTTCGGGGCGGCGGCGTTGCCGTCGCGGGTGGCGAACAGGCGATCAAACAAACCCATCGTCTGCCAGGGGTAAGCGTCAGGAAACCCTAGCGGCCAAGAAGGGCTAGTCCATGGGTATCGGTACCGCAACTCATCAAAAGGCCACGTTGCTGCAGCTCAGCGGCGATCGCATCGCACACCAGAGGCGTTGGTGTCCAGCGCGGCTGCATCTGGTAGTCGTACCAGGCCTCGGCGCCATCAAAACCAAGACGATCAGCCGCAGCTATCAATCGCTGGAAGGGCAGGCGGTAGCGGGCGGGATGGGCAAGCAGCAGCAGGCCCCCCGCTTGGCGCCCCGCTTCCAGCACCGCCTCAGCGTGGAGCGCTGGCCCCACCAGGGCCCGGCCCTGCAGGTAAGGCTCAAGGCTGGGGTGATCGGCATCAAAACCAAGAACCAACACATGCACCAAACAACCCTCGAGCAAGCAGCTGATTTCCACCCCTCGCCAGAAGCTGGGCACGGCACGGCCCTCGCTAGCCGCCGCCTCAAAGACCTCCATGGCAGGCCCGTGGGCGGCCAGGCTGTGGTGATCGGTGATCGCTAGGTGCTCCAGACCGAGGTCTAGGGCCTGCTGGGCCAGCTCAAGGGGGCTCAGGCTGCCGTCGCTGCAGATGGTGTGGCAATGGAAATTGACCCGGCCAGGGCAGCAGGCCGGCGTCAGCTGGCGGAGCACCTGGCGCAAGGGGTGATCAGGCACTCGGGGACAACCGCTCCGCCCGCAGCCGCCGCCAGCGGGCATAGAACTGAATCGAAGCAGCCATGAACACCACCAGGGCCACCACGAACCAGGTGGCAGCGCCGGTGGGGAATTGGTTTTTGAACACCACCAGCATCACGACGATCACCAGCAGCAGGGTGGGCAGCTCGTTTAAGGCCCGCAATTGCTTCGGGCTCCAGCTGCAGTCTCCACTGTTGAGCTGACCCATCAACCGATAGCAAAAGGCGTGATAGGCCAGCAGGGCCGCCACGAAAGCCAGCTTGGCGTGCATCCAGCCCTGCTGCAGCCAGGCGGGATTCACGCTCAGCAGGCCAGCCGCACACACCACTGCGACCACCATGCCGGGGGTGGTGATGATGTTGGCCAGACGGCGTTCCATCAAGCCGTACTGGGCCTGGAAAGCCGGCCGCAGGGATTCCTCCAGCTCCTCAGCCTCGCGGTGATAGATGAACAGCCGCACTAGATAGAAAAGCCCGGCAAACCACACCACCACCCCCACGATGTGGAGAGTCTTGAACCAGAGGTAGGCCTCGGCGGGCCAGCTCAGGGTCAATAAGGGCATGGCGGTAGTTCAAGCAGGGGCCCACAAGCTAGGCCCGCAGTGCTCAGTGGGCCGCAGCAGTCAGTGGGCTGCAGCGGTGGCCCGGATCGCCGCCAGCTCCTCGGCGGAGATCTTCTCGAGCTGCTTCATCACCAGCCCCATGCGGTGATTGCGGCGCAGACCCTCTTGGTTCCGAGCCAGGAAATCCCAATAAAGGGCATTGAATGGGCAGGCATCCGGACCAGTGCGCTGCTTGGGGTTGTAGCTGCAGCCCTTGCAGTAGCTGCTCATCCGATTGATGTAATTGCCGCTGGCGGCGTAAGGCTTGCTGGCCAGCATGCCGCCATCGGCAAACATCCCCATGCCGAGCACGTTGGTTTGCATCACCCAGTCGTAGCCGTCAATAAACATGCGGTGAAACCAGGCGGTGAAGGCCTGGGGATCGAGGCCGGCGATCAAGCCGTAGTTGGCTAGCACCATCAAGCGCTGGATGTGGTGGGCGTAGCCGCTTACCTCGAGCTCGGCCAGCACCGTGTCCATGCAGGCCATGCCACTGCCGCCCAGCTGCTCCAGCCAGGCGGGCAAGGGACGATTAGCGCCGAAGTGATTTCGGGCTGGATAGTCGGCGCCAAACCACCAGTAGAGGCCGTGGGTGTATTCGCGCCAGCCCAGGATCTGGCGAATCACCCCTTCCAGGCAGGCCAGGGGGGTACCCCGCTCCAGCCCTGCCTGCTCCAGCCTGCGGATCACCTCAAGCGGATGCAACAGGCCAATGTTGAGATATGGGGAGAGCAGGGCGTGCCACAGGGTGGGCTGGCCGCTGACCATGGCGTCCTGGAACGGGCCGAAGCCATCGAGGCGCGTATAGATGAAATGCTCCAGCACCGCCAGAGCCTGGCTGCGGCTAACTGCCCAGCCGAACGGCGCACTGCTCCCTGGTAAGCCAGGGTCAGCATCGACCTCAAGCTCCTGGGCCAGCTGGTCCACCTTGGCAATCACGGCCCGGGTGATTGCATCTGGCTCAAACACCAAGGGCTCTGGCCCCACCAGCCCCTTGGGCGGTGCCTTGCGATTCTCCTGGTCGTAGTTCCACTGGCCACCAAGCGGCTGGCCGTCATCGCTCATCAGTACGCCAAAACGTTTGCGGCCCTCCCGATAGAACAATTCCATGCGCAGCTGCTTGTAAGGAGCAGCCCAGGCGCCGAAATCATCCCGGCTCCAGAGAAAGGCATTGGAGAGGTGCCACACGAGGGGCGTAGGCAGGGGCAACCGTTCAATCGCTTCCCGAAAGGGGCGCTCGGCTGGCTCCATCAGGTGCAGCTCGCTGATCTCGTGCTCAGCCAGCCAATCCTTTAGCGCCTCAGCAAAGGTCGAGGTCTCAAGCAGGTCCACCGTCCAACCCCGCTGGCGCAACTCGGCCGCGAAGTGGCGCATGGCACTCCAAACCAGCACCAGCTTCTGCCGGTGATAGCGGCGTTGCTGCAGCACCGAGCTGCTCTCAATGAGCAACACCCGGGCGGTTGCGGGGGTGTGGGCTGCCAAAGCTGCCTGGAGCGGGTCCAGCTGGTCGCCCAGCACCCAGACGCCAATCACGCTCAGGCCTCCCCAGCCAGGCGGCAGGCACGGCGGGCTACGGCCGCGGCATAGCCCCGCTCCACCGGACCAGCCAGGGGGCTGAGCACCCCATTGCGGCAATCCACCACCAGACGCTCGTGCTGACCCTGCTGGTCGTTTACCCGCAGCCGCAGCTGCCAGTGATGCTTAGCGCTGCGGTGGATCTCATCACCACAGACGGGCCCAACGCAGATGCCGGGGGCGCCAAGGGCCGGCGGCGTTAGGGCAGGTGAAAAAAGCAGCAGCAGCCCCAGGGCCAAGGGCAGTAGCAGCAGGGAACCCAGACGCCTCAACTGGCCAACTCCTCGCCGGCGGGCTCGTCACTGGGATGAAAGTAATCCCACACCTGGCGGGCCAGGGCCGGCCCCACTCCCGGGGCAGCGGCGATCTGCTCTGGACTGGCCAACTGAATGGCATCAATCGAGCGGAAGTGGGCCAACAACTCCTTGACCCTTTTCGGTCCCAGGCCAGGAATATCGGAGAGGCGCGAGCGCTTCATCCGCTCGCCCCGCTGCTGGCGATGGAAGCTCACAGCGAAGCGGTGGGCCTCATCGCGCAGGCGGCGCAGCAGCTGCACACCCAGCTGGTCGGGCTCACTCTCCAAGGGCTGTTTGGCCCCTGGCATAAACACCTCCTCCCGCTGCTTGGCCAAGGAACACACCACCAGCTCTTCGTGCAGATTCAGCTCCCGCAGGGCCTCCATCACCGCCGAGAGCTGACCCTTGCCGCCGTCGATCATCACCACATCGGGCCAATCATTGAGGCCTCCGGTGTGGAGCGTGGTGCTAGCGGCCCGCCTCAGCTCACCCAGGTCGGCACCCTCGGCCTTGGCCTGGGCCCAGCGGCGGAAGCGGCGGCGCATGATCTCGGCCATGGCCATGAAGTCGTCGGAGTGGCCGGAGCGGATCGAGCTGCTTTGGATCTTGTATTTGCGGTAGTGCTGCTTGGCCGGCAGCCCATCGATAAACACCACCTGGGAGGCCACAGCGTCGCTGCCCTGGATGTGGCTGATGTCGTAGCCCTCGACGCGGCGTGGGGGGGTTGGCAGCTCCAGCAGCTGGGCCAAGTCTTCAGTGGCCAGCAGTTGCTGCTCGGCGCCGCGCTGGGCCCGCTGCAGCTCGTAGCTGGCATTGCGCTCCAGCAGCTCGATCAGATCAGCTTTCTGCTGCCGCTGGGGCACTGCAAGTTTCACCTTGCGGCCGCGGCGCTCCGCCAGCCACTCCTCGATCAAGGGCTGCTGGGGTAGGGCGTGCTGCAGCAGCAGCTCGGGGGGAATCTCCACCGGCTCCACCTGGCTGTAGTGCTCCTCCACCACCCGCTGCAGGATGCGGCCGGGCTCCAGGGGCTGGCCATCGGCGCCGACCGCATCAGCGGTGAAGCCGAGCCGCCCCACCAGCTTGCCGGCCCGCATCTGGAAAAGCTGCACCGCCGCCACCCGCTCATCGGCGGCTAATGCCACCACATCACGGCTCACCGAGCTGTCGCCGAGGCTCATTTTCTGGTCGGCGGTGAGGGTGTCGATGCCCTGCAGCTGGTCGCGCACCCGCGCAGCGCTCTCGAAGTCGAGGCGCTCGGCGTACTTACCCATCTGCTCATTCAGCAGCTCGAGCAGCTCCTCGTTGCGCCCTTGAAACACCATCGCCACCTGACGCAGGGTGTGGTGGTAGGCCTCAGAGCTGATCTTTTCCTGGCACACCCCTGGGCAGCGGCCGATGTCGTAGTTGAGGCAGGTGCGCTCCCTATAGAGCGGCTGGGGCCGCTGGCGCAGCGGGAACACCCGCTTCACCAGGGTGAGGGTGCGGCGCAGTAGGCCCACATCCACATAGGGCCCGTAGAAGCGATCCAGGGGTGAGCGAAACCGCCGCCGCCGGGTGATGAAGATGCGGGGGTAGGCCTCACTCCAGGTGATGCATAGATAGGGATATTTCTTGTCGTCTTTCAGCAGCACATTGAAGTGCGGCTGGTTCTGTTTGATCAGGTTGGATTCGAGCGCCAGCGCCTCGGCTTCACTGTCGGTGACGATGAATTCGATCTCACACACCTGGCGCACCATCAGGGAGATGCGTGGGCTGTGGCCATGGCCGCTGCCGCTTTGGAAATAACTGCGCACCCGATTGCGCAGCACCTTGGCCTTGCCGATGTAGAGGATGCGATCGCTGGCATCGCGCAGCAGATAGCAGCCCGGCTCGGAGGGCACCTCCTTAAGCCGGACCTTGAGGCGTTCGGGTTGCTGCAGCAGGGGTAGGTTCAACCGCCGTATTGCCAGCCGGTGCTGCCGAGCTCGAGGGCAGCACCATCGCGGTGCAGGGTGGCTGTCTTCACCTCGCCCACAAACACGGTGTGGTCGCCATGGGCCACCTGACCCACCAGCTCACATTCCACCGCACCCAGGGCGTTGTCGAGAATCGGCAAGCCCAGCTCACCGAGGCTGAAGGGGGCTGCATCGAAGCGACCGCCCATGCCTTTTTGGGGTTTGAAGAAAACGGCGGCCAGATCCTTCTGGTCAGCGGCAAGCACGTTCAGGGAAAATTTCTTAGTGCGCTGAATGATGCCGTTGCTGGTGCTGTCGGCCCGTACAGCCATCACCACCAAAGGCGGCTCAAAGGAGCCCTGGGTCACCCAGCTGGCTGTGAAGCCATTGACCTCATCCCCCTCAGCTACGCCGCAGATGAACACGCCATGGGGAATTTTGCGCAGCAGGGTTTTCTTGGCTTCGGCGTTGAGGGCAGTGTTAAGGGCCATGGCGGCAAGGGCGCTGGGAACTACACCCACCCTAGAAACGCCTGGGGCACCCATAGGCTGGGCCGATGCGCGCCCTCTACCCCGGCAGCTTCGATCCCCTCACCCTGGGCCACCTCGACCTGATCGAGAGGGCAGCACGCCTGTTTGACGGCCTGGTGGTGGCGGTGCTGCAGAACCCCAGCAAGCAGCCAGCCTTCAGCCTCGAGCAGCGCCTGGAGCAGATAGGCACCGCCACCGCCCATCTCCCGGGGGTTGAAGTGGGCAGTTTCGATGGCCTCACCGTCGATTTCGCCGGTCGTTGCCAGGCCCAGGTGATTCTGCGGGGCCTGCGGGCCCTGAGCGACTTTGAATTCGAGTTGCAGATCGCCCACACCAACAAAAGCCTGGCCCCCCAGGTGGAAACCCTCTTTCTTGCTACTGCTGTGCACCACAGCTTTCTGAGCAGTTCAGTGGTGAAGGAGGTGGCTCGCTTTGGCGGCGATGTGCGTCACATGGTGCCCCCCGGAGTGGCGGAAGACCTGTGCAGGCTTTTTAATCGGGCATCTGTTTAGAGCTGTTCATGGCCGAGCCCACCATCACCGTGCTGGATCAGCTCGATCAGCTGGAGGAGATCGTGCTGGAGGGCAGCCGCATTCCGTTCAGCGGCGGAAGGCTGGTCAATGAGCAGGACGCCATTGAAGTGATGGATGCCCTGCGGGAATCGTTGCCGGCCCAGCTGCAGCAGGCCGTAGGCCTCATCCGCCAGCGTGAGGAATTCATTAGCCAGGCCCGCCAGCAGGCCGACGAGATCATTGCTGCTGGCAAGAGGGAGCGGGAGCAGCTGATCAACTCAGCTGCCATTCGTCAGGAGGCGGAGCGGCAGGTGGGGGAGCTGCGGGATCAGGCCCGCCAGCAATGCGAGCAGCTGATGTTGCAAGCCCGCCAGCAGGTTGCCCAGGCTGAACAGGAGCACCAGGCGCGCATGGCCCAGATGGAGCAGCAATTTGCAATCCGCCGCCAGCAGCTCGAACAGGAAACGGCCGAGCGCAACCGCCAGCTGCTCGAGCAGCACGATCGCAATCGTCAACAGGCGATGGCCGAACTTGAGCAAATCCGCCAGGAGGGAGTGAGAGTGCAGCGCGATAGCCAGGCAGAAGCCGAGCGGGTGCACAACGACGCCCTGCAGTTCCGCCAGCAGACCCAGCAGCAATGCGACGCTCTGGTGAGCCGCAGCCGCCAGGAGTCGGCCACCATTCAAGAGGGAGCCAACCGCTACGCCGAGCAGGTGCTGGGCGAACTCGAGGGCAGGTTGAAGGAGATGAGCCAGGTGGTACTGGGGGGCCGCAGCGAGCTGGTGCGACTGCAGGGGCCAGAAGCCACCGCGCCAGCTGGGTCGGAAACGACGGGCCGCCGCCGCCGAGTAGCCAACACTCTCAAGCAGCTAGCGGGCTAGGGGGGGCACAGCTGGCTGTTTTGCGCTTGGCGCAGCACCCTGCCAATAGTGTCGTTAGGCGAGCTGGCGCCATTGCTGATGGCGCTTACGTAGCGGGGCCCGGCCCCCGTCATCAGCACGCCACTGATGGAGCGCACACCGCTGATCGTGCCTGTTTTGCCATAGAACTGTCCCTGCAGGGGGGTGCCCACATAAAGGTTGCGCAGGGTGCCCCGCTGGCCCGCAACCGCCATCGACGCCAGATAGGCGCGGCCGTAGGGGTGCTGATCCATGCGCATCAGCAGCGCGACCAAAAAGCGGCTGGTGAGCCGGTTGGCGCGGTCGAGGCCGCTGCCATCGGCAAGGCGAATACCCTGCATCGGCAGGCCCTGTTCGGTGAGCCACAGCATCTGTAGCTGGGTGGCTCGAGCCAAATCCCAGGTGCCAGCCCCCTGTCGCAGCAGTACTTCGGCGGTAAAATTGTGGCTTTCGGTATTGGCCAGGCTCAGCAGGTTGTGCATTGGAGCCGATGGCTCCTGATGCAGCAGCACCGCATCACCGGGCAGGGGAGCGCGGGACGACACCAGTGACACCTGCACCTTGGCCCCACGCTGAACCATGGTTTTCTGCAGCAGGGTCTGCAGTCGTGAAGGCGGATTCATCACCGCATCGTTTATGGCATTGCTGGTGACCGCTAGCCGGGTGATCGGGGCGCCGTAGGCGTAGTAGCGATCGTCTGGGTGCCAACCTTGGGGCCACCAGGCCTGGCGTGGCTCCTCGGCGATCTGCAACCGCACCAGCGAGGGGGTCTCACCACTGCTGCCACCCGATCCCATCGCCAACATGGCGAATCGCTGCAGCTGGGGCAGGGCCAGGTCGGGGTCACCCTCGCCAGTGAGGCGGAAGCTGCCATCCCCCAACCGCCAGAGCTGGGTATTGAGGCGGTAATCAGGGCCCAATCTGTCCAGGGCGTAGGCCGTGCTCACCAGCTTCTGGTTGGAAGCGGGAATACGGGGCCGGTTGCCGTTGAGGTCGGCCAGCAGACGACCCTGGGCATCGGCAATGGTGATGCTCCACACAGAAGCCTGGCCAGCCACGGTGGCAAGCAGCCGCTGCTGCAGCGCCGGACAGCTCAGCTGAGCCTGCAGCTGGGGCAGGCCGACCGGTGGGGGCAGGAGCGGAAGGGTCGCTAGGGGCACCTGCTGAGCCAGGGGCACCTGCTGAGCCAAGGCAGTGGCTGGCGAAAGCGCCAAAACGAGCCCAAGGGCATGCACACCAGAAAGGCTCAGCAGAAGCTGACGCTTAGCAGGGGTTTTGAGGGGGGCCATCTCAGCCACCTCCAACCTGGAGGCCACTAACCGTGCCGCCAACCCGGAACTGCTCCCCCTCAATTTCCACTGGGGCACCAATCTTGAGGGTTTGGTTGCCAAAAACCACACCACCAGCGCTCTTGCGGCCCTGACCCTGGAGCACAAAACGAGCATCGAGGCTGCCCAGAATTGCCTGGTTGGGGTCCACAGCCGTCACCACCGATCCGTTGGGTTGGACCGCCACCAGGCGCCGCTGCAGGGGCAATACCTGCTTGAGCGCCACCGAGCCATGGGGCTGGTTGCGGATCACGATTGCAACCTTGCCCTCCCGCTGGGCGGCCTGAATCAAGGCTCCGGGATCAGCCACCGGCACACCACGCACATCCACCAGCACGGTGACTGGGGTGAGGCCGCCGGTGGCCTGAGCCACCGCTCCGCTCAGCTTGGGGCTCCAGATCACACCTGCGGCAGCTAGCAGCACCGCAACTCCGGCACCGATGTCAACCAAGCTCCAGGAGCGTCCTTTTGCGACAGGGCTCTGGTCGCTCTCGGAAGCCATCGGCAGGGTTTGCGTTTGGCGAAGTGTACGGAGGCTGGCCGCTTAGATCCAGTGCAAGGGGTTCCGCTGGGAGCTAGCTGCGCAAGCCTTCAATGAAAGCGTCCATCACTTTGAGGTTGGCGCCGAGCCCCAGGCCGGCCTCACCCGCCATGGCTAACGCCCGTTGCTCCATATCTGGCTTCTGGTCGAAATTGCAAACAAAGCGATAGCCATCGGCATCACAGCGATACAGCTCCCACATCCCGGGACAGGCCCGACGCAGGGCCCCATCGCCCGTTGGAATCAGGGCATAGGCGCTCTGCCAGCCGGCCAGAAAACCCTTGCGGCGCTCTCGAGCCACGCTGCCGATGCCGATGGCCGCATCCTCGAGGTTGCCGTTTAACAGCAAGACAACGCCGCGGTGCAGGGCGCATACCTGTTCCACCTCCTCGTAGTCGGCGGGGGAAGGTGCCACCAGCAGCAGCACGCCCTCGCTGCCGCCATCAGCCTGCTGAAGGCGCATCTGCTCGCGCAGGCTGGCAATTCGGGTTGCAAAATCAGGGGCATCGCGCTGGGCCAGGGCGGTTGCGCCGGCATCGGCACAAAGCAGCCTCAGGCTCGGTGCGGCGGGACTGAGCCCAGCCTGCAATCGCAGGGCCAAAGGGAGTAGACGCAGACCCTCAAAACGGAGCTCGACACTCCACAGCCCCTTAGCGCCTGCGGCCAAGGCGCTCTGAATCGCCGCCAGTGCTTCAGCTTCGGCGCTGCGCAGATCGGAGGGGAGCATTAGGCCGTCAACGGGTGCTCAGACGCTACCGAGGCCGCAAGCGCCATCTGCAGAGCTTGAACCAGGGCGTCGAGATCGGCGGCGCGGTGCCAGGGCCCGAGGCTGATGCGCAGGCCACTTGCGGCGTCGGCCTCGCTGTAGCCCAGGGCCTGGAGCACGGGGCTGGCAGCCGATCCAGAGCTGCTGCAGGCCGAACCGCTGCTCAAGGCGAAGCCCTGTCGGGAGAGCTCACGAACCAGGTTGCGGCCGGAAAGCGGCAGGCCAGTCTCACTAGCCACCAGCAGACTGAGGTGGTGAGGCAGGCGGGAGTCGCCCGGGGGCGGACCGCTCAACCGCACCCCGGGAAGGCTCAAAAGCCGACGTAGCAGGGAGTCGCGAAGGGGTGCCAGCGAGGGGGTGGCACAGCTGAGCTCCAGGGCCTTGGCGAAGCCGCTCAACAGCACCACTGGTTCGGTGCCGCCTCGCCTGCCGCCCTCTTGGCCGCCACCACCAAGCTGGGCCTGGAGGGCCAGACCACGCCGCACCAGCAGCAAGCCAACCCCCCTTGGTCCCTGCAGCTTGTGAGCCGCCCCACTCAACAAATCAATGGGCAGCTGGCGAAAAGTGATCGGCAGGTGGCCCAGAACCTGCACCGCATCAACATGCAGCAGCACCCCCGCCCGCCGGCAAAGTGCCCCGATCGCCTCAATCGGCTGGAGGCTGCCAACCTCGTTTTGCCCCCAGATCACCGAGACCAAACGGGTTGGAGGCGCTAGCAAGCCAGCGAGGGCATCGAGATCAAGTAATCCCTGCCTATCCACCGGCACGGTTTGGACGCTCCAACCGCGCTGCTCCAGCTGGGCAGCTGCCGCCAGCGTGGCGGGATGCTCGACCGCCGATATCACCAACCGGCCGGGGGTGAGGCCAGCAGCAGCACCGAGCAGGGCCAGATGAATGGCCTCGGTGCCACCGGAGGTCACCACCAGTTCATCGAGCTCGCAGCCCAGCCCCTCGGCCAGGCTCAGGCGCGAGCGTTCGAGCTGCTCTGCTGCTGCAAGGCCAGGGGCGTGGAGGCTTGAGGGGTTAGCCCAGGCCGTGGCCTGGGCAAGGGCCATTGCCTCCAGCACCTCAGTAGCGGTGGGAGTGGTGGCGCTTGTGTCGAAGTAGCTAGCCAGTGCTGGCACCCGACTGCCCGAATGACCCACCTAACTTCCCTGGGAAGCATCCCGGTCAAAGCGGGAGCGAATCCGCGATTCAAGGGAATTGGTGGCCAAGGCCACCAGGTCGTCGAGGGAGCTGCCGTTGAGCAGGGCATCAACCCGGGCCCGGGCTTCCGCTGAAGGGCAGGCTTCAGGCCGGATGCAGCCATTGGTGCAGACGCTGGCGCAGTCGACTGCAGGCGAAGCATCTGGTTGCTGTTGCACCGGAGCGGCGGCCTCGAGTTCAAAGGGCTCATCACCCCAGAGCTCGGGGGTCACGACGCCGTCAAAAACAGCCACAGCGGGGCCCGCCATAAACACATGTCCACTGGCTTGATCCCAATCAATTTCCAGGGGACCACCTGGGAGGTCGAGGCGCGCGCAGCGCTCAGCCAGCCCCAACAGATGGGCCACAACGAGGGTGGCGCAAGCGCCGGTGCCGCAGGCCAAGGTGGGACCCGCACCGCGCTCCCACACCCGCATCACCAGGTGAGTGGGACTGATTACCTGGACGAAATGAACGTTGGTGCGGGCGGGGAAGGCGGGGTGAACCTCGAATGCCGCGCCGTAACGCTCCAAATCCACCGCCTCAACGTCGTCAACGGGGATCACAACGTGGGGATTGCCCATGCCGGCCGCCCCGACCGCAAACGAGCTGCCAGCCACTTCCAAGTTGCCCTGGGCCAGCCCGTTTTCGCCACAAGCCAAGGTGGTGGGAATGGATTCAGGGTCGAGAAAGGGGGCTCCCATGTCGACTCGGATGCTGCCGTCCTGAAGCAGCTCGGGAACGATGCGGCCCGCCAAGGTTTCGATCTGCCATTGCCGCCCGGGAAGATCGCCATCGCTATCGGCCAGGAAGCGGGCCAGGCAGCGCATGCCATTGCCACACATCTCCGGCTCCGTGCCATCGGCATTGAAGATCCGCATGCGCAACTCACCGCCCTGCCGGGGCGGCAGGGCCAGGATCACCCCGTCAGCGCCAACGCCGAAGCGGCGGTCACACAGACGCTGGATCCGTTCCGAGGTGAGGCCGTAGCTGGCATCAGTGCTGGAGGCTCCCCTGCCATCAAGCATGAGGAAATCATTTCCCAGGCCTTGATATTTGCTGAACTGGAGCACGATGGGGGCGAGCGCAGCCACAGCTAGATCTTATGCAGAGCTTTTTCGAGAAGCGGACCACCGCCCTCGATACCTCGCAACCCAGCATTCGGCATTTGCAGGATCTGATTCGCCACAAAACCCCGGTGGCGGTCCAGGTGCTGGGTGTGGGGGAGCTTGAGGGAATCCTGCATTGGCAGGACATCCACTACCTGGCGCTCAAGCAGGACGAAAACCGCCCCCTCACCCTGATCAGTCGTGGGTCTGCGGCGACGATCCGTGCGCTCGGCTGAGCGGCAGTCTTCCAACTGGGCTGTGGCACGATCAAAGCCCTGATCCAGCCTGGCTGCCGTGAGCGACGCCCCCCGCTACCAACCCCAGGCCCTCGAATCGCGCTGGCAGCAGCACTGGGATAGCGCGGCTCAGCACCGCACGCCAGCCAAGCTGGATGGGTCCTGCGGCGAAAGCTATTACGCCCTGTCGATGTTCCCCTATCCATCGGGGAACCTGCACATGGGTCATGTACGCAATTACGTGATCACCGATGTGATCGCCCGGGTGCAACGGCTACGTGGCAAGCAGGTGCTGCATCCGATGGGTTGGGATGCCTTTGGTTTACCAGCCGAAAATGCGGCCATCGAGCGGGGAATTGAACCCGGCATCTGGACCGATCAAAACATCGCTTCAATGCGGGAGCAGCTCAAGCGGCTTGGCCTCTCCATCGACTGGGATCGAGAGCTGGCTACCTGCCATAGCGACTACTACCGCTGGACCCAGTGGTTATTTCTGCAGTTTCTAGATGCTGGTCTCGCCTACCAGAAGGACGCAAGCGTCAACTGGGATCCCATCGACCAAACGGTGCTTGCCAACGAACAGGTGGACGGCGAGGGCCGCTCCTGGCGCTCCGGAGCCTTGGTGGAGAAACGCAAGCTGCGCCAGTGGTTTCTCAAGATCACCGCCTACGCCGACCAACTGCTGGACGATCTGCCCAAACTCGAGGGTTGGCCGGAGCGGGTGCGCACCATGCAGGCCAACTGGATTGGCCGCAGTACGGGCGCCGAGCTGCACTTTGAGGTTGTGGATTCATCTGGCGTTGGCACCGGTGAACAGATCACCGTGTTCACAACACGCCCGGACACCATCTTTGGCGTCAGCTACTTGGTGTTGGCCCCCGAACACCCCCGGGTAACTGGGCTGACTACCGCCGAGCAGGCGATCCACGTGCAGGCCTTCTGTGATCTGGTGAGCCGCCAAAGCGAGCTTGAGCGCACGGCCGACGACAAACCCAAACGGGGTGTGCCGATCGGTGCTCGGGTGCGGAACCCAGCCAATGGTGCCCTTATCCCCCTCTGGATCGCCGACTACGTCCTCGCCGACTACGGCACCGGCGCGGTGATGGGGGTCCCTGCCCACGACCAGCGCGACTTCGTATTCGCGAGGCAGTACGAATTGCCGGTGCAGCAGGTGATCATTCCCCAGGGCAGCGACGAGCACGCCTTCGAAGGTGGTGCCTGGACAGAAGCCGGGGTTTTAATCCACTCCGGTTGCTTCGATGGTTTACCAAGCGGTGAAGCCAAAAGGGCGATCACCGAGGCCGCTGCGGGTCAGGGTTGGGGCAATGCCAAGGTGCAATTCCGACTGCGCGACTGGCTGATCTCGCGTCAGCGCTACTGGGGCTGTCCGATCCCGGTGATCCACTGCGAGAGCTGCGGTGTGGTGCCCGTACCGGCCGAACAGCTGCCAGTGGAGCTGCCGGTGGGGGCCAACCTTGAGGGCAAGGGTGGATCGCCCCTAGCCCAATTAGAGAGCTGGGTGAACGTGGACTGCCCCCGCTGCGGCAAGCCAGCGAAGCGTGAGACCGACACCATGGACACCTTCATGTGCTCCAGCTGGTATTTCCTGCGCTACAGCGATCCCCACAACACAGACCTTCCGTTTACACGCGAGGCTGTGGACCGCTGGTTGCCGGTTGATCAATACGTGGGTGGGATCGAACACGCGATCCTCCACCTTCTCTATGCCCGCTTCTTCACCAAGGTGCTGCGCGACCGGGGCCTGCTGGGCTTCGATGAACCCTTCACCCACCTACTTACCCAAGGGATGGTTCAGGGCATTACCTACAAGAACCCCCACTCCGGCAAATACATCGCTCCGGGGGATGTCGCCGACCCAAGCGACCCCCGTGACCCAATCAGTGGCGAAGTACTAGAAACTTTTTACGAAAAAATGTCGAAGTCGAAGTATAACGGCGTCGATCCTGCCCAGGTAATTGATAAGTATGGCGCTGATACGGCCCGGATGTTCATCCTATTCAAGGCTCCACCGGAAAAAGATCTGGAATGGGATGACGCTGATGTGGAAGGCCAGTTTCGCTTTTTGCAGCGCCTGTGGCGGCTGGTGGATGGGGCCTGCGCCCGGGACCTGCAACTGTCAGCTGTAATTGAGCTAACTGCGGCCGAGTTTGCCAACACGACCCTGACGGCATCAGAGCTGGAGCTGCGCCGGGCAGTGCACACGGCCATAGCCGAGATCAGCGAGGACCTCGATGGTGAATATCAGTTTAATACCGCCATTTCTGAGTTAATGAAGCTCAGCAATGTGATGGCTGAACATCTAGAGGCGGCCTCTGCGCCTATAGCCAAAGAGGCATTGCACACCTTGCTGGTTCTGCTTGCTCCATTTGCCCCCCACCTGGCGGAGGAGCTTTGGCTGCGTTTGGGCGCCAATCCAGACATCAACTGCAGCATCCACGCTCAGCGCTGGCCGCACCCAGACCCTGCAGCCCTAGTGCGCGAAACTATTGACCTGGTTATTCAAGTCAAGGGCAAGATGCGAGGCAGCTTGGCGGTGCCCGCCAACGCTGATAAAGCAACTCTTGAACAGCTGGCACTCAAAAGCGAAATCGCACAAAAATGGCTGGAGGGCAAGCCCCCCAGCCGGGTAATCGTGGTGCCTGGAAAGCTGGTAAATCTGGTGCCCTAGAACCACTCAGCCACCGCTTCCTCAGCAGTGTTGACATTGGCATCCGGGGTAGTGCGGACAAATTCAAGAGTGATGTTGCGCCGTTGTTCGCCGTCAGCTGCTACGGCAGTGATCGGGTACAACTGCTGTCCATCACGGAAGGGCACCTGAAGCCGGAAGGTGCCGTCTTCGCCAAGGGGCACGACTTCATCGCCAATCCGCAGGGTTGCCGCCGGATCAGTAGCGCCATAAACAATCAATTCGGCGTCGGCTACTAGCCAGAAAGCCCGCTGACGAGTAGCCACACCACCAGCACCCGACTCGTTGCGGCCGCTGGCCCAAAGACCGGCACCGGAAGCATTCAGACCCTGATTGTGGTCGGAGTTAGCATCCACCTCGTGGAAAGCCTCAGATCCGCGGCCTACGGCCCGCCAAGTGGTGGTGGCAGCCTGATAAACCCGCTCGTGAATACCGGGAGCTGCAGTCGGCATAACGGCTGCACCACTAGCTGTAGCAGGAGCGGCGGCCTCTAGGGAGAAGGGCACAAACTGATCGAGGATCTGCTCACTGGGATGGAGCGCAGGTACCCGAGCCACCGAGGAGAAGGCCAATGAACGCCAACCGCCACCAGCGAGCCGGTAGCCAAGTTCAACCCGATAGTCCCTGTCGCTGAGCGGAACAGGCAGGTACCACTCGGTGGCATGGCTGTTAACCACAACTTCCTGCATGGTGTGTTGGTGGGCAGCACCAGCACCAAGACCGGTTACATCAACAACTCGAAGTACCAGCTGGCTGGCACCGTCTGCCATCGCCTGGCGACGGTCGGAGTCGGAGAGCTCCCAAAACACGTAGGCCCACTGGGGATCGCGGGGCAGAAATACAACTGCCGTTTGGGAGTCGGGCCGGGGAGCAGAGCTCATCTCAGCTTCAATGCTGCGCAGATCCACACCCTCTGGCGCATCGCCTCCTGGCTGGCTGGCTGCGGGCTGGGAGTCTGACTTGCGCTCAATAGCCTTCAGCAGCTGATCCTTCAGCATCCGGCTGTAGCGGCCGATGCCGAGGTTGCTGGCCATCTGGCGCAGTTGACGCAAGGTCAGGTCGTTGGCGTCGTCTTCACTTGACATCGGAAAACCTGACGTAGTCATGACTGCTGCTTTCCGAAGAAACTCGGTTGATTTTCAGGGATTCCGGGCCTGTTTCCGGAGCCGTGTCAGCAGATCGCCACGCCCGGGGAGCAGGCGGCCCTGGCAGGTATTACCTGCAAGAGCTGATTCCAGGCGCTCCCCAGCGGGCGCTCAGGGCTACCCCAGACCCAGCTCTGTCAGGGGGAGCAAATCAACCGATCCGCCAAGCAGGGTGGAGGCCATGGCCCTTGGCGACTTGTGTCAATGGATGGCCGGCCCCCTCGCCAGGAGGGTGGTCCGTTCTTAAACAAGGTGCACTCCGTGGACCTATCGATGCGTTGGCTGGGCCTAGTGCTGTGCCTGCTGTGGTTGGGCTGGCGGCTACAGGCCCTGTGGCACTGGAGTCAGCGGCAATGGTGCCTTGATCCGCTCAGCAATGAATTCCAACAGGAATTGCGCCGCCGCGGCTTAGTGGGGGTTTTGCCCTGAAAACTAAGCGCTCGCTACAAGGCGCTGCCTTAGTAATTGAATGTCGTCGTCAATAAGAATGCGAGCCTCTTCAAGGCTGGCTACCGAACCCATGGGCATACCACTGCAGTGCTGAATGCGGTAGGCCTCTGCAGCTGGACAGCGGCTAATCAAGCGCACACTGCAGCCGCGATGTCGCCACTCCGCTATGGCAGAAGAATCAGGCATGGCAAGCACTGCGACCACCGCAATCAACCAAAGCAGGCCTGGGATGGCAAGGGGGAGTGTTGGTGCGAAAACCAGCCTCAGGCTTTCTGGCTGAGCCGCCAAAGCTCGTTGACGGTTTTTCCTGATTCCACAGCTCGCAGACGCTTGACCAGCTCGAACATCTCGGTGCTGGCCAACTCGCCATTTTCCTGCCATTCCAAGCTGCGAGGCTCAAATAATTCCTGGCCTGGCCCGCTGTCTTCTGGGCAATTCATAACTGGTACTCGCGGATTGCAAGACCCTATGGAATGGATCAGGGGATCGAGACCGGTTCTGATCTTTTTCAATGGAAGATTGTGTGAAGGAACACCCGCCTAGAGGCCGGCCGCAGGCCTAAATAGGCCAATCCCGCTCGAGCTCCGTGGCCCTAGTTCACCGCGACACTCCATATCCCCACTGGGAGTTCGCCAGCGACTCAGGGGATCTGCTGAGGGTGGTGCCTGAGCGCGGCGGTCTGGTGACCGGCTGGCGCTGCAAGGGCAAGGAACTGATCTACCTCGATCTTGAACGCTTCCTCGACCCCGCCCAATCAGTGCGGGGCGGTATTCCCATCCTCTTCCCGATCTGCGGCGGCCTGCCTGACAACACCTTGCCCCTACCCCAGGGGAACTTTCCCCTAGGCCAGCACGGCTTCGCCCGGCAGCTGCCATGGCAGTTGACAGCTCTCGAAGATGGCCAAGGCATTGCCCTTGAACTCAAAGACAGCGAGACCACCTTGACGAGCTATCCCTTCAGCTTTCTGCTGAGGCTTGAGCTGCGCCTGGTGCCAGGGGCCCTCGAAATCGACACCTCGGTGCTGAACCGCAGCCAGGAGGCGATGCCATTCAGCTTCGGCCTCCACCCCTACTTCAACCTCAGCAACCTCAAATCTCCACGCTTTGAGGGGCTACCGGAGCGCTGCCTAAACCACCTATCGATGGCCGAAGCCGACACGACCGAACAAATGGCGCGACTGGACGACGGCATTGACCTGTTGGTTCGTCCCACTGGTGACGTGCGCTTGCTGGATCCGGAAGCCGGCCTGGCCCTTGATCTGCAGCTCAGCGCCCCGTTCAACCTGGTGGTGCTCTGGACCGAACCGCCCCGTCCGATGGTCTGCCTGGAGCCCTGGACTGGACCGCGCCAGGCTCTGATCAGTGGCGATGACAAGCTTGAAATTGCGCCCAGCGAAACCTGCCGGCTGCATACTCGTTACGCCGTTAGCGCCTGCTAGGCCCCATCGAGTTTGGCGGCCAAAACTGCGTCGGCGCGGGTTAGGCCATCCACCTTGTGGGTGTACACCTCAGCGCCTGCGTGACCCCAGCCAAGGCTGAATTCGGCATGGTGACCCTCTGCTTCGCAGATCGCCCCAGCCCGGTTGAGCCAATCGAGAGCCTGCTGAAAATCAGCAAAGCTCCAGGCCTTTTGCAAGTGGTGTCCATCCACAACCAGCCAACCGGGCAACTGGGCCAGCAATTCGGCTAGTTCAGCTGCGTCCAGGAGCGGAGCCCCATCGCGGCAGGGGAGACAGCTTTCTTGGTCTAGGGCCATGGGAAGGGCTGTTGGTTACAACTAAATCATGGCCCTTGCGAAGCCCGGATGGCTGGCCGTGGACTTCCTAGAATTGGCATTATCGGCTCAGTCCATGCCGTATCCCGACTACCCGATTCCGGCAGACGAATCCCAGCGCCAAAGGGATTTAGAGCGCCTGGGGGTACTAAACCATCCAGGCGATGAGCATTTCGAGCGGCTGGTGCGGCTCGCATCAACTGTGCTGGAAACCCCGATCGCGCTCATCTCCCTGGTGGATGGCGACCGCCAGTGGTTCCTTGCCCACCACGGCATAGACAGCACCGAAACGCCGCGGAAGATGGCCTTTTGCGCCCACGCCATTGCCGGTGATGAAACCCTGGTGGTGCCAGATGCCCGCCAAGACCCCCGTTTCTGCACCAATCCCCTGGTTATTCAGGACCCAAAGGTGCGCTTCTACGCAGGCACCCCGCTGCAGAGTCGTGACGGCCACAACCTGGGCACCCTGTGCGTAATTGACAGGCAGCCGCGCCACTTCAGCTCCAGCCAGGTGCGACTGCTCGAGGATCTGGCCCAACTGGTGCTGCGTGAGCTTGAACTGCGCCGACTTACCACCGTCCATCCTGTGAGCGCTTTAGCCACCCGAGAAAGCTTTTTGGAGCAAGCTGAGCCTGAGCTACTGCGGGCGCGCCAGGCAGGTGAAAACCTTGCCGTGCTGACCCTGGAGCTCGACCACTTCGACCAGATCAAGAACCGCTGGGGTCTGCAGGCCTCGGATCGAGCTGTTGTAGACGTCGCCGCCCTACTGCGCTCCCAGCAATGCGACCAGGACCTGGTGGGTCAAATCGGCGACCAAGAATTCGCCCTGCTGATGGTGAATGTTGACCTGGCCACAGCCATGGAACGGGCCGATGCCATCCGCGCTGGCATCAGCGAGCTGAGGGGGGTCTTTTCGGCCAGCGGCCACCAGCTAACCGCCAGCGGCGGCCTGACCCTGCTTGCCCCAGCCGATCGTCAGCCCCTCGATGCCCTGCTTCGAGCCGAACGGGCCCTATTCCTGGCCCAGGGCAATGGCAAAAACCAGATCGCCGAAATACTGGCTGACCCCCTTGAAGCACAAAGCGCCCTAGAGTAAATATATCCACGCCCTCCAGCGGCCAATTCTGAGCCCTGAAATCACCACCTCAGACTTATTTCAAGCCTGGGTAAATGATGGGTCCTGGCTTATTTGGCATTTTTAAAACAGGTCAATGACTTGACCATTTCGATTTCACCGCATCAAGTTGCGGTTAAATCAGCTGCATTCGTTTACTGCGAGGGAAACTTCGCGGGACTCGACGGCAAAACCGCCCACGGACTCGTTCGCTTCTGTGAAGCCTTCGAAATCAGGGCAATTATTGACAGCCAATCAGCAGGGAATGATGCAGGTCTTCTACTAGACGGCATCAGCAACGGCATTCCCATCGTGGCTGATCTAGATAGCGCTCTCGCCCTGCCTGGGCCCCGCGCCAGCACCTTCATCTATGGCATGGCGCCTGCAGATGGCCTCTATGGCAAAGACGATCGCCGGGCTCTGCTGCTAGCCATGGCAGCTGGCCTGAATCTGGTCAGCGGCATGCGCGAATTCCTCAACGACGACCGTGAATTCGCCCTGGCGGCCATCCGTCACCAAGTCTCAATCCGGGATGTGCGTCGTCCAGCCGCTTTGAAGGATCTGCGCCTGTTCAATGGCTCGATCGCCAAGGCACGCTGCATTCGAATCGCCGTGCTCGGCACCGATGGGGCCATCGGTAAGCGCACCACCGCCACGCTTCTGGTTCAAGCCCTAAACGCCAGCGGCATCAGCGCCGTTTTGGTGAGCACGGGCCAAACCGGCTTGATTCAAGGGGGCCGCTATGGCATTCCGCTTGATGCCATTCCTTCGCAGTTTTGCTCAGGGGAGGTGGAGGCCGCTGTGGTGGAGGCCTACTGCACGGAAAGACCTGCGGTGATCGTGATTGAAGGCCAAGGGGCCCTCAGCCATCCCGCCTACCTCTCTTCCAGCTTCATCCTGCGGGGCAGCCAGCCCCAGGCGGTGGTGCTGCAGCACGCGCCGGCACGCCGGCAGCTCAGCGACTTTCCGTTTATGCCGATGCCCACGCCTGCCAGTGAAATTCGCCTGATCGAATCCTTCGCGCCAACGCGGGTAATCGGCCTAACCCTCAACCACGAGGGCATGGATGACGCCGAGGTGAGTGCCGCAATCGCCCTCTATGCCGCCGAGCTCGCTATTCCTGTTACCGATGCGGTGAGCCGTGCACCTTCAGCCCTGGTGGCAATGGTGCTGCGGGCTTTCCCCGAGTTGTGCGCATCACCTACCGGGCTGCTTTGAGCGCACCGCGGCTGGAGATTCATCTCGAGCACCTGCAGCACAACGCCACCACCATGGTCAATCGGCTTGCCCGCCAAGGGATCAAGGTTACCGGGGTCAGCAAGGCAACCCTGGGACTGCCGGAAATTGTGCACACCTGGGTGGCAGCAGGGGTGCACTCCATCGGTGAATCCCGAATCGAATCAATCGAATCGCTTAGCCGTTGCGAACTTGGCGTGCCCCTGCTGCTAATTCGCTCACCGATGCTCAGCCAGGTGGATCGGGTGGTGGCCCATGCGGCGATTAGCTGCAACAGCGAGGCGGTGGTGCTCAAGGCCTTGGCAGCTGCAGCGCATTGCCAAGGGGTGCGCCATGGAGTGCTGCTGATGGTGGAGCTAGGGGATCTGCGCGAGGGAATTCTCGCGGCAGACCTGGAGGCGATGGTGTTGCTTACCCTTGCCCTACCAAGCCTGCTGCTGGTGGGCATCGGCACCAATCTGGGCTGTCAAAACGGCGTTGCCCCAGATGAAGCCAATATGGCCGAGCTATCGAGTCTGATCGATGGCCTGGAAAGGCGTTTTGGCATCCGGCTCGAGTGGTGTTCTGGAGGTAATTCGGCCAATATTCCCTGGCTGACTGGTGGCGGCGATCCGGGCCGTATCAACCACCTGCGCCTCGGCGAAGCCCTACTACTGGGGCGAGAGCCCCTCACCCGCACAGCCATACCAGGGCTGTACACAGATGCCATCACCCTGGTGGCAGAGGTGATCGAGTCCAAGCGCAAGCCGAGCCGTGCCTGGGGAACGCGTCACTGCACCAGTTTTGCCAAAGGGCCAGTCGCTCCCCAAAAGCAACCAGAGCAACCCATGGCCATGCGAGCGCTACTTGCCCTGGGCGAACAGGATGCCGATCCGGCCGGTCTTAGTGCCCCTGGGATCAGCATCGAGGGCGCATCCAGCGACCACTTGGTGGTGAGCGGAGCGGCAGCGGCGCTGGCAGTGGGTGATGAACAGCGCTTCCAGGTCAGCTACAGCACCCTGCTGCGGGCGATGACTTCTCCATTTGTGAGCCGTTGTTTCATCGGAGGACCTGCCTAGGGTTCGCAATTGGTAATGGCCCC
Source organism: Cyanobium usitatum str. Tous (assembly GCF_963920485.1). Classification (NCBI taxonomy): domain Bacteria; kingdom Bacillati; phylum Cyanobacteriota; class Cyanophyceae; order Synechococcales; family Prochlorococcaceae; genus Cyanobium; species Cyanobium usitatum. The sequence continues at coordinate 920,452 of NZ_OY986431.1, read as the reverse complement.
TTCATGCAGTCGCCCCTTCGCTCAGCTGGCAGTCCCGATGGTCCTGGAGCCACCCTCAGCCTGATTGCGGCCATTTTGGTGGGGATCGCGATCCTGCTCAGCCAAACCGTTTTCATCGTGCCGGCGGGCAACGTGGCCGTTGTCACAACCCTGGGCAAGGTCACCGGTACCCCCCGCAGCCCCGGCGCCAACATCAAGGCCCCCTTGGTGCAGAACACTTCGCTGTTTGACGTGCGCACCCAGGTGCGACCGGAGCAGTTTTCGACTCTCACCAAGGATCTCCAGGTGATCCAGGCCACCGCCACGGTGAAATACGCCATGAAGCCTGCAGAAGCTGGGCGGATTTACGAGACGATCGCCACCGACGACCAGCAGATCTATCCCCGGGTGATCCAACCTTCGCTACTGAAGGCACTCAAATCAGTTTTTTCGCAGTACGAGCTGGTGACTATCGCCACCGAATGGAACTCCATTTCGGAACTGGTGCAGGAGAAGGTGGCGGAGGAACTGCGCAAGTTTGATTACGTGAGCGTGCAGGGACTCGACCTCACAGGCCTGCAAATCGCCGAGGAATACCGGGCCGCGATCGAACAGAAACAGATTGCCGAACAGCAGCTTTTGCGCGCCCAAACCGAGGTCTTGATCGCCGAGCAGGAAGCCAAGCGCTACGAAACGCTCAACTCAAGCCTCGATGACCAGGTGCTCTACAAGCTCTTCCTCGACAAGTGGGATGGCCAGACCTCCGTGGTGCCTGCCCTGCCTGGTACCCCTGGGGGCAACGGCAATTCCGTGATCGTCAACGGACGGCGCTGATGCTGGCAGCAATCAGCCAGTCTTGAGTAACTGCGCAGGCCAGCAATGCCAACTTTCCTAGTTACCGGCAGCAACCGCGGCATCGGCCTGGAGTACTGCAGACAGCTCCAGGCCCGCGGCGATCAGGTGATCGCCGTCTGCCGAACGCCTTCGCCGGAACTGGAGGCGCTGGGAGTTCGCCTCGAGGCGGGGATCGAGCTCACCGCAGAAGCAGATCTTGATGCTCTGCAGCAACGGCTAGCTGGCCAGCCCCTTGACGGGGTGATCCTCAACGCCGGCATCCTTGAAGCCAACCGCCTGGAGAATCTCGACAGCGAAAGCCTCAGGCGCCAGTTTGAGGTCAATGCCCTGGCGCCCCTACGGCTCGTGGCCGCCCTGCTGCCGAATCTGCAGCCCGGTTCCAAGCTGGCGCTGATGACCAGCCGCATGGGCTCGATTGACGACAACAGCTCCGGCTCCTCCTACGGCTATCGGATGTCAAAGGTGGCGCTAAACATGGCGGGGCGATCCCTGGCGATCGACCTGCGGCCCCGCTGCATCGCCGTGGCACTGCTCCACCCGGGGCTGGTGCGCACCCGCATGGTCAACTTCAACCCCCAGGGCATCAGCCCCGAGGAGGCGGTGCGGGGCCTGCTGGCCCGCATCGACGCCCTCACCCTGGAGACCAGCGGCACCTTCTGGCACGCCAACGGCGAGGTGCTGCCCTGGTGAGCACTGGATGACGCGCGCCGAATTCGTCCTGTTCGTCCTGTTGTAAGAGCAGAGACTGGAGGGTTTCGGTGCAGCAACCCAAAGCGTGTGCATCGTTCATGACCCTGAGCGATCGCCCTCAAGAAGCCTGCCCATCCGGTTAGATCAAGCGGAGTCCACCTGCTTCAGCAGGCGTGACAGCGCTTCTTGCAGACACGCGTCCATCCGTTGGGCGTCCTGGTTGGATTCAGGCCCGATGGTGATCGAACGCGGCTGAGGGACCGATGGGAAGACCTCAGCCCAGGGAACACCCCAGGCCTCCATCGCCAAGGGATCATTGGCCGCCTCAAGCGTCTCCCGTAGCCTGAGGTAATCGGCAGGTTGAAATCCCTGAAATCGTGGGTGAGTCCACCCTTCCCGCTCAGAGATTTCACGAATCAAGCCTCCTGTGTTGCGGAGAGATCGGGGATTGACCCCCCTTGCCGCAAGTGCTTTGCCGACTTCCAGCGCCAACCAGATCCCCCGTGCTCCCACCTGGGTGTTGATGGAACGTCGAGAGGGAGGCAGCCAGCCTTGGCCAGGCATCGCCCAACCCAAAGCATGGGCCAGGCGCATGAATGGGTCATCCAATGGCTCATCCTTGCCTTTCTGATCCACGGCAGCAGAGCGGTAGGGCAGAACGAGCAACTCAATCGTGGGGTGCCTGCGAATGGCTTCAAGCCAGCGTGAATAGTCCGGGAACCAATTCGGATGGCGAAGCCTACGTCTGACGTAACTGTCAAAGTCGTAATGGTGGTAAAGCCTTCGCACCGTGTGCGCATACATGGAGTTCAGGAAGTCCGGCTGATCGCGAAGAAAGACAACAACGCGAAGTGTTCTGCCATGGCGCCGCGCCACCTCATCAAGGAAAGCAAGATGTCGCGGCTCAGTGACAGCCGGAGTAAACTGCTCCGCACTAACAAGTAATTGCCATGTCGCGGGAGACGCGGCTGACAGATACCTCTCCCAGGGTGTATGGCTGCCTTTGAGCATGGCCTTGACCAAGCCCTTGTGCTTTCGTCCAGGCCGTCCGGGCCAGGAAAGAACAACACCTTGGCTGTCAAGGGCAAGCTGGTTAGCATCAAGCCGGTTTTGGATGTAGCTGCTGGCTGTTTTATGCGTACCCGCATGAACCACCAGCAAGGGTTGCTGTGTGGATGGTGTCATGGTGAATCTGTCCTGGGCCAAGACTCGCAACACGGTCATCGCATCAACCAGCAGCGCAGAACAGGCAAGGACACGTTCAATGGGCCCGGTTGGAGGCCAGGCGGCACCAAGATCCTGAGCAAAAAGTATCAGCCACCTAAGAACCAGCTGTCCAAGAACAACCAGGAACACTCCACAAGGCGTAGAAACCTGTGAGGAGGAAACTTTTGAAGAGGAAGGTCACTGTGGGTTGGCCAGCGCGGCTTCACCCCGCCGGTGCAGCTCGCGGGCGTAGTCAGTCCAGGTGCCCTGCCCCCAGTAGCGGAAGCAGCTGGTCTCCAGCAGCAGCAGCGGCAGTAGCGCCTGCTGATACGCCGCTGTGGCCGTCACGGCCGGGTCCGCCGCCACCAGGGGATCGAAGTGCCGGTGAAAGCGGGCGCTGAGCTGCTCCATCGGCTCGAGCACGTTGCCATAACCCTCCACCCAGCTGAGGTTGTTGGTCCAGGAGGCGCCAGCCATCGAAAAGGAGACATCGGCGGCGGAAAGTGCGGCGATCGCGGTCTCCACCGCGGCGCGGCCGGGTCCACCGGAACCCCCATCCCCCACAGCGGGCTCGCCCACCTGCTGCCAGAGCCGGTGCTGCTGCACCGCCTGGATCGGCGGGAAGTCGGCCTCAGTGATGCCGGCGGTGGCGAGCAGATCGAGGTACTCGCTGCCGTTGAGAGCGACGGTGCTCGAGGCAGCGCCCCCCTCGCCAGCCAGGCGCCGATGGGCCTGCAGGAAGGCCGAGGGGAACTCGTTCATCATCACGCCGCCGTTCTCACCATCGGCGATCTGCACCACCAGCGGCGGAATGGAGCGGCCAGCCAGCGGCACCGGGTTCAATCCCAACGCCTCGTAGCAGGGCTGCATCTGGCCCACCAGCTTGGTGTCGGAGCCCTGCGTCTTGACCAGGGCGGTGATCGTGGCCACCTCGCCGCTGGAGCTGCGGGCCACCAGCCGGTTGGGCACCAGCGCCTGCTCGCGGCTGAGTGGGGTGCCATCGGGGTTTTCGACGCTGTGCTCCTGCACCAGCAGCCAGCGGTAGCCGCACTGCCGCAGCGCCTGCACGAAGGCGAACAGGGTGTCGGGATGGTTGGGCAGGGCCATCTCCGGCGGGGAGAAACCCTGCACCCGCTGCAGGGCTTCGTCGCCGAACAGGGCGGCGAAGTGCTGCTGCCAGGCCTGGATCTGCAGCTTCAGGTCGGGGATGGGGGTGGAGGGGGCCACGGCGTGGCTCCAGAAGGTGCCGAGCCACTCCACGTGCTGCTGCATGCGGGTGTCGCGGGCAAGGAAGCGCAGGGCGTCGAGGATGTCGTGGCGGCCCATCTGCTCGAAGCCCCAGAGCAGGTTGCCGGAGTAATCGAGCATGATCCGCGGGTCGGAGCCCTCGGCGATCAGCTGGGGAAGCAGGTCGGCCAGCCGCCGGTAGCAGTGGGCGAAGGGCTCGGCATTGTGGTTGTCGCCCACACCGGGATGGTCGAGCATCCACTGGAGATGGGAGATCAGCTGGCCATCCGGCCCGGCTGGAATCGTGGGCTGGTGCATGTGCAGGGCACAGGCGAAGCCTGAACGAAGCTGCTCCAGCTTGAGATTGGTGGTGGGCAGAAATACCGGCTGCTGCTGCTGCACCAGGGCGAGAATTTCGGCTTCGCGGCCAGCGATAGGCGGCAGGGAGGAGTTGCTCACAGGTTTGAGATATTCAAGGAGTGGCAATGCGCTGGCGAATCAGCGGCACTGAGGAACTTGCAAGCTGCTGAGAGAGGATGGTTTGACCGCGCTCCCAGGCAGATCGACGCGACAAAAGCTCCAAATCATCAAACCAAGCTGATTTGGTCATCTGGCCAACATGGAGGCGTATGTGATAGACGTAATCAGAAATAAGTACGCCTGCAGCACTACTTGTAACCGCGATCATCATGCCCACATCTTCACCTTGTGGCAGGCCCATCCAGCCTCCGACACGCTTTAGCAGGGCAGCCTGTACAAGCAGGGTGGTTGGCCCTAGGGGAATGCTGTCATGGGGGGATGGCCAGGCTCGCCAGACATCACCAGCCAGACATGGTCCAGCGGCCACAATGGCAGGATCATTTTTGAGATCGTCGGTGCAATAACCGGCTGCCCACAGGGCCCCTGCCTGGCCATTGATTGCGACCAGACGCTTGTCGATGGAATGGGGGTAAAGCCAGTCGTCGTCGTCAGCGCTGGTGATCCACTCTCCCCGAGCAACAAGTAGGCCAAGATTGCGAGCTGCCGCCTGACCAATCGGACGAGCAGAAGCAATCACTGTGGCGTTTGCGGCAAGCTCGGCGGGCAGGGCTTCGAGGTCGTTGCCATCAACAACAATCACATGTTCGATATTGCAGCTATTTTCAGCCAGGCTGCGATTTAGGTTGCTCAGCATAGACAATCGATCAGGCAAAAGCCTGGTCGGAGTAATGACGCTAACGGTCGTCAAATTAGTTGAATTATTGCGAACAGTTCGATCCTACTCGACCCTGGAGACACTAAGGCCGTTGCTCACTGCCTAAATAGGCAAAAGCTGAAAGATTTGACCATGAAACTGATCAAATCAAACTTTCAAAAACTTGAGCGCAAACACCCACAGCCCGGATGTCGCCCTGGGCCTTTGCGCACCACGGGGCCTGCGGCATCCTGGGGTGAGCCCTCGATCTACCCGCGGTGGACACTGCCCAGCTGCGCGCCTTGTTCAACAAGCCCTACGGCGCCCCCGGCCCGAGCGAGGCGCAATGGCGGCAGCTTTACGCCGAGGACGTGCACTTCAGCGATCCAACCCAAGAGCGAGATGGCATTTCGGCCTACATCAAGGCCCAGGAGGGCCTGCTGAAACGCTGTGACGACACCTACCTCACCCCCGGCGCGATCGCGATCGAAGCCGATTCGGCCTTCGTGGAGTGGGAGATGGGTCTGAAGATCAAGGGCATCGAGTTTGTGTATCCAGGCACCTCCCGACTGCTCTTCAACAGCGAGGGCAAGATCTGCGACCACCGCGACTACTTCGACTTCGTGGGCCCCACCTTCGGGCCGGTGCCTGTGCTCGGCGGCTTTGTGCGCTGGCTTTACAAGCGCTTTGTGGGCTGAGGCAGCTGCAGGAACCGTGATGCGCCCTTTCTCCACACTCGCTCTGCTCGCTCTGGTTACGGGGCTGTTCGGCTGCGGCACCAACAAGCAACCCAAACCAGTACCGGCCGGCGTTACCGGTCCCATCCGGATCGAGCTCGACCCAAAGGATCCCTCCAGGAGCTTCGGGGTGTTGCCACGGGGCGAGGAGCGCACCATTTTCAAGGTGGGCTTCGGCCGCAACGGCATCACCTGCGCCGGCAGCCGCATCGAGGAGGGCTACACACCCCTGGGCCGCTTCCGGGTGAATGCCATCCTCAGCGGCGACACCTTTGTGATGGATCCCGCCCTGATCGCCAAATCAGGCAAGAGCGAGGCCGAGCTGCGCAAAATGCTTTTTGGCAACATGAATGCCATCGACTTCGACGGCGATGGCGAAAGCGGCGAATACGGCAGGGGCTACGTGAGCCTGGAGCCGGTGGAAAGCGTCAAGCAGCCCTTCGCCTTCAACACCTACGACGGCAAATTTCGCTGGTACAGCTTCGCCATTCACGGCAGCAACAACGACAACCGCATCGGCCAGAAGGTGACCGGCGGCTGCATAAACGTGGCTGAGCCAGAATTGAAGCTCCTGCTCTCGGCCGTGATGCTCGGCGATGAGGTGGTGATCAACGCCACTGGCGGCAAGTGCGTTTAAGACGAACAGCTGTAGTGCGACACCCCACCGGCGTTGAAGAACTCCCTTGGCTTGAGGCGGTCGTAGGTCGCCGCCAGCTCCGCTGAGGGCTCTTCGTAGGGATGGCTGAACACCGCCTGCAGTTTCTTGATCAGGCTGGTGTCTCCCTGCGCAGCCTGTTCGTAGGCCGGTGCGATCAGCCATTCACGCCAGGTGACCGCGGGGTTGACGCGCTTCATGGCGGCCGATGTCTCGCTGAGGTTGCCGTTGGCGTTGATCTGGTCGCGCCAGCGTTGCAGCCAGCTCTGCCATTGCGTATCGAGCTGCTCGGAGCTGGGCTGGTAGAAGGCCTGATGCAGCGCTGATGGCTGCTCCGGCAGTTCGCAGAGCCTGCGGAACAGGATCGTGTAATCGGCCTCGGAGCGCAGCATCAGCTCCAGCAGCTCGTTCACAAGGGCGGCATCAGGGGCGGCCAGGCCCAGCTTGCGGGCCCACATCGCCTCGAGCTCCTGGTTCATCGCGCCGGCAAAGCCGTCGCGGATGGAATCCAGCTGTTCCAGGGCCTTGCTGTTGTCAGACAGCAGCGGCCGCAGGGCCGACCAGAACATCTGGTAGTTGGCTCCGGCGGCCAGCGGTTGGTTGAAGAAGCTGAAGTGCTCGCCGCCACCGGTCCAGGGCTGGAAGCCGGGATCGAAGCGTTCACAGAAACCAAACGGGCCGTAGTCGAGGGTGTAACCACCGGCGGCGCAGTTATCGCTGTTGAAATTGCCCTGGCAGTAGCCCACCCGCATCCAGTGGGCCACCAGGGCGATGAGCCGCGTGCGAAACAAGCGCGCCAACTCCAGCACCTGGTCGCTGAAGGCCAGGCCCGGATCGATCTCCGTCCGGTAGTTGCGCTCAATCAAATGGGCCACGATCAGGCTCAGCTCGTTCAGCGCCTCCGGATGGGCCTGGCGGCGGACGCGGCGGGCAAACAGCTCCAGCTGGCCCACCCGCAGAAACGATGGCGCCACTCGGGTTGTGATCGCCGCGGGGTTATCGACCAGCACGTCGGGATCAAACGACTGGGACCCCGGCGCGTACCAGGGCCGGCGCACGGTTTCAGCGCCAGATCCATAGAGGGTCAAGGAGCGAGAGGTGGGAACCCCCAGGGCGTGCATGAACTCCTGGGCCAGAAATTCGCGCACGCTGGAGCGCAACACGGCCCGACCATCGGCGCCGCGGCAGTAGGGCGTGGGGCCGCCGCCCTTGAGCTGCAGCTCCCAGCGCTGGCCATTGAACACGCCTTCAAAGACGGAAATTGCCCGGCCGTCGCCGTAGCCGTTGCCGGTGCCAAACGGACACTGCTGGATGTATTCAGCGCCGTAGATCGAGAGGGCATAGCCGGTGGCCCAGCCGTAGGGGCGCATCGGCTGCCGCGCCACGCTTATATCGCCGGAAAACAGCCGCAGGAAGGCCTCGTCGTGGGCCAGGGCGTCGCTCAGGCCCAGCTCCTGGAACAGGGCGGAGCTGTGCGCCAGGTAGGCGGGCACGGGCAGGGGCGTGGGTGTGACCGGCACGTAATGGCCCGAGAAAACCTGGCGGGGCCGGTGATCGTGGCCATCCAGCGTGGCCTGGGGATCTGGCTGCAAGGCCTCCAGCAGCGAATAATCAGCCCGTTGCGCGAACTCAGCGAAGGATGGGATCGGAGTGGTGCTCACGGGATTCGCGGGTTCTCGCCGACAGGGGTCAGTCGAGGCTAGGGATTGAGGCTTCAGCCCGAGGGCCTTTGTGCCGCCGCCATCGCCTCGCGCCACGGGCTGGAGGAGTTGGAGCTGGTGCGCTGAACCCTGACTGCTTACTGCTGGTCAACCAAGTTTGTTTTTGCTAGAGGGGGCAGCGCTACGCCGGCAAGTCCCATGCGAGCAAAGCGCTCATCAATGGAGACCATCAGAAGTCGCCAAAGATGGTGCCGAAGGGGAGAGGCAGGCATCACAACAGTTGGCGTCGCATCTCGGCGGCTGAAGCTGCCAGACCCGACAACACCGGATCGGCGACGCCAGCAGGAAAGGCTTGCGGCAATTGTGAGCGCACAACGCTCGCCACTGCTGGAGTCTGGGCGATCAACTCGTCCAGGAGGGCTTGTGCATCACCGAGCCCAAGCCGTTTGGCGGTGAGCAGCATGCGCCGGGCTGTTATCTCCAGAGGCTTGGTGTAGCGGCCTTTCTCACCGTGCCAGGCCATGGCCATCCGGAGCTTCTGTTGTGGCCATTGGCCACTGCGGCGACCGATCACCGGCCAGGCCGAGAGCACGTCGTAGAGCGGGGTGAGCTGAAAGCGCCCGCCGGGGTTGAGGAAGAGGCTGAAGTTCTTGGCGTGGCCATCAATGGCGCGCAGCATCCAGAACAGCACCTGCGCCTTGAAAAAGGTGCTGAGGTCGCTGCGTTCTGATGATTGCGCCAACAGCTCTGCGATGGCCACCATTCCAGGCCCGCCATTGTTTTCGTACTTGTTGGCGGCCGGTGTGGCGGTTGCCTGGCAGCAGTCTTCCGTTGGCAGGCGCAACCAATGGCTGCCGCTGGCATGGAGCTTGCGATCAAAACGCTCAACAAGCAGGAAGCGATGCCCGACAAAACTGGCGATGTGGCTCGGCGCCACCGGCAAACCAAAGGCCTGCAGGATCCGGCTGCACAGCCACTCGTTCTCCACCGAGGTGCTGAAGTCGATCTGCCCCTCGCCGACGATCACCATCGGCAGCTTGAACAGGTGGGTGGTGGGCGTACTGCCCAGCGGCAGACTCCACTGGCCGTTGTGCCATAGGAAAGCGGTCTTTTCTTGTGCGCCGGCCACCGAAAGCCGCAATTCATCGCCTTCTGCGCGCAGGCGCTGGCCGATCTCCAGCTCGCTAAGAGGCCTTGCCTCGATGCGATCGGTGCCGCAGGGCTCCTGCTCTGGCGGCAGCAACTGCACCACCCCGGCGCAGTCGCGGCCGATGGCGGCCAGCAGATCAAAGGCCCTGGTGCTGGCGGCCTGAAAACGGGCCTGCGCTCGGCGCCGGATGGCGACGCTATCGGGCAGGAGGTTGTCGAACCAACTTTCCACTGCGCTGCCTCGCAGCGTTGTGGCCCCGATGCCAGCGGGCAGCGACAGCGACAACGGACGGAACTGACTCGAGCGGAGCCAGGCCTCGTCGTAGCTGAACTCCTGGGGCCCCCGGGCTGGCAGCGACCAGGTGCCGACCCGCACGACGTTCATCCACACCGCCAGGGAGCGCGCCCGCTTGGGCCTTCCCCTCACCATTCGGCTGTCTCGATGGCGCCCTGACGGGGCCGCACCACCAGCTCAAGGTCGAGGGCCGCCAGGATCAAGAGCAGTCGCTCTACGGTGAGTCGCCCCGGCTGCAACTCGAGCTGGGACAGCCTGGCCTGGCTGGTGCCGCCGACTTTGAGCGCCAGATCCTGACGGCTTAGGCCTTGCTGCTGCCCCACACCCCTGAGCGCCACCCCCAGCTGGGCGGGGGCGCGGATCACCTGCTCGCCCGCAACCATGGCCCACTCGGAATCTCAATAAGCGCACGACAACAGGATTATCAATAAAAAGCATGTATTGAGAATCCAACTAGCCAGTCACGCCGAAGCTGTCGGCGGGAGCGCCCGGACACTCTTTCGCACGAAACACGGCTCCGATCGGCACTACTGCACTGACGCTGCATTCGGCAACACCTTCCTGGGGTGCTGATCAATGTTTCGAAAGCTGCTATCTGGCTGGCAGGTTGCTGTCCCTGGATCTGGCACTGGGGGATTGCGATTGTCGTTGCCCACGATGCGATGAGGAGCCTGCGGGAATAAGGGGGATTTAGGGCAAGTTGAGCCGCGGCCCCAGACCGATTGAGCAAGGCAACCTCAGCGCCGCAACTCCTGCCGATGGGCGCTGAGAAACTGCTCCTGATCGCGACTGAACGGCCGGATCAGGTTCGATCCTTCGATGCCCCAGCAGCGCAAGGCCTCGCCTGCTGCCTCGTGCTGCCAGATCAGCTCGCCGCCTGAATCGAAGCTGATCCAATGGCGATCAAATAGCTTGTCCACATGGGGGGAGAGCAGCAGGCCATTGGCTCCGCTCAGCCGTTCACTGTTGTCGCAGGATCGCCAGGGTTTGATGTGGCTCGCCACCAGGAACTGCTGCCGCGCCAGGCCCGTGACCCGGCAAGTCGGCTCCAGTTCAGACACCCGATGGCGAAATAACCCCTGCCCCAGCCGCGCCTTGGTGAGCGCATCGCGCTCGGTGCTGCTGGGCACCTCCCGCAGCCGCTGCATGTCGTCGAGCAGGGCCTCGGTGTAGGCGCCCTCTTCCGCCAGCACCACCAGGTGCACCCTCACCGCTGCATCGGCGTGGTCTTCTATCAGCTTCAGCAGCAACAGGCCCAGGGTTTCGCTCAGCCACGCCAGGTACACCCCCTGATTGCCTCGGCCCGTGCTGGTGCTGATCGGGCTGTGGCGTTCTGGCAGCAGCGGCTGCAGCAACTCAAAGAAGGTCTGCGGCACCAGGGCCTGGAGCAGCGGCTGCCAGTTCACCCGCACCAGCCAGCCCTCCTGGCTCCAGTTCTCCCCTGCTGAGCCGAACTCTGGGGGCTTAGTGGCCGTGACCGCCGCCGTTTCCACCAGGCCCAACTGGCTAATGCGCCCATTCGCATAGCTGAACACCACATCCCCCCGCTGGCAGCGGGTGAGGTTGTCGTAGCTCACATTGCGGGCGCCGTTGGCATTGGCCTTCGGCGACCAGATGTAACCCCCGTCGGTCTCCTGCCGGTAGGTCTGTTTGTGGTTCACCCACCAGTAGGAGGGCATTGATCCTGGCTGGCTATTGCCCTGTTGTAGCCCAGGCGAACAATCGCCGCCTCGACCACGGCCGCCGAGGGTGCGCTCAATGCTCTGATGGCCAGGAGCAACCTTCCATCCTCCAACCGGACAAGGCCTCAGTACGCATGGACATCCTTTCCCACGGTCACAGCACCACCTCGACGGCTGGGGAGACCCCCTCGGAAGTGGCCCGGCTGCGGGCGGAGCTCAGCGAGTTTGAGCTGGGCCGGTACCTGCTCAACAACCTGGGCCTGAACGGTCAGTGGACCTCCTACGTGCTGCTGTACCCCGAACGCGGCTCACAAACCCGGCTCAGCAGTGATGGATCGCCCCTGGGTGACCTGGAGACTTGGTTGCTGGAGCGCTGTCCGCTCCTGCTGGCGACGCAGCAGCGCTTCTGTCTCATGCGTGGGCTGACCCAGCCGTTGGTGCGATCCGGCATGCAACTCGCCTCCTTGCCATCGGGGCTGATGGACGACCTGCTGACACTGGACTACGCGGCATGCCATGACGTCAACCTCACCGCCATTGATCTCGATGCCAAGGCGCTGGACGCTGCGCTGCACAACCACCGCGAGCGTCACACCCCCGTGGCCATGGCGTGCGAACAGCGGGATGCCTGGCAACTGGACTGCCAGGGGCGCTGGGATCTGATCACCAGCAACGGCCTGAACATCTACGTCGACGACGACCAGCTCTGCACAGCCTTTTACCGCCAGGTAGCCGAGGCCCTGCGGCCAGAGGGGGTGTTCATCGTCAGTTTCATCACCCCGCCCGATCACTGGAAGCCCTACTCGCGGGCCGACCTGGAGCAGCAGCGCCTGCTGTTCCAAGATGTAGTGCCGGTGCGCTGGATGTGCCACCGGGATGAGACCACCACCCATGAACAGCTGGCCGAGGCCGGCTTGGAGGTGATCAGCGTGCACTACGACGAGCAGCGGATGTTCCCGGCCGTGTTGGCTCGCAAGCACGGCTCTGCCCTGATGTAGACGAGGGATGCTTGCTCAGGGTTGGCTTGCCACCAGGCCGTCAAACACCCACCTAAATCCCTCGTCCAGTCCTCGCGCTGCGTCAAGGATCGGGCCATGCGCCCCGTTGGGGCGTCCTTGTCACATCCCTGTGGCTGGCCGTTGGGGGTGGGGTTCTCTGCCGTCCCCAGATGGCTGCCCCGCTTTCCCGCTCTGCCCTCCGTGCCCGCGATGCCCTGGTGCTGGAGCACCTGCCCCTGGCTGATGCCGTTGCCTCTGCTGTAGCCCGCCGCTTCTTCCCTTTGTTTGAGCGCGAGGATCTGTTCCAGCTAGCGAGAGAAGCCCTGCAGCATCACCTGCGCGATCGGGTGCGGGTAGCGCCCCTCCGAGTGGTGTAACTCAGGCGGTCCTGTGACCCTTTCCGGAGGGTGAACAGATGCAGTCAAGGGGTGACTGCTTGGAAGCTGATTACTCAGCTCCGTTTATCCACTATGAACCCTGATCGCTGAATTGGAAACTCAGCGATCGATCTGTTCTGTGTAGATCGAGGAAGGATGTGTTGCGCTTCAGCTGGTGATTGCTGACGGCTGGGCAGTCGGATCAGCATCAGTGAGCTCCAGCGGCTCTTCTGGTTCCGGGATCTTGGCCATGGTCGCCTCGGAGAAGAACCGGCGGCGCTCCAGCTGCCATTCCTCCTGCTGCTCCAGCAGCTGGCTGCCCACCAGCCGCACGATCGCAGCGTCGTTGGGGAAGATGCCGACCACGTTGGTGCGGCGTTTGATCTCCTTATTGAGCCGCTCGAGCGGGTTGGTGCTCCACACCTTGCGCCAGTGCTCCTGGGGAAAGTGGAGGAAGGCCAGCACGTCGTCTCGGGCGGCGTCCATCACGGGCACAGCTGTCGGGAACTGCTTGCGGAGCATCTCGGTGACTCGCTGCCAGTGGGAGCGCACCTGATCGGGGGCCTGGATGACGAACACCGCTTTCATGGCAGCGGCCACCATGTCCTGGCCGGCTTTGGGCACATGGCTGAGCAGGTTGCGCAGAAAGTGCACCCGGCACCGCTGCCAGCTGCTGCCCTGGAACATGCGCTTGATCGCCGCCGTCAGCCCCAGGTGAGCATCGGAGATCACCAGTCGTGTGCCAGTCAAACCACGCTCTTTGAGCGAGCCCAGGAACTGGCGCCAGAAGCCCTCGGCCTCACTGTCGCCAACGGCGATGCCGAGGACCTCGCGGTAACCGAGGCCGTTGATGCCGATGGCGACGACAACGGCCCTGGAACAGACCTGCATGTTGCAGCCCAGGCGGCCGTGGAGGTAGGTGGCGTCGAGGTAGAGGTAGGGGAAGCGGGCATGGTCCAAAGGCCGGCCCAGAAAGGCCTTCACCTGCTCGTCGAGTCCAGCGCAGATGCGGCTCACCTCCGATTTGGAGATGCCGCTGGCGCCGCCCAGCGCCTCCACCAGGGAGTCGACCTTCCGTGTGGAGATGCCGCCGGTGTAGGCCTCCATCACCACGGCGTAAAGAGCTTTGTCGACCCTGCGGCGCGGCTCGAGCCAGTCGGGGAAGAAGCTGCCCTGACGCAGTTTGGGGATAGCCAGGCTGAGATCGCCCACCTGGGTGGTGAGCAGCCGCTGGCGGTAGCCGTTGCGGTGGGTGGAGCGCTCGTCAGGGCAGCGCTCATGGCGCGTGGCACCAATGGCCGCGGAGACCTCGGCTTCCAGCAGTTCCTGGAAGCCCCGGCGCACGATCTCAGGGATCAGGGCGCCAGCGGTGGTGCCCTCCATGAGCTGAGCCAGCTCGGAGGCGCCACTATGGGTAAGGGTCATGGTCTGTGTTCGGTTCGGTGGTAGTGCTCCGAACAGGGTCACAGACCGGCCCACCCATTGCCACAGCACAGACGTGAGGGAGGCGAGCCGTCAGCCCCGGCTACGCCGGGGCTGACCCCCCCGAGTTACACCACTTGCTGGGACGCCGCTCCTACTACTTGGCTTAGATTGGGAGTTAAGGAGGAACCTATTGATGCCGAAGCCACCCCTCGCCCTAGCCACTGCTCTTCTGATTCTGCCGCTGGGCGCTGGGCCGGCCTTGGCCCAAAAGCATATTCCCAAGCTGCCGGGCTACGACGACTGTCCTATGGGGTATGTGAATGATCTCAAGCAGCACTGCAATTCGCTAATTTATTACGAGGTGCAGCCCAGCAACGGCAAGCCCTGTCTCTCGGGCTGGATGAATATCGGGGCGGGCTACTGCAAAAAGAAGACGCTGGGGATCTTCTGAGGGGCCGCGCTTATTAAACTCCCGGTTCGCAATCGTCATTGGGGCTGCACAAGCTGATCGTGCCACCCAGTGTTTTCTTCCCCACCAGCAGTTACAAAAACTAGGCCATCACACCTGGAAGAGACACATCCTCCATGCCGAGCAAGGCAGCGTGGTGATGCCTTGCTAAGTCTGGGTTAGGCAGTTCTGTCTTGAGCGAGAGCTATTTCTGATCGCCCGCCCGAAAATGCCGCAACGCTGATTCCAATTTCAGCTCCAGAGCACCCGCTACGATTCCTACACCGGTAGCCTGATGTTCCAATCTAGGCCTCAGTTTGCGTGATCTCAGCGTAATCTCAAACGATGATGGGCCCTGACCCGTGTGAGGGCTGCCCAATGACCGCAACCACCGCGCCAGATAACACCCGTCTCGATGCCCTCAGCAGGGAGTTCGAGCAGGACGCCAGCTTTAATTTGGTGTTCGTGGTGCTAACGGTGGGCTCCTCCTTGATCGCCACCCTTGGCCTGCTGGGCAACAGCACCAGCGTTGTGATCGGCGCAATGGTTGTGGCCCCCTGGATCATGCCGCTGCAGGCCATGGCCTTCGAGATCCTGCGCGGGCGACTTCCCATGTTTCTACGCGCCCTTCGCACCCTGCTGCTTGGAGTAGTGATCTGCATGCTGCTGGCAATGGTGCTTGGCCGTCTGGTGGCATTCCCTACCTTTGGCAGCGAAGTAATGAACCGCACCAGCCCAAACCTGCTGGATCTGGGGGTGGCGCTGGTATCCGGTGCGGTTGCGATGTTCGCAAAGCTCCGCAGGGACGCGATCTCGGCCTTGGCCGGCCTGGCGATCGCCGTGGCCTTGGTGCCGCCTATGTGTGTAATTGGTATCTTGCTGGCCTCGTCGCTCTGGGTTGAGGCATACGGTGCTTTGCTTTTGTTCGCCACCAACTTGCTGGGCATCATGGTTGGGGCGATGGCGGCACTGGCTGCCTTGGAGCGGGTGGACCGCAGCCGCCTATTTCGAAGCCGGCTCGGCCTCACCAGCGTTGGGCTCACGGCATTACTTGTGATTCCACTGGGAAGCAGCTTCTTGCGGTTGCTGAACCAATCACGGCAAGAGTCAAAAGCCAAGGATGTAGAGCAGGTGATCGAGCAGCGATTGCGCAGCAGCACGATCACCCTCGGTGGGGATCCAGCCATCGATCTGGTGGGCCTTTCGATTGACTGGCAGAAGAATCCTCCCTTGATTCGCGCCCAAGTGCGGGTGACGGATCCTTTCCTGCCTACCTCGGCTCAGGTGGCGAGCGTGCAGGCCTTCATCAACAAGACCCAGTCACCACTCCGCTTCCGGCTGGTAGTGCAACGCATTGCCGTGGACCTGATTGGCCCGGAGACTGCTCCCAACCCGCCAAGTCTGGAACTAATGCCACCGCCACCACTGCCGCCGCTGCCCCAGCAGCAGCAGGCTAAAAATAATTAGCAAACCAAAAGTCGTTTCTAGCGCTGCAGCAACCTCGGGTCGGCCAAGCTCCACTTACATCCTTGCCGCTCAGGGCGGCCACCATTTGCGCATGCCGCAGTTAGGCGTGATCCTGCGTGTCTCCAGGGAACAATCCAGCGGGATCAGACTAATAAATCTACTTACAAGTTTGCCTCAAAATATTCTCCTACTGCTAAAAATTTGCTCAGGCAAGAGTGATCCATCCAGCAGTGTGGGCAGCGGCAGCGGTAAGGATTATTAGCGTTGGCCCATGAAGCAGCTGCCCGGTAAGGCAAGGCCGAAATGGCTGTTAGCGAATAGTCAGGCCATCGCTGTAGTCGTGTTTATCGCCATGACCGCCAGCCTCCTTCCATTGCTACTGATCGCGAGCCTTCTGGCGGCCCTGTTACTCATTCCTGTTATGCATCAGCTCCGCAAAGAGGTGGAGCGGACTGCGGCGACGCTCAACTCGCCCTCCAGGGACGAAATGGTAGACATCACGCCGCTGCACCAGCGATTGCGGCAGGAGTTTTTGATGTTCATACGCCGCCGCCCACAGGCGCAAGACCTGCCAGTAGCACCAGCAGGGGGATGCTGAATGCCGGCAGGCCTCCGCGGAACATCGACAACTCGCCTCCACCGCAATCGTGCTAGTACACGAGTATGCATTAACGGGTTTATGGGTGTTCCGTTGCCCCGGCCCTGGCCCCATTGCGATAGCGAAGTGCTCGTGAACCCATGGCCGCAAGGCCTGCATGACCTGCCACTGGTTCTGGCATCACGCCGGTGTGAAATGCATACCGGTGCTCACCAGCCGCTGCCAGGGTTGGACCGAGTAAGTGAGCCGTCAGCGGGGCTGGGCGCCGGAGGTGGCCTGAGCAGCTCTCGATGAACGTCACGAACAGGCCCGGCCGGCCGCCGCTTTCTCCGCAAGAGGGCTGGCTTAGCGATGGCCGCCAAGTGCTCCATTTCCAGCCGCGCCGCTACGACCGCTGGAGCCAGAGCCTGGAGGTGACTTTTAGAGAACTAATGCCCGGCGGGGAACCACCGCTGCTCAAACACTGTAGGGAGCTGATGCGAGATGAAGCAATCAAGCTCTGGGCCAAGAAGTGCAGAGCCGGCTGGCAGGTCTGCGCGCCGCAGTGGACGCCTCCGCCATTGCGGAGGGACTGAGCTGCTCAACGCCACAAAGCAATTCCACCCTGCTCCCATTTGCAGCTGGAGGCAATGCGTTTAAAAGCTGATTGTGCTCAGCCGCTAGCTCAGCGATGCTGTGTCCATCAACCCAGGAGGCGCCCAACATGGACGACACGCCACCCCGCCAGGTTCCAGAAGCAAGCTGACCGCAGGCCCCTGCTCCAACAGTCTTTATCTAAATGTGGGCGGGTCGTTCAGCCGGGCAAGAGAGCAGCATTCCCCAGTGCAGCTCAGCTTGTGCGCCTGACTGATCGACACTCCAGCCGCACCGCCTCAGGTGCCCTCAGGAGGACCATCCGCCCCACACCTGGAATGCATGGCCCCAGGTGCCAACGTCAGCAGCTTCTATCAACTGCCATTGGAATGTTCTTAGCCAGCGCCCCTGAGGTCTTCCTCAGGGGTTTTATTTTGTTTGTGGCGATTGCGGGCTAAAGCGCTCTCAGTACTAACTCGCTTTGGGGCAAGGCAGCTCAGCAAGAACAGCAACCATGATCTGCAGGCAGGTAGATCCTCACCGGCTTTTAACGAAATAATTGCAGGAGAAATAGAAACCCAGCGGGCAATCGTTCACTTTTGGGAGGGGCTGCACCGGCTGCTGGGCCAGGGCCGATGCGCTGGCCAGGCGGGCATGCACTGACGAGACCGGCACAGTCCGCCAGTCTTACTGACGCTCGGCGTAGCTGGCTGCCCACACGGCCGCCGCCATGCCCTCGGGCACGATCCGCTGGAAAGGCGCACTAGCCAGGATCTCGCGCACCGCTTCCCCCAGAAGTTCGCTGGAGCGGCTGTGGGGCAGGCGATGGCTGAGCTGCTGATGCATGCGCAGCAGATACCAGGCTGAACCCTCCAGCCCGGCATTGAACTTGACCCACATCGCCGGATCGCGGCGGGCATCGAGCACCATGTCGCGGGCGTTGTGGGCCTTATCGGCGGCGGTCACAAGCGGGGAGGTCTCGGGCTTGTGCGCCAGGGCGTCGAGGTAGCGGGTCTTGCGGAGCAGCCACGGCTCCTTCTCGCCTGCCGGTGCTTCCTCGCTGTTGTCGGTGCAGTCGCGCACGATGTCGGCTACGGCGATCCCGAACCGCTCAGCGATCGAGCTGTGGCTCTGGCCGGCGTCTTCGATCGCGTCGTGCAGCAGGCCTGCAATCGCCTGATCCTCCGTGCCGCCGTCCTCCCACACCAGGCCACTGACGGCGATCAGGTGGGAGATGTAAGGCACCGCTTTGCCCTTGCGTTGTTGGTCGCGATGTAGTGCATCGGCCCAGGCCAGAGCGTCGCCGTAGCGGGGGGTGATGGGCATCGGTTCCCAACTGGGGTTTCAACGTAATCAGTCCTGTTCAAACGCGCGCTCCAGCCGTTCGCGCTGCACCTCGGTGTTGATGCGTTCCACCTGCGCCAGGGCCTGGGCCCGTACCTGCGGATCCAGCACCGGGCCTGCAGGAGGTGGGCTGACGGCAGGTACCTGAGGGGCTGGAGGGCGCGGTTGCGTCTTGGTGCCAGCCCTGGAGAGCACTGCAGCCATCACCAGCAGGGCCAGCAGCGGCAGCACCAGGTGCCAGAGCGCCACGCCCAGCGCCACACCGATCCCCAGCAGCAGCAGACGGGACAGAGCCAACAGGGCAGATCGCGGCAGCTAGCTCAGCATGCCCTGGAGGCCAGCAATCTGTCGATACGTTGACAACTGCACTGCAACCGTATACGTTTGTGACATGGCTGATCTCCCCGCTGCTGCTCCCGCCGCTCCTCTTGTCTTCGGGCTGGAGGAGTTGCTTTCCCTGGCCTCTGAGCGCCTCGGCGAGAAGGTCACACCGCGCACCGTGCGTCTGTATGCCACCGAGGGGCTGATCGATCGCCCGGGAAAGGACGGCCGCCGCGCGGTTTACGGACAGCGTCAGTTGCTGCAGCTGCTGCTGGTGCGCTCCCTGGCCCGGCGCGGCCTGAGCCTCACAGCCATTGCGCCGCTGCTGGCCGCTGACAACAGCGAACTGGAGCGCCAGCTCACCCAGCTGGAAGAGCCGCCGGCCACCAATGCCGCGCTCGACTACCTCCAGGAGCTGCAAAGCGCGCCAACCCTGCAGTGCTCCTCAGATCTGGATCTGCTGGAGATGCTGGGCGCTCCGATCTGTCAGTCGGCACCGTTCGAGGAGCCCAGCCGTCGCCTGACGCCGCGCGGTGGTGGCCGCACTACCAGCCGCTGGCATCGCCTCGCCCTGGCACCCGGTGTGGAGCTGCATCTGAGCGACAGCGCCTCCCTGCCACCAGCCGGTAGTCGCCGTGAGGCCTGGCTGCAGCGCCTGCTCGATCGCCTCCGCGACCACCTCGACGACCTCTCCTGAATCGCTACCTCCCCTACCACTAGCCCGTTATTCCCATGCAACCCACGATCACCATCCGTCCGCTGCGGCCCGCTGTTGCGGGGGATGCGCCAACCGCTCTTGATCTGTTGATCAGCATCGAGCCACCCCAGCCGCCACCGGAGCTGCAAAAGCCCCAGCGGCCGCCGCTGAACCTGGCACTGGTGATCGATCGCTCCGGCTCCATGGCCGGCGAGAAGCTCAGCCATGCCCGCAAGGCAGCGCGCAGCCTCGCCGCTGAACTCACAAGCCGCGACCGACTCGCCATCGTCAGCTTCGATGACGAGGTTCAGATCGTCGTTCCCTCCAGGCCGGTTGACTCCGCCTTGCCCTTCCTGCAGGCGATCAACACGATCGAGGCCGGCAGCACCACCGCCCTCTTCGATGGCTGGCTGGCCGGTGCCTTGCAGGTGGCGGAACACCTCGATGGTGCCTCCCTCAACCGGGTGCTGCTGCTCTCCGACGGCCAGGCAAACGAAGGCCTCACAAACGCGGCCGCCATTGCCGAGAAGGTGGCTGGCCTCAACCAGCGCGGCATCAGCACCAGCGCCTTTGGCCTGGGTGCTGGTTTCGATGAAGACCTGATGGGCGCCATCGCCGCCGCCGGTGACGGCACCTTGGCCCAGATCGAAAGCCCCACCCAGCTTGCCGACCTCTACGCCAGCGAGCTTCAGGGTCTGGCGACCACCAGTGGACGCCGGGTCAGCATCGGCATCCGCCCCCAGCACGGCGCCGAGTTGGTTGACGTGATCAACGACCTCACCGTCACCAGCGCCGGCAATCTGCAGCTGCCCAACCTGCGTCAGGGCCAGACCCTGCAGGTGGGGCTGCGCCTGCAACTGCCCGCCTGGACGCCAAACCAGCCGATCACCGGCATTCACCTGGCCTGGGACAGCCCGGGCATCGAGCGGCGCCAAGAGCAGCGCCAGCAGCTGATCCTGCCAGTACTGAGCGCTGCTGAACTCCGCGAGCTGGATGTGGATCTCGATGTAGCCGAACAGCTGGCCCTGCTGCAGGCCAGCCGCGACCGCCGCAGCGTCATCGATGCCCTCGATCGCGGTGATCAAGGCGCCGCCTTAGCCAGCCTGCAGTCGATCGATATCGAGCTGGCGGCCATGCCCCAGAGCAGCAGCATCAGCCACGAGCGCCAGCGCCTGGCCGAACAACGCCAGTTGCTCGCCAGCGACCGCAACCTCAGCCGTAAACGCTTACGCCAAGACGTGCTACGCAGCAGCTTGAACGTCTGGGACGGCACCAACAACACCCGGGAGGACTGAACCGATGCAAGAACTCACCAACCGTCAACTAAAGCTCGATCGCATTCCCGATCCCGATGTTGATCCGTGCCACTGGGATGCCTTCGCGCTCACGATCAATGGCTACGAGGTGGCGGGCAGATTCGAGGCGTGTGAGGCGCTTTATCAAGAGAAGAACGCCACGACCCTCACCGAACTTCGCTGTGCGCTGTTCTTTGCTTCTCGCAAGGACCGCTACAACTATTGCTCCGAGGGTGAAACTCCCGTGGCGAGGGAATTTCTGCGCCGCATCCGCGAGAAGGTGGCCGCAGGGGAGCTGGAGTAAACCGATGCCAGAAGATCACGAGCGGATCTCGATGGAAGAGCAGCGCCGCATTCACAACCGAGCGCTGAGGGAATCGGGTCCGCCGGCAGCGGGTGAAACCAAGGAGCAGGAGGCCTACCGGCTGCAGTGTGAGGCAAACATCTCCCGTGACCGGGCCACCGCCGAGCGCCTTGGCATCACCCTTGTCTACGAATATCCCTTCGACTGACAGCGGTTATCTCGGGCTGTCCTTGGTATGCCGCATTTGGCCGGCATACCAATTACGACTGCTTGCAGGGATGGCAAGTCGGATGGGGCACCTCGATCGTGCGGCAGACGTCGGCGAAGGTATTGCCCTAATCGGTCAGCCGCTCAGCGGTTGGGAGCATACGGAGGTTCCGCTCGGACCTTGAAGGACTCGATTTATGGCTGAAAGCCTGTCCCAGTCTGGCCGGGCGAGAACTCTCAGACACCCTGGTTCGGTTACCAGGGGGCCGCATAAGCTCGAACCAAGGATGGTTGACAACCACTCTTTTGCGCAAAGGCCGAGCCACAAGGGACATGGCCTGCCAACGCCGCCAAAGGATCAGGAAAGCAAGCTGCGAAATGATTAAGCTTTGGCCGAAGGGCTAAAGCGCCACGTTCCAGTTTAGCAAACACCTACACCTCCCAACTGCTAAGCCAATAAAGCTGACACCATGGCCGGGCAACAATTAGATTTTCTAGCAGGGTCATTGCCAAACCGCTCCAATCCCACCGAGCAAACCGAGCAATGGCGCCAGCAAGCTCTTAACGAGCTAGAAATTGTCGACAGCGGGGCAGAATCGGCCTTCGATGGACTGGTACAGGCCGCTTCAGCGATCTGTGGAACTCCGATTGCCCTGATCAGCCTGATAGACCACGACCGACAGTGGTTCAAAGCCAACGTGGGGCTCGAAGGGGTAAAGGAGACACCCCGATGCATCTCCTTCTGCACCCACGCCATTAAGCAGTCCGAACTCTTCGTCGTTGAAGACGCCCAGATCGATCCCGAATTCTCCGGCAATCCCCTTGTCACCGGCGATCCTCACATCCGTTTCTATGCAGGCGCACCTCTGCGATTGTCCAGCGGTGCCACCGTCGGCACCCTGTGCGTGATTGGCCTTCAGCCGATGCGGCTGGACGAGGATCAGCGCAAGGTCTTATGCAATCTCAGCAAAACGGCCGTCCATCTACTGGAGGGGCGCCGCGCTGAGCGCATGGAAGCGAAGTATCGCCAGGAAGCCGAACAGATCAGTGCAGACATGCCAATTGGTCTCTTCGCCACGGATGCAGCCGGGGGTTGTTATTACACCAATGAACGTTGGCAGGATCTCTATGGGCTCAGCCTGGAGGAGAGCCTGGGTAACGGTTGGACCGAGACTATTCATCCTGAAGATCGCTCAGCGGTCTTTGCCGAATGGATCCAAGCGGCAAAAGAACAGCGTCAATTTCAGAAGACATTCCGGCTGCTTCGGCATGATGGCAGTGTCATCCACGTGCAGTCCCAGGCGAAGGCCCAGCGTGATGACGCCGGCACTACCACCCACTTCCTGGGCTTCGTTCAGGACGTCACCACCGAAGTGGCCCTGAATGCCGAGATTCTCTTCCAGGCAAACCATGACCACCTGACCGGACTGTTCAATCGACGGGCTTTTGAAATCTGCCTGAGCCAGTGCGTTACCCAGCTCAGAGAAGCCGAGGGGCCAGACCATGCTCTCCTCTATATCGATCTTGACCAGTTCAAGATCGTCAATGACACCGTCGGACATGCGGCGGGGGATCGACTCTTGGTGGAGGTTGCAGGGCTGCTGAAACCCTTCCAGAGTCACCAGGCAAGCCTGGCCCGTCTAGGGGGAGACGAGTTTGCCCTGCTCCTGCCCAACTGCAACGTTACGCGGGCTGAAGAGACAGCACAGCTCATTATCGAGACATTCGAGGTGTTCCGCTTTCAGGCGCGGAACCAGCAGTTTCGGGTGGGTGTAAGTATTGGCGTTGTGCCCCTGCAGGAGCAGAACCTGCGTCCGAATGCGGTGATGCAGGCAGCGGACACCAGCTGCTTTATTGCAAAGGAGAGAGGCCGGAACCGATGGCACACATGGGTTGAAGGCAATGTGGACACGATGAGGCGTAACCAGGCAATGCGCTGGGTGACAAGGCTGCAGAGCGCTATGGATGAAGAACGGCTGGTTCTCCATGCGCAAAAAATCGTTCCCCTTGATCCGGCCGCCAATACGTCACTGCGAGCCGAACTGCTCCTTCGTCTACGAGAAGTAGATGGCTCCCTGGTAATGCCCGGTGCATTCCTACCGCCGGCGGAGCGCTTCCAGCTCGTCACCCGTCTGGACCAGTGGGTTCTGGAGAAAACTATCACCATGCTCGGAGAGCTGAATAGTCTCGACCGCATCAGTCACATTGCCCTGAATGTTTCGGGCCAGTCGGTAGTTGACGCGAGCTTTCTGCGGACGGTGGATCAGCTGCTCTCCCAGGCCAGCCCAGAGATCAGCCGTCGCCTCTGCTTCGAGATAACCGAAACGTCAGTAATAACCAGCGTGACGTCGGCTGTCACCTTTATTTCCATGGTGCGTAACCATGGTGCCACGGTTGCCATCGATGACTTCGGCGCCGGTAGCGCTTCATTTAGCACCTTGAAGAGCCTGCAGATGACCCATCTGAAGATTGACGGACAGTTCGTGACCGGGGTGATCGATGATCCCCTCGACAATGTTGTTGTGCGCTCGTTTGTGGATGCTGCGGCAGTGATCGGACTCACCACCGTGGCGGAATTCGTAGAATCGGCTTCGGTACTAGAACGGCTCCGCGAGATTGGCTTGGACTATGCCCAGGGCTACTTCCTGCACAGCCCGGAACCTTTTGAAGCGGTGCTGGCCGAGGCCACCGGCAACGGAGCCCTCTCGTAAACTTGCCCCCCGAAGAGCCATGGCCCTGATCTGAATTGGCCTAGCCGAGGAGAGTCGGGAGATCGACTGGACCGCGCTAATCGTTCAGCTGTCAAAATGTTAATACAATCTCTTTTATTAGGCCAATTATAATGAAAGCCGAAACATCGACAATATTGACAAAAGAGATATGCAGTGATTGCAAGGATGGTATACCAAGATTAATCAGCATTGCCCCGTAGAGGCTCTATACCCCTATGAATTTAGACTGAGGAAGATAATTGGGCGCCAGCAGCCAAAGGGATCACTGCTGCAATAGCCGTGACCGTCAGGGTTGAGTGAACCTAGCAAAATTCACTTGCTATCTATACATTGGTCAGACTCACTCTCGAGGCCGAACGGGCGCCCGCAGGAGCTACAAATCCCCTTCTCAGTTCTGCCACGCCGGGTATCTTCTTCATAGCCGGATGCAATGATGCCAGCCGGTAGCGCAAAAATGGCAATCCCTAGCAGCTGAATTATGCCGCCCAGGAATTTACCAAACGGTGTAACTGGAGCAATGTCGCCGTAGCCAACAGTCGTAAGTGCTGAAATTCCCCACCACATCGCCGCAGGAATACTTGTAAATACCTCTGGCTGGGTATCAGACTCAACGTAGTAAATAGCACTCGAAGCAAGCACGAGTATGACCACAACAGCCGCGAGAGCCACGCCAAGATCGCCGCGCCGAGCACCGATCACGCGCTTCATGCGACCGATGGAATCCGAATAACGGCCCAACTTCAGCACCCGTGCGAATCTCATTAGCCGGAGGACTCGCAGTATCCGCAGATCGAGAGCGGAGGCAGGTAGGGCGAGCGTGACGTAAAAGGGCAAGATGGCTAAGAAATCGACCACGCCAAAGAAGCTGCTCACATAGCGCAACCGGCCCACAAGCGGCTGCCTGTAGCGCGGATCCGCCGTACAGGACCAAATCCTCGCTGCGTATTCGACGCTGAAGACCCCTACCGAAAAGACTTCAAACGCCCAAAAAGCCGTGCTGAAGCGCAGCTGCAGACTATTGACAGTCTCCAGGATCACCGCAAGCACATTTAGAAGGATCAGCGCCAGCAGGAAAGCGTCGACCCAATCCCAATCGTCCACCCCGCTTTGCGGATCCTCGCTGACATCCAGGAGCTCCCAAACTCGCTGGCGGAGCCCTGAGCCAGTCATTTCCCTAATGCGCTTGAGACAAGCTGAACATTAAGGAGAGGTGGATATGGCTGCCAAGGCACGGCAGCAGGGTGCTGATACCTAAGGTCACAAAGGCCTTTTAGGGCCGTTTCCATTCCCCCTTGTCCTGCGGCAGCTTCATTGACTCCACCTGTTTCCCTGCCGTCCCTCGCCACCGCGCAGGTCGCCACGCCAGCAGCCACCTATCCCAGCAAAGCTGAGCTGCTTGCCTGCCTACCAACTGAGCTAACCCAGATCAACCCGGTTAAAGCCTGGGGAAGCCTGGCCATGTCCCTGGGGCTATCTGCTTTGGCCTATGGCCTGGGAACCCTGATCCCCTTGCAGCTCAGCGCTGCACCCCTCTGGCTGCTCTACGCCGTGGTCACTGGAACAGTGGCGGGAGGCTGCTGGGTAATTGCCCATGAGTGCGGTCACCGTGCCTTCCATCCCAACCCCCGCATCGAAGCGGTGGTGGGATTTGTGCTGCACAGCTTGCTGCTTGTGCCGTACTTCAGCTGGCAGCGAAGCCATGCAGTGCACCACGCCAACTGCAACCACCTCGAGGCAGGCGAAACCCACGTGCCGCCCCGCTCCGATTCCAGCTCGGGACGCTTCGTGGCCAAAACAAAACGGCAATTAGGGGATGGCATTTACGGCGTTGCCTCCCTATTTACCCATCTGGTACTGGGTTGGCCCCTCTACATAATGTTTGGTGTGGCCGGCGGCGAAGAGTACGGCAGCCCCACCTCCCATTTCACTACAGCTGCACCCTTTCGCAACGGTAGGCGCCAGCTATTTCCCGACTCCTGCCGTCGCCTGATGGCGATCTCCAACCTCGGCCTGCTGGCAATGGTGGCGGCCCTGGTATGGGCCTCTATCCACTTCTCCCCGGCGAGAGTGCTGCTGGTGTACGGCCTGCCCTATCTGGTAATCAATGCTTGGCTGGTTGGTTACACCTGGCTGCAGCACACCGATACCGATATTCCCCACTTCTCCACCAGCGACTGGAATTGGGCAAAAGGTGCTCTACAGACGGTGGATCGTCCCTATGGCCCCCTGCTCAACCTGCTGCATCACGGCATCGGCTCAACCCATGTGTGCCATCACATCAACCCGAAAATTCCTCACTACAACGCTTGGCGGGCCAGCGCCTTGCTCAAGCAGCGTTTTCCAGAGCTAGTTCGCTATGACCCCACACCCATCCATCGGGCCTTGTGGCGAGTTGCAACACGCTGCACCGTAGTAAGCCAAAGAGGAATCGATGGTGGCTTCTTCTATCAATCCATACGATCTAGCTAGATCAAGCAATTAATCACACAAAAAAGCCCGGAGTTTTTGCTCCGGGCTATTAATTGAAGATAAAATATCCGCGAAGTTAATCAGGGTTAAACAACTTCTAGAGACAATTAAAATTTAGAAGTGGGAACGCTTGGGCTATTTAGAACATAAGTAGTCATGCCGGTGAGCACGACTACCAGCGCCCATGGCGATCAGCCCAGACCCAGTTGTGCTGCGATGCTTTGGCCCGTAAGCAGCTCGGTGCCAAGGCCAATCACGAAACCCATCATGGCTAAGCGGCCATTCCAGGTTTCGGCAAAGGCAACAAATCCGAAGCGGGGGGTGGATTCGGTCATGAGTGTTGAGGATTGTTTCAAGAACTATAACTAACTGTAAAGACGCCGGCCGGCCCAGATGTTGGAAGCAAGAGAAGAGCTGCTGGCCCTGTTGCGTAGTGGCGCTAGGGGGGAAGCCCAACGCCAGGGTCCGCGGGTACGGGAGCTGATCCTCGAGCTCGAGCGCACCTCACCAGTAGATCTCGCCGCCCCAGGTGCCCTCGAACTGCTGGAGGGGGTCTGGGAGTTGCGCTGGAGCAGCAGCAGCCAGCCCTATCTCCAGGCTGTGCCATGGCTGGAAAACCTGCAGATACTGGCTCCATCCCGGGGTCGTGCCCTGAATCTGTTGAGGCCGCCAGGGCAGCTTGCCGGCCTGGGTGGCATAGCTGTAGAGGCCAGCATCCAGCTCGAATCAAGCCCCGGCGATAACAGCCCAACGCCCCAGCAGCGCGTGCAGGTGCGCTTCCAGCGGGGTGGCTGGCGCGGACCCCTACTTGGCAACTCACGCTTGCAGCTGCAACGTGCGGTGCAGCAAGGCTTTCCAGCCTGGCTCGACATCACCGTGCTCAGCCAGGAGCTGCGGCTATGCCGTGGCAACGCCGGCACAATCTTTGCCCTGCTGCGCCGCCCCGATCTTGCCGTTGCAGACTTTTTTGACAATCAATAAAAACGGTGCAAGACACCCCAAGCCTGAGCAGCTCTCTGGTACTGGCTGCAGACAATCCCTCAGCGCTAGCCAGGTTTTACGCCGATTTGCTGGCGGTAGAGCCCCTGCAGGGGTTTGGTGCCAGCCATTGGCGGGTGCCCTGGCCCGCCGGTGGCTTCCTGGAGATCTATGCCCCATCCCAGAGCCGGCCCCAAGCGAAGCAACCAGGCCGACTGGCAACGTGCCTGCAGCGCAGCGTGGCTGGCGGAAACAACCCAGAAGCTGCCATGGCCCTGCTGCAGGCCTGGCTGGCGAGCGCCATTGGGCTGGGCGCCTCGCTACTGGACGGTCCACGCCAGGAGGCCTTCGGAGTGGAGGCCTGGCTGCTGGATCCGGAGGCAAACAGGCTGCTGCTGCTGGTGCAGAACCGGGTTAGTTAGGGCGGGCGTAGGGACCAAAGGCAACGGCGCACTCGGCGCCGCAGCGGGCGCCCAGGCCTATTGCTGCGGCTGCGCTCCAACCAGCCGCCAGTCCCGCCAGCACCCCGGCTGCAAAGCTGTCGCCGCAGCCATAACTGTCGACCGGCGGGGCCACCAGGGCCTGGGCAGCGAAGCGCCCGCCGGGTTCGCTCCAGCCACCAGCAGCCCCTTCGGTGGCGATTCGCAGTCGCGGGGGGCGCGATAGAGCGCCAGCAGGCACCTGCTCACCAGGATCAAGGGCGCTGCCGATCAAGGCATCGCAGCTCACCCCGCTGGCCTCCAAGAGCGGCAAGCCAACCCGTGGCGTAACGCCGAGCAACCGGGCCCGGCGGCTGTGCTGCAGGGCTGCCGCGTCGGCCGCGGTCACAAAGACGCCATCGCAGCCAGCCAGATCAGCCCAGGGGAGTGGATCCCTAGCCAAAGGGGCCAGTCGCTCGCCGATCACGGTGATGCTGCGGTCACCGGCCCGATCCACAAAGCTCACGCCCCGCCGGGTTGGGGCATCCCGCCAGGCCACCTCCAGATCAAGGCCGAGCTCAGTGAGCCGCTCCGCTGAGCGCTCGCCGGTAGCGTCTCGGCCCAGGGAGGTGAAAAACCGCACCCGCTTGCCACTGAGACGGGCCAGCTGCACCGCCACCACCGCGCCCCCACCGGCGGGTTCCTCCAGAAAAGCGGTGGCCCGGTCGATCGAGCCAGCAACTGGCAGCTGCTCCACGGCCACAAAGCTCACCCACTCCACATGACCGACCACCGCCAGGTTGAGCGCAGCGAGGGCGGAATCCGGGGCCATGGCAACAGGGCAACCTCACCAGCATGGGCCGGCGTAGCCTTGCGCTCTTTTCTGTATCTGCCATGCGTGCCGTGCCGCTGCACCTCGAAGCTGGCAGTGATGTGCGCCGCAGCCTGGAGCAGCTGGCCCTTGACCACAACGCCGGCGGATTTGTGCTGAGTGTGGTGGGCAACCTCTCCCAAGCCGCTTTTGCCTGTCCTGGCAAAAGCGCACCCACGGTTTTGGCTGGCGAGCTGGAGATCATCACCCTGCAGGGCACGATCAGCCCGGATGGGGTGCACCTGCACCTGAGCTTCTCCGATGCCAGCTGCCAGGTTTGGGGTGGCCACCTCGAGCACGGCACCCTGGTGCTGCGCGGCGCCGACCTGCTGGTGGGCCTGCTCAGCTCAGCGCCTATTGCATCGGCCAGCAGCGAACCGCGAGTGGAAATCGCCGGCCGGCCGGAATGCCCCTTTTCGCGCCGGGCCCTGCGCATGCTGCGCACCCTGGGCATTGCCTTCGTGGAAATCGAACCCGACGAGACGGGTCCGGTGCCCCAGCTCTACATCGATGGCGTCGCCATTGGTGGCTACAACGAACTGGCTGAACTGCACAGCCGCGGCGAATTAGACGCGCTGCGCAGCCTGTGAGCCCCGAGTTAGGGGTTGCCACGCTGCAGCTAGCCACCAGTAAGGGGTGTGGCCTGGCCATCGGCGCCTATCCCCACTTCAGCTACGACGCCAGCGGCGGCGGCGGAACCGGCGAGCTCGGCCGAGGCCCAGCTGACGGCCCGCGAACCGTGAGCTTCGAGCCCTCAACCCTGTTGATTCCGCCGCTCAACTGGCGCACCACCCGGGTGCTGGGACTGCCCCTGCCCCCGGGACTGGAGATCGTCATCGCCCCTGAGCAGCTGGCGGGCAGCATTGATTCAGCAACTGGTGCTGTGCAACTGCACTTCCGGGCCCGCTTTCGCTTCCGCATTGCTGGGCTCTACCGCGCCCCCGACCTGCTAATCGACACCCTGCTGAGCACGGGTTCGGCGCAGGGGCAACGCCACCGGGCCATGGGCCAGCCCATGGACGCCGATGGCACGGCACTGCTGGTGGGGGTGGCGAGTGTGCCGCCTTGCGGCGACCCCTGGCTGGATCGCCTGCTGGGCCTTCCCGATGAAGCCCTAGCCATGCTGCGCTGCAGCTTCAAGGGCGAGCCGTGAGCGAATCTCTACCCCAACGTCTGGATCGCTGGATCGCCCGAGCCGGTTTCAATCTGCTGATTCCGCCGCTGATCTTGCTGATTCCCTGGCTCCAGGAGCTGGTGGACCAGCTGGTTTTCGGTGGCAACTGGAACCTGCCGATGACGCCCGGAGGCTCCTTCCTCGGGGTGCTGACAGCTCCCTTCAGCCATAGCGGTTTTGGCCATCTCCTGGCCAATTCGCTCACCTTTCTGCCCCTCTCCTGGCTGGTATTGCTGCGGGGCCGCCGCGACTATCTGGCTGTTTGGTTGGGGGTTTATGCCACGGCTATTCCCGTATGGCTGCTCTGGCCCAACGGCAGTCACGGACTCTCCGGGGTCGTGTACGGGCTGCTGGGCTACCTGCTGCTGATCGGCTGGCTGGAGAAGCGGCCCCTCTCCTTGCTCCTATCGGTGCTGGCCCTGGTCACCTATGCGGGGGTGCTGCCGAGCCTGCTGCCGATTTTTTCACCACCAGGGGTGAGCTGGATCGGCCATCTCAGCGGTTTTGGCGGCGGCTTACTGGCGGCCCTGGCCGTGGCTCGCGAGTCGCCATAGGTGACCAGGGCTAGCGGTTGAGCTGACGCATCTGCCAGGTAACCCAGGTGCCCACCGGGCTCCAGAGCAGATAAGGCAGCAGCAAAGCAGCCGCCAGCGAGCTCACGCTAGCCACAGCGAGGGTGAGGGCCATGCCCCACACCCAGCCAGCAAAGCCAATGGCCGTGCCCCTACCCAGGCTGCGGCTACGGCAGATCACAAGCGTGTAGCTCTGCACCAATACAAGCTGCACCAGGAAAGCCGCCATCCACAGGCCGCTCCAGCTGGCCTGCCAGGTGAGCCAGGCCGAGATGTAGAAGCAGGCGTAGATCAGCAGCCAAATCACGGGAATCAAACCCTCAAATACCAGCCAGCGGGGGCGGCGCAGCCGGATAAACCAGGCAAAATCCTGCCGGCTTGGATTGAGACTCCACGCCACAGCCACAATCACCAACAGAATCACCAGGGCGGCGAGCACTGCAAAAAGAATCAGCGGCACCCCAGCCTGCAGGTTCAACGCCCCAGATGCAGCAAACCAGGCCACGCCAAAAATGACCCCAACCAGCAATCCAGATCAAGCCAGCCAGGAAATCAGCCAAGAAGTAATTCTGGCCGCCTCCAGTCCCTGGGTGGCTGTAGTGCTCAACCTGGTACCTGGTTTAGGTACGGGATACATCTATCAACGCCGCTGGCGGGCTTACTGGATCAGCTCAGGCCTGGCAACGGCCTGGTTTGTGGCGGGAGGCGTATTGGGCCAAAACGTGGATGAGGTGTTGATGCCTGATTTAGTGCAGCAAAATCAACTGATTGGGCTAGGCGGCCTGCTGCTACTGGCCGTTGTTACTGCCACAGAGGCTGGCATCGCCGCCCGCCGCGCTCAGCCCAGCTCCAGGCAGGCCAACCCGTAGACATCGCCCAGGGGAACCGCCGGCAGGCTGCCCCGATACATCCTCAGCGTCTCGGCGACCACCGCAAAGCCCAACTGCAGCAGCAGGGGCCCTGCCTGCGTATTGGCGGCAGGGGCATCGATCAGCACCACGCCGGCATGGCGGGCCATCAGGGCGTTGAGAAGCTGGGCCGCCAGGGCGGGAGTGTCGGCCAGCAGGGGGCCGATCCGCCAGCCCTCGCCTCGATGCAGCAAGCAAGGCCGGATCCGGCCGAAACCGTGGCATGAACCATCTGGGCCAATCAGGGCTAGCACCGTGCCGGCTGGATGGTGCAGCCAGTCGGCGAGGAAGTGGGGCCGAGGGCTGAGCTCCCGCTGGGCGTCATAGGCCTGCACGGCCCTCTCGGGTATGGCACTTCCCTCGAGCAGGCTCAGGCCCTCAGGGGTAGGGGCTGGCGGGATGTTGCCATCACTGATCCGCTGCCAGCGATGGGTTGGCGACGCCGGCGCAAACCCCCAGCTGGCGTAGTCATCGATGCGATCAGGGGCGGCCTCAATGCCGATGCAAGTAAGGCCCTCCAGATGCTGCAGGGCACGCTGCCAAAGCTGGCGGCCAAATCCCTCACCCCGGTGCTCTGGTTGCACCAGAAACATGCCGATGAAGCCGTATTCGGCGTTGTAGCGGACCCCTGCGATACAGCCAATCGGACGACCGTTTAGGCAGCCCACCCAGAGTCCCTGGCGGTCGGTATGGCGGTAGATCGCTACGTCTCCCTGGCCCGGCGCGAAGTGTTCAGCGCGGGCCCAGGCGATGACGTCGGCGAGATCGCCCTTCTCCAGGGCCCGAATCCGCAAAAGGGATGGGGCCATCCCGCTCAGTTAGAGCCGTAGGCGATGTGGCAGCTGGCATTGAGCACCTGGGCCTGGTCAGCCGTGGTCGGTGCCATGCCATTGATCAGCCCCAGCTTGCAATCGCTGGTTGCTGTCATCAGGGGCATACCGGCAACGCCGTAGGCAAATTGCACTCCACTAGGTGGCAGGGCTTGGATTGAGCCGTAGTCGAGCTGCAGGCTGGTTTGGGGCACCACGATCACGGTTGACTGCTGATAAGCAGCTGCATCGACAGCACTGGTGATCGCAGCAGCCGTGGCCAAGCTGCCCACTCCCCAGGCCACCGAACTGGCTCCCCACCAGGGCCAGGCCGCTGGATAGGGCCGGTACCAGCCGGTGCTCCAGGTGCGCGACGACCAGTAACCGCCTTGGCGGCCCCAGGCCGGATTCCAGGCAGAGGCCCCTGGGGCGCGGGTGAGACCTGCGCCAGGGGCACCCCAACCCACACCAGGGCGAGCCCCGGCGCCGGGGGCACCCCAGCCCGCCCCTGGACGCACCCCCGCACCTGAGCCCGGTCCGCCAAAGCCGCCGCCACCCATGGGTCGGGCCAGAGCGGCCAAGCTGCCAGCAGCTGCCACGACGAGCCCTAAGCCAATCGCCGAGATCAGTTCCGCTCGCTTGCCCATGGTGTTGTTACTGCGTTCACTAGAAGTGGTCTAACCGCGAACGAGGTTCACGGCACGGCGGCTAGTTGTATTCACCGGGCAAGTCCTGCTTAATGACCGTTACGCGGCCTACTTTTTTGCCCGAGAGCCGCAGCAGCTCGTCGCCAGAAAATTCAAAGCCCAGGCCTGCCCCGATCTGGGCCACATCATCAGCAGTAGCAGCGGCTTGCACGGCTTGCCGGAGCGACTGGTCATCCTGAACCTTGCCCAGGAAGGCCTTCAGCTGATCGAGGGACATGGGATCTCGTCGACAGTGCGATCCAGAATGGCGACCACATCTTCGTCGACCTGGGCAAGGCGCTCCAGCACTAGCTGCAGATCAAGGGCGGTGAGCTCGCCATCGGGCTGCCATTTGAGGCAGGTGCGTCCCAGGCAGCTGGTTGTCAAAACTTGGGTGGTGTGGACCATGGCCCACCTCGTTCTGTGTTCAATTCATCATCATCTGGATCACGACCTTTGTATGCCCCCATCTGGGGGTGATTTCCGCAGAAGCAAGCCAAACCCTGGTCAAAATGGCGCGAAAGCCATCTCTTCGCCATGACCCTTGAAACTGGGCCCAGTAGCTCTGAGATCAGTAGCTCTGAGTCAGGCCTCTCACAGCGAGACCGTCAACTTGACCTGCTCAGGGTGGTTTGCTGCGTGGCCTGGGCCGATGGGGATGTTTCCGCAGACGAAAAGGGGCTGCTCGAGAAACTCGTTGCCAAGTACTTCACTTCCGGAGATGGCTCCGGGGCAAACCAGGAAGCGGCACGTCAGCTAGCTGCTTGGACAGTGGATTCGTCCGTGCTGGCGGAAGTGATTCCCAGGCTCACTAGCGGGGAAGACCGGGCTCTTGCGCTGAAGCTCAGCTACATGATGGCCAAGGTGGGCCAACGTCCTCAGGACAGCTCGCCGATCAACCCTGCAGAAAAAGCTCTTTACCGGCAGCTTGTGGAAGCTCTTGGCCTGAGTGAATCTGAAGTGACTGAAACCGAATGGGCCGCTGAACAGGAGCTGTCCAGCGGCAAGGGGGTTTGGGCTGCCCTAGGGGCAGCCTTTGCAGGTCTCGGTGCCTGGCCCAGCCAGGAAATGCTGGAAACCCCGGGCATGCAGTGGCTTTGAAGCCAGCTGATCAGGCCCGATCTGGACTCAGCCCAGACCAATCTGGCCCAGGATGCCTTGGCCAGTAAGCAGCTCGGTGCCCAAGCCGATCACGAAACCGAGCATGGCCAGGCGGCCATTCCAGGTTTCTGCAAAGGCAACGAAGCCGAAGCGGGAAGCGGAGTCAGCCATGAAAAGAATCCTTAAGGAAAGGTGAACTTATTGTAACGCCTCATGAAGCTGGCGTTTGTGTCTCTTGATGCAAAAGCGCAGTATCCAAGCTGGCTAGTAGCGCCGCGCCATAGCGATCGAGCTTGGCCTGGCCCACACCGCCGATCCCGGCCAGCTGCTCCAGGGAGCGGGGCCGGCGGGCCACCACCTCCACCAGGGTGCGGTCGTGAAACACCACGTAGGGCGGCACTCCCTGCTGCCGCGCTTGCTCGCGGCGCCAATCCTTCAGCGCCTGCAACACGGGCGCCTCATCAGGCTTCAGCTCTGCCGCAGCAGGAGCCGGGCTCACCCCAGGCTGGCGGCGGCGCTCTCGCTTCGCTGGTGGCAGCCGCAGCAGCAGCTGGGTCTCACCCCGCAGCAAAGGCTTGAGCCGCCCGTCCTCGCCGAATCCCAGAGCCCCGTAGCGCTCGGAGTCGGCCTGCAGCAACCCCTGGGCCACCAGCTGGCGAAACAGGCTGCGCCACTGGCCGCGATCAAGCTCCTTGCCAATGCCATACACACCCAGCTGCTGGTGGCCGAGCTCGCGAATTCGGGCCGTATCTGCCCCCAGCAGCACATCCACCAAATGGGCGGCACCAAAGCGGCTGCCCGTGCGGTACACAGCTGATAGGGCCTTGCGCACCGACTCGGTGGCATCGACGGCCGTATCTGGCTCAAGGCAGAGATCGCAATTGCCACAGGGTTCGGGCAGGGCCTCGCCGAAGTGGCTGAGCAACACCTGACGGCGGCAGCCGCTCGCCTCGGTGAAACCAATCAGGGCATCGAGCTTGCCGTGCTCAACCCGTTTTTGATGCTGCTCCGCGTCGGAGTCGTCGATGAAGCGGCGCAGCTGGGGCACATCGCCGCCGCCATGCACCATCCAGGCCAGGGCCGGCAGGCCATCCCGACCGGCGCGGCCGGTTTCCTGGTAGTAGGCCTCCAGGCTTTTGGGCAGGTCCACGTGGGCCACAAAGCGCACATCCGGCTTGTCGATGCCCATGCCAAAAGCGATCGTGGCAACCACCACCACACCGCTTTCGCGCCGGAAGCGCTCCAGCGCGGCGCTGCGCACCGCCCCATCCAATCCGGCGTGATAGGCAACGGCGTCATATCCCGCCGCCTGCAGATCGCGGCAGAAGCCATCCACCCGGTTGCGGGAGCGGGCATACACGATTCCTGAAGCGCCGCGGTGATCGGCGAGCAGCTCAAGCAATTGGCGGCGGACGTCGTCCTTATCGCGCAGCAAATAGCGGATGTTGGGGCGATCAAAGCTGGCCAGAAACACCCGCCCCTGCTCCAGCTGCAGCCGGGCGCGGATCTCGTCTCGGGTGCGGGGATCGGCCGTTGCGGTGAGTGCCAGCCGAGGCACGGCGGGAAATCGCTGGGCCAGCACCGAAAGCTGCAGGTATTCCGGGCGGAAGTCATGCCCCCACTGGGAAACGCAGTGGGCCTCATCAATGGCAAACAGGGCCAGGGGTAGGGCAGCCAGCCGCTCGAGGGTGTCCCCCGCCAGCAAGCGCTCGGGAGATAGGTAGACCAAGTCCAGTTGGCCCGCCCGCAGCAAGCGCCAGGTGTTGGCGGTTTCCTCAGCGCTACAGCCCGAGTGCAGCGCCGCAGCCCGCACCCCCGCCTGAAGCAGCCCCTCAACCTGGTCTTGCATCAGGGCGATCAGGGGCGAAATCACCACCGCCGTTCCGGCTCGGCAAAGGGCCGGGATCTGGTAGCAAAGCGATTTGCCCCCACCGGTGGGCATCAGCACCAGGGCCGAGCCACCAGCCACCACATGCTCAACAATCTCCTGCTGGGGCCCGCGAAAAGCGCCATAGCCAAAAACCTCGCGCAGCACCTGCCCGGGAGAGGCCGGGCTCGTCGCAACGGGCTCTGGCATGGGAATTTCCCTGATCAGACCTTGGCGAACTTCATCGCCGCCGGAGAACCCCAGTCACCAGTCACCTGATAGCCGCGGGGATTGGCGCAAAGGTGGCGCAGGATCCAGAACAGGCTCTCTGGGCTGTCCGTACCCAAGGCCAGCTGCAACTCCTGCAAACTGCGCTCCTGGCCATCGCTGAGCAGGGCTTCGAGCCGCTCCTGCAGGGCCAGGATCAGGGCTGCTGCCTTTTTGCCGGCCTCCACCCCCGGCTGGTCGTAGGCGTTGACGTTTACCAGTTCGGCGTAGAGACCGACGGCGCGCTCAAACAGGGCGATCAAGGCACCGAGGGCTGTGGCATCAAAGCGGCGCAGGGTGATCGAGAGGCTCTGGCGGCCCCCTTCCATCAGGGCCGAACGGGTGCCCTGCAGGAAGCCATCGAGGAAGTCGCCAGGGATCTCATCACCGATGGGGGGGATATCGCTGGGCTCTTCCAAGGCCTCGATGAAGGTCACAAAGAAATTGTCGATGCCATCGCGCAGTTGCTGCACGTAGGCGTGCTGGTCGGTCGAGCCCTTGTTGCCGTAAACGGCAATGCCCTGGTGCACCACCTCACCGCCGCGGTCGTGCTTCTTACCGAGGCTCTCCATCACCAACTGTTGGAGATAACGGCTGAACACCTCCAGCCGATCGCGATAGGGGAGCACAACCATGTCGCGCTTGCCCTGGCCATGGCCGGCCACAAACCACGCTGCAGCCATCAGGGCAGCCGGGTTACGGAGTAGATCTGACACCCGGGTCAGGGCGTCCATTCGGGCGGCGCCGGCGAGAAAGCCGCGCAGATCGGCACCCACCAGGGCAGCCGGCAGCAGGCCAACGGCACTGGTGATGCTGGTACGACCGCCCACCCAATCGAACATGTCAAAGCGGCGCAACCACTGACCGGCCACAGCCACCTGGTCGAGCTTGCTGTCGAGCATGGTGACTGCCACAGCCTGACCGGCCCACTGCCCGCCCCGGGCCTCGAGCCGGGCCTGGGCTTGCTCCATGCCGATGTGGGGCTCAGGGGTGCCGCCCGACTTGCTCACCACCACCACCAAAGTGGTGGCAAGGCGGCCGTCCAGGGCCGCCAAGGTGCGGCTCATGCCGGAGGGGTCAACGTTGTCGAAGAAGTGGAAGGGGAGACCCTGACCCTCTTCCTGCAGGGCGCGCACCATCAGCAGCGGGCCGAGGCCAGAACCGCCAATACCGATCCAAAGCACGTCGGTGAAAGGCTGGCCATTGGGAGCACAGAGGCTGCCGTCGAGCACCTCGCGGCCAAAGGTTTCAATCCGCTCCACCTCGGCGTTGATGTGCGCGGTGGTGGCGGCGTCTGGTGCCAGCTCTGGGGTGCGCAGCCAGTAGTGGCCAACCTGGCGCTGTTCATCCGGATTGGCGATCACACCACCCTCCAGGGCGGCCATCGCCGCAAAGGCCAGGTCGAATCGGGGAGCCAAGGCATCGAGATCGGCCTGGCCGATCGCCATGCGACTCACATCGAGCCAGATACCAAGATCGCTTTCATACCAAAGCAAGTCGCAGAAGCGTTGCCATTGGATCTGGGCGTTGGAGCCATCAAAATTGGCAAGCATGGGCTTGCGGCTCAAGCCGCTCTCGTCGCCAGAACTTAGATCTGACCCCGCCCCAGCACCAATACAAGGGCCGGACGGAAGACCGTTCCGTAGTCAGGGGAATAACCCAGGAAAATTCCTTAAGATCAAACAATCATCAATGATTGTTTGTGCTTAACCCCACCAGCTATCGGCGCTGGCTTGCCCTAGGCAAGCGGCTGGTAGGGGTTCGGCGTCTCACCGGCCTCACAGCAGTCCTGCTTGCTGTTGCAAGCTTCCCCCTGTCTAAAGGTCCAAAAACGCCCCTGCTGCTAATTGATCCCGGGCTCAGCGGCAGCATCAGCTCCGCTGCCGGCTCGGGGCAACCTGCTGATCCGCTGCAATTTTCACCAGATGAACTGAAGGAGCTGCAGCGCCGCTTTGGTGTCCACGGCCCCCAGCCCCGTCTGGCCCAGTTATTCACCAGTGGTCTCGACCAATTTGAGCCGCTACGCAGCCACACCTTGGGGCGCCTAGTCGAGCTTCGTCCCCTAATCCTGGCTGAATCCCGGCGCCAGAGGATCAATCCCCTGTTGGTGACGGCAGTGTTGTTTGACGAAATGCGGCACGCCAAACCGGGCGAAGATCTGCCCCTAGCGGCCCATTCAGGCTTATTCAGGACCCATGGCCCGGCCCAGCTAAGCCTGGGCGAAATGGTTCACCAGGGCCTTCTGCCGGCCAATGCCTCCGAAGCCGAAATCACCGAGGCCCGCAACCAGCTGCTCGATCCGGAACGCAACGTGATGCTGCTGGTGGGCAAATTCGCCCGCCTCAGCCGCGCCCTCGAGCTGCCCCAGCGCCCCCTGCAGGCCAGCGGCAACCCTCGGGATGCCAAGGCCCTAGCCACCCTGGCCTACCTGCACAACGGCAAGCTCGACTACCCCCGCCGCATCCTGCGCACCATGCAGGATCCCGAACTCCATGCTCTGCTTTATGCCACCCGCAAACAGGCTCCAGCACCGCTGATTTAATCAGGTTCACTGATTTAATCAATTCTTGCAAAGCAGGCCGAGGTTTTGCAGCCGGGTTTGCATCTCAGACCAACGGAAGCTGCGGGGATCAGCTCGCTCCCCGCCCAGGTCCACGGCCCGATGGGTGGTGATGTTTGACGGGGGGATGGGGAACCTCTGCATCCAGCCAGCTAGCAGGGCCGCCAGGGCGTCGTATTGGGCTGAGGTGTAACCGCTATGGGCTGGTCCGTCGTCCTCGCCATCGAGGGGCGTTTCCAAGCTGATGTGCAGGGCGAAGTTGTTGATCGAACCTCCCACCTTGGCGTTCGTTACATCCCAGCGGCCCTTGAAGGCCGAATTACCAGCCCCGAAGGCCCGTTTGGAAGGATCGAGCACCTGCACCACCGAGCCATCGCCACCAATCAAGGTGTGGTAACTCACCTGATCTTCATCGCGGGGATGGGGCGTCACGAAGGTGTTGATGGCTGAACCAATGCCATAAACCGTTTCGTGCAGGACCACCAGCTGGGGTGTGGGATCCACCGGATTGCCGTAGGCATCACGATTGAAACGCTCGCCAAAGTTGGTGGGGTGAATCTGCACCCGAGCCGGGGAGGTTTGGACCCTTTCTGCCAATTGCTGCAGCCTTAAACGCTGGGCTGGATCGCCGGGAGCGCAACTCGCCCGCAGGGGGGATTGCCAGGGCCGATGGGCCGGAGGCCCCGGTGCCGCCCGACGGCCCGGCTCAGGCGCTGCAGGAGCCTGGCGCACCTCTTGGAGCAGCTCGAGCAGGCTGGGGCGCTTCTGGCCGCCACTCGGTTGGGCTGAGAGGTCGCGAGCCAGCCAGCCAAGCCCGCCCAGGGCGAGCATGGCGCCGGCGCCTAGGGCAAGCCAGAGAGGCCGGGGGTTGGAATTCATGCCGCCTCAAGGCCCAGCCAGCGGCGGCGGCGCTCAGCACAGCCGGGATCAGTAGTGGCGGGATCGAGCTGAAGCTGCCAGCTCTCCACTGCTGGTGCCGTTGGCAGCAGCACGGTGCTGCGCACCAAACCGTCCCGGCAGAACAGCAGCTGGTGCGGAATCAGGGGAGCCTCCGGCTGCAGCTGCACCATCAAATCGTCAATGCTGCGCAGGCGCAGGCCATCGAGGGCAATCCATTCATCGCCCACTACCAGCCCCGCCCGTTGGGCCGGTCCATCGCGGCCCAACCGCTGCAGCACCAAGCCACCGCTGCCTGGCTCCAAGCGGCAGCCCAGCTCCTGGCTGGAGGCCAGCCGGGGTTCAAGCCGCAGGCCCACATCGGCCAGATAGCCAAATAGGGGCGGATCCTCACAGGAGCTGAGCCAGCGGGGCAAAAGCTCAGCTAGATCAGGCGCCTGGCTGGCAAAGGCAGCAATCAGGTCTGCCTCCTGGTAACCCCGCCCCACGGCGCCATGGCTGGCCCAAAGCTGCCGCAGCACCACGGGCAGGCCGCTGCCGGCACGGCGTAGGTGCAGGTCCAGCACCAGGGCCAGCACCGCACCCTTGAGGTAGTAGCTGACCTGGCTGTTGGGGGAGTAGGCATCGGGGCGGTAGAGCTTTACCCAGGCCTCCTCACTGCTGGCGCGCAGGCTCTGCAAGCGCCGCCCAGCACTGAGCAGATAGCGGCTCAGATCCGCGCCCAGATCCTCGAGCAGCTCCGCCTCGCTGCTGCAGCCGGCGCAGTGGGGCAACAGCTGATCCACATAGCTGGTGATTCCCTCGGCAAACCAGAGGGTGGGCACCACCACCGCCTGGTCGTAGCGATAGGGGCTTAATTCGGCGGGCCGCAGCCGGCGCACGTTCCACTGGTGCAGGTATTCATGGGCGGCTAGCTGCAGCAACTTGCGGCGCCCATCAGGCTTGGCCAGGACCCGGCGGCCAAACTGCAACACCGTGCTGCAGTCGTGCTCCAGGCCGCCATAACCGCTTTCAGTGAGGTGCAGCACAAACAGGTAGTGGTCGGCCGCGGGTCGCTCCACGCCCATCAACCGGCAGCAGGCCAGGCAAACCTTTTCGAGATCGCTGAGCAGCTGGGGATCACTGTCGAGCAGATCAGCGCCTTGCAGATCGCGGCCCCAACTCACCCAGCGGTGGGGCACACCGGCGACGCTGAAGTGATGGGGGCGATGGGGACCGACCTCCACCGGCGAATCGATTAGTTGGTCGAAATCGGCGGCAAGCCAGCCCTGCGGCGAGCCCTGCAGCTCTGGCAGGGGCACGAAGGCCTCCCAGCTGGGCGGAAGACTGAGCTGCAGCCGGTGGGGCGACCAACGCTCCCCCTCCAGCTCCAGAACCACGGCTGCCAAAGCAAGAAAGCCGTGGTCGCCGTCGAGATGACAGGTGCGCACCGTGAGCTCGGCGGCCAGCACCGCGTAGCTGATTTCAACTTGATCGAGGCTGGGCAGCTCTAGCTGCCAACTGCTCGGGCTGGTGCGGCGCGCCTCCAGCTGGTGTACAGCTTGAGTGATTTCCAGACCCTCAAGCTGACGCACATAGTCGCGGATCAGGTAGGAGCCGGGAGTCCAGGCCGGCAGGGCCAGGCGCAGGCTCAGCTGGCGGGGAGTGTGGAGCAAGCGGACCCGCACCAGGTGCTGGTGGCAGGCGGTGAGGTCGAGATGCAGCTCAGGCACGGCGTCAGGACGCCACGCTCACCTGGGCCCCAGGAAAGGCGCTGGCGGCCTGGCGCAGGGCCAGCTCGGCGGCGTAGCGGCGGGTGATGGCGCCCAGCAGGCGCTGCAGGCTCTGGGAGCGGCTGAGGCGCTGCAGGTCGCCGACCAGGGCAAGGGAGCCGTCGCGGTGGCGCTGCCAGCCCAACCTTTCACCACCCGGCAAAACAACTTGCAAAAGAACTGGCTGGCGCTCGGCGGCAAAGCCCTTAAGCACCCCGCCATAGATGGGGGTGTGGCCCAGGGCCACCAAGCTGGCTGCGAGCCCCTCGGCATCGCGCAGCACTGTGGGCAGGATGGTGAGGTGGGACACGGCGCAATGCCCGCTTTTTCAGACCCTAGCGATCAAGAGACCTGCGTCCAGTGGCCATTGCCACCGGAATTGCCAGCGGATTGGGCCAGCGCCCAGCCAATCCTGCGGCTAGGGGTGATGGCTTCCGGAGCCGGCAGCAACTTTGAAGCCCTGGTGCAAGCCTGCGCTGAAGGCAGGCTCCAGGCAGAGGTGGCCCTGCTGGTGGTCAACAACCCCGGCTGCGGTGCCCAGCAACGGGCCGAGCGCCTCGCCATACCTTGCCAAGTGCATGACCACCGCAGGGTGGCCAGCCGCGAGGCCCTCGACGAGGCCCTGGTGGCGGCTTTTCAGGCAGCCTCCGTTGATGTGGTGGTGATGGCGGGCTGGATGCGCGTCGTGACGCCCACCCTGATCGGCGCCTTCCCCGAGCGCCTGATCAACATTCATCCCTCGCTGCTGCCCAGCTTCCGCGGCCTTGATGCGGTGGGCCAGGCCCTGGCGTCGGGGGTCACCCTGACCGGTTGCACTGCCCACCAGGTGTGCGAGGAGGTTGATGCAGGGCGAATCCTGGTGCAGGCGGCGGTGCCGGTGTTAGCAACGGACGACCACGCCAGCCTCAGCGCCCGCATCCAGCGCCAGGAGCACCGCATCCTGCCCCTGGCGGTAGCCCTCACCGCCCAGCACCTCACCGCCCAGCACCTCGCAGCTCAGCACCTCGCAGCTCAGGGATAGAAGGGCAGCAACGGCAGGCCGGCGGTGGGCTCAAGCCCGGCCATCAGGTTGAGACATTGCACCCCCTGACCGGCCTGGCCCTTGACCAGGTTGTCGATGGCAGCCATCACGATCAGCTGGCCGGTGCGGGGATCCACCTGCACCGAGAGCAGGGCCCGGTTGGTCTGGCGCACCCATTTAGTGGAGGGATATGTGCCCACCGGCAGCACCTCAACGCAGGGGGCCTGGCGGTAGGCCGACGCCAGCAGAGTGGCGCAGTCTTCAGCGGTAAGGCCCGGGTCGCGCAGACGGCAGTAGACGGTGGCCAGCAGGCCACGCACCATCGGCATCAGGTGCGGGGTGAACTGCAGCTGGATCTCATGGCCCGCCACCCGGCTAGCCAGCTGCTCAATCTCACTGGTGTGGCGATGGCCAACCACCCCATAGGGA
Organism: Cyanobium usitatum str. Tous; assembly: GCF_963920485.1. Classification (NCBI taxonomy): domain Bacteria; kingdom Bacillati; phylum Cyanobacteriota; class Cyanophyceae; order Synechococcales; family Prochlorococcaceae; genus Cyanobium; species Cyanobium usitatum. Next base: position 877,577 of record NZ_OY986431.1, on the reverse strand, counting down.
GCAACCGCCTCGGAGCATTCCGCCAGCAGCAGGTGCTCCTTGGCAGCCCGACCACCTCCGGAGGTGCCGGTTTTGGCGTCGATGACAATGCCGGTGGTGTCGATCAGACCCTGCTTCAAGAACGGCAGCAGCCCCAGCAGGGAGGCCGTGGGGAAACAGCCAGGAGCAGCTATTAAGCGGGCGGTGCGAATCGCCTCCGCCTCCCATTCGGGCAGGCCATAGACGGCCTCAGCGCAGAGGTCGTCATCGCTGCGGGGCACCTCCCGGGCCTCGCTGGCATACACCTCCTGCCAACGGCCGAGGCTGCTGAAGCGGTAGTCGGCGGAAAGATCAACCACCCGCACACCCCGCTGCAGCAGGGGCGGCACCAGCTGGGCCGCCAGTCCGTTGGGCAGGCTCAGCACCGCGAAATCGGCCGCCGCTGCGATGGCATCGGGGTCTGGGGTTTGCACCACCGGGTCGCCGGCCAGGGGCAAAAAGGGCACCAGCTCACTCCAGCGCTTGCCGCTGCTGCGCTCGCCGCCCAAGAAGCTGACATCCAGGGCAGGGTGCTGGTGGAGCAGGCGCAGGGTCTGCAGGCCTCCGTAGCCACTGGCCCCGATCACCGCAACACGCTTGTTGGCCATGGCAAGGCCCGGGGGCAGGACGAAGGGGCTTTATAAAGGATGATTGCGCCAGGGCCCAGTCCCCGCCCGCACTCCGTTGACCCTCCTGCGCGACTCGAGTTCCTCACCCTTGCCATCCGGTTCCAGCCCGGAGGCCGCTTTGAACGGGGAAGAGCGAATCGCCTTTGACTCAGTTGCCGATGGTCTCGCCGCGATCCGCAACGGCGAATCAATCGTGGTGGTAGACGATGAAAATCGGGAAAATGAAGGCGATCTGATCTGCGCCGCGCAGTTTGCAACGCCCGAGCAGATCAACTTCATGGCCACCGAAGCCCGGGGCCTGATCTGCCTGGCCATGGAGGGTGAACGACTCGATGCCCTGGATCTGCCGCTGATGGTGGATCGCAACACCGACAGCAACCAGACCGCCTTCACGGTGAGCGTCGATGCGGGCCCAGAAAACGGCGTCAGCACGGGAATTTCCGCCGACGATCGCGCCCGCACCATCCAGGTGGCGATCCACCCCCACACCCGTCCGGCCGACCTGCGCCGGCCAGGCCACATCTTTCCGCTGCGGGCCAAGCAAGGCGGCGTACTGAAGCGCGCTGGACACACCGAGGCCGCCGTTGATCTGGCCCGGCTTTCGGGCCTCTATCCCGCCGGGGTGATCTGCGAAATTCAAAACAGCGACGGCTCCATGGCCCGGCTACCCCAGCTGGCTGCCTACGCCAAACGCCACGGATTACGCCTGATCAGCATTGCCGAACTGATCAGCTACCGCCTCGATACCGAGCGCTTCGTGCAGCGCCAGGCGGAAGCGGCCATGCCCAGCGCCTTCGGCGACTTCCGCGCCATCGGCTACCGCAACGAACTCGATGGCAGCGAGCACGTTGCCATCATCAAAGGCCAACCGCAGCTGGCTAAGGAGCCGGTGCTGGTGCGGGTGCACAGCGAGTGCCTCACAGGAGATGCCTTTGGTTCGCTGCGCTGCGACTGCCGGCCCCAGCTGGAAGCTGCCCTGCGCATGATCGAAGCCGCCGGCGTTGGGGTGGTGGTGTATCTGCGCCAGGAGGGCCGCGGCATTGGCCTGATCAACAAGCTCAAGGCCTACTCCCTGCAGGACACCGGCCTCGACACGGTAGAAGCCAATGAACGCCTTGGCTTTGCTGCCGATCTGCGCAACTACGGGGTTGGCGCTCAAATTCTCAGCGACCTAGGCATCCAGCGCCTGCGCCTGATCACCAACAACCCGCGCAAAATCGCAGGCCTCGGTGGTTATGGCCTGCAGGTCGAAGACCGGGTGCCGCTGGTGATGGATGCCGGCAGCCACAACGCCGCCTACCTCCAAACCAAGCGCATCAAACTTGGCCACCTGATGGGTGATGGTCCCTCCTGCCCGATCGGCGGACCCACGGCAGTGCTGGCCTGGCACGGCCAGGCGGCTACCAGCGGTCAGCTGGAGCAGCTGCAGCTTTGGGCCCTGAAGCAGGGGCTGCAGGTGGAGCGAGAGGAGCATCCAAGGCTGCTGGCCCTGCTCGACCAGCCCCAGCTGGCATTGCTACTCAGTGGCCTCGACCATGCCGGCAGTGGAGTGGGGGCCGTTGCTGCCGCGCTGGTGCTGATGGGCGGCTGGCCCAAAACCGAACGGCTGAGCCTGCTATTAGCCCCTGATGGCCAACGCAGCAGTCACCCCAGCGCTGACCTGGAATCAGAGCAGCGGCCCCTTGCAGATCTGGGCACCGACCTGATAGTTCAGCCCGGTGCCTTTCTGATCTGGCGCTAACTCAGTCCTGGATTGTCAGCTTTCAGTCCTGAATGGTCACCTTGTTGATCCGGCTGCCGTTCTTGAGGGCCGTGACCACTTCCATGTTGCCGGTGAGGCCAAACACGGTGTGCACGCCATCGAGGTGGGGCTGGGCTCCGTGGCAGATATAAAACTGCGAGCCGCCGGTGTTCTTGCCGGCATGGGCCATGGCCAGGCTGCCCGCTTGGTGCTTCTGGCTATTGATCTCGCAGTTGATCTGGTAGCCGGGGCCGCCGGTGCCGGCGGTGCCACGGGCGGCTTCACGGCTATTGGGGCAACCGCCCTGGGCCATGAAGCCGGGGATCACACGGTGGAAGGCCAGGCCGTCGTAGAAGCCCTCCTTGGCGAGCTTGGTGAAGTTGGCCACGGTGTTGGGTGCATCGGCCTCGAACAGTTCGAGTTCGATGGTGCCGGCGTCGGTCTCCATCAAGGCTTTGGTCACGGCGGCAGGGAACAAAGGCCGATTTTATGGGGTGGCAAGGGCCAACCGGCTGAAACGCCGTGCTGAGAATGGGTCACGGTCCTGCCGGACCGATCCCTTACAACGCCCCGTCGCCAGACCCCGCCGCCGATGAGCAGCCCCACCCCCAACTCCCCTAACGGCATCGATCTCAGCCGCGCCCGCCTGGGGATCCTGGGGGGCAGCGGTCTCTACGCCATGGAGGGCCTCGAAGACATTCAAGAGCTCACGATCGAAACGCCCTACGGAGCCCACTCCGATGCCCTGCGCCTAGGCCGTATCGGCGATCTGGAGGTGGTGTTCCTGGCCCGTCATGGCCGCCATCACAGCCACACCCCCACCGAGGTGCCCTACCGGGCCAACCTTTGGGCCCTGCGCTCCCTCGGCGTGCGCTGGATCCTGTCGCTGTCCGCGGTGGGCTCCCTGCAGGAGCAGGTTCAGCCCCTCGACATGCTGGTGCCGGATCAATTCATCGATCGCACCCATCAAAGGCCGCTGACGCTGTTTGGCGAGGGGCTGGTGGCCCATGTGGCTTTCGCCGAGCCCTTCTGCCCGGCGCTGAGCCGCCTGCTGGCCGATGTGGCCGAAAGCCTGATGCCCGAAGGCCGCACGCTGCACCGCGGCGGCACCTACCTCTGCATGGAGGGGCCAGCCTTCTCCACCCGGGCCGAATCGGAGCTCTACCGCTCCTGGGACTGCGAAGTGATCGGCATGACAAATCACACCGAAGCGCGCCTGGCCCGGGAAGCGGAGATCGCCTACGCCACCCTGGCGATGGTGACCGACTACGACTGCTGGCACCAGGAACACGCCTCGGTGACAGTGGAAATGGTGATCGCCAACCTGCAGGCCAACGCCAGCCTGGCCCAGCAGATCGTGCGGCTAGCTGCCCAGCGGGTTGAGGCCCAGCGACCCACCAGCAGCGCCCACCAGGCCCTGCGCCATGCCCTAATGACGCCCAAGGAGCACGTGCCTGCCGCCACCCGCCGCAAGCTCGACCTGTTTACGGCTCCCTACTGGGGCCCCTTCAGCTGAGCGCCGCAGGCCGCCAGGGCCTGGCGCAGGCTGGGGCCATGGCTGGCCAGGTGGGCTGAAGCGGAAGCCGCATCCAGGCCGCTAGCGGCCATCAGCAGGGCCAACTTCACGGAGCCGCCGCTCTGCTGCAGCAGTTCCCGGCCGCGCTGCCGCTCCAGCCCCGCCAGATCGCGCAGGATGCGCAGGGCCCGATCCTCCAGCTTGCTGTTGGTGACGGCCACATCCACCATGCGGTTGCCGTGCACCTTGCCCAGGCGCACCATCACGCCGGTGGAGAGCAAGTTCAGGGCCATTTTGGTGGCGGTGCCGGCCTTGAGCCGGGTGGAGCCCGCCAGCAGTTCAGGGCCCGTAAGCAAGCGAATGTCGATGGAGCAGGGCATCGGCACCTGCTCGGCTGGCACGCAGGCCATGGCGATTGCCAGGGCTCCAATCGCCTGGGCGTGCTCCAGAGCCCCCAGCACGTAGGGAGTGGTGCCGCCAGCGGCGATGCCCACCAAACAATCGGCCGGGCCAAAGCCGCGCTCCTCCAGGTCGCTGCGGCCAGCAGCTGCCAGATCCTCCAGGCCCTCGGAGCTGCGCAGCAGGGCTGGGGCGCCGCCAGCGAGCACGCCCTGCACCAGCTCAGGCGCCGTGCAGAAGGTTGGCGGACACTCGGCCGCATCGAGCACCCCAAGCCGGCCGGAGGTGCCCGCCCCTAGGTAAAAAAGTCGCCCGCCGGCCTGCAAACGGGCAGCGATGGCATCAACGGCAGCAGCCAGGGCCGGGGCCGCCGCTTCCAGGGCCCGCTGGGGCTCCCGTTCGTTGGCACAAAAAAGGCCCACCAGCTCGTCGGTGGGCAGCTGGTCGAGCCGCTCGCTGAGGGGATTGGCCTGCTCGGTGAGCAGGTGGCCGCGATCAGGCCCGCTCTCAGGAGGGCTTGTCACAGCAGTCCCTCCAACTGGCGGCGGAAGGCTTCGAGGCTGGGATCAGGGGAGGTGTCGCCTGCCTGCTGCTCCTGCTGCTCCCGCTGCTCCTGCCAGTTGGTTACGTCCATGTTGCGCTCAGGCGGCGCAATCAGCAGCCGGTCTTCAGCGCTCTGGGGCAGGAAGCCCGCCGGCACAAAGCGGGCCTCATAACCAGCCTCGCCGCAAAAAAGCTCCATCTCCTCGCGGTCGAGCGGCTCGACGGTGGGCACGGGGAAATCCTGGGCTTCGAGCAGACCGGCGTAGCGCTCCGCATCGTCGCTGTCTTCAAACAGCAGCACCACCGTGCGGCCATTTAGCTCCAACGAATGGATGCCTTCCTGATCGGTTCCGGCATCAAACAGCAGCACATGCACCGGCATGGGTCGCGGCATGGGGCAATGGCCCTCCAGTGTGTCACCGGTGCTGGTCGTCGGGGTCGTCGGCGAGCTCCTGCAGCCGTTTGTAGAGGGCTGCCTCCGCCTCACCCAGCTGCTCCGGCACCAGGATCCGCACCTCCACCAGCTGGTCGCCGCGCTGCTCAGCCCACTCCTGGCCCCGCCCCCGCAGGCGCAGCAAGCGGCCGCTGGAGGAGCCGGCCGGCACCCGCAGCTTCACCGGCCCGCGCAGGGTGGGCACCACCACCTGGCAGCCCAGGGCCGCTTCCGCTGGGGTCAGCTCGAGGGGGTAAAGCACTCTCAGGCCGTCGATGCGCAGGCCTTCCTCGGTGCGCACCCGCAACTGCAGGAAGTGGTCACCACCGCCAGGGGTCACCCCCGCCAGCCGCAGGCGCCAGCCATCGCCGGCAAAAGGAGGGGTCCACACCTCCACCGCCGTGCCATCAGCCAGCTCCAGCTCCAGCCGCTCCCCCTGCAACGCCTGCTCCGGCGTCAGCTCCACCAGGCTCTCCTGGTCGCTGGAAGCCCGCACCGGTGGCGGCGGCGGCGGCGCGGCAGTTACCGATCCAGAAGCCTGAGGCGGGTTTTCCTCAGGAGGCTCGGGCTCCGGTTCCTGCCACTCGGGTTCGGCAGCCCGGCGGGGACGGCGGCGCTCACCGAAAAGCACCTCGAGGTATGCCTCGAAGTCCGGGAAACCGGAAGCAAAGGGATCCTGGGACTCCCGACCCGGGCCGTCAGCGGGCACACCGGCCTCCCAGACCTGGCGGCGACGCGGATCTGAGAGCACCGCATAGGCCTCGTTGACCAGCTTGAAGCGCTCCTCCGCCAGCGGGTCGTTGCCATTGAGATCGGGGTGCCAGCGGCGGGCCTGGGCCCGGAAAGCCCGTTTGAGGTTGCTGGCATCGGCGCCAGGCTCGAGGCCCAGCACCGACCAGTAGTCGGCCGGGGCGGCGGGGCTAGAGGTCACCGGTAAGAACCATCCCCCCAGGGATCTGAGTCGCTGCGGGGCCGCCGTTCGCGGGCTAGCGGCTCAGATTCGCGATAGGGCTCGCGGTAGGGATCCCGGTCGTAGCGACTGGGGGGAGCAGCCCAGGGATCACTGCCAGGGCGGTTCCAGTCATCCCAGTCATCATCGGCAAACAACTCATCTTTGAGCGAGCCCAGGGTGTTCTTGAGCCCCTGCAGGGGCCCCTGCTCTGCCTTGCGTTCGCTCTGCAGGCGGCGGTTGAGACCAAAGAGAGCTTCCTGGAGCTGGCTCACGGCCAGCTCCAGCTCCACCAGGTCGTCGGCAGCCAGCAAATCCTGCACATCGCGCAGGGCCATCTCCACCGAGCGCTGCTGGCGCTCGGCGCCGTAGGGGCCCAGTTCAAGGGACGCGTCGCGCAACCGGCGCTCAGCCTGGGCCACCAGGGTTTGGGCGCGGTTGCGGCGATCAATCTCGGCTCGCTTGCGCCGATCCTCGCTGGCCTTGAGATCGGCCTCCTCAATCAGCTTGGTGATCTCCTCCTCGCTGAGGTTGGAGCCCCCCTGGATGCTGACGCTCTGCTGACGCCCGGTGGTGCGGTCGGTCGCCGACACCTGCAGCAGGCCATTGGCATCGATGTCGAAGGAGACCTGCACCTGGGGCACACCCCGGGGCGCCGGCGGAATGCCAGAGAGACGAAAACGCCCCAGGCTCTTGTTATCAAGCGCCATCTGCCGCTCCCCCTGCAGCACGTGGATCTCCACCGAGCTTTGGTTGGCCTCAGACGTGCTGAACAGATCGCTCTTGCGCACCGGGATCGAGGTGTTGCGGGGGATCAGCACCTTCATCACGCCGCCAATGGTTTCCAGACCCAGCGAAAGGGGCGTGACGTCGTTGAGCATCAGATCGCGCAGCTCACCGGTGAGGATCCCCGCCTGCACCGCAGCACCGATCGCCACCACCTCGTCGGGGTTCACCGACTGGCAGGGCTCCAGCGGAATAAGGGTGCGCACCATCTGCTGCACCATCGGCATGCGGGTGCAGCCGCCCACCAGCACGACGTCGTCGATGTCTTCGGCCGCGAAGGCCGAATCCCGCAGGGCCCGTTGCACCGGCCGCAGCAACCGATCAAGCAGATCGGGGCAGAGGCCCTCAAACACTCGCCGCTCCAGGGTGGTTTCGATATGCAGCGGCCCGTCGGGGCCGGTGGCAATAAAAGGCAAGGAAATCGGTGTGCTCTGCACACCACTGAGCTCGATCTTGGCTTTCTCCGCTGCTTCGGTGAGCCGCTGCAGGGCCTGGCGGTCCCGGCGCAGATCAATGCTGTGCTTTGTCAGGAAGGCATCGGCCAGCCAATCAACAATGCGCCGGTCCCAATCGTTGCCGCCCAGCTGGGTGTCACCGCTGGTGGCCTTCACATCGAACACCCCTTGGGCGATGCGCAGCACGGACACATCAAAGGTGCCACCGCCCAGGTCAAACACCAGCACCCGCTTGACAGTGCTGCGATCGAAGCCGTAGGCCAGGGCTGCCGAGGTGGGCTCATTGAGGATCCGCTCAACGCTGATCCCAGCCAGGCGGCCGGCATCGCGGGTGGCCTGGCGCTGGGCGTCGTTGAAGTAGGCCGGCACGGTGATCACCGCCGCCTCCACGGGTTCGCCGAGGTAGGTGGCGGCGTCATCACAGAGCTTGCGCAGCACGCTGGCAACCAGCTCTTCAGGGGCGTATTCCCGTTCGGTGGCTGGGCACACCACCCGCACGTTGCCCTGGTCGTTGGCCCGCACGCTGTAGGGCACCGAAAGACTGTCCTCCTCGAGCTCGTCCCACTGCCGGCCAACGAAACGCTTGAGGTTGGCGAAGGTATTGCGTGGGTTGAGCACAAGCTGACGCCGGGCCAGCTGACCGACGAGCAACTCCTGGTCGCGACTGAAGCCCACCACCGAGGGGGTGGTGCGGCCGCCTTCAGCGCTGGCGATCACCTGGGGACGGCCGCCCTCCAGTACCGCCACCACTGAGTTTGTGGTGCCTAGGTCGATGCCAACTATGCGGGACATGGCACCCCTTTAGGTAAAAGCATGCGGCTGGAACCCCGTCGACCCATGAAAACGGCGGCTCAGCCCCGCGCTGTGGAAGTCCAAAACTAACGGGCTCCCAGACGTTAATCACTGCTTAAACGGCGGGGAGTGCAGCGCTTCGTAGATTTCGGGTGGATCGGCCGCTCAGCGCTGACCGATGCAAAGCCATCCCTACCCATGCTGACGGACTCCAGCCCAGCGGGCTCAGGCCCAGTGAATCCAAACCGCAATCCTGCTGCTGACGCCTTCACCCTGCGTCGCCGCCCACCCTCGGAAAAGCTGATTGACCTCGGCTTTCGGCAGTTAACGCTGGTGCTTGCCTCCTTTGTAGCAATCGTGCTGCTGGGCATATTTCTCACCGTGTTCCAAGGGGCCCGGGAGGCGATCTCCAGCTTTGGACTCAGCTTCCTCACTACCTCCAGCTGGGATCCAGTCAACGAGGAATACGGGGCCTTCATCGCCATCTACGGCACGTTGGTGACCTCGATCCTGTCGCTGGCAATAGCCATTCCCTTGGGTGTGGGCACGGCGATCTTCATCACCGAAGACCTGATCCCCAGCTTCCTGCGGGAGGCGATTGGCTTGATGGTGGAACTACTTGCCGCCATCCCTTCGGTGGTGCTCGGGCTTTGGGCCATCTTTGTGATGGAGCCGGCTATCCGCCCAGCCCTCAATCTGCTGCACAGCCTTTTGGGTTGGACTCCTTTCTTCAACACCGTGCCCCAGGGTCCTGGCATGGCCCCGGCCATCTTGATCCTGGTGGTGATGGTGCTGCCGATCATCACGGCCATCTCACGAGATGCCCTCAACCAGGTGCCGATTGAGCTGCGCCAGGGGGCCTACGGCGTAGGCACCACCCGCTGGGGAGCCATTTTCAGCGTGATCTTGCCAGCCGCCGTTTCGGCCATAACTGGCGGTGTGATGCTTGCCCTGGGTAGGGCCATGGGGGAAACCATGGCGGTCACGATGATTGTTGGCAACGCCCTCAACTTCGATCTATCGCTGCTTGCCCCGGGCAACACGATCGCAGCGATGCTTGCCAACCAGTTTGGTGAAGCCGATGGCATCCAGGTATCGGCGCTTATGTATGCCGCCTTGATCCTGATGCTGCTCACATTTGCGGTGAATGTGGCGGCTCAATGGCTCGTCCGTCGTCTCAGCCTGCGTTACTGATCACACCACCATGGCTAACCCCTCTCCGATCACCTACGACAACACCGCCCTGTTTGACCGACGGCCGTTGCAATTCGACCCAGGCCTGCGCCGCAACCGACTCAACCTGCTGTTCACCAGTATCGCTGGCGTATTCGCAGCCATAGCGGTGCTGCCGCTGGTGCTGGTCCTGTTCCACGTGTTGATGCAGGGCGGTCGCCTGATCAGCGCCAGCCTGTTCACCCAGCTGCCACCACCCCCCGGCTTGGAGGGAGGCGGTATCGGCAACGCCATCCTTGGCACAATCTTGGTGACCCTGATCGCCTCCTTGATTGCGATCCCAGTGGGGGTGGGAGGGGGCATCTACCTCAGCGAATACTCCAGTCGCGGTTGGTTTGCCCAGTTTGTCGGCTTCGGCAACGACGTTTTAGCCGGCGTGCCGTCGATCATTAGTGGTGTTTTCGTATACGGCATTGTCGTTGCCACCCGGATATTTTTCGACCAGAGCTACAGCGCCATGGCTGGCGGCATCGCCCTTTCGGTGTTGATGCTGCCCACCGTGATTAAGACCACCGATGAGGGTCTCAAGCTGGTGCCCCAGGAGCTGCGCTGGGGTGCCTACGGAGTGGGTGCTTCCAAGTTTGTGACCGTGACGCGGATCACCTTGCCGTCGGCCTTCACTCCGATAGCCACTGGCATTGTGCTGTCAATCGCCCGAGCCGCCGGCGAAACGGCTCCCTTGATATTCACGGCACTCTTCTCACCCTTCTGGCCTGAGGGCGTGTTTAACCCGATCGCCACCATGTCGGTGCTGATCTTCAATTTCGCGATCATGCCCTATGAGGCCCAAAACGAACTTGCCTGGGCCGCTTCATTTGTGCTGGTGATGATGATCCTGGCCGCCAACCTGCTGGCCCGCTGGATCAGCCGAATGGCCAAAGTCTGAAGCCCAAACCTCCAGTCCTTCCCCTTCCCCATTCCTTTCAGAGCCATGACCAGCAGCCTCCACTCCAGCCAGTCCGCCGCCTCTAGCAAAGGAGACGCCTGCATGTCCCTGCAGAACGTCACCATCTCCTACGGCAAATTTGAGGCGGTGAAGAATGTCTTCATGGACATTCCTCGCGGCCGGGTGACAGCCTTTATTGGCCCTTCTGGTTGTGGTAAATCGACCGTGTTGCGCGGCCTCAATCGGATGAACGATCTGATTCCGGGCTGCAAGCTCAAGGGCAGGGTTGTCTTTGACGGCCACGATCTCTACGACCCCAAGGTGGATCCAGTGGAGGTGCGCAGGCGCATTGGCATGGTGTTCCAGAAGCCCAATCCCTTCCCAAAAACAATTTACGAAAACATCGCCTTCGGTGCCCGGATCAACGGCTTCAAGGGCGATATGGATGAGCTGGTGGAGCGCTCCCTGCGTAAGGCTGCGGTGTGGGATGAATGCAAGGACAAACTTAGGGAGAGCGGTTTTGCCCTCTCTGGCGGCCAGCAGCAGCGCCTTTGCATCGCCCGGGCCATCGCCACCGAACCTGAGGTGATCTTGATGGACGAGCCCTGCTCAGCGCTTGATCCGATCTCCACACTGAAGATCGAAGAAACAATGCATGAGCTGAAGCGCAGCTACACGATCATCATCGTGACCCACAACATGCAGCAAGCCGTGCGAGTGGCTGATCAAACAGCCTTCTTTAATGCCGAAGCCGTGGAAGGTGGCACCGGCAAGGTGGGCTACCTGGTGGAGTTCAACGACACCGAACGGATCTTCAATGCCCCCGGCCAGCAGGCCACCCAGGACTACGTGAGCGGCCGCTTCGGCTGATAAATATTGAGCAACTTGGCAAGCCAGGGATTGATTCTCTCAATCTCGGCAGGTCATGAAAAAGCCGGCCGCAAGGCCGGCTTTATAACGGAGAGGGAGGGATTCGAACCCTCGATAGAGTTGCCCCTATACAGCATTTCCAGTGCTGCGCCTTCGACCACTCGGCCACCTCTCCAGGGGCAAAATGGGGCAACCAGATGGCAATGTAGCAGCATGACTCGCACCCATACGATCACGGTTCACTGGCGTCAAACCTGCCAGGTGATTCGCCACGAGGTTCCCGAAGGGGAATACATCCTGCGCAGCTTTGAGCAGCAGGGAGATCCCCTGCCTTTTAGTTGCCGCAATGGCTGCTGCACCGCCTGCGCCGTGCGCGTGATCAGCGGAGAAATCGATCAGCGCGAGGCTTTAGGGCTGTCGCGGGAGCTGCGCGGGCGGGGCTACGGACTGCTTTGTGTGGCCCGGGCCACCGGACCCTTGGAGGTGGAGACCCAGGACGAGGACGAGGTCTACGAACTGCAGTTTGGCCGGCACTTTGGCCGCGGCAAGGTGCGCAGCGCCCTGCCCTTGGAGGAGGAATGAACCCAACCAGCACCACGGCCTACGAGCAATCGGGCCTGAGCAGCGGCGAGCTCGAACAGCTGACGGAGGTGGCGCGCCGGGCGGCGGAGGCCGGAGGCGAGCAACTGCGCCAGCACTTTGGCCGCTTGGAGCAGGTGCGAGAGAAGGGACGCTCCGGCGATCTGGTCACCGAAGCAGACCATGCCGCTGAAGCAGCGGTGCTGGCGCTGCTCGAGGCTGAAACCCCGCAGATTGGCGTTCTAGCTGAGGAGAGCGGACGCCGCTCCAGGCCCGGCGAGCTGGAGTGGTGCGTCGATCCCCTCGATGGCACCACCAACTACGCCCACAGCTACCCGCTTTTTGGCACCTCGGTGGGCTTGTGCTGGCGCGGCCAGCCCCTGCTCGGCGCCCTAGCTGCTCCGGGCCTGGAGCAGCTCTACTGGGCCGCCCCCGGCCTGGGCTCCTGGTGCAATGGCAGCAGGTTGGCCGTAAGCGGCTGCCCCAGCCTCGATCAGGCCCTGCTGGTCACCGGCTTTGCCTACGACCGCCGCAGCCGACTCGACAACAACTACGCCGAATTCGCCTGGTTTACCCACCGCAGCCAGGGCGTGCGCCGCGGCGGCTCGGTGGCCCTGGATCTGGCCTTCGTGGCCGCCGGCAAGCTCGATGGCATTTGGGAGCGGGGCCTATCGCCCTGGGATCTGGCCGCCGGTGTGGTGCTGGTGGAGCAAGCCGGCGGTGTGGTGAGCGCCTATGACGGCTCGGCATTCGCGATCGACTCGGGGCGGATCCTGGCCTCTGGAGCAACCCTGCAACCAGCCCTGATCGAAGGCCTGGCGTCCTGCCGCCCCCTGGCCGGCGCCAGCTATGGCGCCCCCGAACTCGACTCCCCCTGATTCGATCCATAGGATCAGCCCACCCCTTCCCAACTTCAACGCCGCAATGGCCCTGCAACCTGCCGCTGGCGTTCGGGATCTCAACCCCCGTGAAGTTGAGGGCAACCGGCGCATCGCCGATCAGCTAGCAGCTGTGTATCGGCTCTGGGGCTACCAGGAAGTGGCGCCGCCCAGCTTTGAGCGGCTCGACACCCTGGAAGCCGGTGGTGGCATCGACGGCCGGGAGCTAGTGCGGCTGGCAAGTGATGAGCCCCTGGGGTTGCGGCCGGAGCTGACCGCCTCGATCGCCCGCGCCGCCAGCACCCGCCTGGCCGAGCGGCCCCGCCCCCTGCGGCTCTGGGCCATGGGCAGCACCTTCCGGAGCTCCACGGCTGACGGCGGCTCCCAGCGTCTGCATGAACAGTTGCAGAGCGGCGTGGAGCTGCTTGGGGCCCAAACCGCCGCCGCCGATGTGGAGCTGATGCGGCTGCTGCTTGCCGCCGCCGGAGCTCTTGGACTGCAGGCCCATCACCAACCCCGGCTGCTGGTGGGGCACCACGGGGTGCTCAGCGCCCTGCTGCGCCAGCTGCCCGAGCAGCAGCAGGGCGCGGCCCGCGCCGCCCTCACCAACTTCGATCCCCTAGCGCTGGCCCAACTGGCCCTCCCCGATTCTGATCGGCAGCGACTGGGCAACCTGATGCGCCTGCGCGGCGAGCCAGCCAAGGTGCTTTATCAACTGGAGCAATGGCTCGGCCCCATACCCCTGCTAACGGAGCTGGGCGAAACCCTGGCAGCGGTGGCCCCGGCCGCAGAGCGCCTGGGGGTGCAATTGCAGCTCGACCCGAGCTTCCAGCCCCACTTCGCCCTCTATGACGGCCTGGTGCTGAAGCTGGTCTGCCAGGGCCAGGAGGTGCCGGTGGAGATTGCCAGCGGCGGTCGTTACGACGCCCTGGTGGGTCGCTTTTGCCCAGAGCCGAGCGAGGCTGCGGGAGTGGGCTTTGGCTTCGATGTGGGAGCGGTGCGGGAGCTGGTGGCACCGGCGCTGGAAAGCCGCCTGCCGGTGCTGGTGGCCTATGGCTGTCACCAAGACCTGGCCGCAGCCCTCGATCACCTCGAAGCCCTGCACCAGATGGGCATCTGCGCCGAACTGCTCAGCGGCGCCTGCGCCAATCAAGCTGAAGCTGAAGCCCTAGGCGAAGCCCGCGGCTGCGGCCGTACCGTTTGGATCGCTGTTTAGGATTCGTCAATGGCTCACACGATCGTTACCAACGTCTGCGAGGGCGTAGCCGATTGCGTGGATGCCTGCCCTGTGGCTTGCATCAACCCCGGCCAAGGTGCCAACAGCAAGGGCACAAACTTTTATTGGATCGACTTTGACACCTGCATCGATTGCGGCATCTGCCTGCAGGTGTGTCCCGTGCAGGGGGCCATCCTTGCCGAAGAAAAGCCCGAGCTGCAGCAGGCAGGCTGAGCGGGGCAGGAGGGAGGAGAGAGGAGGAAGGCTGTGCGGTTCATCACTTAGCCAAGCTAAGACTTAGCTAAGCGTGAGTTCGGAGACCCCTCCCCCAGAGCCCTTGAGCCGGCAGGCCCAAGCTCCGTAAGGTTTGGCCCAACGACAAAAACGCTTGCCATGACGGTGCTGGAACAGGGCCAGATTCAGATCCACACCGAAAACATCTTTCCGATCATCAAAAAGGCCGTCTACAGCGGCCATGAGGTCTTTCTACGGGAGCTGGTGAGCAATGGCGTGGATGCCATCAGCAAGCGGCGCATGGCGGCGATGGCTGGCGACTGCAGCGAAGGGCCTGAAGCCAAGATTTCGATCCGCATCGACCGCGAAGCCCAAACCCTCACCATCTCCGACAACGGCATCGGCATGAATGTCGATGAGGTGAAGCGCTACATCAACCAGGTGGCCTTTTCCAGCGCCGAAGACTTCCTCGAGAAATACAAGCAGGAAAACGACGCGATCATCGGCCACTTCGGCCTGGGCTTCTATTCCAGCTTCATGGTGGCTAAGCAGGTGGAGCTGGTCAGCCTTTCCGCCAGTGCTGGCGCGGAGGCGGTGCGCTGGAGCTGTGATGGCTCCCCCAACTTCAGCCTGGAGCAGGCCGAGCGCAGCGAGCCAGGCACCGACGTCATCCTGCACCTGATGGAGGAGGAGCTCGAATACATCGAGCCGGCCCGCATCCGCACCTTAATAACCACCTACTGCGACTTCCTGCCGGTGGAAGTGCAGCTGGAAGGCGAAACCGTTAATAAGCGCGAAGCCCCTTGGCGCAAGAGCCCCAGGGATCTCACCGATAACGACTACATCGAGCTCTACCGCTACCTCTATCCCTTCCAGGGCGATCCCCTGCTGTGGGTGCACCTCAACACCGACTATCCCTACAACCTGCAGGGCATCCTGTTTTTCCCCAAATCCACTGGCCGGGCCGACTGGGAGAAGGGCGAGATCAAGCTCTACTGCAACAACGTGTTCGTGAGCGATTCGATCAAGGAGGTGGTGCCCCGCTACCTGCTGCCCCTGCGCGGCGTGATCGATTCGCCCGACATCCCCCTGAACGTAAGCCGCTCCGCCCTGCAGACCGACCGGCGCGTGCGCTCGATCGGTGGCTTCGTGGCCAAGAAGGTGGGCGACCGGCTTAAGGAGCTCCATCGCGACGACCCCAAGCGCTACGCCGAAAGCTGGGAGTCGCTGGCCCCCTTCATCAAGATCGGCGCCATGGAGGATGAAAAATTCGCAGACCAGGTGGCCGATCTGGTGCTGTTTGGCACTAGTGCGTCGCCCACGGAGCAGGAGCCTGGCGAAGTCGAGAGCATTGACCCCATCCCAGGCGAAGGCGGCAAGGCTTACACCACCCTGGCTGGCTACCGCACCCGCCTGGATGCCGCCAACGACAAGCGCATCCTCTACTGCACCGATGAGGCCGGCCAGGCTGGGGCCCTTGCTCTATGGAAGAGCCAGGGCGCCGAGGTGCTGCTGGCCGACACCTTCATCGATACCCAGTTCATCCCCTGGCTGGAATACCGCCATGAGGAGCTCAAGTTCCAGCGGGTGGACAGCGAGCTGGATGAATCGCTGCAGGAGAAAGAAAGCGAGATCAGCGACGCAGACGGCAAGGACAGTTCCGAAAAGCTGCGCGATTTATTCAAAGCAGCTCTGGCCAACGACAAGGTGACCATCCAGGTGCAGGCCCTCAAGGGTGACAACTCCCCCGCCGCCCTGATCCTGCTGCCGGAGCAGATGCGCCGCATCAACGACATGGGCGCCCTGATGGAGCAGCGCCTGCCGGGCCTGCCCGATCACCACGTGCTGCTGGTAAACCGCAAGCACCCTCTGGTGGAGGGCCTGCTCAAGCTCTCGGCCGGTTCGGTGATCACAACCGGTGGCAGTGGCGGCAGCTCGCCCAGCCAGCAGCTGGCCGATGATCTTGGCCGCCATGTCTATGAATTAGCCCGCCTAGCGGTGGGCGGCCTGGAGCCCAACGAGCTGGCTGGCTTCCAGCAGCGCAGCTCCGATTTGATGGGCAAGCTTATGGAGCGGGGGCTCTAGAACCGCAGCCACCCCTGGGCCAGGGCCCAGTGGTAGCCAACCGTGCCAAGCAAGGAGCCCACCAAACCACCGGCAAAGGCCAACCAGGCGATCGGGGCTCCCACTGCCTGGCTAGTCGTGGTGGGCTGGAGAAGGCTCAGGCGCTCAGCGGCAGTGGACTGATGCTCCTGCTGGCGACGGATGAGGGCTTCGAAATCAGGCATTCAATCTCCTGGGCAACGGACTGGTAGGCCGACCAACCGGCCATGCGGCGGGGATCGGCCCGGCCGCGATCGTCGATAGCGGCAAACACGGGCAATCCCTGGGTTTCGGCCTTATCGAAGGCTGCCAGCAGGGGAATTTCGGCCCTGAGCACCTGCAGCCCAAAGGTTTCGAGCGCCTGGCGGGCTTCGTGGGCCGCCCGCTGCTGACGCAGATCCACCTTCACCAGCAGCACGGCATGGGGCACCCCCACCCGCTGCAGCAACTTGGCGAGCTCCACGGTAAGCTCCACCGCGCGGGCCTTTGGAGCGGTGGGCAGTAGTACCAGATCGGATCCGTCGGCCAGATGACGCAGCTCCTCCTCGTCACTGCTGGCCTGGCCATCAGTGATTACAACGTCGGCAAAGCGGGTGGCCTTAGCGGCGGCCTCCACCGGCACCACTTGGAAGGGCAATTCACCGCGGATGCGGTAGGCCAGGGCGGAACGGTTGCGGTCGGCATCCACCACGCACACCGAGCGGCCACGATCCGCCCAGACACTGGCGAGGTGGATGCTGGTGCAGGTCTTGGCAACCCCACCCTTCTGGCCGGAAACGGTGATGAACACCGCAGTTCAACAACTGTCCGAAAGATATCTGAGTTGGTCGAATTGGCCAGTCACATCCGACACCTGGGGGCCCGTGTGCGCACTCGCCAGCGCAGGATCCTTGCTGGGTGCCACATCGTGCCCTGCCGAAAGGCCCACGGATGGCTTGATACAGTGGGAGCTTGGGCTGTTGCCCAGCAAGTCGTTTCGGAAATCGGTCATGTCTCGGGTCTGCCAGCTCACCGGCAAGCGCGCCAACAACGGCATGGCCGTCTCGCACTCCCACGTGCGCACCAAGAAGCTCCAGCAGGTGAATCTGCAAGAACGCCGTCTGTGGTGGGCCGAAGGCAACCGCTTTATCAAGTTGCGCGTCTCCACCCGCGCCCTCAAAACCATCCAGAAGAAGGGCCTGGGCGCTTACGCCAAAGAACTGGGCGTCAACCTGGCCAAAATCTGAGTCAGCGATGCGGCGTCGGGCACTGCTCCAAGGCCTAGCTGCTCTTCTGCCCGCAACAGCGGGTGCTTCAAGCCTGTTGGCATTCAGCCGGCAGGCTTTTGCTTTGGGCGGCACCCTGCCCACTCTCAACCAATCCGCCCCTGGCTTCGACCTAGCCGGCATTGCGCCAGCAGCCGGTGGTGAAGCAGTGCCAACCCGGTTGAATTTGGCCGACTTCCAGGGCAGATGGTTGGTGCTCTACTTCTATCCCCGGGATTTCACCGGCGGCTGCACCATCGAAGCCCGGGGTTTTCAAAAAGACCTGGCCAGCTTCAGTGCCGCCAATGCGGCCGTGGTGGGGGTGAGCGCCGATGACGCCGAATCCCACGCCGATTTCTGCAGCAGCGAAGGGCTGGCCTTTCCCTTGCTGTCAGATCCAGCTGGCACTGTGAGCCGCGCCTACGGCAGCTGGATCGCACCTTTCTCCCAGCGGCACACCTTCCTGATCGACCCCTCAGGCATATTGCGCTCCACTTGGGTAGCGGTGCGTCCTAGCGGCCACAGCGCCGAAGTGCTCAGCGCCTTGCAGCAGTTTCAGGCCAGCTGATCAGGCGCTAACGCAGCGAGAGGTCATAAACAAGCCCGTGGCTCCAGACATGCAAATACTTGCTGGTGTACTTCGCTCTGCTGACGCAGCTCCAGCAACCGGGAAGCGGGCGGCGGTGTGTCGAGCGCCCCATCCCAGCTGGCCAGCACTGCTGGCGATGGCGCCGCGTCCAGGCTCTGACAGGGGCAGCCCAGGTTGGCGGCGGCGGCAGCCACCTTGGGGTCGTAGCTGAGGGCGGCGCAGGGAGCACCGGAGAGGGCCGCCAGGATCAAGCCGTGCAGCCGCATCGCCACCACTAAGCCAGCGCCGCTGCATATGGCCATCGCCTCCTGGGGCCGTTCAGCCAGCACCTCCCGACTGCGGGCTGCCAGCCCTGGCGGCAGCAGCTGCTCGCTGCGCAGCTGCTCCAGTAGGCCCCGGTCCTGGTTGGCGTGAAAAGGCAGCCAGATCACCTCCCGATCGTGGCTGGCCGCCAACTGATCTAGAGCTGCCAAATAGGGCCTCCACGCTGAGCCCTGCAACTGGCGGGTGGGGCGAAAGCAAAGCACCAGGGGGCCTCCCCTACCTCGCCATTGCTGGGGCGCTAGGGCCCAGACGGGATCGCTGCCCACCGGTCCCTCACGCCCCAGGCTCCTGGCCAGAGCCGCCGACTCCGGATCGCGCCAGCTCACAGCCGTTGCCAAGCGCAGCAGGCGGCCTACAAGCAAGCGGCTGCGCCGCCGCTGCAGGGGCCCTAGCCCCTGGCCCCAAAGCAGCACAGGCTTGTCCTGCAAGCGGGCTGCCCCAATCAGGGCGGCGTAATAAAGCAGGCTCTTGAAACTGGTGGAATCCTGCAGCAGGCTGCCGCCACCAAGCACCAGGGCCCGGCAGCGCCGCAGCGCCTTGAGCACCAGGGGCAGGCTGCGGCGCGGCACCGTATCAACCCCGAAGCGCTGCCGCACCAGGGCACCGTCGTGGGCCGTAACCGTGGCCTGATAACCCGCAGGCATCTGGGCCAGCAACACCTCCAGCAGAGCGTCATCGCCCAGGTTGTGCTCGCCGTAGTAGCCGCAAAGCAACAGCCGCTGGGCTGACTGATCCGTCTTCGCCGCCCTGATCACGCGCACCCAAACCAGTTATCAAACGCACAGCTTCTCACCCTGGCAAGATCAAGGAATGCATGCCCTCTCCCTACCCACCTGGTGGATTCACGTCACCTCGGTGCTCGAGTGGGTGGTAGCGATGGTGGCTGTGCAGCGCCTGGGTGTAGTGCGCCGGGAGGGCGGTTGGCGTTGGTTGAGCCTGGCCATGTTGCCAGCCCTGGTGAGCGCCATGGCGGCCTGCACCTGGCATTTATTTGACAACAGCCCAAAGCTGCAGGGCCTGGTGGTGTTTCAGGCGGGCCTAACCACCATTGGCAACGCCGCCCTGGCCCTAGCAGCCTGGAACCTGCTGCGTCAGCAGCGGCAGGCGGCGCCATGAGCGGTCCCCTCGGCTGGCTTGCCGGCATCGACCCCACGCCTTTGTTTGTGCTGTCGCTACTCCCCTATCTGGCCTTCCTTTGGTGGGCAGGGCGGATTGAGGGGTTCCCCAAGCTGGCCCTGCGGGGTTTCCAATTCACCCTGGTGTTTGTGGCCGTCACCATTGCCGCCGCCATCGTGGCCCAGCTGCGCTACGGCGAGCTGCTGGCCAATGTGGATCCCCTGCATGGGGGAGCTGAATCGCTGCTCACGATCTCCAACCTGCTGGTGGTGCTTGGCTTCAGCGGCATCGGCGCCGTGATCACGGCCCAACCGCCCCGATCCTGATGCTCTGGCTCCTGGCACCCGGCTACGGCAGCAGGCAATGAACAAGTCTTAAGCCGGGTGATCCAGGGGCGGTGCTGCCCGGAAGATGGGGCGTTGGCACCTGCTCCATGATCGCTCCCCTCCTTGCCCTTGCTCCCGCCACCATCAGCTGGTCACCCAAAGTGGCGTTGGTGATGATTGTCTGCAACGTGATTGCCATCGCCGTAGGCAAGGCCACGATCCAACATCAAAACGTTGGTCTGAAGCTGCCAAGCGCCGGCCTATTTGGCGGCTTCAGCCACGGAGCCATGCTCGGCACCTTGAGCCTCGGCCATATCCTCGGCATGGGCGCCATCCTTGGCCTGGCCTCCCGCGGCGTGGTTTAAGAGCCTGGGTTCCACCCTCAGGGCTCAGCGCCAACCCAGCAAGTAGGGCAGCGCCTTAAGCCCATAGCGCTCAAAGCGGTAGTCAAACAACAGGGCGGAGAGATCCTCCGCCCGCCGGGTTTGCAAGCCAGCCAGCAGGCGCTCCAGGCGAGCATCGGCCCCGGCATCAGCCAGGCCTAGCCAGGTGCGCCTAGCTAGGCGGCCACTCAGGCTCCAGCGCCAGCCCAGCTCCCGCCTCAACAGGCTCGGGTATCGATCTAGGCCCGCAGAGTCAGCCGGCTTGGCCAGGGCCTTCAGCAGCAGGGGTGCCAGCACCCGGGCACTGGTCAGGGCGTGGCGGATGCCCTCACCACCCAGCAGGTTGGCCGTGCTCACCGCGTCACCTAGGCCGATAAGCCGGCCCAGCCGGTGGGGGTCCTGGCGCCGCAGCGTGCTGCGAATGCGCCCCCCATGGCGATCGAGCACCTCGGCTTGGCCTAGGCCGCAGCGCCGCAGCAGGGCGCCCAGCTCCAGAGCCAGCGCAGGCTGGGCACGGCTGGGATCGACCAAGCGGCACACCCCCACCTTGAGCTGGCCTTGTGCCATCGGAAATACCCAGCCGTAACCCTGCCGCACCCAGTCGCTGCCAAGGAAAAAGCTGAGCCGGTCTGCCCAGGGCCGCTGCTGCTCGGGATCCACCTGCAGCAACCACTCCACCCCCAGGCCGGCCACCAGCGGATCGGCCAGCGATGCCTGCTCGCCAATCAGGGCGCGGCCCTCGCCGCTGGCATCCACCAGCCAGCGGCTGCGCAGCAGGCGGCGACCAGCAGCGCCATCGCGCACCACGGTGCAAACGCCAGCGCCATCTTGATGCCAGCCAAGGGCCGTGACGCCGAGCTGCAGGCGGGCGCCCCAGGACTGGGCCTGGTCAGCTAGCCACTGGCGCAGGGCGCCAAAATCGAGCACGGCGCCAAGGGGTTGGCCTGCGCTCCACAGCCGCCGCTGCTCGCCTGGACCCACCAGCTGCCAGCCACTCCAGCGCGCCGCCACCACCTGAGCGGGTATGCCAAAACGATCCAGGGTCTCAAGCGGCAGGGCCGCACTACTGAAAGCCGCCTGGCCCAAATGCCTAAGCCGATCAACCAGCAGCACATCAACCCCAGCCTGGGCAAGTAGGCGGGCTAGCTCAGCACCCGAAGGGCCAGCACCCACCACAAGCACCTCGCAGTCGTAGGGCTCCGGTTCAAACAGCAACAGGCGCAGCCGGAGCAGGGAGGCTGCTCTGAAGGGGAGCACCAAAACGGGTGATGATCCGCTCCGCCATCTGGGGCGGGGTTAGGCCGAGGCTCTGCTTGCTCTGCTCCGGGCTGGCATGGTCGACCAACTGGTCCGGAATGCCAATGCGCAACACCGGCACCAGCACGTCGTGGTCGCTGAGGGTTTCCACCACGGCGGCACCGAAGCCACCAGCGAGAGCGCCCTCCTCCATGGTCACCACCTTGCCGATGCGCTGGGCCAGCGGCAGGATCAGGGCCTCATCTAGGGGCCGCAGGAAGCGGGCGTTGATCACGGCCGCGCGAATGCCCTTTTCCTGCAGTAGTCCGGCCGTAGCCATCGCCGGGGCCACCATGGCGCCATAGGCCACGATCAGCAGGTCGTCGCCGTCGGTGAGTAGCTCGCCCCGGCCGATCTCCAGGGGTTCAAAGCCCTCCTCTGCAAGGGGCACCCCCTCGCCTTCGCCGCGGGGAATGCGCAGGGCGCAGGGGCCGCTGTGGTGAATCGAGGTCACGAGCATGCGCTGCAGCTCAGCCTCATCCTTGGGAGCCATCACCGTGAAATTGGGGACAGCGCGTAAGTAGCTGATGTCGTATTGGCCCTGGTGGGTGGGGCCGTCGGCACCCACGATGCCGGCCCGGTCGAGCACGAAGGTGACGGGCAGATTCTGAATGCCCACGTCGTGAATCAGCTGGTCGAAGGCGCGCTGCAGAAAGGTGCTGTAGATCGCTACCACCGGCTTGAGGCCTTCGCAGGCCATGCCAGCCGCCATGGTCACGGCGTGCTGCTCGGCGATGCCCACATCGAAATACTGGGCCGGAAAAGCCTTCTCCAGCAGATCCAGGCCGGTGCCGGTGGCCATGGCAGCGGTAATACCCACCACGGTGGGGTCCTGTTCGCAGAGCTTCACCAGCGTTTGGCCAAACACCTTGCTGTAGCTGGGTGGCTTGGGCTTACTGGAGGGATAGGCCTTGCCAGTGGCCAGATCAAAGGCGCTCTGGGCGTGGTAGCCCACCTGATCGGCCTCGGCGTAGGCGTAGCCCTTGCCCTTGGTGGTGGCCACATGCACCAGCACAGGCCCCTCGGTGCGGTGGGCCTGCTCAAAGGTGCGCACCATGCCGGCGATGTCATGGCCATCGATTGGGCCGATGTAGGTGAAGCCCAGTTCCTCAAACACCGCACCCACCTTGGGCACCGCCAAACGCTTCATGCTCTCTTTAAGAGTCTTGAGCTCGTTGGGCAGCTCGCCGTGCAGGAAGGGCAGGTGCTTGATCGCCTCCTCGGCATTGCCCTGCAGAAATTGCAAGGGTGGGCTCAGCCGCATGCGGTTGAGGTAGGTGGAAAGGGCCCCCACCGGCGGGCTGATCGACATGTCGTTGTCGTTCAGCACCACCACCAGCTTGGTCTTCGGCAGGTGGCCGGCGTGGTTGATCGCCTCTAACGCCATGCCACCGGTGAGGGCGCCATCGCCAATCACCGCCACACATTTGAAGTCTTCGCCGCGGCGATCGCGGGCTAGGGCCATGCCTAGGGCCGCAGAAATCGAGGTACTGGCGTGACCGGCACCGAAATGGTCAAAGCGGCTCTCGCTGCGCTTGAGGTAGCCGGCTACCCCGTTCTTCTGGCGCAGGCTGTCGAAATCCTTGTAGCGGCCAGTTATCAATTTGTGGGGGTAGGCCTGATGACCCACATCCCACACCACTTTGTCGTGGTCGAGATCGAGGGTTTGATAGAGGGCGAGGGTGAGCTCCACCACTCCCAGCCCGGGACCCAGGTGACCGCCGATAGTGCTCACCACCTCCAGATGGCGCTCACGAATCTGGCGGGCAATGGCTTCAAGCTCTGCCGTGCTCAGGCCGTGCAGCTGATTCGGGTGACTCAGCTCGCTGAGATGCATGCACAACCCTGGAGGTGGGGTGCAATCTAGGCCTTGGCTTCCGCCCAGGGGTGCGAATTGCGACACTGGTGCGATGAGCGAGGCCCCTGAGAGCTATCTGCAACGGATCCTGCGGGCGCGGGTCTACGACGTGGCCATTGAGTCGCCACTGGATCCGGCGCCGAATCTCTCGGCGCGCCTGCACAACCGGGTGCTGCTGAAGCGTGAGGATCTGCAGCCCGTGTTCAGCTTCAAGCTGCGCGGCGCCTACAACAAAATGGCGGGCCTCTCGCCTGCCGAGCTGGAGCGGGGCGTGATCGCCGCCAGCGCCGGCAACCATGCCCAGGGAGTGGCGCTAGCCGCCCAGAAGTTGGGCTGCAGGGCCGTGATTGTGATGCCTGTCACCACACCGGAGATGAAGGTGAAAGCGGTGGCAGCCCGGGGCGCTGAGGTGGTGCTGCACGGCGACAACTACGACGCCGCCTGCACGGAAGCCACGCGCCTGGGCCTTGAGCGGGGGCTCAGCTTCATCCATCCCTTTGACGATCCCGATGTGATCGCCGGTCAAGGCACGATCGGATTGGAGATCCTGCGCCAGTGCTCCTCGCCGCCTGACGTTATTTACGTGGCCGTAGGTGGTGGTGGCTTAATCGCCGGCATCGGCGCCTACGTCAAAACCCTGTGGCCCCAGGTGCAGATCGTTGGCGTTGAGCCGGTGGACGCTGATGCCATGACCCGCTCCCTAGCCGCCGGGGAGCGGGTGCAGCTTGAGCAAGTGGGCCTTTTCGCCGATGGCGTGGCGGTGCGCCGCGTCGGTGAGCTCACTTTTGAATTGGCGCAGCAAACGGTGGATCGCATGGTGACAGTCGACACCGACGCCATCTGCGCAGCCATCAAGGACGTGTTCGAAGACACCCGCTCGATCCTGGAGCCAGCCGGAGCCCTGGCCATAGCCGGCATGAAGCGCGATGTGGTGCAACAGGGCTTGCACGGCCAAACCTTGGTGGCGGTGGCCTGCGGCGCCAACATGAACTTCGATCGGCTGCGCTTCGTGGCCGAGCGCACTGAGATCGGCGAAGACCGCGAAGCGATGCTGGCGGTGGAGATCCCCGAGCAGACCGGCAGCCTGCGGCGCTTCTGTGGCGTGCTGGGCCAGCGCAGCCTCAGCGAGTTCAGCTACCGGCTGGCCGATCCCAGGGTTGCTCACATTTTTGTGGGGGTGCAGACCAGTGGCACGGCCGACGAGCAGCAACTGATCAACGACGTGCAAAACGCCGGCTTCCCCTGTCTCGACCTCTCCAACAACGAGCTGGCCAAGCTGCACCTGCGCCACATGGTGGGCGGCCGCCTGCCCGCCAGCGCCGGGCCGGCTCTTGAGCAGGGCGAAGAGCTGCTCTATCGCTTCGAGTTTCCCGAAAAACCAGGCGCCCTGATGGCGTTCGTAAACGCCCTACACGCCAACTGGAACATCAGCATCTTTCACTACCGCAACCACGGCGCCGACGTGGGGCGGATCGTGGTGGGGGTGCAGGTGCCTCGCGCTGACAGACCCGCCTGGCAGGAGTTTCTCGATGGCCTGGGCTATCAGCACTGGGACGAATCGGCCAACCCCGCCTACAAGCTGTTTTTGGGGCCCAGCTCAGCGCCCCTGCCAGCCCTGGCATGAGCCAAAAAAGCTGCGGTAACCTGCGGTCATGCAAAGCACGGGGCTGATTCAGGGCCTATCCCTGCCCGCCCGGATGGAGGCGATCCTCTACTTGAAAGGCCGGCCCCTCAGCCTGGCAGAGCTGGCTGAGATCGCTGCGGTTAGCCGAGAGGAGGCGGAGCTTGGCTTGATCACCTTGATCACCGATTACGCCCACCGGGATACGGCCCTGGAAGTGCGCCAGGAGGGCAACCGCTACAGCCTGCAGCTGCGCGATGGGCTGGCCGACCTGGTTCAGAACCTCCTGCCCGTGGACCTATCCACTGCCGCCCTGCGCACCCTGGCCACGATTGCGCTCAAAAAACGGATCTTGCAATCGGATCTAGTCGAGCTGCGCGGCTCCGGCGCCTACGACCACATCAAGGAGCTACTAGCCCAAAATTTCATCGAGCGCAAGCGCCAAAGCGAGGGCCGCTCCTACTGGCTCACCCTCAGCGAGAAGTTCCACCGCACCTTTGCTATCAAGGCTGAGGCTGACCTGTGGAAGCAAGCTGCCTAGAGTTAAGCCACTAACAAAATTCCATGGACGCCCTGAGTTTCCTGCTGCAGGTTCTGGCCCAGACCCTCAGCATCTACACCCTGGTGTTGCTGGTGCGGGTGTTGCTGAGCTGGTTTCCCAATCTCGACTGGGGCAATCCGGTGCTCTCGACGGTGAGCTCGATCACCGATCCCTACCTCAACGCCTTCCGCGGCCTGATTCCGCCCCTAGGCGGCCTCGACCTTTCGGCGATCGTGGCCTTCATTGCCTTGCAACTGGTGCAGAGCCTGCTCGAAGGCGCCAGCGTTTCGGTGCTGGGAGCTGGCTACTGATCAGCTAACGCCTGTTCAAGGGGCAGCAACTCGTCATCGACGCCAGCGCGGCTGCGCACCGGTGCGCTGAAACCCCTCGCCTTGACATTGCGGAAGCTGAGCGGTCCAGGGGTGCCAGCCGGCACCGATAGGCGCAGGGCAAAGGCAGAGGTGCCAGGGGGCACATCACCGATCGAACCCACCCGGGTGCGGTTTTGCAGCACCGGCTCGCCACTTGAATCAACGATCAGGGCAAAGACGTCGGTATCGACAACGGGCTTGCGGGTTGGATTGACCACGCTGCCGCGCAGGGCGTAGCAGCTGGCGCCAGCAGGACGCCGCAATTCCGGCTGGGCGCCGATGTCCTCGGCGGGGCAGGGTTCAATGCTCAGCTCAGATACCTGCAGATCCGCTGCCCAGGCAGGAGCTGGCAGCAGCAGCGCACCAATGACTAGGAGGCCGAGCAGCCGCCCCAGCCAATTGGCTAGCGCATGCCGTAGCCCAAGCCCAATACCTTGCTTGCTCACCGCCTGTCACCACTGCCTCCAATCACGTTACGGGCGGCGCGGCTGGCCAGTTTGTCGATGTTGGTCTGGGCAATTTGCTCTAGCTCCAGGCCAAGTTCGGTCGCAAGCTGGGCCACGTACCAGAGCACATCACCAAGCTCGAGCTTCAGGTCTGCAATCACTTCAGGCGAGAAGTTGCCCTGATGGTCGCGCAGCACCTTTTTGACCTTGTCGGCCACCTCGCCAGCCTCACCGCACAGCCCCAGGGTGGGATAGATGGGGTTGGCGCCGGCATCGGGGTAGAGGGCCGTGGCGCGGCAACGCTCTTGGTACAACTGAAAATCCACCTAAGGCTGCCCATTGCAGGCCTGGATGGTAGTTTCCAGTCGTCTGTTGGCGTTTAAATGCCCCAGCCCGATCTCATGCGTCGCACCAAGATCGTGGCCACGATCGGGCCTGCCACGGAATCCGCCGAACGGCTGCGGGAGTTGGTGGCCGCCGGCGCCACTACTTTCCGGCTCAATTTTTCTCACGGCGACCACAGTGAGCATGCGGCTCGCATCGCCACGATTCGCCAGGTGTCAACGGAGCTGGGCATTGAGCTCGGCATCCTTCAAGACCTGCAGGGTCCCAAAATTCGTTTGGGCCGTTTTGCCGATGGGCCGATCACCCTGGCCAAGGGCGATCCGTTCACCCTCACATCCAGGGATGTGGCCTGCAATAAGAAGATTGCCACCGTCACCTACGCAGGCTTGGCCGATGAGGTGGTGCCAGGCAGTCGCATCCTGCTGGATGACGGCCGGGTGGAGATGGTGGTCGACAGCGTCGACAAGCCCGAGCAGACCCTGTTCTGCAGCGTCACCGTTGGTGGAGTGCTCTCTAACAACAAGGGGGTCAATTTCCCTGATGTGCAGCTCTCTATCCGTGCCCTCACCGAGAAAGACCGCATTGATCTGGCCTTTGGGCTGAAGCAGGGGGTTGATTGGGTCGCCCTCAGCTTTGTGCGCAACCCCTCGGACATGCGCGAGATCCGCGAGCTGATCCGCAGCCACGGCCACAACACCCCCGTGGTGGCCAAGATCGAAAAGTTTGAGGCCATCGATCAGATCGATGACATCCTGCCCCTCTGCGACGGGGTGATGGTGGCTCGGGGCGACCTGGGCGTCGAGATGCCCGCCGAAGAAGTTCCCCTGTTGCAGAAGGAGCTAATTCGCAAGGCCAACAGTCTCGGCATCCCGGTGATCACTGCCACCCAGATGCTCGATTCGATGGTGAGCTGCCCCAGGCCCACCCGGGCCGAGGTGAGCGACGTAGCCAACGCCATCCTTGACGGCACCGATGCCGTGATGCTCTCCAATGAGAGCGCTGTGGGCGATTTCCCCGTAGAAGCGGTGGCCACCATGGCCATAATCGCCCGGCGCATCGAGCGGGATTACCCCCAGCGGGTGCTCGATAGCCACATGGCAACCACCATCCCCAATGCCATCTGCCAGGCGGTGAGCAGCATTGCGCGCCAGCTGAATGCGGCCGCAATTTTGCCGCTCACCAAGGGGGGCTCTACGGCTCGCAACGTCAGCAAGTTCCGCCCCAGCACCCCAATTCTGGCGATAACCAGTGAGGTGAGTGTGGCCCGGCAGCTGCAGCTTTGCTGGGGCGTCAACCCACTGGTAGTGGAAGAGCAGGCCTCCTCCACCAGCACCTTCAGCCTGGCCATGGGCAAGGCTCGCGAGCTGGGCTTTCTACGCGATGGCGACCTAGTCGTTCAAACCGCCGGCACCCTTTCGGGCATCAGTGGCTCCACCGACTTCATCAAGGTGGGCATCGTCTCTGCCGTGCTCTCTAAGGGCACCGGCGTAGGCACTGGATCGGTGAGCGGTCGGGTGCGTCTGGTCGACAGTCCAGAGGCGGCGGCGGCAATCCAATCGGGGGAAATCCTGGTGATGCACGAAACTGGCGCCGATTACGTCGAGGCGATTCGCAAGGCAAAAGGGGTAATTACAGAAGCCGGCGGTCTCGACAGCCATGCAGCCTTGATCGCGCAGCGCACTGGCTTACCAACGATTGTTGGTGTCTCTAACGCGATCGCCAACCTGCGGCAGGGGGAGATCGTGACCATGGACCTGCAGCGCGGCGAGGTGCATCGCGGCGCCCGCAGCCACGACGCCAACGACAGATCCGCCATCGTTTAAGGCCAGCCGCCGGCACCGCAGCCATGCCAACCAAGCTCCCCATGGGGGAAACCGTGGGCATGGCCCTAAGCACCCTGCGCTCCAATCGGCTGCGCAGTTTGCTGACCATGCTTGGCATCGTCATCGGCAATGCCTCCGTGATCACCTTGGTGGGGGTGGGGCGAGGCGCCCAGAACTTGGCCGAAGGCCAGCTGAGCAATCTCGGCGCCAACGTGCTGTTTGTAGTGCCTGGCAACAACGACACCCGGCGCCAGGGCATCGACTTCCCCAAAAACCTCGTGCTCGAAGATGCGCTTGCCATCGGCGAGCAGGTACCCAGCGTCAAGCGGGTAGCCCCCCAGATCACCCTGAGCGAGGTGGTTCAGGCGGGCGGCCTGAGCAGCAGCACGTCAATTTCCGGGGTTACACCGGAGTTTCTGCCGGTTCGTCAATTTGAAATTGCCCAGGGTCGCTTCTTCACAGCCAGCGATCTCAACGGCGCTCGCAATGTCGCCGTGGTGGGGCCCGACCTGGGCACAAAGATGTTTCCAGGCAAGGCGCCAGTGGGGCGCCAGCTGCGTATTCGCAACCAACTATTCGAAGTGATCGGCGTTCTTGAACCCAAGGGAGCCGTGTTTGGTCAAAACCAAGACGAGAACGCCTACGTGCCTCTCAGCACCATGGTGAGCAAGCTATCGGGACGCGACCCCACCTACGGGGTCAGCCTTAATTTCATCAGCGTCGAAGCCCGCGACGAGCAGAGCACAGGGGCTGCGAGCTTTCAAATCACCAACCTGCTGCGCCAGCGGCACCGGATCCTGCGGGAAGACGATTTTGCCGTGCGCTCCCAGAAGGATGCCCTCACGATTGTGAGCACGATCACCGGTGGCCTCACCTTGATGCTTGCTGCCATTGGTGCCGTCTCGCTGCTGGTCGGCGGCATCGGCATCATGAACATCATGTTGGTGTCGGTGAGTGAGCGCACCGAGGAGATCGGCCTGCGCAAAGCTCTTGGGGCCCGCAGTGGCGATGTATTGCTGCAATTTCTGGTGGAGTCGCTGGTGCTCGCCAGCCTCGGCGGTGTCATCGGCAGCGCGGTGGGCATTGGCACGGTGGCTGTGGTCGGCGCTCTGACCCCCCTTCCGGCATCGATTGGTGCGGCCACGGTGCTGGTCACGGTGGGGCTATCCGGTTCGATTGGCCTTTTCTTCGGCGTGGTGCCCGCCCGCCGGGCTGCGCGCCTTGATCCAATCGTTGCCTTGCGCAGCCTTTGAAACGCTCTGGAGAGCCGGCAGCGCGACGGGGCAAAACCAGAAAAAATCATTAAAAACCAAAAACAGTGGCGTTCGTCACTAAACCCACACTCAAGCCAATGGCTTTATGGGTGGACAACTCGGGATTTAGTCTTGGCCCACATGGCGTGCAGTTACCGTAATACCAGCGATCGGATGGTGATCCTGCGCTGCATAGGAGCCGAGCAGTTCTTCCTCGAACGGGTGGTGTTTCCCTTCGAGCTGCTCAGCTTCCAGTGCCCACCGAGCAGCGTCGTGAAGATCTGGACCCACGGCCTCGGTGGGCCCGAATTGGTGGAGACCTTTAACGCCGGCGATCTGCTCAACGAGGCCCCGACCCAACCAGCCCAACCAGCCCAGCTCGAAGCGCTGGCCAGTTCCCGCAGCTACGCCCCCGGTCTGCTGGATGGCGAGCTGCCTTGGGCAACGGCCAGCTGAAGCTGGGCTCAGGAAGGGGCCCCGGCGCCGTTACACTTGTCAACAAAGTGTCTCAGCTATGAACCAGCGCTGGCGTCTGATTGCCCTCTGGCTGCTGCCCCTCGCAGTGGTCGCATTCCTCGGATGGCAGCTGCTTGGTAATGGCGGCACGGCCCGTTTCAAACCAGAAGGCGCCACGGTTGCTCCCCGCAATGCAGCAGTAGCCCGCATGAGCTACGGCCGCTTCCTCGATTACGTCGATGCGGGCCGAGTAACGGCGGTCGACATCTTCGACGGCGGCCGCAGTGCAGTTATTGAGGCCGTGGATCCAGACCTCGACAATCGGGTCCAGCGTCTACGCGTAGACCTGCCCGGTGTTGCTCCAGAGCTGGTCAACAAGCTCAAGGAGCAGGGCATCAGCTTCGATATTCATCCACCCAAAACCGCTCCACCAGCGCTTGGCTTGCTCGGCAATCTGCTCTTCCCACTGCTGCTGATTGGCTCGCTGATCTTCCTGTCACGCCGTGGCAGCGGCATGCCCGGAGGTCCCGGTCAGGCGATGCAATTCGGCAAAACCAAAGCCCGCTTTGCTATGGAAGCTGAAACTGGCGTCAAATTTGACGACGTGGCTGGTGTTGAGGAGGCCAAGCAGGACCTCCAGGAAGTTGTCACCTTCCTAAAAACTCCCGAGCGCTTCACTTCAGTTGGCGCCAAGATCCCCAAAGGGGTGCTGCTTGTTGGACCTCCCGGTACCGGCAAAACCCTGCTTGCCAAGGCAATTGCTGGTGAAGCTGGAGTTCCCTTCTTCTCGCTTTCAGGATCTGAATTCGTTGAAATGTTTGTTGGCGTGGGTGCCAGCCGGGTTCGCGACCTGTTCAAGCGGGCTAAAGAGAATAGCCCTTGTTTGATCTTCATCGACGAGATCGATGCGGTTGGACGTCAGCGTGGTGCCGGTGTCGGCGGCGGTAACGACGAGAGGGAGCAAACCCTCAACCAGCTGCTCACCGAGATGGACGGCTTTGAAGGCAATAGCGGCATCATCATCATTGCCGCAACAAACCGAGCCGACGTGCTCGATTCAGCCCTGCTGCGCCCGGGTCGTTTCGATCGCCAGGTTCAAGTTGATGTGCCAGACATCAAAGGAAGGCTGTCTGTGCTCAAGGTGCACAGCCGCGATAAAAAGCTGGCCGACGATGTGAGCCTCGAAGTAATTGCTCGCCGTACCCCAGGCTTCTCCGGCGCCGATCTCGCCAACCTGCTCAACGAAGCGGCAATCCTCACGGCCCGGCGCCGCAAGGAGGCAACCTCACTTGCCGAAATTGATGATGCCGTCGACCGGATCATTGCCGGCATGGAGGGCAAGCCCCTCACCGATGGCCGCAGCAAGCGGCTTATCGCTTATCACGAAGTGGGCCATGCCCTGGTGGGCACCCTGGTGCAGGCCCATGACCCTGTGCAAAAGGTCACCCTGATCCCGCGGGGTCAGGCCCAAGGCCTTACTTGGTTCTCTCCAGACGAAGAGCAGATGTTGGTGAGCCGGGCCCAGCTGCGTGCTCGCATCATGGGAGCCCTGGGCGGCCGGGCAGCCGAGGATGTGGTCTTCGGCCATTCAGAAGTCACAACCGGTGCCGGTGGTGACATCCAGCAGGTCGCTTCGATTGCCCGCCAAATGGTCACCCGGTTTGGCATGAGCGATCTAGGCCAGGTCTCCTTTGAGGCTGGCAACCAGGAGGTTTTCCTGGGCCGCGACCTGATGACCCGCAGCGATGGCTCCGATCGCCTTGCCAGCAAGATCGATGACGCCGTGCGCCAGATGGTGCACAGCTGCTACGCAGACACGGTCAAGTTGGTGGCAGAGCACCGCGCCTGCATGGATCAGGTGGTGGAGCTACTTATCGAGAAAGAGAGCCTCGATGGCGAAGAGTTCCGCGCCATCGTGGCCGAATTCACGGAGATTCCTGAGAAGGAGCGCTTCTCGCCCCTGCTGGCCGGCTGATCAAGCAGTGGCACTAGCCATCACAGGACCGGCATCCACGCGACTCGCCGTGGGTGCCGTTTGTGGGTGTTCCGCAAGCCAGCGAGCCACCCAGCCTGCTGCCACGCGATTCGACTCCTCAGCTGCCTCACTACTCTCAAACACGCTGAGCGAGATCATCCGGTCACCAGCCTCACCCACATCCACGAAGTAATAAGCAATAAAACCTGGCAGCGCTTGCATTTCAGCTAGCAGCCCATCAAGCAAGGGCTGGGTGGCCTCAGCTGGATCTTTAATTCCCTCGTATTCGCGCAGGGTGGCGTGCATAGGGCCGTTGTGAAGTGCGCTCCAAACTTGGCCGCGCTGGTCCCATCCGTCAACCAACCCGTGATCGAAGCTGCTCGAGATGAGCGATATGCCAGCCATGATGCTTAGGCAGGCACTTGCGGGAAGCGGCCCTAACCCAATTAAAGTCCAACTCCAAAGCACTCAATTGGACTTCTTGGTATGGCGGCCACAGATCCCACAGAAATGCTGGTAAAGCAGCCCGAACCGCAGTGGATCGGCGAGGCTCTCGGCACCAATGTCAAAAGCCTGGAGGCGAAGCTGCTGGGAGAGGGCAGGGGATTTCAATCGACCACTTGGCGTTTGGAGCTGAGCTGTGATCCACCGGAACAAGGGCCAACAAGCGTAATTCTCAAAAGTGAAACCTCCAATAAGGACTTCAATGAGTTCAGCCGGCTGAATAACGCCTTTGGTCGTGAGGTGGGGTTTTACACTCACTGCACACCAAGATTAGAAAATCACAAACCCTCAGTTTTTGCAACCAATTCATCTGAACCTTTTTGGTTGCTAATCGAGGATCTGACCCACTTACGTTCAGGTGATCAAGTCATCGGCCTCAGCTACGAGGAAACGTTGGCCACGATCCAACGCATGGCAGCTATCCACGCCGAATTTTGGCTTGATCCTTCCCTAAACCAACACAGCTGGTTGCCAAACCATGGCTTTTGGTTTGCAGACCCAAAAGCCGAAATCGTTGATGATTTCTTTGCTACCTACGGCGTGCGCTTCGGCACGGATGTTTGCCGCCTATATCGCGCGGTACTAGAGCAGAGCTCTGACATTGATCAGGCTCTCACTGACAGGCCTTGGACCCTCGTGCATGGTGATCTGCGCGCCGACAATTTGCTGTTCGGCCACACGCAGGATGATCCGGAGTCGGTGATAATTGATTGGTCCTGGGCCAGCCGAAGTTCAGCAGCTATTGATATCGCCTTTTTAATTGGCGGCAGCACCCCCCAGGCGCAGCGACTGGGACGACATGAAGACCTGCTGCTGGCCTGGCATCAAGAACTGCTCAAGCTTGGAGTTTGCGATTACTCGCTTGAAGAAGCGCGATACGACCTGCAATTAGCAGCTCTACGGTGCATCACTGCCGGCATAGCCATGCATTCCTTCACCGGCCCAGACATTCCCATCCGGGCAGCCCTGTTCATGGATGACGCGATCCAGCGTCATGCGGCCTACGCCCTAGAAATTGACGCCTGGCAAGCTCTGCCCGATCCGAGTGCCTGGAATGGCTGATATTGATGTAAACCTCGCCAACCCACCGCTGGCTCCAAGCTTCTATTTGCGCCTGGGGGCTGGCAGCGATTGGCCAAAGGCCAATGGTTTCAGTGACAACAACTGTTCCAGCCTGCAGCCCCCTGCCCTATTTGGTTGCGGCACTGGCAACAACGGCCAAACCCTTGGAGCTTCAGGCAGCTTCGAGCCGGCAGCAGTGATCGATGCAGCGGCGGGATATCGCTTCAACAGCTGGTTGCGGGCCGAAGCCCTGCTCAGCTGGCGGCCAGAGCTGGATTTCAGCGGCCAAAGCAACTTCTTGGGGCTTGCCGGCGCCAACCAGCCTGTGACTGGCTCAGCCTCCTCGGTGGCCGGATTTGGGGTTGCCTATGTGGATCTGCCCAAAGTGGGCCGGGTACGCCCTTTCCTTGGCGCCGGCCTGGGTGTCGCCCGCAACAGCCTGAGCTCCGTTACCTATCGCTTCCCTGGCATCGCTGCCAATGCTGCCACGATCACTCCCGATGGCAGCTCCAGTGGTCTGGCCTACCTACTCACCGCAGGCATCAGCATCCCCCTTAGTAAGCGGCTAGATCTCGATCTGGCCTATCGCTTTAGCGACCTTGGTGATGTGCGCTCCAGCAGTGGTCAGGCTGGCTTGTCGCGACCGACGCTGCCAGCAGGAACAACGATCCCGATCGGCGGAACCCAGGCGGCCCTGCAAGCCCATGGGGTGCAGCTGAGTCTGCGCTACTCATTTTAAACAAACGCCTAAAAAACCCTTCTAAAAAACCTCTTTTAAAAAAACTTTTAATCAGATCTTGACTGGAAATACCAGCCAGTCCCTCAAACGGGACGCACGGGCCGCTTTTCGATCACCTTGTCGATTAGGCCGTACTCAACAGCCTCCGCAGGTGACATGAAAAAGTCGCGGTCTGTGTCTTCCTCGATGCGGGGCAGGGCTTGGCCCGTGCGATCGCTGAGCTCCTGGTTGAGCTTCTGCTTCAAGTAGAGGATTTCGTTGGCCTGAATGCGGATATCGCTGGCCTGTCCGCGGGCGCCGCCCAAGGGCTGGTGGATCATGATCCGCG
This sequence comes from Cyanobium usitatum str. Tous, assembly GCF_963920485.1. Lineage (NCBI taxonomy): Bacteria > Bacillati > Cyanobacteriota > Cyanophyceae > Synechococcales > Prochlorococcaceae > Cyanobium > Cyanobium usitatum. The sequence goes on along the minus strand of NZ_OY986431.1, from coordinate 842,717 downwards.
AGTGGGTGAGGCTGCTGCGCTTGCCCTTGGTGCCAGCGCAGAGCAGAAAGGCACCCATCGAAGCGGCCAGACCCACGCAAACGGTTTGCACATCTGGCTTGATGTGTTGCATGGTGTCAAAAATCCCCAGACCGTCGTATACCGATCCACCCGGAGAATTGATATACATGAAAATATCCTTCTCAGGATCTTCCGCCTCTAGGAAGAGCAGCTGGGCCACAACCCGGTTGGCCGACTCAGCGGTGACCGGTTCGCCCAAAAAGATGATGCGCTCCCGCAGTAGGCGGGAATAGATGTCAAATGCGCGCTCACCCCGGCCCGACTCTTCAATCACGATCGGGATCATGGAGCTGAATTCTCGAGTAGGTCCAATCCTACTGAGCTTGGGCGGCTAGGGTCGACCAACCTTGGCCTAATCCAGCGTGAGTGCAGCCCTCACCGTTGCCGACAGCAAGCGGGAGTTTCACCGCGCCTTCCCCCACGTGATCGCGCCGCTCTACCGCCGCATGGTGGATGAGCTGCTGGTGGAGCTGCACCTGCTCAGCCGTCAAACCGGCTTTCGCAGTGATGCCCTGTTTGCCTGCGGCCTGATCCAGGTGTTCGACAGTTTTGCTAAGGGCTATCGCCCTGACGCCCAGCGCCTACCCCTGCTCCAGGCCCTTTGTTCCGCTTCCGGCTTCGATGCCGACCAGCTGCGCCAGCAGCGTGACAGCGCCATGGCAGCCATGGGCAGCCACAGCGTCGAGCAGGTGAAGCAGTGGATCGAACAGGAGGGTTCGGGCGCCCCCGAACCCCTTGCGGCAGCTCTAGCCGGCATCCGCCGCCCCGATTTCCACTATTCCCGGTTGATGGCCGTAGGCCTGCTGAGCTTGCTTGAGCAGGCCCAGGGCGCAGACGCCTTAGACGCCTCCGCCCTGCGCAGCTATGCCCACGATTTGGGCGGCGCCATGGGCTTGCTGCGCGAGCGACTCGACAAGGACCTGAGCCTCTACGCCACCAACCTCGAGAAAATGGCCCAGGCCGTGGAGCTAATGGCGGAAACCGTTGCTTCTGAACGCCGTAAACGGGAGCGGCAGCAACAGGAAGCCACAGAGGCCCCTACCGAGATTGCAGCTGAAGCCGCCCCGTCAGCTGGCTGAGGGCTGAGCCAGGAGCAGCCGGCACTGCCGTCAGGCTGAGCTGGCTGGCCAATTGGACGGGCTTGGGCAATTCGGGCGGCAGCAAGCCCCGCGCTGCAAGCGCTGCAGGCCGCAGCCGCAACTGCATCGCAGCGCCAAGGCTGGGCTGGCTCAGCACAGGCGTGACTGCTGCAGGGGTGGCGGCAGGTGGTTCGGGTCCAAGGAAGAGCAGCAGCTGGGGGCTGCTTGAACCAGCAAGCACCCAGCGCCAACCTCCCACGACTCGCCCATCCTGCTGGCGCCAGAGCGTTGCGGCTAAGGCCTGGGAGCCAGCTTGCGTCGCCTCGAGCCCCTGGGTCTCCAGCGGCTCCACCAGCCCGGCGAGCATCTGGTTCCAGGGGCGCCGATCCCCCGAGACCGCCAACTCCAGCTCCAGGCCCGTTTGGAAGGGGCCCTGGGCCAGCGGGCGCAGTCGCAAGACAAAGGGCACTCGACGCAACATGGTCGTTTGGGCATCACCGATGCCGTAGCGGGCCGCCAGCGGTTCCCGGATCAGCTGGCGGCTCAGCAGCCCCTGCAGTAAGCCCTCGAGGCCAGGACCGCGCCACTCCAGCAGCAAATCTGCAGGCAGGGGGGGAGGCAAAACGGCTGGCGCCGCACGCCCTGGGGCGGCCAGCAGGCCGCTGGCGGCAGCTGCTTCTCCAGCGAGCCCAAGGTTGGCGCCCTCGAGCTCGAGACTCAAACACCCCTCCTGGAAGCGTTGCAGCAAAGGTGCGGCAGGACCCGCCATCAAGCCAAGGCCAAGGGGGGCCCAGAAAACCGCTTGCTCCTGCTGCAAGCGCTGCAGACAGCGCTGCTCCAGACCACGGCGCTGACGTTGGGCCAAGTTGAGCTGGTCTTGTAGTAGCCGCTTGGCAAGGGGATCGGCTGCCACGACCACGAGGTCATCAACCCGAATTCCATGGGGAGGCAGGGGGCTTGTTGCTTGAAACTGATAGGCCAGAAAGGCGCCACCATCGCCATCGCGCCCCCAGAACTGCCACCAGAAGCGGCGCTGCTGACGCCAAATCCGACGCGCCTGAGCCGCGCCGAGGCGCTGGCTCCACAGGGCTGGCACCGGTCGCTCCGGGGCAGCGGGAAAGCTCTGCAGCAGGGCGGCCTGGCCCAGCAGCCGCTCCAGCCCCTCGGCCCGGGGCCGGGGGGATCGCAGCAGCAAGCCGGCGGGAAGCAGCAGCAACAGAACCGTCAGGGTGAGGGTCCAGCGCAAACGGGTCACGCCCCAGCTCCGTAGAGGGTGGTGCGCCGCCGCACCGGACGGCCAAGTCGCTGGGCAGCCGCCTCAAGCGCTTGGGGGGACTGGCGGGTACCGCCGCTGGCACCCGCCATCGTGGTGATGTGCTCCTCCATCAAGGTGCCGCCCAGGTCATTGCAGCCCCAGCGCAGGGCCTCGGTGGCGCCTGCGAGGGTGAGCTTCACCCAGCTGGGCTGGTGGAAGCGAAACCAGGGCCCCAGCAACAGCCGGGCCTGGGCCGTGAGCCGCAACATCGCTGCAGGGTCGGGCTGATCCCGTTGCACCCGGGAGCGCAGGGCAGCTGGCGCCGAAGCGCCCACAAACGGCAGCAGCACAAACTCAGTGAAACCCTGGCGTTGATGCTGCCAGGCGTAGCGCTGCACCGCCACCAGGGTAAGCAGGTGAGCCACCACGTCGGCCGGAGACTCGATGTGGCCTGCCATCAGGGTGCTGGTGGCAGGCAAGCCGTGCTGGTGCACCTGAAGCATCACCGCCACCCACTCCCGGGCCGTGAGTTTCTCCGGACAGAGCACCTGCCGCACCGGCTCACTGAGCACCTCTGCCGCCGTACCCGGCACCGATCCCAGGCCAGCCGCTTGCAGCCGCACCAGCACCTGATCGAGGGGCAGCCCGTCGTGCTGGGCGAAATAAAGCAGCTCCTGGGGCGAAAAGGCATGCAGGTGCAACCCCGGTGCTGCCTGCTGCAACAGACCAAGCAACCGTTCGGCGTAGGCCAGCTGACTGCCTGCCACCGTGGCGGCGGGGTTGAGTCCGCCCTGGATGCAGAGCTCGGTGGCTCCAGCCTCAAGTGCCTCGGCGGCTTTTTGCTGCAGGTCGGCTTCGCTAAGCCAGTAGGCGCCGGGGTCGCCAGCATCGCGGCGGAAGGCGCAGAAGCTGCAGTGCTTGATGCAGTGGTTTGAAACGTTGAGGTTGCGGTTCACCACGTAGGTGACGATGTTGCCCGCTAGTTGTTGACGCAGGCCGTCTGCAGCGCGGCGCAACAATTCATCCTGCTCGGCGTCAGCCCTGCGGCTGAGCAAGGTAAGACCGAGGGCGGCAAGCAAGGCCGGATCCCAGCTGACCTGGTCGTGCTCATCGGCATCACTACTGAGCGGCAGCTTGGGCTGGGCCGCATCAATGGCCGCAACCAGGTCATCTAGGTCGAGGGCTTCTGGGTCGAGGGCTGGTGAAGGGCTAGAGGGCTCAGCTGGGGGTGGCACCAGCAGCTCTGCTGCGCTCTGCCAGGCCCAATCGGCTAAGCCAGCGGGAGTGGGGGAGGGTGGCGAAGAGCCAGCGGCGCTCACTTGCGGCGCTTGATTTCAAGGGCGTTGCGACGGCGACGATCGCTCCACTCGATGATGGAGAGATAGATCACGCCTCCGCTGACAAACACCAGCAGCAACACCGCGATAGCGGAAAGCACCTGGGATGCGGAGAGGTTCAGCTCAGGCACAGAGGATCGTCAAAGCCAGGTCAGAACTTGATGCTGTTGTCGCCGTGACGACCCCAGACCACCATGGCGATGGAAAAGCTGAACAGAGCAGCCAAGGAGGCCCAACCCGCCGAGATCAACATGGTGCAGCTTGCAGTCGTTGACGGCACTTTACCTAGGCTGGAGCCCTAAAGGTGTTCGTCGTTGCAGTCCGTGGTTGTGGTCCTTTCCTCCGCCAGCCCCGTTCAGGAGCGACTGCGCCTGCGCCAGCCATACCCCGACTTCAAGGTGGTGGTGCTCGACGACGACTTCAACACCTTTCAGCACGTGGTGGAAACACTGGTGCGCATCATTCCCGCCATGATCCCTGATAAGGCCTGGGAGCTGGCCCACCGCATCGACGGGGAGGGTTCGGCGGTGGTGTGGTGCGGCCCCCAGGAACAGGCTGAGCTCTACCACCAGCAGCTGGGCGCAGCCGGCCTGACCATGGCTCCTTTGGAGCGGGCCTGATGGGCCGGGTGGTCATCACCCACAGCACCTACGTGGAGGGGCTGATTCCGCTGCTCAAGCAACTTGCGCTCTGCCCCGGCATCGACACCGTCACCCCGGCGGTGATCAGTCGCGTGCGTGGCCGCAGCAGCCAGATGCGGCTGCGGGTTTCAGCTCCCATCACCGGGGGGCACAAACTCGTCGCCCGCCGCGGCAGCAGCGTGCAGGAGGTGTTTGTAGTCACCGGCTGGAGCCGGGAGCAACTGCAGGAGTGCCTAGATCGCTTGCTGGGTCAGACACCACCCAACAGCAACTCACCGGAGGGTGAACGCTCGTAGGACGCCACTGCCTGAAAGCGGGCAAAGGCGCCGCCATCTCGAAACCAGGCCTCGTTTTCAAGGCTGAGCCCATCGGGCTGCAGCTGCCAGCGCTGCTGAAGGTAGGCGGCATATTCCTCCGTGGTGCTCTGGGCGGCCTGCCAATGCACCACCGCGAAGCTAAGGGCGCTTACCCGCACGGTGCCCCCTTCAGATTCCTGAATCTCTTCTTCAAACAGGAAGGTGCGGAAACGATCCTGGGCGTCGCGTCCTTCGAGGCAGTATTTGCGCAGGTAGAGCTCCCGAGCACGAGGAAAAACCGGCCCTGGGGCAAGGGCCAGAAGGGCTTCAAAGGCCTGCTGAAAGGACTCCATCGAGGCTGGCGGCCGAACCCGGCCATGGCAGTAACTAGGTCCAGAATGGCCCCTGATCCCCACCGTTGTCGCCGCCCCACCATGCCGATCTCCCCCCAGCAGCTCAATGGGGCCATGGCCTGGCGCTACGCCACCAAGGTGTTTGACCCCAGTCGCCGCATTGACGACACCACCTGGGCGGCCCTGGAGGATGCCCTAGTGCAGAGCCCATCGAGCTATGGCCTGCAGCCCTGGAAATTTCTGGAGATAAACGACCCCGCCCTGCGCCAGCAGCTGCGCCCCGAGTCGTGGAACCAGAGCCAGATCACCGACTGCTCCCATCTGGTGGTGTTCCTGGTGCAACGCCAGATCGGCGCCGCCGAAGCCGATCGCCTAATCGAAACGATGGCAGCCGTTCGCGGCCTCGATTCCGCCGCCCTGGCCACCTACCGCCAGATGATCGACGTCGACCTGATCAATGGCCCTCGCAGCCAGCAGATCGACCGCTGGGCCAGCAATCAGGTGTACATCGCCCTGGGCACCTTCATGACAGCTGCTGCCCTGCTGGAGGTGGACACCTGTGCCATCGAAGGCTTCGATCCCATCGCCTACGACCGCATTCTCAAATTGGAAGACTCGCCCTACCGCAGCTGTGTGGTGTGTGCGGCTGGCTATCGCGACAGCAGCGATAAATACGCCTCGCTGGCGAAGGTTCGCTATTCGCCTGCCGAACTGATCGAGAGGCGTTGATTTGAAGGGGGTGGACCGCCGTGCCGTTTTGCCCCAGTGTTCGACCTGGTGGAACCAGAAGAGGGTCAAGGACGGGGCGCCGTTTCCGGCTACGAGGCCGGTTTACGTTGCTTCCGCTGCAGACCCCCATGTCGAAAAGGGAGTCAGATCAGAAAACTGTAAAAGGCAGTCACCAACAAGGCAGTCCGCTGGAAGTGTAGACCGATTACGGGTTGTGCGGGGGCAGGGGCCAGATGGATCGGACCCGCTCTAAAAGCTGCTCCGCCTGGCCAGCCCGTTCCTCAGCTGTGACCCCGGGCAGCAGCAGGGTGACGTGACCAAGCTTGCGTCCGGGGCTGGAGCCCTGCTTGCCATACCAGTGCACCGTGGCCTCCGGTATGGCAGCCAGATCGTCCCGCTGAGCCTGGTAGTCGGCTTCAGAACTTTCAAAGCCCAACAGATTCACCATCAGTGCCCCCGGCACCTGCAGCTCGACAGACCCCATCGGCAGGCCAGCGACGATCCGCACCTGCTGCTCGAACTGGCTTGTATGGGCTGCCTCGATCGTGAAATGGCCGGAATTGTGGGTGCGGGGGGCGATTTCATTAACCTGCAGACCGCCCGGGCCATAAAAAAGCTCGATGGAGATCACGCCCACGTAATTGATCGCGGTGAGCAGGGAAGCGGCGATATTGCGGGCATAGGCCTGCACCGCATGGGGCACTGAAGCCGGCGCCAGCACCCAGTCGCACACCTGCTGGTGCTGGTGGGTCTGCACCAAGGGGTAGCACTGCACGTTGCCAGCCCGGTCGCGGCAGGCGAGCTGGGAGAGCTCCTGCTCAAAGTTGACAAACTCCTCAAGAATCCAGTCGCCTAGGGGCACCCTGGCCAGCAGGGCCGTGAGATCTTCAGGGCAGCGCAACACGGCTGTCCCCTTGCCGTCGTAGCCCCCGGTGGAGGCCTTGGCCATTAGTGGGTAGTTGAAGCCTTCAGGCAGCAGGGCGCTGCTGGGCAGATCGCACCAGCGCGGGCAAGGCAGGCCCAGATCCTGCAGCAACTGCCGCTGACCCCGTTTACTGACTAGGGGAGCGAGGGCCTCCAGGCTGGGCAGAAAGACGACTCCGTCAAAACTGAGCGGCGCCAGGGCCGGCAGGTCTACCCATTCATTTTCGAAGGTGATCGCACCACTGCGGCGCGCCAGCTCCCGGGTGGCCGCCACATCGTCGAGTTCAGCCAGCACCACACTGCTGGCAAGGGCAGTGGCGGGATCCTGAGCCCCTGGTGTCAAAACATGCAGGGGCACATCGAGCTTGCGGGCAGCGGCCGCAAGCATCAAGGCCAATTGGCCGCCACCAACTACACCGATAGCAACTGGCTCAGTCACAGGGCTGGCATCAACCACGGATCTTGGAACTCGCCGCGTGCAGGGTAGGAATCAGGACGCCCGGTTGAACTCGTACCAGGCCACAAGCAGCTGATAGGCAGCATTGCGGCGGAGCCAAAGCCTGGAGTCACCACCCTGATCTGGATGCCAATCCACCACGTTACGGCGCCAGGTAGCGGTTGTTGGGGTGGCTGCCCCAAAAGCTGGCGCGCCGTGCTCCAAACGATCCACCACTTCCTGGGCCTTCTGAATCTGCTGGTCCATCGTTGCCAGCGGACTGGGTATCGGCCTAGGCAGGCTTCCGGGACTGGTCCAGTAACAGGCTGTTCAAGTGAGGCCGCGATCACCGGCGAAGAGATAGCGCACCAAACTCAGCATCAGCACGATCAAAAACAATGCCAACCCAATCGTGCAGGCGTAGCTGATCTCCAGCTCGGCAAAAGCCTGGTCGTAGACATAGTAAACGAGGGTGCGAGTTGAATCGGCAGGGCCACCTTGAGTCATTAAATACACCTCTTCGAACACCTTGGTGGCCGCAATTGCGGAAATAACCGCCACCAGGGTGATGTAGGGCCGCAGCAGCGGCAGGGTGATATCTAGGTGCTTTCGCAAGCCCTCACTGCCATCGAGGGCGGCTGCCTCGTAGAGATCGGGGGAGATGCCCTGCAGCCCGGCCAGAAAGATCACCATGTAGTAGCCGAGGCCCTTCCAGAGGGTCACGAGCATCACCGACGGCAGGGCCAGCAGCGGCGAGGTGAGGAAACCGATGGGGTCGAAGCTTCTGCCCAACAGGGCGGTGAGCCAGCCATTAATCAGGCCGTTTTCGGCATAGATCCAGCGAAAGGCAATGGCCGCCACCACGATCGACACCAGCACCGGGGTGTACAGGGCTGCACGAAACCAATGGATCGCCGGCAGCTGGCGGTTGACCAGCACGGCCAGAGCTAAGGCACCGACCACGATCGGGGGCACCACTCCCAGCAGATACAAAAAGGTGGTGCCGGTGACCCGGAAAAACATCGGGTCGGCCAGCAGGCGCCGGATATTGGCCAGCCCAACGAAGCGCAGCGGCTCGCTGACATCGAGGCCGGCCTGGCTGAAGCTCATCACCAATGCCATCGCTGCCGGAATCAGCACCGACAGCCCGATCAGCACCAGGGCAGGGGTCAAGAAGCCCCAGGCCGTGGCGGTGCGCTTGCGGAGATTGGCCTCGCTCATGCAAGGCAAAGTACCTGGGCTAGAGGATGATCGCCCTATGGATCTGCAAACGATCAGGGTGGAGCTGCAGGCTGCCCCCTACCCGGTGATCATCGGCTCGGCAGCCTTGCTGACTCTGGGCGACCAGATTCGGGGCCTTGGCTTTAAAGCAGGCACCAAGGTGCTGCTGGTGACCAACGCCGTGGTGGAAGCCCACTACGGCGCAACTGCCCTGCAAAGCCTCAGCAAGGCGGGGCTTGACGCCAGCACCCTGGTGATCGAGGCGGGAGAAGATCAGAAAACCCCAGCCACCGTGGGCCTGATCCATGACGCAGCCTTTGGCCGCCGGCTGGAGCGGGGCTCGCTGATCGTTGCCCTTGGCGGTGGCGTGGTGGGCGACATGGCGGGATTTGCGGCAGCCACCTGGCTGCGAGGCATTGCCGTGGTGCAGGTGCCCACCACCCTGCTGGCCATGGTGGATGCGGCGATCGGCGGCAAGACCGGCGTCAATCACCCCGGCGGCAAAAACCTAATCGGTGCTTTTCACCAGCCGCGCTTGGTGCTGATCGACCCCAGCAGCCTTGGCACCCTGCCGGAGCGGGAATTTCGCGCTGGCATGGCCGAGGTGATCAAATACGGCGTGATCGGCGACCCCGAGCTGCTTGCCGACCTAGAGGCATGCCGCGCCCAGCTGGCCAGCTTGACCTCATTGCCAGCCGAGCTGCTTCAGCGAATCCTGGTGCGCTCCGCCGCCGCCAAGGCGAAGGTGGTGGCCGCCGACGAACACGAAGGGGGCCTGCGGGCGATCCTCAACTACGGCCACACCCTGGGCCACGTGGTGGAGACCCTGTGCGGCTATGGCACCTACCTCCATGGCGAAGCCGTTGGTTTGGGCATGCTGGCGGCCGGCGAAATCTCCCTGGCCATGGGCCTATGGAGCGCCAGCGACCAGGCGCGCCAGCGGGCCGTAATCGCCGCCGCAGGTCTGCCACTGGCCTGGCCAGCCCTCGATCCCGACGCCGTGCTGGCTTGCCTGCAGGGCGACAAGAAGGTGCGGGAGGGTCAGGTGCGTTTCGTGCTGCCCACCGGCATCGGCAGGGTTGAGATCCGCAGCGACGTCAGCGAGGCAACGATCCGCAGCGCGCTCGCCAGCTGCACCTAAAGGGCGTTGCGGGGTGGGTGGCCGTCGCCGCGCAATAGCTGGCGCTCCCAGCGGTTTAGCTGCCGCAGCAGCAGGGCGCTGCCGCCAAGCAGCACCAGCAGGGTCAACCGGGCCGACAGCCCGGGCAGCCAGGCCGCCAGCAGCAGTTCCACCCCCAGGGCCACCAGCACGACCGGCCGCCAGCGGCGTATCTGCCGCAGGGCACCGGAGCAGGCACGGCAGTGGCGGGTGTGGCTGTCGTAGCGATCCATCAAAGCTGCCCGTCCCAGCCGGGGTGGCAGGGCGGAGCCTGGGCATGGCAGGCCGGCAAAATCTTTGACCCATTTGTGCAACGCCCGCACGTAGATGTCGGCGCTGCTGGGCAGGAAGCTCGCCTGGTTTTGAACCCGTTCCTGCCAGTGCAGAAACACCTGGTCGTCTTCGAGCACGGTGTGGTTACCGATGTGCTGCAACCACACCGGCCGAGCCCGCAGCAGCAGCCGGGGCAACAGCGAGCGGAACTGAAACGGGAAGCGGGCAAACAAGCGGCATTCCCCAGCCCGGATCGGCGTTGCGTACACAACCGTGAGGAAGCGGGCAAATCCCTTCGCCGTGAGGTCGTGCCACATCAGGCCCGGCGCCTGAAAGGTGGTGAACTGGCTGCCCAGGCGCCCCCGGCGCGGGCCCTCGGGCCACGTAGCAGTGAACCCCTCCGCCCCGAAACTGGTCAGCTCAGCTACCACTGGAGCGGCGTTCTGGCGCTTACCCACCGTGCGGTGGTGGGTGAAGGGCACATGGCTCACATCGAGCACGTTCTCCAGCAGGGTGAGGGCATCCATCGGCAGGTCGCGGAAGGTGTCCTGCACCAGCCAGCCGGGTTCCTCGAGCACGGGCACCAGCGGCAGGGGCACCGCCGCCGCCGCCGCCGGGTCGCCGGCAAAAACAAACAGCAGCCCCTGGGCGCTGGCTGTGGCGTAGCGGCGGCAGGAGCTGCGGGGGTTGGCGCCGCTTGCGGCTTCGGCCTGGGGGATCGCCGTGCAGCTGCCCTGGGCGTTGAAACTCCAACCGTGATACGGGCACTCCAGCTCACCCCTTTGGTTGAGGCGGCCTTCGCTCAAGGGCACGAGCCGGTGGGGGCAGACGTCGGCAAAGGCGCACCACTGCTGGCCTGCAGCGTCCCACCACAGCACCAGATCCATCTCCAGCAGGGTGAAGGCCGTGGGGCGGCGAGAGTCGAGATCCTGCAGATAGGCCACCGGATACCAACGCTGCAACCAGTGCTCATCCCTGATGCTGGCGCCGCTGGCGGAATCCATAACAGGAGCTGGGATCAGCATGGGCAGCGGCAGCAACTAAGGAGAACTTATGGATGGATGATGGCGCGCTGAGCCGCAGCTCCGCTCAACTAGAAGCAGAGGTGTAGAAGCGCTGGGCGTAGCGCCACAACAGGCGACTGGCTACCAGGCACAGCCCGGCAGCCAGCAGCGAACCGAAAGCCCAGATGGCTGACCCCCGACCCAGCAGCGCCTCGGCTGGCACGGTGGTGAGGAAGGCCACCGGCAGCACAAAGGTGAACAGCAACCGCAGCGCCGGCGGATAGGCACTCACCGGGTAGCGGCCCGCCACCAGGGTGTAGCGCAACACCTCGGTGGCATTCCACACCTTCACAAACCAGATGCTGAGGGCCGCCAACACAAACCAGAGGCTGTAGAGAATCACCAGGGCTGCAAACAGCAGCGCCAGCGAGAGCAGCACGGGCCCAGCCGCCGGCAGGCCAGATGGAGCCCCAGGACCCCTGTTCAGCAGGGCCCAAACAATCAGGCCAAAGCCAGCCAATATTCCTGGCAGCCCCCAGGGCGACACGGTGCGGGCCGACAGCCAGAACTGGCTGTCAATTGGCTTGAGCAGCACGTAGTCGAGGGTGCCGGTCTGCACGTGGTTAACGATGCGGCTGAGGTTGGGCTGCAGCACGCAGGTGGTGAACCCATCTAGCAGCGTGTAGAGGCCCAGCACCACCAAAGCGCCACTCCAGCTCCAGCCCCCCAGCTGGGGTCCACCACCAAAGAGCAGCTGCAGCACAAAGACGCTGCCGGCCAGGTTGCCCAGCACCGACAGCAGCTCGATCCAGGCATTGAGCGGGTACTCGAGTTCGGCAGCCAGGGAGGTGCCCCAGAAGCAGCGCAGGCTGCGCCAGTAGCGCACAAACTCCCTCATGCGCCCATCGCCGAGTAGCGGCGCAGGCCGGCCCGCCACAGCCAGTGGCCGATCGGCAGCAGCAGCAGGCACCAGGCGGCGATCGCCCCAAAACCCAACGCCACATTCACCGGTTCGCCGGCCAGCAGCCGAGCGGGAAAGTCGACCATCCAGGGGAAGGGCGTGGCCAGGGCCAGCCGCCGCACCGCTGGAGGAAAGGTATTCAAGGGCGCCACTATTCCCGATAGAAACAAGTAGGGGATCATCAACAGCCGATCGAGGGCCGCTGCCCGCTCACTCCAAAAACAGAGGGTGGTAACGAGCACCTGCAGCAAAAAGCGCAGCAGAAAGGCCGCCACAATCGCCAGAATTCCCAGCAGCAAATTGCCCGCAGACGGCAACCACAGCAAACCGGGCGCCGCCAGCCCCACCACCAGCAGCATCACGGCCACAAAGGGAATTCGCGAAGCCTGCTCACTGAAATGGGCCGCCAGGTATCGCCAGAGCGGCGAAAGTGGCTGCAGCAAGAAGGGCGAGAGGCGGCCCTGCAGGGCGTCGTCTTCGAACACCTGAATCAGCCAAACCACCGTGAACTGGCGCACCACAAAGGCAGCCAGGAAGTAGTGGCTGAGCTGCTGGGCTGAGAGACCAGCCGCCGCCGCCGCGCCCGAGCCGCTCCAGACGCCGAGCATGATCAAGGGCAACACCCCAGATAGGGCCCAGAGGGCGATCTCGGCCCGGTATTCGAGCATCAGCGCGTACTGACTACCCAGCAGCGCCCGCGCCACCCGCCAGGCCCAGCTCACTGGGAGGCCTCGGCGTTTGAATCGCGCTGGCGGAACAATCCGCCGATCAGCTCCTCGACCGGCGGATCACTCACCTCCAGATCCACCACCGCAAAGCGCTCCAGTAGCGCCGCCACCTGCTCGGCGAGCTGGGCCCGCGGCACCAGCAGCCGGACCAGATGGCCCTGATGGGCCTCGAGCTGGCCGAAACCGGCAAAGGCCTCCGGTGGATGGAGGTCGGCAAGCTCTAGCCGCACCTGGCGGCAGGGGGCCAACCGCTGGGTGAGATCGGCTAGGGAGCCATCGTGGAAGAGCTGGCCCTGGTGGATCAGCAGCACCCGCGGGCAAAGGGCCGTGATGTCGCCCATGTAATGGCTGGTGAGCAGCACGGTGGCGCCGGTGCGGCGGTTGTAGTCGGCGAGGAAGTCCCGCACCCGCGCCTGGGCATTTACATCCAGACCCAGGGTGGGCTCATCGAGAAACAAAACCGCCGGCTCGTGCAACAGGGCCGCCAGCAGTTCGGCCTTCATCCGCTGGCCCAGGGAAAGCTTGCGCATCGGGCGCCGCAGCTCCTGGCCCAGCTCCAGCATCTCGGCGAGTTGGCCAATGCGGCGCTGCGCCTCCGCCTCCGCAATGCCGTAGACCGCGGCATTCACCCGTAGGGAATCGAGGGCGGGCAGGTCCCAGAGCAGCTGCTGGCGGTTGCCCATCACCAGGGTGATCTGGCGCAAGAAGCGGGCCTGACGCCGATAGGGCTGATGGCCTGCCACCTCCAGCTCGCCGCCGCTGGGGTGGATCAGGCCGGTGAGCATCTTCAAGGTGGTGGTCTTGCCGGCGCCGTTAGGGCCCAGGAAGCCAACGATCTCCCCCGGCTCAATCGTGAAGCTGATTCCATCCACCGCCAGCACATCGCGATGGCGACGCCGCAGCAGATGCTGGATTGTGCCGGCCAGGCCAGGCTGCTTCTCGCTGATTCGGTAGGTCTTGCTCAACCCACTAGCGCGAATGATTGGCCCTGCCACAACGTTTTGCTGTCCAGCTCACCGTAGGCAGCCAGCTGGGCTGATTAGGGTTACCAAGACGATGACCAGCGTTGACTATCAGTGTGCTTGCCCTGGCTGAAGAGCAGCCTGCTGCCAGCCAATCCGCCAAACGAGCAACATGGAGCGATGGCGGAGATGCAGCGATGAGCATGGTGGCAGTGACGGGAGCATCCGGCAAAACGGGTTGGCGGGTGGTTGATGAAGCCATGAAGCGGGGCCTGGCGGTGCGGGCGATCGTGCGGCCCGGCTCCGTGCTGCCAGCGGCCCTGGCCGAAGCAGAGCAGCAAGGGCGGCTCGATGTGCGGCGACTGGACTTCAGTGCCACCGAGGCCCTGCATGCCGCCCTGAGCGGCTGTGACTCCCTGGTGATCGCCACTGGCGCCCGGCCATCAGTGGATCTGGCCGGCCCCCTCAAGGTGGACGCCTTCGGAGTGCGCGACCAGATCCGCGCCTGCCAGGCAGTGGGTCTGAAGCGGGTGGTGCTGGTGAGTTCGCTCTGCGCCGGTCGCTGGCAGCACCCCCTGAACCTGTTTGGCTTGATCCTGGTGTGGAAACGCCTGGGCGAGCGCTGGCTTGAAGAAAGCGGACTCGACTGGACCGTGGTGCGCCCCGGCGGCCTCAGCGAGGACGACAGCCGCAGCGAAAGGGAGGGGGTGGTTTATTCCGGCCCCAACCAGCAGGAGAGCAGCAGCCTGCCGCGCCGCCTGGTGGCCCGGGTATGCCTAGAGGCCCTGGAAACCCCGGCCGCCAGCGGGCGGATCATCGAAATCACCAGCAGCCCCACCCAGCAGCCCCAAGCCCTCAACCAGTGGCTGGAGTCAGCGATCCCGGCTCCCGGCTGAAGCGGGGCAGCTCCGGGGTCACCCCCCGGCCGTAGGCCAGCCAGCGGAAATCCCCCAAAGCCACGGGATCCACCAGCCGCAGCAGGGCCTCGCGCCGGGCCAGCACGCTGGCCAGGGCAGCCGGGGCTTCCTGCTGGAGGCCGTGGAGGCGCTCCGCCAGGCCGAGGGCTAGCAGGGCCTGGCCCTGACGACACTGGCCCAGGGGCTGCCAGCCGCTGGCGGCGGCGGCAGCGTCCACGCTCTCAATACATAGGTGGGCGGTGAGATCCCAGGCGCCTGGCTCCAGCAGCGGATCGCCGCTGGCCTGCTGGCCCCGGTAGGCCATCAAGGTGCCGCTGCTGCGCTGGGGGGCGTAGTAGCGCCAGGCCTCTAAGGCGTAGTCGATCACCAGCAGCTGGCCCTCGGCCACGGCTGCGGCACACTCGCCAAGCCAGGGGGCCAGGCCAGGATGCAGCTCGCTGCACCAGCCGGGCGGACGCTGGGGCGAGGGGGGCAGGAGTCCGAGGGGCTCGAGTTGGGCGGCCGCTGCCAGCTCCAGGGGCGCGCCGGGCTCCAGCCGCAGCGAGAGCTCCGCCCCAGAGCCCTCGTGCAGCGCCACCAGCTGCTGGCGCCAGAGCGCCCCGTCCCACTCGATTCGCTCCACCGCCAGGGCATCAAGCACCTCATGGGCGAGCACCACACCGCGCAGCGGTGAGGCCGCCAGCTCCGCGAAGCTGGCCCAGCGACAGGGCAAGGGGCAGTCCTGCAGCAGGGCTCGCTGACGGGCCGCCATGCCCTCGTTGGGCTCCACCAGCACCAGCTCCAGGCGCTGGGCCAGCTGGGGCCAACCCGCCACCAGTTCCTCGGCCAGCTGCAGGGCCAAGCTGCCCTCGCCTGGCCCTGCCTCAACCAGGGCCAGGGGCCCGGGACCGGCCGCCAGGGCAGTGAGCCAGTCGGCCAGCTGGGGAGCCAGCAGGGCGGCGAAATCGGGCCCCAGGGAAGGGGCGGTGGCGAAATCCCCCGCCGGGCCGATGCGCAGCCGGCCCGCCCCATAGGCGCCGTGCAACGGATCGTGCAACACCCATTCCATGTAGGTGCGAAAGGGCAGCGCCCCGCCGGCGGCCTCGAAGCGCTGCAGCAGCCAGGGGGGCAAGCTCACGCTCAGACGTCTGCTCAGGGAGAATGCATCTTCGCTGAGGCTGGTGAATGGGTCGCGCTTGGAACGCCGTGCTGCCTGCGCTGGTGTCGCTGTTGCTGGTGTTGACCTGCTGGCTGGGTGTGGGCATCGCTCCGGCCCAGGCCTACGACAACCCCGATCTCCTACCCGACCACCCCACGCCTGTGATCGACCTGGCCAAGGCCCTCACCGATGCTCAGCGCACCAGCCTGGAAGAAAATCTCACCCGCTTCGAGGCCGATACCGGCTGGAAACTGCGGGTGCTCACCCAGTACGACCGCACCCCAGGCCAGGCGGTGAAGGACTTCTGGAACCTGGACGAACGCAGCCTGCTGCTGGTGGCAGATGAGCGCGGCGGCAACCTGCTCAACTTCAACGTGGGCGATGCCCTGTTTGCCTTGATGCCCCGCACCTACTGGGTGGAGCTTCAGACCCGCTTCGGCAACCAGTACTACGTGCGCGACAACGGCCAGGACGCCGCCATTGTCGATGCCCTTGCAGCGGTTGAAATTTGTTTGGAGCGGGGTGGTTGCCAGGTGGTACCGGGCCTGCCGCGCGAGCAGTGGCTGCTCACCCTCTCCACTTCCGTGCTCGGCGGCCTGGTGGCGGGCTTCGCCTCCTATCCGCGCAAAGAAGGTCGCAAGGTGGAGTGGGCCTGGGTGCTGCTGCTCTCACCTTTGTGGCTGATCCTGTTTGGCGCCCTAGGGCTGGGCCCAATCCTTACCCGCACCAACGACCTCCTGCCGGTTGCCCGCAACACCCTGGCCTTCCTCGGCGCCGCTCTCGGCGCCTACTTAATCGCCGGAGCCACCGTGGGTAAGGCCAGGCTCAAAGATGCCGATCAGGGCTAGAAAATTCAGCCGGGGTTTTGGCTGCGGCTGCGCGGTCCCAGCTTTTCAAGCGCCTCGAGCTGACAGCGCAGGGAACCGGCCGGCGCACAAGCGGGCTTGGTTTCAACATTGGCGGTGACCTGGAGCTCCTGATCGCGCAGACGGCTGAGGTTGGCGTCGTAGAAGCGCTTGAGGTCGTGGAAGCGCTTCACCGGCTGGCCGTAGAAGCTGCGGCCGGCGAGGGTGGGGAAGCTTGCCCACTCGGGGGCCAATTTGGCCGCCAGCAGCGGCGAGAACACGCCTTGGTCAGCCAGGGCCAGGGCACCACGACGCTGGATTAGGTAGATGGCGCCCTGGTCTTGAACCTGGGGACCAAAGGCCGCGATTCCCAAGGAGCGCGAAACCATGTTCCAGGTGAAGGGCATGAACTGGTAAGCACCTGCCGCGGCACTGGCGTAGCGGGCAGTGCGCACCACCCGGTCGGGATGGCGCTCCAGGGAGGGCATCAGGCCGCCACCAAACATGATCCGGTAGCCGATGTCGTCGCCATCGGCCCAGGTGCCTTCGGCAAAGCGAATGGTGTTGAGAAGGGCGCGGCGCTCAGCCGTGATCGCGAAGATCCGCACCGGCGGCGGGGGCAGAGGCAGGGCCAGAGCCGTGGGGAAGCTGGGCTGAGCGGCCCCAGCGGCTTGGAGCAACTCAGAGGCTTGGAGCGACTCAGAGGCTTGAGCTACCGGAGCCGTCAGGGAAAGGGTGCCCAGGCCTACGGCCAAGGCAAGGGCGGATCGAAAACAGGTGCTGGGCAAGGTCATACCGGAGCGAATCAAACGGCAGACCGCCTGCAGGCGGCCAAATCTGAAATGCGAAGAAAAAATTTGTTCGTGCCAATTTGCCTATCAATCCACCCGGACTGGATGGAGTTAGTGCCAATCACACAAGTGTCTACCGGTGTCAACAACTACAGCAAACAGTTCAGATCACTGTGACCCAGGTAACTTGCGCCTGATTTTTGACTAAAACTAACGGCCAGCTACAAAAGCTGCCAGCGCCTCGGCCGCCTGGACCGCGCCATCGCTAGCCAATGGCTCACCAGTGGGGGGCAGCAAGGGCTGCTCGAGCTGCCAATCCCCCTGGCGGGCCTGCTCCTGACTGAGCAGCCGGTGCCAGCCGTGACGCAGCAAAGCCGCCTCCAGCACGGGCGCTTCGGCAAAACCTTCGCGATGCACCAAATGCACCCCCACTCCGGCGCTCAAGGCCTCGCAAAAGGAGCTGTATCCAGGCTTGGTAATTAGGCGGGCGCAGTACCCCAAAACCTCCAGCGGTCTCACCCCAGCAGGCAGCAGGCGGCAGTTGGGAGCTGAGGCCAGGCGGGGATCCGGGCTAATAAACACGTGATCGGGCCAACGCTGCAGCAGCCCCGGATCCAGGTCCAAGCCCAGTCCCCCAAAACTGACTAAGACACAGCGATCACGCTCGTCTGGCAACTGCAGCTGCCGGGCCAGGCTGCCCGGCTCAAGCCGGGGGCTGCCAGCGGTAAGACCAATCGCCAGCTCAGGGATTCCCCAGTCGATCGGCATCGCCAGGGGGCAGTGCAGCAGCAGGTCACCCTGGCGGTAGGCCGCCAGGCAGCGAGCGGCCCATGGGCTGAAAGCGGCACCCATCGCCCCGTAGATGGCCTCCCAGCCAAAGCTGGCCAGCCAGATCAAAGGCGCCCCGAGGCCTCGAGCCAAGGCCGCCGCCGCTGGAGGCACGTCTGCAAGCACAAGCAGCGGCATCGCTTGGGCGGCCAGCCAGGCCTGCTCAGCCGCCAGCTGGGCGGGCAGCTCAGCTTCCAGGGCCGATAAGGCGGCCAGGGTCGCCCCAGCGTCAGCCCCCAGAGCATCAGCCTGCACCACGCCCACATCCCAGCGACAGGGGCGGTGTTCAAAGGGCACAGGCCCCAGGGCGGAGCGCAGAAAGGCCTCAGGGAGGGCCGTGGACAACACCAAGCGCCAGTGGGGCCGCAGCCCGTGCAGGGCGATTAAAACGGAGGCGGTGCGGGAGCCATGGCCAAAACCATGGGCACTGACGCAGGCATAAATCAGCACGGCGCCAGTTCGGGAGCGGTCCAGAGGCGCTCTTCGTAGAGCAGCTCGCCACCCAGGCCAAACCAGCGATGGCTGGCGCTCACCACCTCCTGGCCTACCAGCTCCACCCAGCTGAAGTGGCGCAGGGCCTGACCGGCGCCATCGGTGCCGTGGCGGGGAACGCAGGCGGTGTTGAGGTAGGAGGTGCCGGCCCGGTCGCGGCAGAAGCTTTGGCGATCCCCCTGGCCGCGCCTAAGGGCGTGGTGCATGTGCCCAAACACCACCAAGGGCACCGGGCGGTTGAGGCGGATCTGGCGGATGGCCAGGGCTAGGTCGAGATCACCCCAGTCGCAGGCGGGTGGCTTCCAGTCGCGGCCGCAGGGGGAGGCGGCATCGCTGCCGAGTCCGGAGGGGCCGCTATGGCTCAGCAACACCAGGGGCCAGTCGGGGGGTGCGGTGGCGGCGGCGGCCGTGATCCGATCGGCCGACTCCTGCAAGCTCACCGGGCCGAAGGCAGCCTGCACAGCTCGGGAAAGCTTGAATCCACCGCCGGCGGTAGCCGGCCGCCCCCCCACCACCGCCAGATCCGGCGGGCTAAGAGCTCGCATTTTCCAGCCGCAGTGAACCTCCCCAAGCAGATCGATCTGGTGCTGCAGGGTGCGCCCAGATGCGTCCTTGCCGGTGTCGTGGTTGCCAAGGATGCAGGCCACCGGCATGGGCAGTTGGCGCAGCAGGGCCGGAATTCGCTGCTGACCATCACTGAGGTCGCCCACCACGAGCAGCGCATCGGGGGCCAGGCAGTCCAGCAGGGCGTGGTCGCTGTGGTCCCAAGCACCGTGCAGGTCTCCGGCAATGGCAATGCGGAGCGTTTTCCCCCCGCCGGATACCGCCATCACTGCTGCCTAGGCTCGTGCCATCCTGCATCAGCTGAGGCCGCCGGTTGGTTTTCACCGCCACCCAGAACCACGCACCGCACGATCTGCCCGCCGCGATCAGCGCCCTGAAGCAGGAGCGCAAGGCCGTGATCCTGGCGCACTACTACCAAGACGCAGCCGTTCAGGACATCGCCGACTTCATCGGCGACTCGCTGGAGCTCTCGCGCAAAGCCGCCGCCACCGACGCCGAGGTGATCGTTTTTTGCGGCGTCCACTTCATGGCGGAGACCGCCAAGATCCTCAGCCCGGCTAAAACCGTGCTGCTGCCAGATCTGGAGGCCGGCTGCTCGTTGGCGGATGCCTGCCCAGCCAAAGCGTTTGCCGCCTTCCGCGCCGAGCACCCCGACCACATCGCCGTGAGCTACATCAACTGCTCGGCGGCGGTGAAAGCTCTCAGCGACCTGATCTGCACCAGCAGTAACGCGGTGGATCTGGTGAAGCAGCTGCCAGCCGACCGGCCGATCCTGTTTGCCCCCGACCAAAACCTGGGCCGCTGGGTGCAGCGCCAGAGCGGCCGCCAGCTCACCCTCTGGCCAGGCAGCTGCATCGTGCATGAAACCTTCAGCGAGCAAGCCCTGCTGCAGCTAAAGCTCGAGCACTCGGAGGCTGAGGTGCTGGCCCACCCCGAGTGCCAGCAACACCTGCTGGACTTGGCCGACTTCATTGGCTCCACCAGCGCCCTGCTGCGCCGCTCCGAAGCCAGCCCCGCCACCAGCTTCATCGTGCTCACCGAGCCGGGGATCCTGCACCAGATGCGGCTGAAGGTTCCCGGCAAGAGCTTCTATGAGGTGCCCGGCAGCGATGGCTGCAGCTGCAACGCCTGCCCCTACATGCGGCTCAACACCCTGGAAAAAGTGTGGCAGTGCCTCGATCTAATGGAGCCAGAGATCGTGATGGATGAGGCGCTGCGGCTAAGGGCCCTGGCACCGATTGAGCGGATGCTGGCAATGAGCCGCTGAGGCCCCTAGGGGTTGGTCCTTGATTGCCGCCTGCGGGGTTTTGTACAGCTGTACAGACTCCCGCACACTCCTAAACAATCACCACCGAGCCGCTAACTACGCGAGCTCGGCAGGTGGGCTTGGCCCCTCAACCAAAGCGCCAGACTTCACTGGGATTTCACCCATTCCATGCCCCTCCCCACCGGCAGCCTGCTGGAGCACACCCCCCAGGGGCTCTACTGCCCGGCGGCGGCAGCCTGGATCGATCCTGTGGGGCCGGTGCCCCGGGCCCTGATCACCCACGCCCACGCCGACCACGCCCGGCCCGGCTGCGGCGAATATTGGGCGGTGGGCGCCAGCGAAGCGATCCTGCGGCAGCGCCTGGGGGCCACGATCAACCTGATCCCGGTCGACTACGGCGCCCCCCATCGAATTGGTGAGGCCCGGGTGTCGTTTCACAGCGCCGGGCATGTGCTGGGCAGCGCCCAAATCCGGCTGGAGGCGGGCGGTGAGAGCTGGCTTGTGAGCGGCGACTACAAGCGCTGCGCCGACCCGAGTTGCGCTCCGTTCGAGCCGGTGCAGGCAGACGTATTTATTACTGAGGCCACCTTCGGCCTGCCGATCTATCGCTGGCAGAGCGGCGCCGAGGTGGCCGGCGAGATCCTGAGCTGGTGGCAGGCGGCGCCGGAGCGGACCTCGATCCTGTTTGCCTATGCCTTCGGTAAGGCCCAGCGGCTGCTGGCCGAACTCGCAGCCATCGGTGTCAAAGACGAGATCCTGTTGCACGGTGCCGTGGAAGCGCTGATGCCGGCCTACCGGGAGGCGGGGGTGCGGCTGCCGCCCACCCTGCCGGTGAGCGCAATTGCCAAGGGGGAATCGCTGGCGGGCCGCCTCGTGATCGCGCCGCCCTCAGCCCACCGCTCGCTGTGGATGAAGCGCTTCAAGCTGCCGCAAACGGCCTTTGTGAGCGGCTGGATGGCCGTGCGCGGCGCTCGTCGCCGCCGCGGCTATGAGCGCGGCTTCGTAATCTCAGACCACGCCGACTGGCCTGGCCTGATCCAGAGCGTCAAGCAGAGCGGCGCCCGGCAGGTGTACGTGACCCACGGCAACAGCGACGGCCTGGCCCGCTACCTGAGCGAGGTGGAAGGGATCAGCGCCGAACCGCTAGGGGCCTGAGCGGGCATGCGTCGCTTCGCCGATCTCTACAGAGCCCTTGACGCCAGCAGCGGCACCCAGGCCCGGGTGGATGCCCTCGTCGCCTACTTCAGTGGTGTTGATGCAGCCGATGGCGCCTGGGCCCTGCACGTGCTGCTCGGCAAGCAGGGCAAGCGCCTAATCACCGGACGGCGGCTGCGCCAAATCTGCCTGGAGGGCTCCCCCCTGCCGGAGTGGTTGTTCGACGACTGCTACGCCCAGGTGGGCGATTCGGCCGAAACCATCGCCCTGCTTTGGGCCCAGGTGGGAGCTGGGGCGAGCGAACCCCTGCACCACTCCCTACACACCTGGATGGAGCAGCTGCTGCCCGCCGCCGCCGCCCTTGATGGCGCCGAGCAGGCCGAGGCGGTGCGCCACCTCTGGCGGGGCCTGAGCCCGGCCGAACTCCTGGTAGCCAACAAATTGCTCACCGGCGGCCTGCGGGTGGGCGTGGCCCAGGGGCTGGTGGTGCGTGCCCTGGCACGCCTCAGCGGGCTGGAGGAAGCGCAGCTGCAGCACCGGCTGATGGGCGGCTTCAAGCCCAGTGCTGCCGCCCTCACCGCCCTGCTGGCCCCAGCCGATGTAGCCGAAGCTGTGCCCAGCCGCCCCTACCCCTTTTACCTGGCATCGCCTTTAGAGCAGCAGCCGGCCGGCCCCGCCAGCGAATGGCTGGTGGAGTGGAAGTTCGACGGCATCCGCGGCCAGCTGATCCGCCGCGCCAACGAGGTTTTTTTGTGGAGCCGCGGCGAAGAATTAATAGGTGCTGCCTTCCCCGAATTGCTCGCAGCGGCAGGCTGCCTGGCCAACGGCACCGTGCTCGACGGCGAGATCCTGGTTTGGCACGCCGGCTCCGACCAGCCGGCACCCTTCGCCCAGCTGCAGCGCCGCCTGGGCCGCAAGGCACCAGGCCGCAAGCTGTTGGCTGAGTGTCCGGCAGCCTTCGTGGCCTACGACCTGCTGGAGCTGGGGGGCGACGACCAGCGCCAGCGGCCCCTGAGCCAGCGCCGTTCAGCCCTGGAAGACCTGCTCCAAGAGCTGCCTGAAACGACACCCACCCCGGCAGCCGGGCTCCTGCGCCTATCCCCCCGCCTAGCCCTAACGGCCTGGGAGCAGCTGGAGCCGCTGCGCCAGCAGGCCGCAAGCGCAGCCGCCGAAGGGCTGATGCTCAAGGGCCTCGCCTCGCCCTACCTGGCCGGCCGCAAACGGGGCCAGTGGTGGAAGCACAAGCGCGACCCATACACCCTCGATGCGGTGCTGCTCTACGCCCAGGCCGGCAGTGGCCGCCGCGCCAACCTATTCACCGATTACACCTTTGGGCTCTGGGATCGCCAACCCGGGGCCGAGGGCGAGTTGGTGAGTTTCGCCAAGGCCTACTCCGGCCTCAACGATGGCGAGATCACGGCGCTGGATCGCTGGATCCGCAGCCACACCACTGAACGCTTCGGGCCGGTGCGGGCCGTGCAGCCCCTGCAGGTTTTTGAGCTGGCCTTTGAGGGGCTGCAGCGCTCCAGCCGCCATAAAAGCGGCATCGCAGTGCGCTTCCCCCGCATCGCCCGCTGGCGCCAAGACAAACCCGCCCACGAGGCCGACAGCCTGGCCACGGCTCTAGCCCTGCTGGCAGCCCCGCCATGAGCCGCAAGCCCCGGAGCCAAGCAAAGACCTGCGATCTCCTGGCCCCGATCGAAGCCTGGTTTGAGCTTCAGGGCTGGACGCCCCTGCCGTTCCAACGCCAGTGCTGGCAGGCCTACCTGGCCGGCGAGAGCGGCCTGATCCAGGTGCCCACCGGCTCGGGCAAGACCTATGCCGCCGTGATGGCTCCGATTGCCGAGCTCCTGGCCGAGCCCAGACCCGGCCTGCGCCTGCTCTATCTCACCCCCCTGCGGGCCCTGAGCCGCGATCTGGCCCTGGCGATCCAGCAGCCGGTCGCGGCGATGGGCTGGCCGCTGCGGGTGGGTATCCGCAATGGCGACACCTCCAGCTACGAGCGCGGCAAGCAGCTGCGCAGCCCACCCGAAATCCTGATCACCACGCCGGAATCGCTCAGCCTGCTGCTGGCCAACCCCAAGGCCCTTGCCCTGTTTGCCGGCCTGCAGGCGGTGGTGCTCGATGAGTGGCACGAGTTGATGGGCAGCAAGCGGGGCAGCCAAACCGAGCTCTGCCTGAGCTGGCTGCGCAGCCAGCGGCCCGGCCTGCGCACCTGGGCGATCAGCGCCACGATCGGCAATCTCGATGAGGCGGCCCGCAGCGCCGTCGGTACCGGCAGCGAACCCCGCCTGATCACAGCAGCGATTGCCAGGGCCACGGAGATCCGTAGCCTGCTGCCCGAGTCGATCGATGGCTTTCCCTGGGCCGGCCACCTGGGTTTGCGCCGCTATGAGGATCTGGTGGCGGCCCTGGAGCCCGGCGTCTCCACCCTGCTGTTCACCAACACTCGCAACCAGGCAGAGCGTTGGCACCAATGCCTCCGCTACGCCTGCCCGGAAATGGAACACGCGTTAGCGCTCCACCACAGCGCCATCGACCGGGCTGAGCGCGAAGCGATCGAAGCCGGGGTTAAAGCAGGCTCTCTGCGTTGGGTGGTGTGCACCAGCTCCCTTGATCTGGGCGTGGATTTCCAGCCGGTGGAGCGGGTAGTGCAGATCGGCTCTGCCAAAAATGTGGCCCGGCTGCTGCAGCGAGCTGGCCGCAGCGCCCACCTCCCCGGCGGCACCTCCCAGGTGCTGTTCATGCCCACCCATGCCCTGGAATTGCTTGAGCTCAGCGCCCTGCGGCGCGGCCTGGCCGCGGGTTTGGTGGAGGAAAGGCGCCAGCCAAACGCCCCGATCGACGTGCTGCTCCAGCACCTCACCAGCCTGGCCTGCGGCCCGGGCTTCGAACCGGCCCAGGCCCTGGCGGCGGTGCGCAGCGCCTGGAGCTACCGCCAGCTCAGCGATAGCGACTGGCAGTGGTGTCTGCGCTTCCTTGAGCACGGCGGCGACTGCCTTAGCGCCTATCCGCGCTACCGCAAGCTCGAGCGCGAAGGCGAGCTCTTTCTGGTGAAGGAAAAGGCGATCGCCCGGATGCATCGCCTGCACATCGGCACCATCACCGCCGACCGGGCCGTAACCGTGCGCTTTGTGCGCGGTGCCGTGCTCGGCCATGTGGAAGAGGCCTTCATCGGCCGGCTCAAGGCCGGCGATGTGTTTTTCTTCGCGGGCCGGCAGCTGGAGTTTGTGCGGCTGCGGGAGATGACGGCCCAGGTGAAGGCCAGCTCCAAAAAAAGCAACACCGTGCCCGCCTGGGCAGGCGGCCAGATGGCCCTCTCCGACCTGCTCAGCCGCCACCTGCGCGCCGAGGTGGATCGTTGCGCCCGCGCCCTAGCCGGGGAAGCCAAGCTCGATAGCCCCGAACTTGTGGCCCTCGAGCCCCTGCTGCAGCGCCAGGTGCAGCTCTCCCGGCTACCAAGGCAGCACGAATTGCTGGTGGAGGTGTGCAACAGCCGCGAGGGCAGCCACCTCTATGTCTATCCATTTGAAGGGCGCTTTGTGCATGAGGGCCTGGGCTTTCTCTGGGCCTGGCGCCTGGCCCGCCACCAAGCCAGCACGATCACGGTGTCGGTAAACGACTACGGCTTTGAACTGCTGGCGCCGAAAAACTATCCATTTGAAGAGCTGTTTGAGCTACATGCCGAAGAACTGCTCGATGACAGCGATCTCAAGGACGACCTGGAGCAGGCAATCAACCTCTCAGAGCTATGCCGGAGGCGTTTTCGCGCCATTGCCCAGATCAGTGGCTTGGTGCTGAACGGCTACCCCGGCCAGTCCAAATCAGGCGGTCAACTGCAGATCAGTGCCGCCCTGCTCTACGACGTATTCAGCCGCCACGAACCCGCCAACCGCCTATTAGCCCAGGCCAGATCCGAAGTGCTCAGCGAACAGCTTGATCTGCCCCGGATCACCGGGGCCTTGCAGCGGCTGCAGCAATGCAGGTTGCAGCTGGAGCGCACCGCCCGGCCAGGCCCCCTGGCCTTCCCCTTGCTAGCCGAGCGCCTAAGCAACCGGATGAGTAATGAGTCGCTACTTCAGCGTCTGGAACGGGTGCGCCAGGATGCAGAGCGGGCCGAAGAAGGTGGGCCTAGGGTGTAGATACGCAAAAATTGCAGCAATGCCGGTAGGGCCCCGGATCCTGATACAGCGGCTCCGCAGGCGCCTAGGCACCAGGGATGCCGTAATAATGATGCCCTGGCTGGTACTAGCGCTAGGGCTAATTACAACTGCCGGCGTCAGCGAGCAGACCCGACGATTTGGTAGCCAAGAACATCAGCGCATCGAAAGCACATTGCTCGACAACCTGATAGATACCTTGCGCAGCAAGCTGGAAATTGACATCACAATGCTGGCCGCAGTGGTGGGTTTGTTTAATGCATCCACTGAGGTAAAACGTGATGAATTCAGAAACTTTTACGAAACCCTCGCCCTCAACACCGGCCAGCTAGATGGAGTTCAGGGGGTGGGATTCAGCAGCTGGATACCAGGCGCCCAGCTACCAGCCTTTGAACAGCGCCTACGCCAGGAAGGATTCCCAAAATTCGTTGTGCGCCCTCCCGGTCCGCGAGCCAATTACAGCGCCATCGAATTCCTTGAGCCCTTCGACTGGCGCAATCAACGGGCCTTTGGCTACGACATGTATGCCGAGCCCGTGCGCCGCCAGGCGATGCAACGGGCTGCCCAAACCGGCAATGCCAGCCTGAGCGGCAAGGTGCGCCTCCTGCAGGAAACCGAGGAGGATCTGCAGCGGGGAGTTCTTATTTATGTGCCGATCTACACCGATAAGGGCCAGCAACCGGGGGCTAGTCAACGCATTTTAAGAGGGTGGGCTTATTCACCACTGCGCATGAACGATGTAGTCAATAGTGCCATCAGTGCAATTAATAATATCGATCTGGTGGGCACTGGAGTGCTCGTATTCGATGGCACCAAACCAAACGCCAAAGATTTGCTTTTTGACAATCTCAACCTGCTGAACCGAAATGAGCTGCGTCATCCCACCTACGAAAAGCTGAATATTGGTGGCCGCACCTGGCTTGTAGGGGTGCAACTGGCCCCCAGGCTGGTGGGACCCAACGGAATCAGCAGCGCCTACTGGATCAATTTGTTGATGGGGATAAGCGCCAGCACGGTGTCAGCACTGATCACTCGCATGCTGGTGGCAAATCACCTCGCTACCAAGCAAGCCCTCTTGATCAGCGAGGCCGCAGCCCAGGAGCGGGCCCTAGCCAGCACCGTGTTCGACGAGAGCGGTCAGGGGATCATCGTGAGCAACCCGGAAGGCCGAATCTTGATGGCCAACAACGCCTTCACCCAACTCACCGGCTACCGAAACTCAGAAATCAAGGGGCAACGCGCCAGCCTGCTCAAATCCGGGCGTCACGACAATGCGTACTACGCGGAAATGTGGAATGAACTAACCAACAAGGGCTTCTGGGAAGGCGACATCTGGAATCGGTTGCGTAGCGGCGAGATCCGCAATCACCACCTAAACATTTCAACCGTGCGCGATGACGACCTCCAGCCCCGCTACTACGTGGGAATGCTTCAGGACGTAACCAAACGCCGTAAAAGAGAAGAAGCGGTGCTGTACGCGGCAAACCACGACATCCTGACGGGCCTGGCCAATCGCTCCATGCTGATGGAGCAGCTTGAGTCCCATCTAGCCCTGGCAAAACGCCACGGCCATGCCGTCGGCTTGCTTTACCTCGATCTCGACGGCTTCAAGCCCGTTAATGACCGTTTTGGTCACGGCATCGGCGATCGGGTACTGCAGATAGTTGCCGATCGCTTCCGCAACGTGATCCGCCAAGGCGACTTGCTCTGCCGCCAAGGGGGTGATGAATTCGTGGTGTTGGTGCCTCAAGCAGGTGGCACCGAGCAACTTGAGGCCATGGCCTGGAAACTGGTGGAAGCCAGCCGGGCTGCCTTCCTCGAGCTCGACAAGGTCATTGAGATTTCCGCCAGCGTCGGTGTCGCCCGCTTTCCGGAGCATGGCAACACCTGCGAACAGCTGCTAGCAGCAGCTGATAACGCTATGTACACCGCTAAGCGGGCCAAATCCAATCCGGTGCAGGTGAGCCGGGTCTTAGCCTCTAGCAACGGCTAGCTCAAGCCTGCTCAAGCCGCTTGACGATCACGGCCATCAGGGCCAAGGAACCGGCCAGGGCAATCAACAAGGCGATGGTCATGGCTGAAGCATCTACTACAAAGTCAACTATGGCCGCTGAGGTGTCTAAGCCATCCACCTTCTGATGTCATTTTTGCTGGTTGCACCATTGGCACCTGGCAACCTGGGGCTTTGCGCCCGATGGGGCTCAGCCCGCGGTGCAGAGAAGGCGAGCATCGCCGACATCCAACGGCTCTACCGCAACTCCTAAACAACTCAGCACCAAGCCATGACCCTGAAGCTCTACGGCGGCGCCCGCAGCCGCGCTTCCATGCCCCGCTGGTATCTGGAGGAGAAGGGGATTGCCTACGACTGGATTCAGCTCGACATGGAGGCAGGCGAACACAAGGGGGAGAGCTTTGGTGTCATCAACCCCTTCGCCAAGGTGCCAGCCCTGGTGGATGAAACCTTGCGCGCACCAGGCGGCCAACCGCTGCAGCTGTTTGAAAGCGGAGCCATCCTCCTGCACCTAGCCGATCACCACGCCAACGAATTCACTGGCACGGCAGCTGAGGTGGCGGCCCAGCGAGGCCTGGCAAACCAGTGGATCCTGTTTGCCAATGCCACCCTGGCAGTGGCGCTGTTTGTGCCTGCCAACCGGGAGAGGGAATTCCCCCAGTTGCTGGGGGTGCTTGATGGGCTGCTGGCAGGCGGCCGTTCGCTGCTGGCAGGGCCTTGGGGCGATCCGGCCTGGAGCGTTGCCGACTGCGCCGTAAATGCCTACCTGGCCTATCTGCCGATCTTCTTTCCCCAGATCGATCTAACCCCCTACCCCAACGTGCAGGCCACGATCGCCGCCACCCAGGCCCGACCGGCCTACCAACGCGGCATGGGCAGGGCTTGAACTCGGCACGAGGCGCTGCTGCAGCAAGCGTCGGCTTTGACTGGCGGGGCCAGCCGCTGCAGCTGCTTGGCGCCAAGGCGGCGTGGGACCCCCAGCGCCGGGCCTTATTAGTGGCGGATTTGCATCTAGGCAAAGCGGAAAGCTTCCAAGCCCACGGCATTCCCCTGCCCAGCGATGGCGACGGCGAGACCCTCAATGGGCTGCTGGAGTTGGCCCATCAGCTGGTGCCCCAGCAGGTGGTGGTGCTGGGAGACCTGATCCACAGCCGCTTTGGACTCACCGGCGAACTCCGGGCCAAGCTGGCGGCTCTACCGGAGCTGCTGGGCTGCCAGCTGCGCCTGATCGGCGGCAACCATGAGCAGGGCAGCTGGATCGAGGGGCTGCCGCAGGAGCCATCCCAAGCCCTAGGCCCCTGGTGGCTGAGCCACATTCCAGAGCCCCGGGCGGGCCTGCTCAACCTCTGCGGCCACCTGCATCCAGTGGCGGTGGTGGGCCGGGGTGCCGATCGGCTGCGGTTGCCTTGCTTCAGCTACTGCCAAACCAGTGAGCGCCTAGCCCTGCCCGCCTACGGCCGCTTGACCGGAGGCCATCCCTGCTCCCCAGGGGAAAGGGTCTGGCTGGTGGCAGAGGGGGCCATCGTTGCTTGGCCTCAGGGCTCAAGGCAGCTGGCCAGGCCCTAATCAGCTGACACTCCTGCTTCAGCCTGCCGCCAGGGCCCGCACCACATCGCCGCGGGTCAATACGCCAACGGGCCGGCCGGCCTGATCGAGCACAAACAACCGTTGGGTGCTGCGCTCATGCAGCAGGCCCGCGGCTGCCGGCAGGGGCAGCTCGGCGCTGCAGCTATGGGGATGCTTGCCCATCACCTCGCCCACGGTGCTGCCGAGCACCTGGTGCACCTCCTTGTCCCAGTTGAGTGGATTGCGCAGGTAAATCACCGCATCGAGCAGCATCACGTAGGGGCCGGGCTGGAAGCCGCTCTCGCGCACCATCAGGTCTTGCTCGCTGAGCTCGCCCACTAGGGCGCCACTGCCATCCACCACCGGCAAACCGCTGATGTGGTGCTCGCTCATCAGCTTCACGGCCTCCTGCAGGGGGCTGTCTGCCGTGACGCTCAACACCGGCGCAGACATCACGGCGGAAACCAGCTGTTGCACCACGGGCCAAACAAGACGACTGGAGCCATTCTGGGGCCGAGCACGGCAGACACCATGGCGACGCAACGGATACGCCAACTGGCCGACGGCCTCACCTTGGCCCGGGCCGTGCTGGGACTACCGCTGATCGTTGCCCTGGCGGGGGGCCAACCAGCCCTGGCCTGGTGGTTGCTGTTAATGGGCGGCCTGAGCGACTGGGCCGATGGCGCCCTGGCACGCCGGGCCGGCGGCGGCTCGGTGTGGGGCGCCCGCCTCGATCCCCTCACCGACAAAATCCTGATCAGCGCGCCGCTGCTGTGGCTTGGAGCAGAGGGGATCCTGCCCCTGTGGGCGATCTGGCTGCTGCTGGCCCGGGAACTACTTATTTCTGGCTGGCGCGCCGCTGAAGCCAGCGGCGGCCCGGCCTCCTTGGCCGGCAAGCTCAAAACGATCCTGCAATTCGCCAGTCTGCTGCTGCTGCTCTGGCCCAACGGCTGGGGTTTCGGACTGGCGGCGGCATTGCAGAGCGCGGGATGGTGGCTGTTCTGGCCCTCGCTACTGCTGGCGCTGAGCTCCGCCTGGGGCTACCTACGCAAGCCTTAAAGCAGTGAGCTCCTCGCTGCGCCGCCAGAGCCGCTGGCGCTGATCGACATCGAGGGCAGCGGGGGCAATGCGCACCTCGGTGGGCCAGCCCCTCATGCCACCAAACTCGTTTGGTCCGTAGTGACCCCCTGGGGTGGCTTCTGGTGCGGTGGCGGCAAACAACTGGGGCAGCGCTCCCATGGCCGCGCTCTGCAACATCGGGCCCATCAGCCGGTAGGCCAGGGGTTCAAACCACGAGCCATTGGCAGCAACAGAGGCCAGCTGAAGATTGGTGCGGGCAAAGCCCGGATGGGCCGCCAGCGACAACACCGCCTGGCCCTGATCCCGCAGCCGCTGCTGCAGCTCTAGGGCAAACATCACATTGGCGAGCTTGCTCTGGCCATAGGCAGCCCAGCGGTCGTAGCGGCGCTCGCCCTGCAGATCGTCGAAAGCAATCCGGCCGAAATACTGGGCCCCTGAGGTCACGCTCACCACCCGCGCATCGGGGCGGTCTGATAGCAGCGGCAGCAGGGCCAGGGTGAGGGCGAAATGGCCCAGGTGGTTCACTCCCAGCTGCATCTCGAAGCCGTCGGGGGTAAGTTGCCGCGGCAGGGCCATCAGGCCGGCGTTGTTAACCAGCAGATCCAGCCTGCCGTAGCGATCGGCCAATTCCGCAGCGGCCCGGCGCACGCAGGCCAAGCTGGCCAGATCAAGCTCCAACAGCTCAACGGCACCACCCCCGCTAGCGGCCGCTGCCAACAATTCCTGCTTGGCCAGCTCTGCCCGGGCCAGGCTGCGGCAACCGAGCACCACGGTGGCGCCCTTAGCCACTAGCGCCCGAGCCGTTTCCAGGCCCAGGCCGCTATTGGCGCCGGTGATCAAGGCCAAGCGTCCGGCCTGATCGGGAATGGAGTCGGTAGTCCAGTTCATGGCAGGAGCTTATGGAAATAGGCCTCCCAGCTGCGGCAAAGGAGCTCAGCCGATCAAGGCCTCGTCTGCGGAGAAATCGGGGCTGGTGGGAGTCCGCAGGGCGTAGTCGTTGGTGTAGCTGTCGGCGATGGTGGCCTCGAGGTCAAAGGCCGGCTCCCAGGCCAGTTCGCGCCGCACCCGGGTGGTGTCGGTGAGGAAGTGGGCCAGACGCAGCGGGAAGGCCTTGCGGGCTTTTTTATCGAGAGCAGCGTGATCGAAGCTGCGGATTTCCACAGAAGCGAGCTCCTTGCCGGCCGCCCGGGCCGCTGCCTGCACCAAGCCGCGGAAGGTGACGCCCTGGCTGCCTGTGCAGTTGTAGATGCGGTTGGCGGCGGCATCCACCTCGATGCAGCGAGCCATGGCGGCGGCTAGGTCTGCCACATGGCCCAGCTGGGTGATCGTGCTGCCATCACCGGGCAGGGGCACGGGCCGGCCGTGCACGATGCGATCAAAAAACCAGCTCTCTACAGGGTTGTAGTTGCCCGGCCCCACTATGTAAGTGGGCCGGAAGCTGGTGAAGGCGATGCCCTCGCTGCGCAGCCAGGCTTCGGTTTCGGCCTTGCCAGCGTGGCGGCTGGCGGGATCAACCGGGCTGTTTTCATCGAGCGGCCAAAGCTCGCTGTCTGCGTAAACGCCGGCTGAGCTCACATAAACAAAGCGATGGGCCGGAGGCCCGGTGCGCTCGATCACAGCGCGGGAATCCTCAAGGCTGCGGCCCGAGCTATCGACGATCACATCAAAACTGCGACCCACCAGCGGCTCCAGCCCCCCAGCAGTGCTGCGGTCGCCGATCAGGTGCTCCACCCCAGCCGGCGCTGGCTTGTTGCCACGGGTAAACAAGGTGAGGGCATGGCCTTCAGCCTGCAGCCGCTCCACCAGCGGTTTGCCCACGAAGCGGGTGCCGCCCATCACCAGGATGTTCATGCTGCTGCCCACGGGACGCGAAACTGGGCGCCATTCAAACCCCCGGCCAGCTGGCGGTTACTCCACCACCGTGATGCCCGTGTCGATCAGCTCGATCGGTGGCGCCGCCAGCGTCTTTATCTGCCCTTTTCAATAATGCGTCTGGCCAAGGCCTACACCGCCCAGCCCGCCGCCATCAATTTGTGGCCCGCCGGCAGCCGCGGCTATCGCCACTTCTCCCTTCTGGGGGAGCGGGGCCAGGGCGCGGATCGGGCCGTGGAACTCCAGGCTGTACTGGAGCGGGGCTTTCGGCTGGTGGTGCCGCTAGCTGAGCTGCGCAACCAGCAGCTCTGGCAGCCTGGCTGGCAGCAATTGCCTCCAGCAGCCATGCAGATAATTCCAGCCATCGACCTGCTCGATGGCCACTGCGTGCGGCTGCACCAGGGCGACTACGACCAGGTAACGCGTTTCTCCGATGACCCAGTGGCCCAGGCCCTCAGCTGGCAGCAGCAGGGAGCCAGGCGGCTGCACCTGGTGGACCTAGACGGTGCCCGCAGCGGCCAACCGGTCAACGATGCGGCCGTGAAGGCGATCACCACTGCCCTGAGCATCCCCGTGCAGCTGGGGGGTGGGGTGCGCAGCGCCGCACGGGCCGAGGAGCTGCTGAGCTTCGGGCTGGATCGGGTCATTCTCGGCACCGTGGCTCTGGAGCAACCCGAATTAGTCGATGAGCTGGCATCCCGCTACCCCGGCCGAATCGTGGTGGGCATCGACGCCAAAAACGGCAAGGTGGCCACCCGCGGCTGGATCGAAGAGAGCAGCACCGAGGCAACGGCCCTAGCCCAGCGCTTCTGCGCCAGCGGCATCGCCGCAATCATCAGCACCGACATCGCCACAGACGGCACCCTGGCGGGCCCAAACCTCGAAGCCCTGCGGGCCATGGCCAAGGCCAGTGCCGTGCCGGTGATCGCCTCTGGCGGCATCGGCACCCTGGAGCACCTGCTCTCCCTGCTGAGCCTGGCGCCCCTAGGGGTGGAGGGGGTGATCGTGGGCCGGGCCCTCTACGACGGCCGGGTGGATCTAGCTGAAGCCCTACAGGCCATCGACGAGGGCCGCCTGCAGGATCCGACCAGTGCCTCGATGATGGCCTAAGTCTCAGCCTGTTTCACCTTGACCGACGCCCTGGGAACGCGCGCCGTGCTGGCGGTGTTGGTGCCCTCCACCAACACGATGGTGGAACCGGATCTCGCCTCGCTTCAGCCCCCGGGGGTGACCAACCACACCTTCCGCTTCCCCTTCCCCGAGCTGCCCGCCAGCCCAGAGCGCCTCCTTGCCTTGATGGAGCCGGCCATCGCCATGGTGGGAGCCTGCGAACCGGATCACCTGGTGCTTGGTTATTCGCCGGAATACATGCCGCAGGCGGCGGCGGTAGCCCGCCAGTTGAAAGCCAGCCTGGAGCAGGCCACTGGTGTGGCCGTCAGCACCGCCACTGAAGCGGTCAGCGCCGCCCTGAAGGCCCTCAACTGCAACCGACTAGGTATTGTCAATCCCTTCCCCGAGCAGGCCAACGCTGCGGTGCTCAACCACTTTCAGAGCGAGGGCTTTGAGGTTCAGGCCATGGAGTGCCTGGCCTCCGCGCAAAAGGGCAAGGTATTTTCGGCGCGAATCAGCGCCGAGCGGATCCGGGCAGCCTTTCGTGCGGTGGACCACAGCAGCGTGGATTGCCTGCTGCAGGTGGGCACCAATTTGGTGGCTACCTCCCTGGTGGAGCAGCTGGAGCAGGAGCTGGGCAAACCGGTGGTTGCAGTCAACACCGCCACTTACTGGTACGCCTTGCAAAAATTAAATATCCACCAGCTCGGCTCAGGCAACGGCCAGCTGATGCAGCTAGCGATGTGAGCCTGCACCCATGGCAAAAGCTGATCGCTTGCGACCTGCCCTATAACGGATTGAGTCTGATTTGAGGCGTATTGCGTGAACGCCGGCGCCCTTCCCCCAAGCAATCCATCTAATTGCGTAGACGACGTCTATCAGCGCTGCCGCGACCTAGGCATGAGGCTCAGCCGCCAGCGCCGCATGGTGCTCGATTTGCTTTGGGTTGAGAAGAGCCATCTCAGCGCCCGCGACATTTTTGAAAAGCTCAACAATCTGGGCCGCAACATCGGCCACACGTCTGTTTACCAAAACCTCGAAGCCCTTCAAACAGCTGGCGTAATCGAGTGCCTCGACCGGGCCAGTGGCCGGCTCTACGGCTATCGCAGCGATCCCCACAGCCACCTCACCTGCTCGGAATCAGGCGCTATCCAAGACCTAGACGTTGAGCTACCGCGCGAGTTGCTCGATCAGATCGAGCGCCACACAGGCTTCGCGATCGAGACCTACACCCTCCATCTCACGGGCCGGCGCCGCAGCTGAATCCCTGCGCCGACCCAGGGCTGGAGATTCCGCTCCAGCATCGGTACCTTTGGCGCATGGAATGGCCAAACCCGTGAGATCGCAGCTGCTGCTGTTTGCCGAACCGCTGCTGCGCGATGGCCTCACCCGCCTGCTCACCGCTCAAGCTGGGCTTTACAGCGTCGCTGAGCGGCCAGAGCAGCTGCAAGGGCTGCCCCAACTGGTGATCTGGCAAGCCAGCAGCGGCGACCTCCAGGGCGGGCGCCTAGCCGAAGAATTGCTGCGCCTGCAGGAGCGCTGGCAGCCAGCGCCTGTGCTGCTGCTGCTGCCGGCGGCCCATGGTCTGGGCGGTGATGCCCTGCTGCAGCTGCCGGCGGCTGGAATCCTCGAATCGCCCGAACCCCAGGAGTTGCTGGCGGCCCTCGCCACCCTGCTGGCGGGCGGGCGCGTGCTGGCAGCGGCGGCTGGCAGCGCCTCTCCCCGCCCAGCCGCCAGCCCCGCCCTGGGCCTGGGCCAGTGGCTGCTGATCAGCGGCCTGCAGCAGATCGACGCAGACCTAGCTGCCATCAAGCGCCTGCTGACGCCGCCGCCGACCAACCTGGTGCAGCTGCTCGTGCTGCAGGGGCGCCTGCGCGAACTCTCGGCAGCCCGGGAGCTGCTGCTGCTGCTTTGGGGGCCGCTGAGTGTGGCCTGGGGCGCGCCCGATCCCTGCCCCAGCAACCCGCAGCCCGTGCTGGCGATTACCCTGCAGCAGCGTAGTGCCGATGGCATCTGGCGCGCCATTCGTCAGCGGCTCGAGGCCGGCAGTGGTGCCGAACTCAGCAACCAAAGCGGCCAGCTGCTGGCCTTGGAGGGCCTCAGCCCCGAGCGGCGGCGCGACCTGCTGCTGGCCCTGCTATGCCAACTGGACAGCCTGCGCCAGCGGCTACTTGCCGACCCCGCTCCCCTGCAGGAGCGCTGGGAGCAGTGGCAGCCCGAGCTGCGCCAGCAGGCCATGCGCAGCCTGGTGAATTCCTACGTGCAGCTGCCCTGCGAAGGCAGCCTGCTGCCGGTAGCCGACAGCCTGCTTCGCAGCAGCGATCTGACCGGCCGCGACCCGGAGCTGCCGGAGGCCCAGCCGATGCTGGCCTCCCTGGTGCGGGCCCAGCCCCTGCTGGTGGATGGCCAGCTGCTGGCCGCCGACGAACCACGGGCCGTGCTCTATCTCGAACTACTAGTGAGCAACTGGCTGGTGCGCAGCGCCGAACTGGTCAGCGCCGAGCTACTGGCCAGCTGCGCCGGCTGGCCCGAGTTGCGTCGCTACCTGCTCCAGCCCGAGCTGCTCGCCACCCGCAACCTGGAGCGGCTGCGCAACCAACTCAACGCCCAACTGCGTTGGAGCAGCTGGGTGGAGCGGCCAATCAGCCTCTACGAAAGCCGCCGCCGGCTCTACTGCCTGCGCGATGGCGCCATCCGCTGCCAGGAGCTCACCGAACCCCGCGACGCTGAACTGCGCCAACTGGGCTGGCTGCAGCAACTGGTGACCCTGGCGCTGGAAAGCCGCGATGCCCTGGCGCCCCAGGTGCAGGGCCTGCTGCGAGGCCTCGGCGATCTGGTGGTGGTGCTGCTCACCAGGGTGCTGGGCCGGGCCATTGGCCTGGTGGGCCGGGGTATTGCCCAGGGCATGGGCCGGGGCATCGCCAAAGGGGTAGGCCGCAGCTGACGCCCCGCCACAATGGCTTTAATCGAGCTTGCAAGCCGGCATGGGGCGAAATAAGAACGGGCAACAGGGGATCGGGGCACGGGCCTCAACCCTTGAGCACATCCTGCGACTCCTGCTCAGTTCCGCCCTGGGGCTGCTGCTGGCGGCGGGCCTGGTGGGCCTAGGTAGCCGCCCAGCCCAGGCCTCGCTCACCAACAACAGCTACGACGGCAACATCTACGCCCTCTACGCCGGCAACGGCTCCCTGGTACCGCCGCGCAGCAGCCTCGCCCAGGCCTTCGCCGACCACCGCACCACCGTGGTCGTCTACTACCTCGACGACGACGCAGCCAGCAAGCAATTCTCAGCGGTGGTCTCGGAGCTGCAGCGGGTATGGCTCAACAACATCGAGCTGATTCCGTTGGTTACCGATCCGCTCCAAAACCGGGCCGACACCGGCCCCAGCGATCCGGCCCACTACTGGTCAGGCCTGATTCCCCAGGTGGTGGTGTTCAACAGCGAGGGGAAGCTGGTTTTCGATGAGCAAGGCGCCGTGAGCGTCGATGCAATTAATGCCGCCGTCAGCCAGGCCACCGGCATCCCCCTCCCCGAGGGGGGCACCACCAGCACCACCGAGAGCTTCAACGAACTCAATTCCGAGGTGGTGAGCCGCTGATGGGCCGCCTTGAAAGCGACAGCATGGGCGCCATCGAGGTACCCGAGCAGCACTACTGGGGCGCCCAGACCCAGCGCTCAATCGAATATTTTCCCTTCGGCCAGGCCATGCCCCTGGCGGTGGTGCACGCCTTCGGAGCGCTCAAGGCGACCTGCGCCGAGGTGAATATGGCCAAGGGCAAGCTCAGCCCCGAGCTGTCCGCCCTAATCGTAGCGGCTGCCGAGGAGGTGGCCTCCGGCCGCCTCGACGCTGAATTCCCGCTCAAGGTGTGGCAGACGGGCTCCGGCACCCAGACCAACATGAACGTCAACGAGGTGATCGCCAACCGGGCGATCGAAGCATCCGGCGGCGTGCTGGGCAGCAAGAGCCCGGTGCACCCAAACGACCATGTGAACCTCAGCCAATCCAGCAACGACACCTTCCCCGCCGCCCTGCATGTGGCCGTGGCGATTGAGCTGGAGCGCAGCCTCATCCCGGCGGTGGAAGCGCTGCGCGCAGCCCTGGCCGTAAAGGCCGAGGCCTTTGCCGCGATCATCAAGATCGGCCGCACCCACCTGCAGGATGCGGTGCCCCTGAGCCTGGGTCAGGAATTCAGCGGCTACGGGGCCCAGCTGGATCTAGCCCTGGAAACCATCCGCGCCAGCCTGCCCCAGGTGCGCCAGCTGGCCATTGGCGGCACGGCGGTGGGCACCGGCCTCAACGCCCCGGCGGGTTTCGGTGAGGCGGTGTCGGCGCGGCTGGCCGAGCGCCTAGGTCTGCCCTTCACCTCAGCGCCCAACAAATTTCAAGCCCTGGCCGGCCATGAGCCCCTGGCCGCAGCCCATGGAGCCCTCACGGTGCTGGCCGGCAGCCTGATGAAAATCGCCAACGACATCCGCTGGCTGGCCAGTGGCCCCCGCTGCGGCCTGGGCGAGCTGGTGATTCCGGAAAACGAACCGGGCAGCTCGATCATGCCGGGCAAGGTGAATCCCACCCAGGCCGAGAGCCTGACCATGGTGGCCGTGCAGGTGATGGGCAACAACACGGCCGTGCAGCTGGCCGCCAGCCAGGGCAACTTCGAGCTCAATGTGTTCAAGCCAGTGATCGCCCACAACGTGCTCGAAAGCATCGAGCTGCTCGCTGGCGGCTGCACCAGCTTCCGCGCGCACTGCATCGAGGGGCTCACGGCCAATGAAAGCCGCATCGAAACCCTGCTGGATCAAAGCCTGATGCTGGTCACGGCCCTCACCCCAGCAATCGGCTACGACCGGGCCTGCGCCATCGCCAAGCACGCCCACAACCACCAGCTCAGCCTGCGTGAAGCCGCCCTGGTGCTCGGCGAGATCAGCGCTGAGGAGTTCGATCGCTGGGTGCAGCCCGAGCAGATGATCTGATTGCCTTGTCTGATTGGCTTATTGGGTTAAGCGAAGAGATAGGGCCATGCCCCAACTTTTGAGCGACAACTGCACGTCGGCCAGCTCCCTATTTGCCAATCAGGGCATCGTGCAGCTTGGCTGTGTTGCCGCTCAGCAGCCGATCGCCGCTGCGCACCCCTTGCAGGATCTCGGCGCGGTTGGCTGACTTTTGGCCCACCACCACTGGCACGGCCTGCACGGCGCCCCGCTGATACCGGAACACCACCGCTGAGCCATTGACCAGCGCAATGGCATCGGCCGGCAGGGAGTAACGCTGCTGAGAGGACGGCACCTGGATGAAGGCAGTCACCGCTGTGCCCGTGGGTGGCAGCGGCTCATCCACCGTCTGGGCGCGCACCAAGGTGACTCGATTTGCGGAGCCACTGTTGGGAGCCACGGCTAGAACGCGGGCGCGTAGGTGCTGTGCTCCCGCTTTCACCCGCAGCAGCTGACCGCTCGCCAGGTTGGCGGCCAGCACCGGGGAAACCAGGAAGCGCAGTTCGCTGCCCCGGGCATCACTAATCTGCGCCACCTCTGCCCCTAGTTGGAGCACCTCTCCAGGTGAGGTCTTAACAGCAACGACCTGGCCGCTGATGGGGCTACGGATCAGCAGGCGTCCGATCCGATCGGGGTCTCCCATCGCCGAGGCCTTGGCAGTCGCTGCCCGGGCATTGGCTGCTGCCGTGAAGCTGGCGATACGCCGGCTCTCCAGCTCCTGGGCCGAGAGGGCACCTTGGCGTGCCATCGGCAGGGCCAGCCGGTATTGGTATGCCAGCGATTGGGCCGTGGCCAGGGCCGCTTCCGCATCGGCTCGCACCACAGCAGCATCGGCGCTCTGCACTTCGGCGATCGGCTCGCCCGCCTGAACGGCGCTGCCTGGTGCCACCAACAGGCGCACAACGCGGCCCGCCACGGACATGCCCACGCTGGAGCGTGAACCAACAGCCGCTTCCACAAAGCCGGAGATCGGGCGTTCCGTGCCCGTGCTCAGCTCCGGACGAACAATGCGGAGGCCAAAACGCCCCAGTTGTTCCTCGCTGAGGGCGATGCTGCCGTTTGCTTTGAGCCGCTCTGATGCCGCTTCTGAGGGAGAGGCGGCTGGCCGGCCGCTGTAGCGACCCAAGCCGATCCCCAGCAGCAGCGAGGCGGCGATCGCCAGGGGCAAAAGCACTTTCATGGCTGGAACGAAGCGAGAGCAGGAGACGGGGCAATGGCGGGGGGCAATAGCCAGTGGCCAAAGCGGGCATAGAGCGCCGGAATCACCAGCAGAGTCAGTGCGGTGGAGGTGATCAGGCCGCCGAGCACCACCACCGCCAGGGGCTGCAGGATTTCGTTGCCAGCGCCAAAGGCCAATGCCAGCGGTAGGGCACCCAGGGCGGAAGAAAGGGCGGTCATCAGGATCGCGTTGAGGCGCTCGAGGCTGCCTTCCCGGATCACCTCGCCAAGGGGCTGGCCTGCGCCGTGGCGGCGGTTGTAGTTGTCCACCAGCAGTAGGCCGTTGCGCACGGCGATACCAAACAGGGTGATGAAGCCGATCAGCGAGGCGATTGAGAGCACGCCTCCTGTGAGCAACACCGCCACCACCCCGCCGATCAGGGCCAGGGGCAGGTTGAGCATGATCGCTGCGGTGGCCGGCAGCGATTTCACCGAGACCACCATCAGCACAGTGATGACCACGGCGGCCACCAGGCTGTATGAGAGCAGGCTGGCGGTAGCCCGTTGCTCCGATTCGAACTGGCCGCCGTAGCGAATCGTGTATCCCTGGGGCAAACGCACGTCCAGGGCGACCTTGCGCTGGACGTCCTTCACGACGGTGCCGAGGGGCCTGCCGCTGACGTTGGCTGACACCACGATCAAGCGGGAGACGTCTTCCCGGTTAACGACGTTGGAGCCCAGCCCTTCCTCGATCCAGGCGACGCTCCCCAGCGGCACGGTCATGCCATTGCTGAAGGCCACTGGCACCGAGCGGATCGCGTCGAGGTTCTGGCGGGAGTCCTCCTTGAGCTGCACCAGCACATCGCTGCGCACCCCGCCTTCCACCACGTGGCCGACCACCTTGCCGTTGAGAGCAACCTCCACCGCCTGGGAAAGCTCCTCCACCGTCAGGCCCAGGGCTGCCGCCAGCGGACGGTCGTAGTGGATCTGCACCTGGGGGATGGGCAGCTGGGGCTCCAGCTGCAAATCCACCACTCCTGCGACTGGCTTGATCGCATTTTCCACCGCTTCGCCGATGCGGCGCAGCTCGGCCAAGTCGGTGCCATAGATCTTGATGGCGATGGCGCTGCGCACCCCGGAGAGCACCTCATCCATGCGGTGCGAGATGAAGCCGCCGATGTTGGGGGCCACGCCGGGCAGCCGCAGAAAGGCCTGACGCAGCGCAGCAAGGGCAGCGGGCCGATTAGCCATCGCCTGGTCGCTCAGTTCCACATCCACGTGGGCCAGGTTCACGCCAGCCCCATCGGCATCGCCGGGAGCCCGGCCCGTGCGCACCTGCACCCACTCAAAGAGGGGATTGTTCTGCAGCGAACGGGTGAGGGCCAGGCCAGCCCGGTTGGTCATGTCCAATGAGACCCCCGGATAGAGAACCATGGAATTCACCAGTGATTTCTCGCGGAATTCCGGCAGGAACACCCGCCCTAGAGCCGGGAGCACTAAGGCGCTGGCCACCAACAGGGCCAGGGCGATGGCCAGCACCCGCCGGGGGGAGTTCAGCGCCTGATCGAGCATCGGGCGGTAGAGCCGCTCGGCCTGGTTGGCCAGCCAGGTGTTTTCTGCCGGCAGCTGCACGGGCGCCAGCAGGATCGCGCACAGCGCCGGCGAGAGGGTCACCGCCACCAGCGTCGAGGCGCCGATCGACAACAAATAGGCCAACCCCATGGGCGCAAAGATGCGCCCTTCCACGCCGGTGAGCGAGAAGATCGGCGCAAACACCACCGCGATGATCACGGTGGAAAACAGCACCGGTTGGCGCACCTCTACCGAAGTGTCAAACACAACCTGCAGCGGCGATTTGGGGGTACGGCTGGCCTGGTTGCTGCGCAGGCCCCGGTAGCAGTTCTCCATATCAACGATCGAGTCGTCAACCACGGAGCCGATCGCCACCACCAGCCCCCCCAGGGTCATGGTGTTGATACCGAGGCCCAGGGCCTTCATCAGCATCAGACCGATCAGCAGCGAGAGCGGAATGGCGCTGAGGCTGATCACGGCGGCGCGCCAGTTCATCAAAAACAGCACGATCACCACCGAAACGATCACCACCCCCTGCAGCAGCGACTCGCTCACATTGCGGATGGCGCTATCGATGAAGTTGCTCTGGCGGAATGTGGTCTGGATCTGCACATCCGCCGGCAGGGTGCGGTTGAGGTCGCCCAAGCGCTGCTCCACCGCTCCCGTCACCGTGGGGGTGTCGACATCGGGCTGCTTAGTCACCATCAGCACCAGCGCCCGCTTGCCGTTGAAGCTGGCGTCACCGCGCTTGAGCGCCGCG
The DNA here is from genome assembly GCF_963920485.1 of Cyanobium usitatum str. Tous. Lineage (NCBI taxonomy): Bacteria > Bacillati > Cyanobacteriota > Cyanophyceae > Synechococcales > Prochlorococcaceae > Cyanobium > Cyanobium usitatum. The sequence goes on along the minus strand of NZ_OY986431.1, from coordinate 801,023 downwards.
CCGCGCTTCACCTCGGCCAGGGTGGAGAGCAGCACCGGTTGCCCCTGCTCGTTATGCACCGCGGTGTCGGCCAGATCGCTCACCTGGGTGATCTGGGCCAGGGGGCGAATCAGGCGCTCCTGCCCCCCACCGATCAGAAAACCACCGGGGCTGGTGGCCATGGCGGCGCCCACACCATCCATCACCGCTTGCAGCGAAACGTTCTGCACCTGCAGCTCCTGCGGATCCAGCAGCACCTGAAACTGCTGTTCATCGCCGCCGTAGATCGTGACCTGGGCCACGCCCGGCACCGCCAGGATCGATTGGCGGTAGGAGCGCAACACCAGCTGCTGCAAATCCAGCAGCGAGGTAGCGCCATCGCCTTTCAGCGTGAAGGCCACCTGCAGGATTGTGCCCAGCGGGGAAACCAGCGGCGACAGTTCGGGCGGGCTGGCATTCACCGGCAGCTGGGCGCTCACCTGCTGCACCCGCTCCGCCACCGATTGACGGGCGCGATAGATGTCGGCGCTCTGGTTAAACACCACCTGCACCATCGACAGACCCGCCTTGGAGGAGGAGCGCACCGTCTCCACCCCGGCGATACCGTTCACGGCCGATTCGATCGGCAAGGTGATCCGCATCTCCACCTCCTCCGGGGAGAGCCCGTCGGCGCTGGTCTGCACATCCACCTGGGGCGGGGCAAACGGCGGGAACACATCCAGCGGCATCTGAGCCACGGCCAGCACACCCCAGAGGCTGATGACGACCGCAGCGGCAACGATCAACCAGCGGCGGGCGATCGAAAAACGCAGGGTGGCGTTGAGCAGCCGCTCAAGCATCCGTCTGCTTGCGGCGGCCCAGCCAAATAGCCCCAGCGGCCAGCACTACAACGCCACCGGCGGCAAGGACTGACACGGGCAGGGCGGCATTGGTGGCCGTTTTGTTGGCTGCTTGTGCGACTGGCTTGTTATTCGCCATTGCGGGCTCGACCTGCTGGGTCTTCATCGACTCGGCATAGAGCGAGAGCGCACCGGAGATCACCACGTCGTCGGTGGGATCGATTCCCTCCGTCACCACCACGCGGTCTCCCTGGCTAGCGCCGGTCTCGACGATCACCGGGTCGTAGGTCGTTTCGGTCTGCACGAACAGCAACGGTTGGCCCTTCGCATCCACCAGCGCTGTGGAGGGCACCGTCAGACCATCGGGGCCGGACTCCGGCCTAGCCGTGGCCACCCCCAGCAGCCCATCGCTCTCGGCGTTGCGCTTCACCTGGCGCGCATCCCCCTGCTGCTGGAACTCATCGCCGTGGCCCACATGGGCCATGGCCGCCGGTGCCGCCAGGGCCAGCAGGGTTGCCGTGAGGCTGGCACGGACTGCAAGTCGCAAAATTCGCACGGGCAAGACCCACAGGAGCAACGAATGGACGCAGGATGGCCGAACCGGGATGAAAACCAGGTGAAATTCCATGCCGCTGCGGATCCTGCTGGTGGAAGACGAGGCGGATCTGGCCTCCTCCATCCAGACCGTGCTGCAGCGCCAGGGCCATGTGGTGGATCACTGCCCGGGTGGCCTGGAAGGTTGGAACCTGCTCAGCGCTGAGCTGGCGCGCTACGAGCTGGCGATCTTCGATTGGATGCTGCCGGATCTGAGCGGCCTCGAGCTCTGCCGCCGTGCCAGGGCCGCAGGCCTGGGCCTGCCGCTGCTGTTGCTCACCGCCCGCAGCGACACGGCGGATCGGGTGGAGGGACTCGATGCCGGCGCCGACGATTACCTGAGCAAGCCCTTGGCGATGGAGGAGCTACTAGCTCGGATCCGGGCTTTGCAGCGCCGCCACCCCTCATACCGGGAGCCGCTGCTGGAGGCGGGCTGCTACTGCCTGGATTACGCCACAGGACAGCTGCTGGTGACCACAGCAAGCGGGCAAGTGAGCGTGGAGCTTTCGGCCAAGGAGCAGCAGCTGATGGGCTACTTCCTGGAACACCCCAGCCAGATCATTCCCGGATCGCGACTGCGAAATCAATTGTGGGACCTGCATCAGGACCCGGTGAGCAACGTGGTGGCGGCCCAGGTGAGGCTGCTGCGGCGCAAGCTGGCGAGCTATGACCTGGCCTCCCCGATCGAAACGGTGCCCAGCAAGGGATATCGGTTTGATCCGCAGGCGGGACTGCAGCCGTGAGTAAACGCCTCTCTCCCGTGCCGCAGTTGCTGTGGCGTGCCCGCTTGCGGCTGGCCGGCCAATCGCTGTTGGTGATGGGCACCGTTCTCTACGGCGCTGGTTTTTGCATGGGCCAGCTGCTGCTGCAAAGCCAAGAAGCGGCAGTCAAAAGAGAGCTGGAGACCCTTGCCGGCACCCTGCACGACAGCCTCAAGCCCGCCCTGCCCCACGATGCCCGGCCCTCCGCTTCCCTTGCCTCTGTGCTGCCCGGGCTCTGCCTAGCCGGTGAGCCGTGCCGGCCCCCGGCCGATCTGATCCAGCGCCACGCGATCAGTGCCAGCGACTCCGATCGCTTCCAGTTGAGGGTGCTCGATCAGAGCGGAACCTTGATCGCCAGGTCCCCCGGGGCTCTGCAGCAAGACCCAAGGCCTGGGCAGCTGGGCTGGTCGCTGTCAGGGGATCGCAGTACGGGGCGCTGGGGCGCGTACACCATCCACTTGCACCACGCCCATGGTCCAGGTGAGCCCAACTGGGGCTATCTGCAGATCTCCCGCAACCTGGCGGATCTTGATGCGGAGGCTGCGCGGTTGTGGTGGTTTGGGCATGCAGTTTTTCTCCTGGCGATGCTGGCGATGGCCGTCGCTAGCTGGTGGCTGGCGGGCCTGGCCATAGCGCCTCTGCTTGAGGCTTACCGCAGGCAGGAGCAGTTCAGCTCCGATGTGGCCCATGAGCTGCGTGCGCCGCTGGCCAACCTGCTGGCGGTGGTGGAAGCCGAGCACGGCGCTATGGCTCAGACCAATCAGCTGGTGACGGCCAGCCTCAATCGGGTGCTGGCCCAGGGGCAGCGATTGCAACGGCTGATCGCCGATCTGCTCCTGCTAGCCAGCCTGGAGCAACCCGCCTACCTAGAGACTCAGGAGTACTGCCGGCTCGCCGAGTGCCTGGAAGATCTGATCGAAGATTTCAGTGAAACAGCTCATGCCAGGGGGGTGACTCTGCAGCTGCAGGTCCCTGATCCTGATCGGATGGTGCGCGGCCAGAAGCGTGAACTGGTTCGGCTGTTGTCCAACCTGCTCAGCAACGCCATCCAGCACAGCCCGGCCGGTGGCGTGGTGCTCGTCGAACTAGACCAGCAGGGATCAAACCTGCGTGTCGCGGTGAGCGACCAAGGGCCAGGAATTGCTGCCTGCGAGCAGGAGCGCATCTTCGAGCGCTTCTATCGAAGTGATGCCAGTCGATCGCGCCAATCCGGCGGCACGGGGTTGGGCTTGGCCATTGCTCGAGCCATCGCCGGCCGTCATCGTGGCTGGCTCTCCGTGCAGAGCACCCCTGGCGCCGGCAGCACGTTTCTGCTTCAAATGCCAGCACTTACTTGAGCTGGCATGCAGTTCGGTTGCACAATGCGAATATTTATAATTTACTGCTATCTATAACAATAAACTTCCTCCCCTCGGCATCACACCATAATCTATAAATATTCAGCCAAGCACTAGACTATCGAATGTAGCCTACGCAATAGAGGTCAAGATTAAAAGCAGAACGGCAAAAACTGGGTGCGGCAGGCGGCATAGCCATCAACCAAGGCGCCGAGGCCGATTTGATGAGCAATACCAAAACCTGTGAGGCCCTCCACCACGATGCCGATGACGATGCCAAGCATGGCGGCGCGGCCATTGAAGCGCTCAACACGCTGCAATTGCTGAACGAGTGTCAACTGGTCCGAGCTGTTATCAAGCATTTGATCGTCAGAAACAGTGTTGGTCATTTCAGAGCTAAAAGCTCAGTCGGCAAGATCAGGCTGGTTGAGAGCACCAACAATCCAGGCACCGATAAGAAGGATGGTGATAGCGGAAATCATCCAACCCTCTTGGCTAGGTCCGTAGGACGGCTCAGCACGTAGATCGTCATTGCCGAGAGCGCAGCGGTGATCAGAGCAACGACTGAAATTGCAGCGGTGTAATCGGTTTCCATGACGCTCAACCGAGACCGATTTGGGAAAGGATGCCCTGACCTGTCAGGAGCTCGGTGCCAAGACCGATCACAAAACCAAGCATTGCCAGACGGCCATTCCAGGTTTCAGCGAAAGCAACGAAACCAAAACGGGAAGCAGATTCAACCATGTCTGTAACGGAATGTTATGGGCAATGTAACAGGTTGTGAACGGTTGTGGCAAGGGGCTGTCCTGCCGTCGCTTGCCCAATTACAGCCGACGCCTTCTGTCTGCTCCCACTGACAGAAGCAACAATCGCTAGCGGGCTCCAGCAGCGTTTCTGCAAAGCGCTTTGCCGCAACCCTTAGCGCCCGCTTGATCTCCATGACAACTGATCATTCAGGTACCAGGCACTTAGCGCTAGCAGCAGAGCTGGTTTCCGGAGAGCAGCAGTCCATGCAGCAGAACCCTGACTACCGGCTTTTGGAATCCTCATACCGTCAATCAGCTGAATACGCAGCGATGGTGCAGCGCTACCCGCTGCTGCGTAACTGGATCACCGCTTGCGAATCTTCTGAGTTGGTCGGCCATCCAGCTTCCATGGGCAATGCAGATCAGGTGGCATAAAAATCTTGGAAGCGTCACCATCCCAGGTGCTCCCCCTGAATCAGAAAGGGGACTAGCCGTTACAACTGAGCCGAATCCTGAGGGGCAAGGGGATCTGGAAGCCCCTGGGTGATCGCCAGGGCTCGTTTGTAGATCGCACTTGAGGTTGCCCCTGCCGCCTCCATGGCGATCCGCATGTTCTGCCAGTAGTGCAATGTTTTGTCTTGCGTCATAGGAGCTACTGCGGTGTCAGGCGCAAGCGGCCGCTCTGCCGCGGCGCCGGCCGAGCGGTTCAATCCATTCGTTGAGCACAAGCTTGTGCTGGACAAGACGACTCGGCAGGCGGCAGCCAAGGTTGATCTGCCCCTCGTCTACCAAGCGCCCCAACCGAAGCGCCAGGGCTTCCTCGTGGCGGGCAAAGGCGCCTTGGTGGGAGGCAACCCAGGAGATCTCATGCTCCGTGATCACACCGCTAGAGATCGACTCCAGAAAGACTTCCCCGACTGTCATGAGAGCCATGTAACAACTTCGTTACATGCTGTCGCGCCCGGCCTCGCTCCGTGGCTCGAGCGGGCAACTTGCGCTGCCAGGCAGCTGGGCGAGCGCTTCGCCCTCTGAAAACGTCTTGAGCACAGCTTGATGCTCAAGCCCTTGCTCAAAACACACAAGCAAGCTTTGGCGGTGATAAATGCATTGTTGACTTGCAGTGCTCAAGAACCAGGCGGGCGACGTTCAAGCCCGTAGCTGTCTCAAAGCCCTGAAAGCCTGGGGCGCTATTGACCTCACAGATGCTGTAACCATCGCCATCAAACAGCAGGTCGACACCGGCGATGTCGAGGTTCAAGGCGGCTGCTGAATCACGCGCTAGTCGCTCCAGCTCTGGGTTAAGGGGAAATGCCTGCCCATCACCACCCCTACTGATGTTTGCCTTGAAACTGCCGTCGGTGCTGCTGCGCAACATGGCGCCAATCACCTGGCTGCCAATTACCCAGACCCGCAGGTCCTTTCCGGGTCTTGTGCCGATGTACTGCTGCAAGATCAGGCTTTGAGAGCGATCCAGCCCGGAGACCAGCTGGGTCACGGCTGAGCACAACACCGTCGCCATAGGAGCCAACCAGCAGCTTGATGACACAGGGAACGCCAATCTGTTGGGCGACCAGATGGGGATCGACTGGAAAACGCACCAACATGGTGCGTGGGATTGACCACAGCCACGCCCAGGTGCTCCAGCTGGCGCAGGATTGCCAATGAGAAGTAATCCGTGCCACTTCCAGTACGGGGCAGCAAGACATCGGGGAGTTCAACCTCGGCGCCGCAGCGCCGAATGGATCGCCGACCACCGCGGCTAACGATTAGATCGATTTCTTCTGGTGCGACGGCTTCAAAGCGGATGTCAAGAGCACGCGCCTCCTCCCTCAACCGCGTCAGCTCATAGGGCTCGACCATCCCGCTCGGTCGCTTGTGAAGTACCCAGAGGTTCATGTCAGCCCCAGTCACGAACTCACTTTTCCCGCGGCGTGGCCGTGGTTCCAAGCCTCTGCAGCACAGGGTCACGCTGCAGGCGCAACATGCAAAAGAGCAGTAGCTCTGCTAGAGCTGAACCACCCTTAAACCAATCCGGGCGGTGAACCTGGAGTCGTTCCAGTTCAGCACCACCCCAGCAATGAAACAGCAATGAATCGCTCTGCGATCAAGCGCCGCCAGCTGCTCGAATTGCTGGGCATCGGTGCTGGCAGCAGCGCCGCTGCCATGTTGCTGCCGCAGCATGAGGTCCGCAGCAGCAGCACGGCGGCAGGAAATGCTGCCCTGCCCTTTGTGCCCGTGCGTGCACCTCTGCCCTTGCCTGCTGACGGTCTGAGTGCGGCAGAGCAACGGCGCATCTATCGGACGTTCAACGTCGACGACAAACTGCTGGTTCCCGAGGGCTATCGCGCCGAGCTGCTCGCTGTCTGGGGCGATCGTCTCGCCACGGGTCGCTTTGGCTTCAACAACGACTACCTGGCGTTCCAGCCCCTGCCTGGCGGCAGGGCCTTGTTGAGCATCAACTTCGAATACATCAGTGCCCAGACCTGGTCGGCAGGTTTTTCAGAAGCCGTGGGCACCCTCCTGCCACTGAAGACTTTGCAGCAGGCATTGGCCAGCCGCGGCGGCAGTGTGGATGTGGCCAGCCTTACGGCAAGCGACCCGCTGCGGCCGCTGATCGAGGCCGTGGCCCGCGCCGCCATGGCCGATCTCGGCATCGGCGTACTCGAGCTTGAGCAGGGCAGCTCAGGCTGGCACCGCAGCCGCGGCAGTCGCTACGAGCGGCGCATCGATGGCCTCAGCGGATTCAGTCAGCCGGAGCATGCCCTGCGCTGCAGCGGTCCGGCGGCGGCGGTGTTTCGCCACAGCCAGCCGCTTGGCTACCGCGATGGCCTAGGTGATCGGATCATCGGCACCTTTGCCAACTGCACCGGCGGCACCACCCCCTGGGGCACCGTGCTGAGCGCTGAGGAAAACTTCCAGTCGCAGGTGAGCGAGGCCGTCTATGCCGATGGCTCGGCGGCTTCCCCAGAAGCGCAGCCGTTCCGCTGGGATGGTTCACGCCTCGACGGGCTCGGCAATCCCTTTGGGCTAGCCGGCAACAAGTACGGCTGGATGGTGGAATTTGACCCCCGTGAGCCAAGCCAACCCGCGGTTAAGCACAGCCTGCTGGGCCGCTTTCGCCATGAAGCCGTTGCCGTTGTGGCCCGGCCTGGAGAGCCGCTGGTGGTGTATTCGGGTTGCGATCGCCATGGCGGGCACTTGTACCGCTTTGTCAGTGAAGGGCTCGTGCAAGACCCGCTCGATCGCACCAATTCACGGCTGTTTGCAGCGGGTCGCCTGGAGGTGGCCCGTTTCAACGCGGAAGGCAGCGGCACCTGGATCGCTTTGGAGGTCACCACGGCGGTGCAGCCGCAACCCCCCAGTCATTACGAGCGCTTTGGCTGGCAGCAACCAGCCGTGTTGCCCCACAGCGACCGCCAGCGCAGCGGTAGTGAAGCGCTCAGCAGCGATGCCGAACTGCAGGCCTACTGCAGCCACTACAAAAACCTTGGCGATCTCTACCCATTGGGCGGCGATGACTTGGAGGCGCAGCTGCGGCAGCAAGGAGCGATCCTGATCGATGCCCATCTGGCCGCCAACGCCGCTGGCGCCACCGCCTGCCCCAGGCCAGAAGACACCGACATCGACCCGATCAACGGAGACCTGCTGATCGCTTTCACGGCGGCGGGCCGTGATGACGGCGGCTGCAGTGATCCGGCGGTCTTCCGCGGCCCCAAAGGCGAATCCCTCTGGCCCCACGGTTGGGTGATGCGACTGAGCGATGGTGGCGCTGGCCGAGGCGCCAGCTTCCGCTGGCGGATGGTGGCGGCTGGCGGCCTGCCCTGGCAGGGGGGGCTCGGTTTTAGCCATCCCGACAATTTGGCCTTCGACCCATCCGGCAACCTCTGGCTGGTGACCGATCGCTCTGGGGGTGCCGACCTCGATGTATTCGGCAACAACAGCTGCTGGCTGCTGCCGCGCACTGGCGCAATGGCGGGTCAGGCCCTCTGCTTTGCGATCGGTCCGGTGGGGTGTGAGCTGTGCGGGCCTTGCTTCGATAGCGAGGGCCGCACGCTGTTTCTGGCGGTGCAGCACCCTGGCGAGGCTCAGGGAGTGCGCCAAGGCAAGGAGGTGGAAGCCCAAGCCCACAGCCTGGTGGACCGCAACGGTCAACGCTTTGAGCAGTTGCGCTGGGTACCGCTCGGCTCTAACTGGCCGTCCGGGGTACCCGCCCGGCCGCCCAGGCCCGGGGTTGTTGCGATCCGTCGACTTGACGGCAAACCCCTGCTGAGCTGATCAGTCGCTGCTCGCACGGCGGCGTCTGAAGTCCATGCAGGCGGCAACAACAAAGGACTGCTCTGCTGCCATGACCCCAACCACTCTCGCTGCCCAAGCACCGTTCACTGCTAAACGCTGATCCGCCATCCTCACCGAGGCGGCTCCCTGGCGGCAGACCTTCTCCTCCACAAAGGCTGGCCTGGTGCACCGGTTCTGGTCGTCACCAAGAGCGGACGAGACGGCAGCGGATATGACGCTGCCTATTGGTGAGCCTGTGCCCTTCTGCTCGAGTTCATTGGGTGAGGGCTTGGACCTCCAGGCCGCCCTGATTCCCAACCCGGTCTGCACCTTCTACATGGGGCCGCTGCTGCGTTAGGGGGAGCAGTGGTTGCTTGAACCGGTGCGGCTTATCAGTGCCATCAGCTCTGCTGCTGACCAATTGCACCGCCAGGTTGCCTGACAAGTGTGAATAGGTGTTAAGTTCAGATGAGCGAGCGGTTCCCCGCCCCGCATCTACTTACTGCTTTCCTGCCAAGCCTCTCGGCTGTGTCAGGCAAGCCCTTCCCCAAACCGTTCTCATGACAACCACTATTCAGCAGCGCCAAGGCGCTTCTGCGTGGAACCAGTTTTGCGACTGGGTCACCTCCACCAACAACCGTCTCTATGTGGGCTGGTTCGGTGTGCTGATGATCCCCTGCCTTCTGGCTGCCACCATCTGCTTCATCGTGGCCTTCATCGCCGCGCCCCCTGTCGACATCGACGGCATCCGTGAGCCCGTAGCTGGCTCCCTGATGTACGGCAACAACATCATCTCCGGTGCTGTTGTTCCTTCCAGCAACGCCATCGGCCTGCACTTCTACCCCATCTGGGAAGCCGCCAGCCTCGATGAGTGGCTGTACAACGGTGGTCCTTTCCAGCTGGTGGTCTTCCACTTCCTGATCGGCATCTACGCCTACATGGGCCGCGAGTGGGAGCTTTCCTACCGCTTGGGCATGCGCCCCTGGATCTGCGTTGCCTACAGCGCTCCTGTGGCCGCAGCATCTGCCGTGTTCCTTGTCTATCCCTTCGGTCAAGGCTCCTTCTCGGACGCCATGCCCCTGGGCATCTCCGGCACCTTCAACTACATGTTGGTGTTCCAGGCTGAGCACAACATCTTGATGCACCCCTTCCACATGCTGGGAGTGGCTGGTGTCTTCGGTGGCAGCCTGTTCTCCGCCATGCACGGTTCACTCGTTACCAGCAGCCTGGTTCGTGAGACCACCGAGAGCGAGAGCCAGAACTACGGCTACAAGTTTGGCCAAGAAGAGGAGACCTACAACATCGTGGCTGCTCACGGCTACTTCGGTCGCCTGATCTTCCAATACGCCTCCTTCAACAACAGCCGCAGCCTCCACTTCTTCCTGGCTGCCTGGCCCGTGGTTGGCATCTGGTTCACCGCCCTTGGCGTGAGCACGATGGCCTTCAACCTGAACGGTTTCAACTTCAACCAGTCGATCCTCGACGGCCAAGGCCGTGTGGTGAACACCTGGGCCGACGTTCTGAACCGCGCTGGTCTCGGTATGGAAGTGATGCACGAGCGCAATGCTCACAACTTCCCGCTTGACCTGGCTGCTGCTACTGCCACACCCGTGGCACTGACCGCACCTGCAATCGGTTGATAGTCAACAGCCCAGCTACGGCTGGGAAACAACGGAATCCCCAAAAGCTCCCTGTAATAAGGGGGCTTTTTTATTGGCTGGGGGTTGTTGCACACGCTGTAAATCAGGGCTTACGCCAGATCCCCCCTGGCATCGGGAGCACGTTTGTCCTTCAGTTGCCAGCACTCACTTGAGCTGGCCTGCCGCCGCAGCGCTGCCAGGTGCTGAGCAGTCCGTTGAGCTCGGCGTGGAGGGATTGCAAATCAGCGATCCGCTGCTGGATTTCGCCTGCCTTAGAACGGATCGTTGCCTGCAGGTTATTGCAGGTGCACACTCCGGAGCGTCGGGCCTCGAGCACCGCGGTGACTGTGGGCAGAGGGATATCGAGACCCCTCAGGGTGCGGATCAGCGCTAGATCGCTATCAACCGACTCATCAAAGAGCCGGTAGCGTCCCTCACTGCGGCCTGCTGGCTGCAGCAGACCCTGGTCGCAGTAGAAGCGAATCGTCTTCACTGAAACGCCTGAACGAGTAGCCACCGCACCGATCTTTTGCAGCTCTTTGGCCGGCTCCTCTGGCAGCTGTAGCGCAACCACTTGACTCTCCAGCAGGGGGAGACCCCATCCTAGGTGTTGTGCCGAGTTACTCCGTATGTTTTTGCCCGCTGCATCTCTCTTGCTGACAGCCATCTGGGCCGCCCCTGCCCTAGCCCAGGGCAATCCCCACCAGCACCATCAACACCAGAATCACCATCAAGCCGCCCCTGCTGCCGCTCCCCACAGCCACAGCCATGACGTCGGCCCGGCAGGCGCAGATCTATACCCTCAGACGGTCACATCCCCTACCGAAGCCGGAGCCACCGGGCTGGTGGGATAGGGCCCATGGCCCAACCCAACTCACCCCTGCTGGAGCGCGATGCGCTTGCCAGTCTCAACCAGCTTCGTAATGGCCCCGCAGCCGTGCATCTGGCCAGCCACCTACTGATCACCGTTGCGGGCGGACTGGTGTGGGCCCAGCAGCCCTGGCCCCTGGCCCTGAGACTGCTGGGGCTGCTGGTGTGCGGCATTGGCCTGGCCACCTGCTTCGCTCCGCTGCACGAATGCTGCCATCGCACGGCCTTCCACGGCCGCCGCGTCAACGACACGGTGGCCTGGTTCGCGGGGCTGCTTAGCTTCTACAACTCCACCTACTACCGGCGCTACCACCAGTGGCACCACCGCTACACCCACCAACCGGGGCTAGATCCTGAACTGGACGATCCGGTGCCCACCAACTCCTGGGCCTACCTGCGCGAACTAAGCGGCTGGAACTGGTGGAGCGGCAAGTGGGCCGGCTACGCGCGGCTGCTCTGGGGAGACCTCAGCAACCTGAGCTACCTGAGCCCTGAGGCCATTCCCCAGGTGCGCCGCTCGGTGCGGCTGCAGATCGCCGTTTATGCAGCCCTGGCCCTGGCCTCCCTGCTGAGCGGCTCCGGCTTTCTGCTGTGGTTCTGGCTGCTGCCCCTGGCGGTGGGCCAGCCCCTGCTGCGCTTTGTGCTGCTGGCAGAGCACAGCGGCTGCAGCTTCAGCAGCGACGGCACCGAGAACACCCGCACCACCCTCACCAACCCTGCGGTGCGCTGGCTGATGTGGAACATGCCGTTCCACGCCGAGCACCACCTCTACCCTTCCCTCCCCTTCCACGCCCTGCCCGCCGCCCACGGCCCCATCGCACCGCACCTGCGCCACTGCGACCGGGGCTACCTGGCAGTGCACCGCCGGCTGCTGCGCAACCTGCCACTCCTGGGCCTGCCAGCATGAGCGCCAGCCAGCACTGCCTTGGCGACTTTCCCCTGGCCTGCGGCCACACCCTGCCGGAGGCCCAGCTCACCTACCTCCAGATAGGCAAGCTCAACGCCCAGCACTCCAACCTGATCCTGGTGCCCACCTCCTACGGGGCCCGGCCCGAGGATCTGGCCTGGCTGGCCGGCCCGGTGCTGGATCCGGAGCGCTGGTGCATCGTGATTGCTGGCATGTTCGGCAACGGCGCCTCCAGCAGCCCCAGCCACGGCGCCATGGGCCTGGCCGAACAAGGCTGGGTGGTGAGCCACCGCGACAATGTCGCCGCCCAGCGCCGATTGCTGGCAGAGGTGTTCGGCATCGAACGGCTCCCCCTGATCTACGGCTGGTCGATGGGGGCCCAGCAGGCCTACCAGTGGGCCGTCGATCACCCGGAGGCCGTGGAGCGGATCTGCTGCGTCTGCGCCACCACCCGCACCTCGCCCCACAACCGCCTGTTCTGCCTCAGCCTGCGCCAGGCCCTCACCGCCGATCGCCACTGGAATGGCAGCGGCTTCAACGCGCCGCCAGAGCAGGGACTGCGCACCTACTCCCTGATCTACGCCAGCTGGGCCGCCAGCCAGCCCTTTTTCCGCAGCATCGCCGAGCCGGTGGAGGAGCACGTGGAGCAGCACTGGCTGCCCCACTACCAACGCCATGACCCCCGCGATCTGATCGCCATGCTCGACACCTGGCTTGCCCACGACGTGGCCGCCGGTGGGGATTTGGCCGCAGGCCTGGGCCGCATCACCGCCCGCACCGCCGTGGTGGCCGGCAGCCACGACCTCTACTTCCCGCTCGAAGACCTGGCCGCCGACGCCGACGCCATCCCCGGGGCGGAGCTGCACGTGATCCCCTCGGAGCTCGGCCACCGGGCGGGCAACCCCCACAGCAGCCCTGCCGAGCAGCGGCAGCTGAGCCGCATCGTTGAAACCCTCCTCCTGCAGCCCTCCCATGTCTGATCTCGCCCAGCGAATGCAGGAGCTGCAGCTCCGCTTCCTGCTGATCTCCTTCACCGATCTGTTTGGCATCCAGCGGGCCAAACTCGTGCCAGCCTCGGCGGTGGCTGGGATGGCCCGCGATGGGGCGGGCTTCGCTGGCTTTGCGGCCTGGCTGGATCTCTCCCCCGCCGATGGCGACGTGATGGCGATCCCGGCGGCGGCCAGTCTCACCCCCCTGCCCTGGCAGCCGGAGGTGGGCTGGGTGGCGGCCGAGCTCCAGCTCAATGGCCAGCCGATGGAGCAGTGCCCCCGACGCCTGCTGCGGCGCCAACTGGAGCAGGCAGCTGAGCGGGGATTTGAGTTGCGCAGCGGCGTGGAAGCTGAGTTTTTCCTGCTCGATCCCAGCGGCGAGCGGATCGGCGACAGCGCCGACAGCCAGGAAAAGCCGTGTTACGACCAACTGGCCTTAATGCGCCGCTACCCCCTGATCGGCCCCCTGCTGGAGGCGATGGAGCAGCTGGGCTGGGGGCCCTATCAGGCCGATCACGAGGACGCCAACGGCCAATTTGAGGTCAACTGGACCTATGCCAACGCCCTCACCACCGCCGATCGCCACGCCTTTTTCAAGGTGATGGTGAAATCCCTGGCGGAGCAGCAGGGGCTGAGGGCCAGCTTCATGCCCAAACCCTTCGCCGCCCTCACAGGCAATGGCTGCCACACCCACCTCTCCCTGTGGGGCACAGCTGACAGCTCGCAAGCAGGCCGCAACCTGTTCCACGATCCCAGCGGCGAGCTCGGTCTATCGACGCTTGCTTACCACTTCCTGGCTGGCCTGCTGGCCCATGCCCCGGCCCTGAGCTGCCTGAGCAACCCCACGGTGAACAGCTACCGGCGCCTCGCTGCCCCGCCCACCACCTCAGGTGCCACCTGGAGTCCGGGCGGCATCAGCTACACCGGTAACAACCGCACCCACATGGTGCGCATCCCCGACGACCAGCGCTTAGAGCTGCGCCTCCCCGATGGCGCCGCCCATCCATACCTGCTGCAGGCTGCAATCCTGGCGGCTGGGCTCGATGGCATTGAGCGCCAGCTCGCTCCTGGCCCCCGCAGCGACAACGACAACTACGCCAAGCCCCTGGATCCCGGCAGCTGCGGCAGGCTGCCGGTCAACCTCGGCGAGGCCCTCGATGCATTCAACGCCGACTTGGCCCTGCGCCAGGCCCTGGGCGAAGACTTCTGCCGCGCCTACGAAAACCTGCGCCGGCGCCAATGGCAGCGCGAACGCGGCGACATCAGCGACACTGAGCGCCGCGCTTGCCTGGATTGTTAATCCAGACAACCCATAAGTTGTGACTATTACCCCCAGGACTGCGCCGATGACCCTGATTGCAATCAACGTCCTGCTGGAACCAGATGCTGCCACGGTTGAGAAGGCAAAGGCGATAAACGCTCGGCTGCGAGAAAACTACCCAGCCAGCTTCCCCCTAGATGCCAACCACGCGCCCCACATCACCATTCTCCAGTTATTTATAAACACTGTAGACCTGGGCCAAGTAGCAGCTGCCGTGTCCAACGTGCTGCGTGGTGAGCCGCAGATCAATATTGAAGGCAAAGCCACTGGCTACCTTGAATTAGCCAGCGAGAATCTCAAATTGGTGGGATTCCATATCGAGGCGACTCCCTATCAGCATGAACTTCAGCAAAAAATTATCGCCGCCACCGCACCATTTGCCGTGAAATACGGCACAGGTGATGCCTTCGCACCCCGCCTTGACGCCGAGCCAATCAGCCAGGCGACTATTGACTACGTGACCAACTTTGGCGATACGCAGACGGGCCCGAACTATCAGCCCCATCTGACCCTGGGCATTGGCACAAGTGATTTTGTTGAAGCTTTGGTAGCAGAGCCATTTGAGGCCTTTAGCTTCCAAACAGCCTCCATTAGCCTTTACCAAATAGGTGATTATGGTGTCGCCCAAACAAAACTATACGACTTCTCTCGCCAAGCTGATCCGCTGCCCTCCTGGAATGAAGGGCAGGTCAAACAAGCTTTATTTGCATTCATCGCTAAAGTCACAAATAAAAGCTCACCCGCATACCTGCCTCCAGCCGAACGCATTGCTGTGCATGACAATGACGGCACACTCTGGCCGGAAAATCCGCTGCCTTTTCAGGCAGCTTTTGCCATCGACGAACTGAAGCTGCGCATCCTCACCGAGCCGAGCCTTACCTCAGAACCCATGGTGCAAGCTGCCTTGGACGGCGATCTTGCAAAACTCCTGGAAGGTGAACACTTCGATGGTCTGATGCAGATCCTGGCGATCACCCATGCAGGCATGACGGTAGAAGAATTTCGAGATGCCGTGCAGGCATGGTTTAGATCGGCCAGTCATCCGCGCTATGGCAAGGCCTATGGCGAGCTCACCTACCAACCCATGCAGGAGCTCCTTCGCTACCTAAGCGATAACGGCTTTAAGAACTTCATTGTTTCAGGTGGCGGCGCCGACTTTATGCGGGCCTGGGTGGAACAGGTTTACGGCATACCACCAGAGCAAGTTGTTGGATCGACATCGCGGTGCGTATTCGAACTACGGCACGGCAAACCAGTAATCACCAAAACCCTTGATTACTTGTTCGTAAACGATAAGGCCGGCAAGCCAGTTGGCATCCATCAGTTTATCGGCCGCAGACCTATAATTTGCTGTGGCAACAGTGATGGCGATCACGCCATGTTGCAGTACACCACGATCGATAATCCTCGCCCCAGTTTAGGGCTGATCGTCCATCACACCGACGCTGAACGCGAGTACGCCTACGACGCCAAGACGACCAGCACCGGCAAGCTTGTAGAAGCCCTAAAAGAGGCTCCCCAGCAGGGCTGGCTAGTTGTGGATATGAAGCGGGATTGGAACGTCGTCTTCCAGCCCCAGTAAAGGGGACTGGCCGCCCTAGAGCAAATTGGCGGCCAGCTCGGCCAGTTCACTGCGCTCACCCCGCAGCAGGGTCACGTGGCCGGCGAGCCGCTGGCCCTTGAAGCGCTCCACCAGCCAGGTGAGGCCATTGCTTTCGGCATCCACATAGGGATTGTCGATCTGGTATGGATCCCCGGTGAGCACAATTTTGGTGCCCTCGCCCACCCGAGTCACGATCGTCTTCACCTCATGGGGGGTGAGGTTCTGGGCCTCGTCCACCACCATGAATTGGCGCGGAATCGAACGACCGCGGATGTAGCTAATCGCCTCCACCTCGAGCAGGCCCATGCCCTTGAGGTCGGTCCAATTGCTGCGCGGCCCGCGGTGACTGCCACCAGCCCGCGCAGCACCCCGCCCCTCCTCCTCACTGCCGCCGAGCAGAAAGTCGAGGTTGTCGATGATTGGTTGCATCCAGGGACCCATTTTTTCATCCAGATCCCCAGGCAGAAAGCCGATCTCCTTGCCGAGGGAAATCACCGGGCGGGTCACCAGCAGACGCTCGTAGATCCGCTCATCGGCCACCTGGTGCAGCCCAGCGGCCAGGGCGAGCAGGGTTTTACCGGTGCCGGCCTTGCCCACCAGGGTTATCAGCTGGATGCTGGGATCCAGCAGCAGATCAAGGGCAAATGTCTGCTCCCGGTTGCGGGACTGGATGCGGCCGAGCTTGGCCTTGGGCGCCCGCTGCAGCGGTTGCAGGCTGGCGGTGGCGCCGTTGTAGCGAGCCAGCAGGGTGTGGGCCGGCTGGGCCCGATCGATCAGGGTCACGCCCTCGTTGGCCTGCAGCGGCGCCTCCAGCACCAGGCCCTCCACCGCCAATCCTGGCGGCAGCTTGACCCGATCCATCTGCTCCGCATCCACCCACACCTCACAGAAGCCGGGGTATAGGCCGCCGATGTCAACCCGATCGCTGGTGTAGTCCTGGGCGATCAAGCCCACCGCATCAGCCTTGATGCGCAGGTTGGTGTCCTTGGTAACGAGCACCACCGGCGGCTGGCCACCCAGCACCGACTGCAGGCGCTGCTCCTCTAGGGCCACCGCCAGGATGTTGTTGTCGCCGCTGCCGCCCTTGAGCTCCGGCGGCAGCTGGCTAAGGGTTTCGGCCCGGCAGAACACCACCTTGAGCGTGCCGCCCTGTTCACCATTGGGCACACCATCGGCCAAGTTGCCATGGGCACGCAGAGCGTCCAGCAGCCGCGATACCTGGCGGGCATTGCGTCCCTTTTCAGCTGGATCCCGCTTAAAGCGGTCGATCTCCTCGACCACCTCGATCGGGATCAAGATGTTGTTGTCTTCAAAGCGGGTCAGGGCTGCCGGATCGTGCAGCAGCACGTTGGTGTCGAGCACGAAGGTCTTGCGCATGCCGATCACCGATTCCGTGCTGGCGAGAAATTAAGACCACTAGGCCATTTACGCTCCGTCGATTCGTGCCTCGTCGCAATTGGCGCCTTCGCCCATGGCCTCATCGCTTGCCGCACTCTTTCTTCTGCTGGGCCTCACCCTGGTAGTGCTGGAGCTTCGCCATCGCCTGCGCCCCGCCTCGCCATTGCGGCTGCGCGCTGAAGACTTCCGCGTCGAAGCTGGCAGCGATGGCCTCAGCGTCTCCGGCATGGTGACGATCCACAACCCCCACCACCGCATGGAGGTGATGGTGCCGGAGATCGAGCTGAGGCCCACCTTGCTGGGTCGGGGCGACCTGGCGGACGTAAAAATGTCGAGCCGGATCGAGGCGCTGCATCCGGATGAGGAAGCCCGCCCGGATGGCTACTGGGCCGCCTACATAGTCAAGGGGCGCAAGAGCACCAGCGCCCGCATCCAGATCAGCCTGAGCGGCGCACCGGGCCAGTCCCTAAACCAGCTGCTCGACACCCTCTGGCTGGAAATTCTCTGGGTCAACTACGGCCCCTTCGGGCGCCTCCATCGCCGCGATGGCGTTTTGGTGCCACTTCAGCAACCCACGCCCATAGCGCCCCAATCGGCCCGCTGGCGGGAGGGCGATCGCTGCCGTGTGCTGCCGGTTGGCACCCACCTGCTCGGCGTGCTCGACGATCCCGAAACCGTGCTGCGCCGCTACGCCGGCGAGCTGATCCAGCCCGGCGATGTGCTCACCATCGGCGAAACCCCCCTGGCGGTGATGCAGGGTCGCTATCACCACCCGGCCACCGTTCAACCCAGCGCCCTGGCCAGGCTGCTCTGTCGTGGCTTCCACCCCACCAGCTCCCTGGCCACAGCCTGCGGCCTGCAGTCCTTGATCGATGTGGTCGGTCCCGCCCAGGTGCTGGGTGCCTGGCTAATTGGCCTGGCCCTGAAACTGGTGGGCAGCAAGGGCTGGTTTTATCGCCTTGCCGGTGACCAGGCCCGCCTGATCGACGACATCACCGGCACCACACCCCCCTACGACCAAACGATTGTGCTCGGGCCCCAACAGCCCACCGCCTTCTGCGCCGCCATGTCCCGCTCCTTGGGAGTGGCCGTGGCGGTGGTAGACGTCAACGATCTGGGCCGGGTGAAGGTGCTGGCCTCCAGCCCAGGCTGCGATGAAGCCCTGCTGGAGCGGGCCCTGCGTCCCAACCCAGCTGGTAATGCCAACGAGCGCACCCCCTTGGTGCTGGTGCGGCCCGCCTGAGCTCCAACCCAGCTAAGCCGCAGCCAACTCTGGCGCCGATACAGTTGGCTTACCCGGCTGACTGGTTACGCCCCCATGCTCGGGATCCTGCAGCCGCCCTCTGCCCTTCCGGCACCACCCGAGCCTTCGGGACCAGATAGCTGGCGGCTCGAAACCCTGGCTGGCTGGCACCTACCCCTACTCACCGATCCCGCCTTTCTGCCCCTGCAACCGGTGCTGCAGAGGGCTGTGTTGCTGGGCCTGCCCGAGCGGCTGATGCAGGCGCTACTGGCTAGGCCCTCGCTCGCTCCCCAAGTGCTGGTGGCTCTCAGCGGCCAGAAGCCGCTCGGGCTAATAGTTTGCCGCCGGCTCAACCGCAGCGGCACTTGCTGGCAGATGCAGCACCTGCGCCTAGCCCCGAGCGCCGCCCGCCATGAACTGGCCAGCACCTTGCTGCGAGCGGCAATCCAGCGGGCCCGGGGAGCGGCCAGCTGGATTGCTGCAGCCTCCAGCCTGGATGACACCCGCCTGGCGATGCTGCGAGAGCAGGGCTTTCAGCCCTTGCGCAGCGACCGGCTGTGGTGCTGGCCTGGCGCCCCTGCCGGCGGCAGCCCTATTTCAGCCAGCAGCCCCGCACCGGCAGAGCTTCAGCTCACACCCCTCAACCGCCGCAGCGCCGCCCTGCTTTGGCACCTGGAGCAGGCCGCCTGCCCGGCCCAATTGCGTCAGCTGCTCGATCGCCGCGTCGAAGATCTGCTCGACCAGAGCCACGGCCGCGGCTGGATGCTGGTGGATCCCAGCCGGGAGCAGGCGGTGGCAGCCGTGCGCTGGATCGGCGAGCACCCCGGCGGCGGGCACGATGTGGAGCTGAGTGTCCATCCCGGCTGGGAACACCTGGTGGGCAGCGCCACCGAGTTGCTGCTGCACCAGGCCCAAGCCGGCCTCGGCGCCGGCGAACCCCTCTGGCTGCGCTGTGACCTGCGCGACGAAGCTCGCCAGCGCTGGCTCGCTGACCTGGGAGCTCAGGAGCGGGGCGAGCGAGTGCTGATGGCGCGCAGCGTTTGGCGGCGTCAGGGGCTGCAAGCCCCAGCACGGGCCGCCCAGCGCATCGATGCCTTGCTGGAGCAGTGGCACCCCCGCCGCCGGCCCCTACCCACCCCAACCCCCCTGGCCCCGCCGTCGTGAGCCCAACCCGATCAAGAGGCGCCCCACAGCCCCGCTCAGCGCTAGCCCTCGACGTTGGGCGACGCCGCATCGGCCTGGCGGGCTGTGACCCCCTCGGCCTCACCGTTACCCCCCTGCGGGCCCTGGCCCGAGGCTCCTTCGCCAGCGACCTAGAGCACCTGAACTCCCTGGTGCAGCAGCGGCGGGTGCTGGCCCTGGTGGTGGGCCTGCCGCTTGATGCGGCTGGACAGCCCACCGCCCAGGCCCTGCACTGCCAGCGCTACGGCGAGCGCCTGGCTCGCCGGCTGCAGCTACCCCTGGCCTGGGTAAATGAGCACGCCAGCACCTGGGCCGCCGGCGAGCGCCACGGGCTTCACGGCGACCGCAGCGGTGCCCTCGACAGCGCCGCTGCGGCCCTGCTGCTCGAACAATGGCTTCAAGACGGCCCCGATCCGGTGCTCCCGGCGACCATCGAGCGCTGCCAGACGGCCGACGCTGCAGCATCCTGAAGAGATCCAATTCCAGCCCATGAGTTCCGAATCCCCGTCCCAGTCCAGCTCGGAGATCCCCGCCGATGTGCCCACCGTGCTCGTGCACGACAGCCGCGGCCGCCAGCTGCTCTGCTTCCTCGAGCAGCTGATCCCCCTCGACGGCCACGACTACGTGCTGCTCACCCCGGTCGACACCCCTGTCTGCCTGTTCCGCCTCGATGGCGACGAAGACCCAGAACTGATCGACACCATCGATGCCACCGAGCCGATCCTGTCGGTTGCCGATGTGGTGCTGCAGGAGCACGACCTCACGCTGGTGCGCTCTGCCGTCACCCTCACCGTCAGCGGCGAACTGGACGAGCCCGAACCCGATGAGCTCGATGACGACGAAGACGCCGATGACGACTCCGAGACCTACGAATTGCTGGTGAGCTTCCTCGTAGACGATCTGGAATATGGGTTGTACATCCCCCTAGATCCCTTCTTCGTGGTAGCCCGCATGAATGGCGACGGCGCCTTGCTGGTGGAAGGCGAGGAGTTTGAACGGGTACAACCCCGGATCGAGGCTGAATTGGAAGAGCGCGAGGGCGACGACTGATGCTGCGCCAGCTGCTGCGCCCTAACTGGCTGCGGGGGTGCACCCTGGCCGAGCTTCCCCTGCAGGAGCTGCTCGACCAACCGATCCGGGCCCTGGTGCTCGATGTCGATCGCACCTTGCTACCCCGCCGCCAGGCGGAGCTGCCCGCCAGCGCTTTGCGCTGGCTGCAGCAGGCGCGGCAGCAGGTGCCGATCCACCTATTCAGCAACAATCCCTCCCGCCAGCGGATCGGAGCGGTGGCGGCCCAGCTCGACCTGCCCTACACAGTTTCCGCCGGCAAACCACGCCGCAGCGCCCTGCGTCGGGTGCTAGCCCAGCTCAACCTGCCCCACCAGGAGGTCGCCCTGATCGGTGACCGCCTGTTTACGGATGTGATCGCCGGCAACCGGCTTGGCTTATTCACCGTGCTGGTGAAACCGATCGATCCCCAAGGCCACCCTTGCAAGCAGGATCGGCTCCAAAAACTGGAGCTGCGCCTGGCCAACTGGTTGGGCACCAGCCTGGGCTGATGACAACCCCATCCCACTCCATGCGCCGAGTGATCAAGGTGGGCACAAGCCTGCTGCGGGGTAGCGCCGAGCGCCCCACCGCAGCGGTGATCGCCGATCTTGCTGCCAGTCTCAGCCGACAACGGCGCCAGGGCGAGACCATCGCCCTGGTTACCAGTGGGGCCGTGGGGCTGGGCTGCGAAGCCCTTGGCCTGGGGCAGCGCCCCAGCGAAGTGGTGGCGCTCCAGGCCGCCGCCGCCGTGGGCCAGGGCCGGCTGATGGCCCTCTACCAAGACGCCTTCGCCGTTCGTGGTCTGGCGGTAGCTCAGGTACTGCTGACCCGCGGCGATCTGGCCTCCCGCCGCCGCTACCAGAACGCCTGCCGCACCCTCGAGCAGCTGCTGGACTGGGGAGTGGTGCCGGTGGTCAACGAAAACGACACCCTGGCCACCGACGAACTGCGCTTCGGCGACAACGACACCCTCTCCGCCCTGGTGGCGGTGGCGATCGGCGCCGATGAGCTGGTGCTGCTCACCGACGTGGACAGCCTTTATTCAGGCGACCCCCGCAGCGATGCCGAGGCCCGGCCGATCGAGGAGGTGGCCAGCCTGGCCGAGCTCGACAGCCTGCAATCGGTGGCCACCGGCGGAGGTCAGTGGGGCACTGGCGGCATGACCACCAAACTCACCGCAGCACGCATCGCCACCTCCAGCGGCATCCGGGTGCTCCTGGCTGACGGCCGCGACCCCGCCGTGCTCGATGCCCTGCTGGCCGGCGAGCGCGTCGGCACCCTGTTCCAACCCAGCCCCACCCCCCTTCCCGACCGCAAGGGCTGGCTGGCCCATGCGCTCCTGCCCAAGGGCAGCCTGCAGCTAGACGCCGGCGCCGAGAGGGCCCTAACCCAAAAGGGAGCCTCGCTGCTGGCCGTGGGAGTGCAAGCGGTGATAGGCGATTTCGAGCGCCGCGAGGCGGTGCGCCTGCTGGCCAGTGATGGGCGCGAGCTGGGCCGGGGTCTGGCCAGCCTTAGCAGCACGGAGCTACGAGAGCTGATGGGCAGCTCCGGCGTTGAGGTGGTGCACCGCGACCAGCTGGTGCTCACCAGCCGTTAAGGCCGGACCTACGATTCGGCCCGCTCCTCTTCCCTGGCATGCGCTTCAGCGAACTGCTCTGCCAGCTCAGCGAAGTTACGGATGCCAGCCCGCGGCATCTCGCTGAGGACCCGGAGCTAAACGGGGCGGCCGCCCTAGATCAGGCCCAGGCCGATCAGCTCACTTTTCTGGAACCCGGCAACGCCCTGGCTGCCGCCCTGGCCGGCAGCAGCGCCGGAGCCATCCTGCTGCCAGCGCGGGGCGATGAGGCCGCAGCCCTGCAGCAGCTGGCCCTGGAGCGGGGCCTGGCCTGGATCGCCCTGGCTGATCCGCGCCTGGCTTTTGCCGAGGCCCTCGCTGCGCTCCACCCCCGCCGCCAACCCGCCGCTGGCATCCACCCCAGTGCCGTGGTCGATCCAAGCGCCGTAGTCGGCATGGGATCCCACCTAGGCCCCCTGGTCGTGATCGGCGCCAACGTGCAGATCGGCGCCAGCTGCGTACTCCACCCCCAGGTGGTGCTCTACGAAGACGTGCAGATCGGTGACGACTGCGAGCTGCACGCCGGTGCCGTTCTGCACCCCGGCAGCCGCCTGGGCCGGGGCTGCGTCGTGCACTCCAATGCCGTGGTGGGCAGCGAGGGCTTCGGCTTCGTGCCCACCGCCAATGGCTGGCGCAAGATGCCCCAGACCGGCCAGGTAGTTCTTGAGGAGGGGGTTGAGGTGGGTTGCGGCAGCACCATCGACCGACCTTCAGTAGGTGAAACCCGCATCGGCGCCGGCACCAAGATCGACAACCTGGTGCATATCGGCCATGGCGTCAGCACCGGCAAGGGCTGCGCCCTGGCGGCCCAGGTGGGCATCGCCGGCGGGGCCCGCCTCGGCAATGGCGTGATTTTGGCGGGCCAGGTGGGTCTGGCAAACAAGGCGGTGATGGGCGACCGAGCCATCGCCAGCTCCAAATCCGGGGTGCATGGCGAGGTGGCCGCCGGCGAGGTGGTGAGCGGCTATCCGGCCATCTCCAACCGCCTCTGGCTGCGCAGCTCGGCCGTATTCAACAAGCTGCCAGAGCTCGTTAAAGCCCTGCGGCAGCTGGAGAAGCAGGCCAAGCCCTAGCCTCGCGCCCAGCACTTCAAGGCCCATGACGTCGAGCTACCGGATCACCCTGCTTCCCGGCGACGGCATCGGCCCGGAAATCATGGCGGTAGCCCGCCAGCTGCTCGATGCGGTCAGCAGCAGCCATGGCTTCAGCCTCGTCTACGACGTGCAGCCCATGGGCGGCGTTGCCATTGATGCCACCGGGGAACCCCTGCCCAACAGCACCCTCGAGGCCTGCAAGGCCGCCGATGCGGTGCTGCTCGCCGCCATCGGCTCGCCCCAATACGACAGCTTGCCCCGGGAGCAGCGCCCTGAATCGGGTCTGCTGGGGCTGAGATCAGCGCTGGGCCTGTTCGCCAACCTGCGGCCGGTGAAGATCATCCCAGCCCTGATCGACGCCTCCACCCTCAAACGGGAGGTGATCGAAGCGGTTGACCTGCTGGTGGTGCGTGAGCTTACCGGCGGCGTTTACTTCGGCACCCCTAAGGGGCGGGTGGAGGCTGAGGGCCGGGTGCGGGCCTTCAACACCATGGCCTACTTCGACGACGAGATCGACCGCATCGCCAAGGTAGCGTTCGAGTTAGCCGTGACCCGGAGCGGGCGGCTTTGCAGCGTGGACAAGGCCAACGTGCTGGATGTGAGCCAGCTCTGGCGCGACCAGGTCACCGCCATGGCAGCCGACTACCCGACGGTGGAGCTCAGCCATATGTACGTTGATAACGCCGCCATGCAGCTGGTGCGCAATCCCCGTCAGTTCGACGTGCTGCTGACCAGCAACCTCTTCGGCGACATCCTCAGCGACGAGGCCGCCATGCTCAGCGGCTCGATCGGCATGCTGCCCTCAGCCTCCCTGGGCTCCAGCGGGCCAGGCCTGTTTGAGCCGATCCACGGCTCCGCTCCCGACATCGCTGGCCAGGACAAGGCAAACCCTATGGCGATGGTGCTCAGCGCCGCCATGATGCTGCGGGTCGGCCTGCAGCAAGACGCCGCTGCCACCGCCCTAGAAACCGCCGTCGACCGGGTGCTGGCCGCTGGCTACCGCACCGGTGACCTGATGAGCGAGGGCTGCACCCAGCTGGGCTGCCAGGCCATGGGCGAGCAGCTGCTAGCGGCCTTGGAAGCCTGATCCTGCAACGGTTGCCCACGGGGATGGGGAATCGGTCCGGCGACCTGCCAAACTCACGATCGGTTTTTGGATCCTTGCGCATGTCGAAGCGGCACCCGGTTGTATCTGTCACCGGTTCCTCCGGCGCAGGCACCAGCACTGTCAAGCGCGCCTTCGAGCACATCTTCAAGCGCGAAGGAATCACACCTGCAGTGGTGGAAGGGGATAGCTACCACCGCTACGAGCGTGGCCCGATGAAAGAAGCCATGGCCACCGCCTTGGCCAATGGTGAAAACTTCTCCCACTTCGGCCCAGAAGCAAACCTGTTTGACAAGCTTGAGGAGCTGTTCAAGGCCTACGGCGAAACCGGCAGTGGCCAGAAGCGCTACTACCTGCACTCCGTTGAAGAGGCCGCCGAGCACAACGCCCGTCTCGGCACCAACCTGGATCCTGGCCAGTTCACTCCCTGGGAAGCCATCCCGACCGGCACCGACCTGCTCTTCTACGAAGGCCTGCACGGTGGGGTAAGGGGCGAGAGTTACGACGTAGCCGGCTTGGCCGATCTACTCGTGGGCGTGGTGCCGGTCGTGAACCTGGAGTGGATCCAGAAGATCGCTCGTGACAACAAGGAGCGCGGCTATTCGGCTGAGGCCACGGTGGACACGATCCTGCGCCGCATGCCGGATTACATCAACCACATCTGCCCCCAGTTCAGCCTCACGGATATCAACTTCCAGCGGGTTTCGACGGTGGACACCTCCAACCCCTTCATGATCCGGGAGATCCCCACGCCGGATGAATCCTTCGTGATCATCCACTTCCGCAAGGGGGCCCGCGAAAAGTGGGGTATCGACTTCGCCTACCTACTCGACATGATCCACGACTCGTTCATGTCGAGCCCCACCTCGATCGTGGTGAACGGCGGCAAAATGGGCTTCGCCATGGAGCTGATCCTTACGCCGATCATCCATCGCATGATCGAAGAGAAGAAGAAGCTGTCCTGATTGCAATGGCAACCCCTATTCTGGGGTTGCCATTCGTTTTGGTGAGGCCGATCTCCTTCGCCACACCCACGAAGAATCCTTCCCCGTCGTTTTTGATTCCGGGGGCTGCCAAAACCAAGGCCGCAGACTCCTTGCGTCTCGACCAGATCAACAGCAGCCTTGTGATTCAGGCAGCTCGCCGCATCTTGTTTCAGTCTTTGGAGCTAGGCAACACCGGCCACGAACCTTCCGGCGTCGTGTTCAATCGCAAGCAAATATTGCAGGGCAGGATTGTTTTCGACCAGCCGGTGCTGCTGCCAGATGAGCAATTTGTGCCAATTAATTTGATCCGGGGCCGCCTGGCACGGAGCGGTGCAGCCCGGCTGCGTCTACCCCGCAAACCATCCTCTCCCCCTCTCGCCTGAGGCCCGTTTGAGCGCCCTTGCTCCGCTGCTTGCCAGCTCCCCAGCCGTGCCCTTTGTGGTGGCGCTACTTGGGGCCTGCGTGGGCAGCTTTCTCAATGTGGTGGCCTGGCGCCTGCCGAGGGAGGAATCGGTCGTGCTGCCACCCAGCCACTGCCCCCGTTGCGGCAGCCGGCTGCGCTGGTTTGAAAATGTGCCCCTGCTGGGCTGGTTGCTGTTGCGGGGCCGCTGTGGCCACTGCGGTGCTCCGGTCTCCTGCCGCTACCCCCTGGTGGAGCTGCTTAGCGCCGGGCTCTGGGTAGCGGCCCTACTGGCCCAACCGAGCGCCATGGGCCCGAATCCCCAGCCCTGGCTGCTGGTAGCCGCAGGCTGGCTGCTGTTGAGCTGGCTGCTGCCGCTGGTGTTGATCGATATCGATCGCCTCTGGTTGCCCGAACCCCTGTGCCGAGTTGGCCTCTTATTAGGCCTAGCGGTGACCGCAGTGATCGGCTTCCAGCAGGGCTCCGAAACGGGCCGAGAGCTGCTGTTTCACCATCTAGTGGCCGCCGGGGTTGGCCTGGTTGGCTTTGAAACGGTCAGTGCCCTGGCCCACAAGGCAATCGGACGGCCAGCCCTAGGCCTTGGAGACGCCAAACTGGCTGCCCTGCTGGGGGCTTGGCTTGGTCTCACCGGGCTTGGCATCACCGTGATCCTGGCGGTTTTTGCCGGTGCGGTGCTGGGCAGCATCGGCCGGCTCAGCGGCCTGCTGGGCAAGCACCAGCCCTTTCCCTTTGGCCCCTTTCTTGCAGCTGGCGGAGCCGCCGTGTGGCTCCTCGGCAACGACCTATGGCTGGCCGTGCTGGGCCTGGTGTGGTGAAGCGCCTTAAATAGGCTGAGCTGTTGGTAAGGGCCGCATGTCGCTGTTCGACTGGTTTGCGGATCGCCAGAAAAATGCCCCAACCGTGCGGGTCACCCAGGAGCTGGAGGAGGGCGATGGTCTCTGGAGCAAGTGCCCGGAATGCAGTTTGGTGGTTTATCGCAAAGACCTGGTGGCTAACGCCAGCGTTTGCAAGGGATGTGGCCACCACAACCGCATCGACAGCCCCGAGCGCATCGCCCTGATCGCCGACCCGGGCAGCTTCGAGCCCATGGATACCGGCCTCTCACCCACCGACCCCCTCGCCTTCAAGGACCGCCGCAGCTACGCCGATCGCATCCGCGACAGCCAGCAGAGCACGGGCCTACTCGACGCCGTGGTTACCGGTATCTGCCGCACCAGTGGCCTACCCCTGGCCCTAGGGGTGATGGATTTCCGCTTCATGGGCGGCTCGATGGGTTCGGTGGTGGGCGAGAAGCTCACCCGCCTGATCGAAACCGCCACAGCCCGGCGCATACCGGTGCTGATTGTCTGCGCCTCCGGTGGTGCCCGCATGCAGGAGGGGATGCTGAGCTTGATGCAAATGGCCAAGATCTCCGGCGCCCTGGAGCGGCACCGCCAGGCAGAGCTGCTCTACCTGCCCCTGCTCACCTACCCCACCACAGGGGGTGTAACCGCCAGCTTCGCCATGTTGGGCGACTTAATCCTGGCCGAGCCCAAGGCCCTGATCGGCTTCGCCGGCCGCCGGGTGATCGAGCAGACCCTGCGCGAAAAGCTGCCCGAGGGCTTCCAAACCGCCGAATACCTGCGCGACCACGGCTTCGTTGACGCGATCGTGGATCGCACTGAATTCAAGGCAACCCTGGCCAGCCTGCTGACCATGCACGGCTGCCGTGAAACGGTGCCGGCATGAGCGGCCTGCGCCGGGCAGCCCGCTCCCTGCTGCTGCTGTTGCTGGTCGTGGGGATCGTGGCCGCCACGCCTGGAAGGGCCCTAGCTGGCCCGGTCGACTGGCATGAGGTGGCCAGCACCAGCGAGGGACGCCAGTGGTGGGATGGCGGCAGCCTGCGCACCAGCCGCGGCGGCAACATTTCGGTGCTGACACGCTTCCAAAAAACCGTCAGCGAGGAGCAACCCAGGCCCCTATCCGATCTCTACGTGATGGAAATTGACTGCGGCCAGGAGCTGTTCCGCGACACCTCGATCAACGGCCTGCCCCAGTTCAGAGCTGAATGGCAGCCGGCATCGGGAGACAACCTGATCAGCAGCGTGATCGGCGAAGTTTGTGCCACCGCAGCCGAGGGCCTCTCATGAGCGCTCCCCCGCTGAAGGTGGCCATTGCTGGCCTGGGCTTTGGCGAGGCCGTGCACCTACCCGCATTGCGCGCCTGCCCCGGCACCGAGCCGGTGGCCCTCTGGCACCCGCGCCCCGAGCGCCTGGAAGCCGCCTGCCGCAGCGCCGAACTGCCTGGCCACAGCGACTTCGATGGGCTGCTGGCCAATCCGGCCGTCGAGGCGATTGTGATCGCCACCCCGCCGGGGCCCCGTTTTGATCTAGCCAGGCGCGCCCTGGAAGCGGGCAAACACCTGCTGCTGGAGAAGCCCGTGGCCCTCAATGCCGAGCGGATTGAGAGCCTGCAACGGCTGGCCCTGCAGCGGGGGCTAACCGTGGCCGTCGACTTTGAATACCGGGCCGTTCCCCTGTTCCAGCAGCTCGCCGACCTGCTGGCCAGCGGCGTCCTCGGCGAATTGGTGCTGGTGAAATACGACTGGCTGATGGGCAGCCGGGCCGACGCCTCGCGCCCCTGGAGCTGGTATTCCCAGGCAGCCGAAGGTGGCGGGGTGCTGGGAGCGCTGGGCACCCATGCCTTTGACACGCTGCACTGGCTGGTGGGTCCAAGCCGCTCCCTTAAGTCCCAATTGAGCACGGCCATTACCCAGCGGCCCCTGGCCGATGGCAGTGGTCGCCTGGCCAAGGTGGATGCCGAAGACATCGCCTTGGTGCAGCTAGAGCTGGAAACACCGCTGGGGCAGACGGTGCCGGCCCAGCTCAACCTGGCCTCCGTGGCCCGCAGGGGCCGGGGCTGCTGGCTGGAGCTGTACGGCCGCGACGGCACCGCCGTGCTCGGCTCCGACAACCAGGCCGACTACGTGCATGGCTTTGGGCTGTGGCACTCCCAGGCGGGGGAGCCCTTGCGGCCGGTGGAGGCTGATGAGCGCTTGAGCTTTGCTCGCACCTGGGCCGATGGCCGGATTGCGCCGGTGCAGCGCATCCACAGCTGGTGGAGTGAGGCGGTGCGCGAGGGCCGGCCGATGCTGCCTGGCTTGGGGGAGGCAGTGCTGAGTCAGCGCTGCTGCGACTGGGCCCGTCTGGGAGCAGGCCAGGGCACCCCAAGGGGCATCACCTAGAGTCACCGCCAGTTCAACTCCCGCCCCCGAGAGGTTTTCCCATGGCGCTCGTTCCCCTTCGGCTGCTGCTCGACCATGCCGCTGAGAACGGCTATGGCATCCCTGCCTTCAACGTAAACAACCTGGAGCAGGTGCAGTCGATCATGGAGGCGGCCAGTGAGACCGACTCTCCGGTGATTCTGCAGGCCTCCCGCGGTGCCCGCCAGTACGCCGGTGAAAATTTCCTGCGCCACCTGATCCTGGCCGCAGTCGAAACCTATCCCGACATCCCGGTGGTGATGCACCAGGACCACGGCAACAGCCCTGCCACCTGTTTTGGTGCTGCCGCCAACGGTTTCACCTCGGTGATGATGGATGGCTCGCTGATGGCTGACGCCAAGAGCCCCGCCAGCTACGAGTACAACGTGGCTGTCACCAAAGAGGTGGTGGACGTGGCCCACGCCATCGGCGTGAGCGTGGAAGGCGAACTGGGCTGCCTGGGTTCCCTCGAAACCGGCATGGGTGAGGCCGAAGACGGCCACGGCTTTGAGGGCAAGCTCGACCACAGCCAGCTGCTCACCGATCCCGCCGAAGCAGCCGATTTCGTCGCCAAAACCAAAGTGGATGCCCTGGCGATCGCCATCGGCACCAGCCACGGCGCCTACAAGTTCACCCGCAAGCCCACCGGTGAAGTGCTGGCCATCAGCCGCATCGCTGAGATCCACAAAGCCATCCCCAACACCCACCTGGTGATGCACGGCTCCTCCTCGGTTCCCCAGGAGTGGCTGGACATGATCAACAAGTTTGGCGGCGCCATCCCCGAGACCTACGGCGTGCCCGTGGAAGAAATCCAGGAGGGCATCCGCAACGGCGTGCGCAAGGTGAACATCGACACCGATAACCGCCTGGCCTTTACCGCCGCTGTTCGGGAAGCGGCCTTCAAGGATCCCGCCAACTTCGATCCCCGCCACTTCAACAAGCCTGCCCGCCAGTACATGAAGCAGGTGTGCCTGGATCGCTATCAGCAGTTCTGGTGTGCCGGCAACGCCAGCAAGATCAAACAGCGCGACATCAACTACTACGCCGGCCTCTACGCCAAGGGCGCCCTCGACCCCAAGGCAGCTGTCGCAGCCTGATTATCCTGGCTACAGGACTGATCGAAACAGTTGACGTGATACCCAAAAGGGGGGCTCAAACCCCCCTTTTTTTATGGTGATGGTGCGATCAATATGCAAAGGCAATTGATCCTGATCCAGTGCATCACTCCAACTCAAGAGTTCCCAGTGTGTTCTGACGACGCTGTTGATCCTTGGCCCTATATGAGGACATGCAATCCCCAGTCGGGACCAGCAGACAGCTCACATATCCAGAAGCCTCGATCAGGGCTGCACGAATTGCCTTAGCAGCAGGCGTGCGGCTTGCCGTGGTGGAATTGTTTGAGAAATTAAATGTACCAGCAGCTGCAGTAGCTAGTAGCTGCATAACCGCCGGAGCTCATCGGCACCGTGGCGCCAAGAATAACTGCTGCCGGCAACAGGCTGCCTCCGCTGGACTTCTGCTCGATGGTGTTTGTCGCCCGACCCTCGACCGTGCGTGAGCCAACGATCTCGCCGGTGGTACTATCCACTACCCGGATGTCGATAGCAACGTAATCTTTGGTCACAGTGTTTTGCTTCGCACCACCGAAACCAAGAAAGCCCATGCCACTTCCCTTACTTTCAACATCAGTTGCTGAATCGTAGGAAGTCAAAGTGCCCAGCACGATATAACGAGCTCCAGTCATCTGGCCCTTCGCGGCTGCCGTGGGGCTTGCCTTGCGCACAAGACCGAGCTCGGCCAGTTCTTGCTCCGACAGAACTTTGTCAAGTTGGCGACGTTCCACAACCTTTAGCTCTCCCGTTGCTGCCAGCTCATTAGCCAGGGCACTGGAAAGATCCTGGGCCACTGGCCCCTGCCACCATCAGGTACCGGTGACATTTTTCTTGAACTCCGGTACGGACACCGTAGGCACGCCCCTTGACTGAGACAAAGCTGGCTGGGGCAGGGCAAGGCTTGTGCAGACCGTAAGAGCAAGACTGTTGGGTGCTATGCCAGTAAGGCTGAAGTGACTGAGGTTCATGATCCGAGAAAGGCCACAATGATTTCAGATAAGCACTATGCCCTCCAAATCATCTCCTACTGCAGCGTCCATAATTTCAAACCCGTCTATTGCAGAATCTGACTAATGCCCGGCCGACTGGATCTCTTCGACTGGCACGCCGTGGGATTCACGAAGAGAGCCGGAGGAGGTCCTATTTGCTCCAGCTCAGGGGGGGGTGAGATCCGAATTAGTGTCGACGGATTCGGTGATGGTGGCTAGGGGGCGGCGCGGAATCAGCAGGGCTTCGATGGCCTTCTCCAAGCTGGTTTCCATCGCCACCCTGGTGCCATCGCTTACCACCACGCGGGTGAGGGTAGGTAACCCACCGTTGCGGGCCTTGAGATAAACGGGCTCCACATAAAGCAGCGCCTCGCCCACTGGTACCACCAGCAGATTGCCCTGAATCACCTCCGATCCGGCCCGATCCCAGAGACCAAACTGCTGGCTGATGCGCGGGTTCTGGTTAATCAGGGCCTGAACCTGCTCCGGACCGAAGATTGGCGTCTGGGTTGGGAAGCGCAGCAACACCAATTCGCCGTAGTTGGGGGCATCGCTGCGGGCAGCCAACCAGGCGGCCAGGTTGGGGCGGGCCAAGGGGGTGAGCGGCTGCAGCAGCAGGAATTCAGGCGGCAACTCTGGGGTGAGCTGGGCGCTGATGTGATACGGCTTCACCGGAATCTGACTGCGCCCGTAGAGCTCCTTGGGCACCTGCCAAACGTCATCACCGCTGTAGAAAATGCGCGGATCGGTGACGTGATAGCGCAGTAGCTGGGAGGTCTGCAGCTCGAACTGGCGCTGGGGATAGCGAATATGGGCCTGCAGCGGCTTAGGCATCGCCGCTAGCGGCTGAAAAAGATCCGGAAACAAGCGCTGCCAGCCGGCAATGATGGGATCTTCCGGTTCGGCCACGTAGAGCACGGCCTTGCCGTTGTAAGCATCTACTACCGCCTTCACCGAATTGCGTAGATAGCGGATATCGGCGTCGCCAGGCACGGCAGCGCTGTATGGATAGCTGCGGCTGGTGGTGAAGCCCTCCACAATCCAAAACTGGTGCTGATCGCGGGCAAAGGGACCCGGCTTATCGAGTTGCACCGACACCAAATAGGGATCGCCTTCGAAGCGCACAAACGGGGCAAGGCTGCTCAGGCGCTGGCGAACCTCCCGGCGCAGTAGCAGGCGCGTCTGGGGGGTAATCGCCCCCTGCATCAGCAACTTCGGCTCTCGCAGATATGTGGCCGCGGCCAGCCGGCCCCAAGCAGAGCCGATCGGCACACCAGCTGAGCCGCCGTAGTGGGTGTAAAGATTTTCGTCACCCTGGGGGTAGTCAAACTCCTGCACCTTGGTGGGTGCGAGGGCATAGGGCGACACCAGGGCCCCGAAATAGAGGCTGGGCTTGCCGATGGGGATGCCGGCACGCACCTGGGCGGTGGTGATGCCCAGCTGGGCATTGCCCTGCACCCTGGTTGATGCGCCTAGGTCGCTAATGAAGTAATCGGGCAGGCCGTCGGGGCTGCTGGTGTTTACGGGCGAAACCGTGAAGCCGTAGCCATGGGTAAACACCAAATGGGTGTTGAGCCAGGTGCGCGCTGCCGGAGGCAGGGAGGCCTGATCTAGCTCCCGCGCCGTGATGATCACCAGCTGGCGGCCCAACCCCTGGTTTGCCGCCAGGTTGTAGCGGTCCACCGCAGCAGTTGAGAAGCGGTAATAGACCCGCAGCTGCTGCAGCTGGCGGTTGGTGGAGAGCAGGGGCTGACTATCCCAAAGGCGAATGTTGCGCAGGGTGGCCTGGCTTGCCTGCACATCAGCGCGGGTAAGGCGCCGCCTTGGCTTAACGAAACGAGTGCTGATGTCATCAAGTTGGAAGGCGGCCCGGGTAGCCCGAATTGAGCGCGCCAGATAGGTGGTTTCCAGCTGCAGCTCCCGCGGTTTAACCAGCAGCAGCTGCAGCACCGGGGTGAGCGCGACCTCAAGCAAGGGCACCAGCAGCAGCGCCAACGAGACAGCCCCAAGCAGGGGTCCCCGAATGCCCCGGCGCGGCAGGGGCAGCAGCAGGGCGACAGCCGTGAGTAAGGCCACCAATGCAGCCAGAGTGCGCAGGGGCAACACCAGATGGACGTCGAGCCAGCCGGCACCTGGCACGCTGCCGGCGGTGCTGAGCAGCAGCTGGTGACGGCCAAGCCAAAAACTGCCGGCTACCAGCAGGGCCAGCGAGCCGAGCGGCCAGCGCAACTGCACCAACTGGGCTGGGGTAAAACCGTGGAAACGGCCATCGCTTAGCTGAGGGGGGCGGGCCAGCAGGCCCCAGAGCCCCGCGGCCAGGTGGCAGGTACCAAGGGCAAGCAGCAGGGTTAGCCCCAGGGCCAGGGCGGGGAAACGCACCAGGCCGAAGCTGATATCGGCCCAGAGCATCGGCTCCCGCACGCCACTGTCAGGAGCCAGCAAGGCCAGCGACCACACCCCCCAAGCCCGGCCCAGCACCGTGGCCGTAGCCAAAGAAGCCAGCGCCGCCACCAGCCGGGGTGCCCGCCGCGGCCAGGCCAGCAGGGCCGCCAGCAGCCCGGCCAGCAGCAACAGCAGGGAAAACGGCAGGCCACTGAGCAGGGTTAAGCCATGCAGCCGCCGGGGATCGAAGGGGGTCAGCACCAGGCGCTGGGCCAGGCGCATTAGCAGGGCCAGAGGCACCAGCTGGGCCAGGGCGAGCAGCCCCAGGGCGGCGGCATAGCCAGCTGGGGCCAGGCCAAAGCGTCGCTCGCCGGAGTCGGCCGAGCCTGAACGCCAAAACCGGCTCAGCCAGCCCTGCAGTCCCAGACCCAGACCCAACCCCAGGCCCATCAGGCCAACCTGCAGCAGCCAGCGGCGCAGCAGTACCGGGCCTTTGGCAAATTGCTCAAACCAGCTCCACTCCACCCAGAGGCGGGCTAGCAGCACGCCGAGTCCCAACAGAAGAGCCAGGCCCAGGGTCACGCTGACCGCCGCACGCAGGGAGGCAGACAAGGGGCGCCTTGGCATCAGAGGTAGGTGCAGAAACCGAGGCTAGGAAGCCCTGGCCCATCAGCAAGCCCAAGGCTCAAATAAATACCCGATCTCTCTAGTCGGCATTAAATCAGCACCTCGGCCAACGCTGTTAGCCTCAGGCCACCGCTGGGCGTGACTGTGACTGCCACCCTCTCCCGCTCCACCTTCACCGGATTGCGCTGCAAGGAATGCGGCCATCCCTACGAAGCGAGCGCTCGCCACGTCTGCGAAGACGTCTGCTTCGGACCGCTCGAAGTTGTCTACGACTACGAGGCGATCAAAAATCGGGTGAGCCGGGCCACGATTGAGGCGGGCCCCGCCTCCATCTGGCGCTACCGCGAATTCCTGCCGATTGAAGGCGATCCCATCGATGTAGGCACGGGCTTTACGCCGCTGCTCAAGGCCGGCAACCTGGCCAAGCGGCTCGGCCTCAAGAGCCTCTACATCAAGAACGACGGCGTCAACATGCCGACGCTTTCGTTTAAGGACCGGGTGGTGAGTGTGGCCCTCACCCGCGCCCGAGAGCTGGGCTTCACCACGGTGAGTTGCGCCTCCACCGGCAACCTGGCCAACTCCACCGCCGCCATCGCCGCCCACGCCGGCCTCGACTGCTGCGTGTTCATCCCCAGCGATCTGGAATTGGGCAAGGTGCTGGGCACCTTGATCTACAACCCCACCTTGATGGCGGTGCATGGCAATTACGACCAGGTCAATCGCCTCTGCTCCGAGGTGGCCAACACCTTCGGCTGGGGCTTCGTCAACATCAACCTGCGCCCCTATTACTCCGAGGGCTCAAAAACCCTTGGCTATGAGGTGATCGAGCAGCTGGGCTGGCAACTGCCAGACCACATCGTGGCGCCCCTAGCCTCCGGCTCCCTATTCACCAAGATTCGCAAGGGTTTTGACGAGTTCATCAAGGTGGGGCTGGTTGAGGAGAAGCACGTGCGCTTCAGCGGCGCCCAGGCCGAGGGCTGCTCACCAATCGCCCAGGCCTTCGCGGCAGGCCGGGACTTCATTACTCCGGTGAAGCCCAACACGATCGCCAAGTCGATTGCCATCGGCAACCCGGCAGATGGTCCCTACGCAATCGACATCGCCAACAAGACCAACGGCACCATCGCCGCCGTCAGCGACCCCGAGATCATCGAGGGCATCAAGCTGCTGGCTGAAACCGAGGGCGTTTTCACCGAAACCGCAGGCGGTACCACCATCGCCGTGCTGAAGAAGCTGGTGGAGCAGGGCAAGATCAATCCTGACGAAACCACCGTGGCTTACATCACCGGCAACGGTCTGAAGACGACAGAGGCGATCGCCTCCTCCATCGGCGAGCCCTACCTGATTGAGGCCCAGCTCGACAGCTTCAAAGCGGCCTGGGCAAAAGCGCAAGCCGCCCAGCAGCGCTGATTACCCCACCCATTCCCCACGCCCCTCCAATCCCCGCCATGGCAGTTCAGGTTCTTATCCCCACTCCCCTGCAGAAGTTCACCAATGAGGAGGCCAGCGTGGATCTCGATGCCTCCAATGTGGATGGCCTGATCGAGGCCCTCGAGGGCCGCTATCCGGGGATCAAGGGTCGGTTGTGCGATGAAGGCGGCAAATTGCGGCGCTTCCTCAACGTCTACGTAAACAGTGAGGACATCCGCTTCCTCGACAACCAGACCACCAGCCTCAGCGACGGCGATGAGGTTTCGATTGTTCCCGCCGTGGCCGGTGGCTGACCGAAGCCTCCAGGCGCGAGCCGAATCCCAATAGTGTTCAGATCCCGCGAGGAGCCAGAGCAATGACCCAGGCCCCAATCCAGTTGATCTCCACTACCGGCTCCGCCCAGTGGCAAGCCAAGACCGAGTTGTTCGACTACCGCCAGGCTGCCAATCCGGTGCGAGCTGGGCTAACCGAACCCATACCCCTGCGCCAATGGGACCCAGCCCTGCACCAGTCAGGTGCCACGGCGGTGCTGCCCCTCGATCTCAGCAGCGAGCTCGGCTGTAGGGCCCCGGCCACCAGCCCTGGCCTGGCGGCCAACTTTTTGCGCATCGAAGCTGGTGAGGGCCTCAAGGCAGCGGCGAACGCCACCAGCTTGCTGTTTTATGTATTGCAAGGATCGGGCAGCCTCAAGCGTGCTGGCACGCCGCAGCTTGGCTGGAGCGCTGGAGATCTATTTGTATTGCCAGCTGGCGAGCCCCCCCTGCTAACTGCAGAGGCCACCAGCGTTCTCTACTGGGTGCACGACGGCCCCCTGCTCAGCCACCTCGGCGTCGAGGCCAGCACCGCCCGCTTCGAGCCAACCCACTACCCCGCGGCCCTGCTGCAGCGCGAACTAGACCTGCTTCTCGCCGATCCCAGCGCCGCTCGCAGCAACCGGCTGAGCCTGCTGCTGGCTAACAGCGATCTGCCCCAAAGCCGCACCGTGACCCACACCCTTTGGGCCATGCTCGGGGTGGTGCCTGCTGGCGCCATCCAGCCACCACACCGGCACCAGTCGGTGGCCCTTGATCTAATCATCGATTGCGATCCGGGCTGCTACTCCCTGGTGGGCACGGAGCTCGACGCCAGCGGTGCCATCGCCAACCCCCGCCGCATCGACTGGCAGCCCGGAGGGGCCTTCATCACACCGCCTGGCTACTGGCACGCCCATGTCAACAGCAGCGAGCGGATGTCCCGGTTGCTGCCGATTCAAGATGCGGGCCTACACACCTACTTGCGCAGCCTCGACATCCGCTTTTCCGGTGGACTGCAGAGCAACAGCTGAGCCAGTCGGCTGCGGATGGGCCGCCTCATGGCTTGTCACCACCGCTCTAAAAGCCTCACCTTCGATGGTTTCATCTCGGATCAGCATTTCGACCAGCTCATCCATTAGGGCGCGGCGTGGCTGCAGCAAGGCCACGGCCTGATCGAGGGCTGAGCTAGCCAGTTCGCGCACCAGGGCATCGATGCGATTGCCGGTTTCACGCGAATAGGGCGGCTCGGAGCGCAACCAGTCGCGGCCGAGGAAAACCTCAGCCCCATCCCCCTCCAAGGCCACCGGGCCAAGACTGGAGAAGCCGTAGCGGGTCACCATCTCCCTGCAGATGCGGGTGACCATATCCAGATCACCACTGGCACCTTGGGTCACCTCAGCTGGACCAAAAACAACCAGCTCAGCCGCGCGGCCACCCAAAGCAACCACAAGCCTGGCTTGCAGGTAGGCCTTACTAATCAACCCGGAGTCGAGGATCTCCTCGTCCGGCATCATTCGGGCAAAGCCGCCAACTCCGCCTGAGCGCGGCAGCAGGGTCACCTTGTCGAGGGGATCGGCCTTTGGCACCAAGGTGGTGAGTAGGGCATGGCCCACCTCGTGATATCCAATCAACCGCTTTTTGGCACTGTCCTGCAGCGGTGCCGCCGTCAGGCCCATGGTGATGCGTTCGAGGGCACCGCCTAGGGCGCCGTCGTCGATCTCGCTCTGGTGATGGCGCGCCGTGAGGATGGCTGCCTCGTTGAGCAGGTTGGCCAGATCGGCCCCAGAAAAGCCCGGGGTGCGGCTGGCCCAGGCCGACAGCGACACCGCCCCAGCCAGGGGGCGGCTACGGGCATGCACCGCCAGGATCGCCTCACGGCCGCGGCGATCCGGCAAGTCGATGGTGATGCGGCGGTCAAAGCGACCGGGCCGCATCAAGGCGCTATCGAGCACATCAGGTCGGTTTGTAGCCGCGAGCAGAATTACGCCGGAGTTGTCTGCAAAACCGTCCATCTCGGTGAGCAACTGGTTGAGGGTCTGCTCCCGCTCATCGTTGCCGCCACCAATACCTGCCCCTCGCTGGCGACCGACCGCATCTACTTCGTCGATGAAAATGATGCAGGGCGCTTTGGCTTTGGCCTTGCGAAATAGGTCCCGCACCCGACTGGCACCCACCCCCACGAACATCTCAACGAATTCGGAGGCCGCCATCGAGAAAAACGGCACGCCCGCCTCGCCGGCAATGGCGCGGGCCAAAAGGGTTTTGCCAGTGCCTGGTGGGCCCACCAGCAGCACCCCCTTGGGGATCTTGGCGCCAACGGCTGTGAAGCGTTCCGGCTCCTTCAAGAAGGTGACCACCTCCTGCAGCTCCTCCTTGGCCTCACCGATACCGGCTACATCCTCAAAGCGCACCACCACGCCGCCCTCCTCCTGCAACCGCGGCTTACTGCTGCCGAAGCCCATGGCCCGGTTGGCCACCTGGGCCGAGCGACGGATCAGGAGGGCAAGTCCACCCAGTAGCAACAGCACCAACAGCCCGTTAGCCACCAGACCAGCCGTAGCGCCATCAGCCCGGTCATCGCGCACGGTGAGGGGCACCTTCGCCTGCTCGGCGGTGCGCAGCAGCAGCTGGTCGTTACTGAATACGGGCACCGTGGCCTGGCGTCCGTCGTCGAAGCGCACCCGCACCTCCCGCTGCTGCAACGACAACTCCAGATCCTTAACCTTGCCCGCCCGCAGATCCTTCAGCAACTGGCTGTAGGAGGGAGCGGGGTCGCGAGTCGATAGTCCGTTCAACCGCATGGATTGCCCAATCGGAGGAATGCTGTCGCTCACTAGGTTCTTTCTTTGCACCGAGCTTAGCGATTTGACGAAAGGCGAGGCGACAATGGAAGATCTTTGTTTGATGTAGTGGGCCAGGATGGCTGTTCCTAAGAAGAAAACTTCCCAGGGCAAGCGCAATCAGCGTCATGCCACCTGGAAGGGCAAGGCTGCTGTGGCAGCTAAGAAAGCTCTCTCCATCGGCAAGGCAGTGCTGAGCGGCAAGGCCCAGGGCTTCATCTATCCCGTGGATGAGGAGGGTGACGACAGCGAAAGCTGATCGTCCCAAACTCTCAATTACTGCTCTGAGCTAACGCCGCTGCCGCCAATCCAGCGACGGCGGCTGTCCAGCACCGCATAGCCACTGGCTAGATCAAGCAGGGGATCCTGATAGAGGGATGGGGGCAGGGAACAAAGGCTGGCGCGCACCACGCGATCCAGCTCTATCGCTGGCAACCAGGCAGCGCCGTGGCGGCGCTGTTTAGCTTCCGCCTGCAGGCGCCAACGGCGCGGTGATTGCCAGCTTTGGGGACGCAGCAGCCATAGCTGGGCGCAGCGCTGCCAAAGCGGCTGATAGGCCTCCAGGGCTTGGTCCCAGTGGGGCAGCCAGGCCAGCTCCTCGGCGTTGAGCCCGGCCGGAGGCTGAATAGTGGCCAGGGCTTGCCTGCCCAGGGAGCGGCAACCGAGCAGCCAGCCCTCCAGCAGCAACACCTCCGCTTCCACCAGCTCCTCAGCAGAGCGATCACCCAGGCCCCCCCGCAGGGTCTTGTCAAAGCGAGGCAGACGCAGGGCGCCGCCGGCCTGCCAGACGTCGAGACAGTCCAGCGCTAGGGCCACGTCATGACTGCCCGGCGGCACCCGGGATACGCCAAAAGGGTTGCCCTCAAGCGCCCGTTGCCGCTGCTCCCAGGGCAGGTAAAAGTCGTCGATTGAGGCCACCGCCAGCCCCAGCCCAAGGCCAGCGGCCCGTTGCTGCAGCACTCGAGCCATGGTGGATTTACCAGCGCCCACCGGCCCATTGAGTGCCAGCACCGCGCGCTGGCCGCTGCGGCCCAGCAACTGCAACTGGGCCTGCAGGGGTTCCACAAACCTGCTCTCTAGCTGGGAATCCATCAGGTGCCGAGCTTGAAGGCCTCGAGCACCACCGCGTACACCACCCCGATGCGCAGGTTGTCGACCAGCACCCAGCCGAGTCCGGGCGTGGCTCGAACCACTCGGCCGCGCACGCGCACGACCAGCTCCACCAGCAGCACAGTTGCCAGCACCGCCATCGGGCGCCCACCAGGGATCGACATCAGCACGTAGGCCGTGATATTGCTGCCGGCGTAGAAACCCAGCAGCAGGGCCAAAACCACGCTGCTGCGGTGGCGCCAATTGCCACGCAGATTGCCCAGCAGCTGGGCTCCTAGCCGCTCGATAGCCCGATTGAAGCGGGTGGGCTGCAGGTTCGAACGCGTCACGGTGGCGAATCCTCCAGCAAGGCCTGGACATAGGAGAGCGTGATCTGCCCGCCCTGACAAGCGGGCCCCCGCAGCACGGCCGCCCCAGCGCCCAACTGATCGACCACCGCCCGCGCCCGCCCAAAGCGCTGCGGTGGTTCGGCACTGCCGTAGTGGCTAAGGGTGAGCAGGCAGGCCAGTCCGGCGCTGGCGGCGGCCGCAAGACCATTGCCGGAATCTTCCAGGGCCAGCGCGGTGCAGGCGGGGCAGCCCAGCTGCTGCAGGGCCAGCTGATAGGCCTCCGGATCAGGCTTCTTGCGGGCCACATCTTCGCCGCACACCCAGAAGGCGAAGTGCTGGCAGAGCCCCCCCAGCAGGTGCTCCACCAGGGCCGCCACCGCGGCGCGACCGCTGGTGGTCACGATCACCTGGCTCAGGCCAGCCGAGCCAGCCGCAGCGATCAGCTCGGCCACCCCGGGGCGCAGCCGCAACTCGCCGGCGGCCACCAGAGCTCCGTAATGGTCTTGCTTGCGGGCCTGCAGCTCAGCGACCAACTCTGGCGGCGGCGGCTCGCCCAGCAGCTCCGCCAGGGCAGCAGTGATCCGCTCCCGGCCACCGCTGATGGCCAGCAGCTCGCCATAGCGGGCGGCATCCCAATGCAGGGGCACTCCAACGTCGGCAAAGGCCCGGTTGAAGGCCAAGCGATGGCCATCCCGCTCGGTCTCCGCCAGGGTGCCATCCACATCCCAGAGCAGGGCTTGCAGGGCCATCAGCTGCTCGCACCAGGGCTTATCAGGCTAGGGCTCATCGCTTCTGGGGGATGCGGCCTAGCAGCAGGTCCCGCACAATGACCAGGTATTGGTTGTTGTGTCGTTGCTGCCAGCCCTCCATGAGCAACGCTGGCACCTGCCCGCTCCCTTGGCGCCTGGCGCCCTGCAGGCAGCGCCGTCCACCGATCCCCTGCCCGAACCGCTGCTGGCGCTGCTGAGCCGCCGCGGCTTCACCAGCCCTGAGGCCATCGCCGCCCTGCTGGATCCGGAGGCGGCACCGGCGGCCGGGCGCCACTTCCCCGACCTGGCCAAGGCGGTAGCGCGGCTGAAGCGCGCCTGCAGCCAGGGGGAAGCAGTGGCGATCTGCGGCGACTACGACGCCGACGGCATGACCAGCACGGCCTTGCTGGTGGGGGTGCTGCAGCGCCTTGGCGCCAGGCCGATCGCGGCGATCCCCAGCCGCATGGATGACGGCTACGGCCTCAACGCCGCCATGGTGGAGAAGCTGGCGGAGCAGGGGGTCGCCCTGCTGGTGACCGTCGACAACGGCGTGTCTGCCCTGGAGGCCCTGGAGCGGGCCGAAGCCCTTGGCGTCGAGGCGATCCTCACGGACCACCACACGATTCCCGATCCGCTGCCGCCGCACCTGGCCCTGCTGCATCCCCAGCGCACCCCACCCGGATCCCCCTATCGGGGCCTGGCGGGGGTGGGGCTGGCCTACGTGCTGGCGGCGGCGCTCTGCCAAAGCCTGCGGCACACCGACGGCCAGCAGATTGCCCTCAATCTGTTTTGTATCGGCACGATCGCCGACATGGCCCCGCTGGTGGGGGTGAACCGGCGCTGGCTCATCGACGGCCTGCCCGAGCTGGGCCGCAGCCCCCTGGTGGGGCTCCAGGCCCTGCAACAGCTAGCTGGCCTCGACGAGACACCCCTCGATGCCCAGGCGGTGGGCTTCCAGATCGCGCCGCGCATCAACGCCGTCGGCCGGCTTGGTGATCCCCAGCTGGTGGTGGAGTTGCTCACCACCGAAGATCCAAGCCGGGCCCTGGCCCTGGCCCGCGATTGCGAAGCGCTCAACCGCCAGCGCCGCGACCTCTGCACCGCCATCGAAGCCGAGGCCCTGGCCCTGCTCGAGGCCGATGGTCCCCAGCGCCCGGCCTTCCTGCTGCTGGCCCAGAACCACTGGCACCACGGCGTGATCGGCATCGTGGCCGCCCGGCTGGTGGAGCGCTTCGGCCTGCCCGCCGCCCTGCTCGCTGGCGAGGGCAACGGCCGCCTGCGGGCCTCGGTGCGGGCGCCCCGGGGCTTTGCGGTGGATGGGGCCCTGCAGCAGTGCGCGCCCCTGCTGGAGCGCTTCGGCGGCCACCCCGCCGCCGGGGGCTTCACCGTGCGCGCCGAGCAGGTGGCCGCCCTGCACGAGCAGCTCAACCAACTGGCCCAAACCTGGCTGCAGCAGGCAGGCCATGGCACCCCGGTAGAGCCGGAAGCCCTGCTCAGCTTTGAGCAGATCAACCGCAGCTTCTACCGCCAGCTGCAACGGCTCGAGCCCTTCGGCATCGGCCACCCCCAGCCCGTGTTCTGGAGCCAGGGCTGCCAGGTGGCGGCCCAGAAGCTGCTGCGCGGAGGCCACCTGCAACTGGAGCTGCGCCAGGGCGAGGCGAGCCTGCGGGCCATGGGCTGGCGCTGGCAGGGTG
This sequence comes from Cyanobium usitatum str. Tous, assembly GCF_963920485.1. NCBI lineage: Bacteria > Bacillati > Cyanobacteriota > Cyanophyceae > Synechococcales > Prochlorococcaceae > Cyanobium > Cyanobium usitatum. The sequence goes on along the minus strand of NZ_OY986431.1, from coordinate 758,271 downwards.
AAACCAACCTGCCCGGCCTGGTGGATGTGGCCTACCGCCTGCGGCTCGACTCCTGGCAGGGGGAGGAGCGGCTCCAGCTGGAGCTGGTGGGCTTGCGAGCCAGCGCTGGTGGAGCCTTTGATGGTGGTGAGGTGGTGTTGCAACACCACAACCGCACCTACTGGTGTCGCCGCAAGGGGGCGGGGCTGGTGGTGCGCAATGCGGCCGGCGACGAACTCACCAGCGCCGAGGGCGCCAGCCACGACCACCCCTACGTGCGCGCCCTAATGCAAGATGCGGCACTGGCCCTGGGACTGGTGGCCTGAGATGGCCTTGCCCCTAAACCGCGGCCAGCTCTACTTCCTGTTGCAGCTCCTGCTGTTGGGGCTGCTGGTGGGCTTGGCTTGCTGGCCCCTGAATCTGGTGGACCACGTCCAGGATCTGCTGCTGCAGCAGCTGCCGAACTTTGCCGGCGGGGCTTGGACGCTGCAGGGCCTGGCGATCGCCCTGGCGCCGGTGCTGGTGATGCCAGCCCTACTTTGGCTTCAGGCAGGCCCCTGGGCCCGGGGTGCGGGCTCGGGCATACCCCAAACGATCGAGAGCCTCGAGGATCCCGACCAGGCCGCCGCTTTGATGGCACCCTTCGCCACCGTGGCAAGGCTCTGCCTCTGGTCGGCGGCCAGCCTGGCCCTGCTGCCCCTCGGCCGCGAGGGGCCCGTAGTGCAGTTGGGTGCGGCAGTGGCCCACGGCCTGCGGCAACGCTTCCCCCGCTTGCTGACCAAACTCAGCACCCAGAGCCTGATGGCAATCGGCGCTGGCGCTGGCCTGGCGGGGGGCTTTAACAGCCCGCTGATGGGAGCTGTGTTTGTGGTGGAGGAACTCACAGGACGCTTCCAAACAGCCGTGCTGTGGCCGGCAGTAGTGGTCTGCTCAGCGGCAGCCCTGGTGAGCAACCTCGCAGGCACACCACTTTTCACCCTGGGCATGGTTCAAAGCACCCAGCCGGAATGGCAGCAACTGCTCTGGGCCCTGCCCGTAGGGGTGGGTGGCGGCCTGCTGGGCGGCCTGTTCAGCCGCATCCTCTGGCGGAGCTCAGCCCTGCTGCGCCAGCGAGTGCGGCAACGGCCCCTGGCCTGGGGGCTGGGGCTGGGCCTAGCCCTTGGCCTAATCGCCGTGGCCAGCGGTGGCTGGAGCGGTGGCGATGGTGAAGCGCTGATGGCTCAGCTGCCTGAAGGCCGCGGCAGCTTGCCGGTGCCCGGCTCGCCCCTCAGCGTCATCGGCTGGCTACTGCTGGTGGCAGCCCGACTGGTGGCGCCAATTTTGGCCTTGGCAGCGGGAATACCGGGCGGCCTGATTGATCCAGCCTTCGCCATTGGTGCCCTGTTTGGCAGCGGCAGCCTGGAGCTCCTGGGGGGCAGCAGCCAGCTTGGCCTGGCCCTAGGCATGGCGGCAGCCCTAGCCGGGGCTACCCAGTTGCCCCTGATGACGGTGCTGTTTGCCCTGCGCATGGCAGGGGATCAGCAGTGGCTCTTCGGCATCCTGCTGAGCGCCGTGGTGGGTGCCTATGTGGGCCGCCAGATCCAGCCTGAGCCGATTTATCACGCCCTCTGGAACCTCGGCAGAAGTGGCGATCAGAGGGCGCCGCGGCGGTAGAAGAGCACGAAGATCACGGCAGGACCGGCCAGGGTGATCAGCGCCAGGGCGGCAAAATTGGCGATCAGGTGGAAGTCGATACCCATGGAGGTTGCTGCCGCAGAGCAGTAGTCGCTGTGGGCACAGGTTAGGGGTCGATCCCAGCGGCCCATGCCTGCCGGCGGGCTCTGTGACGGCTTGTCACAGCAGCAGTAGCGCCTTGGCCTGTGGCTGAATGGAGTTAATCGCTGCAGGGGGATGGCAAGGGACGATCGGGCCCATTGGGGATGTATCAGCGGCTGCGGAGCCTGCTGCCGGCTGGATCCCAGTCTGCGTCAGGAAGCAATCGAGGCGCTCAGCCCAGAGCAGCAGGAGCAGTATCTGGCCATGGTGGGCCCCGATGGCTGGTGCATCAACTTCAACACCGGCTCCCGTAGTTGCCGCATCTATGCGGACCGGCCTGACTTCTGCAACGTGGCCAACCTGGTGCAGCTGTTTGGCACGGTTGATGATCCAGGTGCCGGCGACCGCCTGGCTATCGGCTGCTGCCTGCAGCAAATTCGCAGCGAATACGGGGGCCGTGGCAGGGTAATGAAGCGCTTTAGGCGTGCCATACGGAAACGTTTATGAGCAGCGAACCCGATCCCAGCACCAGCCGGGCAGGCAGTTGGGGTGCCGTCTTCCTAACCACCTTCACCACGGTCTTCCTGGCTGAGCTTGGGGACAAGACCCAGCTCGCCGCCCTCCTGCTCTCTGCCCAATCAGGCAGGCCAGTTGTCGTGTTTGTTGGTGCCTCCCTGGCCCTGATCAGCTCCAGCCTGGTGGGGGTGTTACTGGGCCGCTGGCTGGCCAAGGTGATGCCGCCACAGCAGTTGGAGCGCCTGGCGGGAATCCTGATGGTGGCCCTGGGCCTGTGGCTGGGCCGGCAAGCCGTACTGGGCCTAGTGCCCAGCCCCTCCGACCTTCCCCTCTCCTAACCGCAGCGCTACGCCATGCCCTTCGCCCTGCTCGCTTCCACCTTCGCCACTGTGTTTTTGGCTGAGCTGGGAGACAAAACCCAGCTGGCCATCGTGACTATCAGTGGCACCTCAACCCGCCCAGGAGCCGTATTTGCCGGCAGTTCCGCTGCCCTGGTGCTGGCCAGCCTGCTGGGCGCAGCCGCCGGCGGCTCCCTATCCGCCGTAATCCCCACCAATGCCCTGCAGCTGGCAGCCTCCGTTGGCTTTCTGGTGATCGGAGTACGCCTGATCCAGCGATCGAGCAGCCCGGAAGCCGAAGAAGCGTCAGCTGACTAATATCACTACATGAAGGCCTTGGCGGCCGTGGGCATCGCTCCGAGTCCAGTCCGCCATCAACCGGCTTCAGTCCAGCCAGCCCTCCCATAGATGAAGTTCACGGTCGCCGACCTGCTCGACCAGCTGCCCGCCCAGGAAGCCCTGCCGCTGACAAAGCTGGAAAAAGCCCTGGGCATTAGCCAAAAAGCTGAAAAGCAGCAGCTTCAGATCGGCCTCGACGGCCTCAGCCGCCTTGGCCTGCTGGAGGTCAGTGAGGCCGGCGTCGCCCGCCGCGAAGACCCTGAACTGATCGCCGCACGGCTGCGTTGCTCCAGCAAAGGCTTCTGCTTTGCCCTGCGCGAAGACGGTGGCGAAGACATCTACATCCGCGATCACCAGCTCAACCACGCCTGGAACGGCGATCGGGTGCTGGTGAAGGTGACCCGCGAGGGCGGACGCCGTCGCTCTCCTGAGGGCGGGGTGCAGTGCGTTCTTGAGCGCCACACCACCTCCCTGCTGGCCCAAGTCGAGCAACAGGATGAGCGTCTGGTGGCCACCCCCCTTGACGACCGCCTGCTTACGGCGGTTGAGCTGCCAGCTGGTGACGCCGCCCATCTCAATGCCGAACAGGCCTCGGTGGTGGAAGTGTTGGTGGACCGCTACCCGGTGGGGCAGTTCGCCCCCCAGGGCCACGTAGCTCGCAGCCTGCCTGTTAACGGGGGGGAAGCAGCCGACCTCGACCTGCTGCTGACCAAGCACCGGCTCCACAGCCGCCCCCAACCACCGCGGGCAACCCTTAAAGCGCTGGCCGCCAAGGAGCGCACCGACCTCACCGCCCAGGCCGCCCTGCTGCTGGAACCATGGAGCGGCAAGGAAGCCCCCGCTCTGCCAGCCCTGGCCATTGAGGAGCGCGACGGCGGCTGGACCCTGTGGGTGCACACCCCAGCCATCGCTGAGCGCTTCAGCGCCGGCAGCACCCTGGACACCTGGCTTCGCAACCAGGCTGACGCTTACTGCACCGGAAACCAGTGGCTACCGCTGCTGAGTCCAGCCCTGGCCAAGGCCAGTGCCTTCAAGGTGGGCGAGGTGCAGGCAGCCCTGTCGGTGGCCCTGGAGCTGGGCGCTGACGGCAGCCTTGAGCACTACCGCTTCAGCCGCAGCCAGATCAATCCCGTGGCGGCAGTCGGGTTGGAAGCACTGAATGCCCTGGCGGAGCGCAAACCCAAGAGCCGCACCGTGCCAGCGGCGCTCAAGGGGCTGAAGGAGCAGCTGGGCCCGCTGGAGCAGCTCATCGCTGTCACTGGCCTGCTGCGCCAACGGCGGCAAGCGGCGGGTTCCCTCGACCTCAACCTGCCCCTGCCCGCCATCGACAGCCTGGGAGATCTGGCGGTGCCCGGCCCCGACAGCGCCCTGGCTGGCTGGCTCGTGAGCCTGGAACCCCACCATCCCCTGGCCCTGCTGCGCGAAGCGGTGCTGCTGGCCGATCAGGCCCTAGGCCAGCACCTGGCAACCTTGGAACTGCCGGCGATCTATGCCACCAATGCCCTGGCGGACCCCAGCGACCTCAACGACGTTGCCCGGGCTGCTCTGGCCCTCGACATCCCGCTGGAGCTGAGCGAAGAGGGCAATGCCAGTGCGGCCGAATTGGCCGCCGCCTTCGCTGGCACCGACCGCAGCCGGGCCCTGCAGCAGCAACTGCAGGCCATCCTCAAACCGATCCAGCTCAGCACCAGCCCCGGCCCCCATGCCCTGGCGGGCCTGCTGGAAGAGGGGGCAGCCCTTGCTCCCTGGTGCTGCCCAACCCTGCACTACTCAGATCTGTGGAACCAGCAGCTGCTGGTGCTGCTGCTCACCGAGGGCAAGGACCGCCCCAGCGTGCGCCACAAAACCACCGTCGACCTGGCCTCCGATGCCTGCCACGGCGCCATCGACTGGCCGCTGCTGGCCCCCAGCCAGCTAACTCCCTACCTGGAAGTTCAGGAGCACGGGCTGGTGCAGCGTCTCAATGGCCGGCGCCGCTTTTTATCTGAACTGCAGGCCGACCTGCTGGCCATGCTCCAGGCCCGCCAGGCCGAGCCCTTGGTGGGGCAGGTGCTTCCTGGGGTAATCAGCGGCGTGCAGAGCTACGGCTTCTTCGTGGAGGTGCCCCCTTCCCAGGTGGAAGGCCTGGTGCACGTCAGCTCCCTCAAGGACGACTGGTACGAATACCGCTCCCGCCAAAACCGCCTCGTGGGGCGCAAAAACCGCCGCACCTACATGCTGGGTGACCAGGTGGAGGTGGAGATCCAGAAGGTGGATGCCCTACGCCACCAGATCGATCTGGCCGTGGTGCTGCCCGAGGGCTACGAGGGCGAGCCGGCCGACTCCTATCCCCAAACCCAGGACCAGGACCAGGACCAGGACGACATCGACCCCTTCGCGCCCATCGCGGTGCTGAGCGAGGTCTGAGCCATGGTTCGGCCATCCGGAACCAGCTCCGGAACCGGGCCGGTGGTGCTCGCCGTTTCTGGCGCCTCGGCCCAGCCCCTCGCCCAGCGGGCCCTGCAATTGCTGCTGGAGGCGGGAGAAGCCGTGGAGCTGGTCACCTCGCGCGGAGCCATTGGCGTCTGGCAGGCCGAACTAGGACTGAGGGTGCCCTCAGAACCCGATGCCCAGGAAGCCTTTTGGCGGGAACGCACCGCTGTTAGCACCGGGCAGCTGCGCTGCCACCGCTGGAACGATCAGGCCGCTGGCATTGCCAGTGGCAGCTTTAAAACCCGCGGCATGGTGATTCTGCCGGCCTCCATGGGCACCGTGGGGCGCATCGCTTCGGGGGTGGCCCTGGATCTGGTGGAGCGGGCCGCCGACGTTCACCTCAAGGAGGGGCGCCCCCTGGTGATCTGCCCAAGGGAAACCCCCTGGAGCCTGGTGCACCTGCGCAACCTCACGGCCTTGGCCGAGGCTGGTGCCCGCATCGCCCCGCCGGTGCCTGCCTGGTATCACCAACCCCAATCGATCGAAGACATGGTGGATTTTCTGGTGATCCGCGTCTTTGACGTGCTCGGCTACGAGCTCGGCAACCTGCGCCGTTGGCAGGGGCCACCGCACCAGCCAGGATCCCCTGGGGCACCAGCCACCGGGGCTACTTCCCCCTAGGCCGCCCTCCTCACCCCAGTCGATCCATTGGCCCTGCTGCAACGCCTGCTGCTGCTCCCCCTGCTGGCTCCCCTGCTGCTGGTGCTGCTGGTAGGCGCCCTCAACCCCCGACCCAATGCGGCCCTGCGCCTGCTGGTTTGGACCAGCCCGGCCCTGCCAATCGGAGCCTGGATAGCCCTGGCCGCCAGCGCGGGAGCCGGGCTGAGCGCCGCCGGAGCCGCCCTAGCCCTGCGCACTGGCCCGATCAACCTGCGCCGTCAAGTGCGCCGCGGCGCCAGTGAACCCGAGGCGAACTGGAGGCAGCCGCAGCAGCAAAACCAAAGCGAACCAGCAAGGCCCGCAGCTCGAGCCGCCGCCGGGCCGCCGAGACCCCCTGGCGAACCAGCCCCAACCGTTGCCGTGCCGTTCCGGGTGATTCGCAAAGGCAGCAACCCAGCTCCAGCAGGCGAACCGGTGGTGGCCCAGGCCGCTGCCGTGGGAGATGGCTGGGACAACCCCAGCAGCGACGACTGGTGAGCGAGCTGCCGGGCAACCTGCGTAAAGTCCAAGGACGATGCCGAAAGGGGCCTGCACCGGTGAGCGAATCCGCCCAGCCAGCTGCCAAAGATCAGCCCGCAAAGGCCAAACCGCCTGCAGTGGAAGACCAGCCATTTGAGATCTTTGTGCCCCAGCTCCTGATCCCGGCCCTGGCCAAGGAGATCCAGGGCTACGGAGGAGCTGCTGCCGAACTGGCCTTTGTGCAAGGAGCGATGCCCGTGGTGGGGTCGGAGTGCTGGATGGTTCAAGGGGAGCTGCCGGGTCGGCGTCGCTTCTGGCTGTGCTTCACCCAACCAGACATCAGTTCAGCCAAAACGGTGGCATTGGCAGAGGCAGGCGGCCAGCCAAGCCTGCTGGAGTCGTTTCTGATCGACGAGAAGAAGATGAGCCTGGCGCTGCTGGTGTCGCGGCTGGTGTCGCGGCTCAACGGTCAGAAATGGCTCGGCCCGAACTGACGGCCATGCCCTCTACGATGCAGGCACTGCCGTAAGCCGCAAGCCTCGATGGTGCCTCCCGCCGCAACTGCCAGCCCTACCACCAGCCCCAGTCAAGCCTCTGTGGGCTCGCCCGGTGCACCAGCCGTCAAAGATCCGGCCAAGGACACGATCCTGACGCCGCGCTTCTACACCACGGATTTCGACGCCATGGCGGCGATGGATCTGCGGCCAAATGAGGTGGAGCTTGAGGCCATATGCGAGGAGTTCCGTAAGGACTACAACCGCCACCACTTCGTGCGCAACGGTGAGTTTGAGGGGGCAGCGGAGAAGCTAGATCCTGATACCCGCAAGGTTTTCGTTGAGTTTCTTGAGCAGAGCTGCACCTCTGAATTTTCTGGCTTCCTGCTCTACAAGGAGCTCAGCCGCCGCATCAAAACCAAAAACCCGCTGCTTGCCGAGTGCTTTGCCCACATGGCCCGCGATGAGGCCCGCCATGCCGGCTTCCTCAATAAAGCCATGGGAGATTTTGGGCTGCAACTGGACTTGGGCTTCTTGACCGCCAGCAAGTCCTATACCTTCTTCAAGCCTAAATTCATCTTCTACGCCACCTACTTGAGCGAGAAGATTGGCTACTGGCGCTACATCGCCATTTATCGCCACTTGGAGCAACACCCAGAGAGCAAAATCTTCCCAATCTTTAACTTCTTCGAGAATTGGTGCCAAGACGAGAACCGCCACGGCGATTTCTTTGATGCCTTGATGAAGGCTCAGCCAGACACCGTGCGCGGCTTCACCGCCCGGCTTTGGTGCCGCTTCTTCCTGCTGGCAGTGTTTGCCACCATGTACGTCCGAGACGTTGCTCGCAAAGAGTTCTACGAAGCCCTAGGTCTTGATGCTCGCGAATACGACAAGGTCGTGATTGCTAAAACCAACGAGACCTCCGCCAGAGTGTTCCCCGTGGTGCTGAATGTTGACCATCCCAAGTTTTACACCCGCCTTGAGCGCCTGGTTAGCAACAACGCCAAACTCAGCGAGGCCGACGCAAGCAGTGCTCCGGGAGCAATAAAAGTTTTGCGCAAACTGCCCTATTGGCTCGCCAACGGCGCAGAAATGGCCAAGCTTTATTTCACCCCCGCGATCCGCAGCGAGCAATTCCAGCCCTCAGTGCGCTGATTTTTTAAATGCTCTGAGCATTTCTATTCGCTGAGCATTTTGTTAGATCTGGCCTGCCTTTGCCTGGCCCGCAGTTACATCATTCCTTCGCTGAGTTCTTTTGGTTGCCTCCAAACCGGTTGTTCTCCAGTCGGCTGCAGCCCAGTCGGCAGGGGTAGTGGCAGATGCATTTGATCAAAGCTGGATGCTGCGGCTGGAGGGCTTGCTGGCGAGCGGCAGGGCAGCTGGTGCCGATTTAGTTGAGATTTTCCTGGAGCGCACCGACCACCTCGGCGTCTTGGCTGAGCAGGACACCATCACCAGCGTCAGCCCCGCCTTCGGCATGGGCGCTGGTATCCGGGTGTTCCTGGGAGACCGCGATGGCTTTGTGAGCACCAACGACCTGAGTGATCGCGGCCTGATGCAGGCCCTTGAGCAAGCCCTCGGCATGCTCGGGCTGAGCCACAGCAGCAGCAACACCAGCCCTTTCGAAGGTCTGCAGCTGATGCGCGATTTCGCCGCCGCCAAGCTGGACTGGCTTGATAGCTGCCCCTCTCTGGCAGAAGCCACCTTGAAGCTGCTGGAGGGCACCTGCCGCCTCGAGCACCACGGCCGCCACCTACAGGCCAGGCGCGGCAGCTACTCCCGCGACTGGCAGTCGGTGCTAGTGGCTGCCAGTGATGGCACCTTTGCCCGCGACATCCGCCTGCACCAGTCCCTCGGCTTAAACGTGCTTGCGGCCGACGGCGACCACCGCGCCGGCCTCGGCCGCCGCTACGGCACCTCCGATCGCCCCGATGACCTGCGCCAATGGGACGCGGACGCCGCCGCCCAGGACGTGTGCTCCAGTGTGGGCACCATGCTCTACGCCGATTACGTAGAGGCGGGTCAGATGCCAGCGGTGCTGGCCAACCGCTTTGGCGGCGTGATTTTTCATGAGGCCTGCGGCCACCTGCTGGAAACCACCCAGGTGGAGCGGGGCACCACCCCCTTTGCCGAAATGGTCGGCCAATCCATTGCCCACGAAGCCGTCACGGCCATCGATGAAGGGCTCAGCGATGGCGCCTTCGGCTCCCTTTCCATGGACGACGAAGGCATGGAACCCCAGCGCACCGTGCTGATCGAAAACGGCGTTCTCAAGCGCTTCCTCAGCGATCGAGCCGGCGAGCTGCGCACCGGCCACAGCCGCACGGGCAGCGGCCGGCGCCAGGGCCATACCTTTGCGGCCGCCAGCCGCATGCGCAACACCTTCATCGCCGCCGGCCCCCACACCCCCGAGCAGCTGATCGGCTCCGTCGATAAGGGGCTCTATTGCAAATCGATGGGCGGCGGCAGCGTCGGCCCCACCGGCCAGTTCAACTTCGCCGTGGAGGAGGGCTACTTGATTGAAAACGGCCAGCTCACCAAACCGGTGAAGGGGGCAACCCTGATTGGCGAAGCCAAGGAGGTGATGCCGCGCATTTCGATGTGCGCCAACGACCTGGAACTAGCAGCGGGCTTCTGTGGCTCCGTGAGCGGCAGCATCTTTGTGACCGTTGGCCAGCCCCACATCAAGGTGGATTCGATCACCGTGGGAGGACGCTGACCATGACCCAGCCCACCATCCAAACCCTGAACGCCGAGGCCCTCAGCGGCCGGCTCCAGCAACTCGCCCAAGGCGCCGGCATCCAGCAATGGGATCTCGGCGCCTCCTGCAGCACCGACACCTCCGTGCAGGTGGATCGCGGCGAAGCCAAACAGATGAAAGGTGCCCAACGCAGCGCCATCACCTTGCGGGTGTGGAACGGCGACGGCCTAGTAGGCATTACCAGCACTTCAGACCTCAGCGATTCCGGCCTGGCCCGGGCCCTGAGCGGCGCCCGCGACGCCAGCGCCTTTGGCAATGCGGAGGAAACCCCGGCGTTCTCGCCCCTGGCCACCGCACCCCTGGCCCCACTAGATCAACCGCTGCACCAACCCCAGCCGATCCTCAGCCTGCTGGACACCCTCAAACAGGCCGAACGGCAACTGCTCGATCGCCACATAGCCATCGGCACAGTTCCCTACAACGGCCTGGCCCAGCGCAGCAGCGAGCGCCTCTATCTCAATAGCGAAGGGGCCTGCCGCCACCAGACCCTGACCACCGCCAGCCTCTACCTCTACGCCAGGGCCGAGGAAGCCGGTCGCAAACCACGCAGTTCCGGTGCCGTGCGCTTGGCCTACGGCACCGCCGAGCTCGACATCGCCGGCTGCATCGAAGAGGCCGCCGAGCGCACGATCGCCCACCTTGACTACGCACCGATCGAAACCGGCTACTACACCTGTGTTTTCAGCCCGGAAGCCTTCCTCGACCTAATCGGGGCCTTCAGCAGCTTGTTCAATGCCCGGGCCGTGCTCGATGGGGTGAGCCTCAGCCACCGCGACTCCCTCGGCGACAGCGTGGCCGTGCCCTTCCTGAGCATCCGCGATAACGGCCTGCACCCCGGCAATGTGGGCGCCTCTGCCTTTGATGGCGAGGGCACCCCCACCGCGCCCCTAGATCTAGTGGCTGGCGGCGTGCTGAAAAACTTCCTGCACTCGGAGGCCACGGCCCGAGCTTTTGGGGTGGCGCCCACCGGCCATGCCGGCATGGGAGCAAAGGTGTCGGTAGGGGCCGATTGGTTCGAGATTGGCGTTACCCCTGGCAGCGGCGGCGGCCAGCAGGGTCTAGATCGCCTAAACCATTCTGGGCCCGTTGTGGTGATCGACTCCCTATCGGCCCTGCATGCTGGAGTTAAAGCCAGCCAGGGCTCCTTCTCCTTGCCCTTTGACGGCTGGTTAGTTGAGGGTGGGGTCAGCCGCTCGATCGAGGCCGCCACCGTCGCCGGCGACATCCGCACCGTGATGAAGGCGATCGTCGGCTTTGAAGGCCTGGCCAAGATCACCCCAGATGGCCTCTGCCCTTACGTCTGGGTGGAAGGGCTCTCGATCACCGGCGAGGCCTGATCATCTGGCCTTGAAGATCCTGTTTTGGGGCACCCCCGCCTACGCGGTGCCCAGCCTTGATGCCCTGGTGGCGGCAGGGCACGAGCTGGTGGGGGTGGTCACCCAGCCAGATCGCCGGCGGGGGCGGGGCAAGGATTTACTGCCAAGTCCTGTTAAGGCTCGGGCCCTGGAGCTAGGCCTGCCGGTATTTACGCCGGAGCGTATCCGGCGCGAGCCCGAGCTCCAGGCCCGGCTTGGCGCCCTCGGCGCCAATGTATTCGTGGTGGTGGCATTTGGCCAGATCCTGCCGCCAGAGGTGCTGGCCCAGCCCCCCCTGGGCTGCTGGAACGCCCACGGCTCCCTACTGCCCCGCTGGCGTGGCGCTGGACCGATCCAGTGGTGCCTGCTGCAGGGCGACAGCAGCACGGGCGTAGGGATCATGGCCATGGAGGAGGGCCTCGATACTGGGCCGGTGCTGCTGGAGCGCTCCATCTCCATTGGCCTGCTGGAGAACGCCCATCAACTGGGCCAGCGGCTGGCCCAGCTCAGCGCCGAGCTGCTGGTAGAGGCCCTGCCGCGCATCGAAGCCGCCGGAACGGGACCAGAAGCCGAGCGGCTTGCCCGGCTCGGGGTTCGTGTCCAGGGAGAAGTGGGCCTCAGCTACGCCCGCATGCTCAGCAAAGACGACTTGGTAGTCGACTGGAACCAGTCGGCTCTGGAAATTCATCGTCGGGTGATGGGCCTGTACCCCGGAGCCGTCACCCAGTGGCAGGGCAAGCGGCTGAAACTTCTAGCCAGCGAACCTCTGGTCGCCAGGCTCGCTTCTCAACTGAGCCCAGAAGCCCGCTGCTTACTGGCAGAGCCAGGAGTGTTGTCGAAAGAAGTGTTGGCAGCAGCAGATGCACCCGGAACCGTGCTGGCCCTTGCTGCCGATGCGGGCTTGGTGGTTAGCACTGCTGGCTGCCCACTACTGGTACGAGCAGCCCAACTGGAGGGCAAGTCCCCTGCCCAAGGCCAGAGCCTGCTGCAACAACTGGTATGCAAACCAGGAGATCGCCTATGCCACCTGTCACGGGTTTGAAATGGGGCGGCAGAACAGCGGGCTCCTAGCTGCCCAGGCGACTGGTTGATCCTTAAGGCTCGCCCGCAGACAGGGGAGCGGCCACTGCCTTGCGGTGGATGGCGTGCAGCCCCTCAAGTTGGTTGTGCACAGATAGCAGCTGGTCGCGGATGTGCTGGCTGTTGTCAATGCGCCCCAGGGCCAGCAGCATCGACTCAATCTGAACCTTGCAGTCGATCAGGACGCGGCATTCAGGGGATCCGGGCTCGTAGGGCATAGGGAGAGACTTCAACGGCTCCATCCGAGCGGAGACAACCCTTAGCCGGTGTGTCGATTGCTGCCGTTAGGGCTAGATCAGCGCCCAGAGCTGTAACGACCCCGGCGGCCCCCATCGCTGCCGCCGCGGGAGGGTCCTGCTGGCGGTCCACCCCGGCGAGCACCACCGCCCCTGCCCTTACCCCGACCACCACTGAGATCCAGGGGTGGAGCTGAGAGCACCTTGGGCTCAAAGCCGGGCACCTCCTGCCGCGGCAGACGGGTGCCGATCATGCGCTCAATGGCCCGCAGCAGCTCACTTTCCTCTGCTGCCACCAGGGAAATGGCATGGCCGTTGTGGCCGGCCCGGCCGGTGCGGCCGATCCGGTGTACATAGTCCTCGGCCTGGTTCGGCAGGTCCAGGTTGACCACGTGGGGCAGCTGGTGAATATCAATGCCCCGGGCCGCCAGGTCGGTTGCCACCAGCACCCGCAAAGAACCAGCCTTGAAGTCGGCTAGGGCTCGGGTGCGAGCTCCCTGGCTCTTGTTGCCATGGATAGCCGAAGCCGACATCCCCTCGCGGGTGAGTCGCTCGGCCATGCGGTTGGCGCCGTGCTTGGTGCGAGAAAACACCAGCACCTGCTGCCAGTTGTTGCTGCTGATTAGGTGGCTGAGCAGATCAGCCTTGCGATCCATGTCGCAGGGATGCAACAGGTGCTCCACCGTGGGAGCGGTGCGGTTTTCGGGCGTGGCCTGGAGCTGCACGGGATTGTGCAGCAGACCGGTGGCGAGGCGGCGAATATCCCCAGAGAAGGTGGCTGAGAACAGCAGGTTTTGACGCTTGGGCGGCAGCAGGGCCAGGATTTTCTGGATATCGCGGATGAAGCCCATATCCAGCATCCGGTCGGCCTCATCGAGCACCAGGATCTCGACCCGGTCGAGCCGCAGGGCTTTCTGCTGGTAGAGGTCCATCAGCCGGCCCGGGGTGGCCACCAGCACGTCAGTGCCGCGCTGCAGCCTGGAAATCTGGGGATTCACCTTGACCCCGCCGAACACCACGTCGCTGCGCAGATCGAGGTAGCGGCCGTAGTCCCGCACGCTTTCGCCCACCTGGGCAGCCAGCTCCCGGGTGGGGGTGAGCACCAGGGAGCGCACAATGCCGGCGCGGGCGTGGGGGCCATGGCGCAGCCGCTCCAGCATCGGCAGGGTGAAACCGGCGGTCTTGCCCGTGCCGGTCTGGGCCGCCGCCATCACGTCATGACCCGCTAGCACCGCCGGGATGCACTGGCCCTGGATCGGTGAGGGCTTGGTGTAACCCTTTTCGGCTACCGCCTTCAAGATCGGCTCACCCAGCCCAAACGATGCAAAGTCGAGCAGCTCAGGAGCATCGCTGCTGAGCGCGGCAGGGTCCACCGCCGCCGGACTGGAATCGGCAATCGCGGTGCCGGATCGTGGAGAGGGCTGACGGATTGCAAGTGTTGCGTGATCCCCCACCCTAGGGACAGGCGAAGTGGCTGCAGCACTCGCATGGGCCATCGGGAAGCACGGCACAGCGCAGCAGCGGGCTGCGGGCGTTGAAACGGCAATCGGGATTGCCGATCACCCACTGGTTTTGCCACCAGCGGGCATCGGTGGGCTGGCGCTGGGGCTTCACCTGCAGAGCGACGCTGGCTAGTTCGTAGCAGCCATTGCGCAATTGATAGCGGTGGCGCCGCTGCAGCACCAGAAAACTGCGGCCGCCAGCCTCAAGCCAGCGGCCCGGATGGGGCACCTCAGCCAGCTCAGGCACCTCAAGCCAATCGAGCAGGCGATCGCTGCCGATTTGGCGCAGCTCCACCCTCATGGCTCCAGCGGCTTCGGCGCCAGAGGCAGGCGCACCGAAAAGCCCCAAGCAAACAGGGCAGCCACCAGCAGCAGCAGCAGCCACTCCGGCGGCACCACCTGGGGCAAGCCCAGGCGCAGCAGCAGCCGAATGCCCACCAGACCCACCGCTAGATAGCCGGCCGTTTCCAGATGCTTGTAAACCTCAAGCCAACGAATAAACAGTTCGGCGGTGAGTCGCAGGGCGATAACGCCGATCACCCCACCGGCCATCACCAGCCACAGCCGATCACTCACTGCCACCGCTGCGGCAACGCTGTCAAGCGAAAAAGCCAGATCAGTAAGGGCCAGAGTGGCCACAATTGAGCCAAGCCCGGCGTGGTGCAGGGAGCCGGGCTTGGCGCCAGCAGAGTCGGCGCCATCGGCTGCAGCGGCCTCGCCTGCCCCCTCTTCGGGCTCAGACCACACCAGCAGCAGATGGCGCCCGCACAGCCACAGCAAGTAGGACGCCGCCGCCAGTTGCAGCGGCCAGAAATTGAGCACCCAGCGGGCAGCCACGATCAAACCAAGCCGAAACACCAAGGCCAGGGCCAGGCCGAGATTGAGGGCCTGGCGCTGCCGGGCCGGATCCTCCAGGCCCCGGGCGATCGCCGCCAGGGCAATGGCGTTGTCGGCGGAGAGCACCGCCTCTAGGGCCACCAACAGGGGCAGCAACAACAGCACCTCACGCCACTGGTCTGCCTGGTTGAGCAGGGGGGTGAGGGATTGGATCGACTCCGCTTCCACGGGCTGCAGCGGGTCAAGATGGGATCCACTCTAGAAAGCTGGGTTGGAGTATCCGTTAGGCGAGCTGCAGTTCAACGTCCAGCTGCTCCATGCCGAAGCAGGCAGCCGGGTGGTGCTGGTGCAAATAAGCCGTGCTGGCCAGGTAATCGACGCGGCACTGGGCGAAGCATCGACCGCCGAGGCAGCAGAAGACCGAGCCCGCCAACGCCTGGCTGAACACCTGCCAGGAGCCGCACCCCCCACTTCGAGCGCACCCACGCCCGTCCGAGTTAGTAGTGCGCCCGCCCAGGTTCAGCCCAAACCCCAAGCCGAGCGCCAAGCGGCGCCCAGCCCCCCGCCGGCCCAGGCGATCGAAGAACCGCCGGCCGACCCGGAGGATTGGAGCAGCGAGTTGGCCCGACTGGATTTACAGCTGCAGCGGCTCGGCTGGGATCGCGAGCAGGAGGCCGTCTATCTGGAGCGGGTATTCGGCCACCCCAACCGCAACCGCCTCACCAGCTATGGGGACCTGCTGGCCTACCTACAGGCCCTGGAGGGCTTTGCCGCTGGCAGCGACGCCGCCAGTGCACCACCCCCCTTACGGCGCAAGGAGCTGCTCAGCCAGTGTGAGGAGCTGCTTAGCCAGTTGCAGTGGGATCCGGGCCAGGGTCGCGCCTTCCTCGAGCAGCACTTTGCATTAGCCAGTCGCCAACTACTTAGCGACAGCCAACTACTGCAATTCAATATGTTGCTGGAGGAGGAGTTTATAAAAACCCGGCTAAACCCACTCCACAGCTAGGTTCTCAGTCATTCTCAACAAGAGGAAACAGAAGTAGAAACAGAAGTAAGGAGCAGCCGTAGGGGGAGGCGCAGGTGTCTTCACCTTTCTTCACCCCTCACCCCTGAGCCACGCCCGCAGCAGCTCATGACGGTCCTGACCATCCAGTAGCTCTGCAGGCACCGCTGAAAGCCTTCCAGTGGGATGCTGAGCACGGGTTATGTCCTGAGCGTGGGCAGCGTCCAGAGCCTGCACCATCTCGATGCCGAATCCGGCAGCGTCAGAGAAGAACACGGCGAATCAGGGCATGGCGGGTAGGGCCGTTAGGGTTGTGCTGGGCCTTGCGTCTTAAATTAGGCAACCGCGCCAGCCAAGAAGTAGGCAACAATAGGATTTGAATAAAGAAGTCACTATCCCAACCGCCTAAGCCCTGAAATGGCACTAATTAATTGCAAGGAGTGCCAAAAACAATACTCAAACCTGGCAGAATCGTGTCCCCAGTGCGGCTGCCCGACAGTTGAGAATATCATCATTTGTGCGAATCAACAAACGCTAACAGCAGCCCTAAAGTCCTCAGAGCAGGCAGATGCATGTGCAGCTTCAGAATTTCTGATTAGACGCTCAAAATGTAATCCATGGATAGCAGGCGCAATAACAGGATTAGTAAGCCCATTTATAGGAGGGCTTGTTTGGGGCATCAGGCATAAGTCATGGCTAACAGGACTGGCGCCAGTATTAATTGCTGGAATCCCATACGCAATTATTGTCACTACTTTCGGCATCCCGGAAGGCGCTGCAAAACGAATGACAAAGTATGGATTTCAAATTACATCCGGAATCGTCATGTTTGCAATTTGCCGCAAAAATAAATTCGCCGCTCTGTCCCGAATCAAAAAGGAGTCTGCATAAATGAAGTCGATCTGGACCCTGGTGCTGCGTGTGGTGATGGTCTTTGGGACCTATTCACTCACCGCCGGCCTATTCGGCCTGTTCCAATGTGGCTTCCCGAAGCCCGCCCTAATCGGGACATTGATGCTTGGTTTTATTGGGTTTAAGGCGCTGGAAGCCCTTACCCCAGATAAGGACAAAACCCCGTTCCCGATGCCAGGCGAGGTCGAGCGCACGCTGCTGGTTGTGAGTGTTGTGGTGGGCGTCATTGCTGGGCTAAACATAAAGTTCTGCTGACAGCACTAGCACCCATCTCGCCACCATCCGCCGCCGTTGCCGTTTTCGCTCGGCTGCGAACACAACCAATAGCAGCGTAGCCAGACCAGAGCTGTTGCACTAGCGAAGGAGTTCAATCCAATTGATGATCACTTCTATTACGGGGACTACTAGCGGCTAATGCCGTCGATCACTCGCACCCGAAGGGCGTCTGATGGCACTGCTCAGTGTCACTGTCCGGCATCTTGTCAAGCTGCAGAACCTTTCCCAACGGCCAAAGCACAGCAACAGCGATGGCACTGCTCACCAGTAGAGAGATAGGCAAGGCCACGAAAAAGTTGAATGCCCAGTTCAGTGGTGTGTTGTCGAAGAACTGACAGGTTCGAAAACGCTCGTTAAGAGTGAGTTTAGGTCTTGGGTAGTGTCGGTGGAAGAGCCACAGCTTAATGCGATGCCAGAGCAGAGCTCGCTCGAGTTTTGAGTCATCACCTGTCCAGAGCCCAAGTGCCTTGGGATAGACGACGAGGTAACAGGAGCCGCATCAGCCACTCGGTGTTTTTCCGCCACCCGTTCAATCGAGATGCCATTGCGCTGGCATAGCTCCCGGGCCGCCTTGGCCATCTTGCTGGTGGTCAGCTCGCGATCACCTTTGAAGTGTCTAAGCATCCGCGATGTTTCCTACCTCAAGGTTGCTCTCCAGGTAGATGTTCATTGCTTTGGCTTCATGAATGCTATTCCAGTCATCATGAAGCCCTCTGTCATTGAGACTGTGCAGATCAGTCTTTCTATGCATCAACAAGGCATGTAGTGACTGAATGAAACGTAGTCCTGTCGCCAACAGGCATTCTCTTTTCTTGCATAGCGCGTCGTGCAGATGTGCCATCCAGGATGTTGATCCTGAATAGCCGGAGGTATCCTCTGTAGTACATGAGATCTAACGATGACTTCAACCGGCTTCTGTAGTGCTGCAGACAATCGGCTTTGCACGGTGTCGCCAATCATGCCAATCTCTAAAAGCAGTGGTGTCTTAAAGTTGTTCCTTATTGCTAGATCTTTGTAGGCATAGGCTATTGCTGCATCTTGACCTAGCTCGTAGAACCGCTCGTTGCCATACGCATCAATGCTGTGATTGTGGCGCTCAAGAATCTGGCAGCCACTTTTTAGAAAAAGACTATATAAATTCGTGGCAATCAGGCAAAGTCCTCCTCCTGCGTCGGCCAGCACCTTTCCTCCCCCAAATACAGGTCCGCTCTGAAATCCATTCTCGATAGTCGGTTCACCAAGATGTTGAGAAAGGCTGAAGGCTTGTCCTGGCAGAATCAGGCGATTGTTGATCAGACTAATCGCTCGCTCCAGGTTATGCACTCGATTCTTCTGAATTTCAATGGTCCCTCTCCTGGGTATCGGAGTGATGGATGTTTCCCAATTCAGAAAGGGACTGGCCAGCTGGTCGGTTTCTTCCTGGTTCAATAATAGTTTTCTGGCGTTACGCGGATAACGCCTCCATGCTGCCACCAATCTGCAGCCTATAATCCGGATTTGTCTTTTGAGGCCTCTGGGAAGTTTGCTAATCATTTCTGACTGGCTATTTTTATTTTCCTGCTAGGATCTTCGGTCTCCCAGAAAGGGTATGAGTGATCTTGGCATGGATTTACATTACACTAGTTGAACGTGTGATCAATACTGAGGTGGTACTGGTCAACGGGCTGCTGGAAGAGGAGTTTATAAAGACCCGCCCAAACCCTCTTCCCGACTGAGTTCTCAGTGATTCGCAACAAGGGAAACAGAAGTAGAAACAGAAGTAAGAAGCAGCCGTAGATAGCCGCAAGCCTTGCCATTTCTCTTCACTTGTCAGGTTCTCGCTTCCCCCCACCCCTTGAGCCACGCCCTCAGCAGCTTGTGGCGGTCCTGGCCGTCGAGTAGCGCTGCAGGCACGGCTGACATTCTTCCCGTGGGGTGCTGAGATCTGGAGATGTCCTGGGCGTGGGCAGCGTCCAACGCCTGCACCATCTCGATGCCGAAGCCAGCATCGTCGGAGAAGAACAACGCGAACTGAGGCACTGGCTGATCCATTGCTGCAGGCGTCGTAGCAAGAGCAGCAAAGCAGCGCCATCGCTACCCTTCCCACTTGTCACTCTTACTCAGGTTCTCTCTGGCCCACAACGGTTGAAGGTTGGTGAAGTGGAAGCACTGCTTCTGCTGTTCTTGGTCTATGAGATCGAACGATGCACATGGTCGGATGTGATCAATGTGCCAGCCTTCAAAGCTGTAATTATCCCAGGACATGCCAGGCTTCCAGAGAGACTCAAGGTGAAGCCTGAGATCCTCAATAGAACATCCACAGAGTTCCTCAAAGGAACCTGCTTTAACTGTCTCAGCCTCGGTAACAGCAGCCCAGATCCTCTTCCTCAGTCGTGCTCCGATCTTGTAGTTAGGGTTCTTCCTCCCCCTCTGCCAGGAAAGTTGACGCCTCTCCATTTCGATCACCAGGGGGCTTGATGGAGAAATTCAATGCGTCGTTACAGCGAGGCTGTTAGAGCTGATGTGAGAAGGCGAATGAGCCCACCTCAAAGGCAAAGCGTGGCCAGGATTTCAAAAGAGCTGGGCATCCATGTGATGACCCTCTACAGCTGGCGAAAATCTTGGCGTTTGCAGGGAGAGGTGGTTCCCGCCAGCCAGAAGGATCCTGAGGGCTGGGGCTCCACCGACAAGTTCACGGTGGTGCTCGAGACTGCTGGGCTTAATGGCACCGAGCTGGCTGCCTACTGCCGTGAACGGGGTTTGTGCCCGGAGCAGGTGGAAAGGTGGCGCCAGGCATCCCAGGATGCCAACGAAAAGCCAGTGCTCACCTTGACAGAGCAGAAGGATCTAGACCGACGCCATCAGCAGGACCAGCGTGAAATCAAACAGCTCAAACAAGAGCTGCGCCGTAAGGAGAAGGCACTGGCAGAAGCAGCGGCACTGCTGTTGGCAGCAAAAAAGATCCAGGCCTTCTGGGGAGAGGACGCGGACGACTGACCTCGCCCGAAGACCGCCAGAAGGCTTTGCAGATCATGGATGAGGGGCTTGCCGCTGGTGCTCGTGCCAGACAACTGGCCCTGCTGTTGGGTATTGGCCTCACCACGCTGCAGCGATGGCGACGCCAGTTTGCCGGTGATGGCGGCGGTGTGGATTGCCGCAAAGGCAGTCAACGCAATGTGTCACACCGCCTCAGTGAAGAAGAGCGCCAGCGCATTCTGCTCACCTGCAACGAGCCGGAATTCGCTGCGCTGCCCCCCGGGCAAATCGTGCCGATCCTTGCGGACCGGGGCCTGTTCATTGGCTCAGAGCGCAGCTTCTACCGGGTGTTGCACGCCCATGGCCAGGCGAATCGCCGTGGTCGCGCCCGACCACCACAGGAGCCGAGGCCAGTGCCACGCCTGCGGGCCGCAGGGCCAAATCAGGTGTGGAGCTGGGACATCACCTACCTGCCAACAACAGTGCGTGGCGTGTGGCTCTATCTCTATCTGGTGATCGACGTCTGGAGCAGGAAGGTGGTGGCCTGGGATGTCGCTGAGCGAGAAGACCCAGCCATTGCAGCCGATCTGGTGAGCAGAGCCTGCCTGCGCGAGCGGATCAGCAAGGGGCGCCAGATACCGTTGACCCTCCACGCCGATAACGGCAACTCAATGCGTGCCGCCACGCTGGAAAGCCGCCTGGAAGAGCTGGGGGTGCTGCGGTCCTTCTCTAGACCAAGGGTTAGCAACGACAACCCCTACTCGGAAGCGCTGTTCCGAACAGCAAAATACCGGCCCGATTACCCAAGGCGGCCATTCGCCAGCGTGGAAGAGGCATGCCTGTGGGTGGCGTCTTTTGTGGACTGGTACAACCACCGGCACCGCCATAGCGGGATCAAGTTCGTGACACCCCAGCAGCGCCATAGCGGTCAAGCCGTTGCCATTTGCCGCCATCGTGCTCACGTCTATGAACAGGCACGCCAGCAAAATCCACGTCGCTGGTCACGATCAACGCGTTGCTGGCGTCAGCCGGAGGTGGTTTGGATCAATCCTCCACAACCGGAAATCGACCCAAGACCAGCTACGTTTGCCATGGCTGCATGAATGGCAGCAGAGTCGTCATCTTTCCTGACAGCTACCGCCTCTGATGGGCGGTTGCCATACTAATTCCATGCTGCTCTATAAATCTGTCTCTAGAAGCCTTCGCGATTGCGTTACCAAGCTGTCTGCCTTCCTCAGTCGAACGACGAGCCCTAGCTTTGGCATTACGCTCTTCTCTGTTCAGGGCTTCATACTCCCTAGATTTTTGACGAAGGAGCTCTAAGTTCTGTTCCTTCCAGCGTATCTCTTGGAGCTTCTGCTTCTCAGCCTTTACTGGATCACTTTTACGGTCTTCTCTGTGCCACCATGCTGAGTGTTCAGCACAGCAAAAATTTTGGGTTGCATGGGAGGTAGTTAAGCTCCTATTGCACCAAAGACATGATCTGGTTATTGGTCCACGCCTAGGCTTTTGTGAGGCATCCCATATTCGCTTGCACTTCTTAGAGCAGAACTTCTTCAGTCCATTTGTTGTTTGGATTGTTGTTCCGCACATAGGACAGGATGTAGTGCGTAGGTTTGACTCACGCTTGAGCAATACTGCAATAGCTGTACGCTCCTTAAGGCAGGTTACGCAATTTCCACTCGAGACGTACCGCTCTGCAATGTGATTGTTTTTGCAAGGAACTCCAGTGAAGAACCGCTTAAGGCCTAACGCCTTGGCATCTTCTCTGCTGATCAGGTCCACTATTTGCGATCCTCTGCAAACAACCAATTTCCAGACCACTCCAAGTACTCTTCAAGGTCGAAGGCTGGGTACTGCCACAGACCAGCAGCGGTGGCGATTAGGAGCCTAAGCATGGGTTGTCTTGAGGAGAGGAGGAGCCTGCCTTCTGGGTCCTTTTCATACCCAGTGGCCAGCTCAAGGGCAAATACATCAATGATCTGAACCTTCACGCCCTTCTGCCCTGGATTCCAGCTGGGGGCCATGAAGAGCTGGGCTCCTCCGACCCTGTGGTGGCAGTCAGGCGTGAGAATGTATTGGGCAAATTTCAGTTGCGCTTAGGTGATCATTATCACCTAAAAATATTGTGATTGCGCTGCTGTGGCACTTCAGAACTGATCTGGTCTAGTTTTCTGGACACCCCCATCTTGAGCTTTGAGGCAGGGAACCGCGCCTAAGAGGGCAGCGATCCCACATCGCCGAAGAACTTCCGCAGTTGGAGCAGCCCATGCCCGCAAGAACTAATGCTTCACATCAACTTGTTAAAATACGGCCTTCACGGCTACTTTCGGCTTGATCAGCTCAGGACGTATAAGTGTGCGTTACGAGAGCATCTCCAGCCAATTCACTCGGCCACTGAGCTTCTGACCCCAGCAGAAGCGACATCATTGCCGATATAAAGAAATATGGCTTACTTTCCCGCGCACAAGCAATCCAATATAAATTAGACCGATTAGTTGTATGTCAATGAGTAAACAGAAGGCTGCCTATGGATGGGTTCCCATCATTGCTGTATCGGCATTGTTTGGAGGCTACAGGGCATTGACTGGAAGCAGTCTCACAAGAGACGCTGGTATAGCAATTTCAAGCAGCCAAGCATCCTACGAACAACCTGTGAAATCCAGAGACCTAACCACGAAAAGGAATGGATCGGCTGAATCCAAGGGTGCCGTTTCAGAAGTAGAGGGAAGATACAGGTTCCTTGAAAGTAGTCCTAGCGCTCCGACGAATGCCTCACGCCTGACGGATCTGCAAGAACAAGCGATCGGCTTTCTTGCACAAACAATATGTAGCGCAAGAAGATATGATTACACCCCCGAGGAAGTTAAATACAAGGTTGACTACTTTATCGAAGCAAAGAATGCTGAAAGCATTCGTGAATGGATGACCGAGCCAAAAGTAGTAGGCGCAGCCTCAACCTTGGCAATGGCATTCAATAGTAACTGTACAAACTATGACCCAGAGAGTGAATACGCCAAGCAAGGATTTAGACTAATGGACAATCTTTAGCTTCAGCGGTTAAGTCTGCTGTCCCATGGGGGAGGCGCATTAGCTGTTCACCAAAGAGTCCTAGGCCATCCGCTAAACGGGAGAGCGGATCATAAGATGTAGTAAATGCAAATGCCTTCCTCAACCATTTGATCATTCTGTCAGGCTCTTTATCACTTATTAATCCAATGAGCATCTTTGACTGGAAGCACAAGAAACAGAGGATCGAACTAACCGCAAAAGAAAACAAGAAAAAATGGCGCAAATTGCCAGGGATGCTTTCAATAGTGAAAGAGCCCTGAAAGGACTGCTTATGCCTGATAACTTTTACGTCTGCATTGGCGGATTAGTTAAAGCTGCGGAAGGCATCTTCCCTGTCATAGTTGACACTTGCGAGGGCAATAGAGAGATCACGAATGACATAAGTAAGCCTCTCTGGGACGATTTCACAAGAGAGCAAGAGTTCTGCGATGAATTCTTCCATGGTAGCGAGATGAGAACTTATGTCATAGCGAAAGCCTGGAAAAATCAATATCACTTTCTAAAATGGGACCAACTCGATGCCCTGCTTGATGTTGGAGGGATTAATATAGAACGGTATAGAGAAGTGGGATGGTGGAGGGTTGCCTGCTTTTACTACTTGGCAAAAAAGGGGTTTGAAGATCGAGACGCCTTCAAATCGAAATGGCGAGCAATGACGAGTGAGCAATGTCTCGGGATAGTTCAGTCCCTTTCTGGGGATGAACTACTTGAATATCAACTAAGAGGTTAACAATGGGGACTGTCCAAAAAAACCAGATCATCTAACAGTGGTTTAGATGTGATTGTGAACCTTCAATAAACTAGAACGGGAAAAGATCCTTGATGATCTCGCCCGCCTCTCAATCAGAACGGATTAGAAATCCCATCCAAGATCTCTTCCAGCGGAGAGCTGACTAGTCAGGTCACTGAGACGCCGAGCGTCAACTAGTTCAGTTATTCGATGATCACCTTCCCATTGAGGTTGTATATCGAGCAGTTGATCCACCACCCCCTGCAGCGTCAACGCCAAGTAATACGCCTTGGTGGACAGAGGCAGGGAGGGGACAGGAGGTGTTAGTGATGGCTTGGGATCAGACTTGGAGGGACTCCAGTCATCACTTCCTTGCCACTGACTCTTGGGGTCGAGCTGGTAGACCTTGAGTAATTGACGCAGATCCTGGAG
Organism: Cyanobium usitatum str. Tous; assembly: GCF_963920485.1. NCBI lineage: Bacteria > Bacillati > Cyanobacteriota > Cyanophyceae > Synechococcales > Prochlorococcaceae > Cyanobium > Cyanobium usitatum. Next base: position 734,108 of record NZ_OY986431.1, on the reverse strand, counting down.
GGTGACCTGCCCCTTGGCCTGACGAAGCTGTAACGCTTGCTTCTGCCCCTCCCAAGTAAGTCGGCCAAACAGGTAAGCCTTCTCAACCTCCAGCTCCTTGATGAACTCCCGTTCGGACTGGTCGTAGAAAGAACCCTCTGCAAGAGCACGGCGTTTGATCCTGATCGCTCCTTTGAGCTGGGTAATCCTGGAGCTTGATACGCCATTCTCTCTGAGCCATTCACTAAAGCAAGATTCAAAATGCTTCAGGTTCAGGTCTGATGGAGCCTGATCTAGCGCCATAAACACTGCAGCCAAATCTGCAGCGTATTGGTTGAAAACGTTGCGTTGAGCATTGACGAAATTACCAACTCCAATGCGGTGATGCTCAGGGATCGTCGTAGTGAGATAGGTCAATGCCTTCTCACTCAAATGTTCTCTCAGATAATCAATGGACAATAGATCAGCTGTCATAGCAATTTAGTCGACTAAAAGTAAATGGGTGGGTAGTTAGGTGATCAACAGAGGCCATCTCCTGCCTGGTCCTGCCGCTTGGATAGATGGCAAGCTCCAGTCCTGGAGTGCCTTGGTATTCATTTAGTAAAGCAATCAATTAGATGGTAATAATTCCTACTGGTTAATATCCTTCAACTGGATGGTGCAAAGAGCAAACTCGCCACCAACGGTGGCTCCGCCTGTAGCTCAGCTCCTTTGAAACACAAACTCCCCAACACCAACCGCCTTTGGAAGCGGAAGACGTGGGGAGCTGTTGTCACCACAGAATCGGGTGACCGTTTCAAACGAACTGGCTACAGCGGGTAGATTCTCTTTGAACCATTCCAGTGAGTTGCTCATTCCGCTCGTAACGCAGTGGTGCGTCAGTTCGGGCTTCAACTTGGAGAGGGTCCATCGCCGGTTCTCCAACCGTCGAGGGCGAGCGTTGATTCAGCCTCTGCTACAGGTGCCTGAAGCCTGTAGTGCTTGGGTTCAACGAGACCGCAGAACGAGCTACTCCCTTACGGGCATTCACAGCTCTGCCTTTCTTTAACGTCGGTTCCATACGACGATTGGATCACCAATCAAAGGTTCTCCCTGTATTAGTGAGCCATTGACACAGCAAGCCGCTCCCAGCATGGGCTTAGGTACTAGAAGTGATAGACGGCTCTAAAGCTCTTGGGAATTGCGTTTGGCATAGTCAAGGATGAGATGCTCTACCACCCTCTTCTTGGAATATCGAGTCTTTTGATCCTTCACGCAGAAGTCGTCAAGCTTCTTCCAGGCGGTAATGGAAATGCGAACATTAACCTGTTTCTCACAGCCTGTTCCATTGAAGCGAGACTTATTAGGCTCAGTCATCGGTTGTCGTTCGCATTTTCCGTCGGGTTGATAAGTGCGTTTTGGCTCTGGAATTGTTTGGAGTTTATGAATACTGTTTCCAATCATGAAACCAATCATCTCTCCTTGGTCCTTACCATATGCCTCGCAAATCACGGCTAGCGCATTGAACACCTCATTGCTGACTCGCAAGCATAGGGAACGCTTTGAAACACGCAGTGAAATCTCGCCGTTTTCATTGACCATGCGAACAAAGTCTCTCTTTGCTTCCTTCTTTCGCTTTCGATATTGCTTTTGATCTTGTGTAAGTTTTTTCATTGTAGATTGATGATATGCATGGTTGAGATATATGGCGCTTATTCTGTTTTCTTAGGATAGGCCGAGTCGTGTTAGCAAGCGTTTGACTTGGGTTGGGCTCAGTGGTTGGCCGTTCTTCGTAGTCTTCCCAGCACCGGCCAAAGCCTCTGAGATAGCTCGTAGCGGCAGCTTGGCTTCGATCATTGGAGTCAGTACACCACGCAGCTTCTCCGCTTCCTGCTGCGCCTTGGCCTTGGCTGCAACATTCTCCTTGATGGTGTTTGGCCTGATGCCGCCCAGCTTTACGCCTCTGGCCTTGGCAGCGGTTAGGGCGTCTCTTGTGCGCTCACTGATCCGTCTGGATTCAAATTCAGCAACAGATCCCATCACTCCAAGGATGAGGCGACCCGCTGCTGTAGTGGCATCGATGTCAGGCAAATCACAAAACAGGAAGCCGCCCATGCCGTTGACCTGAGCTTCTCGGCTCAATCGCAGGATCAGCTCAGCATCACGCGCCAGGCGGTCGAGTTTGGCAACGGCCACCACAGCCTTACGTTTTCGTGCCTCAGCAAGGGCAGCAGCTAGCTGGGGGCGATCTGACTTCCTGCCGCTTTCCACCTCTACGAACTCGGCAACTACCTGGGCACCACGTTCGGCAGCAAGCTGGGCTACCCGCTCCTGCTGTGCCTCCAAACCCAGACCAGACCTTCCCTGGCGGTCGGTACTGACTCGGTAGTAAGCGATCAGATTCATGACCAAGACCGTCTTGTACCGAGAGTCTACGATCGTAGAGGCTGGTACAGGTTCAGGGCTGCTGCTGGTATTCGTTTCAGGCTCTCATGGGCCATTTCGCTGTCGATTGGAAATCCAAACAAGCGACTTACCCAACCGCCAATCAGCAAGCCATGCAATGGGTGGGGGCATGGGGGTAAATACGAGACGCCTTCAGTAGCGATAAGGCTTCTGAAATTTCTGTCATTACCTTTTAGGTATCGCTGAAACAGTCAATAGCTTCACCACTTTGCGTCCACTTGTTTCCAGCCCTTCCCTTGCAACTTGTGCCATAGGTCTAGGACTTCCTTCCGGTTGAACACCCTTCGACTTTTGAGGAGCGGGTGTTCACCTTGAATTACTCGTCCTTTGATGACCTCAGTTTTTAGGTCTCCGTAGCACTCGGGATTTTCAAAGGTCCTGAATCGAAGGATGAGCTTGTCTTTTGGTGACTCAAGGAAGGCTATCCGTTCTTCGATCACAAGGTGAGTAAGTCTGTGAGGTGGTTGTAGTCATTGAGATGGGGGGAAGGGGACAAGGCCGAGTGAGGAAAGGAGGCGGGAGATAGTGAAGTGCATGAGTGGCTAAGAAATGAGGTCATCAAGAAACTGCCAAACCTTGTTGTTCTGTTCAATCAAAAGCTCATCAGGATAAATGCCATACCCATCGCTGACGTCTGTTGTGATCTTCTTTTTATGGCCATCAATCTCATCACTAACGTCAATTGGAATACCGACACGACGGCTCCACGTCTTCCATGTATGACGAGTGCTGTGGATGACGAGCTTCTCATCGCGACTTTCTAGCGATTGAAGATCAGCTCTCAACCTTCGCTGAAGTGTATCTTTCGACTTTTCAAAAGGAAGACTCTCCTGCAGATAGCGAAGAGCTTTCTCATTCAAAGGAATTCTTCGATTACTTGTGTCTGTCTTAAGGCGGTTCTTTTGTCTCGCTGTAGCAGTGACAACAAGCATCTGTCCATCAAGGTGACTCAGATCACGCGACCAAAACTCACCAATCCTCAATGCGGTACCAAATAACACGTACCAGATGTGAACATTCTCCGTCAGCGAGAAAAGTTTTTGTACTTCCTCTTTCGTGAAGGATCTGTAGGAGTCCTCAGGTCGTGTGTCAACAATGAAGTCAATAGGATCCCACGGATTAGAGGTCATACTGAGAACTTCATGCTTGATACCAGCCTTGATCATCGTCTTAGCCATCCCGAGCCTTGACATGATTGTTCTGGGCTTCAAGCCACTCTCATTAATGAAGTAGCTGTAGATATCTCGACAATGCTTGACAGCAAGAAGATCCGGATAACCGGCGTATTGACGCATTACTTTTATCGCACTATTGACTTCAAACAACGCTGATGATGAGAGCGTCTGACCTTTCTTAGTTGCACGAACCTTCGCATAGTGCTCTCTTAGCTCTTCCCAGGTAACTGCAAAACGCTTGTTACCCTTCAGTGCTTCAACAACAAGTGGATATGTCTCGGATTGGTCCTTTCTTGTTTGTGTCAGGACATGAGCTACCAGATGAGGATCAACCTCCGCAACCTCTTTGAAGAGCGTCTGACCTTCCTTCACAACACGGACAGCGGTCAGGACGGGGCCGCGATTCAGCTCGACCTGTTCGGCCAGTGAATCACCCACAAGGTTCTCTAGCTGCGCTTCTAACGCCTCTATGGCAGCTCCGTAGAGCTTGGTGGCCAACGTGGGGTCAGAGGTGCCCAGCGACCGCCACAACTCGCTCTTCCCTGCCCTCTGCCGTAGGGCCTTGGGGACGGTGAGACATGCGTACCAATTTGGGCCGCCTTTTGGCCGCTTGCGGGGGCCTCTGAGCTTGGGCACGAACCGAAACGGAAGTAGGAAACAGAAGTATAAACAGAAGTAAGAGCCCCTGGAAACCCTCTTCGCTAGTGGCTTTCTGGCTTTTGAACCCCCATGCCATCCATTATGTTGCTGGAAAGTGAGTGGCTAGCCCGTAGCTCAGCCGCAGATTTAGGAAACTAAAGCTTCAGCTGGCTGGGGAAAGGGTGCTGGGTGACCAAACAGGAAGCCCTGCCCCTTGCAGCAGCCCATCGCCAGTAGAGCTTCTGCCTGGGCTTCAAGCTCAACCCCTTCGGCGATCACATCCAGACCAAGATCGCGAGACAGCCTGATCATCGAAGCCACGACCACGCTGCGACGGGGATCGTTCAGCAGACCAGCCGTAAAACTACGATCGATCTTGATTGCATCAATAGGCAGTTGGGCAAGCCAGGACATACTCGAGTAACCGGTACCAAAGTCATCTAGATATATGCGACAACCCACGGCGCGCAGGGAGTGCAGCTCGCGCATTGCGGATTGGGGTCGATCTATCAATATGGATTCCGTGACCTCCACAGCCAGGCGAGAGAGATCAACCTCATAACGCTCTGCCAGAGCAATCATTCTGCCCGCAAGCCCATCCCGGCAGATTTGCAGCGGACTTACATTGATCGTAATTAGAAGATCAGGGGTTATATCGTTTACCAATTTCAGCACCGCCAAGCAACGGCGCAATACCAGATCACCCAACGGATCAATCAAGCCTACACTCTCGGCAACTGGGATGAAGTCGATTGGCGACATCCAGCCACCCTCGAAATCACGAATGCGGGATAGTGCCTCAAAACCAATAGAATCCCGGCTCTTTAGGTCGACGATGGGCTGAAAATCAACCCGCAGCAGATCACTATCAATTGCATGTTGCAACTGACGCTTAATCAAAATGCCCCGCTTAACCTGATCATCAATCACGTTGTCGTAGATAGTGATTGCGCGCTCATCGTTAGCCTTAGCCGCATACATCGCCAGATCAGCGCGGCGCAACAACTCATCTACCGTGACTTCCGAATCATCAGTAGAGGCAATACCCACAGTCATGCTGGGTAAAATCGAATAATCCTGGGTAGTCCAGGGCTTGGAAACCAGAGCCTGCAAGCGTTCCGCCAGCTGAACCGCTGCCATTGGCGTGGGGATGTCAGGGCTCAAAACCACGAATTCATCCCCACCCAGCCTGGCAAGCATGTCCTCAGGACGCAGGGTGGCTTGGAGCCGTTTTCCCACCTCAATCAACAACTCATCACCAACTTGATGGCCGTAGAAATCGTTTACCTCCTTAAAACGGTTTAGATCGCAAAACAGCAGGGTGACCGAGCCGGGCTGACGACGAAGTTGACGCAGTGCCGCTGCCATACGGGCCCGCAGGCCGCGACGATTGGGCAAGCCAGTTACCGGGCACTTCATCACCTTGGCCGCTAGGGCCAGCTGTTTTGACTGCAAATCTATGTACTTTTTATTAGCCGACAACCATTTCTCTTCGATCTGCTGGCTTTTCTGCTGCAGCTCATCAAATGAGATCCGGGCACTCACATCACGAAAGGAGAATATCAACGGATTAGGCACTTCCGTGACCACGGGACGCCATTCGATTTCTAGAGCGCAAACTGGATCGTCACTGATAATCACAGTAACCAAACCAGTCTTTAGCAATCCCCCCCGTGTCTGCTCAAGGGTGAGAATGGGATCACCAACAATATTGAGTGGCAAAATGGAGTGCAGACTTACTCCGAGAATCTCAAGCCTGGTCTTTCCTGAAAATTCATCAAAGGATAAGTTGGTCCACAATACTTGGCCGCTCGCATTGACTAGAACGAGTCCTTCACTGATCTGACCAAGGGCAGAATCAAGCCGCCCCAAGGTGCGGCGCAACTCCAGAACCAATGATGTTTCGGCATTTGGGCTGGAGGCTTTAGGCATCAGTCTCCGTGCCGTCTGGCAAGGGGGTGAGGGTGGCCCCAAAAATCCAGCCAGCCTCGGTCTTTTCCCCCAAGATGAAATGTTCAGACACCAACTCACTGCCGTCGGCGCAGACGGTTTTTAGGCGCAATGGGTGCGCAAGGATTGTGGACTGCTCCGTTGCCTGGAAGCGCGAAAAGCCCAACTGATGAGACATCTGAAAAGCACCCGGCAAGATCAGGCTCAGGGATTGGCCGCGCAACTGATCTTCAGTCCAGCCGTAGGTCTGCTGGAAAGCCTGGTTAATCGAAACCACTTGCCCTAAGGAATCGGCCAATACGAAGGGCCTATCTCCGTTCTGCAGGGATTCAATAGTGGGTTGAACTGAATCGGCAGTGCTCTCAGACTGGGACTGTTCAGTAGCCAAGGACTGCTCGATCTCTAGTTCAAATTCTATGGCGCCACTAGGCAAATTTTGCGCAAACGGGCCGACCTAACCGTCTAGGTGCCGCAATGGCGGCGCACCAACTGGGCCCCCAGGCTCAAGCGGGCTTGATTGGCATAGGCCTCCCGCTCCAGTTGCCGCTCCTGCTCCGATGCCTTGCTGTAGACGGATTCATTAAGCACAGCAGCTAGGTGATCGGGCAAGGCCGAGGGCAGACCCAGGGGGCGGGGGCGGGAACGCAGTCCCCGGTTGCTGCGGCTCTGGGCAACGTGAATCGCCTCATGGTTGAGCACCCGGGCAAACTCGACACTGCCCTTGGCCACCACCCGGGGCTGAATGCGCATGGTGCGTGCTGCCGGGTCCCATTCCCCCGCCGCCCCCGGCTTGCGGGGCTGGCTCAGCTCCAGACGAACCCCGGCTTTGGCCAGCACCGTGAGCAGCTCACCGATCGCTAGGCGCTCGGCCCCAAAGCTGGGCGGGTTGGCGATCAGGGCCCGAAGCTCCGCCACAGACAGCTTGGGTTCGTTTGCCCGGCGGCGGTAGTGATAACGCACCGCACCACTGGGCAGGGTTTCAGCCCGCGGCAGCCACTGACGATCAGCTGCAGCCAGTTGCTGCAGCAAGGCCGTCTCCTGTTCAGGCAGCAAACCTGCCGCCTGGGCAGTTGGGCGCGCAGGCACGCTTGCCAAGCAAGCCCCCAGCAGCGCCAGCAAGCCGGCCAGCGCCAACAGAACTGGAGCCTTGGCCAGCCTCTTGGTGTTGAGCGGCCTCTTGGTATTGAACAGGTGAAGTAGTCGAAGCAGAAGTCGGCGGCGACCAACACCACTCTGGTGCCAGTTGCGAAGATCGGAGCCTTCTGAGATTCCCTAACCCCATGCCCCTCACCGCCCTGGTGCGCCAGCTGCAGCAGGTGCCCCTCACCGGCGAGGTATTGCTGCGTCTGCAGCGGGCCGACCGCCTGCGGCTCAGTGGGGCGGGGCGCAGTGCGCGGGCCCTGGTGAGCAGCGCCCTGGCTGGTGCTGCCGAGGCGCCCTTGCTGGTGCTAGTTCCCACCTTGGAGGAAGCGGGCCGCTGGGCAGCGCTGCTGGAGCTAATGGGGTGGAACAGCTGCCAGCTCTACCCCACCAGCGAGGGCAGCCCCTACGAGCCCTTTGACCCCACCAGCGAAATCACCTGGGGCCAGTTGCAGGTGCTCAGCGAACTGCTGGATGCCCCCCGCCGCCTGGCAATCGTGGCAACGGAAAGGGCCCTGCAGCCGCACCTGCCGCCGCCTGAAACCCTGCAGGCCCAGTGCCTGAGCCTGCGCAAGGGCGACACGATCGACCTTGAACAACTCGCCACCACCCTCAGCCGGCTCGGCTACGAACGGGTGCCCACCATCGAGCAGGAGGGCAGCTGGAGCCGGCGCGGCGACATCGTTGATGTGTTTCCGGTGAGTGCGGAGCTACCCGTGCGGCTGGAGCTGTTTGGCGAAGAACTGGAGAAACTGCGGGAATTCGATCCCGCTTCCCAGCGCTCCCTAGACGCCATCGAGGTGGTGCGGCTCACACCCACCGGCTACGGCCCCCTGATCGCCGATGCCCTGCGCGAGTCGATGCCGGATGGGCTCGAGCAAATGCTCAGCCCGGAAGCCCTCGAGCAGCTACTCGAAGGGGGCACCCCGGAGGGCATGCGGCGGCTGATGGGCCTGGCCTGGCAGCAGCCGGCCTCCCTGCTGGATTATTTGCCGCCCCACACCCTGATTGCTATCGATGAGCGGCGCCACTGCCTCTCCCATGGCCAGCAGTGGTTTGACCACGCCTGCGACCACTACGCCGACGTGGTGCAGGAGCTGGAACTAGAAGCCAGCGCGGCGCCAACGATCCTGCCGCCGCTCCTGCATCGCCCCGCGGCAGACGCCCTGGAGCAGGCGGAGGTGTTTGCCGGTTTCGATCTGGCCGAGCTACACGAAACCGACCAGCACCCCAACAGCTTTGACCTGGCCTCCCGCTCGGTGCCGGCCTACCCCAATGCCTTCGGCAAGCTGGCGGGGCTGGTGAAGGGCTTTGTGGCCGAGAAAGCCACGGTCTGGCTGCTGTCGGCCCAGCCCTCGCGGGCGGTAGCCCTGCTGGAGGAACACGACTGCATCACCCGCTTCGTGCCCAATCCCGCCGACTTTCCGGCCATCGACCGACTGGTGGAGCAGGCCACGCCGGTGGCCCTGAAAACCAAGGGCACCGCCGAGCTCGAAGGGCTGCAGCTACCGGCCTGGCGGCTGGTGCTGATCACCGACCGGGAGTTCTTTGGCCAGCACGCCCTAGCCGCCAGCGGCTACGTGCGCCGGCGCCGCAAGGCTGCCAGCCGCACCGTGGATCCGGGCAAGATGCAGCCGGGCGATTTCGTGGTGCATCGCAACCACGGCGTCGGCAAGTTTCTGAAGCTGGAAAAGCTGGCGATCGGCGGCGAATCCCGCGACTACCTGGTGGTGCAATACGCCGACGGCCTATTGCGGGTGGCCGCCGACCAGCTGGGCAGCCTCGGCCGGTACCGCGCCAGCACCGATGCGCCTCCAGACCTAAACCGCATGGGCGGCACGGCCTGGGCCAAGGCCAAGGAGCGCGCCAAAAAGGCCGTGCGCAAGGTGGCGGTGGATCTGGTCAAGCTCTACGCCGAGCGCCACCAGGCACCGGGCTTCGCCTTCCCCGCCGACGGCCCCTGGCAGCACGAGCTCGAAGACTCCTTCCCCTATGAGCCCACCCCCGACCAGGTGAAGGCCATCGCCGATGTCAAGCGGGATATGGAGCAGCCCCAGCCGATGGACCGGCTGGTGTGCGGCGACGTCGGCTTCGGCAAAACGGAGGTGGCGATCCGGGCCATCTTCAAGGCGGTCACGGCGGGCAAGCAGGTGGCGATGCTGGCCCCCACCACGGTGCTGGCGCAGCAGCACTGGCGCTCCCTTTCGGAGCGCTTTGCGCCCTACCCGATGAAGGTGAGCCTGCTAAATCGCTTCCGCACCACCGCCGAACGCAAAACAATCCTGGAAGGGTTGGGCGCAGGCACGGTCGATGTGGTGGTGGGTACCCACCAGCTGCTCTCCAAAAGCACCGGCTTCAAGCAGCTGGGTCTGCTGGTGGTGGATGAGGAGCAGCGCTTTGGCGTCAACCAGAAAGAAAAGATCAAGGCGCTGAGAAAAGACGTAGACGTGCTGACCCTTTCCGCCACGCCGATCCCCCGCACCCTCTACATGAGCCTCTCCGGCGTGCGGGAGATGAGCCTGATCACCACACCACCGCCGCTGCGCCGGCCAATCAAGACCCACCTAGCCGCCCTCGATGAGGAGGCGGTGCGCAGCGCCATCCGCCAGGAGCTCGACCGCGGCGGCCAGATCTTTTACGTGGTGCCGCGGGTGGAGGGTATCGAAGACGTGGCCTCCGGCCTGCGGCTAATGATCCCGGGCCTGCGGCTGCTGGTCGCCCACGGCCAGATGGCAGAAGGCGAGCTGGAGAGCGCCATGGTGGCCTTCAACGCCGGCGAAGCCGACCTGATGCTCTGCACCACGATCGTGGAGAGCGGCCTCGACATCCCCCGGGTGAACACGATCCTGATCGAGGACGCCCACAAATTCGGCCTGGCCCAGCTTTATCAGCTGCGGGGCCGGGTGGGCCGCAGCGGTATCCAGGCCCATGCCTGGCTGTTTTATCCCGGCAATGCTTCCCTCAGCGAAGCGGCACGGCAACGGCTGCGGGCGATTCAGGAATTCGCCCAGCTGGGTTCTGGCTACCAGCTGGCCATGCGCGATATGGAGATCCGGGGCGTCGGCAACCTGCTGGGGGTGGAGCAGAGCGGCCAGATGGAAACCATCGGCTTCGACCTTTATATGGAGATGCTGCAGGAATCGCTGGCTGAAATCCAGGGCCAGGACATCCCAGTGGTGGAAGACACCCAGATCGACCTGCCAGTGACCGCCTTCATCCCAGGCGACTGGATCACGGAAAACGACGAGAAGATCGCCGCCTACCGGGCCGCCGCCGAGTGTGGCGGCAAGGAGGAGTTGCTGGAGCTGGCCACCGGCTGGGTGGATCGCTACGGCGCCATTCCGGCGCCGGTGATCTCGCTGTTGCAGCTGATGGAGCTGAAGCTGGTGGCCAAGCGCTGCGGCTTCTCGCGTATCAAGCCGGAAAAACCCAACATCGCCCTGGAAACCCCCATGGAGGAGCCCGCCTTCCGCCTACTGCGCCAGGGCCTGCCCCAGCACCTCCATGGCCGCCTGGTGTTTCAGCCCGGATCGGGCGCCACCGCCAAGGTGCTGGCCCGGGGCCTGGGGGTGCTGCCTGCTGAGAAGCAGCTCGAGGAGCTGATGGGCTGGCTCAACCAAATGGCGGAGCAAATCCCAGGCAGCGACGGCCTCACCGAAGCCCAGCGGCGCGAGCAGCTCAAGGCCCGCAACGAAGAGGTGTTGGCGGTCTAGGGCCCAAAGGCCCCTAACCCAACCAGGTTCCGCAAAAATCCGTTACATTCATGAGAAGTTGTGTAACAGCGATCCATGGGCGAAGTGATCGGGGCAGGTTCGGGCTTAGGCGGCGGGTTCAGCCTCGTTTCTGGAGTGGTGAGCCTCCTGGCGATCGGCATGTACGCCCTGCTGCAACCCGGTGCCGGCAATAACAACGATGACGACGATTCCGGCCCCGGCGGTGGCCTGATGCAGCCGGTCGCCTGATTTCGCCCAGTTAGACGCTTGAAATCAAGACCAGATCAAAGTTTGTCTGATCCTTCAGCAGCCCGCAATTCGGCATGATAGCGAGCCGGTACCACAACCAGAAAAAGCAGCCACCAAGCCAGCACCCCTAGGGCTACAGGCGCGGTGATCCACCAACGCTGAAGCAGCACCCAGCTCCCTGCCACCACAACCGCACCGGTGAGCAAGATGCTCCAAGGCTGGCACCACCAGGGTTTCATCTCCCAAATCGACGCAGGGTGGTTCATTTGGTTGGGGGCGAATCAAGCGGCACAGCCAGCGCCTATGGCGCGCTGGAGCCCTGAGGGGCAACGGCCGCCGGCACATTGGCGCTGCGGGGGTTGTAGGCCTTCTCCACAGTGTTGGCATTGCGAAGCCGTTTCACCAGCGTGGTTTCCGCCACCCGGTATTGGCTGTCCTTCTTGGTGCCGAGATCCTCGAGCTTGAGGCGCTGGGCCTCGAGCTCAGTCATCTTCGCCGTCACATCAGGGTCGATGCCGTGCTTGTGGATGTCCCGGCCACTGGGGGTGAGGTATTTGGCGATGGTCACGGTCATGCCGGAGCCATCGGATAGCCCCCGCACCGACTGCACCAAGCCCTTGCCGAAGGTTTTCTGGCCCACCAACACCGCCCGGTTGTTGTCCTGCAGGGCGCCGGAGAGAATTTCACTGGCGCTAGCTGAACCCTCATTCACCAGCACCACCATGGGCTTGCTGGTGAGGGCGCGGCCGTTGGCGCGCTTGACATCCTGGATGCCGTCACGGGTTTTGGTGGACACGATCGTGCCCTCATTTAGCCACTGGCGAGCAATCTCTACGCTTGCCATCAGCAGGCCGCCTGGGTTGCTGCGCAGATCGAGCACATAGCCCTGGGCCCCCTTCTCTTCGAGGTCCTTCACCGCCTGGCGCATGTCCTTGGTGGCGGTGGCATTGAATTGCTTAAGGCGGATATATCCCACCTTGACGCCATCGGCACTGGTGTTGATCTGGTGGTCAACGGCATGGAGCTCAATGCGCTCCCGAGTAAGGGGCACCTCCAGGGTCTGAGCCTTGCGCTTGAGGGTGAGGGTCACGGAGGTGCCAGCCTGACCTCGGATCAGCTTGACGGCATCCTCGGTGCTCATGCCCTTGGTCGACTTGCCGTCGATCGCCATAATCACATCCTTGGGCTGTACGCCAGCCCTAGATGCGGGCGAACCTTCAATAGGTGACACCACCACCAGATTTTTTGTTTCCTTATCCAGGCTCAGCTGAATTCCCACCCCGGAGAGTTCTCCGGAGGTGTCGATCTGCATCTCTTTGAATTCCCTTGGATCGAGAAAACGGGTGTAGGGATCATCGAGGCTGCCGAGCATGCCCCGGATAGCTTCGTAGGCCTCCTTAGTACTGCCATAACTCTTGGCCAGCACGTCACGCCGCAGGCTGCGCCATTGCTCTGGCTTGTACTTGCCGTTGATATCGAGGTAATCGCGGAAGACGATCTGCCAGGTCTGGTCGATCACTTCCTTGGGGCTGTCGCTAATGCGGGAAGAACCCCCGGGAGGGGTCACCACTTCCCTGGCCACGACCGCAGTGGCCGCACAAGCACCAATACCGACCAGCACGAGCAGGCTGGTGCGGGGGCTGGCCATCAGGAAAAGCCGTTGCGGCGCGGGAAACGTCTCTTCAAACTAGCGCCGCTGATTGGTTTTAACCGGGGCGGGTTACCGGAAGTGAGCAGGCGCTCAGGGATCAACCCAGCGACCATCCTCCTGAATCAGGGCGATCAGGGCTGCCACTCCCTCGGCCTCCGGCACCCGGCGAATCTCCTGGCGGCCCCGGTAGAGGGAAATGGTGCCAGGGATCTTGCCCACATAGCCGTAGTCGGCATCGGCCATTTCGCCCGGCCCATTAACGATGCAACCCATCACGGCGATATCGAGGCCGGTGAGATGGGACGTGGCGTTGCGCACCTTGTGCAGCACCTCCTCGAGGTTGAACAGGGTGCGGCCGCAGCTGGGACAGGCCACGTATTCCACCATCGTCTTGCGAAGCCCCAAGGCTTGCAGGATCGAATAGCAAACAGGAATTTCCTTCTCCGGCGCTTCGGTGAGCGAGACGCGAATCGTGTCGCCCAGCCCCTCAGCCAGAAGGGGCGCAATGCCGGCGGTACTTTTAATTCGCCCGTAGTCGCCATCGCCTGCCTCGGTGACTCCCAAATGCAGGGGGTAGGGGAAGCCCTCCGCATCCATGCGATCGGCCATCATGCGGTAGGCGGCCATCATCACCGGCGCCCGCGAAGCCTTCATTGACACCACGATGTTGTGGAAGTCGAGCCGGTCGCAGATGCGGATGAATTCCATGGCGCTCTCCACCATGCCCAGGGGCGTGTCGCCGTAGCTGAACAACATCCGCTCAGCCAGGGAGCCATGGTTGACACCGATGCGCAGGGCCTTGTCCTGCTGCTTGAGCAATTGCACCAGCGGTTCAAACGTTTCGGCGATGCGCTCACCGATGGCAGACACCTCCTCGGGACTGAATTCGGTGCGATTTGGGTCGGGCTTGTCAAACACAAACAGACCCGGGTTGATCCGCACCTTGTCGACGTGCTGGGCAACCTCCAGGGCAATCTTCATGCCGTTGTGGTGGACATCGGCCACCAGTGGCACCGGCTGGTAGGTATCTTCCAGCCGCTGGCGAATTTCTTTTACCGCCTTGGCGTGGGCCAGGGAAGGCACCGTAAGTCGCACGATTTCGCAACCGACTTCATGCAGCCGCCGGATGCCGGCCGTAGCCCCTTTGATATCGAGGGTGTCCTCGTTGATCATCGACTGCACCGCCACCGGATGGTCGCTGCCGATCCAGATATCTCCCACCCGCACGCTGCGGGTCTGGCGCCGGTGAATCAGGGTGTCGTAGCGAGCCGGGGTGCCGGTCATGGCTGGGTGAAGCGGGGGGCCGGGAAGGGCAAAGCCTGTCACAAAGACAGCTCAAGCGGCGGGGGGCTAACCAGAAAAGGATCGGCGTACCTCCCGGAAGTCCGCTGCCGTGAGCGCGCGGGGTGAGCCCTCGGCCTGCGAGTTAAAGCGCAGCAGATAGGAGGGATGCAGGACCGGCATCAGGCGCCGGCCCTGCAAAATTTCGATCTCGCTGGCGTGCCACTGGCCCCGCAGGCTGGTGATGCCGCCCTTAATACCCAGCACCCCCTCCAGCGCCGTGGCCCCCAGCAGCAGGATCACGGCCGGATTCACTAGAGCGATCTGGCGATCTAGCCAGGGGCGGCAAGCGACCAGCTCCATGGGCTTGGGCTTGCGGTTGGCGGGGGGGCGGCACTTCACCACATTGCACACGTAGGCGTCTCGGTTGCTGTCGATGCCAGCGGCAGCCAGCAGCTGATCGAGCAGCTGGCCGGAGCGACCGACAAAAGGCAAGCCAGTGCTGTCTTCCTGAGCGCCAGGTCCCTCGCCGATCAGCATCAGCCGAGCGGCGGGATTGCCCCGACTCACCACCGCCTGCTGCCTCTCCGCGGCCAGATCACAGCGGCGACAGGCGGCGCAATCGAGCAGCAACTGCCCCAGGGAATCGGGCGGTGCAGGGGTAAATGTCGTCACGGCAAAACCATCAACGTGTAACTAGCTGGCCATTTCGTGCCCCTTTGAACCGTACGCGGCAAATCCGTAAGGCAGGATGCCAGCCAGTGCTGATGCCGCGCGTCCTGATGCCGGACACAGGGATGACCGCCGCGCCCACCACCACTCCGGCCCTCTCTGCCCGGGCCCGGGCCCTCCAGCCCTCCCTCACCCTGGCCATTGCCGCCCGAGCCAAAGCCCTCAAGGCCGATGGTCAGGACATCTGCAGCCTCAGCGCCGGCGAACCTGATTTCGACACCCCGGCCTTCATCCGCCAGGCCGCCACCGCTGCTCTGGAGGCAGGCCACACCCGCTACGGCCCAGCCGCCGGCGAGCCTGCCCTGCGCGATGCCATAGCCGCCAAGCTCAGCACTGAAAACGGCATAGCCACCACCGCCCAACAGGTGCTGGTCACCAACGGCGGCAAGCAGGCGCTCTACAACCTGTTTCAGGTGCTGCTGGAGCCAGGCGACGAGCTGCTGCTGCCGGCGCCCTACTGGCTCAGCTATCCAGAGATCGCCAAGCTCGCCGGCGCCTCGGTGACCATGCTGCCCAGCTCAGCGGCCCAGGGCTTCCGCCTCGATCCGGCCCAACTGGAGGCAGCCATCACTCCAGCAAGCAAGTTGCTTGTGCTCAACAGCCCCGGCAATCCCACCGGCATGGTGCTGAGCCGGCCGGAACTGGAGGCGATTGCCGAAGTGCTGCGCCGCCATCCCCAGGTGGCCGTGGTGTGCGATGAGATCTACGAGTTCCTGCTGGCTCCCGGCCACGTCCACCACAGCTTTGCCGCCGTGGCTCCAGACCTAGCCGATCGCGTCTTCACGGTCAATGGCTTCGCCAAGGGCTGGGCCATGACCGGCTGGCGCCTTGGCTGGCTGGCCGGCCCCCAGCCGGTGGTGGCCGCCGCCAGTGCCCTGCAGAGCCAGAGCACGAGCAACGTTTGCAGTTTTGCCCAGTTCGGCGCCCTGGCCGCCATCGAAGCGCCCCGCGACTGCGTGCACGCCATGGCGGCCCAGTTCAACGAGCGCCGCAGCCTGCTCAGCGCGGGGCTGATGGCCATCGAAGGCTTGCAACTGCTGGCGCCGGAAGGGGCGTTCTATGCCTTCCCCGATGTCAGCGGCTTCGGCCTCGATTCAATGACCCTGTGCAACCGGCTGCTCGATGAAGTGGGCCTGGCGGTGGTGCCAGGGGTTGCCTTCGGAGACGACCGCTGCATTCGGCTGTCCTGCGCTGTTGGCCCTGCCACGATTGAGGATGGCTTGGAGCGCCTGCAGCGCTTTCTGGCCGCCCTCTGATTCCCACCCCGTCCCATGCCTACCCGAGAACGTTGGACCGCCGTAATGGCGGGGCTTTGTCTAGCCCTGCTACCGGCGGTCTTCCCCCCCGTGCCCGCTTCCCTGCTGCCGACGGCCATAGCCCAGCCGGTGCTGCGCATCGGAGCCATCCCCGACCAGAACCCCGAAAAGCTGAATCGCCTTTACGGCCTGGTGGCCGATGAGCTCAGCCAGCAACTAGGTGTGAAGGTTGCCTACGTGCCGGTCACCGACTACACAGCTGCTGTAAGCGCCTTCCGGACAGGCAGTCTTGACCTGGTCTGGTTTGGCGGTCTCACCGGCGTGCAGGCCAGCCTGCAAAAACCCGGTGCCCAGATGCTTGCCCAGCGAGACATCGATGCGCAGTTTTACACCGTATTTATCGCCAATGCCCGCAGCGGTCTCAAACCAATCCAGAGCCAGAAAGGACTGGTGACTCTCAAGGGCAAGCGCTTCACCTTCGGCTCGGAAAGCTCCACCTCCGGCCGGCTAATGCCCCAGTATTTCCTCGCTCAGGCGGGCGTCAAGTTGGCTGATTTCGCCGGCGGCGCACCGGGCTTCAGTGGCAGCCACGACGCCACCATCGCCCTGGTGCAGAGCGGCACCTACGACGCCGGCGCCGTCAATGAGCAAGTGTGGAAGAGCAGCCTGCGCAGCGGCAAGGCCAACCGCAGCAAGGTGGTGCAGATATGGCGCACTCCCAGCTACCCCGACTACCTCTGGCTGGGCCAGCCCAACCTCGACCAGCGCTTCGGCAAGGGCTTCAGCGCCAAGCTGCGCCAATCGATCATCAGCTGGCGATCCACAGATCCAGAGCAAAAGCAGATCTTGAGCCTGTTTGGCGCCCAGCAATTCACCACGGTGAAGCCGGGCGAATACAAGCAGATCGAGCAGGTGGGGCGCCAGATCGGCAAGATCCGCTGACACAGGCGGGCGTTTGGCTCCAGCAGCATTCAGAATCAACTTTCTCCAGTGCCTCAGATCCGTGGTCTGGTTGATTGACTTGATCCTGCTGCTGGCCGGCTTTGTGCTCTGGAGCCGCGCCAACAATGAAGGCGATGAGGCCTGGTCCCTGTTTCTGCGCAGCATCGCCTTTCTTGATCTGGCCTTCATCACCTTCGGCAACGGCCAACTGCTGATCGAAATTCCCGCCCTGGTCCTGGCCCTGGCCCTGCCCTCAGCGGCCAGCCTTGACCGGCGGCGCACCTGAGATGTCAATGAATCCCCGCGGCCCTGATCTAGTTGAGGTGTCCCTAGTGGCGCTGATCCTGGCGCTGATCGTTTACCGCCTCACCCTGGTCTGAAGCAGCTTTCAGGTTGGGATCGCAGGTTCATGTAAGTAGCAGCTGGTCTACAAACTGGAGCCAGGTGAGGCCATCGGCAGAGCGGCTGAAGAGAAAGGACTCCTCCTCAGCATTAAGAGGCCGTTCGCCCACACTGGCCAGCAGACGTCTGAGCTCGGCCGGATCAAGCCGGTCATCGCCGTTGGCATCGATTGGCAGCAAATAGTTGAGCAGGCGAGCCTCGCCAAGGCGCAAGCGCTGCAGGCGAAGCATCAGCTCACCAAACTCCTCAGCATCCACCCGGCCATCCCCATCCAGGTCCATGGCCTGCAGCACACTTGCCAACTGGGCTGCCAGCACCCCAGCCTCTCCGGCTTGCTGGGGATCAATCCCCAGACCCTCGAGCAGCTCCGCCGCACTGATAACGCCATTGCCGTCTTGATCGAGTCGCTGAAACAAGGCCGACATTTGTTGCCGCAGCTGCGCCGGAACCCGTCCAACCAAAAAAGCGCGGCGCTGGCCTGTGATTGCCAGGTGCAGGTTTTGACGAAAATCGGCAAGCAGGGTGCGGGCCAACACAAAGCGCTGACGATGCTCCTCCGGGGTCAAGATGGCGTGCAGCGAAACCGGAAGCAGGGCCGGCAAGGCACGACGCACCAGCAGCTGAATCAGCCAGGTGGCAAGCACAAAAGCCAAGGTGAGCGAAGGCCAGCCCGGAGCTGGAGTGAAGCTCCAACAAAACTGGAACAGGCTCGTCAGAGCCGCCCCGCCCAGACCCACCGCCAAACTGGCCCAGCTGGGGGCGTAAAAAATCCCCCCCAAGGCAATCGCCACCAGCAAGCCGTTGTATCCCCAGAGGCCCTGGGCGATCGCCTCCAAAGGGGCATCGAGCAGCAGGCCCGTTGCCATGCCAGCTAGGGCACCAAGCAAACCCAGTCCCGCGGCAAGGGGGCTGGCTAGGGCTGTGGCAAGTAGCACCAGCAAGCCACTCCAGGGGTTGGAGCAGAGAAAAACCTGACCCGCGGATCGGAGCAGCCCATCCCTGAGGGCCTGGGAGCTGCTGGCCAGCTCGGGCATCGAGACCGGTTCGGCCAGCACCAATGCCGCCGCCGGCGCAAGCGAAGCCAACGCCAACAAGCCCCAGGTGACAAGAATGAACGGCAGGGTGAGTGGGGGTAGCCCCAGGGAACGGTTGATTCCCCTGCCCAGCCCCTCAAGCAGCAAGGTGGTCAGCGCCCCACCAAGCAGCACCAAAGCAGCCCAAATCAGGCTGGAGAGGGGGCTATCGAACTGGGCGAAATTGGCGACGGCGCAGCCCACCAAGGCGCCGTTGAAGCCGTAGATACCCTCGCTCCTCAATCCCTCCGCCAAGCCGAGGAGCCGAGCTGTGCAGTCGGAAGCTGCGGTACCCAGCAGGGCCAACAGGGCAAACCAAGGCGACTGCACCAGGAAGGCGAGCAGCAACACCAGACCGCTGAGGGGATTGTTAATGAAGATCACCTGGGCCATGCCACGCAAACCTGCCAGCAGCGAAACCAGGCCGGGGTTGATTCGCGCGACAGGGCCGTGCAGCTGATGCAGGGTGCCCATGGTGGGCAGCAGCTGTTGAAGCCTGGAGGGCAGGTCAACAGCAGGCTCGAGCAAATCTCTAAGCAGCTCAAAAGCCGATTTCACAGACCTGTCCATCGACCTAGAGGCGGGAGTCGAGCACCTCTAACACATCCTGATAAACGCTAAGTGACACTTCAGCCAAGGTATTAAGACTATCTAGATGGGGGTTGATTTCACAGATTTCCCAGCAGCAAACCCTGGGGTCTGCCAGTAGGTACCGGGTGAGCTGGCGAGCCTCATCAGCCCAAAGACCACCAGGCACGGGCGTGCCGGTGCCCTTGCAGATAGTGGAGTCCATGGAATCCACAT
This sequence comes from Cyanobium usitatum str. Tous, assembly GCF_963920485.1. Lineage (NCBI taxonomy): Bacteria > Bacillati > Cyanobacteriota > Cyanophyceae > Synechococcales > Prochlorococcaceae > Cyanobium > Cyanobium usitatum. The sequence goes on along the minus strand of NZ_OY986431.1, from coordinate 714,677 downwards.
CGAAGCTCACATAGATTAATTCGACTTGGCTGAGATGGTCTAAGCAGCGCTGAGCTGCCTGCTCTGGTCCGAATCGCCGAACATCATCCGTCGTAATAACCGGGATAGAGAACTGCTCAAGTGTGACATTTTCTGCCGGTTCCGTATCACGAACTGCCACATAAATTAGATCTTCAAGCGTGATCGATGGATACCCCGTGCCATTGAGACATTGGAGCTCTTGCCAAAGCAACCTGGTCGTTGAATCGGGCTCGTTGATGGCCTCCATGGTGTTGTCGTGAGCCGAGGCAATGGCCAAAGGCATGCCGTGCATGTTGCCGGAGGGAGTGGTGTATGGGGAATGGATATCGGCATGGGCATCGATCCACACCACGCCTAGGCGCCGATCGGGATGGGCCTGGCGAATGCCAGCGATGGTTGAGGCAGCCGTGGAGTGATCACCAGCGATCACGATTGGGAACAGCCCGCGCTCCAGCGTGGAGGCCACCAAGGCGGCCGCGTCCCGCATCACGCCGGCAATCGTCTCGATATGGCGTGCGTGGGGGGTGGCGGTGGCGGAGCCCAGCTCCGCGGCTCGGACACCTGGCCTGGTCTGATCCTTTATTTCCTCAATCAAACGATCGCTGATTTGGCGCAGCCCCTGCTGACGGGCAGCGGCCTGCTTGAGCAAATCAATGCCAGAACCAGCTCCCGGCGTGCCGGCACCAAGGTCGCAATCGACCTCGACCAAGGCAACCCTGGGGCGGCTGGAGGCGTTTACATACTGAGCCAGGGTCTTTTTCAGTCGCTTCAGATCTGCCAGCGACAGCTCGATCACCGCATCGGCTTCGAGTAGCTGCAGAAATTCTTCAACGCTGATGCAGTTATCGCCATCTCGATCGAGGGCCGCCAGCAACCGATCTGCCGCTGGCAGATCGGCGCACGAGGGCGCTAGGGCCGCGAGCAGCACCTCCAGCTCCTGAAAATTGAGGCTGCCGCTGCCATCAGTATCAACTAACTCAAAGATCTCGCGCAGGCATGAGGCAACAGCCAAACCTGGCCGGCCTTGGGCCCAGCCGCTGAAAGCCGCCAGCTCCAGCTCCCCATCGCAGCCAACCAGATCACGCAGAGCTTGGCGATCTTCAATAGCAATCACTCCGGCCATGCTGGCGAGAACATGCTCCACTTCATCCGCAGATATTTTCCCATCTCCGTCTTGATCAAACAGACTAAAAAGACCGACGAATTCATCTGAACGAGAGGATATTGACACCATGAAAGGATCAAAATGATTGATCAGATTGCCAAATTTGAATTCGACAAATCATGCTTTATACACAACATAAAAGCCGATCAAGTCCTCGGCAAACGTGCCTATTGCTACTGAAATAAGAAAACTTTCGGTTTGCAGGGGCCTAATCTGAGGTTCGATGCCGCTTAGTTCGCCGTGGAGTTCAAGGGATCCCTGGACGAGCTCAAGCAGCTGGTTGCCCAACTTGGGGTGCCGTGTGAATGGCAACACAAGGGGGCTTTTGAGCTGGCCGTCTTTAACGATGGCGTCAGCAATCTCAAGCTCAACTGGTGGCCCCGGGAAGGAATCCTGCGATTGGTGGGAGATCCGGAGGTTCGCGACAGCCTGCAGGCAAAATTGCAAGAAATACTGAGCGGGCAAGGCTAAAAGCCAGATCACCAGATGAACCAGGCCCGCATGTGACGTCCCTACTGATTCTCCAAGACATCACCGTCAAGGGCCGCAGCCAGCCTCGCCTTGATGGGGTATCGCTGCAGGTTGATGCCGGTGAACGGATTGCCCTGCTGGGTCCCAGCGGTGCTGGCAAAAGCACCCTGCTTGCCGTGGCCAATGGCTTGCTGACCCCGCAGCAGGGCAGGGTGTTTTGGCAGGGGGAGGCCCGGGCCCGCAGCGGACGGGCCCGGCGAAGGCAGCAGGCCCGGATCGGCACCCTCTGGCAGGACCTGCGCCTGATCGAGGAGCTGACCGTGCAGCAAAACCTCAACGCCGCCCGGCTAGCGGTCTGGGGCTGGCCGCGGGCCCTGCTCAACCTGCTGATGCCCCTAGAAACCAAGGCCTGCACAACGATGTTGCAGCGGCTTGATCTCGATCCAGCCCTGCTCAACCAGCCCGTCTCCGCCCTCTCCGGCGGCCAGCGCCAGCGGGTGGCCCTAGCCCGACTACTGCGACAGGAGCCCCAACTGCTGCTAGCCGATGAACCCTTAGCCAGCCTTGATCCCCGCCTGGCCGACGAGCTTTTAACGCTGCTACTAGACCTTGCCAAGCCGCCTCGGGCCTTGCTGCTGAGCCTGCACCGTCCCGATTTGCTGGCTGGTTTTGATCGGGTGCTGGGGCTGCGGGCCGGCCGCCTTGTCTTTGACCAACCCATGGCCAGCCTTGAGCCAGGCCAGCTCGAGGAGCTTTACGCCGGGACCCCAGGGGCATGAGACCAGCGGCGCCGTTGTGGGTGTTGCTGCCCGCCCTAGTTGTGCTGCCGCTGCTGGCGTTGCTGCCGGGGATCAGCCATGGCGGTGGCTGGGAGCTGGTGGGGCAATTTGCTGCCGCGGCCCTGCGGCCTTCCCTGCATCCAATAGTGCTGGGCTCGGTGCTGGGTGGCCTTGCCGTGACAGCCGGCATGGCCCTATTGGGCTGGGCCGGCAGCCTGGTGCTGGGCTTGGTGCTGGGAATCGCTAGTTCAAGGGTGGTGTGGCGCACCTGCTACGGCAGCGCCGCTCCAGCCAGCTGGATACGCCGCCTACTAGCCATACCGCGCTCGATTCACGAACTGCTCTGGGGGCTGCTGCTGCTGCAGGTGGTCGGGCTGCAACCAGTGGTGGCGGTAGTGGCAATCGCCATTCCCTTTGGAGCGCTGGTAGCCCGGGTGGTCAGCGACCTGCTGGATGCCCTGCCCACCGCCAGCCTGGAAGCCCTGCGCTGCGGCGGTAGCCCCGCCCCAACCGCCCTATTCACGGCCCTGGGGCCACCCCTGCTGCCCCAGGTGATCAGCTACAGCGGCTACCGGCTCGAATGCGCCTTGCGCAGCGCCACCCTGCTGGGGGTTTTTGGCCTGGGCGGGCTGGGCACCGAGCTGCGCCTCACCCTGCAATCGCTGGCCTTCAACGAGCTTTGGAGCGGCCTGTGGGCGTTGCTGGCGGTGATGCTGCTGCTGGAAGCCCTGATGGGCTGGCTGCGGCGGCGCTGGGCCATGCCGGCACGGCTGGGACTGAGCAAGCGGGGGGTGGGCAGCCAGGGCCAGGAGATGGTGGCTGGGGCCATGGTCCTGCTGCCCGTGTTGGTGGTGGTGGCCTGGCGCCTCGAGGTGCAGCCCGCCACCCTGTTGCAGTGGCAAGGCCTGCCACCGCTGGGCGCCGCCGACTGGGGAGCCGTGGCCGCCCTGCCCTGGCCGAGCCTGATCGGCAACACCCTGGTGCTCACCTTGGTAGCCGCGGCCCTAGCTGTGGGGTTGGCGCCGCTGCTGCTGCTGCTTGCGACGCCCTGGCCGGCGGCGGGGGCGCTGGTGCGGGGGCTGTGGGCCCTGGGCCGGCTATGGCCGCCACCGCTGACGGCCCTGTTGCTGCTGTTTGTGCTCCAGCCCGGGGTGCTCACAGGCGCCCTTGCCCTGGGCTTCCACAACCTAGGCATTCTCGGCCGCCTACTCCTAGAAGCCGCTGAAACCAGTGGCGGCAAACAGGAGCAGGCCCTGCTGGCCGCAGGGGTGGGTCCGCGCCTGGCCCTGCTCTACGGCCGCTTCAGCGGCCTGGCCCGGCCCTACTTGGCCTATGGCGCCTACCGGGCTGATGTGATTTTGCGCGAATCGGTTGTAGTGGGGCTGGTGGGAGCCACGGGTTTGGGCAGCCAGCTGCTGGAAGCCCTGAGTTCGTTTGCCGGCGACCAACTGCTGGCCCTGGTGCTGGCCTACTCGCTGCTGACCTTGCTGGGGGAAGATCTCAGCGACCGCGCACGCCAGTGGCTGCTGGAGACCCCCCATGGTGATGGCCATCCCCAGGAAGCTGGTGGCACTTGGCGATAGCGGTGTTTTTGGCTGGGGTGATCCCCTTGAGGGGGGCTGGTGCGAGCGGCTGCGGCGCCACTGGATGGAACTGCCGGGCGGCCCGGTGCTCTACAACCTCGGCGTGCGTGGCGATGGCCTGGAGCGACTGGCAGCCCGCCTCAGCGCTGAGGTTGGCTGCCGCGGTGAGCTACGGCGCCAGCTGCCGCAGGGGATCCTGCTCGGCATAGGCCTCAACGACACCGCCCGAGTGGGACGGCCTGATGGGCGCCCCCAGCTGGATGCCGAAGGCTTTTTGTTTGGCTTGCAGCAGCTGCTGCACAAGGCCAAGGAGATCGCTGCGGTGCATGTGATCGGGCTCACCCCGGTGGAGGAGAGCGCCATGCCCTACGCCGGGGTGCTCTGGTATTCCCTGGCAGACATCCGTCGCTACGAGGCCCTGCTGGAAGAGGCCTGCCTGGAGGCGAATGTGCCGTTCCTGCCCTTGCTGGAGGGGCTGCTGGCCGATTCCGACTGGCCCCTATGGCTGAGCAACGACGGCCTGCACCTCAACAGTGAGGGCCATCGCCGGGTGTTTGAGCGGGTGCGCTCCTGGCCGGCCCTTCTGGACTGGGCCGATCTGCAGCTGCGCCAAGAGCCCACCCCCTTGGGCTACTGAGCGGCGGTGTCTTATCACCCATTCGGGTGAGAGCGGTTCACCGCCTTGGGGGAGCCAGCCGCATGGGCACCGCGGCGACGGTAAAAACACCGACGCCTCCGCCCCATGGCCACCTCCTGCCCAAAAACATCTGCCCGCCAGCGCTGCAGCGGCCAAGCCGATCCAGCCCAGCTGCACACCCGCAACCGCAGCTGGCTTGAGGCCATGGCCGCCAGCCCCGACGCCGCAACCAAGCTCTGGTGGCGCAACGCCCTGGTGGAGCACAACCTGGCCCTGGTGCGCATGGTGGCCCAGCGCCAGAGCCAGCGCACGGGTCAATCTTTTGATGAGCTCGTGTCTGCAGGCTGCCTTGGGCTGATCCGGGCCGTGGAGGCCTTCGACCTGCGCCAAACCTGCAATCTCAGCAGCTATGCGGTGCCCTACATCCGCGGCGCCATGCTTCACGACGTCCGCGACCACGGCCAGCCCCTGCATACCCCCCGGCGGCTGCGGGAGCTACAGCAACGGGCCCGGCGGCTGCAGGAGCAGCGCCGCGGCCAGGGTCTGGCACCGCTTGCCGCTGCAGACCTGGCCAACGCCCTGGGTTGCAGCACCGCCCAACTTGAGGAGGCCGGCGCAGTGCAGCGGGCCCTGCAGGTGCGCAGTCTCGATGCCCCGCTCAGCGGCGAAGACGAGCAGGCGGGCACCCTGCTCGACCAGCTGGCAGCCGGTTCCGCCACCGCAACCAGCGCCGGCGATGATCCGGGCGACGATCTGAGCACCGATCAGGCAGCTGGCGAAAGAGTTTTAGAGGCCCACTGGTTGCAGACCCAGCTAGGCCGGCTGGGCGGCATCGAGCAGCGGTTGCTGCTGGGTCACTGGATCGAGGGTCTGGGCTGGTGCGAGCTGGCCCTTGAGCTCAAGCTCAGCAGCCGCCAAGCCCGGCAGCGTGGCGAGGCCCTACTGGCCTGGCTTCAGGAGAACGCCATCGCCAGCAGCGCCCCGATCGCTGTCTGAAGTCCGTTCACCAGCTCGTTGCTGAGCCAGCCCCAACGCTGTTGGAAGCTGGCTCCGATCAAGCTTTCGATCAAGGTGGCCGCCAGTCCCACCAGGGTCACAAGCAGCCAGGCGCCGCTGCCAGCCAGCAGCCCCAGGGCCAGCATCAGGGCCGCCATCAGTGCACTGCCCGCCAGGCTGGCGGCGGTGCCCTCCAAGCTGATCGCCCCTTCAGTGCCGGGGGGCACCGGACGCAAGGTGGTGATCAGCAGCGTGTGGCGCCCCCAGCGCTTGCCGATTTCACTGCCGAATGTGTCGGCCAACTTGGCGGCGAAGCTGGCTGCAAAACCAACCAGCAGCAGCGGCGCCGCTGCCGGCGCCAGGGCGGCGGCGCCAGCCAGCAGGGCGCCAGTGGCGGCCGAGCCCCAAACGTTCTCCGGCCCTCGCAACCCGCCCCGCGCCTCCGCCAATCCCCGCGCCTGCTTGGTGCGAAAACCCAGGCGCGTCACCAGGGAGCCCAGGGCCAGATAGATCACCACCGCCAGCCAGCCCCGCAGGCCGAGGCAACCCCACAGCAAGCTGCCGAGGATGCCGGCATGCACCCAGCCAGCGCGGGTGAGCAGGGGCAGGCGCTGGGCAAGGGAGATCAACACCGCATTGAGAGTCACTGCCAGGAGCCAGTGGCTCCAGGCCTGGGGGGCGACGAGGGAGGGGGAGAGCAGGGCCGGCACTACAAGGGCCGGCGCAGAGATCAGCACAGGGCAGCAGCGGCGCCAACAAAGTGTGTTGCACAGCGCGGCAGCAGCGTCACCGGGCAGCGCAGCAACGGATAATCCCCATACGACGCTGCTGCCGTGATGGTGTTCAACCGCAAGGCCTCCTTCTTCTTAGATCTGGGCAGCGAAGGTGCCACACCAGCGCAGGTGGCGATCGCCGAGGCCAAGCCCGATCCCAGCGAACAGGAAGCCAGCCCAGCGGCAACATTCCAAGTAGGCGTTGGGCCGTCCAGTCCAACCACAGCGACTGCCGCAGCAACGCCAGCCAGCCCAGCTCCAGCAGGCTCGGCAGCCACCACGGCTGAAGCGATCGCCGCCGAATTGCGGGCCGCCCAGGAGGCCCTGCCCCCACCCAGCAACGCCACCTTCGCCCCCGACTGCCTCAACCCGGCCAACGCCCTGCCCAGCCGCCGTCGCCTAGCCGGCGCCAACCTGGCTAGCTATAAGGCGATGGCTTCCGGCATGTTCCGCAACTAACTCAGCTGGGCGCGCCAGTCTGCTGGGCACGCCAGTGGCTGAGCAGCCCTGCTGCCGTCACTGCGGCAGTGCTGCTGCGCAAAATCGTGCCGGCCAAGCTCACGGCTTGCCAGCCGTGGGCCAGCGCCAAGGCTTCCTCCCCTGGAGTCCAGCCCCCCTCCGGGCCAATCGCCACAGTGAGCGGCTCGCTGGCCCCAGGCGGGCCCCCTAAGGTCTTCAGCGCCTGGGCTAGCAGGGCCAGGCCCGGCCGTCTGGTGGTGCACAGCAGCCCCCGGCCTGAGCCACCGGGCGGCCGGGACCCCAGCAGCTCGGCGGCTGGCCGCAGCGATTCCAGCTGGGGTTGCCACAGGCGCTCACACTGTTCCACCGCCTCCCGCAGGATCGCCTGTGCCCGCTGCGGCTTCAGGGAGTCGGCGGCAACGCTGCGCTCTGCCTGGAGAGGGGTGAACCGATCCACACCAAGTTCACAGGCCATGCGCAGCAACACGTCGGCATCGCGCTTTGGCAGGGCCAGCGCCAGCTGCAGTGGCGGCGCTGGTGAAGGCTCAAACGCCAGGGGGGAGCTGGGGGGCTGCTCCAGCAGAGCCTGATCGGCAGGGCCCAACAGGGCAGTCCAAAGACTGCCTGCCCCATCCACTACCGCAAAGCGATCGCCGGGGCGCAAGCGCAGTACCCGGCTGAGGTAGTGGAGCTCCTGGCGCTCCAGCTCCAGCTCAGCGCCAGCAGAGGGAGCGGCGGGCAAGCGACCGGGGGTGATTAGCAGACGGCGCAGGTCCCGGGTCACGCTGCTTCCTAGTCCCGGGGCTCAGGATCTTCTTCGTCTTCGTCCTCTTCTTCTTCATCTTCTTCGTCATCAAGCTCATCGAGGCCAGGGAACAGGGCATCGGGTTGCTCCTCGATCGGCCAGTCTTCGTTGAGGCCGCCGATCAGCAACTCCTCAATTTCGAGCACGTCGTTGTTGAGCTGGCCCAGGGCATTGATCAACACGTCGAGGGCGAAGGCATCACTGGTGCCGAGATCCACCCAGCAGCGCGCCCACTCCTCCTGGTATTCCATTGGGCCCATGTTGTGCATCAGGGCTGGCAGGGCGCCGGCAGCCGCCTCGTGGCTGTAGGCCATCCAGCCCAGCTCGGCGCCCTCCTCGTGGGACTGGAGGTTTTCGGCGTTGAAGCCACCCAACTTGCCCAGGTAAAACCAACTATCGAAGGCGGTTTCCAGGTAGCCGCGCTCACCCGAACCCACCGGGTGGGGGAAACGCATCCAGATCCAGCAGTTGAAGGGATTGAATTCGCGGAAGCGCACCTCCATGGCGGATTGGCTACAGCACAGAACTGGCTCAATCAAACACGCCCGCCGGCATGCTGGGGTAATGCTTGAGCTCCGCAACGTCAGCTACCAACCGGCCACGGCGGTGGCACCGGTGCTCTGCGGCGTCAGCCTCAGCCTGGCCGTGGGCCGCGCTTCCCTGGTGGCCGGTCGCAGTGGCAGTGGCAAAACCACCCTGCTGGAAGTGATCAGCGGCTTGGCCGAGCCCTCGGGCGGCCAGGTGCTGTGGGAAGGCCAGCAGCTCAATGGCCGCCAGCTGCGCTGGCTATGCGGCCTGGTGTTTCAATTTCCGGAGCGCCATTTCCTCGGCCTCAGCGTGGGGCAGGAGCTGAAGCTCGGTCACCGCCGGCTCACGGCAGAAGAGGCCCAGGCAGCCCTGCAGCTGGTGGGTATGGAGGGGTTATCACTGCAGCAGGCGCCGGAGCAGCTGAGCGGCGGCCAGCAAAGGCGCCTAGCCCTGGCAGTGCAGCTGCTGCGCAACCCGCGGGTGCTGCTGCTGGATGAACCCACCGCAGGCCTCGACTGGGCCGTTCGTGGCGAAATCCTGGAGCTGTTGGCGGCCCTTTCCCAGGAGCGGGCCGTGCTGGTGGTCACCCACGAGCCGGAGCTATTTCGCGGCGTGATCGATGGCGGCTGGCGGCTGGAGCGGGGCCAGCTAGAACCCCTCGGCGCACTGCCTACGATGGCTCCAACGATGGCCACACCCCAGGAAAACCAGCCTTGAGCGACCAACTTCTCCGGGCCACGGCCGCCGGTGGCGGCATCCGCATGGTGGCGGTCAGCACCACCCAGGCCAGCCGCACCGCCAGGGAGCGGCACCAGCTCTCTTTTCTTGCCAGTGCCCTGCTGGGCCGCGCCATGACGGCTGGGCTGCTGCTGGCCAGCTCGATGAAGGTGGCCCATGGCCGCGTCAACCTGCGCATCGCCTCAGACGGCCCCCTGAAGGGCCTGATGGTGGATGCGGGCCGCAACGGCACGGTGCGCGGCCATGTGGGCTGCCCGGGCTTGGAGCTCGAGCTGGTCAAAGATCCAGAAGGCCTGGCCCACTTGGACTTCAAAACCGCCTGCGGCACCGGCTACTTGCACGTGGTGCGAGATCTGGGCGAAGGCGAGCCCTTCAGCTCAACGGTGGAGCTGGTGAGCGGCGGCATCGGCGAAGATCTGGCCTCCTATCTGCTGCACTCCGAGCAGACTCCTTCAGCGGTATTTGTGGGCGAGCAGCTCAACAACAGTGGCGTGCTTTGCAGTGGCGGCGTGCTGGTGCAGGTGATGCCAAAGGCCGCACGCGAACCAGCCCTAGTAGCCCTTCTCGAGGAGCGCTGCCGCGAAGTGAAGCACTTCAGCCAGCGACTAGCCGACTGCGAAGGCCAGCTACACAGGCTGCTCGAAGATATTTTTCCAGACCTCGATCCCCAGCCCCTGGAAGATGCTGAGGCCTGTACGCCGGTGCGGTTCCACTGCCCCTGCAGCCGGGAGCGCAGCGTCAGCGCCCTAAAGCTGCTTGGCCACGCCGAACTAAACTCAATCTTGGAGGAAGACGGCCACGCCGAACTTATCTGTCACTTCTGCAATGAGATCTACACGGTTGGGGCAGAGGAGCTTAGCGAACTAATCGCCGAGTTTGCTACTGCTCTTTAAATAGCAAGCCATATTCTGTAAATAGACAGCCCGCTCTCATCTAAAAATTAAACGATTAGCTGGTTAAGTGATTAACCAGCTCAACCGATCAGCAGGGCTCCAAGCAATAGCAGCAGCAGAGCCGGAAGGCTTTGCACTTGGGTCAAGCTCAATGGCAACCCGAGCGGCAAGGAGCTGGAGAGAGCGCCGGCCAAAATCGCGCCTACGAGCAATCCGGCGCAGAGAAGGGCGAAGCCCCAGCCAACCGCCGCTAGGAAGCGCCGGTTGCGCCACTGCAGGTTGATAACTGCCATTGCGGTAGCGAAGGCCAGCACCAGATCGGCAGGGAAGCCTGGAGCAAGCAGCAGTAGAAGCAGTAAAGCTCCAGATGTGGCCAGGGGGAACCAGAGCTCCCGACCAGTAGCCAGAGCCAGGCCAGGAAGTCTCAGCTGGGGGGCGGAAACCCTGGGCAACTGCAGCTGGGGCAGGGCCGGTACCGCCAGCTTGGGCGGCGGCGGCGCTAGTTGCTCCCGCTGGGACGCGGACTTAGCCGCGCTACTGACGCGACCCTGCTGACGCTCTTTGAGTCGCTCCATCAAGACAGCGTCGTAGGCAGCCTCGATTCGCGAGCGGGCCATCGTGTCGTCCCCTACCTCGTCGAGCCGGGCCAATTTGGCCGCTTGCACCTCGTCGAAGCCAGCATCAGCAGGCACGCCCAGGCGCTCGTAAGGGCCAGAGGGGTCGGCAGCCGGTGATGACTGGTCGGAGCGTTGGGTCATGACAAGCCGCGGAACGGCACAGAGGGGATCACAAAACGTTCCCTTGAGTCAGCGTATCTAGGCCTGACTAAAACAGGGGCTCACAGGAGAGAAATCCAGCCTCGAGTTGCAGACGGCGGCTGCAGCTCTCAGCCTCTTCGGCCCCCAAACGCTTGCGGTGTTTGAGCAGGGGAAGCTGGGGTGGCAAGTGGCTACCTTCCCGCATCTCAACTGTGGTCACACCAATAGGTCCCTGGGCGGGCAGGAAACTCACGTAATCGCAGCCCCCGTCTGGGCGGGGACGCACCAGCCAAAGAGGCTTGGGCATCACTGTGATGGTTCGTTACCTAAGAGTCTGGCGCGGCCGCTCCCCTGCCGTGGGGTTGCCTGGCCCTGGAGCGCGATGCTCAACTCCACTCACCAGCGGCGCCACGGGCTAAAGCAACAGGCTGGGGAGCAGCATGTTGGTGATTGGGTTGGTCCACTTATCAGGATGAATCTCCTCACCCCGAGGCAAGCCGTAAGCCTTAAAGAAGCATCTCGCTTCTGGCTGCAGCTGGGCCTGGTGAGTTTTGGGGGGCCGGCGGGTCAAATTGCCCTGCTGCACCGGGAGCTAGTCGATCGCCGACGCTGGCTGTCAGAGCGGCGCTTCCTGCACGCTCTCAACTACTGCATGCTCCTGCCGGGTCCGGAGGCCACCCAGCTGGCCACCTACCTGGGCTGGCTGATGCATGGAGTGCCAGGCGGCTTGATCGCCGGCGGACTGTTCCTCGCCCCATCAGTGCTGGTGCTCACCACCTTGGCCACTGCCTATGGGCTCTGGGGCCAGCTGCCGCTGCTGATGGGTGTGTTCGTCGTGCTCAAGCCAGCCGTGCTGGCAATTGTGATTGTGGCGGCCTGGCGGCTCGGCCAGCGGGCCCTACGCACACCCCTGCTGATCGGCATTGCCGCAGCGGCGTTTGTGAGCCTGGCGATGCTGCGCCTGCCCTATCCACTGGTGGTGCTTGGGGCAGCTCTCAGCGGCTTGGTGGCAGGCCGCTGGCGACCTGGACTGCTATTTGCCCCCACACACCCCAGCCCAGACACCCAGCTGAGCGCATCGACAAGCGAAACCACTGCCCTGCAGCAGCAAGAGCCCATTCATGGCGACCACACGCCCACACCCGAGCATTGCCGCTTCTCGCGTCGCCAGTTGGCGCGCATTTTGCTGGCCTGGGGGCTAGCCCTACTGATCCCCTTGGCCTTGCTTAGTGCCATTGGCGGCTGGAACGGCACCCTGGCCGTGATGGCTCGCTTTTTCACGCGCGTGGCCCTGCTCAGCTTTGGGGGGGCCTACGCCGTGCTCCCCTACGTGGCCCAAGGTGCCGTGGAGCAGTTCGGCTGGCTTACAGCCAGCCAGATGCTTGATGGCCTGGCCCTAGGGGAAACCACGCCAGGGCCCTTGATCATGGTGGTGGCCTTCGTGGGCTTCATGGGCGGCTGGAACCGGGGCCTCGGAGCTGGCCTCGCTGATGCGGGGGGCAGCTTGGCGCTGGCCGTAGCTACCACCCTGATTACCGTGTGGTTCACGTTTCTGCCGTCCTTTGGGTTGATTCTCGCTGGGGCACCTCTAGTGGAGACCAGCCGCGGTGACCTGCGTTTCAGCGCGCCACTCACGACGATCACCGCAGCCGTTGTCGGGGTGATAGCCAGTTTGGCGGCGTTCTTCTCGGCTCCAGTTCTCTGGCCACTGGGAGCATTCAGTCCCACAGCGGCACTAGTGGTGGCACTGGGGCTACTGGCCCAACTCAAGGGGCGCTGGAGCGTTTTGCAAGTGATTGGTGCAGCGGCTGCCACCGGAGCTGGCCTGGCTGGGCTGGAGCTGCTCTTGAGCTGAAGGCTTGTCCTGCCAAAGGGTGCTGGTGGGCCCTGACGTCACCATCCAACCCCAGTTTTGTGTTTCGCGAGCTCAGGCAATGGGAAATGCGCTAGGGCTTGATCTCAAGCCCTGAGCCGCTCCATGCAGCCCCTGCCCGCACCAGCCCATGCCCTGCCAGCGGCCGATGTGGTGGTGGCCCTGCAGAGCGATGGCACCTGGGGCCTGAGCGAGGCGGAAGCTAAGCGACGGCTGCATACCCATGGCACCAATACGCTCACAAACCGAGGCGGCAAGCCCGGCTGGCTGAAGTTTTTACTCCAGTTCAATAATCCACTGTTGATCCCCCTGCTGGTGGTGGGGGCGGTGAAAGCGCTGCTGGGACATCCCCGCGATGCTTTGGTGATCTGGAGCGTCACGGTGATCAATGCCGTGATCGGCTTCGTACAGGAGAGCAAGGCCGAGAACGCCATCGCCGCCCTGGCGCAATCGGTGCACACTGAAGTGGAAGTGGTGCGCAGTGGTGCGCGCCAGCGACTGGCGTCGGAGCAGCTGGTACCGGGCGATCTGGTGCAGCTGGAGGCTGGGGCGCGGGTGCCGGCCGACCTGCGCTTGCTGGAGGGGCGCCAGCTGCAAACGGATGAATCGGCCCTCACCGGGGAATCGATGCCAGTTCACAAGGGCAGCACCGCCGTCGAGGCATCCGCCCCACTGGCGGAGCGGATCGGCATGGCCTATGGGGGCAGCTTCGTGACGAAGGGCCAGGGCATGGGGCTTGTGGTGGCCACGGGCGATGACACCGAGGTGGGCTGCATCTCCATCTCCCTCCAGGACCAGGTGGATCTCACTACCCCGCTCACCCGCAAGTTCGGCCGCTTCAGTCGCAGCTTGCTGAAGCTGATCCTTGTGCTGGCCGGGCTCACATTTCTGGTGGGGCTGGCGCGGGGGCGGGGCGTCGAAGAGATGTTCGATGGGGCCGTGGCCCTGGCGGTGGGCGCGATCCCGGAAGAGTTGCCAGCGATCGTGACGATCACCCTGGCCATAGGCGTGAACCGCATGGCCAAGCGGCGGGCAATCATTCGCAAGCTGCCGGCCGTGGAAACCCTTGGCAGCACCACCGTCATCTGCTCCGACAAGACCGGCACCCTCACCCAGAACCGGATGACGGTGCAGCACCTCTATGGGGGCAGCCAAGCGATGACGATCGAGGATCTCTGGCCGAACTCGGGCCGGGCCGGCTCTACCAATGTGGCCCTGCAGGAAACCCTGCTGGCGGGCCTGCTTTGCAACGACGCCCGACCGAGCCGCCGTGAGGGCCTTGTCGGCGATCCCACCGAAACGGCCCTATTGGTGGCCGCTGATGCGGCCGGAATCGACCGTCAGGATGCGCTGGAGCGCCATCCCCGCCGCGATGCCATTCCCTTTGCTTCCGAACAGCAGTTCATGGCCACGCTGCACGGCAGCGAGCGAATCTTGGTCAAGGGCTCGGTGGAAGCCGTCCTGGATCGCTGCAGCCGGCAGCTGAATTGCCTAGGCCTGCCTGAAGACCTGGACCGATCGGCTATTGAAGCGGCCGTGGGTGCGATGGCGGCCCGTGGGGAACGGGTGCTGGCCTTTGCCATTGGCCAGGCAGAGGCCTCCCAGCACCAGTTGGAGCACCACCATGTGGCAAAAGATCTGGATTTCCTCGGTCTGCAGGGGATGTTGGATCCACCGCGCCCCGAGGCGATCCAGGCCGTGGCGGCCTGCCAGGCGGCAGGCATCACCGTCAAGATGATTACGGGTGACCATCTGGAAACGGCCCGCGCCATCGCCCGTGAAATTGGCATCGGTAGCTCTCCAACCGCTGTAGCTGAGCAACTGTTGGCTATCGATGGCCGCCAGCTAGCCGAACTCGGGCTGGATGGCATCGCCGAGTGTGTCGATCGGGTAGACGTATTTGCCCGGGTGACGCCGGCCCAAAAATTGCAACTGGTGCAGGCCCTCCAGGCCAACGGTGAGGTCGTGGCAATGACCGGCGACGGCGTCAACGACGCGCCCGCCCTCAAGCAGGCCGACATCGGCATCGCCATGGGCGCCGGCGGCACAGAAGTGGCGCGCCAGGCCGCAGACATGCTGCTCACCGACGACAACTTCGCCACGATTGAAGGGGCGGTGGAAGAGGGCCGCACGGTCTACCTCAACCTGCGGAAGACCCTCGCTTTCGTGCTGCCTGTCAATGGCGGCGCATCGATGACGATCCTGCTGGGGGCCGTGTTCGGCACCGCCCTGCCGGTCACTGCCCTGCAGGTGCTCTGGCTCAACATGATCTGCTCGCTGACAATGTCGGTCCCGTTGGCCTTCGAGCCCGTGGCCCCCTGGTTGATGCAGCAGCCCCCCCGGCCGCCGCAGCAACCCCTGCTCACCGGCGGCTTGATCCGCCGGTTGCTGGTGGTGTCGATGTTCAACTGGATGGTGATTTTTGGCCTGTTCCTCTGGAGCACATGGCGAGGCAGCGACCTGGCCCTGGCCCGCACCATGGCCGTCCAGGGGCTGGTGCTAGCCCATCTTGTCTATCTGGTGAGCATCAGCCAGCTGCGCTCAGCTCTGCAGGCCCTGCCACGGCTGGGCTGGAGTGCCTTCACCCGGGCTCCGGCGGTGCTGCTCGGCATCTCTGGAACGGTGGCGTTGCAGTGGGTCTTCAGCCAGAGCGCGGCTATGAATCGCTTTTTCGGCACCGCGCCGCTCAATTGGGAGGAGCTGGGAATCTGCGCCTTGCCGATGCTGCTGATGCTGCCAGTGGCCTGGCTGGGGGAGCGCCTCGACCCCACCGATGGCTAGCTAACTGACAAGCCCAGTCTGCCTAGGCCATCTATTTAAATTGAGACATAAGAGCCACAGACTCTCCAACCCGCACCACCTTCATAACTCATTGAGTTTCGACCTCAAAGAACTGCTGCTGCACTTCGATTTCGATTCCCTAGCTAGGACGATAGGGAAATAGCGTCCGGTTGCGATTAGCAATCGCCACTAGCGATAGCATCACGGGAACTTCCACCAGCACCCCCACCACAGTGGCCAGAGCGGCACCAGAGTTAAGTCCAAATAAGCTGATGGCCACGGCCACTGCCAGTTCAAAGAAGTTGGAAGCACCTATTATCGCGCCAGGCGCGGCAACTTTTTGCGGTTGGCGCCAAAAACGCATCCACTGGGCACCAATCCAGAAGACAAGATAAGTTTGCAAAATTAGCGGAATAGCGATTAGAATAAGCGCCAGCGGGTTGGCCAGGATCGCTCTAGCCTGCACCATAAATAGCACCAATACAGTGGCAATTAAACTGCCAATTGCCACGGGCTTGAGACTCTGCTCTAGGCGCCCAATGCGCCCAGGGGAGCGCAAAATCAATCGGGTAAGCCAGCCCGCCGCAAGGGGAACCACCACAAACAAACCAACTGCGGCAACCAAAGTGTCCCAGGGCACGATCACCTTGCTCACTCCCAGCAGAAGGGCTGCAATCGGTGCAAAGGCAAACACCATGATCAGGTCATTTATAGCCACTTGCGCCAAGGTATAATTAGCATCTCCATCACATAGCCGGCTCCACACAAATACCATGGCTGTGCAGGGGGCCACCCCAAGCAAAATCATGCCGGCGACGTATTGATCACCGATCTCAGCTGAAATCCAGGAACTGAATAGACCACGAATGAACAGCCAGGCAAGGGCCGTCATCGTGAGCGGTTTGATAAGCCAATTCACCACCACAGTGACGATCAATCCCTTCGGCTGACGACGGAGTCCACCAAGGGAATTGAAATCAACTGCCAACATCATTGGATAGATCATCCCCCAGATCAGCAGGCCAATCGGCAGGTTGATCCGAGCAAATTCCAAGGCGGCAACGGCCTCGGCAAACGAAGGGAAAAGGGCTCCAAAGGTGACCCCAGCCATGATGGCCAGTGCCACCCAAAGACTCAAGAAGCGCTCAAAAAATCCCATTTCAACAACAGGGCGTAGCAGGCTGGGCGCAGCGACTGGCCAACTCCCCTAGCCAGCCGCGCAACTGCTCAATCGCATCGATGCGCAGGCTGTAGTAAACCCAGCGGCCCTCATCTCGTGCCTCAATCAAACCAGCCTCCCGCAACACCTTGAGATGGAAAGAGAGCTTCGATTGGGCCAAGCCCAGCTCACTGGTGAGTTCACAAACGCAGCGCTCACCGCTCCCCAAGGCTTCAAGCACCTGAAGCCTGAGGGGATCGGCCATGGCCTTCAGCAGGGCCCGAGCCTTGGCAGGCTCAAGCGCCACAGGGTGATCTAGAACACTCATGCACCAATTTTAGTTGATGAATCAACTCATATTGATTTAGGGTCTCACGACTCATGCCGCCATTGTCGGCTCTGATCAATGAAAATCGGCATCAACGGCTTTGGCCGCATCGGCCGCCTGGTGTTTAGGGCCTTGTGGGGCCGTCCCGGCATTGAGCTTGTTCACGTCAACGACTGCGGCGGTGATGCTCAAACCGCAGCCCACCTACTCGCCTTCGACTCCGTGCATGGTCGCTGGCAACAGGCGGTGCAAGGAAATACGCGGGGCTTCTTCGTGGGTAGCCAGGCGGTGAGCTACACGAGAGAGAGCAAGCCAACCGCCGTGCCCTGGAGGGAAGCCGGCGTGGAGATGGTGCTGGAGTGCAGCGGCAAGTTCAAAACACCGGAAACGCTCCAGCCCTACTTCGACCAGGTGGGCCTCAAACGGGTGGTAGTTGCCTGCCCAGTGAAGGGTGAGATCGCCGGGGCCGAGGCTCTCAACGTTGTCTTCGGTATCAACCACCAGCTCTACGACCCACGCCAGCACCGCCTGCTGACCGCCGCCTCCTGCACAACCAACTGCCTGGCGCCGGTGGTGAAGGTGATTCACGAGAGCTTTGGCATCAAGCACGGCTCGATCACCACCTTGCACGACGTCACCAACACCCAGGTAGTGGTGGATGGTTTCAAAAGCGACCTACGCCGGGCCCGCTCCTGCATGCAAAGCCTGATCCCCACCACCACGGGGTCAGCAAAGGCAATTGGAATGATCTTTCCAGAGCTGCAAGGAAAACTAAACGGCCATGCCGTGCGGGTACCGCTGCTGAATGCCTCCCTAACGGATGCGGTATTTGAACTGATGCGCGAGGTGACAGTGGAGGAGGTAAATAGTGCCTTTGAAGTCGCAGCCAACGGGGCACTGCGTGGCATTCTTGGCTACGAAACCAGGCCACTGGTGTCAGTTGATTATGTAAATGATGATCGCAGCGCCATCATCGATGCCGCCTCGACCATGGTGGTGAATGGCACCCAGCTAAAGGTGTACGCCTGGTATGACAACGAGTGGGGCTACAGCTCTCGCATGGCCGATCTGGTGAGCCATGTGGCCCTGATAGACGAGCGCTGAACCAGAACCATGAGCCGCGCCCTTTCAGCCCTGCAGCAATACACGATCGTGACGGCCAATTACTGGGCCTTCACCCTCACCGATGGTGCCCTGCGCATGCTCGTGGTGTTCCACTTCCACGAGCTTGGCTACAGCACCCTTGAGATCGCTTTTCTATTTCTGTTTTATGAGTTTTTTGGCATCATCACCAACCTCTATGGCGGCTGGCTGGGCGCGCGCTTTGGGCTGCGGCTGACTCTCTGGAGCGGCACCTTAATGCAGGTAGCGGCGCTGCTGATGCTGATCCCAGTGGCCGACGACTGGCCCAAATGGTGGAGTGTGGCCTACGTGATGGTGGCCCAGGCGATCAGCGGCATAGCCAAGGATCTCAACAAAATGAGTGCCAAAAGCGCCATCAAAACCGTAGTGGCCGAAACGCCGGAAGACCACAGCAAGGGAGAGGGTCAACTATTCAAGTGGGTGGCGATTCTCACCGGTTCCAAAAACGCACTCAAGGGAGTGGGCTTTTTTCTTGGCGGGGTGTTGCTCACCACCATTGGCTTCAACGCCGCAGTAGCAGCAATGGCCGCCGGCTTGTTTTTGGCTTTCTTGATGACACTGGTGCTGCCGGCGGATATCGGCAGGATGAAACAGAAGCCCAGCTTCACGGCGCTATTTTCCAAGAGCAGCGGCATCAACGTGCTCTCGCTGGCGCGCTTCTTTCTTTTCGGTGCTCGCGACGTTTGGTTTGTGGTGGCCCTACCCGTATTTCTGCAGAGCGCCCTCGGCTGGCGCTTCTGGGAGGTGGGCGGCTTCATGGGCCTGTGGGTTATCGGCTACGGAATCGTGCAGGGATCGGCACCGGCTCTGCGACGGGCTTGGGGCCAAAGCGCCCCTCCAGGGATAGCAGCAGTGCAGTTCTGGAGTTCGGTTCTCACAGCTATTCCAGCCCTGATTGCGGTTGCCCTGTGGCGTGAGGTTGGCCAGCCTGGGGTGGCAGTAGTGGTGGGACTTGCTGTGTTTGGCGTGGTGTTTGCGATGAATTCATCAATTCACAGCTACATGATCCTCGCCTACACGGAAGCGGAGGATGTGAGCCTCAACGTGGGCTTCTATTACATGGCCAACGCCGCCGGCCGACTGCTGGGCACCGTGCTATCGGGAGCCCTGTTTCTGGTGGGCGGCCTGCAAGCCTGCCTGTGGAGCTCGGCAGTGTTGGTTGCGTTGGCTGCCATGGTGAGCACTCGCTTGCCAACACCGCCACGGCAGCTACATCCAAAATTTGATCTAGAGAGCTAGAGCTTCAGCCTGTCAAGGTTTTCCGAGGAAATTTCACAAACTTGGCACGATAAACGACATAACGGTGAGATTACCGAATAGCCAGGTATAGAAATGACCATGTCACTGCTGATACAGAGCCCATGGATGCTGCGACATACAATTTTCTATTCAAACACCTCAGCCAGCAAGGGATTCAGCAGTGAAACAGCACCAACAAGCAACTAGCTCCTAAGCCTTTGGTAAGAGGGCCCAAAGCAGGAACTCTCCAAAAAACAAGCCAATAAAAAGGCCCCTTGCGGGGCCTTGGCATTCGTATGCATGAAGCACGAAGTCTATGCTCAGCGGCCAATCTGGCCAACGGCCTTCTTAGACGCGGAGAGAATGCTGCCTTTAAGTGGCACGAAGTCGAGGCTGGAAGCCTGACCTTGGGCTTTAGGGCTTAGCAGGAACATCAAAGCCTGACGGATAGCTGGAGCCTTGTCGCCGTTGCCGGTCTTGTAGGCCAGAATCCAAGTCAGAGTCGAGATCGGGTAGCTGTTGGCACCTGAGGGATTGGGCTCTTCGCCGGCCAGCATCGAATCGAGCTTGATGTTGTTGAGGGCAGCAGCGCCGCTTTCCTCGGTGGGCAGCACGAATTTGCCGGCCTTGTTTTGCAGAGCAGCGGCTTTGATCGCGCCTTTGACGTAGCTCTGGTTGAGATAGCCGATGGCACCAGGGGTGTTCTGAATCACACCCGAAACGCCTTCGTTGCCCTTACCACCCACGCCAACTGGCCACTTAACGCTCTTGCCTTCGCCCACCTTGCTCTTCCACTCAGAGGAGAAGGCAGAGAGGCTGTTGGTGAAGGCGAAGGTGGTACCGGAGCCGTCGGAGCGGTGGGCAACGGTGATCTTGCCCTTGCCACACTTGAGCTGATCCCAGGTGTTGATCTTGCCGAGGAAGATATCGACAGCTTGCTGTTGAGTGAGCTTAAGGTTCTTGCAGTCGGCCTTGTTGTAGGCGATGGCGATGGTGCCGCCCACGGCGGGGAACTGGATCACCCCACGCTTTACCTTGGCAGCCTCCTTGGCCTTGATCGGTTCGTCGGTGGCGCCGAATTCAACGGTGCCGGCTACGTACTGACGCACTCCCGAGCCGGAACCAACCGACTGGTAGTTGACGCGCACCTTGTTGGCCACACCAGCGAAAGCGCGCTGGTAGAAGGCGGCAGGAAAGGTTGCACCAGCACCACTGATAGTGGCCTGAGCAAGCGCAGGAAGGACGGCAGAAGCTGCGCCAGCACCGATAGCTGCAACAGTGCCGGCAATCAAGGCCTTCTTGGCGAAGGTCATGGAAATAGACTTTTGGGGTCTCCTCATTAATAGCAAGATCGCCTCCCGCCAGTCGTTATCACCCGGTTAAGGGGCGTTCAAGACTGGCGAAAAGTCGCCACGCAAGCAATAAAAAACCCCCCATTGCTGGAGGGCCGAAGTTGTGTGTGAGTTGTAGCTACGAGAAAGCGGTGAGGAGTGTCTGGGCTGTTTTGGAGATCAGAACTTGAAGGTGGTTTGGATTACGCCACCATAAGTACCTTGACCAGCGTTACCGTCATTATAGTTCTTAGTGATCCAGAACACGGCCGGAGTAACGGAAATGTTGTCGGATACTCTAAATTTGTAGAACAGTTCATACATGTAACCAGCATCTTGTTCGACGGAGGTGTCAGAACTGCTAGTTACGTAAAGGGGTGCGCCGACTGCGAAGCCAGCGCTATTACCCTTGACGAAGACATCCTTCCATTGAAGGCCAACCATCCACGACCAGATGTCTGCAGATGGCCGGTCATCTCCGGTGGTGTAGTTGGTGTAGCTAAAGCCACCAGAAATTGAGGGAAGCCACTTAGCGTCCATTGGTTGCCAGAAGCCAGCAAGCGAGACGCTGTTGCTGTCCTGACCTTCGCCAAGAGTACGGAAAAAGTCGCTGGAAGGGGTGTTGGGATCCCTCAGGCGTGCATTTTCGGAGCCGTAGCGGTAGGCGACTGCAGCACCCCAGTTCTGACCTTTAACACCAAGCTGGGCCAGGATGTTCTGGGCACCTTCTGAGCTAAAGGCACCAATTTCGGAGTTTGCATAGCCAGCGCCCTCTCCTCCAGCCATCGACACCCAGTTCACGTCGAAGGTCGCGAAGGGATTGCCCTTCTTCACTTTTTGCTTCCAAGACAAGCCTGCAGCAGCACCCGTGGCTTTGTTGTAAGTGCCCGTCGCGCCGGCAAGGTTGAAGAAGTCGAGAATGCCAGATTTATAGGCCGTTGGCATGAAGGAAAGCATCTCGGTGTTACGGGCGAGTGCGCCGACCGTAAGCTTCACTTCATTGCCTACAGGGAAAGTGTAGAAGAGACGATCGATGGAAACAGCGTTGCCGCCATCAACAGCATTTTCCTCAGCCTTATCTAGCTTGAATACATTACCGCTGCTGCCGAAAGGATCATCGTTAAAGTTGCCACTACGCAGGCGGGTCCGCAGCAAGTCCTTACCAGAGAAGCTGGTGTCAAAGCTCAAGCGGACGTCGTAGTTAAAGGTGGTTTTGGTTGAACCATCACCGTCATAATCAGGAGATCCACCGATAATCATGCTCACTTCACCACGCAGCTTCGTGGTGGTGGAGAACTGCTGGGCCTCCAGCTTGCCCACCTTCTTCTCCAAGCCATCGACACGGCCGCGCAGGGTGGCCAGCTCAGCCTTGAACTCTTCCATCAGGCGCTGCAGTTCGTCGGTCACTTCAGTGACGCGATCGAGACAGGCGTTGAGCAGGGCAGCCGCTTCATAGCGGGTCATGGCCTGGCCGCCTTTGTAGGTGCCGTTGGGGTAGCCGGCCACGCAGCCGTACTTCTCAACCAGGTTGCTCAGCGCTTGATAAGCCCAGTCGGTGGGCTGAACGTCGGAAAACTGGGTGACGCTGGTGACTTGGTTCTTGGATTCCCAAGCACGGAAGCGGTCAACGTCTTGCTGTTGCATGTAGTCGTTGATGGCGGCAGCGCCGTTCAACGAAGCCAGCTCTTGAGCCGAAGCGGCCATGGGAGCCATCATGCCGGTGCCAGCTAGAGCTAGCAGCAGCTTTTTGGAAAGATTCATCGGGTCCTCACACCGATAGGGATGACTTCACAAAGGAAGTCGAAGGCAAGTTATCGATAAAGCAAGGCCAAAACGAGCAACTGGGCGACATAGACAATGTGTCCTGCGACACATTTTGCTAGCCAAGCCAGGCCAGGGCGTGCCTTAAACCAGCACCAAGCCAAGATCGCGGCCCAGCAGGCAGCGGCTCCGCCAGCAAAGCAAGCCGCAGACGGCGGCGCTGGCGTTGAGGCAACAACTCATCCACCAGCTCGCGCCACTGCAGCCAGCAATGGCGTTGGTGTTGCACAAGCAGCCACTCCAGTTGGGGCAAGGTGTCTTCAAACCGTCCTGGCACCTGGTCGTGGATGGCGCTTTGCAGCACCTGCAGATCATTCCACTCCCCCAGCAACTCCTGGCCCTGCTTGAAGCGGCTAATCCAGGGTTCCGTAGCGGCACCTTGCAAGGCAGCAAGATTCTCCAGCAGATAACGCACCTGCTTGAGCTGGCGGCGCAGCTCATGCAACTGCTCGGTTTCAGCAGGATTCTTTTGAACTGAATCCTTGCTGATCTGCCAACCCGGATGCAGAAAAAGACCCGAAACTGCGGGCCCCTGCCACTCCAGCACCCACTGTGAAATCGGTTGCTCACCAAGCGAAGTGAAGGCGGGCTCCTTCAGCCAGCGCTGAAGCTGAGCCAACCCCTCTAGGTAGGAGCGGCTTTGCAACACCTCCACCACATGGCCGTGGGCTAGCTGACGCTCGCGGCGCAACTGCCTGAGAACTGGGCGCAGGGCCTTCAGCTCCGCTGCCGGCAATTGGGGCAGGAAGCCATCTTCGAGGCGTTCGCGTAAAACATCTAGATCCCGGGCCAGCCCCAAACGGCGCACCCATTTGGCCAGGCGCTGATCATTAACAGCAGCTGGCAACTGCAGGGCCGACTCAAACTGAATCAAGGTGGTGCGCAGCCGACGCATTGCTACCCGCATCTGATGCAGCGGCTCGCTGCCCTCTCCTGACGCAACCGGCGCCTGCAATTGCACCAGCTTGGCGACCTGTTTCTGCACCAGCTCCCGCGCAAAGGCACCACTGGCCAAACCGCGGCAGCGATCCATCAACACCATGCGGAACTCAACGGAATTCTGATTTCTTAATGCTATCTAGGCTGCGCTGCAAAGCTTGGCCGGTGGTAAGACCCACCGGTAAATCGCCGCCAAAAGCCGTGCCCAGCACTTGGAGGTAGAGCTTGCTTTCCACCAGGCGGTAGGTACTGGAAGGCATGGGGATATATCCCGCCTGCTTGACCAGCTTCAAACCATTTTGCATTGTGTAGGTAACAAATTTACGCAGTTCGGGCTGGCTGCGCAATGCCTGATCGTTCACATAGATAAAGAGAGGCCTAGATAGGGGCACATAGCTCTCCTTTTGAACCGACTGTGGTGACGGATAGGCAGGACCCTTACTGCCTACAACGCTGAGGGCCTTTAGTCGCTTGCTGTTGGCTTGGAAGTAGGCATAGCCAAAGTAGCCAAGAGCATCAGGGTTGCCAGCTACGCAGGCAACCAGATCGTTGTCATTTTCACTAGTAAATACATCAGAACGGGAATTTTTATCATTGCCATTTATAGCCTTATTGAAATAGTCAAATGTGCCAGAATCCTTGCCAGGGCCACATAGGCGAATCGGGCGATCAGGCCAATCCAGGTTCACCTGGCTCCAGCGAGTCACCTTGCCAGCAGCCGCCTGGCTCCAGAGGCGGGAGAGCTCGCCGGTGGTGATGCGGCTGGCCCAGGTGTTTTTAGGGTTGACCACCACCGTGATCGCATCAAAACCAATCGGCAGCTCAAGGAAGCTCACCCCTTTGGCGGCACAAGCCCTGAGCTCCTTGGCGCTGATGGGGCGGGAGGCGTTAGCCAGGAAAAGCTGCCCGCTGCAGAACTGGCGGAAGCCGGCAGAGGTGCCCGTTTCCTTGAGCTCAAAGCGCACCTGGCGGTTAGCACCAGCTTTTTGATAAGCCTGAACAGCTGCCTGCATCACCGGAAACACTGTGCTGGAGCCGCCGATGCGCAGCGGAGCCGGGGTCGCCGCCTTGGCAACTCCCAGGGGCAACAGCGACAGGAGAGCCAGGGGAAGCCAGGAAAAGCGCAAGACAGGGCGCATAACGGTCACAACCACAACAGAACTCTGGGCGATCCGAGGGCTTTTAGGGGTTAAGGCCAGGTTGTGGCTTCAGCGCGGTGCCGTCCAATCCGCAAACCAACCACGGCGCCACAGCCAGCAGGTCTGAATTACGGCCACGATTGACATCAACAGCAGACAGTAGAAGTAGCCCAGATGCCAACGCAGCTCAGGCATGTTGGCGAAGTTCATGCCATAGATCCCAGCGATGAAGGTGAGCGGCGCGAAGATGCTGGTGAGGATGGTGAGGGTTTTCATCACCTGGTTCATCCTGTTGCCCACACTGGCCGCATAGGCCTGGGTGATGGCATCACATTGGTGGCGCAACAACTCACAGTTTTCAAACAGCAACTCCACCAGATCGGCCATCTCCTGGAAGCCAACCAGAGCATCGGCGCCGAGTAGCTGCTGCCTTTGGCGCAACAGCACCCGGATCTGGTGGCGCAGGGGCCACACCTGGTTGCGAATCGTGCGCAGGTTGCTGCGATGCACAAAAGCCCGGGCCAATAACTTCGGCTTGGGGTCCCGCAGGGCCGCTTCTTCCAGGTCGTCGAGGCGATTGGCGATCTGCTCAAGCATGGGGAAAAGGGCATCGAGCAACTCATCCACCAGGAAGTGGAGAATGTCATCTAGGTCGCGATGCTCCACCGCACCCACCCTGGATTCCAGCCAGACGGTGAGCTCCGGAAACGACTCCCCCGCCGGCGCCTCCTCAAAGGTGACCAGCAGGTTGGGCAGCAGCAGCAAACCCACCTGGGAGCTGAGCAGATGCAAGGGATCACGCGCAAAGCTGAGCCGGTGCAGCACCACGATCACGGCCTCCCCTAGCCCATCAACCCGCGAGCGCTGGGGCACCTCCAGCAGGGGAGGCAGCAACATGCGAGGCACTTGGACGATGTCGAGCATGGCCTCAACTGCCCCTGGATCGCCCAGGCCCATCACCCGCAGCCAGATTGGATAGCCGAGCTCCTGCAAAGGCAAAAGTTCGGCAGGGTTGTGCAGGGAAATCAGCCGGGGGCCGTCTGGCTCAAACAACACGGCGCTGAAACAACTCTGGTGCCGCCCGCCAGAGACGTAGAGGTGGACCGGCAAATTGGCAGGCCGCTCCTCCAGCAGGTGGGAATTCAGAGCACCAGGGGTGGGGCGCAGCACGTTGGGGTCAGATCAGGAGCCTGCCAGCGGATCAAGAGTTGGCCACCGGCAACGATGCTGGCCTGGATCAGCAGACACATCACCACCTGTAGCCACCTACCACCCGTGGACTGATCCATGAGAGCGCAGATCGGAGGGTTTGGCATGTTGCGGCCGCCGACCTGATGCCGCCGGTGCTCCTGACGACACCTAAGCAGCCTTCAACACTCCTTAATCCAATCCTTCTAAATTAAGGGAAGTTCATGAGCTTCCAGTGTCCAGTGCGGGGCCCAGGCCCACCCCATCCGATCCGGAAGCCATGGCCGACGGCCTGAGCTCGCCCATGGAACCCCATTCCGCCTACCGGGGCTCCGATTGGACTCCTCAGCGTTTGATGTTTCACCAAAACTTAGAATCATTTGCCGAGAGGGTTGGGCTTGTGGTGGGCCTGCAAAGCAATGGCAAGGTGAGTCAGGAGCAGGCCTACGCCGAAATCCGCCGCATCTGGAAGGATCTCAAGGACAGCAAGGACACCCTGCTCAAGCTCCCGAAGCAGAGCTGAGCACCAAATCACTAAGCATTAATGCTGCTGCCCAGATGCTGGAGCCGCAGCAGGCTCTCATTAGGGTCTGACCACCGATTTTGGTGTGGCTTGGATCCTGTCTCCCAGTTCCCCCTGGTGTTCCACGACCAGCAAGCGGTGGTGGATTTGGATCCCCAGGCCCTAGCTACCAAGCTGGCCCAGCACTTTCCAGTAGAGGATTTTGCCCCTCGCAACCCCTTGCTCAATCCGTTTCGGCACCGGGCCAGCACTGCCTTGGCTGGAGACCTCACCCTCACCTCTGGATATACAAGCCCTATCCATGGCCGCATCGGTGATAACCCCGGCGTAGGCGCAATCAACATCTGCTACCAGGGGGAATCTTCCTACGGAGTTGATGGAAACACCTTCCACATTCACGCTGAAGCACCCCTCTACTTCAACCCTGGCTTCTCTTACAACTACACCACTGGGCACTACAACGGGCTGGTGCTGCACGTAGACCTACAGCGATTGCAGGACACGGCCGCTGCCATCGGCGGCATGGGGCTCTCCGGTAGACGCTTTGTCCCCGATCTGCAGCGTCCCCAGGTGCTCTCAATGACCGAGAACCGGCAGGCCACACTGCTTATCACCATGCGCCGGGCCTTTGCCCTGCTGGATGCGCCGGAACTGCAAGCCCGTGGCGATCTGGCGGCGCTGCAGATCGACGACCTCATCTATCGCATCCTGGCCCTGGCCCTCTGCCCCCAACTCGATGGCGGTGAGGGAAAGGGGCTCTCCAGGGAGCTGATCTTCGAAGAACTGCTGGAATGGATTGGGGCCAATCTGTAATCACCAATCAATCTCACCCAGCTGGAGCAGCGCAGCGGCTATTCGAGGCGCAACCTGCAGCTCGCCTTCAGCAAGCGCTTCGGTTGCGGACCAATCCAATGGATCCGCCGCCAGCGCCTTGGCCTGGCCCGGCAGCACCTGCTCAACCCCTCGCCAAGGGACAGCGTTGCCGGCATCTCCTCAAAACTGGGCTTTAGCAACCTCTCCTCCTTCAGCCGCGACTTCCACAACACCTACGGCATTCGCCCCTCAGAGATGTTGCGTGAAGGGCGGCGCCTACACGGCTAAGCCCTTCCATAAGGATTCACACCGCTTCGGTCACCTCCCGTTTGAGCAGGGCGTAGAGGTAATCGGGTTCCTTGTAGCGGGTGGGTAGGCAGGAGTGGAGCAGGCTGAGTCGGTCCCAGGCCACGGTGCGCTTGATCGCCTCCAAGCTGCGCCCTTCCCGGATCAGTAGCCGCAGGGCCTTACAGCAGCCGGAGTAACCAGCTTCCAATGCTCCGATCGTGGGCTTGGGGGCAACGGTCATGCTGGGAAGGTTAAGAAGGATGCTCGCCGGCGAGCTCTAGACAACGCTAAACAGAGGACTTGGTGCCCGGGGCAACACTGCCTTCCCGACACGAATCCTTACCAGTTTCACCACCACCGATCCCGCGCCATGCCGAGCCAGCAGCTGAGCCTGCGTCAACCCGATGACTGGCATGTGCATCTGCGGGATGGCTCCATGCTCCAGGCCGTCGCCCTGGCTACGGCCCGCCAATTCGCCCGGGCGATCGTGATGCCAAATCTGAGCCCGCCTATCACCACTGCGGCGGCAGCCGAGGCCTATCGCCGCCGCATCCGCGAAGCCTTGCCCGACGGCAGTCGCTTCGAACCACTGCTGACGGCATACCTCACCGACGCCATCGACCCCGCTGAGATCGAACGGGGCTTCCGCCAGGGGGCCTGGGTGGCCTGCAAGCTCTATCCCGCCCATGCCACCACCAATTCCGCCGCCGGCGTCAGCTCAATCGAGGCGCTCACGCCCGTGTTCGACACCCTCGAGCGCATCGGCATGCCCCTGCTGATCCACGGCGAGGTCACCAGCGCTGACATCGACATCTTCGATCGCGAGGCGGTGTTCATCGAGCGGCACCTGGCCCCCCTGCTGGCACGCCACCCGGGGCTGAAGGTGGTGCTCGAGCACATCACCACCAGTGATGCGGTCGATTTCGTGCGCAGCGGCCCGGCCAATCTGGCCGCCACGATCACGCCCCACCACCTGCACATCAACCGCAACGCCATGTTTGCCGGCGGCCTGCGGCCCGACCTCTACTGCCTGCCGGTGGCCAAGCGGGAACTGCACCGCATCGCCCTGCGGGGCGCCGCCACCTCCGGCAACCCGAAGTTTTTCCTGGGTACCGATTCCGCACCCCACGCCCGCACTGCCAAGGAAGCGGCCTGCGGCTGCGCTGGCATTTTCAATGCCCCATTTGCGTTGGAGAGCTACGCGGCGGTTTTTGAGCAGGAGCATGCCCTGGAGAGGCTGGAGGCCTTCGCCTCGGAGTTTGGGCCCCGGTTTTACGGGCTACCGCTCAACGAGGCCACGGTCACCCTGGAGCGGCAGCCCCTGGAGGTGCCCAGCCGGCTCCACCTAAATGATGCGGCCGGCACCGCCGTCGAACTGGTGCCCTTCCATGCTGGAGAAACCCTGCCCTGGCGGCTAGTGCAGCCCTGAGCCACCGAGGTGATAGCTGGCCCGCCCTAGGTGCTGGCTCACCCGCTGCAGCCAGCGAATCGCCTCCAGCCGGGCTGTGCCGGCATCGACATCGAGCTCGCCCCTGGCCACCGCAGCCAGCACCTCCTGGCGGTATGACCCGTCGCGGCGTTGTACGGCCTGGGCACAGGCACTAACCAGGGCGCTGGCTTGAGCCCAGCTGCCCTGCTGCACCAGCCCGGGCAGCTGCTCAAGGGCGGCCAGGAGCTTCTGGCGCTCGCCAGCCAAACTCGAGCTTGTGGCTGCGGTGCGCAGGCGATCCTGCTCCTCTTCACAACGCTCATGTAATCGCTGCAGATGATCAAGACCATGCAGCAGGTGGAGCAGGGCCTCCCTTGCCGCTTCATCGCTGCCCGGACGCGGCCCCGGCGCTAGATGGATCTGATCGAGATAAAGCTGGAGTCGATCTAAATCGGCCTGCAGCACAGCCAGCCGCTGAGCGCCTGAGGCGGGCCTGCCGTTGCCCCTAGCCAGCCCATCGCTCAGCAACTGGAGCATTTCCAGCAGACACCCCTCCAGGGACTGGCGGGCCAGGCCGATGGCGGCAGCGGGATCGGCCGGGGGCGTGTCAGCCAGATCATCGATCAGGCGTCCCTCCCCCTGCGGCACCACCCGCCGGATCAGGGCGGCAAATGGCGCGGTGAACGGCAGCACAAGCAGCACACCAAGCAGGTTGAAACCGGTGTGGAAAGCGGTGAGAGCAAATTCAGGGTCCTGCTGGCTCAGGGCCGGCCAACCCAGCCGTAGCAGCGCCAGGTAAGCCGGCAGCAGCAGGAAGGCCCCGATGGCGGTGAGGAGGTTGAAGATCACATGAGCCGCCGCGGTGCGGCGGGCGCTGAGGCTGGCGCCAAGCGAGGCCATCACGGCGGTGACGGTAGTTCCCACATCCATGCCGATCACCAGGGCACAGGCCTGGGGCAGGCCAATAACCCCGCTCGCCAAGGCCGCCAGGGTGGTGGCCACCCCCGCCCCCGAAGATTGGGTGATCACCGTGCTGAGCAGACCGAGCAGCAGCAACTGCAGCCGCCCCCCCGGCAGGGATGCATCAAAGCGGGCCGGATCAAGCAGCAACCCCTGACCAGCCAGCGCCTCCTGCAGCGCGTCGATACCCAAAAACAGCAGCGCTAGCCCAGCCAAGGCCTGACCCAGCAGCGCCTGGCGGCCGCGGCCCAGCAGCCGCAAGCAGGCCCCCACCAGCAGCAGCGGTACCATCACCCCGGCCAGCTCAAACTTGATGCCGAAAAGGGCCACCAGCCAGCCCAGGCCCGTGCTGCCCACGTTGGCCCCGAAGATGATCCCCAGCGAGGCCTGGAAGCTGAGCAGCCCAGCGCTGACAAACCCCACCGTGGCCACGGTGGTGGCGGTTGAAGATTGCACTAGGGCCGTGCCGATCGCCCCCGCGGCGGCACCGCTCCAGGGAGATCGGGTGAAGCGCAGCAGGGCCTGACGCAGGCTGTTGCCCGCCAAGCTGCGCAAGGCCTCCGTCATCAGTCCCATACCCAGCAAAAACAGTCCCAGGCCGCCGGCAGCGTTGAACAGGGAACTGCCGGAGAGCGTCATGGGCGCCGGCGGCTATTTGCGCCAGGGACTGGCATCTATGACGGCATTAACGCAGGCTTGCCAGGCTATGCCCGATACCGGCCTGCACCCGATCGCATGACCCACGCCCTGGTGGTGAACACGGGCAGCTCCAGCGTCAAGCTGGCCCTCTGCGATCCGAGCGGCCGACGGCTCTGGCAAGAGCAGCGCAGCTGGGGGCTTCCCCAGGCCGATTCGGGCGGCCAGCAGCTGGCTGAACTCTTGGAGCAGTGGCTCTCCCCCCTGCTCGCGGCCCTTGAGCCCCTACCCCAGCTTGTAATTCACCGGATCGTGCACGGTGGTGCCCGCTTCAGCGCTCCCACCCTGCTGAGCCCGCAGGTGCTGGCGGAGCTGGCAAATCTGGTGCCCCTGGCCCCACTGCACAACGGCCCAGCGCTGGAGGCCATCACCTGGCTGCAAGACCAGCTGGAGGGTCAACTGGAGGGCAGTGCGATCCAGCAGTGGGCCTGCTTCGACACCGCCTTCCACGCCAGCCTCAGCGAAGCTGCCGCCACCTACGCCATACCGGCACCCTGGCGCCAGCAGGGCCTGCGCCGCTTTGGCTTCCACGGCCTCAACCACCAGCACGTGGGCGAAACGGTGGCGGCCCGTGAGCCAGACATACGCCGCCTGATCAGCTGCCAGCTCGGCGCCGGCTGCTCCCTCTGCGCGATCGAAATCGATCCCCAGGGCCAGCCGCGCAGCGTCGACACCACGATGGGTTTCACGCCGCTGGAGGGGCTGGTGATGGCCAGCCGCAGCGGCAGCGTGGATCCAGGGCTGCTGCTGCACCTGCTGCGCCAGGGGGTGGGCGTCTCCGAACTAGATACGGCCCTAAACCGCCAAAGCGGCCTGCTGGGGTTATCCGAGCTCAGCGGAGACATGCGCGAGCTGCGCCTCCAGGCTGGCGAGGGCCACCGCGGCGCCCAGCTGGCAATTGCGGTGTTCCGCCACCGGCTGCTGCAAGGGATTGGGGCCATGGCAGCCAGCCTGGGAGGCGTGCAGGCCATCGCCCTCAGCGGCGGCATCGGCGAACACGACGACGCCCTCGCCACCGAACTTGAGCAGGCCCTGGCCTGGTTGCCGGGGCTGCGCTGGCTGCGGGTGGCCGCCGATGAGGAAGGGTTGATGGTGCGGCTGATTGCAAAGAGCTGTGTCACCAGCCGGCGGACAGGCCAATGGCTGGCTTAGCAACGAGCCCAAACAGCCTGCGGGCGATGGGCTTCTTCGTAAAACTCACCGACGCCATCGCCGACCGCCAGTCGCTGCTGGTGACCGGGCTTGATCCCAACCCGGAGATGCTGCAGAGCTGGGCAGCGCGGCGGGGCCTGGCGGGCCGCTCCTTCCTCAGCCAGGCCCGCCACTGGATCAAGGCGGTTATCGAGGCCACAGGGCCCCATGTGTGCGCCTACAAGCCCAGCCTTGGCTTTTATCAGGCCCTGGGACCGGTGGGACTGGAGCTGCTGCTGGAGGTGCGCGACCTGGTGCCCCGCGATCTTCCCCTGATCATCGACGCCAAACACGGCGATCTCAACTCCTCCTCGGCCCTGGCCCACTACCTGTTTAAAGATCTGGGCGCCGATGCGGTGACCCTCTCACCCCTGGCTGGCCAGGACATCGCTGCCCCCTTCCTGCTCTATCCAGACAAGGCCGTGGTGATGACCTGCCACAGCTCGAACCAGGCGGCGCGCCAGATCCAGCACTACCCGAATGAGGAGACACCGCTCTACCTGCAGATTGTGCGGGAGACCCAGCTGTGGGCCACCCCCGACCAGCTGCTGCTGGAGGTGGGCACCAGTGATCCGCAAATCCTGGCGCGGGTGCGGGCCGAAGCGCCCGAGCGCTTTTTGATCCTGCGCAGCCTTTGGGGAGAAGAGGAAAAGCTCGACGCCATGCTGCAGGCCGGCCTGGGGGCCGCCGCCGATGGGCTGCTGCTGCCCCTACCTCAAAACCTGCTGGTAGAAGACGACATGGCCAGCCGAGCCGAGGCGCTCAAGCTGCAGATCACGGCTAAGCGGCACCAGTGGCTGGAAAATCACGAAAAGGGCAACCCAGAAACCTGTGCCCTGTGGCTCCCTGAGCAGCAACCAAGCGCCGACCCACTCGAGAGCCTGATCGTTGATCTCTTCGACATCGGCTGCCTGCTATTCGGCGATTACGTGCAAGCCTCGGGCGCGGTCTTCAACTACTACGTCGATCTGCGCCAGATAATCTCCGACCCAAACCTGTTCCACCGAGTCCTCCACGCCTATGCCGGCAAGCTGCAGGGCCTCAAATTTGACCGCATCGCCGGCATCCCCTACGGCTCCCTGCCCACCGCCACTGGGCTTTCGCTGCAACTGCACAAGCCGCTGATCTATCCCCGCAAGGAGGTCAAGGCCCACGGCGCCCGGCGCCTGATCGAGGGCGATTTCGAGGAGGGCGACCGGGTGGTGGTGGTAGACGACATTTTGATCACCGGCGGCAGCGTCCTTGAGGGCATCGGCAAGTTGGAGAGCTCGGGCCTGAAGGTGCAGGACGTGGTGGTGTTCATCGACCATGGCGGCGACCATGACCGCCGCGCCCGGGAGCGGCTGGCGGCGGCCGGCTACAACTGCCATTCCGTGCTGGACATTGCCCAAATCACCGCTGTGCTGCAGCGGGCCGGCCGACTCAGCGATGCCCAGGCGGCGAGCCTCGGCTCGGCCCATGCCGACTCAGCCCAGCCGTGATCGCGACCCTCTTTGCCCAGGCACCCCTCTTGGCTCAGCCAGCAGGTCTTAATGGGGTGCCCTTGGAGGGCCAGCTGCTGTTCATCGGCCTGCTGTTTCTAGGCACCTTGGCGATCAGCCGGTTCTCGGTCCAGATCGGGATCCCGGCGATTCTCGGGGTGCTGCTACTGGGCCTAGCGATCAACATCCAAAGCCTCAACGTCACCCATGAACAGGCCGAAAGCCTGCATGTATTCGCACTAGCCCTGCTGCTTTTTTATGCGGGGCTGAAAACAGATATCAAAACTATCCGAGGCTTTTTGAAATATGGCCTGGCCCTAGCGGTAGGGGGGGTGGCGATTGCCACCGGTCTGCTGGCCGCCCTGATCTGGCTGCTTTCCTCCGCTGGAGGAAACCAACTGGCACCAGGACTCAGCAACACGATGCCCCTGGGGGCTGCCCTGCTGATTGCCGCCTGCCTGGGCTCCACCGATGCCGGAGCCACCATCAACGTGCTGAGTTCGGTGCGGCACCTGGTGCCAGAGCGGCTCAGGCACCTACTCGAATTCGAATCTTCAGTCAATGACCCAACGGCCCTGCTGATATTTGGCCTGATCGTGGGGCTATTCAGCACCTCCAGCGCCGGCGCCAGCCTCGAGCAAGCAGCGCCGGCGCCAGCCTCGAGCAAGCAGCCCCTGCTGCAGTAATCCTCAACGGCTTGCGCAATTTCATACAACAGGTGGGCGGCGGATTAATCGTGGGCGCCCTATTTGGCTATGTGGCCAGATTCGTGATCAATGAGCTTGCTTACGACAAATCCCAGCTACTTATTGTCGCCATATCGCTTGCTCTAGTGGATTATGGCTGTAGCCATTTCCTAGGGGGATCCGGCTTTATCTCGGTATACATCACTGGAGCGATGATGAGCAACATGATCTATCGTCAAGCCGATATAAACCACGAATCAATTCAGGAGGTACTGCTGCCTTTCAACACCATGGCTGAGATCTGTATCTTTTTGATCTTCGGTCTACTGATAAATCCAAGCAGCCTGCTGCCCGCCCTGCCTGTTGGCCTGATAACGGCGGCAGTGTTGATGCTGGTGGTACGACCAATCAGCGTCTTGGTGTTCCAACCCCTCTCCCCCTTCCGATGGCAAGACAGTGTGCTGGTGTCTTGGTGTGGACTGAGGGGGGCAGTGCCTTTGGCCCTCTCTTACAGCGCGGTCAATCAGATCAGCCACCTTCGCGGTGTCGACCCAGACTCCGTCGTTGCCCTAGCCCACAACGCCCAAAGCATCGTGTTCATTGTGGTGCTGATCAACCTGCTAGCCCAAGGCCTCACCCTGCCGCGGCTCTGCCGCCAGCTCAACCTGATCTCGGCGCCACCTGAAGCCGTAGGGTTGTAGTTGCGTCTTTGCAACTCCTGGACGCCCACTCGTGCGATGAGCAGCAGTCAGGGACTCACCATCGGGGAACTCGAAGCCAATTATTCGCTCTATTGCAAGGCCTTGAGGCTGCTCCTAAAGGAAGGAAAAACCGTAGCCGCCATTCAGCGAACCGTCTGCTGGAGCCGTTTGGAGCAACTGCATATCTGCCTGCCTAGTCGATATAAAGCGCCTGACTATCTCTGCGTTGTGCTGAAGCGCGATCTCGGCTGATCATTAATCCCGGCCCGAGCAGCGCAACGCAACGGCTCCCATGAAATCGATCTCCGATCCCTTTCTGCGCCGGCCCGTGTTCACCCTGGTGGTGAGCCTGCTGGTTCTGCTAACAGGGCTGGTGTGTTTACCGCTACTGCAGGTGGAAAACCTGCCGCCGATTGCTCCCAGCCGGGTAACGGTGCGAGCCACCTACCCAGGCGCCGGCCCAGAGGTGGTGGAGCAGGGGGTCACCGCCTTGCTGGAGCAACAGCTCAACGGCCTCGAGCGGCTCGACAGCATCCGCTCCACCAGCTCTGCCAACGGCAGCTCCATCAGCCTGGGATTCGAGGGCGGCGACCCCGAGCTCAACCAGATCAACACCCAGAACGAAGTGGCGGTGGTTACTCGCCAGCTGCCAGCACCGGTGGCTCGCTTCGGGGTGCAGGTGCGGCGCAGCTCCGACGACCTGCTGATGATTCTGAGCTTCAGTGCCGATCCCAAGCTCTATGGCGAAACCTTTTTGAGCGGCTGGCTCGATCAGGTGGTTAAAGAGAAGCTGCAGCGGGTGCCTGGGGTGGGCAACGTCACCCTTGCAGGTGGTAACAGCCTGGCCTTCAGGCTCTGGCTCAACCCGGCCCAACTCGAGGAGCGCGGCCTCACCATTACCGATGTGCGCACGGCCCTGCAGCAGCAAAACGTGCTGGCTGCCTTGGGCCAAATGGGTGAAGCCCCCAGCCCCAGCGGCCAAGAGCTCACCCTGCCGCTGCGCATGGAGGGGCGCCTGCGCAGTCCGGCGGAATTGGAGCAGCTAGTGGTGGCCCGCAGCACTAATGGCGGCGTCACCCTGCTGCGGGATGTGGGCCGGGTGAGCCTGGGCAGCGAGAGCTACGACACGATCGCCACCAACCTGCAAGGCAGACCAGCGGTAGCCGTGCTGATCAACCAGCGCGACGGCAGCAACGCCATCGCCGTTAGCAAAGCGGTGAATGCAGCCCTCGATGAGCTGGCACCCCAATTTCCGCCCGGGGTGGATCAGCAGCTGATTGTTGATGAGGCCGACTTTGTGCGCGGCAGCATCCAGGGCACCCTCAACAGCCTGCGCGATGCGGTGTTGCTGGTGTTCTTGGTGCTCCTTCTTGGCCTTGGCAACAGCCGCCTGGCCCTGATCACAGCTGCCGCAGTGCCAGTGGCCTTGATCGGCTCGTTGAGCGTGCTCAAGCTTGCCGGCCAATCGCTCAACACCCTCACCCTGTTTGGCTTGGTGCTGGCCTCTGGGCTGGTGGTGGACGACGCCATCGTGGTGAGCGAGGACATTGGCCGCCGCCTAGAGGACGGCAAGCCACCCCTACAAGCCGCCCGCGAAGCCATGGCCGAGCTGGGCGGGGCCGTGGTAGCCACCTCCCTAGCCCTGGTGGTGGTGTTTATCCCGGTACTGGGCCTGGGGGGCAGCTTGGGCCGGCTATTTGCGCCGATCGCGATAACGATCAGCGGCGCCATCGCCTTCTCCACCCTGAATGCCCTGAGCTTCACGCCGGTGGCCAGCAGTCGCCTACTCAATCCCGAGCGACGAGAACCGACCTGGCTGCTGCGTTGGATCGACCCGCCACGGCGCTGGCTCGAAGGGTTGGAGGTGCCCTACGGCCGCTGGCTGGCCTGGACTATGGAGCGGCGGCGGCTGGTGATGTCCCTGCTGCTGGCTGGCCTAATGATCACGGGATTCGCCCTACAAGCCCTGCCCAAAGCCTTCATCCCCCAGGAGGACAACGGTCAGCTGCGGGGAGTTGTGATTCTGGCCGATGGCCTCGGATTGCAGCAGACCCAACGGGTGCTGGACCAGGTGCGCCAGGTGGTGGCAGACGAGCCGCTCATCACACGGGCAACCTTCTATGCAGGCCGCTCCTTTGGGGACAGCAGCCCCAATAAAGGCATTTTTTATCTGCGTTTGGCGCCGATCGAGCAGCGCCGCAGCGCCGAGGCAGCTACTCGGGCCGTGGGACAGCGCCTCAATGGCGATTTGCGCCGCCGCATCACCGGTGCAGTGGTGCAGATCAGCGAGGCCCCCTCAGTGCGCGGTTTTAGTGCCGAGGGCGGGCTCGAGCTTGAACTGCTGGACAACAGCAACGGTCAACTCAGCCTCTCTGACTTCGAGCAGCAAGCCCAGGCCTTCATCCGCGCCGCCCAAGCCACCAATCGCTTTGAACGGGTTTCAACCCGCTTCAGCGCCGGTGCCCCCCTGGTGCAGCTTGTGCCAGATCGGCTGCAGATGGCCTCGCTTGGGGTGGATCTCAGCACCGTGGTCGACACCCTCGGAGCCAGCTTCGGCAGTGACTACGTCAATGACAGCTTCGAGAGCGACCAGGTGCGCAAGGTGATTGTGCAACTCGACGGCGCCTCGCGCCGCAGCGCCGATGACGTGCTCGCCCTTCAGGTGAAAACCCGTGACGGCCAGCTAATCCCCCTGGCCCAATTGGTGCGGATCGAACAAGAAACGGGCCCTACCTCGATCAACCACACCCGGCTGGTGCGTTCGATCAGCATCCGGGCCCTGCCCCGCCCTGGCGTGAGCAGTGGCCAGGCCATGGCCAGCCTGATGGAAGTGCAGCGTCAGCTGGGCGACAGCACCGAATTGGAATGGGCTGGCCTGGCTCGGGAAGAGTCGCGCGCCGGTGGCGGCAACGTGAGGGTGTTTGCCCTGGCGATCCTGGTGATGGTGCTGGTGCTGGCAGCCCTCTACGACAACTTTGCCGACCCCTTTATCATCCTGGTGACCGTGCCCCTTGCCATGCTGGGGGCCATCGGCGGCCTGATGCTGCGGGGCCTGCCCCTAGACGTTTATGGCCAGATGGGCTTACTGGTGCTGGTGAGCCTGGCTGCCAAGAACGGCATCTTGATCGTGGAGTTTGCCAACCAGCGCATGGCCGAAGGACTGGATCTAGACACGGCGATCCGGGGGGCCGCCATCGCCCGCCTAAGGCCGATCCTGCTTACGGCCATTTCCTCCCTGGCGGGCTTCCTGCCCCTGCTGCTGGCCAGCGGCTTCGGCTCAGGCAGCCGGGTAAGTATCGGCACGGTGGTGTTTTCGGGGCTACTGGTGGCCACCGTCCTCAGCCTGTTCGCGGTGCCGGTGGTTTACCGAATCGTCAAGGGCTGGGAGCTAGGCAACCCTAAGGCTGCTGGCTTTCCTGCACCGTAAGGCGACTGATCAACACCCCCATCACTGCGGCCACATAAAACGTGCCCGCTATGGCGATGGCCACGCTCACCATCTGGGCCTGGGGGCTCTCGGGAATCACATCGCCGTAGCCCATCGTGGTGAGACTCACAAAGGCGAAGTAGTTGAGTCGCACAAAATTGAGGCCCCACACCGGGCTGCTCTGGCCCAGATCCTGCGCCGACAAGTTCACGTTGCTGAAGCTGGCCGGATCAATCGTCTCCAGGGCACAACAAAGCAAGCCGGCTGCCAGGCCGAGCATCAGATAGCCCGCCAGCGCCCCTCGCAACACCACATCCGACACCCGCCGCTCCAGGGCCAGGCCCCTGATTAGGCGGATAGCACTCCAACCGCTAAATAAGGCCCAGAGGGCGATCACCGGGATGCCGGTGCTGCGCAGCTCCAGCGGGGTGAAATACCAGAGCAAACCAACGGCAATGGCCGCAACTCCCAGACCCTTAAACAAGCGCCGCGGCAGCGTGCCGAACTGCAGGCTGCCGGTGGGATTACCCAAGCCTCGGATCATCACAAGAGCCATGAGCAGATAGCCCAAGGAGGAAAGACGATTCCAGGGTTGGGGCAGGGTGAAGGTGATCAGCACCAACAGACAGACGATCAGCAGCTGGCCGTAGCTCTGCTGGCGCGGGGTAGATACCCCATCCATCAATCGAAGCCGAGCAGGTCGAAAATCTCGCGATCCTTGAGGGATTCGGCCTCCAAGGGCTCGACGTCATCGAGCATCCGGCGGGCCAGCTTGAGGTATTCCTCCTGCACCGCAACCACTTCTGGTGTGCTTTCCATCTCGAAGATGGTGCACTTCTTGAGGCGGGATTTACGAATCGCGTCCACGGTCTTGAAATGGGCCATGGTGCGCAGCCCCGTGCGGGCATTGAACTTGTCGATTTCGTCGGTCTCCTCAGAGCGGTTGGCGATCACACCACCGAGACGCACCTTGTAGTTCTTGGCCTTGGCATTGATGGCCTGCATGATCCGGTTCATCGCGAAGATGGAGTCGAAATCGTTGGCCGTCACGATCAGGCAGTAGTGGGCGTGCTGAAGCGGTGCGGCAAAGCCTCCGCACACCACATCTCCCAACACATCAAAGATCACCACATCGG
The DNA here is from genome assembly GCF_963920485.1 of Cyanobium usitatum str. Tous. Taxonomy (NCBI): domain Bacteria; kingdom Bacillati; phylum Cyanobacteriota; class Cyanophyceae; order Synechococcales; family Prochlorococcaceae; genus Cyanobium; species Cyanobium usitatum. The sequence goes on along the minus strand of NZ_OY986431.1, from coordinate 675,799 downwards.
TTTCTTCGAGCAGATGGTGCTCCTTGAGCAATTTCACCGTCTGACCTGTGACATAGCCACCGCAACCAGTACCCGCCGGTGGACCACCAGACTCCACGCACATCACGCCGTTGTAACCCTCAAACACAAAGTCTTCGGGCCGCAACTCTTCAGTATGAAAATCAACCGTCTCGAGAATATCGATAACGGTGGGCACCATCCTCTTGGTGAGGGTGAAAGTGCTGTCGTGCTTGGGATCGCAACCGATCTGCAGCACCCGCTTACCCAGCTTCGAGAAGGCGGCCGAAAGGTTTGAAGAGGTGGTGGATTTACCGATCCCACCTTTGCCATAAACAGCCAGTACTAAGGCACCCTCCTCGATAGCCATGGTGGGATCAAGGTGTACCTGCACGCTGCCCTCGCCATCGGGCTTGGAAGTGGCTGGCGGATTGAGTGTTGTGGTCATTGAAGTTGGGGAAACAGGAAAGATCGGAACCGAAACTCTTAGCTAAATAATTTTGGACCGTAAGGCTTAGCCCTGGGCTCTTGGAATCAGGCAAGGAGCGTCAGGGTCACCCCCGCAGCGCGGGCCTGCTGTTGCCATCCCAGCCATCATGGAGCGAAATGGGCCTTGGCCTCATAAAGGGCTTCGCTGTCGATCAGAGCTAGGCCCTGCTCGCGGGCGTAGGCCTCCGTATTTTTTCGCACCTTGCCCCGCACAAAGAAGGGGATCTTGGCCAGCTCAGCTTCACCATCCGGGCTCCAAACGATCACCCCATCGCCGGGAATGCTGGCTGGCGCAGTGTCATTAGCTGGTGTCTCGGGGTGCTTGGCTGGGGCACTGGCACCCTCTAGGTGGCTGAGGTGCCCATCCACGAATTCAAAATCGTGGCGGAACATGCCGATCAGGTGCTCCTCCAGACCCATCATCAGCGGGTGCACCCAGCTATCGAAGATCACGTTTGCCCCCTCCCAGCCCATCTGGGGCGAGGTGCGCGCTGGCACATCCTGAACGTGCAGCGGTGAGCTGATCACTGCGCAGGGGATGCCGAGGCGCTTGGCGCTGTGGCGCTCCATCTGGGTGCCCAGCACCAGCTCCGGTGCCGCCTCCGCCATCGCCGCCTCCACTGCTAGGTAGTCGTCTGAGATCAACGCCTCCAGCCCCAGCTCCTGCGCGGCCGCCCGCACCTCCCGGGCCTGCTCGCGGCTGTAGCTCCCCAGGCCGACCACCTTGAAGCCCAGCTCGCGGCTAGCGATGCGGGCTGCAGCGATGGCGTGGGTGGCATCACCAAAAATGAACACCCGCTTACCGGTGAGGTAGGTGGAGTCCACCGAGCGCGAATACCAAGGCAGCCGCGAGCGCTGTTCAGCGGCGCAGGTGCCGTCGGCTGCGCTTTCAAGCTCAGCGGGCAGATCCAAACCCAGCACCCCGTGCAGCTCGCGCAAAAAGGCTGCCGTAGCGCCGATACCGATCGGCACCGTCTTCACCGTCTGCATGCCGAAGCTGCGCTCCAGCCAGCTGCATACCGGGCCCGCCAGCTCGGGATAGAGGCTCACATTGGCGTCGGCGGTTGGGATCCGCATCAGGTCGGCCGGACGGGCCCCCAGGGGCGCCACCACCGCCACATCAATGCCGTAGCCAGCCAGCAACTGGCTGATCTCGCCCACATCGTCGCGGCAGCGGAAACCAAGCAGGCTTGGTCCCAGCAGATTCACCCGGGGCCGCCGGCCCTCGGCACGCCAGCGAGTCGGATCGGGCTTGGGCTCGCCGGGCGGCGGCACCTGGGCCTTGAGCAGGCCTCGCACCAGTTGATAGAGGGTTTCAGCGCCGCCCCAGTTCTCCTTTTTGGAGTAGGCCGGCAGGTCCAGGCTCACCACCGGGATGCCGCCCAGGTCCATGGTCGCCGCCAGGGAGCCAGGCTGGTCCTGGATAAGTTCGGCCGTGCAGCTCTCGCCCACCAGCAGCGCCTCGGGCTGGAAGCGCTCCACGGCTGCAGCGATCGAACGCTTCACCAGCTCGGCGGTGTCGCCACCCAGGTCGCGGGCCTGGAAGGTGGTGTAGGTAACGGGCGGGCGCCGGTCGCGCCGTTCAATCATCGTGAACAGCAGATCGGCATAGGTGTCGCCCTGGGGGGCGTGCAGCACGTAGTGCACCCCTTCCATCGAGGCGGCTATGCGCATGGCACCCACGTGGGGGGGGCCTTCGTAGGTCCAGAGGGTGAGTTCCATGACTGATTAATGGGACGGGTGGTCAGGAAAAGGAGAGTGCGGCGCGGCGGCGCAGGGAGCGGGCAAACAATTCGGCCAGCTCGCCGGCCTGGTCGCAACCGTGGATGGGGCTGAATACCAACTCAATCGACCACTTGGTGGCGATGCCCTCGGCCTCCAGGGGATTGGCCAGGCCGAGGCCGCACACCACCAGATCTGGCCGCTCGGCGCGGACCCGCTCCAGCTGGCGTTCCACGTCTTGCCCCTCGGTAATGCGGGTGCCCGGTGGCAACAGGGCCAGCTCCGCATCGAGCAGCTGGCGATCGAGATAGGGCGTGCCCACCTCGACCAGCTCCATGCCGCACTCGCGCTGCAGGAACCTCGCCAAGGAGAGCTCCAGCTGGGAATCGGGCAGCAGAAAAAGCCGCTTACCGGCCAGTAGCTCCCGGTGGGGAGCTATGGCCCGCTGGCCCCTCTCCACCAAGGGATCGAGCACCTCGGCCACCAGGGACGGCGCTACCCCGAAGGCAGCGGCGCCCGCAGCCATCCAGGCCCGACTGCCCTCCACCCCAAAGGGATAGGGAGCCGTAAGCAGCTGGCCGCCGCGGCTCACCAGGGCCCTTGCCGTGGCCGAGAGGAAGGGCTGGGCCAGCAGCACCCTGGTGCCGGGACCAATCGGGGGCAGCTCGGTGGAGCGCCGCGGCGGCAGGCTCGTGACCACCGGAATACCCAGGCGACCAAACAGCTGCACCAGCCGGTCTTCCACCGCATCGGCCAAGGTGCCGACGATCAACAGCTGATCGATCTCGCTGCTGGGCATCAGGGGAACCATCGCCAGCAGAGCTTGGTCTTCTCCCTGGGTGAAGGTGGTTTCGATACCGCTGCCGCTGTAGTTCAGCACCATCACCCGGCCGGTTAGCTGGGTATTGAGCCGCTCGGCAGCCTTAGCCAGATCCAGCTTGATCACCTCGCTGGGGCAGGAGCCAACCAGAAACAAAGTGCGGATTTCGGGACGCCGCTCCAGCAGATCCTTCACCAGCCGGTCGAGCTCATCATTGGCATCGGCCAGGCCGGCCAGATCCCGCTCCCCCAGAATCGCAGTGCCGAAACGGGGTTCGGCAAAGATCATCACGCCGGCGGCGCTCTGAACCAGGTGGGCGCAGGTGCGGGAGCCCACCACTAGAAAAAAGGCATCCGGCATGCGCCGGTGCAGCCAGACAATCGAGGTGAGTCCGCAGAACACCTCCCGTTGTCCACTTTCCTTAAGCAGCTGTAGGGGCGGCTGCTCTGCCAAACCAGTTGTCATGTCACCAATCACCGAAGACGCGCCCATCCAGGCGACCCCTGCGGAAAGAACCTTTAAGGGTTAACGGAGCTGGCAGGCCAACTGTCGACAACGACTACAAATGTTCGGGATCAGCCCACAGGCCGTAACTAATTGCAGCCGATAATCTGGGATTCGTGATCTGGAGCACCGGGTCCAGGTCCCATGCCCAAGCACTTCTGGTCAATCGTCCCAAGACGACCACCCTCTCGGCGAGCGCGCAAACCCTGGCGGGCTCCCCTGTCGCTGGCCATGCTGGTGAATGCCGGCGCCATCGGCTACCACCTCAGTGAGGGGTGGGATTGGGGGGATTCCTACTGGATGGTGCTGATCACGCTCAGCACCCTGGGATTCAGCGACGGGCACACCCAAATCCTGAGCGCCGGTGGGCGGGTGGTCACCACCCTGCTGATCCTCGGCGGCTTGGTGGTGGTGCAGATCAGTATCCAAGGGGTGCTGGGTCTGTCTGAATCCGGGTACTTCCGGCGCCTGCGCGAGCGCCGATTCCGCAGTTGGCTATCCACCATGCATAACCATGTGATCCTTTGCGGCTATGGCCGCATCGGCCGCGAGATCGCCGAACAACTTGCCAGGGAAAACGTTCCCCTGCTGGTGGTGGAGATGGACGCGGAGCGCCGCGAGGCAGCCGAAGAGCGGGGGCTGGCCGTGCTGATGGCCGACGCCACCCTCGACGAAACCCTTCTGGATGCCGGCATCCACCGCTGCCGTGCCCTGGTGGCGGCCCTACCCAACAACGCATCCAACCTCTACGTGGTGCTGAGCGCCCGGGGTATGGCGCCCAACTGCCGGCTCATAGCCCGTTCCGACAGTGAGGAAGCGGAACGCAAGCTGCGCCTAGCCGGCGCCGATCAAGTGGTGAGCCCGTATGTCAGTGGGGGGCGCACCATGGCCGCCACCGCCCTACGGCCCCTGGCAGTGACCTTCATGGATCTTTTGGCTGGCTCTGGCTGCGAGGTGGAGGAATTTCTGCTCAGCAGCGACCCAGCTGACCTTGGCAGCCTCAATGGCGCATCCCTGGCGGAGCTCCAGCTCGGCTCGCGCTCTGGGGCCCTAGTGCTGGCGATCGTGCCGCCCCAGCCAGAAGTAAACGATATGCCGAAGCAGTACCGGGGCTCCCAGTACTCCCCACAGCGGCCGGAGCTGCTGGCAAATCCCGGTAGCGACACTCGCCTGGCCCCGGGCCAGATGCTTGTTGTCATGGGCAGTCAGAAGCAGCTGGACCGATTCACCCGGCTGCTTGGCACCGCCCTTAAAAGTGTGGACGTGATGTCCACATAACCCTTATGTCTACGACGATTGAGCCAGGGCTCAATCGTCGTAGACGAGGCAATTGACATCCGATGGGTTGAGATCACAGAACACCTCAAACGGTGTTGGAGCCTCGGTTTCCTCCGGATGGCGCACCTGAAAATCCTGCAGCTCCTTGATCTGCTGCTCAAGCTTGCGGGCAACGGCCTGATCTCCCCGCTCCGTGGCCTCCGCCAGAGCTGAGCGATAGGTCACCAACTGGTCAGCAATGCTCGACATGGCGCTGGCTCCCTGGAAAGGAGTTGAAAACGAACGGCTGAAAACTTAGTCCCGGCAAATGCCGGTAGGGCTGTCCGATCCGCCAACGGCAACAGAAGAGCTGATAAGTGTCAGTTTCCACACCGAAGCCGCGCTCCTCGCCATGGTGTGGCGAATCACAGAGATTTCCATGGCTGACGCTCCCTACCTGGTGGCCCTGGCCCTGGTGGAACTAGATGGCAAGCGGGCCCTGCCCCTAACTGGCAAGTCCCAGCGGCAAGACAGTGATGGCGAACCCGGCGAAGCAGGCCGCACCCTGGCCCTGGAACTGCTGCTGAGGCTGTGGCAGCGCAGTGACGAGGGGGCCCTGCGGCGGGCTGCTGCTGAAGACAGCCTGTTGCTCTTGGAGATGCCGCTCGAGGTGATGAGCGAGCGGTTGCCATTGATCAAGGCCGACTGGATCGCCGGCGGCACAACTGAAGAATTGCTAGCCAGCCTGAAGCAACTGGCCCAGCAGCGCTGGCGGATCGGCATTGTCAAATACCAGCCCGCCACCTTCACGCCCTGGCCCTAAGCAGGCCCGACTGCGCTCAGAGGCGCTGGGCGCGGGACCAGGAAGCCGGAGAAAAGGCATGGCCCTGCTCCAGGGCAATCGCCACTACCGCATCGACACTGCCGGCGGCATCGACACGGGCCCTTAGGGCCGTATCAGCATCAACCTTGACCATGAAGGCTGTGAGCTGGGCTTTCGACATGGCGATGCATGGCTTGGAACACCCCATCCCTAGCCAGGCTTTGGGCATCTGGCATCACACCGCTGGTCAAAGCACACGTCGTTGGGGCGGTTTCGACAACCGGGTTAGGCAACCCTGTATTGTGAAAAGTGATTCAAAGATTTCTCTCTAGCGAGCTGACCACTTTCTGTTGGGCCGTCGAAGGATCAATTCATAGTTTCTGAGTTCATGACCATTTACGTCGGCAATCTTTCCTTCGATGCAGAAGCGGAAGATGTCCAGCATCTGTTCAGCCAGTACGGACAGGTGAGCAAGTGCAGCCTTCCCCTTGACCGCGACACCGGCCGCAAGCGCGGTTTCGCCTTCGTCGAAATGGCCAATGAGGCCGAAGAGACCAAGGCAATTGAAGACCTCCAAGACGTTGAGTGGATGGGTCGCGCCATCCGCGTCAACAAAGCTGAGCCCCGCGGCAGCGGTGGTGGCGGCGGTGGCGGCGGCGGTGGCGGCGGTCGCCGCGACTTCGGCGGTGGCGGTGGCTACAACGGTGGTGGCTACGGCGGTGGCGGCAGCCGCTACTGAGCCCCGCTCGCAAAGGTTGATTTCTGGGTCACTCCGGTGACCCACAGGCCGCCCCTACGGGGGCGGCTTTTTGATGGGAACCAACCGGCTTCCTAGCCTGAGCCCATGGCAAGCGCTCCCCCCTTGGTGCTGGTGCATGGTCTGTGGGACACGCCACGCCTGTTTGATCGCCTCAAAATCCAGCTGGATGGGCGGCGATCTCCACTGCTGATTCCCTATCTACCTAATCGCCTTGGTGCCACTCCGATCCTGGAGCTAGCTCACCGGCTGGGCAGCCAAATCGAAGCAACCTTTGGTCCCCACACCCAAATCGACCTGCTGGGCTTCTCAATGGGCGGCGTGATCGGCCGTACCTGGATCCAACTTCAGGGCGGCCGATTCCGCACCCGCCGCTTCATCAGCGTCGGTAGCCCCCAGCAGGGCACTCTCACGGCTCAGCCCTGGCCCAGCTGGCTGCTGGCTGGCATCGCCGACATGAAGTGGGGCAGCCCGCTGCTGCGCCAGCTCAACACCAATCTCGAGGGGCTAGACGGCGTGGATTGCTGCAGCTTCTTCTGCGCTGCCGACCTGATGGTGCTGCCTGGTTGGCGCGCCGTATTGCCGCTGGGTCCGCGGCAGCCCTTGCCCGTGCGCACCCACCAGCAGCTGCTGCAACATCCCGCAGCGCTGGAGCCACTGGTTGCCGAATTGCTGCGCCCCTGAACTGGACCCCGACCATGGCCCTAGTGACACCAGACCCCCTGGCTATTTCCCTGCTGGTGCGCTGGTTGCTGGGCTGGTTGCTGTGCCAGCCCATGCCTGCCCTGCCTGGGTTGGCGCCGAGCGGTGAGCCGCGAGTGTCGGTATTAATTCCCGCCCGCAACGAGGCCCTCACCCTGCCCCGGCTATTGCAGGCCCTGGCCCTGCAGAGCCTGCAGCCCCTAGAGGTGATCGTGATCGACGACCACTCCAGCGACGCCACCGCAGCCCTTGCAGCCGCCGCCGGCGTCACAGTGCTGGCATCAGAACCGCTGCCAGCGGGATGGTGCGGCAAAACCTGGGCGCTTCATCAAGGCGTCGCGGCAAGTTCTGGGGAGCTACTTGTTTTCCTAGATGCCGACACCGAACCCAATCCCAGCTTCCTGGCCCGCCTGATCGCCAACCAGCAGCGCCAGGGCGGTCTGGTGTCGGTTCAGCCCTTCCACCGCACCGAAAAGCCCTACGAACAACTCTCTGTGCTGTTCAACCTGGTGGGGTTGATGGCGGTTCCCCTGGGGGCAAACGGTGGGGTGGCCTTTGGCCCAGCGATGGTGACTAGCCGCTGCGACTACGACCGCATCGGCGGCCACGCCTCGGTGACAGACAAGGTGGTCGAAGACTGGTTTTTGGCTCACCGCTATGAAGCAGCAGGACTGCCGGTAAGCGCTTTTTTAGGCCACGGCAGCCTGGCCTACCGCATGTATCCCGGCGGTCTTGGCGACATGGTGATTGGGTTTGACAAAAACTTCGCCACCGCTGCCGGTGAGGTGCACTGGCCCTGGATGCTTGCAGTGCTGCTGTGGCTCTCGGGCCTGTTCTGGGCCGCTTGGTGCCTGCCCGCCGCCCTGCTCAATTGGCCGATGGTGGGCGACCACTCCCTCGCGCCCAACCTGGTGCTCTACGGCGGTTACGCCCTGCAACTACTGCTGATCACCCGCCGCATTGGCAGCTTTGGCTGGATCAATTTGGTGTTTCCGATTCCGGTGCTGTTTTTTCTGGGGGTGTTCCTGCTGGCGATCCTCAACCTGGAGCGGGGATCGATTAGCTGGAAAGGCCGCCAATTCCCCACCCGTTAGCCCGCCGCAGACAGGCCCTAGCCATCAATCCCTCTGAAACTCTGAAGGCTGGCGCGATTTTCGACAATTGGATCCAGAATCTGGCCATGGCTGATCCCATCGCTTCGGGTCGTTATCGCGTACGCGCTGCCGTAGAGCGCGAACAAAGCGTGCCGCTGCAAGTGCAAGCAGCTCGCTTCAACACCAGAGACGACGCAGAGACCTTCGCCCAACTGGTAGCCCACGATCGGCTCCAGAATGTGGTGGTGGAAAAGCTGGCTCCAGGAGGTTGCTGGCTGCAGTTGAGCCTCGTGGCCTGCGCTTTTTAGCTATCAGCGCCGCGAGCAAGCAGGGCGTGATTGCTGGGGATCCTTAGATCCCAGGCCCAGCCGCAACGCTCCAGCAGGCGAATAAAGCGATAGGTGGGATCGGGCAACAACCGCACTCTCCCTTGCCGCAAGGTGATGCCCTGACGCACCGAAGCTTGGAATGCATGATGGAGGTTGTGCCAGCCCTCGCCCAGGGTGATCACGGCCACAAATAGGTTGTTGCGGCTGGCATCTCCGGTGGCAAAGGGTTGGTCGCCTTGCAGGTGGGCCAGGGAATTAACGCTGGCCACGCAGTGATAAAGCACTGTTGTGCTTAGGCAGAAGGCCGCCAGCCAAGGCAGGCCGCCCAGCTGCCAAGACAGGCCGGCCAGCAGCAGCACGGGCACAAAATGGAGCCGGTCGATCAGGCGCAATACGGGATCGGCCTCCACATCGGCCGGCAGGGTTGCGGGGAAAAAACTCGAGGACAACAACCAACCAACCTGGGAGCGCCACAGGCCTCGCCATCCCGCTGAAGGAGCAAGGGGGGTATGGGGATCGGCGCAAGTGTCGACGTGGCGGTGATGGGCTTGGTGGTGGGCCTTCCACCAGCTAGGGCCCATCTGACCTGCCGAAGCGCCCACAAAGGCACCGATCCAGGCAACGGGACGGGGCGCCTTGTAGCTGGAGTGGGTGATCAGGCGGTGATAGATGGCCGTGGTGGCCAGCATGCGCACCAGGTAGAGCCCCAAAGCCCAAAGGGCCGCACCGAGGCTGAGACCGGTCCAAAAAAGCAGCAGGCAGCCAAGGTGGGCGGCAATGGTCAGGACGGGCCCGAGGGAGTACAGAAAGCGACGTAGACGGGGCACTCAGCCCACTCCCATAAAGGAAATGAGCTTAGGAGGCAGGGCGCTGCAGCCTGAGTTACAGCGGTGCGGGATCCCGCCGCAAGGCCACCATCTCCGGGACGAAAACAAAGGTGAGCTCGTCGAGGCATTCGGCCTGTCCGTCGATAGCGCTGACACCACCAGCCACAAAATCGATCAACCGCTGGGCCTCGCTGCGCTCCATCGCCCCGGCGTGGACCAGCACGGTCTTGCGCTCGCGCAGGTGATGCACGATCCACTGCGCCTCCTCGAAGCGGGTGGGGTGAAACACCACCACTTCGGGCATCCATTCGTTGAATGGGCTGGGCATGCCTGGGGAAACCCCGCTGGCGGTGGGCCCTCAACGTATGGGGCTATTGCTACATGTGCAAGGAGCGACCCCGCCAGGTCCAGCCCCGGCCGCTGAGGGTCTTGATCACCGACACCGGGGCCATGGCGCCAATCACCAGCCCGCCCAGACCCGCCAACCACCACCAGTTGAGGGGAGTGCCGAAATGGCGACGACTCCAGAGCCGGATCGCCAATTGCAGAGCAATGGCCAGCAGGTCCACCAGGGCCGGCAACCAGGACAGGGGCAGGGGTGATCTCCAGGCCAGCAGAAGGGCTGGGGGCAGCAACAACCAGGGAATGGCGTAGAGCTGCACCACCACCGCACCTGCTGCCAAAGCCTTCGCCACATCACCATCGAGGCCCAGCAGCCAGTTTTTGGTCCAGCCTTCCCAGAGCGAAGCGAAGTCTCGGTACATGCGCAGGGTCAACCAGTCGAGGCCGAGCAGATAGCGCAGGCGGAAGCCCTGGCCCTTGATCGCCCGAGCCAGGGCGAGATCCTCCACCACCTCGCCAGCCACGGCAGCGTGGCCACCAATAGCTCTGTAGGCCTGGCTGCGGAACAGCAGAAACGGACCCGCTGCAAAGGCCAGGGAATCGGCGGGATCATTAGCGCGCTCAATGGGAAAACCCAGGCCCAGCAAGCTGGCGATGATCGGCTGCACCAGCCATTCGGCCAGGCAGCCACAGGTGAGGCGCGGCGCCAGGGTGAGCAAATCTGCCCCGTGGGCAATGGCGTCTGTCAAGGCGGCCCGCAGCGCTCCCGGAGCGACGCGCACATCCGCATCGATGAAGATCAACCAGTCGCTTTCGAGCTCGCTGCTGGCTCGAAAACAGGCCCAGTTTTTACCCACCCAGCGCTCTGCCGGGGGACGGGCACCCGCCGACAGCAGGCCAAAGCGTGGATCGCCTGCGCCCGCCTGAAGAGCTAAGGCGGCAGTGGCGTCGCATGAGTCGTCGTCGACCACCAGCAGCGCCCAGTGCTCACATGGCGCCTCGCTGGCAAGGATTGCCCGCACGCAGTCGCTGATGTTGTCAGCTTCGTTGTATGCCGGCACCACCACGGTGCAGGAGGTAGGGGCTAGGGAGTTTCCTGATGGAGCTGGTTGTAGAGATGGCGCCGCACTGAAGCTGCGCTCCAATAGGGCCAGCATCACCGCAAGACCAAGGCAGGAAATCAGCCCCCAGCCACTGGCCAGGGCGATCCAGATAGATGCGGAGAGTCCCAGGATTCAGCCGCTCCGCTGGCGCAGCAAACGATCAGCTTCGGCCCGCCGGCACACCCGACGAAAGGGTGCAAGGCCAATGCCGAACAACTCCTCAAACAACCGATTGGCGGTCATCACCGAAGCCAGGCCACAGCGATGCACCTGCTGCTCAAGGGTGGTTTGCGGTTGGGCTGCAATGCCCTCAAACAGCCGGCTAAGCCGAATGTGCTGGAGCGTCTGGAACGGTGTCTTACCGCGGCAGTGGTCAAAGCAGAGATCGAGCCACTCAGCACTCACCCCGATCGAATCGGCCACCACCTCCAGCTCGATCTGCTCGGAAAAGTGATGGGCGAAGTAACGGGCAGCGCGGTTAACTACTTCGAGTTGCTGGGCAGGAACCACGGGAAGGCTGGGGCAACGGCGCGGCGGGCCGTGAACAACACTGCTGAGTGCCGCTTGTGGAGAAAGGGGCCGCATCGCACTCCAGGAGGTGATCGCCTGCAAGACATTCAAAAACGTCTTATCTCCCAACTGATAGCCCCACCGCAGCGATGGCTGCAATCTCAATAAACACCGTTTGGGCGATCTGTTGCAAGGCTGCACCTATCGCAATGATTGACAGCACGCAGCTTTAGGCAAGTGCACAAAGCTCGTGGGCCAGCTGTTCGCCGCTGCGCAGGGCACCCTCAATCCGCCCAAATCCCACCCCAGCGATGAAGTCACCGCAAAACCCCACCCGGCTGCTTGGGCAGCAACTGAGTTCGGAGGGCAGTCCAGGCGCCAGGGGAAAAGCGGCACCCCAGCGCATCAACTGGCGATCAGCCGCAGCCAGATCAAGGCCAGGCAACCAGGGGGCCATCACCTGCTCAAGCGCGGTGGTGAGAGCGGCGATCACCGTATCTTCCCGGCCCTCATCGGGGGGCAGCTGAAGCATGCGGGCCACGGCGGAATGGGTGCCATAGACATCAAGGTGATCGGCGGCAAAGGAGTGGCTGGAATGGGCCACCACGGCGCAGCGACCGTCAGCCAAGGGCTGGACGGTGATCCGCTGCAGCCCCCAGCGCTGCTGGGCAGCAGCATCGAAATGGAGCAAGCTGAAAGGAAGACTGGACCAAGGTCCTGCCGCGGTTGCCTCAAGCAGCACCAGCAAATTGCTGCGGGCCTCGGTGCGGATGCCGGCGATCACAGTGAGTGCATGCTCCAGCCGGAGGTCGCCCAGCCGTTCTGCGGCCTGCTTGAGGGGCACCTCCTGCCAGCCAAAGATCTGGCGGCTGCGCGGATGGGCCAGCAGGGTGCTGCTCAGCACAAGCCAATGGGCCTGCCCCAGCAACTCCCCCTCCCGACCCAGCAGCTGCCAGACACCATCCTTGCAATCGAGGTGGCGCACCAGGGTGCCGTAGTGGGGCTGCCATGCTTCGCCAGCTTCGCCGGCCAGGCTTAACAGTCCTTTGCAGAGATGATCCATGCCACCCCTACCCCGGTAGAGCTGGCCAAGCCCCAGGGCATCAGCCTGGCCTGGCCGCAGGGTCGCCTCCCCCTGGAGCTGGGCGATCAAACCAGGCCACGGCTCAATCCAGCCTCCCGCCAGCAGGGGCTGCAACAACAGCGGCTCCGTTGCGCCGGTGATGTTGAGCAGGGGCGCCCCGTGATCGATGCGCAGCCCATGATCCTGGCGGGAGCGCCGGGTGCTCGCCCGTCCGCCCGGGCCTCGCCCTGTCTCCCAAAGGCTGAGGGTTCCGGTGTAACCCAAGCGGCGCAGCTGGGCAACGAAAGCGCAGCCCGATACCCCGGCCCCGATCACGGCGATGGATTCAGGGCCCGAACTGGGCATACACAACAACTAGAGCGCTAAGCCTTCAGGATGACAGCGATCTCCAAGGCTGCCGCCGATGATTGGCCTCCCGGCACTTGACCATCCGGTACTGGTGTTTGACGGCGGTTGTCCCTTCTGCCGCCATTTCGCTGAGCTGGCGGAACTGCGCAGTGGCATCGCGAACTTGGCGATCCGCGATGGCCGCAGCGATCACGAACTGCGGCGGCAGCTGCGGCAGCAGGGCTGGGACCTGAGCCGGGGTGCCGTGGTTTTGGCAGAGGGCAGGGTGCTGCATGGAGCCGAGGCGATTCAGTGGATCTGCAGCCGGCTGGAGCCCAGCGCCACCCTGCTGCAGCTGCTTGGCCCGCTGCTCGCCACACCAGAGAGAGCGCGGCGGCTCTATCCAATGCTGCTGCTGGCCCGGCGCCTCGCCCTGGCCGTGCGGGGGTTACCCCTGGATCCAGACCAACCAGCTGGGCAGGCTGCAACAGGTAGCGTGAATTGATAAGGGAGCGGTTGTGGCGCGGTTTTTAGTGGTGCTCAAACCCGGCGTGCCGCTGGAGGCTGCTGCCATGCTGGAGGCCCTCCAGCCCGTACTAAAGGGTCTCAGAGCTGAGATCGAGCACCGCACCCCAGCCCACCTCAGCGCCATGATCCGCGGTGGCGGCGAAAGTCAGCGCATGCAGCTGTTTGCCGATGTGCAATCAAAAGCAGATGGCAAGGTGCTGGAGCTGGTGCTGCTGAGCCGCGAAGCCATGGGCACTACCGCACCCCACACCCGCGAGGTTTTCAAGCAGCTGCTGGAGTTGATTCAGCGGCATGTGCCCTCCATGCCTCTCACCTTCCGCTCCGACCGGGACGGCCCACTGCCAATCGGAACCTGAGCCAATCGGAGCCTGAGCCACCAGGGCCGAAATTTAATAAAGGCTTAGGATTTGCCAGTAAGCCCTGGATTTGCTTCGTGAACGAGAACCACCCCGTGCTGCTCTCGCTTGACGCCGAACTGGACCAGCTGCGCAGCGCCTACATCCAACAGCCCAACGAGCAGACCCGCTACCAGCTAGTGCGCCTCGAACAGCTGATCCACCAGTGGGCACCGGGTCGCTCCAGCAACGGCTGAACTCGATTAGCTGGTCGGCTGGGCCTCCTCCAAAGTGGGAGGAATTACCAGCCGCAGCAGGATCGGGGCCAGGAAGGTGGTGCCAATCACCATCAACAAAATTGCTGCTTCCAGCGCCGGCGTGAGGATGCCGGCCTGGCTGCCGAGCCCCAGGAAAATCAGGCCCACCTCGCCGCGGGGCATCATCCCCAGCCCAACCACCAGGCGGTTGGTGGGTTCCTTGCTGAAGTAGCTCCAGCCGGCAGCCACCTTGCCAGCCATGGCTACCACCAGCAGGAAAGCGGCCACGATCAGGCCCTCTCGATTGGCCGGATCGAAAGGGTTGAGCACTGAAAGATCCAGGCCGGTGCCGATCAGCACAAAAAACACCGTGGCAAACAGGGCCACTAGGGGCTTGACCGCCGCGTCGATGTCGTGGGTGTGCTTCGAGGCGCTGAGGATCAAGCCAGCGGCGAAGGCACCTAGGGCCGCCTCTAACCCAATCGCCTGGGCGGCAAAGCAACAAATGGTGAGCACCAGAAAGCTGGCCACGGCCACATCGCCGGGGGCCTTGAGCTGATCCACCACCCAGTCGAAGGCGGGTGCGGCCTTGCGGCTCAGCACCAGGGCCACCGCCACAAACGCCACCGCCGCCAGACACAGCTTCAGCACCGGGCCAAGACTGAAGGCGCCACCACCAACAATCGCCACCACAACCGCCAAGATCACAATGCCGATGATGTCGTCGAGCACGGCGGCACCGATGACGATCTGGCCCTCGCGGCGCTTCAGCCATTTCAGCTCGCCGAAAACACTGGCGGTGATACCGATGGATGTGGCCGTCATGGCGGCCCCGGCAAAAACAGCGGGAATCAACGGCACATGAAAGATGAAGTAGAGGCCAGCAGTGCCTAGGGCAAAGGGCAGCACGACGCCGGCCACAGCCACCGTGGTGGCCTGGACGCCCACAGCCACCAGCTCATCGAGCTCACTCTCCAGACCGGTGAGAAACAACAGAGCAAACAGCCCCAGCTGTGAAACCGCCTGCAGGTTCGGGAAGGTTTCGCTGTAGACCTCTCGTGCTGCGTCGGGGCTGATCTGGGCCAAGGAGGCAAGCAGAGCGGCGACTCCGGCACTTAGCTGGGCCTGGGTTTCTGGCGGCACAATCAGATGCAGTCCCGAAACACCGATCAGCACCCCAGCCACTAGCTCACCAAGGATCGTGGGCAACTGCAAGCGCACCATCACTTCAGCGATGGCCCTTGCAGCTAGGAAGATCACCACAAAGCGGCCCACCTGAATCAGGGTTTCCGCCACCTCAAGCTGGTGGGAACTGAACTCCAGCAACAGCGGAGAGATCGGCAGCATCGGCAATGAACAAGGTTGTGGATTTATAGGGACGGTGACATTGCGTTTGGGTTGGCAAAGCCAACGAGACCCGTGATCTTTCTAGTGGTCAGCAGGGGCATGAAGGCAAACCGTGGACCCAAGCAATCCTGGGCACAACAGAAAGCAGCTGGGTGGGATGACAGTCACCCAAATTCCAGCAGTACTCCCTATGGTTCTGCGCCAACCCACGCCTGTAGCGATGACAACCGCTTCGGAGCCCCCCCGGCGCCCGGCCCTGCTGAATCACATCAGCACCAACAACATCAAAGGCGATCTATTTGGCGGCGTCACGGCAGCGGTGATCGCCCTGCCCATGTCCCTTGCCTTCGGAGTGGCCTCCGGTGCAGGTGCCGCCGCCGGCCTCTGGGGGGCTGTGCTGGTGGGCCTGTTTGCCGCCCTGTTCGGTGGCACCCCTTCCCTAATTTCTGAGCCCACCGGGCCGATGACGGTGGTGATGACCGCCGTCATCGCCAGCTTGAGCGCCAGCGATCCGGAAAACGGCCTGGCCATGGCCTTCACCGTGGTGATGCTGGCCGGTGTGTTCCAGATCGTCTTCGGCTTCCTGAAGCTGGGGCGTTACGTCACCCAGATGCCCTACACGGTGATCTCGGGCTTCATGAGCGGCATCGGGCTCATTTTGATCATCCTGCAGCTTGGCCCCTTCCTCGGCCAGGCCATCCCCAAGGGCGGCGTGATCGGCACCCTCAGCGCCCTGCCCCAGCTGCTTCAGAACGCCCGCCAGCCGGAAGTGGTTCTGGCTCTGATCACCCTGGCCATCCTCTGGTTCACCCCGGCGGCGATCAAGAAAATCGCCCCCCCCCAGCTGATCGCCCTGGTGGCCGGCACGGTGCTCTCCCTCACCCTGCTCAACGGGGGCGCTGGGGCCGAGGCCGGGGAAGGAGTGCGTCGCATCGGTGAAATCGCCTCAGGATTTCCCCAGCTCCGCATGCCCTATTTCGAGCTGGGTCTGGCGAGCAAGATGCTCATTGATGCCGCCGTGCTCGGCATGCTCGGCTGCATCGATGCCCTACTTACCGCAGTGATCGCCGACAGCATCACCCGCACCGAACACAACTCCAACAAGGAATTGATTGGCCAGGGCCTAGGAAATCTGGTGTCTGGCCTGTTCGGCGGCCTGCCCGGGGCCGGAGCCACCATGGGCACGGTGGTGAACATCCAAGCCGGCGGCCGCAGCGCCCTCTCGGGCATCAGCCGGGCCGTGATCTTGATGGTGGTGATCCTGGCCTTCACTGGCGTCGCCGCCCAGATTCCCCAGGCGGTGCTTGCCGGCATCGCCCTCAAGGTTGGTGTCGACATCGTCGACTGGGGCTTCCTCAAGCGAGCCCACCGCATCTCGATCAGCGGCGCCCTGATCATGTATCTGGTGATCGCCCTCACCGTGCTGGTCGATCTAATCGCTGCTGTGGGCATTGGCGTATTCATCGCCAACATCCTCACCATCGACAAGATGAGCTCCCTGCAAAGCAAGAGCGTCAAGTCGATCAGCACCGGCGACGGCGACCTGCTGATTCCCGACGACGAGAAGGCCCTGCTCGACCAGGGCAAAGGAAAGGTGTTGTTGATCCAGCTAAACGGCGCCATGATCTTTGGTGTGGCCAAGGCCATTGGCCGTGAACACAACGCCATCGGCGACGTGAAGGCTGTGGTTTTTGACCTCACCGAGGTGTCACACCTGGGGGTGACTGCTGCGCTGGCTGTGGAGAACGCAGTTGAGGAAGCGATCGAGAAAGGGCGTGAGGTATTCGTGGTGGGAGCCAGCGGCACCACTCAGCGCCGCTTGGAGAAGCTCGGCCTCTACAAGAAGCTGACACCTGATCGCACAAACCTGAGCCGTCGCGACGCCCTGCAGCGCTCGGTCGCAGCCATCGGCTGACGCGCCAATCCAAACCCCCAGGGCTCGGTAAACCGGGCTTTTTTTGTCTTTGATGATGGCCATAAAACAGTTCAAAGCCAATCGGCTAATGCCGACTTTTATCGCCTTAGAAGTGCAACAGAACCTGACTGCCTACCTGCGTGATCAGGTGGTTCAAATTGAACTGGTTTTACTCACCGCCATGACTGCCGTAGCTCGATAAAGTCCCCGAACAAGATGCCGAGTGGGGAACCTTTGAGCCTGATGAGCCCATGACCTGGCACCCCCATCTCTGGCATCCCACCACCCAGGTGGCCACCAGCCCGGCGCCCCTGAGGGTGCGGTCTGCACGCGGCAGTGAGCTGGAGCTAGAAGATGGCAGAAGACTGATCGACGCCATCAGCAGCTGGTGGGTGACGCTGCACGGTCACGCCGAACCGGCCATTGCGGCGGCGGTTGCGCGCCAGGCCCAGCAGCTGGAACAGGTGATCTTCGCCAACTTCAGCCACGAACCCGCCGAGCAGCTGGCCACCCGGCTCAGCGCCCTCACCGGGCTGCAGCGCCTGTTTTTCTCCGACAACGGCTCCACCGCCGTAGAGGTGGCCCTCAAGATCGCCTGGCAGTGGTGGCGCAACCAGAACAGCGAGCGCCGCCAGCTAATCGCCTTTGAGGGGGCTTATCACGGCGACACCGTGGGCACCATGGCCCTAGGCGATCGCTCCCTATTCACCGCCGCCTACGAGCCCCTGCTTTTTGACGTGGCCAGGGTCGGCTGGCCCCACAGCCACTGGGGCGACGACAGCGTTGAGCCGCGGGAACAGCAGGCCCTTGGCCAGCTTGAGCTGGCCCTGGAGACACCCACAGCAGCGGTGATTTTTGAGCCCCTGATCCAGGGGGCCAGTGGTATGCGCGTCGTGCGTCCAGCGTTCCTGCGGGCTGTGGCGGCAAGGGTCCAGGCTGCTGGCGCGCTGCTGATCGCCGATGAGGTCTTCACCGGTTTCGGCCGCACCGGAGCCCTGTTCGCCTGCCAGAAAGCCGGTATCCAGCCCGACCTGATGGCCCTCTCCAAAGGGCTCACCGGTGGTTTTCTGCCCATGGGCGCAACGATGGCCAGCGAACGGCTCTACCAGGGCTTCATCAGCGAGAAGCCCAGCGATACCTTTTTCCATGGCCACAGCTTCACGGCCAACCCCTTGGGCTGTGCCGCCGCCCTGGCCAGCCTGGATTTACTGCAGCAAAACCCTGGGCGCTTTGAGGGCTTTGAGCAACGGCACACCCCCCTGCTGGAGCAGCTCAGCCGCCAGCCCCGGGTGCTGCGCCCCCGCTGCCTGGGCACCATGGCCGCCTTCGAGCTCGACGCCGGCGAAAACAGCTACCTCAATCCGATCGGCAAACTGATCCAGCGTCAGTGCCTGGAACACGGGGTCTACCTGCGCCCCCTCGGCAACGTGGTGTATCTGCTGCCGCCCCTAGGCAGCAGCGATGAGCAGCTGCAGCAGTGCTATCAAGCCCTGGAGCAGGCGATAGCTGCATTGGGCTAAGGCGACGCCAGGGCAGCCAAACGGCGGCCCAGCAGCAGCAGGCCAAGCACCGTGGTGCAGCTCACCATCAGCACCAGGGCCGAAAACTGCGCCGGGGTGATCACGCCGCTGGCCAGGGCCGTTGAGGCAAACACCAAACCCGGCAGGCCCCGCGGAATCAAGCCAAACACCACCACCCAGCGATCGATGCCAGCGGCTTGATCCTGGCGGCTGATGCCCAGGGCACAGATCAACTTGCAACCAATCGCCAGCAGCCGCAGGCTCAGGGCCAGGGCCCAGGCAGCGGGCTGCAGCAGGGTGCCGGCCTGGATGCGCATGCCCACGCTGATGAAATAAAGAGGCAAAAACACCTCCGAAAGCAAGGCCAGGTTGCTGCGCAGCTCTAAAGCCTCAGCGCTGCCCTCCGGCATCGGCGCCAGGCGGCTCAGCAGCACACCGCCCCATAGGGCCCCAAGCAGGCTCGTGAGCCGGCCCATCTCACCGATCCAGCTGCAGCCGATCAACAGCAGCAGCACCCCAAGCAAGCCCGGCCGCCAGGGGCCGTAGCGCCGCAACCACCAGCTACTAGCCGGCAGGCTCAACAGCACCAGCCCCAATGCCAGCGCCGGCAGCAGCAGGGCGGGGTATGGACTGGAGGCTCCCGGCGCCGCCCCCAGTGCCACCGCAAGGGTGAGCAGGGCTATGGCCGGCAGGTCGTCGAGCACCGAAACCCCCACCAAAAGACGGCCCGAAGGGGTGTTTAGGGCGGAGGCCTGGCCAAGGGCGCGCAGGGTCACTCCGGTGCCGGTTGCACTGAGCACGGCCACGCACAAAACGGTGGAGGCGGTGGAAAGACCAAAGCCCTGCTGCAGCGGCCACCAGGCCAGCAGTGGCGTGAGCGCAGAGAGCAGCACGGTGCGCAGCACTGCCGCCGGCCTGGATCCCAGCAAGCCCCCGCGCACTTCCAGGCCCACCATGAAAAAGAGAGTTAGCACCCCTAGTTCGGTGAGTCCGGCGAGGGGGGCGATGCTGCTGAAAGGCAGCACGCTGTTGCCCAGCAGGAAACCCACCAGCAGCTCCAGCACGATCGCCGGCACGGCCCAACGCGCCAAGCGAGTGGCGGTGAGCCTGGCCAACAGGGCCCCCACCAGGAGCAACAGCAGGGTGCTGAGCAGGGAAGAACCCATTTATGTGCGGTATGGGAGTGTCGCGATTAGGGCGCCAATCAGCCCGGCAAGATGACGCGATCGATCAGATGCACCGAGCCGTTATCGCAAACGATATCGGCATTGACCACCGTGGCGTTCTTCACCTCAAAGGGCTCGCTGCGGCGGATTGGGATCGGCGCCCCCGCCAGAGACGGGCACTCGCTCTACCCCAGGTCTGGGCTTGCTGATGTGCTCCCGCCCCGCCTCAAAGAAACTCAGGCTGCCAAAGGAGCGGGGGTGCTGATCAATCACTAAATGTGCTGCCAAATACAGGAGCGAACTAAACGGGGCCGCCCGAATCTTTGTCTTCAGGGTCAGCTGCCCGGCTGCGTAGCTGCCATAGCCTCAGCAGAGTCAGCACTGCGCAGACGAGGGCAAGCTCCAACACCAGCTTGATCCCTCCGGCCCAGGGGGCCAGTAGACCCTCCAACTGGCCGTAGGCCTGGCCCATCTCCCTGCCCGCCAGGGTGAGCAAGGTGGTCCAGATCAGGCTGCCCGCGGTGGTCCAGGCGAGAAACTTCGCCTGGGGCATCATTTCAATGCCGGCCGGCACGGAAACCAGGGTCCGCACCCCGGGGATCAGTCGTCCCCAGAACACCACCGCCGAGCCATGGCGGTTGAACCAACGGCGGCTTTTGGCTAGGTCATCTGGCTGGATGCCCAGCCAGCGGCCCCGGTAAGCCAGCCAGCCAGCTATTCGCTCCTCATTTATCCAGCGGCCAATGCCGTACCAAAACCAGGCACCCAGCACGGTGCCCACCAGTCCGGCCGCCACCGTGGGGAGTAATTGCAGCCGGCCCGCATGCACCAGATAGCCCGCGTAGGGCATCAAAACTTCTGAGGGAATGGGCGGGATGAGATTTTCCAGCAGCATCACCAAAGCAACCGCTCCGTAACCGAGCAGAGGATTGGTCTCCACCGCGGCGCTGATCAGGTCTGGCAGCCCGTCGATCAACTGCTGAATCAAAGGGAAAATCCAGGCATTGAACTGTGATTAGGGTAGGCATCACAAACACAACAACAGCCTGACCAGCACACCCTGGACCGCTCTTAAAACGTGGCGCCAACGCCTCACGGTGCCCCAATTCACGCTGGTCACCGGCGCCCTGGTGATCGCCATCGGCACATTGGTGCTGGCCAGCCCGCTCTGCTCCAGCGACGACGTGGGGCTTTGGCAAGCCCTATTCACCGTGACCTCAGCAATCACGGTGACTGGTCTTTCGATCATCGATGTGAGCCGCGATCTCACGACCTTCGGCCAGCTAACGCTGGCGGGACTGATCATCACCGGCGGCCTTGGCCTAATGGCGATCACCACCTTTTTGCAGGGCTTCGTGCAGGGACATTCGGGTCTGCGCCACAGGCTTGATAGGGGCCGCGCCCTCGACGAGTTTGGCGTGGGGGGCATCGGCCCCACCTTCAACAGCATCCTGATCACGGGCTTCTGTGTGATGGGGCTCGGCACGGTGGTGCTTTACGGCTTCGGCTTCACCGACATCGCCAACCCGCTTGAGCGCTTCTGGGCTTCCCTTTTTCACTGCATCAGCGCATACAACAACGCCGGCTTCGGCCTCTGGGGCGACAGCCTGGTGCGCTACAGGGACAACCCGGTGGTGAATGGGGTGATCGCCTCGATGATCGTGGTGGGCGGCATCGGCTGGCGGGTAATCAACGATCTGTGGAGCAACCGCTCCCGGCTGCAACGGCTGCGCCGGCTCAGCCTCCACACCCGGCTGGTGCTGCGCAGCACGGCCTTGTTAATCGTGTTTGGGTCCCTGGGCCTGCTGTTCACAGAACAATTCGCCGCCGGTGGCGTAATCGAGAATCTGCAGTGGTGGCAGCGGATCCAGGTGACCCTGTTTCAATCAATCACGGCGCGCACGGCAGGCTTCAACACCGTGCCGCTATCGATTCAGACCTTTTCAGACGCCGGGCTGCTGCTGCTGATCGTGCTGATGTTTATCGGTGCCAGCCCCGGCGGCACCGGCGGCGGCATCAAAACCACCACCTTCGCCACCTTGATGGGCGCCACCCGCTCCACCCTGCAGGGGCGCGAGGAGGTGGTGATCCACCGGCGCCAGATCCCCGCCACCGTGGTGCTTCGGGCAGTGGGGGTAACCCTAGCTTCAGCAATTTTTGTGATTTTGATGACCATGCTGCTGGGCCTGGGACCCACGGCCTCCGGAGAAACCACCCGCACCAGCTTCAACTTCCTCGAAAGGCTCTTTACCTGCATGTCTGCCTTCGGCACCGTGGGCCTGGATCTGGGCGTGACCGCCCAACTCAACCGCTGGGGCCAGCTGGTGCTGATGGTGGGGATGTTTGTCGGCAGACTGGGCATCCTGCTACTGCTCTCGGCGATCTACGGCAGCCGGCCCCAACCCCGCGTGGGCTACCCCCGCGAAGAGATCTACATCTGAATCCCCTGAACAGGTTGACTCCATGACGAACTGGTGGCACTGGAATCCCTCTGAAGGCGCCATTAAAGGTGGCTTCGCTGTGATCGGGGTGGGGCGATTTGGCTCCGCCGTGTGTAGCGAATTGGTCAAGGCGGGGGCAGAGGTATTGGCCATCGACGCCAGCCAGAGGGCCATAGATGAGCTGCGTCAAATCGACCCCGCCATCGAAGCTCGGGTGGTGGACTGCACCGACGAAGAAGCCCTGCGGGCCGCTGGCGTCCTCGACATGACCACCGTGGTGGTGGCGATGAGCGAGCCGATCGAGGCCAGTGTGACGGCCACTTTGATTGTTAAAGACAGCCCCGGCAGCAAGGTGACGCAGGTGATCGCCCGGGCCACCAGTGATCTGCACATGAAAATGCTGCAGCGGGTAGGCGCCGATCGGGTGGTTTTTCCTTCAAAGATGCAGGGCCACCGCCTAGGCATGGAGCTGGTGCGGCCCAACCTGCTGGAGAAGCTGCGCCTCGACGACCGCAACAGCATCGAGGAGATCCGGGTGCCGCAGGCCTTCATCGGCCAGTCGCTGCGGGAAATCAATTTGCGCAAAAACTTCAACGTGAGCGTGCTGGCCGCCGGCCCTGACAATCAGCTCACGGTCAACCCCCCCGCCTCCCACGTGCTCGAGTCGGGCGAGCTGCTAGTGGTGATGGGCGCCAGTGAAGACCTGGCCAAACTGCCTGGCAGCTAAATCTCCTATCCCGATCAAAAAACCGTGGTTTAAGATCTAGATGCCCCAGGAACAGTTGTGACCGAGCTACTGCAGGCCTCACTCCAGCCCGGTGCCCTGATCACCCTGATGGTGCTGGTCCTCTCCATTGTGCTGTTCGTGTGGGGCGTGATCGCGCCAGAGGTCACGGGCCTGCTGGCGGCAGGGCTGCTAATGGCCACTGGGGTGCTCAAGCCTGGGGAAGCACTCGAGGGCTTTGGCAGCCCGGCCCTGATCACGGTGATGGCCCTGTTCGCCTTGTCAGCGGGGCTGTTTCGTTCGGGTGCCCTCGATCGCCTGCGCGGCTTGATCGGCTCCGATGCGGTGCGCAGTCCCAAGCGCATGATCTTGTTGTTGTCGGCTGTGATGGGGCCCGTATCGGCCTTTGTGCCCAACACCCCAATCGTGGCCTCGCTGCTGCCGGTAGTGGAGGGCTGGTGCCACCGCCGCCGCATATCTCCCTCCAAGGTGCTTCTGCCCCTTTCCTTTGCCACGCTGCTGGGCGGCACCCTCACCCTGCTGGGCAGCTCGGTGAATCTGCTTGCCAGCGAAGTGAGCGAAAAGCTCGGCTACGGCGCCTTCGGCCTGTTCAGCTTCACGAAAATCGGCATCGGCGTCTGGCTCGTGGGCAGCCTGGTGATGGCCCTGCTTTCAGATCGCTTGCTGCCAGATCGCGGCAGCAACGACGACGACCTTGCCAGCGATATAACCAGCAGTGGCTATCTCACCGAGGTGATGATTCCAGCCAGCTCGGAATTAATCGGCCAGTCTTTACATGGCAGCCGGCTGCAACGACGCTTCGATGTCGATGTGCTCGAACTGCATCGGGGCCCAGAACGTTTCACCCCACCCCTAGCCGACCGCCCCCTGCAGCAGGGCGACCGGCTGCTGCTGCGCTGCACCCGGGCCGATCTACTGCGCCTGCAGCAGGAGCAAATGGTGGTGCTTGCCCCCACCCCCGAAACCGCAGATACCCTTTCAGGCAGCCAGCGCATGGTGGAGGTGTTGCTGCCTTCCGGATCAAGCCTGGCTGGTGGCTGCCTACGCGACCTGCGTTTCCGCCAGCGATACAACGCCACAGTGCTAGCCCTGCGCCGCGGAAACTCCGTGCTTAGGGAGCGCCTTGGCAAGGCGGTGCTGCGCGAGGGCGATGTGCTGCTGCTGCAGGGGCCCAAGGACGCCATTCGCGGCCTTCAAGCCAACAACGATCTGGTGGTACTGGAACAGCTAGAAGACGACCTGCCCACGGTGAGCCGCAAGCGCCTGGCCCTGGTTATTGCCGTGCTGGCAATCCTGCTGCCGAGTTTGGGGCTAATTCCGCTTGTGGCCTCAGTTCTGCTTGGCACCGTGGCGATGGTTGCTACAGGCTGCCTGCGCAGCGGTGAACTGCAGCGCTCAATCCGGCTAGATGTAATCCTGCTGCTGGGGTCCCTGGGCAGTTTCAGCGTGGCCCTTGAGAAAACAGGCCTGGCCGAAGCCTTGGCCAAGGGACTGCTCAGCGGCCTAAATGACTGGCCGATCTACTGGGCCATCACGGCCGTGTTCTTGTTCACCACCCTGCTAACCGAGGTGATGAGCAATGCCGCCACAGTAGCCATGCTGATACCGATCGCCGGCAAGCTAGCCATAGGCCTTAACATTGCACCGATGGCGCTGATCTTCACCGTGCTGTTTGGTGCCAGCCAGAGCTTTTTAAGCCCGGTTGGCTATCAAACCAACCTGATGGTGTTTGGCCCTGGCCGCTATCGCTTTTTAGATGTGGCCCGCTACGGCTTCCCCCTCACCGTAGTGATGACCCTGCTGGTTCCCCTGCTGATCTGCCGCCAATTTGGGATCTAAGCGCAAATTAATCAAACACTTATTTCAGCAATTACGAGCTGGAGCATCGGAGTTGTCATAAAAGCAGGAGCAGTTGGGGTTTAGTACTTGGGGAGAATTCAGCTGATCTGACTAAGGAATTGCTTGCTGCGCTCATGCTGCGGGTTAGAGAAAAACTGCTGCGGCGGCGCCTCCTCCACCACCTCACCATCAGCCATAAGCACGACCCGGCTGGCCACCTGGCGTGCAAAGCGCACCTCATGGCTACACACCACCATGGTCATACCTTCGCGGGCCAGCTCCTGCATCACCGCCAGCACCTCCTGCACCATCTCGGGATCCAGGGCACTGGTGGGCTCGTCAAACAACATGATGCGGGGCTCCATGCAAAGCGAGCGAGCAATCGCCACCCGCTGCTGCTGGCCGCCAGAGAGCTGACCTGGAAACTTGTGGGCCTGCTCGGCGATCCCAACCCGCTCCAACAACTCCAGGGCCTGGCGCTCCACCACCGCTTTAGGGCGTTTGCGCACTTTCACCGGCGCCAGGGTCAGGTTGTCGAGCACCGAGAGGTGGGGAAACAAATTGAACTGCTGAAACACCATGCCCACCTCCCGGCGGATCGCATCGATGCGGCGCAAATCGTCGCTGATCTCAATGCCATCCACCACGATTGAGCCCTTCTGAAAATCCTCCATGGCGTTGAAGGTGCGCAGAAAAGTGCTCTTACCCGAGCCCGAAGGTCCCATGATCACCACCACCTCGCCTTGGTGAACGTTTAGATCAATACCACGTAGGGCATGGAAGCCGTTGGGATACCACTTCTCGACCCCACGGGCTTCGATCATCAGGGTGGGTGAGCTGGTCATGCCTGGGGCGCGGAGGGGAAATGGGGATTAAGGCGAGTTTCTAAGGCGCGACTGCCCAGCCCGAGAGCCGCGCAACAACTCCAAAACAAAATGGCAAGCACTACATACACCTCCGCGTTCTTACCAAGAAACATTGGGTTTGCCATCACCGTACGGGCGGTGCCGAGTAGGTCAAGCAGGCCGATCAACGAGAGCAAGGTGGTGTCTTGCAGCAGGGAGATGAATTGGCCCACCGTGGCTGGCAGGGCAACTCGAATGGCCTGGGGAAGCACCACATGCACCAGAGCCAGAGGCACCGGCAGGCCCAGGGAGCGAGCCGCCTCCATCTGACCCGCAGGCACCGCTACCAAACCTGATCGCACCGCCTCAGCCACATAGGCAGCAGCAAAAAAGGTGAGCACCCAGGCAGCCCGCCAAACCCGATCGGGAGCCAGCCCCCCTGGCAGCAGGAAGCCGAGGATGTTTTGCCCCAGAAACAACAATGTAATCAGCGGTGCCCCGCGGATGAACTCGATGTAGATCACCGAGCCCCAGCGCAGCAGCGGCAGCTCGCTACGGCGACCAAGGGCGAGAAGCACCCCCAGGGGAAAGCAGAGCAGGATGGCAAAGGTCGCCATCAACACCGTGAGCAGCAAGCCACCCCATTCGGAAGTCGGCACCTGCACCAGCCCCAGGCCACCACTAATCAGCACCATGCCCACCAGGTAAAGCAAGGGCCAAAGCAGGGGAATCAGCCGGCGGCAAGCATGGGGAATTGCTGGGCCGTAGCGCCCGGAGGCCCAGCGGGCGAACAGCAGTAGGGCAGCGATCCCCCACCAACGCAGTTGGATGGCAAGGGTTAGCTGGAGGGCCATGGGCCGCCACAGGGCGAGGGCAGCCAAGATTGCGGCGGCCCAGCGGTCATTGCGGGGCCAAAGAGGCTGAACAGCCCCGGAACCTGGGAAAGCCCTCAACAGACCCCAACTCAGCCCAGTTGCCAGGGCCAGCAAGCTAGTGAGCAGCCATAGGCGCCACTGCTGATCCACTGGATAGCGACCTACGGCAAACAGGGTGCTGTTGGCACTGAGCACAACCCATTGGGCCTGAAATAGTGCCCAGCGGAAAAAGCCCAAGCCCGCTGCCAGCAGGGCTGCCAGCAGGGCGATGGAAATCAAGCCATCGAGTCGACTGCCAAAGAGCTCCTTTTGCAATCTGCGCAAGGAATTGGCTCGCACCACCAGAGGAGCTGTACTTGCCATTTTAGCGTTCTCTCAGCTGCACAAGGCCATTTAGCCCATTCATCAGGGCTGAGATCACCAGGTCGATCACTAAATAAGAACCCAATAAAATCAACATCACCTCAATGGCACGGCCGGTTTGATTGAGCGTGGTTTCAGCCACCGAATAAAGGTCGGTGAAGCCGCAGGCCACTGCCAGCGATGAACTCTTGGCAAGCGAAATGTATTGGCTGTTCAGCCCCGGCACAATCACGCGCAAGGCTTGGGGCAAAACGATCCGCCGCAGGGTCAGCAGGGGCGAAAAGCCCAGCGAGGTGGCTGCCTCCCACTGCCCCTTAGGCACCGAGGCAATACCACCGCGCACCACCTCGGCGATAAAGGCTCCCGAATAGATCACTAGACCACTTAGCAAGGCTGCAAATTCCACTGAAATCCTCAATGGCGCCTGCCACACCCCGTTCTCAAGCAGGGGCAACTGCCATTGCAAAGCCGAATCAAACCAACTGAGATAGAGGCCAGATTTAGCCAGCACCACCCCAGGCATCTGCAGGGCTGCTGCGCCGTTAGGGAGAGACAGGAAAACCACGAAATACCAAAACACCAATAGCAACAACAGGGGGATGTTGCGAATCAGCTCAACGTATATGCGGGACAGGAGACGCAGCAGTCCGTTGGAACTGAAAGAAGCAGTGCCAACTGCAACCCCTAGCAAGGTGGCACCAAACAAGCCAAATAACACCACCCTTAAGGTGTTCATCAAGCCAGCCATCAATGCACGCCAATAGGGCATTGATGCATCGAATGGAATCACCGTTTCGGAGATTTCAAATCCAGAGGGATTACCAAGCCAACTCCAGGTAAGTAGCAATCCGGCATTGGTGAGGTTACGCACCAAATTACCGAGCAAAAAAGCTACCAACACCAGCACAACAAGCCCAACAACCGCCTGGAGCAGCCAAGGAATCAGTCGGCGGTTGCGCCACCAAGGCGTGACTGCAGAACTCATCGCAGACCGGTTCAACGGAACGGGGGTGAGTAAATCAGCCCGCCTTGAGTCCAGAGACGATTCATGCCTCGATCTAATTTGAGTTTAGAATCTCGACCAAGATTACGTTCAAATATCTCACCATAATTACCAACAGCTCTTATGGCCTGAACTACAAAATCAGCTGGCAATCCAAGTTGACGACCAAACTCTCCCTCCACCCCGAGGAATCTGCGCAGCTCAGCCTGATTTGGATTTGCCTTAGCTTCAGCAAGCTTCGCCTCAAGATTGGCCTGAGTAATCCCCAGCTCCTCCGCTTGCATCAGGCCATAAACGATCCATCGCACTGCATCAGCCCAAGCCGGATCGGCATTGATGGTGGAGGGCGTGAGAGGCTCCTTGCTCATTACCACCGGCAACAAGCTATGGAGCGCCGGCTGGGGAAGGATGCTGCGGTAGGCCGCCATCTGGGAGCGATCGGTGCTCACTGCCGCACATCGGCCGCTGAAATAGGCCGTCCACATCTGGTCGAGGGTCTGGAACTTCAGCGGGGTATAGGCAATGCCCTCTTCCCGCATCCGGTCGGCCAGGTTGAGCTCGCTGGTGGTGCCGCTTGGAACACAAACAGGCTTGCCGGCCAGATCCTTGAGCTCGCGGATACCACTAGCCGAGGGCGCCATCACACCTTGGCCGTCGTAAAAGGTAGTTGGGGCAAAGCTCAGCCCATTGCCCCCGGGCGCATCCCTGCTGAGGGTCATGGTGGTGTTACGGGCAAGCAAATCCACCTCACCGCTGGAGAGGGCGGCAAAGCGCTCGCTGGGATTTAGATCTCGGAACTGCACCTTCTCGCCATCGCCCAACATCGCAGCGGCAACAGCCCGGCAAGTATCCACGTCAAGCCCGGCGTAGCGGCCGTCTGAGTCCAAGTAGCTAAAGCCTGGCAACTTTCCATCTGTGCCACAGAGCAGGCTGCCCCGGGCCTTGATAGTGGCCATCTTCTGGCTTTGAACACCACCGCCTTCACCAGCACAGCCCACCAGGCCCAAAGCTCCCAGCAGAGAAAATGCAGTAACCAACCGGCGCAACCAAGCCATGTATTTCAAACTGATATTTGGCTAAATGTGCCAACAAAAACTCGAGATTCAATCTAGAAGGGATCCTTCACTAACGCCAAACTCAAGCGAAGCGATCGCGGCGCCAGCGCAGCATCTGCCAAACCAAAAACACCAGCACCAGGGGCAGCACAACCACCAGAACCACAAACCGGAATTCATCCTGGGCCGTGGTCAAAGTCTCTGAGAGCACCTGCTCAGCCAGATAGAGCACGTAGAGACTTACCAGGATGCCCCCCTCCAGTCGAGTAACCACCCCCCTGGTCCAGAGGATGGGCAGCAGGGCCAGGGTGGTGAGCACCATCACCGGCAGATCACGGCTGATCACTACCGGATCCACCAGAAGCCCCTCGCCGGAGAAGACGCCGCATACCCCCAGTATCAGCAGCTGGTTGAGCAGGTTGCTGCCCACCACGTTGCCGATGGCCAGATCGGCCTTGCCGCGGTATGCCGCCACCAGCGAGGTCACCAGCTCCGGCATGGAGGTGCCGGCTGAAACGATTGTCAGGCCAATCACGGTCTGGGTGACGCCCAGGCCGATGGCCGCCGCAGTGGCACCCTTGACCAGCACCTGGGATCCCAGCACCAACAGCACGAGACCGCCAGCCAGCTTGGCGGCGGCCACGGCAGGGGTGGCCCGGTCGTCCTCATTGAAATCGCCCTCCTCATCTGAATATTCGGAGGCGGTGCGCATCTCCCAGATCAGGTTGATCGCGGTGCCCACCAGCAGGGCCAGGCCTGCCTGCCAGGTGAGGCGGCCACCGGAGGCCATGCCCCACACCGCCAGCGAAACGCCCAGCAGCAGGGGCACATCCCTTCGCACCAGGCGACTTTTTACCCGCAGTGGCACCACAAGGGCGCTGAGGCCAAGCACCACCATCAGATTGAAGATGTTGCTGCCCACCACGTTGCTGACGGCAATCGCATCGCCATCTTGAAAAGTGGAGATCAGGCTCACGAACAACTCCGGCGCACTGGTGCCCAGGGAAACCACCGTGAGGCCGATCACGATCTGGGGGATTCCCAGCAACAGGGCCAGGGCCGAGGACCCAGCCACAAAAAGCTCTCCGCCACCAAACAGGAGCACGATGCCCAGAAGGATTTCCAGGGCACTGGGCAGGAAATTCATCAGTTGACGCCGATCGGGCGCGGAGTGGGTTGATTCTGAAGGGTTACGTGAACGTGGATTTTTCCGGAGGCCTGAGCCCTAGCCTGAAGCCATAACCCTGCCCAGCCCGAGGCACCCTGGATGGAACTGGACCCTAATGCCAGCGAACTCAATATCCTGTTCACATTCCTGGGCCGGATTCAACAGGACCAGTCCCTCCGAGACCAGCTCAATGAGGTGATCACAGCCCCCGATGTGGTGGCGATTGCCGCTGCCGGAGGCTTCTGCTTCCAGACCAGCACCCTGCTGGACCTGTTTGAGCGCTGCAACGAAGCGTCCCTGGCCCGCCAGGGGCTGATGGACGAGAAATTGATTCGGGTCTACCTCCAGCGGGAGCGACTGCAGGCCCCATGACCGCAACCAAACTCCAAGCCCTGCTTAATCTCTGGCATCAGCAGATCAGGGCCTGGGCCCAGAGCGGCGCACTTTTGAGCGCCGCTGTGCATGCCCTGGGGTTAGGTCAGGAGCCTGTGGCTCTGACAGCTTTGGCTAAGGCCCTAGCCCAGGGCGATTTCAGTGGACTGCCAACGGTGGAGTTGATGGCAGACGACGAATTGCCAGGGGCCCGCAGCCATTTTTCAGACAGCAGCCAAACGGTATTTCTCAACTCCAGCTGGCTGGCTGGTTCTGACCAAGACGCCGTTTTACATGAGTTGACGGTGCGCTGGGGCGAGCATCTAGACACGCTGTTAAACATCTCAGACACCCCTGGAGACGAGGGCAGCCACTTTGCGGCCCTGCTCAGCGCTGGCCTAGTAACTCCTCCCAAGTGAGCGGTTGGGAGGTGGGCCGTCCTTGGGGACGGGAGTGAAGCGGGCAGCTGGGATAGCTGGTGCGGCTGGAGCGCGATGGGGACGGGGAAACAAGAAACATGGAAAAATTGAATCGATATGGATCTCGCACCGAAGGATTGCCATTCCCGCAAAGGGAATTCACACGAAGCAATCGCTAAGCAGAACAATCAAACTGGACTGAGCTGACTTGGCCGAAAAATCTGACTTGGCAGGCTTATCTGACTTGGCAGACTGATCGGCCGTCCCCAGGAAGCGCAGGGGATGCATGGTGCTTGTTCTGGCGTGCGCAAGCTCTTAGAGCTAGCCGGCTTCTGCCAGACCCCCTAACCATAGCCCAAGAGCAGCCACCCCTCAGCCCGAGCAAGTCAAATGATGGGTTTGAGCAACAAATAAGTAAAAAGCCAATGGGGGCAGGGGGACTTGAACCCCCACAACGTTGCCGTCTGCGGATTTTAAGTCCGCTGCGTCTACCAATTCCGCCATGCCCCCTACTCGGCCATCCTAAATTGGTGGCAACACGAAGGTTTGCCGTGCAGCTGCCCGGGTTTCTTCAATCCGTTTCGCCTGATCTGCTGCTGGTTCTGGTGGCTTACGCCCTGATCGCAGGCGCCTATCTAGTAGCTGTGCCCCTGCTGCTCTACGCCTGGATGATCAAGCGTTGGACGGTGATGGGCAAGCTCGAGCGCTTAGGGGTCTACGGACTGGTGTTTCTGTTTTTCCCTGGTCTGATTTTGTTTGCTCCCTTCATCAACCTGCGCATGGCAGGCCAGGGCAACGTGCTCTCATGACCAACGGACGGGCCCTGCTGCTGGCCCTAGGGGTATTTGGCTTGGGCGGCGGCGGTTATTGGCTTTTTCAGGCCGGGGGCTTTGAGGGCTTTTCTGCTGGTATCGCCGCCTCTGCCCTGCTGATGGTGCTGGTACTTGCCTGGACGGGCAGCTACCTATTTCGGGTGGTCACAGGCAAAATGACCTTTATCCAGCAGCGGCGCCAATACCGCGAGGCCTACGACGCTTTCACCACGGAAACCCTGCAGCGCAAGTTTGACGCCCTCAGCCCTGAAGAGCAGGAGCGCCTGCTGCGCGAAACGGGCCAGCTGCCGGAAGCTCCCCAGGGCGAGGCATAGGCTCACTGGCCGAAGCCCTTCTTGCTGCTGTGTCTGCCGCCCCTACCCAAATCCAGCAGCGTTTCAGCTCCCTTCGCCAAAGGGGACGCTGCGCCCTGATGCCGTTTTTGATGGCGGGCGATCCGGATCTGGCCCACACCCGGGCCAGCCTGCTGGCCCTGCAGGCCAATGGCGCCGACCTGGTGGAGCTAGGCATCCCCTACAGCGATCCCTTGGCCGATGGACCGGTGATCCAGGCCGCTGCCAGCCGAGCACTGAAGGCTCGCACCACTCCAGCCGGGGTGCTGGAGATGCTCAGCTCCCTCAAGGGTGAACTGACCATGCCGGTGGTGCTGTTCACCTACAGCAACCCCTTGCTCAACCGCGGCATGGAGGCCTTCTGTGCCGCCGCCGCCACCGCCGGAGCCGCCGGCTTGGTGGTGCCCGACCTACCCCTTGAAGAGGCCGAGAAACTCTCAGCAATCGCAGCAGCTGCCGGCCTCGATCTGGTGCTGCTAGTGGCGCCCACCACGCCAGCCGAGCGCATGGGAAGAATCCATCAGGCAAGCCGCGGCTTCACCTACCTGGTGAGCGTCACCGGCGTGACCGGGGTGCGCACAAACCTTGAATCCCGGGTGGGCGATCTGGTGGGCCAGCTCAAGACCCTGGGAGATACGCCAATCGCCGTGGGCTTTGGCATTTCCGACCCCGAGCAAGCCCGCCAGGTGCGCGACTGGGGCGCCGATGGGGCAATTGTGGGCAGTGCCCTAGTGAAAGTGATGGCGGCCGCCCATGGCCAGCAGGGCGACGTTGCCGCCGCGGCCGGGCGCTTCTGCGCCGAGCTGCGGGCCGGGCTCGACGCTTAAGCCCCGATCAGGCTGCAGGGATTTCCCCTCATGCTGTTTTTCCCCTCATGCTGTTTTCCCCCGCCTGCGAGCGCAACAAAGGGCCGATCTTGGCTGTGCTTAAAGAGTGGCTGCCTGCCCACGCCCAAGTACTGGAGATCGGCTCAGGCAGCGGCCAGCACGCAGCTTTCTTCTGCCAGCAGATAGCAGGCATTACCTGGCAGACCAGTGAGCGCCAAGAGAGCCTCATGGATCTGCAAGCCCAGCTGGAGGCCCAGAGCCCCACGCTGCCACCCGCCATCGCCCTGGATGTCACGGACGCTGGGCAGTGGCCACGCCAGGGCTTCGATGCTGTTTTCAGCGCCAACACCTGCCACATCATGTCGGCGGCGGCCGTACCGCATCTACTAGCCGGAGCCTCGCGGGTGTTGCGGCCGAGTGGGCTGCTGCTGCTCTACGGCCCCTTCCACGACGGCGGCGTACACACTGCCGCCAGCAACGCCGCCTTCGACCAGCACATGCGCAGCATCGATCCAACCATGGGGGTGCGTGATGCCAGTGAGCTGGTGCAGCAAGCCCAAAACCTCGGCCTCGAGCGCATAGCCGATCTGCCCCTGCCGGCCAACAATCGAATGCTGGTGCTCGAGCGTCGATGAACGAGGCAAGCAACGAGGCGACCAAGCTATTCAGCGCGGTGGCCGCGGCCTACGCCCGCCACCGAATCACCTACCCCGCTGCCTTCTTCGATCTCTTCCTGGGCCGCCTGATCAGCAACCCCCTGGTGTGGGACTGCGGCTGTGGCAGCGGCCAGGCCGCAATCGACCTAGCCACCGCCGGTGCCCGGGTGATTGCCACAGACGCCAGTGCGGCCCAGCTCGCAGCCGCCCGGCCCCACCCCCAGATCAGCTATCAGCTAGCTGATGCATGCAGCAGTGGCCTGGACAGCGCCAGCGTCGACGGGGTGCTGGTGGCAGCCGCAGTGCACTGGTTTGCCGGCGATGCTTTCAACACCGAAGTGCGGCGAGTGTGCAAATCGGGGGCTGTGGTGGCATGGATTGGCTACCTGCCGTTGCGCTTGGCGGATCAACGGCTCCAGTCATCACTAGATGCGTTCCACAGCGTCACCCTGGCCCCCTGGTGGCCCGCCGAGCGCCGCTGGGTGGAGCAGAGCTTCGCCGGTTTGGCCTTCCCAGCTGAGGAGTGGCAGTTTCCGGCGGGGCTATGGATCGAACGCCACTGGACCCTGGACGAACTGATCGCCCATATCGGCACCTGGTCAGCGGTGCAGCGCAGCCGCGAGGCCGGCAGTGATCCGCTCCCCAACCTTCAGGCTGAGCTGGAGTCCCTATGGCCCGAGATGGGGCAAGCCGCGCTGCTGGTGCGCTGGCCCTTCATGGGTCGCTGGGGCCAGCTGTAGCCAGCAGGCGGCGCAGGCCGCTGAACAGCCGATCGAGGGCCTCAGCCAGATCCGCAGCGTCGAGCAGGCCGTAGCTGAGCCGCAACACCGGCCCAGCGTCGCTGGAATCCAGGCCGAAGCTGCCGCCACTCAGGGTCGCTACCCGGTGCTCGAGCACCAGCCGCCGCATCAGCGTGTCCGCAGAGAAGGGAAACGGCGCTGCAACTTGCAGCAGGGCGTAGAAGGCCCCATCGGGCTGAGCCAGCAAACGCACCGGCAAACCTTGAGCCTGCTGCGCTGCCACTGCAGCCAGCAGCTGCAGGCGCAGCTCCGCCAGGGCTGCGATCCGGGGCGCGCACCAGGCCGGCCCGGCAGCTAGGGCGGCCCGAGCGGCGTGCTGGGTGAGTCGGGGCGGACAAATCAGCACCGTGTCCTGCACCTTTAACAAGGGAGGCAGCAGCGCCTGGGGTACGGCCATGTAGCCCAAGCGCCAGCCCGCCAGGCCGTAGGCCTTAGAAAGCGAATGCAGCGAAAGGGTGTGGGCGGCGCTGCCGGGCCGGGAAGCGGCGCTCCAGTGGGGCTCCTCGCCGTAAACGAACTGCTCATAGGCCTCATCGCTGATGTGAAACAGGCCGTGCAACGCACAGAGCTGGTTGATCGCCGCCAGCACCTGGGCCGGAATCACCACGCCGCTGGGGTTATTTGGCGACACGGTGACGATGGCCCGGGTGCGCGGGGTGATTGCCGCCGCCAACCGCACGGGATCGGGTATCAGGCCGGCCTGCACCGGTACCGGCACCGCACCGGCCAGCTGCACCGCCATCACGTGGTTGAAATAAAAGGGCACAGGCAGGATCACCTCGCTGGGTTCCCCGGGGGGACCCGCTGCGATCACTTGAGCCACTGCGTTGAAGGCCATGTTGCTGCCGGCTGTGACCAGCAGCTCAGCCCCTATGAGATCGAGGCCGTTTTGGTTGGTGAGCTTGGCGGTGATCGCCTCCAGCAGCTCTGGATCACCTTGGAGTGGGCCATAACGGTGCAGGGCTGGCCCCCCGGCCGCCAGAGCCTCGGCCACGGCAAGAGCTACGCCTGGTGGCGGATCCCAGCCCACCATGCCCTGGGCAAGCGACAGGGTGCCGGGGGTCTGGTGCATCAGGGCAGCCAGCTCAGGAATGACTGGGCTGAGCACCTTCGCCAACCGCTGGCTTGGGTTTGGTAGGGGGTAAGCGGGATCGCTCACGGCCCTAAGACTCAAGGGTTGTATTTGGCCGTCGTCTGCTTGACGCAAACGTCCTTGGCCTGATCCAAGCTCTGCCGTCTGTTGAGCATGCCGTCGGCAATGCAACCGCAGGTCTCGTCGACCATCCCAGCAGGTGGTGTTTTGCCTGCCTTTTTGAAGTCATCCTGCATGGCGCTGGAGCATTTACCGACGATGATCTGCTTCACCATGTTGGCGTGGGCAGGAGCCGCGAAAAAGGCAGCACCCGCAAGAACGAGAAAGGATCGCAACACGAGAATAAGGATGCTTGTAACCCCTGTCTTAACACCATTGATCGGCAGTCAGTAAGCCGGTAACCCCGTAATGTCAGGCCCCGATCACTCCCATCACCATGCGCTTTGTGCTCTGGGGCACCTACTGCGATAACGCCCTCGAAAAGCGCAGCCCCTATCGGGAGGAGCACCTGGCCGGACTGCAGGGCCTTAAGGACGCCGGCACCCTGATCACCCTGGGCCCCACCGAAGGCAGCACCCACGTGTTCGGTATCTACGAGGCGGGCAGCAAGGAGCAGGTTGAAGCCCTTGTCAAGGCAGATGTCTACTGGCGCAATGGCATCTGGACTGAGGTGCAGGTGTATCCCTGGATCCAGGCCTTCTGAAGCAAGTTCAACCCTTGGGCCAATCCAGCTGGGCCTGCTGCCACACGTAGGCAGCCACCGCCTCTGCTCCGCCGTCCCCAAGCACGGCGGCATAGCCAGACATCTGACCCTGGCCAGCGGCGGCTATTACGGCGATGCGCTCCGGACCGTCTATGCCATTGCGCTCCAGGGCCGCCAGGTGCAGGTTTTTGCCGCGGCGAATGATGTTGCCGCCATTGACGTGGCAACCAGCGCAATGGTTGGCGAACAGCTCTGCCCCATCTGCCCCAGGGTCAGCCCAGGCCGGGCCTGCGCTGATCACCAGCGCCGCCATCACCACGGCTAACAAGGCCAATCTGGCCAACCCCAATCCCCGCAACAGCGTCTGCAGCACCTTGGCAATCTTGCTATCGATGATTCCAGTGTGCGCCTGCAGGCGCTAAACAGGGTCTTACGCCGCCACCTGGGCCCTGGCTAGACCCTTGCCACCCGTCACCCTGCTGCACAGCGCCGACTGGCAGATCGGCAAGCCCTACGCCCGGGTCAGCGATCCAGACAAACGCGCCCTGCTGCGCCAGGTGCGGCTCCAGGCAATCGGCCGGATCGCAACCCACGCCGCCGCCACAGCAGCCGAGTTGGTCGTGGTGGCTGGGGATCTGTTCGACTCACCCACGCCTGGGGCAGCGGATGTGAGTGCCGTGTGTGCCGCCATCGGCGCGATCCCTTGTGCCGTGCTGGTGATCCCCGGCAACCACGACCACGGTGCCCCAGGCAGTGTGTGGCATACGCCCTATTTCCAGGCGGAGCAGGGGCGCCGCGCCGCCAACCTGCAGGTGCTGCTGCAGGCCACACCCATCGAACTGAAGAGCGTGGTGGTGCTGCCCTGCCCGCTTCTGCGTCGCACTGATGCAAGCGATCCCTGCGGCTGGCTCAACGGCCTCAACTGGTCTGAGCTGCCTAATAACAAGCCCCGGTTGGTGCTCGCCCATGGCTCTGTTCACGGTTTTAGTGCCACCGACCTTGATGCCGCTGGCGAGACAGACGACGACAACCCCGGCGATGCCAGTAATCGTCTGCGGCTGGAGGGGGCCTGGTTGGAGCATGTTGACTATGTGGCCTTAGGCGACTGGCACGGCCTCAAACGGGTATCGGAGAAGGTTTGGTACAGCGGCACCCCCGAAGCAGATCGCTTTCCCCGCAGCGCCGACTACCGCTGCGGCCAGGTGTTGCAGGTGCAGATTGGGCGGGGCGTGCTGCCCAAGGTGAGCCCCTTGGCCACCGGAGCGCTGAGCTGGCATCCGATGCGCATCCAACTGCAGCAAGACAGCGATCTTGAGCGACTCGAAGCTCAGCTGGAAAGCCTGCTTGGCGGGCGCATCGGCAGCGACCTGCTGCTGCTGGAGGTGGGCGGCAGCCTCAGCCTGGCTGGCCATCGCCGCTACGCGGAGCTGCTGGAGCGCCTGGATGCCCAGCTGTTGCGCCTGAAGCTGCGGGGTCGCTGTGAAGCGGCGCCCGGAGATGCCGAACTAGCCGAGCTCACCCAGCGCCCCGGCGATCCCCTGGTTGCCCGGGTTGCTCAAGAGCTGCATCGCTGCCTGAAGACCCCTGGTGACGCCGACCCCACGGTGGTGCGTCTAGCCCTCAGCGAGCTGCACCAGACCGTGGCCCAGTTGCAGGGCTAGATGTGCGCCTGCTCCACGCCACCCTGCGCCAGGTGCGCTTGCACCAGCAGCTCGAGCTTCAGTTTGATCCTCGCTTCACCCTGCTAGGCGGCCCCAACGAGGCGGGCAAAAGCACGGTGGTGGAGGCCCTGCACAAGGTGCTGTTCCTGAAGGCCAGTGCCACGGGCCGGGCGGTAGACGAAATGCGCTCCCGCCTGCACAGCGGCCTGCCCGAGGTGGAGCTGGGCTTTGAGGCGGCCGGCGCCCGTTGGGAGCTACGCAAGCGCTTTTCCGGGGCAAGTGGCACCTGCCAGCTCAGCAGCGATGCTGGCCTGGCCCTGCGGGGGGCGGCGGCGGAGGAGCAGCTGGCCCGTCTACTGGGGGTGGATGGACCGATCGAGGGCAGGCGCCACAGTCAGTTGCCGCTGCGCTGGGCCCACCTCTGGGTGCGCCAGGGGGAGGCGGGCACCAACCTGCTGGCCAGCCCCAGCGAGGCCTACGACGTTGAACAGCTCGTACAGCAACTGCAGCAGCGGGGCGCGGCGGCCGCAGCCCTGGAATCTCCCCTCGATCGCCTGGTCAGCGAGCAGCTGCAGATCCGGCTCGACCAGCAGTTCACGGCCACAGGCAAGCTCAAAGCCGGCTCCCCCCTGGCCGCGGCCCGCCAGCGCTGCTCAAGCGCCCTACTGAACCTGGAGCAGGCCCAAGCCCTCCAAGCTGAGCTGGAAGCGGCCATGGAGCAGCTGCGCCAAATAGGTGAACGGTTGCAATTGATCGAAGCCCAGGAGCGGCCGCAGCTGCAGCGGGCTCTCCAGCTGGAGGCCCAATTGCGGCTGCGGCGAGCCCAGATCGAACCCCTGCGCCAGGAACTGAGCAATCTTGAGCAGGCCCAGGCGCAGCTGCAAGCGGTGCAGCGGCAGCTGGGCGAACTAGGGGCGCAGCAGCAGGACTGGCAGCTGCAACGCAGCAGCCGGCAACAGCAATTCCGCAGCTTGGAAGCCAATTGCCAAAGCTCAGACCAGGCCTGTCAGGAGCTGAAAAACCAGCAGCAGCAACAGGTCGAGCGTCTCGAGCTAGCCCAGCAACTGCTCGATCTAGCCAACCTCGAGCGGGAGGCTCAGCAGCTCCTAGAGCATCAACAACAATTCCAGCGGCTCCAGCTCCAGGCGGAACAGTGCAAGAAGAGCCTTGCCCAGCTGGCCCCGATCGATGCCGCCGCCGTGAAGGCCCTGCGACAGGCCGAACAGCAATGGGCCCAGGCCGAAGCCCGTAGCCAGGCCATGGCAACAGCAATCAGCTTGATTGAGTCAGATCAGCCCGTGAGCCTCGCCGGCCAGCCCCTATCCCCTGGGGAAACGGTTCAGCTCAATGGCAGCGCCGAGCTGGCGGTGGGCTGCGGGGTTCGGCTGCGCATCAGCCCTGGAGGAGGGGAGGCGACCGCCCAAGCTGCAGCGGACCTGCAGCACAGCGGCGCGGCCCTGCGCGAGCTGCAAATCTCCATTGGCGTGGCCAATAGCGAAGCGGCAGAAGTGATTGCCCAGCAGCGCCAGGTCCTGGAGCTCGAGCTGGCCAACCTGCGCCAAGCGGCCAGCGCCATCCCCTGGAGTCGCCTGGAAGAGCAGATCGCCGCCCTCGAGCCCAGGCGTCAGCGCCTGCTCAGCCGGCTGGCACAGCATCAACTGCAGCGCCAGAGCCTGGCCGAACGCGGCGAGCTGCCCCAGGGGCGCGCGGAGCTCGAGGCCTGGATCGAGGAGCTGCGGCGGCAAGCCAATGAGCTCAGTCAAAGGCAGCAGCAGGCCGAGGCCGAGCGCACAAGCTGGCGCCAGCAGCTGGAGCAGCAGCACCGATCCAGCCAGGAGCTGGAGCGAAACCTCGAGCAACTCACGGGCTCCCTGAGCACCTTGGCGGAACGCCAACTAGCCCTAAAAGCCAGTCACGGTGATGGGCAGCAACTAACAGATGCGGTGAACAGCAGCCGCCAGGCCCTGCTCATCCAGGAGGCGGAGTTGACCGCCCTGGATAAGGAAATACTCGACAAGCTGCCAGCTGGCGGCGCCATCGAGCAGCATCTACGCCTGCTCGATGGCGAGAAAGACGCCCTGCTCACCAGCCGCGGCCAAAACGAGCAGCGCTGCCTCACTCTTAGCTCGGATGATCCAACGGCATTGGTGCAACATCGCCAGGCCGCCTGGGAGTCGGCCCAGGCAGATCTGGAGGCGCTGGAGCTCCAAACCCAGGCATTGCAAATGTTGCAGAACCTGTTTCACCAGAGCCGCCAGGATTTCTCCCAGCGCTACAGCGAACCGCTGGAGCAGGCCATTGGGCCCTACCTCCACTACCTGCAAAACGGCAGGCACCAGGCAAGCCTGGACTTTGACCCCAAAAGTGGGTTTGGCAATTTCGAACTTCAGCAGGGCCCACACCGTTTTGGCTTCGAGCAGCTAAGTGGAGGCATGCGCGAACAATTAGCCGCCGCCCTGCGCTTGGCCATAGCGGAGGTACTCCAACCCGCTTACGACGATTGCCTGCCGTTGATATTCGACGACGCCTTTACCAACAGCGATCAACAGCGCCTGCAAGCGCTGCAGCAGATGCTGCGCCGAGGGGCCAACCACGGCATGCAACTGATCCTGCTGTCCTGCAACCCGAATGACTATCGGTCGCTGGCTGCCGAGCTTGGCAGTGAAATCGCTTTAGCCGCCTAACCAAAGAGTCTTGGGCAGCAAGAAAAAACCCCGGACCAGCCGGGGTAAATGATCAACAGCTGCTTAAGCAGCGTCAAATGGGGACGCCGCAATCACTCTTCGTCTTCGTCGGTGGCACCGGCCGGAATCAGGCGGATCTGCTTGCGGCCGAGCTTGATCTCGAATTCATCGCCGGGCTTGAGATCAAGCAGTGCCGTGTAGGCCTTGCCGATCAGCAGGTTGCCATTGCCCTGCACGGTAGCGATGTAGCTGAGTTTGCGGCCGCCCTTGCCAACCTTGCCAGCACCGCCAAGCTCAACGCCCTTGGCTTCAAGCAGGGCTTCATAGAAGGCAGTGAAATTAAGGCGCTCGCCGCCATCCTTCTTATTAGAGACATAGCCGCAGGCCCGGACGATCTCCGACTTGCCCACATCGCCAAGCTCTTTGACCTTGGCAAGCAGTTCCGATCCAGTGAGCATCGATTTAGGGGATTGGTGGGTGAATTGGCGGGGCTTATGAGGTTTGCCCCTAGGAATTACATTCAGAATTTACACCATAAAATGCAGCTGCCAAGCTTTGCCAGGCAAATAAATGCCTAAACATTCAGCCCATTTCGATGCTGGCTGGCAGCGGTGATAGAAAGCAGGCTGAACCCAGCAACGGGATGGAAAACCTGCGGGTGCTGCATCCAGTCGATCTCGATCAAGTAGCAGCGGTGTATCACGACGCCGTGATCAGCCAGGCCAAAGGCCTCTATAGCCAAGCTCAAATTGCGGCCTGGGCCAACCATGCCCAGAGCAGCAATGCTGTTCGCGAAGCCCTGCATAGGGGCTATGGCCTGGCCAGCTGCGCAGCCAACAACCAAAACATTATTGAAGCTTTTGGGGTGCTGGATCCGCCGCAACGGCTATCGCTTCTCTATTGCCGCGGCAGGGCCTCCCGGCAGGGAAGGGGTCGCCTAATCCTCCAGGCCCTTGAAAGCCATGCCTGGCAACAGGGTTGCCGCCAGTTGCACACCGAGGCGAGCCAGCTTTCCAAGCCGCTTTTGCTCCATCTCGGCTGGCAGATCGATGCCGAGGAGCAGGTGATATTTGCTGGGGAATCCTTCCAGCGCTGGCGGATGATCAAAGATCTGAGCGAGCAAAACGAAATGGGGCGTGATGGCTGAAGCCCAATTGCAGCAATTTCTCGAGAAGGTACGCCAGCTAAATGCCTTCGTGGCGCTAAGCGAGGCCGAACCTGCCTTACTTCAGGCCCTGCGGGACTGCAGTAATCACCACGCGGTGGTGGAACTAGCCCGCAGCCGGGGCTTCGAGATCGGCCGGCGTTGGGGTGAAACCGATCCCCCCCGCCAAGCTGAAGCCAATCTCTTAGCTCCGCCTTGCCCGGCTACGGGGCAGGAGACCAGCGTCGTATTAGTGGAACAAAAAAACTGGCGACTTGAGCGGATCCACTCCTGCCTTGCAACCAGTCCTGAGGGTTTTTGGTACGACCAAGAGGAGCACGAGTGGCTAACCCTGCTCCAAGGAAGCGCCCTGCTTGAGCTAGACGGTGAGGAGGTGCCTTTAGAGCTCTGCCGAGGTGACAGCCTGCTGCTTCCAGCCCACCGGCGGCACCGGCTCCTCGCTACGGATCCTGCTCCGGGGACCGTATGGCTGGCCCTGTTCTGG
The DNA here is from genome assembly GCF_963920485.1 of Cyanobium usitatum str. Tous. NCBI lineage: Bacteria > Bacillati > Cyanobacteriota > Cyanophyceae > Synechococcales > Prochlorococcaceae > Cyanobium > Cyanobium usitatum. The sequence continues at coordinate 633,681 of NZ_OY986431.1, read as the reverse complement.
CGGGAGGCTGGCGAATGTTGACGCTGCGAACCAGCCAGAACGCCGCCGCTAGGGCGAGCACCGCAATACCTAGCCCGCCGAGGAGCTGGGGCTTGTTTTCAGCCCCGGGGGGCAGCACGATCACCTTTCGAGCTACCGCGGTCATGGCTGTGAGCAACACCAGCTCGATCTGCACCACTTGACGGCGCAGATAGGAGGTCACGTTTTGGAGCACCTCCACCGCAATTAGCAGGGTGAGCAGATCGCCCAAAACCGCGTTCATCTTGCTGCCGAGCCAGGGCGTATCGGGCTGCAGCACCGCCACGACTACAACACTCATCAACTGCACGGTGCCAGCCACCAACACCACCAGCAGCACGATGCCGAGCAGCTTGGCCAGGGATTGCTCACTGCGATCAACTAGCTGGAGATAGTTGACGTCTTGCCAGAGCCGGCGCAGATTTTTGATCACGGTCGCCAATTAATTCTTGAACTGTTCATAGATAGGTCGAGCTTGGGTGTCGCTGGGGGAGTTTTCCAGCTGGGTGTCACAAGTAATGGCTCCATCCGCCGCTGTGACGCAATTTTTGGGCTTGACCTTGGTGGACGGCCCCACGGAACTGCCGGGGCCCACAAGAAAACTTTCAACCTGGGCCAAGGCCGGAGCCATGGCAAGCAAGGAGCTGGCGGCAAGGGTTGCCAAAGAGAGGCCTGGGAGCTGCATCGAGGCGATAGCTGTTATTTCTCCACTCTGAACGGCCATGCTCAGCTTTGCTGGTCTTGGCGAATTTCCTGCAACAGCAGATCTAGCTGCCCCAGCGAAGCCTCCAACCCCGGCCGACCAGAGCCCTCACTTTGGCCGGCTCCATCTTCGTTTTGCCAGAGCTCCTCAACGCCACACAGCTGCTGGGCGAGGCCAGGCAAGCCGTCGCGGTTGTGAGTGCGTTGCAGCACCTCAAGCAGGACGGGCATCCGAATCGATGCTGCTTGCAGGGCGCGCCTGAGATCCGCCTGGGTGCGTCCGGTGTGGCGCAGCCAGTCTTTAAGAAAGCTCTGCAGATCATCGAGCTCTGCAGCTGTGAGGCTGGCCATCGCTATCAGCGGTTCAGGGGAAACCATTGATCCAGTCTGCGCTGGGCCCGCAACTGCACCGCCGGGGTGCGATGGCGGCTGCACAAACCAAGCAAGGCCGTAACGGCCACAAGATCGTCGCTGAAGCCCGCCGCCGGAATGAAATCTGGAATCAGATCTAGGGGCACCAGCAGGTAGGTGAGCGCAGCCAGCACAGTGAGTTTGGCTGGTGCAGGCGTCTGGGGGTCTAGCAGCAGCTCCAGACATTCCAGGGCCGGTCTGGCCAGGGTGCGGCCTGCCCGGCGCAACAACTTGAGCAACACCACCTCATTCACCTCGGTGCTCTCCAGCACCTGGGCATCAACTACGGGAGCATCCCCTGAGGTCGGGTCTACGAACTCGGTCACGGGCAGCACGGCAGCCAACCTGCTCATTCAAGGAGCAAGCGACAGCTAATCGGCTGCCACCAAGCCGCTATCGATGCCGGTTTTCCGCAGTTTGCCCAGCTCACGGTGAGGCTGCGTTGTTCGCAGCCCACCAAATCATCCACTTCCGCCTGGGGGCAGATGCAACAGCAACATCTGGGCAAGCGCAAACGGTCTCCCCGAAAAGCTTGCGACTTTCAAAATGGCTGCTGATTCCAGCTCACTTTTGAGCAAGCAGCAGGCCAGCTGATCCGCCGGTTACGGTTGCCAGCATCTGCCTACTACAAATGCCTGGCTTGGCTGCCATCCCCCCTGAAGTGCTCTCCCGCGCTGGGGTGGCCTACGTGCACTACGTGAGCTTCATGCTCTGTTTCGGGGCCTTAGTGCTGGAGCGGCGCTTGATCAAGCCAAATCCAAACAAGGCCGATGCCACCTTGATGGTGATCACCGATGTGGTGTATGGCCTGGCAGCCCTTGCCCTGCTGGTGAGCGGGATTCTGCGGGTTCTTTACTTCGGCCAGGGAAGCGAGTTTTATACGGAGAACCCCCTGTTCTGGTGGAAGGTTGGCCTCTATCTAGGGGTGGGCGGCCTGTCCCTCTATCCCACCATCACCTACATCCTCTGGGCTATCCCGCTGCGCAAGGGCGAGCTGCCCCAGGTGAGCGAGGCCCTAGCCACCCGTCTGGGCTGGATTCTCAATGTTGAGTTGGTAGGCTTTGCCCTGGTGCCCTTGCTAGCCACCTTGATGGCCCGCGGCGTCGGCCTGCCTGCCTGATGCTCCGGATGATATGCGGCCTGGTGCTTGCTCTGGGTCTTTTCCCCGCCAGGGGCTTGGCCGCTGAAGCAGCTGCTGGTGATTACCGCCAGAGGCTGGTGCCCACACCCCACGGCTGGCCCAAGCGTCAAAGTTGGTGCGTGTGGATTGATCCCACCGCAGCGTCCGGGCCTGCCGCCCGCTGGGATCAGCTTTGGCTGCAAGCCGTGGAGGCGGCGCTGGCAAGTTGGGCTGAATTGGTCACGATTCACCGCAGCGAAAGCAGGGAATCGGCCCAAGTACAGATATTGAGGCGCCGGCCACCTCTGCAGCGGGGCCGGGCCAGCCATGGCCGCGCCGAGCTAGCTCTGGCGACGAATAAGCCCGGCGACCCGCCAAAAATCGAGCCGCGGGTTGTGGTGAGCATCAGCCCTGGGCAGCGACCGGACGCCATCCAGGCCACGGCCCTACACGAGCTCGGCCACGCCTTCGGGATGTGGGGGCACAGTGATCGGCCCCAAGACGCCATGGCGGCCGTGCCTGGAGCGAACCCAGTGCTGCAGCTCACTGCCCGGGATCGGGCCACTTTCATGTGGCTACAACAGCAGCCCGGCCTACCAGGCAATGAGCCAACTGCAGCAGGGGGCCAGGCCGGCTGCCATTAATTGCGCGATGTTGCGGATTGTCAAGTTGTCTGATAATCAAGCGAATCTTTTAAAGAGCGCTTGAAAAAACTTATACGTTGCTCGCCTTGAGGATTTTTCACCCCTGTGCCCTTGCCCGTTCTGGCCACCAAGCCACTCACCAACAGCGCTCGCGTCAGCAGCTTTCTGGCCGCCGGTGAGGAAAGCCCCCGCCAGAGCGACACCACTTGCCTGGTGCGGGATCCGGCAGCCACCGATGCCGTGATTGAGCAGGCATACCGTCAGATCTACTTTCACGCTTTCAAAGTGGACCGTGATGCGGTGCTGGAATCCCAGCTGCGCTCCGGTCAGATCAGCACCCGCGACTTCATCCGCCAACTCCTGCTCTCCGAGAAGTTTCAGAGGGATTTTTATCGCTGCAATAGCAATTACAGGGTGGTGGAACAGGTGGTGGGTCGGGTATTTGGCCGGCCGGTGCATGGCCAAGCTGAACAGATCGCCTGGTCGATCGTGATCGCCGAGCAGGGGCTACCCAAGTTTGTTGACGCGCTACTGAATTCCGACGAATACCGCGACAACTTCGGCGACAACCTGGTGCCTTTTCAGCGCTCGCGGGTACTTCCCGGCCAGGCGGTAGGCACCATGCCCTTCAACCAGCAAGCCCCCCGCTACAACTCCTACTGGCGTGAGGCGATGAACAGGCGCGCACCCGCTGGAGGATCAAACCCCTGGTCAGACGGTGGCGGCTGGGAGCGCCCAGCCTGGCTGGAAGGTCAGCCCACACCAAGGGTTCAAGCTATCTGGCAATACACCGTGGCAACTGGGGGCTTTGTGCTCACCGGCCTGGTGATCTGGATTGCTGCGGCCATGCTCAGCACAGGCTGAGGCGGCCCTCAGTCCCGCCGGGGCGCGCCGCGGCGGGCGGCCAGCACCTGCTGCACCTGGCGCCAACTGACGCCGTGGTGAGCAAGCGCCACCTGCAGGTGGAAGACGATATCGGCCGCTTCAGCGGCGATCTCCTCGCTGTTGTCGTCCTTGCAGGCCATCACGAATTCGGCGCTCTCCTCTCCGATCTTCTTGAGGATGCGGTTGTCGCCCCCCTCAAACAGTTTGTTGGTGTAGCTGCCGGGCTCGGGCAGGTCGCGGCGCCCTTCGATCACCCGCATCAGTTCGGTGCAGACATCTGCCGGCGGCTGAGCGGCCGATGGCCCCCCGGCCGTGGGCTCGGGACCGTTGTCGTAGAAGCAGCTGCGGGCGCCGGTGTGGCAGGCCACATCGCCGCTCTGCTCAATGCTGAGCAGCAGCACGTCGGCGTCGCAGTCGTAGCGCAGGCCCTTGAGCTGCTGGATATGGCCGCTGGTGGCCCCCTTATGCCATAGCTCCTGGCGCGAGCGGCTCCAGTAGTGCACCTCGCCGCTGGCGAGAGTGCGCTCGATCGCCTGCTGGTTCATCCAGGCCACCATCAACACGGCGCCATCGAGCCAGTCCTGGGCGACCGCGGGGATCAAACCAGCTTCGTTGAAACGCAAGGCCCCTATGAATTGAGGGTCTAGGGGCTGAAATACTGCTGACAAGGCCCTTGCGCTGCTGCTGTCCCGATCCTCACCCATGCCCACTCCGGCCTACAGCTGCAGTAAAACCTTCAGCGGTTATCCCTGCTGCCATCGCCAATGGCGCCACCAGGGCCACTGCCGCTTCGTGCATGGATATAGCCGCAGTTTTAGTTTCTGGTTTCGGGCCCATGAACTCGACGACTGTGGCTTTGTGGTGGATTTTTCCAGCCTGAAACAGCTCGAAGCCCGGCTGGCAGACCAATTCGACCACACCTTTCTGGCCAATGCCGATGACCCCCTCCTCTCGACCTGGCGCCAACTGCACGATCAGGGCGCCCTCGACCTGAGGGTGATGGCCAATGTGGGCATGGAGGCCAGCGCCGAGCTGGTGTGGGGCTGGGCCAACGAACTGCTGCACGGCCGCGAAAGCGGCCGCAGCTGCTGCTGGAAGGTGGAGGCGAGGGAAAACGAGAAAAATGCCGCCTGTTTTGAAGCCCTGCCGGCGTGGTTCAAACCCTGACATCAAGCCAGCAATGACTGGGCCAGGGGAGCGAGGCTCCTAACTTGCGCCTCAATGAACCGCCACCGCCCGATGGGCCGCTTGCTCCAACTACTGACTACTGCCCTGATGCTGCCCGCTGCCGCCCTGGCCCAGACCAGCCCAGGTGGAGGTGCGGTTCAGGCGCTATATCCCAGCAAGGCCGCGGCCGAAAAAGCCGCCAAGCACTTCCACTGCACCGGAGCGCACCAGATGGGCGATAAATGGATGCCCTGCTTCCAGCATGGCGATGGCCATGGCAGCCATACGCCGGCCCACTAATGGCCAAGTGCGGCGACAAACCCAAGCTGCTGGCCATCGGCATCGCCCCCTTGGGCATCATCTCGATCGGCATCGTGCCAATGGGGGTCGTGAGCATTGGGGTGGTGCCGATGGGCGTGCTGAGCCTCGGTGCCGTGGGCATGGGGGTGATCAATATCTGCGTGGTGGGCATGGGCATCGTGGTGGCTGGCGTCAACGTGATGGGCATCTGGAACGCTGGAGCCAGCTCCCCCCACCAGCACCCCCATGCGGCCAGCGGGACCCATACCCCAAACCTCTACGCCTACCCAAGCAAGCAGGAAGCCCTGATCAAAGCCAAACAGCTGGGCTGCAACGGCGTCCATGCGATGGGTTCCCTGTGGATGCCCTGCGCCACCCATCCCGAGCTCGAGCCACCCCCGGCTGCTCAAAGCCAAAGGCCCTGAATCAGCGTCCATGATGGCCATCCCTGCGGGTTGCTCTTGGCACAGCTGGCCACCGCCTGGGCGATTTTTCAGGGTCTGCTGCTCGAAGCCCTGCCCTTCCTGCTGATTGGCGTCGGTATCGCCAGCCTGGCCCGCTGGCTGGCGCCTGGAGGTGCCTGGCTGCGGCAGCTGCCCGGCCACCCCCTGCTGGGGCCCCTCACCGGTGCCGCCCTTGGCTTTGCCCTGCCCGCTTGTGAATGCGGCAATGTGCCGGTGGCGCGGCGGCTGCTAGCCGGTGGCGCCCCAGTTGGCACGGCCCTGGGTTTTTTGTTTGCCGCGCCGGTGCTGAATCCAATCGTGCTGGCCAGCACCTGGGCCGCCTTCCCCAACCAGCCCTGGCTACTGGCGGCCCGCCCCGGAGCAGCCCTGCTGCTGTCGGTGCTGCTGGCCACGGTGCTGCGCCTGCTGCCCGAGGCCGAATTACTAGATCCGGTGCTGCTCGAAGAACGGCGGCTGAGCCAGCCCTTGGCCCAGGTGGGGCTGCTGGAGCGTCGCAGCGGGCTTGTCGGTGCCATCGACGCCAAGGCGCAGCCCCTCAAGGTGGCGCGGCCGCCCTTGCAGGAGGTGCTCCAACACGGCAGCCGCGAATTTCTCGATCTGGCCGCCCTGCTGGTGCTGGGTTGTGCCATCGCCGCCACGGTGCAAACCTTGCTGCCGCGCAGCTGGCTGCTGGCGGTGGGGGGAGCACCAACCATCTCTGTACTGAGCCTGATGCTGCTGGCGGTAGTGGTTTCGGTTTGCTCCAGCGTCGATGCCTTCCTAGCCCTGGGCTTCGCTGCCCAGGTCACCCCGGGAGCGCTGCTGGCCTTCTTGGTGCTGGGCCCGGTGGTCGACCTGAAGCTGCTGGGACTGTTCCGGGTGCTGTTTAAGCCCAAGGCCATCGCCCTCACCAGTGCCGCCGCAGCGGTGGCCGTGCTGGTGCTGGGGCAATGGGTCAATTTGCTGCTGCTGTGATGCGCGCCTTCGCCCTGGGACTGTGGGGAGCCGTGCTGCTGCAAAGCAGCCTCAGCGGCAGACTGGATCTCTTGCTCAGCGGCGTTTTTCACCCGCTGGTGGCGCTGAGCGGTGTGGCCTTGCTGCTGCTGGCTGGCCTGCTGCTGGCTGAACTAGCGCTAAGGGGTCAGGAAAGCCCTGCCCCAGCCCGACGCCAAGCCATCCCAAAAATCTGGTGGCTGAGCGCCGCAGTGGCTTTGCTGGTGTTGGCTATTCCCCCCAACCCCTCCTTCAGCACCCTGGCCGCCAACCGGCCTGCCGAGCTGGGCGATGAGACTGAGCTGAGCTTCGTGCTGCCGCCAGCCCAGCGCAGCCTCACCGATTGGGTGCGCTTGCTGCGCAGCCAACCCGACCCCAGCCTCTACGCGGGTGATCCTGTGCGGATCAGCGGCTTTGTCTTGCCCCAGCCGGGTGAGCCCCCCCAGCTAGCCAGGCTGCTGGTGCGCTGTTGCCTTGCCGATGCCACCCCGGTGGGCCTGCCTGTGCGCTGGCCGGCCGGCCAGACGCCCCGGGCGGATCAATGGCTGGCGGTGGAGGGCACCATGGCTATTGAGGAACGCAACGGCCAGAGCCGCAGCGTGGTGTTAGCGCAGCGAATCACACCGATTGCCCGGCCCAAGCGGCCCCTGGAACCATGAAGGCCACGGGGCAACGGATCACGTTGGTGCTGGCAGCAGGACTGGCCCTGGCCTTACTGCAGCAACAACTACTGCTACGGCGCCCACCCCGGCTACTGGAGCTGGAATCCAGCAGCGCCAGCTCCGGTCCAGCGGCCCTGGACCTGCGCTTCAGCCGACCAATGCGCAGATCCAGCCTGGTGGGCTCCAGCAGCCTGCAACCCCAGCTGGCCTGGACGTGGCTGGGGGAAAACAACCCCCTGCGCCTGCTGCTGCTTCCCGGCCAAACCATCCCCGGACCATTGCGATTGCTGCTGGCAGGGGTCGACCGCCGCAACCTGCCGCTGGGCCGCCAGCAGTGGCTCTGGGACCCCCGGCCGCGCTTGCTGGCGGTGGTGCCCGTAGCCGGCGGCGAACAGCTGCAGCTGCAACGGCGTGATGGCAGCTGGCAGGCGCTGACCCCGGTGTGGCCGCAGCTGGCCCAAGTGCAGCCCCTCGGCAACGGTGCCGGTGTAGCCGTGCTCAGTGGTGATGGCATGGGCAGCCACCGTCTCTGGCTGCTGCCGCTGCAGCAACACAACCTGGTGCGCGAACCGCGGCGCCTCTCCGAACCCGTGGCGGGTGGGCTTCAACCCCTAGACGACGCAGCGCTGCTGTTTGCCCACCTGAGCAGCAACCGACGCGGCGACCTGCTGGTGCAATCGTCCACCACCGCCCTGGATCCGGGCAGCACCAGCGTGCGTTCCGCCCAGGGGCGCCAATGGCCCCTGACCCACTCTGCTTCTGGCCCCATGCAGCTGCTCCCCGAGGGAGGCGGGGTGGTGGTGCCTGAACTGGAAGGCCTCACCCTGCACAACCTGCCGGGCCAGCCCCAGCGGCGCCAGCTGCTGCCCGGCAGCCGGGAGCTCAGCAGTTTCTGCCCCGTGAGCGGCCGCGCCCTGCTGGTGCGTCACTGGCCCGACTACCGGCGCTCCCTAGAGCTGGTGGAGCCGGGCCAACCGCCACGTCAGCTTTGGATCGGCAGCGAAGCCGTCCTGGCCAGCGCCTGCGACCGGGGTGGGGATCGGGTCTGGCTGGTGGTGAGCAACTGGTCCCAGGGATCCCAGCCCCTGATGCTGGCCCTCGACCGCCGCGGCAAATTGCTCAAGCAACGCTCCTTGAAGGGCTGGGAGGTGGAGCCGGGAGCGCCGATGTTGTTTGATCCCACCCGCCAGCAGCTGCTGCTCACCCTGCGCTCAGGCAGCCACGCCAAGCCGGTGCTGGTGGATGGCAGCAGCTTGAACCTGCAACCCCTGGCCAAGCCGGTGCGCCTGGCCCTGTGGCTACCCGCCGGCTGAAAGGCGCCGGTGCTGCAGGGAGGCCAGGGGCAGCAGGCCCATGCACAGCACCCCGATCAGGGGACCGGGCGGCAGGTTCACAGCTGGCTGGATCGCCAGCAGAAAGCCGCCACCGCTGATCCCCATACCCACCAGAGCCGAGCGCCCCAGGGCCTGGCGCAGGCTGGAGGCTCCAGCCAAGGCCACTAGGGCCGGAGCACCCATCAAGGCAATCACCAGTACCACCCCCACGGCGGTCATGGCGCTCACCACCGTGAAGGCCGTCACCAGGGTGAGCAGCAGCCGCAGCCGCTGCACCGGCAAACCAGCACTGGCGGCGCCGAGGGGATCCACCCCCAGATACACGTAGTGGTGATAGCGCCAGGCGAGCAGCAGCAGCACCGCCACCAGGGCCAGCAGGCTGCGCAGCAGGTCGGCAGGAGCGGCGGCCAGCAGATCGCCAAACAGCACCGCCTCCAGATCGACCCGGATGTGCAGCAGGGGGATCAACAGCACCCCTAAACCGAGAAAGCCAGCCAGCACGGTGTTGAGCACCGCCTCATCGCCCCCTTCACCAGAACGATCACCGCGGCTGAGCCGCTCCGCCAACAGGGCGCCAGCCAGGCCACTGATCACCCCACCGAGGCCCGGATCAAGCCGCAGGGCCAGCGCCAGCGCCAACCCCGGCAACACCGCGTGCGACACCAGATTGGCCAGGAACAGGCGCCGCTGCACCAGCAGCAAGGTGCCGGCCAATGGGCAGAGGCCGCCGATCACCAGCGCCAGCACCAGGGGCAGCAGCCACCAAAGAGTCTCCATAGGATCAGCGCACTACGCCCCAGCCACTCTGACCATGCCCTCCCAGGTTGCCGCGTCAAGCGACCGCCAGCAGCTGCTGCTTACGGCGTTGCGCCAAGCCGACCGGGAACTCTCCGGCCAGGACCTGCACGCCCTGCTGCGCCAAGGCTCCCAGCCCATGGGGCTGGCCACGGTTTATCGCCACCTGCGCCAGCTGCAGCAGCGGGGCTGGATCCGTTGCCGCCACCTGCCCAGCGGCGAAGCCCTGTTCGCCCCCACAGAGCGGGACGAACACCATCTCACCTGTGTCGACTGCGGCGCCACGGTGGTTCTTAATAACTGCCCCATGCACGACGTGCACCTAGACGGCGACCAGAGTGCAGGTTTCCAGCTGCTATTTCACACCCTGGAATTTTTCGGGCTCTGCGGAAGCTGTCAACAGCGCCAAGCCAGCTAGCAGCAGCCCAGCTAGCAGCAGGCCATCAACCGCAGCAGTGATTGCCTACCCGCAGGTCGCCGAGGGCCTGGCGCACCTGCTGGGGGCTGCCGTCAGCGAGCAGGGAGCGATCGAGCACCAGCACCCGGTCGTAGGCGTCGAGATCGCGGCCCCAGTCGTGGCTGCTCACCAGCAGGGTGAGACCGGCATCGCGCAGCTGGCCCATCACCTTGAGCAGCTGGGTGCGTGAAGGGGGGTCGATGGCAGCGCAGGGCTCATCCAGCAGCAGCAGCCTGGCTGGCTGCACCAAGGTGCGAGCCAGCAGGGCTCGCTGCTGCTGGCCACCGGACAACTGATCCAGGCGCCGGCCCGCCAACCCGGCCAGGCCAACCCGCTGCAGGGCGGCTTCCACATCGCAGCAGCCAGGACGCTTGGCGGCCATCCGCCCCAGGGCCACCAACTCCCGCACACTGATAGGGAAGTGCCAGGCGATCTCCCCCCGCTGGGGCATCAGGGCCAACTGCTGTCGCGCCAAGGCCAAGGTGAGGGGCACCCCATCGAGCCGGATCGAACCGCTCTCGATCGGCAGCTGACCCTCAATGGCCTGCAGCAGGGTGCTTTTGCCGGCACCGTTGGGGCCCACCAAGGCGGTGAGCGTGCCGGGCTCGAGCGCAAAAGCCACGCCGTCGAGAGCCAGCTCGCCGCCGCGGCGCACCCGCAGCTCACTCACCTCAAGCGACACGCAACACCATCAGTGCAACCGCAAACCTAACGATGGTCGAGCACCAGCACCCGCGCTCCCAGCACGAAGTCATCGAGATAGAAAACACCGACACACCCGCCATCAGCAGGGCGTGGGGCCTAGTCAAAGCAGAACGAGCCCCAGCCAGCCTCCAGGCGACAATTTGAGAACCATTATCATTCGCGGAACCAGGCGTGCCAGTTATGACCCATATCCCCGCTCCCGCAGCTGCCTCTCTCGCCCTGGCATTAGCGGCAGCCGTAGGACTGCAGGCTTGCCGCACTCCCCCACCGGCCGACGTGATCGCCGCCGACGGGGTCCTTTGCGACATCACCCAACGCCTAGCCGCCAGCGACCTACGGGTGAGCTGCCTTTTGCAGCCGGGCGACGACCCCCATCAATTCCGGCTAACGCCCCAGCAGAGCCGGGAGCTCAGCCAGGCCCAGCTAGTTCTGATCAACGGCTTCGGCCTCACCCCAGCCCTAGCCGCACTGACCAAGCCGGGATCAAGCCAGACCAAAACCGTGGCCGTAGCCGAGCTGGCCGTACCAAACAGCCCGGTCCTAAAAGCCGGGCCGCCCAAGACCGCCGATTCCCACCAGCACCACGACGAGGATGGCCATGGCGAGGAAAACCATGACGAGGACGAGCATGCCCATGGCGACCGGGATCCCCACGTGTGGCACGACCCAACCCAGGCGGCCGCTCTGGTGCTGCTGGTGGCCCAGCAACTTCAGCAGCTAAAGCCTGCCGCCCAAGCCCCCATTGCCGCCCGGGCCCAGGCGATGACGGCGACTCTGCAGCAGCTGGACGCCTGGAACCGCCGGCAACTTGCCACCATTCCCACCGCCAGGCCCCTGGCCACCGGACACCGGGCTTTTGCCAGCCTGGCCCGGGCCTACGGACTGCAGGAACTGGCGGTGGTGGATGCCAGCAGCAGCAGCGACAACCTGCGCCCCCAGGCCTTCCAGGCCGTGCTGGAGCAATTGCGGCGCGAGCAGGTGCCGATGCTGTTCGCCGAACAGCTGCCGGCAGGCAAAGCGCTGCAGCGGGTCAGCAGCCTCAGCGGTGTGCCCATCGCCGCCGCACCACTGGTGGCCGACGGTCTGGCAGCGGAACCCGATGGCAACGGCAACCTGGTGGCCACCCTCGCCGCCAACACCTGCCTGATCGTCAACGGCCTGGGCGGTCGCTGCGACCCATCCGGCCAGCAGGCCCTGAGCCAGCGCTGGCAGGCCATCCGCTGACGCCCAGTCAGTAAAAGCAACGAGAATCGTTCTCATTCTTGCTATAGACTGGCTCCGTGCCACGCTTCGCAGCCTTGAAAATTCGCCCAACCCTGCTGCTTGCAGCAACTGCTGCTGGAGTACTGGCACCGGTCACCGCAGCTGCCAATGAAATCTCGTCGCTGAATGGCGCTGCCGCCATCAACGACTACATGCAACAGCAAGACGTTGATCGCTTCCGTGCTTGGGAAGCCAAGAACCAAGTCACCAGCGTCTCCCAGTTTTCCGACGTTCAGCCCACCGACTGGGCTTATCAAGCGCTGACCAACCTGGTGGAGAAATACGGCTGCGTCGCCGGCTACCCCAACGGCAGCTACAAAGGCGGCCAGGCCATGACCCGCTTTGAGGCGGCTGCCCTGCTCAACACCTGTCTCGACCGTGTCACCGAAGTGACCGACGAACTGCAGCGCCTGATGGATGAGTTCAAGACTGAGCTCGCAGCCCTCACCGGCCGCGTCACTGGCCTGGAGAACAAGGTGGGCAAGCTGGAAGCCCAGCAGTTCTCCACCACCACCAAGCTCTCCGGCCTGGCCAGCTTCGTGGTGGGTGGGGTGAGCAACAATCCCGCCGGTGAGCAGGTCACGTTCAACTACGACCTGCAGCTCAACCTCGATACCAGCTTCAGCGGCAAGGATCTGCTGCGCACCGTGCTGAGGGCCGGCAACTTCGATGGCGATCGCAATGCCTTCGGCGGCGGCCTCTCCACCCTGGAGATCGCCTTCCAGGAAGAGGGTGGCCCCGATGTGGTGGGTATCGACAAGATCTTTTATCAGTTCCCGCTTGGGCAGTCTCCGATCGGTGGCCAGTTCACGGCCACCCTCGGCGGCCGCGTGGGCCAGGAAGACATGCTCGCCCTCTGGCCCAGCGCCTATCCAGGCGACACCATCCTCAACGCGCTCACCCTCAATGGTGCACCGCTGGCCTACAACAAAAACCTCGGCCCAGGCCTGGGCCTCTGGTGGCAACAGAACGGCTGGAGCGTGAGCGCTAACTACGTGGCAGGCAATGGTGCCGATTCCTCCCAGGGCCTATTCAGCAGCAGCTCAGCCGGCACCAGCACCGTGCAGCTGGGCTACGGCCAGGAGAACTGGGGCATCGCCGCGCTCTATTCCTATGTCGAGGCCGGTGTGGGTGTGCCCGGCGCCACCCCCTTCATCACCACCGAGATCGAGGAGAACGGCGTCAAAACCAATGCCTTTGGCATCAGCGGCTTCTGGCAGCCGGCCGAGAGCGGCTGGATCCCCTCGATCAGCGCTGGTTACGGCGTCAACGGCAGCTCCGGCTCAGACCTGCGCACCAGCCAGTCGTGGATGGTGGGCCTGCAATGGAGCGATGTGCTGGCGGAGGGCAACAGCTTTGGCATGGGAGTGGGCCAACCCGCCTTTGCCACCGCCACCCGCAATGGGGCGGCCAGCGAATCCGGCGTGTGGGCTTGGGAGTGGTGGTATCAGTGGCAGGTCAGCGATGCCATCTCCGTGACCCCGGCGATCTTCGTGCTCAACAATCCTGGGGGGAATGGGGATGGGGCCAACCAATTCGGTGCCCTGATCAAAACCAGCTTCCAGTTTTGAGTCGAGCTAACCCCTGCCCCAATGGATTGCTGCAAAGGGTTCCTAGGGTCTTCACAGCCAAGCCATGCCCCATTCCATGACCGCCAGTGCCACCACCACGGGCCTGCCCGTGACAATCCTCACCGGCTTTCTGGGGGCTGGTAAGACCACCCTGCTCAACCACATTCTCAGCAATCAGCAGGGGGTCAAAACCGCCGTGCTGGTCAACGAATTCGGTGAAATCGGCATCGACAACGACCTGATTGTTGCCACCGGCGAAGACATGGTGGAGCTGAGCAACGGCTGCATCTGCTGCTCAATCAACGGTGAACTGCTCGAGGCGGTGTACCGCATCCTGGAGCGCCCCGATCCGGTGGACTATCTGGTGGTGGAGACCACCGGCCTGGCCGACCCCCTGCCGGTGGCCATGACCTTCCTCGGCAGCGACCTGCGAGATGCCACCAGGCTCGATTCGATCATCACCTTGGTAGATGCCGAGAACTTCAGCGACGAGCTGCTGGAGGGCGAGGTGGCCCGGGCCCAGATCGTTTACAGCGACATGCTGTTACTAAACAAATGCGACCTGGTAGCTGAGGAGCGGCTGGCTGCCCTGGAGGCCCAGTTGCGCGAGATCAAGACCGATGCCCGCATCCTGCGCTCGGTGAAGGGCGAAGTGCCCCTGCCCCTACTACTCAGCGTGGGGCTGTTCGAAAGCGACAAAATCGTTGCCCAGCAGCAGCTCAGCGCCGAGCCAGACCACAGCTCCTGCGACCACGATCACGGCCACTGCGAACACGAGCACCACGACCACCACCAGCACCACAACCACGATCATCACAAGCACGAGCACGCCGATCACCCCGACCACGCCGCCATCGAGGGATTCACCTCGTTGTCGTTTGCGTCCGAGGGGCCTTTCGCCCTGCGCAAATTTCAGAACTTTCTCGACAACCAGCTGCCAGCCGAGGTGTTTCGGGCCAAGGGGATCCTCTGGTTCAACGAAAGTGAGCGCCGCCATGTGTTCCACCTGGCTGGCAAGCGCTTCTCGATCGACGATTCCGACTGGCCAGAGGGCTCAGGACGCAAGAACCAGATCGTGCTGATCGGTAAAAATCTCGACCACGCCCAGTTGCGCAAGCAACTGCAGGTGTGCGTTGCCAAAGATTCCGGCAAGGGCTTCGCTTGAACGGGATACTGACTCAGAGGATCCAGCCAATTTCATGATGTCCACCAACCTGCGCAAACTGGCCCCGGCCGCCGCCGCTGGCCTGGCCCTCAGCCTGTTGGCGACCCTGCCAGCCGGTGCCCATGGCCTGGCAAGCGCGGGCTTTGCCGCAGGAGCAAGCCACCCGCTGCTTGGGTTAGACCACTTGCTGTTGCTGCTGGGCGTTGGCGGCGCTGCCGCCCTGGCAGGCCCATCGCTATTGCTGGTGGCCCTAGCCGCTGCCATTGCTGGCAGCTTGTATGGGGCCCTAGGGGGCAACATGCCAGGCGCCGAGGTGTTAGCAGCCTTGATGGTGTCTGGTCTTGGCCTAGCGCTGGCTGCTCGCCAGGGCCAGCTGCTGGCCGTTGTGCTGGCAAGTGGAGTGGCTATTCACGCCATGCTGCATGGCCAGGAGGCCACAGGCAGCAGCGCAGATCTGCTGGGCTGGTGGCTGGGGGCAGGCCTCTGCTCAGCGGCCGTGGTGGGTGCGAGTTTCGCCGTGATCCGCCAGCTGGCCCCCAGCTGGGGACTGCGCCTAGCAGGTGCCCTCAGCATCGCCGGAGCACTGCTAGCGCTTGCGCAGTTGGCGTGAGAACCGTCCCAAGCGGACGCTTTTGTTACACAAACACCTCGCTGAGCTAGCTACGCTTAGCAAAGCGAAATCAAACGCCATGACCGAGCTGATCCTTTTCTCTGGCGTTGTCGCCTTGTTTG
Source organism: Cyanobium usitatum str. Tous (assembly GCF_963920485.1). NCBI lineage: Bacteria > Bacillati > Cyanobacteriota > Cyanophyceae > Synechococcales > Prochlorococcaceae > Cyanobium > Cyanobium usitatum. Next base: position 618,314 of record NZ_OY986431.1, on the reverse strand, counting down.
GCTTGGCTTTTTGGCTCGCCACCGATTCCGATGATGACAACGGTGGTGGCGGCCTGATGCAACCCGTGCTGGTCCCTGTGCGAGTCAGGCAAAACCGGTGATATTGATCACATCACTTTGAATCAATAGTCTGCACGCCCATCGGCTAAATCCAATAGAAGTATGGCTAGTTGTGTCCCCAGTGGTCATCAACCAACTTCTGTTGTGAGGAGTCCATGAATCAGTTCCATCGCCTATTGCTTGCGCCTGCCATTTTTGGCGCACTTTTACCAAGCTTGGCCGCCCCAGGTAGCGCCGTTGCCAATGAAATCTCGTCGCTGAATGGCAGAGAGGCAATCAATGACTACATGGAGCAACAAGAAATTGATGAGCTCAAGGCTTGGCGCTCCCGCAACCAGGTCACCAGCGTCAACCAGTTTTCCGACGTAAGACCCACCGACTGGGCTTACCAAGCACTGACCAATCTGGTGGAGAAATACGGCTGCGTGGCCGGCTATCCCAACGGCACCTACAAGGGTGGCCAGGCCATGACCCGCTACGAGGCGGCGGCCCTTTTGAATGCCTGCCTCGACCGTGTCACCGAAGTGACCGACGAGCTGCAGAGGTTGATGGATGAATTCAAGAAGGAACTAGCTGTGCTGAAGGGCCGCGTCGACGGACTTGAGGCCAAGGTGGGCAGCCTGGAAGCCCAGCAGTTTTCCACCACCACCAAGCTCAAAGGCGAGGTGAACTTCATCCTGGGTGGCGTTCCCGACTACAACTCTGACGCCAGTGGCAGGCAAGATCGCACCACCTTCAATTACGACCTGCGCCTGAATCTGGATACCAGCTTCACCGGCAAGGACCTGCTCAAAACCCGCCTGCGCTCGGGTAACTTCACGGCCTTCAGTCCCTTCAACGCTGGAGACAGCCTGTTCAAGTTGGATAAAGCCTCCAGCACTAATGCGGGAGCATCAGGTGCTGGTGGCCTCGATACGGTGTCGATCGATCGCCTCTATTACCAGTTCCCGGTAGGCAAGCAATTCACGCTTACCGCCGGTGCCCTGGTGCGCAACACTGAAATTCTCGCCTTTATTCCCACTGCCTACCGCTCCCAGCTGCTCGACTTCTTCGCCGTGGCTGGCACCCCTGGTGCATACAACAAAGTGACCGGCCAGGGATTTGGCGCTGTTTGGAAGCAACAGGTGGCAAAAGGGCAGGGCTTCTGGAACGCCTCGCTCAACTACATCGCCCAGGATGGTGAGATTTCCAACGAGGGCATCTTCGACAGCGATGGCAGCCTCAACACCACGGCTCAGATCGGCTACAAGGCCCCCAACTGGGGAGCAGCCATCGCCTACCGCAACGGCACCACCGGTACCCGCACAATCAATGCCAACGGCACAGCAAACAGCAACCTGAGCTCTGGCCAGAGCTCCAACAGCTTCTCCGTAGCTGGCTACTGGCAGCCCCTTGACAGCGGCATCATCCCCTCGATCAGCGCTGGTTATGGCTTCACTGATATTTCAGGGGGCGTAGCTGGAGCCGCCGATTCCCAGTCCTGGTACGTCGGCTTGCAGTGGGATGACGCCTTCGTTAAGGGCAACATCGCCGGTGTGGCAATTGGGCAAAACCCCAGCGCTGGAGGCGGCATAGATGATCCTCTCTCGCTTGAGCTCTTCTACAAGTTCCAGGTAACTGACAACATCTCAATCACTCCAGGGCTCTTCTACATCACCAACAGTTCAAACCAGGTCAATGACAAAGATCTTTGGGGTGGAGTGATTCTAACCCAGTTCCGCTTCTGATCTAGAAGCAAATCCACCTTGGGCGTAGCAATAGTTACGTCCAAGGCTTGCATTGATCACAGGGGGCAGGCGTGAGCGTTCTTAGCCTGAGGGCATTGTCGAAGCCAAATCCATTTCCAACTTGACTCACCCACCCAGCACTAGCTGCCAACGTTCCCGCCCCTGGGGCCTATCCCTTGGCTTTTCTGCCCTAGCAGTTACCACCCTTGCTGGTGCCATCGAGGTAGCGGGCATGGCCCATAACCGCCCCCAGGAAGTGAATGTCTATTCCGGAAGGCACTACAACACTGATAAACAGCTCTACAGCGAGTTCACCAGACGCACCGGCATCAAGGTGAACCTGCTGGAGGGAAAAGATGACGAGCTGATCCAGCGCCTCAAGAGCGAAGGCAACAACAGCAAAGCCGACCTGCTGGTATTGGTGGATGCGGCCCGGATTTATCGAGCCCAGGAGGCCAATCTGTTTAGGTCGATTCGCTCCGCTGAACTCAACAAGGACGTGCCGGCCAATCTGCGGGACCCCAAGGGGCATTGGTTTGCCTTGACCCGCCGGGCCCGCCCCGTAATGGTCAACCCAGCAATCGTGAAGCCCGGCCTGATCCGCAGCTACGCCGACCTCGGCCGTCCGGAGCTCAAAGGCAAGCTCTGCCTACGCAACCGCGCCAGCGTCTACAACCAGTCGCTCACGGCCGATGAGCTGGTGCGGCGCGGCAAACCTGCCACCCAGCAATGGCTGCAGGGCATGCTCGCCAACACCAAACGGCCCTTCTTTACCTCCGACACCCCCATGCTGCGGGCCGTGGGACAGGGACAGTGCGGCGCTGCTGTGGCCAATCAGTACTACCTAGCGCGCATGCTGCAAGACAAGAACAGCACTGAGCGCAGCACCGCTTCGAAGCTGAAAGTTGTGTGGCCCAACCCCACGCACGTCAATATTTCGGCCGGTGGCGTCACACGCAGCTCCCGCAACCCAGAGGGTGCGCAACGTCTGCTCGAGTTCCTGGTTTCACCCCAATCAGGAGAGGGCTACGCCGCCGCCAACAACGAATACCCACTCAAGGGCTGGGGGAACAACCCGACCCTGAAGGCATTCGGCACTTTTAAGGCCTCACCGGTCTCCATGGAGCAGCTGGGCCGCCGCAACCGCGAAGCGGTGCAACTGATGACGCAGGCTGGCTGGGAGTAACGACTTGGCATCGCGTTGACGCCCTCCACGATCCAAGGCGCCCCCGCGCAGGGACCGGGCCGCTCCAGCAGCCGGAGCTGGCTCTTACTGGTTGTGATTTTGGCAAGTGGGCTCGCCCTATTGCCCCTGCTCACCCTGTTGAAGGACGTGTTGATCAACAGGGGCGAAAGCAGGCTGGAGCTGGGATTTGACGGGCTCAGACAGGTTCGGGGCACCTTGCTGCTGGTTGTAGGGGAAGGGCTCTTAGGTGCCGTGGTGGGAACTGCCATCGGCTGGCTCACCGCGGTTTGCCGCTTCCCAGGCCGGCGCTGGCTGCGCATCGCCCAACTAGTGCCAATGGCCTTCCCTGCCTACCTTCTGGCCGCCAGCCTGATCGACTGGGGCAGCCACCGGGGCCTGCGCATCCATGGCCTGGGCTGGGCCATTGTGCTGCTCACCCTGGCTAACTACAGCTACGTATTTCTGCTGAGCACCGAGAGCTTCTCTGTCAGTGGCAGGCGGCTACTGGAGGCCAGCCGCAGCCTTGGCGTGGGCCCCTGGAGAAGTTTTTTTCGCGTCGCCCTACCAATTGCCCTGCCCTCGATCGGCGCCGGCATTGCCCTCAGCGCCATGGAGGTGGTGAACGATCTCGGCGCAGTGCGCCTGCTTGGAGTGCCCAGCCTCTCTGCCGGCATCCTCGATCGCTGGCAGGTGGATGGCGATCCCCAGGGTGCGGCGCTGCTGTCACTGGTGGCACTAGGGATCGTGGCGGTGTTGATCGCCAGCGAACGTCAATTGCGTCAACGCAGTCGGCGCTGGAACCTTGAAGGCGGAACGGGCAGCTCCCACGTTTGGCATCTCGCGGGCTGGCGCGCCGCACTAGCCCAGTTGTTCTGTGTGCTGCCACCCCTTATCGCTGTGGCCATTCCAGCCCTCTGGATTCAGCAGGGCTGGCAAGGGCTGCAGAGCGAATCGATCGCAGAACTGGGCCAGCTTGCAGGCCGCAGCCTCGGCTTGGCCTTGATTGCCACTGCGGTTACCTGCCTGGGTTCGCTGCTGCTGGCCATCTGCCGGCGCTGGAGCCCCCAGCCGCTAGTGCAACAGCTCAGCTTTATCGCCGGCTTGGGATACGCCATTCCCGGCAGTGTGCTGGCCCTCGGGCTGATCGTTCTGGGCGGCCCCCTTGGCTTCAGCCCAGTCCTGCTGCTGCTCTGGGGCTACGGCGACCGCTTCATCGCCGTCTCAAAACAGGGGCTTGATGCTGCGCTTGAGCGCATACCCCCCAGCATCGACGAAACGGCGACCAGCCTGGGCTGCGACTGGCTGGCGGTGTTGCGGCGGATTCACCTGCCCCTGCTGCGGGGGCCGCTGCTGGTGGGATCCCTGCTGGTGTTTGTGGATGTGGTGAAAGAACTGCCAATCACCCTGGCCCTGCGGCCCTTCGATTTCGACACCCTGGCGGTGCGTGTATTCCAATACGCCAGTGACGAAAGGGTGGGTGCCGCAATGGCACCAGCCGTCATGATCATGGCGTTTGGCTTGCTAGCGGCATTTGCCCTAGTGCCCACCCTGGAGCAGCGCGACTAAGCGCAGCCGATCAGGCACCGATCAGCCCCCCAATCAGGCGGCAGCCAAAGGGGCGGATTCAACTAATTCCGGCGCCAGGCGCATGCCGGCCTCACCAGCGGGGGCCTCGAGCAGTTGGGCCTGGCGAATCCGTGAAATCAGCCGCGTGGTGGTAACCCGGGTGGTACCGATCAATTCACCGATCCGTTCATGGGTGAGACGAAACGGCAGATCGCACCAGCTACCGCAGCGACGACCGAGACGGCGCACCAGCAGACCAAACAATGCGTGCAGGCGCTGGTCAGCGCTGCCTAAGTGACGGATGCGCAGCAGCTGCAAGGTCCATTCATTGACGGCATCAAAGCCTTCCCCCTGCCGGGGTATGGCGTCACTACGGAAACTCAAAGGGGTGAGCGCCTCGACGCATACACCCTCACTGCATAGGCGCTCGGTACAGAGCTGATCCCCCGCCTGCAGAAAAGCCAGGGTCATCCCCTCGGTTTCCTCGCAGGGGCAAAAGACGCGGGCCACACCATCAAGCACCTCAATGCAGCTCCCTGAGGGGCGCAGAGAGGGGTTAAGCAGCACGGTTTGCCCAACCGGCATGCGCACGGCGGCAAGGGAATCGGCGGGCAGGAAGCGAAAACTCATAGCCGCAGCGGAGGGCTTATTGCGAATGACTCGCAACCTAAACAAGAACGCCGCCTTTTGCAAGCGATTCTCAATAACAACTAGCAATTGCAAGCGGGCTTTTTGTCTACTTTTTCACCAATTGCATCCCCTGGCTCACGCAAAGTCAGCCTTTGTAGCTGTGGACTACAAGTTGCAGCCAAAATCCTCAGCCTTAGGCAACCTGGAATTGCTTCACACCGACGTTGGGGATTCGCCCTTCATGTTGAACCGCAACCCCTTGTGCAGCCGCATCGGCTTGCTGGCCGCTGCCGCGAGCCTGCTGGCGGCAGCTCCAGCCACAGCCCAAGCAGAAACCCTCTACAAGCTCGACACCACGTGCCGAATCAAAGGCGGTGAACCCCAGGCCTGCGTGGTGGAAGCTGTGAACAAGGGCAATGCAACCCTCTACCGGCACAGCATCGGCAAAAAAGTTGAAACTATTCGGGTCACCGATAGCCCAGTGCGCATGAGCCTTTGGGTGGAAAACAAGAAGAGCTGGAAAAACCTCGACTCAGCAGCAGCCCGCTTCTCTACGAACACGATCTGCTTCAACGGCCGAGACCTGTGCGTGATCAACCCCAATTACCTCAACAGTGTCAAAGAGGATCGTCCTGATGCAACGGCAGGCCGCGACCTGATCAAGGTGCAGTTCGGCGCTGATGGCCGCATAGATCTCACCTGCTACGACGACGGCTGCAAGGGGGTCGGCAAATGAGCCGTGCACTAAAAACCCCGTGGCGTTGCCTGGGACTGGCGCTAGCGGGAGTGTTGGCCCTGCCGCTCGGCACGGCGTTTGCCATTGATCACCCCATGGCGAATAACCCCATACCGGATAACGGCACAGCCCAGCTGCTTGCCCGTGGTGGCGGTGGTGGCAGTGCCAGGCGCGCCGGTGGCAACAGCGGTTTCAGCAATGCCGGTGCTGGCCTCAACCGCGGCTCAAGCCGGCCCACCGGTGGCTGGAGCAACAATGCCAGGGTTGGTTCGGGAGCTGGCGGGGCAGGTGGGCCTTCCCTAAACCGGGCAAAGACGACTAACCGTCCAGCAGCTGGCACTCGTCAATTAACAGGCGCAGGCCAAGGCGGTGAGCGAATCGCCACCCGTGATAGCAATCGCGACCTGAATCGAGACGGCAATAGAAATATCAATCGTGACGTAAACCGCGATGTAAATCGTGACGTGAATCGGAATATAAATCGCGATATTAATCGCAACTGGAACCGAAGCGTCAATATCAACAATGTCAATGTACGCCCAGGCTGGGCAAGGCCCGGATGGGGTGTGGCACGCCCTTGGAACTACGGCTGGTATGGCGGCTGGTCAACCCCAACTTGGGGATGGTGGGGCACCCGGGCAGCAGCCTGGGGCGTGGCAACTCTCGCCACCGCGGCAATCATTAACGACTCTGTTAATAATGCTGTAAGCAGTAACACCACCTACATTGTGGTGCCCAACACTAACTACCAGTTGCTATACGGAACGGTCCAACCATCCGGTAGCAATTCAGTGAGTTTCGTGACGCAGGCCAATGGCAACAACTACCAGCTAACCGCCAATTGCAACCAGGGCACAATCAACGGTCAAGAGCCCAGCAACGCCGAAGAAGCCGAACTCCTCAATGCCGCCTGCCAAGTGGCATACGGATCGGTTTAACTGGCTAACAGCCCATGGATCTGTCGCTGCTAGGCCGACAGATCCAACTTTTTTGATTGCAAAAATTGATGGCAAAAATGCACGCCATCGTTCCTTCTTCCATGTATTAGCCGAGATGATGAAGCAACTTCTTGGCAATCAAGCCAGGCAGCAGGCCAGAGCAATTACAATCTTTTTAGGGCTCAGCCTGGGCGGCGGCCTCACTAGTGAACTGCGCGCGCAGCAGTCTGATCCCGCTGCTGGTGATCCCCCTAGCGAAGAGACTCCCACTGTCTCCACACCCCAGTCAGCGGCTGTCTCTCCTTGGGCAGGCACAATTGAGTTATATGGCTTTGCTCCAGTGCGTAGCACCGGGACAACAACAGTCACAAATGGAACAAGAAACTTCAGTACCGACACCGATCTGAATCTCGGTGAAGTTCTTTCCAAACTGAAGTGGGCAACCACCCTGCGCGGCAGCATCGAAAAGGATCGACTAGGTATTTTAGTCGATCTGGATTACGTTAAACTGGGGCAATACGGATCGAAAACAGGCGAGCGAGGAATCTTTACGGGCAGTGCTGAAGTCACCGCCTCTCAGGGGATTTACGACCTTGCCCTGCGCTATCGCTTTGGGGATCGAGAAGCTGCGGTGGGCAAACCTGGGCAATTCAGCCTAATCCCCTACGCCGGCATACGGGTAATTGATGCCCAATTGGATGTGGCAGCCCAGATTCAAGGCAGTGGAGGTCGGATCAGTTTTGAACGCGAAGGTTCTTTTGGACGCACCTGGGTTCAACCTCTTTTGGGAACCCAGGCTACGATTTTCATGTCTCCTCGCTTACGGGCATTTGCCCGTGCCGACATCGGTGGCTTTGGGCTCAGTGGATCAGAAGATCTTTCCGGAAACGCCCAAGTTGGCCTTGGCTATGCAGTCGGTAACAACACTGACCTAAATATTTCCTGGCGCTATTCGGGGATCAACTACAATACTGGCGACACCCCCGACAGTGGCTACAGCAGCTATCGGAACGGCTTTGAAATTGGCCTCAAGTTCTTCTTCTAACCAAAAATGAAACGTCGCAGCACTTTTCTCTCAGACTTCAAGGCATTTGTCGGCAAAGGCAATGTCGTCGACCTCGCTATTGCCGTGGTTATCGGCGGAGCATTTGGCAAGGTAGTTGATGCGGTAGTCAGCCTTGTGATGACCTCACTACTCGCTCCTGCACTGAAAGCTGCCAATGTGTCGGCTATCAGCGCTTGGCCAGCAGGAGCTGTGCTCGTGGCGCTGATCAATTTCATCGTGATCGCCTTCGTGGTGTTCCTGATCGTGCGCGGCATTGAAGCCATGAAGCGTGGCGAACGACCGATCTCAGCAGCACCCGATCCCCAGGCTCAACTTGCTGCTGCCGCCACCCGCCTGGCAGAAGCTTTAGAGCGTCGCCAGCTCTGAGGGCCTCACCACACAGCGAAAACCCATATGGCCCGTGGAGGTATCAAGCCCCTGGGCCATGCGGGCTGCGGGGCGGTAGCGGCGGCAATAGCTAGGTGCACATAAATAAGAACCACCTTTAACCGCTTTACGTGGTTGCTCGCCGTGCTGCGAGTTGCGATCAATGCTTGCTTCTCGCGCTTGGGCTTGGGCAGCAGCTTCGGCGCAACAGCCTCCCGTGCTCTGCTGGTGCGGGCCGTACCAGCTAGCGGTCCACTCCCACACATTGCCAATCATGTCGACCAACCCATAGCCGTTGGCAGGGAAAGCGCCTACGGGGGAGGTGCGCTCGTAGCCATCTAAGCGGCTGTTGTAGTGGGGGAAATCACCCTGAAAGGTATTAGCTAGGGGCACCCCACCGGGATAGAGCTCTTCACCCCAGGCAAACTCGGCATTGCACAGGCCGCCCCAAGCTGCCCGCTCCCATTCCTCCTCCGTAGGCAACTGCTTGCCGCACCAGCTGGCGTAGGCCAAAACGTCCTCCCAAGCGACATGGACCACCGGATGCTGCTCGCGGCGCTTAATCGAGCTGCCCGGCCCCTCCGGATGACGCCAATTTGCTCCGGCGAGATATTGCCACCAGCGGTAGTGACTGCCAGGCCCCAGCGGCCCCGGGGGCGGCACAAAAACTATTGATGCAGGCGCCAATCGTTCCTGATTGGCGCCGGGATAGTGAGCGGGATTTGCTGGCTGCTCCGCCAGCGTGCGGTAGCCGGTGGCTTTCACAAAGCTCCGAAACTGGGCGTTAGTGACGGGCGTGCGATCGATCCAGAAGCCCTCTACCTCAACTTCATGGGCCGGAGCCTCCTCGGGGTAGTGGTGGTCTGACCCCATCCGGAAGCCGCCCGCCGGTATCCACACCATTCCGGGGAATGGGGGACGACCGGGGGATCGGGCGGTGCCGGCTGACATGGCGGCAGGATCAGGGGCCGCCGACAGTGTTCACCATCTTCTCCATCACCTGCTGCAGCGAGAAGCTGGCAGCCTTTTGGCGGGGTGGGTATTCGGCGAAGGTAGCGAGGAACTGGGCCACGTAGGTCTGGGCTGGTACCAGCAGGAAAATGTGATCAAACATCCAGTCCCAATAGGTGTTTGAGGTCACATCAGCGCGCTCATAGGGGTCGGTGAGCAGGTTGAAGATCTTGGGTACCCGCAAAGCCGTAAACGGTTCGGCCCAGATCTGGCAGGTGCCCTGGGAGCGCTGCTCCATGAACACAAACTTCCAGTTGTCGTAACGCAGGCCGGTAAAGTCACCGTCGTCGGAGAAGTAGAAGAACTCAACCCGGGGACTCTTATCAGCCTGGCCAGTCCAATAATCGAGCATGTTGTAACCATCAAGGTGCACCTTGAAGGTCTTATTGCCCACCTGATAGCCCGCCTTGAGCTTCTCCTTGATCTCAGGCTCACCGGCCGCCGCCAGGATGGTGGGCAGCCAGTCGAGGTGGCTACAGATACCCGAGAAGATGGTGCCAGGAGCGATATGCCCCGGCCAGCGCACTAGGGCCGGCACCCGATAAGCCCCTTCCCAATTGGTGTTCTTCTCGCTGCGGAAGGGTGTCATGCCGGCATCAGGCCAGCTGTTCATGTGGGGACCGTTGTCGGTGCCATACATCACGATGGTGTCATCGGTGACACCCAACTCGTCGAGCAGGTTGAGCATTTCACCAATGCACTCGTCGTGATAGATCATCACGTCGTGATACTCCGACTGCCAGCGACCGCTGCGGCCCACATCCTGGGGACGCGCATAGGTGCGGAAGTGCATGTGGGTGGTGTTGAACCAGACGAAGAAGGGTTCACCAGATGCAACGGCATCGCTAATGAAACGCTTTGCCTCAGCCATGAATTCATCATCGGCCGTCTCCATCCGCTTACGGGTTAGGGGGCCGGTGTTTTCAATCCGTTGGCTGCCGTCACCATTTGCCCAGCAATGCAACACACCGCGGGGACCGAAGCGCTCCTTGAAGTTCGGGAAATCTTCAGGCGTGGGATAGTCGCGCAGCTCCGGCTCCTCCTCGGCGTTGAGGTGATAGAGGTTGCCAAAAAACTCGTCAAAACCGTGCATGGTCGGCAGATGCTCATCGCGATCGCCGAAGTGGTTTTTGCCAAACTGGCCGGTGCGATAACCCTGGGGCTTGAGCAGTTCAGCAATGGTGGGATCTTCCGCTTTAAAGCCAGCTTCGGCGCCAGGCAGCCCCACCTTGCTAAGACCGGTGCGGAAGACGCTCTGGCCGGAGATGAACGCCGCACGACCAGCGGTGCAGCTCTGTTCGGCGTAGTAATGGATGAAGCGACCACCCTCCTTGGCTACGCGGTCAATGTTGGGGGTCTGATAGCCCATCAAGCCATCGCTGTAGCAACTCAGATTGCTTTGGCCGATGTCGTCACCCCAGAGGATGAGAACGTTGGGTTTTCCGTTTGGCATGGGAAGGAAAGAGACGAATACGCCTGCTCAAAGGATGGAATGCTGACAGCACATCGCAAGGAAGCTATGCACTTCTTCACACCCAAATATTAAGGCCAGAATTTATTTGCGCAAATGCAAATATTGGCGCAAATGCAAAGAATGAATGCTAGGAGCGAATCTTCCAGCTCAATTGCATCCAACATATTTCAGCCCTGAAGACGCCGCTGCCACCTCAAAAATGGAATCGATAGCAGCACAGTCATCAATAGATACACCAGAATGCCAAGTTTGACGGCTGGCACTTCCGGGGCATAAATGCCGGCCAGCAACAAGGCAAGGCCTGGGTTTCGCATTGATGTTACTAATGCCAAGGTGACCCCCAGGCAGGGATCCCGGTTTGTCATGCCATATCCCAAAGCCAGGCTGATCAACACCAGAGCCGCCATCACCGGCAGGGCTATCAAATTTGCGCCTACATAGGCAACCAAAAGCGGCGCCGTTTTCCACAGCACCGCCAATACGAGCAGCAGCAGCAACCCATTAGCGAGGCGATCGAGAGGATTCTCCATTCGGCTTGCCCACTTGGGCGCTAAGCGCCTCAATGACAAACCCAACAACAGGGGCAGCAGCTGAACCAGAGCCACCTGCGCAGCTACGTGGTGCGACTGAACCTGCCAGCCCTCGACTCCAAAGATACGGGTGAAGCCGCTCGCCAGCAGGGGAATGGTGATGATCGCCGCCAGGGCTGCGGCCACCTGGAGTAGGGCGGCCAGGATGCGATCTCCCCCCTGCTTGCCCGCCTTGCGCATCAGCAGGGGGGCACTGGGGCAAACAGCCATCAGGGCGATGGAAAATCGAGCCGGCTGGGAGAGGGCCATGGTTGATGGCAACAACAGCAACAGCGCGGCTGCCACTGGCACGAGCAGGCAGGTGCCGATGAGACCACGCAACAGCAGCCCCCGGTGCTGCTGCCAGCGACTTAAGCCATCGAGGGGCAAGCCCACCCCCAGGGCAAACATGATCGCGAACAGGGTTGCAGAAACCAGCAGGGGCGGGGATTGATCCATCGGAGCAAGACGCTGAACAGCAGATCAAAAAAGAGCCAGGTGGCAGGGGCCTAGCTGCCGGCGCGGGCAGCAATCAGCCCCAGTGCCAGCACGCCGATCAAAGTGAGCATCACAGCTGTAGCAGCAGCTATGTGGGGCTTATCTCGGTAGATGTAGTCGTCTAGTTGGAGACGGCGCAGCTCGCGGCGGTATTGGACCGTGGCTCCCGCCATGGCGAGAATCCCCGTGATGGTGAAGGCCGCAGCCACCAACTGCACCCCCCACTCGACTTGGGCACCTTGGCCGCCGCCGCTGCGATCAATTGCTTCAACGATCTTGTCTAAGCCGAAGCCAAAACTAATCAAGGAGAGACAGGTGCGGATCCAGGCCATCAGGGTGCGTTCGGCCGCATCCCGGTTGCGCTGCTTGGCCAGTTCGTTGGTGAGATTCATGGGCGCCCCTCCGGGCTCGGGGATCGATGGGATGCTTCAGCCTCCAAATCACGGGCCAAAAACACATTGAGCAAGGTGCGGATCACGGCCACCACGCCCAATTGCACCAGATGGGCACCGGTAGGGGAAGTGGAGGTGGCAACGATGTCTGCCCCAAGCTGAAACTCCAGGGCCATCGCCAACCAGCTGCCGAAGGTGAGCCTCACCGCCTGAAAACCACTGGGGCCGCGCCGCCGGGCACGCCAGCCCTGCCAGGCTTTTCGCAGGGTAATCAACAAACCGAGCAGCACCGTGGCGAGCGAGAAGGCCTCAAGCACGCTGCGCAGGGCCATGGCCAGGGTGGCCAGTCCCTGGTCAAAAACAACTAACAAGCTGGGTTCGGAGCTAGGCATCGAAGGCAGCTGGCAAGCATGGGTGAATTCGCTTTCCAAAAGCTAAGGAGCACTGCCGATGCCGTCAGCTGCACTGACGCTTTTGCAAAAGGCTGCGTTTAGGGGTTGCCTTGCGATGTTTTTGGGAACTACTCAGCCGCCGCACAGCTGGGGCAGAGGGCTCGCACGTTGAGCACGCACTCAAGCAAGCGAAAGCCATAACCAGCAGCGGCCCGCTCGCCAGCCTGGAGCACAGCAGAATTTTCAAATTCCTCAGTGCGGCCGCAGCGCACACACACCAAATGGTGATGGTCGCGGTGGGCATCACTTGCCAGCTCAAAGCGGCGACCACCCTCGGGTAGCTCCAGCTCCTGCAGCAGCCCCATGGAGCTCAACAGCCGCAGGGTGCGATACACGGTGGCGAGCGACACCCGCTCCTCGCTGCGCAGCAGGCGCTGGTGCACCTCTTCAGCGCCCAGGTGGCTGCCTTCACCAATGCGCTCAAACAGGGCCAGCACCCGCTGGCGCTGGGGCGTCAGCCTCTGGCCGCGATCGTGCAGGCTGGAGCGCAGGCCATCTCCACCAGCGGGAAGGGTTGCGGGCGGGGGCTGGGCTCCAGGGCTGAGTCGGGCGGTCACAGCGTGTTCCCAGGCTTCTCAACAATAGATGCAGTTGCGAATAATAGATGCAGTTGCGAAGAGGTGCCATGAGCAAACCCCGAGCCGTCTTCCTCGATGCCCTCAGCCTGGGCCCGGTAGACCTGGCCCCCCTGGAGCGTCATGCCGAGCTGATCTGCTGGCCAAGCACCCCGCCGGAGCTCCGCCTGGAGCGGCTGCAGGGGGCCGCGATCGCAATCACCAACAAGATCCAGCTGGATGGGGAGCTGCTGCGGCAACTGCCCCAGCTGCGGCTGATCTGCGCAGCTAGCACCGGCACCGACCAGATCGATGGCCAGGCCTGCAGCGAGCTCGGCATCGCCGTGCGCAATGCCGGTCGCTACAGCACCGCCTCGGTGGTGCAGGTGACCTGGGCGTTGATCCTCGAGCTGGTCTGCGATCTGCAAACCCGGCGGCGCCAGGTGCTGCAGGGCGACTGGCAACGCAGCCAAGTTTTTTCCCTGGTGGAGCCGGAATTTAATGAACTAGCCGGCCGCACCCTCACCGTGCTGGGAGCCGGCACCATCGGCCGAGGCGTGGCGGCCGTGGCGGAAGCCTTTGGGATGGAGGTGCGCCTGATCACCAGCCGCAGCAGTGCCGGCGAACTCGAAGCCGCCCTACGCCAGGCAGATGTGCTGAGCCTGCATGCGCCGCTCACCCCGGCAACCCGGGGCCTGATCAACGCCGAGCGGCTGAGCTGGTTGAAGCCGGCGGCCGTGCTGGTGAATCTGGGCCGGGGCGGCCTGATCGAGCTGCCGGCCCTATTGGATGCTCTCAAGCGAGGGGCATTGGCCGGAGCCGCCCTCGACGTACTTGAAAAGGAGCCCCCAGGCGCAGAGTTGGAGTCCCTTAAAAAGGTGCCAAACCTGATCCTGACGCCCCACATCGGCTGGGCCTCCCGCCAAGCCCGCCAACGGCTGGTGGCCGCCCTGGCCGAGCATCTGAGAGAGGCAAACTGAACCCATCTCGCCAGGCCGCGCGCCGCCATGCCCACCCAAGCCGCCGTTCAGGCCTATTACGGCCAGGAGCTCACCGGCACGGCCGACCTCAAAACCAGCGCCTGCTGCGATGCCGACGCGGTGCCGGACTGGCTGCGGCCGCTGCTGGCCCGGATCCACCCCGATGTGCTGGCGCGCTACTACGGCTGCGGCCTGGTGTGCCCGCCCCTGCTGGAGGGCTGCCGCATCCTCGATCTGGGCTGCGGCACGGGCCGGGACGTCTACGCCCTGGCCCAGCTGGTAGGGCCCAGCGGTTCGGTGGTGGGCGTCGACATGACGGCGGAGCAGCTGGCCGTGGCCCGCGAGCACCTGGCCTTCCATGCCGAACAGTTCGGCTACGCCAACGTGTCGTTTCTGGAGGGCACGATCGAAGCGCTCGAGGCGCTGCCCCTGGAGCCGGGCAGCTTCGACGTGATCGTGAGCAATTGCGTGCTCAACCTCTCCACCGACAAGGCGGCGGTGCTGCGGGGGGTGAAACGGCTGCTCAAGCCCGGCGGGGAGCTGTACTTCTCGGATGTGTACGTGGATCGGCGCCTGCCGGACGCGGTGCGGCGCGATCCGGTGCTCTACGGCGAGTGCCTGGGCGGAGCGCTCTACTGGAACGACTTTCTGCGCCTCGCCAAGGGCGCCGGCTTCCCCGACCCACGGCTGGTGAGCGACCGCGAGCTCAGGATCACCGAACCAGCCCTGGCGCCCCTGGTGGGCGAGGCCCGCTTCTATTCCGCCACCTACCGCCTGTTCCAGATCGCCGAACTGGAAGATGCCTGCGAAGACCATGGCCAGGCCGTGATCTACCGCGGCACGATCCCCCACCACCCCCACCGCTTCGACCTCGATGGCCACCACGCCATCGAAACCGGCCGGGTGTTTCCGGTGTGCGGCAACACGTTCCGGATGCTGCAGGCCACCCGGTTGGCGCCCCATTTCACGTTCATCGGCGACTTCAGCCGCCACTACGGCCTTTTCCCCGGCTGCGGCAGCAGCCTGCCCTTCACGGGCGTGAGCGCCGGTGAAGCCCCGGACAACGCCAGCTGTTGCTGATGAAAGACGCGTTGTTGCCAGCGCTGTTTTCGGGACCGGCCCTCACCCCGGTGCTCGACAGCCACGACTTCGACCAGTGGCGGCTGGTGATTGAAGGCACCCTCGGGGACCATCGCACCACCCTCCGCTCCCCCTCGAGCAGCTTCCGCACCCGTCTGGCCATCGGCCAGGCGGGCCCCCTCCAACTGCTGCACCTGCAGGGGCAGGGACAGATGGAGCTGCAACGCATCCAGGACGCGAAGAAGGCGGTGCTGTGGTTGCCTCTCCAGGGCTGGAGCCAGGAACGAATCAACGGCCACTGGGAAACGGCCGAGCCCGGCGAAGCCCTGCTGATGCGGCCGGGCGATCGGCTGGAAGGCATCACGAGCCTGCGGCTGGAAGGGCTCTCGATCGTGCTGCCCCCCGATCAGCTCCACTCCAACGCACCCGCCCGAATCGGGGCCGGACGTCACAACCGATTCCTGGTGAAGGCCGCCCTGGGCTTTGCCGAGGCCGTGGCCATCGGCCGTGCCGGGGCGGAGCATGCCGCCCTGGCGCTGCTGGATGCGCTCCAGAGCTGGGAACTCCAAACCGCCCTCCTGCAGGGCCAGCCCCGGGAGCGCATCACCACGGTGCGGCGACGGGCCTATGTGGAGCAGGCCAGCCAATGGATGGGCCTGCACCTGCACGAGGCCATCGACATCCGCCGAATCGCCACGGCGATGGGCGTGTCGACGCGAACGCTGCAATACGCCTTCCTGGAGGATCGGGGCCACTCGCCCATGGCGGAACTCAAGCGACTGCGCCTGCGGCACCTGCGCCAGCTGTTGCTCGATCCCGAGCAGCGCCAGCACTCCACCGCCGAGCTGATGGTGCGCGCCGGCTTGCTGGCCTGCGGAGCCACGGCCGCTGATTACCGCCGTTACTTCGGGGAATCGCCGCGCGAAACCCGCCAGCAGTCCCAGAACAGGTGATCCACGGGGCTGGGCTGGAGTGGCCGGCCGACGTTGAACTGCTGCCGCACCTCCGACAACGGCAAGGGGGCCAGGGCGAAATGGTCCACCAGGGAGAAATCGGCGCTGCAGGCACTGCCACGCTTGAGTTCTGAAGCCAGCAGATAGGCCGCCGAAGGGCTGTTCAGGCTGGATTGATCCGGCGCCAGGGTGGGATTGGCGCTCACAAAGCCCGCCTCATGGGTCACCAGGGACGCCAGCAAGGCGCTCTCATTGAGGTGCGCATCTCCGGATTGCCGGTGGGCAAGGTGAAAGCGCTGGCACTCCAACCCGACGCCAGCGTGAGGGTGGAACTTCAGATAGCCGAGCGCTACGCCGATCTGATCGGGCCCCGAAGTGTGGCCAGCCAAGGTCAAGAAGGCTTCGTGGGCGATCAATTTGTGGTGATCAGCCCCGACCCCCAAGGCCCATCCAAGCGGGCCAAAGCCGGCAAGCACAGCCTGCCCTACGAAGAGCCCATCGCGATCAGCAGCGTGATCAATCAGCTGGCGCAGACCCAGCTGCTGCTGCAGGCCACCCTGCGCAACACCGCTGAACTCACCGCCGGTGACATCCCTCGTGTGATGGGAGACATGCGTCGCACGCTGCAGGATGCCGGCCGACTAGCCAACACGTTGGATCGCGAAGCCGCCTCCACCGCACCGCAGCTACGCCACACGCTCCAACAGATGGAACGCACCGGCTCCAGCGCGGCCCAAACCGCCACCGAGGCCCAACGCCTCCTCGCTGGCAGCAGGCCGGCCCTGATCAGCACCCTCGAGGAACTGCAGCGGGTGAGCACGCTGAGCCGGCGTCTGCTGGAAGGGCTGGTCGGACTCACCGGAATCGGAGCCGGCAGCGGCAGCAGCTCCGCCCAGCCACCAGCAATCTCACCAACTGAACAACCCAAGCCTTAGGCAGCCACCTCCTTCCCCCAAGCGGGGGATGCAGACGAGTTGATCTAAATATCTACTGGTGGTAGTGATCCAACCAGCATGCGAATCCCTCTCGATCCCTGCCAGTGGGCCTCATTGCTCTTGCTCGGCGTTGCACTCACCTGCAGCGTTTCCTTCCATGCCATCGGGTCGTCCACGGGCCTGATGGTGTCCTGCATTAACCCTTTGCCCTGATCCCGATTGGCTACGCCCTGGCGAAGGGAGCGTTGGCGCCTTGTCTCTCTCGCTCGCGATGCAGCCACCTAAGCAATGACTAGGGATGGGGCCAGAGATCTACAGGCCAGGTGATCGCCTTGATTGCCGAAGACAACGACTATGAGCACAATCCGGAGGATGGACATCACACCCCGGATCCCCCAGCTTGCGGCCAGTCGCGAGCAGGTGCTGAACCTCATGGGGGCCAGTAGCACGGTGGCCTGCTTCGGGAGCAGGGCCTTGCTTTCGCTCTTCGTGTGCGCAGCGCCTGAGCCCGCCTCGGTGGTGGGTGCGGTGACCACTGAAGCTGAGGCTCTTGAGCTGATCGCACGCCATCAGCCGGGCTTCCTTTTCGTGACTGAGCACCTGGAAACCGGCAGCGGCCTCGAACTGGTGAAGCAAGCCCATGGGCTCTGCCCTGACCTGCGCACGCTGTTGATCCTGCAAACAATGGCGTGGTGGTGAAAAGCCATCTGGCGCAGGGGGCCATGGTGGACGCCATTCGCCCCGTGGTGGGAGGCGGGATCTAGGCCGACCGCCTCGGAGTGGAGGCGTTACTCGCCACCAGTCGCGGCGAAGTGCCTCGCTGCCCTCACTTTTCCAATATGGAGCATGGCAGCCAAACAGCGTCAGCAATGCAGCGATTGGCAACCCTCTCAACGACCTGCTGAATGCTCTGGCTCAGCAAGGCGTGAGCTTGGCAAGCTGGAGGGCTGATCTCCAGAGGCTCGAACCCCTAGAGACTCCATTCATCACTGAAACTTCACGAACTCCGTGACATTGCCATTGCCATCGGTGTTGCAGTATCCGGTGTGTTTCTTGAACTGCCAGTTGAAGCTAAGACCATTCTTTTTGATGTCTTTCAGGGTTGTTTCACCGGCATCGATGCTTTGCTTGAGGGTGGCACCCACTTCAACGCTGATTTCAGACATATTTGATTTGGGGTATTTCACGGCCACTTCGTTCTTGCAGGCCCTGCCCCAGGTGCCGATGCGCGCTTCGATCTTTGCATCATCGTCGGCCAGAGCGGCCGTAGAGCCCGCCAAACCAACCAGCGCTGCCATGCAGGCGCTAGCCAAAGCCGAGGATACCTTCATGATTTGAATTTGAAATGAGCAACCTTACAAAGGTAACTAGCCGACTTTTAATTGGCCAGCAAGATGTTGCAATTGCTCACAGAAAGCGCAGCACCATGAGGACAGCATGGCCGCCATCCACAAACCTGCGTTCTCATTGCATTGTCAGAGCCGGGGTTGTTATTCATGACCCCTTAAAGGATTTGGATCTCAGAGTCCAGGAGTAGACATAATTCTGACGAACGACCGGCAATCTCAGCAAAGACCTACCCTGAGAAAGGGCAGCCCCGCCATGTTTCTTAGGACTTGGGCAGAGGATCTCACATGCCCATTGTGTGACATCCGCTCTGCCCTCCTCCCTTCCCCCTGCTCCTTGTCGACTCCCTCATGCCGCTGCCCTTCGTGATAATACTAAACCTCGCCAATCACCCGATCTACGCCGAATATCCCCAGCCATTAATCTGTCTCTCGATCAAAGAAGCAAGTCCACGTGTGATCGACACCACCCCAAAGCTCACCAAGCTTCACTGAGATGAACCGGATTCGCAGATCGATTCGCTCTCTACTGGCAGTAGCAGCCCTCCTAACCACAGTGCTCTTCAGCACACCATTGTTGGCCAACGAGGTGTCAACAGCGCCGAACTGCATTGGCGAAGTGAGTTCGCAACACACGGGCAGCTTTGAAGTGGCGCCGGTGCGCATCCTCGGCGTTCCTGCCCTAGTGGTGGCTTCCCCCGAACTGCCGAGCAGCGGATCGGTGGTGAGTGCCCAGCGCCGCGCCGAGGTGATTGAGGGCAACCTGAACTTGCTCTATGCCAACCAGAGCCTTTGCACGCAGGCTGAACAGCTCTCGGAAACCATCCTGGAACGCCTGGTGCTGGGCGGCCCACGAGAGCAGCAGCTCTGCAGCGGTGATCCCTGGGCCGTGCACGGTTCCGCAGACCAGTTGGTGGTGGAGCGCGTCACCGGTCCTGCGGGCAGTGTTTTGCTGCAAGCCCGCCTGCCTGGGCGCGCCGTTCCGTTGCCGCTGCTCACGGTGACCGCGGCGGATGGCCAACTGCATGGCCTCACGCCCAAGCAGCTGGCCAATCAGTGGCAATCGCTGCTGCAACGGCGGCTTCGCCATGCCAGGCGCACGATGCAGCCCGATCAGCTTGGTCTGCGGATCCGCGTAACTGTGGCTGTTGAGCTGTTGCTGCTCCTCACCACGGCGCTCACCCTGCAGCTGTGGAACCGCTTACGCCGCCAGTTGAGCGAACGGCGGACGCCACAACCGCAACGCGACCCACGTGCTCAGCAGTTCACGGCTTGGCTGCTTGCGGCGAGCCGGATCAGCTTTGTGCTGGTGCTACTACAAGGGCTAGCCATGGTGGGGTTTGCCGTGGCGGCAATTCCAGGCCGCATCCCGCTGGCGCTTGGGCTGCTGCTGCAACCGCTCGACATCCTCACCAAAGCAGCCGCTGTAGCCGCTGTGGTGCTGGCGTTGCGCCTGCTGCTCCGTCTGTTGTTACGGCAATGGCGCAGCAGCCCCAATGTGCCAGCTGAACTGCAAGCGCGGCGTCAGCAGCGTTATCTCAACTTGCTGCAGGCCGGACAGCGCCTGCTCAGCATGGGAGGTGTGGTGGTGCTGCTGGCGCTGGTGATCAGCGGAATCCCCGGACTCGCCACCACGCCGGTGGCGTCGTGGCTGGCTGGAGGTGCAGTCCTCGGTGCCCTAGCCCTGGTGTTTCAGGGACTGCTGCGGGATTTTGCAGCAGGAGTCGTTGTGCTCATTGAAGACCACTACGCCGTTGGTGACTGGGTACAGGTGGATGCCCTCGAGGGAACCGTAGAAGACGTTGGCATCCTCACCACCGCGCTGCGTGCCGTGGATCAGCGTGTGGTGGTGATCCCCAACAGCCGCTGTGAACAGGTGGTCAATCACACCCGGATTCGCTCTGGTGTGGAGCTCATGGTTCCCCTCCCACCGAGGAGTCCTCAGCTTGAGCGCGTGCTGAGCGTGCTTGCAGAAGAGTGTGTGCTGTTTGCCGCCAAGCCGGAATGGAAAGATCTTCTGCTGGAACCACCGCTGATCCGTGGGGTCAGGCGGATCACCCCTCTGGCTGTTGAACTAAGCGTGCTGCTGATCACCCGAACCGGTGCTCAGTGGGCCGCCGAACTTGCCTTACTCACTCAGATCGTGGCGAGGATGGAGCGTGAAGCGTTGCCCCTGGCTCAAGCTGAAGCCATGACCAGCTGATGGATCGTTATATCCAACAGCGCTCGGCAGACAACTCCTCCAGTGGGCTCTCGTCCGTCAACTGAGCCAGGGAAACCCAGCTCAATCTCAGGGATTAACGACTCAGACCTCTCACTCGAGCACCCGAGCTGGGGCCATGCACACCCAGGTGCGGGCAACACCCTTGGCGGAGAGGAACGGCGCGTCGTAAAAGCTGGGGCGACCTTGGGCACTGTCGCTGTTCTGCACGCGCCATTGCTCACGTTCACAGCTCACAGTGAGCGTGAGCGAGCCGCCGCCAGGCTGGGCCACGCGGAAAAAGCGAACGCCGTCGTACAGGCCCATGGGCTTGGCCTGGAGCTGCTTAAGCAGAATCGCCAGAGCCTGCGGTGGCTCCGCCCGAGCCTGGAGCGGCATGACCACCACCGCGGTGAGGCAGGCTGCTGCCGCAACCAGCAGGCGCCTTGCTTTGCTTGAAGAAGTCATCATAGATTCCAGGAGTTGAATAATTCTGGCGAACCAGCCGGCAGTCTCAGCGAAAGACCCACCCCGAGACAGAGCACAAGTTGTATTCGTTGTAACCTGAATTTAAATCTACCTGCCTCTCAACTTAAAAAAATCCACTCTCATGCTGAGCGCAGCACTGCCGCTTGTTATGAGCAGCGCAGCCCTGGCCCAACCCGCTGGTCTCAGCTACCCACGCCAGGGCGTGGTGTGTGATTCAGTTGGCAGCACTTGCTACGACAGCTACGGCCCCTCAATTGGCATCACGGCTGATGTGTACGGCCAAGGAGCTGCTAACAACCTCACTGCCAACCTCAACCAAACCAACAGTCGCGATTTCCGACTGAGCACAGGCCAGGCCTGCAGCGTGCCCAGGCGAACTTGTTGGAATGATGGCTGGAGCGCAACAAAGGTGGCACCCGGGCTGACCCAGCAACTCTTCGGCAGCAACAGTGCCAATGGGCAGGCCTTACAGCCGCAAAAGGTCAGTAGCGCTGGGCTCTGCAGCCTGAGCCGCAGCGGCCAGCGCATTTTCGACGGCACTTGCACACTCAAGCAGGTGCGCAAGGGCGACCAAAACCGCTACGAAGTGCAACTACAGAACGGCAGTCAATATGTATTTCGACAGAACGGTAGTCAGTACGAAATTCGTGATGGCTCTGGCGGCATTTGGCCGGTGACCTTTATCGACCACGGCAACACCGGTATTTTCCGCTTCGGCGACTACAAACTCGTCGCCACTCAGGAGTCTTCCAACCGCAATGCCGCCGTTGGCAGCGCCATCGGCAATCTGCTTAATGCACTCTTCAAGTAAACGCCGGATCAGACCACTAGCCCTGCTGCTGGCCGCCTTCGGCTGGCCGGCAGCCGCGTTGGCCGATGTGGTGGTGGTGCCGGTTCCGAGCCCCTACAGCTACGACACCGCAACCCTGCGACAGCTCAATCTGCGTGGCAGCTGGGGGCGCTACCTCGGCTTCACCGTCCACAGCGTGATCGAGTGGCCAGCGGTGCCGGCCCAGCTCAATGCCGGCAACCCCGGCACGATCCGCTGCGATGGGAACCGCTGCTGGCGCGAGGGCTACGTCGGCCCAAGCCTCACCGGTGGCACCCCCGCCGGGTCGCTGCGCCATTACTTCAACTACCAACTCGACTGCCGCGACCAAACGTTTGATCGCATCGGCGACGTGCGCCTGCCCGGCAACTACCAGCGCGGCTGGCAGCCCGTGCTCAACGACCCCGTGGCCCTAGCCGTGGCGCGTGACTGGTGCCCGCGCATCAGCCAGCTGCCCACCGGCTCGTGAATCCACGACCTCCCATGAACCACCCCGGAACGGGCTACAGCCTCTTGAGGCACCGCTTTGCGCTGGCGTTCACCCAGCTTCTGCTGGAGCAGCTACGCCCGTAACAAGGCCGTTCGGGGAGACCTGGCCCGCCAGGAGAGCAGCAGTGCTTGCGCTCATCCTTTGATGGCGATCTGGCAAAACTGAAATACAGCCCTCAGCCCCCTAACCAACAACTCGCTGATCACGCCACGCG
Source organism: Cyanobium usitatum str. Tous (assembly GCF_963920485.1). Lineage (NCBI taxonomy): Bacteria > Bacillati > Cyanobacteriota > Cyanophyceae > Synechococcales > Prochlorococcaceae > Cyanobium > Cyanobium usitatum. The sequence continues at coordinate 595,573 of NZ_OY986431.1, read as the reverse complement.
GCAGCAGGGCCAGGGGCAAGAACCACACAACGTTGAAGAAAAACAGCGGCAGGTAGGCGGTGCAGGCCAGCAGCACCAACAGGCCAGCGCCCAGCACATCGCTGGCGATCAGGGCGCGCCAACTGCGGTGCCCCATCTGCCACACCGCCAGGGCCACGCTTGGCAGCCAGCCCGCCAGCAGGAGCATCTGCCCCACCTGAGCTGGCGTGAGCCCGGTACCCACCGGGCCCGATGCACGACTGGCCAGCAGCCCGATCCAGGCCAGGCCAAGACCCAGCTGCAACACCAGCCAGCGCAGGGATAGACGTCGATGGGCCATCGCCCCATGCTGATGCCACCCTCGATGCCCTGCCGCGTGGCCCGATCCGTCCACGGAGAAACCCTGAGTCATTTGGGTGTTGCGGGTTACCGCTCCTTGCAGCAGCTAATGCTGCCCCTCGGCCCGCTCACAGTTGTGAGCGGCGCCAACGGCTGTGGCAAGAGCAACCTCTACCGAGCCCTGGGGTTGGTGGCCGCCGCCGCCCGCGGCGATCTGGTAGCCACCCTGGCCGCAGAAGGGGGATTGCCTGCGGTGCTTTGGGCTGGCCCGGAGCGGGGCAGCCAGGGAAGCAGGCTGCGGCTCGGCTTCGCGGGGGAGACGTTGTCATACGCAATCGAACTGGGCTACCGCGCGGACGATCAGACCAGCGCCTTCCTGCTCGATCCAGAGATCAAACGGGAATGGATCTGGGCTGGCGGGGCCTTTCACCCGCGCAGCCTGTTGGTGCAGCGCAGCGGCGCCGTAGTGGAACGCTGCGGTGACCGCCACAGCCCCCTAGCCCTGGAGGTGGCACCGCACGAAAGCCTGTTCACGGCTGTCTCCGATCCGCTCGAGGCGCCGGAGGTGTTTCAGCTGCGGCGCACGATCCTGAGCTGGCGCTTTTACGACAGCTTTCGCACCGATCGCCTGGCGCCGGCCCGGCTCGCGCGCATCTCCACACGCACGCCGTCGCTGGCCGCCGATGGCGGCGATCTGGCGGCAGCGGTGCAAACGATTGTCGAGATCGGAGATGGTGAGGGGCTGCAGGCCGCCATCGGCGATGCCTTCCCGGGGTGTCGCCTGGCGGTGGACACCAGCCAGCCAAGCTTTCGCCTGCAGCTGCACCAACCAGGCCTGCTGCGCCCGCTTGATGCAGCGGAACTCTCTGATGGCACCCTGCGCTACCTGCTGCTGGCGGCAGCGCTGTTCAGCCCGCGGCTACCGCCGCTGCTGGTGCTCAACGAGCCGGAAAACAGCCTGCATCCCGATCTCCTGCCGGCCCTGGCGCGGTTGATCGATGCGGTTGCGCAGCGAACCCAGGTGTGGGTGATCGCCCACGCCGAGGCGCTGATCACCACCCTGCAGAAACCGTCGGGCTGCCGCGTACTGCAACTGGAGCGCGATCAGGGTGCCACACTGCTGCCGGGTCAATCGGCGCTGGATCGCGCTGCCTGGCGCTGGCCGTAATAGCCAATCCGCTCTGGTCCCAGGGCGAAACACGCAAGCAGACCCAGAGGCACGAAGCCCGCTTCAGGGCTTTCGTCCCCGTGCTGCCCAGGCGCCTGTGAGCGCAATTCCGCTCCCGAGGAGGAGTAGGGCGCTGATGGGCAGCAGGCCAAACGGTTCGCGCAGAACGCCCTTGGAATCCACCCGGGAGCCGATCATTTGGAAGGCGAGCAGACAAGCCACCGAGCCGGCCGCTAAGCCAGCAGACGAGGGCATTAGACGTTGGGCGGGGGATAGATCTCTTCTCATGGCCGCAGCCTGATAGGGGAAGAAGACATGGTGACGCTGCAATTCCCAAGATTAATGCCTTAAAATTATAATATTAAATTACATTGACCGAACAACTTTATATTTTATAACCAGAAATAGCGGGCTAAGAGCGAGCCCGATCCAGCCGGGCCATGAGCGCCGCCAGCAGATCGGCCAGCGTCACCACCAGGCGGTAGCTGATCGCAATCGCCAGCAGCGGCGCCTCCGGAATGGCGACGCCCATCCGCAGCAGCAGCACCGCCTCGAACACCCCCAGGCCGCCGGGGGCGCCGGGCACCACCAGGCCAGCCGTCCAGGCCAGGGCGAAGCCCGCCAGCCAGCTAGCCCAGCTGAGGCTGAAAGAAAGATCGAAGGCCTGAACGCAGCAGGCAAAGCCGCCAAAGCGCAGCAGCACAAATCCAAACTGCACCAGCAGCGGCGGCCAGGGATAGGAGCGAATCGGCGCAGTGGCGGCCGCCTCGATGTCCATGCCTGGCGCCGAGAGCTTGCGGCGCTCCAGGCGACTTAGCAGGGGGTTGAGCCAGCGGGGCCAGAGCAAGACCAAGGGCACCAACCCCAACAAGGCCAGGCCCTGTTGCCAGCCGCCCGCAGACACCAGGGCCAGGGCCGCCACCGCCGCTACCAAGGGGTCCAGCAGCACCGCCACCAGGGCCAGAGCGCCCGGGGCCGGGGCCGCCAAGGGGGCCTCAGGGCTGCGCAACAGCTGCACGCGACTGCTGAGGTGCCAGATGCCCCCGGGCAGGAATTTGCGCAGATTGGTGTCGAGGTAGGCCCGCACCAGTTCGCCCCAGCGGGGGCGCAGCCCGAGCCAGCGCAGCACCACGCCGAAGGCAAGACCGTTGGCCACCAGGCTCAGCAAACTCACCCCCACCCCCAGCAGCAGCCACAGCCAGCCCTGACGATCGAGGCTGAGCTGCAGCAGCTGGCGCCCGTGGCCCACTAGGGCCGCCAGCAGAAAACCAAAACTCAGCAGGCTGATCCACAGCTTCAGGCCGCCGGGCAGGGGCGGCAAGCCCTCCCACCAGGCGGCCAAACGAAGCAGCCCGCGGCGGCAGCGCTGAAGCAGGGCTTGGGCAAAAGGCGGCATGATTAGGGCTGGTTGGGCAAGTTGGCGTCGGGCAGGGCCTCGAGGGCCTGCTGCACAACCAAGCGCACCTGATCGATCCCCAGTGTGTGCTGGCGCGCAAGAGCTGCCAGGTCGTCGTGTTCTGGCTTGCTGCGCCAACGGCCATCGGGCAGCTGGGCCTGCTTGAGCCGCACCGGCCCCAGGGGCGTGGCCAGCTCCAGGCTGCGGCGCGGCAGCACCCAGCGGGTCTGGGGGTGTTCGCGCAACCCCAAGGTGCTGCTGTGCCGCCACCACACCCGGCGCAAGCTCTCGGCCTGCTCGGGGGCGACAAGGGCCGAAAGCAGCTGGGCGGTGCGCCCTTTCTTCATGGCGATCGCCTGGCTGAACACCTCCAGGGCCCCGGCCTGGCGCAGTTCCTCAGCCAGGAAAGCCAGATCCTCCGCCGTGGCGTCATCGATCTGGGCCTGCTGCACCAGCACGGTTTCTAGATGCACCGTTTCGAGCTGGGCAGGATCGGAGCCGCCGCCATCGGCCAGGGTGAGCCGCAGCAGGTTGGGGCGATCCAGGCTGCGCGAGCCCAGCCCCACGCCCACCCGCTTAGGCACGTGGGTGGGGGGATGACCAAAGCGCGTCGCCCAGCAGGCCGCTAAGGCCAGACCCGTGGGGGTGGTGAGTTCGCCCGGGGGGAAGCCTTCGGCTGAAGCCAGGGGAATCGCCCGCAAGCGGGCCAGCTCCAATACGGCAGGCGCCGGCAGGGGCAGGGTGCCGTGGGCCGTGGCCACCAGGCCATGACCCGCCGGCGGCGGGCTGCACACCAGCTGCTCCACCCCGAAGTGCAGCAGCCCGGCGCACACCCCCACCACATCCACCAGGGCATCGAGGGCGCCCACCTCGTGGAAGTGCACCTGCTCGGGGCTGTGGCCGTGCACCGCCGCCTCCGCCGCCGCCAGCAGGCCAAAGACCTCCAGCACCCGCTGCCGCAAGGGCTCGGGCCAGGGGGCCGTCTGTAACTGGCTCCGCAGATCGCCCCAGAGCCGATGGGCTGGCTGGCGCTCCAGGCTCAGCACCTCCAAATGCAGACCGCGCAGGCCGCCGCTGCGGCGCTCTTGCAGCTCCAAGCGGTAGGTCCCGCCTAGGCCGAGGGCGGCCAGGGGGCCATCGATCTCCGCCTGCGGTAGCCCCAGATCCAGCAGGGCTGCCAAAAGCATGTTGCCGGCTAAGCCCGTGGGCGCATCCAGCAGCGCCAGCACCGCCTCAGGCCTCCCCAGCCAGGGGGCGTCCCAGCCTTGGCGCCAGGGCCAGCAGGGCATCGGCCTCGCTCTGCAATTGCTGCTCGCTGGCGCGCAACTGGGCCTCCACCTCGCGGCGGGCCCGGCGCTGTTCCCGTTGGGCGGTGTCAACGTCTTGGCCAGACAGGCCCCAGAGCCGCCCCAGCAGGGCCCGGTCGTCGTTGCCGCCGACGCTCTGGCCGTAGATCAGCTGCTCGGCCACCATGCCCGCCTGCAGCACCCTGCTCCAGCGCCGCAGCTCCTCGGCCGGCAACTTGGCATGGGCCGGTGGCTCGAGTTCGGTGCTGCCGCTGGTGTTGAGGCCGGCCCGCAGGCAGGCCAGGGAACCCACCAGCACCTGGCGCACCGCCATCTCCTCTTTACGGGCCACCAACAGGTGACCCGCCTCATGAATCGCAATCCGCCGCAGGCGGGCGCGGCCACCGGGCAGGGCTTCGGCCAGCACATGGCCGCCGCGGCCACCGAAGCGGGCCGCGTCCAGGGTGAGGCCGCCCAAGCCCAGGCCCGCTATCAGGGTCACAATCCAGGGCGATAGGCCAAGGGCGGGGCCAAGAATCGCCGCCAGGCTGATCAAGCCCACGGCCAGGCCAGCCGCCAGGGGTTGGGTCATGGCCGGCGCGGGCCGCCCTTACCGCCCTTGCTTGCGGCACCATCGCGGCGCCCTTTGCCGCCACGGTTTCCCCGCTGGGCCACCGGACCGATCACTTCAAAGCTCTCCAGCTGCAGCTGCTGGGCCTGGCGGCGCAGGTTGAGCGCCACGAAGTGGCGCAAATGCTCGAGGGGCACATCACCCTTGAGCTGCAGCTTGAAGGGCACGGGCCGGCTGCCATCCGGGCGGGGCATCACCCGCACCTTCACCACCAGATCGCCGGTTTCAGGGCGGGTGTAAATCAATTCACCGCGCACCGAGAAGTAGTCGTCGCCCTCGGGCAGGGCGTCTACTGGGCTATCGGCAGCAGGGCTATCGGCAGCAGGGGATTCAGCTTCCTCGCCCGCGGCCAGGGTGCTGGGCTCCCACACACCCACCATCTGCAGGTGCAAGCCCTCCTCCTCCCGCGAGCGGGGGTAAACCACCCAGAGATGGGGCTCTTCGAGGCTGAGGTGGCGGCGCATCAAGGTGAGCAGCCGGCCCAGCACCACGGCCTCCAGCTCGGTGCCATCAGCCGTGCGGATCACCCCCCGGGTGAGCTGCTCGGCATCGGTGGGTACATAAACGCCTCGCACCACGCCAATGGCCCGGTATTGCGTGGGTTCGGTTACCGGAGAAATCGGGTGTTGGCGCATGGGCTGAACTTTAAGTGCCCCCAGGCCGGGGGACAAAGGGCAGACTGGCAACCCACCGCAGGCCGCCTGCCAATGCCCGCCGCTCCCAACCGTTCCGGGATCTGGACTGGGCTCGCCATTGCGGGGGCTGGAGCGCTGTGCATCGGTGCTGGCTGGTGGCTGGGACAGCTGCAGGGCGGTTCGGCTGGATCCGATCCCTCCCGCACGGCCCTGGAGCGTCAGGCCTCCTCCCTGCAGCAGCGGCTCAACCAGGGCGAGGCCAGCCAGGCCGAACAGCAGCGGCTGCTGGAGCTACTGGTAGCTCTGGACCGCAAAGCGGAGGCCACAGCGCTGCTGGAACGCCTGGCCGACCAGCAACCCCAACAGTGGTCGCTGCGGCTGCTGCTAGCCGAGCTGCGCCGCGACCAGCAGGACCGCAGCGGCGCTGAGCGGGAGGTGCGCCAACTGCTCAACCTGCGGCCCGACCAGATCGAGGGCCTGCAGCTGATGGCCCTGCTGCAACTGGAAATGGGGCGTGGAGCCCTGGCCCAGAGCCAGCTGGAGGCGGCGCTGCAAAGGGCTAGCAAACCCCAGCTGAAGCCGGAGGCCCTGCCAATCGGCCTGCTGCTTGCCAACCTGCTGCAAAAGCGAGGTCAGCCGGGCCAGGCCGAGTCGCGGCTGCTCAAATTGGCCGCAGAATTCCCCACCGACCAACGCCCCCTGCTGGCGCGGGCGATGCTGCAGCAGGAGCGCGGTGACATCAAAGGAGCCCAGGAGTCGCTGGCTCTAGCCCGCGCCCGTAAACCTGGCCCAAGCGACCCGCGCCTGGATCAGGTGGCCGCCGCCTGGGGGTTGGCGCCGCTCAGGGCCCCTTCACCATTACCGCCGGGGAAGCCGACGCCGGCGCCGCAGGCGGAGAGTGGAAATCCCTGAGGGCCGCGTCCACCGCATCGCCAGGGGGAGTGGCGTCGTCCATGGCGGTGGCCTTGCGCAGCTTGTTCATCAAGTCGATCGGATTGGCGGAATCGAGCACCGATCCACCTCGATTGGTGCCGGTGCCGTAATCGAGCTCCCGCTCCTGCTGCGGGCTGCTGATCGTTTGGCCGTAGCCCCTCTCCTGGGCCCGGGCCGCTCCAACTCCAGCTACAGATGCAACCCCTGCGGCCAAAGCAAGCGTTGCGCCGAAGTAGCCCAGGGCCTTCATAGGGCGTGGGCGAGGAAGCGGCGAACTATCAGCAGCCATGGGTTATGCACTCCGATGCTCTCGAAGTCCCATCCTAGGTGCGTTCCCCAGGGTGGGTTTCGGCCGCCTCCCTGCTGACCCCCTACCTATGAAGATCGCCACCTGGAACGTCAACTCGGTGCGCACCCGCCTCGAGCAGGTGCTGGCCTGGCTGCAACAGGAACGCCCGGAGGTGCTGTGCCTGCAGGAAACCAAGGTGACCGATGAGCTTTTTCCGCGTGAAGCCTTTGAGGCCCTGGGCTATGCGGTGGCCATCAGCGGCCAGAAGGCCTACAACGGCGTCGCCATCCTCAGCCTGCTACCCCTCGAGGACGTGCAGATCGGCTTTGGGGCCCTGCTGCCCCACGACCCGGAATCGCCTGGCCTGAGTGAGCAGAAACGGGTGATCAGCGCCCTGATCGACGGCATCCGGGTGCTGAATCTCTACGTGCCCAACGGCAGCTCGCTCAAGAGCGAAAAGTACGCCTACAAGCTTAAGTGGTTGGCCTGCCTGCGGCGCTACCTAGAGGAGCAAGAGAGCCAGGGAGACCCCCTCTGCATGGTGGGCGACTTCAACATCGGCCCCGAGCCCCGCGACATCCACGATCCGGAGCGACTCAGCGGCGGCATCATGGCTAGCGAGGCGGAGCGCTCAGCCCTACAGCAGCTGCTGGGCGAGCGGCTCACAGACGTGTTTCGGGTGTTCGAGCCTGAGGCCGGGCACTGGAGCTGGTGGGACTACCGCACCGGCGCCTGGGACCGGGACCGGGGCTGGCGTATCGACCACATCTACCTCTGCGAACAACTGCTCGCCTGCGCCACCAGCTGCGTGATCCACAAGGCCACCCGCGGCCATGAGCAGCCCAGCGACCACGCCCCGGTGGTGGTGAATCTGGTGTGGCCGCCTGAAACCGACGACTGGAACTAAGCCCGGTTAAAACACCACCGCTTCGTCGGGCAGCGCCTGGCCCTGGGCCTGCAGCACCGCCACCCTGCGGGCCGATTCGCCGCAACTAGTTGGGGTGGGGAAGATCTTGCCGGGATTAGCAATATTCAACGGATCGAAGGCCCGGCGCACCAGCTGCATCGTGGCCAGGTCATCGGGGCTATACATCCAGTCGAGGTAGCAGCGCTTATCGCTACCCACCCCGTGCTCACCGCTGATGCTGCCCCCCTCATCCACACACAGCCGCAAAATGTCGGCGCCCAGGGCCTTCACCCGCTCCTCGATGCCAGGCTCTTTGGCCGAATAAAGGATCAGGGGGTGCAGGTTGCCGTCGCCGGCATGAAAAACATTGGCCACCGGCAAGCCGTAGCTGGCGCTGAGCTGCTCAATGGCCGCCAGCACCCGCGGCAGGGCACTGCGGGGCACGACGCCGTCCTGGAGGTAGTAGCTGGGGAAGCGCCTGCCCAGAGCGGAGATCGCCGACTTACGACCCTTCCAAAGCAGCGCCCGCTCCTGCGCATCGGTGGCCTGGCGCACGGTGCGGGCCCCCGCCTGGGAGCAGAGCTGGGTGGCGAGCTGCACCGCCGCGACCACCTCCCGCTCCTGCCCGTCCAGCTCGATCAACAGCAGCGCCGCCGCATCGCAGGGATATTCATCAGCGCCGAAGTAGTCATTCACCGCCTCGATCGTGAGGCGATCCATCATTTCCATGCCAGCAGGCAGCATCCCGGCGGCAGTCACCTGACGCACCGCCTCGCCGGCCGCTTCCATGCTGGTGAAGTCGGCTAGCAGCACGGCCACGCTCTGGGGCGCCCGCAGCAGCCTCAGGGTGATCGCCGTAGCGATACCCAAAGTGCCCTCACTGCCGATGAAGGTGCCCCGCAGATCGAGTTCGGGGGTTTCGTCGAGCTCGCTGCCCAAGGTGGTAACGCTGCCATCTGGCAGCACCACCTCCAGGCCCAGCACGTGGTTGCTGGTGACGCCGTACTTGAGGCAGTGCACGCCACCGGAATTTTCGGCCACGTTGCCGCCGATGCTGCAGGCCACCTGGCTGGAAGGGTCTGGGGCGTAATAGAAGCCATCGCCGGCCACCGCCCGCGTCACCCAGCTGTTGATCACACCGGGCTGCACCGTGATGCGCTGGTTTTCCAGATCTATGGCCAGCACCTGGCGCATGCGGCTGGTGGCTATCACCAGGGACTCGATCTCGGCTACGGCGCCGCCTGAGAGGCCGGTGCCGCTACCCCGGGCCACAAACGGCACCCCCTGCTGGTGGCAGAGCTTTACCGCGGCAGCCACCTGGGCCGTCGTCTCAGGCAGCACCACCAGGGGCGGTTGGTGCCGGCTCAGGGTGAGGCCATCGCAGTCGTAGGCCAGCAGCTCCTGGCGCGCCGAAACGACGGCGCGGGGTGGCAGGAACTGGCGTAATCGCCGCTCCATCTCTGGCCAATTGATGCCCAGATGACCCATCGCAAGAGCCCCAACTTACCGAAAAAGCACTACGGGCCTGTTTTGGGTCAGGATGGTTGACGGTTTTGTTTCTCTGTGGGTTCCGCTTTGACCTCGGCTGCCACCTCCGCCCCGGCCTCGGGTTCTGCCCTTAACACGAGCCGCTCCCAGGAGCTCTTCAATGCTGCCCAGAGCTTGATGCCAGGTGGCGTCAGCTCGCCGGTGCGGGCGTTTAAGTCGGTCGGTGGCCAGCCGATCGTCTTCGATCGGGTCAAGGGCTCCTACGCCTGGGACGTAGACGGCAACCGCTACATCGACTACATCGGCAGCTGGGGGCCAGCGATCTGCGGCCATGCCCACCCGGAGGTGATCGCAGCCCTGCACGAGGCCCTCGACAAGGGCACCAGCTTCGGCGCCCCCTGCGCCCTGGAAAACACCCTCGCCGAGATGGTGATCGCAGCCGTGCCTTCGGTGGAGATGGTGCGCTTCGTCAACAGCGGCACCGAGGCCTGCATGTCGGTGCTGCGCCTGATGCGCGCCTTCACCGGCCGCGAAAAGATCATCAAATTCGAGGGTTGTTATCACGGCCACGCCGACATGTTTTTGGTGAAGGCCGGCTCCGGGGTGGCCACCCTGGGCCTGCCCGATTCCCCTGGCGTGCCCCGCAGCACCGCCGCCAGCACCCTTACCGCCCCCTACAACGACCTGGAGGCCGTCAAGCAGCTCTTCGCCGAGAACCCCGGTGAAATTGCCGGCGTGATTCTTGAGCCGGTGGTGGGCAATGCGGGCTTCATCACTCCCGAGCCAGGCTTCCTCGAGGGCATCCGCGAGCTCACCAAGGAAAACGGCGCCCTGCTCGTTTTCGACGAGGTGATGACCGGTTTCCGCATCAGCTACGGCGGCGCCCAGGCCAAATTCGGCGTCACCCCCGACCTCACCACCATGGGCAAGGTGATCGGTGGCGGCCTGCCCGTGGGGGCCTACGGCGGCCGGGCCGACATCATGGCGATGGTGGCTCCAGCCGGCCCCATGTATCAAGCCGGCACCCTCAGCGGCAATCCCCTGGCGATGACCGCCGGCATCAAGACCCTGCAGCTGCTCCAGCAGCCCGGCACCTACGAGCGCCTAGAGGTAATGACCAAGCGGTTGGTCGCCGGCATCCTTGATGCTGCCCGCAGCGCCGGGCTGCCTATCTGCGGTGGCTCGATCAGCGCCATGTTTGGCTTCTTCCTCTGCGATGGCCCGGTGCGCAACTTTGAGGCTGCCAAGGCGGCCGACACGGTTCGCTTCGGCAAGCTGCACCGCGCCATGCTTGAGCGCGGCGTTTATCTGGCCCCAAGCGCCTTCGAGGCGGGCTTCACCTCCCTGGCCCACTCCGACGCCGACATCGACGCCACCATCGCCGCCTTCCGCGAATGCTTCGCGGCAGTGACTTGAGCCCAGCCCCCATGAAGCTTCGTCTTGCCTCCAGCCTGGCCGCCCTGCTCTCTGCTGCAGCGGCACTCAGCGCCTGCCAGGGCTCAGACGATCAAGGTCCGGTCAATCTCAGCAAGGGCGTTCCCGTTGGGGCAGTTTTGGCCCTCACCGGCAATGCCAACGTTTACGGCCAGGACCAAAAAATCGGCATCGAGCTCGCCCTTGCAACCCTCAATGGCGCCGGCGGAGTTAATGGCAAACCCCTCGCCCTGAGCATCGAAGACGGGGGCAGCGCCGAGCCCAGTGCCAACGCTGCCGTCTCCTTGCAGATCAACCGGGGCATACTTGCCCTGATCGGCCCCACCCTCTCCCAGCAATCATTTTCTGCCGGTCCTATCGCCCAGCGCCGGGGCGTGCCCTTGGTGGCTCCTTCTAATACCGCCACCGGCATTCCGGAGATCGGCTATTTCATTAGCCGGGTATCAGCCCAAAGCTCGGTGATCGCGCCGCTCTCGATTGCCAAGGCCCTGCAACTCAACCCGGGCATCCGCCGGGCAGCGGTGTTTTACGCCCAAGACGACGCGTACAGCACCGCCGAGACGGTGATCTTCCAGCAGGCCCTCACAGCCAAAGGCCTCAAGCCAGTCACGGTGCAACGCACCCAGCTCAACGACCAGGACTTCCAGAGCCAGATCACCGCCGCCCTCAATCAGAAGCCCGATCTGGTGGTGCTGTCGCTGCAGGCCATGGATGGCGGCAACCTGATCCGCCAGTTGCGGGAGCTCGGCTACCGCGGCGCGATCGTGGTGGGCAATGGCATGAACACGCCAAACATCTACCCGATCTGCCAGAAGTATTGCGACGGCATCTTGATCGCTCAGGCCTACAGCCCGGAGCTGGCCACGCCCGCCAACCAGCGCTTTACTGCCGCCTTCGCTGCAGCCCAGGCCCGCAATCCCAAGGTCAGCCCGATCCCACCCCAGCTCACCGCCCAGGCCTACACCGCCATGCAGGTGATCGGCGAAGCGCTCGCTCGCCTCGATCGCAGCCGACCGCTCAAGGGCCTCAGCGTCAGCAAGGCCCGCCGGGCCTTGATGGCTGAAATCCTCGGCGGCACCTACCAAACACCCCTTGGAGAAATCCGCTTCACCCCCGAGGGCGAGGTGATTCAGAAAAACTTCTTCGTCGCCCAGGTGCGCATGAATGCTGGGGGCAAAAGCGGTCGCTTTAGCCTGCTGCCCTAGGGGAGCGGCATGGAAGGCCTGCTGCAACTGCTGTTCAACGGGCTCTCGGTAGGAGCTGTTTACGCCCTGTTTGCCCTTGGCTACACCTTGGTGTTTTCAGTGCTGGGGGTGATCAACTTCGCTCACGGGGCGATCTTCACCCTGGGTGGTTACTTCACCTATCTGCTGATTGGAGGCGCGGTGGGTGCCAATGGTTTGCTGGCCGGCCTGCAGCTCCCCTTTGCCCTGCCCTTCTGGCTGGCCCTACCACTGGCGGGCGTGGCTGCCGCCGCCGTGGCCCTGGTGGTGGAGCGCATCGCCTTTCGCCCCCTGCGCGATCGAGGCTCCGATCCCCTGCTGGCCCTGATCACCAGCCTGGGCGCCGGGGTGATTTTGGTGAACCTGATCCAGCTGCTGGTGGGAGCCGAGAGTTATTCGATCCCGGTGGGCACCCTTGGCTCCCTGCCAGCTGCGCTGAGCATCGCCGGTGCCAAGGTGCGCACCGTGCAGGTGATCCTGCTGGCCATAGCCGGCCTGCTGCTGGCAGCCCTTTCGATCTGGATAGACGGCAGCCGCAGCGGCAAGGCACTGCAGGCCGTTTCCGAAGACCCGGTGACCGCCCAGCTGCTTGGCATCAACAGCAGCCGTATGATCCAGATCTCCTTCGGCATCAGTGGCTTCCTGGCCGGTATGGCCGGCGGACTGGTGGGGTTGAGCGTCAGCATCGCCGGGCCTTACTTCGGCATTGGCTACGGGCTCAAGGGGCTGGGAGTGCTGGTGCTTGGCGGGCTCGGCAGCGTGCCTGGCGCCGTGCTGGGAGGCTTGATCATCGGACTGGCCGAGGCCTGCGTGCCCTCCGACCTATCGGGCTACAAAGATGCAGTCTCCTTTGGCTTCCTGTTCCTGGTGCTGTTGATCAGGCCCCAGGGTCTGCTGGGCCGCCCCCAGCCCAACAAGGTGTGATCAGCATGGATGCCGGCCTGCTCGAACAAATGCTGCTTGGGGCCCTGCTGGGCCTATCGGTGTACCTGCCCCTGCGCTGCGGCCAGCTCTCCCTCGCCACCCCGGGCTTCTTCGCCATTGGCGGCACGGTGGCAGCCCTGCTCTCTACGCGGCTGCCCGCCCTAGCCGGCAGCGGCAGCACCTACCCGATCACTTCAGTTTTGCTAGAGATGGCGCTAGCAGGCCTGCTCACCGGCGTGCTGGCCCTGGGCCTGGGTCGAGTGGTGCTGCGGCTGCGGGGCATCTACCTAGCCATCGCCACGATCGCCCTGGTCGAAATCCTGCGGGTTGTCACCCTCAACCTGGAGTTCACCGGCGGAGCCCTGGGCATTTTCGGCATCCCCCAGCCATTTGATAGCGCCGCTGGCTACGCCGCCTTCACCCTGGCGCTGTTGGCGCTGATCTGCTGGCTATGCGACCGGCTCGAAAAGACTCGGCCCGGACGGGCCATGGCCGCCATCCGCGACGACGAACTAGCCGCCGCCAGCCAGGGCATCAACACCGCCGACAGCAAGCTGCTTGCCTTTGTACTCAGCGCCCTAGTGGCGGGGATCACAGGTGTTGTGGCAGCCCACTTCCTCAACTCCTGGAACGCCAAGCTGGGCAACTTCGACGCAAGCATCACCACCCTGGCGTTCGTGGTGTTCGGCGGCTCGCGCACCTGGCTGGGTCCGGTATTTGGTGGCCTGCTGCTCACCGCCTTACCAGAACTGCTGCGCCCGGTCGGCGACCTGCGCTTGATTGTCTTTGGCGCCGTGATTCTGGTCGGTCCCCTGTTCTTTCCCCAAGGAGTGATTACCCCGGAGCTGTTTAAGACACTCAAGCGAATAATGCGGCGCACCCCCACCCCAGCAGCGCAGGGTGGAAAGCCATGAGCCTGCTTCAGGTGGAGAATGTGGGGGTGCGCTTCGGTGGCCTGCAAGCCTTGCAGGGTGTCGATTTAGAGGTGCAGCAGGGCGAGATTTTTGGCCTACTTGGCCCCAATGGTGCCGGCAAGACCACCCTGTTCAACGTGATCTCTGGCCTCACCGCTGCCAGCAGCGGCCGCGTGAGCTGGCGGGGGGCAAGCCTTGCTGGCCTCAGCAACCACCGCATTGCCCGTCTCGGCATCGCGCGCAACTTCCAAAATCTGCGCTTGTTCAGCAGCATGAGCTGCCTTGAAAATGTGCTCGTGGGCCTGCATCAGCACGGCCGTCAGCCGCCCCTAGCGGCCCTGCTGCAAACCCAGTCCTTTCGCCGCCGCGAAGCCCAGCTGCATCAACAGGCTCTAGAGCTGCTTGCCCTATTCCAGCTGGAAGCCGCTGCCCACCAAAACGCGGCCAGCCTTTCCTATGGAGACCGGCGCCGCCTGGAGATGGCCCGGGCCCTGGCCAGCCGTCCCCAGCTGCTACTGCTCGATGAGCCGGCCGCTGGCATGAACCCCTCAGAGAAAGATGAGCTGCGGGAGCTGATCCGGAGCATCCGGGACCAGTTCAAGCTGACGGTGCTGATCATTGAGCACCATGTGCCCTTGATGTTGGGCCTTTGCGACCGGCTGGCAGTCCTCAACTTCGGCCAACGCATCGCCCTGGGCAGCCCCGAGCAGGTGCGGCGCGATCCGGCCGTGATCGAGGCCTATCTGGGCGGTGGCGCATGAACGGACCCCAAGCGCCCCTGCTCGAGCTTCGCAACCTGGTGGTGCGCTACGGCAGCATCACGGCTCTGCATGGCATCAATCTGACGGTGCAAGCCGGCGAGCTGGTGACCCTGCTGGGGGCCAATGGCGCCGGTAAAAGCACCACCCTGCGGGCCATCTCCGGCCTGATTCACCCCGCCGGCGGCGAGATCCTCTGGCATGGCGGCTTGATCAATCGCCTGCGCACCGAGCGCACCGTGAAGTTGGGCATCAGCCACTGCCCGGAAGGTCGCCGGGTGCTCAGCCGCCAGTCGGTAGCCGACAACCTGGCCCTGGGCGCCTGGTTGCGCCGGGACAAAGCCGCAATCGCCAGAGATCTGGAGCGCTGCTACGCCCTATTTCCCCGCCTGGCCGAGCGCCGCAGCCAGCTGGCCGGCTCCCTTTCCGGCGGCGAGCAGCAGATGCTGGCCATCAGCCGCTCCCTGATGGCCAGGCCCAGCCTGTTGATGCTGGATGAGCCGAGTCTGGGATTAGCGCCCCGGCTTGTAGCCGAGGTGATGGCCGCCCTAGCCCAGCTGCACCGAGATGGGCTCACCATTTTGCTTGTAGAGCAAAACGCCCAGGCCGCCCTGACCATTGCCGATCGGGGCCTGGTTTTGGAGGCGGGCAGCATCAGCACCGGCGGCAGCGCCGAACAACTCCTGGCCGACGACAGCCTCCAGGCTTCCTATCTAGGGGCGAACTGACTATTGGCGAACTGAGCAGGGGCTGATTGCCGAGTGGCCCTCCGACAGCATCTGGGCGATCGGCATGTTGTTTGGCATTGGCATGGCGTTTTCCGCCATCAACCTGCTCACGGCCCCACCAAGCCAGCCGGCCAGTTGAGCGGCAGCTCGCCAATGGCCGCCGCATCGAGGCGGCGGGGATCGGCCACCCCCAAGCTGCCGCCCTCCGGCAACACCTCAACGCTGTTTGCCGATCCCATGGCGGCCGTAACAACTACTCGGTGGCCTTTCGCCTCCAGTAACCCCACGGTGTCAGGGCTTAGCCCCTGCTCCACGCTGATCTGATCGGGCCAGAGCTGGGAGTGGATGCGGGGGCTGGCCACGGCTGAGGCCAAATTCAACCCGTGCACCAGGCGGTTGAGCAGCACCTGCAACACCGTTGTGATGATGCGGCTGCCGCCAGGGCTGCCGGTAGCCAGCCAGGGCCGGCCATCGGGGCGAAACACCAAGGTGGGCGTCATCGAGCTCAGGGGACGCTTGCCCGGGGCGATGGCGTTAGCGCTGCCCTGCACCAGGCCATAGGCATTGGCCACACCGGGCTTGGCGGTGAAGTCGTCCATTTCGTTGTTGAGCAGGAAACCGGCACCAGGAACGCTGATGCCACTGCCGTAGGCGAAGTTGAGGGTGGTGGTGAGGGCCACCAGCCCGCCCTGAGGGTCGGCCACTGAAAGGTGGGTGGTGTTGGTGCCGCCAACCTGGAAGCCCTGGGCCGCTAGCTCGCTGGAGGGGCGATGGCGCTCCAGCCTGATCTGGGCCCGCAACCGCTGCGCATGGGCCGCGCTCAGCAAGCGCTCCAACGGCATCGCCACCTGGTCGGGATCGCCTAGCCAGTGGTTGCGATCGCGATAGGCGAGGTTCATCGCCTCCACCATCCGGTGCAGGCTGGCGGCACTGTTGAGACCCAGCTCGGCCAGGGGCATGGGCTCGAGCACCTGGAGCAGCTGCACCAGGGTGACCCCGCCACCACTGGGGGGCGGCATGGTGAGCACCGGATGGTTGCGGAACCTCGCCTGCAGGGGGCGCACCAGCTGGGCCCGGTAGCCCTTGAGGTCGGCATGGCGAATCAAGCCGCCCCGTTGGCGCATCAAGGTCACCAATGCGTCAGCAATCGGGCCCTCGTAGAAGCCCGTCTCGCCCTGGTCGGCGATGCGCCGCAGGCTGGCGGCAAGCAGGGGCTGGCGCCACAGCTGGGCAGGTCGCAGGGGTCGCTTAAGAAACAGCTGGCTGGAGGTGGGGTCCGACTGCAGCAGGGGTGTGGCCTGGCGCAGGGAATCGGCCAGTTCCTTGCCCACAGGAAAACCGCGGCTGGCCAGGCGGATCGCCGGCGCCATCACGGCGGCCCGAGAGAGCCGGCCATAGCAGCGCTGGCTCAGCAACAGACCGGCTGGGCTGCCAGGCACGGCCACACTCAACAGGCTGCGGGTGGCCCGCTGACGATCCACCTCGCCTTCGGGGCCGAGGAATATCCCAGCGGTGGCTGCCAGGGGCGCCGTCTCGCGAAAGTTCACGGCCACCGCCGTGCCGCGGCCAAGCCGCAGCTCCGGGGCGGTGGGGCAGCCCCGGCCCGCAGCCGGTGATGGCCCGGGCAGCCACAGCACCAAAAAACCACCGCCGCCGAGGTTGCCCGCCTGGGGCAGGGTGACCGCCAGGGCAAAGGCCGTGGCCACCGCCGCATCCACCGCATTGCCGCCACGGGCCAGGATCTCAGCGCCCGCTAGCGATGCCCAGCGCTCCTGGCTGGCCACCATGCCGGCGGCAGACCACTGGGGGTGGAAGCGCTGGCTGCGCTCCTGCAGCACCTCTGCCTGGGCTGGTGAGGCCAGCAGCGTCGCCAGCGCTAGCGCAGGCCAATTAACAACAACAGGGCTCATGGCCTGCTGGGGGCGCCGTAGCCCCCACCGCCGGGGGTCTCAATACAGAGGGCAACACCTGGCTGGAGCTCCAGCTCGCAGCAGCCGTCAAGCTGCCGGCTCGTGCCATCAACCCCAATCCAGGTGTTGCGGCCGCAGGCGCCCGGCAGCCCGCCGGCCAACCCCGCCGGAGCCACCCGCCGCGCACCGGAGATCAGGGCAACGGTCATCGGGGCCAAAAAACGCAACTGCCGCACCGCCCCATCGCCGCCACGAAACTGCCCATCCCCGCCCGATCCGGCCCGGATCCCAAAGCGCTCCAGCCGCACCGGAAAGCGCGTTTCCAAAATTTCCGGGTCGGTGATACGGGAGTTGGTCATGTGGCTCTGCACAGCGGCCGCCCCGTCAAAGCCGGCACCACCGGGGCGGATGCCGGCGCCGCTGCCCCCACCGATCGTTTCGTAGTACTGGCATTGGCCATTGCCAAAGCTGAGGTTGTTCATCGTGCCCTGGGCGGCGGCTTGCACCCCCAGCGCCGCAAACAGAGCGTTGGCTGCCGCTTGGGAGATTTCCACATTGCCGGCAACCACCGCCGCTGGTGGATTGGGATGCAGCAGGGAGCCCGGCGGCACGATCAGCTCGATCGGCTCGAAGCAGCCGGCATTGAGGGGGATCTGTTCACCTACCAAGCAGCGAAACACGTAGAGCACCACCGCCTTGGTTACGGCTAAGGGGGCGTTTAGATTGCCGCTGTGCTGGGGCGAGGTGCCGCTGAAATCAACCTGAACCCGGCGAGCCTCAGCGTCGATGCGAACAGCCACCTGGATGAAGGCGCCGTGGTCGAGCTCCACCCGGGCAGACCCGCTGCTGAGGTGCGCCAGCGCCCGACCCACCGCCTCGGCAGCGTGGGCTTGCCCGTGGGCCATGTAGGCCCGCACCTCTTCGAGGCCATGGCGCTCAATCAAGCGCCCCAGCTCCTGAACACCCAGCCGATTAGCCGCCGCCTGGGCCTGCAGATCGGCAAGCAACTGGTCGGGGTTGCGCACGGGATGGCTACCGGCAGCTAATCGCTGCCGCCACAGCGACTCATCAAAGTTGCCATTGCTCAAAAAGGGCACGTTGTCGAGTAGCAGGCCCTCATCGTCAATGCTGCGACTGAAGGCCGGCATCGAGCCAGGGGTGATGCCGCCCACATCGGCGTGGTGGCCGCGGCAGGCCACAAAAAACAAAGGGACCCCAGCCTGGGAGTCGCCCAAGCCAGGGACAAAAACCGGCGTGATGGCGGTGATGTCTGGAAGATGGGTGCCGCCGTTGTAGGGATTGTTTGAGAGCACCACATCGCCAGAAGCCAATGGGGGACGCTCGCCCCGGGCGATGGCCGCAAGCAGGCTGACCACGCTGTCGCCCATCGAACCGAGGTGCACCGGGATATGGGGGGCATTGGCTACCAGCTGACCCGCAGCATCGAAGAGGGCGCAGGAGAAATCGAGCCGCTCGCGGATGTTCACCGAGCGGGCGCTCTGCTGCAGCCGCCCGCCCATCTGCTCGGCGATGGCGGCAAAGCGGTGGTTGTAAAGCTCAAGCAGGGTGGGATCGGGCCCCTGCTCCACAAGTTCAACAGCCTGATCACCAGCCTGGCTAACCCCGCTGCTGGCCGCCGCCGCGCCTTCCCGCTCCAACAGCAGGGCTCCATCGGCTAGCACCAGGGCTTGCCAGCCAGGCTCCAACACGGTGGTGCTGGTCGCATCGACAATCAGGGCTGGCCCCGCGAGCCTTTGCTGGGGCTGCAGCTGGGAGCGCTGCCACAGCGGCACCGGCCGCCAGCCAGACGCCTCGCCCAGCCACAGAGGAGTGGTTGGGGCAAGCGGGGCTGCAGCAACAGCCTGTCCTCGAACCACTACCTGCTCTGCAACCAGCGCCGGGGGAGCCAGTTCCACCAGCAGGCGCTCCACGATCCAGTCTTCGCCCACCGGGCGATAGCCGAAGCGCTGCAGATGGGCGGCGCTAAAAGCTCGCTGCAGGTCTTCCACCCCTTGCTCGTCTGGCAACCACGCCACCTCCAGACCCCGCTCACTGCCGGCGGCCCGCAGCTCCAGCTGCACCCCAATCCGGCCAGTGGCCCCCTCGGCCAAATCCCCCAGCCGGCGCAGGTCGGCGAGTCCCTGCTGCTCCAGCTCGGCGCAGCGCTGACGTAGCAGGGGCAGGCTGTCGGGGCGCAGCGGCAACCGCGGCGAGCACTCCAGCAGCAGCCTCTGCTCGGCCATGCCGAGGCCATAGGCGGAAAGCACCCCTGCCAAGGGGTGGAGCAACACCCGCGTCACAGCCAGCACCTCGGCCAGGCGGCAGGCATGCTGACCGCCAGCCCCGCCGTAGCTCACCAACAGGGCCTCGCGCAGGTCGTGGCCGCGTTGGATCGAGATGCGGCGCAGGGCTTCCGCCATCGTTTCAATGGCGATCTGCAGGGCCCCTGCCGCCAGCCGCTCCGGACTGATCCCGGGTGCCACCTCGGCCATCTCAAGCGCCAGCTCCGCAAACCCTCGCCGCACCGCTTCCCCATCAGCGGGTTGGTCACCCTTGGGGCCAAACACCGCTGGCAGGGCGGCAAGCGGCAGACGGCCCAGCAGCACGTTGGCATCGGTGATGGTGAGCGGCCCGCCGCGGCGGTAAGCCGCCGGACCGGGATCAGCTCCTGCAGAAACAGGCCCAACCTGCAGCCGCCTGCCGTCAAAGCGCAGCACCGAGCCGCCGCCAGCAGCCACGGTGTGAATCGGCAACATCGGAGCTTTCAACTCCAGCCCAGCGATCTCGGTGGCAGGGCTGCGCTCCCAGGCCAGATCACCGCCTGCGTTTGAAAGGCAGCGATCATCGAAATGGAACACATCGGTGGAGGTGCCACCCATGTCGAAACCAACGATCGGCTGCGGCGGCAGCCCAGCGGCAGCAAGGGCCCTCCTGCCCACTGCCACGGCGCCCACCATGCCTCCGGCCGGCCCCGAGAGGATCGTGTCTTTGGCCAGCAGCAGCTCAGGCGCTGCCAGAGCCCCACTGGATCGCATCACCCGCAGCCGGGTTGCTGGTCCCAAGGCCCGCTGCACCTGGCGCAGGTAGCGGCCCAGCACCGGCGCCACCGCCGCCTCCACCAGGGCGGTCTGGCCGCGCGGCACCAGCCGGGGCTGGCTGCTGAGCCGATGGGAGAGCACCACGGCCTCGAAGCCCAGGGGTGCGAGCCACTGCTCCAGCTGCAGCTCCTGGCTGGAATTGCGGGTGCTGTGCAGCAGGGCCACCGCGCAACTGCTGTAGCCGTCGGCCTGGGCTTGCAGCAGCTGCTGCTGCAAATCCTCTCCCCACTGGAGCGGTGCAAGCTCGAATCCCTGCGCATCCAGGCGCCCCTCCACCTCCAGAACCCGCACCCGCAAGGGGCTGGGCCGCTGAATGGCGAGGGCAAAGAGGTCGGGGCGGTGCAGGTCGCCGATCCTGAGCAGGTCGGCAAAGCCGCGGTTGATCAGCAGCACCACCCCGGCGCCGCGCTGCTCGAGCAAGGCATTGGTGGCCACGGTGGTACCGAGCCTCACCTCCCGTACCAATCCCAGCGGCAGGGGGCTGCCGGCCAAAACGCCGGGCTCCCGGCTCAGCAGGGCAGCTATCGCCCGCACGGCCGGGTCCCCCGGGCACTCCGGCTGCACCGAAAGCACCTTGCGCACCAGCAGCTCGCCGGCGGGGCTGCAGCCCACCACGTCTGTGAAGGTGCCACCCCGATCAACCCAGAACCGCCAACCAGGGGCAGAACAGACCGGCTGCACCGGCTCAGCGGTAGTTCTCAAACTGCAAAGGCACTTCCACGTCCTGGGCCTTGAGCAGGTTGATCGCCTGCTGAAGGTCGTCCTTGTTTTTGCCGGTGATCCGAAGGCTTTCGCCCTGGATCGAAACGGTCACCTTCTTGAGCTCGTCGCGCACGGTTTTGCTGAGCTGCTTGGCCAGCTCAGAGCTCAACCCTTTGCGCAGTTTCACCACCTGCTTGACCCGGTTACCCCCCACGGGTTCGGGGCTCTGAAAGTCAAAAATCTTCAGCGAGAGGTTGCGCTTGGTTGCCTTCTGGCGCAACACGTCCTCCACGGCCTGGAGGGTCATGTCGCTGGCGGTGGTGATGGTGAGGCTCGTCTCCTCCACCTCGATTTCGGTGTTGGAATCCTTGAGGTCGTAGCGGGTGCCCACGTCGCGGCGCACCTGATCGATGGTGTTGACGAGCTCCTGGCGATCGAAATCGCTCACCACATCGAAGGAATAGGTGTCGGCCATCGGAACGGGAGCTGAGAATCAGCACAATCGTTTCAGGAGCCTAGAAAAGAACCTCCGACTCGGCACTCCCCTGGCCAGCAGGCTCGGCCAGCACCGCCGGCAATTCGAAGCACAAGCCCCGAGCACCCTGGCTTGGTAGCAACCGCTACCTGTTGCCATGGGGGAGGGTGATCACTGTGGCCGAAAAGCCGCGAGTGCTCCATGGACCGCATGCAAGCGCTCTACGCGAGGGCCGCACGCGACGGCGCCGTATCCACCGCCAGCCTGCGCCATCACCTGCTGGCCAGTGGCTTGCAGGCCGACGACGGCCGGCTAGCGCAAACCTTTCAACAGCTCAACAGGCTCGGCGATGGCCCCCTGAGCCTCGAGGCCTTCTCCGCCCTGGTGGGTCCCGAGCTGCTGATGGTGTCGCGCGCACTCCACCAGCATCTGGTTATTCCGGAATGGCAGGACTTCCTCCAGGACATTGACTACCTCTTCCACCGGGTGTCAGCCAACCGCGGTGGCGCCAACGCCGATTACATTCCAATCCTGAGGGATGCAGACCCCGAGCTCTGGGGTGTAGCGATCTGTTCTGTAGATGGACAGCGCCTGGCCCTCGGCGATGTGGATGTGCACCACTCGATCCAGTCGGTATCGAAACCGATCACCTACGCCTACGCCCTTAGCCGGGAAGGCCCCGAGTTCACCCACCGGCACGTGGGGGTTGAACCCTCCGGCCTTCCCTTCAATGACCTCAGCCTGCTGGCTGACCGAAGGCCCTTTAACCCGAACGTGAATGCCGGCGCGATCATGATGGCCGGCCTGGTGACCTCCGGGTTTCCCGAGAGCGATGCCAGGGAGATCACAGGCCAGCTGATGGAGTTGTGGGCTGAGCTGTGCGGCCACTGTGGACCAGTGCGCTTCAGCGAAATCACGATGGAATCGGAGCGGGCCACGGCCAATACGAACTTCGCCATCGCCTATCTGCTGCAGGGCGGCATCGGCCTGCCCCGGGGCGTGGATCTCCAGAAGATGCTGGATGTCTACTTCTCCTGTTGCAGCATCGAGATGACCGCCCGGATGCTGTCGGTGGCAGCCGCCACCCTGGCCAATGGGGGCGTCTGCCCGATCACGGGACGCCAGGTGCTCTCCACTGAGATCGTGAAGCGCACCCTGGCGATCATGCAGACCTCGGGCCTGTACGACAACGCCGGCGTGTTCACTCTGGAGGTGGGGCTGCCGGCCAAATCGGGGGTGGCTGGATCGGTCCTGGTGGTGGCTCCCAACCTGCTCGGCCTGGCCACCTTCTCACCACGGCTCGATTCCTACGGCAATTCAGTGCGGGGCATTGCCCTCTGCAAGGAACTGGGGGAGCGCTTCCACCTGCACATGTACGACAACCTCTCGGGAGGCCACTCCGGCGGCAAGCGCGACCCGCGAGCTTCCCGCCAACGCAAGCACCAGGACCTCTCCGATCTGCGCTGGGGAATCTTGTATGGCGACACCAAAGCGCTGCTTGTGCGGGATCTGATCCTTCACTGCATCGTGGACATCAGCCTCGCCGATGGGGAGCTGGAGGCCTCCGAGCTGGCTGTGATGGAAAGGATCTATCAAGAGCTGATGGAAACCCCTGCCGAGCCCGGCGCCTTCGAAGCACTAGCCAAGGCCCGCAGCCTCCCGGATCCGCAGCCCGCCCACGCCCACACCACCTCCCCCTTCGAGCGCTTGATCGCAGAACTGTCCGAGCAGCGCAACCACATTGACGACAAAGCCCGCCTGATCATCCTTGAAACGTCCTTTCAAGTGGCCTGCGCCGATGGAATGATCGAAGCGCAAGAGCAGGAGCAACTGCACGCCATCGCCAGGGCGCTGGGAATCAACGAAGGGGTTGTGCAGCTCGAAATCAACGCCTTTGAGCGTGCCCACCACCGGGGCGAAACCTAGGCTGAACCGCAGCGTGCAGCGGCCATGCCCATCTCTCCCCAACTCGCCCCTTTCGCCTGGTCGTTGCTACTGGCAGCTGGCGTGGTGGTGTTCAGCATCGTGCCCCTGGGCGCCGCCCGCTCCCAGGCCAATTTCCAGATGCCCGATCTGGCCGCCCCCAGGGCAATGTTTGATCGCCTGCCGGCCTGGGGCAAGCGGGCCGCCTGGGCCCACCAAAACTGCTTTGAAGCCTTCACCCTGCATGCCCCGGCAGCCCTGCTGTGCTTACTGGCGGGGGTGACCAGCCCGATCGCCATAGCCGCCGCCTGGATTCACCCGGCCCTGCGTCTCGCCTACATCAGTGCCTACGTGGGCAACGTTCCACCCCTGCGGGGACTGTGCTGGGCCGGGGGCCTCACCTGCACAGGCGTCCTCTACGTGGAGGGGCTGCGGGCCCTGATCGGATGACAACGGCAGGCCCCTGACCTAAACCGGGTGCTGGATTGCAGCCACCACCGATGAGCCGAGGGGTTGGACGGAGCGGAAGGACTTCAGGGCGCTGGAGGAGCAGCGGCATGGCCCTGGTCACAACAACAGCCTTGCTGGCATTGGCCACAACGCCCCTGCTGACGCTCTCCGCGGCGGCCAATCCGTCCCACGGGGCCAGCAACCATGGCACCAAGAACCCGGATTACTGGAAGCGCGATTCCAACCGCTGGCACAGCAGCCGCTGGAATCCCAACGAGCAGCACAACCACTGGAACCGTCCGGTGGACTATCGCCGGCAGCATCCCGGCTGGGCACGCCACGACTGGCAGCGGCACCGGCCCTGGAAGCACGGCTGGTACGGACGGGGCTGGTACGGGGGAGCTCCCTCCTGGGGATGGTGGGGACCCAGGACCACGGCCTGGGGCATCACCGGCCTGGCCACCGCCGCCACGATCAACGCAGCGGTGAGCTCCGCCATCGACGCGAAGCAAACCACGATCGTGGTGCCGAACAGCACTTACCAGCTGGATTACGGATCCCTGAAGGCACCGAACGACCACGTGGTGACCTTCGTGGTCGACCGTGACGGCCGCAGCTACAGCATGGATGCAGACTGCGCCGATGGCGAGCTGAACGGCTACGCCCCCACGATCGCTGCCGAAGCCCAGTTGCTCAATGCGGCCTGCCAGGTGGCCTTCGGCAGTCCCTGAATAGCCCGACTGAGCTTCTCAGCTGAGAAGTTCAGTCAAAGAACATCACGCTGACAACCTTGCCCATGTCCTCCGCGACCCGGCAGCTGGCTAGCAGGGTTTCACTGTCGTGGAAGGCGTAACAAATCAGCTGATCGCAACGACTGATGATGTCTTGGTTGCAGAGGCTGCTTGCCATCGGCAGGGGCAGATCATCGTGCTCTGGCTTCTCCACCAGATGCAGCACCCGCTCCAATTGATCGCGAGACTCTCCGGGTTGGCGATCAAGGCTCTGGGGCAAAAGCACGGTGAGCCTGGCCGGATCAATCTCCAGCACGCTGCGAATCACCGCCGCGTTAACGCCCTGGGATCCAGAGGTGATCAGATTGTGACCCTCCTGGGCCAGGGAGCGGGCCACTAATTCGACCAGATGGATCGAAACCACGGGCACATGGCGACTACCCAAAATTGCAATTCGACGCTTGCTGCGGTCCTGGAGCATCGCCAGTTCCTGGGCCAGGGTGTCGATACGATCAATCGACGGAAGATCAAGGGACCGCGACACCAGTAGCCAGCTGCCAGTCCTTTGAAACTAGCAGCGTTATTTCATTAACGCGGGCAACTGCAACCGAGCAAACAGGCGCTCGAAATTGCAATGCTCTTCCACCAGCCGGAAGGCAAAGCTTGCCTTCACCACTTCGTGCAGACGCACATGACCAAAGGCCTGCTCAATCACTTCCACCGTAGTGAGGGTGTCGTGCTCCACCTTGAGCAGGGGCACTTCGAGCTCCTCGGCCCGGTTGAGCAGCTGGGGCAGCGGGTCTCCAGCGCCCGTGAGAATCAGGCACTGGGTTGAGGCCTCCAGGGCTGCCAGCTGAATATCAGTGCGATCAGCGCCAGTCACCACAGCCATGTTGCGGCGGCGCCGGAAAAACTCCATTGCCGAGTTGACGTTCATGGCGCCAATCGAGAGGGTTTCCACCAGGAGATCGAGCCGTTCCGGGCAGCACAGCACCTGGGCACCGAGCCGCAGGGCCAGCTCCTCCACCGTGACACTGCGCAGCAGCGGGCTTTGGGGCATGACGCCAAGCACGGGCAAACCAAGTCGCTCCAAGGCAGGTACTACCTCGGCGCTTAGCTGGGCCACAAGCCCCGGCTTGACGGCATTGAGCACCACCCCCGCCAGATGCTCACCCAACTCAGCCTTAGCCGCCAGGAGCGGGTCGATGCTGCAGCTATCGATCCAGGGATGCACCAGCAACACCGATGCCCCCAAGCCCCGGGCCAGCTGGGCCAGGCTGAGGCCGTAAAGCAATCCCTCATGCAAGCTGCCGGCGGCTTCCAGCAGGGTGAGCCCGTCGCTGGCGGCGGCCAGCTGCTGACGCAGCTGCTCAAAACCCGAGCCGGGATCCAAGTCACCCTGCAGTAGCCGCCGCTCTGCCGTGAGCGGATCGAGCACGTGCAGCGAGGGAATCAGATTGGCTTCCGGAAGCCCCAGGGTGGCGCCGATGAAACGCACATCCGCATCCAGCAGAGGCGCCTGGCTGGCAGCATCCGCCGGGCTATCGAGGCTGGTGGCCAGGGGCTTGCCAAAACGCACCGGCACTCCCTGGCGAGCCAGCTGGCGGGCCAGGCCAAGCACCACCGCCGATTTACCACTGAAGGATTCGCAGGAGCCGATCAGCAAGGTGGGGGCCATCGGTCAACCTCGCTGGGGGGTGTCTTGAAGCGAAATTTAGGCGGCGCTGCCCACTGCTTCGGTAGCAAGGGGCGGCTGACCCAGCAGCAGCCATTGCCAGAAACTCGCAGGCAACTGCTCCCCTTCCCGATCCATCAACCACTGGACCAGCTGGTAGCAGGGCAGCTCAAAGCTGTACTGCACCTCTGGTAAATCGGGAAAAATCAAATCGCAGTGGAGAATTTCCTGGGGTGCCGTCTCACCACTCCAGCTCAACCGCAACATGTGGCTACGCCCCCCCTGCAGCAAGCGCTTACCTGTCCAATCGCCCGCTAGCAGGATCGCCAAGGCACCTTCCAAAGGCATAGGCCTCCCCAACCCCCCGCAGTAGGGAGCAAATAGGGGCACTAGGGGGGCAACAGAATCGGGGATCATGCCAGTGGGCATTAAGGCGGCGTATCCGTCAACTATTTGCGACCATGCTGACGCGTCAGCCGCCGTTTGTGCGAGGCAGATGACCAATTTTGATGGATGCCGGATCGCGATTACCGGTGCGAGCGGCAGCCTGGGCCGGGCCCTGCTCCAGGAACTAGCCCAGCAGGGCGCCTCGCTGGTAGCCCTCACCAGCAGCAGCGAACCCCTGCTGCTGCTGGATCCTGCTGGCACAGCAATTCCCCTAGAGCAGGTCTGCTGGCAATGCGGCCAGGAGCAGGAGCTGCGGGGGCTGCTGGAGCGGGTAGACATCCTGGTGCTCAACCACGGCATCAACCAGCTACAGCGCCGCAGCCGCTCAGCCACGGCGCTTGCCCTGGAGGTGAATGCCCTGAGCAGCTGGCGACTGATGGAGCTGTTTGCCGAGGTGGTGCAACAAAGCCCCCGCCCAGAGCGGCCCAAGCCAGAGGTGTGGATCAACACCTCGGAGGCGGAGATCCAGCCCGCCCTCAGCCCCCTCTATGAATTGAGCAAACGGCTGCTAGGCAGTTTGGTGAGCCTGCGGGCCCTGGATCTCTCTGGTGCCAACGGGCCCCTGCGCATCCGCCGGCTGGTGCTGGGGCCCTTCCGCTCCAGCCTCAACCCAATCGGGGTAATGGGGCCGGGATTCGTGGCCAATCAGGTGCTCGCCCAGGCCCGGTTAGGGCTCAGCCTGATCATCGTGACCCCAAACCCCCTCACCTACGTGTTGATGCCCCTAAGCACCCTGGCGCGTTGGGGCTACTTCAAGCTGCTGACGCGGCCAAGCCCAGGCCAGCCCTAGAAATCGCGGTCGGTGAGAATTTCACAACCGTCGCTGGTTACGGCGATGGTGTGCTCCCACTGGGCCGACCAGCTGCCATCAACGGTCACCACGGTCCAGCGATCCTTGAGGGTGCGGCAGGCCTTACTGCCGGCGTTGAGGATCGGCTCCACCGCCAGGGTCATGCCTGGGCGCAACTTCATGTTGGGCAGATCTCGGGTGCGGAAGTTGAACACCGAGGGCTCCTCGTGCAGATTGCGGCCCACTCCATGGCCCGTGTAGTCCTCCACCACCGCAAAACCGTGGGCCTCGACATGGTCTTGGACCGCTCCAGCGATATCGAGGAGTGTGTTGCCCGCCTTAATCTGGGCCAGGCCCTTCATCAGCGATTCCTGGGCCACCCGGCAGAGGGTCTGGGCCTCCTCGGTGGCGCCTTCACCTACGCAAAGGCTGACGCAGCTGTCGCCGTGATAGCCGTCGAAGTAGGCACCGGTGTCGATCTTCACCAGATCGCCGGCCTGAATAACCCGTTTGCTGTTCGGGATGCCGTGGACCACTTCGTTGTTGATTGAGGCACATATGCTGGCCGGGAATCCGTGATAGCCCTTGAAGCTGGGGGTAGCACCCATCTCGCGGATGCGCTTCTCGGCATGGCGATCGAGGTCGCCGGTGCTCATGCCGGGAGCCGCCAGCTCCAGAATTTCGCGCAGCACCGTGGCCACAATCCGGCTGGCCTTGCGCATGGTGTCGATCTCGCGGGCCGACTTGATTTCAACGCCGCGCCGTCCCTTCTGGATGCGTGGACCGGTTTCAACGGTGGGGGAGGCAACCGCCGCGCCCTTGGTGCTGGCCAGTAGGTCGGCAAACAGATTCATGCAATGACCCACCGGCAGCTATCCGGCAGCGATGTAGGGCAGAACTGAAAGCTACCAATGGGACTGGACCGCTGTGGCAAAAGCGAAATAGCAAAGGGGGCACCACGAGCCGGTACACTGCATCTTTGGCCAGGCGTAGCGGAGCTGAGATGGCAACGGAGTCGACAGAAAATCAAGCGACTGATCAGGTGGTAGATGCCACTGTGAGCACCGCAGCTCCTGCGGCCACCGCGGTGCAAGAAAAACCCGCCGCCGCGAAGGCCAGAACCGGCAAACTCAGCGCCCAAGAGCTGATCCGGGCCTTTGAAGCCGAGCAACTCAAGGACGAGCTGCCTGACATTTATGTCGGCGACACCGTGAAGGTCGGTGTGCTCATCCGAGAAGGCAATAAGGAGCGTGTGCAGCCCTACGAGGGCGTGGTGATCGCTAAGCGCCATGGCGGCCTCAACGAAACCATCACGGTGCGCCGGATCTTCCAGGGCATTGGCGTGGAGCGGGTCTTCATGCTTCACAGTCCTCAAGTTGCCTCCGTGAATGTGGAGCGCCGCGGTAAGGTGCGTCGGGCGAAGCTCTTCTACTTGCGCGACCGGGTGGGTAAAGCCACGCGCGTCAAGCAACGCTTCGACCGCTGAGGTTGCCAACGCAACGTCAGCCTGCCGTCTTGGGATCCCTCAAGACAGCTGGCTGATTAGCCGCGGCCTCCTGATTACGGGGCATCGGCCATGCGCCGTTAGTTCAGTTGGTAGAACGCAGGTCTCCAAAACCTGATGTCGGGGGTTCAAGTCCTCCACGGCGCGTTCGATGCCCCAATTTGCAGTTTGCTGGTTTGAGCATGGAGTTGGATTTACAACCCGGGGATGTGGTCAAGGTGCTCGAATCAGCCGCTCTGGGCTGGGTTCGAGCTCGGGTGATCCGGGTGAAATCCGGTGGCAGGGTGGTTGTGCAGAGCGACCAAGGTCGTGAATTCACAGCCCGAGGCAATCAGGTTCGTTTGATTGAGCCAGCAGGGTTTAGACCCTGAGATTCATGCGGCTTTAATGCCGATCCGCAATGCCGGTCTGCCCTAAACCAATTGGTTGACGAGCGGACCGGCCATCACGGATAATTTCAAAGTCGCTTCTGCGACACAGTTAGCTCAAAAAGCTGCCTGGGACTGTAGTTCAACCGGTTAGAGCACCGCCCTGTCACGGCGGAAGTTGCGGGTTCGAATCCCGTCAGTCCCGTTCCATTTAAATTA
The DNA here is from genome assembly GCF_963920485.1 of Cyanobium usitatum str. Tous. Lineage (NCBI taxonomy): Bacteria > Bacillati > Cyanobacteriota > Cyanophyceae > Synechococcales > Prochlorococcaceae > Cyanobium > Cyanobium usitatum. Next base: position 566,249 of record NZ_OY986431.1, on the reverse strand, counting down.
GGAGTTGTCCCTGTGGATGCTGCGCAGTCCGTAGCAGGGCAACCTTCTTCAGATCGGCCGGTTCGGGTTCGCCTGGCCCCGAGCCCAACGGGCACGCTGCACATAGGTACGGCCCGCACTGCGGTCTTCAACTGGCTTTACGCCCGCCGCCTGGGCGGTCAGTTTTTGCTGCGCATTGAAGACACCGACAAAGAGCGCAGCAAGCCCGAATACACCACCAACATTCTCGAAGGGCTGCAGTGGCTGGGGCTGCAATGGGACGGCGAACCCGTTATTCAGAGCGCTCGCATCAGCGAGCACCGGGCCGCCATTGAGCAACTGCTTGCATCCGGCCACGCCTACCGCTGCTACGCCAGCGAGGCGGAACTCGCCACCATGCGGGAGCAGCAGGCAGCCAGCAAGCAGGCCCCCCGCTACGACAACCGCCACCGCGACCTAACCGCCGAGCAGCAACAGGCCTTCATCGCCGAGGGGCGCCAAGCCACCATCCGCTTCCGCATCGACGACGAGGCAACGATCACCTGGAGCGACCTGGTGCGGGGCGAAATGCGCTGGGCCGGCGCCGATCTAGGTGGCGACATGGTGATCGCCCGCCGGGCCGCCGCCGACCAGATCGGCGACCCCCTCTACAACCTGGTGGTGGTAGTAGACGATGCCGCCATGGCGATCAGCCATGTGATCCGCGGTGAAGACCACATCGCCAACACCGCCAAACAGCTGCTGCTGTACCAAGCCCTTGGCGCCGAGCCCCCGGTGTTTGCCCACACCCCCTTGATCCTCAACCAGGAGGGCAAGAAGCTCTCCAAACGCGACGGCGTCACCTCGGTGAGCGACTTTCGGCAGATGGGCTACACCGCTGAAGCCCTGGCCAACTACATGACCCTGCTGGGCTGGTCGCCACCGGAGGGGATGGGCGAGCGCTTCAGCCTGGCTGAGGCAGCGGCAGCTTTTTCCTTCGAGCGGGTCAACCGCGCCGGCGCTCGCTTCGACTGGGACAAGCTCAACTGGCTAAACGGCCAGGTGCTGCACGAACTGGGGCCCGAGGCCCTGCGGCAGCAGCTGCTGCCCCTCTGGGCCGCCGCGGGCTGGCCGGCTGATTGCAGCGGCATCAGCGCAGACCCCGCCTGGCAGCTACAGCTATGTGAGCTGCTCGGCCCCTCCCTCACCCTGCTGGCCGACGGTGTCGACCAGGCCCGGCCATTCTTCGCAACTCCAGCCCTCAACGAAGCTGCCAGCGCCCAGCTCGAACTCGAGGGTGCCCGCCCAGCCCTGGCAGCCCTACTGGAGCAGTTGCCGCCAGAGGCCCTGGAGCCCGATCAGGCCCAGGCGCTGCTTAGCGAGGCCGCAACTGCCGCCGGCGTCAAGAAGGGCGTGATCATGAAAAGCCTGCGGGCAGCGCTACTCGGCAGCCTTCAGGGCCCAGACCTACTGGCCACCTGGCTGCTGCTGCACCGATGCGGCGCCGACCTCCCCCGCATCGCCCGCTGCCTCTGAGAGGCCAAGCCAGCGGGCCAGGGGGCCGGCGCTCAGGCCCTGCAGCCCCACGGTGAGCAGGATCGTCAGAAACACCAACCCCTGCAGACGGCCGGCCCCCACCACTCCCGCCTGCTCAAGGCGGATCGCAAACAGACTGGCCACTGCAGCGGTAACGATGCCGCGGGGCGCCAGCCAGCTCATCAGGGCCCGCTGGGGCAGGCTGAAGGCCAGGCCCCAGGTGGCCAGGCCGATGGCCACGGGGCGCACCAGCAGCATCAAACTCAGCACGCAGGCCACCCCTCCCCAGCCCAAGGGGCTGAGTTCGGCCCAGCTCACATCTGCGGCCAGCAGGGGAAAAAGCATCGTGATCGCCAGCTGGGCCAACTGACGAATCAACTCATCGAGCTCGGCGGCATCGGTATCGGGCCGGCGACCCACCACAACGCCAGCAGCCACGGCCGCGGGCAGCCCCGATTCGGGCAGCAGCAACTCACAGCCACTAAACATCAGAAACAAGGTGCCCAAGGTGAGCTGGAGCCGCAGGGCCCCGGCCGGCTGGGCGGGGATACGGCGCAGGGCTTCGGCCAGCAGCCAGCCGCAGAGGGCACCGATCGCCACACCGCCACCGAGCCGTTGCAGCAGCCCCAGGGCCAGCTCCCGCCAGCCATGGAGGTCGCCAAGGGCCAGCTCCAAAAGCAGTAGCGCCAGCACGGCACCAATCGGCTCCAAGATCAGGCCCTCCCCCTCCAGCACCTCGCCCAGGGGCGGCGCCAGGCGGATCTGCCGCACCAGCGGGGTTACCACGGTGGGGCCAGTGGCCAGCACGATGGCGCTGAACACCGCCGCCAGCGACCAGTTCAGCCCAGCCAGCCAGTGGGCGGCCAGCAGGCCAGCGGCGAGGCCGAGCACCAGGCGCACCAGCACGATGCGCAGCACCGCCTGCTTGGTGGCATCACAGGGCAGGCGCAGGTTGATGCCACCGTCGAACAGCACCAGGCTCACCAGCAGTCCCACCACCGTGCCCAGACCCGCACCCAGGTCGAGGGGTTCTACAAGGCCAAAACCGGAGCGGCCGATCACCAGACCGGCGCTGAGCAGCAGCACCACCCCAGGCAAGCCGGTGAGCCAGGCCAGGGCCTGAGCAGTGGCCCCGGCAAAAACCGTGACCCCCCAAAGCAGGCCCAGCCGCTCAGGCGTCATTCATCGAGGGCGTTGAACTTGGGCTCCACATGGATGCCAATCACGCCGTTGGGCCGCACCACCAGGTACTCGCCCTCCAGGTCGCCGATCGGCACATTCACGAAGGCGTCTGGGGCGGAGGCGGTGAGCACCCCGCCATACCACTGCTGAAACGCCTCCAGGGTGGGGAAGTTGACGGTTTCGGTCTGGCCGCCGCTCATATGCAGGTGAACGGCGTAGCGGCGGGGGATGCGGGACATGGGGGCGCGCCAGGCAGCGAAACGGACGTGCCCACAGGATGCCCCAGGGTCTGTTGGTTGTGCCAGGTAAGTGGCTGCAGCGCAACATCGCTGGCCACATAGAGGGGATGGCGGGGCTGGCCGGCGGCGGTGAGGCCCAGGGCCCAGAGACCATGCCCCTGCAACAAGGCCAGCACCTCCTGATCGCGCCCCCGCCAGGACCCCTGGTTGCCCCAGCCCAGCCAGAGGGTGGCCTCAGGCTGGGCCGCCAGGCGCCGCTGGATCCAGGCGTCGGTGTCGGCACCCACCGGATCAGTGGCGCGGCGCAGCACCGCCGGCGATGGGCTGATGCGGGCAAACAGGTTGAGCACCTCGAGGCTGCCGAAGCCCCAGTGCTGGGCAAAGCCCACCAACCGCCGCAGGGTGGGATCGTCGCGCTGGCCATCGGCCCGCGAAGGATTGAGGCCGATGAACAACAGCCGCGGCGCCGCCGGCTGCCACAGCCGCTCCAGCCACCAGCGGTAACGGCCGCAGGGGCTGAAGGCGGCTGCCAGCGTGGTCGCCAAGACCGGATCCGTCACAGCTCCTAATCTAGGTCCATGGCAAGCCTGGCCGCTATTCGCAACTCACGCCGCCAGGAGCGGCTCTCTGCCCTACGACAAGGAGCAGCCACCACAGCTGCCGCCTGGACAAACGCTGAGATTTGGCTGTTCGGCTCGCTGGCGCGCGGTGACTGGGACGCCTATTCCGACGTAGACCTGCTGGCCATCGCCCCCAGCCAGCAACAGGCTGATGCCCTGGCCGATGCGCTGCTGGATGCCCGCCTAGGTGACGACGTGCTGGCCCTAAGCCAGGAGCGCTGGCAGCAGCTGAAAGGGGGCGACGATCTCTACTGGCGGGCCATCGGCCGCGACGCCCTGCGCCTGGATCAGCCATGACTCCTCGGGTTGAGGCCTGGATCCGCCAGGCCCAAAACGATCTGGAGGCAGCGCGCTTCACGGCCGGCCAGGGGTTCCATGCCCAGGCCTGCTACCTGGCAGGTCAGGCCGCCGAAAAAGCGCTCAAGGCCTTGCTGCTGGCAGCCGGAATCACACCGCCATACAGCCACTCGCTCGAGAAACTGGTGGAACTGCTGCAACAGCAGGGCCTAGATCTCCCTGCCCTGGCTGAGCTGCATCTCAAGGCGCTTACGCGCATGAACAGCGCCAGCCGCTACCCCCAAGGCGATGAGGCACCGGCTGATCTCTTCGATGCCAACGACAGCACCACCGCCCTGGGCACTGCGGAGGCTGTGGTGCGGATCGCCATGGCCCAACTGCAAGCCTGAGCTCTGGCAGGCTGACCAGACCCATCACCCCTGGCAGCAACGTGGCCCCTGGCACCAAGCCCCTGCTGCTGCTGATCGACGGCCACTCCTTGGCCTTCCGCAGCTTTTACGCCTTTGCCAAGGGGGGCGACGGGGGGTTGAGCACCAAGGCGGGGGTGCCCACCAGCGTCACCTACGGCTTCTTAAAGGCCCTGCTCGACAACTGCAAGGGGCTCAAACCCAACGGCCTGGTGGTGGCTTTCGACACCGCCGAGCCCACCTTCCGCCACGAGGCAGATGCGGCCTATAAGGCCCACCGGGATGTGGCGCCGGAGCACTTTTTCGCCGACCTGGCCAATCTGCAGCAGATCCTGGCCGAGAGCCTCGACATTCCGCTGGCGATGGCACCGGGCTTCGAGGCCGACGACGTGCTCGGCACCCTGGCCAACCGGGCCGCCAACGCCGGCTGGCGGGTGCGGATCCTCTCGGGCGACCGCGACCTGTTCCAGCTGGTCGACGACGAGCGCGACATCGCCGTGCTCTACATGGGCGGCGGCCCCTACGCCAAAAACAGCGGCCCCAGCGAGATCCGCCGCGAGGGGGTGATCGCCAAGCTCGGCGTCACCCCGGAGGAGGTGGTGGATCTCAAGGCCCTCACCGGCGACAGCTCCGACAACATCCCGGGCGTCAAGGGCGTGGGCCCCAAGACCGCCATCAACCTCCTCAAAGAGTTTGAACATGTGGACGGCATTTACGCGGCGCTGGAGGCCCTGGAGCAGGCGGGCCCCAAGGCCAAAGACCCCAAGGGCGTGCTCAAGGGAGCCCTAGTGGACAAGCTGCGCGCCGACAAAGGCAACGCCTACCGCTCGCGCATGCTGGCCGAGATCCTGATCGACATTCCCCTGCCCAGCGAGCCCCGGCTGGAGCTGGGGGCTGTGAAGGCCGACGCCCTGGCCGGCAGTTTGGAGGAGCTGGAGCTGTACAGCCTGGTGAAACAGGTGCCCAACTTCGCCCAGCTGTTCTCAGCCGTGCCGCCGGAGCCCAGGGAGGAATCCAGCCCCGCGGGCGGCGCGGCCAGCCCAGCCACCGAAAAGGCGCCAACCGCTGGTGCGAAAGACCGCGAAACAAACGGTGCAACAGCTGCCGATCAGCCGGACAGCCAGGGGCTGCCGGCCCTCCAGCCCCGGCTGATCAGCAGCCCCGAGGCCCTCGCCGCCCTGGTGACCCACCTCAACAGCTGCAGCGATCCCGGCCGCCCCGTGGCCCTCGACACTGAAACCACCAGCCTCAATCCCTTCCAGGCCGAGCTGGTGGGGGTAGGGGTGGCCTGGGGGGATGGGGCTGCGGAGCTGGCCTACATCCCGATCAGCCACCAAGCCCAGCCGGCACCCGACCTGCTCACGGAAGCCCCGCCGTCGGAGCCCCAGCTGCCCCTCGCTGCAGTGCTCACCGCCCTGGCGCCCTGGCTGGCCAGTGCCTCCCACCCCAAGGCGCTGCAAAACGCCAAATACGACCGGCTGATCCTGCTGCGTCACGGCCTGCCGTTGGAGGGCGTGGTGATGGACACGATGCTCGCCGATTACCTGCGCGATGCCGGCGACAAGCATGGCCTCGACGCCATGGCTGAGCGCAACTTTGGCTTCAGCCCCACCAGCTACGTCGAGCTGGTGCCCAAGGGAGCCAATTTCGCGTCCGTGGGGATCGCCGAGGCGGCGCTGTACTGCGGCATGGATGTGCACATCACCTGGCGCCTGGCCCAGCTGCTGCGCCGCGAGCTCACCGCCATGGGCGATGCCCTGCCCGAGCTGCTCGACCAACTGGAGCTACCCCTGGAGCCGGTGCTGGCCCTGATGGAAGCCACCGGCATCCGCATCGACACCGCCTACCTGGGCGAGCTCAGCGCTGAGCTCAAAATCACCCTGGATCGCCTCGAGGGCGAGGCCAAAGCGGCCGCCGGGGTGGACTTCAACCTGGCTTCTCCTAAGCAGCTGGGCGAGCTGCTGTTCGACAGCCTCGGGCTGGACCGCAAGAAATCCCGCAAGACCAAAACCGGCTGGAGCACCGATGCCACCGTGCTCGAGAAGCTGGAGGCCGATCACCCAGTGGTGCCCCTGGTGCTGGAGCACCGCACCCTCAGCAAGCTCAAGAGCACCTACGTGGATGCCCTGCCCGCCCTGATGGAGCCGGAAACCGGCCGGGTGCACACCGATTTCAACCAGGCCGTCACCGCCACCGGGCGCCTGAGCAGCAGCAACCCCAACCTGCAGAACATCCCGATCCGCACCGAGTTCTCGCGGCGGATCCGCAAGGCCTTCCTGCCCCAGGAGGGCTGGAGCCTGATCAGCGCCGACTACTCCCAAATCGAGCTGCGCATCCTGGCCCACCTCAGCGGCGAACCAGTGCTGGTGGAGGCTTACCGCACTGGCGACGACGTGCACGCCCTCACGGCCCGGCTGCTGCTGGAGAAGGACACCGTGACGCCGGATGAACGTCGCCTGGGCAAGACGATCAACTTCGGCGTGATCTACGGCATGGGCGCCCAGCGCTTCGCCCGGGAAACGGGCGTGAGCCAGGCCGAGGCCAAGGAGTTTCTGAGCAAATACAAGCAGCGCTACCCGAAGGTGTTCGCCTTCCTGGAGCTGCAGGAGCGGCTGGCCCTGAGCCGGGGCTACGTGGAAACGATCCTGGGCCGCCGCCGCCCCTTCCACTTCGATCCCAATGGCCTGGGCCGGCTGCGGGGCAAGGATCCCCTGGAGATCGACCTAGATGTGGCCCGCCGCGGCGGCATGGAGGCCCAACAGCTGCGGGCTGCGGCCAACGCTCCGATCCAGGGCTCCAGCGCCGACATCATCAAGCTGGCCATGGTGCAGCTGCACCGGGAGCTGCAGGCCTCCGCCCTGCAGGCAAGACTTTTGCTGCAAGTGCACGACGAACTGGTGCTAGAAGCGGCCCCCGAGGCCCTCGAAGCGGTGCTCACCTTGACGCGTGAAACCATGGAGCGAGCCGTGGCCCTCACCGTACCCCTAGTGGTGGAGACGGGCGTCGGCCCCAACTGGATGGAAGCCAAGTAACCAGCAGCTCAATGACCTTGCGCCTCACCAACACCCTCACGCGCCGCATTGAACTGTTTGAGCCGCTGGTGCCCGGCCAGGTGAGCATCTACTGCTGCGGCGTGACGGTCTACGACCTCTGCCACCTGGGCCATGCCCGCAGCTACATCGCCTGGGATGTGCTGCGCCGCTACCTGCTCTGGTGCGGCTACCAGGTCACCTTCGTGCAGAACTACACGGACATCGACGACAAGATCCTGGGCAGGGCCGCTGAGGAGGGCAGCTCGATGCAGGCGGTTAGCGAGCGCAACATCGAGGCCTTCATAACCGACATGGCCCGCCTAAACATCCTGCCGCCCGACCGTATGCCGAGGGCTACCCAAAGCCTGGACGCCATTCGCAGCCTGATCACAGAGCTGGAAGCCAAGGGAGCCGCCTACAGCGCCGATGGCGATGTCTATTTCGCCGTGATGAAGCATGCCGGCTACGGCAAGCTCTCCGGCCGCGACCTAGCCGAGCAGCAGGACAACGCCGCCGGCCGGGTGGCGACTGCAGAGGAGGCCCGCAAGCAGCACCCCTTCGACTTCGCCCTCTGGAAAGGGGCCAAACCCGGTGAACCGAGCTGGGAGTCGCCCTGGGGTCCAGGCCGGCCCGGCTGGCATATCGAGTGCTCAGCGATGGTGCGCGAGGAGCTGGGCGACACGATCGACATCCACCTCGGTGGCGCCGACCTGATCTTTCCCCACCACGAAAACGAAATTGCCCAGTCGGAGGCGGCCAGCGGTCACGAGCTAGCCCGCTACTGGCTGCACAACGGCATGGTCAATGTGGGCGGCCAGAAGATGTCCAAATCTCTGGGCAACTTCACCACCATCCGGGCCCTGCTCGATTCCGGCATCACGCCGATGACATTGCGCCTGTTCACCCTGCAAGCCCACTACCGCAAGCCGCTCGACTTCAGCGCCGAAGCCCTCGAGGCCGCCGCCACCGGCTGGAAGGGCCTCAACGCCGCCCTGGGCCTCGCCGCCTCCACCTCAAGCGCCGACCCTGGCGCCACCCCAGAGCTCGCCGCCGCCCGCCAGCGCTTCGCCGCCGCCATGGACGACGACCTCAACACCGCCGCAGCCCTGGCGGTGCTGTTTGAGCTGGCCAAGCCCCTGCGCGCCCTCGCCAATCGGCTGGAGCGCGGCGATAGCAGCGCCGCCGAGGAGGCCCGGGCGCCAGAGCTGGTGGATCAGGGCCAGCTGCTGCTGGATCTGGCCGGAGTGCTCGGCCTCCAGAGCGAAACCGAGGCCAAAACCAGCACCACCAGCTCCGGCCCCAGCGACGCCGAGATCCAAGCCCAAATCGAACAGCGTCAGGCCGCAAAGGCCTCCCGCGACTTCGCCACGGCCGACGGCATCCGCGATGGCCTGAGGGCCCAGGGCATCGAGCTGATCGACAGGCCTGGCGGCATCACCGAATGGCTGCGGGGCTGAGCCTGCCCAACAATCTGGCCAGATTGCTGTGCTTCTGGCTAAGTTGATCTCATGCAGGTCAACATCCTCGAAGCCAAAAATCAGCTCTCCCGCCTAGTGCGAGCCGCCCAAGCCGGTGAAGAGGTGGTAATCGCCCAGCGGGGCATCCCTGCAGTGAGGCTCGTGGCCGTGGATAGTCCACCCTGCACCCTCGACCCAATCGCCTGGCTAGACGCCAACCCCTTACCTTCCCACCTGCAACGCAGCCACACTGCGATCGAAGCCGACATCCAGACACAGCGCGCCAGTTGGGATTGAGGAGCCTGGTCTATGTAGACAGCTGTGTGCTGATTTACGCCCTAGAAGACAACTCCCAGTTTGGCGAAGCAGCCCGGCGGTGCCTAGCAAATCAGCTGGCCGAGGACCGCACCCTGGCAATCTCCCCCCTGGTTCAGCTGGAATGCCTGGTGCAGCCCCTAGCCCGCCAGCAAATCGATCTGCTGGTTCGCTATCAGTCCTGGCTGCGGCAGTTTGAGTGGCTCAGCATCAACGATGCCAGCTTCGCCCATGCCACCGCACTACGCGCCATCCACGGCCTCAAAACACCTGATGCGATGCACCTGGCCACTGCTCTGCAACACGGCTGCGTAGCCCTAATAACCAACGACAACCGCCTCGAAAAGGTCCAAGTTGACCTGGTTTGTCTTTCGATCACCGCCAGCACCTGAGGGCCGGACCTTCATTCAGTCCTCGCTCGGCTCGGGTGCCTGCCGGCCCTGCATCATCCGCTCGATCTTGCGAATCCGCTCCAGGGTGGTGGTCCACACCTCTTTTTGAAAGCCCGGCTCACAGCCATCCACTAGAGCCTGCAGATCCTCCTGCCGCTCGAAGGCATCCCAGAGCTGGCGCTCGAGCTTGGCCCGGTCGATGAAGTTCCAGCGCTGCAGCCACACGGGCAGTGCCGCCATGGGAAAAGTTCAACTGGGCTCAGTTAAGGGGATCCACCCCCACCAGCCCATCGCCAAAGCAACGGCTGCGCAGGTGCAGCGGCTTGCCCGTGGCCGGATGCAGCAGCTGCAGGCCGGCGGCATGGAGCTGCAGCCGCGGCGCTGGGGCTGGTTCGCCGTAGAGGGGGTCGCCGTATAGCGGGTCGCCCAGCACCGGATGGCCAAGGGCCGCCAGGTGCACCCGCAACTGGTGAGAGCGACCGGTGCGGGGTTGCAGCAACAGCAAACTCGAGCCCACAAAGCGCCGCAACACTCGCCAGCGGGTGAAAGCCGACTTGCCACCGCACTCCAGCGGCACCACCCCATAGCGGGGCGGCCGAGTGGCAATCCGGGCTAGCGGCTGGTCGATGATCCCGCCCCGATCCGCAGGCAGCCCCTGCACCATGGCCAGGTAGGTCTTGCGCACCCGCCGCTCGGCAAAAGCGGCACTCAAGACCCGATGGGTGGTGGCATCTCTGGCCAGCAGGATCAGCCCCGAGGTATCGCGATCGAGGCGGTGCACCAGCCGTACCTCCGGCCACCGCTCCTGGGCCCTACTGATCAGGGAATCGGCCAGCTCGGGCCCAAGCCCCGGCTGGCTAAGCAGGCCCGAGGGCTTCACCAGGGCCAGCAGCCAGGGATCGGCAAAGAGCACACAACTGCCGGGATCACTGCGGGGCATCCTGCAGGGTCAATGGGAGACTTGTTACCACTTGAGCTGCCGCCGTGAAAGCCCTCTCCGTGCTCGGCTCCACCGGCTCGATCGGCACCCAAACCCTCGAACTGGCCGAGGAGTTCCCCGACCGCTTCCAGGTGGTGGCCCTCACGGCCGGCAACAACCTCGATCTATTGGTGAGTCAGATCCAGCGCCATGGTCCGGAAGTGGTAGCCCTGGCCAATGCCGAGCGCGTCAGCGAGCTGCGCGAGCGGCTGCAGGCCCTGGAGCCCGCCGCCAGGCCGGCCCGCATGCCCGAGCTGCTGGGGGGCTCTGAGGGCCTCTGTGCCGCCGCCGCCTGGTCCACGGCCGACCTGGTGGTGACCGGGATCGTGGGCTGCGCTGGCCTACTACCCACCCTGGCCGCCATCCGCGCCGGTAAGGATCTGGCCCTGGCCAATAAGGAAACCCTGATCGCCGCTGGCCCCGTGGTGCTGCCGGAGCTGGAGAAGAGCGGCTCGCGCCTACTGCCAGCTGATTCCGAGCACTCGGCGATCTTCCAGTGCCTGCAGGGCACCCCCTACGCCGAGACGGCCCGCCTCTCCACCGGCAGCCCCACCCCAGGCCTGCGCCGCATCCAGCTCACCGCCAGCGGCGGCGCCTTCCGCGATTGGCCAGCGGCAGACCTCCACAAAGCCACCGTGGCCGATGCCACCAGCCACCCCAACTGGAGCATGGGCCGCAAAATCACCGTGGATTCGGCCTCCTTAATGAACAAGGGCCTGGAGGTGATCGAGGCCCACTACCTGTTTGGTCTCGACTACGACCACATCGAGATCGTCATCCACCCCCAATCGATCATCCATTCGATGGTGGAGCTGGCCGATTCCTCGGTGCTGGCCCAGCTCGGCTGGCCCGATATGAAGCTACCCATTCTTTATTGCCTCAGCTGGCCCGAGCGCCTGAGCACCCCTTGGCGCCGGCTCGATCTCACCGAGGTGGGCCAGCTCAGCTTCCGCGCCCCCGACCCCGCCAAATACCCCTGCATGCAGCTGGCCTACGCGGCCGGCCGCGCCGGCGGCACGATGCCGGCGGTGATGAACGCCGCCAACGAACAGGCCGTGGCCCTCTTCCTTGAGGGAAGGGTCCACTTCCTCGATATCCCTACATTGATCGACGGGGTGTGTGATCGCCACCAAGTCGACCTGATGGCCAATCCCTCCCTAGACGACGTGCTGGCCGTAGACGCTTGGGCCCGTCAGGCGGTGCAGGAGGCTGCAGCCCGGCTCAAAGCCAAGGCGACAGCTGCGCTGCCGGCGTGATCTCGCACCACCTACTGCTCTGCGCCACTCCCAGCAAGGCCCTCTGCTGCCCCGATCCCGCCGTAGGCGCCGCTAGCTGGGATGCGCTTAAGCGCCTGGTGCGCGAGCTGGGCCTCGAGGAACCGGCCCGGCCCGAGGGGATCGTGCTGCGCACCAAGGCCGACTGCCTGCGCCGCTGCGCCGGCGGCCCCATCCTGCTGATCTGGCCGGAAGGCACCGTTTATGGCGGCGTCAGCCCCGAGCGGATCGAACCAATCCTGCGGGAGCACGTGATCGGCGGCCAGCCGATTGAGCAGTGGATCATCAAGCGCTATCAAATGTCTAGCAGCTTTAAACCGAACTGACTCCAGATCAAAAGGGACCCTGAAACGGAGCTGAGCCATGGCAAAATAAACAAATTCGCCGACGAAAGCTATTCCATAATGTTTCGATCGCTAGCAAGCATTCCACCAGACCACCCCTCCCTATTTGGGGAACATCTAGTGGTCAAACCAGAACCACTAATAATCGAAGAAGATGCAACTATCTTGCCGCGCTGGTTTAACATAAATGAGACCAAAGACTGGTCTCTTCGCTTTAGCCAAGGAGTCTTCAATGCCAATGGCGATCACATCGAAGCCCTAAGCGACCAAAGGGGAGATCGCAAGCTGTTCTTTCCCCCCTCGAGACTTGAGGATGCAAAGGGATACGAACCAGAAAAGATTAAACGCCTTAAATTTATGCTCTACGGAGGAACACTCTATGAGCACTTTGGCGACATGCTGGTTGATACCTGCCGCGCCTACCAACTATTGCGGCTTTATCGACACTGCAAAGAACCAATCTGGTTCCACTACGCCGCCCCGCGCTCAGTGCGGGAATTCAGGACGCCAACCATTGAAGCTTGGTTGAATTGCCTAGGACTGGCAAACCGCTTCCGCCTGATAAGACGACCGATGCGGGCTCGTCGACTGGTGTCCTGTCCGCAAATCTATCGGGACTTGAAATGGATCAGTAGCGACTATGCCCCGGCAGCCAAAGCATCACTTCACCCAAAGCTTCGCCGCCAACTGGAGGGGATCGAACGCAATGGCAAGCGAATCGCCTACCTGTCCCGCCATAAACTAACTAATGGCACCAGCAAATTCATTCAAGAGGGTCAACTAGTTGAGCAACTACGGTCTATTCCCGGAGTCGATATTATTTGCCCCGAAGAGCTGAACTTCGAAGAAAAACTCTCTCTCTGGCGCAGCCATACCTACATCATCGGCTTTCCCCAAGGATGCCTGATGCTGAAGCCGTTTGCTCCCCGGCAAGAACCCGATCAAATTGCACGCCAAATTTTTCTTCTTGCCGGTCCCAAATGCTTCCCGAGTACCTGGCTAAATATAAATAGTGCTTGCCAATTTGACGATCTCTATCTAGACTGCCATGGATCAGATGAAATCACCCTAAATGGTCAACCAGGCGATCAATTCAGCCGTGCTAACAGCATTGATGTTGGCATAATTATAAGCGTCATAACAGAATTAGCCGCATCGCTGCAATAACCACTCCACTACTCGTCTATCAGCCCAGCTACTGGAAGGATTGAGCTGACTATCAGCCACAGCGTGAAAACCATTGTGACCGCCCTGCTGAGATAGACAAAATTCTGCGCCCAGTGGTATTTGGGCTGATGCCAATGCCACGGCCGAATCTGCCGGCACCCAGGGATCATCAAGGGCCTGCACAAAAAAAGCAGGCGGCAAAGGCGCCCCATTTAGCATTGCCTGCAGCGGCGACGCATCACGGTAATAACAATCCACATCAGTGTAGCCCCAACGAGGTGCCGTGATCACTGCATCGAAATCTCTTATCGTGCAAATCTTATCAATATTAGTCCGAACAATACTCGAGTTAATTGATACCTTGGCTTGGGAGTCGGTCCTGAATTGAGGGTCCGCCTTTGTCTGGTTTATCAATGCGCGCACCATGTAACGCTGGTAGAAGGAATTGCGGGGCCTCGAAATCTGATGCGAGCAGGAGTCAAGATCCAATGGACTACTCACGCAGGCAAGGGCATCGAGACCATCCGGCCTCTCCAGCAGGGCATTGAGCAGAACTGTGCCTCCGAGAGAAAGGCCCACCCCAAACAAGGGAAGGGCCCTTGCAAGTTCCCTGGCTGCAACCAGCACCGGCAAAATGTCTCGATTACAGGCAGACGCATAGGTACCAGAAGCAAGCTTTCGGCCGGCGCCAGCCCCGCGCAGATTTAATCGCCAAACCCCAAAGCCGCAGCGCAAAAACAAGCCTGCAAGCCGACGAACACCCGGGCGCTCGCTGCTGCCAGCAAGTCCATGGACCAAAAGAACCCAGCCAATGGGATGGTGCCGCTCTGGTAGATCCTGCCTCACAAGCAAAGAGGCTCCCTCGGCTAAACGGATCAGAAGATCTTCGCTAGGTATGGCACCTAATTGCTGAGGCAGCATTGGCGGCCTCAGGGTGTCGCGCAGGGTCTGGAGATCGGGGCCGATCCAGGGCCAGCGCTGCTTAAAAACCGGGAGTGTCAGGGCGGGCTGCTTCAGGCGGCCACCTTTTTACCCACCCCCATGCTGCGCAGCTCGGTGAGCAGGCCGTTGAGCACGGCCTTGGCATCACCAAACACCATGGCCGTCTGGGGCAGCTCAAAGAGGGCGTTTTTAATGCCCGCATAGCCGGCGCCAAGGCTGCGCTTGACCACAAACACCTGGCGGGCTTGGTCCACCTCAAGCACGGGCATGCCGTACAGAGGGCTGGTGGAATCGGTCTTGGCGTCTGGGTTAACCACGTCGTTGGCACCCAGCACAATCACCACATCGGTGCGGGGGAATTCAGGGTTAACAATGTCCATCTCCAGGAGTTGCTCGTAGGGCACATCGGCCTCTGCCAGCAGCACATTCATGTGACCAGGCATGCGGCCAGCAACCGGGTGGATCGCATAGGTCACCTCGACGCCGTGGTTTTCGAGCAGCTTGGAGAGTTCGCGCAGGGCGTGCTGGGCCTGGGCCACTGCCAGGCCGTAGCCGGGCACAAACACCACGCGCTCAGCAGCCTCGAGTGCAAGGGCGCATTCCTCAGGGCTGCAGCTGGTGATGCGGGTGTAGCCGGCCTCCTCGCCGCCACCGCCCACCGGTGCCGCCCCACCCAGGGCGCCGCCAAACAGCACGCTCACCAGGGAGCGGTTCATGGCGGTGCACATCACCTGGGTGAGGATCAGGCCCGCAGCACCCACCATGGCGCCGGCCACAATCAGCAGCTGGCTGCCAACCACGAAACCTGCTGCAGCTGCTGCCACGCCGGAATAGGAGTTGAGCAGCGAGATCACCACAGGCATGTCTGCCCCGCCGATCGGCAGGGTGACGCCGATACCCAGAAGGAAAGAGGCCACCACCAGCAACCAAAGAGGTGATCCCGCCATATCGCCAGGCAGGGCAATCGCACCGACCAAGCAGGCCACCGCCAAGCCGATGTTGACGGCATGCCGAAGGGAGCTCTGGGTCCAGCTGGGGGTATCAATCCAGCCCTGCAACTTGCCCATCGCCACGATCGAGCCGCTGAAGGTGATCGCGCCAACGAACACCGAAATCACGATCGATATCTGCTCCACCAGGCCGGAGGAGCCCTCCCCTGGGGTAAACAACGCCACCCCAAGAGCCACCAGCAACGACGCCATGCCGCCGCAGCCGTTAAACAACGCCACGGTTTCGGGCATGGCAGTCATCGGCACCCGCTGGGCCGTAATCAGGCCGAGCACACCGCCCAGGCCAGTGCCGATCGCTACCCAAAGCCAGGCTTGGGGGGAGAGGGGCTGCTGAATCAGCAGACCGAGCACCGCCAGGCCCATGGCCAGGGCCGCCAGACCATTGGCGGAGCGAGCGGTGCTCACCTTGGAGAGGCCCTTGATACCGAGGGCTAGCAACAACACCGCGCCCAGGTCGATCAGGGCGGGCAAGAGTTCAAGTCCAGCCATCAGCGGGTCCGTCCGGTGCGGGGTGATTTACGCGAAAACATGGCCAGCATGCGGTCGGTGACCAGGAAGCCGCCAACGACGTTGAACAGGGCAAAGCCCAGCGACAGTGAACCGAGCACCAGCAGGGGCAGCTGGTCATTGGCCTGGCCGATCAGGGTGAGTGAAGCGAGCACGGTGATGCCGCTGATCGCATTGGCACCACTCATCAGCGGAGTGTGCAGGGTGGGAGGCACCTTGCCGATCAGTTCGAGTCCCAACAGGCTGCCCAGCAGGAGCACCCATAGGGCTTGGGTCAAGGCACTCATCAGTTAGCTCCGGAAACGAGGTCAGGGAAACGGCAGGCGCCGTCATGAGTGAACAGGCAGCCGGCCACGATCGGGTCCTCCTGGTCGAGCTGGAAGCCGTCTTCGCCCAGCACGTGCTCCAGCAGGGCCGCCAGGTTGCGGGCGTAGAGGGCGCTGGCGTGGTTGGCAACGGAGCTGGGCAGGCCATCGCCACCAATCAGCCGCACGCCGTGGCGCTCCACCGTTTGGCCACAGACCGTGCCGGCGCAGTTGCCGCCCTGGGCCACGGCCAAATCCACCACTACTGAGCCGGGGCGCATGCCCGCCAGCATCTCATCGGAAATCAGCAAGGGGGCTCGCCGGCCTGGCACCTGGGCGGTGCAGATCACCATGTCGGCCAGGGCCAGCTGATCGGCCAACTGCTGGCGCTGGGCAGCCAGAAAGGCTTCGCTAGCCGCCTTGGCATAGCCGCCGGCTTCAGCTGGGCGCTCCTCCTGCTCGGGTGGGGAAAGGAACCTGCCACCTAGAGATTCGACCTGCTCCTTCGCCGCAGGGCGCACATCACTCACATAAACCACTGCCCCGAGGCGCCTGGCTGTGGCAAGAGCCTGCAGCCCCGCCACCCCAGCGCCCAGGATCAGGGCCCGGGCCGGCTGAATTGTGCCCGCCGCTGTCATCAACATCGGCACGTAGCGATCTAGGGCTGCAGCCGCCAGCAGCACCGCCTTGTAACCGGCGATGTTGGCCTGGGACGACAGCACATCCATGCTCTGGGCCCGGCTGATCCGGGGCAGCAGCTCCAAGGCCAAGGCCGACACCCGCCGGGCCTGAAGCTGCTCCACTAAGGCAGTGGCGCCATAGGGGGAGAGCAGACCCGCAAGCAGGGCGCCCGGCCGCAGCTGATTCAGCACCTCGCCAGCGGGTGGATTGACGCAAAGCACCGCATCGACGCCAGCGCCCAGCTCGGGGCCTGGGGCAACAAGGCGGGCTCCAGCCGCTTCAAATTCATGGTCGGCATAGCCGGCCGCCAAGCCAGCGCTTTGCTCAACTTGCAGCTTCAGCCCTCGGGCCAGCAGCCGGCGAACGGTTTCAGGAGTTGCGGCAACGCGACACTCCCCCGGGATGCGTTCCCGCAGGATCAATACTTCAGCCAAGAGGGTTCCCGGAGGCCATCTGTCTATTAGGGGGTGTCTCCCCTCGCCTGAGCAACACAACTGCAGCAAATGTGCGCAGTTGCCCATCCAAGCCAGCTGGAGCTCAAAACAGGGGCAGTAGCTCCTGCTCAACGCAGCTGGCCTGCGGCAGAGCGCCCTGGTGACGCAGCTGGCGCGCCCGCAGGATCATCGGATCGATGTCGCATTCAAGGGCCCAGCAGCGCTTTAGATGCCAAAGCTGCAAGGCGGGCGCCCAGGCCCAGGCATCCGGATCGGGGCAGGAGTTCGCCATAGGGAAAACAGCAGGGGACCCGGGGGTTGAACTGAAACTAGGCACGCTGGGCCATAAGCCCATAGGCCAGATCACCCATTTGCAGCCCTGGCCACAATGGCGTGATGGGATTTCCTTCCTTCGACCTGGGCATCCCGCCGCCCACAACAACCGCCGTGCGGCCCAGGCAGTGGCAGAGCCGCCTGATCCAGCTGCTGCGGGCCCGCCTGCTCAACCACCAGCCTGGCGGCCATGACGTGCTGATCCATGCAGGACCGGGTGCGGGAAAAACCCTCGGGGCCCTGCTCAGCTTCCTCACCCTGCAGCGGGAGGGGCGGCTCGATCGCTTTTTGATCTTCTGCCACCGGAGCTCAATCGCCCGTCAGTGGCTGGGCGCTGCGGAGCGGCTCAACCTGCGCCTGCTGGAGTGGGACCCGGAGCAGGGGCTATTGGCCCTCGAAGCAAATTCAAACTGGGATGGCCTGCTACTCAGCTATCAGTGCACGGCCCGGCACCGCCTTGCCCTCGAGGCAGCCCTACCCCGCATAGCCCTGGGGAAATGGCTGGCCATTGCCGATGAAGTGCACCACCTAGGCCTGGATCCGGATGAACCAGAGGCTGCGGCCTGGGGTTTCGCCTTCAGCCAGCTCACCGCTCCAGCCCAGCTGCGACTTGGCCTCACCGGCACCCCTTTCCGCGCCGACAACCTGGCCTTCTGCGCCGCCCGACGGGTAAAAGTTCGCGAGGGTGATCAGGTGATCGAACGCATCGCCCCCGATTTGAGCGTGGAACCCCGCCAGCTGATTTTGGCCGGAGATGTGCGCCCCTTGGAATTTCGCTTCCAGGACGGCTGGGTCGAGCACGGCAGGCCCCAGGCCTCCGCCGACACCGAAACCTCGCCCCTTTCAGCTGAAGCGCGGGAGAGTTGGCGAGCCCGCAACTTGCGCCGCGCCATTCAACTGGGAGATCCCAGCAGCATCGCCCTGCGGCTACTGCTCAAGGCCCGTCAACGGCTGGAGCGGGTAAGGGCTCAACACCCCGAGGCGGGCGGGCTGGTGATCGCCCGCGACATCGCCCACGCCAGGCGCATCACCGGGCTGCTGGAGGAGGAGGGCGACCGGGTGCACCTGGTCCATTCCCAGGACCCCGAGGCCAGCGCCCGCCTGGCCGCCTTCCAGGCCGGCGAGGCGGACTGGCTAGTAAGCATTGATATGTGCGCCGAGGGCTTTGATGCCCCAAGACTGCGGGTAGTTGCCTACCTCACCACGGTGGTAACTCGCAGCCGCTTTGTACAGGCGATCACCAGGGCTGTGCGCATGGATGGCCAACGCGCCGCCGTGGAGACCGTGCCACGGCAACCGTCCTATGTGTTCGCCCCAGCCGACCCATTGCTGATGAGCTACGCCCGCAGCTGGTCCCTCAGCGAGCCCTACCTGATCAAGCCGAAGCAGGCGGCTAAAGAGCCGGACTCACTCGGCAGCGGCCAGGGAGGTTCCCTACCCCTGCAAGCTGTAGAAGCAAGGATCGGCGCGGTGATCAGCATGGGGCCGGAGCTACCTAGTTTTCTGCAGCGAACGGCCTGAAACCTGCTTTGGCGATACAAGGTTTAAGGGCAAATATGCGACGTTGTGTCAACCAATACCTTCCCAGGGGCCATAGCCCGGCAGCGTGGTCTGATCCAAGGGAGAGGGGAGCATGGATGCCGCAGTGAATCGCCGCCTAACCGTTGCTGTCAGCTGGGCTTTGGCCCGCCGGGCCACCCTCGACGCCCTCGAACATTTCGAAGAAAGCTTTGCGGTCACGGAGGAATTCCGAGAATGGCTGCTCTGCCTGGAAGAGCACCCGGAACTCCTTGCCGCAAGCGTGTTGATGGTGCCAAACGACCTTGGCCAGGGAATCCGGCCCGCCAGCGACGGCATCCTGGAAATCTGAGCCGATTTGAGATGCAAATCTGGCGCAAATTGCGCTCAAATCTAAAGCAAATCTAAAGACGTTTTGCGTCCGACTCCCCCGGGCGCTCCAGCAGGCTGCCGCGCCGATCTCCTAGGCTCAACTCATAGTCGATCCGCTTAAGCAATGACGGTTTCGGGGCTTTCAGTCGAAAACCTGGTGATCGTGGGTTCTGGGCCCGCTGGCTACACCGCCGCCATTTACGCCGCCCGGGCCAATCTCAGCCCCGTGCTGATCACGGGCTTCCAGGACGGTGGCATCCCCGGCGGTCAGCTGATGACCACCACCCACGTAGAGAACTTCCCCGGCTTTCCCGACGGGATCATGGGGCCGGAGCTGATGGACAAAATGAAGGCCCAGGCCGTGCGCTGGGGCACTCGCCTGATCGAGGCCGATGCCACGGCAATCGACCTCTCCCAGCGGCCCTACCGCATCACCGCCGAAGGCCAAACCATCGAAACCCAGGCTGTGATCCTGGCCACCGGCGCAAGTGCCAACCGGCTGGGCCTGCCTAGTGAGGAGCGCTTCTGGAGCCAGGGCATCAGCGCCTGTGCGATCTGCGATGGCGCCACGCCCCAGTTTCGTCAAGCCGAATTAGCCGTGGTGGGTGGGGGTGATTCCGCCTGTGAGGAGGCTGTTTATCTGACCAAATACGGCAGCCAGGTGCACCTGATCGTGCGCGGCGACAAGCTGCGGGCCAGTGGCGCCATGGCCGATCGGGTGCTCGCCAACCCCGCCATCACCGTGCATTGGAACCGCCAAGTGGCCGATGCCAGCGGTGGCGACTGGCTCGAAGCAATCACCCTGAGGGATCCCAGCAGCGGCACCAGCGAGGAGCTGCCGGTGAAGGGCCTCTTCTACGCCATTGGCCACACCCCCAACACCCGCCTAGTGCGGGGCCAACTGGAGGTTGATAGCCACGGGTACCTGGCCACTCAGGCTGGCCGCCCCGAAACCAGCGCTGCCGGTGTCTACGCCGCTGGCGACGTGGCCGATGCGGAATGGCGTCAGGGCATCACCGCCGCTGGCAGTGGTTGCCAGGCAGCCCTGGCAGCTGAGCGCTGGCTCACCCATCACGACCTGGCCGTCACGGTGAGCCATGAACCCGTAGAACCAGCCACCGTCGGCGAACCGGTGCGCACTGCCACCAGCGACGCCGAGAACTATGACGCTGACGCCCTTTGGCAGAAGGGAGGGTTTGCCCTGCGCAAGCTGTATCACGACAGCAGCAAGCCCCTGCTGGTCGTCTACACCTCACCGACCTGCGGTCCCTGCCACGTGCTTAAGCCCCAGCTCAAGCGCGTGCTCGATGAGCTGGGCGGAGCTGCCCAAGGCGTGGAGATCGACATCGAGGCCGAGCAAGAAATTGCTAGCCAAGCCGGTGTTACCGGCACCCCAACGGTGCAGCTGTTCCACAACAAGGAGCTCAAGCAGTCCTTTAAGGGCGTCAAGCAGCGCAGCGAATTTAAAGCCGCGATTGAAGCTCTGTTAGGTGTCGCGGTCTGATGGCCCGCCAATAGGTGCGCTTAACGACGCCGTCGCACCGAAAGGTGCGCTTAACGCCTCCTAGGCCCACCAGGGCGGTTGCCGCCGGGACGGGGGCCGGCAGCCGCATTGCGCTCCCGGTAGGTGATGCGGCCGCGGGTGAGGTCGTAGGGGCTGATCTCAACCAGCACCTTGTCGCCCGCCAGCAGCTTGATTCTGAATTTGGTCAGCTTGCCTGCCGCCCGGCAGAGACATTGGTGACCAGCCGGCTGCTCCAGGGTCACCAGGTAAAACCCGTTTCCCTGTTCTTTTTCAATCACACCGGAGGTCTCGATCATGCGGGGGCGCTGTCTGGGGGTTCAATCGTTCCAAATAGCTTAATTGCCGCCCGACAGGCGATAGGGTCTGGCTCACTCATGCCGTTTTGGCTTCGCCATGGTTTTGCCGCCGCTTTCGTTGGATCTGGGGCTGCTGCTGATCTCCATCGGTGTGGTGAACCTCTGGAAAGCCCGTCAAGCCAGCTGAACCAAGGCCACTGACCACCCTTCTTTTCCATAAGCCCTACGGGGTTTTAAGTCAGTTCACGCCAGAAGCCGGCTGCGACTGGGGTTGCTTGGCGGAGTTCATCCCGATTCCGCAGGTTTATGCGGCCGGCAGGCTCGATGCCGACAGCGAGGGATTGCTGCTGCTCACCAGCAATGGCCGCCTGCAGCAGCGACTCACCGACCCCCGCTTTGGCCACTGGCGCCGCTATTTGGTGCAGGTTGAAGGAGAGGCAGCTGCCCACCCGGAGGCCTTGGAGCTGCTGCGCAGCGGCCTTTTAATTCAGGGGCAGCGCACTCTGCCGGCTCGAGCCCAGCCGATCAGCGATCCAGGCCTGCCAGAGCGCACCCCGCCGATCCGTCAGCGGGCCGCCATTCCCACCAGCTGGCTGCAACTGGAGCTGCAGGAAGGCCGCAACCGTCAGGTGCGTCGCATGACGGCCGCCGTAAATCTGCCCACCCTGAGGCTGCTGCGGGTCGCCATCGACCTGATGGACGGAGCTGCCCCGCTCGAGCTCAATGGTCTGGCAGCGGGGCAATGGCGCGAGGTGGACGGAGCCGAAAGCCAGCGCCTCGAGCAGCTGCTTAAGCCTTCGCGGGCCATAGAAAAAATCTCACCTGGTCGGGGCGGCCGGGCCGGCGGCGGGAAATCAGGGCGGGGCGCAGGGGGCGGATAGGGCGGCTTAGCCGAGCACGTCCTTGAGCTCCCGCACGCTCTGCAACTGGCCGTAGTAGTAGTTGGCACGAGCCCGCCGGTCAGCATCATCGAGACCATCGAAGGCATCGAAGCCCAGGGTTTGCCATAGCTCATGGCCGCAAGCCCGATTGAGCTCTTCGGTGGCCTCAGCCTCAAGGTTGGCCAAGCGGCGCTGCAAATTTTTGATCTGGGCAACCGACATTCACACTCCCAAGCAACGAACTAATAGTACGGGCGAACTGGCGGCCGGAGTCTCTGGTGCCAGGGCTTAGAAGGGCAGC
The DNA here is from genome assembly GCF_963920485.1 of Cyanobium usitatum str. Tous. Lineage (NCBI taxonomy): Bacteria > Bacillati > Cyanobacteriota > Cyanophyceae > Synechococcales > Prochlorococcaceae > Cyanobium > Cyanobium usitatum. The sequence continues at coordinate 543,945 of NZ_OY986431.1, read as the reverse complement.
TTCTTCTTGGCTTCCTTATCGAGGTCAGTCTCCATCTCGCGCAGGCGGCGCAGGATCGTGTCGTAGTACTCCTTGAGGTAGGCCTCCAGGCCGGTGGTTTCAGCCGGATCTAGCCCGAAGGCCTCGTAGCTGGCCTCCATTGGTGCATCGAGAGCTGAGCCGCCACCGGTGACCGCTTCAAAAGCCAGCCGCTCGGCCACGTTGAGGCTGGCCTCAAAGAAGCCGGTCACAGAGCGCATCAAGCCCAGCAAGGCAGGCGGCACCCGAAAAGTGCGGGCTTCTTTACCCGTGAACCGCTCACAGAGCTGGGTGATTTCACTAGTGGTCCAGGCCCGGGGACCTACTACTGGAAAAGCTTGGCGAATGGTTTGGTCTCGCTCCAGAGCCGCTACGGCAAAGCGGGCCATGTCCTGGGTGTTCATGTAGGCGATTGGGGTGGGCGAGCCACTCACCCAAACCGTCTGGCTTTCCAGCACGGGAATCGCAAACTGACTGATAACCCCCTGCATGAAGGCAACGCCGCGCAGGATTGTGTATTCAAAATCCGAAGCCATCAGCCAGTCTTCGGCGCAGGCCTTGATGTCCATCAAGGGCACGTCGCGGTGCTGGTGCGCATCTAGCAGGGACACAAACACCAAACGCTTCAGCGAAGCGGCCTGGCAGGCGGAGAATAAATTCTGGTTGCCTTTCCAGTCGATGTCGTAGGCGCTGGCGGAATCCGTGGCGCGGGCGGTAGCCGCATCTATTACTGCGTCCTGACCTTCCAGGGCATAGGCGAGGCTTTCAGGCTCAAGCAGGTCGCCGCGGGTGAGCTCGCAGCCCCATTCCTGCAAGAAAGCAGCCTTACGGGGTGAGCGCACCATGCAGCGCACCTGATGGCCTGCATCGAGGGCACGGCGGGCAACTTGCCGGCCCAGGGTGCCCGTTCCGCCAACCACCAAAACCTGCATTAGCAACCTTCAAGCGGGCCCGAGCCTAGGTGTCCGACGGGTCGGGCCGGGAGCAGGGGGGATCTAACTGGCCTTTGGGGCTCAGTCGTTGTCGGCCAGCTTCAACAGCAGGGCACCGCCGGCAAGACCAACTGGGATCAATATCCAAAACAAAGCTGCGGTACCGAAAATTTCAGCAGCCATAACGAGGTGAATGGAGATCCATCCTATTTAGCAGTGCCGGTGGCCATTCCAACCAACTGAGCGGCGGTCTGCAGGATCTCGCCCCAGGTTGCATCGCTGCGCAGCTGACCCGGCATCACCCCACTGACCTGGGCCGACCAGCCCCCCGCCCGCAGGGCCGCCACCAGACTGAGCAACGGTGGCGCCCCCCCTTTGAGGCGGCGCGCGATTTCCGCCAGCGGCCAGCAGCGGGCCGGCATTCCCCTATCAGCAAGCAGACGGGCAAGCAGGCGAGCCCCCTCCGCACTGAGGCTTGCCCCTGGATCAACCTCGGCGAACATCTGCATTTCTGCCAGCAGCTCAGGCTGCTGCAGCGGGCCGATCCAGAGAGGACCGCTGATCGCCAGCGGGGCACTCTCGCCGGCAGGGCAATGACAGGGCTGCCACTGACGCAAGCGAATCAATTGCTGCACCTGCTGATCGCCGCAGCCATGGCAGTGGGCCAGCATGCCCAAGTGCTGCTCCTCCCCTGGCTCGCTGCGGCGGCGCAGGCGCACCGCGCTGCGAAAGGTGCGCCCTTCACTGAAGCTAAATAGGGGCTCGATACCCCGGCCCAGCGCCCAGGCCGCTCTAGCCACGCTGCCAAGTTGCAGGCGCAGGGCCAGCTCCCAGCTGGCGGGATGGGCCCGGGCCGCCGCCCCCAGCAGCCGAATCGCAGCCGGGCGGTCGTGGCCGGTGGGGGAGCGGCCATCGGTGCTGGCTAGGTAAAGCACACCACCAAAGGACACCGCCTCCAGAGCTAGGGGCAGCAGGGCCGTGGGGCAGCCAAAGCCATCCAGGTCTAGGAGCTCAAAACGCTCCTGGCGCTGCAGGCAAGCTGCCAGCAGGTGCTGGGCAGTAAGGGCGCTGCAACGCAAACCCGCCAGAGATGCCAGGTTTTCACGCAGCAAAGGCAGCCGATCCGGATCAGCGTCGTTAGCCCACACCGCCTCGGCTCCAGCCTCCAGGCCATAGCGCAAGGCCCGGATGCCGCAGCCGGCCATGGCATCGAGCACCCTCAAGGGGCCGCGGGCCGCCAGCGTGCGGGCGAGCAGCACCCCCAGATCCCGTGAAGGACGCGACTCCGGCCTAAAAAAACCGGCGCCGGGCAACAGGCGGGCCCGTCCTTCGCAATAGTGAGCATCGGTGTGCTGGCTCAGGAGATCAACCGTGGCTGCAACAGTCCAGCCTGCACCTCCACCCGCGGCGGACGGCAGCTCAGGGGCGGAGTGGGGCATACACGCCGATTGGCTCTGGCGAGGTGAGCGCTGCCACTGGCGGGTGCTGGGTGAAGAACATGCCCCGGCCCTGGTGCTTGTGCATGGCTTCGCCGCCGGCAGCGGCCACTGGCGCCGCAATGCTGCGGTGCTTGCTGCAGCCGGCTGGCGGGTTTACGGCATTGATCTAATCGGCTTCGGCGCCTCAAGCCAACCGTGCCTACGACTGGACAACCGCCTCTGGGCCAGGCAGCTGCAGGCCTTTCTCGAGCAGGTGGTGCAGGGGCCAGCCGTGCTGGTGGGCCATTCCCTCGGCGGCCTGGTGGCCCTCAGCTGCGCCGTGTTTTTTCCCCAGCTGGTGCGAGCTGTTGTGGCAGCCCCCCTACCCGACCCAACCTTGCTGCTGGCTGACAGCAGCAGCCCACCCCGCCGCCGGCCCTGGCAACGCCGGCTGCAGCGCTGGCTCGTGACCCTGCTCTGCCGGCTGCTCCCCCTGGAGCTACTGGTGCCCCTGATTGCCCACTCGCCCCTGCTGGATTTAGGCATTCAGTCGGCCTACAGCGAAGCGGTGATCGGCGACAGGGACCTGCACCGGCTGATTGCCAGGCCAGCCCGGCGGCCTGGAGCGGTGCGGGCCCTGCGGGCGATGAGCATCGCCATGGCCCTGCGGCCCCACGGGGCCACCGCCCCAGCCCTGCTGCGAAGGCTGGGGCGTCCCTTGCTTTTGATCTGGGGGCAGCGCGACCGACTGGTGCCCGTTCAGGTGGCCCAGCAGGTGCGGCGGCTGCGGCCCGAGCTACCCCTAACGGTGCTGCCTAACAGTGGCCACTGTCCCCATGACGAACATGCCGACGCCTTTAATGCCGCCTTACTTCAATGGCTTGACCAATTGCCAGCCGCCGAGACCCTTGCTGGGCCTGGGCGGTAACTTGGCATGTAGCCACCGCCGCGGGTCCCTCAGGAGATGAAACACACCCTTTCGGTGTTGGTGGAAGACGAATCCGGTGCCCTCAGCCGAATCTCCGGCCTATTCGCCCGCCGCGGCTTCAACATTGAAAGCCTGGCGGTGGGTCCCGCTGAAAAAGCGGGCATTTCCAGGCTCACCATGGTGGTCGCAGGCGACGATCACACCCTCGAGCAGATGACAAAGCAGCTCGACAAGCTGATCAACGTGCTGGGGGTGATTGATCTATCCCACATACCTGCCGTGGAGCGGGAACTGATGCTGCTGAAGGTGTCGGCTCCCGCCGAAACCCGCAGCGCCATCTTGGATCTGGTGCAGGTGTTCCGCGCCAATGTGGTCGACGTGGCCGATGACGCCCTGACCCTTGAGGTGGTGGGCGATCCGGGCAAGCTCGTCGCCCTCGAACAAGTGATGGAGGGCTACGGCATCCTTGAAATCGCCCGCACCGGCAAGGTGGCCTTGGAGCGGGCTTCGGGCGTCAACACGGCTTTCCTGAAGGTCACCGCATCCAGCAAGCGGGTACCCGCTTAGGGCTTGCCCTGCACCAAAGTTCCGCCCGACACCAGCGTGGCCTTAACGATCTTGTCGCCCTGGCGGATCTGGTCGACCACCTCCATGCCCTTGCTCACCCTGCCGAAGACGGCGTAGCGTCCATCCAGTTCTGGCAGGGCCTGCAGGGCTACGTAGAACTGGGCGCTGGCGGAGTTGGGATCGGCGGAACGGGCCATGGCAACAGCTCCGCGTTGATGGGCCAAAGCCAGTTGGCGGGTAGCTCCTGGGGCAGTCATAGGCTCGCCGTAGCGAGGCTCTGCTTCGTCGCTGCGCTTGATCTCCAGGGGAATCAGCCGAGGTATCCCCGTGGCTGGATCGACAAAACTGCCCAGGCCGTGCTGGCTGGCTGGCACCTTTGGATCGGCGCTGGTGGGGTCGCCGCCCTGCACCACAAAAGGCACCGGCTCGCGCACAACTCGATGAAATGCGGTGCCGTTGTAGACGCCACGCTTAACGAGATCAACGAAATTGCCCGCCGTCAGTGGCGCAGCAGCGCCATCTAGCTGCAGCTGCACCTCACCCTTGCTGGTCTGCAGGGCGACGGTGGCCGTACCGCTGAGGCAGGGGGTGCTGGCAGTGCTGCAACCCACGGGGCTGCTGCCCCCATCAGCCGCGCAGGCGACCAGGGATAGGGGCGCTAGCAGCAACAAACCGCCCAGCAGCAAGCGACTCCACCAGTTGCCAGTCATCAAATTGCCAATACTCAAATTGCCAGTACTCAAATTGGTAATCATCAAACCCCCTCCAGGGGCACGCCCAAAAAGCGGGCAAGCTGGGCGCCAGACAATTCCAGATCGGCCAGGGGCATGGGCTCGCCAACCCTGGTCAAGGGCATATCCCGCCTGCCCTGCACCTTGAGGGCTAGGCGACGCCGAGGATTAAGGCCATCTCGCACCTCCACCTTCACAGCCTGAATCTCCCGTAAAGGGATATCCACCGTGATCGCCTGGCGAAAGCCGCGGCGACTAATAGTGGCAACACCAGCATCCCGATCAAAGCGGTTGCTACCGGCGCCAACGTCGATGCCGATCACAACCCAGAGGTAGGCACAAAGCGCCATGGCGGCAAGCCCGTAGAGCCCCATCACCAAACCCTGGGGCAGCCAAGCCAGCTCGGCGGGGTGGCCGATCGGCAGCAGGTCGGTGCCGAGATAGCTGGAGACACTGGTGAGCAGGAAGCCGATCCCGCCCGTGGTCACCACCAGGGCAACCAACACATTGGAAAGGCGCCTTGAGCCCAGCACCGGCAGCTCAAGCAAGGGGGCAGGAGCCTGGGGGGAGGCCATGACCTGGAGCAAGGAATGGCGCCATCCTGACCGGTCGGCGGGGGAGCTGGGCGGATCGAGACCAAGCGCTCAGAAGTGAAGCAAAAGACACTCAGAAAACCGCTACGAAAGCCCAGCGAAAGGAAGCCATGTCAGCCCGTTTCAACCGGTCTCGCGATCCGCTTCAGCGTTGTTACGATCGCCCGGTAATCCCACAGCCTCCGCGGGTTTCCCGCACCGTTTCATCATCATGACGATCGCTGTAGGGCGCGCGCCAGCAGCACGAGGATGGTTCGACGTCCTCGATGACTGGCTCAAGCGCGACCGCTTCGTATTTGTGGGGTGGTCTGGTCTGCTCCTGTTCCCCACGGCCTATTTGGCCTTGGGTGGCTGGCTCACCGGCACCACCTTTGTCACTTCCTGGTACACCCACGGAATCGCCAGCTCCTACCTAGAGGGCTGCAACTTCCTCACCGCCGCCGTCAGCACCCCTGCTGATGCCATGGGTCACAGCTTGCTGTTGCTCTGGGGCCCAGAAGCCCAAGGCGACTTTGTGCGCTGGTGTCAGCTCGGTGGCCTCTGGCCCTTCGTTGCCCTGCACGGCGCCTTCGCCCTGATCGGCTTCATGCTGCGTCAGTTCGAGATTGCCCGCTTGGTGGGCATCCGTCCTTACAACGCCATCGCCTTCTCAGGCCCGATTGCGGTGTTCGTCAGTGTTTTCCTGATGTACCCCCTCGGCCAGAGCAGCTGGTTCTTTGCTCCCTCCTTTGGTGTGGCGGCAATCTTCCGCTTCCTGCTCTTCCTGCAGGGCTTCCACAACTGGACGCTCAACCCCTTCCACATGATGGGAGTGGCCGGCATCCTCGGCGGTGCTCTGCTGTGCGCCATCCACGGCGCCACGGTGGAGAACACCCTGTTTGAGGACTCGGATCAGTCGAACACCTTCAAGGCGTTCGAGCCCACCCAGGAAGAGGAGACCTATTCGATGGTCACCGCCAACCGCTTCTGGAGCCAGATCTTCGGGATCGCCTTCTCCAACAAGCGCTGGCTGCACTTCTTCATGCTGTTTGTGCCGGTGATGGGTCTTTGGACCAGCAGCATCGGCATCATCGGCCTGGCCCTCAACCTGCGCGCCTATGACTTCGTGTCCCAGGAGATCCGCGCCGCTGAGGACCCTGAATTTGAAACCTTCTACACCAAGAACATCTTGCTGAATGAAGGTCTGCGTGCCTGGATGGCACCGGCTGACCAGCCGCATGAAAACTTCGTCTTCCCTGAAGAGGTTCTGCCCCGTGGAAACGCCCTTTAATTCCAATCTGGTGGTCGGGGGCAAAGACCTCGACTCCACCGGCTATGCCTGGTGGGCCGGTAATGCCCGCCTGATCAACCTCTCCGGTCGCCTACTCGGCGCCCACGTCGCCCACGCAGGCCTGATGGTCTTCTGGGCTGGGGCCATGATGCTTTTTGAGGTGAGTCACTTCACCTTCGACAAGCCCATGTACGAGCAGGGTCTAATCCTGTTCCCCCACGTAGCCACCCTGGGTTACGGCGTTGGTCCTGGCGGTGAGGTCACCGATCTCTATCCGTTCTTTGTCGTTGGTGTGCTGCACCTGATCAGCTCGGCCGTGCTCGGCCTTGGTGGTCTGTATCACGCCCTGCGTGGTCCTGAAGTGCTGGAGAACTACTCCACGTTCTTCTCCCAGGATTGGCGCGACAAGAATCAGATGACCAATATCATTGGTTACCACCTGATTCTTCTCGGCGTCGGCGCCCTGCTGCTGGTCTTCAAGGCCATGTTCTTCGGCGGTGTTTATGACACCTGGGCACCGGGCGGTGGCGATGTGCGCATCATCACCAACCCAACCCTCAGCCCCGGCGTGATCTTCGGTTATCTCACCCGCGCACCCTTCGGTGGCGAGGGCTGGATCATCGGGGTCAACTCGATGGAAGACATCATTGGAGGTCACATCTGGATCGGCCTGATCTGCATCTTCGGAGGCATCTGGCACGCAATCACCAAGCCCTTCGGCTGGGTGCGCCGTGCCTTCATCTGGAACGGTGAGGCCTACTTGAGCTACAGCCTCGGCGCCCTGAGCTTTATGAGCTTCATCGCCTCGGCTTACATCTGGTTCAACAACACCGCCTATCCCTCCGAGTTCTACGGCCCCACCAACGCCGAGTCCTCCCAGGCCCAGAGCTTCACCTTCTTGGTGCGTGACCAGCGCCTCGGCGCCAACATCGGTTCGGCCATGGGCCCAACCGGGCTTGGTAAGTACCTGATGCGCTCGCCCACCGGCGAGATCATCTTCGGTGGTGAGACCATGCGCTTCTGGGACTTCCGCGGACCCTGGCTGGAGCCCCTACGCGGCCCCAACGGCTTGAGCCTCGACAAGCTCCAGAATGATATTCAGCCCTGGCAAGTGCGCCGCGCGGCTGAATACATGACCCACGCTCCTAACGCCTCCCTGAACTCCGTTGGCGGCATCATCACCGAGCCCAACTCGGTGAACTTCGTGAACATCCGCCAATGGCTGGCGTCCACGCAGTTTGTGCTCGCCTTCTTCTTCCTGGTGGGCCACCTCTGGCACGCAGGCCGCGCCCGCGCCGCCGCTGCCGGTTTCGAGAAGGGCATCGACCGTCAGGCCGAGCCCACCCTGGCCATGCCTGATCTCGACTGATCCTGATCGATCACTCAACGTTGCTTCAGCCCTCGCCGCAAGGCGGGGGCTTTTTTGATGGGCTTGAACGCGAAGGCCGCAAGCGGAATAAGCTTTGGCCATGGCACTCCCGGCACCCACCTCAAACTCGCTGGCAGAGCTTCGGAAGCACAAGCTTGAACAGCGCCTTGCGGAACTGCAGCAGAAAGCGGAACACCTGGTCGTTCAACACCGGGGAAGCAGCCTGTGGCTGTTTGGCTCCCTAGCGAGGGGAGACTGGGATGCGTACTCCGATGTCGACATGCTCGCCATCGCAGCCACTCCTGCTGATGCCGAAACCTTGGCCGATGCAGTGTTGAGCCATCAACTTGCCGACGATGTGCTGGCTCTCAGCACATCGGATTGGGATCGTCTTCGCTGCAGCCAGGATCCCTATTGGCAAGCGATCGACCGTGATGTCCGAATCCTGGCGAAAGGATGACAACGCGCGTTCAGGCCTGGTTACGACAAGCAGAAAGCGACCTCGCGGTGGGCAAGCTCACTGAAGCGGAAGGATTTCACAGCCAAGCCTGCTACCACTACAGCCAAGCAGCAGAAAATGCTCTGAAAGGGATCTTGATTTCTCTTGGCGTCTTACCGCCATACAGCCATTCACTAGATCAACTCGTCAAAGAGATTGAGCAGCAGGGGATCAACACTAACTCTCTGGGAGATGTCCATCTGAAGGCTCTCAGCAGGATGAAGAGCGAAACCCGTTATCCACAAGACGACGAAGCTCCAGTGGACAGATTTGACGCAAGAGATTCCGCGCAGGCGAGAACAACAACAGAGCAAGTGCTTACATTCGTGAAATCAATCCTTGCCCTAGAATGAATTCAAGATCGATCGAAGCGCAAGACAACGGCACCCATCGGCATGGCCACCACCAGCACACCGCGGATCGCCTTTCAGTCATCGCTGCCGCGCTCGGGCTCGACACTGCTGAGCAACATCGTGGGGCAAAACCCCGACTTTCATGTGACGCCGACATCAGGGTTGCTGGATCTCCTCTACGCAGCCCGCAGCCAGTTCAGCCGGGGCGAGGAATTCAAAGCGCAAAACCGCGAAGAAATGGAGCGGGCCTTCGCTGGTTTCTGCCGCGGCGGGCTCGAGGGCTATGCCGCTGCGCTCACAACGAGGCCCTGGCTCCTGGATAAGAGCAGAGGCTGGGGTATGCACTACGCGTTTTTGAATGTGTTTTATCCCAACCCAAAAATCGTGTGCATGCTGAGGGATCCAGTCGATATTTTCTGCTCGATGGAACGGAACTTCCGCAAGGCTGCATTGCAGGACCCAGGTCTGGTGAACCACAGCGAGATGCTGAACACCAGCCTGGAGAAACGTCTGGATCACTGGGTGGCTTCACCGCCGGTGGGCTTGGCCATGGAGCGCTTGCTGGAGATCCTGCGCCAAAGGGTCGATCAGCACATGCTGTTCATTCGCTACGAAGATCTCTGCCGCAATCCGCGGCAGGAGCTGGATCGTTTCTACGCCTATCTGGAGCTGCCTTCATACCCCGGGCACGACTTCAACAATGTGGAGCAGATCACGGTGGAAGACGATGAGGTGTATGGCGTGTTCGGCGATCACACGATCCGGCGCGAGGTGGAGCCCCAACCGAGCCGTGGAGAGAAGGTGTTGGGCGCGCACCTCTGCGAGTGGATCCGGCAACGGTATGGCTGGTTTTATGAGCGGTTTGACTCTGCACCAGCATGAGCAGCCTCCACCTGAAATGAACCAGAGAGCTGTGCTTAATCCCTACACATACTCAGAAAACTTGTAAGGCCTGCAATCAAAAGCCTCCTCCCACAGCTCGCGCTTCCGTAGAAGTACACAGTTCTGCGCAAATTCAAGCGAGGCCACCTGATCACAGGTTGCGGCGCTCAATCCTGCATCTCGGAGACGCGCGGAAAGCACAGAGCGATCCGCATCAGAGAGGAATTCACGGTTCACCCAGTCCACCACCAACTTCATTGCCGCCATCAGGGTGCGTGAACTATGGAGCCCGTACCGCGTTGGATAGCCGTAGAGAACTCCGCGTCGCCAGTATGAAACCTCGATGTCTTCAATGATATATAGCCCACCGGGCTCCAGCACAGCTTCAAAGAAGAGATCAAACGTGAGCAGTTGATGCTCGGGAATATGGGAACCATCATCGATGATCGCGAAAGCCGCTCCGATTTGCTCGGCAACCACTCGCAACTGCCCGGGATCGCCCTGATCACAGCGATGAATCACAAAGCGTTCACCTTTACCCTCCCTCCCAATATCGACACCATGAAGAAATGCATTCGGCAAGTATTGACGCCAAAGCTGCAGGCTTTTGCCTTCATCGACACCGATCTCAACGAGATTTCCCTCCCGGTGGCGAAAGCGATCAAGATGATGGGGATAAAAGCGGTGATATCCATGCTGATTAAACTTATCACTACCCGAAGATTCAGCAGCCGCAGCAAAGCTGACAGAAAAAGGAGAGGGGTCCGTCATCAGGTTACTGCCGCCTCTAGTCGCCCATAAAGCTCTTGATCCATCTCCAAACCCATCGCCAGCATCAACCGCTGGCGAACCAGCAACTCCTCCTCCTTGCTGAGCAAGCCATTGGAAAAACGCTTCTCGAGTGAAGCAAACACGCGCACATGAGACAACGGCGTGAGATCCACAGCTCCAAACCGCCAGGCGCCAAGGTGATCAGCACAGAGGGGCAAGGCAAAACGATCCAGGCCATACCCACTACGCACCCCAGCTAAGAAGGGCATCGCCATGTCGAGCAAATCACGGCGAATAAACGGAGCCATGATTTCCACGATCGGCACCCGATGCAGGCTGCTCCCGGCACGTTGGCGGAGCCAACCGTACTCGCGGCACAGAGAACTAGTGAAACTCACCGCCGGCTGGGCAGCACTGAGTTGATGGATGCGCGCAACAGCCAGCAGCGTATTGATGTCGCTGCTGCGCAGCAGCACATCATCATCAATGAAACCCATGTAGTGGCCCGAGGCTGGAGAGCCGAGGCGCCGCCAGGCTTCCTCCATCAAATGCCCCTTGCATTCGGTGGCCACACTGAGCAGTTCAAATCCGTGGGGATTGGTGTCAGATTCCAAACCTTCACCAGTCCAGTCGAACAACACAACACGACAGGGCAACGGCTGATCAAACACCACACAGTGGCGACCGCGCTGGCAGGCGATGACCACGAGGTCATCGCCTTGGGCTCCAGGGGCAACCACGGGTTGGCCAAGAGCAATCGGATCATCCCGGTCCATCGCCTCCACCGCCGCAACCATCTCTGGAAGAAACTGATCGCTGTGGCTGCCCAAAACCCAGCGGGCCCATTGCTGCCGCTCAGCGTCCGGGCGATCACGCAACAGCAGTGGAAATTCCAAAGAGGTGCTCATGCCACCTCGCTGTGCACCGATGGCCAGAGAGCCAGTTGCTGCTGGGCCAGGGTGAGAAAGGCCCGGTCAGGGGCGTAGAACCGCTCAAGAGCTGCGAGGGCTTCTGGAGTGAGCTGGTCGCGGCGCAACCGTCTCCAGGGATCGGCTGCCTCCAGGGGCTGGGAGACATGCTGAGGCGCCAGGTCGAGCGCCACACCGGAGGCCTTGCCCCAATGGGCGATCAGATCCTGGATCTGCCCCATGCCCAGGATCGTGCGGTAAACCGTGGGATCACCCCCCAGGAAACTCACCTGCGGCAGGGTGTGGTGGCTCCAATCGATGTGGCACGGGATCCAGGCGGGGAGGTGTTGCGCCACCTGATTCATCACGGCCACAGGATCCGCCCCATCGCTGAAGCTGCTGACGCCATGGTGGCTGAACAACTCTTGATGCCACTGCAATGAGGCCTGCAGCGCTTGCTCATCACCAGCGGCATGGCTGCGCAGCTTGGCCACAATCCGGCCGGTGGTGAGCTCCACGAGATGGCTGCGACAGGCCGACACAAAGCGATCGATCGGATCACGCCAGATGGCGACGATGGCACGGTGCTGCGCCACGGCCTTCAGCTCCTCAGCCCTTAGCCAATGGTTATGGATTTGCACCGCCCCATGCAGATCGATAGGGTTGTCCTGTTGAGGGTTCACCCCAAAGCGCAGCTGCAGCCAGGCCTGCTTAAGGCTGGAGCAGCCGTTCTTGGGAATCCACACCAAGGCCGCGTCATCACCGAGGGGTAGCAGAGGGCTGAGGGAGGCCCCTGCTTGCATCGCCAGCGGCACCGCCGCCCAGTCGGCATCGGTGCGCACGCGCAGGCCTGGCAGGGGATCAGACGCTTGGAGGTTGAGCATGGCGATCAGGCCGCCATGGCGACAGGCAACATCCCTGCGGGTTGCTGGCCCACTGCGGGCGATTGCCGGCACATGGTTTCCACTGCCACTTGAAACGCCTCAGCCACACTCTTGTCGTGGAACAACCGCTGTTTCCTTTCAGCAATCGCAGTGCGCATGGCTTGATAAAAGGCAGGATCGTCGAGCAGGCGGGCGGAGATGGCGATGTAATCATCGACATCACTGGCGATCAGCTCGGGAAGCTCCAGCACCTCCAGCATCGCCACCGTGTGGCGACCGCGCATGAAGGCGGTGGGCAGGGTGACCACGGGGCAGTCGAGCGAGAACGACTGCATCGAGCTGTTGCCACCATTCCAGTCGATCGTGTCGATCGTGTGGTGGCTGATGGCGAACAACCCCATGAAATCGCCGTAGTCGAGGCGAGGAAGGATACGCAGATGCTCCTCGATCACCAGATCGCGGTGCTCGAAATGAGGGCGCAGGCGTTCGAACAACCGTTCGGCGATGCCACCACTGCCCATATGGCCCACCATCACGATGAACGCTTCAGGGTGGCGTTTGGCGATTTCGGCAAAGGTCCAGTCGTTGCGCGGCAGATACTTAAAGGTGCTCTGCAGGGAGTTGAGGATCGGCCGGTCCCGCGGCAGGTCGAACTTGTCGTAGAGCAGCTGGCCGTCGTGCAGGGCAGCCGGGGTTTCGTAGTTCAGGCCAGTTTTGGGCAGGCGATACAACGTTTCGCTGTAGTGGGCCTCGTTGCCAGGAGGCTCCATCCCCTCGCCCGAGATGTAGTAATGCATGGTGCGGGAACCACTGGTGATCGGATGGCCCCAACCCTGAACCTGCACCGGTGCCAGTTGCAACACGGAGGTGACTTTGCTGGCGGGATGCATGCCGATGTCGGTAAAGATCAGCAGGTCGAGTTGATCATCGAGGATCTGCTGCAGCATGGGCTCTGGACTCTCGGCGCGCAGGGGCAGATGGCGCTGCAGGCCCAGGGTCGCGAACCGCTGGGTGCCGGAATCAACCCGTTCAGCCAGGTTGTAGGTCACGATTTCGTAGCCAGGGTTACCGGCGATTCCCTCCAGCCAGCCCAGGCACCAGATGGCGCCATTGTGGTTGTGGAGGTGGGGAGAGATCACCCCCACGCGGAGGGGGCGGGGATCGGATGGATCGCGTTGGGGCCGGGGTTGCATGAAGGCCCCCAGCTTCGGGCGCAGGATGCGATCGAGGATGCCGGCATAGAGCTCCTGCAAGGGCCGGTCGTCGTCCATCTGATAGGCGAGATAGAAGTTGGTGAGCGACCATGAGTGGGCGTAGAGCAGCTCCAAGGCCGGGTCGCTCTGATCGATCCCCTCCAGCAGCTCATACAAGGTGCGTGCATCGTCGGCCCAGCGCTGACGCACAGACGCCACCTGCTCATCGGTGGCAAAGAGCACCGGCAACACATGCAGACGGCTCATCAACTGCAGACGGCGGTCGTTCTGGCCGTCGGCCAGGGCGAGTGCATCGTCGTAGCGATCCAGCTCCAGCAGGCAATTGATCCTGCCCTGCAGAGCGATCACCTGTTCAAAGGGGCTGAGCTCGAGGACGGCGAACTGCTCAAACTGCTCAAGCGCATCAGCGTGGCGCTTGGCTTGCACCAACGCCTGGGCAAGGTTCTGGCGCGATGGCTTGAAACGATGATCAATGGTGAGGGCATGGCGATAACTGGCCATCGCCGCCTCCAAATCACCGGCTGAGGCCTGGGCCAGGCCGAGGTTGTTCCAGGCATCGGCATAGGCGGGCGCATGCTGGAGGCAGAGGCGGAAGGCCTCGATCGCCTCGCGCTCCCGCTGATGCTCACGCAGCAGGTTGCCCAGGCAGAAGGAGGCTTGCACGTAGGTCGGTTGATCCCGGAGCAGCAGGCGCAATTCCCGCTCAGCGCTTTCGACATCGGCGGCCTCGATCAGGGCCAGCGCCAGGTTGTGGCGGCATTCGCTGAACTGCGGGAACACTCCAAGAGCCTCCCGGTAAAGGCGCAGACCTTCAGCAGTGTTACCCAGGGCGCGGCAGGCATTGCCGCCGTTGAACAACACGTAGGGAGTGAGAAAACCGCGGGACTGGGCGGCTTCAAAACAACGCAGGGCTACCTCGTGCTGACCCAGTGCCGTCTGCGCCAGACCTTCGAGATAGGCCACTTCACCGGCATGGGGATGCCCTTCCAGCCCCGAGGCCTGATCCAGCACCTCCTGAAAACGCTGCTGACCGAGGGCGTCGTAGAGATGGCCGAGGCCTGCCTCCGGGGCGTTATGGGGCGGCCATTGCCCTTGCGGCGGGGTGAGCGAGGGCAGGGAGGGACGCTGCAACTCCTGCTGCAACTCCAGAATCTGCTGCTGCAGGCCAGCGATCTGGAAATGGCGATCACGCAATTGCTGCAGCGGATCCACCAGGGCATCGAGATCCACCGCGGCCAGGGGTTTCAGCTTGTCGCCGCGACGACGGGGCAGGGTGTAGCCGAAGCGCTCGAGGTCGGCTCCGTAGAGACGTTCGAGGATCTGGATCCCATCCTTGCCATAGCTGCTCTCCCAGCGTTTGCTCAGCCGCTGGCGGTGCTTGCCGTCGTAAAGCAGCAGCTCCCGGCGCAGGCGCTCCAGGCGCTGGTCGGGCAAGCGTGAGCCGAGCAACGCGGGCAGACGATCGACCAGCTCGGAGCGATCGAGCTGTTGATTGAACAGTGTGGGATCAGCGAGCCACTCGGATTGGGGCAGCAGATGGCCGTCGCTACGGAGCTGCTCCCAGTGCTGATCGAGATAGGTGAGAAAGTCTGAGAATCGACACGGCTCTGCACCGGCACGTTCGCGCCTGGATTGGATCGCTTGATTCAGGGGCGCATAGGCCGGATCAGCGAGGTGCAGCTTGTCGTGCCAGAACGACAGCAAGCGCTCCCCGGGATGACGGGTGACCGCTAGACGCAGGCCATGGGGGTCTGCCAGCAGCGCCTCGGCCTCGAGGGCGGGCAACTGAGCCAAGGACGGCAGACGGTGAAGATCGGCCCGGTGAATCGCCAGGGCCGGGCGGGTTTCACCCAACACGGCCAAAGCAGCCGGGTCACGACCTGCGGCGATCACGGCAAGCCGCTTGAGCAGGGTGGACGCCACCTTGGGAATGGGAAGCAGAAGCCAGCAGGCATCGCTCACCACCAGCGTTGCATCACGAGAGCACTGATGGAGCTGGATAATCCCCAGACCACGTAATCCAACTATCACAATCCTATTGCAACAAGTTTTCATCGCTAGAAACACACTAGTGAGACTCGGAAAGACTCACGAGACAGCTCGATTCTGATCGCCCATTCACAGCTGCGAGGGTCATAATTAAAGCCAATATTTGGCACAGACCATTGAACCTCTGGCTAGTTTCGGCAACTCTCAAGCTTGCCGGATACCGCCGAAGTTCGAAGACGCGACGGGCCAGTCGTAGCCGTCGCTGGAGCAAGGCGTCGCAGAGTGGTTTTGTGGCGTGGGCCCTCGTCGGCCAGGTAGCCAGCCTTGGGGTAGTGGTGGATGCGGCGCTGCAAAGCCAACCAGCCGCTGCTCAAATCACCGGCATCCCAGGCGCAAGCGGTGCTTGTGGAAGTGCATCGGCATCTGGAGCAGGGGCATTCGCGATTGGCCTCGCCGCGAACGCTTCTGGCGTTTACTCCACGGCGCTGGGCGTCAACTCCATTGCTTCGGGCAACGACGCCATAGCGCTGGGTCGTTCAGCCAATGCTTCGGGCACAGAGGCCATGGCGCTGGGTGTACAAGCCACTGCTTCTGGCGCTTACTCCACGGCGCTGGGCGTCGACTCCATTGCTTCGGGCGACGACGCCATAGCGCTGGGTAGCGTTACCACAGCTTCGGGCGTTTCCTCCACGGCGGTGGGTGCTGCTGCTGAAGCTAACGGCATTCGCGCCACGGCGCTGGGTGCTGGAGCCAATGCTGCGGGCATCGCCTCCACGGCGCTGGGTGCTTTAGCCAATGCTGCATTCACCAATTCCACAGCCGTTGGACAATCAGCCGCCACCACACGTGCCGATCAAATCGTTCTTGGCACGGCAACAACAACAACAACCGTTGCCAATCTCACCGGAACCGGCACAGGTCTCGTTCTGGCCAACGACGATGGCACCCTCTCGCGCTCATCGATCTCCTCAACAGCACTGACATCGCTGAATTGCACTGCGACCGGTGATAACGCCACCTGTTATGGGCCGAATGCATCGGCGACCGGTGCCAATGCATCGGCCTTCGGCAATTCTGCCAATGCTTCGGGACGACTGGCCACGGCGCTGGGTTTTAACTCCAATGCTTCGGGCTTTGACGCCACGGCGCTGGGGAGGGGAACCCGTGCTTCGGGACTCGAGGCCACGGCCCTGGGTGCTCTCGCCACTGCTTCGGGCACAGAGGCCACGGCGCTGGGTTCACAAGCCAATGCTTCGGGCATAGAGGCCACGGCGCTGGGTTACTCAGCCAATGCTTCGGGCATAGAGGCCACGGCGCTGGGTGTTCGAGCCAATGCTTCGGGCAACAGCGCCACGGCGCTGGGTGTACAAGCCACTGCTTCGGGCAGCGGCTCCACGGCGCTGGGCGCAGGCACCAATGCTTCGGGCATAGAGGCCACGGCGCTGGGTGCTTTAGCCAATGCTGCGGGCAACAGCGCCACGGCGCTGGGTTACTTGTCCACTGCTTCCGGTTTGAGAGCCGTGGCGCTGGGTTCACAAGCCACTGCTTCGGGCTCGTTAGCCACAGCGATCGGCGATCGAACCAATGCTACAGGCAATTCCTCCACGGCACTGGGTGTTCTAGCCAATGCTGCATTCTCCAATTCCACAGCCGTTGGACAATCAGCCGCCACCACACGTGCCGATCAAATCGTTCTTGGCACGGCAACAACAACAACAACCGTTGCCAATCTCACCGGAACCGGCACAGGTCTCGTTCTGGCCAACGACGATGGCACCCTCTCGCGCTCATCGATCTCCTCAACAGCACTGTCATCGCTGAATTGCACTGCGACCGGTGATAACGCCACCTGTTATGGGCCGAATGCATCGGCGACCGGTGGCAATGCATCAGCCTTCGGCAATTCTGCCAATGCTTCGGGACAACGGGCCATGGCGCTGGGTGTCAACTCCAATGCTTCGGGCACTGACGCCACGGCGCTCGGTAGGGCGGCTACTGCTTCGGGCATAGAGGCCACGGCGCTGGGGATGCGAACCCGTGCTTCGGGTCTCGGCGCCACGGCCCTGGGTGCTCTCGCCACTGCTTCGGGCACAGAGGCCACGGCGCTGGGTCGTACAGCCAATGCTTCGGGCAATCTGTCCATGGCGCTGGGTGTACAAGCCACTGCTTCTGGCAACTACTCTTCGGCGCTGGGCGTCGGCTCCATTGCTTCGGGCATAGAGGCCACGGCGCTGGGTCGTTCAGCCAAGGCTTCGGGCGACAGCGCCACGGCGCTAGGTAAACAAGCCAATGCTTCTGGCAACTACTCTTCGGCGCTGGGTACTTCAGCCAATGCTGCGGGCGACATCGCCACGGCGCTAGGTGACTCAGCCATTGCTTCGGGCATAGAGGCCACGGCGCTGGGTGCTTCAGCCACTGCTTCGGGCGACAGCGCCACGGCGCTGGGTGCTTCAGCCACTGCTTCGGGCGACAGCGCCACGGCGCTGGGTTTTCTAGCCACTGCTTCTGGCAACTACTCTTCGGCGCTGGGCGTCGGCTCCACTGCTTCGGCCAAAGACGCCACGGCACTGGGTTCACAAGCCACTGCTTCGGGCATAGAGGCCACGGCGCTGGGTGTTCTAGCCAATGCTTCGGGCAATCTGGCCATGGCGCTGGGTGTACAAGCCACTGCTTCGGGCATCGGCTCCACGGCGCTGGGCGCAGGCACCAATGCTTCGGGCAACAGCGCCACGGCGCTGGGTGCTTCAGCCAATGCTTCGGGCAACAGCGCCACGGCGCTGGGTTACTTGTCCACTGCTTCCGGTTTGAGAGCCGTGGCGCTGGGTTCACAAGCCACTGCTTCGGGCTCGTTAGCCACAGCGATCGGCGATCGAACCAATGCTACAGGCAATTCCTCCACGGCACTGGGTGTTCTAGCCAATGCTGCATTCACCAATTCCACAGCCGTTGGACAATCAGCCGCCACCACACGTGCCGATCAAATCGTTCTTGGCACGGCAACAACAACAACAACCGTTGCCAATCTCACCGGAACCGGCACAGGTCTCGTTCTGGCCAACGACGATGGCACCCTCTCGCGCTCATCGATCTCCTCAACAGCACTGTCATCGCTGGATTGCACTGCGACCGGTGATAACGCCACCTGTTATGGGCCGAATGCATCGGCGACCGGTGGCAATGCATCGGCCTTCGGCAATTCTGCCAATGCTTCGGGACGACTGGCCACGGCGCTGGGTTTTAACTCCAATGCTTCGGGCTTTGACGCCACGGCGCTGGGGAGGGGAACCCGTGCTTCGGAACTCGGCGCCACGGCCCTGGGTGCTCTCGCCAATGCTTCGGGCACAGAGGCCACGGCGCTGGGTTCACAAGCCACTGCTTCGGGCATAGAGGCCACGGCGCTGGGTTACTCAGCCAATGCTTCGGGCCGTTTCTCCACGGCGCTGGGTCGCAACGCCAACGCCAGCGGAACCGCCGCGACCGCCGTCGGGGTGAACGCCCGGGCTGCAGGTACCGCCGCCGCAGCCCTCGGAGAAGGCTCCATCGCCAACGGTGAAAGCGCCACGGCCCTCGGACGCAAGGCCAATGCCACGGGATTCGAAGCCACCGCGTTGGGCGCCGGTGCCCTGGCATCAGAGCTACAGGCGACGGCCCTAGGTCCTCGCGCCGATGCCTCCGGAATCGCCGCGACCGCCGTCGGGTTGAACGCCCGGGCTGCAGGTACCGCCGCCACAGCCCTCGGAGAAGCCTCCATCGCCAACGGTGAAAGCGCCACGGCCCTCGGACGCAAGGCCAATGCCACGGGATTCCGTACCACCGCATTGGGCGCCGGTGCCCTGGCCAGCTTCACCAACTCCACCGCCATCGGAACCGGTGCCGCCACCACACGTGCCGATCAAATCGTTCTTGGCACGGCAACAACAACAACAACCGTTGCCAATCTCACCGGAACCGGCACAGGTCTCGTTCTGGCCAACGACGATGGCACCCTCTCGCGCTCATCGATCTCCTCAACAGCACTGACATCGCTGAATTGCACTGCGACCGGTGATAACGCCACCTGTTATGGGCCGAATGCATCGGCGACCGGTGGCAATGCATCGGCCTTCGGCAATTCTGCCAATGCTTCGGGACAACGGGCCATGGCGCTGGGTGTCAACTCCAATGCTTCGGGCACTGACGCCACGGCGCTCGGTAGGGCGGCTACTGCTTCGGGCATAGAGGCCACGGCGCTGGGGATGCGAACCCGTGCTTCGGGACTCGGCGCCACGGCCCTGGGTGCTCTCGCCACTGCTTCGGGCACAGAGGCCACGGCGCTGGGCGTCGGCTCCAATGCTTCGGGCAGTTTATCCACGGCGCTAGGTGCCCTTGCCAATGCTTCGGGCCGTTTCTCCACGGCGCTGGGTGCTTCAGCCAATGCTGGGGGCGACGCCGCCACGGCGCTGGGTGCTTCAGCCACTGCTGCATTCACCAATTCCACAGCCGTTGGACAATCAGCCGCCACCACACGTGCCGATCAAATCGTTCTTGGCACGGCAACAACAACAACAACCGTTGCCAATCTCACCGGAACCGGCACAGGTCTCGTTCTGGCCAACGACGATGGCACCCTCTCGCGCTCATCGATCTCCTCAACAGCACTGACATCGCTGAATTGCACTGCGACCGGTGATAACGCCACCTGTTATGGGCCGAATGCATCGGCGAACGGTGGCAATGCATCGGCCTTCGGCAATTCTGCCAATGCTTCGGGACGACTGGCCACGGCGCTGGGTGTTCGAGCCAATGCTGCGGGCGTCGGCGCCACAGCGTTGGGTTTAGACGCCAATGCTTTCGGCAACATATCCACGGCGCTCGGTGCTCAATCCAACGCTTCGGGCGTCGGCGCCACGGCGCTGGGCGCTGGAGCCAATGCTGCGGGCCAAGACGCCATGGCTCTGGGTGTCCTAGCCACTGCTTCGGGCGTCGGCGCCACGGCGTTGGGTACACAAGCCAATGCTTCGGGCCTAGACGCCACGGCGCTGGGTCGTACAGCCACTGCTTCGGGGAGCAGCGCCACGGCGCTGGGCTATCTAGCCAGCGCCACGGGCAATCAGGCCATGGCGCTGGGATTTGCAGCCAATGCTTCGGGCCAAGACGCCACGGCGCTTGGCCTTAGAGCCAATGCCTCGGGCATTGGCGCCATGGCATGGGGTTATTCGGCCACCGCATCCGCATTGAATTCCATCGCCGTAGGTAGCGGAGCTGTGAGTTCCAACTCCAACGCAACAGCAATCGGCACTGGTGCTCAATCCACCATCGCCAATGCCACCGCAATCGGCGCAGGTGCTCAGGCGCTTCAAAGTTCAGGATCTACAGCCACCAGTTCCATCACTCTTGGCACACAGGGCAATGGCACAACTGATTATTTCCTGCCCGGATTGAGCAACAAACCATCTTCCGGAACCGAATATCTGGTGATCGATCAGCAAGGTCGCATCACCGCTGGCACAGCCACGCTGGCTCCCAATTACACAATCGCCATTCAAAATGCCTTCAACTGCACCCATCAAGGCATTGATTCTGTTTGCTTCGGAAACAACTCCAGAGCGCTAGGTGATTACACATCTGCTATCGGTGCCAACAGCACCGCCATTGGTTTCGAAGCCACAGCTGTCGGCGCTGATTCGGATGCCACCAATGGATCGGTTGCCGTTGGTGCCTATGCAGAAGCCACTGGGGTTAACAGCGTTGCCATAGGCGTGGCATCCAATGCCACCGGCATGGCCACGGTCGCCATTGGCGAAAACTCCCGCGCTGCAGGCAACCGCACCATCGTGATGGGGTATCAGGCTGTTGCCAACGCCAACGATGCCATCGCCCTCGGGTATCAGGCCAATGCCAGCTACGACAACTCCATCGCTTTTGGCGATGGCGCTGCATCCACACGCACCGATCAGGTAGCCATCGGCAAATCCGGCAGTGAAGTCACCATCGCAAACCTTGCGGGCACAGGCAACGAGATGGTCTTCGCCAATGGCGACGGCACCCTCAAGCGGGCTGCTGGAATTTCCGTCAACAACGGATCTCTCACAGTTGCCAATGACCTGACTGTTGGTGGAGCCACCACACTCAACACCCTCACCGCCACTGGCGCTGCCAACTTCCAGAGCACACTCGCTGTTCAAGGTGCCACCACACTGAATGGCGCCACCACCGTGAACAACTCACTCACCGTTAACGGCACCCAAACCGTTAACGGCAATCAGTCAGTAACCGGGTCGCAGACCATCGGTGGTAATCAAACCGTTACTGGAAATCAGACCGTTGCTGGCAACTCCGCCATCACCGGCAATCAAACCATCGGTGGAAACCTCGGTGTCACAGGAGCCACCACCCTTTACGGTGGCGCCACCATCAACAACGGCCTCACCGTCACCGGTGGTACCAGCACCGACACCCTTGCTGTCTCCGGAGCCACCACCCTCAACACCCTCACAGCCACTGGCGCTGCCAACTTCCAGAGCACACTCGACGTTCAAGGTGCCACCACACTGAATGGTGCCACCACCGTGAACAACTCACTCACCGTTAACGGCACCCAAACCGTTAACGGCAATCAGTCAGTAACCGGGTCGCAGACCATCGGTGGTAATCAAACCGTTACTGGAAATCAGACCGTTGCTGGCAGCTCTTCAATCACCGGCAATCAAACCATCGGTGGAAACCTCGGTGTCACAGGAGCCACCACACTCAACACCCTCACCGCCACTGGCGCTGCCAACTTCCAGAGCACACTCGCTGTTCAAGGTGCCACCACACTGAATGGCGCCACCACCGTGAACAACTCACTCACCGTTAACGGCACCCAAACCGTTAACGGCAATCAGTCAGTAACCGGGTCGCAGACCATCGGTGGTAATCAAACCGTTACTGGAAATCAGACCGTTGCTGGCAGCTCTTCAATCACCGGCAATCAAACCATCGGTGGAAACCTCGGTGTCACAGGAACCACCACCCTCAACACCCTCACCGCCACTGGCGCTGCCAACTTCCAGAGCACACTCGCTGTTCAAGGTGCCACCACACTGAATGGCGCCACCACCGTGAACAACTCACTCACCGTGACTGGCACCACCAACCTCAAGAACACCAACGTTGTTGGCACTCTTGCAGTCACCGGTAATCAAACGGTGAGCGGGTCGCAGACCATCGGTGGTAATCAAACCGTTGCTGGAAATCAAACCGTTGCTGGCAGCTCCGCCATCACCGGCAATCAAACCATCGGTGGAAACCTCGGTGTCACAGGAACCACCACCCTCAACACCCTCACCGCCACTGGCGCTGCCAACTTCCAGAGCACACTCGCTGTTCAAGGTGCCACCACACTGAATGGCGCCACCACCGTGAACAACTCACTCACCGTTAACGGCACCCAAACCGTTAACGGCACCCAAACCGTTAACGGCAATCAGTCAGTAACCGGGTCGCAGACCATCGGTGGCAATCAAACCGTTGCTGGAAATCAGACCGTTGCTGGCAGCTCTGCAATCACCGGCAATCAAACCATCGGTGGAAACCTCGGTGTCACAGGAGCCACCACACTGAATGGTGCCACCACCGTGAACAACTCGCTCACCGTTAACGGCACCCAAACCGTTAACGGCAATCAGTCAGTAACCGGGTCGCAGACCATCGGTGGCAATCAAACCGTTGCTGGAAATCAGACCGTTGCTGGCAGCTCTGCAATCACCGGCAATCAAACCATCGGTGGAAACCTCGGTGTCACAGGTGCCACCACACTGAATGGCGCCACCACCGTGAACAACTCACTCACCGTTAACGGCACCCAAACCGTTAACGGCAATCAGTCAGTAACCGGGTCGCAGACCATCGGTGGCAATCAGTCAGTGACGGGTAACTTCACGGCACGCGGTAACGTTACATTGACTGGTTACACCACAAACCAGACATCAGGAACAACACAAGTCCTCACGACTGATAGTCAAGGCCAGCTCGGTTTTATCGTTCTGCCTACTAACACCACAACGTTCTGCAACCGCACCGGCGTCAACTCCGCGTGCTACGGACCAAGCGCTGAAGCATTGGGTGATTTTGATACAGCCATCGGAGCCAACAGCACAGCCGACGCAACTCTCGGCTCAACCGCTCTCGGAGCCGAAACCAACGCATCTGGCAATGGCTCAACAGCGATTGGCGTGGTCGCCACCTCCCGAGGTGAAGGATCCATTGCCGTTGGCTTCGCAGCCAACTCCACAGCGGAAGGAGGTATTGCCATCGGATTCAATACGACCGCCAACGGCACCAATGCTTTTGCCTACGGAACCGATGCTGTTGCCAACGGCGTCAACGTGACTGCGATTGGTGCTGGAGCACGTGCCGAGGGATTCAACACCAACGCACTTGCAGTCGGCACCGGGGCGGTAGCCAACGGCACTGATGTGACAGCGCTTGGTGCTGGAGCAGTCGCCACCGGGACGAGAGCAACCGCAATTGGTGCAAGTGCAAGAACAACTCGGGACAATCAGCTAATGCTCGGCTCCGCAAATCAAGAGACGACCATTGCCAATCTTGCCGGCAATGGCAATGAGATGGTCTTTGCCAATGGCGATGGCACTCTCAAACGTGCAGCTGGAATTTCTGTCAACAACGGATCTCTCACCACAGCCAATAACCTGACTGTTGGCGGTGCCCTCAATGTCTCCGGGAACACCACCCTCAATACCCTCACCGCCACTGGCGCTGCCAACTTCCAGAGCACCCTCACTGTTCAAGGTGCGACCACTCTCTCCGGCGGAGCCACCATCAACAACGGCCTCACCGTCACCGGCGGAGCCACCATCAACAACGGCCTCACCGTCACCGGCGGAGCCACCGTCACCGGCGGAGCCACCATCAACAACGGCCTCACCGTCACCGGTGGCACCAACACCGACAGCCTCAAGGTCAAATCACTGTCCGGGAAAGGGACATTTTTGGTCGCCGCCGAAAGCGATGGAACGTTGCAGCGATCCTCATCTGTCTCCCTCCAGCAGGTGGATCAAGCGGTCAACAGCACCATCCCCCAGCTTCAATCCACCACCAACAGGCTGGAATCTGCTGCTCGCGGACTGGGTCAGGCCGTTGAATCCTCCGGAGCGGTCGCAGCTGCCCTGTCGGCGATCCCTCAGGTGTCGCTTCAGGACGATGAACCTGTTCGCTGCGGTGTCGGCACCGGTGGTTACGGCAGTCAGTACGCGATTTCTGCAGGCTGCGCGGTGCGTGTCGGCGATCGACTCCACCTCAATGGAGCACTCGCTTACACCCCCTCGATCGATTACGAGTACGGATCGACGCCCTCGGTAGCCGGTCGACTCGGCTTTTCCTTCCCATTGGGGAGGATCGCCAAGGCCTCCAGCAAGCCGTCTCGAGAAACCTCTCAGGAGCTGTCCAACGTTCAGAGCAATCTTGAAAAGATTCAACAGGAAGTCAAGGCTCGTGACACCCAAATCGCCGACCTAAAGATGCAGCTCGACAAGCTGAGCAAAGACCAGCACCCCGATAGCGCTAGCCCAAACAACAAGGCCACAACGCAGCTGATCGCCATGCTTAAGAGCCGAATTGAACAGCTCGAGCAAGAAAAGAATCAATCAGAAACCGAAAATAGACTTCAAGACAAGAAAATTCAAGACCTGGAGAATCGCTTAGCCGAACAGGAAACAATGTTCCAGCGTGCCATGAATCAACTCCGATCACTTATCGGCGGAAAATCAATCGAACATGGCCCAACCAGCAAAGCAACACCCTAGCCGACACAAATCCAGCGAACCCAACATCTTCCACTCTCAGAATCAACATGAGCAACCATCCTCCATTCATCACAGCTCCATTCATCACAGCTCTCTTCATATCTGCACTCACAAGCCTTGCATCAATCACACCAAGCCTTGCCCAAGGCAATCCAACAAATTCACAACTCACCAAGCAATTCAGAGATGGCTTCCTAAAAGGATGCCTTCAAGGCAAAACCCCAGGCGTCAGAAATCAGAGTAGCTATTGTAACTGCATGGTCACGAGTTACCAGAGCCGCTACGACGGAAGGGCTCTTACTGTGATTTCTCAACTAGCAGGAAGCGTAGGTGAGCAAGGACCTGCCTTAGTAAACTTGATGATGACACCTGAAGCAAAAGCCTGTTCCGCGAAAAGCTAATCATAAATGCGCTGTTGAGCTCGAAGCAATCACCCTCAAGAATCAATGGGCGTGATCCAACACAGCAATACAATCACAGCACAAGCTTCACGAAATACTCCGCCAGACTAGAAATACGGCAATTTGCGGGTTGTTTTTACTTGCCGCAAACAGCACTGCTGGTACCATTATTTTTCAGCACACCTTTGTAAGCCGACGCCTTCGGCAGTAGAACAGCCAGGGAGAATGCTTGAAGTTGAACTGTCTTTAAAGACACTCACCTTAGATAGCGTGCATTCGGCATGTGGATTAACTGCTTGCAGTGGGCCGCATCAGCTTTGCGTTGACCCCGTCACCTAGCACCCCCAGGCCATTACTCCAGCACCCGCGCAGGAGCTGTACACACCGAGGTGCGGGCAATCCCCTTGGCAGAGAGAAAAGGCGTGTCGTAAAAACTGGGCCGCCCCTTGGCGCTGTCGCTGTTCTGCACGCGCCATTGCTCGCGCGCACAGCTCACAGTGAGCGTGAGTGATCCACCTCCAGGCTGGGCAATACGGAATAAGCGAACACCGTCATAGAGCCCCATCGGCTTGGCCTGCAGTTGCTTCAGCAGGATGGCCAGGGCCTGCGGTGTCTCCGCCCGAGCCAGCGGCTGCCAGCCAACTGCCGCACCAAAACAGGCTGCAGCCACAATTGCGAGATGCCATGGATTGCGTGCTGCAGCCATCACCAGTGCCCAGGAGTGCTTTCATTCTGCCGAGCTGGGGCGGTAAAGCCAGCGCAAGACTCAGCACGAGACAAGCCAAACGAGACGCTGCTTTCTAGTGTTCGAGTATTGCGTCGCGCCATCAGCCCATGAGCAGAACAACCTTGCTACTCGCTGCAACCCTGCCACTAGTCATCAGCAGCGGAGCCCTGGCCCAACCTGCCGGCCTGACCTACCCGCGCCCCGGGGTGGTGTGCGATTCGGTTGGTAAAACCTGCTACGACAGCTACGGCCCCTCCATCGGGATCACCTCCGACGTTTACGGCAAGAAGGCCGCCAACCATCTCTCCAAAAACCTCAGCCAAACCAGCAGCCGCGACTTCCGCCTGAGCACTGGCCAGGCCTGCAGCGTGGCCAAGCGCACCTGCTGGAACGACGGATGGGGTGAACGCAACGTGGCAGCCGGACTCACCAATCAGCTGTTCGGCTCCAGCACCAGGCCCGGCCAGGCCCAGGTGAGCCGAGATACAGGGCTTTGCAGCCTCAGCCGCGGTAGCCAACGCGTCTACGACGGCCCCTGCCTACTCAAGCAGGTGAGCCAGGGCGGCCAGAACCGCTACGAGGTGCAACTTCAGAACGGCAACACCTACACCTTCCAGCAAGTGGGTGGGGGCTTCCAGACTCGTGATGGTTTCGGCGGCACCTGGCCGGTGACCTTCATCGACCACGGCAACACCGGTATCTTCCGCTTCGGCGACTACAAGCTGGTGGCCACCCAGGAGAATTCCAACCGCAACTCCAGCAGCAACCGCGATGCAGCTGTTGGCAATGCCCTCGGCAACCTGCTCAATTCTCTTTTCCAATAAGAGCTACCTAGGCCGACACATCAGCTTCATCAGCGATGGCGTGATTGAGTGACCAGCCGTGCCTAGTGCATGCGCATCACGGAACTATCAAGGGAATCATGAAAGCGATGGCTGGCCTTCAAAGCCTCTCCGCGATGGCCAAGCTGGCCGAGCGCTATGGCGAGCGTTGCGGTGGTCCTGTGATTGTCGCGGGCTTCGTGGTGGGCCTTGGAATTGTGCAGCTGGCCAGCGGGCCACTGGCACAAACCAGCCGCTTCAGCCTGGAGTTGTTAATCCTGCTAGTGCTGCAGCTGGTCGGGCCCATGATGGTGGCGCTGTTTGCGCTGGCACTGCTCCTGCCCCGCTGGATCCAGCGTCTTCAAGACGTTGGAGACGCTTACCGCGTTGAGAGGCTCGCAGCGGCAGGTCTTGTGGGTGCTCTGCTCCAGTTGCTGTTTCTGGCAGCCGCGATGTGTGGCGGGGTGCTGGGAACACCGCGTAGCGATCTGGTAGGTGAATTTCGCGATCTGCTTTATGGAGTTCTGCTGCCGGATGTCGCCCGCTCGTGCCTGCGGGCAGGCGTGTTTCTTGCCGTAATGAGTGGGTGGTGCCAATGGCGTAGCCGGCGTGCTCTGCAGCGCGGCCAGGATCCAGGCCTCTTGGTGAGCGATCAGCTCGCCGAAGGATTTCTCTTGCTGCTATCACTCAAATTGCTATGGATCAGCGTGATCGATCCCTTGCACCTGAGCGCAAGCCCGCAATGAGCCCCACCATCCCCCCTAACAGCCTGCGCGAGCGCTATGTGTTTTTGGGTTCCGGCCTGGTGCTGGCGGTTGCCTTGGTGGTGGGGATGGCACGCGAACAGCAATGGGGCACACGCTGGGTGTTGTTGCATCTGGTGAGCAGCAATGCCGAAGGGCTGCGTTCCGGGCAGGACGTGCGCATTTCAGGCATCCCCGTGGGCAAGGTGCAGGCCCTACAGCTCGAACCCAACGCCAAGGTGAAAGTCACCCTGCGGGTGCAAGAACGGCATGCTGATCTGATTGGCCCCAAAAGCATGGCCAGCCTTGGCCAAGAAGGCGTTGTGGGTGATCACTTCGTGATCATCAGCGCGGATCCACAGGCCACTGAACCTGGCGCCAAATTCGCAGCGCGCACCTTGCCCTATGTGCAACCTGTGGCGATCAACAACCTGATGCGCCGCCTGATCGACACGCAAACCGAACTGCTGGCGACGCTCAAAAACACAACACGCCTCACCAGCCATGAGATCCCCGCCACCCTTCGCGGGATCAACAAGCTGGCCTCCACATTGGATCGGGAAACGGCAACCACCACACCTCAGCTGCGGCAGACATTGCAACAGCTGCGTTCAACCGGCAGCAGCGCCGAGCAAACCTCCCGCCAGGCTCAGCAACTCCTGCAGCAAAGCCAGCCCTTATTGCTCAGCACGCTGCAAGACCTCGAACGCGTGGCCAGCAGCAGCCGCAAGATTCTTCAAACCGTGCAGCAGCTGCTGGGGCTGAGTGATCAAACGCCTAAAAGCTCAGATTGATCACGTGATGGGCCTTCGGGCCAGTGGGCTTCTTGAATTCCAGAGGGAGATCACCATCGCGGGTGACGCCACTGCGCATCTGTGAGGATGCAGTCTGCAGGTGGCTTTGCTCCGCGGCGACAGGCTGATCCACTGATACCGGAGCGATGGAGAGCTGCATTGGCTCCATGGCAGAGGCGTTTAACGCCAATCCACTACCAACCAGGAGGTTTCCAAACACGAAGAGAGCGATGGACTTCATCGGAGGCAAACAGGGCATACCCAGGCCTTAGCCAGGGAGCAATGCCCATGGCAACAGAGGCGTGCCGATCTGAAGCACATGGCCTCACGCCGGGTAGCGATGCTGCACCTGAAGCGCCGTCCAGATCTCACGTGGTGTGGCATCCAGATCGGATCGGAGATGGTTCTGCAGGGTTCGTGCAGAGCAATGCAGTTCCAAGGCCATGGCCTGCAATCCTAAGCGATGTGCAGGCCTGGCTTTCAGCTTCTTTTGGACAAGTTGGAGAAACCGATCGGTGAGATCGGGGCTTGGCGGTGGCAGCGCGCAACTCCCCACCGCATCGCGATGGTTCACCAACGCCCGCCAGAACTCTCCTGCGCTGTGGTCGAGCCATTCGGGATGCAAACGTGCCGCATCGATCAAGGCACGGGCCTGTCGCAGCAGGGCCACCACCGTGGGCTGGCGCACAGTGCGGAAGGGATCCAGCAGGCTCGTATCTCCACCTTGGTCGGACCAGACCGCCAACAGCGCCCGTGGGAGGAGGATCGACACCCCACTGGAGCGCTTTGGTGTTTGGCCCTGCAGCTCTGCAGCTGGAGCAATCCAGAGGCCCTGACCGGGACTGCTGATCAGTGGATCAGGCTGATCAGCCTGCTGCTCCAGCGTGGTGCCGTGCTCCGGGATCCAAAGCACAGCAAGATCCGCACTTTGGCAGCGCAACAGCTCCAAACCACCTCCATCACCATGCAGCTCCACCAAGCTGAGTGGGCCGACGTGTGCCACACGAATGCTGGCTTGAAACGTCTCCTGGTCATGCGCCGTGCAAGTCACACGGCACTCCCCAAGCTGCTGCTGCAAGTGGTCGCGCCAATGCTCAAAGTTTGAGCTCTGCACAACGGGCTGGAAGCCACAGGCTGGCGAGGACGTCATCATTGAGATGTCAACCTCCCCATCCATAAACGTATCAGCGGCAGGCTGAGGCCGATCACATTCGAAAAACAGCCCTCAATCCGCTCCACCAAAGCACCACC
This sequence comes from Cyanobium usitatum str. Tous, assembly GCF_963920485.1. Taxonomy (NCBI): domain Bacteria; kingdom Bacillati; phylum Cyanobacteriota; class Cyanophyceae; order Synechococcales; family Prochlorococcaceae; genus Cyanobium; species Cyanobium usitatum. The sequence goes on along the minus strand of NZ_OY986431.1, from coordinate 514,097 downwards.
GCGCCCCTCCAGAGCGAAGCCCCCAGCGCATTGCAGCGGTTCACCGGTGGCCACGTAGGCCTCGATCTCTGCGGCGGTGAGCGGCGCGAAGTGCACGCGGGTGGTGATGGTCGCGAGGCGTTCCGTGGTCGGATGTCCATGGATATCCAGAGCTGGACACTCCCGCGCTGCACCCACCGCCAACAAACAGTGCCCGGTGTGCAGCTCCCCCCAGCCACCAGCCATCCGCTGCCAGCGGGCGATGGCTTCAGCAGCGTCGATCGGCTTGCCGAACACCTCCCCTTCAAAGGCCAGCACTGAATCGCAGCCCAACACCGCCGTGATCGAGGCGTCGGTGCAGGCATCGCGCACCGCCTGAGCCTTCGCCTTCGCCAGCAGCTGCACCAACTGGGCCGGATCGGTGTGGTAGATCGCGTCTTCATCCACGCCACTCACCTGCACGCGGTGGGCAATGGCGGCCTGCTCCAGCAGGCGCCGGCGGGCGGGGGAGGCGGAGGCGAGCACGAGCATGGGGTCAGGGAGAATCCTTCTATGCAACACCGGGAAGCCGCCGCTATCGACCCCCTGCTTCAAAACAAACGCTCCCTGTCCAGGGCCAGCCAGGCAATGCGCTGCCTGCCATTTAGGCGGGCGTTTTACGTGGAGGTGAACGATCGGGCTCTCAGCGGCAGCGAGCTCTGCCGCCGGAACGACCTCCAGAGCCTTTGCCAGGGAGCAGCGAGTGCCGATCGAGTTGAAGCCCATTGGATCTGGCTGATCCAGCTCGGAGTGCTGCGACGCGAAGTGGACGGCCAGGGCCTCACCGAGCGGGTGCGGCTCACTCCCATGGGACGCGAAGTTTTGGCCCAGTGGCCTGGCGAGATTCCAGGCGCCAGCGGCCCCGTACGCCTGCAGCACTGGCTGCGCCGCCACCGGCCCAGACTGTGAACGCCAGCAGCTCGTAGCATTGAAGTGCTACTTGCCATAGGGTGATGCCAACAGAAGTCACGCTTCGCCAGGCTGGCGGCTCTGTGAGCGCCACGATCCCCTCCGAGATGGCCCGCCGGTTTCACCTGGCTCCGGGAGATCGCGTGCAGGCAATCGAAACAGAGCACGGCATCCTGCTCTCCCCCTTCGATCCCACCGTGCAGGAAGCGCTGGCACTCGCAACAGATGCGGCGCGCCAGTTCCAACCAGCCCTGCGTGAATTGGCCCATTGAGCGACATCCAGGAACCACGATGGGTGCCTGACATAGCGGTGAAAGCCATCCACCACCAGCAGACCCTGGAGCATGGTGGACTTCGGGGCGTTCGCAGCGAGACCGCTCTGGCATCTGCCCTGGCCAGGCCCAGGCAGCGCTGGGTCTACGGAGAGCTGACCACAATCCCCCAACTGGCCGCTGCCTACGCCGAGGCTCTTGTGCGCGCCCACCCCTTCAGCGATGGGAACAAACGGAGTGGGTTTCTCGTGGCCGTTGTGTTCCTGGGCCTAAATAGCTTCGGCTTTCAAGCCAGCAATGAGAGTGTTGTTGTGACGATTCAACGGCTTGCGGCAGGCGAACTTCCCTGGTCGGAATTGGAACGGTGGTTTGCAGACCACAGCCGGGCCAACGAATGAGCCAGCTCTCTCCCCGGCCCCTGATGGTGCTGGGCACCAGTAGCGGGGCTGGCAAGTCGCTGATGACCGCTGCCCTCTGCCGGGTGCTGCGCCGCCGCGGCGAGACGCCCCTGCCCTTCAAGGGGCAGAACATGAGCAACAACGCCTGGGTGGACCAGGTGGGCGGTGAAATGGCCTACTCCCAGGCGCTGCAGGCCTGGGCCGCCGGCCTGGAGCCCCACCACAGCATGAATCCGGTGCTGCTCAAGCCCCAGGGCGACTCCACCAGCGAGCTGATCCATCTGGGCCAGTCGGTGGGGCTGGCCCGCGCCGAGCACTACTACCGCGACTGGTTCCGGCCGGGCTGGGCGGCTATTCGCGCCGGCCTGAGCGAGCTGCAGGCGGCCCATCCGGGGGGGCGCCTGGTGCTGGAGGGGGCGGGCAGCCCGGTGGAGGTAAACCTGCAATCACGGGACCTCACAAATTTGCGTTTAGCCCAATTTCTGCGGGCCCGTTGCATCCTTGTGGCCGACATCGAGCGCGGTGGTGTGTTTGCCCAATTGGTGGGCACCTTGGCACTGCTGCGGCCGGTGGAGCGACCCCTGATCCGCGGCCTGCTGATCAACCGCTTCCGCGGCCGGCGTGAGCTGTTTGACGAGGGGCGCCGCTGGTTGGAGGCCCACACCGGCATCCCCGTGCTGGGGGTGATGCCCTGGCTCGACGAGCTATTTCCGCCAGAAGACTCCCTCGATCTACTGGAGCGCCGCGGCCGCAAAAGCGGCGCCGAGCTGGAGATCGCCGTGCTGCGCCTGCCATCGCTGAGCAATTTCTCCGATCTCGACCCCCTCGAAGCCGAACCCAGCGTCCAGCTGCGCTGGCTGGCGCCGGGGGAGCCGCTGGGAAGCCCCGATGCGGTGATCGTGCCGGGCAGCAAGCAGACCCTGCGGGATCTGGCGGCCCTGCAGCGAGCTGGGCTGGGGCAGGAGCTGCGCAGCTACGTCGCCGGCGGGGGGCAGGTGTTTGGGATTTGCGGCGGCCTGCAGCTACTGGGCCGGGAGCTACTGGATCCGCAGGGCCTGGAGGGCGGCGATGGCGCCGCCGGGGAGGTGGTGGCCGGTCTGGATCTGCTGCCGCTACGCACCTGCTTCGGCGGCCGCAAGGCCCTGCGCCAGCGCCAAAGCACGGCCCGCTGGCCCGGCGAGGGCTTGAACCTGGAGGGATTCGAGCTGCATCGCGGCCTCAGCAGCCCCATCGAAACCACCGGCCCCCTGCAGCCCCTCGCCAGCGATCCAGACCTGGGCCATTGGTGCAGCTTTGGCGAAGCGGGCGGCCTGGTGGCTGGCACCTACCTGCATGGGGTGTTCGAGAGCGGTCCCTGGCGGCGCCGTTGGCTCAACCAACTTCGCCAGCGTCGCGGCCTGGCTGCCCTGCCGGAGAACCCGCCCCACCACAGCCGGCAGCGAGACGCCCTGCTAGAGCGACTCGCCGATGCCTTTGAGGCCCACGTGAACCTCGAACCCCTGCTGAGCCCCTAAATGGCCGCCTCCACCACCAGCATCCACTGGCCCAACGGCCAAACCAGCAGCTGCAACGTTGGTTGTGACTGGCTGGTGGCAGCCCAGGCCGCAGGCTTTCTGATCCCCACCGGCTGCCTGGGCGGCAGTTGCGGCGCCTGCGAAATCGAAGTCAACGGCCAGGTGGTGCGGGCCTGCATCGCCACGGTGCCCGCCAGCCGCTCGGGCTCGCTAACGGTGGAGCTAGCCAGCGACCCCTACTGGTGACTTGCTGGGCTCAGGACTGGCTGGGCTCAGGACTGAATCAGGCCTCCACCGAGCAGCACCTCACCGGCGTAGAACACCGCCGCCTGACCAGGCGTGATCGAAAACTGCTCCTCGGCAAACTCCAACCGCACCCGGTGGGGCCGCAGGGCTGCCCTATCGGCGTCGTTGGCGGGCAAGGGAATCAGCCGGGCCGGCTCGGGTGCACTGCGGTAGCGCACCTGCACCTCCAGCTCCATCGGCCCCGTAGGTGGCTCGATCGACACCCAATTCACCGCCCCCACCAACGCTTCGCCCCGGGCCGCACCAGCGCGGGGAGCCACCACCACCTGGTTCATGGCGCCATCGAGGCGCACCACATGCAGCGGCTCGCTCCAGGCCACCCCCAGGCCCTTGCGCTGGCCGATCGTGAAATGCTCAATGCCGTCGTGCTCGCCCACCACCGTGCCATCGGTAAGCACGATCTGACCCTGGCGCGGCGGCAGGTAGGCATCGAGAAAGGCCTTCATCGAGCCGTGGTGGTCGGCCAGGCAGAGGTCCTGGCTCTCGGGCTTCTGGGCCGTGCGCAGGCCATGGCGCTCCGCCTCCAGCCGGGTGTCGGCCTTGGTGAGCTCGCCGAGGGGAAACACCAACCGGCCCAGGGCCTCCTGGGGGAGGTCGTAGAGGAAGTAGCTCTGATCCTTCTGGCCATCTAAGCCGCGCAACAGCTGGTGACGGCCGTTGTCGCTGTTAGCGCCATGGCGCACCCGGGCGTAATGGCCCGTGGCGAGCCGGCCGATGCTCCGCTCGCTTTCAGCCCACTGGAGCATCGGCCCAAATTTCACCTCCCGATTGCAGCGAGAGCAGGGCAGTGGGGTCACGCCGGCCTGATAACCCTGCACCAGAAAATCAACGATCTGGGCCTGGAAGTGCTCGCGAAAATCCACCACGTGGTGGGGCACGCCGAGTTGCTCGCAGATGCCGGCGGCATCCACCAGGCCCTCGGCGCAGCAGGCACCCTTGCCACTCATCAGCCACAAGGTGAGGCCCTCCACCTGCCAGCCCGCTTCCACCAGCAGGGCAGCCGTCAAGGAGCTGTCAACGCCGCCTGAGAGGCCCACCGCAACGCGATGCTCCCCGGGCCAGGCCCGCAGCCGCTCTAAAGCGGCCTGGCCAGCGGGCGTAGAGGCAGGCGGCACAAAAGCGGAAGAAGCCACTGGAGCAGGCAAAGGGCAGACAGCTGGCGGGAGTACTCCCATCATGAAACCCAGATGCCTTAAAGGGGTTGGGAGAGCCTTCCGCCGTAGCCCCTTGGCCGGAGCGCAATGGCCGCCACCTGCTGGTCAACAGCGCCCAGATGGCCGCGCTGGAAGAGCAACTTTTCGCCAGCGGCCTGCCGGTGGAAGCCCTGATGGAGAAGGCCGCCCTGGCGGTGAGTCGGCTGCTGCTGGAGCAACACGGCGAGCGGCTGGCGCGCCATGGGGCGCTGGTGCTGGTGGGGCCAGGCCACAACGGCGGCGATGGGCTGGTGATCGCCCGGGAACTGCACCTGGCCGGCATCTCAACGGCCATCTGGAGCCCGTTTGAGCGCCACAAGCCGCTCAGCGCCGCCCACCTGCGCCACGCCCTGTGGCTTGGCATTCCCCGGCTGGAGGCCAGCCCCGATCCCAGCAGTGCCGCCCTCTGGATCGATGCCTTGCTGGGCAGCGGCCAGCGGCGGGCGCCTGGAGAGGCGATCGAAGCCCTGCTGCGGCAGCGCCAGCGCCAGCGGCCTGGTGCGCTGGTGGCGATTGATGTGCCCACGGGCCTCTGCGCCGACAGCGGCCAAGCCACCGGCTCATACACGGCCCAGGCCATCAGCACCTATGCAATCGGCCTCATCAAGACCGGCCTGGTTCAAGACGGGGCCCTAGAGGCTGTGGGGGGGCTGCACTGGGTAGATCTGGGCCTACCGCCATCGCTGCTGCTGCAGCTTCCTATAAGCGTGCCCCTGGCTCTGGGGGAGCGAGACCTGGCGGCACGACCCAAACCCAAATTCAACCCGGCGGCATCGAAATATCAGCGCGGCCGGCTGCTGGTGGTGGCGGGCAGCGATAGCTATCGGGGGGCCGCCAGCCTGGCCCTGGCCGGCGCCAGCAGCAGCGGCTGCGGCAGCCTGCGGGCCGCCCTGCCCGAGGCCCTGGCCAGCAGCATCTGGCAGCAGCACCCACAAGTGGTGCTGAGCCTCGATCCCCCAGCCGAACTCGATCCCCAGCGGCTGGATGCCCTGCTGGTCGGGCCCGGCCTGGGGGAGGCCAACTGCTGGCCCAATCCGCCAAGCTGGAATGAGCTACTGAGCTGGCAGGGGCTGCTGGTGCTGGATGCAGATGGCCTCAACCACCTAGCGGGGCCGGTGAGCCAAGGGCTGGGTCTGCAGGCAAGCCAGTGGCTCCAGCAGCGTCAGGGGCCCACCTGGATCACCCCCCATCCCGGCGAATTTGCCCGCCTTTTCCCCGAGCTAGCTGGCAGCACCGCCCTGGAGGCAGCCGGCCAGGCGGCCAGCAGCAGTGGGGCCTGCGTGCTGCTCAAAGGGGCCCGCAGCATCGTGGCAGCCCCCGATGGCCGCCGCTGGCAACTGCTTGAAGCCAGCCCCGGCAGTGCCAGAACAGGACTCGGAGACGTACTGGCTGGCTACGCCGCCGGCATAGGAGCTATGGCCCTAGCCGCCAGCGGCAACGCCGACGCCGCCTGGCTCGCCGCCGCAGCACTGGCCCACGCCCAGGCTGGGCGACGGGGGGAAAAGGCCGAGAACGGTTTCACACCAATGCAGGTGGCAGAAAATCTGGCTCAGCTGTGTTGATCACAACACGGAAATCAGCAAATGTCAGACCAGGACAGGGCTGCTTCTGTGTTGTTTTGCAAGTGAAAGCTAAAGGGTTGCTGAAAACACCCTCTTAGAGCCGAATTTGCCTCGATAGTCGACTCCATCGATAGGCGTACCAATGACCTCATCCCCGACGAGGGTCAGCGAAAGCAGTCGCCGTAGAAGTAGCGACCCGATTACTTGGTATCTGGCCACGATCGGGCGGGAGCCCCTGTTGACGCCAGCTGAAGAGATCGAACTCGGCAATCAGGTGCAAACAATGATGCGCCTCACGGAGGAGGGAGACCGGGAGCTCAGCGACCTAGAAAAGAAATTGCTGCGCATCGGCAAGCGCTCTAAGCAGCGCATGATGAAGGCCAATTTGCGCCTAGTTGTAAGTGTTGCCAAAAAATATCAAGGCAAGGGTCTCGAGCTGCTCGACTTGATCCAGGAAGGTTCGCTGGGACTAGAGCGGGCCGTTGAAAAATTTGATCCCACCCGTGGCTATAAGTTTTCTACCTATGCCTTCTGGTGGATCCGCCAGAGCATGACCCGAGCGATCGCTTGCCAGTCGCGCACGATTCGTCTGCCGGTGCATCTCAGCGAGCGCCTCACCACCATTCGCAAGGTGAGCCTCGAGCTTGCCCACAAGCTCGGCGCCATGCCCAGCCGCCAGGAGATCGCCGAGGCCATGGCCATCCCGATCGAAGAGCTTGATGGCCTGTTGCGCCAGTCCCTCACCACCTCGAGCCTGGATGCGCCTGTAAACGGTGATGAAGGCCGCAGCTTCCTGGGCGATCTGATCGCCGATTCCTCCGAGGAGGAGCCCCTCGACCGCGTGGAGCGGGGCATCCATCAAGAGCAGCTAGGGCGCTGGCTGAGCCATTTGAGCGACCAAGAGCGTCAGGTGCTGCAACTGCGCTTCGGGCTAGAGGGAGAGGAGCGTCAAACCCTGGCGGAGATCGGCCGGCGGCTCGATGTGTCCCGGGAGCGGGTGCGCCAGGTAGAACTCAAAGCCCTGCGCAAGCTGCGCAACCTCACCCGCCGCACTCCCACCACGCTTTAAGGCACGGGTATCAGTCTTCCGCCCAGATGTAGCGGGTGAGCTCTTCCGGCTTGGGTTCGGGAGCCGCTAGGGCGAATTCGACGCAATCAGCCACTTCGGCATCGATCTCCTTCTCGATCGCCTTGAGCTCCTCGGCCGTAGCCAATCCCTGCTCGATCAAGCGGGCGGCAAGGGATTTGATCGGATCGCGCTTGGCCCAAAACTCCTTCTCGGCCTCTTCGCGCAGCTCGTCGGGGTCAGCCAGGGAATGGCCGCGGAAGCGGTAGGTGAGGCACTCCAGCAGGGTGGGGCCCTCTCCGGCCCTGGCCCTCTCAACGGCCCGCTGGGCGGCGGCACGCACCGCCAGCACGTCCATGCCATCCACCTCCTCTCCGGCCATGCCAAAGGCAGCGGCTTTGCGCCAAATCTCCGGATCGCTGGTGGCGCGGTTGTGGTCCATGCCGATGGCCCACTTGTTGTTCTCGACCACAAACAGAATCGGCAACTTCCAAAGCGCCGCCATGTTTAGGCACTCATAAAACTGGCCAATGTTGCAGGTGCCATCACCGAAGAAGGCAGCGGTAACAGAGTCGCTGCTGGCATCGCCCAGGGCATCGCGCTTGTAGCGGCTGGTGAAGGCAGCTCCTAGGGCCACGGGAATCCCTTCACCGATGAAGGCATAGCCCCCCAGTAGGTGGTGCTCCTTGGAAAAAAGGTGCATGGAGCCGCCGCGGCCCTTGCTGCAGCCGGTTTCCTTACCGAACAGCTCGCTCATAACCTCGCGGGCCGGCACGCCGCAGCTCAGGGCGTGCACGTGGTCGCGGTAGGTGCTGCAAAACCAGTCGTGCTGCAGCTTCATCGCCTTGATCACGCCCGTACTTACGGCCTCTTGGCCGTTGTAGAGGTGCACAAAGCCAAACATTTTGCCGCGGTAATACATCTCCGCGCACTTGTCCTCAAAGCGCCGACCCAGGGTCATATCGCGGTAGAGCATCAAGCCCTCCTCGCGATTCACCGTGGCAGGCACGGATGGGTAAAGGTTCTCGAGGCGCTCAGCGTGAGCCCCCACCAAACTGGTGACGTCGGCTGAACAGGTCGGTGCTCCAGAAGCTGATCCAGGTGCCGCCGCAATGTCGTGGCCCATGTCCGCCTGCGTCATTGCCCAACTGTACGAGGTCTGTTCGCGCAGCAGCTGACAATCTGTGCCACAACCGCTGACCCTGCCTACAGTCAGCCACCAGTGAAGGGCCTGGATTGGAACTGCCGATCGATCATTTCCGGTTGCTCGGAGTCAACCCGACCACGGACTTGCAATCCCTATTGCGCACCCTGCAGCAACGCATCGACCGGGCGCCAGATCAGGGATTTACCCAGGAAACCCTGCTAGCCCGTGAGGAACTACTACGCGCCAGCGCCGACCTGCTCAGCGACAGCAGCCGGCGCCAAGCCTACGAATCCGACCTGACGGCGCTAGCCGGTAGCGGGCCAGCGCTGATGCCTGCCCTGGATGTGCCCACCAGCAAGGAGGTGGGCGGCCTGCTGCTGTTGCTCGAAGCGGGTCAAGCCTTCGAAAGCTTCGAGCTCGCCTACCGGGCCCTGCAGCCACCTCAGACGCCAGCGCTGGGCAGCAGCCGCGAGGCCGACCTGGCCCTGCTAGCTGGCCTCTGCTGTCTGGCGGCCGCCGTCGACCTGCACCAGCAGCGGCGCTACGAGGCCGCCGCCCAGACCCTGCAGCAGGGCCAGCAGCTGCTGCAGCGGATGGGCCAATTACCAGCCATTCGCCAGCAACTCAGCGACGAGCTCGATGGTTTGCGGCCCTACCGAGTGCTGGACCTACTCAGCCGCAACCTCACGGCCCAGGCGGAAAGGGCCGAGGGTCTGACCCTGCTTGAAGAGCTGGTGGCCCGCCGGGGCGGACTGGAGGGTTTCGGTGACCCGAGAATGGGCCCGGAGGAATTTCAGGCCTTTTTTAAGCAGATCCGTGCCTTCCTGACGGTGCAGGAGCAGGTGGATTTGTTCAGTCGCTGGGCAGATGCCTCTGCGGCTGCCGACTTTTTGGCAAGCACCGCCCTCACCGCCTCCGGCTTTGCCCAACGCAAGCCCGAGCGCATCGCCGCGGCCCGCGAGCGGCTGGAGGCCAGCGGTCAGGACGGACTACAACCGCTGCTGGCCTGCCTGCACCTGCTGCTTGGTCAGGTGGACAAAGCCCGCAGCGCCTTCGAGCAGGGCGCAACCCCTGAGCTGAAGCGCTGGGCCGAGCAGCAAAGCAGCGATTCACTAGCCCAACTCTGCGCCTACTGCCGCGACTGGCTGGCGCGTGATGTGTTGCCCGGCTATCGCGATCTGGAGGCTGATCCGGATCTGGAGGCCTACTTCGCCGACCGCGACGTACAGGCCTACGTCGAGCAGCACGACAGCCCCTCAGAGCGATTGCCAGCGACCGCCGAAAGCGCCCTTGCCTGGGACCTGGGTCTTGCCCCGATTAGCGCGGCCCCAGCCAGCGCCAGCGGCGGCTTCCTGGAACAGGAAGACGAAGACGAGCAGTGGGACTGGGATGGGACGGCCTGGCTCGAGAGCCTGCGCGAAGCCTGGGATAGCCATGGTCCTGCCTCCTGGATGGAGCGCATGCCCCAGTGGCAGTTGCAGTTGCCGTGGGAGTGGCCGTCGCGCCGCACAACTACCGGAGTGGCAGTGGCAGCCGGGGTGGCACTGCTGGCCGTCGCCTCGTTTGTGAGGCTGCGCTCTCCCGCCCCCGGCCCAGGTCGCACTCCCATCGTGGTGCAACCGGTCGCCCCACCTGCTGTTCCCAGCAAGCCCCCCCTTCCCGTCAAGGCCACCCTTGCCGCCGAGCCCAGCCTGCCCCTGCGGGAGGAAGCGCCGAGCGAAGCCCAGGTGCAGGCCTTGCTCGAAGCATGGCTCGACGCCAAGGCAGCGATCCTGGCAGGCAAAGACAGTCGCATTCCCCTGGAAGTGCTGGCCCGGCCAAGTCAGCTGGATCGACTTGCCTCAGAGCGCGACGCCGACCAGGCCCGCGGCGAAACCCAGACCATCAGCACCAACATCACCAATCTGGTGATCAACGAGCGAGACGCCAACCGCATCGCCGCCACGGTGGGGCTGAGCTACACCGATCAGCGGCTCAACGCCAAGGGGGATCCTCAAGGCGAGCCCAGCAAGATGAAGCTTCGCAACCTCTACGTATTTGGCCGCGACGGGGGTATCTGGCGCCTGGTGAGCTTCCAGAAAGCTCCTTGACCAGCCGGACTGGTTTTTACGATCGTTTGAATATGGGGCCCAGGCCCCAACCCCTGGCCCCGGAGTGGCACCGAGATGTTTGACGAGCTTTCGCAGCGATTTGAAGAGGCGGTTAAGAGCCTGAGAGGGCAGGCCGCAATCACCGAAACCAACGTGGAAGGCGCGCTCAAGCAGGTGCGTCGAGCCCTGCTGGAGGCGGATGTGAGCCTGCCGGTAGTTCAGGACTTCGTTGAAGAGGTGCGCCGCAAGGCCGTGGGCGCCGAGGTGGTGCGGGGCGTCAGCCCGGATCAGAAATTTATCCAGCTGGTGCACGAGCAGCTGGTTGAAACCATGGGCGGCGAAAACGCCCCCCTGGCCGCAGGTGGCAAGCCCGGTGCACCCTCGGTGGTGCTGATGGCCGGCCTGCAGGGCGCCGGCAAAACCACCGCCACCGCCAAGCTCGGCCTGCACCTCAAGGAGCAGGGGCGCAAGGCCCTGCTGGTGGGGGCAGACGTCTACCGACCTGCCGCCATTGAGCAGCTGAAAACCCTGGGCGCCCAAATCGGCGTGGAGGTATTCAGCCTTGGCACCGATGCCAAGCCCGAGGACATCGCCGCCGCCGGCATCGCCAAGGCCCGCGAGGAGGGCTTCGACACGGTGCTGGTAGACACCGCCGGCCGACTCCAAATCGACACGTCGATGATGGAGGAGATGGTGCGGATCCGTCAGGCCGTGCAGCCCGACGAGGTGCTGCTGGTGGTGGATTCGATGATCGGCCAGGAGGCCGCCGATCTCACCCGGGCCTTCCACGAGCAGGTGGGCATCACCGGAGCCGTGCTCACCAAGCTCGACGGCGACTCCCGCGGCGGTGCAGCCCTCTCAATCCGCAAGGTGAGCGGTGCGCCGATCAAGTTCATCGGCACCGGCGAGAAGGTAGAGGCGCTCCAGCCCTTCCATCCCGAGCGGATGGCAAGCCGCATCCTCGGCATGGGCGACGTGCTCACCCTGGTGGAGAAGGCCACCAAGGAGGTGGAGCTGGCCGACGTGGCCCGCATGCAGCAAAAACTCCAGGAAGCCAGCTTCGACTTCTCCGATTTTCTGCAGCAGATGCGCATGATCCGGCGCATGGGCTCCCTGGGCGGGCTGATGAAGCTGATCCCGGGCATGAACAAAATTGACGACGGCATGCTCCAGCAAGGCGAGGTTCAGCTCAAGAAGATCGAGGCGATGATTGGCTCAATGACTGAGGTCGAGCGCCAGCAACCGGAGCTGCTGGCCTCCCAACCCTCCCGCCGGCGCCGCATCGCCTCTGGCTGCGGCCACAGCTCGGCCGAGGTGGACAAGGTGCTGGCCGATTTCCAGAAGATGCGCGGCTTCATGCAGCAGATGACCCGCGGCGGCGGCATGCCCGGGATGCCAGGAATGCCCGGAATGGGGGGTATGCCCGGAATGCCCGGCATGCCCGGTCCCATGGGTGGCGGTGGGGCGGGGCAAAGAGTTGCCAAGCCCGCCAAGAAACGCAAGGGGTTCGGGCAGCTATGAGCACCCGACCGGGTACATTGCTTGTTTGGACACCTAGCGCAAGGCCACGATGATCAAGCTCCGCCTGAAGCGGTTTGGAAAGAAGCGGGAAGCGAGTTTCCGCCTCGTGGCCACAAACAGCACCTCTCGCCGCGACGGACGTCCGCTTGAGGAGCTGGGCTTCTACAACCCCCGTACCAAAGAGACCCGTCTCGACACCGAGGCGATCCGCACTCGCCTCAGCCATGGGGCCCAACCCACCGACACTGTGCGCTCCTTGCTGGAGAAGGGTGGTCTGATCGAGAAGACAGTGCGCCCTGCCGAGGTTGTTGGCAAGCAAAAGCAGGCTGATGCCCGCGAAGCTGCAGCCAAGCAAGCTGTCAAGGAAGCAGCTGAAGCCAAAGCTGCAGAAGCTGCTGCTGCCGCCGAAGCCAAGGCCGCTGCTGAAGCTGCTGCTGCGGAAGAAGCAACTACGGAAGCCGCCGCTACCGCCGAAGCTTGAGCTTTCGCCCTGTGGCAGAGCCAAAGGGGCCTACAAGCTTTGCCATTCCCCTGCCCAATCCTGCCGCGGCTCTAGCCCTGGCAGGTGATGCCGAATCATCCACCCTGCGTCATCTCGAAGCCCTCACCGGAGCTTCGTTGGTGCTGCGGGGGCTGGATTTGGTCATTCAGGCTCCCCCCAGCCAACTGGAGCGGGCGGCGGCGTTGGTGGAATTGCTTCGCCCCCTGTGGCAGGAAGGCCAAGCCATTACCCAAGTGGATGTGCGGGTAGCCCTGCAGGCCCTCGACACCGGCAGGAGCGCGGAGCATCAGCAACTGGGCCGCCAAGTGCTGGCCCGCAGCCAGAGTGGCAAGTTGCTGCGCCCGCGCACCCTGCGCCAGCAGACCTACGTGGAAGCTATGGAGCGCCACGACCTCACCATTGCCCTCGGCCCGGCGGGCACGGGCAAAACCTTTCTGGCCGCCGTTCAGGCGGTGCGCATGCTCACCGAGCGCAAGGTCGAGCGGTTGGTGCTCACCCGCCCGGCGGTGGAGGCGGGCGAACGGCTCGGTTTTTTGCCGGGCGATCTGCAGCAGAAAGTTGATCCCTACCTGCGCCCCCTCTACGACGCCCTGCACGCCCTACTTGGCGCCGAGCGCACCGGTGCCCTGCTGGAAAAAGGGGTGATTGAAGTGGCGCCTCTGGCTTACATGCGCGGCCGCACCCTGGCCGACGCCTTTGTGATCCTCGACGAAGCCCAAAACACCACCACCACCCAGATGCGGATGGTGCTGACCCGGCTGGGGGAACACTCCCGCATGGTGGTAACCGGCGATCCCACCCAGGTGGACCTGCCCTATGGGGTGAAGAGCGGCCTTCAGGAAGCTGCCCAGGTGCTGCAAGGGGTGGAGGGGGTGGCGATCTGCGAGCTCACCGCGGCTGACGTGGTGCGCCACCCGTTAGTGCAGCGGCTGGTGGAGGCCTATGCCGATCGTGATGCCACCAAGCTGGCGCCTGCCGTTAAAAGGCGATTCGATAGCCAGTGCAGTGAGCCTGAACCATGAACAAAGCAGAGCGTCTGCGCATCCCCGCAGAAATCGCCATAGCGGCTTTGGTGGCTTACATGCTCGGCTATTGGTTCACGAATCTATTCCCGGGCTACCTACCCAAGATCGGCGGGCTTTGGTCGGCGATCTCCGCGATCGTGGTAACCCAGGCCACCCGCAGGGAGACAACCTCCTCAGCCTCGCTGCGAATTGTGGGTTCAGCCATCGGCGCCGGCACCAGTGCCATCTACCTGACGCTGCTGCCCTTTCACCCTCTGGGCATGGCCGTGGCAATCTTCGCCACAGTTGCGCTCTGCGCAGCGATCAATGTGCCCAGCCATGGCCGCCTGGCAGCTATCACCGTGATCGTTGTGATGGTCACCGGCAGCCTGGATCCAAAGCTGAGCCCGGGGCTAAATGCCCTGCTGCGCTTGGCTGAATCATGCATCGGCACCGGCGTTGCGGTGCTCGCGGCGGGGCTCTGGCCCAGCTCAAACCACCAGGCTGGTGACAAGTCCTGAAGCCCACGTGCCAAACCTGAGCCCATCCCGATAGGGAGATCCGCACCAACGAGCACCAGCAGGGTCTCCCGTTGCCTGCAGATCGCTGGCAGGATATAGAAACTTCGAAACCACTGGTGCGCCATGCCGGCCAGCAGCAATTTTCAACAGGCCATTCGTGAGGCCCAATCGAGCGCCCTAGTTGGCCCCAATGTGGTCAACAAGGCCCTGCCCTATGTGGGCGGCGGCATGGTGCTCACCGCCGGTGGGGTGATGGGAGGCCTGGCCCTGATGGCCAGCAGCCCAGCCCTGTTCATGCCCCTGTTCTGGGTGGCCCTGATCGGCAACTTCATCCTGTTCTTCGTGGCCCAGAATGTGGCCCTGAAGGGCAACAACAACACTGCTCTGCCGCTGCTGACGGCCTACAGCCTGCTCACCGGCTTTACCCTCAGCGGCATCGTTGCCTACGCCGTAAGCGCCGCTGGTGTCGGCGCCATCGGCACAGCCACCCTGGCTACGGGCATCACTTTTGTGGTGGCCTCAGTGGTGGGCCGCCGCATGAGCGACAACATCGGCCAAGCGCTGAGCGGCGTAGTGGGTCTGGGCATCCTCGGCCTGCTGATCGCCATGGTCGTGCAGATCATCGGTGGAATTTTTGCCCCAGGCGTGTTCAGCGGCGGCACGTTTGAACTGCTGATTGCAGGTTTCGGCACGGTGCTGTTCGTGGGAGCAGCCTTTGTCGACTTCTACACAATGCCCCGCACCTACAGCGACGACCAATACTTGGCCGGCGCCTTGGGGATGTATCTCACCTACATCAACCTGTTTATCTTCATCCTGCGCTTGATCATTGCCCTGCAGGGCGGTGGTCGCCGCGACTGAGCTTCAATCCAGCAATTTCAGCGCCCCCAAAGGGGCGCTTTTTTTATGGCTGAGCCGGTGGCGTGGGCAATACCGCTGTCACTTCCCGCAGCGGATGGGTTGGGCTGCCCCAACCAGCAAGCGGCAATTCAGGCGGGTTAGCTGGGCTTGAGCCGGTAGCGGCGTTAAACCAAGCCAGCAGCAGGGCCCGCAAGGGGCCCCCGGCCTCGCCCCTGGGCGAACGCAAATTGAAGTGATCGGCGTTCTCAGCCAACACCAAGCGATGGCCACTGGCGCCGCCCCGGGTGGCCCTGGCCATGGGCTCGATCGCCTCGGGCCCGGGCGGCACCACCCAGTCGCGGCTGCCGCTGATCACAAGCACCTTCGCCTTCATGCTGCCGGCGGAATCGACATCAAATAGCAAGCGCATCGGCGGACTCACCGCAATGGCAGCAGTCACGCGGGGGTCGACCAGAGCGGCGCTATCCGCCGAACCAACGAAGTTGCACTGCAACACCCAGCTGAGATTGCGGGAGGGGTCGCGCACCTCATCGCAAAGCTGCTGAAGTTTGGTGGTGATGGGCCGGGCCCCAGCCAGCTGCAGCGCCGTGGTCGCCCCCCAGGAATGGCCTGCCACCAGCACCGCCTGGGTGTTCACCGGTCGGCGCAAAGCCAGCCGGCCCTGGGCGGCGGCATCGATCACCGCCGACACATCTCTAGGACGCAGGGCCAGCTCAGAGGGACTGGGAGGGGCCTGCTTGCCGGCCAGCATGGCCCGCTGCTGGCTTTGATCGCTGCCTGGGTGGCGGGGCAGCACCACGGTGTAGCCATGGCTAGCCAGGTGGGCTGCCCAGCCCTCGAAGTTGCTGGGGTCATCCCACAGCCCGTGGGAAATCACCACCAGTCGATTCGGCGCCGCGCCAGATCCCATTGGCTCGACTACCACCAGAGCCAACGGCTCCGGGCGATGGCCAACGGCGATGTTTAGTTCCTGCCGGGCAACAGACAGCGGCCCTACCTCCTGCAGTGGTCCAGCACTGCCCACCGCCGGCAGGGAGGCAATCAGCTTTTCTGCCGAGCGCCGTTGGTCACGAAAGCGCTGAATTGAAAATCCCAAACGGCCCAGCTCCACCGTGACGCTCTGGCCTGGTAGCTGCTCGATCACATCCAACAAGCTGATACCCCCCTTAGCGGCAGAGCGCTCCATCGCTTGCTCAAACTGAGCTGGATCGATGGGATCAGGCAGGCCATCGATGTCGCCTAGGGCCCCCACCAACAGCAGCACCTGATCAAGTAGCGGCGATCCCTGGGCCTGCCGGATAACCGCCTTGACCTCAAGGGGCAGGTTGGAGCTCAACACAGCCTTGAGCCTGCGGCCGATCTCGCCTCGGGTGGCACGGTCGAGCTCGGCTAGGTCGCTGTCGCCGGCAATCAAGGCCTCGGGACTGCGCAATTCAGCGACCCTGATGCTGAAATTTGTCTCGAGCAGGGGCAGCCGCAAATTGATGGTTTCAATTGCCCTGGCCGGCGCTGGAGCCAGCAGAGCGGCGGCACCGATTGCCGTGGCCAGAACGCGTAACGCCCGGGATGGCAATGGGCGATTCATGGGCTGAAGCGACGGCGGGGCATTGAAACCATCTTCGCCCGTTTCAATCCTCAGCCACCGCTTCGATTGCGGCGGCGATCGAGCTCCGCTGCTCGGCGTCGTAGCCCCAGCGATCCAGGAAGGCGACGTCTTCTCCCTTCCCGGCGGTAGCCGCCAGCAGGATTTCCAGCCGCTCTTTAACGGCCTGGGGCTCAAGGCTGCGCAGCAGTTCGGTGCAGCGGGCTTGCACCCGCTCCGAAGCCCCCTGCTGGCTGGAATCGCCAACACGTTGATGGTGCAGGGCCATAGCCGTACTCATGGCCAGGTTGCGGGCCGAAAGGTCGACGACGCCCTCGCCTGCCAGCCGCAGTTGCAGCAGCAGGGTTTCGGGCAGGCGGTCCATCAGAGGGCAGTCGCCCGCCAGGCTCACGACAAAAAAGCCCCGGGCACCATCGCGGCTTGCCACCAGCTCAGCCACCCGGTCGGCCAGAACTTCATCACTGAGTTCGCCGTGCTCCCACAAAGCCAGCCACTGAGCCGTGATCTCCATGGCCTGCTGAAAAGTTGGTTCGGCAGCAGCGGTCATTGCGGTGAATAGGTCACAACCAGAGTTCCAGCCTATGAACTCCGCCCAAGCAACAAGGTTGGCCCTGCCGGCTGCCAGGCTGGTCCTATGGATTTTCCTACGACCATCCCGGCCCTGCCCACGAGCCCTGAAGGCTTTCGCTCCGGCTTCGTGGCCCTGATCGGCCGGCCAAACGTGGGCAAATCCACCCTGCTCAACCAGCTGGTAGGCGAAAAGGTGGCGATCACCTCGCCGATAGCCCAAACCACCCGCAACCGGTTGCGGGCGATCCTCACCACCGAAACAGCCCAGCTGGTGCTGCTAGATACGCCAGGTATCCACAAGCCCCACCATCTGCTGGGGGAGCGACTGGTGCAGAGCGCCCGAGGCGCCATCGGTGAAGTGGATGTGGTGCTGCTGCTCGTTGATGGCAGCGAGCCCGCTGGCCGAGGCGATGGCTTCATCGTGGAGCTGCTGCTGCACTGCCGCGCGCCGGTGCACGTAGCCCTGAACAAAAACGACCTGGTGGATCCGGAGCGGGCCGAGGAACTGGCCCAGAGCTACGCCGAGCTGGTGCCGGGCTGGCCCCTGCATCCGGTGAGCGCCTTGAACGGCGCGGGCACCAGTGAGTTGGTGGCAGCTCTGGCCGCCGACCTACCGGAGGGCCCCCACCTATACCCACCGGATGCGGTGAGCGATCAGCCCGAGCAGTTGCTGCTGGCGGAATTGATTCGCGAGCAAGTATTGCACCACACCCGCGAGGAGATTCCCCACTCGGTGGCGGTGCAGATCGAGCGCATCGTCGACGACGGGCCGCGCACTGCAGTGCTGGCCACGGTGCTGGTGGAACGCAGCAGCCAGAAGGGAATCCTGATCGGCAAAGGGGGCCGCATGCTTAAGGAGATCGGCAGCGGCGCCCGTCAGCAGATGCAGAAATTGATCGACGGGCCGGTGTATCTGGAGCTGTTCGTGAAGGTGGTGCCCAACTGGCGCCGCAGCGCCGCGCGCTTGAGCGAACTGGGCTACACGGGCAGCTGAGAGAATGGTCCGATGAGCGACATCAGCAGCAGCCAACCACCCTTTCCACCCGAGCAAATTGGCGCCTTTCTGCGCCTCTGCGCCGGTGAATGGATGAGCCTGCGCAGCAAGTTCAGCCTGGGCGCGGTGATGCCTGACGATGATCTCGACGCTGAAGACCGCGACGACTGGCACAGCAGCGAGCGCGGCGAACTCGTAGTTGCCTTTTTGGAGCCCGAGGCAGCAGGTGGAGCCGGCGGCTTGAGGGTCGGCCCGAAAGATGGCGTGAGCCAAGAACTGCAGTTCAGCGCCGACGGTTGTTTCCTTAGCGGTAATCAGGCGGGCAACTGGCAGCTATGGCCCGATGGCAGCCTGGAGCTGGTGATCACAGGTGATGGCCGGGAGGTGCGCGAGCGGATCTGGTTCACCAAGCCCAATCTGAGACTGCGCTCCACGGTGGAAACCAACGCTGCTGGCAGCCCCGGCCGGGCCAGCTTCAGCTCCGAGATCCGCCGGGTGAGCCGGCCCACCGTGCCCGCGAGCTGAGCTGATGCGCCTCGATGTGGTGAGCCTGGCACCGGAGGCCTTTGCGCCACTGCTGGGCCTGGGGGTGATCGGCCGGGCCTTTGCTGCCGGCATCGCCGCGCTCCACACCCACAACCCCCGCGATTTCGCCACCGACAAATACCGCAAGGTCGACGACGAGCCCTATGGCGGCGGCGCCGGCATGGTGCTTAAACCAGAGCCGGTGTTTGCGGCGGTGGAGGCGATAGCGGTGCTGCCGCACCGGCGGGTGCTGCTGATGAGCCCCCAGGGCAAACCCCTGCAACAGAGCGATCTACGCCGCTGGGCCAGCGGCTACGACCAGCTAGTGCTGATCTGCGGCCACTACGAAGGTTTCGATGAACGCATCCGCTCCCTAGCCGATGAGGAGGTATCGATCGGCGACTTTGTGCTCACCGGCGGCGAGCTGCCGGCGGCCGTGATCATCAACGGCGTGGTGCGCCTGCTGCCCGGCACCGTGGGTACCCAGGCCTGCCTGGAGGAGGAGAGCCACAGCGCCCTGCTGCTCGAGCATTCCCACTACACGCGTCCCGCCAGCTTCCGGGACTTGGAGGTGCCGGCGGTGCTGCGCAGCGGTGACCATGGCGCCATCGCCCGCTGGCGCCTTGAGCAGCAGCAGCAGCGCACCGCCGAACGCCGGCCGGATTTATTCGAGCGCTGGCAGGCGCAGCAGCAACTCCAGCAGTAGAAGCAGCAAACTGACCCAAGCCCCCGGCTGAGAAAACACCAATGCTGCTCAGCACCACCTCCAGCCTAGAAGGCCAGCCGATACGGCGCTACCTGGGCCTGGTGCACGGCGAAACAATATTGGGAGCCAATATCTTTCGCGACATCCTGGCCTCAATCCGGGACCTAATCGGCGGCCGGGCCCGCTCCTACGAGGTCACGCTGGAGCGGGCCCGAGAGATGGCCCTGCAGGAACTAGGCAGGCGCGCTCGATTGCTGGGAGCCTATGCCGTTGTGGGGGTGCGGGTGGACTACGAGGTGCTGGGACAGGCGGGTGGAATGTTGATGGCCTGCGCAATCGGCACCGCAGTGCAGCTCGAATATTCGTCGGATCGATCCCTACCGCCGCCGCTGCCCCCAGCAGGGTCAGAGAGAGCATGAATCTAGCCAAGTCCCACATATTAATGCGCAGGCTAAGCCCATAGCAGCTAAGCCAAGTTAAACAATCGATTGTTTTACGATATTCACATCATCAAGACCCGCTATTATGTGGCCGAGGACCAAACCATGCTCCAACAAATGAAGACTCGAGCGCTACAACAGAAAACCCAATTGGAGCCATTACAAGAAGCCCAATTGGCAACCGAGGCCTTTAGCGGCCCATCTTAGCCAAGGCTAAACTTAATGCCAATTGAGATTGCCTAGCCAGATTTAAATAGCCATACAGTTGCCCATACTCGCACTCAATCAAGGGCGCCTACAATAGTCGGAGTTCTCCACGATATCAATAGACATGAAGAAGCCACCAACAGAAGTAGCAGCATCAAAGAGCTGACAACAAGCTTTGTCCACAAAGGCAAATAAGTTGGGCTATTCTTTATGAATTTCAAACAACTATGGCAACATTAGAAGTGCATTGGAAATAGCGCAGAAACTTAAGAGTTAAGATTTTCATGCCCAACTAGGCTTCCGACCTCTCAAACCCACCCTTCTAATCATCTTTCCTCCCATCGCTCGGCTCGATGGCATGGCAAGTGCATCTGCTGATTTGCTAGTGATGTTATTTTTTAGGGAGAAACGACTTCTCGAAAGACACCTCGTCCTTTGGCGTCAAGATAAAATTCTCTATCTTAAGATGGTAGCCGAGTGGCATTGCCAAACAAATTTCTAACGCTGAGCCCGAAGTAACTTTTTGCCAACAGCGAAGAGTATTTTGGATGATCTCAACTCAGGCAATCCAGCGCAGCTCATGGACGGACATGACCACCTATAGCTATTTAGACTCCGCTAGTGGCTGGAATGAAAATCCTGACTATTTAACTATTTGACCACTCGCTTGACGGCGTAGGAGAAATAACTTCTTGCACCATCAACAGTTATAAATCCTGAATGGATCATTGTATTGCCATCATCGCTAAAAGCTGTTTTCCATTCGAACTTAACTGGACGCCCATCGGCGAAATTTCCGACACTTTTCCATAAAAGATTGTCACCATCTATTGAGCCAATTCCTTGGTCAAAGTTTCCACCAGAATCTACCAAGGTCATTCGAAGACTTTTCTTTGCAGGGTCCCAATAAATGAGTTGTACGCCATTCTCCTTTCGTTCGACTCCCTCAACGCCCTGGCAAAGGATGGCCGATCTGCCTGCGGTCCAACTGCATGTAGACGTAGTAGTGAACTTCTCCCCCTTTTTGGCAACTCCCGGAAAATCAGTTGAGTAAACACCAGTCCCGACCCAGGTGCCAACATGCCTCATACCGAAGGCTTGAAACCCTATTGATGAATCACCAGCTCTTGCAGCACTGGTGGTTGCCACAGCTACGAGGGCGCCAACAAGACATGAGTTGGCAATTGTGGACAAAGATATTCCGCACTTGCGCAGAGCATGGACGGCCTTTAATGGGTAGCTTTTGATCATTTGTTGTGATCCCTAGTTTATTTCCTTCTGATCTTCGCACGTCTAACTTGCTTTAGCTTGACCTGTCATAGTGAGTGACACTTTTCGTAAGCCGGGAAGAGCAAAAGCCCAAGGAGCCACTGCTCTCTAGGCAGCTAGCTTCTGGCCTTCATCACCTTGGCCCAGGCTAGGAAAACGGTAACCTGCCGCTAGTGGAGAGGGTGGTGTGCCAAGAGTTGAAAGACGCCCCTGGCCGCACATCCGTTCCCCATCCTTACGCAGTCGTCTTGCTCATTAAGCGGCTTCTTAGTGGGACGCAGGAAGGGTGATGGCCTGACCTAGTGGGCCGACGAAAACAATGATTAGCACCGCAGGATCTGGGCCGAGACTCACGCTTCGGTGCGCATTATTGACAACTTCAATCACCGCCTCACCAGGCTCCAGCAGCTGGGTGGCACCGTCCTTGGTCTCAAGGCGCAACCTGCCCTGCAACAGCACGCCCGCGTGAATAACCGGGTGCTTGTGAAGCTTCAACGTCACACCCGGAGGTATCGTCATTCGCAGAACGTGCACCTCCGGCTGGGTTGCAGACAGCGGCGGTAGGAGCGCCCCATTCCAGGACCGATCGCTGCGGGTAAGGGTTTGCACCGTGACCCCAGGCCCTAAAGACTCCAGTTGATTGCCACTTGCCAGGGTTTGCAGCATTACCCCCTGGGCAGAGCGGTCATGACTGTCATGGGCCAGCACCGGCGGAAACAACGCGATCCCCAATGAAAGCAAGACTCCTACGGACTTTGCCATAAAAACAAACAACGATCACTTCAATCAACTTACTGCCACCAGCTGACCTTGCGCTGAATTTAATCCCAGCTTGGCCAGCGGTTGAAGTACCTAGATCTGCTGCATGAGAACGCCGTTAGGTAGGAGAGGAGACCAATCAACTAAACGACCTGGCTTATGCGACTCCGCTACATCGACAAACGGGCGGACATAGTCATGGGAACTGCGGACAGGGCTTTGGACACCGGACAGCCGGCCTTTGCCTTATCGGCGTGGTCAAGAAAGACCTTTTCACTGCAACCGGGAACGATGGCTTCAGTCTCGAGTTCGATGAGTGTGATCGCTGGTCCTTCACCCAGATGCACTTTTGCAGTAGTGCGAATCTCTACTGGCGGAAATCCACTCTCGGAAAGGATTGCAGACAAAAACATTGAAAAATATCCCGCGTGCGCCGCGCCGATCAGTTCCTCAGGATTTGTTCCATCACCAGTTTCAAACCGTGAGGCTTTTGTGAAGGGCCCTTCATAGCCGCCCTCACCCAACCGCATCATGCCTGAACCTTCCATCAGATTGCCGTTCCACACCGCTGACGACTGACTGGTTGTCATTTTGCAATTTGTAATTGAATAACTTGGAAATTAAAGTATGAATCACCCTTGATGCAACTTTATGGCAATGGAGCGACTGGATGTCATGAGCCAGGCGGCATAGGCATCTCAGCGGGCACCGCTCCCGAGAGGTTTACAACCACGACACCACTAGAGATCAAAATAACCCCCATGAATTGATCCGAATTTAGAATCTGGATGTAAGCCATCACACCAAAAAAGTTGCACTTGCAATGCCAATGCCTGCTCTGAAGGCATTAGTCAGTCTCATAGAAATAGCCTTGAGCACTCGCCATAGATATCAGAAATGATTTACTTATCCCTGCTGAGTTAATAGACCGCCATGAAGCTGATGGGGCTTCACAAATTTGATGCCCCTGTGGCGATGCTGCTGCCCCCGCACCCCTACCCTCAACCCTGCCCCTGCTGCAGACCCCGCAACGCGGTAAGTAGGGCAGCAGGGCTCTGGGGGTCCACCATCAGCACACTGCCTCCAGGCGCCTGAGCCATCTGCTCGCCCATGGCCATCCAGTCGCCGGCCAGCAACAAACGCATCGCCTCGGCGGCCTGGGGGTTGGCCTGCATCGCCTCGGCCAGCCGACTGGCCGCATCGGCCCTGGCCTGAGCCAGCAGGGTCTGCTGCTTGGCCTGGGCTTCGGCGTCCAGCAGCAGGGCTTCAGCCCGGCCCCGGGCCGCATTTACCTGGGAGTCGCGCTCGCCTTCCGAACGCAAAATGGCCGCCCGCTTCTCCCGCTCAGCTGTCATCTGCTGCTCCATCGCCTGCTGCACGCCACGGGATGGCTGGATATCGCGCAATTCCACCCGAGTCACCTTCACGCCCCAGGGATCGGTGGCCTGATCCAGCTCCTTCATCAGCACCTCATTCACCTCCTGGCGGGTGGTGAAGGTTTGGTCGAGGTCGAGCTTGCCCATCTCGGCCCGGATCTGGGTGAGCACCAGGTTCACCATGGCCGCCTGCAGATTGTCGACGGCGTAGTAGGCGCGTGCGTGCTCGAGCAGCTGCCAATACACAACCGCATCCACCTCGATGCCGACGTTGTCGCGGGTGATGCACTGCTGGGGCGGAATATCGAGCACCCGCTCCTTGAGCGATTCGTGGCTCACCACCTTCTCCAGCACCGGCAGCACCAAGGAGAGGCCCGGCTGCAGCTGGCGGTCGTACTTGCCAAGGCGCTCCACCAAGCGCGACTGGCCGCCGCTGGTGACCTTGACGCTGCTCACCCCCAGCAGGGCCATCAGCACCAAGGCGGGCAGGGAGAGCAGAGCTTCCACGGCAGGAATCCGAGCATGAGATGCCAACGCTAGTCAGCATGGGCGGGCTGAACCACCCCCACCCGCCGCGCCGCCATGGCTCCCGTGTCGCTCCTCTGGCTGCTGCTGGCCACCGGGCTGCTGCTGCTTGCCCTGGCGGGCGCCGAGGTGGATGGGCTATTGCCGGCGGCGGTGGTGGCCCTGGTGTTGTCAGTGGTGACGGCCTGGATACCCCTGCCGCCCCTGCTGCAGCTAGGCCTACTGGCGGGCCTCAGCGGCCTGGGGGTGCTGGCTCTGCGGCGCTGGTCGGCACGGCAGCGGCACCGCAGCCTGCCGCCAGCGGAAACCGCCACGGTGCTCAGTGGCTTCAACGGCAGCGATACGGGTCGGGTTCGCTGGCACGGCCAGAGCTGGAGCGCCGTCAACCTGGGCAGCAGCCAAGCCCTCAGCCCGGGTGCGGCCGTGACCGTGCTGGGCCGAGAGGGCAATCAGCTGCAGGTGCTGGGGCCTGGGTGAGATGGAGTCTTGGTGTAGACCCAGGGCTAGGGGAGACTGAGACCAAGCACCTCCACACCATGCAGCTGCGCATCGGCAATGGCTACGACATCCACCGGCTGGTGCCCGGTCGGGCGCTGATTCTGGGCGGCCAGCAGCTGGAGCATCCCGCCGGCCTGGGGCTTGATGGCCACAGCGATGCCGACGTGCTGGTGCACGCAATCATGGACGCCCTGCTGGGGGCCCTTTCCCTAGGCGACATCGGCCTGTATTTCCCACCGGACGACCCGCAGTGGCAGGGGGCCGACAGCCTGGAGCTGCTGGAGCAGGTAGTGGCCCTGGTGATGGAGCGGGGTTGGAGCGTCGTGAATGTGGATTCAGTGCTAGTGGCCGAGCGGCCCAAGCTCAAGCCCCACATCGCCGCGATGCGCTCTGCCATCGCGGCGCGCATGGGCCTGGCAGCCGATCAGGTGGGTGTCAAAGCCACCACCAACGAACAGCTGGGGCCTGAAGGCCGCGAAGAGGGCATCTCTTGCCACGCCGTGGTGCTGCTGCAAAAGCCGTGAGCCGCCTCTGGCACTCCAGCTTTTCTAAGTTTGTGAGATCGATATTGCTTCTGGGGATGACCCTGGTGCTGCTCTCCAGCCAAGCCGGCGCGGTGCACGCGGCCTTTGCAGAGCCCGATGGCTCCTACGACGTGGTGGTGGTGGAACACCTGCGCCTAAAGGTGCCGGCCGAGGGCCGCCAGGCCTGGCTTGAGGCGGAACGGGGCAGCTGGGAACCCTGGCTGGCCCAGCAGGAGGGCTTTCTCGATCGCCAGCTGGTCTGGGATCCCGCCACCGAGGAGGGCACCCTGCTGATCCGCTGGATCGATCGCGAGCACTGGAAGGCGATTCCGCCGCAAGCGGTGCAGGCGGTGCAGGAGCGCTTCGAGCAGCTGGCCCAGGCGGCCACCGGCCAATCGCAAGGCAACCCCTTCCCGCTGGTGTTTGAAGGTGAGCTGCTGCCGCCATGAGCCGCATCAGAGCCAACCAGGCCACCTATGTGCTCGGCAGCCATGCCGAAGAGCGCGGCCGACTGGAGCGCCAGCACCAGATCTGGCGCCCAGAAATGCTGGCCGGCTGGGATCGGGCCGGCTTCGGCCCTGGCCAGCGCTTGCTCGACGTCGGCTGCGGACCGGGTTTCGCCAGCCTGGACCTGGCCGAGCGGGTGGGGGGCCATGGCCAGGTATTGGCGATCGACAGTGCCCCGGCCTACCTCGAGCACCTGCGCCAGCAGTGCCAGCAGCGGCAGCTGTTGCAAGTGATGCCCCAGCTGGGGGATCTGGCCCAGGACCTGGACCCAGCCAGTGCGCTGGATAGGGCACTGGAAACGGGCAGCCTGGATGGGGCCTGGTGCCGCTGGGTGGCGATGTTTCTGCCCAGGCTGGAGCCATTGCTGGATCGGCTGGCCGCGGCCCTGCGGCCGGGCGGCCGGCTGGTGCTGCACGAGTACATCAAGTGGGAAACCTTCGCCCTACACCCCAAAGGCGACCAGCTGGCGAAGTTTGCGGCCCGCTGCATCCAGCACTGGTGGGCTCACGGCGGCGACCCAAACGTGGCCCAGCGCCTGCCGCAGCTGCTGGAGGCCCGCGGCTTTCGGCTGCTCCATAGCTCCAGCCTGATGGCCTGCTCCCCCACTGACCATCCAAAAGCCCAGTGGTTGATTGACTTTCTCACTAGCTACCCAGCGCAGCTGGCCACCGCCGGCCTCTGGAGCGCCGCGGAGCAGGCCGACCTGGAGGCCGAACTGGCATGGGGCCAGCAGCACGCCAGCCTCTGGGTGACACCGGCCATTGTTGAGATGGTTTGGGAGCGGCTATGAGCGGCAGCCCGGAGCATCGGCTCGACCTTGGCCGCCGCCAGCGGCTGGGGATGGTGGAGGCGATCTGGGGCGAGCACAAAAGTGCCGAGCAGATCGGCCGGATCCTGGAGGAGCTGCAGGGCGCAGGAGAGCTGGCGCTTGTGACCCGCATCTCCCCTGAGAAGGCGGCAGCCGTGGCAGCACTACTTGGGCCGGAGCGAGGGGAGGCCTGGCTTCTGCAGCACCATCCCCAGGCCCGCTGTCTCAGCGCCGGCCTCTTAGCAAGCCAGGATTCCAGGCTGGGGCGGGTAGCGGTGCTGAGCGGCGGCACCAGCGATTTGCCGGTGGCGGCCGAGGCCCAGCTGGCCCTGGCCTGCCATGGCATCGCCACCGAGCTGGTGCTGGATGTGGGCGTGGCGGGGCTGCACCGGCTGCTGGAGCGGCTCGAAGACCTGCGACATGCCGATGTGCTGATCGCCTGCGCTGGCATGGAGGGAGCCCTGCCCACCGTGCTGGCCGGGCTGCTGCCCCAGCCGGTGATCGGCGTGCCGGTGGCGGTGGGCTACGGCGTAAGTGCCGGTGGCGTGGCCGCCCTGCACGGCATGTTGGCTAGTTGCGCCCCAGGGCTCACGGTGGTCAATATCGACAACGGCTATGGCGCCGCCATGGCAGCCCTGCGTATCCTGGGCTGCGGGCCTGGGCGCTCAGCAGCCAGGACGCAGGGGAGTTGAACCGGGCTGCTCAATCTCGAGCACCGCTTGGATCCAAAGCTGCATCGAGCGGGGCAAGAGTCCCTGCTCGTAGCGCTCGATGGCCTGCAGCAGCACCGCTGTGTTTACCCAAGTTGGCGAACGACGCAGCATCAAACCAACTGACGTTCAGCGCAGTGTGGGTAGCTAGCCAGCCATGGGCAAGGGGAAAGGCAAAGATCTCCCCTCGCCGTTTGGGACTCGAACCAGGACAGCAGTCCTAGAGGTGTTGGAGCTGGGGGTAGGCCGTTAGCAGTTCTTCGGTGCTCAGCACTTCGCCGGCCCCTTCCGGCTGCCAGATCACCTCGATGGCCAGCAGGTCAGCGGCACCGACGGCACCGAGCTGCTGCAGCGAATCGCGCACTTGATCGGCACTGCCCGAACCCTTGAGCGCAAGCCGGCTGCGGCTTGCCACCAGCAGGGTGACGGCGATGAAATCGCTACTGGCATCGCTGTCTCCTGCAGCCACGCTGTCATCGCTAAAGCGCTTGCCGCCCACATTGGTGGTGACCTCGCGCTGCAACTTGCTGCGCTCGGTCATTGAGAGGCGATTGAAGGTGGATTCGGCACTAGCGAAAGGCACCTGACCCACCTCTGAATTGGCATAGACCCAGAGATCGGGGTGGCGCAGCAGGGCCAAGGTGGTCTCCTGAAGCAGGGCTTGGAGGCCAGCCGCATGGCTGGTGTCGGCGCTGCCAGCGAGACGGCGCAGATCTGTTTGAAGCTGGCGGGCCGATGCCAGCAGCCCAACCTGCAGCTGGCTGATCGTGACCGGGCCATCGGGGCGGCCGCCGCCCACCAGATCGCCGCGGCTGCCGGAAATTGCTGGCCCCTGGCCGCCACCCCCGCCACCTCGCACTGCATTAACTAGCAGTCCTCCCACGGCCATCAGCACAAGGAAGCCAAACAGGCCGCCGCCACCGAAACCAAACATTGGAATCAGGAAGGGAAAGCCGATGCCCCCACCCCCGTAGCCACCGCGGTAGCCGCTGTTGAAGCCGCCACCACCTCTGTAGCCACCGCCGCCATAGCTTCTCGGCATCGAGGGGGCCGAGCGGAAGCTACCGCCACCGATGCGGCCGCCACTGGCGGCCCAGCTGGGGCTGGGATGCACCACCAACAGACTCAGGACCAACATCGGCACGGCCAACAAGCTGAAGCAGCGCCGCAAAACCAGACGGGTAGAAAGCGCCAAGGCGCTGGAAGCGATTGGTCGGAATCTAGGAACCACCGCCCACAATGGTGACCACTTCCAGCACATCGGATTCCACCACCGGCTGGGTGGGCCAGGCCTGTCTGGGCAGGATCGTGCCGTTGAACTCCACCACCACCAAGCGGGGCTTGTAGCCCAGTTCCAGCAGGGCCTGTTCCAAGTTGAGCCCGGCTGAGCAGGCTCGCTGATCGCCGTTTACCTGCAGCCTGATCACGAAGCCGGCACCTCAAGTGCTGCCAGCAGCTCAGCGGTGGCGGCAGCTGGATCAACCGCCTCGGTGATCGCCCGCACCACCGCAATCCGCTGGGCTCCAGCAGCCCGCACCGCCGCCACCTTGCTAGCATCGAGCCCGCCAATGGCAAAGAAGGGGAGCGGACTAGCCGCCGCGGCCTGGCGCACGTAATCGAGCCCCACCGGCTCCCGGCCGGGCTTGGTGGGGGTGGCCTGCACCGGGCCGACGCCGAGGTAGTCGCAGCCATCGCTGACCGCCTGCTGCAGCTGGTCCAGGGCATGGGTGCTGCGGCCAATCAATCGATCGGGGCCCAGCAGCTGGCGAGCCACCGCCGGCGGCAGATCCCCCTGGCCCAGGTGCACCCCGTCGGCCTCCACAGCCAGGGCGATATCAATGCGGTCATTCACCAAAAACAGAGCGCCATGGGCGGCGCAGAGCTGGCGCAGGGCCCGGGCCTGGCTGAGTTTTTGCAAGTCATCGAGACCGGCGGCCTCCTTGGCGCGGTATTGCACCAGGCGCACCCCGGCCCCCAGGGCGGCGGCCACCACCCCCTCCAGGTCGGGCACCGGCGAGGTAACTAAATAGAGCCGGCAGCTGGCCAGCAGCTCACGGCGGCCAGCCCCGCCAGCAGCAGCCAGACGACAGGCCTGCAACAGATCCACCTCCAGGTCGTAGAGCAGATAGCGCAGAGCTGAGGCCTCCTCCGCCAGCAGGGGATCGCTGCTGCGCCCAAATTCCTCCAGCACTCGCAAAGCCTCCTGCACCCGGCCGGCGTTGGCGCCCACCACGGCGCTGGTACTGGATCGCTCCGCTTGGGCTGGATGGCCAAGGCCCGCGGCCGGATCGGTGGCGGTGTGGCGAGCGAATTTGTAGGCATCGCGATGCAACCGGCCCAGCCGCTGGCGCATGTCCTTGGTGCGCACCACCAGATCGCCCCGATCGAGGCCAAAGCGGGCCCAATCTTCCAGCACCCGCAAGCCCTCGCGTGCCCGATCGAGGTTGGCATCGAGCAGCCGATCGCGGGCTGGGCTGGAGGAGCTGTCTAGGGTGGGATCCATCACACAGGGGCCAATGGCAGGCGAGCCAGGCAATCCAAATCGGGGCAATACCGACAGCCCGATGCTGGTGCTGATTTCAGGGATTCTGCTGCTCGGCGGGATTGCCACCTTCATTGGCTGGGGTCTCACCCACGCCTATCCCAGCGCTTAAGGCGCGGGCCAGCTGGGCATCGGCCGCAATCTGGGCTGCGAGCTGCTCAAAGCTGGCGAAGGTTTGCTGGCGGCGCAGCAGTTGCAGCGGCTCCACCACCAGCTCCAATCCCTCAAGCTCCAGCTGCCGATCGAGCAGGTGCACCTCGACCGCCGAAGGGGCGGTGGGATCCACCGTGGGCTGGGGGCCGAGGTTCATCACCGCCGGCAGCATGGCCCCACCTTCCACAGACGCGGTCGCCGCATAAACCCCCTCCAGCGGCAAAAACTTGCGGCCATCTACCTGCAGGTTGGCGGTGGGCCAGCCCAGCGTTTTACCAAGCCCGCGGCCACGCACCACCCGGCCGCTGAAGCGATAGGGACGCTCCAGCAAGCGGCGGGCCTCCGCCAGATCTCCGGCACCTAGGGCCCGGCGGATGCGGCTGCTGCTCACCCGCTCCTCGCCATCCCAGAGCATCGGCAGCACCTGCACCTCGATGCCGTGACGGGCACCAATCTCCGCCAGGGCCTGACTGTCGCCGCTGCGGCCGGCCCCGAAGCGGAAGTTGTCACCCACGGCGACCCGCTGGGCCGCCAGCTGGCCCACCAGCACCTGCTCCACGAAGGCCTCGGGGCTGAGGGCGGCCAGCTCCCGGCTGAAGGGCACCAGCACCAGCTGCTCAATGCCCAGGGGCTCCAGCAGATGCAGCTTTTCGGCGGGCAGGTCGAGCCGCAAGCGCGCCTCGCCGTGCAGCACCTCGCGCGGATGGGGCCAGAAGCTCACCACCGTGGCGATTGCCGCCTGTTCGCTGCCCGGGGCAGCGGTAACCGCCGCGATCACGCGGCGGTGGCCCTGGTGCAAGCCATCAAAGCTGCCGAGGGCGATGGCCGTGGGGCGCAGGGCCTCCTGGGGGGATCGCAGGGGTATCAACGCTACGGAACCCAAAGGCAACGGGAGCCAAATCGATCCTCCCATGGCACCTTTGGGATACCCATCTGGATGGCTGAATGGCTGACCGCCTCGACCTGCAGCTAATCGCCGCGGCATTGCGGCGCCTGGGCTGGATTCGGCTTTGGTCCCAGGTGGTGCTGGGGGTGGTGGTGGTTGGGGTGCTGCTTTTCAACAACATCGGTGGCCGCCTGGCGGCCAATTCAGCCCGGGCCCTGGGGCTGGGGCCTGGCATCTCACTCACCACCATCGCCTTCCTGCTGCTGCTCTGGTGCATCTGGCAGAGCTGGCTGGTGGTGCGCTGCGGCCGGGCCCTCAATTCGCCGGTGCGGCCCAGCAAGGGTGAAACCTCTCGGCTGATCAAGCGGGGCGTGCTGGCCGACCTGGCCGGCATCACCCTGGCGGTGCTGGGCTATCAATCGCTGGCCGGCAGCCTGTTCGTGCAGGCCTCCCAACAGGTGCCTGGCTTCTTCGGTGCCCAGATCCAGTCGACCCCTGGCGTGGCTGGGCGAGTGATCGGTCTACCGATCACCTCAATCGAGATGCTGGCCGTGCTGGGCAACACCCAGGTGCTGTTTGCCCACCTGATCGGGCTCTGGATCAGCCTTTGGCTGCTGCAGCGGGTTTACCGCACAACCTGATTAACGGCGGCTCACCAAACCGGCAGATCGGCCGTGCGACCGCGCCAGAAGATGTCCGGTTGGAGCGGCGTCAGCGAGACCCCACCGGCATTGATCTGGGCCACATCGGTGGGCCAGGCCGCCGGCCCCGACACCTGGGCCTCCAGATCGTTGACCACCTCCCCCGCCAGCCAGTAGTAGCTGCGGCCGCGGGGGTCTACCCGCTGCTCAAACTGGTCGGTGTAGCGACGCACCGCTGAATTGCACCAGCGCAGCGGTCCAATCGCCTCTGCCGGCCGGGGCGGCACATTGAGGTTGAGCAACATGTTGCTCGGCCAGCCCTCGGCCAGCATCCGCTCAGTCACATCGAGGGCGAGGCGGGCCGCTGGCGCAAATTGGCGCCACTGAAAGTCGGCACTGCTTACTGCCAGGGCGGGAAGGCCCTCAATCGTGCCCTCCATCGCCGCACTCACCGTGCCGGAATAGAGCACGTCGGTGCCCAGGTTTGGACCGTGGTTGATGCCGGAGAGCACCAGATCCGGCCACTCATCCAGCAAGGAAAACAGGGCGAGTTTGACGCAGTCGGAGGGGGTGCCGCTGCAGGCCCAGGCCTGGACGCCATCATCAAATAACTCATCAGCCCGCTCCGCCCGGATGGGGGTTTGCAGGGTGAGACCGTGGCCCGTAGCGGAGCGCTCCTGGTCGGGACACACCACACTCACCTGGTGGCCGCGGGCCAGGGCCGCATTGGCCAGAGTGCGAATGCCTTCAGCGAAGACCCCGTCGTCGTTGCTGATCAGGATCTTGAGCGGTGCCATCGGGCCTAACGCCATCTAGCCGCAACGTAACTGGGGTGGCTCCTTACAGTCAGCAATCCCTCCGCCCCTGCCGTGAGCGCCACCGTTTCCCTGCAGCAGCTCACCGACCAGCTCCAGGCGCTGGAAAGCCAGGCTGCAGCAGAGATCTCCACCGCCAGCACCGCTGCTGAACTGGAAGAACTTCGAGTGGGACTGCTCGGCAAGAAGGGTCGCCTTTCTGGCGTGCTCGGCGCCATGGGCAAGCTGCCTGGCGAGGAGCGGCCCCTGATCGGCCAAAGGGCCAACGTGCTCAAAGAGCAGGTGCAGGCGCTCCTTGGCGAACGACTTACGGCCGTGAAAAGCGCCGCCATGGCCGAGCGTCTCGCCGGCGAAACCATTGACGTCACTGCGGCCTGCAGCTTCACGCCGCCGGGCCATCGCCACCCCCTGATCAGCACGATCGAGGAGATCGTCGACATTTTTGCCGGCCTGGGATATCGGGTATCGGAGGGGCCTGAGATCGAGAGCGATTACTACAACTTCACGGCCCTCAACATCCCCGAGCACCACCCCGCCCGGGACATGCAGGACACCTTTTATTTGGGCGATAGCCAGCTGCTGCGCACCCACACCTCGCCCGTGCAGATCCGCTACCTGGAGAACAACCCACCGCCGGTGCGGGTGATCGCCCCAGGGCGGGTGTATCGCCGCGACGCCGTGGATGCCACCCACTCGCCCGTGTTCCACCAGGTGGAGGTGCTGGCGATTGATGAGGGTTTGGATTTCAGCCACCTGCGCGGCACCGTCACGGCCTTTCTGCAGCAGTTTTTTGGCGACCTACCGGTGCGCTTTCGGGCCAGCTACTTCCCCTTCACCGAGCCCAGCGCCGAGGTGGATGTGCAGTGGCGTGGTCGCTGGCTGGAGGTGATGGGCTGCGGCATGGTCGACCCCGCCGTGCTCACCGGCATGGGCCTGGATCCCGAGCGCTGGAGCGGCTTTGCCGCTGGCCTGGGCGTCGAGCGCTTCTGCATGGTGCGCCACGGCATCGACGACATTCGCCGCCTCTACACCAGCGATCTGCGCTTCCTGGAGCAGTTTTAGTTGGGCGGTTTGGTAGCAGCCCCATAAACTCGGGCAGCTCTCCGCTTCCCGATCGGTGCCCCGCGTCGGACTGATCGTGAATGACGGCAAGGACCTCGCCCTGTCCACCGCCGATGCCATCGAGGCGCGCTTCACGGCGGCTGGCTACGGCGTGGTACGGGTTAGCAGCTCCGGCGGCATGGTGGGTTTTGCCAACCCCGACCAGCACCTGCGCACCCGAGGCTATGCGGCCTGCGTGCCAGCGGGCTTCGACCGGGACCTAAGCCTGGCGGTGGTGCTGGGCGGCGACGGCACCGTGCTTTCAGCCGCCCGTCAAACGGCTCCGGTTGGCGTCCCGATCCTCACCGTCAATACCGGCCATCTGGGCTTTCTGGCGGAGGCCTATCTGCACCAGCTGGAGGGGGCCCTGGAGCAGGTGCTCTCCGGCGAGTGGACGGTGGAGGAGCGCACGATGCTGATCGTCAGCGTTATGCGCGGCGAACAGCGGCGCTGGGAGGTGCTCTGCCTCAACGAAATGGCCCTGCACCGCGAGCCGCTCACCTCGATGTGCCACTTCGAAATCGCCATCGGCCGCCATGCGCCGGTCGATATCGCCGCCGACGGGGTGATCCTGGCCACTCCCACCGGCTCCACCGCCTACGCCCTCAGCGCCGGCGGACCAGTGATCACCCCCGACTGCCCGGTGCTGCAACTCACGCCGATCGCACCCCATTCGCTGGCCTCGCGCGCCCTGGTGTTCAGCGACCGCGAGCCGGTGACGGTGTTTCCCGCCACGCCGGAGCGACTGATGATGGTGGTGGATGGCAGCGCTGGTTGTTACATCTGGCCGGAGGACCGGATCCTGGTGCGCCGCAGCGAGCAACCCGTGCGCTTCGTGCGGCTGGCCGACCACGAGTTTTTCCAGGTGCTGCGCAACAAATTGGGTTGGGGCCTGCCCCACGTGGCCAAGCCCGGCAACGGCACAGCGCCATGAACGATCCCCGCATCCTGCTACTGGGCCCTGAGGCCGAGGCCCTAGCGCCACGGCTGGAGGCTTCCGGCTACTCGTGCAGCAGGGAGCCTGTGCCGGCTGGGGCAAACCCGGATGCGGTGCTGCTCTCCAGCGGCGATTCGGGCCGCATCGCCTCCCTGCGAGAGCAGTGGGGCACCATCCCGGTGCTGCTGGATGTGGGCGACGACACGGTGGAGGCGCGGGTCGACTGCCTCAGCTCAGGAGCAGACGACTTCTGGCTTTCGAGCCTCGGCCCCAGCGACCTGCTGATGCGGCTGAGGTTGCATCTAGATCTCACAAGCCGCGCCAATGTGCCGGCCCAGCTACTGCAGGTGGGCGATCTGGTGCTGAACCCCAGCACCCGCCAAGTGAAACGGGGAGCACGGCCCGTGGGCCTAACGGCTAGGGAATACCAGCTGCTACTGCTGCTGCTGGAGCGCAAGGGCACCGTGGTGAGCCGGGAGTTGATCCTGCGCCAGGTGTGGAACGACGATCAAGCCACCACCAGCAACGTGATTGAGGTTTATGTGCGCTACCTGCGCCAGAAGCTGGAGGAGGGCGGCGAACGGCGGCTGATCCACACGATCCGCGGTCAGGGCTACTGCCTGAGCGAGCGGCTACCCCAGATTGAGAGCCGCGAATGAAGGCCAGATGCCGCTGGGGGCTGGCCCTGCCTGGGGTGGCTGCCCTGCTGTGCGGCTTCACGCCGGCGCCCCAATGGCTGCCGATCACAGCCCGCTGGTGCCTGGCACCTGATCGCTGCATCGCCCTGGAGGTTGCCGACACCCCCGAGAAGCAGAGCAAGGGCCTGCAGCTGAGGCCGGAGCTAGCGCCATTACGGGGCATGTGGTTCCCCTACAGCCCACCCTCGCTGGCTCGCTTCTGGATGCACCGCACCCCGGAGCCCCTCGACATGTTGTTTGTGCTGGGCGGCCGGGTGGTGGCGATCGAAGCCCACACCAAACCCTGCCTGCACCTGCCCTGCCGCAGCCACGGCCCCGACCAGCAAGTGGATGGGGTGCTGGAGCTAGCCGCCGGCCAGGCCGCAGCCCAGGGCATCCAGGTGGGTAGCCCGGTGCGGATAGAGGCGCTGGGGGGGGCAGAACGCCCCCTGAGCAGTAGCAGGCGGCAACTGGATGATCAGAATGGGAAACATTCAAGCCGGTGATCCTGTGCCAGCCGCTGCCCCAAGCCCCCAGGGCCGTTGCCCCCAGCGCCTGCGCGCCATCGGCGAGCGCATCCGGCGGCGACGGAAGGCGCTTGGTATCAGTGCGATGGCCACCGCGGCAGCGGGCGGGATCTCCAGGGTGACGCTGCACCGCATCGAGACGGGCGCAACGTCGGTGACGCTGGGGGCCCTGATGAATGTGCTGGATGCCCTCGATCTGTCCCTGGGCCAGTTGGAGGGTCCGGAAGATGCCGAAGCTGGAGCACCAACCGCAACCAGAGCGGAAAAGATCGAGCTAGCTGCCTATCCCCTGCTGCAGCAGCTGGCCTTGCATGTCCAGGGCAGCCGCAGCCTGAACGCATCGGAAGCGGCCTCTCTCTATGCACGCCAGCGCAGGCGACTGGATCTGGAGCCGCTGCAGCCAAACGAGCGCCAGCTGATCGCCGCGCTGAATCTCACCATCCCGGAAGCTGATGTTCCGGCTTGAGCACCACCACCGGATCGCCGGCCTGCTGGACCAGCTCAATGCGGAGCTCCTGCGGCAGCACCACTGCCTGTTCGGCGGCGGCACGGCCATTGCCCTGCGCTACGGGGAGTTCCGCCAGTCGGTGGATGTGGATCTGCTCGTCTCAGACCGACAGGGCTACCGGGAATTGCGGCAGCTGATCCGGCGGGACAACAGCCTGAGGGCACTTTGGAAGGATCCCCAAAACCCCCTCGAGGAGAGCCGCGAACCGCTCACAGACCAATACGGCATCCGGGCAGGCGTGGTGGTGGCGGGGGTGGCCATCAAGCTGGAAATCGTGCTGGAGGGCCGGATCAGCCTGGAGATGCCCAGCGAGGAAGACGCGATCTGCGGCATTGCCTCCCTCACGCTGAACGACCTCATCTGCAGCAAGCTGCTGGCCAATTCCGACCGCTGGAACGACGACGGAGTCTTCAACCGTGATCTGATCGATCTGGCCCACATACCCCTGACCCAAACCATCTGGCAGCGGGCGCTGGCCAAGGCGGAAGAGGCTTATGGCGATGCAATCCGCACCGATCTGGGCAAGGCCCTAGAGCGGCTGCAACAGCGTGAAGGCTGGCTGGAGCGCTGCCGTCAGGTGCTGGCGATCGAAGCCCCACGGGCCGCGCTTTGGCAGCGCTTGCTCAACCTGCAGCGGCTGGCAGCCGCCCCTTCAACACCAGCACGGGATTGAGCGGCGCCAGGCGGGTGCCTTCGGCCAAAGGCGCCCCCCGCCAGGCCTGATGCTGGGCCACCGCCACGGCGCAGCCTGCCTGCTCCAGCAGGGGCCGCAACTCCGCCAAAGCTTCCAGCGTGGCCAGGGGGATCACCACCACGCCGCCAGGCCGCAGCCGCTGCAGCACCGCAGCTAGCACTGCCGCCCGCTCCCGGCCGCTGCCGCCGATCAGCACCCGATCCGGATCGGGCAGCTCCGCCAGGGCCTCGGGGGCCCGGCCCTCGCGCAAACCCACCGGCCGCACCCCCAGCCGCTCGGCATTAGCAGCGATCAGCGCCGCTGAGCCGCCACGCCGCTCCAGGGCCCAGAGCTCCAGGCCAGGCCGCAGCCGCAGCGCCTCCAGCCCCACCGAACCCACACCGGCGCCGATATCCCAGAGCACGCCGCGCTCGGGCAGTTCCAAATCGGCCAGCAGCTGAATGCGCACCTCCCGCTTGGTCATCAAGCCGGGGCGATCGTCGTGCTGGAGAAACAGGCCGTCTTCAAGGCCAAACAGGGGTAGGGAAGC
This sequence comes from Cyanobium usitatum str. Tous, assembly GCF_963920485.1. NCBI lineage: Bacteria > Bacillati > Cyanobacteriota > Cyanophyceae > Synechococcales > Prochlorococcaceae > Cyanobium > Cyanobium usitatum. The sequence continues at coordinate 477,182 of NZ_OY986431.1, read as the reverse complement.
GGGATCAGCCGGCGCCGCCGGGGGCTCAGCGATCAACAGCACTAGGTGCAGCGGATCGCAGTCGATCGGCAGGGGTGCCCCCGGCACCAGCCGCTGCACCCGCTCTTCGGGGTGGCCCAGCCGCTCGCACAGCCAGAAGGCATAGGCCGCCTCCAGGCCAGAGGCCGCCAGGATCCGCCGCACCTCCTCGGCGCCGCCGCGGCTTGGGTCGGTGAGCACCGCCAGGGCGCTGGGGCGCTTCTGCAGGGCGGCGGCCAGAGGTTCGGGGTCGCGGCCGTGCAGGCTGATCCAGCTGGCATCCTGCCAGGGGCGGCCGAGGCGGGCAAAGGCCAGCTGCAGCGAGCAGGGGGCGGGATGAAAGCGCAGCTGGGCCGCCGGAAAGCGCTGCAGCAGCAAGCGGCCGATGCCAAACCAAAGCGGGTCGCCACTAGCGAGCAGCACCGCCGGCCGGCCCGCTGCCAGGGCCTGCTGCAGCGGGCCGAAAATCTGCTCCGGCTGGTCGCTGGCCAGGAGCTGGGGGCAGGGGCTCCCCGCCGGGATGCGGCCGGCCCCCTGCTCCTCCTGCCACCAAGGGACAAGCTCCTTCAGCAAGCGCTGGGGGGCAAGCAGCAGCTGGGCAGCTCGCACCAAGGCGAGGCTGCGGGCCGGCAGCGCAGCCACCCCCCCGGCATCGGTGCCGACCACCTCCAACACGGCCTGCTGAGCCAGGGCGCCCCACGGTCACTGCAGCCATGATGGCCGGCCTGTGCCACCGGACCTGGCCATGAGCGACCGCCGCCAGCGCATCCACGACCTGGTGCTGGCCCTGCTAGCCCAGCAAAACGACCTGGAGCTGCTGGCCGGCGACGGCACGGGCCTGCCCAGCGGCGATCCCGGCAATTGGATCGAACGCAACCGCCGCGTGGTGCAGCGCTACCAAGCCCTGGTGCGCTCCGCCGTCACCCTCGACGCCCTGGTGGATCAGGAGGTGAATGGGGGTTTCTAGGCGCCAGCGACCCCAGCCCACCAGGAGCCCTGGGGCCGCTGCAGTGGTTCGTCAACCCTGGTGAGCACGGCTGCGGCGATAGAGCACCTGCCCCACCCGCGCAATGTGGTCCAGCAGCGCTGGATGGTTGATCGAACTCAGGCAGGAGAGATCGACGATCCAGGGGAGAAGCAAATCATCAAGATCGGCATCGATGCGGGCCAGGATCCCGGAGCTGAGTGCGGGGCCCACCAGGGTGAGATCGATGTCGGATGCAGGGCGATGGCGACCCAGAGCCCTTGAGCCATAAAGAATTGCTTCCTCCACCTCGGGATAGGCAGCCAGTACCTCTTGAATGGCCGTCAGGGCCATCTCAGTGAGGCCGAAGAGCTGCGGCTTTGCTGTGAGAGCTTCTGGGCTCATGGCCTGCTCTCGTCGTGCAGAGCAGCGAAGCGATCGCGAAGGCTGCAGAACGCTGGTGTGAAGCGGTGGATCACGGCGTGAGCAATCACCTGGGCCTGCTCAAGGTTGTAGGTGTGCGACGACTGATTACGAGCCTTGATCATCTCCATCCAGGTATCGCCGTTACTGATCAGGCCATTGCGAAACGCAATCCTGGTTGCATCCCGGGAACCGGTGATGGCCTCAATCCCCTGATATTGCAGATAATCCTTGAGAAGGTTCCAGGCCAGCTCATGGGTGAATTCGAAGCCCTGAATCAAACCCTGCTGCTCCAGCTCGCTCAGATCCCGCTCCAGGGCCAGCTGCACGCCGCGCTGCAGCACCATCAGGGCGCGCTGGAAGTTGTCAAACCGTTGGATCCAGCGAATGTCAGGCTCAGCCATCGGCTCAGGTTAGGAAGAACCGCCACCAGGGCCATCGCCATTGGGATAGCGGCTACTGAGCAGCTGCGCAAGCTCCCCTTCAGCGGCGGGCATCCTGCAGCGGGCAGCCATAGGCATGAAACGCCCCATCGGCGCTCACCAGCAGCAGCGATTCGCTGATCGACTGGGCCACGAGCAGTCGGTCAAACGGATCGCGGTGATGGAGGGGCAACTGCTCAAGCGTCAGCAGATGGGGAAGATCAAGCGGCAGGAGCTCGAAGCCGCACTCCTGAGCCCATGGGATCGCCTGGGCGGCCGAGAGCGGCATGTCGCTGCGGGCCAGGGAGTGCTTGATGGCGATCTCCCAGAGCGATACATGGCTGATCAGCACGCTGCTGGCCTCGGCGGTAATCAGATCGCGGCTGCGGGGCCCCAGCCTGGGTTCATCGCTGATCGCCCAGAGAAAGGTGTGGGTGTCGAGCAGGAGGCGCATCAGGACTGCTCAAACAGCTCGGCGATCAGCGGATTGGCGGCATCGATCGAGTCCGGAACCGTGAACTGTCCGCGGGCCACCCCCAGACGCCGCGGCCGCACAGCCCCCTGAAGCGCGGTGAGCCGTGCCACCGGCCTGCCATTGCGGGCGATCACCACCTCGGTTGCCGCACCGGTTTCGATGGCCTCAACCAGGCGCGAGAGGTGGGTCTTTGCCTCGAGCATGTTGACCGTGCGACGACCACCGCCGCCCGCGGCCGCAGGAGTTGTCATCTCGCCCAGAACGCAAGAACGATCACAACCTAGACCAGACCAGACCAGGCCAGAGCAGCCCAGTCCAAGCCGCCAGCGACCTCTGACAAGCTGGGCTCACCTTTTCTGGTCCCATGGCGCGCTTCGGCCTTTCAGCCCTCACATCGCTGCTGAAGGGCAACGGGGCTCCCACCGCTGGCAGCAGTAGCTGGAGCCGGGCCTTTGGCCTGGGTTGGGAGCAGCCCTACACGGTGCGCTACGCCAGCAACCTCGACGACGGCCCCAACCACGGCATGCCCCTGGGGGGCTTCGGCGCCGGCTGCATCGGCCGCGCCCCCGATGGCTCCTTCAACCTCTGGCACCTCGATGGCGGCGAGCATTGGTTTGGCAACTTGCCCGACTGCCAGTTCGCCCTATTTGAAACCGACGGCGACCAGAGCCGCGCCCATGCCCTGGCGGTGAAGCCTGAGGCCGATGCCTCCAGGCCCGCAGCCGGCGAACCCCTGAGCGCCTGGAGCTGGTATCCCGCCAGCAGCGCCAAGCAGCGCACCGGCACCTACGCCGCCCGCTACCCGATCAGCAGCACCGAATACGAGGGCATTTTTGCCGCCGAGGTGAGCTGCGAAGCCTTCAGTCCGATCCTGCCGGGCGACTACCAGCGCACCAGCTACCCGGTGGCGGTGTTCGTCTGGACCCTCACCAACCCCACCAACCGGCCCCTCGATCTCTCCCTGCTGCTCAGCTGGCGCAACACCACGGGCTGGTTCACCAACACAGATCCCACAGCTGCAGTCACGTTTCGAGACGACGGCAGCCCAGAGCACAACTACGTGCCCGCGATCGGCCGCAGCAAGGGCCACCGCAACACCTGGGTGGAGCAACCGGGGCTCAAGGGGGTGCTGCTTGATGGTGAGCGCGCCACCCCCCTCGCCGAGGGCCAGGGCCAGTGGTGCATCGCCACCGCCGACCACCTCGAAGTGCAGCGCTGCAGCCGTTGGGATCCCAGCGGCAGTGGCGCCGAGCTGTGGGAACCCTTCGCCCGCGACGGCTCGATTCCCGACAGCAACAACGACCGCCGCAGTGGCGATAGCGACCCTGCCAGCGCCGCCCTGGCGGTGAAGTGCTGCCTGGAGCCGGGGGCCAGCATCGAGATCCCCCTTGTGATCAGCTGGGACCTGCCGGTCACGGCTTTCGCCACCGGCAGCCGCGCCCTGCGCCGCTATACCGATTTTTTTGGCGGAGAGGCCGGCGGCACCAGCGCCGCCGCCATCGCCGCCGAGGCCCTGCGCGACTGGCGCGACTGGCGCAGTCAGATCGAGGCCTGGCAAAAGCCGGTGCTGGAGCGCAGCGATCTGCCCGAACCGCTGCGGATGGCCCTGTTCAACGAGCTCTACGACCTAGCCAGTGGCGGCAGCCTCTGGACCGCCGCTGCTGCAGGCGATCCGGTGGGTCAGTTTGGCGTGCTCGAGTGCCTCGACTACGCCTGGTACGAAAGCCTGGATGTGCGGCTCTACGGCTCCTTTGCCCTGCTGCAGCTCTGGCCCGAGCTCGACAAAGCCGTGCTGCGCAGTTTCGCCCGCGCCATCCCCGCTGCCGACGCCACCCTGCGGCCGATCGGCTGGTATTTCACCCAGGGCAAGGGCCGGGTGGAGGCCGCCCGCAAACTGGCCGGTGCCACCCCCCACGATCTGGGTGCCCCCAACGAGCGGCCGTTTGAGGCCACCAATTACACCGCCTACCAAGACTGCAATCTCTGGAAAGACCTGGCCAGCGACTACGTGCTCCAGGTGTGGCGCACCTACAAGCTCGCCCCCAGCGGCCCAGACCTTGGCTTCCTGGCCGAGTGCTGGCCGGCGGCTATCCAGGCCCTCACCTACCTCAAAACTTTCGACGTCAACAACGACGGCCTGCCCGACAACGGCGGCGCCCCCGACCAAACCTTCGACGACTGGCCGCTCAAGGGTGTCAGTGCCTACTGCGGCGCCCTCTGGATCGCCGCCTTGGAGGCGGGGCTGGCGATCGCCCAGCAGCTGCAACTGGAGCTAGGGCTCGACACCAGCGGCGAACAGCGCCTACTGGGCGGCTGGCTGGAGCAGTCGCGCGCCAACTTCGACCTGCTGCTCTGGAACGGCGAGTTTTACAAAATCGATGCCGAGAGCGGCACGCCGGTGGTGATGGCAGACCAGCTCTGCGGCGACTTCTACGCCCGCCTGCTGGGACTACCCGCCGTGGTGGCGGATGAGCGCGCCAGCAGTTCGCTCCAAGCGATTAAAGAGTCGTGCTTTGAGGGCTTCCAGGGCGGCAAGCTCGGGGTAGCCAACGGCCTGCGCCGCGACGGCACCCCGCTCGATCCCAACGGCACCCATCCCCTTGAGGTATGGACCGGCATCAACTTCGGCCTAGCGGCCTACTTCCGCCTGATGGGGGAGACCAGCACGGCCTTTGCCATCACCGGCGCCGTGGTGGAGCAGGTGTACAGCGGCGGCCTGCAGTTCCGCACCCCCGAGGCGATCACTGGCGTGAACACCTTCCGGGCCTGCCACTACTTGCGCGCCATGGCGATCTGGGCCCTGTGGGCCACCCACACCAACTGGCAAGCGATTCCAGGCGCTGAGCGCCAACCATGAAACCCCTGCTTTCCCTGCTGCTGGCCCCCTTGCTGGCGCTTGTGCTCTGGCTGAGCCTGCCCACACCGGCCCAGGCCCTGGTGCACGCCCACAACGACGAAAACGGCACCCCGGTGGTGCGCAGCCTCGAGAGCCTGCGCGACCTCGACTACCAGAGCTGGCAGGTGGTTGCTTACCGCGAAGGCCCCCCGGGCGGCCCCCTGAAGCTGCGCATCGTGGGCTACCCCGGCAAGGTGAGGCTAGATCACCCCACCTCCCTACAGGTGCGCAGCGGTCACTTCAGCTGGGAACTGGCCGATGTAACCCTGGCCAATCCCCAGCTGGCGGGTGATGGCCGCGCCGCCGCCGCCGAGTTTGATCTGGCCCCCCTGCTGGCTGACCTGCACCAAGACCGGCCCCTGCGCTTGGTGCTGCCGGGGGTGTTTGTGGAGCTGCCGGTGCCGCCATTTGTGGTGGCGGAATGGCGCAGCCTGCCGCTGGCCGCCGCTCAACCCCCAGGAGCCTTCGACAATCCCACCTAGCCAGGTTTGTCAACAACAGCCCCTCTAAAACTCCATGAGTATCGATTGCTGAATGCCTATGGGCCGATGGATGAAGGCTCCCACCCCCCGGCTCAGCCCCGCCAGAAGTGACTGGATTGACCAAGATAGAATCACCAAAACCTTATGCATGAGGATGGCATCATGGTTAGCTTTTCTAAAAGCCTCGCAGTTGTTGCAAGCTTGACAACTATTGCGGTTGGCGCCGTTGCTGCCGTGAGATATTTTGATGGCATGGATGGGCAAATAAAAGACCAGCGGCTTTTAATTGAGAAGTTGCAAAAAGACCTCAAAGGCCGTGAAAATGGCGCCCAGAGTCCGCTATTTCAATCTCCCGCCACTCAGTCTCCGGCGACTCCGTCCTTGCCTGCCCCGCCTACCGAAACCCTTCAAGATCCCGCCCCCATGCCTCCTGCACAAGTCACAGACGAGGCAAAACCTTCGGCGTCCTCGCAGTGAAGACAACGTTTGGCTTGCCCTGATGCATATCTACGCGATTATTAAGCCATGCGCATACTGGTCTTTCTTGGTTTTTCGTTGATCATCGGCTGGATGGTTAAAAAACTCTTGACTAGAAGGACTCGCCCTCAGCCCGAGGATCTTAAGACGATCTCCTTTGATCAGCAACGCCCCAGGGCCCTGTCTTATACGGAAATGATGAATTCAGGAAAACAACGGATGGATCAAACATCGCATGGGAGCGGCTGAATATCTCTTTTAGGTTTTCTCCGCTCTAACTCTTGCTCTTCCACACCTGTTCAGTGCCACCCCCCACACCAAACCCCTGGCGCCCCTGGATGCAACGTGCCCTGCAGCTAGCTGAGCTGGGCGCCGGCCGCACCAGCCCCAACCCCCTGGTGGGAGCGGTGGTGCTCGATGCCGGCGGTTCGCTGGTGGGGGAGGGCTATCACGCCCGGGCCGGCGAGCCCCACGCCGAGGTCGGCGCCCTGGCCCAGGCGGGCGAGCGGGCCCGCGGCGGCACCTTGGTGGTGACCCTGGAGCCCTGCTGCCACCACGGCCGCACCCCCCCCTGCAGCCAGGCGGTGATTGCCACCGGCATCGCCCGGGTGGTGGTGGCCATGGCCGATCCCAACCCCCAGGTGGCGGGGGGCGGCCTCGCCCAGCTGCGGGCCGCGGGCATCGAGGTGATCACCGGCGTAGCCGAGGCCGAGGCCCGCGCCCTCAACCGGGCCTTCATTCACCGCATCAGCAGCGGCCGCCCCTTGGGCATCCTCAAGTGGGCCATGGGCATTGATGGCCGCACCGCCCTGAGCAATGGCGCCAGCCAGTGGATCAGTGGCCCCGAGGCCCGCGCTTGGGTGCACCGGCTGCGGGCCGGCTGCGATGCGGTGATCGTTGGAGGCGGCACCGTGCGCGCCGACGACCCCCTACTGACCAGCCGCGGCCAACGCCAGCCCGAGCCGCTGCGGGTGGTGCTCAGCCGCCGCCTGGAGCTCTCCGCCGAGGCCAAGCTCTGGGATCAGAGCGCCGCCGCCACCCTGGTGGTGCATGGGCCAGAGGCTCCAGCCGCGGCCGCCGCCGCCCTGGATAAACGGGGCGTGCCCAGACTGGAGCTAGAGGGCTGCAGCCCCCGACTGCTGCTGGAGGCCTTGGCGCTGCGGGGCTGCAACCAGGTGCTCTGGGAATGCGGCCCTGAACTAGCTGCCGCCGCTTTAGCCGAGGGCTGCGTGCAGGAGCTGGCCGCCGTGATCGCCCCGAAGCTGATGGGTGGCCAGCCGGCCCGCACCCCCCTTGGTGAGCTGGGTTTCACAGCTATGGAGCAGGTGCGGAGCTGGCAGGCGCAAGCGCCCCAGCGCCTGGGCAGCGATCTGCTCTGGCAACTCAGCTCGCCTGCAGAGCTGGATCCATGATCGCCGCCAACCTGCCCTTCGATCTGCAACTTCCCCTGGCTGGAGTGTTGCTGGCCCTAGGCACCTGGCTGCTGCTGGACCGGCTCGGCAGGCGCTGCCGCAGCGGCTCCCTCGGGCAAGCCCTGCTACTGAGCGGGCGAGTCAGCCTGGCGGGCACGGTGTTGCTCAGCAGTGCGGGCTGGTGGCTGGCTGGCCTGGAGGTGCGCAATCTGCTGCTCACCATCGGCGTGATTTGGACCCTGCTGCGCTGGCGCAGAGAGCTCAAACAGCGCGCCGAGCACTACGCCGCCCAGTTGCTGCCGCACCTCTCCGGCAAGGATCAGCTGTTCCTATTCGACGTGCTCGACAAGCTGCTGACCACAGCAGCCCTGCTGGTGGTGCTGGTGATGGGCCTTGATCTGCTGGGTGTATCGGCGGGAGTGCTGATCACCGCAGGGGGCTTTGGAGCAGCGGCCCTGGGCTTCGGCGCCCGCACCATCGTGGAAAACGGCCTCAGTGGCTTGAGCCTCTACGTCAACCGCCCCTTCGTGCTCGGCGACACCATCAACCTGCCCGGCCTGAATTTGCTTGGCACGGTGGAGCAGGTGGGCTGGTTTTACACCGAGCTGCGCGATCCGGAACGCCAGCGCATTTATGTGCCGAATGGGGTGTTCACCAGCCAAGCAATCCTGAACCTGGCCCAGATCGACAACCGCCGCATCTGGATCGAATTTGGCCTCAGCTACGCAGACCGGGAGCGTGTCGCCACGATCACCCAAAACCTGGAGCGGCGCCTCTCAAGCTTGCCCGGCCTAGACCCAGCCAAGGATCAGCTAGCCCACTTCGTTGGCTACGGCGAGTCCAGCCTCCAACTGCGCCTGCTCTGCTACGCCGCCAGCAGCGACATCCACGCTGCCTGGGCCCTGCGGCAGCAAGTCCTGCTGTTGATCGGCGAGGTGGTGGAGCAGGCCGGTGGCTCGATGCCCTTCCCCACCAGGCTGCTCATACGAGCTCCGGATGCAACGGATCACCCTTGAACGGCCCCTGCACCTGGGATGTGATCCAGCCGCCGTAGAAGCCGCCGGGCTGGGGCCGCACGGGTTCACCGTCCAGCCAGCAACCGTCCATCAAGGCCGGGTACACCGCAAACCAACCGGCCAAAGCAGCAAAGGCATAGGTGGGTTCTAGGTAGGTCCACACCGCCCGCCGCAGCCGGCGCTCGGCCGGGCCACCGCCATCCAGCACCACATCGAAATAGCGCGCCACCCCCTTCCACTCGCAAAAACTGGCGCCGCTACTGGGCACAAGCAGCTCCTGGCGCACCGCCTCAGGCGGCAGGTAGTAGGTGGGTGGGTGAAAGGTTTCCAGCACCCGCAAACTGCGGCGGCTCTCGGCCAGAAGCTGACCCAGGGCCTCAACCCGCACCAGCTGGCTGCTCTCAACCAGGGCCGGTGGGCGGGGGTAGGCGCCTACCAGCTCAGGGGCTGCCATCAGGAGTAGATGAAATTGCGCAACCGCCGGCCTTCAGCGCCAGCCCGCTCCTGCAGCTCCGCATCGCTGAGGCTGGACTCCTGCCGCTGCTGCGCGGCGATCACATCAGCCTCCTCAAGGCCATAGCCAGCGCCGCGGGCCAGCTCCAGGAAATCCTGCAGCTCCAAGGGCTCCGCCAGCTGGGTCGCCAGCTGGGGCGATTGGCGGGCATGGGCCAAAAAGGCATCAAGGCGCTCGAGGCTCACAGGTCCAGTTCCAACTGCGGTTGGTCTAGCGCCATCGCTGCCCCATCGGCCTGCCAGTCGCCCCCATCCCAGGGCAGCAGCAGCGGTTCGAGGGCCCGCAGGCCAGGGCCATCGGTGGGCTCGAGCCAGGCCTGCTCCAGGCCATTGGGAATCACCACAGGCATGCGCCGGTGGATTGGCGCCACCAGGGCATTGGGGGCGGTGGTGAGCACACAGCAGCTATCGAGCTCGCTGCCATCAGGGCCGATCCAGCGCTCCCAGAGGCCGGCAAGCCAAAACAGATCGCCATCGCGGCGCCGCAGCCACTGGCCCTGCTCCCAAAAAGCATCAGCAGGAATCAAACAACGGCGATGGCGCCAGGCGGCGCGAAAGCTGGGCTTGGAGGCCACCGTCTCGGCGCGGGCATGCAGGCAGCGGTGGGCGCTGGCGGGATCCTTGACCCAGTCGGGCAGCAGCCCCCAAAGGGCTAGCCCCACCTGCAGCTGGCCATTTTCCTGGCGCTGGATCAGCAGGGGTTCGCCGGGAAGCACTTGCAAGCGCGGCGCGTAGTGGGCCGACAGACCGGGCGGCAGGGGGCCCTGCAAGCGGGGCTGCAGGCGATCGAAGCCAGCGCAGAGGGAATAGCGACCACACATAGCTGGATTGGGTCCTCGTACGGTTCTCCCAACCCGCCGCCGAAACGAGCAGGGGACCACAGCCCTAGTTTGGTTGCACCTTTGGCTGCCGCACCATGGCGATCCGCCAGGACGACAACCGCCCTAACCGCCGCTTCGGAATCATCAACCTGGTGTTGATCGGTTTTGGTGTGCTGCTGCTGTTCAGCAACTTCCTGCCCAATCCAGCTGCCCAGGTGCCCCGGGTGCCCTACTCCCTGTTCATCGACCAGGTGAATAGCAGCAACGTCAAACGGGCCTACATCACCTCAGACCAGATCCGCTACGAGCTCAAGGAGCCCGAGGAGGAGGGAGCTCCCACAGTGCTCTCCACCACGCCGATCTTCGACATGGATCTGCCCCAGCGACTCGAGTCGCACGGGGTTGAGTTCGCCGCCGCGCCCCCCCAGAAGCCCAGCTTCCTCACCACCGCCTTGAGCTGGGTGGTACCGCCGCTGATCTTCATCCTGGTGCTGCAGTTCTTTGCCCGCCGCCAGATGGGCGGTGGTGCCCAGGGAGCATTGAGCTTCACCAAGAGCAAAGCCAAGGTTTACGTGCCCGATGAGGAATCACGGGTCACCTTTGCCGACGTCGCTGGCGTGGATGAGGCCAAGGCCGAGCTGGCCGAGATCGTTGACTTCCTCAAAAAACCCGAGCGCTACGCCGCCATCGGCGCCCGCATTCCCAAAGGTGTGCTGCTGGTGGGCCCTCCCGGCACGGGCAAAACCCTGCTCTCCAAGGCCGTTGCAGGTGAAGCAGGCGTGGCCTTCTTCATCATTTCCGGCTCCGAATTCGTGGAGCTGTTCGTGGGTGCTGGTGCTGCTCGCGTTCGCGACCTATTTGAAGAAGCCAAGAAAAAAGCGCCTTGCATCATCTTTATCGACGAGCTTGATGCCATCGGTAAGAGCCGTTCGGGCTCGATGGGTGTGGTCGGCGGCAACGACGAACGCGAGCAGACCCTCAACCAGCTGCTCACCGAGATGGATGGCTTTGCCGGCCAGGACAAGCCGGTGATTGTGCTGGCCGCAACCAACCAACCCGAAACCCTTGATGCCGCCCTGCTGCGGCCAGGTCGTTTCGACCGCCAGGTGCTGGTGGATCGCCCCGACCTGTCAGGGCGCAAGCTGATTCTGGAGATCTACGCCAAGAAGGTGAAGCTCTCCAGCACCGTCGATCTCGACAAGATCGCCCAAGCCACCAGCGGCTTTGCCGGCGCCGACCTGGCCAACCTCGTGAACGAAGCAGCCCTGCTCGCCGCCCGTTCATATCGCACCGAGGTGGAGCAAGGCGACCTCAACGAGGCGATTGAGCGAGTGGTGGCTGGTCTGGAGAAGAAGAGTCGGGTGTTGCAACCCGATGAGAAGAAAGTGGTGGCGTATCACGAGGTCGGCCACGCGATCGTGGGCCACCTAATGCCCGGCGGCAGCAAGGTGGCCAAGATCTCGATCGTGCCCCGCGGCATGAGCGCCCTGGGCTACACCCTGCAGCTGCCTACCGAGGAGCGCTTCCTCAATTCCAAGGAAGACCTCGAGGGTCAAATTGCCACCTTGCTGGGTGGCCGCAGCGCTGAAGAGGTGGTGTTTGGTGAGGTCACCACCGGCGCCGCCAACGATCTGCAACGCGCCACCGACATCGCCGAGCAGATGGTGGGCACCTTCGGCATGAGCGAAACCCTCGGCCCCCTGGCCTACGACAAGAAGGGCGGCAGCCGCTTCCTCGGTGGCAACAACAACCCCCGCCGGGTGGTGAGTGACGCCACGGCCCAAGCGATCGATAAGGAGGTTCGCTCCTTAGTCGACAACGCCCATAACAAGGCGCTAGCGATCCTGAACCACAACCGAGCTCTGCTCGAATCGATCTCCGAGAAGATCCTCGAGAAGGAGGTGATCGAAGGCGACGACCTCAAGGAGCTGCTGGCCAGCAGCGTCATGCCCTAGGAGTTGAGCCATGGCTGCCATCAGTGCCTATCCGCCCCTAGCAGAGCTGCGCGGGCGGGACCTGCTCTCCTCGGCCGATCTCAACGGCGAACAGACCCAGGCCCTGCTGCAGTTGGCGTCCGACCTAAAGGCCGGCCGCAGCCCCGTCGATTTAGGCGGCAAAACCCTCGGACTGATCTTCAGTAAGGCCTCCACCCGCACGCGGGTGAGCTTCACAGTGGCGATGGCACGCCTGGGTGGGCAGACGATCGACCTCAACCCCCAGGTGAGCCAGGTGGGCCGCGGTGAGCCGGTGGCAGATACGGCCCGGGTGCTGAGCCGCTATGTGGATGCTCTGGCGATCCGCACCTTCGCCCAGGACGAACTTGAGGAGTACGCCCACTGGGCCACGATCCCGGTGATCAATGCCCTCACCGACCTGGAGCACCCCTGCCAGGCCCTCGCCGACTACCTGACGCTGCAGGAGGCCTTCGGAGCAGTGGAGGGCCTGACCCTCAGCTACGTGGGCGACGGCAACAACGTGGCCCACTCCTTGATGCTCTGCGGGGCTCTTCTGGGGGTGAACGTGCGCATCGGCTGCCCAGTGGGATTTGAACCCAATGCAGCCGTACTTGAGCAGTCACGCCGCCTCGCGGCTGCTCGCGGGTCCGAGGTGGCAGTGCTGCACGAGCCGGTGGCTGCCGTGCGCGGCGCCCACGCCCTCTACACAGATGTGTGGGCCTCGATGGGGCAGGAGGAGGAAAAAGCAGAGCGCCAGAGGGCTTTCGCCGGCTGGTGCCTCAACGAAGAGCTGGTGGCAGAAGCAGATCCAAGCGCAATCGTGCTGCACTGCCTGCCGGCCTATCGCGGCCTGGAAATCAGCGCCGGTGCCATGGAGGGCAGCTCCAGCCGCGTCTTCGACCAAGCCGAAAACCGCCTCCACGCCCAGCAGGCCCTGCTGGCAGCCCTACTCGGCGGCGCCTGAGCTGGACAAACAGACCGAGAGGCGGTACATCTGTATTAGCGACGTAGCGTCCGTGCCCCATTCCAGTCACAATCAAGCCAACCACGCCCAGCAAGAGCTGTCCTCTGCCCAGCAAGAGCTATACGACTGGCTTAGCGACTACATCGGCTGCAACCGCCACAGCCCCTCGATCCGCCAAATGATGGAAGCGATGGGGCTGCGCTCTCCGGCGCCGATCCAGAGCCGTCTGCGCCACCTGCAGCAGAAGGGCTGGATCACCTGGCAAGAGGGCCAAGCCCGCACCCTGCAGCTCCTAGGAGGCATGGCCAGCGGCATCCCAGTGCTCGGCGCCGTGGCCGCCGGAGGCTTGGTCGAAACCTTCGACGACATCCAGGAGCGCCTCGACCTGGCCCCCGTGCTCGATACCCGCGGCCTTTTTGCCCTCACCGTGAACGGCGATTCAATGGTGGATGCCCACATCGCTGACGGCGACGTGGTGCTGCTTGAACCTGTCAGCGACCCGAGCCGGCTCAAAGCAGGCACGATCGTCAGCGCCCTGGTGCCCGGCAGTGGCACCACCTTGAAGCACTTTCACCGCAGCGGCGCCACGGTGACCCTGGAAGCGGCCAACCCCGCCTATGCCCCAATCGTGCTCCCCGCCGACCAGGTAACGGTGCAGGGCAAGCTAGTGGCAGTCTGGCGCCAGGTCTAAACGGGTGGCGTTGTAAGCTCGTTAGGCGTTGGGCAAGGCCATAAGCCAAGCGGAATGACCAGCATTCCGTTGCCAAGGCGTCCTATCGGGGCCATAGCTCAGCTGGTAGAGCACCTGCATGGCATGCAGGGGGTCAGCGGTTCGAATCCGCTTGGCTCCATTATCAAGAACCCGCTCCAGTAGCGGGTTTTTTAATGCCAGTTTCTTTGTCAAAGGAACCAATGCCCCCATTCAAGGCAATTCTTAGGGCAAAACTGTCACGACACTCTCCAAGGCGCTATCAGTAGAAATGGCGCTGTGCCGGGAGATAGCGAAAGAGGTGGGTGTCGAAGGCAAGCCATGAACTCGCAGCACCTACCATATAATCGAACTGCATGTTGCAGCCGTCACGCTGGTTGGCAATCGCTTTGTCCTTGGTTCCCAGAAATTCAGCGCTTCGAGTAATGGGAACCCTTTGAGACAACGATCACTGAACGCGATTGTTCTTATGGAGTGATGGCAAAGCTGAAACGGCTGGTTGACAAGGGCCAAGGGCTAATTGACTGTTATTGAGGCAGGCAGCAACGTTCGCTTTATACTTGGACATTGCGCAGGAGTGATTCCTGCGGCCGCACTAGCCGCATTGGGGTAGAGGAGCCCCCTTAGGGTTGAGATGAAGGAGTTGCCAGTAGGGCAAGACCAAAGTGGTTAGCAGTCGCCGACCAAGTGCTAGCAGCGCCTTTGGTCGTGGCGATGACCGTCAGAGTCCTGCGAGTGCTCTTGATGACAAGTCTCTTCGCCGCCCTGATCTTGATTCCGGCGTGCCGCAGCAGAGCATTCACGGGGTTGGGTGAATGAAATCATAAGTTCATCGCAAATGGACTGCTCACGGCTCGGGCTGTTCACTCACCGACGGCCCAGCCAATCCTTAAACCGCCTGCAGCGGCGCATCGGCTCTTGATGCTGCAGATCTGCGGCACGCTTGCTACAGCAGTGGATCGGTTGACCCAATTCGAGGTCGTCTTCATTGACGGTGCAAGCTTCGGCATCGCCCGAGCGCAACACAAGCTTGTTTCGCTTTGGCTGATTCGCGGTTGCCTGATTGCACTTGAACGGGGCGACTTATAAGTACCCTCCTCCACCCTCATGGCAATCAACTCAGCCGGACATTCCGTTACCTCGCGCTCGGCACCAGCAACTCATGCCATGGATCCAGTTCGTTGTATGCCAGACGGTGCTGCTCTGGGTGTTCCGGTTGGCGCCTGATACCACCGCTGACCGCTGCACCGCCTTAGGAAACGGGAGAGAGCCTCACCGCAAGTTAATATTTGTGACTAGGTAATTGAAATACATTTATCGAATCCCTAATTTTTACTGGAGTTTTATTTGCATCATGCTACGAAATCGCTTTCTGACACTCTTGCTTGCTATGCCAATTGCATTAGCACCTCCATCTTTTGCGGAAGAGTGGAGAGATCGCGACTGCAGGGACGCCGACGACAAGGTTATCGGCGGCGGAATTCGTTTTGAGATTTGTCGCAACAAAGAATCAATTGGGATTTTTTGGGATGATGGTACCTTTGTAAATGGTTACTGCGATAAAGGAGGTGATGAATACGACATTGAATACGAAGGTCTAAGCAAAAGGGAAGCGATCGACTGGGTTATAACATATTGTCGTTATTAATTTAGGGCCAGCTATATAGATGCTTCCGATGGTACAGCGGCGGTTCAGTACATACGGCTGCAACTCGGCGTAGGAGTGAGCTTGAGCAGCGACCAGAGTGCTCCGTACTGGGCGGCTGATAGCGAAAGTTCTTTCTGCATAAAGGCCCCGAGAGGTGAGCCCGGTCCGGATGACGCCCCGAGCTCAGTGTTCGCCTCACGCAGAGGCTTGCAAATGTCTTCAAGGTCGGAGTTGAGGTTGTCAGCCGCCGCCGCAGGCCCAGCCAATAGGACAGCAGTAGCAGCAGCAATGGTGCACAGGAGTCGTGGCATGGCAAGGCGGTAGTAAAACCATTATCCCACCCGTAGGCCCCTTGCATCCGCCGGATTGGCGGCCACATAGGCGCCAAGAGCCCAGAGTCCGCTCTTCGGAGGTAATGCCCTTGACTCAGATCCACCAGCAGGCCATACCCAAACCTATTCATACCCAAGCATTTATCTACCCAACCGACTGATCACACGGAACTAACGGGACACGGCGAGTGTGAGCGCCGAGACTGCCTTTGTTTGTTGGTCCTTGAGATTTCCGACCCGCTTAGCGTTGTTTAGCTGGCAGAATGGCAGTTGACCATTGCAAGCCCATGGGCTTCAGCGCCAAAACCCAATATGGATTGGTCGCCCTGATAGACCTCGCCGGGGCTTACGCCTCTGGAGCCTTGGTTCAAACCGGCGAGATCTGCAGGCGCCATGCCATTCCCGAACGCTACCTCGAGCAGATGCTCACTGGCCTGCGCAAGGCCGGACTGCTAACCAGCATCCGCGGACCGAGGGGGGGCTTTCAACTCGCCCTCAATCCAGACAACATCACCGTGGCCGATGTAGTGGCTGCGCTGGATGGCAGCAGCAACACCGAACCGCAAAGAGAACCAGATGATCCGGCCTTCCTGGTACTTGCAGCTCTAGAGCAAAAACTGGAAGCCAGCAAGGAACGCCTTCTCAGAGCAACCACCCTGGCCCAACTGCTGCGCGACCACGATGCCATCAAGCAGCCCTTGCCGATGTTCTACATCTGATGCACAACCGCAAGCTGTTGCCTCCATCAATGGAGGATCAAGACGACTGGCCCATCGACCAGGGACGCCCCTGGTGGCTAAGGCTGCTGGCCCTACTTGGGGCCCTTGGCTTCGTGATGCTGGGGGTTAACAGCCTGTTGCCTGCCTTCCAGCAACCCAGCCCAAGGCCGTTGCCCGATCAGCGCAACGGCTCAATTACTTGAGAGCTAAAAGCGGGACATCGCAAGGATCTTGGCCAGCTTCTCGGCTTCTAGACCGTTCAGTTCGTCGATCTGCAGCAGGCTGTCTTTGACCAAGCTGGCAAACACGAACAAGATGCCGTCAAGGCGGAAATCAAAGCGACCTTCGATAGTGTGGCGCTCAATACTCAGGTAATCGTGAAGCTGCCATACGGTTTCTGCAGATTCAAGCTCGTCTGCCTTGGTACGAACCTCAGCAACTAGCTTCTGCACTGCCCTGGTGTAGGCACGATCGAAGGCTTCGCGGGCGACTGCCTGCTCCGTGTCTGTCCAACCTTCGAGCATCGTGTCCATCATGTGAATTGAGCCCTCTCCCTTAGCAGCGAGGCTAGTCGGGGACACAGCCTGCTGCGAGACCTACGCCGCTGGGCCGGAAGTTCAAACCAGGCAAGCGTCGGGGCGTCATGGTGCTCCCTGTGGTAACCGAAGTGGAAACAGGCCAGTAGGGAGAGCCAGGGAGCCAGTTCGAGGCTGTCGGCGTGGGGGGAACGCTGGGGCAAACGCTGGCCTCGATGGGGCAGGTAGGTACCGAAAACAAACAACTGGAGCGAGCTGAGCAGCAGGGGCACGGTGCAGAAAAGCAGCACATTCAGCCAGGCAAATGGAGCCAAGCGGCAGGCGATCAAGGCCAACACTGTCCAGCCAGTGAGTAACCGGCCCATCTGCCCCCAGGTGAGATAGCCAGCCATAAAGCGGGCATACCAAGCGAAGGCCCCTGCAGCTGGATCCCCGTGAAAATCAGGGTCAGCGGCGCTAGCAGTGAATAGATGGTGGTGTTGATGGTTGCGGCAGCAGGCTTGATAAGGAAGCGCCGCATAGAGGCCTAAGGCGATCCTGCCCAGCAAGGCATTGCCATAGCGCCAATGGGGCCACAACACCCCATGCATGGCGTCGTGACCAACGATGAATAGGCCTGTTTGCAGCAGGGTGCGGCCAACTACTCCAAAAAAGAGTGCCAGCCAGACCGATGGTCTGGCCAGCTGCGTGGCTGTTAAATCCCAGCTCAGCAGGCCAGCAAGGCTGACCAGCCAACCCAGCATTATTAGTGCGGCAAGCAGGAGCCCCTTGCGGCTGGCTGCGCTCAACGGCCGAATTTCAACAAATCTGCAGGGGAAGCCAACAAATCGATGGCCACGAAGTAGATCTTGCCGTCAGGGTTGAGCAGGAAGCGCCAAGCAACGTTCATACCAACGCCGGCTCCAAACCAGGGGGTTTGGACCTTGCCAGTCACCTTGATTTGGGTGAAGTTTCCTTCTGTTGGCTCAGCAAAGCCGCGCTCAGGAAGAAGCTGAAGATTTTGGCAGTCTTCACGGAAGAAGCGCAGGATCGCGTCACGACCAACGATTGGCTTCTGGAAAGGGGCTTGGAGTGCGCCATCCGTCAAGAACAGTTCGATCAGGTTGTCGAAGTCGTTGGCGTTCAGCAGATCCATATAGCTGTTCACCGTTGGGTTGATGACGCCCTCGATGAATACCCGCTTGCGCTGCTCCTGGGGAGTAGGAGCGGCAATGGGCTCCATGACCCGCTGGCCCTCCCCCTTGGCGGGGTCGTAGCCCATATCAACAACAAAATTTCGCAGCAGGGTGATCTGCTGGCCCTGATCCACAGCTTTAAGCGAGCTGAGCACCGCAGAAGCGTTGGGCGAAAGTTGGTATCCGTCGGGGATCGGAGCAACAAAACCAGCGGCCATCCATTCTCCCAACTGGTACCAGAAGCCCAGCTTGATGTTCACCGACCAGCAGGCGTAGGTGCGACCGATTTGGGTATCAGCGCGATTGGCAAGCTCGCACATAATCTGGCTTTGCTCAGCGAAGCTCATCGCCTTGATCTGGTTGAGCACCGGCTCGGCAAACTGCATCCGTGCTGCGCCAGGGGCGGCAACGGTGATCGTGTTGCCCATTTCGAGATAGGCGTACCAGATCAGGGCCAGTTGGTCCTCGGCGCTGAGCAAGCTGAAGCGAGCCGTGATCGCAGGCACGACGTCAGCTGAAGCTGTATCCGGAAAAATCTGGGTTGCCTTCTCAAGCGTGAACATGCGGTGACGATCCGATTGTTAAGGAGATTTGCAAAGTCTAGCGCCATGGGGGCAGACCTGTTAAGTCGCAGCCGTCTTGTAGCTCCGCCATGATCGAATTCTGCTCTAAACCCCCGACTCCGTGTCCATGATTGCGCCCGCACCGGTGCTAAACGAAGCCGACCGTTACAAGCTCGATCGCTCAGACGACGCTCTTTTTTACGCCGAGCCCCGCTTCGTACAGCACCTCGATGCCAGTTTCCGGGCCCGACTGACCTCTCTATATCTCGAGCGCATCCCCCCTTGCGCCGTGGTGCTGGATCTGATGAGCAGCTGGGTGAGCCACCTGCCAGAGGGCATCGCCTATCAGGAGGTGATCGGCCACGGCCTCAACGCCGAAGAGCTCAAAGCCAATCAGCGCCTTGATCGCCACTGGGTGCAAAACCTCAACGTTGATCAGCGGCTACCCCTAGCCAACGACAGCGTGGACGTGGCGCTGATCGTGGCCGGCTGGCAATACCTCCAACAACCGGAGGCCGTAGCTGCCGAGCTGCTGAGGGTGGTCCGGCCCAGGGGTGAGGTGATCGTGGCGTTCAGCAACCGGATGTTCTTTCAAAAAGCGCCCCAGATCTGGACCGACGGCGGCGACCGTGATCACCTGACCTACGTGGCCCAGGTATTGCTGGCCCAGGGTTGGGATAGGCCGGAGCTGGTGGCGGAAGAGACAGCAGCTCCAGGAGCTCTCGGCTGGCTTGGCCGCAAAGGCGATCCTTTCTTGGCAGTGCTTGCCGCCAAGCCGATTGCCAGCTAGGCAGCCGGCAGCAGCAAGGCCAGGCTGCAAGAACACAAAAAAACCGGGCTGTTTTCACTGCCCGGCAAAAATTCAGAGGGCTGTTGCGTTCAGCCCGAGTGGATTCAGCCCAAACCCAGTTGGCCCAGGATTCCTTGACCGGTGAGGAGCTCGGTCCCAAGTCCGATCACGAAACCGAGCATGGCGAGACGACCATTCCAGGTTTCGGCAAAAGCGACAAAACCAAAACGGGTGGTGGATTCAGCCATGGATGCTCGTTGGTTACGAAACTTGATGAGACTGTAACAGATCTTGAAGCTGAGGTTGCGCTCGATCAGGGCCGGCCATAGGAGTTCCTGCAGGCAAGCCCGGGATTGATCACCACTGCTGAGCAGTGGGCTTTTCCCCAGCCAAACGCCCTTATCCCCAGCTTTTCTTAGGTTTTTCCACAGAACGGCGGCTCAATATCGGCCGCTCGCCCTGATGCTTTTGGTTCTGTATGGGGAAAACGGCCCTCCCCTTGACGCGGCTCCAAGCAACACTTCCGAGCCTGAAGCCGCAGCCCCCAAACCCCGAAAGCGCCCATGGGCCGGTGCTTGCGGCCGTGCGTCTTGCCGGACTCGCCTCCCGGGACAGCCTTTGACGGATGAGCGCCTGGCGTGGGGTGATGGGGGACCCAGGCCGAAGCCGCCATGCTCCAGATCCCGGACCACGCCCCCGCCTTTGTTTCAGTCGAAAACCAGTTCCCTGAGGACCTGTACGACGCCATGCGGGAGTTTGTCCGGGTTCACCCGCAGTGGGATCAATACCGCCTGATGCAGGCAGCCCTGGCCGGCTTCCTCTTCCAGCACGGCTGCCCAGACCGGGCCGTGGCTCGCCACTACCTCGACGGACTATTCCGCCGCCAAGAACCCGATCACACCGCAACCAGGCCCTGAGCTGCCCAGCCGGGGGCAGAGTGACAGGCAGTTGTTGGGCAGCAATGGCCGCAGGAGCATCAGAGGCCGATGCCCTCCTGGTGGCGATCGGCGCCGTTCCCGGCGCCTGGCTGCGCTTCCGGGTGGTGGATCACCTGGAGCCCGTGCTGCCCAGCCGGCACTGGGGCACCTTTGGGGTCAATGTGATCGCCTGCTTTGCCCTAGGGCTGGTTGTGGGCCTGGAGCAGAGCTGCGGCGAAGCTTCCCGCAGAGCACTGCTTCTGATGGGCACTGGCTTCCTGGGTAGTTTCAGCACCTTCTCCAGCTTCAGCGCCGAGCTCTGGAGCGAGCTGGGCAAGCGGCATTGGCGCGAGGCTGCCGTGCTCGCTGGGGGATCAGTTGCAGGAGGGCTGCTGGCGATCCTGGCGGGCCTCAGCCTGGGCGCTCAGCCATGAGCACCATGCCAAGCCGCAGCCTCAAGGGAGATTTGCGCGACCTGGCCCTGGTGGCCGGCGGCGCCATCCCCGGCGCCCTACTGCGCTGGCAGCTGGAGGCCGATCTGGTCGCCAACATGCTGGGCTGCCTCCTGCTCGGGGTGGTTTTGGCCCAAGCCAGCCGGCGCAAAAAGCTGATGCTGTGGGCAGGCATCGGCTTCTGCGGGGCCCTCACCACCTTCAGCACCTGGATGTTGGACCTGGTCAGGGCCCTGCTGGCCGGCAAACCAGGGGACGGCGCGCTGTTGCTGCTAGCGAGCCTCGCCGGTGGCGTTGCTTTGGTCGCCCTTGGTCACAGCATTGGGATGCTTTTGAACCCCCGTAAGCGAGATAGGGCGGCAATGCCAAAAAACCAATGAGCCGCGCTCCTGTAAGGCCCGCCCCCTAGCCCAGTAGACCCAGGTGATCCCTCAGCCCCATCTGCGCCAAGCCGCCCCCACCAGCACCACTAACAAGGGAAACTCTCCCCAGCGGTCGTAGGGGCTGGGGACTTTTAGCCGTGGCACGGTGAATACACCGGTGGCGGCCCGGCCGGAAGGCAGCGATGCCATGGGCAGACCGCGGCTATTCACCAGCAGGCTGGGCCCCGTGTTGGCGGCACTCACCAGCCAGCGGCCCGTTTCGATGGCCCGCAGCTGGGCCAGGGCCTGAAACTGCTGCTGGAGCAGCAGCGGGTAGGGATCGAGGTTGGCGCTGGCCAGCAGCCAGCCGGCTCCGTCGCGGGCGGCGGCAGCCAGAGCGGCCCCATCGGAGAGCTCGTAGCAAATCGCCCCGCCGATAGCCCCAGCCGGCCTAAGTAGCAGCCGAGATGGCTCCCCTGGCTGCAGGCCCCCCACGGCCGAAAGGCCGCTCCAGCGAGCCAGGTTGGCCAGGGGCACCCATTCCCCCAGGGGCACCAGCCGATGCTTATCGAGCCAGCTACTCGCCCGGCTTTCCCCTGGTGCCAAGCGCAACAGGGCGCTGCGCTGCTCGGGCTCCCCCGCCACCTCCTGCCAGCGGAAGCCACCGCTAATCAGCTCCACCGGCACCGGCTGCGCCAGCTGCGGCTCAAGCCCGAGGGCCCCCTCGGGCAGCACAACCACATCCACCGAGCGCTGGGCCGCCTCCGCCAAGGCGGCCGCCAGCCGCTGCTGCAGCCGCTGCTGCTGGTCCCACTGAAACTTGCGGCGGGTGGGAATCGCCGGCTGCAGCACCAGCACTCGCTCACTGCCGCCCTCCCCCCGCAGGGGCATGGCCGCTAGAGCAGCAGCCCCGGCGCCGTGGCTGAGCAGCACGGCAGCGGTTGTAACCACCAACCAGCGGCGGCGCTGGGGGGCGGTGCAGCAGCGCCAGAGGCACCAGCCCAGCAGCAACTGCACCGCCGCCAGCAAGCCGCTACCACCAAGGGCAGCCAAACCCGCCAAGGGGCGATCGCCGGGCAGGGCAGCAGCCCCCAGCCCCAGCCAAAACAAAGGCCCTTTAGCCAGCAGCACCTCAACCAGCCCCCAGCCAGCGGCTAACAGCAGGGCGCTGCTGACACGGCGAGGGTCTAGGCGCCGCGCTAGCAGCACCCAGATGGCCACCAGCAGTGCTCCCGCCAGGGCACACAGCAAAAGCAACAGCAGGGCCAGGGGCAGGCTCAAGGGGCCCGGTACGCCGATCCAATCGAGGGGATGGAGACCCAGCAACCAGCGGTGACTCACCAGCACGGCGGCAGCGCCCCACAGGGCCCCACCCCAAGCGCCGAGAGCTGAGCCAGCCAGGGCCCACAGGGGCACCAGGGCCAGCCAGAGCAGGGGAGGCAGGCCCAGAGGCGGCAGCGCCAGTCCGGCCAGCAGCCCCGAGGCCAGAGCCAGCCACCACCTCCCCAGCCGGTCATTGCCCATGGCAAGCAAGCGTAGGAAGCGCCAGGGTGCCTGGGGAAGCAAGCCGCCATGGATCCGAACAACCCCCTCCAACAACTGCTGCTGCGCGGCCTCGGCACCACCTCGTTGGTGTCAGAGCGGTTGCGCAGCGTGACCCAGGCCTGGGTGCGCAGCGGCAAGCTCGATCCCAGCCAAGCTCCAGCCCTCGTCGACGACGTGCTCAAAGCCCTGCGGGGCGAAACCCCCGAGCTAGAGCAGCAGGCCGAGCGCCAGCTGGAGCGCAATAAAGACCAGCTCCTGCAAGACCTAGGCCTGGCCCGTCAACGCGAACTCGATGAGCTGCGGGGCCGACTCGACCGGCTGGAACGCAGCCTGCGTCAGCGCCCAGGCAATGAAATGCCTGCTGAGATCGAAATTCCCGACTGATCAGCCCTGGCTATCCGTCTGCCCGGCAGAATCAAGCCAGTACTTGGAGTCCCATGCGCGACATCCTGATCAGCTCCGCTGTCTGCGTGGCCTGTCTGCTGCTGGCTCTGGTGAGCCAGCTGGTCAATCCCACTGTGGTTGATGCGGCCAGAGTTGATGCGGCCAGCGCCGGTGGCGCAGCTATGGCCTCCCTGTTTTCAGCCCAAGCGCGGCCAGCCGTGAGCAGCAGCTTCGAGCTCGACCCCGACGACCCCAACCCCACCCTTTTTGTAATGGCCAGCGAAAACGATCAAACCAGCGGCGCTGAGATCGCCCAGGCCAGCGGCCTCGGCGGTGAACTCAACGCTCCAAAAGAGCGCACCACCCCCAGCGGCCTGCGCATCACCGACCTGGTAATCGGCGACGGCGCCGAAGCCAGCGCCGGCCAGACCGTGTCCGTGAACTACCGGGGCACCCTGGCCAACGGCACGGAATTCGACAGCAGCTATGGACGCGGCCCCTTCTCCTTTCCCCTCGGCGGCGGCCGGGTGATCCAGGGCTGGGATGAGGGTGTGGCTGGCATGAAGGTGGGCGGCAAGCGCAAGCTGGTGATTCCACCCGATCTGGCCTACGGCGATCGGGGCGCTGGCGGCGTTATCCCCCCCAACGCCACCCTCACTTTCGAGGTGGAGCTGTTGCGCATCGGCGGCTGAGCTGCGGGCGGGCATCGTTAGGATGGGCGCTCTGGCTGGATGCTGGCGTGCCGCCCCTCCTGCCCACCCCTTCGTCTTTTTCCTCTCCATGGCTCACACGCTGCCCGCGCTGCCCTACGGCCTCGATGCGCTCGAGCCCAACATCTCCCGCTCCACCCTGGAGTTTCACCACGGCAAGCACCACGCTGCCTACGTGACCAACCTCAACAATCTGGTGGCTGGCACCGACCTTGAGGCCAAAAGCCTGGAAGACACCATCACCGCAGTCGCTGGTGATGCTGGCAAGGCTGGCGTTTTCAACAACGCAGCTCAGGTGTGGAACCACAGCTTTTATTGGCAGTGCATGAAGCCCGGCGGTGGTGGCCAGCCCAGCGGCGCCCTGGCCGACAAGATCAACGCTGATTTCGGCAGCTACGAGGCCTTCGTCGAGCAGTTCAAAACCGCCGGCGCCACCCAGTTCGGCAGCGGCTGGGCCTGGCTGGTGCTCGATGGCGGCACCCTGAAAGTCACCAAGACCGCCAACGCCGACCTGCCCCTGGCCCACGGCCAGAAGGCCCTGCTCACCATGGATGTGTGGGAGCACGCCTACTACCTCGACTACCAGAACCGCCGTCCCGACTACATGACTACCTACCTCGAGAAATTGGTGAACTGGGACTTTGTGGCCGCCAACCTGGCCGCTGCCTGATCCCCATCGCGGGGCTCCAAGCCCCGCGGGCCGCGAATCAGCTCAGCCCTCCCAACAGCCCCCGGCGCCAAACCGGGGGCTTTTTGCTGCAACGAGCGCCAGGGGGAGGCCGCACCCGTCCTAAGATGTTGTACGGAACGTTTGACGGGTGTGGCCATGGTGCTCGGCGTGCGGGTGGAACCGGAGCTCGAGCGGCAGCTCGATCAGCTGGCACAGCAACTGGGCAAGAGCCGCAGTGCCTGTATTCGCGAGGCCATCAGTCAGTACCTGATCCGCCACGGCGACGGCGAAGAAGCCCGGCGGCAGTCGGAACGGCTGGCCCAGTTGGAGCAGCCGCACTGGAGTGAGCAGGTGCCCAATTGGAGCGACTGGACCGCATGACACCAGCCGCTGTCCGCCGCGGCACGGTGGTGACCGTGGCCAGTGCCGGTGCCTATTCCGGCAAACCACGGCCGGCGGTGGTGGTGCAGGCGGATCGCTGGCTCCAGGCCCATCCCAGCGTGACCCTCTGCCCCCTGACCAGCACCCTCAGCCAGGCTCTCCTGGTGCGGATCGCCGTGGGGCCCTCACCGCGCAACGGCCTGCACAAGCCCTCCCAGCTGATGGTCGACAAGCTGTTCACCGTGCCGATCCAGGCCGTAGGAGAGGTGGTGGGGCAGCTGGAGCCCGATGTGCTCGTGGATCTGGATCTGGCCATGCGGGGATGGCTGGAGCTGCCCTGAGAGGGACCAAGCCAATGTGTGGAGATGCCGAACCCACCCCTTCCAGCGGTCGGAAGCTGGCGAAACCCGCATACACAGGGTGTTACTGAGCTGCTGCCAAAATTAGCGGCAATTATTTATTCTAGCACAGGCTAAAAAATTTATCAACCATGTCACAATAACCTCAATGTTGTGGTATGATAATTGTGCCTAAACAGTATCTTCATGCGTCTCTTTTCCCGCGCGAGTGCCATCACGGCCGCCATCGCTACGTCTTTTGCAGCAGCTCCTGCACTGCTCGTCGACAGTGCTGAGGCGATTGACCTCAAGAGCTTTATCCCCCGGCAGGTGTTCGTGAGGCAGGCGAACCCCACCTCGGTGGCCATCCTGTCAATCCAAGGCCCCACCAACACCCCCGAGGGTGTGATGTGTGATGTGACCTACACCTCCGCGGCCCTGTATCCCCAGACCGCCACCTCCAAGGCCCGCTGTGGCAGCACCCGCTCCCAGCTGTTCCTGGGCAGCAGCGTTGGCGAAGTGGTGTACGGACCCTCCATGGTGAACCTGCTGGAGCTCTACGGCGTCAGCACCACAACCACCACCAACACCAGTGGCGCCACCTTCCTCTGCGCCAAGCCCACCGGTGTGCGTCCGAGCGATTTCAGCTACACCCTGCAGACCACCAACCAGCCGATCAAGGGCATGTTGCTCACCACCGCCAACCCCAATCTGTGCTGGGGCCAGAGCTGATCAGCGCAACCTGATCGCAAGGGCGAATCCCACCGCCGGCTCCACCGCCGGCGGCTTTTTGATGCCCAAACGCTATGGCCGTCCAAGGGGTTGGGCGCCAGCGGACATCGCCTCCGGCGCGATCCACATGGCATCGCCATAGGAGAAGAAGCGGTACTGGCGCGCGATCGCCTCGGCATACAACGCCAACAGGCGCTCGCGGCCGATCAGGGCACTCACCAGCAGCAGCAGCGAGCTCTTGGGCAGGTGGAAGTTGGTGAGCAGGCCCTGCACCACCGCAAAGCGGTAGCCGGGCTGGATCACCAGATTCACCGGGCCGGTGT
The DNA here is from genome assembly GCF_963920485.1 of Cyanobium usitatum str. Tous. Taxonomy (NCBI): domain Bacteria; kingdom Bacillati; phylum Cyanobacteriota; class Cyanophyceae; order Synechococcales; family Prochlorococcaceae; genus Cyanobium; species Cyanobium usitatum. The sequence continues at coordinate 451,058 of NZ_OY986431.1, read as the reverse complement.
GGGGCCGCAGCTCGCCGCCATGGAGCTGGGCCACCGCCTCCAGGCTGCGCACCGAAGTGGTGCCGATGGCGATCACCCGACCGCCCCGCGCCCTGCAGGCCGCCACCGCCGCCACCAGCTCGGGCGACACCTCCACCCACTCGCTGTGCAGCTGCAGCTGGCTCAGGTCTTCAGTTTCCACCGGCCGGAAGGTGCCCAGGCCCACATGCAATGTGGTGGTGGCCAGCTCCACGCCGCGCCCACGGATTGCCGCGAGCAGCTCATCACTCAAGTGCAGACCCGCCGTTGGCGCCGCAACGGCTCCCGGCCGGGCGGCATAGCGGGTCTGGTAGCGGTCATGGTCGGAAGCTTCGTGCCCGTGGATGTAGGGCGGCAGCGGGATCGCGCCGTACTGCAGCAGCAACGGCTCCAGCGCCGCGGCATCGCTACACGCCGCAGGGAACTGCACGATGCGGCCACCAGTTTCAGGATCGCTACCCAGCACCGTGACTACAAGCGGCGGCTCCCCTGGGGCGATCAGCTCCAGGCTGTCGCCGGGCCTGAGCCGTTTGGCGGGTTTGGCCAAGCACAGCCAACGCCCTGGGGCTGCACCGGGGACATTGACCGCCTGCCGATCTGCCCCAGACGGCTGCCAGGGCTCCAGCACCAGTAGCTCGGCGGCTCCGCCGCTGGCGCGGCGTGCCTCAAGCCGGGCATGCAGCACGCGGGTGTCGTTGACCACGAGCAGATCACCCGCCCTGAGCTCGTGCTGCAGATCCCACACCCTGAGGTGGCGGGCATGGGGCGCGGGCCCTGTGCCGATGGAATCGACAACCAGCAGCCTGGCGTCGTGACGGGGCTCCACCGGCCGCTGAGCGATGAGTTCACTCGGCAGGCCATAGCCGTAGCTCGATAGCAGCCGATCGACTGGATCCACACCCACAGGATCAGACCTGCAGGTAGTAGCGATAGCGGCTGAAGATGCGGGAGCCGCGATCGCGCAGGGCAGCCGACACCAGATCAACGCTCTGGTTGAGTAATAGGCCATCCAGCCATCCGGTGCTGATGACCTCGGGCATCAGCACAGTGAGTCGCTGTTCGGGCTGACTGCCCTCTATGGCACCGCGCTCGATGGCATGGACCATCTCCACCAGCGGATCAATAAAGGAGGCGTAGGGACTCTCTTTGAGGGTTAGGGCTACTCCCAGAGACTGGCCGATCTGCCGATCCCAGTGCTCCCTGATCCGTTGGGGGTTGTGATGGGAGGAATAAACAAACAGCACACTCACTTGGCGCGACATTCTGCACGCTTGGCGCACCGCAGCAATCGCCGCACGGTCAAGTGCCTCAAGGCAAACCACAATCGGCCCCTGCCCAGGGTCCGCAGGGGCGATTGAAACCTCTGAATACGGCGGCAGAACCGATTCGATCATTTCGTCGGATTCATCAAAATCAAGGGCATGCTGAAGGCGCCCATAGCGTTTTTTGATCAGGGCCAGAATCCACACCAAAGAGGGGATAAGCAGTACCACCAACCAGGCACCACTGCTGAACTTGCTGAACACGACGACAGCCAGCACTAGGCCGGTGAACAGGGCCCCAAAACCGTTCATCAGCGCTCGCCAACGCCAGGCCGAGCCGCGCTGATGCAGCCGGTAGAGGACCATGCCGCTCTGGGAGATTGTGAAAGCCAGAAACACCCCCACGGCATAGAGATTGATCGCCATCGTGGTGTCCCCTTTGCAGAACACGATGATCAGGCCAGCGAGGCCAATCAGCACGAGGATGCCGTTCTGAAATACCAGCCGATCCCCCCGAAATGCCATCAGCCTTGGCAAATGGCTGTCGCAGGCCAGCATGGCCCCCAGCCGCGGAAAATCGGCAAAGGCGGTGTTGGCCGCCAACATCAAGATCAGCAGCGTGAACAGCTGGAGAGCGGGGTAAAGCGGGTTGGAAGCGCCAAATATCCTTTCGCCCAAAATCGCCATCGTGGTCTGATTGGAGGAAGGATCCACGCCATACATCCAGGCCAGCAGGCTGATGCCCAGGAACATCAGCGAAAGGATCAATCCCATCACCGCCATGGTGGCTCTTGCATTTGCCGCGGCGGGATCGCGGAACACCTGCACACCGTTGGCAATCGCTTCGATGCCGGTCATGGCTGAGCAGCCTGAAGAAAACGCTCGCAGCACCAGAAATAGGGAGAGGGGAGCGATCGCCTGAACCGGTGGAGTGGGCTCTGGCACAAAACCATGGCGCAACACCAGATCCACGAGGCCAAAGCCCACCAGCAGCGCCACCATGGCTATGAAGGCGTAGACCGGCAAGGAAAACAGACGGCCCGATTCGCTCATGCCGCGCAGGTTTATCCAGCCCACGAACACCAGCAGCACAAGGGCGATGGGAACCTGCCAAGGAAGCAAGGCGGGCAGATAGGAGGTGAGGGCCTGGGTGCCCGCCATCAGGCTCACGCCAGCCGTGAGTGAATAGTCGATCAGCAGCGCTGCTGCCCCCACCAGGCCCGTGGTGATGCCGAGGTTGGCGCGGGCCACGATGTAACAACCGCCGCCTTCTGGGTAGGCATGCAGCGTCTGTTGGTAGGAAAGAACCACAATCGCCACAAGGGCGATCACGGCCAAGGTGATCGGCAGCGACCAGCTCAAGGCCGCGCTGCCGGCCAGGATCAACACCGCCAGGGTCTGATCAGTGGCGTAGGCGACCGATGACAAGGCATCGGATGAGAGCACGGCCATCGCCTGCCCATTTGGCAGGCATTCCTGATGGGCCGCACTGGTGGGCAGGGGACTGCCCACCAGTGAGAGGCTGATGCTCTTGCGTACCTGCCTGAATGACATCAAATTCAGAGGGAAAGGCTTTCTGGATTGGTTTCGATCAACTGGGCCAGATCCTTGAGAAAGGCGGCGGCATGGGCGCCGTAGATCACACGGTGGTCGCAGGTGAGGTTCACCTGCATCTGGCTGGCCACCCGGATCGAGCCGTCCTTACCCCCCACCACCGTGGGCCGCGAAGCAGCCACCGCCAGGATGGCTCCGGTGCCGGGGGGCAAGATCGCGTCGAAGCGGTCGACGCCAAACATGCCCAGGTTGGAGAGGGTGAAGGTGCCAGTGCTGTATTCCTGTGGCTGCAGCTGCTTGCTGCGGGCCCGGGCCACCAGATCGGCCCAGCTGCGGGCCAGCGAATAGATGTCGGTTGTATCAGCGTTGGCGAGCACCGGTGTGATCAGGCCGCCGTCCTCCATGGCCACGGCCACTGCCACATTCACACCAGCGGGGTAGGCCATGGCACTGGCATCGGCCGTGGTAGCGGCATTCACCTGGGGATGGCGGGCTAACACCACGCCCACGGCCTTTGCCAGCAGGGCTGTCATGGTGACGCCCTTGGGCTTGAGCTGCTTGTAGAGGGAATCGAGCTTGGTGGTGGTGATGGTGTAGCCCACCCGGAAGCAGGGCACCGCCAGGCTGGCCACCATGTTGCGGTTGACTGCGTTCTGGAGGGTGTTGAAGCCGACGCTCTCGCCAGGACGCCCGAAGGCCTCACCGGCGGGCGCCGGCGCCGGTGAACTGGCGCCATTTCCGAGCGGAGCAGCCATGACAGCCGGGCCGGATCCCTCGGCCACTCGGGGCACCGTGATCGGTTGACCGGTGGCGGCCAGCACGTCGTCGGCCTGGATCCGGCCATGGGGACCACTGCCGCGCAGTCCAGCCAGGTCCACGCCGAGCTGGCTGGCGAGCTTCTTGGCCCGGGGCGATGCCACCACCCGGCCGCTGGCCGTGGCGGCCGGGGCCGCCACTACTGGGGGAATTACGGGAGCAATTAAGGGGGCAACTAATGGAGCCGTTACTGGGGCAACTGCTTGGGGAGTTACTGGAGCAACAGCTGGGGCCGCCACTGGAGCAGGCGCGGATGCAGGAGCAACAGCAGCAGCGGGCACCACCGGTGCCTTGGCAGCAGCGGCGGCAATCTCGGCCTCCGTCTCCACGATCAGGCCAATGGTCTCGCCCACCGGAGCCGTGCCGCCGGCAGGCATCAAAACGGCAGCCAGGTAACCCTCGTTAAATGACTCCACGTCCATATCGGCCTTGTCACTCTCGACAACAAGCACGGACTCGCCCCGCTCCACCTTGTCGCCGGGCTGCTTGAGCCACTCCACGATCTTGCCCTCCGTCATGGTGGAGGAGAGGGCGGGCATGAAGATTTCGTGGGTTGCCATAAACCAGTGCCCGTCTGCCTTTTGAGGAGGTGTTCCAACCCCTGTTCCAACTTTTCTCCAACAGCGGAGGGGGAGCAGGGATGGGTGGTGAGGGGAGTCTAAGACGCAGGGAAATCCCCGAGAAGGTGCTTTGGACAGGGCGCAGCGGACCCGACCAAACCGCCATCTCCTGCCTCGGCACCCAGTGAGAACACCAAACAGTCAGGCGCTCACCAAGGGGTTCCAGATCTGACGCTGTTTGAGAGAGGAGTGGGGCGTGAGCGACGGGAGAGAAACTTCCGCCCACTTCCTCAACCTATGGACGGGTCGAACTCCGCCATAGAGCAATATTTGAGTCAGGCACTGGTATTGAGCGCGAGCAGCAGCAAGGTTTGTTCACAAAAAAATCCCTGGCGTGTTCGACTCCGCCAGGGACATACTTCTCGTCGCTCATGACGACTCACCAACGCTATTAGGCATTTACACTCACTGCATGGAGTGGTTGCCGCAAGTGTTCGACAGGACACCACCCAACCGCAACAACGCAAACGCACCACTCCGCAACCACCTCCTGCCGAGCAACCCACTGAGAGCACCGCTTGGTCAGGTGCTCGCCTTGAGGAATCAGACCCTGGTGAATCGGACAGGTGAGCAAGGTGACGCAGTGCTTGCCGACCTCGTAGCGGAAGTGCTGACAGGTGATACAGACGCTTGAGGAGCGGGATGGTTTGAGGACATTCCACTCAAGGGACTCCCATTCCTCAGAGGGGGCGGCAGGTAGCACAGGAACGGCAGCAGGCATCGCACAAGAGCAGATACACCTGTACTAGTCGCGGTCGGGTGGTGGGGGCAAGGAGTCCATTGAGTCCCTTGTCGCCAAGTCAGTCGCCAACAGCAGAAAGCGTCCATACCCTTCAAGCAGCGCCAGAAGATCCCGATGAAGCACCTGCTGGTCGCAACAGGAGTGTTCCTGCTACCCGCTGCTATCCACGCCCAGGAACCCAAGATCCAGTGTCCTGGCGAGAACACGATGGAGATGCGCTATTGCGCTGGTCAGTCCTGGGAGCAATCCACAGACCAGTTGAAGCAAAAGTTGCCCAAGGCACTTTTCAAGCAGTGGCAGGAGACGACCCGAGCGGTCTGTGCTCACGCCTATGCCGCCTACAAAGAAGGCAGCATCTACCCGCAGTTAGTGGTGGGGTGCGACGACAACCTCAATCGGGCATTACTCAAGGAATTCAGACCAATGGGTAACTAATCACAGGAGAGCAGGCGTAATGGGGAACCTGAACTGGGGTTACATCTAACTGGGTCTGGTCGCCGTGGTCTTTGGCGGTCTTCAGGTGTGGTGGATTCGCAGTGTCTTTTGGAAGCGTGACCTGGCAAGACCACAAAGTGGTGGAGAGTTCCGCAAGTCGTTGGAGCGGATCTGGAAGAAGGAACAGCGACATAGGTAGCGGGAACGGTGCAATAAAGACAAAATCTTGAAAAAGTTTTACTGGATGCTGCACGATTCAGGCATTAAGACCTCTTAAGCAGGTCCACTCGACCCAGTGCAAATCATCAGAATCATGTGTAGGGCACAAAATTCTGCAAAACTGCTGCTTGAACAATGGAATCTCCTCTCTCGAGCAAACGCTGGAAGCAAACCCCGCCCACAACGGAAGAAATTGTTTCTCAAATCGTGGATTGGAGTATTTCGCGTATTGTTAGTGGGTTACTGGATGAGGGAGACATCCTTGCCATTACACAGGAGTTTGCAGAATGGTTGGAACCAGACGTGGAAGACATTCAAGTCATCGGTTTGAACATAATCCAATGAGGAACCTACCTTTTTAAATTGTGACTGCCAAAGCAATAGCAGTCCACACTTCCCTATTTGGTTCTATTCCCTGAGAAGCAAAGGTTGAGCGCCCATCTTTCTAAAAATTTCCACTTTGAATAGTTCTGGAATAAAATCCAAGCAATAGTGGAATTTTGAAAGTGGTTGCACCAGCAGAGTGATCTGTATTTATATTTTTGGGGCAATCCGCAGAAGAGAGCAGCCTGTTCAACTAATCAAGAATCAAGTAAGAAGTCAAAATGCCTATAAGGGAATCGAATAGGCATTAAGCATCATTTCCGGGTCATATGTGATGGATCATGCGTCTAATGCATGTTATGGTTTGCGCATAGGCATGAGGAACCATGGGCAACCAAGGGTACACAAGCAACATGTCACTTGCATCTCACGCAAATGAAGCAGAGCACTGCCATATCAGGCGGAGCACTCAAGGGTGGTACTTTGTGAAAGATGACCGTCTTCAGGAAAAAGAAAGGAGAGTACCTACTGTAGAAAGTGCCTATTCAGTTTGTCACGAACTAAACAAGCATCTTCGTGACTAAGAAAGTCAATCCCCAGAGACATAGGCAAGGGGGCAAGATGCGAGAAGAAATCATTTTTCATTTTTACATAAATCACCCAATGGCGACGGGCGGAAAAGATACAGTTGATTGTGGATAGGTATTAGTTTGCTTGCTATCCCGCTCCCTATGAATCGTCCATCCGAGGCGCTCCTCGCCTTCATCAAGTTCCTTGAGAAAGACGAAGACCTTCAGTCCAAGATAAAGGCGGCGGAAAATCCCCAGCAGATAATTGACATTGCAGAGTCAGAGGGATTCACGATCTCCCCTCTGGAATTGCGAACATGGTCAAAAGAACTGACCGCTAATTCCTTCCCGTGGGCAAGTAAAGGGAACGAATTTCGTCGCAACTTCTTCAAAAGGGCGGGACAGCAGCAGTGACTCAATCAGAGACAGGAAGCAGGCGCCGTGATCGCCGCCCAAAACGCCGTGAACTTTTTTGCCCAAAGCATCCAGAGCAACGAATTGAGGGCAATGGCAAGAAGTATTTTTTGCACCTGCTAACACCAGAAGCACTCCGCGCTCGCGGGATGTCGGACAAGAAGGCAAAATTAGTAATCAATGCCTACCCAGTTCTTGTTTTGTCCAATGAGTGGTTGGAGGAACTGTTCTGCCCAAAGTGTGGGACAAGTTCCTGGTCTCATGTGACCAAGCATGATCGCCTAAATCACACCATAAAATGGGCACCAAGAGAACTTTGGATGCAAGTGGCGCATGTAGATCCGCTGGTGCCCAACCCGAGCGTGAGTGAGTTCACGCGTCGCGCATCAAGACAATTGACGCAAAAACGGGTTGATGGCAAGCGATATTGGGATCGATGAGGTTTGCATCAGCAACTCAATCTTCTACAACCTCCAAAAGATCCTCTATCCCACAATCCAACACAGTCACCACCTTCCCCGCCAGATCCAAGGAAAGTGCTGATGCCGCTTTCTGATCGTTCCGTGCCAGTCGGGTGATCGTGGTTGCTGCCACTCCTGCCGCCACTGCCAGACCATTCATTGTGATTGCCTTCTCACCCGCCTCTGCCCTACGCAGATTTGCCTTGGCGAGTGCCTTGGCGAGTGTCAGACGAACTTGCTTTGCCATAAGAAGCACAATACCTCAAGCACCCTGAATGGGCAAAGCAGTGCTCAAGAGTACAGACCCAGTGTTTCGTGCTATGATTACTGCGTTGAGGGCAAGAGGTTCATTAGAAACCCGCCCTCTCAACCCACTCACCAGCAACCCACAGAGGTTCAGACCAATGCCAACCGACTTCTCCACCATTGACCTTGCGACCCTCAACGCCGCCCAGGGCGTAATGGTTGCCGCCCTGCACAACCAGGTCTGCCAGTGGGAACAGGATTCTGCTGATGCTGCTGCGGGCGGAAACCTCAGTGCTGCCTCAATGATTCAGCACTGGGCGTTTGCTGCTGACCTGCTTTCCGCCACGATCAGCACTGAATTCACGAATCTGTTCTCACAGGCACTCACTGCCCGTTTTGGTGATCTGACCCCCACTACCCACCGCTCAGTTGCCGATCAGGTGCTGGATGCGGTTGCTCTGGAGGTGGCAGCATCGCAGAAGGTGCCTGAACTGGTTGCCGTCTGATTGCTTTTGAGCATCGGGCACCGCATCCCGCTGCTTTAATGCTATAATTTCAGTGTTGAGGGGCAAGAAACTCAAAGCAGTTCGCCCCTCCAACCCTTTTCACAGAAACCCACAGAGGTTCCATCCGATGCGCTTCCCTGTTCCTGCTGGTGCTGGCGGAATCCCCTGCCACACTTCACTCACTCGCCCCAGCAGCAATGGCATACGACCATCCCGATGCTCCTAAGCAGTTCGGCATCCGCCTCAGTGAGGAGACGATGAAACTGGTTTCCCAAATCCAGCATCACCGCCAACGCACCAATCAATCCATCACCCTCGCTTCCATCGTGGAGGACGCCATCCAGTGCCACTACAACCGATTGGTGAATGAGGGTGCAATCAAAAATGACTGATGACTCCACCAATCTCCCCATCTGATCTTCTGAGGGTTCTCAAGACCCTGCCACCTGAACGCCCAGACCCATTCCCCCATCTGGCAGACCTCAATGCCGACCAACTGATTCAGCGGCGGGTAGAGGTCACGGGCACCATCAAGACCCTGGAGCAGGAGAGACAGGTGATTGACGCTGAACTGCTTGCCACCTTTGGCGATGCCGAACTCCGCTTTGGTGTTCGTGCCCCTGGTGGTTGGGTTCTCAAGCAGCGGTCACGAACCAGTTGGGAATACGACTCAGAAGTTCGGGATGCCATCAAGGGTCTTCAGGGTCAGGCACAACGGGATGGGAGGGCACAACCGCTTGTGAGCACTTATCTATGTTTGACCCAGGAGACCTGATACTCACTGCCGAGGATTAGACGCCAAAGACCTGCTGTAGATGGGCAATGGGATTGGCACCCACCTCTCCACCAACAACCCAAAACTCAGTGCTGCCACTTCTCAGAAGGGCACGGAAATCATCAGCGTCAATCAAAATCCCGCAGTGCTCCGCTAAGGCGACCATCTCCTCTGGGGTGGTGGCGGCATAGAACTCACGCCCCAACTCTGGTTCCTCATCCATCCGAAAGAGGAAGTGATCCAGGGCATCCAGTAGCGGGAGAGCGGAGCAATCCACCCAAGGTGCTCAAGAGGTGGAAACCATTGTCGTCAAGAGCAGGTCTGCCCTACAAATAACTTCACAGCACCAGCGTAATATGCTATACTCTAAGCACTGAACTCCACAGAGAGTCAATTAAATGCTCAAGACATCCAGCAACGGAACTCAGGCAACCACTGCCATCAAGTTCTCCCTTCGCCCCACTGCCGAAACCTTGGCGGACTTGTCCCGCCCTATTGACCCACGGCACCTCAAGACCAGAAAGCAGGGCACAGCAACCCTGACCTACTGCCCCTGGAACACCATTGCCCGCCACCTTCACCATCGTGCCCCTGGGTGGTGCTGGGAGGTTCAGTCAGTTCAGGAGGTTGGTGGTGCTGTTGTTGTCACTGGGCGTCTGACCATCCCTACCGCCGATGGAGACCTGCTCCACTACTCAGCGGTCGCTTCGGAACCGTTGGAATCCAAGTCACAGGCACCTGCTGCTGAGGTTGCTGCCAGTTCCTGCTTGAGAAGGGCGGCGGCACTGGCGGGTCTTGGGTTGGAGTTGTGGAGTTAATCTAACCAGCATCGAACACACATCGTCAACAAAGCATCAAGATAACAACGGAGGGTATGCAAATACTGCATAGACAAGTTCGCCCAGTACCCAGAAGGCATTGGCAAAGAGAGTCGACCACCGCTATCGGATCACAAAGAGTGTTACAGTGGAAAAATGAAATTGCGCCACTTAGGCGTTGTACATGCTACCTACCCCCATCCAGTGGCAATGAGCATTATTAACAGTGCGTCCCGCAATCAAATAATTGACAATGCTCCTGGTGGATGGGTCACATGGATAGGCACAGAGACTGAAGATGACTTTTATTGGGCAGGTGGCACGGATATATTTTATGGAGCAGCAGGACTCGATTTCGCATACCTATCCGGAATCCAATCCGGTGATGTCACAATCACCACTAATTCTCAAGGAATCACCAATATCAGACTATTGAATGGTGATGAGTTAACCCTTGCTAGCGTTGAGACAATTCATTTCTCGGATCGTTCGCTAGACATCGCTCGCCCGTCAACTAGAAATATAATTGCCGATAACAGTGGTGGTTGGCAAACATTCTACGGAACTGAGTCTGATGACTTATTTGTATATCTGACTGGTTTTGAGATTTTCAGTGGAGGCGCTGGCAATGACAGCATTAGCATTTCAAGCAACCTAAGCGAAGCGGTTTTTAATGTAAACTCTCAAGGATTCAACTCCTTCACTCACGAAGGCGCAACAATTGTACTTGTTGATGTTGAACTTGCCGCTTTTAATGATGGCGACAAGTCATTTACTCAACCATTATATTCTAGCATCATAGTTGACAATAGTGGCGGTTTTCAGAGTTGGCAGGGAACTGCAAATGACGATCAGTTTATTTGGTTAACTGGTACAGATCAATTTAACGGAGGAGAAGGTAATGATGTTTTGAATATTTTTTACAAAAGAGCAGACGCCGATGTAACCATCGGGTCAAGAGGAGCAGCGACAATAAAGATTGGAACCCATACATTGACAACTCAAAGTATTGAAAAAATTGCGTTTCTTGATTCTGTTCTGGATGCAGAAGATGTCACCCCACCCACTATCTCCAGCATCAGCACTCAGGGAACAACGGTTGCCCTTAAATTCTCTGAAACTGTTGGTGCCACAGGTGTCCTGCCTTCTAGCTTTGCGGTAGCAACAATTAATTCAAAAAATCGGGCAACAAACCGTACAATCAGCGGCGTCACACAGGATCAGAACGACCCCTCTAAACTCATCCTTACCCTCACAGGAACCGCTCCAGCAAGCAATGTAAACCTACGGGTTTCCTACACGGATCCTGCAAACAACCAGACCACAGCGGTTGTTCAGGATGCCGCAGGTAATGACCTTGCTTCCTTCTCCAACCGCTTTGCCGATACCTTCATTACCGGATCCACCACAAAACTTGCAAGTCAGTACCGCAACCTCACCCTCACGGGCAATGCCAAAGTGAAAGGCACCGGCAATGCACTTGCCAACATCATCACCGGCAACAGTGGTAATAACACCCTCTCTGGTCTGGCAGGCAATGACACCCTGCTTGGGGAAGGGGGCAACGACACCCTGATTGGGGGCAGGGGCGCTGATGTCCTTACAGGGGGAGGTGGCACAGACACCTTCCGCTATGCACTCACCGATTCGCTACTGGGTACCGCTGGAACTCCTGGTTACGACCGCATCACTGACCTTGTGATCGGCACCGACCGGATTGATGGTCCTCGTGCTGTGAGTGCCACAAACCTCAGAGAACTTGGAGCCGTCTCATCATTAACGCAAGAGGGAATTGCGGCAGTGCTTACTCCCACCAATTTCGCGAGTAATGGTGCCGCTACTTTCACATATGTTAGCGAACCAGCAACTAGAACCTTCCTTGCTCTTAATAACGGCACTGCTGGTTACTCCTCAACCACCGATGCAATCATCGATATCACTGGTTACTCAGGGGCACTGACCAACTTGGCAATTGTTTGAGGATGTTTAACCATCCCGAACGCTGATGGAGATCTGCTTCATTACTCAGCGGTGGCATCGGAACCCCTTGAATCAAAGTCCCAGGCGCCTGCTGCTGAGGTTGCTGCTTCCTCCTGCCTGAGGAGGGCGACAGCATTGACGGGGTCGGTGACTTTCAGGAAAGGTGTCACTCCTGGGCTGCCTTTCAGGCCGCCTGCATCAACGGTAGCTGCCCTGGTTCATCGAGTTCATCTGGCGGCTGATTGATCCAAACCACCTCCGGTTGACGCCAGCACCTGGTTGATCGTGACCATCTCCTTGGATTGAGCTGTCTGGCTCGTTCGTAGACGACACCGCGATGGCGGCTGATCTCCACAGCCTGGCCATTGTGACGTTGCTGGGGCGTCACGAATTTGATGCCGCTGTGGCGGTGTTGGTGGTTGTACCAATCGACGAACGCAGCCACCCACTGACAAGCCTGCTCTTTGGAGGCAAATGGCTTGCGGGGGTAATCAGGCCGATACTTCACCGTTCTGAACAGCGATTCCGAGTACGGGTTGTCGTTCGACACCCGTGGCCTGGAGAAGGATCTGAGGACGCCCAGTTCCTCCAGCCTGCTTTCCAGCGTGGCCGCACGCATGGCGTTGCCGTTGTCGGCATGGAGAACCAGGGGGTGCTTCCTGCCTTTGCTGATCCGTTCTCTCAGGCAAGCCCTACTCACCAGATCCGCTGCAATGGCTGGATCCTCGCGCTCATCCACATCCCAGGCCACGACCTTGCGGCTCCAGACGTCGATCACCAGGTAGAGGTACAGCCAGATCCCACGCACGGTTGTGGGCAAATAGGTGATGTCCCAGCTCCAAACCTGGTTCGCTCCTGCGGCTCTCAGCCTTGGCACGGCTCTTGTTTCCTGTGGTGGCCGTGCTCGACCGCGCCGGTGAACCTGGCCGTGGGCATGGAGCACCCGGTAGAAGCTGCTCTCTGAGCCGATGTACAGCCCCTGATCGGCCAGGGCTGGCACGATCTGCCCTGGCGGCAGAGAGGCGTACTCCGCCTGGTTGCAGGTGAGCAGGATGCGTTGGCGCTCCTCTTCACTCAGTCGGTGGGAAACCAGACGGGGACTGCCTTTACGGCGATCGTGGCCGTCATCATCACCGAGACAGGCCTTACGCCAACGCTTGAGGGTGCGCAGAGAGATCCCGATCTCGCTGCAGGCACGCACCAAACCCGCGCCAGCGGCATGTGCCTCGCTGATCAGCTCGATGGCCTTCTTCCTGTGAGCGGCGCTGGTCAGCCTTCCGCGTCCTCCGAACAGAAGGCTTCCCACTTTTTTCGCAGCACCAGCAGGGCCGCCATCTCCGCCATGGCCTTCTCTTTGCGCTGCAGCTCCTTCTTGAGGGCTTTGATCTCCCGTTGGTCCTGGGCGCGGAGCTTTTCCAGCTCCTTCTGCTCTTTCAAGGTCAGCACTGGCTTTTCATTGGCATCCTGGGCCGCCTGCCGCCAACGCTCCACCTGCTCAGGAAACAGGCCTCGCTCTCGGCAGTAGGCACTGAGTTCGGTGGCGTTCAAGCCAGCCGTCTCCATCACCACCGTGAACTTATCGGCAGCGCTCCAGCCCTCTGGTTCCTTCTCGGATGCCGGCACCACCTCTCCCTGCAACCGCCATGCCTTCCTCCAGTTGTAAAGGGTCACCACGTGAATGCCCAGCTCCTCGGAGATCTGGGCCACGCTTTGCCGCTGCGGTGGGCTCATTCGCCTCCTCACGTCAGCCTTTACAGCCTCGCTGTAACGACGCATTGGTCATGTCCTCAAGCCCCCGGGTGTACTGATCACAGGGGTGACAACTTTCCTGAAACCGGGGGGGTCAGGGGGCTGGAGTTGCGGGGGTGATGTAGGAAGAAACCTGCATTAATCAATATCGTGGTAGTTCCCCTGGGCATCCGTATACCCCCTGAACCGACGCCCCTTTGATGGGTTGTAGCGTTTGGCGTAATCAACACTGCTGGTTTCTCCGGAACCATTTGCAAAGGTTCTTCCATCACGACTCACACCAAATGGTTGCCTTGATGCTGCTGCTGAACCAGGAATACTGGATTGCCTCCCACGCTCTGCCTTGAACTTCACCTGGTCCCACTTCAATCCATTTTGCTTGCGAAGATCATTTGCTTTTGACTTTGCTGCTTCAAACCCTTGAATGCCACTTGCCAGGACTGCATTGGTGTCTGTGCGAAAGACATAAAAGGACAAATCCTCAAGGAGAGCAAGTCTGGTTTGATACCGCTGCTCTCTGAGAACTGCCTGTACTGTTTTCCAAATATGGTCCTGCCTTCTGTCAGTCAAAATTACGGATAGAATAAACTCACAGATATTTATTCACCCTGTGGGCGTTCGCATTATTATTCAGTGGCAGGATCAGTTCGGCAAATGGCAGCGATTCCAGGAGAAGCACAATGCCGCTGATGCCTTCCGAACTGCCCAACAACGGGCACGAAGCACAGGTAAGCGTCACCGCCTGGTGGATCAATCAGGGGCACTTCTGGACCTACTTGATCCATAAGACGCTGTAGAGATGCCTACAAGGCGGTCTGGTGCCCTGCAGTTGTGTCCCTTGCCCGTTGTACCCGAATGCCACCTCTCACGCCTATATGCCTCTCCTAGGTAAGGATTGAGAGCACTAATGAGATTGCCAAAGGTCTTTCCGTTCATACACTCCACACACCCCTTCTTGGCACAGTAGAAGACCCAGGAGTGCTGTGCCTGATTCCAAAGCAGTGCTGCCTTACGCTCCCTTCTCTTGGATTCAGAGCGTCCCAGTGGTCCGCAGAAGGGGCAACAGAACATCCACTTGCTGGATCCTCCAGAACCCATTGCCTGCTTTGGATTCTCAAGATAATGCTCTAACAACATCAACCTATATCTTTCATCAATCAAGGATTCCATAATTACTAATATCTCTATCGATAATCCTCAAGCATTATAAGGCATTGCTACGTATAAATCAACTTGACAGAATAGCAAAATAGCAGTAGAATAACTACGTGCTAGTTTCAGCAATTGGTTTAGGTGTAAATATTCAATCTTATAAATAACTACGTAGTAGTTTCAACGGGATATGAGGACTCTATAAGACCCCACTACAGCAAACCCTTCAACTCAAGACTCAAATAAAGAGTTGCCGAAGGCAATGTCCGAAGGACATTCCACTAGGACTCCAGCAGAATCCGGACCAAATTCAAGATTAAATACCATTAAAAATATACTTAAGTTCTTTATCTACCTTGAGAACCCGCCACCTAACCCTGCAGACGATAAGAACTCACAACCGACCAAAAGCAGCACCATCCGCACCTAAATAACCATAAGACCACGCAAGACAATATGAGAAATCAAACTAATGCCATCAGGGAACAAGTGTCCTTTAAGCAAAGAGAAGAGCACATTCGGGAATCCTGGAACTATCTTTGTGGTCACTATCGCCTGAATAAATCAGACCTCGTTAAGTTCCTAATTAAGAAGGAGGAATGCTTCCTTAAAAAACCCGAAACCATTCCTGCCGGGTTCATTAAAGACTGGTTGTGAAAACTCAAGTTCAGATCCAGCAACGAATCACCTTCATCCAAGAGCAACTTGATTCACTGGAACTCTATCTGCCTGAGACCTATCAGTTTCTAATGGCAGAGATGGACCATCAGCAACGAAACCTAATGGAACTAAGAATCCAAGAATTTTACAAGGACCTCACCAATGAACAGCAAAACCAGATCTCTCATACAGGAAATCCAGAACAAGACCAAAACTCCAATTACAGGGCAAAAGGAGTTTGCAAATGAAGATGCCGTGATTGATTATGCGGTAAGGACTGTATATGACCAAATGAAAAAGCAAAGAGTTCTCTGAGTGACCCTAACCGTATGAATAAAAAGAATGCCGATAAAGTCAAAAGAAAGTTTTCTATAGAGCACCAGTATCAAGAAGCACTGGGGCGCCTGACGCCAGAGGAATTGGATAGTGCCCTGAATACACTGAATACCATTCAAGCAGCATTGGAAGAGGAAATCAGTGACTATGCCATTGACCTGATTCACGATCTATTGGACGATGAGACGCCCCAGATAGTTAGGACCTTCTGGTTCAGCAAAGGAATGACTGATTATTACTTTTGCATTGATGGCACAGGAATGATTCGGGCAATGGAGCAAGCAATGCCCTACCACCTTCTTGATCAGATTATGAGTGCCCTGGACTCCATTGATGAGTGAGGGGCGAATCAGTGCCCGTGCCCGCTTGGCAGTTGCTACCTCCCAGATAGACCACAGATAAGTCCTCCGTATCCCCCTCTGCCAGGAAAGTTGACGCCTCTCCATTTCGATCACCAGGGGGCTTGATGGAGAAATTCAATGCGTCGTTACAGCGAGGCTGTTAGAGCTGATGTGAGAAGGCGAATGAGCCCACCTCAAAGGCAAAGCGTGGCCAGGATTTCAAAAGAGCTGGGCATCCATGTGATGACCCTCTACAGCTGGCGAAAATCTTGGCGTTTGCAGGGAGAGGTGGTTCCCGCCAGCCAGAAGGATCCTGAGGGCTGGGGCTCCACCGACAAGTTCACGGTGGTGCTCGAGACTGCTGGGCTTAATGGCACCGAGCTGGCTGCCTACTGCCGTGAACGGGGTTTGTACCCGGAGCAGGTGGAAAGGTGGCGCCAGGCATCCCAGGATGCCAACGAAAAGCCAGTGCTCACCTTGACAGAGCAGAAGGATCTAGACCGACGCCATCAGCAGGACCAGCGTGAAATCAAACAGCTCAAACAAGAGCTGCGCCGTAAGGAGAAGGCACTGGCAGAAGCAGCGGCACTGCTGTTGGCAGCAAAAAAGATCCAGGCCTTCTGGGGAGAGGACGCGGACGACTGACCTCGCCCGAAGACCGCCAGAAGGCTTTGCAGATCATGGATGAGGGGCTTGCCGCTGGTGCTCGTGCCAGACAACTGGCCCTGCTGTTGGGTATTGGCCTCACCACGCTGCAGCGATGGCGACGCCAGTTTGCCGGTGATGGCGGCGGTGTGGATTGCCGCAAAGGCAGTCAACGCAATGTGTCACACCGCCTCAGTGAAGAAGAGCGCCAGCGCATTCTGCTCACCTGCAACGAGCCGGAATTCGCTGCGCTGCCCCCCGGGCAAATCGTGCCGATCCTTGCGGACCGGGGCCTGTTCATTGGCTCAGAGCGCAGCTTCTACCGGGTGTTGCACGCCCATGGCCAGGCGAATCGCCGTGGTCGCGCCCGACCACCACAGGAGCCGAGGCCAGTGCCACGCCTGCGGGCCGCAGGGCCAAATCAGGTGTGGAGCTGGGACATCACCTACCTGCCAACAACAGTGCGTGGCGTGTGGCTCTATCTCTATCTGGTGATCGACGTCTGGAGCAGGAAGGTGGTGGCCTGGGATGTCGCTGAGCGAGAAGACCCAGCCATTGCAGCCGATCTGGTGAGCAGAGCCTGCCTGCGCGAGCGGATCAGCAAGGGGCGCCAGATACCGTTGACCCTCCACGCCGATAACGGCAACTCAATGCGTGCCGCCACGCTGGAAAGCCGCCTGGAAGAGCTGGGGGTGCTGCGGTCCTTCTCTAGACCAAGGGTTAGCAACGACAACCCCTACTCGGAAGCGCTGTTCCGAACAGCAAAATACCGGCCCGATTACCCAAGGCGGCCATTCGCCAGCGTGGAAGAGGCATGCCTGTGGGTGGCGTCTTTTGTGGACTGGTACAACCACCGGCACCGCCATAGCGGGATCAAGTTCGTGACACCCCAGCAGCGCCATAGCGGTCAAGCCGTTGCCATTTGCCGCCATCGTGCTCACGTCTATGAACAGGCACGCCAGCAAAATCCACGTCGCTGGTCACGATCAACGCGTTGCTGGCGTCAGCCGGAGGTGGTTTGGATCAATCCTCCACAACCGGAAATCGACCCAAGACCAGCTACGTTTGCCATGGCTGCATGAATGGCAGCAGAGTCGTCATCTTTCCTGACAGCTACCGTATTGACTATGACTGCTTTTCAACGGGTCTGATTTGTAACCACTCCAAGTCCCCTGACGCTGCCTTAAGCGTGTTTCTGATTTTTGTCAGGATCTTAGAGATTTGGTTTAGTCAGCATCAACCTGGATCAAAGCGTCATCTTCATCTCTGGGAACCGAATCTTGAAAGAACCCAAGCGAGTCAATATGGAAACGACTAGAAAGACCATCGTAGGTCTTCTGAATCATTGCCAATGATGTTCCACAGTTCTTGGCAACCAAATTGACTCGCTGTCCTTGAAGCAATGCAAATGAGATATGAGTTGAACGCAACGAGTAAAGAGTATATTTTCTATCAAAGTCACATTTCGCCAAAACCCGATTAAACCACTGCCTTGTGTGCTCTATGTGATAAACAGAGCGACCATCAAAGAACGGATTCATCATTAACAAATCATCCTTTGATACCTGCGGAATCAAAGGCAGTGGCAGCGTCAAGGTGGTTCCCTTTTTGTCCTTGACCTCGCCAGCAAAGACTCTCTGGTTGTACTGTTCTATCTGTTGATTGCGAATCTTTATACCCTTAGTCAAGTGCGATTTGATCTTCTGCAGAGTGCTGCCATTCATCGCAACCTCCCTTCCGCCTGTCTTGGTGGTATTAGAAATTTTCAGGATGCCGCTGACCTTGCCATCCTTTCTCTTCACTATCTCAGAGTCACCTAAACGAATCTGCGCTGTTTCGTGTGGGCGGCACCCAGATTGATATTGAAATCTGACCCAATGAATAAACCAGCGCCTCTTCCACAGAGTTTCCGGGTCATCAATGCCATTCTCAACTGCATAAAGTTCATCACAAAACCGTTTCCAGTCTTCTGGAAGGAATGCTGGGTTTGCCTCATCTCTGTAGTTCTTACGATCCTTGAGTTTCTTAAGGTCAGGTTTTTTCTTCGGATCAAGCATTTCCCTCTCCACCATCCAGTTCAGTACTGCCTTGATCGTGGTGATATCAGTATTAATTGTTCCCGCTGACAAACCAGCGGTTTCCGTCTGCCACTTTCCCTTCTGAGTCACATCCAAATAATGACCGGCATAATCTTGAAATGTATTCTTAGTAATATCGCCAATGCTTCGTATGCCTTTGACCCTGCAGTAAGGCAAGATGCGCTGGGAAATTCGCTGTCTATATAAATCCTGTGACCTTGGTGCCAACTGCCCTCGGAGAACTTCTTTTGCCCTCTCCTCCAAGTAATCCTCACACGCTTTTGATATATCAAGTTTTCTGGTCTTTGACCTAGGCGGTTCGCCCTCAACCTTGACATACGCCGCTAGAGCATTTTTGTGCGCTTGCTTTACATCCGCAGTGCCTAGCGAAATATTTGTATATCTCTTGCCACCCCTATTAACCCTCAGGTAAAAGGTCAGGCGTTCTGCATATTTGATTATGTACGCCTGCCCATTAAGCGTTAATTCTTTGACTTCTATTTTTGGCATAGATATCAAGAATTGGCGTTGGAACAGACCAACTTCTGTTCCAACGCCTCTCTCCTCCAGTCAGGCACAGACCGACTTTAGCGCCAATTCAGTGGTTGTTCCAACCATTGCTCCAACTCTAAAAGCAATACCAGGACTGGTTTTTGCCATTTTCGTGGGTGGCCAACGGAGGTCTGCCGTGTAATGGGCTGATTTTACGCGGCTCCCGCCAGGGGGATCAGCCGGCTTCGATGGCCTCGATCACGCCATCGCGCACCAGCACAGCCGCCTGCAGCTTTTCCACCAGGTTGTCGCCCACCTGCACCTCGCAGACGCTCTCGATCTGGCCTTGCTCCACGATCTGCTCCATCTCCAGTTCGCGTACCTGGCGCTGCTGCTCCAGCATCTGGCGCTTCTGCTCCTCCAGCTCGGCGCGCTTTGCCGCCACCTGCTGCTGCACTGAAGCTACCTGCTCCTGTACTCGGGGGTCGAGGGGGTTGGCGCTCTGGCGGCGGATCTCGTCTACCAGCTGCTGACCCTCCTGCTCTAGCTGGGAAAGCTGGGCATCGACATTGGCGATGGCATTGCTTAGCTCACGCTCGGCGTCCTCCTTCCAGCGGGGAGTAACCACGGCACGCACGGTGATGGTGCGTTTGATCGTGAGGGAGCCGTCAGCCATGGGGGGAGCAAAGCAGCGCCCAGGCTGTCAGCAGGGCGCACCGGGGTCAACCGCCGGTTCGCCGCACCGCACCCACAAGGTTCAGCGGGGTGCGTAGATCGCCTCAATCGCCGCAGCGTCGCGGGCCGTAATCCGGTCGCGGCGCTGCTTGAGGGTCTGGGTGAGCAGACCGTTATCGAGGGTGAATGGCTCAACCAAGGCCACACCGCTAAGGCGTTCGTCGGGGCGGGAGCCGGGGCGGGCGGCCAGCAGCCGGTTGCACTCCCGCGTCAGAGCCCGCAACAGGGCCAGATCGATTGACTCCGCCGCCGCCTTGGGCACCACCAGGGCGCCGAGCTGCTTGCGGTCCTGGCCCACCACCAGCACCTGCTCGATCAGGGGGCTGGCCACCAGGGCCTCCTCGAGGGGGCCGGGCTCGATGTTCTCGCCGCTGCTCAGCACGATCGTGTCCTTGGCCCGGCCGGTGAGCACCAGGGAGCCATCGGGCAGCAGGTGGCCCAGATCGCCGGTGTCAAACCAGCCTTCGCCGTCAAGCACGGCTGCGCTGGCCTCCGGCTTGCCCCAGTAGCCCGCCATCACCTGGGGGCCGCGGGCCAGCACCCGGCCGCGCTGCCCCAGGGCCAGCAGCTCGCCGGATTCGGGATCAACGATCCGCAGGCTGGTGCCCGCCAGGGGCTGGCCGGCGCTGCCGCGGCGGTTGGCCCAACGGCGCCGGCAGGTGAGCACGGGACTGGTTTCGGTGAGGCCGTAGCCCACCAGCAGCTCGATGCCGATGGCTTCGAAGAAGCCATCCACGTGCATGGCCAGGGCGCCGCCACCGCTGATCGCCGTGCGCAGCCGGCCGCCCACCAGCTGCTGGCGCAGCTTCGGCCAGAGCAAGGCCGCCGCCAGCCGGTGCAGGGGCCAACGCAGCAAGGCCAAGCCGGCCGCCCCTAACCGAGACAACACGCCTTCCGGGCGCAGGGTGAGATCGAGGGCCTGGCGGCGGCAGCGGCCAAAAGCACGGCTGTTGGCCAGGGCCGCGCCCAGTAGCCGCTGGCGCGAGGCCGGCATGGCCGCCAGGGCGTCGTCAAACCCAGAGAGCAAGGCCTCCCACAGTCGCGGCACGCTGATCAAGTAGTGGGGCTTTACCCGCTGCAGGTCGGCGCGCAGCTGCTTGAGGGTTGTGTAGGTCTGGCGGCAGCCACAGGCCAGCAGGAAATACTCAGCGCTGCGCTCATAGGAGTGCCAGATCGGCAGCACGCTCACCACCCGGTCGCCCGGCTTGGGTGCCACGGCCACCCCCAGGTGGCGCAGCTGGTGCAGCAAGTTGGCGTGGCTGAGGGGCACGCCCTTGGGCTGCCCCGTGGTGCCAGAGGTGTACAAAATCGTGGCGAGGCGGGCCCCAACAGCCGTTGGTGGCGGGGCCGGCGTGCCGCAGGCCAACGCCGCCGCCCCGCGCTCGAGCAGTTCGCCCCAACTGAAACAGGATCCTGGCGCCGCCCCCACCTCCCTATCCCCCTCCAACAGCACCACAAAGCGCAAGCGCGCCCTCGCTTCAGGGGAGAGGTTCAGCTTGGCCAGCAGGGCCGCCGATTCCACCACCAGGCCGCTGGCACCTGAGTCTTCCAGGATGTAACGCAGCTCCTCCACAGGGGCGGCGCTGCCCCGCACCGCGTCGGCGGCACCGGCCCGCATCAGCCCCTGGTCGGCCTGCAGCCAGCGGGGACCATTTTCGGCAAACAGGGCCACCACATCACCAGCGCCCACGCCCAGGCCGGCAAAGGCCGCCGCGGCCTGCTCGATGCGCTGCTGCAGTTGGCGGTAGCTGAGTTGCTCGGGCGTGGCCGCATGGGGAGCCTCCAGGGCCAGAGCATCGCCGTGGCGCGCCGCCAGCACGGGCCAGAGCTGCTCCAGGCCGGTGAGGCCGCTCCAGTCGGCCCGCTGGGCCAGGGCCTGGCGATCGCGGCGACTGCCGCTCCAATGGATTTCAGCGGGGGAGGCGGCGCGGGCCACGGCGGTGGAAGCGGTAGGGCTTTCCAGCAGTGTTAACACCCCTGGGGCGCACGCCATCCTGCCTGGAAGGGGCCTATTCAGTGATTCTGCCGCCAGCGGCGCACCACCAGTTCGGGGCTCTGGTGCTCCAGATCCACCGCGGCATTGAGCTGTTGCATGGTGACGGCCGAGATGCGGCCCGCCAGGTTCTCCAGCACCGGCACCAGCTCCGGATGGCGCTCCAGGCTTGCGGCGTTGAACACGGGCACCGCGTCATAGGCGGGGAAGTAGTGGCGGTCGTCCAGCAGCACCTGCAGCTTCAGGGCGGGAATCAGGCCGCTGGTGCTGTCGCCTGCAATCAAATCCACCCGGCCGTCGGCCAGGGCCCGGTAGGTGAGGCCCAGATCCATGGCCGTAGGCGGCGCGGCGAAACGCAGGCCATAGCGGCTCGCCAGCCCCGGGTAGCCATCGCCCCGGTTGAGAAACTCGTAGCCGAAGGCGGCCCGCCATCGGCGGGCCGGCAGCACCGCCTGGCTGATGCTCCGGAGCCCGAGTTGCTGCCCCTGGGCCCGGCGGATCAAAATCGCAAAGGTGTTCTCGAAGCCAAGCGAGGGGAACATCCGCAGCCCGTAGCGCTCGGCGTAAAGCCGGCGAGCACGGTTCCAGAGGCTGGCGCGGTCGCTGGCGCCGGGGCTCGAGGGCTGCTTGAGGATCGCCGACCATGCCGTGCCGGTGTATTCGACGTAGCCATCGACCCGGCCCTGGCGCACGGCCTCATGGCAGAGAAAGGTGCTGCCAAGGCTGAATTCGCGCCGCACCTGGAGCGAAGTGTGCTCTTCAATTTCCTGGGCCAGCAGTTCACCGAGCAACTGCTGTTCGGTAAAACCCTTGGCCCCGATCACCACCGAGCCGGCAGGGCCTGGAGGGGCCAGCTGATGCCAGCCGAGGGCGATGGCAAGCAGGGCCGAGCCGAGCAGGGCCGCCGCCAGGACCCACCGCCGCCGGAGCCATGGCCTGGGGCGTGGCTGCCGCGACCCCCGGGTCAGGTGTGTCTCGAGGGCTCCCAGACAAGCATCGGCAGCCAGGGCAATGGCCGCCGCCGGCAGGGCCCCGGCCAGCAGCAGGGTGTTGTTCACCGTGGCGATGCCCCGGAAGATGAATACCCCCAGCCCACCGGCACCAATCGCCGCGCCGATCGTGGCCACCCCCACGGAGATCACGGCAGCCACCCGCAGGCCCGCCATCAGGCTGGGCAGGGCCAGCGGCAGCTCCACGTAGCGCAACACCTGGCCGCCACTGAGCCCCAGGGCCTGCCCGGCCTGCTTCAGCCCGGGCGGAACCTGTTGGAGCCCGGTGAGCAGTCCGCGCAGCAGGGGCAGCAAGGCGTAAAGAGTGAGGGCCACCACCGCCGGCGTGGAACCAATGCCACCAAGCAGGGGCACGGTGAGCAGCAAGCCGAAGATCGCCAGGCTGGGGATGGTCTGCACGGCATTGGCCAGCCCCAGCACCAGGCGGCGCCAGCGGGGGTGCGCCTGAATCGCCAGCCCCAGGGGCAGGGCGATCAGCAGGGCCAGCGCCACACTGGAAGCCACCAGAACAAGATGTTCGCCGCTGCGGAAAATAATTTCCCTGGCCAGCTCAGCAGTCACAGCTTGAACACCCCGTCCTGGGGATTGGATGGCCGCAGCACCAGGCCGAAACGACTGGCAAAAGCCTCCAGCAATGGCCGGCGCAGCTGCTGGGCGTTGAGTTGCGGCCGCCAATCCACCAGGCGCCCCACGGGCCGATCAGCGAGTCCGCAGGGCACCACCGGCGCAAAACCAGCCAGGTCGCAATCCACATTCAGGGCCAGGCCGTGCTGGCTGATCCAGCGCCGCGCCCCCACCCCGATCGCCGCCAGCTTGCGGCCCTCCAGCCACACCCCGGTGAGCCCATCGATCCGCTCGCCCTGCAAATCCAAACCCGCCAGCACATCGATCACCACCTGCTCAAGTTGGCGCAGATACTGGTGCAGGTCAGCGCCGTGGCGCTGCAAATTGAGCACCGGGTAGAGCACCAGCTGGCCCGGGGCGTGGTGGGTCACCTCGCCGCCGCGGTCAATGCGGTGTAGGGGCAGGGGCGGTGCGGCGGGATCGAAGCGCAGAAAGGCCTCCGAAGCGCCGCGGCCCATGGTGTAGCAGGGCTCATGCTCAAGCAGGAGCACGGCGTCGGGGCCCTCGGGATGGGCCAGCAGCCGCTGCTGCAGCTGGCGCTGGACCGCCCAGGCCCGTTCAAACGGCACCGGAGCCGTCGCTTCAAAAAGGATTGCATCGAGGTTGGGAGTTATCACAAGCCGTTCTTAGCGTTGGTGCACCAGAGCACCTGAGGCGGTTGCCATCTGATGAAACTGCTTATCCATGGCCGCAATCTTGACGTCACTCCCGCCATCCGGGAGTACACCGAAACCAAGCTGATCCGCGCCATTCACCACTTTGAGGGCCTTGTCAAAGAGGCCGACGTGCACCTGTCGGTGGCCCGCAACCCCCGGGTGCCGCAGCAAACGGTCGAAGTCACGATGTTTGCCAATGGCACCGTGATCCGCGCCCAGGAGCGCAGCGACAACCTCTACGCCAGCATCGACCTGGTGGCCAGCAAGCTCAGCCGCCAGCTGCACCGCTACAAGGACCGCATCCAGGAGCAGGCCCAAGGGCCGGTGCACCGCTCCGCCCGCGACGAGGAGGCTGGCGCCGCCGCCAATCTGCCGCCCCCCGGCAGCACCTTGGTGGACGGCAAGGAGCCCGAACTGCCCAACCGGGGGGTGCGGCGCAAGTACTACGACATGCCCTCGATGAGCCTCGATGATGCCCTGCACCAGCTGGAGCTGATCGACCACGACTTCTACGTCTTCCGCGACGCCGAAACTGGCCAGATCCAGGTCGTGTACCACCGCAACCATGGCGGCTTCGGGGTAATCCAGGCCAAAGACGCGTGAGCGCCGACCGGCCAGACCTAGCCCCCCTGATCGACCACGCCCTGCTGGATCCCCACCACGGCAGCAGCGCCGTGCGCCAGTGCTGCGAGGAAGCCCGCCATTTCGGCTTTGCCGGGGTGTGCGTGGCCTCCCGCTGGGTGGCCACTGCTAGGGAGCAGCTGCCCCTTGAGGGCAAGGGCGCCAGCCCCCAGCTGATTGCCGTGGTGGGCTTCCCCTTCGGTGCCGTGCCGGCGGCGGTGAAGCTGGCCGAAGCGGTGGCAGCGGCTGAGGCCGGGGCCGACGAACTGGACGTGGTGCCCGATTTCGGCGCCCTAGCGGACCGCCAGAGCACGCCGATCCACGACGAACTGGCCGCCATCTGCGAGCTGGGCCTGCCGGTGAAGGTGATCCTGGAGGTGGGCAGGCTGGATCCCGACGCCCTGGCCCTGCTGGTGGAGATCAGCATCGATGCCGGCGCCCGCTTCCTTAAAAGCGGCAGCGGCTTTGGGCCAGCGGTAACGGTGGACCACATCGAACAGCTGCGCCAGCTGGCCCGCGGGCGGGCAGCCATCAAGGCCTCCGGTGGCATCGCCAACCTGGAGCAGGCCCTCGCCCTGGTGGAGGCTGGCGCCACCCGGCTCGGCACCAGCCGCGGCGTGGCCCTGGCCCAGGCGATGCGGGGCTGAAGCAACCGTGCCGGAGCAAAGCCTTGAAGGGTTGGCGCTGAGCTGCCGGCCCCTGGGCGAAAACGACAGGCTGCTCACCCTGCTCAGCGACGAGGAGGGGGTGGTGCGGCTGGCCGTGCCGGGGGCGCGCAGACCCCGCAGCAGCCTGGCCGCCGCCGTGCCCCTGAGCCATCTACGCCTGCAGGTGGGCGGTCGCAGCGGCCTGAGGCGGGTGCGTCAACTGAAAGTGCTGCGCAGCTACAGCGGCCTGGCCCAGCAGCTGGAGGCCCTCGCCGCCGCCCAGGCCCTGATGGAGCTCTGCCTGGCCCTGGTTCCAAGCGACGCACCCTCCGCCGGAATCTTGGGCGACCTACTGATGCAGCTGGGCCGCCTCGACGCCCTGGTGCAGAAGCGGGGCTGCGACCTAGAAGCCTTGGCAATTGCGGTGCAGGGCAGCGTCCACCTGCTGGCCCTCGGCGGCTACGCCTTACCCCTGGGCTGCTGCAGCCGCAGTGGTGAGCCCCTGGATCCACCCGTGGGCGATTGGAATTGGCGCTGCAGCCTGGTGCCGAGCGAGGGGTTGGTGATCGGTGGCGTGCCGGGGGCGCGGGTGGTGCTCAATGCATCCGAACTGGCCCTGCTGCAACGGCTGCTGCGGCCCAACCTGCCCCGCCGGCGCGATGGCGAACTGATGGGCCCCCTGCCGGTGTGGCTGCACTTGCTGGAGCTAGTGGAGCACTGGTGCCAGGAGCATCTCAGCCGCAAACCCCGGGCCTTCCGGCTGCTGCGCACCGGCTTGGCAGCCGGGGCTGCGCCATCATGACGAGCCTGCAGCAATTCGAGCCAGTTTGAGCGGCAATTCCAACGCCACCGGATTGCAGGGCGTTCTGGCGCTACCCGATTTCCGCTGGCTCTGGCTTGGCCAGATCTTCTCCCAGCTGGCGGACAAGTTTTACATCGTGCTGATGGTGTTCCTGATCGCCCAGACCTGGGTGAAGGGAACGCCTGAAGCCAACCCAGCCCTGGCGGAGGCTGCCTCGGCAATCCGGCTGGACCTGCCCGAAACCCGGGCTCAGATGATCACCCTGCTGGCCACGGGGATCTACGTGGCCAACACGATTCCAGCCATGCTGCTGGGCACTGTCGCCGGGGTCTGGGCCGACCGCTGGCCCAAGCGGGGCGTGATGGTGGCCTCCAACGGCCTGCGGGCGCTGCTGGTCTTGCTTGCCCCCCTCTGCCTGGTGGAGGGCCCCGAGTGGCTGGGGCTGAGCTGGGGTTACTGGGGGCTGGTGCTGATGACCTTTTTCGAGTCGGTGCTGACCCAGTTTTTTGCGCCGGCCGAACAGGCAGCCCTACCCCAGCTGGTGCCCAGCGACCAGCTGCTAGCCGCAAACTCGCTATATCAGGCCACCAGCATGGCCGCCACGATCGTGGGCTTTGCCCTGGGTGATCCGATCCTGCGGCTCCTAAACCTGGGCCTGCAACGCATCGGCATCAGCGGCGGTGAATTTCTACTGCTGCCGCTTTGCTATGGCCTGGCGGCCGTAGCCATCAGCCGAATCCGCTGGCAGGAGCCGCCTCGGCCGCCGAGCCGCACAACCGTGTGGCAGGAGATCGGCGAGGGGATACAGGTGCTGCGGGAGCGGCCACGGGTGTTCAGCGCCATGGTGCAGCTGGTGTTGCTCTACAGCCTGCTTGCCGCCCTTTACGTGCTGGCGATCAGCCTGGCGGCGGCCATCCCCGGACTTGGCCCCACCCAGTTTGGGACCCTGCTGGCGATGAGCGGCCTGGGCCTGGCCATTGGGGCCCTGGCCGTGGCCCAGCTGGGCCAGGGGCTCAACCGCCGCCACCTGGCTGCCACGGGCCTGGGCACGATCGGCTGGAGCCTGGTGCTGCTGGGTCAGTTGCGCGGCAATTTGGTGTTCACCTTGCTGCTCTGCGGCGTACTGGGGGTGGGCTCGGCCCTGCTGGCGATTCCCGCCCAAACCACAATCCAGGAAGAAACCCCCGAAGAGCTGCGCGGCAAGGTGTTTGGCCTGCAAAACAACCTGATCAACGTGGCCCTGAGCCTGCCATTGGTGCTGGCAGGGGCGGTGGTGAGCCGCTACGGCCTGCTGCCGGTGCTCTGGGGCCTGGCAGCCATTGCCCTGGTGGCGGCCGTATTGGAGCGGCCATGGCAGCGCTGGTAGCGTGAGACTCCGGACGCGCGAGCCCTGGTGGCCCACATTGCCTGGCTGGGCAAGAAAACACCGTTCTGCGGCAACGTCACCTACGGACTGAGCACGACTCACGCGCTGCGCAGCCGGGGCCATGGGATCAGCTTTATCCACTTCGACACCCCCCCCGGCAGCCTGGCTCGCTCCAGCGATGCCCTGCTGGACGCTGACAACCAGGGCGACAGCAATGGCGGCGGCCCGGAAGTTGCCCTGCCCTACCTGGTGAAGTCGCAGGTGTACACGATTCCATCGCTGGGGGCCCAGCGGGAATTGCGCGAATCCCTGGAGCGACTCAAGCCCGACCTGGTCCACGCCAGCCTCACCCTCTCCCCCCTCGATTTCCGCTTACCCGATCTCTGCCAGCAGCTGGGGCTGCCGGTGGTGGCCACCTTTCATCCGGCCTTCGATGCCAGCTTGCGCAACCTCACCGCCGGCACCCAGCAGCTCACCTACCAGCTCTATGGGCCCACCCTTGCCAAATTTGACCGGGTGATCGTGTTTTCGGAGCTGCAGGCGGAGATGCTGCTGCGCCTGGGGGTGCGGGCCGAGCGGCTGGCCGTGATCCCCAACGGCGTCGACACCACCATGTGGCAGCCGGCATCGCTGGCCACCGCTGCCAGCCCAGACCTGCAGGAGCTGCGCCAGCGCTTTGCCGGCCGGCGCGTCTTTCTGTACATGGGTCGGGTGGCAACTGAGAAAAACGTCGAGGCCCTCATCAAGGCCTGGCGGCTCGTGCGACCCGCCGGCTGCGTGCTGGTGATCGTGGGCGATGGCCCCCTGCGCGCTGCGCTGCAGGCCCCGGGGGATGAACCAGATCTGGTCTGGTGGGGCTATGAGCCCAGCCTGGAGCGGCGCGTGGCCTTCCAGCAGCTAGCCGAGGTGTTTCTACTGCCCTCCCTGGTGGAGGGCCTGAGCCTGGCCCTGCTGGAGGCCATGGCCAGCGGCACCGCCTGCATCGCCACCGACGCCGGCGCCGACGGCGAGGTGCTGGAGGGGGGCGCCGGCATCGTGATCAGCACCCAGGGCGTTACCACCCAGCTGCGCACCTTGCTTCCGGTGCTGCGCGATCAACCCGTGCTCACCGCTGAGCTGGGCCGGCGGGCCCGGACCCGCGCCCTAGAGCGCTACACCCTGGAGGGCAACATCGACGCCTTAGAGGCGCTCTACGCCGAACTCGTACCCCGAAGCTCCCTGGTGGCCTGAAGCTCACTGGTGACCTAAAACCCGCCCAGCTCCAGGCAACAAGCCGCGAAGGCCGCAGCTGGATCTGGCGCCGCCGTGATCGGCCGGCCGATCACCAACTGGCTGGCACCGGCGGCGACGGCCTGAGCGGGCGTCAGCACCCGCTGCTGATCGCCAAGGGCCGCTCCAGCTGGGCGGATGCCGGGGGTCACCAGGGCAAAGGGCTCGGGATGGGCAGCCCGCAGGGCGGCCACCTCCAGCGGTGAGCAGACGCAGCCACCGATACCGGCCGCCGCCGCCAGCTGGGCCAGCCGGGGCACGTAGGCAGCAAGCGGCTCCCCAATCGCCAGCTCGGAGGCAAAACGGGCCTGCTCCCAGCTGGTGAGCACCGTCACAGCCAGCAGGGTGGGGGCAGGCAGGCCTGCCGCCACAGCCGACTCCAGCGCCTCCGCCTGGGCCGCGCCCAGGGCCGCGCTGCCCGCACTGGCATGCACCGTGATCAGCTCGGCACCGAGGCGGGCGGCACTGCGGCAGGCGCCGGCCATCGTGGCCGGGATGTCGTGGAACTTGAGATCGAGGAACACCCGCTTGCCCTGATCCCGCAGCAGCCGCACCACCGCCGGTCCGCCAGCCACAAACAATTCCAGTCCCACCTTGACCCAACGCAGCTCGGGTACGGCGGCGGTGAAGGACAGGGCCTGCTCTGGCGCCATGCCATCGAGGGCCACGATGATTCGATCACTGGGCTCAAGCAAGGGCCGCTGGCAGCTTGCTTGCAGGCTAGATAGGGCGTCGCCCAGGCGACATCGCCATGGCATCAGCGCTGCATTGAGGGCCCCATGTCACCGCCCAGGCTTGGGTGGTGCGAGCCGTGGCCATGCCCTTCTCCGATTCCACTCCCCTGCCGGTGACCCTCAGCCTTGAGCCGGGCGCCTCCTGCCCCCTACCTGCCTGGCAGCCCTGGGGCGATGGGGGCATCACCATTCCCTGCAGCAGTTCCGGTGATGCAGCTGCAGCCCAGGGCCCTAGCTGGGACGACCTGCTGGGCACCAGGTAGGAGCTGCTGGGGGGAGCGCTCAGCCGGCCACCAGTCGCCGGAAGGTCTTCTTGCCCAGCTGCAACACCTTGCCGGCGAGGGCATCAGGGCTGGCAAATTCGTGATTGGGATCGGCCAGCTTTTCGCCATCTAGCTTGACGCCGCCACCCTGGATCTGGCGGCGGGCCTCGCTGCTGCTGGAGCAGAGACCCACGGCGCTGAGCAGATAGAAGGCCTTGGCGGGAAAGTTCACCGCTGCCAGCGACGCTTCCGGCACCTCGGCGGCGGCCGCACCGCTCCCCGCCGCACCGGTCACAAGCTTGGCGGCATCAAGCTGGGCCGCCGCCGCCGCCGGCCCGCCATGGCGCGCCTGGGTGATCTCCAGAGCCATCAGTTTCTGACGCTCCCTAGGGTTCTGCGGCAGACCCGCCAAATCCAAATCAGTCAGCAGGGTGAGGTAGTCGTCGACCACCGCATCGGGAACCTTTTCAAGCTTCGAATACATCGAAAGGGGGTCTTCCGCGAGGCCCACGGTGTTGCCCAGGCTTTTGCTCATCTTCTGCACGCCATCAAGTCCCGGCAGGATCGGTAGCAGCATTCCAAATTGGGGGCGCTGGCCAAAGTGACGCTGCAGGTCGCGGCCCATGGCCACGTTGAACTTTTGATCGGTACCACCCAGCTCCAGATCCGCTTGCACCTGCACCGAGTCGTAGCCCTGCAGCAGCGGATAAAGAAACTCGTGCAGGGAGATGGGGGCCCCCGAGCCGTAGCGATTGGAAAAGTCCTCCTTGGCCAGCATCTGGCCCACGGTGCTGATGCCCAGCAGCTCAATCACCTGAGGCAGGTCAAGCCCTGAGAGCCACTCGCTGTTGCGGCGCACCTCCAGCCGGCCAGGAGTCTCGAAATCCAGCAGGGCGCGCTCGCGGGCCTGGCCCTGACCCAGCTGCTGCAGGTAAGTGGCGGCATTGGCCTCTACCGCAGCAGCGCTGAGTTGCACCCGGGTCGCGCTCTTGCCGGTGGGATCGCCGATGCGGGCGGTGAAGTCGCCGATGATCAGCACGGCGATATGGCCAGCATCCTGGAAGGCCCGCAGCTTGCGGAATAGCAGCGAGTGCCCCAGGTGGATATGGGAGCCGGTGGGGTCGATGCCGAGCTTGATGCGCAAGGACCGTCCGGCCCGCTTGGCCTCTTCCAGGCGAGCGGCTAGCTGCTGGTCTGGGTCGCCGCAGGCACCTGCACCGCTGCCGGCGGGGAACAGATCCGCCATTCCCCGCTCAAGCCAGGCCGGCAGAGGA
This sequence comes from Cyanobium usitatum str. Tous, assembly GCF_963920485.1. Lineage (NCBI taxonomy): Bacteria > Bacillati > Cyanobacteriota > Cyanophyceae > Synechococcales > Prochlorococcaceae > Cyanobium > Cyanobium usitatum. The sequence goes on along the minus strand of NZ_OY986431.1, from coordinate 419,852 downwards.
GGCTGCGCGCTAGGTGGCTCTGCTGGCGGCTGAGCTGTTGAAGGCTGAGCTGTTGTCATTCGAACTGCGACCCGCCTTGACTCTGTGGCGGGATCGTAGGCAGCCGCTAGGCGGTGGCCTCCAGCTCAGACTTCATGCGCTCCAGGGTCTGGTGCATCTGCTGGAACATGGTTTCCGGTGTCATACCGAACTGGCCCAGTTGGGTGCGTAGCTGCTCCACGGTGAGCTTTGCCTGGAAGTCTTCGGAGAGCTCGAAGCGCTTCATAAACACCCGGTAGCGCTCCATCATGTCCTCCATCTTTTCGATGTAGAGCTTCTTGCCCTCGCGATCAAACTTGCCGTATTCACTACCCAGCTGCATCAGCTGCTGGTAATCACCAAACAAGCGTTTGGCTTCGTCTTGAACGATTTCGGATTCAAAGAATGCCATGGTGCTGATCCAGGAAGAAACCAGTGACTGCAAGGGGCAAGCGGGGAATAGCAAGTTGCATCGTTGCAACTCTGAACTGTCTCATGACCTCACGAGGAAGCAAATTCAGCACCATGTCAGCGACTTGCATTCAATTTTGCCAAAACCATGAGACCCACGGGCACTGGCGTCATGAGTAATACCCGTAACAGGCGACCACCTCACCCACCTTCAGGACACCACCCCCGCTTGAGTTCCTGCCGTGCAACCCATTGAGAACACCGCTTGGTCAGGTGCTCCCCTTGAGGAATCAGACCCTGGTGAATCGGACAGGTGAGCAGGGTGACGCAATGCCTGCCGACCTCGTAGCGGAAGTGCTGGCAGGTGATGCAGACGCTTGAGGAGCGGGATGGTTTGAGGACATTCCACTCAAGGAACTCCCATTCTTCAGCGGGGGTCGCAGAAGGGGCGGGAAGGGCAGCAGGCATCGCACAAGAGCAGATACACATGTACTACTCACGCTGAGGTGGTGAGGTCAAGGAGTCCATTGAGTCCCTTAGCGGTCAGACTGTCCTCAGGAGGGGTCTCATAACTGGTCGCCCGCGCATTGCAGTCTTGATCCAGTGAGTCATCAGGTGCTGCCGATCAGGGGTCTCCGCAAAGCGGTGAGCATGGGTGGAATCTTTGCCGTCAGCACGGTGCTCACAGGCAAGGTCCAGCACCTCGCCTTCCACCTGAAGACCATCAACCGTTTTGGAACCGATGGGATCTTGAATCACGGGTTACAGATCCTGGGGTGCTTCCTGGTGCTCTCAGTCCTGATCTGGGCAAGCAAGAGCGAACCCAACCCCGTCAGACCACTGCTGGCATACCCACCACACAACAGGGACACAGTGCTGGTGCATGTCGCTGGTCTGCTGACTGGCGGACTGCTGATGCTGCGATGAGAACAGAACTCCTGATCGCCCTGGGCATCCCCGCTGCCTACCTTCTGGTCTCCACACTGCTACTGCTGCAGCGCCCACAGACCCTGCCACCCTTCTTACAACGCATCAGTGCCCGTAGAGCAATCGCATGGAACACAATGGTGGGACTGTCCATTGCCATTGGAGCATTGCGGTGGGCACTTAGCAGATGAAAGGAAGCAATAGAACAGCAGTGTGCTTGCTGCTCACACTGTGGTCTGGAAGCACGTTCGCAGCGGAACAAAACCAGTGCAGCACACTGAAGGATGAACGGGATAGTCTCGCTTCACAGGCGATGGTGGCAGAAATTGACCTGGGCAGAAAGTATCGCGAACAGATTTGCCCAGGATTAGCAAGACAAGCAGAACAAGCAAATGCCAATGAAGGCAGTTCGGGGATTATTAATTACGAAGCACTGATTGACTGTCGCAAGAAGGCGGAGGCAAGACTTAAGAAGAACAACAAGTTGCTATACCGCAATCTCCTGGGATTCACCTTCTACACCCCGAAAGGCGCCTCACTCGCCAGACAGGCAGATCAAAAAAGCACAGAGATGGGGAACATAAGATGCCCATAAGAAAGCAAGACAGCGCGAGCAAACTGAATTATCCAGAGATTGCTATTCAAGAGCGGGTAGAACCCAAGGGTTCAGACAGCAGCGGGAACTAGAAACTTAAGGGATACGGATATCAGCAAACTTTTGCGATAGTTCAAGCACCTTGCACTTAAGATGCTCTAGGAGTTCCATCAGGCGCGGATGGTCTGCGTATTCACGGCGAACAATCAATGTATCTCCAACCTCAAGAGAGATCTGGATCGGGAGCAAAACCTGAGGTGATTTAAAGAGATGAAGGGTGAGAGAAGTAGCGTACCCAACGGCAAGTTTTTCAGGTGTTTTATCCTGCCAATTACCATTATACCGCTGAATATTCAGAGGGAGACTCCAAAGACCTAGTTCCTGGAGGATTTTCTGAACCTTCGGGAAGGAATTGTCCGGAAGTGCCAGGGATGGATACCTCTTAACATCTTCCAAGGTGATGCGATTTCCCAATGCAAGCAAAGGGTGCCCTTCAGCAACAACTAAGAAAGTAGGCAGACGAGTCAGATGGAAGCAAGCAAAATCATTATCATCATCAGGGATATCTGGATAGGAACCTATCCAAGCATCTATCACTCCTTCGCGCAAATGCTGTAGAGGTGTATGAACCTCTAAAAAGTCAAAGTTGCCAGGATGCCAACCACTCAGCAGACCGTCGCAGAACAAAGGACCCGAATAATACTGTGCCTCAATTCTCAATGGAAGATCACGAAACCAGCGATACCGCTGATGAACAGTTCTCTCCATATTAAGAAGAGTAGTATCTCCTATCAACCCCCATTCGCCATTAGGTTTAACAAGTTGAACCCCAAAGACCTCTGAAACCCGAGAAACATTGCGAGAAACGGTGGGTTGGGTGAGACCAAGACGTTCGGCGGCAGCAGCACCTGACCGCAACCAAATCAGGCAATCCAAGCAAGAGAGGGAGTCTATGGATACAACCATCCACCCCCTCCCCAGAACATTTACCTACCCTACCCCCCCCAATAACACCACCCACTATACGAAAAACGCATAAAGAAGAAGCGGGCGCGGCGTCGGCGGACTATGCAGATATCGCATAATTAAGTACTATGGTCGGCAAGAGCGAACAAGCGAGGACAAAAGAGAAGGTGCTTGACTATCACGAGCAGCGCATCCCGAGGAGAAAGAAGCAGAGTGGGCACAAGAACAGAGACGAGGAATTGACCACTCCTTCCCGCAAACTCCAGAACCTTCGGGGGCAGACCCTGCTGTTCCGTTGCCTGAAAACGGGATTCGTAACCACTGCTCCTGCCCTGACCCGCTACCAGTGCGGAAGGGGCATTGACCCATCAAGGCGGGAACTGGTGGGTGAGCGCCCCGCCACCTGGATAAAAGAAGTGCCAACAACGACCTGTGAGCACTGCGGAATGGTCGTGAAGGGCAACCAGTGGGCATTTAAGCAGCACCAGCAAACAAAGCGATGTCAGAAGGCACAGCAGCAGGCGTAATGGAGCACCTGAACTGGGGATACATCCAACTGGGTCTTGTCGCCCTGGTCTTTGGCGGTCTTCAGGTGTGGTGGATCGGCAGCGTCTTTTGGAAGCGTGACCTGGCACGACCACAAAGCGGTGGGGAGTTCCGCAAATCACTGGAACGGATCTGGAAGAATTAGTAGAAGGTGCGGGGAGAAAGTAAGAAAGGCAAGACCTTGAGGGAGATTTGGGGGTGATGAACGATTCAGGTATTAAGACCCCTAACGGAAGTGCCTTCAACCCAGTGCAAATCACCAGAATCTTGAGACGGTCTCCAAATCCTGCTGAACTTGCTGCTTGAATGATGGATATTCCCTACTCAAGCAAGAAATGGAAGCAAACCCCTCCCACAACGGAAGAGATTGTTGCTCAAATCGTGGATTGGAGCATTTCACGAATTATTGATGGGTTGCTGGATGAGAAAGACATCCTTGCCATCGCTCAAGAGTTTTCGGAATGGTTAGAACCCGAAGGAGATAAAATGGAGATATTCAGTTTGGACTTAAACCAATGAAAAAACTATCTAAACATTTTAAAACCGCTATCGCAGTTACAATCCTAGGCGGCATTCTCGTGCATCATAGTGTTACATCTCCTTCTTATTCTCAATCTACCTCCAGAATAGTTCCAACAACCTCTCCTCCAACCAATACACCTAAACCAGTTTATTGGTTAATTCTTATAAATGCTTTCAGCAATCTTGGTCATAGTTTGCATAAAATCCCGATGGAGCCAATGGAACAGTGCGAAGCACAGGGAAATATTTGGAAAGATAGTTTTGACCCAAAAAATCAAACATACACTCCATTATTTCGCTCAACTCGCAGTCAGCGTCAGTTTATTTGCCTGGAGGGGAAATGAAGAAACTATCTAAACGCATAAAAACTGCTGTTGAAGTTGCAATGCTATGCAGCATTCTCGCTTATTTTAATAACCCATTCCCTTCTTACTCTCAATCCGCCTCAGGGATATTACCGACTAAATCTTCTTCTCCAATCGCCACACCTAAACCAGGTTATTGGTTAATCCTTATAAATGCCTTCAGCAACACCAGTCAAAGCATAGAAGAGATTGAGATGCAATCTATGGAACAATGCGAAACGCAAGGAAATATTTGGAAAAATAGTTTTAATCCAAACAACGAATACCCAGTATTTGCATCACCCCGTAGCAATCGTCAATTCCTATGCCTGGAAGGCAAACCCAAGAACTAAGCAACCTCACCTATGCCTTTCCACACCCCCTTCGCAAAGTTCTTGAAGTGGTGGATGGAGTGATGATGGAACCCTCTGCTCCTGTGCCAATGCGATGGCATTCCAAGAGGTAGAGGCGCAACCGTTGCACCGCTACCGAACCGATGGTGCCGTCCAGTGCTCACAACGATTACTTGACGCCACCTGAGCAGGCAACACGACTTGCCAAACCCTGCAGACGCCATTACATCCCTGGCACCCGTTGAAGTTCTGGCAGTTGATGCAGCGAGGAGCAGGTGACGCCATATGTGACGGTTGGGCAAGCGTCCATCGTAAATCCTGAGGGTTCTATGCGCCCACTGCATAAGAGGCAAAACCCAGTCCGGCAGGCGAGAATGGTCGGAAGTGACAAGACCGAGTGACCGACTCAGCGACCTTCACCACACCCGAAGCGCACCTGCTTTCCCATTGGGTGGTGATGATGAAGCAGTTAGGAGGGTTTTGGTGACGTCCCAACACTTCCAGCAACCTGTCATGCTTCCAATGTTTTCACTGGACTAAATCAGCATAAGATCCAATGAGACGATTTGATCTATGCTGGGCAAAGAAAAACCATCGCTCTCCTTTGCGATAATAAAAAATGTTTAAACGCACTCTACTCATCCTTCTTGTCTTTGTGGGTGTTGTAAGTTTTTTGCCACAAATTTTAGAAACCTTGAATGGTGACAAGTCCCGCCAAGAGAATGTTGAAAACAAGGAAGAGGAAAAAAGTATTGTAATTGAAGAACCTAATTACGAGAAGGGAGAAACCGTTTTTAACCAATTAAAAGATAAAACCTGTGAAGAATTAGACCTTTGCTGGGTTGCCGCAGGATACGCTATGAACGGGGATAAGGTGTTAAAAAAAGAGTTTCCAACCTACTGGGGCAGCACGAAAACTCTTCTAATTCCAGAAAGTGAGTGGATCAATTTATCCGCTGCTAACAAAAAGGATTTAGGCGAATACTTAAAATCTATAGGTGTTTATAGAATTATTACTGGCAGAATAAAACCTGCCGAATTTTCAGACGGCACAATAGATACTGGAAGAAATGTTCTTACGGTTGACACAACAGTTTGGGGTTCTAGCAATTAAACGATTGGAGTATGAAAGGGGTCTGGTGGGGTTCGTCGCCACGAAAGCGGAAGCGTCTGCTCATCGCAGTCCCACAGGCATCCACCCAGGACTATGCGAGAACCGCATAACGGGCAAAAACCTGTCCAGCAGGGGATAATGGGCGGGATGCAACCCATCAATGTTGCTAACTAACCAGTCACAATTATTGCCATGGAGACCCCGTGGTCTATGATAAATCAATTATATATTCCCAATGAGCAAATTCATCTTAGTCTCGCTTGCGGCAGCAGGTTTGTTTAGCACTCCTGTACATGCCCAGACATGTACGCAGATCAACAAAGGCATTGCATCAATTAGCGAAGAAATTAAGTCAATGCAATCTGAGAGTATTTCGGATAACAGTGCACCAAGAGAGACTATGCGGGCGACAAGAATGTCATTTGGTGCCCAAGCACAAGCAAATCTCTTGGAATACGGGAAAACACTGGGGTGCAAGTTTAGTGGTCTAAAACCCCCCGGTTTCAGGAAAGTTGTCACCCCTCTCATTCGTACATCCGGGGGCTTGAGGACATGACCAATGCGTCGTTACAGCGAGGCCGTCAAGGCTGATGTGAGAAGGCGGATGAGCCCGCCGCACCGCCAGAGCGTGGCCCGGATTTCAGAAGAGCTGGGCATTCACGTGGTGACCCTCTACAACTGGAGAAAGACCTGGCGGTTACAGGGAGAGGTGGTGCCGGCTTCCGAGAAGGAACCAGAGGGCTGGAGCGCTGCCGACAAATTCACGTTGGTGCTGGAGAGCGCTGGCCTGAATGCCACCGAACTCAGCGGCTACTGCCGGGAGCGAGGGTTGTTTCCTGAGCAGGTGGAGCGGTGGCGGCAGGCCGCCCAGGATGCCAACGCCAAGCCGGTGCTGACCATGGCCGAGCAGAAGGAGCTCGAGAAGCTCCGCGCCCAGGACCAGAGGGAGATCAAGGCTCTCAAGAAGGAGCTGCAGCGCAAGGAGAAGGCCATGGCGGAAATGGCGGCCTTGCTGGTGCTGCGAAAAAAGTGGGAAGCCTTCTGTTCGGAGGACGCGGAAGGCTGACCAGTGCCGCGCACCGGCAGAAGGCGATCGAGCTGATCAGGGAGGCAAATGCCGCTGGCGCGGCTCTGGTGCCTGCCTGCTGCGAGATCGGGATCTCTCTGCGCACCCTCAAACGCTGGCGCAAGGCCTTTGGTGGTGATGGGGACGGCGTGGATCGCCGTAAAGGCAGTGACCGCCTGGTGGGTCACCGCCTGAGCGAGGAGGAACGACAGCGGATACTGCTGACGTGCAACCAGCCCGAGTACGCCTCACTGCCGCCGGGACAGATCGTGCCGGCGCTGGCCGATCAGGGCCTCTTTATCGGCTCTGAATCAAGCTTCTATCGGGTCCTGCACCAGGCGGGGCAGTGCAACCGCCGCGGGCGTGCACGGCTGCCGCAGGAACCGCGCTCGGTGCCGCGTCTCAGGGCGGATCGCCCCAACCAGGTGTGGAGCTGGGACATCAGCTTCCTGCCGACCACGGTGCGGGGTGTGTGGCTGTACCTCTATCTGGTGGTCGATGTCTGGAGCCGCAAAGTGGTGGCCTGGGATGTGGCCGAGGTGGAGTCGGCTGACATCGCGGCTGATCTGGTGCAGCGGGCCTGCCTCAAGGAGCGCTACCACCGCCCCAGCGGCTTTGGCAGCCGCCAGTGCCAGCAGCAGCCCCTAATACTCCACGCCGACAACGGCAATGCAATGCGTGGGGCCACGCTGGAATCACGGCTCGAGGAGATGGGCGTGCTCAGATCCTTCTCCCGGCCAAGGGTCTCCAACGACAACCCGTACTCGGAATCCCTTTTCCGTACGATCAAATACCGCCCCGACTACCCCAGCCGGCCATTCGCCAACAAAGAGGAGGCCTGCGAGTGGGTGGCGGCATTTGTGGATTGGTACAACCACCGGCACCACCACAGCGCGATCAAATTCGTGACGCCCCACCAGCGCCACAGTGGATCCGCCGCGGCAATTTGCCAGCAGCGAGCCGAGGTCTACGAGGCCGCCCGTCAGGCCAATCCAACGCGCTGGAGCGGTGCCACCCGCTGCTGGAGTCAGCCGGCAGAAGTGTGGATAAACAAGCCAACAGAAGAGCACGAACTGCCCTTGGAGTTACCATTGATTGAGGCGGCCTGAGTGGCAGCCCAGGAGTGACAACTTTCCTGAAAGTCACCGCCGCCGAGAGCATCCACATCATGGACAAGCTGGCTTTTGGCCGGTCCACCAACGGCGGGATTGCAGGGCTGCCAGGCGATTCGGTCGAGATTGAGGGTAAACACGGCGGTCTTCAGCCCCAAACGAGCAGCCGTGATCGCAGCCTCACAACCGGCATGACCACCCCCCACGACGATCACGTCAAAACTTTCTGTGGGGTTAGCAGAGAAGCTCATGTCTCCATTATCCGTATCTAGAGAACAGGTCGTTTGGGGTTGGCTCAGCAGTGCACTCCGTTTCGCGATTGGCAGAAATCCGAAGTGTCTTTAGGCCCGGTCATCGAAACGGATGATGGCGGCGATTGATTTGGTTTTACGAGCCTAAAAAGTCAGGCCCTAGTGGCAGCACTCTTGATAACGCCTAAATATGCAAGTTTTTTGAGGGAGAAGTTAGACCTTATTGCTCCCCCTTTTATGAACAGGGAGTTTTATTCCTAATAGACAAGGCAAGTTGTCAGCCTCTGGCCAGTTGAGCTGATTGGTTTTTGAGTACGCAATGTGCGTCTGGCCAGTGAGGATGCCCTTTCGCTTTGATTTCTACTGTTTTTGTGATCGCATAAAGCTGGTACTCGTCCAGAAAACAGAATCGATACTTTTTTTGCTTCGGCTATTGCTGGGCTTGCGCTCAAACCCATTCCAAGAACGAACACAACGAGTTGGCTCGTTGTTCTTCGTGCAAGCTTTTCTCGCCTGAGGGCCTTGCTCGGCGCATGGAGTGACTCGCACGGGGGTGTGGGCGCCAGGCTCGGATGAGATTGGCTGAGCTTTGGTGAGCCCATTTGTTCGCGCCCGTGGACTCAGATGTTAAGTGAGCCCATTTGTTCACTGGGTTGCGCCGCAATCATCCTTATTGAGCTTCTGTTTGTTTAGTCACTTGATCCCACTGCCTCTTGATTGCACTCAACTGGCTCTCAGATCACTCTCATTCGCTTCTAAGGATGTCAAAATTGAGGAGATTGATTCTTCAATTCTTCAAATGAACTTCAAACGTCTTTGTCTTTCTTTAGTCGCTGTACAAGCGATTGGCCTTGGATTAATGCCAGCGGCTGCGCTCGCGGACATTACGGACACAACAACGTTCACAGGAACAGTTCCTGGTTCATGCACCTATGCGTCAGGGACCTCTCAAACGGTCGCAATGTCTTATTCGGCCGATGACGAAGGAACATTTACCGGCGTATCGGCAAATATTGGAATTAATTGCAATTTTGCCGCTTCTGTTTCTCTTGGTGCAGTCACTGCTGGAAGTAATCCAACAACAACAACGAATACAGCCACACTGAAGAAGGGTAGTTCCACGCTTGCCACCAGCGGTGAAGGTGCTTCTTCCACGGTGAGCTTGGATAATACCAATGGAGCAACAGAAAATGTCACGATCGAGCTCACTTCTACTGGTGCAAGCGTAGTTGGTGCTTACAGCTATACCGTTGTCTTGACAACGCTCTCTTGATAAGTCTAGCCGTTAGAAATTCTCCAATGCTTTTGTCAATCTAGTAAAAGTATTGCGATGAAACTGAAGCCTTTGGATGCAAGGGCTTCAGTTTCTTTTTGGCTCAAGCGTCAGTCATTTGATTTGTTTATGACTTTATAAGTTTTTGGTCTAAGTCGTCTCTTGATGCAAGTTAATTCCCTTAAACCATTTTCATCTATCACTGGTTTGCATGTAGTGCATTCAGCTTTTTTATGCCTGGTTTGCGCCTCACTATTTTTTACCCCTCGCTTTGCACAAGCAAGTATTCAAAATACTACGACTTTCAACGCCACGGTGCCTTTCACTTGTTCATTCTCCGGTGGTAGCGATCTTGTTTCGATGGATTATACGCGTAGTGGGAGTACTGGAATCATGTTAGGTACCAGTGAATCATTACTGATATCCTCCAATCAAGTACCACGTATAAATGTTAGTTTGAATACGCTTCTAGCGCCAAGTGGTATCAGCTTCCGTGGTATTTGGATTCGTTCAGATAGCACAAATCGGTATATAAAGTCCAAAACGTCAAGTTCATATTCAAATTCACCGGTCTCTACGATATTGCAGCCATCTGATCTCAGAAGTAACGGCTATGTGTCTGGTCTTCCCTATGGTGTCAAATTAACTGTCAGCGCCAATTTAAGTAATTCGTTCCCAAATGATGAATATCGCTTTCAGGTTGTCCTCACCTGTTTGGAACCATAGTGATGATACATTATTGCCTATTAATCGGCTTATCAATCACTCATTTTTCCTATTTGTTCTGTTCTGGGGGGCTCGTGGCGACCCTTAATTTCTTCGTCAATCATCTATCTCGCTATTAAATGATTACCTCTTTTCTCCTTGCAGCCGCATTAGGACTCAATCCAAACAATAAGGTGATTTCACCTGGCCTTGGTTCCCGCGTTGTTGTACGTACTCAGGCTTTTCTGGTTGATTCCAAACCTGGCCAGTATTTAGTTGACGCTTTTTACAATGCAAAAGGCAACGTTCCGGGTGAAAAAATTGAAGGTGTTCGTGTTAGTCCAAGAGAACTATTCTTGCGAGATAGCAAGGCAAAACGTGTTCTTTTAAGTATTTCAACATCCACTCTTAAGGCTGGCCCATTATGGATTTGCATTATGGAAAGTCCAAAAGGAAAAGTTTCAAGTTCTTCTTCGCAATTAACTGTCTTAACGCGCTCTTGCTATCAACGTATTCTGCGTATGCGCAAAGTACGATCGAGCCGTTAGATAATCTTCCCTTACGTGATCTAGCGGGGTTGTCCTTTCAGCAACCAGTTGGTCCTCGATTTGAGGTTGATTTACCTGATGGTACTCGCTGCGTAAGTCAGGATGGAACACCTACTACGATGAATTTCTTTAGTGGCTTATCTGAGCGTGTAGACGAGATTGAGAAAAATGAGCTTATCAGTGGATATTCTGGTAATGGCAACGGTTATGCTTTCGGCGCAGTTTTGACTGTTCCATTTGGCACTAAGAATTCTAGGAACTGTGATCAAGCGTATGCAATTTCTATTGTCTCTAAAAAGATTGAATTAGCTCAACTCTTGCATGAAGAGGGTCTTTTGTCTGATGAAGAACTTGCTGTATTGCTTACTAAGGTGAAGAGCATCCTTTTGTCCGATAATTGATTTTGCGATTTAAATAGGAATAGCTCCATTTCTTCCTTCTGTAATTGGGTGGATCAGAAGCCCACTTGAATTTGCGCTTGATGTGGTTGGGTTTTTACACGGAATCCATGGTCCATATCGTGAACAAATGGGCTCATTGACTCCAACATATGCCTTTTCTGCATGCTATTATTGAAAATATATTGGCATGTTTATTTGTATTCTCATCTGCGATTTGAGATAAAAAGTACTGTTGATATGGCAGCTATGTTGAATAGGCAATTCATTGGCTCGTCTGTTCTCTCCCTTGAAAATGGTCCCATTGAAGGGACTGTTCAGATACTTCCCTTACCCAATCTTAGATTGGTTCTGATTGAGTTGAATAAAAAGGTGGTTTTTTATGCTGATAGAAAGGCCGGAAAATACCATTTTTCGGTCAATTTGTCGGATGACCCCTCTCGCGACAATGTTATGGCTCAAGGTGTCACTATTGCTAGACCGGCAATTTTTGGCTTTAACAAAGAACTAAAAGATCTTGATTTGCAACTCAGTACTGGTTGTCGTTTCTGCTCAATTATCATTCCTGAGCTTTTTCTGATGGCCAAGTTGTCTGAATATAGTGCTAACAATGTCCAGGATATATTGAATAAATTCAATATTTTGTCTAGCAGTAACGTGCCTTATGGTCTGATTTTATACTTGAGTCAATTGTGGTCAAATCTGCCTTCACTTGTTTTGTCTCCAGCGTTTGTTGAGGATGAAATATTATCAGCCCTGATTGAGTGTTTTATTAGTCCCGATGATCGAAAGTTGGGTGTTTCTATTGATAGATGCGACCGTCATGAGGCTGCACTGCAGGTTTTGGCTTTGACGAGTTCATCGCCCACAAAGCCATTTGAAATACAGGATTTGTGTTCATTGCTGCATCAGTCTCGGACGTCTGTATTCAATGGCTGTAAGGAAAAATTTAAAATGTCTCCTCTTCAGGTTGTTAGATCAGTTCGACTGCATCAAGTTAGGCATGCTTTGATGAATATTGAATTTTGCATCGAGAATAATATCCGTAGTGTCTCAGATACAGCTTCCCATTTCGGGTTTGTAGGCCGTTCCCACTTCGCGCGATATTACAAGCAAGAATTTTTTGAAATGCCAAGCCAAACGTTATCGAATAGGCGGCATGCCGATCATGAGTTTTAGGTCATGACTTGCCTATTCTCCTTTCTTTGGTTTTGCGATGTGTTGGGAATATTTTTCTTAGTTTACTTTGTAGAATTATTTTCTTCCCATGATCTGTTTGCATAAGTGATGTCACCCTTTACCACTTTGCTTTGTCGACGCAAGTCCCATGCACTATTCCGTTTTTTTGCCTGTGGTTTAGGGATCCTTTGCCTTGAGTCTGTTCCGTTTTCAGTAAAGGCCCGGCCTAATCCGATTACGTCATACACCCGTCTTTGGGCAGAATGGGATGTTGTCCCGAATACGCAATGGGCTCCGCGATCGATTGACCCCTCCGCAAGTCAGGACAGGTCGCTTCAAATCTTCAAATTGCAGCCTGTTGTTCCATTTCGGATCAATGATGACTGGACAGTGCTAACGCGAACGATCTTTCGCTTTGTTTCTTTGCCCCAAGCCGATCCTGTGCTTGGTGTTTCCCCTGCTGGGCTTCCAGCAGTTTTGGGTTTCGATCAAAAGAATCAGGCTGGCCTCTCAGATGTCAGTCCCACAGCTTTTCTTGTTCCCAACCTCGGTTCAGACTGGACAGTTGGGCTTGGTGCGTCGATCGTCTTCCCTACAGGTGATGGCACGGTTGATAGCGGAAAGGTGTCTGCAGGTCCAGCCTTCCTGGCTTTCTATCATCGCGGCCCATGGATTGTTGGTGCTCGGATGCGCAACATCTGGTCCTTCGCGGGAGACCCAGAGCGAGACGACGTTAATACTTTGGTGGTGCGAGGACTATTGCGTTATCAGCTCAACCGCAGCTGGTATTTAATCTCCTCCCCAATCATTACCTCTGATTGGACTCAACCAGAGGGCAAAGGCTGGATTGTGCCTGTTGGTGGTGGGTTGGGGTATTCCTTTCGGTTGGGAGGGCAGCCGATGCAGGTGTCTTTGGAGGGCTACTACAACGCTGTGAAGCCGCAGTTTGCTGGTGAGGAGTTACTTGGTGACTGGACAATTCGAACGCAATGGCAGGTGCTTTTCCCTAATTAAACCTGGCTATTGACGGTTGCTTGGACTGAGTGTGGAGCGAAACATGCGGATCCCGAATCGCCTCACCTTGCCACGACCACGCGGCAGCCAACCGGTGGTTTTGCGAAGAGCTTTCAGCCATCCAGCAACGTAGTTGCGATGCCGTTGTGGTTTGAGCACCCAACGGCAGATGTAGGACGAGCCCACGCCTAGAAGCAAAATACGACCAATCCACATATCGATTGATTCCCTAGGCGGCCAGGTTTCGGAAACGAGTGAACTGCGGCTCAAATAGCAGCTTCACGGTGCCAACGGGACCGTTTCGGTGCTTAGTCACGATCACTTCGGTGATTCCTCGGTCGGGGGTTTCAGGGTTGTAGTACTCGTCGCGGTAGATCATCAACACCAGATCAGCGTCCTGCTCAATTGAGCCCGATTCCCTCAGATCGCTAAGCATAGGCCTTTTATTGGTGCGCGCTTCAACCCCACGGCTCAACAGGGATAGGGCAATCACTGGCACGTTTAATTCCCGTGCCATTCCTTTTAAGCCCCTTGTGATTCTTGATATTTCTTGCACTCGATTTTCTGATCCCGAACCTTCCATTAGTTGCAAGTAATCAATCACAATTAAACCCAATTCTCGGCCGTGCTCTGCCATTAAGCGCCGGCAAAGCGAACGCATTTCTAATACGCTGGAATTCGGTTTGTCGTCTATAAATAAAGGTAATCTGCCAAGATTACTGATGCCCTGCCCCAGCAGGGGCCATTCATCTTGATGAAGCCTGCCGGTGCGCAGCCGCCCGCTTTCGATACCAACCTCCATAGACAACAATCTGTAGGTGAGTTGTTCTTTGCTCATCTCCAAGCTGAATACACAAACCGGTAAGTTGTGCAATTGAGCTACATTTTTTGCCATATTTAAAACAATCGATGTTTTACCCATGGCAGGGCGGCCAGCAACAATAATTAAATCTGCCCGCTGTAAACCTTGAGTCATGGCATCAAGGTCGTAGAAATTCACCGGAATACCGGCTACCGCAGTACCAAGGGAACGGGTTTCAATTTCTTCAAAAGTGCGGGTGAGAATTTCAGCGGTGGGGGTAAGACCAATACTTGGTTTCGCTTGGCTGATGGCAAAAATTTCTTGTTCCGCCTCATCCAGCACTTGATCCATCGGCTTGCTTTGATCAAACCCCAAGCGGATTACTTGATTACCTGAACGAATAAGTTGGCGCCGCAAATATTTATCCATCACTAATTTCGCCACCTCATCGATCGAGGCAGTGCTGAGGGTGCGCTCCACCAATTCGCTTAAACGACTGCTACCGCCAACTTTTTCCAATTGGCCAGTATCTGCAAGCCAAGCCCCCATCGCTGTGAGGTCGGTGGGTTTGCCTTGGCTATGAAGCATCAAGGCGGTGCGATAGATCTCCCGATGGGCACCTAAATAGAAAGCTTCTGGCTGCAATACATCAGCCACCCGGCCCCCCCGGTTTCAGTAAAGATGTCACCCCTTTGATCCATCCATCCGGGGGCTTGAGGGCATGACCAATGCGTCGTTACAGCGAGGCCGTTAAGGCTGATGTGAGGAGACGGATGCACCCGCCCCACAGGCAGAGCGTGACCCGGATTTCAGAAGAGCTGGGCATCCACGTCGCCACCCTCTACAACTGGAGAAAGGCCTGGCGGTTGCAGGGAGAGGTGGTGCCGGCATCCGAGAAGGAACCAGAGGGCTGGAGCGCTGCCGACAAGTTCACGGTGGTGCTGGAGAGCGCCGGGCTCAATGCCGCCGAGCTCAGCGCCTACTGCCGCGAGCGGGGCCTGTTCCCGGAGCAGGTGAGCGCTGGCGGCAGGCCGCCCAGGATGCCAACGCCAAGCCGGTGCTGACGATGGCCGAACAGAAGGAGCTCGAGAAGCTCCGCGCCCAGGACCAGCGGGAGATCAAGGCCCTCAGAAAGGAGTTGCAGCGCAAGGAGAAGGCCATGGCGGAAATGGCGGCTTTGCTGGTGCTGCAAAAAAAGTGGGATGCCTTCTGTTCGGAGGACGCGGAAGGCTGACCAGTGCCTTGCACCGGCGGAAGGTGATCGAGCTGATTGGCGAGGCCAATGCTGCGGGCGCTGGCCTGGTGAGGGCCTGCGGTGTGATCGGCATCTGCCTGCGCACCCTCAAACGCTGGAGGAAGGCTTTGATAGGTGATGGGGACGGCGTGGATCGCCGTAAAGGCAGTGCTCGCCTGGTAGGACACCGGCTGAGCGAGGAAGAGCGCCAGCGGATCCTGTTGACCTGCAACCAGCCGGAGTACGCCGCGCTGCCGCCAGGGCAGATCGTGCCGGCACTGGCCGATCAAAAGCTCTTTATTGGTTCAGAGAGCAGCTTCTATCGGGTGCTGCACCAGGCGGGTCAGTGCCACCGCCGCGGGCGGGCCCGGCTGCCGCAGGAGCCGCGCTCGGTGCCGCGCCTCAGGGCGGATGGCCCGAACCAGGTGTGGAGCTGGGACATCAGCTTCCTGCCGACCACGGTGCGGGGTGTGTGGCTGTACCTCTATCTGGTGGTCGATGTCTGGAGCCGCAAAGTGGTGGCCTGGGATGTGGCTGCACGGCGACAATTAGGTAGGCGGGCGCGTTGCCTATGTAGTTGACACCGGGCAATGTGGCCGAGGTGGAGTCGGCTCAGATCGCAGCGGATCTGGTGCAGCGGGCCTGCCTCAAGGAGCGCTACCACCGCCCCAGCGGCTTTGGCAGCCGCCAGTGCCAGCAGCAGCCCCTAATACTCCACGCCGACAACGGCAATGCAATGCGTGGGGCCACGCTGGAATCACGGCTCGAGGAGATGGGCGTGCTCAGATCCTTCTCCCGGCCAAGGGTCTCCAACGACAACCCGTACTCGGAATCCCTTTTCCGTACGATCAAATACCGCCCCGACTACCCCAGCCGGCCATTCGCCAACAAAGAGGAGGCCTGCGAGTGGGTGGCGGCATTTGTGGATTGGTACAACCACCGGCACCACCACAGCGCGATCAAATTCGTGACGCCCCACCAGCGCCACAGTGGATCCGCCGCGGCAATTTGCCAGCAGCGAGCCGAGGTCTACGAGGCCGCCCGTCAGGCCAATCCAACGCGCTGGAGCGGTGCCACCCGCTGCTGGAGTCAGCCGGCAGAAGTGTGGATAAACAAGCCAACAGAAGAGCACGAACTGCCCTTGGAGTTACCATTGATTGAGGCGGCCTGAGTGGCAGCCCAGGAGTGACAACTTTCCTGAAAGTCACCGTAGTGTGCTCATTGGTTATTTGAATTCGTATTTTCACGATTCAATTTTAGGCGCTTTGATCCCTATGGTCAAGACGCTAGCATCGGATACCACGAATCCGCAGGTGACAAGGTGACATCGCGCAGAACCCCACGATTATTTCTCATCCACATATCTAAAATCAAGTTTTGATTGACTAATCTGCCCAGAAGTAATTTTTGAGAACCTAGTGGCAAGTTTCTGTACCTCCATTGCTTCATAATGTTTTGCCTGAGTGGCAACTGAATGCCCAACCATTTTAGCAACTTGATGCGGTTTGTTGCCTGCTTCTAAATTCAAGTTGATAAAAAATGATCTACACGAATAGAGTGTATATTCTGGGTTTAAATTAATTTCTTTGCTCACAAGAAAATCACGGAATTCGTACCAAAGTCTCCTTAAGAATGTATCGTTCAGTGGGTTACCAACATGATTGACACCCTTGGAATGCGTAGTGCCAACATTTTGGAAAATATAATCGCTTCTTTTTGGTTTTATTGGTGACTGACTTTGATAATATTCCCAAAGTTTTTTCAATGCGAAACCAGCAGGGCAATAAAAAACTCTCCTCCCCGTCTTTGTTTCAGGACTGATTTCAATTTTTGCACCTATATATTCAACTTCAAACCAGTTTCTTCGCTTTTCCAAAGATTCTTCTATATTTTCAAGAGTTTTCGTCGTAAAGTATCTTTTTGGTGGCAAATTATCTGTCTTGGGGACGATTTCTATTCCCTTCTTGGTGGTAATTAATATTTCATCTTCGTTAAGAGAGTGAACTCCTTCATCATCTTGGATTATTTCATATTCAACTTTTTCATATTCATGCAACATCTCAATGTCTGACCATCTTAGTTTTAGGCACTCATGCGGACGCATTCCTGACTGAGCAAGAATTTCAAAATAATACATGAATACACCCCTGTAAAAATTATTTCTTCTTGCCTTTTTAAGTTCTCTATCTGCGAACCACGACAATAAGTTATTCAAAATCAAACCATAATCTTCATGTGTAAAGGGCGGACTTGTTTCTTTATGCTTTTTAGGATCATACTTAATCCATGGGAAAATTATATTATTTGTCATCATCTTATTCTTGCTACACCAATCAAAGAATCCTTTGAAATCTTGAAGTTCTGAGTTAACAGTTAAATCTGAAGGAGGTCTTGAATTGTTTTTATGGTATTTCGTCCAATTCCGCGTTCTTCTCCATTTCGTATAATCTACTAATATTTCTGGCGGAATATCACTTGGTTTCTCATAGTTGCTTAGATATTCTTTGAGTTTTTTTAGACTTGTTACCTTGCATTGAAGAGTATGCTTTTTGATTTGATTTGTACTTACCAACTCACCCAGGAAAATAATATAGTTATCTATGATTTTTTCTGTTTTTTCACCAAATACATTCCCGCCTCCATCAATGTGGTTTTTTAGATTTCTCCAGTGATCCAGTGCTCGCTCTATGGCGATTTTTTTATCAGAAGTTTTAAGTGATAACCGCTTATATACCTGCTCTCCACCGACATGCATTCTCATGTACCAAATATCAGATAATTTTTGATTATTTAAAAATATTATTAATTTACTCCCTAGTATTTCATGCTTGTCTTTGTAGTAATTTTTGGTTCCATACCCCTTAGAAGAGACTATTTTTTGTTGCTGATTCAAGTACGCCCGCAACACCTGCAACTGATCGGGCGTTGCATTCTCAGGCAAGTCCAATTTGAGACCTACTGGGGTTCTTTGATGCATTGTAGGTTGCATCGCTGAAAAGAACAACTGCTACAACTAGAGTTTTGCCCCCTGAACGATTTCGGATTCAAAGAACGCCATAACCTTGGCAGCGCAGCGACCGCTAATTCTGGTGAGGCCTGGCACCCCTGGGGAGTGCGGATAGGCGTATTGCCCCTGGCGAATTGAGCGGGACTGGCCAGGATGGCGCCATCGCAGGGCCCCAGCACAGCCTTCAGCGCCGATGGACTTCACGCCCAAGCTTGAGCAGATCCGCCGCAACACCAGCCGGATCAACAACCTGCTGCGAGATGCCCGCCTGGTGGCCTGCCTCGGCAACCGGGCCCTGCTCTGCTCGTTTGTGGGCGGGCTGATCGGCCAGGAGCACCTAGTGGGTGCTGCCACCTGTGAGGCCAGCGGCCTGCAACTGGTGGAGCGGTACCAGCCCTCGATGGTGTTTCTCAGCGACACCCTGGAACAGGGATCAGGCATTTCCTTGCTGCTGCAAATCAAGCAGCGCTGGCCCAACCTGCACACCCTGCTGCTGATCACCCAGGAGCATCGCCGGAGCGAGATCCAAGCAGCGATAGAGGCCGGCTGCGACGGCTTACTGGTGGAGTCCCGCCTTGGGCTTGGCAGTGCCATGGCCGCCCTGCATGCGATCAGCGGTGGCGGGATCTATGTAGACCGCAGCCTGAAAGAGCTGTTTCGCAGCGGCCCCGGCAATGGTGGCCCCCTTGAACCCCTAACCGGACGCGAACGGCAGGTGCTCAGCCTTGTGGCCGAAGGCGACACCAATGTGGAGATCGGCCAGCGGCTTTTCATCAGCGCAGAAACAGCCAAAACTCACCTGCGCTCCCTCTGCAGCAAACTCCAGGCCCGCGACCGCACCCATGCCGCCGTGCTCGGCATGCGCTGGGGCTTAATCGATTGGCCTCAAGAGTGAGACCCCCGCTAGGTTCGAAGCAATTTTGATGCGGTGGCATTCCGCCATGGCCAAGCGGCACTGGTTGGATCCCTTTGCGCGTCAGCTGCTGAGGGCCACTGGCCAAATCCCGGCGGCATCGCGCCCTGCTGCACCTGCCGATGCAGCGGCGGAGCCGGAGGGGGTTCAAAGCGAGCTGGTCCAAAGGGAGCTGGTGGAGCGGGAGTTGCTGGCCCTGAAGCTGCAACAAAACCCAGCTCTCAAGCTCGAGGATGCTGGGGCCGTGGAGCGGGCCGCTGCCCTGGGCTGGCGGCTTGATGTGAACCGCGCCACCGCTGCCGACTGGCTGCGGCTGCCGGGCATCGCTGCCGACCAAGTGGACCTGCTGCTGAGGCTGCAGGCGGGCGGCATCCAGCTCAGCTGTGCCGACGATCTACAACGGGTGCTGGATCTCTCCGCTGCGCTGGTGCGGGGCTGGCTGCCCTTGCTGGAATTTCGCTGGTACGGCGAGCCAGCAGCGCCTTTGCAATCCACTGCCCGGGTGGATCTCAACCAGGCTTCCAGCCAGGAGCTAGCAGGGCTGGGGCTCGATCCGCCCAGGCTCAGCCGACTGCTGCGTGAACGCAGGCGCAGCCCCTTTCGCGATCTGGCAGACCTGCAACAGCGGCTGCAATTTCCCGCCGACCTGGTGGAAAGCTGGATTGGCAAGGTGAGCTTCAGGCAAGGCCCCGCCGGCCCAGCACTGCCCCCCAGCACGGGGGCCTGAAGCGATGGCGCGTCAAGGCGAATTATTTACGGCCAGCCAGTTGGGGAGCGCTGGCCGCGCCGATGCCCCTGATCTGCCCCTGCAAGCCTCGCAGCTTCTCGACTGGCAGAACCGCCTCGCCGCCCACCAGCAGCCCCTGTGGAGCAACCAGGCTGGTGGTGCCGCGCAGGTTTCGCTGTTTGCCAGTAGCCCCGCAACGCCTGCCGAGATAGCCCAGGCCTTCAACCCCCTGCAGCTCACCCCCCAGGCCCTTTCTTTCTGGCGCTGGCCCGCCGCACCCCAGCAGGGGGCAGCCCTTTATCTTGTGACAGATCGGCCCGCCGCTCTAGGCCAGCCCCTGCTGCTCTATGTGGGTGAAACCGGCCAGGCAGATCGGCGCTGGAAAGGCGAACACGACTGCAAGGCCTATCTGGCCGCCTACAGCGAAGCCCTGCTGAAAGCGGGCCTGGGCTGCCAAACCAGCATTCGCTTTTGGCTAGATGTGCCCGCCGCCATCCGGCCGCGCCGGGCCCTGGAGCAGGCCTTGATTCAGCGCTGGCTGCCGCCCTTCAACAAGGAAACCCGCAGCCGCTGGGCCACGCCGTTTCAAGCCGCTCCCGCTTAGGTGAGTTGGGCTGGCCGAGCTGGCTACGATCTCGCCCAACCTCGGCCGCTCCATGGACTTTCGCTGCATCTCCGACGTCCTACCTGCGGCCCTGGACCATTTCGATGGTGACTGCCTGGCCGTGGGCCTGTTCGCCGGTGCCGAAGATCGCCCCGACCACCCCCAGCTCGAGCAGCTCACCGCCGCCATGGGGCAGTCGCTGACGAGTCGCCTGGAGCAAAGGCGCTTCAAAGCTAAGCCCGGCCAATGCCTCAGCCTCGATCGCCTAGATGCCAGCCCCCATACCCTGATCCTGGTGGGTCTGGGGGCTCCGGCCGACTTCAACCTGGCCGGCCTGCGCCGGGCCTGCGCCGCCGCCAGCCAAGCTGCTGCTGCCGCTGGCGCAAGCCATCTAGCCATGGCCATGCCGATCGAGGCCTTGGCAGCAGGTGCTGCGGCCCAGGCCATGGCTGAGGCCAGCCGCCTGGCCCTGTTCAGCGACCAGCGCTTCAAGGGGGAGTCCGAGCCCCGCAGCCTCCCTGGGACGATCAGTCTGATCGGGGTGGCCGCAAGCGCCGCTCCCGCCCTGGCGGCAGTGGCAGCCAACTGCGCCGGCGTCGAACTGGCCCGGGAGCTGGTGGCTGCTCCTCCCAACGTGGCCACGCCCCAGCACCTGGCCGACACCGCCGCTGCCCTCTCCCGGGATTTCGGTCTAGAGCTGACGGTGCTGGAGAGGGACGACTGCGCCGCCCTGGGCATGGGCTCCTACCTGGCGGTGGCCCAGGGCTCAGACCTGGCGCCGAAGTTCATCCACCTCACCTACCGCCCCGAGGGTGTGGCTAAGCGGCGCCTAGTGCTGGTGGGCAAGGGCCTCACCTTCGATTCCGGCGGCTACAACCTCAAGACCGCCGGCTCCCAGATCGAGATGATGAAGTACGACATGGGCGGCAGCGCGGCGGTGCTGGGGGCCATGCGGGCCATCGCCGAGCACAAGCCCGCCGGCGTGGAGGTGCACATGATCGTGGCGGCCTGCGAAAACATGATCAGCGGCGGGGCCATCCACCCCGGCGCGATCGTCACCGCCTCCAACGGCAAAACGATCGAAATCAACAACACCGATGCCGAAGGGCGCCTCACCCTGGCCGATGCCCTGGTGTACGCCTGCAAGCTCCAACCGGATGCGGTGGTCGACCTGGCCACCCTCACCGGAGCCTGCGTGATCGCCCTCGGGGATGAGATGGCGGGCCTCTGGTCCAACAATGACGCCCTGGCCGATGCCCTGCTGGGCGCCAGCGAAGCCAGCGGTGAAGGCCTCTGGCGCATGCCCCTGAGGGCCTCTTACAAGGCCGGGCTCAAGAGCCAGTTTGCCGACCTCAAGAACACCGGCCCCCGCCCCGGTGGCTCGATCACCGCAGCCCTGTTCCTGCAGGACTTCGTTACCCCAAAGCTGCCCTGGGCCCACCTGGATATCGCCGGCACCGTCTGGAGTGATAAGGGCCGCGGCCAGGATCCCGCCGGCGCCACCGGCTTCGGCGTGCGCACGCTGGTGAATTGGGTGTGTTCGGGGGCGCCGCTTGAAGCAGCGGCCTAAGTTTGGAGCCCCTGACGCCTTTGAGCCCTCCATGGCCGTTCAGAAGATCCGCTGGTATGTCAAGGCCCAACTCGGCGTGCTGCTGCTGCCCGCCGGGCTCTGCCTATTTGGCGAGGCGGTGATCCGCAAAGGCATCCAGGTGCTTGCCGCCGCAGGCAAATTGGAAACCCTGGCCAGCCCCGGGCCCTGGTTTTGGTATGGCACGTTTGGCCTGATCCTGATCAATGCCGGCGTGGGGCTGATGATCGAGAGTGGCCTACTGCGCGGCTATCCCGGACGCAGTTAAGGCTTAGGCAGCCACGACTGCCGTACGAGCGGCTCCAGCACCCAGGCTGGCCATCAACTCCGCAGGCGTTTCAAGGGCATGAATCTGCCAGCGGGCCCGCTCACCGCAGAGGGGTAGGAGGCGATCAAGGTCGTCAGCAGCCTGCTTCGGGCTTATGTAGGGCCCAACATGGCGAGTGTTCAAACCATCGCGGATGGTCAGCAGATACATACAGGACTGCTCACGTAGATGACCGAATGGTAAGCAGTCCCAGTTGGCCCTGAAAGGGCGGAAAGCCGCTCCAAAACAGCAGCTAGGCGCCTGACAGGGGCCCTGCGCCTTTAGATTTTCCTCGGAATTGCTGCAATCGCCGAACTGTTTTGCTCCCAGGGGAGCGACCGCTAGTCAGGACTTGCTGCCAGAAGCCCAAGCCGCCCCACTGCGAGCGCGCTTGCCCCACACCGAATCAAGCCGCCGATCCCGTCCGCAAGCCCAGCGGTAGTAGTTGTATTTGACGCTGTTGAGCTGCGCGTAGTTCTGGTGATAGGCCTCCGCCGGCCAGAAGCGATTCAGCGGTTTGATCTGCACCTTCAGGGCTGTTACCGGACGGCCCAGCTCGGCAGCGACCGAGCGCAGGCTGGCCTGGGCCTGGTTTTGTTGATCGGCGCCACTGGTAAAAATCACCGGGCGATAGGAGCTACCGCGATCACAGAACTGGCCACCACCATCTAAGGGATCAATGTTGCGCCAGTAGGAGCGCAGCAGGATTGCGTAGCTGATCCGGCCGGGATCGAACCGCACCCGCACCACCTCCTGGTGGCCGCTGCCCCCAGCCGATACCTGGCCGTAGGTGGGGTTGGATCCAGCGCCGCCGCTGTAACCACTCTGAGCGTCCAGCACCCCTGGGAGCTTTTCAAGGTCGTGTTCTAGGCACCAGAAACAGCCGCCAGCGAGCACGGCTTCCTGAGACGCAGCGCCAGCCTGGGCGGGAGCTGCGCACACCAGAAGCAGCAAGCTCAGCAGCCAGGCCAGGGGACGGGCCCCAAGAAAGGGGGGGCGGGTGTTCATCGGGCTTCCAGTACCTGGTCAAAGATGGCGGATGCGGCCCGCTGGGTGACTCCCGGCTCCCCTAATTCCAATCGCAGCCGCCGGTATCCATCCAGCATGGTTTGGCGTGCCCCGAAGTTGGCATCAAGCTCAAGCAGGGGTAGGGCCTCGCGCACGATGGCCGCAGCCGTGAGGTCCTCCTGAAGCAGCTCCGGCACCAGCCGCTCTCCCAGCACCAGGTTTACGGGAGAAATGTGGGGCACACTGAAGCGCAGGAGGTGGCGGGCCACAAAGGCTGTCGCCCGGCTGACCCGATACACCACCACCTGGGGCACCCCCCGCAGGGCCAATTCCAAATTCACCGTGCCCGATTTAGCGAGGGCTACATCGGCGGCGGCGCAGAGGCTGGCCTTGAGCTGGTCGGAATCGGCGGCAGCAATGATCACCGCCCGCACCCCAGCCTGGCCAAGTTGCCGCGCCAAATGGGCCTCGAAGCCTGGCAATCCCGCCGGCACCACCACCTGCAGCTCAGGCCGCTGGCGCTGCAGCTCAGCCGCCGCCGCCACGATGTGGGGCAGCATGTAGCGGATCTCCTGGCGCCGCGATGCCGGCATCAGCAGCAGCACTGGCGCATCACCGCGCAGCCCAAGCTGACGGCGGGCCTCCCGCTGGCTTGGCACTTCACCGATGGTGTCGAGCAGAGGATGGCCCACATAGGTGACATTGGCGCCACGACAGCGATAGAAGCGTGCCTCCTCCTGAAAAATCGCCAGGATCTGATTTGTGAAGCTGATCAAATTGGAGCGGCCGCCGTTGCCGAATTTGAAAGCCCACTCCTGCGGGGCTATGTAGTAGGTGACGGGCACCTTGGGAAATCTGCGTTTGAGCCGCAACCCCAAGCTCACATTGGGCCCCATGTAGTCGATCAGCACCACCCCATCGGGAGGGTCGCGGCGAAACCAATGCTTCAAGCGCCGCTGCAACCTCAGCGTCGGCAACACAAACGGAATTGCTTCTAGCAAGCCGATGGCACCCATCCGGGTGGTGTTAGCCAGCAGTGCCGCACCGGCGCGTTCCATGCGCTCACCACCAAGGGCGACGATCTCGAGATCGAGCTGGCGGCGCCGGGCCTCCTCGTGCAAAGCCTTGACCAACAGCGATCCCTGCAAATCCCCAGACACCTCACCGGTGCTCACCAGCAACCGCAGCATCAGCGCGTCCCCGGAATCGGCCCGCGGCGGGAGGGGCCAATCGAGGCCTCTAGAAAACTGCAAAGCTGGTCGGCAGCGCCGCCCAAGGGCTGGGAGCGCAACTGGCCTAGGGCTTCAGCCAGGGTGATGCCACTGCGATAAAGCAAGGTCCAGGCCTGTTTGAGCTGCTCAAATTGTTGGCCGCCATCCTGATCAAATAGACCGCTGCGTTGCAGGCCGATCTTGTTGAGGGCCCTGACACGGGAGGGGTGTCCCTCCACCAAGGTGAATGGCGGCACATCACGCTCGATACGGCTCATGCCCCCCACCATGGCCAGGGCACCGATATGCACGAACTGATGAATACCGAGCACGCCGCCGATCACAGCCCGATCGCCGATCACTACATGGCCAGCCACGGCCACCCCATTGGCGATCACGATCCGGTCGCCTAATTCGCAGTTGTGGCCCAGATGGCAATAGGCCATCAGCAAATTGCCGCTACCAAGCCGGGTTTGCTGCTGGCCAGTGGTGGCCCGGTTGATGGTGACGCACTCCCTGATCGTGTTCTCGTCGCCCAGCACCACCTCGGTGGGATCGCCCGTGTATTTGAGGTCCTGGGGTTCGAGGCCGATGCAGGCCCCAGGAAATATGCGGTTATCGCGGCCCATGCGCACCCGGCCATCAAGAACCACATGGGGCCCGATGCGGCAGCCGGCTCCGAGCTCCACCTGGGGGCCAATCACGGCGTAGGGCCCAACTTCAACACCCTCAGCCAGCTGAGCTTTGGGATCGACAACAGCCGTGGGATGGACGGTCGTGGCCATCAGTCCACCAGCGAGAACATCAGTTCCCCGGAGCAAACCAGCAGACCATCCACGCTGGCTTCTGCCTTGACCTTGCCGAAACGGCGGCGCTTGAGGCTCAACAACTCACAGGTGATTACCAGCTGGTCGCCAGGCACCACCGGACGACGAAACCGCACCCCATCGATGCCTGCAAACACAAATAAGCCCTTGGGCAGATCGGGCATCTGGGTGACTATCAACCCGCCCACCTGGGCCATGGCCTCAACGATCAACACTCCCGGCATCAGGGGGCGCCCGGGAAAATGGCCCTGAAACTGGGGCTCATTGAGGGTGACGTTCTTGATCGCCACAGCGCGTTTGCCCGGCTCATGCTCAATCACCCGATCCACCAGGGCGAAGGGATAGCGGTGGGGCAGCAGTCCCTGAATCTGCTCGCTGGTGAGGATCACCGCAGCTCGGGGATCCAAGGACGCCGGCGCGGCGGGATCAGAAAGCGGTGGGCTGGCGTCAGACAAGGGCATCAACTGGCGAAAGAACTGGAGGGGGAAGAGCTGGCCAGGCCGGCCAGGGCCGCAGCCAAAGAGGTGTGGAGCCCGTGGGAGCCGCGGTAGGCGAAAACCTGGGCTCGAGGCAATCCGATCAGCGCCAGGTCTCCCAACAAGTCCAGGATTTTATGGCGCACCGGTTCCTCTACAAACCGCAGCGGCGGATTTAGCCAGCTATCGCCATCACACACAAGGGCGTTCTCAAGGCAGCCGCCCCGGATCAGGCCTGCTGCCAGGAGCTGATCCACCTGGGAGCGCAGCCCAAAGGTGCGCGCCGGGGCGATCTGCTCAACAAAAGCGCTCGGTGACAGATCAAGTGAAAACAGCTGGCGGCCAATGGCCGCATCGGCGAATTCAATTGCCGCACCTACCCGCAAGCCTGCGTGGGGGAGGGCCGTGGCAAAACTGACGCCACTACTGACAGTGAGCGGCAGCTCAAGCTCCAGCGCAGCCGAGTCATAGGGCAGGGCCTGAAGCCCCGCCTCACCTAGCGCCTCCACCCAGGGCAGGGCAGATCCGTCCAGCAAAGGAATCTCTTCGCCGCTCACGAGAATTTCAGCCTGGGTAACGCCGGTGCCGGCCAGGGCAGCCAGCAGATGCTCAACCGTGGCCAGGCGGCGTTGGTCTAGCCGCAAAGCAGTGCAAAGTTGAGTGTCGCTCACCTGATCCGGCGCCAAACGAATCAAGGGAAGCTCAGGTGCATCCAGCCATCCCACCCAGTAGCCCGGGCGCTGTGATGGCTGTAAGCGCACCTGGCCCTGCTGGCCGCTATGCAAGCCCACACCCCCCCGTTGCACCGGTTGGCTCAAGGTCCAGGCACCGGAATAATCACTAGGCCATTGCGCCACTAGAACTTCCAGCCCACACCCAAGTTGAAGCGCCAATCACTGGAGAAATCCTGGGTGGCAACTTCAAGGCGCAGGGGCCCCACTGGCGTTGTCACGATTAAACCAACCCCTGGGGAATAACCCTCACCCTTTTTGCCAAGCAAACCGCCTGGGTTGCCAGGAATATCTGCCTGGGTACCAAAAGTGGTGCCAGCGTCGAAAAAGATCTCACCGCTGATAATGCTGAAGATCGGGAAGCGATATTCAATTGTAGCTTCAGCAAAACTTTTGCCAACTCCCAAATCACAGTCGTAATAACCACGCACCGAATTACCACCACCCAGGCAGAATGCCTCGTAGGGCGGGATATCACTGCCCACCAAGGTTCCAGCTGAGACCTGAAAAGCCAGTGCCTGTTTGCAGTCTTTGGTTTCACCGGGCTTGGGACGGCAGCCCTTGAAAATCTTCAACCACTCCACAGGTATGTAGTGGGTAAAGCTGCCGCGGATGCGATTGAAGGTCGGAGAATTTTCCCCGACAGAAATAAATTGCTCAGTGCCCAGGCTAAGGAAATTTCCCTTAGTTGGATTGCGAGGGTCGTTAAGGGTGCTGTATGTAGTGCCAACTCTAAAACTAACCAGCTGGTTCTCAGAGGCACAGTTGTAAGCGAGACAGATGACCTGCTTACTTGGCACACGGATCGGGGACTTGGTAGCACCGACCACACCGTAAGAATATTTATCTCCCGAAAAGTCCATTGGAGTAACTTCTTGGCCGCCGAATGACAAAATCAGATTCCAAGGGGCTTTTTTATAAGGATTACCACCATTCAATGGACGCACTAGCTGGACGCTCGCTCCAATACGCTGAATCGCGACCGTATCAAAATTAGTTTTTATTGTTTCCGTGCCATTTGGGTTGACTTTACGACTAGTCACAACATCAAAATCAGCACCGTTGAAGTTTCTAAGTTGATAGGTAAACGTTGTATTTTCACTCTGAAACAACTGAGGAATTTCGCGACTAAAGAAGACGCGAGCACGGAAGGAAGTTCGGTATTTGTTGTCCTTGATCCAAGGATCCGTGAAGGTGATATCGCCAAGGCCGCCGAACTGGCCGTAGGAGATGTTGGTACCTAGGTTCCAAGCGCGACCGATCAGGTTGCTGTCCTGCAACTGGATCTGACCAAAAACGCCCTGGCTTTGGCTGTAGCCCAGGCCGCCAGACAAAGAACCGCTGGACTGCTCAACAATACCGAGCACAATCACCACCTTGCCAGGCTCGGCCGGCACCGGCTTGAGCGTCACCTTGACATCACTAAAAAGGCCCGTGCCGTATATGCGCTTGATGTCCTCCTCCAGCTCGCGCCGGTTAAACACCTGTCCGGGGCGCAGGGATACCTCGCGGGTCACAACCCAAGGCTTGGTCTTGCCCCGAATTGGCTCGCCTTTGTCGTTGGTGGCAGAGCCTTCCTTATTGAGGAACTGCACCTCAACTCCCTCGACGGTGCCCTGGCGAACCAGCAGCTCCACCACCCCCTCCGGACTCACCCGACTAGGACCAGTAATCCGCGCCAGGGAGTAGCCCTGATCGGCATACCAGCGCTGCAACTCCTGCATGCGGGTCTGCAGGGTGTTGAGGTTGAGAGTTTTGCCGTAGTCAGCGGCGAAGGTGTCCTTAACCACCTGCTCCGGCAACTTCAAATCGGCTGGATCGAGCTTGACCTGCTCCAGCACCGGGTTGGCCACCACCACCACCACCAGCCGCACGCCCAACGGACCATCTACGGGCTGGATCCGCACATCGGAAAACCAGCCGCTGGCATAGATAGCTGATAGGTCGGTCTGCAGCTCGTTGCGGGTAACCCGCGAACCTGGAGTGGCCGCCATCGCGGCGTAGGCGGCTAGCTCCAGCCGTTCCCGTTCAGGGTGGTCTTGAAGGCCTTCGATCGCCACCTCGGCGATCAAGACCTTGGGTTCAGCTTTGGCAGCAGGCTCGGCTCCCTGCGCCGGCGTCTGGCTGGCCGGATCCGCCGAAGGTTTGTCCACCTGCTGCGATGCAGGCTGGGCAAGGGCAGGGCTCGCCGAGAGGAGGGCGGCGCCCATCAGGGGCCAAACAGCCTTCAAACTCAGCAAACCAGCCATGGGAAAGGGGTAGCGGAGCGGACAGGCCGCAAATTGCGCTGACCTTACCGGTAGACCCTGGGTGGAGGACAGGCCCCTTGGACCCGTTTGAGGACCTCCCCGTAGGCCTCGACAACGCCGCCTAAATCCTGTCGGAATCGATCCTTGTCCAAAATCCGGTCCTGAGAATCCAGCACCGCCCGATCCCAAAGACGGCAGGTATCAGGGCTGATCTCGTCAGCAACCACCAATTCACCACTGGCGGTATGCCCCAATTCGATCTTGAAATCCACCAGCTGCAAGCCGATTGAATCAAACAGGGCCAGCAATTCCCGGTTCACCTGACGGGCCAACTCCTCAAGTTGGCAGCGCTGCTCGGGGGTGACTAAGCCCAAATGCTCAAGCCGGGCTTCGGTGAGCAGGGGATCTCCGAAGCCATCGTCCTTGTAATAGAGATCAAGCAAGGGTGGCTCCAGGGGCGTGCCTGGCGCGATGGGCATCTGCTTGCAAAGCGAGCCCGCAGCCACATTGCGGATCACCACTTCAATCGGGATCACCCGCACTGGACGGGCCAGCATCCAGCGGCTGCCTTCCACCCCGAGGTAGTGGGTGGGGATGCCCCGTGCGGCGAGATGCTCAAAAAGCAAAGCCGAAATGCGGCAGTTCAACTCTCCCTTACCCGCCAATTGGGCCTTTTTGAGGGCATTGAAGGCCGTGGCATCGTCTTTGTATTCGACAGCTACCAAGTCGGGCTGATCTGTGGCGAATACCCGTTTGGCCTTGCCTTCGTAAAGCAGGGAACCAAGTGTGTAGGCCGTCATGGCTGGGGATCGGGGGACTGCGGTGCGGCGGCATGGCCACCAGGGGCTCGGGGGGTGCGAAGTTGACGCTCCAGATCACCCTGCCGGGACAGGGCAGCTGGATCCCGCCGCTGCAACAGCCACTCACCGTAGGCATCGTCGATACGGGCGCTGAGGCGCAAGCGCCGCTCCGTTGCCCGGGCGACCTGCTCCGGCGTACTGCTGGCCAGGGCCAGCTGCTGGTCGAGGATCTCAGCTACCAGCCCCCAGCTACCTGAAGACGCCGCCTGCTCGAGGGCCAGCTCCAGCAGCCGGTCCTGCTCAGGAGCTGGTAGGGCTCCAAAAAGCGCTACCGCCTGAGCCAGCCGGGCCGCCGTCGCCGCGCCGGGCTGGGAGCTGCTGATCAACACCTCCGCGGCCCGTTGCCGTTGACCCAGGCTTTCGAGATGGTCCGCCAACAGATCCAGGGCTGGGCGATTGATCGGGGAGCCATCCTTTTGCTGGCCCACCGGCAACTCCAGCAACTCCAGCTGCCCAAGGTTGCCAGCAGCGAGCCGCTCGAGGGCATCGGCCGCCAGCTGGTGGTGCAAGCCCGCCTGGGCAGCACGCCACTGCAAAACCAGCCACTGGGTCCGCTCAGCGCCAGGTGCCGGCCCCACCCGCTCCAGCACCTGCAGGGCCCCGTCAGGGGCCTGGCAGCTCAACAAGCTGTGGGCATTAGCCAGCACCACCGCAAGAGGCTGGGGGGCTGGGTGGATGGAGAGCAGCCGCTGTTGCAGCTGGCGCAACAACGGCCCATCGCGCCGCCGCACGGCACTGACACAGGCAGCTTCGAGGGCATTGAGATCTCCATCGCGCAGCAGGGCAATCAGGGCTGGATCAGTGCTGGCAGCTGTGGTTTTGGCTTGCGCTTCTGGGGCAGGGGCGACGGCGATAAGGCCAGCCAGCGCAGCGCCAAAAATTGGCAACAGCCGGGCCCGGGGGGAGAATGGCGCTGGTATTGCTGGCATGTCTAGAGACAGGGCTTGGCGGCCCCCCGCACCACGTTTCAACTTAGAAGAGCTTTCGCTCCCATCCCACCTCCCGTCCGGTCCATGCCCCCTGCCTCCTGTCCAACACCCGCGAGGATCCTGGTGATCGGAGCTGGTGGCCGCGAGAACGCGCTGGGCTGGGCCCTGGCCCGCTCGCCAGGCGTTGAGGCGGTCTGGATTACCCCTGGCAACGGGGGCAGCTGCGACCTACCGGGCTGCCAGCAACTGGCCATCGCCGAATCCGACCAGGACGGGCTCCAGGCCGCCTGCCGCGACCTAGCCATTGAACTGGTGGTGGTGGGTCCAGAAGCCCCCCTGGCGGCTGGCCTGGCCGACAGCTTGCGCGCCGCGGGATTCCCCTGCTTCGGCCCGGGGGCCGATGGGGCGCAACTGGAGGCAAGTAAACAGTGGGCTAAAGCGCTGATGCAGGAGGCCGGCATTCCCACTGCCGGCTACTGGGCCGCAAACAGCCGCGAGCAGGCTCTGGAAATTTTGACGAGCCAAGGGCGCCCCCTGGTGGTGAAGGCCGATGGCCTGGCCGCCGGCAAAGGCGTCACGGTGGCCGAAAGCGTTGAGGAAGCCCGAGCCGCCATCGAGGAGATTTTTGCCGGCCGCTTCGACGCAGGCCACAAGGCGGCTGGCGCCGAATTGGCAAGCGCCTTTTTGGTCTTGGAGGAGCGCACCGTTGGCCCCGAAGTGTCCGTATTCGCCCTCTGCGATGGCCAGCGCATGGTGCTGCTGCCCACTGCCCAGGATCACAAGCGCATCGGCGAGGGCGACACCGGCGCCAACACCGGCGGCATGGGCGCCTACGCCCCAGCTCCCCTATTGGATGCAGCCGGCCTAGAAGAGGTGCGTCAGCTGGTGCTTGAGCCCACCGTGGCCGCCCTGCGGGCTCGAGGCATCGACTACCGAGGCGTGATCTACGCCGGCTTGATGCTCACCGCAGCCGGACCAAGCGTGATCGAATTCAATTGCCGCTTCGGCGATCCGGAGTGCGAAACCCTGATGCCATTGCTGGGGCCGGAGCTAGCCCAAATTCTGTTGGCCTGCGCCAACGGCAGCCTCGACCAAGCACCAGCCCTCACCATCCATCCAGGCTGCAGTGCCTGCGTTATCGCCGCTGCGGAGGGCTACCCGGGTGAGCTGCGCCGCGGCGACCCCATCGAAAGCGCCCTGCACCCCACCGACCAGTTGCAGCTGTTCCATGCCGGCACCAGCCGAGATGACCACGGCCGCTGCCTAACCAGCGGCGGCCGGGTGCTGGCGCTGGTGGCCCAGGCCGACGACTTTGATACCGCCTTCGAGCGGGCCTACGCCGGGCTAGCCCAGGTGCACTTTGAGGGCATGACCTTCCGCCGCGACATCGGCCATCAGGTGCGCAGCCGATGAGCTGGCGCCAGGCCATGGGCCGCTGGTGGGCGGAATTCAGCCTGCAGACCAAGCTGCTGGCTGTGGCCACCCTGGTGGTGAGCCTGCTGATGACGGGCTTCACCTTTTTGGCCCTCAACGGCATCCAGAGAGATGCCCAGCTGAGCGATACCCGCTACGCCCGAGACCTGGGCCTGCTGCTCTCAGCCAACATCACGCCTTTGGTTGCGGAGGGCAACGACCGGGAGCTAGCGGCGGTAGCGGATCGATTCTGGCGATCCAGCCGCAGTCTTCGCTACATCTTTTTCGCCGACCCAGAGGGGGTGATCTACCTAGGCATTCCGATCGGCGCCAGCTCAGGCAGCAGCGAGCTGCTGCTCAGCCGCCGCCTCGAATTGCCCGCAGACCTACAGAAACGGCCTGACACGCCCCTGATCCGCCAGCACCTCAGCCCAGGCGGCCAGGTGACCGATGTGTTTGTACCGATGGTGAGCGACGGCCGCTATCTCGGCGTGCTGGCCCTGGGCATCAATCCCAACGAAACCCTGCTTACCAGTGCCGCCCTCACCCGGGAGGTGACTGTGGCTGTGTTCATCTCAATCTGGGTGCTGGTGATTTTGGGGGCGGTTTTCAATGCCCTCACCATCACGCGCCCCGTGAAAGAGCTGCTGCAGGGGGTGCGCTCTATTGCTGGCGGCAACTTCGAAACCCGGCTGGCCCTGCCGGTGGGAGGGGAATTGGGGGAGCTGCTCGACGGCTTCAACACCATGGCCTCCCAGCTGGAGGACTACAAAGCAGCAAACATCGAAGAGCTAACCGCCGCCCAGGTGAAGCAGCAGTCGCTGATCGCCAAGATGGCCGACGGGGCGGTGCTGCTTGATGCCGAGGGCGCAATTGTGCTGGCCAACCCCACCTCCCGTCGCCTGTTCCGCTGGGAGGGACGCAACCTCGAGGGCAAGGATCTGATTGCCGAGCTGCCGGAACGGCTGGCGATGGAGGTGCAGCCAGCCCTCGACAGCGTGACCTGCCGCGACCGAGAAAGCGCCGATGTGCGTTGCAGTTTTGGTGAACCGATCCGCACCCTGCGCATCGTTTTGCAGTCGGTGAGTGATGCCAGCGGCGAAAGCCTCAAGGGCATCGCCATGACCATCCAAGACCTAACCCGCGAGGTGGAGCTCAATGCCGCCCAAAGCCGCTTCATCAGCAATGTCTCCCACGAGCTGCGCACGCCGCTGTGCAACATAAAGAGTTACGTGGAAACCCTCCACGACCTAGGCGACCAGCTCAGCGAAGAGGAAAAGCGCGAATTTCTGGGGATCGCCAACGCCGAAGCCGACCGGCTCACCAGGCTTGTCAACGACGTACTTGACCTATCCCGGCTGGAGTCGGAGCGGGAGTGGAACCTTGAGCCGCTGGAGCTGGCCCCAGCCATCGAGCAGATCCTGCGCACCTACCGGCTCAATGCCGATGAAAAGGGCGTCTCCCTGGCCTTTGAAGCCGATCCCCAGCTGCCGCGCATCCTGGGCAACTGGGACCTGCTGCTGCAAGTCTTCGACAACCTGGTGGGCAATGCCCTCAAGTTCACCCCCAAAGGTGGGCTGCTGCAATTGCGGGCCTACCCCTGGCCCGATCTTTGCGTGCTTACCCCGGGCAACGAACCCAGCAGCGACAGCCCTAGCTGCGATCTCACCTCGCCCCTACCCCGGATTCGAATCGAAATCGCCGACAGCGGCTGCGGCATCTCGGATGCAGATCAGGAGTGCATTTTTGATCGCTTCTATCGAGTTGAAAATGCAGTGCACACCGAAGCTGGCACTGGCTTGGGCCTATCGATTGTGCGGGGCAACCTCGAAAAACACGGCACCCAGGTGCGCATGGCCAGTGCCCTAGGGGTGGGCAGCACCTTCTGGTTTGACTTGCCTCTAGAAAATTCAGACACGGACGAACTGCGGTTACTGGCCGAGCGACGCCGCTACGACCAGGCCTAGATTTAAATCTCGTCGTCGGCGACGCTGCGGGCGATACGGGAGAGCTCGCTGCGTTCGTCGGTGGTGATCCGGTGGGGCACCCCGGAGATGATGCGCTCGAAGTTGGAAAAGGAATCCTTGATCTCAGGGCCGTTGCTGGTGATCACGAATTCACGGATGCCCTTGTCGTGCCAGGAGCCACGCATTTTGAACACGTTCAAGGCACGGGCCATCTCACCGCGGATCTCCACGTATTGGAGCAGCAGGATCGTGTCGGTGATTGTGGAGATATGGGAGTCGGTGATCGAATGGCTGCCCATGAACTCTTCGGAGGTGTTCGTAAAGAAACCGGCAATCTCCTCCTGCTTGGCATAACCAGTAACGCCAATAACAAACTGCCTAAAGGCGTTGTGACTCACGCCCCGGGCTAGGGCACTTAGGGAATCGATCGCCATCCGCGATGGCTTGAACTGGCCTATCTCAGTTTTGATGATTTGGAGATGATCTTCCAAACCCGTGGACTCGGGATAGGCGCAAATGATCTTGAGCAGGCCATCCTGCTCCATCTGCTCAAAATCAATACCCCAACTGGTGGCATTGCGTAGCAGCTGGGCGCGGGACTCCTCGTAGGCGAACAGGATTGCTCTCTCCTTGGAGCGGCAAGCATCCTCAACAAATTTGGACACCAGCAGGGTTTTACCCGTACCCGTGGCACCGGTGGCCAGGATGATCGAATCCTTGAAGAAGCCGCCGCCGCACATCTCGTCGAGCCTGGGCACGCCGGAGCTGAGCCGCACATTTGAGGAGCGCTGGGTGAGGCGCATGGCTCCCAGCGGGAAAACACTGATGCCGTGGCTACCCATCGTGAAAGGAAACTCGCCCTTCATGTGGGTGGTGCCGCGCAGCTTGAGAATCTCCGCGGTACGGCGCCGCCGCTCCCCCTCCAGCACGTTGCGGAGAATCACCACGTTGTCAGAAACAAATTCTTCAACCCCGTAGCGAGCAATCGGACCGTATTCATCGATCCTCTCGGTGGTCATCACCGTGGTGACACCAATTTCCTTCAACCTGGCAATAAGGCGGAAAATCTCGCGGCGCACCACGGAAACCGCATCGTATTGCTGAAATACAGCCGTGATCGAATCAATCGCTACTCGGCGGGCTTTGTATTTGCGAATCGCATAATTAATTCGCTCAATCAAGCCGGACAGATCAAAACTTCCCGCCACATCTTGGCCTTCCGGATCCGGCGAGGCATCCAGAATAAAGAGTTTGTCTTGCTCCACCATCTCTTGCAGATCCCAGCCAAAGCTGGCCGCATTACGCAGAATATCTAGGGGCGATTCTTCAAAGGTTACGAAGATTCCAGGTTCGTTGTACTGACGAATGCCGTTGTAGAGGAAGTTGAGAGAAAACACCGTCTTACCGGTACCTGACGTACCACTGATCAGGGTGGAGCGGCCGATGGGCAAGCCGCCATGGCACACGTCGTCGAAGCCCTCGATCCCAGTCGGGAGCTTCTGAACCTGCATCAAGGGGTTGCTGGTGGGTCTTGGTTCCTGCATCGAGGGAAGAGATCTGAAGAAAAACTACTCAGGGCAGAGGCTCAAGAGAAGGGAGAGGATCTGTAGGAACCAAAACCGACGGATTTTCCATGCCGTCGTCGTCGCATAATTCCTCTTCCAAGACCTCCTCACTGAGCTCTTCGTAGAGCAAATCAAGCCCGATCAGCACCCGCTCCCGATCGGAGAGATCGCCGATGATGCGGCGCACGGGTGGCGGCAGGATCTTGGCCAAAGTGGGAGTGGCGAGAATCTTGTCCTCCTCAGCTAGCTGAGGATTTTTCAACACATCAATCACCTTGAGGGCATATACGCCCCGGAATTCCGTTTCCAGGATATTCCGCAGTGTTTTCAAGGCACGCATCGAGTTGGGCGTATTGCCCGCCACGTAGAGCTTGAGGATGTAGGTCTTGCGTGGATTCATGGTAAAGAAACCTCCTGGTTCAAGCCATCGTGGGCTGGCCGGACGCCTGGACCGGCAAACCAGTCAAAGGGGCATCGGCTGGAATTGAGCGGCGGTACATCTCGCAGAGATGGGCCATCACATCGAGCAGGGCCAGCCGATAATCCTGGAGGAAATCGTTCTTGTGCCCTTCCAGCTTGAGCTGTTTGGAGAAGCCATCAATGAGATTCATGTGAATCTCAACAGTTTTAGTAATGGGTAAATCACTGAAAAAAGCCGTATTGACGAAACTTTCCAGGGCCTGGTTTGCCGCGGCCGGATCCCGGAAATAACTGAGCAGCAGGTCTCGATAGGTGCGCTCCAAAGAATGGATCAACTCTTCGCGCTCCTGCTCTCTCAGGTTACGTAGAAAGCGGGCTGGATCACGCTTGTAGAAAACCCCAACAAAGCCGACGCGGCCCTTCAGCCGGTTGGCCAGCTTCCAGCGATCGGGGGTTTCGGTGCTCTGGCCAGCAGGGGAGCTCTCGGAGCCGGCTAGGCCTTCGCGCAGGTAGCGGGAGACAGCCGCATCCAGGCTGTAGCTGAGCTGCTCAAGCTGATCGGGGGGCAGGTGCACCTCCGCTTGATGGAGTTCGATCTGGCCTCCCACGCCACCGATCACCACCGCCGGCAGCAGCAGTCCCAGATCCCCAAAGGCGCGGCAGTCCTCGGGGCTGAGGGCCCCCTGCTCCAGCAGCACGGCGTCAAATTCCTCGCGGCGCTGCTCAAGCTCCACCAGGGGGTTGCTGGTGGGATCCACCCAGACCATGCGGCAACGCCCCCCGACCAGCCAGTGGGAGCACGCTTGCCGCAAGCGGGGATCTCTGATCAGAGAGGCGATGGTGAGGGCCGGTTCGGGCATGGACCGCTTTGGCAGCGGGGCAACCCCCGCGGGAAAGGCCCCTGAATGTTGACGAAAGGAAGGGCCAGACGGGAGGATTATTGTTTGTTTTTCGATTGTGCGCCAGGCCGAATGACGCCGAGTCTCTTTTCGGGCTCAGGGTTTGCTGAAACCCTTGGCTTAGAGGGGGCTCCGTCAGCCTGGCCACGCTCTTGCCGCCATGAGCCCTACCACCGAATCCGCAGCCACCAGTGGCGCCTACGCCATTGTTGAGGCGTCAGGCCAGCAGTTCTGGCTGCAGCCAAACCGCTACTACGACCTCGACCGCCTTGGCATCGATGTCGACGGCACCTTGACCATCGACAACGTGTTGTTGATCAACGACGGCAAAACCACGACCCTGGGCCAGCCGTACGTCAAAGGAGCCAGCGTTGAGCTCAAGGTGATGGCCCATCGCCGCGGCCCCAAGATCATCATTTACAAGATGCGCCCTAAGAAAAAGACCAGGCGCAAGAACGGTCACCGTCAGGAGTTGACCCGGGTGATGGTCGAATCGATTTCCCTAGGTGGCAAAGCTCTGGCCTGAGCTGTTTACCGCTCCCTCTTCAATTTCCATACCCACTCGCTGATACCCCCGATCCATGGCCCACAAGAAAGGCACAGGCTCAACCCGCAACGGCCGCGATTCAAACTCCAAGCGCCTCGGCGTCAAGCGCTACGGCGGTGAAACCGTGAGCGCCGGCTCCATCCTGATTCGCCAGCGCGGCACCTCGGTGCTGCCCGGGGTCAATGTGGGCCGCGGCTCCGACGACACCCTGTTCGCCTTGGTGGATGGTGTAGTCAACTTCGAAAGCATCAAGCGCGGCCTGCGCAACCGCAAGCGCATCAACGTTGCCATCGGCTGAATTAGCCCCAGGCCCTTAAAGCGATTCCTTAAAGCCGGCGGACCTCCACCGGCTTTTTAATGCCCAGCGTTACGGCCCCTTTCAAGCCAACCGGTAGGCCCGGGTGGTGATCAGGTAGGGGTGAAACACCTCGAGAAAGCGGCTCTGCAGGCTGCGGAAAAACGCCTCCACCAGCTCTGGGGCATCGAAGTGAAAGGGGTACTCGCCCTGAAATCCCTTGAAGAAATACCAGTTGAGTAGGGCGATGCCGGCTGGGGAGAGGCGCTCTGCAAACAGGGCCAACTGGGCGGCAGGATCGCTCAGATGTTCCAGCACATCCAGGCAAACGATCGTGTCGAAGCGCCCAGGCAAGGCCGGATCAGCCATATCCCGATAGCAGCTCAACTTGGCGCCCAGGCCGAGCTCGGCAGCGCGTGCCTGCACAAAGGCGCGGTTGTGGGGGTTGAGATCCACGAACCACACCCGCTCCACCTCGGGGAGAGCCGCCGCGGCCAGGGCATGGCTGCCAATACCGCCGCCGAAGTCGAGCACCTGGCCGCGGGCAAAGCGCTGCTGCAGCCGCAGGGTGTCGGCGATGTAGTCGGCGCTGCCTAGGTGCCAGGCCGCCAACTCCAGCAGATGGCCGGTGCCAACAGTGTCTTCATAAAAGCGACCCGCCTGATCTGGATCAAAGGCACCGGGGTGTAGGGCGGCCAGGTCGTCGGTGCTGCTGGGCAGGCGGCACTCCAGCTCCTCGGGGGAAATCTCGAGGAAGCTGGCCAACTGGGAGCGCAGGGCGAAGCCATCAGCCAAGAACCGCTCCACCCCCAACTCCAGCTCCCCTACCGCGCCCATGCCTTGCCTTGCCCTTTAGATGGGGGTCAACCTAGGAGCCAGCCCCGATACGGGCTTCTTCCCCTAGTTCAGCCCCTTCTCCCGGCACCTCTAACCAGCGCCGCAGCCAGGCCACCAGGCCATAGAAGGGCAGGGTGTCAGCCAGGGCTGCCACAAGTTTGAACAGGTAGCCACTGGCGATGAAGGAGGCCAGCTGGGGCACCACCGGCTCGCCGGGGCGCAGCGGCAGCACATGGCTGGCGTAGTGACTAATCAGCACCACAGCGCTGGTGTCCACCAGCTGGCTCACCAGGGTGGAGCCGTTGTTGCGCAGCCATAGGGCCTTGCCCCCACTGAAGCGCTTCCAGAAATGGAATAGGCGCACGTCGGTGAACTGGGCCGCCAGGTAAGCCACCATCGAGGCGCCAACCGCGCCGAAGGCGAGCCGGCGCACCTCAAAGAAGGTGGCATCGGGCGCGCCTGCCAGCCCCGGCAGGATGCCGCCAAGCCAAAGGATCAGCACAATCCAACCGTTGAGCAGCAGACCCACCCACACCAGCTGGGAGGCCTTCTGCTCTCCCCACAGCTCACTGATCAGGTCGGTGCAGAGAAAGGTGATCGGATAGGGCAGGGCCCCCACCGCCACCACGATCGGCCAGGAGCCAATCGTGCCCAACTGCAGAAAGCGAGTGAGGCCAAGGATGTTGAGCATGCCCATGGTGCCCAGGAAGATCCCAGCCAGCACCAGAAACGCCAGGTCGCGGCGCTGCTGCAGGGTCATTGGCGCTGAACATGGGACGCTGCAAGGGTGACGCTCCGATCCATGGCTGACCAGCCCTGCGGCTTTCTGGTGCTCGACAAGGCGGCGGGGCTCACCTCCCACGCCTGTGTCGCCCGGGTGCGGCGCGCCTACAAGCTCAAGCGCGTGGGCCATGGCGGCACCCTGGATCCAGCCGTCACCGGGGTGCTGCCAATCGCCCTGGGCCCCGCCACCCGGCTACTGCCCTACCTGGAGGGCGACAAGACCTATCGGGGCGTGGTGCAACTGGGGCTGCGCACCGTCAGCGACGATCTAGAGGGTGAGGTGCTGGCCAGCTTTGCCGTGCCCGCTTTAGAGGCAGCTGATCTGGAGGCAGCCCTGGCGAGCTTTCGCGGCCCCATCCAGCAGGTGCCGCCCCAGGTGTCGGCGGTGCACGTGAAGGGGCAACGGGCCTATGCCCTAGTGCGCCAGGGCGAGCAGCTCGAGCTGGCGCCCCGAGCGGTCACAATCCAGCGACTGGAGCTGCTCGGCTGGGATGGCGCCACAGCAAGGCTCGAGCTGCTGGTGCGCTGCTCGGCCGGCACCTACATCCGCTCCCTAGCCCGCGACCTAGGCGAGGCGCTGGGCTGCGGTGGCGCCCTGGCCCAGCTGCGCCGCAGCGAGGCCCTGGGCTTTGGTCTCGAGCAGGCCGTGCCATTGGAGGCCCTCGATCAGGCGCCCTTGCCCCCTCTGCTGAATCCGCTGGCAGCCCTGGGGCACCTACCCCAACGGCAGCTGCTCGACGCAGAACTTGAAGGCTGGCGCTGCGGCCGCGCCCTTGACCATGGGCTGTCGCTGGAAGCCGGAGAGCCGGTGGCGGTGCTGGGGCCGGATGGCAACCTGGCCGGCATGGCTCGCACCAGTGAAGGCGGCCTCTTGCAGCCCAAGCTGGTGTTCAACGCAACCGGCTAGCCCCTCGCCCCTCTCCCCCCGCACCCCGATGGCCGGCCACAGCAAGTGGGCCCAGATCAAACGCACCAAGGCCGTGGTGGATTCCAAACGCGGCGCCGTGTTTACCCGGCTTGGCAGGGAGATCATGGTGGCGGCCCGAAGCGGGGCCGACCCCGCCGGCAACTTCCAGCTGCGCACCGCCATCGAGAAGGCCAAAGCCGCCGGGATGCCCAACGCCAACATCGAGCGGGCCATCGCCAAGGGTTCGGGCCAGGGCAGCGGCTCCGGCGAAGCCTTTGAAGCCGTGCGCTACGAGGGCTACGGCCCCGGCGGCGTGGCGGTGCTGGTGGAGGCCTTCACCGACAACCGCAACCGCACTGCCGCCGAGGTGCGCCTGGCCTTCGGCAAACACGGCGGCAACCTGGGCGAAACCGGCTGTGTGGGCTACCTGTTTGAGCAGCGCTCGGTGGTGCAGCTCGCTGCCGGGGATGGCCAAGCCATCGATGAAGAAGCCCTGCTGGAAGGGTTGCTGGCCCTAGAGGAGCAGGGCGGCCCCGCCGCCCTCGGCTACACCCCCCTCGAGCGAGGGGAGCTGGAGGTGTTCGGCACCTTCGCCGACCTAGAGGCCCTGCAGGACGGCCTGCGCCGCCAGGGCTGGGTAGTGGTGGGCTGGGAACACCGCTGGATTCCGCAAACCGCCTGCCCCCTGAGCGACGCCGAAACTCTGCGCGCCTGCCTGCGCATGCTTGATGCCCTCGAGGACCTCGAAGATGGGCGCAGCGTCACCAGCAACCTGGAGGCCGACGAATCCCTGATAAACGCTGTCCTGGTCTGAGGTTTGGGCCATGGCCCAGCGGGGGCAAAAAAGGGGCGGCAGCAAAAGCGGCAGCAGAATTAGCGCAGCTGCAGCACGGCCTTGGCAGGGGGCTCCACCCGGCGATCCCCGCGGCGCAGGGCCAAGGCGGAGCCGGGCCTGGATGGCGCGCCCCAGGACGGGCTGATCTGGCCCCAGTTGGCCGCCACCTGGGCAGGGCGATCCCCAGGGGAAATGGCCGCGGCCCACGCCAGGGCGGCGCAGCTGGTGGCCGGCGGCTGGGGGTCAATCGCTCCGGATGCCTGGGGCTCCTGGCCAGGGGTGCCCCCAGACTGAGCTGGATGCCAGGGCGGCGCGAGTCACCCGCTGCCCCTGGATTCAGCCGCGTGCACCAGGGCCTGCAGCAGCGGGCCCGGGGCCGTGGGCGATCAGCCCGCAGCGGCGGCGGCCAGCAGGGCGGCGGCGGCGTGCTCCAGCCGGCCCGGCTCAGGCCCCCACAGCCAGCCCAGCTGCACCAGCTCCACCTCCATCTCGGGCTCCAGCAGGTGGCGGTGGCCCTCCAGCAGCCGGCGCCGCTCGGCGGAGTCTCCGGCCAGAGCGGCCTGCAGGCCACGGAGCCCCTGGCGGGGGCCACGGACTCGGGGGCCGGCGGCGGCCAACCAACCGGCCAGCCTCTCCCTCTGCCTCCACACCGGGTCGGCCTGCAGCAGGCGGCGGAGGTGGCCGGCGCGCTCCACACACTGGCGGCTGCAGTAGCGGCCCTGGCGGACGGGCACCCACTCACGGCCACAGCACTCACAGGCCACAACGGGGCGGGGCTGGCTGCGGCGGGCACGGCTGGCCCGCTGGCGGGCGGCGGCGGCGGCCAGTCGATCAAGTGCGGCAGCCAGCTCCATGCCGGCGGCGGTCAGTTCTTCGAGTGCGGCGGCAGCAGCGCGATCGGTCGCTTCGGAGCGAATCTGCAGATCAGCGAGCCGGGCCGCCAATTCAGCGGTGCGGTTCATGGTTTCAGGTGCGCCGGCGTTCACTGCTGCCGGCTGCCTTGGCACCTTAGCAACTATCCGCCTAGGCGGCTAGTCAGTCGCAATCACTGTTACGTCAATCGACATTGCAGGGCAATGCCCCTGCCGATCTATGCGCCACTTACTAGCCGCCTTCTCTCTGTTGTGATTTGCCGAGAATCAGGATATGATTTGAGAAAAGTCAAGGCCTAACTATTATGGCTAATAATCTTAAGAGCTTTAAGTTCACTAACAAAGCAGACACAGCGATTTCAGTGACAGGCTGGGAGGTCCTCGAGGGTGTTGTTATAAATGCACTTGCTGGCAATGACATCATTAAAGGCACCAGCAGCACCGACTCCGGCATCGGCAACTACGGCACAATCAATACCGGCGATGGCAAGGATACCATTACCGGCACCGGCACCGGCGACTTCTACGGCATCGGCAACGACGGCACAATCAATACCGGCGCTGGCAATGACAGGATTACAGGCACCGGCGGCACCGGTATCTACAACGACGACGGCACAATCAATACCGGCGATGGCAATGACATCATTAAAGGCACCAGCAGCACCGGCTCCGGCATCTCCAACTACGGCACAATCAATACCGGCGATGGCAATGACAGGATTACAGGCACCGGCGGCACCGGCTCCGGTATCTACAACGACGACGACGGCACAATCAATACCGGCGATGGCAATGACATCATTAAAGGCACCAGCACCGGCTCCGGCATCTTCAACTACGGCACAATCAATACCGGCGCTGGCAATGACAGGATTACAGGCACCGGCGGCGACTTCTACGACATCTTCAACTGCGGCATCTTCAACTACGGCACAATCAAAACCGGCGATGGCAATGACATCATTAAAGGCACCGTCACCGGCGGCACCGGCGGCACCGGTATCTACGACGGCATCGAGAACGACGGCACAATCAAAACCGGCGATGGCAATGACATCATTAAAGGCACCGGCACCGGCTCCGGCATCTCCAACTACGGCACAATCAATACCGGCGCTGGCAATGACAGGATTACAGGCACCGGCGGCACCGGCTCCGGTATCTACAACGACGACGACGGCACAATCAATACCGGCGATGGCAATGACATCGTCGATGCACTTGAAGGTGGATTCGATGGAGATGGAACAACATATCTTGATGCTGGCAATGACACCCTAAAAGGATTTGGTACTGGTAATTTTTATGGCGGCGCTGGCACAGACAAGTTATTTTTTGGCGAAGGCACCTACGTAATTAGTGGGTCCACTGTCGTATTTAATGGTGCGACAATGAACGTCAATCAATTTGAAAAAATAGGCGGTGCAAATGGTGGACTATTTACCTTCCAAGATGGGACGCTTACTGTTTCATCAACAGGTGTTGGCACATTTGCTTGATTGCCAGTCGTAATAGCTGTTGCGTCAAGCACCAGCGCAAGATCAACGCGGCCAGCTCGTCGGCGTCTGGTGCTGGCAGCGCCGGCTGGTGCAGCTCGTCGCGAATGGTGTCGCACATCGGCGGCGCTGGGCTTTCAAGCCATTTGCAGACACCAGCCGGCAGCATCACCGCGCGGCGAATCTCGGCCTGGTCGATACCACGCTCGGCACCATGCGCCACCAGCAGGGCCAGCGCCGGCGCTGCAGCGAGTTTGGCGGCGTGCAGTGCGTCGATCATTTCGAAAGCCTTGGCAAGGTCGTCAGCGGTCATTGGCGCGGCACCTTTGGCGCCAAATTGCACAATTCGCGCAATTCACGGCAAGCACCAACCAGCGCGCCGATGTTCTTGGTCGCCAGCGCGATGGCGGCGCCTTCCTGCAGCAGGTGCACCAGCAAGGCGGCTTGCTGCCGTCGGTCGACCTTGGCCTGCTCGATGTCACCGCGAATGATTTCGTAGGCGGCGCGCAGCTCGGCTATGGGCAGCTCGGCCAGGGAGGCAGCATCGGCAGCCGCGGCGGCGGCCAGCAGGTTGGAGCTGCTCGGCGCCGTAGACCTCGGGGCTGGGGCTGGCTCTGCAGCAGGGGGCTGGGCCACGGGCCCGGGCTGCTCGGCGCCGTAGACCTCGGGCTCGGCCATGGGCAGCTGTGACATCTGCTCAGCCATCGGCCGGGTCGGTGCATCTGCACGGGGGCGCCAGCCGGCCACGGCCAGCACCAGGGCCAGCAGGGTGCGCAGGGCCAGGGCCGCGGCGATCAGGCCCAGCAGGGCCAGCTCCAGGGGGTGAACAGGCGCCGCGGCGCCGTTGGTGTCGGTGGGCATCGTTCTGCTCCGGCCAGGGCCTGTGGTGATCCCCGGGGCGGCGCGCTCGGCCAGCTCCAGGGGGTGGTTTTGCTGGTGGTGGCCCGCGCGGCCATCGCTCCAGCTCCGCCACCGTACACCCCGTAAGTGCGGGGCTATGGTGGGAGCATGGAAAGCACCGCCTACAAAGACACCATCCACCAGGCCGCCAGCGAGGCCATCCAGCGGGCGCTCGATCGCCGCCAGCAGGCCCTGGACAAGCTCAACCCCGCCACCATCCCGGCTGTGCAG
Organism: Cyanobium usitatum str. Tous; assembly: GCF_963920485.1. Lineage (NCBI taxonomy): Bacteria > Bacillati > Cyanobacteriota > Cyanophyceae > Synechococcales > Prochlorococcaceae > Cyanobium > Cyanobium usitatum. The sequence continues at coordinate 375,067 of NZ_OY986431.1, read as the reverse complement.
GCCGGTGATCGGGTGCTGATTGCCCCGGGCTGCGGGCACAGCGCCGTGGGCGCCATCGTGATGGCTGGCCCCTCCGCCGATGGCTATTTCCAGGCCCGGTACGCCGGCACCGCCCCGCTCTGCCTGGATCACGGGCAGAACGCTTGGCTGCAGCCTGGGGATGCTCGCAACGTGGCCTGGGGCGACGGCCTGGTGGCCCTGGTGATCGGGGAGGTGCACGGCCCCCACGGCAACGCCATTCCAGACGGCCGCGCCATCAGCCCCGCCCCGGCGGTGATCGTGCAGACGGTGGAGCGGGTGGTGACGATCCAGCCCAGCCAGCCCAAACCCGCCAGCACGGAAGCCACAGCCCGCCGCAGCCGCGCCGGCAACACCATCAGGAAACAGACCGGCCGCGGCACCTGGGCGGCGATCAACCTGGGCGCCGATGGCCAGCGATTCCAGCGCCAGCAGCTCACCACCAAGCTGCACCCCCAGGCCCGGGCCGCCCTGGAGCAGCTGGCCGCCGATGCTGGCCTGCGCGTGTGTGAGGTGCTGGAGGCCTTGGTGCTCGCGCCCGGCGCCGCCGCCGTGGTGGCCAAGGCCAGGCCGCTAGGGGTTGGAGCCCAGGCCGCCCCATCCAATGCAAAAGGGCCCGACCGCACCGGCGAGCGCCGCACCCGGCTCACCAAGGCCCAGGGCGCCAAGGTGGACCTGATCCTGCTGGAGCTGGCGGCCCAGGGCCGCACCGGCAAAGCCGACCTGGAGGCCTTATCCGAGCGGCTGACCGATCTGGGGCTGCCGGCCCAGGGGGTGGCCACGCTGCGCACCAGACTCAGCCGGCTGGCCAAGCACCAGGGGGTAGACCGTGTCTGACGACAAATCAGCTGGGGGGTCAGCAACCCCCTCTCAGTAAGAAGGAGCGACTGGATGCAAAATCCATACATCAAAAAGGAGTTAATATAAATGCAAAATGCAATCTCAAACCTTAGGAAGAAACTCTACGAGAACTTGAAACGGATGCCCATACTCGTACAATGTACTACAGGAAAAGTCAGTACAAGAGTCAACAATTTCCTTGAACTCTAAAAACTGGTAGTGGAAGGGATCTCTAGCAGAATGTGAAACCGCTCCATACTTGACTTCCCACTTGTACTCAATGCAATCAATGCCAGGAGGAAGAATTATCATACTAGACAAATACTTTGCATGATTCGCCATTTTTGGGCGCAGGCGTTTCAAGCAAATCAGTATGGTATTGAGCGAAAGGTGAGAGAAAAGAGAGTTAGAAAATGCAGCATCGATTGAAGCATCGGGAATTAAATCAAAATCAAAATAAGGACCAGGAATCAATTCTATATTCGAGACGTCAACACCGGAATTTGTTAGAGATTTAAAACCACTATCAAGTGCATCCTTATTCAAGTCAGTTGCGTAATACTTCTTGGGTCTTCCTATCTCGCCTTGACAGTACCCCAGCGGAATATCGCCACACCCAATATCCGCAAAGCATTTGCCCTCCAAAGTGCCAAAGTGCCTTTTGATTGCAGGAACCTGGAAAGACTGAAGTCTTTCTCTATATTCATCATTGATAATTCTTGGATTCTTTAAATAATTATTCTCCGAGTACTGCATTGCGCGTTTAGCGAGATGGCATTATCTTATCGTATGCCCATATCAGGTCTAACTTGACCTTCTCCTCCAATCCCCTCTTGTATCTCTTGTCTCTCTTCTGAAGTTCCTTCAGCATCTCGTATTCAACCTTAGTCAGTCGAATGGTTGTATTCATCTAACCACCTCACTGCGGTTGTTCTGGAACCATTCATAGTGAGTGATCAGGAAATCCAGAGTACCCGTTCTGGATCGTCTGAGTTGGTGGGACAAGGAATCAAACTTTTGCAGAGTGGTCTGATTCCTTTTCCCAAAGAACAGATTGATGTTGCGTTGATCAGGTCTTGATTGCGTCTTCATAGGCGAGTGAAAGGTGGTTATCTCTATTTATTCTGTAGGGAAGACCAGATCCGAATTCTGGTAATCCAACACGAGATCAGCATCCTGGTGATGTCTATAGGAGTAGTAGTCCTTCAGGTTGTAGAACGCATGGTGATCCCAGACCCATGGTTTGATCACCACACCTCTATTCCCCTCTGTGGTGGTCTTGAGGAGTTTCTGGACCCTTGGAGAGACCTTCTGGTGAATCAGGTGGTCAAGGAACCAAAGGTGGTTCTGGCGGCCAGGTCGCTCAGGTCCGGGGGCTCCGCCAGCAGCCGCAGGGCCTCGGCCACGCCGGGCTCCCAGGCATCGCCCACGGCATCGGCATCGGCGGTATCGGGCAGCAGGGGGTCGGGCGCGGGTGCAGCAGGCACTGGGGCCTCCGGCCGCGGCGGGTACTCCAGCAGCAGGCCGGCGTCGGCCAGATCGGCAAGGTCCAGGGCGTCGATCGGCAGCTCCGCCAGCCCGAGCACGTGCACCGCCATCCTTCGCTTGTGGATGCCTTGCTTGATGGGCTTCAGGCACGTGCCACAGGCGGGCTCCAGCTGGTCGTGGGCCGCCCAGCGCAGCATCGGCCGCTGGCCGCCCAGGCGGTGTGGATCCGGCACGGGGCAGCTACAGATCGGCCCGATTGGCGGCTGCCGCTGCTTGGGCGTGAGCAGGGCGTACTCCAGCACGTTCAGCCCCACCAGATGCTCCTCCCCAGGCTGGGGGTCCAGGATGCTGCCCCGCAGGTAGGCACCGGGATCACGGCGGCGGCGGCGGGTCATCGCTGTTTGGGCTGCTTGGTGGGGTCGTCGCAACCGGTGGCTTTCAGGAGCAGGTTCATCGCGCCTGCCGCGGCCGATAGCTGGCCGCTGTCGAGCCCGGCCTGGATCAGGTGCTCCAGCTGCTCCAGCTTCTGGCTCAGGAAATCGGGCCGGTCCTGGTTGAACTTGCGCTTCAACTCCCGCACCGCCTCGGCGTGAACGGCATCAAAAGAGCGCAGGCTCACACCCCACTGCTCTGCCGCCATTTGCAGCATCGTTGGCCGGGTGCGGCAGGAGCCGATCCAGCCAACCATCTGCTCCACCCGCAGGGCGATCACCGCCTGGCTGGGGCGGGGCCCCACCACCGCCTTGTGCAGCGGGTGCTCAGCTGCCCAGGTTTCCCACCCTGGGGAATCTTTGTCGGGGATGTTGGCGGTCATGGGGTAATTCTGCCGGCGGATGTTGGCGTTGTTGGTTACTGCCGCGGGCTGATGTTGGCGGCGATCAGGGCAATCTCCCGGCGGGAGTAAATGCAGAACGATCTGCAGGTGGGGTCCCGCGCCGGGAGCCGATCACCAAACAGGCGGCGGTAGGCCGCGGCAACTGCGCCAGCCAGGCCACTGGTGGGGTAGCCCAGGGCGGCGGGGTCGATCAGGCTTTGGGCGATCCAGTGCACGATGCGGTGGCGCTCGGTGCCCCTGGGGCAGGGGGCAAGGTTCTGGCGGGCCGGCAGGTGGGCGTCGGGCTGGGGTTTGGCTGGCTTGAGCTCCGGCTTGGGCTGGGGTGGCGCTGGCTTTACCCAATCCCGGAAAGGGCCCATCAGGGGCGGCGCCGGCGGCGGCAGGGGCAGGGGTGTTCTGGCGGCCAGCACCATGGCGGCCATCAGCATCTCCAGCTCCCGGCGGGTGTAGGCGCAGCTGGCGCCGAACTGGTGCCCGTGGAGCAGCTCCGGGGGTGGCTTGGTGCCGAACGTCCGCCGGTAAGCGGCGGCCACGCTGGTGCCGGTGATCGCCGCAGGCCAGGCACCCTCGGTCACCCAGTGGGCCAGGGCACGGCGGCCGATCACGTGGCGGGGGCACGGCCGCTTGGGCGGCCTGCTGACAGGGGGTAGCGCCCAGGCCGCCGGCGTTGGTGCAGGGGCAGGTGCTGGTGGAGCTGGCGTACTTGTGCGGCCGCGCTGCTGCAGCCAGGCCGCCACAGACTCCGCCACCGGGGTGTCTGGTGCCGGTGGGGCTGGCGCCGGTTCGTAGGTCTGGGCCCAGCCGTTGGCATCCAGCGGTGGTGGTGGCGGTGCTGCAGGGGGCGCCTGCACCACCAGCTGGTGGTGGGCGTCCAGCAGGGCGGTGATCTCGGCCGCGGCCTTTTTGCTGCCGTTTGCGACACGCTCCACCAGGCCAGCGGCCCGGGGTGGGTCATCGGTGCAGGCGAGCTCCAGCAGCGCCATCTGCAGCACCGCCTGGCCCAGTTGGCGGTGCTTGCCGCGGACACCGGCGCAGGCCCGCAGAACGTGGCCGAGCTCGGGCAGCGACCAGGGGCGGATCGCGGTGGGGGTGCGCAGGGCCATCAGTGCACCTCGCCCCAGCTGTCGCCGATCTTGGCGCTGGCCTTTAGGGGCACGTCGCCCAGGTATTTGTCCTGGAGCCGGGCGCTGCTCATGCAGGCCACCACCACGTCGCGCACCTGCTCGGCCAGCTCGCGGGGGGCCTCCACCAGAACCTCATCGTGGATCAGCCCCACGATGCGGGCGCCGGGGTAGGCATCCAGGGCCAGCCACAGATCACCCAGGGCGTCCGCCAGCAGATCTCTGCCACTGCTCTGCACGGGCCAGTTGGCGCCGCTGGTGCGGCCGATCCGGTGCACCGGCAGGCGACCGTCGGGGCCGGGCTTGTTCCCGCGGCTGCAGATGCGGCGGCCGGCGATCGAACGGCGCTCGCGCACCACGTTGTTGCCGCAGTGGTCCATCTGCGCCGACACCTCGCGGTGGTCGCGGTGCCACTGGCGGTAAATGGCCTCCGCCTTGGAGCGGCGCACCGGCTGGCCCTGCGCTGCCGATAGCCGGGTTTGCAACGATGCCGCCGCGCAACCGTATGGCAGGGAAAATCCGGCCGGCTTGGCAGCGGCCCGCTGGGCATCAGTGCAGCCGACGAGCTTGCGCACCACACCCTCCGGGCGGGGCAGATCAAACAGCAGCAGCGCCATCTTGGTGTGGCTGTCCTCGCCCAGCAGCACCTCGCGCCGGTAGCCGCCGTCGTTGTAGAGCCTGGGGCTGGCCTGCAGGCGGATCTCCTGGCCGTCCCAGTCGGCGTCAATCAGCACCTTGGCGGGGTCGCCGGTGCACAGGGCCTTTTTCAGCAGGGCCTGGAAACCCTGGAAGTTGGCGCCGATCTGCGGGAGCTTCACCGGCTTGGGCTGGCCAGCCTTGTCTGCTGTGGGGCCGAACACCTCGGTGTCTGACGGGGCGCTGGCCTTGGCGCCGATCTGGCCGCAGGTGGTCATCCGGCCGGTGTTGGCCCCCAGGATGTTGTAGTTGGGGTAAGTGCGCCCGCCGGCGCTCACCACATCGCGGCGCAGCTGGGCCGCCTGCTGCACGGCGGTTTCCAGATCCCGGATCTGGAGCAGCAGATCAATCAGCGGCACCCCCTTGAACAGCTCCACCACATCGGCGGAGCAGCTGACTTTTTCCACCCACTCGCCCGTTTTATCGGGCTCGCGCTTGCGCAGCTGCAGGCCGGTGGCGGCCTCCATTGCCGCGGGGAACTTGTTGCCCTTGTGTGGCTGCGTCTTGCCGCGGGGCGGCAGGCCGTGTGGCTCCAGCGCGGCGTACAGCTGATCCAGCAGCGGCGCCAGGGCGGCCGCGGCCTCCGCTTCCACCTTGGCGAGCACCTCGGTATCAATCGCCAACCCACGGGCCTGGCCGTCGGCGGCGGGGCAGATCACCTGGCAGTCCAGCCGGTGCACCTCCACCTGGCCGGTGCGCTCCAGCTCGGCGTGCAGGGCCTCGCGCAGAGGCAGCACCACCTCGGCATCCAGGGCGGCGTAGCGCAGCTGGGCCTCGGTCAGCCCGTTGCCCCAGTCGCTGGTCTGCAGCTCCTTGTCCAGGGCGGTGCCCAGGTAGTTGGCCGCCGCGGCCTCCAGGGTGTGCTCGGGGTAGTCGCCCAGGGTCTGGCTGGCCAGCATCGAGTCCCACCAGCGGCACAGCGGCCGGATGCCGGCGGCGATCAGGTGCGTGGCCTCAAACAGCAGGTTGTGGCCAACCAGAGTGCGCTCGGGGTTGCGCACGATCTGAGCCAGCCAGGCGATGGCCGCGCCGGGGGTGGCCTGCTCCACCAGGGCCACGTCGATCACCAGGGTGTGGCCGTCGGCGTGGAGCTGGGCCAGGCGGATCTCGCCGCCCAGGAACGGGAACAGGCTGGCCTTGTGGCGCAGCAGATCGGTGCGGCGGTTAAAGGTTTCCAGATCGAAGCCCACCAGCAGCGGCACGGTGGCCGGGTCGGGCAGCTGATCGGCCGCGGCGATGTAGGTCAACCCCGCACGTGCAGGGCCTGTATAGGGCCGGGGCACCGGGGCAACCACAGCCGGCAGGGCCGGAGCAACCGCCGCGGCCTCTGTCAATTCCTCGGCAGTATCGGCAGTTTCTACCCATTGCGCCGGTTTCAATTTCAGCTGAGTGTTCTGTATAGGGGTGGTGCAATAGGGCGAAACTGCCGAAACTGCCGTGGACCCTGCTTCGCCACCCACCAGAACCGGCTCCACCACAGCGGTTTTACCCTCGGCAGTTTTGCTCGGCAGTTTTGGCCCTGAAAGTGCCGAGGCGGGGCCTTTATCAACGTCAAACCCCGACTTATCAACACCATCGCCAGGCTCGGCAGTTTCGGGGGGTGCCGGCTCGGCAGTTTCGGGGTCCACCTCCACCCGGTCCCAGCGCCACGATCCGCCCTCGGGCTTGAACTCACCCACGCCCGCCAGCCGCACCCGTTCGTTGAACTTGTGCTTGCCCAGGATCCGGCCGGCCTTGCCGCCGTGCTCCTCCTCCACCCAGCTGCAGAACAGCTGATAAAGCTCCGACCGGGGGATGCACCGGGGTCCCTTTTTACCTGGCGCCGTCCGCTCCGCCAGGAACATCCGCACCCGATCGGTGCGCTCGGCGAAGGCTTGCTGCCGCCCCTCATCCAGCGGCAGGAAATTGCCCCGCTGTTTTCGCTTGTGCAGGGCCTCCACCATCAGCCGCAACACGCCGGGGATTTCATCCCGCAGGATCCGCTCCTCGATCGTTTTGTCCTCACGGCCCTGGAAGCTGTGCGGGAACTCAAAGTGGGCCACCCGGGCCAGAAACGCCCCGCTGCTCTCACTGGTGGCCGGCACCGTGTTGGCGCTGAATACCAGCATTGCCTGGTTGCGCATCTGGAACCGGTGGCCGTGTTTGCGCTGGGCCTCAAACTCATCACCGCCAGTGAGCACTTTCACCATCGACAGATCCTGCAGATCCTCTGCAGATAGGTCGGCAAACGTGTTCAGCACCTTTCCGAACAGGCTGCTGGTGGCGAACTTGTCCTGGCCCGATCGGCTCAGATCATGCAGGCTGACATTGGCCCGCAGGTGGGCGCCAACCAGGGCGTTCAGAATCCGGATCCAGGTGGACTTGCCGCTGCGGGTCGGGCCCGTCAGGAACACGATCAGCCGGGGCCACTCCGATAGATCCAGCATCTGGCAGCAAACATCCAGCAGGCCATCCAGCTGGCCCGGGGCTACCTGCTCCACCCAGCGCAGGAACACCGGGCACTCCGCCGCCGGGTTCCACCGGTGCGGCAGTTGGATCAGCGTCAGGTGCTCGGGGGTGTGGTCCCTCTGCAGCAGCTCCCGCACCTCCAGCAGGCAGTTCTGGAAATTGATCACCGGCCGCGGCTGCTGGAACGGAATCACCAGCCCCTCGGTTTTCAGCTGCGCCAGCGCAATCTTGGTGACGCTCGCCTCAAACTCCGGCCGGTAGTCATCGCCCAGGGTTTCCGATACCAACCGCGTCCACCAGAGGCTGGTGCCGTTGTGGAACACCCCACCCTGATAAACCGCCACCGACTGGTCGCCGCTCATCGCCAGGTGGTTTTCACCGCTCAGGTAGTCCAGGCAGCTGGCCGGCTTGAAATTGGCGCCATCGAAAAAGGCGGTGAGCTTGGCCGGCCGTTTCGGGGCCTTGATCACCTTGTGCTCGATCGCGGTGTCGATCAGGTGGCGCAGCAGCTTTACCCGGCGCTCCAGGGTTGGCTGGCGGCCCAGCAGATCGTCCAGGCCATCGCTGGCGCCGCCGGTGCCCGGGTTGATCAGGAACCGCACTGACCGGGCCATCAGCTCGCCCAGCAGATACTTTTCCAGCCGCCTGGCGGCCTCCCACACCATCCAGTTGCTGGCTACATCCGCATCGAAAGCCACCAGCACGTCCCGGCCCTCCACCGGCAGCGCCAGCAAATCGGCGCTCGGTTTCAGGTCGCTGCTCCAGCCCCAGCAGCCGGCCAGGCCAAACGGGATGGCAAAGGGCACCTCGGGGTTGATCGTGCTCGCCGCGGCCTGGAACTGCTTGGTGCCCTCCACCATCAGCATCGGAACGTGGGCGTTGCCCCAATCCCGCTCAAAGGCCGCATCGGTGCCGACGATGCCGCCGCTGTCTTTGGGGAACAGGTAACGGGCCGGGCGGCCGTTCTTCAGGGGGATGGGCGTGTCCACCCGGATCTGCGGCACCAGCGCCCCGCTGACCGTTAGCCAGGTGGTGGCCATGCAGGGCACGGCCTTTTTGCCCCAGCTCTGCAGCGCAGGGGGTAGATCCCTGGGGTCAGCGACCGTTTCCCAGAGGCTGATCCGTTCCTCTGTGATTGCGCTGGCCAGCAGGATCTGGCGGTGCCGCTCGCATAGCTGCGTGCGCTCGGCGCGCTCGGCCTGGGCCTGGGCCACGCCGTCGGCCATGCCCTGCTCCAGGGCCGCATCGGTGGAGGCCTGCTCCTGCTGATTGGCCAGCAGCTGCTCGGGGTCCAGCCCCCGGATCTGCGGCCAGCGGGTCAATCGCCAGGTGCCGGGCAGTCCAGCAGCACGGCAGGCTGCGCTGCTGGGGGCCTTGCCATCCACCACCAGCTGCAGGCCGATCGCATCGTTGTGCTGGAGCTCGGCCAGGGCCTCGGCCACCGGGTCGGCCGCATCGGCAGGTATTGGCGGCGCCGGCTCCTCGGCCGATACCTGGGTAACGGCTGCCGCCGGAGCCGCTTGTGCCCCGTTGTCGTTGGGGGCGCTGGCCGCGGCCTTGGTTTTGCGCTTGCTGCCCCGGGCGGCGCGCTGCGCATCGGCCTCGGGATCGCCCACCTGGTGCACGCCGTTGGCAGTTGGCAGGCCCAGGCCCAGCTGCTGCTCCACCTCGGGCACGGGGGGCTCGGCCGGGTCGGCGGCCCTCCCCTTGGCCAGCAGGCACTTGGTGGTGCTCACGCTGCGGGGTGTGCTGCCCACCTGCTCCGCAATCGCCGCGGCCACACCAGCAGGCCAGCGTCCTGTCCCGTGCTCCTGCAGGGCAGCCAGAACGGCGGTGTGGAGTGGTGACTGCTGGGTGCTTGTGGGTGCCATCATTAGCGCAGGTGTTTTTTCGCCCGGCCCCCGGTTGCTCCCGGGGGTTTTTGCTGCTCAGTCGTCACTAACCAGCTGGTGATCCGTCGGCAGCAGACCCACTTCCAGAGGATCAATGCCGTCAGCGGCCATGCCCCTGGCCAGGTAGTAACGCACCAAGTCGGCGGCAGACTTGTAGCCCTCGGCGCGCGCCATGGTGTGCAGCAGGCCGTGCGTTTCGCCGCTAACGCGCACAGTGACGCGTGACGGCCAGGGTGTCTTTAGGACCTTGGTTGTGGTGGGTGTTTGCATGGGGCAAATCAGGTGACTCCGCTGTCAGTGTGCAGGCTGTTTTGTGCAATCAACCGCCGCCACAAACCCCAGCTGTGCCAGTTGATCTGACCGTGGCATCACGTGGCATCACGTGGCACAGATACGGTGTGCCACTTTGTTGGGGGATCGGCGGCCAGGCATTAAAAAAGCCCCCCGCTCTGGGAGGCCGCGGCCGGTGAAATTACACGGCTGCAGTTACACCTGACTGCAATCAGCCCGGATCAGCATCGGCGGGCTTTTTCTGCACCTGCTCGCAATAGAGCACGTGCGTGGGGTCATTCGGCCCCTTGGCAAATCCGTTTGGCCAGATGCTGTAGCGCACAGATCCATTGGACCCGCTCCAGTATTCCTGGCCCGCCTGGGTGGTGTTAGTCCAGAGCCCGGAGATTTTCACCCGGGGTTGTTGCTGTTGCTGTTGCTGGTCGGCCATGGTGGCGTTGCGATGGATCGAAGTGCCGGGCTTCAGGCCAGGGGCCAGGGCGCACCGGCGGCCCGCTTGGATCAACCCCGCCGCAGCAGCGGCTGCCGTAGCCGGCGGTATGCCTGCACCTGCTCCCAACCCCACCCGCTCAGGCGGGGGTCGCTGGCGCTGGTGGTGGGCCAGGCCTTGGTGATCGCCTGGGCCAGGGCATCGGCGTTGGCCGGCAGCCTGGGCTCCAGCCGCAACGTGGCCAGGTCGGCCAGCTGCTGATCGCTCAGGCCCGGGGGATTGGGCTCTGCTGCCGCGGCCCGGGGTGTTGCTGGCTCCGGCCGGCGCTCACGGGATTGCCCCGTAAGTGCGGGGTTATGGGATTGGCCGCGGCGGGCGGGTCGCTGCACGGCGTAACCGGGTGCTGTCCACAGATCAGCCACAGCTCACCACCCCGGCCATGCCGATCTGGTATGGCCAGCCGGTGCGCTCGCACCACGCTGCTGCGCACGCCGGGCCTGGGAATCGCCCCAGGCGCAGATGACCTGGGCCCAGCAGCACACCGTCACCGGTGATCGCCAAGCTGATTCGCCTACGCTCGGCCGTAAACGTGATTGGCGGCCCCAGGTGGCTGGGCAGCCGGTGCTGCTGCTCACGGGTGGGGTCAGGCATCGGCCCGGGCCCCCTGCAGCTTGGCCTCGCGCTTCTGCTGCCACTGGCGCAGCGTGGCGACGGCCTTTGCGCCCACGCCCTTCAGGGCCAGCAGCTCGGCATCGGTAGCGCGCTGCAGATCCGCCAGCCGGTGGATCCCGGCATCCCGGAGCGCCACCCTGATCGCCTTGGTGTCACCAGGCACGCGGGGGTTGTGGTGATCCAGCAGCTGCTGCTCGATCCACTCCCGAGCCCAATCGGGCAGGGCGGCAATGTCCTGCTCGGTGGCCGGCCGGATGCTCCCAGGGTCGTACCCCGGCACCATGCTGCTGGTGCAGTTGGGGCTGGTGCGAACGTCGGCGCTGGTCCACCCGTACTCCGGATCGGTAGGGCGGGTCACCATGCCGATGGCCCACGTGTCAGGCCGGTGCGGTTCTTCCTGCACCATCACGGCCTGGCCAGGGGCGTAGGCGGTGATCGCTGTTGTTGCTGTCATCGGGATTGCGGGATTGGTTGAACGTTTCTGCCGTCAGTGATGCGATCGGCGCGGATCTGGCCGCCGTAGTGCTGCCCCAGCACCAGGGCCCCCAGCTCGGGGTGCAGCTCCAGCACCAGGCCCTCGCGCCAGCGGTTGCCGGCGTACCAAAGGCAGGGCCCGGGGGCCCGCAGGTGGCCCCAGCTGCTGGGGGGCATCGCCAGCCGGGCCTGCTCCACAGAGCTGGGCCAGGGGCGTTGCCGGTGACGGCGGGCCATCAGAACAGCCGGTAGCGGTGGCTGCCCTGCGCCCGCGGCGCACGGGTGAACGCCCCGGCGGCGCCCACAGAGTCCACCAGTGCCTGGCGGATCTCGTCGCGCACGTCATCGGCCCGCGGCACCTGCAGCTCGGGCAGGGCCAGCTGGCGGCGAAGCAGCCACAGCCTGATCTGCTCGTCGATCAGCTGGGCCACCCGGGGGGCGGCAGCGTCGGCCACCTCCTCGATCAGTCCCATGGCCAGGGCGGTGTGATCCAGCTCCGGCTCGGGGGCCGTCAGCACCACCGGCAGCGGCGCTGCAGGCTCGGCAGCTGCCGCGGCCTGCTGCTGCTGGAGCTCGGCCGTCAGGGCCCGCAGCCGCTCGATCACCAAATCCAGGCCGGTGGGCGTGGGCGTGTTCGTTGTCGTTGTCATCAGGTGTTTTCTCGGAAAGCGTGAATTCAGTTGTCGGCCGCGGCCACCAGGTCCTGGTCATCGGCGGCGTTAGGGCGCAGCGGATCCGGCAGCTTGCGCAGCTGCTCAATCCGGGCCTCCATGGCCTGCACGTTCCAGCGCCGCGGTGATTTGGCGGTTAGGCCGTTGCGGTAGTGGCTGCCGGCCTCCAGCAACCCCAAGCCCACCCACCGGTGGAGGGTCGAGCGGCTGATGCCCAGGGCGTTGATGGCCTGCCCTGTCGGCACCCACGAATCAGCACCCCCGCGGGGGTGCATCGCATTTTTCATACGGACACACGGGTTCTGTGAGAAACCCGCACTGGCTCCAAGCCAGCACCACCCCGATGGTCACCTCCGTCCGTTGCGGCTCCCGGCATATCCGGGCAGGGGAGGGTCGTACCTCGGTCCTCGGGCACAGCTGCCAGGGGCAACTGCTTGATTCCTGCCGCTCCAGTGACCCAGAGGGTCAAGGTTGCCGTACGCCTGCCGGGCCCGTGTCCGGTGGTTCGTTGTGGTGGGGGGCTGCTTCTCCCGGGCGCCTGGGCAGGGCTCCCGTCAGCTGTTGCATCCCAGTGGCCGGGCTCTACGTCCCGACCGTCAGCGGAATCCTGTGGTGCAACCAGCATAAGCTCATCTGCACCACCTGTGCCGCCTGGCTGCAGGTGTCACGCTGTAGCTGGTGGCACTAGCCCGCACGTGCCGGGATTTGGTGCACCCGGGCCACAGCAGCATCGACCGCAGCAGCCACCTCCGCCTCGGCAGCTCCCTCCCCGTAATGCCGTAGGTGGACCTGGATCGTGTGACCCATCAAGCTGGCCAGCACCCTGGGGGTGAGCAGGTAGACCTGCCCGCCGCGCCAGGCGTAGCCGTGCCGGGTGGAATAAACCGTCAGGTGGCCCTGGTTAGTTGCCGCGGCCTCAGCCAGCACATCTGCCCACACGGGGGTGTGGCGCACCAGCTGCTGCTGCATCCGGGTGCTCCAGAGCGCCGCAACACAATCGGGGGGCAAGGCATCCCGCCCGCGCTCGGCCAGCACCGCCAGCAGCTCACGGCCCAGCCCCGGAGCCCCCTGGGGGTCGAGCGGCTTTACCGGCCTAGAACCGTGGGCGCCCGTGCTGTTGGCTTTCACACCACCAACCCGCAGCACGCTGCCCTCGGCCTGGCACACACCGAGCTCGGCAGGGCGCAGGCCAAACACCACCAGCAGCCCCCAGGCCAGCCGCCAGCGGGGATCCACGATCGCCCGATAAACCCGTAGGGCCTGGTCGTCTCGCAGAGGCACCCCCTGGTGCTTGGCCTGGCCGCGGCGGCCGATCAGCTCGCGCCTGCTGGCCGGGGGCCGATACCGCTCTGCCGCGCCGCCGTGATCCACGGCCCAGGTCAGAAACCTGGCTGCATTGCCGAGCCGCTCGCGGCGGCCAGTGCCACCGGCGGGGGTGGGGTGGGCCTCCAGCAGGCGCTCCAGCACGGCCTGCCCAGTGCGGGGGGCTGGCTTACCGGCCAGCACGGCCAGGGTCTGCTCCACGTGGCGGCGATAGGTGTTCTTCCACGTTTTTGGCTTCACCCGGGCGGTCTGTTCCACCAGGTAGCGGCGGAATCCCTCGGCCAGCTCGGCCCAGTCAGCAGCCCCCTCGCGCAGGGTGGCGGCCGATGCCGTGCTGGTGATGGCCCCGACTCGCTGGGCCGCATCCGCCAGCCCCAGCTGCGGGTGCTCGCGCATCAGGGCGTCGATCCGCTCCACCAGGGCCAGCAGGGATGGACTGCTGGCCGGCGCCCAGGGCGTGGCGGTGGTGACGGAGGCCCGGCTGCCGTCGCTAAACCGCCGGGTGAGCTGAGTGCGGCCACCACGGTGCGGCCCCATGCTCCAGCCCCGGCCGTGGGTTGCCTTTACCAACTGGCGCAGGTTCTTCTCCCAGGGCTGGGCGGTGGTGCGGGCCATGGCGGAGTGGGGTGTCGGTGGTGGCCGCGGCGAGCGCAAAAGCGGCAGCAAAAGCGGCTGCAGGTGGCCGCAGATGGCACTCTGCCATGGGGTCAACCCCTAGGCCAGACCCCGCTCTGCGCCTGGCTTTTTGCCCACTCCAACAGGGGGTTTCCAGGGCCGGTGTTGTGCGCAGCGTCACCAGCAACCTGGAGGCCGACGAGGGGCTGCTGGCGGCGGTGATGGGCTGAGAGCAGTGGCGCAAGGCACCTGCCAACCGACTTAAGGATCCTCTCGGATCGCTTGGGCATCAACCCGCCGCAGAAAATCGATCAGACCCTGGATGTAAACCACCTGGTCATCAACCATCGCCATATGGCTTCCATTCGGGCAGTGGAGATGGGAACCCCGCGGCAGAGCCTTGGCCATAGCCGCCATCTGCTCGGGGTCCATGGTGTCGTGGGCGGCACCAATGGTGAGAGTGGGAACCTCAATCCGGGATATATCAGCCCTGCGATCCCACTGGGCCAACTTGCCACGGGCGCCCAGCTCACTGGGACCCTGCATGGGGATGTAGACCTTCGGATTGAGGTGCTCAAATGCACGCAGAACCGAATCGGGCCATTGCGCATAGGGTCGGCGCAACACATGGTGCTCGTAGTGGTGCGGAATCAACAACTCCATGTAGCGCGGGTTGTCGTAATCCTCAGCAGCTTCGATGGCCTGAAGCTCGGCGAGAACACCCGCTGGCAGTTGACGGAGAAAACGCTCTTCAGCGTAGCGCTTATACTCCGGCACACTCCAAACCATATTGGAGATTATCAATCCCTTCAGATGCTGCTGGTGGCGCAGCGCATACTCAATTGCCAGAATCCCGCCCCAGGAGTGACCGAGCAAGAAAAAATTGCTGCCATCGAGGGCCAGGGCTTGACGCACCTGCTCCACCTCATCTACAAAACGCCCGATCTCCCACAGATCAGCGTGATCGGGCTGGCTGCTGTGATGCGAACCCAACTGGTCGTAGAAATAGAGCTCGATTCCCGCCTGGGGCAGGAAACTGTCAAACACCTCGAAATACTCGTGGGTGCAGCCCGGTCCGCCATGGAGCAGCAACAGCTTGATATGGGGACTCGCACCGCTGCGACGTGTCCAAACATCAAAGGTGCCGTGAGCAGTCCGAACCGGAATGCTGCGCACACCGGAAGCGGGCGGAGCTGGAGGGGTTGTCATAGACAAGGTCGATGAAAAATCCTCACACAATCGTGACTGGCTCATCGTTCAGCCGCCACACGACTTTGTGTGACTCGGCGGCAGACAGCGGCGAGGTTCTTCACTAATAAGTATTACGCGACCCCTCCAGCATCCCGCTTAATACCCCCTGTCCGCCCCGCAGCGCTCGCCCTGGGAATCCTGGCCCAGCTGGCTCCCCTGAGCGGCCCGACCCTGGCCCAGGCCGCACCCACCGCTTCAGCCAAAACCAGCGTGGACAGGCCGGCTTTGGGACGGCTGCAACTGGAGAACGGCTACCCCACCGCCGCCACAGCCCGCAAGCTCTACGACGAACTCGACCTGCAGCGCGCCACCCAGGCATACCTCTGGGCCCTGCCGGCGGTGGGCTACAAGGCCCTCTACGACGCCCAGGCCAAAACCATGGGCGTGCGCAACGGCGATGTGCTGCTCTACCGCACGCTGCAGGACAAGGCGGGGATGCTCACCCCCAACATCACCACCCTCTACGCCTTCAGCTTCTGGGATCTGGCCAAGCAGGGGCCGCTGGTGGTGGAGGTACCGGCCGGGCTCACAGCCGGCGGTGTGCTCGACATCTGGCAGCAGCCGATCACCGACCTTGGCCAGACCGGGCCCGACAAGGGGGCCGGAGGCAAGTACCTGATCCTTCCCCCCGGTGGGCCGGAGGTGGTGGCCCCGGGCTACAGGATCTTCCGCTCCCCCAGCAACCAGGTGTGGTTCGGCACCCGCGGCCTGGCCCCCGACAAGGCCGTGGCCGAGGCCACCGTGCGCCAGCACCGGCTCTACGGCTGGAACCAGCGCGCCAATCCGCCGGTGTCCCGCTACGAGGAGGTGGGTGGTCGCCTCTGGCAATCGGCCCAGCCCGCCGACCTCTCCTACTGGCGGCTGCTCAGTGAGCTCTACGCCAACGAGCCCGTCGCGCCGCGCGACCGGATGATGTTCGGGATGCTGTCGCCGCTGGGCATTGCGCCTGGCCAGGCCTTCAAACCCGATGCGCGCCAGGCGCGGATCCTGGGCGAGGCGGCCCAGCTGGGCGACCTGATGGCCCGCACCATCGCCTACGACAAGCGCACCCCAGGCGCCACGGTGAACCCCGGCAAGCACTGGGAGTACGCGGTTCTGTTCGATCTGGATCAGGAATCGCCCGACAAGCGCCGCGTGCAGTTCGACGAGCGCATCTCCTGGTTCTACGAAGCGATCGCCATGTCGGTGGGGATGCAGGGCCGGGTAGTGGGCTTCGGCCAGGTGTATTTGGAGGCCTCTAAGGACGCCAAGGGCCAGTGGCTCGACGGCGGCCGCAGCTACCGCATGCGCGTGCCGGCCAATGCGCCGGTGAAGCAGTTCTGGTCGATCACCCTCTACGACAACCTCAGCCGCAGCCTGCTGATCACCCCCCAGGGAGCCGACGGCTCGGTGGATGTGGATTTCGGGCCCATAAGGCCTGCTGGCGCCAAGAACTGGATCCAAACCACGCCGGGCAAGGGCTGGTTCGCCTACTTCCGCTTCTACGCCCCCACCGAGCCCTATTTCGCCAAGACCTGGCAGCTCAACGACATAACCCCGATCCAGCCATGAAGACCATCCACCAGCGTCCGGCCAGAAGCTTGGGATTGATCCTCGCCCTGATGGCAGTGGCCAGCGCCGCGCCGGGACCAGCCCTAGCCGCCTCTGTGGCACCAGCCCCCACCCCCGCCGAAGCGAAGGCCATCGCCGCGGAGGCCTGGCTCTACGCCTACGCGCCCCTGCAGGGTTACCAGACCTTCTGGAACCAGACCCAGAACAAGGCCTTTCCGGGCTATGTGGGCGGCTTCAACCGGTTCCGTCACTACAGCCGCTCCGCCACTCCGGCCGACACGGACATCGTCACCCCCAACAACGACACGCCCTACTCCTGGGCCTGGCTGGATCTGCGGGCCGAACCGATCGTGCTGAAGCTGCCAGCCGTGCCGGCTCCCCGCTACTACGTGAACCAGTGGTTCGACCTCTACACCCACAACTTCGCCTACACCGGCGTGCGGTCCACGGTACGGGGCGCCGGCACCTACCTGTTCGCCGGCCCCCGCTGGCAGGGAACCGTGCCCAAGGGGATCACCAAGGTGTTCCGCGCCGAAACCGATTTCGTGGGCAGCCTCACCCGCATCCAGCTCAACGGGCCCGACGACATCCGCGCCCTGCAGGCGCTGCAGGCGAAATACGAGCTGATCCCCCTTTCGAGCTTCGAAGGGACCAAGCCCCCCAAGCCCGCTCCGCCGGTGAACTGGCCCGCCTGGGATACGGCAAAGGCCGAGGGGATCGGCTTCATCGGCTACCTCAACGCCCTGCTGCCGTTCATGCCCACCGTGCCGTCGGAGCGGGAGATGATGACCCGCTTCGCCCGCATCGGCATCGGTCCAGGGCGGCCCTTTGACCCCAAGCAACTGACTCCCGCCACCCGCAGCGCCATCGAGGCCGGGGTGGCTGCCGCCGCTACAAATCTGCGCACCAAGGCCCTGGCCCAAAGCAGTTCCAAAGGCTTCTTCGGCAGCCGTGAAGAACTGGGGCCCGACTACCTCACCTACCGGGCCATGGGGGCGATGCTGGGGATCTATGGCCACAGCAGTGCCGAGGCCTTCTACGCCAGCCAGCAGACGGGCCCCGACGGCAAGGTGCTCGACGGCCGCCGCCAGTGGGTGCTGCGCTTCCCCGCCGGCCAGCTGCCACCGGTAAGTGAGTTCTGGTCGATCACGATGTACAAGCTGCCGGAGCGGTTGCTGGTGCCCAATCCGATCAACCGCTATTCGATCGGGGATCGCACCCAGGGCCTGAAGCTGGGGGCCGATGGCTCCCTGGAGATCTACCTCCAGCATGAGAACCCAGGCCCAGACAAGGTCTCCAACTGGCTGCCCGCTCCTGCTGGGCCCTTCTTCTTCGTGGGCCGTCTCTACGGGCCAGGCCCGTCGGTCCTCTCCAGGCAATGGCAGCTGCCCCCCCTGCAGGAACGCCCCTAGCGGGCCGGGGGGAGGGCGGCTGCCGCCTCCCCATCCACCAACACCTCCAGCCGCGGATGGTGTTGCAGCGAGCTCGCGGGCACCTCCGGGCAGGCAGGCTCCAGCAGGGCCCGCCGCAGGATCGAGGCCTTGGCCGCGCCGGTGACCACCAGAAGGATCCGCTCGGCCGCCAGGATCTCGGCGAGCCCCAGGGTGATGGCCCGGGCCGGCACCGCCGCGGCATCGCCGCCGAAGGCAGCGGCGTTCTGGGCCCGGGTGGCGGCGCTGAGCGCGAGGCAACGGCAGGGGGCCTCGGGGCCACAGGGGGGTTCGTTGAAGCCCACGTGGCCATTGCTGCCCAAGCCCAGCAGCTGCAGGCCGATCCCCCCTGCGGCCTTCAGGGCCGCCCGATAGCGGCCAGCTTCCTGCTGGGAATCGACCGCCAGGCCATCCGGCAGCTGCACCTGGGCCAGCGCCAACCCGAGCGGGCCCTGCAGCTGCTCCGCCATGAAGGCGGCAAAGGAGCGCGGATCTGATGGCCCCAGGCCCACGTACTCATCAAGGTTGAAGCTGCGCCAGCCCTGCCGGATGGCCTGCTGCTCTGGCCGGCTGAGCCGATCGAACCGGCGTCGCAAGGCGGCGTACACGGGCACCATGGTGCGCCCCGTGGCCAGGCCGAGGGGACGCTGATCGGAGCCGCGCCGCTCCTGCAACAGCCGCTCCGCCACCGCCTCCGCCACCACCTCGGCGTCTGCCAGCACGGTCACCTGCACGCTCAGGGAGTGCCGTAAGGACGCAACTCGGTGCCGCGGTAGTAATGGCGAAGGATCTGGTCATAGCTCTGGCCCCGCTGGGCCAGACCATGGGCTCCCCACTGGCTCATGCCCACCCCATGGCCATAGCCGCGGCCGATCGCCAGCAGCGACGGCGGTGGCACCTGCACCGGGAGTGGCACCTGCCCAGGCGCCTGGGCCTCCGGATCGGACGACTTGGAAGGCAGTAGTTGGGGCGGCAGCGGGGGGAGGGCCGGCAGGGAGGGGGGCAGGGATGCCAACTCGGGGGCGACCACTTCAAAGCGCACCAGGGTGCTCTTGAGGTCGAGGCGACTGCGCAACTGGGCGCCCGTGAGCACCAGGGTGCCGCTGGGGCCAGTCACCCGCGCCTGGCGCACCCGACCAGAGCCGGTGGTGGCGAGCACATCTATGCGCTGGAAACCGCCGATCTCGCCAAACGCCTTCTGCAGCTGCTCGGGCTCCAGGCGCAACTGCCAGGCATGCACCGGGCTGTGCTGATCAAAATCGGGCACGCTCACCAGATACGGAAGCTGCTGGCTCCAGAGATCGCCGCTGTTTTCGGTGCGACCACCGGCGCTGCTGTGAAACACCGTGTTGGCCAGGCCAAGACCAAACATCAACACCTGGCCGCGGGTGCTAATCACCGCCTGACGGGTTGAAGGGGTTTCCGCCTCAACGCCCTTGTAGACCTGGCTCGAAACCGTGGCGCTCAAATCAAAGGCGGCAGCTGGCTTGCGCTGACGCAGGGCATAGGTGCGGGCGGCCACGGCCTGAGCGCGCAGGGCCGCCTGGGGCCAGCTCGCCGGCATCTCGCTGGCCACCACGCTGGGTAGATAGGCCTCGAGGGGCACATGGTTGACGGCCTGTAGGGCAGAGCTGCCCACCAGCACCTGCAGTCGGCCGCGATAGCCCCGCTGCTGCAGCTGAAAATCGGCTCCCTCTTGGGGGCTGGGCTGCAAATCCAGAGGGGGGCCAGCGGACTGGGCTGCCGGCTCCAGCCAGAGCTCTCTCACCGCAGGCAGTCGCTCCACGCCGGCGGCGCGCTCCAGCACCAAGCTGCCGTCAGCCAGCTGCAACACCACCGGCTCCAGCGGCGCCAGCGACCAGCGCTGGCTACCGGCCCGCAACACCAGGGGCTGCTGAGGCGCCGCCAGCGTCAGCTTGTCCGTTTCGAGCAACAGCACCCGCACCAGCGGATTGGCCTGCTGGGCCCGCAGCTGTCCCGGAGCAGCCCCTGCCAGCACTAGGGCGCTTGCCAGCAAAGACACCAGGGGAAAGCGCGCTACAGGCACGGGGGCTGCTTCTCCCGACTTAGGGGCCCCATTGTGCCCGGCGTGGCAACATGCGCCAGAGGCAGCACCACAGTGCAGGTCACCTTTTTAGGCACCAGCTCCGGTGTGCCCACCAGGGGCCGCAATGTGTCGGCGGTGGCGCTGCGACTGCCCCAGCGCAGCGAGCTGTGGTTGTTCGACTGCGGCGAGGGCACCCAGCACCAGTTTCTGCGCAGCGATCTGCGGGTGAGCCAGCTGCGGCGAATTTTCGTCACCCACATGCACGGCGACCATGTATTTGGCCTGCCCGGCCTACTGGCCAGCCTCGGCCTGGCGGGCACCTGCACGGGCATCGACCTCTACGGCCCCGATCCCCTGCGCGACTACCTCGAAGGGGTACTGCGCACCTCCTCCACCCGGATCAGCTACCCCCTTCGCACCCACCGGGTGCAATCCGCTGCCGAGAGCGGCGCCCTGCTGCTCGATGACGACGACCTCACGGTGCGCTGCACGCCGCTTACCCACCGGGTGCCTGCCTACGCCTACCGGGTCGATCAGAAGCCGCGGCCTGGCCGCTTCGACGTGAAGCGCGCCAAGGCCCTCGGCATCCCGCCAGGGCCGATCTACGCCGAACTCAAGGCTGGGCGCGACGTCAGCCTCGAAGACGGCCGGATCATCAATGGTGCCAGCCTTTGCGGCCCCGATCGCCCGGGGGCCAGCGTCGTGTACTGCACCGACACCGTGTTCTGCGAAGCGGCGGTGGAGCTGGCCCGCGGCGCTGACCTACTGATCCACGAATCCACCTTTTCCCACGCCGAAGCTGAGCTTGCCTACCAACGCCAGCACTCCACCAGCACGATGGCGGCCCAAACCGCCCTGGAGGCGGGCGTCAAGCAGCTGGTGCTCACCCACCTGAGCCCTCGCTACATGCCAGGCAATCCGATGACCCCCGACGACCTGGTAGCGGAAGCCCAATCCATCTTTGCCAACACCCTGGTGGCCAAGGATTTCCTCAGCATCGACATCACCCCATCCGAACCGGCCACGGCCTAGCCCTGCAACAGTTCGCGTTGATCGGCTGCGGAGGGCCCTTTCCCCGTGATACAAGGTCTCCGATGCGGTCTTTACCGCCTACCCGCCGGCTTTTTCCAATGGCCTCCTCCTTCCCCTCGGCTGCCCTCCGCAAGGCGGTTCGCGTTCTTGCTCGAACCATGCTGGCCCTGCTGCTGTTCATGGGCTTCGGCAGCCCGGCTCTGGCAGCTGCCTGGACCACAGAGCAGCTCACAGTGCCCGCCACGCCAGACGGCACCCTGGTGACCTTCAGCGAGCAGGAGATCAAGGCCGGTCGCAAGGTGTTCAACAGCAGCTGCGGCGAGTGCCACGCCGGTGGCATCACCAAAACCAATCAGAACGTGGGCCTCGACCCTGAAACTCTGGCCCTGGCGACGCCGTCGCGGGACAGCGTTGAGGCCCTGGTGGACTACATGAAGAACCCCACCTCCTACGACGGTGAATACAGCATTGCTGACGTGCACCCCAGCATGCGCAGCAGCGACATCTTCGTGAAAATGCGGGACCTCGACGACGAGGACCTGCGCCTGATGGCTGGCTACATCCTGGTGTCCCCCAAGGTTCAGGGCATCCAGTGGGGCGGCGGCAAGATCTACTTCTAGCCTCAGATCAACTTTTAGGCTCAGATTTGCCGGTGCAACAGCACCGGCTTTTTATTTGGCCATAAAAGGCGGCGGCGTGCAGTTGGCCAGGTCTAGGGAGGTGGGCTGCTTGCTGTACCACCACTCCTGCAACTGGGATCCAAGCCGCACCGGAAACAGGGTGATCACCGTGCGGGTGGGGCGGGCGCCGGGCTGCAGCAGCTCAACGGCATAGGACGGGCAGCGGCGGGAGGCCAGATCCGGCACAAAGCGCCGGCCGATCCGCCGCCAGCTTGGCTCCTTGCTGCGCCAGGCCAACCGACAGCAGGGCCAGGGCAACTCCTCGCGATCAAACAGGCGGCAGCAGGGGCCCAGCACCCGATAGCTGTATTGGCCGCCGGGGCTGGTGTGCTCGCTCCCTGGCTCCAGCAGGGCTGCGACGTTGCCCCGGGAGGGGGGTGCCTGGGCTGACACAGAACTGCGGCTCGGGGATGACAGCAAAAAGCCACCCCTAAGGGTGGCAGAAAATTCAGATTGCTCAAAGGCAGGTCCGGGATTGCCGAACCTGCTCAGGCTGATCTGGGGCTCAATAGAGCTCTTCTTCGGCGTGGGTCTTGATGGTGCAGTCGCTGGTGGGGTAGGCCACGCAGGTGAGCACAAAACCAGCTTCGATCTGGTCGTCGTCGAGGAAGCTCTGGTCGCTTTGATCGACGGTGCCGGAGGTCAGCTTGCCTGCGCAGGTGGAGCAAGCGCCGGCGCGGCAGGAGTAGGGCAGATCAACACCCTGCTCTTCAGCAGCGTCGAGGATGTACTGGTCATCAGGAACCTCGATGGTCTTGTTGAGGCCTTCGCTCTCGCTGATGAGGGTGACCTTGTAGGAAGCCATGAAAAAGATTGGGGCTCACAGGCACCCGGAAGCCGGGCCTGTAGGACCCGCCCTTCATACATCCGCCGGACGCCCTAACTGTCGATTTGGCGGCCAGAACGCTGGAAGGCCAATCAAATTGAAGGCACAGATCAGCGTGCCTTATGCGACACGCTGGATCGTCATCAGGCCCCACTGGCTTTGTTCGGCCGTGAGTTCGGCCTGCCAGCCCTCGTCCCGCAGGGCCAGCTGCAACGCCGGAGCCTGGTCAACGAGCAGCCCACTGAGCAGACCCACGCCGTTGGCAGCCAGCACGGTGTTGAAGGCTGGACAAAGGGCCTGAATCACCGGAGCAAGGATGTTGCAGAGCAAAAGATCGGCCGGCTGAGCCTCGAGCAGCTCAGCCAGGGCCTCAACCGAGCCCAGTTGCACCCGCACTTGAGGCGTGAGTCCGTTGAGGGCGGCATTGTCGGTAGTGGCTCGCACTGCCAGGGAGTCGGTATCAGCGGCCGCTACCGAGGCCGCGCCCAGCCGCAGGGCCGCCAGGCCCAGCACGCCGCTACCGCAGCCGAGGTCGGCCACCCGCAGGCCAGCCAGCCCCTCTGGCGTCCTGGCTGCCAGCAGCTCCAAGGCCTCCAGGCAAAGCCTGGTGGTGGGATGGCTGCCGGTGCCGAAGGCACTGCCCGGATCCATGGCAATTAGCCGCCGCTCGGCATGCTCGGGCGGACATGGCAGCCACGCAGGCAGGATCAGCAGCCCCTGGCCCACAGGATCGGCCTGCCAGTGCTGCTTCCAGCTGAGGCTCCAGTCTTCATCGGCCTGCTGACTCCACTGCAGCGGGGGCAGGGCCAAGCCGAAGGGCTCGGCCAGGGGCGCCAGAGCTCGAGCTAGCTGCTGCCGCTCCGGCTCAGGCCAATCGATCGCCGGCAACCAGGCAATCAGCTGCCGCTGGCTGGGTGTTTCGGGGCGGTGCTGAACCGCTACCCGGGGGATGCCCAGCTCAGCGAGCTTCCAGAGCAGGGACTCCTCCAGCTCCGGCAGGGAAGCCAGCTCCAGTCGCCACCAGCCCGGGGCAGCAGCCATCAAAGGGTTACAGGGTGGGCTTCCTGAATGCCTTCGATGGCGTGCACCGAGACCAGCAGGCTGGGGGGGATGGGGTCATCGAGGCTGAGCACCATCACTGCGTCACCACGCACGATGCGGCGGCCCACCTGCATCGAGGCGATGTTGACGTTGTGCTCGCCCAACAGGGAGCCCAACTGGCCGATGATCCCGGGCATGTCCCGGTGGCGGGTGAACAGCATGTGGCGGCTGGGAGCCACGTTCACCGGGAATTCATCGATGGTGGTGATGCGCAGCTCGCCTTCGGCGAACACCGCTCCGGTAACGCTGTGGCTGGCCTGGGAATTGCGGCAGCTGAGCTGCAGCGAACCACCAGCGAAATCGCGGCTGGCGTCATCCTTGACTTCCAGCACGTGGATGCCGCGCTCCTTGGCCTCCAGGCTGGCGTTCACGTAGTTGATGCTGTCGCCCAGGGCGGTGGAAAGCAAACCCTTGAGGGCCGCCACCACCAGGGGCTGGGCCGGGTGGGCGGCGAAGTCGCCCTGGAGCCGCACCTCGAGCTCACTGATCGGGCCACCAGCCAGCTGGCTCAGCAGCTGACCCAGGGTTTCGGCCAATTGCAGGTGGGGCTTGAGCTGCTCCATCACCTCGGCGTTGAGGCCAGGGATATTCACGGCGCTGCGGGCAGGCAAGCCCAGCAGTACGTCGCGGATCTGCTCGGCCACGTCGATCGCGACGTTTTCCTGGGCCTCTTCGGTGGAGGCACCCAAGTGGGGCGTGAGGATTAGGCGCTCCTTGACCTGTCGCAGGGGCGAACCTACTTCCAGGGGCTCTTTGGCGTAAACATCAAGGGCCGCGCCGCCAATGGTGCCGTTCTCGACCGCCTTAGCCAGGGCCGCTTCGTCAATGATGCCGCCGCGGGCGCAGTTAACGATCCGCGCGGTCGATTTCATGGTTTTGAGCAGCTCCGCGTTGACCAGGTTCTCGGTGTCTGGGGTGCGGGGCAGGTGCAGGCTGACGAAATCAGCTTCAGCAAACAGGGCGGGCAGGGGCAGCAGACGCACCTGCATTTGCTGGGCCCGCTCGGCAGATACGTAGGGGTCGTAGGCCATCACGTCCATGCCCATCGCCTTGGCCACCCGGGCCACGTGGGAGCCGATCTTGCCGAGACCCACCACGCCCAGCTTTTTCTTGTAGAGCTCGTTACCCACGTATTTCTTGCGATCCCAGCCGCCGGCCATGGTGCTGGCGTGGGCGTGGGGCACATGGCGCGAGAGGGCCAGCATTAGGGCTAAGGCCTGCTCAGCGGCGGCGATGGTGTTGCCCTCCGGCGAGTTCACCACCAACACACCGCGCTTGGTGGCCGCCGGCACATCAACGTTGTCGACGCCAACGCCGGCGCGGCCAATGATCCGCAGCTTGTCGGCCGCTTCGATGATTTCGGCAGTCACCGTGGTGCCCGAGCGAATCATCAGGGCGTCGTAGTCGCCGATGATCGCCTTGAGCTCCTCGGGGGGCAGGCCAGTGCGCACATCCACCTGAGCCACCTGGGACAGGATGTCGATCCCCGCCTGGTCGATGGGATCCGAAACGAGAACCTTTGTCATGCCCGGCGGTACGAAGCGGAGAGCCGGCCGTGCAGTGTAGTGAGCGGCGAGAATCGCCCCAACAACACTGAGTAGGGCGCAGCGTGGGCACAAGTGTGGTGGTGGTTCTGAACGACCGCAAAAGACTGCATCAGCTTCGAGATCGACTGGCCGAGCTGCAGCCGCCGCTGCTGCAGTTGGAGGCCATCGGCGAGGGAGAGCAGGCCATGGCCGAGGTGGCCCGCCTAAACCCTGCCGTGGCAAGGCGGGCCCGCCAGCAGGGCATGGCGCGTTGGCTCATTCCCTTTGGCTTTTTGGCTGGCCTCACCTTCACCTACATCACCGATCTGGACACCTTCGCCTTTGCGGGTGCCTGGAGCCAGCACCTGATCGGCGCCCTGCTCGGCATGGGTTCGGGCTGGATGGGCAGCTTTGCGGCCGCCGCGAGCGTGCGCTCCGAAGAGGACGACCGCATCCGCAGCCTGCGCAACCGGGTGGAAGAAGGCAACTGGCTGCTGCTGGCCGAAACCGCCAACGGCGTCGATATGCCCTGGATCTCCCTGCAGCAGGCCAAACCCCTGGCGGTGGTGCGACTGGGCGATGGCTAGGGACCTTGATGCTGTGATCGCTGCCGCAGACCAGGCCCTGCGCACCTGGGAGCCGGTGTGGACCCCCTTTCTTGATGGGGCGTTGCTTGAGCAGGCCCAAGAGCGCCTGGCAGGCCTGGCCGAGTTGGAAATAGCCAGCCGGGGGGGCTACCCGGGAGCTGAACGCCAGCGGCTGCTTTTGCAGCGCCACGACGCCGCCATTGCTGCCGATGAAGTTGCCGCCGGCCTGATGGGCCTGGAGCTGGGCGGCAATTTCCTATTTGACCCGGCTGAGCGACAGGACTTCCGCTCGGGCCTGCTAGCCCTCGGCGCTGCGGAAGGAGAGCTAGGCGATCTCTGGCTGCGAGGCGACCGGGGTGCCCAGGCCATTCTCACGGCTGCTCAAGCCGCGGCCCTTGATGGCCGCACCGCCATGGTGCGCACGGTGGAGGTGGCCCTAGAAGCCCGCCCCCTGCATGAGTTGCAACTTCCGGCGCCGCGCCATCCCCGCCGCATTCAAACCGTGGAGGCCTCCCTGCGCCTCGATGCGGTGGCCTCTGCCGGATTCGGGCTATCTCGCAACCGCATGGCCGAGCTGATCAGCCAAGGCAGGGTGAGACTCAACTGGCAGCCTATTAGCAGTCCCAGCAGGCAGCTGACGGTTGGAGACCGGGTGCAGCTGGAGGGCCGGGGCGAACTGCAGCTTGAGACGGTCACAGCAACCAAGCGGGAGCGCTGGCGAATCGAGCTGGTGCGCTGCTGAGGGATTACCTGAATCAGGCCTACCTGTAACCTGGCAAAGCTTCTGGGGCGATTAGCTCAGAGGTAGAGCACTACCTTGACACGGTAGGAGTCACTGGTTCGAATCCAGTATCGCCCATTTAAAAGTTCAGTATTAGCCTTAAGTTTCGAGATGGCAGATGCAACAAGGGACCTAACCGTTGTTGTTGGACTTGCACGCTCAGGCATAGGTGCTGCTCGGCTGCTCAATCATCTCGGCCATGCGGTGCTGGTGATTGAGAGCCAATCCAGCCCAGCACTCGAAACCAAAGCGAGCGCGTTGCGCCAGGCAGGCATTGATGTGCAGCTTGGTGTGCCCCTCCATGGCGACGCCTTTGCCGCCCTTGGCACCACTCCCGCAGCCGTGATGGTGAGTCCAGGCATCCGCTGGGACCATCCGACCCTGGTGGAGCTGCGCAACTCAGGAGTAAGTATCAAAGGCGAAATGGAGCTGGCTTTCCAAGCCAGTGGCGACGTGCCCTGGATCGGCATCACCGGCACCAATGGCAAAACCACCGTTACCCACCTGGTGAGCCACCTGCTTCAGCACGCTGGGCTCGATGCTCCGATGGGCGGCAACGTGGGCTTCTCTGGGGCCGAGCTGGTTCTGGAGCGACTGGAGCGCGGCGATCCCCAACCCAACTGGCTGGTGATGGAGCTCAGCAGCTATCAGATCGAATCGGCCCCTCAAATAGCACCACGGGTGGGAATTTGGACCACCTTGACCCCCGACCATCTCGAGCGCCACGGAACCATTGAGGCCTACCGGGCCATCAAGCGCAGCCTGTTGGAGCGTTCCACGGCGCCCATCCTCAACGCCGATGACGCCGACCTTCGCGCCCATGCCGCCGGCTTGCAGCGGGCCATCTGGGTCACCGCCGGCAGCCGGGAGGACCTCCCCCCCACGATCCAGCCCAGTCTCTGGATCGAAGCCGGCCAGGTATGGCAAGCACCCCAGCCCGGCGCCCCCTGCCCCGGCAAACTTTTAATGGCTGCCGATTGCCTAGCCATGCCCGGCGCCCACAACCGCCAAAACATGCTGCTGGCCGCCGCGGCCGGGCTCGAAGCCGGCTTAAGCGGCGCCCAGATGGAGCAAGCCTTCCGCTGCTTTACCGGCGTGCCCCACCGGCTCGAGCGCATCCGCGAGCAGCAAGGTATCAGCTTCTACAACGACAGCAAGGCCACCAACTACGACGCCGCCGAGGTGGCGCTGCACGCCCTGGACGGTCCGCTAGTAGTGCTCGCCGGTGGTGCATCGAAGCAGGGCAATCCCCATAGCTGGCTGGCAGCCTTGCAACAGAAAGCCGCAGCGGTGGTGCTCTACGGAGCTGCCCAGGCAGAGTTTCATCAACTACTTAACCAAGCAGGCTTTAGCGGAGTTGTGCACTGCTGCGACAACCTGGCTGAAGCCGTACCCCTGGCGAACCAATTAGCCCGCAGCCAGCGCTGCCTAGCGGTGCTGCTTTCCCCAGCCTGCGCCAGCTTTGACCAATACAGCGATTTTGAGGCCCGTGGTGATCACTTCCGTCAGCTGGTGAAGTCGCTGTAAGGGCGTTCAGCTAGCTAGCTCCTAACATTCGCGCACCAGGCGACCGCAACGGGCCATGGCCTATTGGTTGATGAAAAGCGAGCCCGATGTCTACGGGATTGACCATCTGCAGCGGGAGGGCAGCACCCTATGGGACGGCATTCGCAACTACCAAGCCCGCAATTTTATGCGGAGCATGCAAATTGGCGACAGGGCTTTTTTCTACCACTCCAATACCAAACCACCGGGCATTGTGGGCTTGATGGAGGTGGTTGAAACCGAGATTGTCGACCCCAGCCAATTTGATCCCAACTCCAAATATTTCGATCCCGCCGCAAGCCTGCAAAAACCCCGCTGGGACTGTTGCCGGCTGCGCTACTTACGCCACTTCCAGCAGCTGCTCAGCCTGGATGCCTTGCGGGAAAACTTCAGCCCCGAGCAGCTGGGGGTGGTGAAGCGGGGCAACCGGCTTTCGATCCTGCCGGTTGAGCCCAGCAGTGCCGAGCGACTGCTGGAGCTGCTTGAGTCGCCATGAGCCAACTGGCCACGATCAACCCCAAGCCCCCCCTGGCCATCCGCAGCGCCGTCGAGCGGGGCTGGGCGGCCTTCAACCACTGCCCCTGGGTGCTGATGGGGTTCACCCTGCTAAGCGGCGGCGCCAATTTGGCGGCCCAGCTGCTTTATCGCTACGAGAGCAGCCTGGTGCTGTCGCTGCTGGGCAAGCCCGACCCCGTCGCCATCGCCCTGGCGGCGGCTGCCTGGATCATCTATGCCCTTACCGGGCTTTGGCTGGTGGTGGGGTTGATGCGGGGCGCCCAACTAGCCCTCAATCAGGGGCGACCCAGGCTGGCAGCACTGATCCGGGTCGATGGCAGAGCGATGTTGCGCTGCTTTGGAACCGTGATGCTGGTCCTGGTGTTGCTGGCCCTAATAGTGCGCCTGGCCCAGGCGAGCTCCTGGCTGCTCACGCTGATTCAACCGCTGTTAGCCCCCCTACCGCTGGTGGCGGGTTTGGCTGCCATTGTTTATCTGAGCGCCGATCAAATACTCAGCCTGCCGCTGGCCCTTATCGGTGGACTTAACCCCCTGGCAGCCTTTCGCAGCGGGCGGGCCGCCACCGATCCCCACTGGCTCCAGGCCCTTGGCCTAACCCTGGTACTTCTGGCCATGGTGCTGGCCGGCTTCCTTGTGCTGCTCATCGGCCTGGTGGTGGCGTTGCCAGTGGCGGCCTGCACCCTCACGGCCGCCTACGAGCAACTCTTTGGCCAGGAGGAACCAGGTCATCTCAGTGCTGCTTGAAGCTTGCCTGGGCGGGAAAGAGATTGGCCAGGTAGCAGCGAGTGACTTCGCGGTCGCCAAGGCCGTTTTGCACCAGGAAACCAGCTAGGGCCGCTTGAAACAGCCGGTATTGATCCCAATTGGGGTGCTGCTCGATAAAGCCACGCATCGCGGCCAATAAGGCCTCAGGCACCTCGGCGCGAAAGCTCACCGTCAAGCCTTCCCCCTCCACGGGAGCTTGGGCTCGGACGGGAGTCTGCAGATCCATGGGGAATAGCGGCCTTGTGTGGCACCAGTTCTCCACACCAAGCCGGGCCCGTCAAATGGGCTGGTGAAGCTGCCCTGGCCAGACTCCCAGGTTAAGAACCCAGCTCTGCCAGAGCATTTGCCATGGCCCCCTCGCCTTTGGGCCAAGCGGTGAGGCTGGAGCCGGCGCTGTCAAGGGGAAAGGGTCTGGAGGCGAGCTTCTCCCCAGGCCCTAGCGGGCAAGACCCATCTGAACGACCGATCTGGGGAAAAACTGAGCAAAACCAAGACTGATCTGGGGGATGCGCGGGAATACGGCAATGATCAGCAGTGCTGATCAGCTTCAACTGCCGCTGGGTCTCAGCTGCAACCGTGCGGGCTTGCCCACAGAGCCAGAGCCGCCACCAAAGCCGCGCTGGGCCCGGGTAGCCAGCTGCCCTCAACGGCACGGCATTCAGCCCCAGGCGTGAGCACAAACCGCAGCGACCAGGCGTTACGGTCGCCTTCCAAGGCAATCCACACAGGGCCGCGCTCGAGCTCAATGCTGATCGACTCTTCCGGCATCAACTGGCTTGCCAGATCATGGTGCTCTTGCACCAGCTGCACCAGAGCCCGCCCCAGCCCATGGGCTTCCTCTGCAGTGAGCTCAAAGGCCCAGCCCTGGCCACCAATCAAAAAAGAAAAGGGGTGGCGGGCTGAATCCTCCAGCCACCTCCACCCCTCGCCTTCTTGAACAAGCATCGGCCGAATCAGCCGGGCAGCAGATCGGGCTGGTCCTGCTCATCGCTCATTTCGATGATGGCCCGCTGCACGGGTTTAATCATCGAATCGTCGAGCAGACCATCAAAATCATCAAAACGACGCTGCTTAGCCCGAAAAGCAATCTTCACCGTGGTGAGGTAACGGTTGCTGGTGTGGCGAATCAGGCTCTCGGCCCGCTGGGCCAGTTCCTTGTGGTTGACGTCAATACCGCTCTGCATGGGCATCCCTGTAATTGCCTCAACCTAGGTCAACAGCGGCAATTCACCGTTTAGAAGGGTGTAATGCGGGGCACGCTGGCGATTGATCTAGGCAGCAGCACCACGGTGGTGGCCTACCAGGGGCCAGACACCGCGGCCAAGCTGCTGGCCCTGCCGCCTTACAGCAGCAGCGAGCCGGTGGTGGTGCCAACCCTGCTCTGGCTCAGCGATCCAGCCATGCCAAGGCCCCTGATCGGTCGCCAGGTATTGGAGGCCGGCCTGGCCCACAGCGATGGCCCCCAGCTGCACCGGGACTTCAAACGACAAATCGGCGCGCTGCCCTACCCGGCGCCCCAACCACCTCCAGCCTTACCCCTGGGGCCAGAACAGGCCGGTGCCTTGCTGCTGAGGCAGCTCTGGGCCGCCCTGCCGCCAGGGCTCGCGCCCGAGCGGCTGGTGCTGACCGCTCCCATAGACAGCTACCCCCGCTACCGCCAATGGCTGCAGGAGGTGTGCCGGGAGCTAGAGGTGCCTGAGCTGGCCCTGGTGGACGAACCCACCGCCGCAGCCATCGGTGCGGGATTGCCTGCCGGCAGCACGGTGCTGGTGGTGGACCTGGGAGGCGGCACTATCGACCTGTCCCTGGTGGCCCTAGAGGGTGGCGAAGGTCGCCCGGCGCCCATGGCCCAGCTGCTGCGCTTCGCCGGCCGGGATCTGAGTTCAAGTCGCCAGGCCCTGCGCTGTGCCCGGGTGATCGGCAAGGCAGGGGTGGCCCTGGGAGGACGGGATATAGATCGCTGGATCGCAGCCCACCTTTGTCCCGGAGCCCCCCTGGATGGGGCCCTGCTGGAGGCCGCTGAATCGCTCAAATGCCAGCTCAGCAGCGCCGAAGAGGCCCTGGTGTTCTGGAGTCCAGCGGGCCTGCCTCCCCAACCTCTGCGGCTGAGCCGCAGCCGCCTAAACGCCTTGTTGGTGGAGCGGGGCTTGCTGGCCCAACTCGATGATCTGTTGGAGGTCGTGTTGGCGGGAGCCCGACGCGATGGCCTGGCCCCAAACAAGATCACCGCCCTGCTGCCGGTTGGTGGCAGCAGCCGCATGCCCCTGATCCGCCAATGGCTGCAGGAGCGCTGCGGCGGCATTCCCCTGCAGCAAAGCCGGCCGGTGGAGGCCGTAGCCATGGGGGCCCTGGCCCTCACACCGGGGGTGCGGGTGCGCGATGTTTTGCGCCACGGAATTTGCCTGCGCTGCTGGGATCAGCGCTCCAGCCGCCATCACTGGCAACCGCTGTTTGTGGCGGGGCAAACCTGGCCGAGTGAGCGGTCGCTGGAAATCGTGCTGGCCTGCAGCAGCCCCAACCAGCGAAGCCTGGAGCTGGTGCTGGGGGAACCAGACAACGAAAGGCGCAGCGAGGTGGTGTTTGAGGCCGGGCTACCGGTGCTGCGGCCGCGACCAGCGGGACAAGCCCGCGTGATGCCCTGGAGCGAGCAACCCCCGGATCTTGCCCTGGACGTGCCGGGACAGCCTGGCGAGGACTGTCTGCAGTTGTCATTTTCCGTCAACGACCAGGGCCAGCTGGTACTGGAGGTCACGGACCTACGCAGCGGTCGCCGCAGTGCCCCCCAATTACTGGGCCCGGTGCGCTGAAAATCAGCGGTAAACCCAAGTGGACGCCGCAAGCGCTGCCCTCAGCTGACGGCATCTCGGCCGCAGCGTCCATAAAACTAAGTTTCATATTTCTGTATTTGCCTTGGCCCTACGCCGCCACAGGCTGCCCCGTTTCTGGCTGGGTCTCACCCTGGGTCTTGTGGCCTGCGGCATTGGGGCGACCTACTGGTGGGAGCAGCAGCTGCCGCAACGGTTGGAGCAGGCGGCAAGGAGCGGTGACCTAGAAGCCTGCCTGCGCTACAGCGAACAGCTCGAAGCCCTGCGCTGGCTGGGGGGGCAGGCCCCTGCCGAACAGGGCAGCTGCCGGCGCCGCAAAGCGGCCCAGCTCTGGCAGCAGGAGCGCTGGGGCGAGGCTCTGCAGTTGCAATTGCAACTGGTGAACTCCCTTGCCGGCAGCGGAGCAGACCGCGAAAGGCTGCTGGTGTGGCAGCAAAGCCTGCAGCAGCGCGCCATAACCCGCTTCCAAGAGGGCGACCTACCTGGAGCCCTGAAGATCCTGGCTGTGATGGGCGATGACCACCGGGCAAATGGCGACAGCCTGGGCGACAAACTCAGTGAAAACTGGACTCGCAACCGGCTGCAGCTGGAGCGGGCCAAGGGCCTCACAGAGCAAAAGCGCTGGTGGGAGGCCCTCGAGGCCCTCACCCGCATCGACCATCCCTGGTGGAAAACCCAGAGCCGCGGCCTACAAGCCAAGGTTCAGAAGGGCATCGAAGGCTTGTCAGTGCAGGAGCGCGAACACGACGCCCATGGCCAGCTGCCCCACACCGTGCCCTCCACCCAACTCGATGCCCAGGTGCGCCAACGGATCTCCCAGGGTATGGACGAGTGGTCCGCGTTCCAGGAGGCCTGTCGCGCCCTAGGTGGACAGGTGGTTGAGGCCGGGCCGGAGACGGCTTGTCAGCGCCGATCCAGCAAGCGGTGATTGGCGCGTGACAAGATTGGCCGCGCGATGAAGCTCTGGAGCCATGCAGCCAGGTGATCAGGTTCAGGTCTCCCAAAGCGTGGTCGTCTACCACCACCCCCAGCACCGCGGGGTCGCCTTCGATCTCAAAGGGCAACAGGGTGAGGTGGTCACCGTGCTCAACGAGTGGAAGGGCCGGGTGATTAGCCCAACCTTGCCGGTGGTGGTTGCCTTCGGCAAATTTCGGGCCCATTTCCGCTCAGATGAGCTGACTCCCGCCTGATCGCTTGCCTGACTCTCGCTAGAGCTCTGGCCTCAGCAGGAACACCCCCTCCTCGCCATCGATCTGCTGCAGGCAGAGCTGGATTGATTCTTGGCGACTGGTGGGCACCACACGCCCACAGAAATCGGGCTGGATCGGCAACTCCCGGTGACCGCGATCCACCATGGCAAGCAAGCTGACCCGCTTGGGCCGACCCCAGGCTTGCAAGGCTTCTAGGGCCGCCCGCACAGTGCGTCCCGTAAAGATCACGTCATCAACCAACACCACCTGGCGCCCATCCAGCGCCACAGGCAACTCGGTGGGCTGGCCCAGACGGGTGCCGACTCGCTCCAGGTCATCTCGATGGAAGGTGGGATCGACACTGCCTTGGTCGATCGGATGGCCGGCTAAAACTGCCAAGCGGGAGGCCAATACCTCAGCCAACGCCACTCCACGGGTGGGTATGCCGAGAAGCACTAAGGAGCGGCTGTCGACGACCCCTTCCATCACCTGGGATGCAAGCCGGTCAAGGGTGCGGCCCAAATCCAGGGCCGAGAGCAGTTCGAGCCGATGCATTAGGGAATCCGGCAAGTCGGCTAGGGCTGGTTGGCTGTGTGACCAAAGGCTGACCCCGAGCGGAGCAGCTGGGATCGCAGCACATTTGCACTGTAAGTTGGTTTTCGGAAGGCGTTGGTTCAACGTCGCTAGGCGAGACGGGTGACGACTATTCCCTCCCAGCAGCAATCCACCCTGGCGCCAGGGCCAGCGTCGGCCTCCCGGGCTTCATCCTCTGTGGCCCCGGTTGTACTCGCCATCCTGGATGGCTGGGGCTACAGCCATGAAGCCGATCACAACGCCATTCGTGCTGCTAGCACCCCGGTCATGGATGCCCTCTGGCACGCCTATCCCCACACATTGATAGAGGCCAGCGGCGCCGCAGTCGGGCTGCCGGATCATCAGATGGGCAACTCCGAGGTAGGCCATCTCACCATCGGCTCCGGTCGAATCATTCGCCAGGAGCTGGTGAGGATCAGCCAAGCCGTCAAGGACGGCAGCCTGGCCGCCAACCCTGCCCTCAATGCCTTAGCCGACGGCCTCCTGCTCAAGGGCGGCTGCCTGCACCTGATCGGCCTGTGCTCCGATGGGGGCGTTCACAGTCACATCACCCATTTAGGGGGGTTGTTGCAATGGGCCGCGAGCCGCGGTCTCAAGGATGTCTGCATCCACGTGATCACCGATGGCCGGGACACGGACCCGAGCAGTGCCCCCCGATTCGTCACCCAGGTTCAAGAGCAGATCAGCCGAGCCGGCGTCGGCCGTATCGCCACCCTCTGCGGCCGCTACTGGGCCATGGATCGCGATAACCGCTGGGACCGCACCGAAAAGGCCTATCGACTCTTAACCGAACCAAGCGAGATATCCGAGCTCAGCCCGGTCAACGCCATCCACGCCTCCTACGCCCAAGAGATCGGCGACGAATTCCTCGAACCGTTGCGATTGGCGGAGGGATTGATCAAGAGCGGAGACGCTCTGGTGTGTTTCAACTTCCGGCCCGACCGAGTGCGCCAATTGATCCGCGCCCTGGTTTTGCCGGAATTTGACGACTTCGCCCGGCAGCGCCAAGCCCCCCTGGATGTGGTCACCTTCACCCAATATGAAAAGGGCCTGCCCGTAGCGGTAGCTTTCCCGCCCGAATCTCTCGATGGCCTGCTGGGCCAAGTGGTGTCGAAATCGGGGCTGCGCCAGTTCCGCACAGCTGAAACCGAAAAATATCCTCACGTCACCTATTTCATGAATGGGGGAATTGAGCAAGCCTTCCCTGGTGAAGATCGCCACCTAGTCCCCTCGCCGCGGGTGGCCACCTACGACCTATCCCCGGCAATGTCCGCCGGCGAACTCACTGAAAGCTGTATTGCCGCAATCAAAAAGGGAATTTACTCGTTGGTTGTAATCAATTACGCCAATCCAGACATGGTGGGGCACACCGGCAAAATGGATGCCACCACTGAAGCAATCACCACTGTCGACACCTGCGTAGGAAAGCTGATGGAGGCCACCAACCGCATGGGGGGCACGCTGCTGATCACCGCAGACCACGGCAATGCTGAAGTGATGGAGGGCCCAGATGGTCGCCCCTGGACGGCTCACACCACAAATCCCGTGCCGGTGATTTTGGTGGAGGGCGAGAAACGCAAGTTGCCCGGCCACGGCACCAACGTGTCACTGCGTGACCATGGCGGCCTAGCCGACATCGCCCCGACCCTGCTCGAGATCTTGCACCTGCCCAAGCCCGCAACTATGAGCGGTGAATCACTGATCCTGGCAACTGGCACCGCAGCCGAAGCCAGTCCCATCCCCCAGTCCCTGGGCGTTTAGCCTGCCCCTATTCAAGGAGGCCCATGATCACTTCCGTTTTGTCGTGGATGTGGATTGGCAGTGGCGTTCTGCTGATCATCAGCGTGCTGCTACACAGCCCCAAGGGCGATGGCATGGGCGGGCTAGCCGCTAGTGGCGGTTCGATGTTCACTAGTGCCCGTAGCGCCGAAGCCACCCTCAACCGCATCAGCTGGACATTGCTGGCAATTTTTCTTGGCCTGGCCGTTGTGCTCAGCGCCGGCTGGCTCGGTTAGGTCTGTGACCCCAATGCCGCGACGCAATCTGCTGGTAGCCCTGGGATCAAGCCTGGGCGCCTTTTTCACTGGCGTCTCCCGAGCCGAAGCAGCTTCCAAGGCCCAAGATCCAGCCTGGCAACTCAGCGAAGCCAGCTGGAAGCAACGTCTCAACCCAGCCGCCTACAACGTGCTGCGCCAGGAGGGCACCGAACGGCCCTTCTCCAGCCCCTTAAACAGCGAAAAACGCCCAGGCACTTTCGTTTGTGCTGGCTGCGCCCTGCCCCTGTTTAGCTCCAAGGCCAAATACGAGAGCGGCACCGGCTGGCCCAGCTTCTGGCAACCGCTGCCCAACGGGATCGCCACCAAGGTGGACTTCAAGTTGATCGTGCCTCGCACCGAATACCACTGCAAGCGCTGCGGTGGCCATCAGGGCCACGTGTTTGACGACGGCCCTAAGCCCACTGGCAAGCGCTACTGCAACAACGGCGCAGCCCTCAACTTCAAGCCAGCCAAAGCCTGAACACGCTTAATTAGGTAGCCAATCGGTTCTGCCTATCTAGAGCACAAAAAAGGGAGGGCCGAAGCCCTCCCGATTAATCAGATTTGAGATTAGACAATTCGGCTCGGATCCCCGAAGGGAATCAATAGTCGAAGTCGCCGCCACCCATGCCGCCACCGGCGGGAGCAGCATCTTTCTTATCTGGCATGTCGGCCACGATGCACTCGGTGGTTAGCACCATGCCGGCGATGGAGGCGGCATTTTGCAGGCCGGAGCGGGTCACCTTGGCGGGGTCGACGATACCGGCAGCCAGCATGTCGACGTACTCGCCGGTAGCGGCGTTGTAGCCCTCGTTGAAGGGCTTATTGCGCACGTTCTCAGCCACGACAGCGCCATTGACGCCAGCGTTTTGAGCGATGCGCATCAATGGCGCGGTGAGGGCGGAGGCCACGATGTGGGCGCCGATCAGCTCCTCGCCAGAGAGGTTGGCCGCAGCCCACTCCTCGAGGGCGGGGGCCAGGTGGGCCAAGGTGGTGCCACCACCAGGAACGATGCCTTCTTCAACGGCCGCCTTGGTGGCGTTGATGGCGTCTTCCAGGCGCAGCTTCTTGTCCTTCATCTCGGTCTCGGTGGCGGCACCCACCTTGACCACGGCCACACCGCCGCTCAGCTTGGCCAGACGCTCCTGCAGCTTCTCCTTGTCATAGGAGGAGTCGGTTTCGTCCATCTGCTTACGGATCTGCTCGCAGCGAGCCTTGACGGCCACGTCGTTGCCTTCGGCGACGATGGTGGTGGTGTCCTTGTTGATGGTGATGCGGCGGGCGGTGCCCAGCATCTCCAACTTGGCGTTCTCAAGCTTGAGACCAGCGTCCTCGGTGATCAGCTGACCGTTGGTGAGAACGGCGATGTCCTCGAGCATGGCCTTGCGGCGATCACCGAAACCAGGGGCCTTGACTGCCGCCACGTTGAGCACGCCGCGCAGGCGGTTGACCACGAGGGTGGCGAGGGCTTCCTTCTCGATGTCCTCGGCGATGATCAGCAGGGGCTTGCCGGTACGGGCGATCTGCTCGAGCACGGGCACCAGGTCCTGCACCAGGCCAATCTTCTTGTCGGTGAGCAGGATGTAGGGCTCTTCGAGCACCGCTTCCATCCGCTCGGTGTCGGTGGCGAAGTAGGGCGAGATGTAGCCCTTATCGAAGCGCATGCCTTCGGTTACCTCGAGCTCGGTAACCATTGATTTCCCTTCTTCCAGGGAAATCACGCCTTCCTTGCCGACCTTGTCCATGGCATCGGCGATCATGCGCCCCACCTCTTCGTCGTTGCCGGCGGAGATGGTGCCCACCTGGGCGATGGCGCTGGAGTCGGAGATGGGCTTGGCGTGCTCCTTGATCTTGCCCACCAGGAAGTCGGAGGCCTTGTCGATACCCTTTTTGAGGGTGATCGCATTGGCGCCAGCAGCCACGTTGCGCAGGCCTGCCTTAACCATGGCGTGGGCCAAAACCGTGGCGGTGGTGGTGCCGTCGCCGGCGGCATCGTTGGTTTTGGAGGCGGCCTGACGGATCAGAGCAACACCGGTGTTCTCGATGTGGTCTTCGAGCTCAATTTCCTTAGCGATGGTGACGCCGTCGTTGATGATCTGGGGAGCACCAAACTTTTTCTCGAGCACCACGTTGCGGCCCTTGGGGCCGAGGGTGACAGCAACGGCCTCAGCCAGAATGTCGATACCTCTTTCGAGAGCTCTGCGAGCGTTCTCGTTGTAAATAATGCGCTTAGCCATGGAAGGCGATGTCCTTATGGGGTTAGGTCGGATTCAGTAATCGGCCAGTCGTCAGTTGACGATGGCGAGGATGTCCTTCTCGGAAAGCAGCACAAACTCGTCGCTGCCGAGCTTGATGTCGGTACCGGCGTACTTGCTGTAGAGCACCTTGTCGCCAACGCTGACTTCAGGAGCCTGGCGGCTGCCGTCGTCGTTGCGCTTGCCGGGGCCGATCTGCACCACCTCGCCCACCTGGGGCTTTTCCTTGGCGGTGTCGGGCAGAAGGATGCCGCCGGCGGTCTTCTCCTCCGATTCGGACACCTTGATAAAAATGCGATCTCCAAGGGGCTTAACCGTGGAGACGCTGAGAGAAACAGCAGCCATGGATGGATTGCGAGAGCAATGACATGGCGCCTGAGACGCCACAGAACAGTGAACTGGAGTGGGCCTGAGAGGCGATTTAGCACTCGAGCTCAACGAGTGCCAACCTATGCCGCCCTTCCTATTCCTGCCCAGCCCCTGGCTGTGCGGGTGACCGAACCGCCCGATGCGTACAGGCCTGGGGCAACCAAGTGCGCCTGTCGCAGTGGTAAGGTTGCGCCGCTTCAGGCGGGCTGATTCCCCCTGCGCTTCCCCAAGATTTCCCTACCTATGGCAGCTGCTACCGCCACCGGCACCAAAGGCACCGTCCGGCAGGTGATTGGCCCGGTTTTAGACGTTGAATTCCCGGCCGGCAAGCTGCCCAAGATTTACAACGCGCTTCGGATTGAAGCCAAAAATTCCGCCGGCCAGCTAGTCGCCCTCACGGCTGAGGTTCAGCAGCTGCTGGGCGATCACCGCGTCCGTGCTGTGGCCATGAGCACCACCGACGGCCTGGTGCGTGGAATGGAAGCAGTTGATACGGGCTCACCGATCTGCGTACCAGTGGGCGAGGCCACCCTCGGTCGCATCTTCAACGTGCTCGGCGAGCCGGTGGATGAGCAGGGTCCAGTAACCACCACCGAGACCGCTTCGATCCACCGCGCCGCCCCCCTCCTCACTGAGCTGGAGACCAAGCCCAAGGTGTTTGAGACCGGCATCAAGGTGATCGACCTGCTGGCGCCCTACCGCCAAGGCGGCAAGGTTGGCCTGTTCGGCGGTGCCGGCGTTGGCAAGACCGTGCTGATCCAAGAGCTGATCAACAACATCGCCAAGGAGCACGGCGGCGTTTCCGTGTTCGCCGGCGTTGGCGAGCGCACCCGCGAAGGCAACGACCTCTACGAAGAATTCAAGGAATCGGGTGTGATCAACCCCGACGACCTTTCCAAGTCGAAGGTGGCGCTTTGCTACGGCCAAATGAACGAGCCTCCCGGTGCCCGCATGCGCGTGGGCCTCTCGGCTCTCACCATGGCTGAGCACTTCCGCGACACCAACAAGCAAGACGTCTTGCTGTTCGTGGACAACATCTTCCGCTTCGTGCAGGCCGGCTCAGAAGTATCGGCCCTGCTCGGCCGCATGCCTTCAGCTGTTGGCTACCAGCCCACCCTCGGCACCGACGTGGGCATGTTGCAAGAGCGCATCACCTCCACCCTGGAAGGCTCGATCACTTCTATCCAGGCCGTCTACGTACCTGCAGACGACCTCACCGACCCGGCACCTGCCACCACCTTTGCCCACCTGGACGCCACCACCGTGCTGAGCCGGGGTCTGGCATCCAAAGGCATCTACCCGGCCGTGGATCCCCTGGATTCCACCAGCACCATGCTTCAGCCAGCTGTGGTAGGTGATG
The DNA here is from genome assembly GCF_963920485.1 of Cyanobium usitatum str. Tous. NCBI lineage: Bacteria > Bacillati > Cyanobacteriota > Cyanophyceae > Synechococcales > Prochlorococcaceae > Cyanobium > Cyanobium usitatum. Next base: position 334,986 of record NZ_OY986431.1, on the reverse strand, counting down.
AGCACTACCGCACTGCACGCTCCGTGCAAAGCACCCTGCAGCGCTACAAAGAGCTCCAAGACATCATTGCGATTCTTGGTCTGGACGAACTCTCCGAGGACGACCGCCGCACGGTTGACCGGGCCCGCAAGATCGAGAAGTTTCTCTCCCAGCCATTCTTCGTGGCCGAGATCTTCACCGGTCAAAAGGGTGAGTACGTCAAGCTAGACGACACGATCAAGGGCTTCAACATGATTCTGGCCGGCGAGCTTGACGACCTACCTGAAGCTGCCTTCTACCTAGTGGGCAACATCGACCAGGTGAGGGCCAAGGCCGCCAAGATTCTTGCCGAAGCCAAGGGTTGATTCCTGCTTTTCCCTGAGGACCCCTACCCATGAGTCTCACCCTCCGCGTTCTGGCCCCTGATCAGAGCGTTTTTGATGGAACCGCCGAAGAGGTGATCCTGCCAAGTACCACTGGGCAGGTAGGTATCCTGCCTGGCCACGTCACCATGCTGGCAGCCCTGGATACGGGCGTAATGCGTCTGCGCTCCGGCGGCGCTTGGTCAACGATCGCCCTGATGGGTGGTTTTGCCGAAGTGGAGGCCGACGAGGTCACCGTTTTGGTGAATGCCGCTGAGCTGGGTAGCTCAATTAATGCCGCATCCGCCGAGGCTGCCTTTGAGGCTGCCCAAACGGCAGCAGCTGCGTTTGAGGGCAAGCCAGCCAGCCCAGACAAGGTGAAAGCCCAGCAAGCACTGGCTTCGTCTCGCGCCCGCTTCCAAGCCAGCAAGGCAAGCTAACTTTTTAAAACCTAGGTTTTCAACCAGCCTAGGTTTTTAAACAGCCTAGTTTTTAAATAATTTCATTCCGGATGCCACCCGAGGCCAAGGGTTGGCATCCGGATTTTTCATGATCTTGCTATTAATGAGCAAAATGATTCATAAAAAAGCACTCCTCGCGGAGTGCCAATAAATATATTTTTAACTACTGCAAATAACTCAAACTTAATAAACCACCGCCGATCAGGCGGTACCGCAGAAAGTGACATCGGGGAATTTAAGCTTGGCATCGTCCAAGCTCTTGCCTTTGCCCTCTTCCTGCCAGTAGTTGATCACCTCGGTGGCCTTGTTGAGCACCTCAACGCGCTCGTTGTCGGTTATCCAGCTCTTGCCTTCGAGCTCAGTCTTGAGGGTTTCCCAGGCATCTTCCCGGGGCCAGAAGAAGTAAGAAGTAAGGGGGCTAGGACCACCGCCAACAATCTGATCCACCGCTAGGGCGACGTTGTCAGGCAGCCACAGGATCTTGAGCAGGAAACGACCTTCGTCAGCCTTGGGGGTATAGCCAGAGGGAACGCCATCCTCATCAATGGTGGCGGTCGCCAAGGCCGCACTGCCGCCACGCATCACCGGACGCCCCTGGGTGGTGGTGTCTTCGGCAGCCGCGGCCACTTCGGCCACATCGGTTACTGCTGCGTCAGGAGCGCTCTCGATGGCTGTCATGGGGTTAGTGCTCAAGGCAACAGAGCAAAGAACTAACCTACCAGCCGCTTGGCCGCCCTCGGCCCCTGCCTGCGGCTATGGCCCTGCGCCTGTTCCTCGATTCGGCCGATCCCAAAGCCTGGCAGCAGTGGCTGCCCAGCGGCCTATTTCACGGGGTAACGACCAACCCCACTCTGCTGCGCCGGGCCGCCCAGCCCTGCAGCCTCGACAGCCTGGCAGCCCTTAGCCACACGGCCCTAGCCCTTGGCATCGCCGAACTCCACCTGCAGGCATGGGGCGCCACCACGGCAGACATGCTGCGCTGCGGCCAGGCACTGGCGGCCCTGGCACCCGGCCACATCGCCGTGAAGCTACCGGTGACCCAGCAGGGAGCAGCGGTTGCCCGGGAGCTGATTGGCGCCGGCGTTGCCGTCACCTTCACCGCCTGCTACGAGCCCCACCAGGTGCTGATCGCCGCGGCCCTGGGAGTCCAATACATCGCCCCCTACCTGGGCCGCATCCAGGATCAGGGGCGCGATGGGGTAGCCGAAGTGGTCACCATGCAGAGATGTATTGAGGGGCTCGGCTCCAGCGTGCGGCTGCTGGTGGCCAGCTTGCGCCAGCCCAGCGAACTCAACCGCCTGGCCGCTGAAGGGCTGAACACCTTCACGATCAGCCCGGCACTGGCAGCAGAACTGTTCGGCAGTGAGGCCACCGCTGCAGCCAGCGTCCAGTTTGAAAGCGATGCCCGTTCCTAAAAGCCAATCTTGATGCCCCTTTCTGCCTCTCCGCCCCGGGCCGTCGTGCTGTTCGACATCGATGGCGTGATCCGCGATGTGAGCGCCAGCTACCGCCGGGCAATCGTCGAAACGGTGCACCACTTCCATGGCCAGCGTCCCGAGCCCGCCGCCATAGACGGCCTCAAAAGCGAAGGAAGCTGGAACAACGACTGGCAGGCCTCGATGGAGCTGCTGCGCCGCATTGGCCATACCCCCCTGCCGGCGTTTGAGGAGCTGGTGGCGGTGTTCGAAGGCTTCTATTTCGGCGGCGATCCCGCCGGCGATCCGGGCCAGTGGCGGGGCTTCATCCGCGACGAGCCCCTACTTGTGCAGCAAGCCTTTTTTGGCGCTCTGGAGGCTGCAGGTCTGGCCTACGGCTTCGTGAGTGGCGCTGAGCCCCCCTCCTGCCATTACGTGCTGGAAACCCGCCTGGTGCTCTCCAATCCACCCCTGATCGCCATGGGCGATGCGCCCGACAAGCCCGATCCCACCGGCTTGCTGCAGCTAGCCAGCCGATTAGCTGGCGAGAGCCTGGGGGCTGGCGCAGCGCCGGTGGTTTACCTGGGCGACACGGTGGCCGATGTGCTCACCGTGCAGCGCGCCCGCGGCCAGTGCCCCGCTCAGCGCTTCTTGAGCTTGGCGGTAGCGCCACCCCATCTGCACGGCCAGCCTGAGCAACGGGCTGCCTACGAGGCCAAGCTGCTGCAGGCCGGCGCCGACGCGGTGATTCCCTGCACGGCCAACCTGCTGGAGATGCTGCTGCCGCTGCTGGGCTGATGCCCTGCCCAGCCCTAAGCCTCAGCGCTCCAGCGCCGCCGGAGACTTCAGGGCAGCGGCGGTGAGATTTTCATGGCCGTGGCTGGTCACGGCCACATCGTCTTCGATGCGAATGCCGATGCCCTTCCAGCGCGCTTCGATCTCCGGCTGGCCCTCTGGCACCGGCAGCCGATCGCTCACGTAGAGACCCGGCTCCACGGTGAGCACCATGCCCGGCTCCAGCTCCACGTGGTGCTCACCGAGGCGATAGGCCCCCACATCGTGAACATCAAGGCCCAGCCAGTGGCCGGTGCGGTGCATGTAGAGGTGGCGGTAGGCCCCCTGCTCGATCACCCCATCAAGGGATCCGGCCAGAAGCCCTAGGTCCAGCAGGCCAGCCACCAGCACCCGCAGGGCGGTCTCATGCACCCCTTCAGCGCTGAAGCCCGGGGCCACCGAGGCCACCGCCGCCTCCTGGGCCGCAAGCACCAGCTCGTAGAGGGCGCGCTGCTCACCACTGAAGCGACCGTTGATCGGGAAGCTGCGGGTGATGTCGCCGTTGTAGTAATCGGCTAAGGAGCAACCGGCATCGATCAACAGAAGATCGCCGTCGTTCAGCGGGGCGTTGTTGGCGATGTAGTGCAACACGCAGGCGTTGTCGCCGCCGGCCACGATCGTGCCGTAGGCCGGGCCACGGGCACCCTGCTCGAGGAAGTGCTGCTCAATCACGGCCTGCACCTGCCGCTCATTGAGGCCAGGCCGAACCACTTGACGAGCCAGCTCGTGGGCCTCGGCCGAGATTCGCGCCGCCTCGCGCATACGCTCCAGCTCCTCGGGGCCCTTGCGCAGCCTCAGCTCGTGCAGCAGCGGACAGGGGGCCACCAGGCCCAGGGCGGCCCGGCCGCTGCGGGGGGCTCGGTCGAGCTGGGCGGCCCAAGCCGCCAGCACCAGCGGCTCCACCTTCGGGTGCTTGCCAACGCGAAAGGCGATGCCCTCAGCGCCCCTGAGGTAGTCGGGCAAGCGCTGCTCTAGCTCGCTGCGCGGGTGGGCTAGGTCGGCGCCAAACTCGGCCACGGCGCCTTCCGTACCCCAACGGAAACCATTCCAAACCTCGGCGCTGGCCTCGCGGGGCTGCACAAACAGCACGTAGCGCTCACCCTCGGGCCGATGGGGCAAAAACAGGGCCACCGCCTCGGGTTCATCAAAACCAGTGAGATACCAAAAGTCGCTGTTTTGGCGGAAGGGCCACTCGCAGTCGGCGTGATGGGTCACCAGCGCAGCAGCCGGAATCACGGCAGCAGCTTCCCCGAGCTGGGCGAAGAAGCGCTGACGGCGCTGGGCGAAGGTGGACGGATCGAACATAAAAAAGCGGCCGGCGGGCCCTGCATAAGTCCAGTTTGGAGCAGGCAGCGGGACAGACGCTGGCGGAGCCGATTTAATAGGTAGATGGCGAGCGGCGAAATGGCGGAATGAACGACCTGCTCACCCTGGCGCTGCTTGTGGTGCTGGTGATCGCAGGTTCGGCCCTGTGCTCTGGAGTTGAGGCTGCCCTGCTCACCGTGAACCCGGTGCGGGTGCACGAACTTGCCGCCCGCAGCAAGCCCGTGCGCGGAGCGCAGCGCCTGGAGAAGCTGCGCCAGCGGCTGGGCCGCACCCTGTCGGTGCTGGTGATCGCCAACAACGGCTTCAATATTTTTGGCAGCCTGATGCTGGGCGGCTACGCCGCCATCGTTTTCAAACGGGAGGGCATCGAGGGGATCGCCCTGCCCCTGTTTTCCGTGGGGCTCACCGTGCTGGTGATCCTGCTGGGGGAGATCCTGCCCAAGGCCCTCGGCAGCCGCCTGGCCCTGCCGGTGGCCCTGGCCAGCGCCCCGGCCCTAGCAATCCTGACCAGGCTGATGCTGCCCCTGGTGCTGCTGCTAGAGCGCCTGCTGCCGGCGATCACAGCCGAAAACGAAATCAGCACCGACGAAGAAGAGATTCGCCTACTGGCCCGGCTCGGCTCCCAGAAGGGCCAAATCGAGGCCGATGAAGCGGCCATGATCGCCAAGGTGTTCCAGCTAAACGACCTCACCGCCCGCGATCTGATGACTCCGAGGGTGGCGGCTCCCACCCTCGATGGGGCGACCAGCCTGGAGCAGTTGCGCGAAGACCTGCTGGCGAACAACGCCGAGTGGTGGGTGGTGCTGGGCGAAGAGGTGGATGAGGTGCTAGGCGTGGCCGGCCGGGAGCGGCTCCTGACAGCCCTGCTCCAAGGCGAAGGCAATCGCACTGCCGCTTCCCTAAGTGAGCCGGTCGATTACGTGCCAGAAATGATCCGGGCCGACCGGTTGCTCACGGGCTTCCGCCGCAACAGCAGCGGCGTTCGCGTCGTGGTGGATGAATTCGGCGGCTTCGTGGGCGTGATTGGCGCTGAGGCGGTGCTGGCGGTGCTGGCGGGCTGGTGGCGCCGTCCCCAACCTGCGGGCGAAGGGATGCGGCCATGAGGCCCGAACCACGCGCCGAACCGTGCCCCGATCAGGCGCCCGCCATCCCGGAGCGCTGCCAATCCCTGCTCGACCAGTGGCGCCGCCAGCTCCAGCTCAGCGGCCGCGAGCAAAGCCAGCTAGCCGGCCAGCTGCTGGCCCTGGATCGCCAGCTAGGGCGCCTGCAGCAGCGCAGTCTGCGGGTGGCCGTGTTCGGCCGTGTAGGGGTGGGCAAGTCGAGCCTGCTCAACGCCTTGCTGGGGGAGGCGGCTTTCGCCACCGACGTGGCCCACGGCTGCACGCGCCACCAGCAGGCCCAAGCCTGGGCGCAACCCATGGAGGGGCTCAGCCGGGTGGAGCTGGTGGACACCCCTGGCATCGATGAGATCGCCGCCGCCGCCAGGGCCCGACTGGCGGCCCGAGTAGCCCTCGGCTCAGATCTGGTGCTGCTGGTGCTCGACGGCGACCTCACCAGCATCGAGCACGACGCCCTGGCGCCACTGCTGGCCAGCGGCAAGCCGGTACTGCTGGTGCTCAACCGCTGCGACTGCTGGAGCGAGGCCGAGCAGGCCGAGCTGATCGCCAGCATCAAGCGGCGGCTGCCGGCAGCTGCCCGGCAGCTGGAGCTGATCCCGGTGGCCGCCGCGCCACGCAAACCCCAGCTGCTGGCCGATGGCCGGGTGCGCAGCGTTGTTCAAGCTCCGCAGGTGGAGCCGCTGCGGCAGTCCCTGCTGCAACTGCTGGAGCAACACGGCTGCCTGTTGCTCGCCCTCAATGCCCTGGGCAGCGCGGAGCGCTTTCACCAGTCCCTGCAACGCTGGCGCCTGGGGACCAGCCGCCAGGCCGCCCAAAGCCTGATCGGCCGCTTTGCCGCCCTCAAGGCCACCGGCGTGGCCGCCAACCCCCTGGTGCTGCTGGATCTGGCCGGCGGCCTGGCCTGCGACACCGCCCTTGTGCTGCAGCTCTGCCAGCTCTACGGCCTGCCGATGCATGGCGCCGGCGCCCGCCAGCTGCTGCGGCGGCTCTCCGGCCACAACGCCCTGCTGGGCGGCGCCCAGATCGGCATCCAGCTGGCCCTGGGCGCCCTACGCCAACTGCTGCTGCTGGCAGCACCGCTCACCGGCGGCCTCAGCCTCGCTCCAGCCGCCCCGGTAGCCCTGGCCCAGGCGGCCCTAGCCGTGCACACCACCAGGCTCACCGGCCGGCTGGCCGCCGCCGAACTGCTGCGGAGCGCCCAGCGAGGCGGCCAACCCGGCGCCCTGCTGCGGCGCCTGGCTATCAGCGATCCCCAGGTGCGCCTGTGGCTGGGCGAGCGCAGCGAGCCGGCCCCCAACCTGCAGGCCCTGCTGCCATGAGCAACGGGGTCGTCAAAGCCGCAGAGGGGCCGATCGCCCTGTTTGGCACCAGCGCCGACCCACCGACCCGGGGCCACCAGGCCCTGCTGGAGGGGCTGCTGCAGCTCTATCCCACGGTCGCCACCTGGGCCAGCGACAACCCCCAAAAACACCACGGCGCCCCCCTGGAGCAACGGGCCACCCTGCTTGCCGAGCTGGTGGCAGCCATCGGCGATCCGAGGCTGAGCCACCGGCAGGAGCTCAGCAGCCCCTGGGCGATCACCACCCTGGAGCGGGCAGCGGCCCACTGGCCTGGCAGCGAGCTGGTGTTTGTGGTGGGCAGTGATCTGGCTGCCCAGATCCCCAGCTGGAAGCAAGCCGAAGCCGTGCTCAAGGCCTGCGTGCTGGCAATCGCCCCCCGAGCCGGCTGGCCCCTGCAGCCCAAACAACTGGAGCAGCTCACCCAGCTGGGGGGCCGGGTGGTGATCCTGCCCCTGCAGGTTCCCGCCACCGCCAGCTCGGCGGTGCGCCAAACCCCCGACCCAGCCCAGCTGCCTGCGGCCCTGTTGCCGCTGCTGCTCGAGCAAAATCTCTACGGCCTAGCGGGCGATCCGAGCCTCAGCCAGCCACTCAAAAGTCCCTGATGCGCCTCGCCCTGGCCCAACTAAATCCGCTAGTTGGCGACCTGGCCGGCAACGGCGAGCTGATCCTGGCGGCCAGCCGTCATGCCGCCGCCCAGGGGGCCGATCTGGTGCTCACCCCCGAGCTGTCCCTTTGGGGCTACCCACCACGCGATCTGCTGCTGCGCCCCAGCCTGATCGCGAAGCAAGGCGCCGTGCTCAACCAGCTGGCCGCGTCCCTAGCCCAAGAGCTACCCCAGCTGGCCGTGCTGGTGGGCATGGCCGAACCATCAGGCGCCGCGCCGTTGCCCAACCTGTTCAACGCTGTGGCCTTAGTGGAGGCCGGCAGCTGGCGGGTGGTGGCCCGTAAGCGGCTGCTACCCACCTACGACGTCTTCGACGAGCAGCGCTACTTCTGCGCCGCCAGCGGGCCCAGCGTGCTGGAGCTTGAGCGGGGCGGCCGGAGCTGGCGTCTGGGGCTAACGATCTGCGAAGACCTCTGGGTTGAGGAGGAACTGCAGGGCCACCGCCTGGCTGGTGCCGATCCCGTCGCCGAGCTGCTCTCAAGCCGCATCGACCTGCTGCTCAACCTCTCGGCATCACCGTTTGGCCAGGCCAAAGTGGCCCTGCGTCAGAGCCTGGCCCGCCGCGCCGCCAGCCGGCTCGCTTGCCCGGTGGTCTACGTCAATCAGGTGGGCGGCAACGACGAGCTGGTGTTCGACGGCGCCAGCTTCGTGGTGGATGCCAGAGGTGGGGTCGAGGCAGGCAGTGCAGTGGTGAGCCAGCTGGCCAGTTGCAAGGAGCAGGTGAGCTGCTGGGAAGTCAACAGCTCAGCGCCAGTGTCACCTTTGCCAGTGGCGCCTTTGCCTACTGAAAACGAGCAGTTGTTTCGGGCCCTGGTGCTGGGGGTGGCCGACTACGCCCGCAAATGCGGCTTCAGCAGCGCCCTGCTGGGACTGAGCGGCGGCATCGATTCGGCCCTGGTGGCCGTGATCGCCGCCGCTGCCCTGGGGGGTGAGCGGGTGCAGGCACTGATGATGCCCTCCCCCTGGAGCTCGGCAGGCTCCCTAAACGATGCCCAGGCCCTGGCTGGGCGCCTGGGCCTGGGCAGCCACACCGCTGAGATCGCAGCGCTGATGGCCAGTTTCGACACCACCCTGACACCGGTGCTGGCGGGACCGCCCTGCGGTCTGAGCGCCGAAAACCTGCAGTCGCGCATCCGCGGCACCCTGCTGATGGCTGTGGCTAACCAGCAGGGCCAGCTGCTGCTCTCCACCGGCAACAAAAGCGAGCTGGCCGTGGGCTATTGCACCCTCTACGGCGACATGAACGGCGGCCTGGCCGTGATCGGCGACCTATACAAAACCAGCGTGTTCGAGCTCTGCGCCTGGCTCGATTCGGCCGCCGCCGGCCCCTGCCGTAGTGAGCTGGGGCTGCCAGGCGACGGCGAGCTGGTGGGGCGGGCGATCCGCGATAAACCCCCCAGCGCCGAGCTGCGCCCCGACCAGCTCGATAGCGATTCCCTGCCCGACTACGCCGTGCTCGACCCGATCTTGAAGGCCTACATCGAGGAGTTAGCCAGTCCGGAGCAGCTGATCGCCAGGGGGACCCCAGCGGAGCTGGCCGAACGGGTGATGCAGCTGCTGCGCCGGGCCGAGTTCAAGCGGCGCCAGGCCCCGCCCCTGCTCAAGATCGGCGGCCGGGCCTTCGGCAGCGGCTGGCGCATGCCGATCGCCAGCCTCTAAATCAGCCGCTGAATCGTGCATGGCGCCAATCGCCAGCCGCAGCCAACCTGGAACCACAAACGGAAGCACGACCATGGCACCCCCCAGCTCCAGCGGCGCCAGCCTGACGGCACCGATGGCAAGCATCGGCGTGCCCGCAGAGATCAAGCGCGATGAACAGCGCGTGGCCCTCACCCCTGACGGGGTGGCCGATCTGGTGAACCAGGGCATGGAGGTGCGCATCCAGGCGGGAGCAGGTTTAGGGGCTGGCTTCAGCGATGCCGCCTTCGCCGCCGCCGGGGCCCGGCTGGTGAGCGCCGCAGAAGCCTGGGGCGCCCATTTGGTGGTGAAGGTCAAGGAGCCCCAGCCCGAGGAATTCGGCTTTCTGCGCTCCGATCTGGTGCTGTTCACCTACCTGCACCTGGCCGCCTACCCGGAGGTGGGCCGGGCCCTGCTGGAGGCTGGCACCACTGCCGTGGCCTATGAAACCGTGCAGCTCGAAGACGGCAGCCTGCCTTTGCTGGCGCCGATGAGCGAAATCGCCGGCCGGCTAGCAGCCCAGGTGGGGGCCCACCTGCTGGAGCGCCCCCACGGCGGTCGCGGCATCCTGATGGGGGGCTGCACCGGGGTTCGGCCGGCGCGGGTGGTGGTGCTGGGAGCAGGCAGTGTGGGCTGGAATGCGGCCCGGATCGCCGCCGCCATGGATGCGGAGGTATTCCTGCTGGATCGCTCGCCCGAGCGGCTGCGCAGCCTCGAGGCCCACCGCCGCGGCCGGCTGGTGAGCCTGGTGAGCAGCAGCAGCCTGATCGAGCGCCTGGTGCCGGGTGCCGATCTACTCATTGGTGCCGTGCTCACCGCCGGTGGCCGGGCCCCCACCCTGGTGGAGGAGGCGCTGGTGCGGCAGATGCAACCCGGCTCCGTGGTGGTGGATGTGGCGATCGATCAGGGGGGCTGCATTGCCACCAGCCGCGAAACCAGCCACACCGATCCTGTCCACACACTCCACGGCGTGCAGCACTACGCCGTCGGCAACATGCCCGGGGCCGTACCCTTCACCTCCACCGAAGCGCTGGTGAGTGTCACCCTGCCCTACATCCTGGCAATGGCGGGACGGGGCCTGGTCGAAGCCGTCACCGACCGACCCGAACTACTTTCCGGTCTCAACACGGTGCATGGGACGGTGTGCCATCCCGGCGTTGCCCGGGCCCTGGATGTGACACCCCGCCACCCGATGGCCTGTCTGCGCTGATCGCGGTCAACCGCTGCAAAGGGCGCACCAGAGCAGAGGGGCTGATCCCCTCGCGCAGGGCGACCAGCAACCCAGCCACCGCCGCATAGCTCTCTGCAGCGAGCACCTCCAAGCCCAGGGCCGCCGCCGACACGTTGAGCACGCAGGGGTTGTGCACTGCGATCACTGGGATGCCGCGCTCAGCGCAGGCCAGCACAGCCGCCCCCCCCAGGGCTCCTGCCGGGGCCACCACAGCCCCCACATCTTCGATGCGGAGCACATCAGCTCCGGCTGCGCTCAAGGGTCCTAAGCCGGGTGCCAGGGGCACCAGATCGGGCGCCCGGCTCAGTCCCACCAGCACGCAGGCCAAAAAGGTGTAGCCCAATTCCTCCCCCGCCGCCCGGGGGTCGAGACCAGGATCCAGCGGCAGGGGACTGAGGGCCGGCGCATGGGCGCATGGCAGGCCCAACTCGCGGCTGAGCAGATGGCTGATCACCGCCTCGGCACCGGCCAGGGCATCCACACCAGACCCCTGGCGGTAGGCCGCAAGGGCCTCGCTGCTGTTGTCCTCGGGGAAGCGAGTTACCACCGCAATAGCCGTAGCCCCGGCAGCCTTGAGCATCTGGCCGGCGCGCAGCAGCAGCTCGGGGCGGCCTAGGTGCCCCGAGCTAGCCCCGCTTGCTCCCTGACACAGAGTCACCTCGAGGGGTTCATCGGTGGTGACCACCGGGCCAATCTCCAAACCCAGACTGGCCCGGCAGCCCTCGGCAACCTGGAGATGGCGCCAGCGCAGCTCCGCCTCGATACCGGCATCGAGCAACAGCCCGAGCCGCTGCCGGCGCACCGGCCGCAGGCCGATCGCAGCAGCAGCGAAGCGGTCGAGGGCCGAACCCTCCACGTAGTGGATGCGGGAATCGCTCCAGTACAAGGAGGCCCCATTCATGACGTTGGGATGGGTGATCAGGCAGCCACTCGCGGCCGCCAGCAAGCGAGCGGCAGGCAGGCCATCGCCCGCGTAACCACCCAGCTCACATCCAATCCCGGTGGGAATCACCAGCAAGGTGGGCAGGGGCAGGCTCGCCGTCATGCCAGCACCACCGCTTCAAGCGTCAGCAATGGGCACGATCCAGCCAGACCAGGCTCCACCGCGGTGATCGCCCAGCGCAGCGGTTGGCCGTGCGGAGCTAACGCAGCCTCGATCTGGGCCAACAACGGCCCTGGAGCACGGCGGAACTGCAGCGTTACGGGCTGCAGGCGCAGCGCCGCAGCACTCATTTCTGGTATTTACCGAACTGGGCTTCGTAGAGGGCATCCTCCATACCCGCCTGGAGCCGCAGGTCAGATTGGGGAAAGGAGACGCAGAGCAGGGCATAGCCCTTTAGTTGCAGGTCCGCCTTGACCCCCATGGCATCGGGCTGCTGAACGCTGCCCTCACTGATCAAAGCCGCACAGGTGGTGCAGACCCCGGAACAGCAAGAACTGGGCAAGGGGACCCCGGCGGCCTCAGCTGCAGACAGCACGGTTTGATCGCTGCAGCAGGGAAAGATGTGTTGGGTGCCTTGAAACTCGGCGGTGATTGTGAAGGTCTGGGTTTCGGTCACAGGAGGGTGCCGGAGTGGGCAGCTAAAAACCATTGTTCCAGTCCGCCCGCGCCAGCCCCGGCGATCAAAGCTCCTGCCACTGGCTGGGGTGGGGCGCCAGGTATTCCGGTGGCGAGGAGCCATTTCTAGCCACGGGAGCTGTTAGCGCGAAATCGATGCTGAGGGAGCAGCGCAAATCATCGGGATCCTCGTTTGGCAACACCGCATGATCCAGGCAACTGGGAAACAGCAGCAGCAGCCCTGCCTGGGGAGCCACATCCAGCCAGGGGGCGCTCCAAGGCGATGCAGCCAACGGACCTTCGTGGCCAACAGCCATCCCAGGCACCAGCTCATTCAGCTGCCGCTGCGGCCACAGGCGCAGACAGCCACTGCGGCCGCTGCCATCACCGTTGAGGTAGTAGATGGCACTGAGGTGAGCGTTGGGGTGATGGTGGCGGCCTACCACCTGCCCCTCCTCACTAAGCACGGGCCAGCAGCGCTGCAGGTGCAAGGCCACTCGGCTGAGATCGAAACCCAATTGCTGCAGAAAAGCTTCTGCATGGCCTGTCAAGACAGCAATTAGTGGCGCAAAGGCAGGCTGACGCTGCAGCTGCCAGACACCATTAAGGTCGCCGGTCCAGGCACAACAAGGATCGGGGTTGGAGCTGGCTTGGCCCCGCAGCTCGTGCAGGGCTTGAAGTTGCAGTGCCGTATCCAGAGGATCAGGCAACAGCTGCACCCTGCCAAGAGCCACCGGAAACAGAGGCTCGATCTGCAAACCAGCCCCCAGACTCAGGACATACCGGCAGAGCCGCCAACCACTTCCAGAATTTCCTGGGTAATGGCGGCCTGGCGAGCCTTGTTGTAGTCGAGCGTGAGGCTCTTAGCTAGAGCCTTGGCGTTATCACTGGCGTTGTTCATTGCCGTCATCCGGCTGGCCAACTCCGAAGCTGCGGCCTCCTGCAGAGAACGCAGAAGCTGGTTTTCCAGATAAAGGGGCAGCAGAGCATTGAGCAGCTGATCAGGGCTCTGATCAAAAACAATGTCGGAGGGCAGCTTGGGCTGCAAGTTGGCAGCCGTACCCACTTCAACTCCCAGCCGACCTTCCCGGGTAGTGAGGCGGAAGATCTCGTCTTCAGGGATAGCAATGCCTTGGGGATCGAGGGGCAGCAGGGTCTGAATTACCGGCTTGGAGCTCACCAAGTTGATGAACTTGGTAAAGATGATCTCGACACGGTCGGTGCTGCCGGAGAGAAACTCCGCCAGCACTTCGTTGGCGATACCCATCGCTTCACTCGCCTTGGGCACCTGATCAAGACCGGTAAAGGTAGCGCGAATCGTGTACTGATTAGCGCGGTTCTGGAAGTAGGTGATCGCCTTACGGCCGATCAATACCAGATCCACCTTGTAGCCCTGGCCAACCAATTCAGCGGTGCGCAATTCGGTGCGCTTGATGATGTTGGCGTTGTAGCCACCGCACAAGCCCCGATCACCGGTAACGGCAAGCAGGGTGATGGTGCCAACCTCGCGCTGCTCGAGCAGGGGAGCATCGGCATCTTCAAAGCGCATGCGTGACTGAAGATTTTCCAGCACGCGGGCGAGCCGGTCAGCAAAAGGACGGCTGCGCAGCACCTGCTCCTGGGCGCGGCGCACCTTGGCGGCTGCCACCAGGCGCATGGCCTCAGTGATCTTGCGAGTGTTCTTGACCGAACCAATCCGGTCGCGGATATCTTTGAGGTTTGCCATTAGTTATGCCCCTCCTCAAACGGAGGCGAGCATGGTCGACTTCACCTCGTTGATGGCTTCCTTGAGCATGGCTTCAGCTTCGTCGCTGAGCTGCTTCTCGGTCTGCACCTTGGAGATGAACTCGGCCTTGTTGCTCTTGAGGTATTCGCGCAGCTCGCGGCAGAACTGCACCACAGACTCCACAGGAACTTCGTCGATCAGGCCCTTGACGCCGGCATAAACCACAGCCACCTGCTCCGCAAGGATTAGGGGGCTGAACTGGGGCTGCTTGAGAATCTCGCGCAGGCGCTTACCCCTGCCGAGCTGCTGCTGAGTTGCGGCATCGAGGTCGGAGGCGAACTGGGAGAAGGCAGCCAGTTCATCGAACTGGGCCAGCTCAAGCTTCAAGGTGCCGGCAATCTTCTTAATCGCCTTGGTCTGGGCAGCACCGCCCACCCGACTGACGGAAATACCAACGTTGATGGCGGGGCGTAGACCGGAGTTGAACAAGTCGGAACTCAGGAACACCTGACCATCGGTGATCGAGATCACGTTGGTGGGGATGTAGGCAGATACGTCACCGGCCTGGGTTTCGATGATCGGCAGGGCGGTCATCGAGCCCTTGCCCATGGCATCGCTGAGCTTGGCGGCACGCTCAAGCAAACGGCTGTGGCAATAGAAGACGTCACCGGGGTAAGCCTCACGACCGGGGGGGCGACGCAGCAGCAGGGACATCTGGCGATAGGCCTGGGCCTGCTTGGTGAGGTCGTCGTAAATCACCAAGGTGGCCTTGCCCTTGTACATGAACGATTCGGCCAGCGCCGCACCGGTGTAGGGAGCCAGGTACTGAAGCGCTGCAGCTTCGGAAGCACTAGCAGCTACCACGATGGTGTAATCGAGAGCTCCCTTCTCCCGCAACACTTCAACCACGTTGGCTACAGATGCGGCCTTCTGACCAATGGCCACATAAACGCAGACGACGTCTTCGCCCTTCTGGTTAATGATCGTGTCGATGGCGATAGCGGTTTTGCCGGTCTGACGGTCGCCAATAATCAGCTCGCGCTGGCCCCGGCCGATCGGAATCATGGCGTCGATGGCGGTGATGCCCGTTTGCATGGGCTCGTGCACCGACTTGCGCTGGATGATGCCAGGCGCCATCGATTCGATCAGGCGAGTTTCGGTGGTGGCGATGTCCCCCTTGCCGTCGATGGGCTGGCCCAGCGAATTCACAACCCGGCCGAGCATGGCGTCGCCAACGGGCACGGCGGCGATCTTGCCGGTTGCCTTGACGGTGCTGCCCTCCTGGATGCCGCGACCTTCGCCCATCAACACCACGCCGACGTTGTCATCTTCGAGGTTGAGGGCGATGCCTTCGGTGCCGTCCTCGAACTGCACCAGTTCACCGGCCATCACCTGCTGCAGGCCATAGACCCGGGCGATGCCATCGCCGATCTGCAGCACGGTGCCAACGTTGCTAACCGAAACCGACTTGTCGTAGTCCTCAATCTGCTGCTTGAGGATGGCGCTGATCTCGTCGGGGCGGATGGATACCATGGGAGGAAGTCCCCACAGGGGGGCTGATGGAGGGGAAGACGGGGAAGCGGGGAGAGGGCTACCGGAGCAATAAGGGTTCCGGAAGCTTGGGCAGGCAGAGGAGCTAGCTCACCTGGGCCAGCGCCAGCCCAAGGCGGCGCACCTGGCCAGAAAGGCTGGCGTCAATGACTTGTGAGCCCATGCTGACGATGAAGCCTCCTATCAAGGAGGGGTCAACCACGAGGTCGAACTCCACTGATTTAGAGCCTGCAATCTCTTGAACCTTGCGGTTGAGCTCAGCCTGCTGCTCCTCGCTAAGGGCAGCAGCAGATGTCACCTTGGCCAAAGTGATGTTGCGCAGCTCCCGATAAAGCTCCAGGAAACGCATCAAAACAGCCTCCATCATGGGCAGGCGCTGGCGATCGGCCAAGAGCTTGAGCAGGTTTTGCACCGCAGGGGTGACCTGATCGTCGAAAAGCTTTGCCAAAGCAGCCTTCTTGGCTTCGGGTTCAAGCACGGGCGAGGCCAGAGCAGCTTTGAGCTCGGGGCTCGAACTCAATACGGCCAGAAGGGCTTTTGCCTGTTCGGCAACAGCGTCAGTCTCCTTACGAGATTCAGCTACCTGCAGCAAGGCTTCGGCGTAGGGAGTTGCAATCGAGTTGAGGAGTGGCATCAGGCTTTACCCAGGGTTGAAATGGACTGATCGATCAGTCGGGCCTGGGCATCTGCATTGAGCTTGCCGGGAAGGGTGGCAAGTGCTTGGGCAATAGCCCGATTGGCGGCTTCGCGGCGCAACTGGTCGGTGACGCGGGCTGCTTCGGCATTCAAGTCGGCCATGGCTCCCTGCTTAAGGCGGGCCATTTCGTTGATCGTGCGCTTTTCGCTTTCCAGGCGCAAAGATTGGGCCCGGGCCAAACCATCAGCGCGAATCTGCTCAGCCTTTTGTTGCGCAGCCGACAAATCCTGCTGAGCTTGGACTAACGAAGACGTTGCGGCGAGAAGACGCTGCTCAGCATCTTGCAGATCGCTGAGGATGGCGGCACGACGGCGCTCCAGGATACTGCCGAGGAAACCCGGCAAAAACTTCCAAAGGCCGGCGATAACAATCGCCAAGTTGATGATGTTGGTCTCAAACGGATTGAGGTTGAAACCAAATCCGCCGTGACTTGCAAGCAAGGAGGGGAGCATGAAAGTCATGAGGCTGCCAGCAAGCGGGTCACGATCAGATCACCGAGCTTGTCGGCGTCCTTATTAAGCCGGGCCATGGCCTGATCTCGCTGAGAATCAATCTCACGGCGGGCCTGCTCCCGGGAAGCATTGGCATCGGCCGTAGCCGCGGCAAGGGCGTCGCGGTAAAGACGATCCATCTCCTGCTCGGCCTCGAGGATCAGCTTTTGGGACTGCTGACGCGCGTCCTTGAGCTGTTCCTTGAGATCGGCTTCCAGCCGCTCGGCTTGAGCCAGCTTCTGCTTGGCGTCGGCGCGGCTAGTGGAGATAAAGCTCTCACGCTCCTCCACAGCCCGGCCAACGGGGCGGAAGAACAGCGAATTCAGAATGAAAGTGAGGAGAACAACCTGAACCGCCATCAGCGGCAGGGTGGCATCGAGGTCAAAAAGACCTCCCTCAGGGACACCTGCTTCGGCGAGCAGAAGCCAGCTGGTCATTGGGGCGAGGGCGCTGGAACGATCGGTCGGGATTGAGGTTTGCGAGCCTGGAAGAGCAGGAGCAACAAGCCCCCGCCCTCCTTCCACTCACAACAAGGCTCAACCAGCGAAGGGGTTGGCAAACAACAGCACCAGGGCGACCACAAGGCCGTAGATGGTGAGCGCTTCCATGAAGGCCAGGGACAGCAGCAAGGTGCCGCGAATCTTGCCTTCGGCTTCAGGCTGACGTGCAATGCCTTCAACGGCGCCGCCAGCTGCGGTGCCCTGACCGATGCCGGGGCCGATGGCACCGAGGCCTACAGCCAGACCAGCGGCCAGAACAGACGCAGCGGAGGTGATGGAATCCATGGTGGAGTGGGGGATTGGGATCGCGGTTGTGGCGCGTTATGGACCGGGATTAAAACCCTGCGCTGAGGACATCCTTTCAAAGATGGGCCCGGAATGCCTCCGGACCTGCGCGAGGGAGATTTAGCAGACCGCCGGAGCGGAGCTGCCAGAGAAGAGCTACTAGTGGGGCTCTTCGTGCACTGCCTCACCGATGTAGTAGGCAGCGAGCGTGGCAAAAATAAGAGCCTGAATAGCACTGGTAAAAAGACCCAGGAACATTGCAGGCAGGGGCACAATCAAGGGCACTAGAAATGCCAGAACAGCAACCACCAGTTCATCCGCCAAGATGTTGCCAAAGAGACGGAAGGAAAGGGAAAGGGGCTTGGTGAAATCTTCAACGATCTTGAATGGAAGCATGATCGGTGTCGGCTCCACGTAGTACTCGAAGTACCTCAGTCCCTTGCGGCTCAAGCCGGCATAGAAGTAGGCAAGAGATACCAACAAAGCCAAGGCAATGGTTGTGTTGATATCAGCAGTTGGTGCACCAAGCTCGCCACTAGGCAGGTGGATCAGCTTCCAAGGCACCAGAGCTCCGCCCCAGTTACTCACAAAGATGAACAGGAACAGGGTGCCGATGAAGGGCATCCAATCTCGGTAAGCCTTCTCACCAATCTGTTCACGGGAGAGATCGCGGATGTAATCCCAGACGAACTCCAGCAGGTTCTGGGTGCCGCGGGGATCACGCTCCAGCTTGCGGGTGCCAACCACTACAAGGGCGAGCAAGGCACCGATAACGACCCAAGAGCTCAGGAAGACCTGGCCGTGAATGTTGAGGTTGCCAAGTTGCCAGTAGAGGTGTTTACCAACCTCCAGTTCAGCAAAGGGGAGAAGGAGAGGCATTGGAGCCAGCGAAGGGGAGTTCGGGGTCGCCAGGGCGACGGAACGGAAACGGGATCAGGTGTCGAAGACTGCCTGAAGGATCACGGCCGGCTTGTAGAGCAGAAAGCCCAAAAGAGCCGGCAGGATCGAAAGTTGGGGGATCCGGGCTGCGATCAGCACCAGGACGACCGGGACCAGCAGCTGAACCTTGCTAACCCGCCGGGCATTTTCACCCAGCTTGGTGACACTGCGGCTGAGCAGCCACAGGTAAAGAAGGCCAGCTAAAGCACCCACCAACAGGCTAGAAGCCGTGGAGATGGAGCCCAAAACGGCTGTTCCAGCCACCGCCACTGCCGAAAGCAGCAAGGTTGCTAGCAAAAGCCGGCGTTGGAGCCGGAAATAACCATCCATGCCATTGCTGACATCGGCGGTTAGCGCTGGCAGGGTTGATGCACCGGTGGCATCATCCGGCTGCTCGACCGCTTCACCAGCCTGAACTGCCGTCGAAACGGTGGGCTCAGAGTCGGGAAGTAGGGGGCAGGGGAGGGATACCGACAAGCGCGCTCAAATCCCTGAAAAGGCGCGCGGAATCTATCACGGTGCTGATCCCCGCCCCCTCAGAGCACCGGCAGCAAAACCCTCTGATTCAGCAGTTGGCGGGCCACGGCAATCCGTTGCGCTGCAGGCCAATCCAAAGGCAGCTGGCCGATCGCCACACCCGGTGCGCTCTCAAGGACAGCCATCAAATTGAGGCCCGCTTCGCTGACGTCAAGGGGTGATAGGTCTGGCCCCATCAAGCGGGTGGCTGGCCAACCCCAAAGGCAGCGGTTGGTTTCACCCCGCGCTGCCAGCAGAACTTCGTCGTCGCCCCAATCGGGTTTCCTCACCGCCCCATGGCTGAGAAAAAATTCGAAATGGCTGATATCGGGATCAAGCTCCTCCACCAAACTCCACTGCTCAAACTGACTGAGGCCCTGGGCCCGCTCCAGCAGCTCACCACTAAGCAAGCGCGCCGGCGACCACACCTCAGGATTGGAAAACCCGGCAAACTCCAAACCGGCTGAGGCGACAAAAGCCAGCAGACGCTCGAGGTTGTAGCTGGTCTCTTGGGGGTGCAGATACATATCCGCAAAATTGGCATCAGCTGCCGTGTCGACAATCCAGCGCCGCTCGTGATGCTGTCGCAGCCGGTTTCCCTCAGGCAACTCGGCTAGGAGCTGGCGACCCAGCCGTAGCCCCTCCTCCCCTGAACCGACGGCCAGCCTTGCCAGGGCCCGCTGGGTGCGGTGAATTTCCCAGCGGCCGCCATCCGCATACAAAAAAAGATGCAGTAGCCCGCCTGGCCGCAGCAAGCCAGCCAATGCCTGCAAGCCAGCCTCTGGCTCGCGCAGGTGGTGCAGAACGCCGACGGAATTGATGTAGTCGAAGGGTCCCTCGCCAGCCAGATCCAGCAGGCTGCGCTGTTCGATACGCAACTCGCGCACCGCTTTTGCCGCACCTGAACGACGGATGCGCTCCCGTGCCACCTCAAGGGCTCCGGCGCTGATATCCACTGCCATCACCGCAGCACCTGGATTGAGGTGGCAGAGGTAATCGGTGCTGACGCCGGTGCCGCAGCCAGCGTCGAGAATCCGCCAAGGCCGTTCACCTGAGTCGGGGCGCGGTGGCAGGGCTCCAGTAGCAGCAGCCCAGGCGCTATCGACGCACCAGCGCCAGTTGTATCCGGGGGGCGGGCCGTCTTGGAGGGGGTCTCCCGGGTAGGGGAAACGGTCGTAAAAGGCGCTCACCATCGGCGTGGCGGCATCACTGGCGGGCAAGGACGGATCAGCGGCAACAGGCTGAGCTTTTCACGTCCAGCGGCCACAAGGACGGAGCAATTGGCATCAGCAAGCCAGCGAAGCTGCAAACATTTGTTCATGGCTAGGCAAAGGGCCCGAGGGGCCGCCGTAACGTGGCCCAGCCCGGTTCGCTCTCGTCAATGACCGTGACCGCCAGCAGCGGCAGCACCAGGGTTTCACCCCAGCGCTACGACACCCTGCCGCTCTCCAGCGTCCGTCAGGCGGAGCAACAGGATCGCTTCCCCGACGGCGGCGAGCTTGAAACCCTGGTGGCGTTTTTCCAGAGTGGCCAGCAGCGCTTAGAAGCTGCACGCCGCATCTCGGAAAACGCTGATTTCATCGTGGCCAAGGCGGCCAACCGGATCTTCTCCGGCGGCACGCCCCTCTCCTACCTGGATGCTCCCTTGAGCGTCGTCGGGGGTGGAGCAAGGGACGTCACCCCTCTGGCCGCTGACCAGGCCGCCTTCCAGCGCTCGGTGCAGACCTTCGCCCAGGGCACCGGCGACTCCGGCGGCAACCTGATCACTCGCTTACTTGAAAGCTCAGGTGGCGACGCCGACGTGAGGGTTGTGCTGCCCACCGGCTTCAGCCCGATCGCAATAGGCCGTTACGGCACCGATCGGATGCGCAAGTCGCTGCGCGACATGGGCTGGTTCCTCCGCTATGTGGGCTACGCCCTGGTAGCAGGGGACCCAAGCATCCTGGCCGTAAACACCCGCGGCCTGCGCGATCTACTGGAGAAGGCCTGCTCCCTGGCTGCCACCAATGTGGCTCTGCAGGAAATGCGCGCTGCAGCCGCCGGCCTGTGCAAGGACAACCCCCAGGCCCGTCAACTGGTAATTCAGTACTTCAACGTGCTGCTCGCCGAACTGCAGGTGGCCACACCAAGCACCCGGCAGCGCCTCGGCAGCCCTGAAAGTCAGGGCCTGCAGCTGCCTGCCATTTATGCCCTAGCCGCAGACGGCAAGCAGCGCTTCATAATGCGGACGCGCCTAAGTGGTGCCCAAAAGGCCGAAGTCATTCGGGCCGCCTACCGGCAGGTTTTCGAACGGGACATCGCCAAGGCCTACAGCCAGACGCCCTGCCCGGTTGAGGCCACCCAGGTGCGCCAGGGCCAGCTGTCGATGCGGGAATTCATTCGCTCCCTCGGCCACAGCAAGGAATACCGCCAGCAGTTTTTCGGCGGCTTCTCCAATAGCCGGGCGGTTGAGCTGGCCTTCCGCCACTTCCTCGGTCGAGGCATCAGCTCCCGCGAGGAATTCACCCGCTATTTCGACATCGTCAGCGTCCAAGGCCTGAATGGCCTAGTGGATTCCCTAATCAACACCCTGGAATACGCGCGGGTGTTCGGCGAAGAAACCGTTCCCTACCTGAGGGATCTCGGTGAAGAAGCCCAGGAGAGTGCCGGCTGGGGATCAAATCGCAAGCTATTCCGCTTCAGCGCTCCCTTCGAAGGCGCACCCCAATACGTCACCCTCTACGCCTCCTATCGCCAACCCTTCGCCGATCAGCACGTCTACGGCGGCGGCAACGACCCCCTGGCCCTCAACTACGGCGCGATTTTCCCTTCCGGCACCGCCTCAGTGGCAACCCGGCCAGCGCCCTACGGCTACGACAGCCGCCGCATCCTGATCGGCAATGGCCTGGCCCAGCCTGGCCAGATGGACAGCGTCCAGTTCCGCAAGGCCACTCCTCGCCGAGTGGGCCCCAAGGTCGTACGCCTCCAGCAGATTGCTACCGGCGGCAGCTCCGTGCCCCGCCGTGGCGGCCAACCCAGCATCCGTGGCACTGAAGCCAGCACCCAGGCCGTTATTAATGCGGTCTATGTGCAAGTTTTAGGCACTGCTGGCTATGCCGGAGAGCGCAATAAAGTTGAGGAAATCAAGCTCGAGAACGGCGATATTAGCCTGCGGGAGTTCATCCGCCAGGTAGCCCGTTCCAAGGCCTTCCGCCGCCGTTATTGGACCGGCCTTTACATCACCAAGGCCATCGAGGTGATGCATCGCCGGCTGCTAGGTCGCCCAACCTTCGGGAGATGGGAAATCGATGCCTACTTCGATACCGCAGCCCACACTGGCTTCTATGGGGTAGTCGATGGCATTCTCAACAGCAGCGAATACAACGAAACCTACGGCGAAGACACAGTCCCCTACGAGCGTTTTGTCACTGCTAATGATCGAAATGCGCGTAAGGTGCCTGGCCTAAACCGCCCCTTCGACGCCTCTGCCTATGCCAATGAATTTGTCCAGGACAAACGTCCAAATGTGCCCGTTGATCAGACCATACGCACTACCGGGGATATAACCAATCGAAATCTGTCAGCCCGTCGGCAGATGGTCGTGGGGAGCTGGACAGCCCAGACCGTAGGGGGCGAAACCATGAAGACAGCTAAGCCCCAAGAGAACTTCATCGCGGGGCCGGGCAGCATCCGCCAAGCACCTGCGCCGACTCGCCGCTGGAAGTAGCCCCCTAAGTCCAGCAACGCCTCAACCGCATGCCAACCATGCGCCTGCGCACTGCTTCAGCGACTTCGAGCCTCCCGGAGACACTTCGGGGGGTTTTTTATGATCAAGATAACAATTGTCGCAAAAGTTGAGCCGCAAGCCGAAACAAGTGGAGCGACTAGCGAAGCAAAATTATGAATAATTGCTGCGCCAAACCGCTATTAACAATATCGCCCAAAGCCATTGCGCTGCAGCGGGTTTTCCGAACACAAACGCCATGAAGAACTGTTACCGCCACGGGAGCAGTGAGGGGCTTTGCCGCAGAATGATTTGGCGATCGGCGCAAGTCGATCCTTTCCCTTACCCACCGGATATCGGTCTCCGTCAAGGCGGCCGCTTGTTTCGAGGCAGAACTGCATGAGCATCGTCTCCAACTCGATCATCAACGCGGACGCGGAAGCCCGCTATCTCAGCCCTGGCGAACTCGACCAGATCAAGTCCTTCGTGGGCGCTGGTCAACGTCGTATTCGCGTCGCCCAGGTTCTCGGAGAAAGCCGCGAGCGCATCGTCAAGACCGCTGGTGGCGCCCTGTTCCAGCGGCGTCCCGACGTGATTTCCCCCGGCGGCAACGCCTACGGCGAGGAGATGACCGCTTCGTGTCTTCGCGACATGGACTACTACCTGCGCTTGGTGACCTACGGGATCATCGCCGGCGATGTGACCCCCATTGAAGAGGTTGGCATCATCGGAGCCAAGGAGATGTATCGCTCCCTCGGCACTCCCCTCGATGCCATGGCTGAGTCCGTGCGGGAAATGAAGAACGCCGCCATGGGCCTACTCACCGGCTCTGACGCTGAAGAAGCCGGTTTCTACTTCGACTACGTCATTGGCGCCCTCTCCTGAGGCAGCGTTCTTTTACTACTCCCCGCCACCACAGCTGGATTCATGCAAGACGCGATCACAAACGTCATTAATCAGGCCGACGTTCAGGGCCTGTACCTAGACGACTCCGCCATGGGCCGCCTGGAGCAGTACTTCACCAGTGGTGAACTGCGCGTCCGCGCCGCTGCCACCATCAGCGCCAATGGTTCGGCCATCATCAGAGAGGCCGTAGCCAAGTCGCTGCTGTATTCGGATATCACCCGTCCGGGCGGCAACATGTACACCACCCGTCGCTATGCAGCCTGCATCCGCGATCTGGATTACTACCTGCGCTACGCCACCTACGCCATGCTGGCTGGCGACACCTCCATCCTCGATGAGCGGGTCTTGAATGGTCTCAAAGAGACCTACAACTCCCTGGGTGTACCCATTGGTGCAACCGTTCAATCCATCCAGGCCATGAAGGAAACCACCGCTGCCTTGGTGGGTCCGGATGCCGGCCGTGAAATGGCTGTCTATTTCGACTACATCTGCTCCGGCCTGGGCAACTGATCCCTGCCATCGGCACACCCGAGGATCATCTCCATGCGTCTGTTCAAGATCACGGCTTGCATTCCTTGCCCGGAAAAGAGCCGCTCCCAGCGTGAGCTTCAAAACACCTATTTCACCAAATGGGTGCCCTACGACAGCTGGTTCGCTGAGCAGCAGCGGATCATGAAGCAGGGCGGCAAGATCCTCAAAGTGGAACTAGCGGCTGGGCGTCGCCAACAGAACGTCGGCAACTGATATTCAGTACCTCTCGTTTCTCCCCAAGCTCGGCAGATGCCGGGCTTTTTTATTGTTTGACTCTGGTTGGCGGGGGTAGACAACACCCCCCCACTCACGGCTCAATGGGTTGACGTTGGCCCCACCTCTGCCACTCCCCAATTTCAGCCTTGGCCCGCACCGCAACTCACAACCCCCACCGCGACGCAGTTAGCGGTTCTCCGAAGGCTGGGGCGCTGCTGCCGTTGCCCTGGTCCCAGTGGCCAGCAGAAGCCAGATTACTTCTGGGCATGGTGGCGCTCTGGAGCCTGATCGGACTACTGGTGCTCACCTCCGCCAGTTGGTGGGTAGCTGAACGGGAGATGGGTGACGGCGCCTTTTATCTAAAGCGCCAGTTGATTTGGATGGTTGCCAGCTGGGGACTGCTCTGGCTCGGCCTACGCACCAGCCTGCGGCGCTGGTTGCACCTAGCTCCCCTGGGGTTGTGGGTTGGCATCGCTCTGGTCGCAGCCACCCTGGTGATGGGCAGCACTGTCAACGGCGCCAGTCGCTGGCTGGTGCTTGGACCGGTACAGCTGCAGCCATCGGAATTGGTCAAGCCTTTTGTGGTGTTGCAGGGCGCTGCCCTTTTTGCCCACTGGAAGCGCATCGGCAACGATCAGAAACTGCTCTGGCTAGGGGCATTTGGGGCCCTGATCCTGCTGATCCTCAAGCAACCAAACCTCAGCACCGCCGCCCTATCGGGGCTGCTGCTCTGGCTGATGGCCCTGGCTGGGGGGGTTTCCCTGCCCCTGCTGCTCGGGGCAGCCGGAGCGGGAGGGCTGCTTGGCAGCGGCAGCATCATGCTTAACGAATACCAGCGTTTGCGGGTTGTGTCCTTCCTGGATCCCTGGCGAGATGCCCAGGGGGACGGCTACCAACTGGTGCAGAGCTTGATGGCGATCGGCTCAGGAGGCCTCCTAGGCGAGGGGTTTGGCCTTTCCACCCAGAAGCTGCAATACCTGCCAATCCAGAGCACCGATTTTATTTTTGCAGTTTTTGCTGAGGAATTTGGCTTCGTGGGCTCGCTGGTGCTGCTGCTGTTTTTGCTGCTGTTTGGCTTTGTGGGACTGAGGGTTGCCCTCAGCTGCCGCAGCAACCAGCAGCGCCTAATCGCCATCGGCTGCACCACCTTGCTGGTGGGCCAATCCATCCTCAATATCGCCGTAGCCAGCGGTGCCATGCCCACAACCGGCCTGCCACTGCCCCTGATCAGCTACGGCGGCAACTCCTTGATGGCCAGCCTGCTTGTTTGCGGCCTATTGATCCGCTGCTCGCTGGAGGCAGGTGGTCTTGCCCCTACCCCCCGGCGCCGGCGCACCGCAGCTGCCCGATAGGCTGATTAGATGATCAGTTTTGGGCCCCAACTGGCCGATTGGGCCCGCAGCAGCGAGGCGCTACTGCAGCACTCCCTGGCCAGCCCCACCCCCACCACCGTTGGGGTTGTTTTTGCTGGCGGCCTGCTCACGAGCCTGGGGCCCTGCTCCCTGTCGCTTTTGCCGGTCACCCTTGCCTATCTGGCTGGCTTTGGCGGCACGCCCGGCGTTAAGCCCAGCCAGGCTCCCTGGCAGCGCAGCCTCAGCTTTGCTGCCGGCATCGTGGCCTCCCTGGTGCTGCTGGGCCTGGTTAGCGGCCTACTGGGCCGGATCTACGGCCAAATCCCCGGGCTGATTCCCACGGTGGTGGCTGTGCTGGCACTGCTGATGGGCCTAAACCTGCTGGGCCTGCTGAAGCTGCCCCTGCCCGCCGGACCCGATCCTGAAATCTGGCGGCGCCGGGTGCCAGCTCCCCTGGCTCCGATAGCCGCAGGCCTAGCTTTTGGTCTGGCCGCCACACCCTGCACCACCCCTGTGCTGGCGGTGCTACTTGCCTGGATGGCCCAAAACGGCAAGCCACTTGTGGGCATGTTGCTGCTCACCAGCTTTGGAGCCGGTCAGGTGGTGCCGCTGCTGCTGGCCGGCACGGCGGCCGCCAGCCTGCCGGGCTTGCTGAGCCTGAGGCGGCTGGGCCAATGGGTTCCCCCGATCAGCGGCGTGGTGCTGGTGACCACCGGCGCCCTCACCCTGGTGGCCAACTGGCGATGAAAGCCTTGCTGCGGCTTGTGGGCTGGATCTCCGATCTGCGGGTGGCGATCGTGCTGCTGCTGGTGATTGCCAGCACCAGTGGCGTCGGCACGGCCATCCCCCAGCGGGAACCAGCCGAGCTCTACCACCGGCTCTATGACCCCCAGCCCTGGCTTGGACTACTTAACGCTGATGGGGTGCTGGCACTGCAGCTCGACCATGTGTATTCCAGCGGCTGGTTCCTGGGGCTGCTGGCCTGGCTGGCCCTAGCCCTGCTGCTGTGCAGCTGGCGCCGCCAGTGGCCCGCCCTGCAGGCCGCCCTGCGCTGGATCGACTACAGCTCCCCCCGCCAGCTCAGCAAGCTGAGCGTGGCCGAAACCCTCAGCACCGACACCCCCAAGACGAGCCTCGATCGGCTGGCCGGACTACTGCAGAGCCAGGGCTGGCAAATTCAGCGCCACGACGACCGCCTAGCCGCCCGCAAGGGGCTGCTGGGCCGGGTCGGACCCCTGCTGGTGCACGCCGGCATGGTGGTGCTGATGCTCGGGGCCGCCTGGGGGGCACTTGGGGGGCAACGGGCTGAGCAATACCTGGCCCCCGGCCGCAGCCTGGAGCTGATGGACAGCCGGGGCAGCAGCCAACTCACCCTCGCCCTCGACCACTTTTCTATCCAGCGCGATCCCGCCGGGCGACCTGAGCAATTCACCTCCCAGTTGCGCATCTTGGAGGGCGATGGCAGCGGCGGCAGCCTGCTGAAGCAGGCCGAGATCAGCGTCAACCATCCGCTGCGCTTCCAGGGGGTCACCATGTATCAAGCCGACTGGGCCCTGGCCACCATCAGCCTGCAACTGGGCAAAAGCCCCCTGCTGGAGCTACCGCTGCAGAGCTTTCCTCAGCTAGGCGAACAGATTTGGGGCATCGTGCTGCCCACCCGTCCCGATGGCAGCGAGCCGGTGCTGCTCAGCCTGGGCAGCGAACAAGGGCCTGTGGAGAT
This sequence comes from Cyanobium usitatum str. Tous, assembly GCF_963920485.1. Taxonomy (NCBI): domain Bacteria; kingdom Bacillati; phylum Cyanobacteriota; class Cyanophyceae; order Synechococcales; family Prochlorococcaceae; genus Cyanobium; species Cyanobium usitatum. The sequence goes on along the minus strand of NZ_OY986431.1, from coordinate 307,888 downwards.
CTACGGGGCCGACGGAATCTCCCTAGCTCGCCTAGCTCCAGGCGGCCCAGCGGTGGAGGTGAAGGGGCTGCCGATACGGGTTGAAAGCGTGCTGCCCGCCAGTGGCATCCTGCTGAAGCGGGATCCGGGCGTGCCTTTGGTGTACGCAGGATTTGCGATCGCCCTAGCCGGTGGTGGGCTCAGCTTGCTTGCTACGCGTCAGCTTTGGGCCATCGCCGAGCAGCCAGCCGGCCAAGCGGGCCAGCTGCATGTGGCCGGACTCTGCAACCGCAATCTCACCGGCTTCGCTGCCGAGCTGCCCCAGATGCTCGCCCAGCTTTAACAAGCCAGCCGCATGCCGTGGCTGGCGCGCACCACGGTGTGAACGTTGCCGCGGGGGTGAAAATCAGCCTCCAGCTGCATCCACTGGGGATCGGTGGCGGCAACCAGATCATCCAAGATGCGATTGGTCACCTCTTCATGGGAAATGGAGCGGTCGCGGTAGCTGTTTACGTAGAGCTTGATCGCCTTGAGCTCCACCACCCGGGGGCCGGGCTGGTAGATCAGGCGCAACACCGCAAAATCGGGGTAGCCGGAAAAGGGGCACTTACAGGTGAACTCCGGCAGCTCGATCGAAATCTCGTAGGCACGGCCAGGCCTGGGATTGTTAAAACAGATCAACTCCGCTTCAGCGATGGCACGCTCGCCATACATAGGCGTCTGGGTGAGGGAGGACGCGCTGGCAGAAGCTGGGCTGGAAGACATCGGAGCAAGGAAAGGGAAAGGGCCAGTGCCACTAGGCGATCTTAAGGAAAGTGGCCGCAGCCAACGGCTGCCCTGGCCGGTAGCAACCGCTACGACGACCCCCACAAAGCTCGGGCCTAATGGCACTACTCCCTACCATCGGCAGGGATTTCCTGAGAGACTTCCTACTTAGCCCGAGCTGTTCCTATGAAAAAAATTGAGGCCATCATTCGTCCCTTCAAGCTCGAGGACGTCAAGGTCGCCCTGGTCAATGCGGGGATCGTGGGCATGACCGTGAGCGAAGTGCGGGGTTTTGGCCGTCAAAAGGGCCAGGTGGAGCGCTACCGCGGCTCTGAATTCACCGTCGAATTCCTCCAGAAGCTCAAACTTGAGATCGTTGTCGATGACGACAAGGTGGACACCGTGGTGAGCGCCGTTCAAGACGCTGCCCGCACCGGCGAAATCGGCGACGGCAAGATCTTCGTGAGCACAATTGATTCGGTGATTCGAATCCGCACCGGTGATCGGGACAGCGGCGCCATCTGAGCGCCAGCTCCCCTTTTGATTTTTATTCCCTGGGGGTCAGCGTGCTGGCTACCAGGGTTTTTATTTGCTCTGGGCTGATTGGCGCAGGGCTGATTGGCGCAGGGCGGAGTTTTGGGTCGCTTTGGGCTGGTTCAACAAGCTGTTCAACAGGCTCAAAAGCATCCCCTGCCCCATCAGCCATTCCGACCTGGCCATCGCAATCGGAGCGCCGCAGCCAGAGCAGGTATTCGTGGTTGCCGGCAGGTCCGGTGATCGGTGAGGCCACCAGGCCGCAGGCCACCAAGCCCAAGCCAGTGGCCGCGGTGATCACCCCTTCGATGGCATCGCAGTGGGCAACCGGATCACGCACCACCCCGCCCTTGCCGACCCGGCCCTTGCCCACCTCAAACTGGGGTTTAACCAGCAGCAGCAGATCCACGGGTGCTTGGGGTTGCAGCAGCGCCAGCAGCGCCGGCAGCACCAAGGCCAGGGCAATGAACGACACATCGGCCACCGCTAGATCGGGCCAGGGGTCCTCGGGCCCATAGAGCTCGGCCGGGGTGAGGTGACGCAGGTTGGTGCGCTCCTTGAGCACTACCCGAGGATCACTGCGCAGGCTCCAGGCCGTCTGGCCGTAGCCCACATCAATTCCGTAAATGCGGCAGGCCCCGTGCTGAAGCAGACAATCGCTGAAGCCGCCAGTGGAGATGCCGCCATCAAGGCAAACGCGCCCCTGCACGGCGATGGGGAAGGCCTCCAGAGCCCGCACCAGCTTTTCGCCACCCCTTGATACGTAGCGGGGAAGCTGCTGCACCAGCAGCTCCGCCTCCGGCAGCACCTCGGTGCCTGGTTTATCGAGCACTTTGTCGCCTTGGCGCACCCGCCCGGCCCTAATCAACTGCTGGGCCTGCTGACGGCTAGCCGCCAGGCCGCGGGCCACGAGCTCCAAATCCAGTCGTTGCTTGCGGGCCATGGCGCTCCACGTTTTGTGATCAAACCACAACGCAAACGGAACAGATTCCAAGCATCTCTGCCTCCGCACCAAAACCCAGCAGAGGATGGCGCTCAGAAGTTGATCCGGCACCGATGGCCACCCCAATCCGGACCGCAAATGCTGCAGCCAATGTGCTGGAACTGCTCTATCCCGGCAGCTTCGTCAAACTGCGCAATCAACCCTCCGACCTACCCCCCTTCCAGCTGATCCAGTGCCGCGGCGGTCGCTGCTGGGTGCGGCAGCAGGCCTGGGGCCAGCAGGTGCATTGGGAGGTGGAGCACCAGCGCCTAACGACGGCTGCCTAAGGGGCGCACCCATACATTGGTCTGGACGTGAGCCAGACGCGGCCTTGATCGAGCGTTACACCCTGCCCGAGATGGGCAACCTCTGGAGTGAAGAGGCCAAGTTTCAGAGCTGGCTTGATGTGGAGATCGCCGCCACCGAGGCCAACTGCGAGCTGGGGCGGGTGCCTGCTGAGGCGGTTGCCACGATTAAGTCCAAGGCCAGTTTTTCAGTGGAGCGGATCCTCGAGATCGAGGCCGAGGTGCGCCACGACGTGATCGCCTTCCTCACCAACGTCAACGAGCACGTGGGGGATGCGGGCCGCTACATCCACGTGGGCATGACCAGCTCCGACGTGCTCGACACGGGCCTGGCCCTGCAGATGAAGGCTTCGGTGGCCCTGTTGCGCGCCGAGCTCGACCTGCTGGCCGATGCCCTCAGGGCGCTAGCCCGCGAGCACAAGGGCACGGTGATGATTGGCCGCAGCCATGCCATCCACGGCGAGCCGATCAGCTTCGGCTTCAAGCTGGCCGGCTGGCTGGCCGAGGTGGAACGCAACCGCGAGCGACTGGAGCGCTTGGAGCGGGTGGTGAGCGTGGGCCAGATCAGCGGCGCCATGGGCACCTACGCCAACACCGACCCCCAGGTGGAGGCGATCGCCTGCGCCAAGCTCGGCCTGGAGCCAGACACCGCCAGCACCCAGGTGATCGCCCGCGATCGCCACGCCGAATACGTGCAGACCCTGGCCCTGGTGGGCGCGGCCCTAGAGCGCTTCTCCACCGAGATCCGCAACCTGCAGCGCACCGACGTGCTCGAGGTGGAGGAGAACTTCGCCAAGGGCCAGAAGGGCAGCTCGGCCATGCCCCACAAGCGCAACCCGATCCGCAGCGAGCGCATCAGCGGCCTGGCCCGGGTGCTGCGCAGCTACGTGGTGGCGGCCCTGGAAAACTGCGCCCTCTGGCACGAGCGCGACATCAGTCACAGCTCGGTGGAGCGGATGATGCTGCCCGACTGCTCCGCCACCCTGCACTTCATGCTGCGGGAGATGACCGAGGTAGTGAAGAGCCTAGGGGTCTACCCAGACAACATGGCCCGCAACATGAATGTGTACGGCGGCGTGGTGTTCAGCCAGCGGGTGCTGCTGGCCCTGGTGGAAGCCGGCATCAACCGCGAAGACGCTTACCGGATTGTGCAGCGCAACGCCCACAGCGCCTGGAACACAGACGGCGGCAACTTCCGCGCCAACCTTGAAGCCGACGGCGAGGTGACGGGCAAGCTCAGCGCTGAGCAGCTGGCTGAGTGCTTCAGCACCGATCTACATCAGGCCAACCTGGGCGTGGTCTGGCAGCGACTAGGGATTTGAGCCGGCAGACAGTTCAGGGCTCCCTCGTAGCGGCTGTCAATCGTGGTCATCGCTTGGCGAAAGCACCACCCCACTCAAGCGCCTGGGCGGTGGTAGGGCCCGCCTTGCTGAATCGAGCTGGCCCGGTAGAGCTGCTCCAGCAGCAGCAGCCGCGCCAGCTCGTGGGGAAAGGTCATCGGTGAGAGGCTCAGGCGCCAGTGGGCCCGTCCCTTGAGCGCCGGGTCGAGGCCATCGGCCCCACCGATCACAAACGCCAGCCGCTCCGAGCCAGAGCCTTCAAGCGCCTTGGCGAAGGCCAACGAGTCGTAGCTTTGGCCCTCCTCGCACAGGGCAACCAACTGCTCGCCGCCGCGCAGCTCAGCGGATAAGGCCTCCGCCTCGCGAGCCATGCCACCATCCCGCAGCTCCACTATCTCCAGCCCCGGGAGCCGCCTGCGATAGAGGGCAATGCCCTCTTGCACCCAGCCCTTGCGCACTTTGCCCACGGCCAGGATGCGGATGCGGGCTGGGTTGATCACTGCCTAGGGGCCTTTAATCAAAATGTTGTACAGGGAAGCCGCGTTCAAGAGGGGGCCAAGGGGCTCCACACTTTGAGCAAGACGTTGATTGAGACTCGTCCAGCCATTACGGGCTACAACGATCACATCACCGTTCTGCAGAGCAGGGTTGTTGATTGAGCCAAGTGTGGCTCCTGGCTCAAAACGCAACCGAGTTGAGGCAACTGTGCCGTCGCTCTGCATTCTCAACAGGCGAATGAAGTTGGCATCGGCTCTCAGCTGATTGAGGTCTCCGGCTGCCATTACCGCCTCGGTGAGCGAGCTATTGGAGCGAACTTGCTTGAGACCGGGAGCATTAACTTCTCCCACGACCATAACGGCAATGGCATCAGCAGAAAGATTCGACTTACCAGCCCTGATCAAAATCTCATTAGAAGTGACACCTTCAAGCTTGGAAACTTGAACTGTGTCCCCATCCATCAACAGTGGATTGACCGTCTGAGACTGGCCCAAAAGAGTAGACAGAAAATCAAAGCGGAAGCTGGTCTTGGGCGATTCAGGCCTGCCTCCCTGACGGATCAGCACAACATCAGAGAGATTGGCAGTGGCAGTAATGCCCCCTGCTTTCTGAACCGCATCGACCAAGGTGGGCCAACCGGCACTGGAAACGGTGGTCTGCTGGGCGCCGACAGCTTGGAGACTGGAGCTATTAGCCTGTGGGGTGAGGCTATAGAAGCCGGGCTTCTGAACCTCCCCAACCACGGTGATCCGCACCGGACGGGGAGCAATTAGATCGAGATAGACCAGAGGTCTGCGCAGGTAACGGGAATACAAGCTTGTAATCCGTTTCTGAGCTTCATCCAGGCTGAGGCCCCAGACGGGCACTGAGTTCAACCGCGGCAAGTTGATAGTGCCATCGCTGAGTATCTCCACTTCTGCGGCGTAGCCTTCAACCTTGAATACGGACATACGCAACCGGTCCCCAGGGCCGAGGCGATAGCGAAAGCTCCTGCCCGGATCTGCTGGCCACACAGCAGAGGCGCTCGGCAGAGCTCCTGAGGCCCCAGGCATGGGGTAAGCCTTCAGCTGGGGCTGAGCCAGCGCCGCCAGGCAGCTGAAGGGGACACCCAGTGCTGTGGCCAGCATCAGCCTGGCCAGGGGCCTGCAGGGAGCAAACGGTTGGGAATGGAAATCTGCAGGCAAGGGTCCTGGAAGGCGATGGGGTTTGGAAATTGGCGTGGCAGCTAAGCCAGTGCGGTGTCTAGTCGGGGCTAATCTTCACCTACTTTGAGCCCAAGCGTGAAGGGGAAGGAAGGGACCATTTTGAATCAACCAGCCCCGGTAGCCCTTCCTCTTCAGCAGGTAGAGGCTGAGCTCGCCCCTTACTTTTTGTTCAGCTCCCAGGGGCTCGACCTTTATTTGCTGCCCGGTGAACATTTTGCACCCTATGCAGACGCAGTCGGCATTCTGCGGGAGCTGACCTACCGCCAGCAACTTTCTGGATCGGGGCAGACCCGTGACCTCGATAGCAGGGATTGCTTCTACGACCACTTCCTACTGGTGGAGGGCTGTAGCGGCGAGCTGGCAGGCTCTGCCCGGCTCCAGTTCGTGCCTCGACATGACTGCGGCAACAGCGGCGAATCCGGCGCCGAGACGCCTCTTCCAGGAGGTCATCAGTCCTACCTCGAGCACGTTTATCCAGGCATCAAAACGGTTCTGGCCCAGAGAGGCAATCACCTGGAAATTGGCCGAGTAGCACTTGCGCCCCGCTTCCAGCGCCAGCCTCACACCTTGATGTGCCTGTTTAGGGGCGGACTTCAGGTGGCAGTTTCCTCTGGCTACCAATCCATCCATGGGCTGGTCTCCTACAACCATTTTGCCTACAGCGACGCAGTCAACCAAAGCTTTCTGGGCAGCCTGACGCGGGCACCATTTCTAGAAACGGAGCTGCCCTGCCCCCAGCCCCGCCATTCGCTTAGCTGGCTTGCACCAATGGAAGCCCAGGGATCCATCGAGACCATTCAGGGGCTTGAACAGCAGATCAGGGAGCAACTAGAGCCAAGCTTTCGGTTGCCCGTGCTGCTCCGCCAGTACATCAACCTGATGGAAGCCAGGGTTCGAAACCTCTCCCTGGCCCGTGACTTCAATCAAATCACCGAAATCCTGATGGCTGCCGACCTCAGCCGCATCCCCCGCCGTCGTCTACAGCACTTCATCGACTTCGTCCACCAACCTGTCTACCGGCGTTTCAGCTGGTACCGAGGCAGCTGAACCAGCCCTCTGGGCTGGTACGTTTCCATGCAGTCGCTTTGGGGTCCTCGATGCGCGCGAACCCTGAAAACGACCAGGCTGAATCCCTGCCCTTGAGTCCCGCGAATCCTTCCCGCCGACCCAGCTCTGAGGCCCATCTGCCTACAAACTCCGGGCAAGCAACTGCTTCAGTCTCGCTGCAAAACCCCGACGATCTTCAGGATCGGTTGACTCAGATCCTGATTCAGATCTCAGGAGCTGACCCTGCCCAGATCACCCCTGAGGCCCGCCTGATCGAAGACATAGGCATTGACTCCTTGGGCTTCTACGAAATTCTGATCGAAGCCGATGAGTCCCTCGGCATCAAAATCCGGGAGGAAGACCTGCTCAAATTCCGAACGGTGGGCGATATTCAGAACCACCTGAGGTCCATGGAGCAACCCGATGCGCAAGCCTTCTGAACGGCTGGCGGTTACCGGCTGGGGCTCGATAAACCCATTAGGGCACGACCCCGAAAGCACCTGGAAAGCAATACTCTCGGGCCGCTCCGGAGTTAGCTCACTGGCTGATGAATGGGCAAAAGACCTGCCTATCCGGTTGGCAGGTCGCGTACAGCAAGACCTATGCGAGACCCTAGAGCCCCTGCTGCAACGGCGCCTGGATCGCTGTTCCCAACTGGCCCTGCTGGCAGCCCGCCAAGCATGGGCGCAAGCTTCACCCCACCTCTCAGGTGTAGATCCTGCCCGAATTGCAGTTGTGATTGGCACGGGGATAGGTGGCCTGGCCACGCTTGAGCGCCAGCACACCATCTTGCTGAATGCGGGCCCGACACGGGTTAACCCCCTGACTGTGCCAATGCTGATACCCAATGCAGCGGCAAGTCATATTGCTATCGACCTTGGACTTCACGGAGGGGCCCATACGCCAGTTTCAGCTTGCGCGTCTGGCGCCGAAGCCCTGCTGCTGGCCCAGCTACTGATCACTGACGATCGTGCTGACGTGGTGTTGGCAGGTGGCACAGAAGCCCCTGTGAATCGACTGGGATTGGTGGGGTTCGCCGCAATGCGGGCGCTCTCTAGTCGTAATGAGGAACCTGAGCAGGCTTCCAGGCCCTATGGCCAGGACAGGGACGGTTTCGTGCTGTCCGAGGGCGCAGGCGTATTGGTATTGCAAAGGGAGCGGGACCTGGCCAGCGGAGCACCTCCTCCCTTGGGAATAATCCAGGCCTGCGGTTGCAGCAGCGATGGTCACCACATCGTTGCCCCTGAACCAGAAGGCCTGCAAGCAAGCCAAGCAATTGCCGATGCCCTGCAGCGGGCGGATCTGACAGTGGCGGACCTCAGCTTCGTCCAGGCTCACGCCACGGGCACACCAGTGGGAGACCTGGCAGAGTCGCGAGCCCTGCGCCGCGGTCTAGGCAATGCCCTAGACCACATGCCTGTAACAGCACCTAAGGGCCAGTTGGGACACCTACTCGGGGCAGCCGGAGCAGTGGAAACCATCCTTGCCCTACAAGCTTTGCGTCAAGGAATAGTGCCGCGCAGCCTGAACTCAAACCCTCTCGATCCAGCCGTAAATCTTGCAGTGGTTCAACAGGAGTCGCTAGTACTGCCAAGCCATAACAGCGAGCGCTATGCCCTCAAGAATGCATTCGGCTTCGGCGGTCACAACATCAGCTTGATCCTGGCCGCCTGATCACCCCTTATCGGTTCTACTGGGAAGGTTGGTGCTGCGGGCGTAGTAAGCCTGCACAGCTGCCTTAAAGCTGCCGACGTCGCAGTTTCCTTCCGGCAGCTGCAAATCGCTGGCACGCCCTCGCCGGCAATAAATAGTTCCTAACGGCGCAGTAAGCCTTGACAGCAGCAATCTAAGGGGGCGATAGCGCAAGTCCTCCGGACTCGGCAAGCCTTCCTGCACAAAAGTCCATGGCACAACAAGGGCATTGTGACGACGGGCTAGCAGTAAGGGGCTCGCCGAAACTCTCTGATCTATTGGGGTAACCAGTGAACCATTAGGCGCCAGGATCACTTGGCCCCGATCAGCCAAGGTACGGGAAGCGGCATACAGAGCAGCAGTGCGCGATTGTCCATCTTTGTGATTCATCAGCGCATGGCCCGCGTTGGCAGCCGACTGAGAAAACCAGGGCATGAAGTGGCTCATATGCAGGTTGGCAGTTGTGATACTTGGCAACCTGATCACCCCTTGCACCACCAGCACATCGATCGGACTTGTGTGATTCCAGATATGAACCAAGGGCACGCCAACTGGCTCGCCGGGCTGGCTGTCATCAAGGACCACCTGTACGCCAAGAGCCCTTAGTCCCGCCCCGGCTGTACAAGCGAGCAACCAGGAAGCAGCACGCTTAAATCCCAACGCGAGAGCTAGCAACTGCAAGCTATAAATCCCAAAAAACCCTGCAGCCCAGCCCAAACGGCCTAGTAGCCGAGGCAGCTGGATTACGCCAGATCTGCGGCTAGGCATGGGGGCATCGGGCAGCTGGGGAGAAGGCGCTAACCGGCGAGCATCGGGACCTATGGGGAAAGTAGTCCGGAAGGGGAAGTCGCCATCAAAATTGCCATTAACTTGAGTGCTAGTAACCAGGTGGGAGTAGAAGCGATAAAAAAGTGGCCGATCACTAGTCTGGGGCTCCTGCCAGAATTGATCCAGAGGTTTCTGATCAGTAAGGCCAGGTAAGTTATAAAAAGTTTGCCCCATAACCTTTGTAGGCACAGCATGGAATAGGGCCTGCAGCCCAACCGTACTGTTGACCGTTACCACGCCCCTGCAGGCCCGCAGAAAACGGCTCAAGGCACCATCGTGAAAATAATGCACACGACCGGAGACTCCGTAACGGGTGGCCAAAAGCTGAATTAGCCTGCCGTAATGGTTATAGCCACGATCACGCGGATGGTGCTTAAAGGCCAGATGATCGGAGGCATGGGCATTAGCCGCAAACGAACCGATTACATCCTCAATAAAATCATGCATACCCCGATAGGGAGAACCCATCTGGATCTGTGAATCACTAGAGACCTGAAGCACCACCAAGAAGTAAGAGAGATGCTCAAGCAGTCTCGCCTTGATTGAACGTTCACTAAATCTGTAGAGCCAGAAACGCCAATTGCCACGCACTTGGCACCAGATAAACTGAGGCGAGGGTTGTAACTTGTGCTCACCCTCGATAATCGGATAACTAGTGAAAGCGTGCTGGAGGAAAGTTGGGGCCTTCCAAATCTTGCGCCAGCGCCAACCTGGCTCCAGACAACCACCAGGCAAGACATTCACAGGCGGCAGGGACCTATAAAATTCAAGTGGTTGATTTAGGTTAGAGCGGGAGTTCACCCTATCCCGCTCTAAGCTTATGTAATTAGGCCTTATATAGCCGAGTTCAAACACCCAAGCCTCAATGCCAATGCGCTGAGCCTCCTCGATTGCGACGCGATGGGGAATTATAAAATCTCCATACATAAAGATGTGGCGAATTCCGCGCTCAACCAGCAGCTGGCGCAAAAAGGGGCGCCACTGCTCCATTGAGCCGTTAAAAGGCACGCGAACATCTCGCGCAAAACCAAATTCATGCAGGGGGAAAGCCACCTTGACGACCGGGATACCACAGCCGCGGAGGTAGTTGCAGAAGCGTGCAAAAAAGAGACCAATCGGGCCCATCAACAGCAACACAGGGCCATTGATCTGTACATGAACCAAAGTCGCAGGCCTGGAAGAGTTCAAAAGAGTATCCCTTGAGCTTGATCTGGAGTTAATTTTGCCATGTTGAGAATAATGAAGGTGTCCATATTTAAGCAGTGGAAGATGCGCGCCATGCCACCAGCTCGTCGATGGCCTGCTCTGGGGTGATCTGCCAGCCACTGCGACGACTGACGTAGCGCGGGTAAGCTATCAATGCCCCAAATACAAGAGCATCTAGACTAAGCTTTCTCCCTCGACGAGAGCAACTGTGGGCATCCTTGGTAAGACCCCAGCCGGCGTAGAAGGGAAGTCCCCAAACATGGACCTCTATGCCTCGCAGCAAAGCTTCGAATCCGGCCAAAGAGGTGAGCACGTGAACCGCATCTACTTGAGCAAATAATTGCTGCACCGAAGCCTCTCGTAGCACCAAATCAGCTACCAACAAGGCTTGACTTTCAGCAACGGAAGATCGACGCAGCCCCGCGACTACGTCGGGATGGGGCTTATAAATAATATATGCATCTGGCTCCGCATTGCGCACGGCTTTAAGCAGCTCCAAGTTGGTTCTTATTCCTGGTGCGCCAAATCGAATTGAAGCATCACTTTCTACCTGTCCTGGCACCAGTACTACCCGCCGCAATCCAGATGGTCTATGCCAAGCTGGAGCCGAAAGATTGTATTTAGTAATTGCCTCTTGAACTAGACGCTGGCGCAGGGCAGCGGCCCGTTCGAGCTGCTCAATACTGGGATCAGCAGTCGCAAGCCAGCTTTCCAACGCTGAAGGCCGGGTGGAGTCGTAATAGACACCCTGGTGATCTACCACCCAAGACAAAGGGCTTGGAGGACGAGCAGCCCTGATCCCAACATTATTAAGTAGCTGAACTATTCGCAAATGAATCTTATTACCAAATCCAACTGAGCGCAGAAAGCCATCTTCCACCTGAATTACTCGACCAGGATGCGCCAACAAAAGCTGCTCAGAAGCCCGGCCCCAGTGGACAATCTGCCTATGGCGTTGCCGCACTCGTGAGCGCAAAAAAGACAACTCGCAACCAGGCATAAAGCGCCGCAAGAAGGGTCTTTTCCAGCGTGTAAAGCCAAGCGCCCCAGCCTGGGCGGGATCGGCAGCCAATCTCTGACGTTGCAAGCCAATCGAACACACTAGATCTTCAACTTCGCAGGGCTTAAGAGTATGAGGATCGATATAAACTGCATACTCGACCAGAGCTGCATGCACAAGATCGGCCAGCTGTCGCTGGCCTGCGGAAGCCCGTCGAGACGGCGCAGGCAGTTCATCATGGGTTAGTCCCCAGCCAGCGAAGAAAGGAAGTCCGAAGCAGTAGACCTCCTTCCCCCACATCAAGGCTTCAAAGCCCAGCTGGGAAGTCACCACATACACAGCCTCAGCCAGCTCAAGCAGAGCCGCGGGATGACCACCACTAGAATCTAAAGTTATGCGGGAATCAGCTAGTTGTTCGGCCGTAAAATGGCCCTTTTTTCTACCAGAGACCACATCGGGGTGGGTTTTGACCACCACTTTGAGACCAGGATGATTTCGAAGTGCCGCGGCCAACATGGCGGCAAACTGATCTTGAGAACCTGAACCCAGTCGTATCGAAATATCGGCAACGGTTTGGTCAACCACCAGTACATAGGGCTGAACAGGTGCCGGTACATCGGCAGATTGGTTGTACTTGCTGACCCGCTGCTCGCGCCAGAGGCGCTGCAGGTTCATCGCGCGAGCCAGCTCGTCAGGGCTGTGATTACGGGCAATCAGCTGCTCAAGACGGCTGGGTTCTGAGACGTCGTAATAGATCCCTAAATCATCTAGGACCAGACCAAGAGGCGGGCAGTCTGCTCCCAAACCCAGGGAACGAACAAAGGCATCTTCACATCGCCAAATGGGTAGACCACGGGCGACAGCAAGCCGCTCAGCAGCGCGAGCGCTGGGCTTGCGTCCCCAGGCCAGCAGAGCATCCAACTGCTCACGACCGCAGCGACCCGAACCGCGCACCAAGCTGAAAGGAGACAGCAGGGCCTTCAAGGTTGCGTGACGGAACATTCCTGCATCCGGCAGGCCCAGTCGAACTGCGGAGGATGGATAGACCAAAGGCGGGGGGCGCTACGGATTCCCTTGAACCAAGGTACCGACAGGTGAAGACTGCTAGCTTCGATTTCCGTACTGAAAGCAGTAGTCCGGTCATCCGACGCATGCAGATCCAAGGCCCTCTAGACAGTCTTTGTGCCGCTATCTCGGCCGAAACGGGCATGCCTTCTGGTCGGATCAAAAAAGTTGTGCTTGCGCTCCAGCGACACCAAAGCAGCACCTGCCTGGAGTCGGCGCCCGAGCCCCAGGCGCCTGAAGATCCCCTGCGCTTCTACCCCCTTGGTGCCAACGGCAGACTGCGCCCCCCCAGCGGTAGCGCTGGATGAGTGCTCCTGCCTTGGCGATCCGGATAGATCCAGATCTGGCCCCGCTTGCTTTGATTCCTGCGCGAGGTGGATCCAAAGGGGTTCCCGGCAAAAATCTTCGCCCCGTTGATGGGATTCCCTTGCTTGCACGCAGCGTTAGGGCCGCTAAGACAGCTTCGAGCGTCGGAGCCATCTGGGTGAGCAGCGACGACGCCTGCATCGGCCATCTTGGCGAAGAGGAGGGTGCGAGTTGGCTGCAGAGACCAAGTGAGCTCTCAGGGGACCAAGCATCATCAGAATTGGCCCTGCTCCACGCCCTCACCGAGCTAGCAGAGCTTGGCCCTCTGCCCGCCCTGTTTGTTTTTCTGCAGTGCACCTCGCCCTTCACCACTGGGCCCCAGATTGATGCTGTGGTGAACGCCCTTCAACTCAGCCAGGCCAACATGGCTTTCAGCGTGATGCCATGGCACGGCTTCTTGTGGTGCCTCGATGGCAATGGCCACGGGGTAGGAATTAATCACAACTCCAGCGAACCCCGCCGCCGTCGCCAGGACTTGGAGCCCGCGTACCTAGAGACCGGTGCCATTTACGCAATTCGTACAAAAGCGTTTCTGGAAAAAGGAACCCGTTTCATCCAGCCCACCCTGCCCGTACCCCTGGAAGGGTTAGCCCCTGAGATAGACAGCATGGAAGACCTTGAGCTCTGCGAGCGATTAGCGCCCCTGTTGAATGGGGCCAATCAAGCTTCATCGGAACACACTTCATCGGAATGCAATTGATGGGCAGCCTGCAGGGGCGCCAGGTGGCAGCCCTGGCCTGCTTCGACTCCTTCGGCAAAACCGCCATGAACCTGCTGCGCGTAGCGCGTAAGGAAGGTGCATCGACGAGCCTGCATCTGCTTGAACTGCCTGGTCGCAAACTCTCACGCCGCCAGGTGCTGGAGATCCGCCGCATCGATCCCCGCACCGCCATCAAGCAACACGAGTGGGGCCAACTACGAGAGCTGCGCACCGATCTTGTGCAAGTCGATGCCCTTGTGCTCGGTTTAGATGGACGCCGCACCCGAGAGACCCAGCTACTGCTCCAATCGGCCTGGATTGATCAGCTCCGGCGGCCCGTACTCATTAGCGCCTATCCGGGGATTCTGTTCCGCCATCAACTGGAGGGAATGATGGATCGCTCCGGCGTAGACCTGTTGTGTCTAAACGGAGAAACCGACGCCCAGCTTTATCGGCATGCCTGCAGTGCCCTAGGGCTGGACAGCGGCAATGCTGTTGTGACTGGCCTGCCGATCCTCTGGTCGATCGAACCAAGACTCCAAGTACCGGATGCCGCCTCGATCGTGTTTTTCGAGCAGCCCTCAGTGCCGGACAACCCGATTCAACGCAAATACATCTGTAGGCGCCTTGCCGATCTAGCCCAGGCCTGGCCATCGCATCCGGTGATCTTTAAGCCACGCACCTCGAAAGTCGAAGCCACCCTGCATCGCCAGCATGGTGAGATGGCCAGCCGGATTGAGAAGCTCAGCCGCCGCGTACCCAACCTGCAGATCAGCTACAAGCCCAGCCTAACTCTGCTGAAAAAGTGCGGCTGCGCCATCACTGTGTCCTCCACCGCGGCGATGGAAGCAATGGCTTTGAGTGTGAGCACCCGCATTGTCTCGGACCTGGGAGTCAATGAAACCTTGGGCAATCATTACTTTCTTGAATCGGCAGCCATCGCCGATTTCGACTCAATCATTCGAGACCCCTTCAGCCTCCGCCTCGATCAGGCCTGGCCAGAGCGCCATGGTCACATTCCTGGAGGTGACCAGGTTTTTATTGCCGCCCTGGCCAGCCGACTGAATAATCCGCCCCAATCTTCCGAGTCGGCAGATAGGGAAGGTCCCCCGGGCTGGGGTAGTAATTCCTGGCAGACCTACGCCCTGGCAAAAGGGGGTAAGAAAATGCTTAGTTCTGCCGGCGCCCGCTCCCGACTAGTGGCGAGTCATCGCGGACGGAATCTGCTGCGACGGGCACGCCAGAGGGTGGTAGGTCTCTGGGGACTGGAGCGGCTGTTTAAGGGCCGATGAAACTGGCACTGGTTTGCGACGGAGAGCCCGGACTGGGATCCTGCCAGCGGCTTGCGGTGGAACTGAGATTATTGGGAGCGGACGTAACTCTGATCAGTCCCGAAGTCAGCAATGAGCACTGGTTACCACTGCAGCCTCTAGTCGCCGCCAGCAGCGACCTTCTCAATGGGCTTGACGCAGTTGGCGTGTTTCTTGAGGGGGCCCAGCTGACCCAATTCAGGCAGGTGCATTTGGAGTCGGCTCGGTTGAGGGGGAAGCGGCCTTGCCCCTTATTTACGGGCCCAATTCGCCCCTTGTATGGGGACACCTTGATGGCAGACCTGCTGCCCCGCCTGGGCTACGACCTGATTTGCCTGCAGGGTGAGGCTCAGATGCAGGAACTGGCCTGGCTGGTGCGCGGCAGCCAAAGCGCATCCCAGGCCAGCGAGGCCATTGGCCTTTGGTGCTTGCCAACCGAGCCGCTGGGCCACTCCAACAGCCAAGCACCACTGCTACTGGTGCTTGATCAGCAAGACATCCCCCCTTCCCCTTTTGCCAACGGTGTCTTGTTTCAACGCTTGCGCACGATCGCCCTGGACTGCCCCTCCTGGCAGATCCGCATACAGCCCGATGCCCCCTTGAAGACTGAGGGGGCGCAGGAGCCCACAACTTCCCTGGCCTGGCACTTCCAGCAGGATCTGTCCCCCCCCAGCAACCTTCAGCTCGGCCAGGTTGATGACCTAGCCATTGCCTTGGTCCAGTCCAGCGCCTGCCTTGGCATCGCCTCTCCCTGGCTGCTCACGGCCATGGTGTGGGGTAAGCCAACCGTGGTGCTCGGTGACTACGGCATCCGCACCGACTTCAACGGACCGCTGTTCTTCGGCTCTGGTGCCATGTACCAACTTGCCGACTGTGTGCCCTTGGATCGACTCGCCAAGCTGAAGCGCCCCAATCACCAATGGTTGGCAGAGCGGGGCTGGGCCATCGCCAATGGCCCCCAACGGCTCCTGCGGCGGCTGGAGCAGCTGGTGGAGCGGCAGCCATGACCCTCCAGATCCTGCTGATTGCGGACAGCGACAGCCAGCTACTGGCTTGCCAGGCCTTGGCTCGCTTCAGCAACGCAAACGGGGCAACAATCACAGTGAACGCGATTCCGCGCGATGGGACCCCGGAAGGCGTGCTCAAAGCCCTGGAACTGATCGGAACGGTGTGGACGCTGAATGCCCAGGCTCTGCTGGCAGATCGACGACTCGACCAATTCGACGCGATCGGGGTGTATCTCACTGGCAGCAAGTTGGCCGAATTCCGCAGCTGCTACCACCGCAACTGCCTGCAGCAGAAGCGACAAGCTCGTCCCCTGTTCTGTGGCTTCAACGGGGTGGTGCTGGAGCGCTTCGAGGAAGCAATTGCCTGGAGGTTGGGTTACGACCTGATCTGCCTTAATGGCCCCCGTGACCAGGCCCGCCTGGATCTGCTGCTGCGCCACACCCCCTTTCAACAGCAGCGCAGCGTGCTCACGGGCCTAGGCCGCAACCTTCCTGTGCAGGAGCAAGGGGAGCGACCAAAAAGGCTGGTGTTCGCCGAACAGGTTGTGATGCCGGCGGCCGCCTCTGAGCGGAGACACCTAATCCGTACTTTGACGCGGCTGGCCCGCCGCTCACCCGAATGGGAGGTGGTGATTAAACCGCGGGTAGCCCCCCATGAAACGACGTTTCACACGGTCGATAGCCATATCAGCCACACCCTGGTGGAAACCCTGGGCAGCCCTCCAGCCAACCTGCGGCTCAGCTACGAACCCCTTGCGGAACTGCTGTTGAACAGCCGGCTGCTGGCCACCGTGTCGTCAACCGCCCTGTTCGACGCCCTCGACCTGGGCTGCAGACCGGTGGTGATGGACGATTTTGGCTTGCGTCACGACCTGGGCACGCCGTTTTTTGCCGGCTCAGGCCTACTGCGATCCCTGGCAACGGCAGAGGATCTCGACAGCCTGGATGGGGGCCCCGATCCTGATCCCGACTGGTTGCATTGGGTGGGTTATCACACCGATTTCACCCCAACCAACCTGCTGCAGGCCTTGAAGCAACTGGAGCACAGCTCGCAGGACAGCCGGCTGAACCTGAACCATCCTGGTTATGTAGTTAATGCCGCTGACCTCTCCACAAACCAGCTACGGCGAGGAGCCGAGGCCGCCATACGCTGCCGCGACTATGGGGAAGCCCGGCGGCTACTGGAGGTTGCGCTGCTACAGCGGCCGGACAACCGCAACATCAGTCGCCGCCTGGCAGCACTGCAACAGAGCAACCGCTGGCTGCGCCGTCTAGCCCTGCTGGTTACCCCCCGGTTCCGGCTCTAGAGTCCGCAACTGGAAACAGCAGGCGAAATAGACGTGCAATCGGTTCAGATCGAGCGGAATTTCACCCAGTTCGTCGTCTTCGCCGAAGACCCGATCCTGACGGCACTGAACAAGATCACGGCCAACAAATGCCGGCTGATCTTTGTGGTGTCAGAAGCAGGCATTCTCCAAGGGGTGCTCAGCGATGGGGACTTCCGCCGCTGGATCGCGGCCAGCGACCTGATTGACCTGAACAGGCCGGTCACCGATGCCATGAATCCAGATTGCGTGGCAGCAGCCGAAGCCAGCGCAGCAGCCGACTTGGCGGCCCTGTTCTCCCAGAAGATCCAGGTGATCCCTCTGCTCGATGACCACGGCAGGGTGGTGGCAGTGGCCCGAGGCGGTCAGCGGCAGCTACTGCTAGCGGGCCGAGCGATAGGTGAGGGCGCCCCTTCATTTCTGATCGCGGAAATCGGCAACAATCACAACGGCAGCCTGGAGATCGCCCTGCAGCTGATTGACGCAGCAGCCGCTGCCGGCGCGGACTGCGCCAAGTTCCAGATGCGGGACATGAATCAGCTGTATGTCAACGCGGGCGACAGCAACGACATGGCCTCAGACCTGGGAACCCAGTACACCCTCGATCTACTGGAGCGTTTCCAGCTCAGTGACGATGAACTGTTCCGCTGCTTCGATCACACCCTGAGCCAGGGGTTGATCCCGCTCTGCACCCCTTGGGACACCACGAGCCTGGAGAAGCTCGATAGCTGGGGCATGCCGGGATACAAGGTGGCCTCGGCCGACTTCACCAACCACGATCTCCTCAGTGCCATCGCCGCCACTGGCAAGCCGTTGATTGCCTCCACCGGCATGGCCACCGAGCTCGAAATCAGTGCCGGCATTCGTCACCTGCGTCAGCAGGGAGCTGCCTTCGCGCTACTGCACTGCAACTCGACCTATCCCACCCCTTTCAAGGATGTCAACCTGCGCTATCTGCGGCGGCTAGCGGAGCTGGCTGAGGCGCCGGTGGGGTACTCGGGCCACGAGCGGGGTTTTGCCGTACCAATCGCAGCCGTATCTCTTGGGGCGGCAGTGATCGAAAAGCACATCACCCTCGACCAAGGGATGGAGGGCAACGACCACAAAGTGAGTCTGCTGCCCGAGGAATTCACGGCCATGGTGGCTGGGATTCGGGCGGTGGAGGAGTCGATGGGCTCGGAATCCCCCCGCAGCATCAGCCAGGGCGAGCTGATGAATCGGGAGATACTGGCTAAGAGCCTGGTGGCTGCCTGCCCGATTGCAGCTGGCACTCCGATCAGCCGCGAGATGGTGCGGATCCAGAGTCCGGGACAGGGACTTCAGCCCTATCGGCTCAACGACCTAATAGGCCAAAGCATTAGCAGTGACAAAGCCGAGGGCGAATGCTTCTTCGAATCGGACCTGAAACGCGCGGCAGCCACCCCGAGGCCATACAGCTTCGCTAATCCCTTTGGCGTGCCAGTGAGGTATCACGATCTCGAGGCATTCCAAGGCGCCAGCAACCTCGACCTCGTGGAAATACATCTCAGCTACAAAGATGTGGAGGTAGATATCGACGCAGTGCTACCAGAACGGGTGCCAATGGGGTTGGTGATACACGCTCCTGAACTATTCACCGGTGACCACACCCTCGACCTTTGCAGCCAAGACGA
The DNA here is from genome assembly GCF_963920485.1 of Cyanobium usitatum str. Tous. Lineage (NCBI taxonomy): Bacteria > Bacillati > Cyanobacteriota > Cyanophyceae > Synechococcales > Prochlorococcaceae > Cyanobium > Cyanobium usitatum. The sequence continues at coordinate 289,082 of NZ_OY986431.1, read as the reverse complement.
AGACTATCGACGCCATTCAGTGACGGAACTGCAGCGGGTGCTCGACCTCTCCGCCCGGCTGAGTAAGCGCTTTGAGTGCCCAGGCGAAGTGTTGTTGGTGACAAATGTGGGGGGCTTCTCTGCGAACCACCATCTCAGCAGCCAGGAAAGACTGCCGCTCCTAGACAAACTAGCGACCAGCCTGCGGGAATTGCACTGCGATGGAGTGGAGATCATTCCCCAAACCATGCCACCATTTCCCTGGCACTTCGGCGGCCAGAGATATCACAACCTATTTGTCGATGCGGATTGCATCGAAAGCTTCTGCCGCAATCACGCCCTAAGGGTATGCCTGGATGTTTCCCATTCCAAGCTCGCCTGCAACCATCTACACCAGCCCTTCTCGAGTTTCCTAGAGCGAATTCTGCCCCTCACAGCCCACCTACACCTAGCCGACTCCAGCGGAGTGGATGGAGAGGGTCTGCAAATAGACGAGGGTGATATCGACTGGGCAAATGTTTTTAATCTGCTGCGCCAGATGGCTCCCACAGCCTCCTTCATTCCGGAAATCTGGCAGGGACACAAAAACAATGGGGAAGGGGCTTGGCTGGCCCTAGAGAGACTGGAACAGCATCAACTAGCCGTAGGTCCCAATTTGGTAGCAGCATGACGGCCGCCAACCCTGCGCTGCCGGCAGTGCTGGATGAGCACTTCATCCTTTTCCAACAATTGCCGCTGATTTATGGGCGGGTGCCCAAGGTGGCCAATTCGTCAGTGAAGGCCGCCCTTACCCGACTGCTTGATCAACCGCCGGAGGAGGGCTACCGCACCACCGCCGATGCCCTCTGGCGCAAGGGGACCCATGGCGAAACCACGATGGTCGACGCGGTGGAGGCTATGCAACGACGTAGCAGCCACTTCTGCTTCAGCTTCGTGCGCAACCCCTTCGATCGTTTGGTGTCGGCCTATAACAACAAGCTGATCGAAAACGACACGTTGTCGACGGCGATGCAAAGAATGGGGCTGGAGCGTCATATGCCGTTTCGACGCTTTCTGGAGGTGGTGGTCGCCACAGCAGATGCTGATTTAGACGTACACCTACTCCCCCAAAGCAGCATTCTTTGCATAGACGGTGTGCCGGTGCCTGGATTCATCGGCCAAATGGAAGCAATGGCAGACCACTGGCAGCTGCTACGCCGCCGCATGCGTCAAGCTGGCTTGCCAGCACTTGGCAAGCTACCCAGTAAAAACGTACGCAGAGCTGGCGAATCAGATCTTACCGACCACTTCAGCGACGAAAACCTGATCAGCCTCGCTAGGGAGCGCTACCGAGAGGACGTGGAACTGTTCTACGGTGATCACGACTTGTATAAACTTGCCCGTGGCCAGCTCAGCGTGACCCCAACCCCCTTGGAACGCATCACAGCTACGCTGCCCGCCTGATCAGGCAAGGCGATTGACGTAAAATACATACCATCAAACCCACCCCACTAAGGAGAACGTCTTGGGCCTCAACCGTCAATTGCGAAAAGTAATTGAGGCCGGATTACGGGGCGAACACGAGGCCGAGGTGCAGGCACTGGGCCGGAGATTGCCAAATTTCATCATTATTGGAGCGGCAAAATCTGCCACAACAACACTTACTTCAATATTGCCTCGCCACCCCGACTTCTTTATCAGCAAACCGAAAGAGCCAAAATTCTTTGGTCGGCGCTACGACATGGGCTGGAAATGGTATGGCCGTCTTTTTAAAGCTGGCAAGGCCTGCAAGTTGCGCGGCGAAGGTAGCACCATGTATGCCAGCGCACTTAAGAGCTCTACCAACGCCCCAGCTTTGATGCACCGCTATCTACCCAATCTTAAATTGGTGTATGTGGTGCGCGATCCACTAGATAGGATCGTCTCTCAATGGCGTCATCGCAAGGGGCGCCAACCTGGCACCCGAGATTTCAGTGGATTGATGAATTCTGGCCACCTGCGTCGCCTAGTGGTGGGCTGCTCCCTATATCACGAACGCTTGCAAGCCTTTCGCAAATTTTATCCTGACGACCAGATCCACTGTCTTACTTTCGAAGAGCTGATCGCAGCACCTCGCCCCACACTTACAGCTCTATTGAGCTTCCTGGGAGCTTCAACAGACCCAGCAAATCTAGATCTGCTCCTTGATGATGGCCAGCTACCACGAGTAAACGAAGCCGGTGACAAGGGCCGTGCAATGGTGGAGGCTCCCGCCTGGACGGACAAGCTGCGCAGCCAGGTGTTGGAGGTGGTGCGGCCCGATGCCGAGCAGATGCTGGCCTACATGGGCAAACCCATCGATACCTGGGCTTTGTGATTCTGTGAGCCAAATTGTGCCAGACATCGAAGGACTTCTCGATCTGATGCTGGCTGATCTGACACGCCCAGAAGTTGATCCCGGAACTCCGCAACTGAACTGGGCGCTGCTGGAAAGTCAAAGTGGATGTCGCTCCGCGCTCGTAAATCGTTTTATCCAGCGCCATGGCGCACCAAGACTGGTGCTCTCCTCCCAACAAAAATCATCCCCCATAGAGGGAGCAGGACCAAGAGTTGTGATTGTGGAGTGGGGTGGCAACTCCGCTGATATTCTCCCATCTACGAGCAACAACTTTGCTCAATTAGTTGTACAGGTTCTGCCACCCTGCCCATGGGGACTGCTGGGACTGCGCGGTTTTTTGAAAAGACGGAATTTGCGGCATCAGGGCTTTGCCTGTTTGGCGATAGGCAGCACGGCCATACTGCTCCGCCACCGACGCTGGGGCAGAGAAAGGAGCGCTATACCCAGTATCAAAAAAGTTCTAAAAATTCAAAGCTTCGACTTCTGGGACACCCTAATCACCCGCTGGGATAGTGATCCCAAGCGTGTATTCGACTACGTAGGCGAGTTGGCTGGCATCCCCAACTTCCGCCAGCAGCGCGTAACTGCCGAACGCCAGGCACGCCAACGACAAGATAACTATCAACTGGCACACATTTACGAAGTCTTGACTCAAGCTAGCGGGCTACAACCTGAGCGCTGTCAGGAACTGATGGAGCTGGAGCTAGAGGCAGAGCGCCAGTTCGCCCAGCCGGTGCGCGCCAATCTCGATCGACTGGGAGCCGGCGATTTAGTCATCAGCGACATGTATCTTTCGGCGGACCAGATGCGGATGATCGCCCGCCCACATATAAACCTTGATCGCCATCCATTTCTGGTGAGCTCGAGCGGCAAGCAGCAAGGCCGGGTCTGGCGCAAGCTTCGACAGGCGGGAATTGAAGCCCGCCACCGAGGCGACAACGTCGTGGCTGACGTAGTCAAGGCAGCCCAGCGTGATCATCAGGTGGCGCAGGTGCGCAGCACCGGCTTCTCATCGCTGGAACGGCAGTTTGAAGACGCCGGGCTGACCGGCCTGGCCAATCTGATGCGACTACAACGCCTAGACCGGCCCGGGCGGGGGCCAGACCCTGAACCGAGCAGCGGTGGCATTGATGGTTTGCTAAAGGTGCAGCGGCGTTTGAATCTGCCGCTGCTCTACCTGTTGAGCCTGGAATTGATGCACAGAGGTTGCAGAGCAGATGGCCCCAGCCAGCTGCTGTTCTGCGCCCGTGACTGCGCCTACCTGCACGGTCTATATCGGTCGATGGTGGAGGCCCAGCAGCGCTTCGCCCCGGATTGGTGCCAGCAGAGCGGCACTGGACTCCCACCCCACGCCTATTACCTCACCTCTCGCCAAGCTAAAGCCCGGGCCTCCAAGGGTTACCGGGCCTACAGCCGCTCTTTACTTGAGCCGGCAACACCTACACGTCAGCCCCTGCTGATCGACGTCCAGGGCAGCGGACGAAGCAGTCACCACTTCTTCAGCACCGTGCTGAAGGTACCTGTCCGACAGCTGTTCATTTACGCCAGCGGCAATCAGGCCGCAAGCTGCGGGGCGGAGAGCCTGCTCAACAAAGACTTTCTGCGCAAGATCCTGCCCCGAGCCAGCGATCTGCTGGAGGTGCTCAACTACTCCTCTGACCACTCCCTAGTGGACATGCACTCCCTGGAAGGGCTGGGCTTCGTGCCCGAGTTCGAGGCCGAACAGCGACCCCTCCATCTGCTGAAAATTTGTCGCGAATTCGAGGGGTTCTTCGGCGACGTGAATGCACGCATGGCCCAAGGCCCCTTTCAGTACCTGTTCGCTCGGCATGACCTGCTGGCCTATCGACCTGAGCACCTGCAGCTGCTTGAGGAAGTGGACGGCCTAGAGGATCTGCGGCTACTACGTGACCTGTTTCTGCGCTTTCATCGCCGCCACTGAGTCACACCATGTCCAGTCGCGCCCTGCCCACTGTTGACGTTGTGACCCCCTGTCGCAACCGTCTGGCCAACCTGCGCGCCAGCCTTCCCTCCTGGCTGAGCCATCCCCTTGTGCGGCGCATCCTGGTGGTGGACTTCCAGTCGGATCTTCCGGTCGCGGAGGCCCTTGGGCGGAATCGTGATCCCCGCATCACGGTGCTGCGGGTGGACGATGAGCCCCTATGGCGCCAAGGCAGGGCACAAAACGTGGGCCTACAGGCCTCTGATGCGGATCTGATCCTGAAGCTCGATGCTGACATCGCGATCGTGGACATCTCCGCCTACGTGGAGGCCATGGCTCTGAACCCGCAGCTTTTCCTGCGGGGCTGTAGCCAGCGCGGCAGCTCCTCGGGGCTTTGCCTGGTGCCGCGCCTGGTGGCGAGGCGAATCGGCGGCTACCACGACCAGATGTCTGGCTGGGGCGGCGATGACGTGGATTTTTATCGGCGGCTTTGTCGGGCAGGCCTGAACAGCGGCTTCGTAAAAGCAGCTGACTTTGCCGAGGTCCCCCAACGCATGGCCACAAAAAACACCGAGGCCCCGCGCCTGGACACTGCCTGGCTGCCGCCCCATCCCGACCTGGCCCGGCAGCCCCAGTTCACGGCATATCGCAATGGCATATTGGCCAGAGTTCAGCGTCAACACCGTCTGACCGCACTGCGTTGGCGCTTTGATCCAGCCGAAGGTAGCGGTGCAACCCTCAAAAAGGGTCGCAATCGAATGCGCATGCTCTTGGGTCGGCACAATACCGAATTGGCGAACATCCTGGCGGTGCACTCTTACGTCCCTGGTGACAGTCACTGGGACGTACTGAGGCAGCCTTGGGTGCAGAAAGCGATCCAGCAGCACCGTCTAGTGCTGCCCCGACAACGGGATATGGAGCTCGCCTTAGCGGCCCAGTTAACGGAGCGCTCGAAGAGCTTGCGCTCATTCGCAGCCAACCTGGGAATTGAACTGCTACCCCTTGAGTAAAGTTCTTGTATTCAAGGATCTACATCACCTTTGATATTGCCCTCCCCCCTGGGCTCCCTCTCTGCCGATCATCCGTGCCTCTGGGGCGACCTTGGCTTAACGCCGGCAGCCTCACTAGTGATCGAACGCAAAGCCAGGTTGCTTCCTACCCGCCGAACAGGTCGGTCTGATCCTTGGTGGACCACCCGCAAGCAGGGCGGCCTTGACGCAGAAGGCAGGACGATCGAAGCCCTCAATGACCTGCGGGGATATCGCCCGATATATCAGCTCCCAACGGAGCTACCCAGCCAGCCAATAAAAGGTGGCAAACAACGCGGACTCGTGCTCTACGGCGGCACCGTATTTGAACATTTCGGTCACCTACTACTGGATCTGAGCCGGCTGTACCAACTGCTACCTCTCTTCCGCAAGAGTCGAGAGCCGATCTGGTTTCACTATCCATCGCTGGGAGAGGGCGAAAGCATCACCCATCCCCTAGTGAACGACTGGTTTGAATGTTTGGGAATCATAAAGCGCGTCCAGGTTGTTCGCCGCACCCTGCAGTGCGAGCACCTGATTTCATCAGAAGTACTCTATCGCGACCGACGATTTGTATCTACTGATTTCCCCCTGGCAGCACGACGAGCCCTAGCGCCGAAACTACGGCGCAAACTACTGAGCCTGCAAGCAGAAAGCCCACGGATCGCCTATCTGTCGAGGCACCAACTCAGCAGCGGCACCACCTACTTCGAAGGCGAAGAGGAAGTAGTGGAAGCCTTAAAAAAGATTAGCAATATCGACATAATTTGCCCAGAAGAGCTTACGATCGAATCCAAGCTAAGTCTCTATCGACGCTATCACCTAGTGGCAGGGTTCGCCCAGGCAGCCCTACTTCTTAAGTATTTTGCACCCTTCCGAAAGCAATCAGAGCTGGCAGAACAGGTGCTGTTTGTAGCCGGCCCACAAAGCCTAAACAGCAACTGGGTGAATCTCGATAAAGCCTTCGGCTTCGGGGATAAGGTAGTTGATTGCAGTCTTACCCAAGAACTGGCTGAATATCCCGAGTCCAAGGCTTTTCAACGACACAACCGCTTCAATACGGGATTGGTGATCGACACAATGCGGGAGCTGGCAGGGCGCTGATATGCAAAGTCTGGCCTCAATTCCAAACGACCATCCAAGTCTCTGGGGGGAGCTCGAGGTTCGAGATGCCCAGCCTCTTCAGCAATGGCAGCAGGCCACCCTGCTACCTCCACGCCGCCGCAGTGGTCAGACCTTGTGGTGGAGGCGCCATGGTTTCGGCGTATTTGACTCTGAGGGTAACCATGTGCGTGAACTCAGTGACATGCGCGGCAAAAGACATTGCTGCCATCCTGCAGCCCGCCTTGAACTAAATCCCTATAAACAGGAACGGATACGCGAGCACGAGTTAGTGCTCTACGGGGGCACACTTTACGATCATATCGGCCACTTGATCCTGGACTCGGCCCGGGCTTACCAGTTGCTGCGCGAGTACCGCGACAATGACCTGCCGATCTGGTTTCACGATGCCACACCCCATCGACATCCCCGCTCCACACTGAAACTTGCCCTGGTTCAGGAATGGTTTAAACAGCTGGGACTTCGCAATCGTGTGAGGCTAATCCGCCGACCGCTCAAGGCAGGCCGCCTCATATCAAGCTCGGCGCTCTACTGCGACCGCGGCTTTGCAAGCAAGGATTTACGGCCTGCTTGCAAAGCCGCGCTAAAGCCCAGGCTGCGGGACCGCCTTGAAACGATCAGCAGGCCACAGCGGCGACTGGCCTATCTTTCGCGCCACAAGCTGAGTACCGGAAGCACCCACTACTCCCAAGAAGCTGAGCTGGTGGCCCAGCTAGACCAGCTTCCCCATGTGGATGTGATCTGCCCGGAGGAACTGGATTTCGAGCAGAAGCTGAGCCTGTATCGACACTATGAAATTATCGCCGGCTTTCCCCAGGCCTCAATGAGCCTGAAGATGTTTGCGCCAGGAGAGCAACGCGCTCAACAGGTGATGTTTATCGCTGGGGCCCGCAGCCTAAGCAGCACTTGGGTAAACATCGATCGTGCTACGGGTGGTGGCGACGCCTATGTGGACTGTAACCAAGATGTGCAAGATTTCATCATCGACGATGCAACCGCTACCTTCCAACGATCCAACAACTTCAAGCTCGAAACCGTACTCCAAACACTCCAAGAACTAACAACCTGAGCCCGGCTCGACCATGCCCATACATCTCCATATTGGTACTCATAAAACTGGCACTACTGCCATTCAGAGGCAACTACGACGCAACCGAACCGCCCTTAAGCAACAAGGAATTTGGTATCCCAATGAAGCCGAGCTCTTGCCAGGCAGGGGTGAAAGAATTCCCCATCGGAACATTGCAATTGCACTCAACAACAATGCCGGGCCCAAGCCCTATTCCGGAGACGAACTAAAGGCAATCGCTCGATCCATAATACGAAATTCCCAACAATACAATCACACCATTATCAGTTCCGAAGCCTTCTGGCGCATTGGCTTTGCCGCCGTTCCAGATCTATACTCTCCGGAAGAATTATGGAAGCGAAAGCAATCAAATGTGGCCAAGATACGCCTTCTTTTTGGAGACGCAGATGTGCAAATTACAGCCGTACTGCGCGAACGCGGGGCATATATTCAAAGCGGTTATAGTGAATTCATCCAAGCCACTCATTACACAAAAGATATTCAATCCTATCTTGCCTCTTACTGTCACTCTTGGGACTATGAGCTGCAGCTGCAGGCTTGGGCCAGTTTCTTCCCTGTAAATGCTCACGCCTATGAAGACCTCTGCGAAAATAATCAACTGCCACTTAATTTTTTGCGGCACCTTTGCAACGAAAGCTTACCCAGTGAGAGCTTGGCCCCAGATGCCAAACCCCGGGCAAACGTTTCCGAGCCCCTGGCAACCGTTGCCTTTAAACGCTTTCTCAACCAGCTACCTCTCCCACATGAGAAGCGCAATAAACTACACCACAAATACAGCAAAATATTTCAAAAATCAGCACAAAAGCATATTCTCAATCCAGCAGTTAGAAGTCTTCTCGGGATTAATAGCTGGCTAAGTGCCGAGGAACTTGAAGCACTAAGGAGCTCTCTTGCTGCGGGAGATCAGAACATCCGTGCCCATTTATGTCCATCCCTGGTCTCCCGGCCGATAGGCCATCAAAGTCACGTAGGGCACGACCAGGTCCCAATTCGCGCCATGACCATTGAGGATCAACAACAACTAATAAACTGGATGCTTTCCCAGAAGCCACTTAAACCAGCCTGGTTCAGCCCAGCAGAACTAAAAGCGTGATGACCAGCATCGACCTGATCACACCTTGCCGCAACCGTGCCGAGCACGTCTTGCACAGTCTTCCTTCCTGGCTGGCCTGCTCCCAGCTGGGGAAAATCCTGATCGTGGATTTCAATTCCACCCCAAAACTTGCTCCACAGCTAGCGCGCTTTGATCTGGAGCGAGTGCATGTAATCCGATTAGAAAACGAGCCCCTCTGGCGCCAAGGTCGAGCCCAGAACGTCGCCCTGCGCTACTCCAGATCTGAAATCATTCTCAAATTAGATGCAGACATCGAACTACTCACGATTGCGCCTTATTTAGAAGCAATGGATCGTGATCCAACACTTTTTTACCGAGGCTTCAGCAAATTAGGAAGCTCCTCTGGCAGCTGTCTATTCCGGCGCAAGGATGGTCGCCGCTGCGGCGGCTGGCACGACCACATGTCGGGCTGGGGCGGCGATGACGTCGACTTCTATCAGCGGCTGCGGAGGCGGGGTCTTAAGGCAGCGGTGTTCGAACCGGAAAGCTTTCGGGAAACAACCCAACCAATGGAGGTCAAGAACAGTGAAGCCGCCCGCATCGACAGCCAAATACTGCAGAACCAGCCCCAGCTGGCCTGTCAGCCCCGCTTTAGCGGGGTGCGCAACACGCTGCTGAGCGTGGTGCAGAAACAGAACCGAAGCCGGGCCCTGCGCTATGAATTTCTACAGGATTCAGACTTACCCCATAGGGTTTTGGCAAGCATGAAGAACCGCTCTAATCAAGAACTGGAGATAAGTCGCTTTAGTATCGAGCTGGCAAATATCCTCGCCATTCACCATTTCCAACCAGACCTGGATCCTCGGGATCTCCTCAACAGCCAGTCCTTCACCAATATTCTCCAGCGCCACCAGCTGCCCCGCAGCCGCAGCCGCAAGGAACGCCAGGCGCTGCTGGAGTCTCTACCGAAACGGATGGGGCAGCTGCGCCAGCTAGCCGAGCAACTTGGAGTTGCCACCCTCCCGCATTAACCGTCATGGCCGGCTCGATCTGGATTCTCGATGACGATGTGGAGTTGGGCTCCCTGCTGCTCGAGCAATTCAGCCAACGGGGCTGGCAGGCGCGCCATCTCAGCCATCCCCGCGAACTGGAGCAGGCTCTTACCGACACGCAGCCGGATTTACTGGTGCTTGATGAGCTGTTGCCGGAGCAACGCGGCACCGATGTACTAATGCGGCTGCGTCGGGGCCATCCCCACCTCCCCGTGCTGATGCTCTCGGCGCTGGGCGCCCCGCGGGATCGGGTGGCGGGGCTCGAGGCCGGTGCCAACGACTACCTGGGCAAACCCTTCCTATTTCGTGAGCTGCAACTGCGGGTGGAACAGCTGCTCAAACCCGCGCTGGCCAGCGTGTCTGCCCCTCAGTCCTGGCAACTCGGCGAGCTGCAACTCGATCCCCAGCTGCAGTGGCTGGGCAACTCGGGCGGCGGCCAGGAACTTTCCCGCGGCGACATTGCGTTGCTACAGCTGCTCTGCAGCCGCGCCGGCGAGGTGGTGAGCCGCCAGGATCTGGTCCAGGCCAGCGGCAGCCTGGTCGATGTGGAGCAAAGCCGCAGCATCGATGTGCGGTTGTCGCGGCTGCGGCGCCTGCTCGAAGAGCTGCAACCAAATTGCACCATGATCGAGACAGTTCGCGGCAGGGGCTACCGCTTGGTGGTGCCGGTGCAGCCTCTGTCGCAGAGCGCGCCGCCCCTTGAGGGCTGATCCATGACTGTGCCCAGAGCACGACTGGCCGGCTACGACTGGGTTGTGCTCATGGCCAGCCTGGTGCTCGGTGGCGTGGCCGGCTACCTGGGGCTGCTGCTGGGGATGCGCCTACTGCTGGAGCCGCGCATTGTCAGCGAAACAGCCCTGCGGCTGAGCAAATACACAGTGCTGGTGGAAGAGGTGCTGAAGCAAAACGACCGAGTCGCCCTGCCATCGGGAGTACTGGTGCGACCTGAAAACAAGCTGGCTGAGCTTAAGCCGAGCGCACCAGGGCGTTTTGAGCGCCTGGTGCAGTTGGCGATGGTGCGGGAGTTTGGGGTCAAGCGGCGGCTGCAACGCGACCAGCCTCCCCTGCAAGACCCTTGGGGAGGGCACTGGGTGCAACTGAACCTGAGCAAGGACTGGGCCGGCCAGTCCCTGTGGCTGTATCAGTCAGAGCGGCTCAGCAACAGCATCTGGTACCTCCCCCTGCTGAGGATCCTGGCCATCGCGATGGGCGGGCTAGGGGGCCTGGTGCTCTTCCTGCGACTAAAGGTGGAACGCCCCCTAAGCCGGATGCTGAATTTGCTCGGGGAGCAAGGAGTCGCCGTGCCCCTGCAACTGCTGCCCGAGGAGGGAATCGCGCCGATCCGTCTACTCAGCCTCCGCATCAACAGGCTGCTCGAGCGGATCAACAACACGGCGACCGCGCGACGCCAGCTGCTGCACGGCCTCACCCACGACCTGGGCGGCCCCCATGCCCGGCTGATGCTGCGCACCGAAATCCTCTGCGAGCGACTCGATGGCGGCAACGGGGAAATAGCCAAAGCGATGGCTATGGATCTCGAACGACTGCGAAGCCTCACTGACCAACTGGCCCTTTTGGGAGAGCAAGAGCTGCCGGCTGAGCGGCGTCAGGCCTGCGCCCTCGACGACCTTTGCGGCCGCATCGTGGCCAGTCACCCCTCCCAGCTGATCCGCCTACGGATGCCGCGGCTGCTGGTGAAGCTCGACCCCGACGGACTGGAGCGGGCCCTCAACAACCTGATTGACAACGCGCTGGAGTACGGCGCCCCGCCGGTACAACTGAGTGGAGTGCGCCAGGGCAACCAGGTGCTTTTGCGGGTGGACGACCACGGAGCAGGAATTGCCACTGACACCTTGCTGACCATGCCCAGCCCCAGCCGCAGCAACGACCGCCAGCGCCAACGCCATCGGGGGCTGGGGCTAGCAATCGTGGAACGCTTCTGCCTCGATCACCAGGGAAGACTGGCCCTACTTGAGGCTCCAAGCGGAGGCTTGCGAGCGGAACTGCGCCTACCCGTGCTGCTCAGAGCCCAGGGCCAGAGCTAAGTGCGGGCAATTTTGCAAAGCAAACGGTAAATTGGTTTACCTTTGCCATCCCGGGGCCACCTCACCCTTCCGATGCAGTACGAACCCCTGGCCATCGCGGGCGCTTTCAAGGTCACGAGCCCGCCCATCGGCGACGAGCGTGGCTGGTTTGCAAGAGCCTTCTGCCAGAAGGAGTTGCTCGAGCATGGGGTGGATTTCCAGGTGCGGCAGATCAATCGCTCTTACAACCAGCGAGCTGGCACCCTGCGGGGCTTTCACTTTCAGTTTCCTCCCTATGCAGAACACAAGTTTCTGCGGTGCGTAGGTGGAGAGTTGGTAGATGTGCTGGTGGACTTGCGCCCGGAATCACCCACTTTTCTGCAGACCGAAACGGTGGAACTGCGCGCGGAAGACCACCAAGCAGTGCTGATTCCGGAGCGCTGCTGCCATGCACTCCAGACCCTCACCGATGCCACAGAGATTCTTTATCAGGTGAGCGAGTTTTATACCCCAGAAGCAGAATTCGGCCTGCGCTGGAATGATCCCGAGCTGGCCATCAGCTGGCCTCTGGAGGTCAGTGAAATCTCGCCCAAAGATGCCTCCTGGCCGCTGCTGAGCGAAAGCTTGGCGAGCATCCGCGAGCGAATGACCTTGTCAGAGGGTCTGAAAATTTGATCCTGCTCGACACGGCCCTGCGGCAGCGCGAAAAGGAGGGGCGGCCCCTGCGCATCGGCGTGATTGGGGCCGGGGCGATGGCCCGGGGCCTAGTGGCTCTGATCACCAACCAGATCCCTGGCATGGAGGTGGTGGCGATCGCCAACCCCACCCTGAAGCGGGCGGCGGATGCCTACGCCTTCGCCGGCCGCGACGGAGCCGTGGCGGCCAGCGACCTGGCTGCGCTGGAACGCAGCCTGAGCGCCGGCGAACCAGCGATCACCAGCGACCCGGCCCTGCTGGTGCGCTCGGGGGCAATCGATGCCCTGATCGACATCACCGGTTCGGTGAACCACGGCGCCGGCATTGTGCTGGCGGCGATCGAGCACGGCAAACCGCTAGTGCTGATGAATGCGGAAGTGGATGCCACGATCGGGCCGATCCTGCACGAGAAGGCGCGGGCGGCGGGAGTGTTGCTTAGCTGCTGCGATGGCGATCAGCCAGGCGTGCAACTCAACCTCTGGCGCAAGGTGAAGGGCATGGGCCTGATCCCGCTGGTGCTGGGCAACATCAAGGGCCTGCAGGACGAATACCGCACCCCGACCACCCAGCAAGGCTTTGCCGAACAGTGGAACCAGGACGTGACGATGGTGACCTCGTTTGCCGACGGCTCGAAGGTGAACTTTGAGCAGTGCATCGTGGCTAACGCCACCGGCTTCACGGTGCTGCGGCGCGGCACCTCCCGAATGGAATATCGCGGTCCGGTCGAAGACCTCACCACCCACTACGACTTGGAGCAGCTGCGGGCGCTCGGTGGCGTGGTGGATTTTGTTGTGGGCGCGCAGCCGGCGCCGGGGGTGTTCTGCTTGGCGGAGCTGGCCGACCCGCGCCACGCGCCGCTGCTGGCGGCAAAGGGCCTGGGGGATGGGCCGCTCTACTGCTTCTACGAGCCGTATCACCTCTGCCACCTGGATGCGCCAATGAGCCTGGCGCGGGCGGTGCTGTTTGGCGATGCGGTGGGCCAACCGATCGGCGGGCCCGTGGTGGAGGTGGTGGCCATCGCCAAGCGCGACCTGGAGGCGGGCGAAACCCTCGACTCCTTCGGCCGCTACATGACCTACGGCCAATCCGAGCAAGCCAGCGTGGTGCGTACCGAAGGTCTGGTGCCAGAGGGTCTGGTGGAGGGCTGCCGACTGAAGCGCCCCATCTCCAAAGACCAGCCGGTCCACTGGAGCGATGTGGAAGCCCCCAGCCAGGAGCTAGCCCACCAGCTCTACGCCGAGCAGCAGGGGAGGTGGGGTAGCGTTTAGCCATACGGCTGGCCCTGGATGATTCTTGTCGACACCGCCTTGCGCCAGCGCGAAAGCGAAGGGCGCCCGGTACGGGTTGGCATGTATGGAGCTGGTGCCATGGCCCGGGGCTTTGTGGCCCAGGTGTCGGCACTGGTGCCGGGCATGGAGGTGGTGGCGATCGCCAACCGCACTCTGCAAAAAGCAGCTGACGCCTATGGCTTTGCCGGCCGAGACGGAGCTGTGGCGGTTAGCAACCTGGCGGAACTGGATCGGGCGATAGCGGCTGGCACACCGGCGATCACCGACGACCCCAGCCTGCTGGCGCGCTCAGCTGGCATCGACTGTCTGATCGATATGACCGGAGCCGTGAACTTCGGCGCCGCCCGGGCGCTGGAGGCGATCGGCGAGGGCAAGCCCCTGGTGCTGATGAATGCGGAGGTGGATGCCACCGTGGGGCCGATCTTGCATGAGAAGGCACGCCGGGCGGGGGTACTGCTCAGCTGCTGCGACGGCGACCAGCCGGGCGTGGAGCTGAACCTCTGGCGCTACGTCCAGGGACTAGGGCTGACGCCGCGGGTGCTGGGCAACATCAAGGGCCTGCAGGACGAATACCGCACGCCCACCACCCAGCAGGGCTTTGCCGAGCAGTGGAACCAGGACGTGACGATGGTGACCTCATTTGCCGATGGCTCCAAGGTGAACTTCGAGCAGGCGATCGTGGCCAATGCCACCGGCTTCACGGTGGCCCAGCGGGGCATGAGCCGGCGGGAGCACCGGGGTCACATCGACGAGCTCACCGCCGCCTACGACCTTGAGCAACTGCGGGAGCTGGGCGGCTTGGTGGATTTCGTGATCGGCGCGCAACCTTCACCTGGCGTTTTCTGCCTGGCGGAGATGCCAGATGAGCGCCATGCCTCCTACCTGGCGCTCTACAAGCTGGGAGACGGACCCCTTTACAGCTTCTACCAGCCTTATCACCTCTGCTATCTGGAAGCACCGATGAGCGTGGCCCGGGCAGTGCTATTTGGCGATGCGGTGGGCCAACCGCTGGGGGCGCCGGTGGTGGAGGTGGTAGCGATCGCCAAGCGCGACCTGCAGGTGGGAGAAAGCCTGGATTCGTTTGGCCGCTACATGACCTACGGCCAGGCGGAGAAGGCGAGCGTGGTGCGGGCCGAGGGGCTGCTGCCGGAAGGGCTGGCTGAGGGCTGCCGGCTATTGCGCCCCATCGCCAAGGATCAGCCGATCCACTGGAGCGACGTGGAGGCCCCGAGCGAGCAGCTGGCGCACCAGCTTTACGCGGAGCAGCAGCAGCACTTCAAGCCGGAGTGATTCGCTGCTGGAGCAGGTCCTGGGCTGCCTCGGGGCTGTAGGGCCCGCTCAGGCGCTCGAGAAAGCCGCGGCTCCAGACGTTGACGATCACAGGTATCTGGGGCAGTTCAAGGGCCTGGGCGATGAACAGGCGATGCTTGCCTTCCAGGAACAGCACTTCGCCGCGGCCACTAACGCAAACCTCCACCTCATTGAACAGACCGAAACGCCCCATGGCGCAGCCCATGGACTGCAGCTCGGCCTGGGAGCGGTAGCCCTCACGGCGGATGCGCTCAAACAGCTCATCCCAAGCCCGGAGCTGACAGTTGCTGAAGGCCTCCCAGTTGAGCCCTTTTTCAGCGGTGCGCTGTCGGATCTCGCGCATCAGGGCCACCCCGCCGCTAGCCCGCCAGGAGCGCCCCTCCAAGAAGCGGCGGCGCAGGATCTCCACTTGGGGATCTTCCGTCAAGGGCATGCCGCGGAAGAGAAAGCGCTCCTCCACAACTGCATTGCAGAAGCGCCTCTGTCGTGGCCCGCGAAAGCGGCCGCGGGAGATGCCGGGATACACCACGCAGCCCCAGTGCTTAATAGCCCTGGGATCCACCAGGATCACGGCATTTGCGCAGTCACCGCTGAGCTCACCGAAGGGAGCCGTAAGCGACAACAGGGCCTGGTGGCGCTCGAAGCGTTCGCGCCTGGCTGCTGAAGGGTGAAGACGTTTGAGCAGTTTGCGCCTGGCCCGCTCACAGGCGCGGTGAAAGGCGGGGTTGTAGCGGTGGGTCTCAGTGGAGAGTTCCAGCAAGGCCCAGGCCTGCTCCCAATCCCCAAAGCGAATCAAGCGACGCACGCAACGGCGAAAAAAATCGGTCTGGCGGCGATCCAGGGAACGGGCACCAGCAGGAATGAGGCTGGTGAGGATTGGCTTGAACCACACCTTGCCCATGCCTGCCTTCAATGGATCGCGTTGCTGATATAGCAATCGAGATCGGCCAGGCAGCAGTCCAGGGGGGATGCCCCTGCAGCCACCTGCCGGTACCAGGCTGCGGTGCGGGCCACGGTGGTGGCGAAGTCCCAGCGGGGCTGCCAGTCGAGGCGCTGGCTGGCCTTGTCGATCACTAAGTGCAGCAGGCCGCCCTCATGGGGGGCACCTGGATCGCTGAGGTCGCGCCACTGGCCGCTCCAGTGCTGATGCAGGGCCGCGACCAGCTCGCCCACGGGCCGGTTGGCCTCCAGCTGGGGGCCGAAATTCCAGGCCTCGGCGTGGGCGGCGGGGTCGGCCGCCAGGGCTTCGGCGAGGCTGAGATAGCCGCAAAGCGGCTCAAGCACGTGCTGCCAGGGCCTGGTAGCCATGGGGTTGCGCAACACCAGCGGCTCGGCGGCGGCGCAGGCACGCATGGCATCGGGCACGATCCGATCAGCCGCCCAGTCGCCGCCGCCGATCACATTGCCGGCCCGGGCAGTGGCGATGGCGAGCTGGGGCGTCTGGTGGGGGGCGCTGCCACAGAAACTGGCCCGCCAGGAGGCGATGGCCAGCTCGGCAGCGGCCTTGCTGGCGCTGTAGGGGTCGTGGCCGCCGAGGCGATCGGTTTCGCGGTAGCCGTAGCACCACTCGCGGTTTTCATACACCTTGTCGGTGGTGACCATCACCACCGCGCAGGGGTGATCCAGGCAGCGCAAGGCCTCCAGCACATGCAACGACCCCATCACATTGGTGGCCCAGGTGCCGAGGGGATCGAGGTAGCTGCGGCGCACCAAGGGCTGGGCCGCCAGATGCAGCACCACCTCGGGGTCGGCTGCCGCCACCAGCGCAGCCAGGCC
This sequence comes from Cyanobium usitatum str. Tous, assembly GCF_963920485.1. Lineage (NCBI taxonomy): Bacteria > Bacillati > Cyanobacteriota > Cyanophyceae > Synechococcales > Prochlorococcaceae > Cyanobium > Cyanobium usitatum. The sequence continues at coordinate 272,363 of NZ_OY986431.1, read as the reverse complement.
ACCGGCGTCGCGGATGTCGGCGCGGCTGTCCTGCAGCTCGCCAGCCAGATCGAGGGAGCCGAAGAGGCTGGGGCTGGTGTCGGGGTCGAGGGCCACGCCAGTGACGCGGGCACCAAGCTTGAGTAGCCAGAGGGCCAGCCAGCTGCCCTTGAAGCCGGTGTGGCCGGTGAGCAGCACGCGCCGGCCGGCCCAGAAGGAAGGATCAGGGCTGCAACCAGGGCGGGGCATCAGCTCCAGAGCTTCCAGGGGGCTTGGCCACTATCCCAGAGGTCCTCGAGACGGTTGCGCTCACGCAGGGTGTCCATCGACTGCCAGAAGCCGTGGTGGCGGTAGGCACCCAGCTGGCCGCGACGGGCCAGCTCGGCAAGCACATCGGCTTCAAACAGACAGGCGTCGGAATGAATCAGATCACAGACGCTGGGCTCAAGCACCAGGAAGCCGCCGTTGATCCAGGCCTGCTCGCCGTCGGCTTTTTCCTGGAAGTTAGCGACGAGATTGTCTTCAAGATGTAGGGCGCCATAACGACCGGGGGGCTGCACAGCGGTGAGGGTGGCCTGCAACCCCTGCTGGCGGTGCTGGGCGATCAGGGCAGTCATGTCGACATCTGCTACCCCATCTCCGTAGGTGAAACAGAAGGGCTCATCGTCGAGATAGGAGCGCACGCGACCCAAGCGACCGCCGGTTTCTGTCTTGTCGCCGGTGTCAATCAGGGTGACCTTCCAGGGCTCGGTGGTGCGCTGATGCACCTCCATGTGATTGCCTACATCCATGTGGAAGGTCACATCACTGGTGTGCAGGAAATAGTTGGCAAAATATTCCTTGATCATGTAGCCCTTGTAGCCACAGCACACGATGAAATCGTTGATGCCGAAGGAGCTATATACTTTGAAAATATGCCAAAGGATGGGCATACCACCCACCTCAACTAAAGGCTTGGGACGCACCACAGTCTCCTCCGCGAGCCGAGTTCCCCTTCCTCCAGCAAGAATGACTGCTTTCAAGCGTTTCTAGCCCACAAATATGGGACTGAAAGTAGCAGAGTTAGCCCAAGTCGCTTAGGAGCAGGTGCTCTCGGATTAATGCGGTGACACGGGAATCACAAGCCGCAGCCACGCTCTGCCAATCGTCAATGTCTTGGCGGATGGGATTGAGCCGCAACAGCTCAGTTTTAAGAAAGGGGAATTGCAGCTCCTCAAGCAGCTGACGCCAACGCGTGTGGGTGACGTTGCCATGCAGACCGGCCAGGTAGAGGGCCTCCAGCTGGAAACCGGCATCAGCCAGCACCCCGCTCCAGCCCACCTCGCAGGAGCGCACCAAATCGATCTTGGTGTCCCAGATGCCGATCTGCTCCCAGAACGCCCAAAACACTGGGCTGCGCAACACCCGGGGCCGGTAGGCCACGAAGTAGCTCTGCAGATGGGAGCGAATCGCGGTGCTCTCGGTGAGGCCCACCACATCAGCCCGGCTAGCTGCTAGCCGTTCAAATATCCCGTCAACGCTGTGGAGGGGCCCATAGCAGCTGTCGTTGGTAAGGATCAGCAGGGGCACACGATCCAGCCAGCGGCGGCAGAAGGACAGCCCGGCGGCCCAGCTATCGAAGTCGTAGCCCTCGTTCTCACGCACTAGCACCACCTCACAGAGCTCGCGCAGCTGGGCCATGGCGGCACCCTGCTCCAGCAGGGCCGGCGCCGCCGAAACGAACACCAGATCGGCATGGGACCGGTAAGCCCGCAGCTGCTCCAGCACATCCGGCCGCACTAGGCCCTGGCCATCCCAGTGCACGTAGATCAGCAGTGGCCGCGTACCAGGCTGGGGCCATTGCGGCCGCACCCAGCTGTAGAGAAGCCGCTCCCGGGAGGGCGCCAGAGGTTTGGCAGGCAGGGCCATCGGCTCGAAGCGATGGGAGGCGGGGCCGAGAAAGCGTTGGTAGAGGGGATCCCCCTGCTGGAAGCGCTGCGGATAGCGCTGGCGCAGGGCGCCCGATTCCCGGGCCAGGCGGTTGCGTTTCTCGCCGGCAATGTCGTCGCCGCGGCTCTTCGACTCGGCGTGAATGATGCGCGGCTCCGGGGTGACGATCACCGCGCGTCCCTCAGCGCTGAGGCGCCAGCAGAGATCCACGTCGTTGTAGGCCACCACGAAGGATTCATCGAAGCCGCCCAGCCGGTCGAAGTCGGCCGTGCGCATCAGCAGGCAGGCGGCCGTGGCCGCCGACCACTGCTCCTGGAGCTCAAGGGCCGCGAAGGGCTCGGTCTCGACCCCGGGCCGCAACCCCTTGCCGGGCGAGAGGATGTCGTGGGGCTGGCGGGGCGCCGCGGCCAGGCCGTGGTGCTGGATCGTGCCGTCTTCAAACAGGAGCCGGGCGCTGACGGCTCCGGTGAGGGCCAGAGCGAAGGGATCGAGCAGGGCCTCAATCGGCGCCGGCGACTCAAAGCGGATGTCGTTGTTGAGAAACAGCAGGAAGTTGCCGCTGCAGTGCTGGCGAGCCCGGTTGTTGAGGTCGGCGAAGTTAAAGGGGCTGTCGTCGCGCAGCCCCAGCAGGGCAATGCCGCGCGCCGCCGCCAGGGGAGCTAGCTCGGCGGCCAGGGCAATCGCCTCCGCCTCGGTGCTGCCGTTGTCGACCAGCACCAACTCCAGGGGCATGGGGCCGGCCTGCTCCAGCAGGCTGTGCACGCAGGTGCGGGTGAGGTCGGCCTGGTCGCGGAAGGGAATGATCACCGAGACGCGCGCCTCGGCGGCTGGCGTGTAGCGCAGCTGGAAGCTGGCCTGGCGGGGGCCTGGCTGCAGCCGCCCCCCCGGGGCCAGCCAGGCCGACGCACGCCGCTGGGTGATCGCCGCCAGCTCCAGCAGCTGGTCGCCGCTGAACAGCTGACGCTGGTTAGGGGTGCTGATCGCCAGCAGGGCGGGATTGGTGCTGGGCTCGCGGCGCAGCAGGGCCTGGGGCAGGGCCGCGATGGTGCCGCCCCGCTCCAGCCACAGCAGGCCGAGATCCTTGAGCAGGGCATGGAGAGAGCCATAGCTGGGCTGGAGTTCGAGCCCGGCTAGGCCCGGGGCCGGGAGCGCCACCAGGCCCGGCAGCTGGCCGCGACTGAGCAGGCGAAAGGGGGTGGCGGGGCCGGCGAACTGGCGCTGGCCGGTGCGCTCGGGCTGCTCACACCAGAGCAGCTCTTCGTCGCTGCAGAGGAGCTGCTCTGGCTGCCAGGCCAACCCGGCAGCCAGGTGCTGCCAGGCGCGGGGGGGGAGCTGATCATGGGGACCAATGAAGGCAAGCACCGGCAACAAACCATCCCCAGCCGCAGCCCCCAGCTGCCGCAGCTGGTCTACGGGGTGATCGGCCAGCTGCAACACGCCAGCCCGGACAAAACCGGCCGCGGCGGCCTGCTGACGCACCCGCCGCTGCAGCCACGCGAGGCCGAGGCCGGCCACCTGGGCCTCGCTGGCCGCCAGCACGAGCACGCCGGCGCAGGGGGTTGGGGTGAGCGGCTGCTCAAGCCGGCGCAGCAGCTCGGGCTCCAGGCGGGGCTTCTCCAGCAGCGGTGGACCCGCCAGCCAGTGGTGCAGAAAGGCCAGGATCTGCTCAGGCTGGCGGCGGGCCAGCCAATGGGCCGAAATCGCGAGCAAGGCGGGCTCGGCGCTGGGGCGGGCCGGCAGGATCTCGCGTAGCCCTTCCCGGGTCTCCCCCAGCTGGCAGAAGGGGCGGTGCGGACGGCGAGCCGCCAAGCCCCGGATCAGGGGACCCCAGGATGCCGGTGGCGGTGCGCTGCCGTTCCAGAGCAAGTAGTGCCCGCCCCCCTGCAACATCCGCTGGGCGGTATCGATCGCCAGGGCTTCGGCCCCAGCGCGGTCGGGCACCAACCGCACCCCATCCAGCGCCAGGGCCTGGCCCAGCAGGTGGCCACAGGGCTGGCCGGGCCCCTGAATCCAGATCCAGGGCTTCTCCAGCAAGGCGTCATGGCGGCTGGGAGCCCAGCGGCCCAGGGCCGACAGATCTGCCCCAGGGCTCTCCATTGCTAAGCAGTCGAGGGCGGTGCGGGCCCGCAGCCAGCCGCGACGGCCGGGGGTGAGCTGCAGCAACTGGTGGTAGTAGCGAATGTCGAGGGCGGGCAGGCCCGGATAAAGCGGCATCTCCCCACGCAGCACGCCGTTGAGGTGCTCGCTGACAAACGTCTGGAGATCGCAGCCGTGGGCCAGCTCCAGCAGCAGGGGATCGAGGTTGCTGTGGACGAGGGCGGCTGGAAAACGGGGTGCCAGTAGCAAAGCTGCCGGCAGCAGATCAAGATTCAGGTAGGCCCCATCCAAGCCGGGATGGCAGCTCGCCAGCACGGGACGCAACAGCGCCGCCGGATAGGCCTGCTGGTGCAACAGGCTGAGCACGGCGAGGGATCCAGGCAGATCGTCTGCAGCCAGAGCCTGGCGTAGGCGCCCGAGCTGGGCTGGGGATTGCATCCTGGAGCCGCGCTATAGCAAGCCTATTTAATCCACACGCTTAAGCTGAGCCTGCTTGAGATTTGCCATGTTTCGCTGGGCTTCCGCGCAGCCCCTGCCCCAGCGCCTGGAGCAGCTGCTGGAAAGGGCCGGGGCGCTGCGCTGCGATTGGGCTGAAAAAAGCAGCGACGAGGTGCTGGTGTTCCTGCCACCGCACCTGCTGCTGAGCTGCGGCAGGCTCCCCCTTGCCGGCATTGAGGCCAGCTACCGCCTGCTGCTGGAGGCGGCCGGCACGGCCGTGCTGCTCAATGGCGAGCGCCTGCTGAACCTGGACGCCGCCGAACTGGCCAGCTGGAAGCCCGGGGAGCCCCTGCCAAAGGCCTGCAGCCCGGGTGAGCCTGCCCCCCTGGAGGCGGCCCTCACCGCCGCCCTGCTGGAGGCCGAGCCGCCACTGGAGGCGGCCTACCTGGATCTCGACGCCCGCTCGGAACGGGGTGGGGCGCCGGCGGAGCTCGACTACCGGGCCCGCCTGCGCTGCAGCGACGCCCCAGGGCTGGTGGCCCACTGGAACCAGCAGCTGGAGCGGAGCCAGGCGGAGCAGGATCTGGAGCTGCTGCGCCTGCAGCTGCTGGAGGTGGAGCAGGAGTGCGAACGCCAGTTTCTGAGCGGCCGGGAAACGGCCGGCAAGCTCTCCTGGCAGCGGCGACTCAACGAGCAGGCCGCTAAACAGCTGGGGAGCTACGGCGCACTGGTGCAGCAGCTGCTCAGCCTGCAGGGCCGGCTGCTGTGAGAAGGGTTTTGGTGAGCAGCGGCACCGCCGATGCCATCAACACCAACCAGCGGCTGCGGCAGCGGATCGCCCATGGCTTCCGGGAGCTGGGGCTGGCCAGCGAGGCCTGTGCGGTGGAGCGGGTGCCCGCCCTGCTGCAGCAGGAGCGGGTGGATCTGCTGCTGATCACCGGTTCGATCGCCGATCCAAACGTGGACCTCAGCTGGCTGGTGGGGCGGGCCCGGCGGCAACAGAGCCGGGTGGCCTTCTGGCTGCACGACGACCCCTACGAATTCGACCTGCACTGGCGCCTCGACGGGCTCAACTGCCCGGTGTTCAGCAACGAACCCAACTGCCTGCCCTACTACCCGGCCAGCTGCCAGCCCCGGGCCCTGGCCCTGGCCGCCTCCCCCCTCGACGACCTACCTGGCGCCTCAGAGTACGGGCAGCCGGAGGTGGACCTGGGCTTCTGCGGGGTGGCCTTTCCGCAACGGGTGGCACTGCTGCGCCAGTTGCTGGCTGCGGGCTTCAGCCTGGCCTGCTGGGGTGATGGCTGGCCGGATGATCTCAGCGGCGCGGTGAACCTGCGACTGGGTCCGGCGGGCCTGCGCCAGCTCTACCGGCGCTGCCGCTTCGTGCTCAACCTGGGCCGGGAGGTGGCGATCGCCAACCGGCGCGACCAGATCGCCGCCTCCATGCCCGGGCCCCGCACCTTCGAGGCGGCGCTGCTGGGGGCCGTGCAGCTCCACCTGGGGCAGAGCCCGCGCATCGCCAGCTATTACTCAGCGGAGCAGGGGGTGATTCCTGCCAGCTGCATCGAGGAGATCGGCGCCCTGCTGGAGCGGGCCCGGGCCAATCCCAGCTGGCGGCGGCAACTGGGTGCAGCCGCGGCCCGGCACACCCGCCGCCACCACCTCTACCGGCACCGCTGCCACGACCTACTCGCCGCAGTGGCCGCACCGGGGGTCTGGCCATGAGGCTGCTCCTCTACGACACGGAAATGCGCACGGCCAACGGCTACCTGCCGCGGGCCATTGCCAGCGCAGCGGAGGGCCTACTGGGGACCAGCAACGTGCAGCTCTGCGATCACGCCTCGGTGGTGGCTGCAGCCGCGTCCGGTGCCTGGGACGGGCTGCTGGCCATCGGCGGCGCCGGTGCCGATCGGCACCTGCTGAGCGCCCTGATGGACACCCCCATCCCCCGGATCCTCTGGAGCACGGAGGACCCCTACGAGCGACGGCTGGTGGCGCGGGCCGAGCCGGCCTTTGATCACGTGTTCAGCAATGAGCGCCACTGCGAGGGGGCCAGCCCCCGCACCACCTACCTGCCCCTGGCCGCCGAACCCTCGCTGCAGCTGCGGCCCCTGCGGGAGCAGGACGCCGACTACAGCTACGACCTCACCTTCGTCGGCACGGCCTGGCCGAACCGGGTGGCAAGCCTGGGACGACTACTGGCCCAGCTGCCCAGCGATCTGCGCCTGCACCTAGCCCTGCCCTGGAACCGCCACATCCCTGAGCCGAAGCTGCCGGGCATCAGCGCCCTGCCCCAGCTGCGGCTGGGCATCGGCGACCTCTGCGACATCTGGAACCGCTCCCGGGTGGTGCTCAGCATCGGCCGGGAGTTTTCTAATGCCGGCGCCCAAAGCAGTGAGGCCCGGGGCAGCTCCCCGCCACCGCGGGTGTACGAAACAGCCCTGGCCGGCGGCTTCCAGGTGGCCCTGGCCGGAGCCGGCATGGACCTGGCCCCGGCCTATGGCGAGCTGATCCCCTTGGCGGCAGATGAACAGGAGGCCGCCGCCCTGATCCGCCAGCAGCTGGCCGAGCCGGAGCAGCGCATCGCCCGGGCCCGGGCCATCCAGGCCCACACCCTGGCCCACCACACCTACGCCCAGCGGCTGGCGGTGGTGCTGGAGCGCTTCGCGGCCCTGCGCCGCGAGCGCCAGTCGGCGCCGATCCACCTCAGCCAGCGCCAACCGGCAGTGCTGCATCTGGCCCACAACCTGGTGGGGCTGCGGCGCGCCGGCGGCACCGAGGCCTACATCCAGCAGCTGGCGGAACTGCAGCAGGAGCGGCGGCCAGTGTTTGCCCTAGCCCCCAAAGACCGCATGCGGCTGGCCCTGCTGGATTACGCCCAGGGACGCCCCCAGCTGCTGCGCAGCTTCAAGGTGGGCAAGATCAGCCGCTTTCCGGCCAGCCACCCGGCCTACGAGCGGGCCTTCTGCGAAGTGATCAGCAGCTGCGGAATCGGCGTGGTGCATGTGCACCATCTGATCGGCCTGCCCCTGAGCCTGCCCCTGTTTGCCAAGGCCCTGGGCTGCCGGGTGGTGGTGACCCTGCACGACTTCCACCTGGCCTGCCACCGCTACACCCTGCTCGGCCCAGAGGAGCGGTTCTGCGCCATCCACCAGAGCGAGGATTACCGGTTGCAATGCCGGCTGTGCCTGCAGGCCAGTGGCCTGGGCGGCGAGGAGCGCAGCCGCAGGCTGGCCCTGAGCCGCCGCAGCGTGGCCGCCGCCGATGTGCTGCTGGCCAGCACACCCAGCAGCGCCGCGATCATGGCGGGGGTGTATCCGGAGGTGGCCGAGCGCATCGAGGTGCTGGAGATGCTCACCCCCAACCTGCAACAGCTTGAGGCGGGCCGCCGCCGGCGCACGGCCGCGTCGTTCCAGGGGCCGCTGCAGGTGGGGGTGATCGGCAACACCATGCCCCACAAGGGCCTGGACAACCTGGTGCGGCTTATCGCTGCCAGCCACGACCAACCCTTCCAGCTGCACATTCTCGGCGCCACTCCAGAGCTGGATCAGGCCCTGGAGGAAGCCGGCCTCAGCGCCGATGCCGCCCCGATCGTGCGCTACCAGGGGGCCTACGACCGCCCCAGCCTGGTGCGGCTGCTGCAGCGGCTACACGTAACCCTGTTCCTCTCTCCCTGGCCCGAGACCTACAACATCTGCCTGGGGGAAGCGATGCGGCTAGGGGTGGTGCCGGTGGCCACCGCCGTAGGCGCCCACAACGACCGGGTGGAGCCTGGCCGCACCGGGCTGCTGGTGGCGCCGGGCGATCCCCTGGCGGTACTGAACGCCCTGCTGGAGCTTGAGGGCGACCGGGCCATGCTGGCCCGGCTCAGTGCCGGCGCAGCCGCGGTGCCGCTGCTGGATCCCCGCGAGCATGGCCAGCGGCTGGAGGAGATCTACGCCGCCCTGCACCCCTGGCGCGGCCGAGACCCCGCCCACTGCGAACTGCAGCTCGATCCCCAGCTCGATCTGGCGGCCCTGGGGGTGCGGCTGGCCCAGGATCGCTGGATCGAAGCGGGCGTGCGCTGGGACGAACCGACATGAGCAGCAAGGCCGGCATCGGCATCGCCATCACCACCTACAACCGGCGCGAGCAGCTGCTGCAGCTCGTGACCAGCCTGCGGGAGCACACCAATCCGCGGGTGCCGGTGGTGGTGTTTGACGACGGCGGCTGCGACGGCAGCCGCGAGGTGGTGGCACCCCTGGTGAGCGCCTACATCCGGGCGGAGAATCGGGGCATCACGGTGAACAAGAACCGAGCTCTGTTTTATTTCTGCCGCATCCAGCCGGTGAAGCGAGTGCTGCTGCTGGAAGACGACCTGCTGGTGACGCAACCGGGCTGGTTGAAGCTGTGGAAACGGGCCATCGACCACCACGGCCACATCAACCTGGCCCTGCCCAAGTGGTCGAAGCAAAGTCGCGAATTTCGCGGCGGCCGTGGCACCGCCCGAGACCCGGAGCGCTGGCGTCGCGTCAGCGGCTGCGCCATGGGGGCCAGTACGAAATTGATCCGCAAGCAGGTTGGCTACATCAATCCGCGCTTTGCCGGCTACGGCTACGAACACGCCGAATGGAGCGAACGCTGGATCGCCGCCGGCCATGGCGGTGCGATCACACCCAGGGGCCGGGTGTACTTCGCCCTGTCGGACGGGTTGACCCTGCAACCGGCCGAATCCCATGCCAATCCCCAGCAGATCGCCAGCAACCGGGAGGTGTTCCTGGAGCTGCGGCGCCAGGGCTACCCCCGGGCGCCGAAGCCCTGGCTGACAGCGGAGCAGCGGCGAGACTTTCTGGCACCACTGCGGGCAGGGGGGAAGCAGTGATAGCAGAGGAGTGGGCGATCAAAGCGGGCGCCGCTGGCCTGGAGCTGCGATGCCACCATCCCCGCCCGGTGCGGGCACTGCTCACTGAGATTGAGCTGCACTGGGCCGATGGCCAGCAGCAGCGGATCGAGCGGCCCAGCAACCAGCGGGGCAGCGCCTTGATCGGCCCCCTGGCGGCTAGCCGGGGCCAGCCGGAGCGGATCGAAGCACGCCTGGATCTGGACCGGGAGATGGACGGCCTGCGGCGGCTGGCCCCCTCAGGCGAGGGCCTCAAAGCGTGGCTGGCCAGCCTGCGCAGCCGGCCGCGCCGCTGGCGGGGGCTGGTGCTGGCGGCGGGTTGCGGCGACCCCAGCTTCACGGTGGCCCCGGCCTACGACGACAGCTTCCTGCCCCTGCTGCTGCGGCTGGCCCTGCTGGAGCCGGTGGAGGACCCGGCCCTGGGGGTGCTGATGGCCTTCAGCCGCAAGGGGCGCCGGCTGCACAGCTGGCTGCAGCTGCTGGGGGATGCCAGCGGCGACGATCTGGCCCTGTTGCGGCTCCCCGAGCTCGATGGGCTGGGCCGGCAGGAGCGGCTGCTGGCTCTGAGCCAGCTGGCGGGCCGCGCCCCAGGAGCCATGGGTTTCGCCGCGGCTAGCAGCATCGAACCGGTGCCGCTACTGCAGTATTGGCAGGGAGAGCCGGTGCCAGGCGACATAGAAGCCATGCTCGGAGCATGGCTGGCCCTGCTGCCGGAGCTGCAACCGCTGCGCCTCGATGCCGAGGGCGGGCTGAAATGGACCAGCGAGATTGGCGACAGCAAAGATCCCGAGCGCTTCCAGCGCTGCTGGCACCCGGCGATGCAATCAGACTTCCTGCGGGTGCTGAGCGTGGCCACCCGGGGGGGCATCTATCTCGACTGCGACACCCCCACTCCCACAGAGGACAACGCCGTGGCGCGCTGGCGGGCGCTGGCCCAGCACTGCTGGAGCGACCGCACCCTGGCCCTCTGCGTCAATGCGGTGCGCCGGCCGGGCGACTGCCGCCACTACGTGGTGAATTGCTGCCTTTGGGCACCACCGGGCCATCCATTCATGCAGCGCTGGCTGGCGGCCTACCGCCAGACCCTCGACGGCCTGGCCAGCGAGCTGGTGGGCACGCCGGGGGGCATTCACCGGCTGGGGCCAGAACTGGTGAGCCAGTTGGTGGATGAACTGCTGGCCAACCCAGAAACCCTGCTGAAGCCGCTCGACTGGCAGGGCCTGCGCCTGCCCCAGCTGGAGTGGTCGGGCTGGAAGCTGCTGCTGCTCGACACCGGGGCCTACCGCGAACTTTTCGGGGTGCCCTTTTCCTGCCACGCCAGCTATCAGAGCTGCAACGACCCGCGCGACTGGAAGCTGGGGGTACGGCCATGACGCTGCATGTGCATGTGGTGGCACATCAGGACGACTGGATGCTGTTCCACGGTGATGAGGCGGCCCGGCACCTGGCCGATCCGAGCAGGCCCGTGGTGTTCATCCACACCACCGCCGGCGATGCGGGAGAAAGCGACGGCTGGTGGGAGGCGCGGGAACTGGCCACGGTGATGGCGGTGCGGCAGCGGCTGGGCAATCCGCCGCTGCTGATCAGCCGGCCGAAGGTGAAAGGCCACGGCCTGCAGCGCTACAGCTGCGGCCACGCGGTGCTCTACTTCCTGCGCTGCGCCGATGGCGGCAAACAGGGCAGGGGGTTTGACGTGCACCGCCACCGTTCCCTGAGCCGCCTGCGCGATCAGGGCAAAGCGCTGCCGGCGGTGGATGGCTCCAGCCGCTACCGCAGCTGGGATGACCTCTGCTCCACCCTGGCGCGCATCGTGGTGCGTGAGCGCCGAGCCCATCACCCCCGGGTGCTGGCAACCGCCACCTGGATCCACTGCGGCGACTACGCCGCCAGCACCAATCCCGGCGACCATGCCGATCACCAGGCCACCGCGGAAGCCGTGCGCCAATTTGCAGCGGCTAAGGGCTACGGCAGAGCCTGGTTTCTCACGTACTGCAGCCGCGATCAGCCCGCCAATCTCAGCCCGGCCGAAGCGGCGGCCAAACTGCAGCTGTTCCGCCACTACGGCGAAGAACTCGGGCGGCTGATGGGTGCGGCAGCCGGGCTCAATGCCGACGAGTGGGCCTGGTGGGGATTGAAGAGCTATGCGCGCTACCAACAGCCCGGGAGCAACGATCCGCCCCGCCCTGATCCCGCCTAGCCGATCGCCCGGATCCAATGCTGATCAGTTTGCTTGTAGGCCAGATCTGCTGGCTCGCGAGCGGAGATCACCTGATCATTCACCAAGCCAAGGCCGAACCGGTTGGTGCGCAGTTGCACCAGGCCGGGAGCCAGGCGAGCCACCTGAACCGGATCGGGATTGGTGGAGAAAAGATGACGCAGGCAGTAGTTGTATTTATCCGGGCCAAAGGTATTCATCACCGTGTTGACATGCCTGCGTAGGCGCCGGAAATCGAGCCTCACCCCGCTGCGGGCCGCAAGCGCAAAGAAGGGGCAGCCCTGACGCGCCAGGAAAAAGCAATTCGAGATAGTGGGACGTTCCGACCGGATGAAGAGAGCACTGTGGCCGGTGTGCAGGAGCACCTTCAAGGCCGAGGCAGACGACAAGCCTGGTGCCAGATCGGCATCTAGATAGAGGCAGTCACGCTGCGAGGCATAGGCCAGCCGGAACACATCGGCTTCCACCGCAACGTGAAACGCGGTTTCAAACGGCAGTTGAAAATCCGGCGCCCATTCGCTGATCCAGGCCAGTGCCGAAGAGCGGTCAAAGCACTGAATCGGATCCAGGCCCAGGCCAGTGAGCAGGATGTTCCAGGCCGCGCTGAGCGCCTGCACATCGGCGGGGGGCTCCCCCTGGCTCCAGTACTGGATCGGCTGGGGACACGCCAGCGGAGCTGGCGAAGGCATGCTGATCGCAGGCACACCGGGCACCCGCATCGGCAGAGGCATCCGGCGGCCAAAGGGGTCGTGCCACACCTGGCAGGCCTGCCAAGCCTTAATGAGCCGAGTGGTTCGCGCGTTTGAGAGATAGCGCTCACACACATCCAGCCGCATACCAGCGGCACGGCGAACGGCGAGCTCGGGCAAGGCCATCCGTTCGCGAGCCTGCTCGATCAGCTGGCGGGCTTCAGCAGGCCGCTCCAGCAGCAGCAGTTCCTCCGCGCCCCGGGCATAGCCACGCCAGCTGAGGGGTTGGCGCTGGACCAGCAAGCGGGCATAGGCCAGGGACCGCCGCCGCTGGCCGCGCAGTCGGCAGACATCACTGGCCAGGGTCAACACCTCCTTATCAGCGGGGAAGCGCCGCAGGGCGCCGGCCATGCACCACTGGGCGCGGCGGGGCTTCCCCGCCAGGAGCCACAACTCCACCTGCTGGCAGCGGTCATGGGCCATGAGCGGGCCGCAACGGGCCAGCCGCTGACAGAAGCGCAGGGCTGCCTCCCCATCGCCCATCGCCCGCCAAAGGTCCCGGGCCGCGCGCAACAGCACTGGATCAGCCGGCCGACGGTGCAGGGCTTGCCCAAGCCAAGCCTGGGCCTGCTCGCCGCGACCAAGGGCAACCAACGGGCCGCGGCGACGGCGCACCAGATCTCCAGCCAGTTGCAGCAGACGGCCGTTGCCTGGATACAGCCCCAAGGCGGCCGTCAGCCCATCAGCTGCCGCTTCCAGAGCACCGGCCTTGAGCTGCTGTTGGACGCCCCGTCGCAGAACCTTGGCCTTCAGCATCTCGCCCGGATGTTGTCGATCCACAGCTGATTTAAACCTCCTTGCGACTGCGTTGGCGCTGGCCCTGCAGATCTTCGATGCTCAGCTCAAAGCCAAGTTCGCAGGCTAGGGCCAAGGTGGCCTCCTGCTTGGCGTGCCGCAGCCGCTGGCGCAGGAGGTGGTCGTGGCGCAGGCGGAAGCGAAAGGCCTGGAGCTCACTGCGATCGGAACCAGAAGAGGAAGCCATGGCGGCGGAATCAGGGCTCAGGAGTGAATCCCAGCACAGCAGCGAAGTCGTTGCCGAGGTTGTAGGTGCGCAGGCTGGTGGTTGCCGGCAGGTAGGCCAAGGCAACCAGCTGGCGCACCAGGCGGCGGAAGCGCTCGTTAGTGAACTTCCAGCAGTGCACATCCACATAGGGATGGGCCTGGTATTCCTCCAGGGCGGCCTCCAGCAGGGCCCGGGTGGGCAGACCCACTCCATCTAGGGGGTTAGGCGCCTGGAGCCAGTCGGTCACGGTGAAGCACTTGTGCTCCACCAGAGCCTGCAGGGGCGGGCGGCTGCGGCGCTCCAGATGGGCTGTGACCACATCGATCAAGCCGCTAGGCGGCAGATAGCGATCGAAGCAGCGTCGCTGGTCGGGCAGGGTGAACAGATAAACCCCAGCGGGTTTGAGCAGCCCAGCCACCTGCAGCAGGTGGCCGATCAGGTCGGGCTGGTGCTCAAGGCAGTGGTGCGACACCACCGCGTCGTAGCGCTGCTGGATCTGGTCGTAACCGCCCTCGGAGAGCACGTAGCGGATCGGGGGCACGGCCTCTGGATTGCGCTCCGGGCGTAGCCGGGCGCGCTCAACCAGCTTGGCGCGGCTGAGGTAGTCGGCGTAATCGATCTGGAGGCCGGGGCCGCGCAGGGGCTCGAGGGAGGGGTTATCAAAGGGGCCGATCTCAAGGAGATGCCCGGCCGGCTGGAGGTAACGGAGTAGGTCGTCGCGGCTCTCCAGCGCGGTGGCGTTGCGGCGGCCGCGCCGCCCCTCCTGGCGCCAGTGTTGCTTGAGCTCAGAGCGGCGCAGGCCGGCCAGATCGGCGTAGCTACTGCGGTAGGCAGCGGCGTCGAATTCCGGCGGGAAACTCAGCACCTGCCTGGGGCCAAAGTGTCAATTACTATACAAATATTCGATTGCAGCCAGGGAGATCAAGCCAAAGGCGCCGTGGCAGAGAAAAATTATTTACCAATGTAAAAACATTAGCCAGCATGCTTTACAAAATATTCAGCAATATAGTAACAGGCCACAATACGTGGCAGGCAGTTGTAAAAGAAACCAAGGCCCTTTTAAAAAATAAAAAATTTCAGGAGGCTAGATCAAAAATCCTGGGAGGGCTAGCCAAGCATCCCAATCAGCCAAATCTATTGATTACCGCGAACAAAGTTTATCGCAAATCAGGCAGTCGCAAGCAAGCTCTCTTATACTCAGAGCTACTTTTGAACAACTATCCTGATCTTTGGGAGGGATATTATCACTCAGCTCAAGACTATACTGCTCTGAAGAGATTTTCCGAGGCTCAGACAAAAATACTGGAAGGCCTTAAAAAGTTCCCGAATCAGAAAAAACTTATCTCAATTGCAGGAGATATCCAGAATAGATACAGAGAATCATGCCAATACGCTACTAAGTCGCTGCTTAAGAAAAAGCATTTTGCTCAAGCGCAGGCGCAGATCAAAGATGGCTTAGAGAAGATTCCAAATGACCTTAATCTCCTACAAACTGCACAGGATGTCTTCTGCGCATCGGGCGACTACGAAACTTCGCTGAGCTATTCGGAACTTCTGATCATTCAGCATCCAGACAACTGGGAAGGTTACTACCGGGCCGCGCAAGACCTACTGGCATTAAAAAGATTACCCGAAGCAATAGGCAAAATCGAAGCAGGCCTGCAGAAGGCTCCAGACCAGTTTAATCTTATAACGATTGCACATGACAGCCAAAATGAATCTGGCAACTATCAAAAGGCCCTGGAGTATGCAGAGCTACTCATCACCCATCAGCCAGTCAACTGGAAAGGCTATGTTCGCGCAGCGAAAGACTTGGTTGCCCTAGATAGGCTGCCAGAGGCTCAGGCTGCAATCCAGCAGGGGTTACGAAAAATGCCAACTCAGGAAGGGCTTATAAGAGTTGCAAACCAAGTTTTCCGAGCGTCAGGAGAATACGCAAAGGCCTTAGAATATGCAGAACTTTTTATAACCCACAGGCCAGGGGATTGGAACGGCTACTACCTTGCGGCCCAAGACAAAATGGTACTAAAGGATTTCAATGGAGCCGCCCAGATACTCGAAAAAGGCATAGGCATCGTCAAAGATACTACTGACCAAAAGTTCTTATTAAAAATATTGGCTTGGACCAAGTCAGCCCATAATTCTCATGATAAATACAAGGTTTTTTTTGAGTCATGGAGGGACTCCAAAGCCAACAGGGCATTAACCCATCAATACACTGCATTAAAATCAAGGCAATGCAGGAGCATGCCAAAACCAATCCAGTATTGGAGCCAGAACGAAATTCCAGCAGATGTTCTAGATGTTACCGAGGCTTGGAATCAAGTTTTGACCGATTGTGGTGCAGAAAGAATCAGAATCTGGAATAAAAGCGAAGCGCAGAAATGGATAGCGTCTAACACGCCTGAGTTTGAAATGGCTTTTCAAAGCGCTCCACATTTTGCGGCAGAATCAGACGTATTTAGGCTTGCATATACCAAAATCGAAGAATGCATATACCTAGACTCCGACCTTTACCCAAAAAAATTCTCCGCTCAGATCCTCGCCTTAGCATTAGACGCAGAATCGAGCACTTTCTTTTGCTGGTCAAACTATCCATTCATTCAAAATAGTTTCTTCATTTCAAGACCTTCCTGTCCGATTTTTCGGGCCATTCGAGATTCACTGAATGGATGGAATTACACTGGCAAAGAGCTCACGCCTGAGCTCATCCACGACTCATTTGGCCCCGGCGCATATAACGAAACTATCAAAGCCATTATGGATCAATCAAGCAGCAAAAAAAGAGAAATCCTCATCAAAGGAGTGCTTGATAAAATTATTCTTGATACTGGCAATCTCCTGATCTGCAATGAAGAAACATTTGCGCACATGTCCAAACCCGGAGGCTTAGCCTATAAGAAAACAGACATGCACTGGCTGGTTTTCTGTGAAAACTCTTCATCTTCTAAGCTCAAAAGTTTCTAATATCGCCAAATCTGTAGTTCTTGGCTTGTTATCTCCCAGTTCAAGCAAAGAAAGATTTACGCCGGTGCCGTGAGCAGGGAAAGTGGCCTCTCCTTTGCCAGCTAGGTTCTGGGACGGCCATACCATGGCCCCAGGAGCAGGGGTGGGCGTGCTGTTTGTCGAACCCCGGCGCTGGTTTTCCCTGCGGGAGCTGCAGGTGGGAGCAGACCTAGCCCGCCTGGAGCTCTGCGGTGAGCAACTGGCCCTAGCGGGCCAGCTCAGCCAGCCACTGGAGCTGGAGCTCAGCAGCGGTGATCGGCACTGGCACTGGCCGCTGCAACCAGGCGAGGCGGGCAGTTGGAGCTTCAGCGGCGAGCTGGCCGCCGCTGAGCTGGGCGAGGAGCTGCTGCTGAGCCTGCGCCGGGGAAGCCTGGTGCGCCCCTGGGTGGCGATTCGGGTGCTGCGGGCCACCCCCGCCGAGCTGGAGCAGTGGCGAGCCTTCTTCGCCGGCGCAGCCGGAGCCCTGCCGGAGCCAGAGCTGGAACGGATCAGCCACTGCGCCCTGCTGGGCACCAACGTGCAGCGCGGCGGCGACCGCCCGGCGGCCGTGGCCGCCTTCTGTGGGCGGGCCGCCAGCCAGGAGCTGGTGGTGGAGGCGGCGGGGCTGCGCCACCAGGGCCAATTTCCCAGCGTGCTGGGCCAGGGCCCGGGACGGATCCTGGCCAGCCGGCTGGTGTTGAACTGGAACCTGCTGCTGGTGCAGGAGGGCGAGCAGCGCTTTGTGGTGTTTCAGGGGGTGAGCAGCAGCGATGCGGTGCTGCTGCCGGGGTTGAACCTGCTGCTGCTGGTGTGCCACCTGGAGGCCGGCACGGTGCGCACCTGCCTGGCGATCCTCAGCCGCACGCCGGAATTCTTCAGGCCAAGCCAGCCGGCCCGCTTCGGGGGCTACCTGGTGGGCCATAGCCGGCCCTACCACTGCTTCTACGACGGGCTGCTGGCCCTGCAGGCGGTGCGGGAGGCCCACCAGCTCACAGAAGACGATGGCCTCTATTCCAAAGAGGGCGAAGCCTTTGTGGATCTGGGCCGTTGCCTGGAGCTGGCCCAGCCCCACCAGCAGCTCAGCCAGGAGGCTCTCAACGCGCAAACGACCGCCAACGGCACCTACCTGCTGCAGCTGGGCTTCTGGTTTCACACCCGGGCTGAGGAGCCGGCCTTGCGGGCCCTGGCCGACGCTGTGGATGGGCAGTTGCGGGATGCGGCACGGCGCGAGTCGCAGCTGGCGGCGATCGGGGCACTGGAGGAGCTGGAAGCCTGCACACCGTTGATCTGGGTGGGCATCACCGGCCAGAAACGCAGCTGGGTGGAGCAGGTGGAAGGCACCGCCGCCCTGCTCAACGCCCTGCATGCGGTGTATCCACGCCTGGGCGTGATCTTTGACGGCTGGACGCCACCACTGGCGAGCTCCGACTACCACCGCCGCGAGGCCCGCAACGACGACCGGGTGATCCGCCGCATCCTCAAGCGGCTCAACTTCAAAACCAGAGGCAAGGTGGGGGTGGTGGCCGGATTGCCGCTGCTGGAGAAGGTGCGGGTGGGCCTGGGCGTGGACGCCTTCGTGGCCAACTACACCACCGGCTCCCTCAACGTGGCCCGCATCTGCGCCAGACCGGGCGTGGGCCATATGGGCCAGCGCATGGCTGCCTCCAAGCACCAGCACATTCACCATCACACCCGTGAGATTGATCCCGCCCTGGTGCAGGACGTGAGCGACCCCAGCACGCCCACCGGCTACGTGAACTACAGCCTGCCGTGGGAAGCGCTGTATGGGGCCTTGATCGCAACCCTGGAGGAGCACCCCCCACACAACCCGAAACCCGTTCTCCCGTAGGTTCATCCTCGTTGCCTGAGCCGCTCCCCGTGGCACTGCCCGCCCAAGCACCGATCCCGATCTTCATCGGCTACGACCCCCGGGAGCGGGCGGCCACCAACGTGCTGATCGACAGCCTCTACCAGCACAGCAGCGTGCCACTGGCGATCACGCCCCTGATAACACCCCAGCTGGAGGCCCAGGGGCTCTACTGGCGCCAACGGGATCCTCGCCAGAGCACGGCCTTCTCCTTCAGTCGCTTCCTGGTGCCCCAGCTGATGGGCTTTGAGGGCTGGGCCATCTTCATGGACTGCGACATGCTCTGCCGCAGCGACATCGCCGAGCTCTGGGCCCTGCGCGACGACCGCTATGCGCTGATGTGCGTGCAGCACCAGCACGTACCCGATCAGGAGGTGAAATTCCTGGGGGAAACCCAGAGCCGCTACGAGAAGAAGAATTGGAGCTCGCTGATGCTGTTCAACAGCAGCCGCTGCGCCGCGCTGACGCCTGCGTATGTGAACAGCGCCAGCGGCCTGGAGCTGCACCGCTTCCACTGGCTTGGCGACGACAGCCTGATCGGCGCCCTGCCCATGGAGCGCTGGAACCACCTGGTGGATGTGCAGGAGCGCCCCCTGGCAGAACCGTCCGCCCTGCTGCACTGGACCCTGGGCGGGCCCTGGTTCCGGGAGCAGCGCACCATGGGCGGGCCATTGGCCGCCGAATGGTTCAGCGCCCGCGACGATGCGATGCGGCTGTGGGACTGAGCACGATGAGCCATGGGCTCAAAGGCGCTTCTTGTTCTTCCGGGAGAAGATCAGGTCGCATTCCCCAAGAGTGTCGAGGCCTGCACTCAGGCGAGCTGGGCGAGAGAAAGAACTTGTTTCGGCATAAAATCTAGGGCTGTAGTTGTTGGTCGCGCGATAAACATTAAATCCCATGGCCTTCATCAACGGAATGATCTCACCCGCAGCCGAAGAGGCCGACGGAGCCGAAGCTCCAGGCCCACCACCCACCTCAACCACAATCTCCAAATCGTGTCTTGCGTGATCCAGAATAGGCAGCAAACCCTGAACCACAACAACCTCCAAGCCTTCAACATCGATCTTGAGAATCCTGGCCCGGCGGATCTCATCGGCCGTTAACAGATCAGCCAACGCAGCAGCCTGCACTTCGCCCTCGCACTCAAAGCCATCGCCCTCAAGCAATGAGGACGATCCCAGGTTATTGGCGGGGGCGCGGTACATGCGAACAGTCGAAGACACATTTGAAGCAGCCACATTGAGCGCCCGGACGTTCTTCAGCCTGTTTCGCCTGACATTGCTTAGCAGCTTTTGAAATGTACTGGGAGATGCCTCAATGGAAACAACCGATCCTGAAGCACCAACCAGAACAGATGAAAGCAGGCTGTAATAGCCAATATTAGCGCCAACATCAACAAAGACATCGCCTGGCTTCAAGCGCCGACGCAGCCACTGGGTCAGGCATGGCTCCCACACCCCGAACAGGAAGAGGTATCTCTGGATTAAATCCCTCGTGTCGCCAGCAATCCGGAAGCCATATCGCGTTGGCGCCTCAAATCTTTGAGGATTCGCCTTGTAATACGCATTAACTTCAGCACAGACATCTGGAGCCACACACCCCCTCGGGCCGTAGCGAAGACAACAACGAAGCAGCCCCCATGATCGCGGCAAGCGACGCAATAAAGGCCCAAGAAAACGGGTGGCATTGCATCCCCACTGGCTCGCAAAGGTTTGCCCTTGAAGCCGAGACGTATTGGCCGAAGCTGAGCCTCCCTGAGCCTTGCGCCTCTGCTTTTTTCTTTTCCCCACAGGATCACATCTGAGATCTACAGATTAAGCGAGGGCAAACACCTCTCCCCAGCCCTGGGCCAACCGCTCAGCGCTGCGCTGCTCCCACAGGTAGCCATGGGCCGCCTGGGCCAGGCGGCGCAGACGGCGGCGGTGCCCAGCTGCCCAACCAATCTGCTCAGCCCACTGGCCAGGCTCGGCCGGCAAGGCCAGGCCCGCCGTCAACAGCTCCTGGTAGGCAGGCCCAGGTGAGCAGAGCGCCGGCAGGCCGAGGGCGGCGTAGTCGAGCAGCTTCACGTCGCTTTTGGCGGCATTGAAGGGGTTGGCCACCAGGGGGGCCAGGCCGAGATCGTGGCGGGGCAGGCGGCGCAGCCAGCGCACGAAGCGGGGGTAGCGGCGGGCTTCCAGGGGCACCTCCAGGGTGTGGAGCCAGGGGCGCTGCAGGGGCTGGCTGACGCCGCCCACCAGGGTGAGGCGAAAGGCATCGGGATTGCGGCCCGCTAGGGCATCGAGCTCCGGCAGGATCAAGGCCAGGTCTGCGTCGTGGGTGCGACTGCCCATGTAGAGCAGTTGCAGGGGGCCCTCAGCCTCGCCGCGCGGGAAGCGGGCCGGACCCGCCCAGGCCTCGGCATCGAGGCCATTGGCCAGCACCGCCTGCGGGCCAAACTGCTGACACTGGGCCGCCAGGGTGGCCGTGGAGAACACACGCAGATCGGCCGCCGCCAGCAGGTGCTCAAGGGCAGGGATGGCGGGGGCGTAGCGCTCGCGCTCGGGGTGGTCGGCCGGCAGGGAGAAGAGGGCGTCGTCGAGATCAAGGATCAAGGGCAGATGCCGCTGGCGGCAGGCCTGCACCAGCGCTTCGGCCATGGCCAGGCTGGGGCAGGCAGCGCGCTGCACGATCAAGCGATCCAGGCCAGCGAGCTCAAAGGCCGAAGCGTCGTCTGTCGCGGCGGGCTCCAGCTGCACGAGCACGCAGCCCCCCTGCTGCTCCAGGCGCCGCAGGGGCAGCAGCAGCCTGATCCAGGCGGAGCTGGTGAGGGGCCCGTCGGGGGCCTGGGCCAGCACGCCAATGCGCAGCATCAGGCCAGCGCCTGGGCCAGGCGGCCCTGCAGGCGCAGGCTCGCCTCACTGCCTGAGCTCACCAGCTGCTCGAGCAGGGCCAGGCGACGGGCGAGCTGCTCAAGATCGAGCTGCTGGGCCTGCAGGCTGAGCTGCAGTTCGCTGCAGCGCTCCTGCAGGGCATCGGCCTGCTGCAGGCGCGCTTGCAGCAGCGCCAGCTGCTCGCGCAGGGCCAGGGCTTCGAGCTGCTGCTCCTGCAGGGGCTGCAGCTGCTGGGCCAGCTCTGCCAGGTCGGCCTCCAGGGCAGCCCGCTCCTGCCGAGCCGCGAACAGGGCGTCCAGGCTGGCGGCCTGCCGGTAGCGCCCTAGGCAATCGAAATCAGGAGGCCGACCATCGAGGGCAGCAGCGAGGGGGTGAGCTTCTAAGGCTTTGTAGGCCTGCAAATGCTCGGGATGCTCATGCAGCCAGGCCATGGCCAGGAGCGCCTCGAAGGGATCGGGCGCGGCGAAACGCGGCAGGGCTTCCGGTGGCGGGGCAGCGCCGGCCTCCACGCACCAGGCAACAAGGGCGGGCAGCGCCACACAACTGAGGTTCACCAGGCGGCAGAGGCTGACGGCGCGCTCCAGCTGGGGCAGGGCGGCCAGCAGGGCCCCATTGTGCTCGCCTGCACCCTGGGAAGCCAGCCGCCCCAGGGGATCGGCATAGACGATCAGCAGCGGCAGCTCGGCGCAGGCCGCGGCGGGATCGGCCAGCGGCAGCACCTGCAGGTGGGCCTGCACCAGGCCATCCATAAGCCGAGAGGCGTCCAGCCCGGGGGCCCAGATCTGGATCTGCACGGCAACGGGCCCCCAACTGGCCCCACTGTCGCAGAGGCCGCCACAGTGGGGCCAACGGCATGCATCTGAGTGCAGCAACCGGCCGAAACTCGCGTTCCAGCGTAGTGTACACGCCATTCCTTGGTAGTCAGGCTCCCTAAAACACCAGCCCGTTTGCGGAACAATGGCGTCCTGATCGCAGCTCAGGATTGGGGTAATGGGGATAAGCATCTCGGCTTCTCGGATTACGAGCTCACCGCCGCCAATAAGCAGACCAATCGGGAGAAGCTTCTCGCTGGGATAGAGGTGCTTGTGCTGTGGCGGGCACTGGTCGCATTGATTGATTCCCACTACCTCCAAAGTGAGCAAGAAGGGCGACCGGCCTCCCTACCCGCTGGCCACGATGCTGCGGATCGATCTATTGCAGCAGTGCAATTCGCTCAGCGATCCGGCCAAGGAAGAGGCCTTGATCGAGGTGCGCACTATGCGTGGCTTTGCCGGCATCGATCTGATCAGCGATCGGATCCTGGATGAGACCACAATCCTCTCTTTCCGCCACATGCTGGCCAAGTTCGGACTGGGCGAGAAAATCATTGAAACAGCCAATGCTCAACTCAGCGCAAGCGGCACGACGATGCGGCGGTAAGCCAGGATCATTGATGACAGCTTGATCGCAGCCCCCAGCTCAACAAAGAACAAAGATGGAAAGCGGGATCTGGTGACGCACCAGGCTAAGAAGGGCAACCAGTGGTATTTCGAGTTGGAATTTTACGCAGGCGTGGGCAAGAATTCAGGGCATCCGGCCCTGAAGAGCACATATACCCTTTGGGGCAGCTCAAGCAGATTCTGCATGCCCACACATTCTCATAGTACCCAAAGAAAAAAGGAGGCATGTCATTGAGCGTTCGCCAATAAGATGCACCAAATCCCAGAACCTGAGTGCAGAATCAAGCTTTTGCTGTGTATTATCTGGGAGGAAATGCTGCCTTTAAGTCCGGAAAGTTATTTACAAATACACCAAGACGGTCTGCCGCTTTCAAATCAGTGGGAACTATTTGATTATACTCTTTGTTGAGGGTAATTGCACCGTGCTTAAATCTTAGGGAGTCACTTAGCCCATGTTCTGCAATATCTCGAAGCCGCGATATTTCAACAAGGTAGTTCCTGAATGTGGCCGGATCAATGTCATCGAGCGATCCGGCAAGGAGTGAATGGATGTCAGCTTCGGACTCAATGAAGTTGTAAGTTAGGCACTTTAGTGTATTAACTTTGATTCTTTGTGTTGGATTTAAGTCTCTTTGGTGAAACAGAACAAGCCCGCCTCGACATCGGTGAATGATATCTAGCTGCCCGAAGAGCTGCACGTTGTGATTAATTATATCTAGATTGCTGGTGCACATCTCAGAGGACATGACTGGCTTGCCACCGCGCAAAAGCTCATCCGAGCAGAAATGATAAATTTTTTCTGAAAGGGGCTCTGACAGTGCCCAGTGAGAAGGACAGCACAAAATCCGTTGACTCTTGCAATCAAGCAGATACTGCTCCAAGGAAATAATATTTCCTTCAGCACTAACGCAGTATAAAAATTCATCTACGTCAAAGAATGCATAGTAATCGCTTGAGCGCCGAAGAGCTTCGTAGAGTTGGCCCCAATTGCTGGGGCAATGAATGTGGTCGGGATTACCGCTAAAGCTGAATACAAATACATTGTCAGAAGAGATATCTTCATATGCTTTTATGAGTGTTGCGTCTGTTGACTCATTGTCAAAGATAATTAGTCGGCAGCCCGGCAGGAGATTTTGGTGATGCACCAGCCACCTGGGAAAGAAGAATGCATCGTCTTTAATCTTTAAAACTATCGTAAAAAGACACGAGTAATCTGAGACAATATTCAATATTCTCTCTTGGTTATTTGACCAATGAAGAAGACGTCTCATGCGTGCCCTGAAGGTGGTGAAAAATGTTTAACCATCGCAGCTTTAAATGTTATCAGGCGGCAAATGCAATACTGCCTTTGGCAGATCATGGCCTATTCAAGCATTTTCGCGTCGCCTCGTCGATCCGGCCCGAGGACTGGCCATCGCCGAAGGGATTCACCGCTCGGGCCATGGCGCCATAGGCCTAAGAATCACGCAGCTGGCTACTAACCCTCGGTCGTTGCCATGCCGTGCCAGCCTCCACTCCCTCGGGCAGTTCGGTGGTGAGGCGCCGTAACAGTACCGGCTTGCCCAGGGCTGGTGCCTCCTCCTGGAGGACGCCTGAATCGGTGAGAACCAGGGTGCAGAAGCGCATCGCAGCCACCAGCTGGTCGTAGCCGAGGGGTTCGGTGAGTAGATGGATAGCTGCCCAGCAGGGCTTGCAGCGGCTCGCGCGCTGTGGGGTTGCGGTGCAGCGGCAAGCAACAGGGCTGTATCCGGAATGCGCTCCAACAGCTCTAGGAAGCCGGCACGAATCTCAGCAAGCCGCTCGCCCCATTTGTCGCACCGGTGCACCGTGGCCAGGAGCAACCGCTGGCTGGTCCGGTCCAGTCCGGGTAGGACGAGCCGCGGCGCCTGCTCGGCCATCTGCGGCAAGGTATCGATCACCACTGTTGCCCGTAATCAGAACCTAACCTTCCACACCCGAGGCGCGGCAGTTGGCCGCTGAACGCTCGGTGGGGGCGAAGTGCAGCTGGGCCAGTTGGGAGATCAACCGGCGGTTGGCCTCCTCCGGGAAGGGATCGAGCAGGTTGTCAGTGCGCAGAAGGCCTCCAAGTGCCCCACCGGAATCTGCTCTTAAAAGGCTGGCAAGACCAAAGCGAAAGCCATGATGGTGTCGCCTCGCACCAGCACCAAATCGGGCTGGTAGGAGGTGAATTCGCTCTTCAGGCCGGCCAGGGCCGCACAGGTGATGTGGGTGAGGGTCTACTTAGGCGCCATCAGGTCCAGATCGTGGTAGGCCGCTAGAACGAACAGCTCCATTACCTGGCTCACCATTTCGCAGTGCTGGCCGGTGAGCATCACACCAGCCAAGCCCGGATAACTGGCGCCAGCTTGATCGCCTCAGGCCCGGGTGCCGAGCAGAATCGTGACCAGTGATAAATCGAATAGCGTCACTTCATTGTTATCCGCTGTAGGATGGAAATTATAATATCTTCAAATAAATTCTTGACTCAACAGGGGTTCCTGAAATTATCAGACTAAACCTATAGTATTTTGTCCCTGAGTTTCGCGAGCAAAGTCGCTGGAGCTTATCCAGGGTTGAATCGACCGTGGCGGTCAATCTGAACGGCGCCTAGGTCTTATAATTATTTACTGAGAGCTACTCCATTATCGAGATCAGTTCCTTGACACTGCAGAAGCCGCGGCGCATCCGGCTGTCTGGCAGTGGATTGAGAAATCTGATCAGATCGGTTGCTGCAGCAGGTATGGCGGCGGGGTGTGAGGCCAAAGATCAGGTGCTGTTCCGTAGCACTACACCGAAGAGGCGGCGCCACAGCCAGACATCCTGAGACAGGATTGTAATAGTCCCTGGCCTGACTACCCCAACCGGCCATTCACGAGAAAGGAGGTCGCGTGCCATTGGGTGTCCTCATTTGTGGGCTGGTACAACCACCGCCATCCCCACAGCGGGATCAAGTTCGTGACTACTGTGCAGCGTCACAGTGGCCAAGCTGTGGAGAACTATCGTCATCGTGCTGTCGTTTACGAACAGGCACGCCAACGACACCCGCGCCGATGGTCACGATCAACGCTTTGCTGGCGTCAGCCAGAAGTGGTCTGGATCAATCCACCGCCACCGCCAGGAATCTAACTCAATTCAGCTACTTTGAGGATAGATGCCTGATCAGCAGCAGGTGCGTCATATTTTCGGGCAGTTACAGGCATCGTGGCTGGTATGGTGAAACGAAGCTGTGTCGAGGAGAGTTAGCGTCGTCCAAGCGGTTTTGGAAGTTACCAATGCCAGCAGCACCCAATGCTACTCCATGCCGATAACGGCCATTCCATGCATGGGGCGACGCTAGAATCTGAAGGAGATTGGCGTGCAGATATCCTTCACAAGGAAGAGGGTCTGCAAGGACAACTCGATCTCAGAATTCCCGTACCGAACCGTCAACTACCGGCCTGATTACCCAAGCCGGCCTTTGGCCAGCAAGGACGACGCCTACGCGTGGGTGGCAGGCTTTGTGGAGTAACACAACCAGTGCCACCTCCACAGCGGGATCAAAATCGTGACGCTCCATCAGCGTCTCAACGGAGCTGCCAAGGCAATTTGCCAACAGCAAATTAATGTCTACGAGGCAGCACGCCGAAATAATCGATTGCGCTGGAGCCGACACATCCTCTGCTGACGACAACCCTCACAAGTTGTGATTACTACCTGAATATTTTAGCCCAGTCTGATCCCGGCGCCCCGTTGTGCTAGATCGCCCGAGGAGCAGAAGTGGAGTGGCACCCTCCATGAAATTAACCATACCTGGAGAACGAAGAAATTCGGCCGGGAAGCAAGCCAGAAAAGGGGATAAAAAGTGTTGCCAAGTGTGAATTGAAACGGGTAATGGCTGATGCAAAGCGGCTGCCTAAGTAGATGACGTCGAGAAGTCAGCGTGCGCGATGACAGACCTGCTTACTGCCGCCCCAAGGCTACCGAGACTAAGGAGTTTGGGTCAATCCTCACCGGGTCGCAGGCATGACGCACTATATAAAGACGATGCTAGCCATGGCAAAGCGATACTATTAGCTCAACACTAGTCAAAACCTTCAACCAGTTAATAGCCGCAATCAACGAATCAGGCGGCAAATAAGCATATTATACTTTGCAAATACATTGGTTTTTTGGGAGGACTCGAATCCAGGGCGCGCAATTTCGTTGTAAAATAAACTATGTGAGATTTTTTGATAACGTCGAAGAACCCTACGAACACGCTGATTGCTGCCAGCGGAAAGAGATCTACTAATATCTTCGAAGATGCCATGCTTTGTAATCTTTTTGAAATAACCAAAATATCGCCTATCTGCCCATGTAGGCCTGGGGAATTGTCTCACAATAGTATAAAATCGCCTTTGATATCGATTATTTGTCTTCAATGGCAAGTCAGTAAGGGCGAAGCGACTTCTGACTAGCAGTAATTTTGCGATGATGGCGTCAATATCATGCACATTGCTGTCTAGCCATGGCAAAGAATAAAGGTATTGAAAAGAGGCTTCCAGCCTAAGCAACCAATTATCATACAACTCACCAAACCTCCACAGCAGACCCGCTGAAACTGAATTAGGGAAAGCGCGCCCAACAGAAAGGGCATATTTTATCAACGTTTCGTGATGTACCTGTATATTTTTGGACGATGAGAGGGGAAGCTGATCTAAATCAAAAGCTACATCCTCGCACATATCAACAAAAGAGATAAGGTCAGGCCAATCAATTCTATTCATTTGGACGACTCGCTTTCAAGTAATTTCCTGTTGTTTTTAATTAGAGTAAATCGAGTGGTGGCACCTAAAGACTGAAAAGTAAGGGACCCGACATGATGGGCATAAGCGCCTGGAAGGTATTTGATGCCTATGCCGCGGTCTCTTAATTTCATGTAAAACGCATCATCCTCGAAATAGCCTAAGCCATAATCCTCAGGGATGCCACCAACTTCCAAAAAGTTTTGGACTGTTATTGAGCAAAAGTTTAAACCTACACGAGCTGCTCCAATTGCAGAAGTGCCATATTTAGAATATCTAGAGAGAGATACTCGATAAAAATCCTTTAAAAGGAAATAATCGTGCGGCCTAAATGCGTCGCCGTCAATATTGGTAGTAGCTATATTTATACAGTTATTGCTAAGTATAGAAGGCGGTAATTCAAGGTATGGGAGAAGGCTCCATGGAGAAAAAATTATATCATCATTGCATATCATGGCTAAGTCTGTCGCGCATTCTCTGACTCCTAGATTGACAGCCTTAGCAAATCCAAGCTTTTCAAGAGTGTGAATGACAGTTATTTTCCCAGGAAACTGCTGCAATATCTTTTTTTCTAATTTATCTTTCTTTGTGAATGGGCCATTAACAACAAGAACTATCTGATCAATTGCACTGGAGTAGAAGCAAAGAAGGCTTTTAATACAATCTAATAAAGTTTCATGGCAGCCAATGCTTGGTATAATCACCGAGAATACAGGTTTTTCGTGCAACGAACTAGCAATCCCTCGAGATCTTCTCGGAATAGAATCAGCTTGTATGAGTTTTAAAAGATCAAAATAGACATCTCCCCTGGAGGCCCAATCGCTGCCACTAAGCATCAAGCTTGATCGTTCATTAATAGCAACTTTGGCCGCCATTCTATTTGTATAATCAAAAGAATCGATCATTTTACTTAAAGCATATGCCCATTCCTTGGAGGATGAGCTACAAAAGACGTCCGGAGATTGCATAAGCAACACCTCCGGTATATTAGTAGAAAGAACTTGGCATCCATAATGTAAATATTCATAGAGCTTGACTGGATTTGTACATCTTATCAAATCACAAGAGTCATCCAAAGGTATTAAGCCAACATCAGCTGAACACATTAGCTGGCATGCTTCAGGGTGAGGAACCTCTCCAAGGAATCTAAGTAAAACTGTATCATTACATGCAGCAAGCGATCTACTCTCCAAGCCAATTTCATCTCGACCGACTACTAACACTTCGACGTCTGAGACTTTTGAAATAGTGTCTATAAATAGGCTGCAGTCAAACCAATGCGAAATTGCGCCAACGTATAAAATTCTTAGCTTTGACTGGGTTTGCCAATGAGAGTCAGCTCTTGGTTCAGAATATACATTTGAGGCCGCTATAGCGACCTTCTTTAATAAGAATCCATTCCTGATGACAGTAGATCGCTTGGTATCAATTAGGTCTTCCAGTCTTAAAGCATCGGCAGTATATACAATGTGATCAGAGTATTTCTTGGCAAGTGCTTCGTCGGCCACAAGGTCGCGATCAATCTCTTGAAAGCCTGATAATAAATCCATACAGTCGTATATTACAGCCGAGGACGAATATTTTGCGAGAGCCCACCACATGGGATGCATTATGATGAATGATAGAGCCCCTACTCCTTCATTGTCTAATTCGGAATATAGATATGATACGAGTTCTATGGCTTTGCCCTCGGACAGTGATGTGCTCCAAAAGCTTTGGCCATAGGGCAAAACTGACTCCGGAATGTCAATATTCCATACCTCAAGCATGTCGTTGCCCGCTATTGGCAGGTACGTGCGCGGGGCGTTGCTATTGCAGCGAAGCGTCTCGGAGTCAACGTATATAACCTTCTCGTGCGCGCTGAGTGCTTCGGCGATATATTGAGGCCTTTGAGGTCTAAATGAAAACTGCAGGTTCCCGAGTATGATGTGAGCTTTTTGAGGGATCATTCGCCTTTAGAAGCTTGCTTGCAATTAGATGAATGCCAGTCTTTTATTTCGATCGGACCGGCAGGACATGAACCCGTTCACAACTTATGAGTTAAGGCATGGTAATGATTTGCACTTGATTTGCGAGAAGTCAAATAATGGGTTCAAATTTGACTATAGTGAAAGTCATTGACGCCGTGCGTGGAATGGGCATTGCCTTAATCATCATATCCGAGGCTGGCGTCCCCCGGAGTGGTGTAAATCCCCCGGCACCCCCACCCCGGCGTAGCCGGGGTGGGGCGCGCATCTCAGGCGATCGGCTCAGCAGCTGATGTTGCAAGGGGTGGGCAGGCCCGTTTCCCTGGTTCGAGTCCTACCTCAACCAGACGAACCATGCCCAAGCCCCATCGTGCCGCAGTTGACCTGGCGCCGCTACTGGATGGCAGCAAAGCCGGGGAGTTGATCCCCGAGCTGGCGCGCCACGGCCTGCAGCAACTGATCGAGCTGGAGGTCGCTGCCTTTCTGGGTGCCGACCGCCATGAGCGCAGCGAGGAACGGCTCGGCTACCGCAACGGCTACCGGCCCCGCAGCCTGACCACCCAGGTGGGTGACATCGACCTGCTGATCCCCAAACTCCGCCAAGGGGGCTTCCTGCCCTCGATCCTGGAGCCCCGTCGCCGGGTGGACCAGGCCCTCTACGCCGTGATCATGGAGGCCTACATCAGCGGGGTCTCGACCCGAAAGGTCGATGCTCTGGTGGCCGCCCTGGGCTCCCAGAGCGGCATCTCCAAGTCTCAGGTGAGCCGCATCTGCCAGGAGATCGACGAGCAGGTGCAGGCCTTCCTGAACCGGCCCCTGCAGGAGTCCGGCTACGCCTACGTCTATCTCGACGCGACGTACCTGCATGGGCGGCTGGGCAAGGCCCTGCAGGTCTGCTCGCGGGCCGTGGTCGTCGCCATGGGCGTCAATACCGACGGACGCCGGGAGCTGCTGGGCCTCAAGGTGGGCGACAGCGAAAGCGAGGGCTTCTGGAGCGAGTTCCTCGGCTCGCTCTAGCCCAAGGCTTCTGCGCAGCAGTAGGAACGCGGCCTGACTGGCGTGAAGCTGGTGGTGAGCGATGCCCACGCGGGACTCACCAAGGCGATCCGCAGGCAGTTGCAGGGCTGTGTGTGGCAACGCTGCCGTGTCCATTTCGCCCGCAACCTGCTGCAGTGCGTTCCAAAGGCCCATCAGGGCATGGTCACCGCCGCGTTGCGCAGCGTGTTCGCCCAGGAGAACGCAACCGAGATCCTCAGCCGCTGGGATGACCTGGCCGCCTCGCTCGCTGAGCGTTTCCCCAAGGCCGCTGAGCTGATGAACCAGGCCCGGGAGGACGTCCTGGCGTTCCGCCACTTCCCTGCGCCCCACTGGCGCAAGATCTGGAGCACCAACCTGCTCGAGCGGGTCAATGAGGAGATCAAGCGCCGCACCAGGGTGGTCGGCATCTTCCCCAACGACGCCGCGATCACCCGTCTGGTAGGAGCGGTGCTGCTGGAGCAGCACGAGCACTGGCAGCTGGAGGGCCGCCGCATGTTCTCGGCCGAGAGCATGGCCGCCATCCCGGAACTGGAGGATCTGCCCACACTGCTCAGCGTCCCCGCCTGAGAGGTGCAACACCCAGTCCCCAGGCGATCAAGGCCTGTGCGCCCCCACAGGGCGCACAGGCCTCGATCGCCGCCAGGGGGGCGGTGCTGCAACCACTGGGCTGCACAGACCCCCACCTCTCACAACACAGCTGCAATCAGATGAGAGACTTGACAAGTCAATCGTCTCGTTTCATCGTGGATGAACGAGGTGCATCTGCACCTCAGGAATGACAGTCCGTCATTCCACCCTGTTCACCCTCTGATCAGGGCATTCGGGCCTCGGGATTTACACCACGCAAAGGGACGCGGCCATATTTAGTGAGCTACAATGTCTTTGCGGGGACTCGCCAAAGCCTCGCAAGAGTGTTATTCTAGCAATCAAAATCGTGAAAAAGTGGTGAAGCTTTTAATCGGAGGTGCTGGGCGATCGGGAACAAGTCTTTTGTCGAAAATGTTTTCAGACTTTGGATGTAATATTTCCGATGATTCTGAGTATATCGATTCTCATATTTCAGCGGGTATAGAGGTTCCTCCTCAGAAGTGCCTTGATTTTATTGCGTCAAGCAGTTCTGGAGTGGCCAAGACTCCCTTTTTGTATGAAATATGCCATGCCAAAGAATTCAATTCAGACAATATCGATCTGGTTGTTATTCCAGTTAGGGATCCCTTGATTGCTACCATGAGTAGACTGGTGAATGAGATTCAAGCTCGCTGCTTTGGGGAAGGAGCGGCATCGCTGGAGCAGTCTCTCGGATTGGTAAATGCTGGATTGGTTTATTCTCTTGATGGACAAGAGTCTCTTAGGTTCATGTCGTCTTGATTGGCGATGCTTTTGCACCAATGTGCGTCAAAAGGAATCCGAACCTCCCTTGTGCCATTCCCAGAGATTTCCAGCCCTTTGAATGCATGGCAATGGTCATCTTCTATTGAGGATGTCACCATAAAGTTTGGCATTTCGGCGACTGACATCTGCAGCTGGTTAGCGACAAATTTTGACCAAAAGCTGTCTTCGCGATGTTACGAGACGGATTGGAAGCGCGATTTAGAAAAATATGAAGAGTTCATGGTTGAATCTCGCTCTTCCGTGTCTGGGTCTGCGGCTTTTGTGATCGCTCATCGTAGATACTTGCAGAAAAATGCAAGTGAAAATCTTCGTTTGTTATCTGAGCTTGGGCGAGCACAAAGCGAATCGGAGCGGTTTAGGAGCGAGGCAGATTCAGCGTTGCTCCAGCTCTCTCGGGCTGAAGGCGAGTTGCAAAGGTTGTTGTTGAAATCTCGAAGGCAATCCCTGAAGCTTGCAATGCTGCGTAGTCAACGTAAGATTTTAATGCGAATGGTCCGTGTGCAGCGTTGGTGTTTTCATCGGTTTATGGCTATGGGTGGGCGGCTTGCTGCCCCCGCATTGAGATTGCAAAATCCGCCAAGGTTGTCATTATTTAGGTCAAGTCCGCCGCGTCGTGTTTGACTGGTCCCTTGGAGAATGAGCCAATGCATACGCATACTCGTAGATGTTGTATTGATCGCACAGCTATTGAGTTCGCTCGATTCCGTGGCCATTGTAGATTTTAATGGGTGCTTGTGAGCGCAGTAATAGTTCTGGCTGCTGATTCCTGTTAGAACTTTTGGTCTTCTATTCAAATGACCACCCATGGCCCGCCTGTCAGGCTCCCCTGAGTTTGAGGTTGCTCCGTACAAGTTCAGTCTGGGCACCTCACCAGAATGTCTCCTTGTTCCCCGCGGCGCTTGAAGACGCTCATTTTCGGGGAACTTCCTTGCCACCGAGGCGTACCACTCTGGAGCCTCCGGACCCCCTGTTTGCGCGCCTGAAAGCCCGGGCGGTCAGCGAGCCCCTCATCCTCAAGCAGTTGTTGCGCAGCATCGCCGCGCTGTTCGACCTGCTTGACGAGTCACCACCACGGTTGACCTACCGGATTTGAATGTCTGGCTAGCGCTGGCCCGCCCCGACCACAGCCATCACGGAAGCTGTTGTTCTGCGCGGTCACCGCGCCCGCTCTTCTGGAGGCCTTCTGCCAGCAAACGGGCGTGAGCATGGCGATGCCAGAGCAGGGGGGCTGGGAGGTGTTTAACAAGCTGCTGCGCACCGATGCCTACCTGGCCGCCGTGGCGATGGACAATGGCTAGCACCTGGTGAGTTTCGAACGCGATTTTGAGCGATTTGAAGGTCTGGAGCGGTTGGCTCTACCAGGTGCACAGGTGTGAACAACACGCCATTGCTTCACGCAAACGCCCGCATTTTCGAAGCTGGAGCTACCCCGCCGATGTCCTGCTGGAGAATCTGAAGCTCCAGAGCCATGTGATTGAACCGGCCCACTGGGGTGCAGCGATGTCGAATGCAGCCACTGTTCCAGGGTGTAGAGAACGGTGTTGGCTTCTGCCGCCGTAAGGCGGATTGCTGGGATGCTAAGACGACCGTGATTGGCGATGATACTGGCCATATCCACCTCGGCTACACGGGCGGACCGCGCCAGCGACAGCACAGCCATGACCTTTGGAGGCCCGCCAGCGCCTGGATCCCTCAGCGCTGAGGCCGATGGAGTTCAAGGCGGCATGAAAATCCTTCTCACCGGCAGACGCATGCTGCTCGTGAGTACGGAATTAGTGTGGTGATGGGACATATCGGCGGAGCAGAGCGAAAGGCTTTTCTGCACTCCTGTGTTGTTCAAAAGAATGTTGAACAACACCATTACGACCAAGCCATGCCTGCGAATACTTGAGGTGGAGGTAAAAAGCCTGCTCGGTCGTGGCCACCGACGCGGTGATCGCCGAATGCAAGCCGCATAACCGCGACCAGGAGCTACTCATCTTCCTGCAGCGCATTGACAAGGAGTGACCCAAGGAGCTTGGGCTGCACCTGATCCTCGATAACTACTACACCGTAAGCACGCCAAGGTTCAAGCCTGGCTGGCCCAGCGGCCCCGTTCCCAAGTGCACTACACGCCCATCTAAGACGCCTGCTTCTGGCTCAATCAGTTCGATCGCTTGTTCGGGATCATGACCCAAAAAAGACCCTGCGCGGCAGTTTCTCCATCGTCAAGGAGCAGATCACTAGTATCGAGCAGTTCGTAGCGGCTAAAGATAAGATCAAGGACTCGTTCAATCGGACTGATATTGCAGATTCGATTCTGGAGAAACTCCAGAGACTTCGCTCGCAAATCTCTTGGACGATATGCCAGGCGGCATGCGGTTGCTGAATTCATTGATATTCTTGACTAGACATAAACTTGGGCGTCCCGGTAACCCTGGCAAGGGCCGCCCTGCTATAGTTAGTTAGATATACAGTTTGATTTCAGTGAGAATTGCGCACGTTGCGGCCTTTCATAAGGCTGGAAATGCGGGAGACATCCTTCTGCCCGCAGCTCTCCAGCGCCTCATTGAATCTTGGTCAAGAATAAAAATTGAGTGGATTGAAATCCAAGCACGAGACCCTGTCAATTCAGCTACTATTCAAAAAATTAACTCTTGCGATATCTGCATAGTGGGTGGGGGTGGATTGTTTTTGCCGGATACCAATGCAAACGATATATCGGGATGGCAGTGGGCAATTAGCCCTGAGCATATCTATGCAATCCAGGTACCACTTGTGCTCCGTGGAGTTGGCTACAATCTATTTCGAAACCAGCCACGGTTTAATGATAGTTTTGGGATTTCTGTTGCCGCTCTGGCGGAAAAAGCTGTGTTCATTGGTTTAAGAAATACTGGATCGATTCATGCGTTCCGAAAGCATCTGCCTTACCGCCTTCACAATAAAATTAGACTTGATCCTTGTCCAACTAGCATATCCCAGCAGCTATTCTCTCCAACCATTGCTCAGCCCCCTCGCGAACCAGTAGTTGCCATAAACTTAGCATTTGACCGCAGCAGCCTTAGATTTTCATCTGGGCCCGAGGAAATATGTCACCGTATTGCCTTGGCACTGAAGCGCTTTCTCGATATTAATGAAAATCTTTCTATCAGCTATTATTCGCATTTTGATATGGATGACATTGGATATGAACATTTAAAATCTGCAGGTCTTCAAATAAAGTTTGAAGACCTTTCTTGCCTGCGCTCGGGACAAATCGTAAAAAAATATGCAAAGCCGAATCTTGTTATCGGAATGCGTGGTCACTCACAGTTGATTTCGTTGGGATGCGGAACCCCTTGCTTATCACTGATTTCACATGATAAACTACAATGGCTCCTAGACGATCTTAATAGACAAGAGTGGGGAATAGACATTTCCATGATTGAAGCATCAATCTCAGGCTCAGAGCTTTTTTGCAAGCTGGTTGAAGTTCGCGATCAAGCCTCAGCTATACACAGAGATTGTGCTCTATTCCATGGGCAAATAAGAAAAGTTCTTGATAGAAACTCTGAAATCGCTTTTGCTGCAATTTAGACTCATGTTGCCTATTCATGGAGAATGCTAAAATCTGAATCAACGGACTTGCTCGAGAACTTTCTCCCAGTCTTCTTGATTCCAATATACAATGAATTTACTGCATGATAGTGTTTCAAGTCGCCAAAAGGCCAGCAATCATACCTATTTTTCCAAAATCCTTGTATCGATTCATGAACAAGCATCATGCATGCTGCCGACTTGCCAAATCCTCCATCTCCCTCGATTAAGAACTTTAGCCCTTGATGAGAGTATCTATAGCAATCATAAGGTGATGGGTGGAACCTCCAGTTAAATGGAGCAATGCAAATGAATACTCCACCCTCTTTGAGCAGTTTAAAAATATTTGACGTTGCAATCCATGGCCTAGGGAGATGCTCAAGCGTGTCCTTTGTAATAATAACATCGAATTGCTCCCTGACCTCTAAATCTTGATCGCAGATGTCGGCATGGATATATCTATCGACGCCTTCTGTGTTGATGTCCATAACCCAGTAATTGCTTTCGTTTGAAAATCTGTAGCCTCTCCCCCCCCCTACGTCAAGAACTTTGCTATTCTTGGGTAGATTGCGAATAAAGCTGTGAATTGTGTCTAGGGCTTCTCCGCTTTCTGCGACTGGAGCGACCGGGTTTTGTGAAGTGCGTATTTTCATCTTCATATTGCGATAAAAACTTAAAATAGCTTTTTTAGTAGGTTTGTCAGTTCGAGCTAATTTGGCAGATGATTGCGACTGCATCGAAGTGCCCGATATAGGTGCTTGGTATCGAGAATCTGTGGTATTTGGTTTGGATTTAGTTGCGCAATAATCACTACATATAAACTTCGAAAGCATAGGCAAAATCTTGACATAGTTGTCTTTCAGGGAACGAGCAAATTTATTGACCTGGCAAAGAGCAGTCTCTAGCTCTATAGACTTACTTTTGGCTATTGCAAGTTGCTTTTCAAAAAGGGCTAGCTGATCTCGATATTCCTGGTTTGCCGTTTTTTCTTGATCGCTGAGTTCTGTATTGATGCAAATTTGCTTGTCAAGCGCATTTTTTTGTGATTCACACGTTGCTTCTAGTGTCTTGGTTAGAGTCTCCGCAAATCTTAGGCGCTGAGAGAGTTGCTTGACTTCCTGTGAAAGAAGGAGTTCGAGGGGCGTTTCAGGATTCATAAATATCAAGCGGTTTCAGAAAACATATTGCAAGTGAAGGATTCTTGCAACCTACAGAAACACTAAGCAATGTCTCTGTAGGTTGCAAGAGAATGTTTTACCATTAAACTTTTCTCGTTTAGCGAGAATAGCCTGCATCCGTAGAGAGATAGCTGGTGGTTGATGTATTCTGAATCGTCAAACATGGTCGTGCCTTCCCAGTGCTGGGCGCTAAAATGCAAGCCAGTATCGGTGACTAGTTGAGTTGTCCAATCACTATTGAAATCAGCGTATTCAGCTAACTCTTCTTGAAAGAAGTAGTGCGGGGTGTTAAAGTCTACGCCTGCTAGATATATATCGCTGTCGGGGTATTGAATTGTTATAAAGTTAAGCACATGAGTAAGTGATCCTCGGTAATGATAGAGGGGTTGATCGTAGCTGCTTGCCCAGCGATTCGAAGGCTGTTGAAAGGGAGTGTGATCACAGTATGTTATGGCTGTACTTTTTGGAGCCAAATAAGTCCAGCTGGCAAGGCATTTCTCCATGTTTACCGAGTATAAAGCGCTGCATCCTTGGCGTAATCGCTGAGTTGCACCGATGGACATTAAGTGGGCCTCCTGGCTTGTTGTCACCCTGCCGCGAAGACCGTTGCTCATCACAATGTTATTCAGGCTTAATTGATGCCTTATGCAAAAGTCCAGTCCAATCTGAAGAAAGGCTTTGGCGGTGGCGGAAAATCCATCCAAGAAAACAAAATCAGTTGGTACAACACCTGCAATATTGGCAAATGCCATTGACTTATTAAAAGCAATAATTGCATTGCATTTATCAATGGCGAATAATTGATCTAGTGTGAGATTAAGGGCTGAGATTCCGCTTCCTAGGATTGCTACTTTTTTGCGCTCTGTTGCGGATTTGGCATGGAGTGTCCCCTCTAGTCTTTTCTGCAAGAAATGCGAAAATGCAGACTTGTTGCGAGATTTTACGCTGGCGATCCAGTCTTGGTGGGCCCTTTCAAGTTCTTGAGGTGATGTCAAGTTGACATAGCCAGTATCAATCTTTGGCATCCTATTGCATGACGGGAATGAGTGGGATTAGTTTTCTAGGATTGAGTGGCGATCTCTTAGGGCCTTCTGAGCCTCTCGATTTGTCTACAGGGATATTGTGAGCATGACGAGGTGTTTCTCGACCCTCTGATTGGGTGGCTGCCAGGGAAGTGGTCGCCCTGCTGCTGTTCAAGCAGCCATTGCAAATGCTGGTAACTCTTGCTGATTCGCTCTCTCAGGCAGGCTCGGTTCGCCAGATCCGCTGCGATGCCTGGATTTTCATTTTCGGCGATATCCCAGACGACGACCTTGGGGCTCCAGACGTCGATCACCAGATTGACGTAAAACCAGACGCCACGGACGCTGGTCGGCAGATAGGTGAAGACCCAACTCCACACTTGATTCGGCCCTCTAGCCTTCAATCGTGGTACGTGGCGGGGTCCATGGGGCGGCCGGGTACCGCCACGGCGATGGGCCTGGCCATGGGCATGGAGCACGCGCTAAAAACTGCGCTCCACGCCGACACATCCGCCACGATCAGCCAGGACCGGCACGATCTGACCCGGCGGTAACGCCGCGAACTCGTGCTCGTTGCAGCGATAGCTGTCTTTGCGGCCGTCCAGGTCGTCCCCGTCAACTGCGAACTGCCGCCGCCAGCGCTGCAGCGTGGTTAACCGCACGCCCAGCAGAGCGGCTGCCTTTCGGGCCTTAGCACCGGCCGCCATGGCGGCATTGAGGATCTCATGAACCTTGCGGCGATCCTGCGCTGCGGTCAGTACCCCTCGTCCTCGCCCCAGTAGGCCTGGATCTTTTTTGCTGCTAACAGCAGTGCCGCTGCTTCTGCTAGTGCCTCCTCCTTACGGCGCAGCTCTTGTTTGAGCTGTTTGATTTCTCGCTGGTCCTGCTGATGGCCGCGGTCTAGATCCTTTTGCTCTGTCAAGGTGTCCGACGACAATCTGGTTGAGGGGTCGCGCCAAACAGGTTGACCGCTCTGGAGGGGTTCAGCTGAATCCGGCTGCCATGCGCAGGGCACCGGGTCATGCCTGCTCCCCTCACCGTTCAACAGATTGCGCTGTACATGTCCAAACGACGAGCCGGCAGCCGCCAGGAGGTGGCTGCGGCGGCGGCGGGCATTTCGGTGAGCAGTGCTCACCGGATTGATTCAGGCCGCCTGCAACCCAAAGCCGCCAAACCCCGTGGACGGCGGCGTCCAGACCCGCTTCTCCCACGCCTTGGTGGGATCGCCCAGCAAGGTTTCCACCTCCGCCGGGCGGAAATAGCGCGGATCGATCCGCACCACCACCTCACCGCTGCTGCGCCGCCCCACTTCTTCTATGCCGCTGCCCTGCCACTCGATTGCACCCCAACCCAGCTCAGCGGCGGCCAGCTCAATGAAGCGCCGCACCGATTCCTGCCGGCCCGTGGCAATCACAAAATCTTCCGGAGTGCCGGGCTGCTGCAGCATCCGCCACTGCATCTCCACATAATCCCTGGCATGGCCCCAATCGCGCAGCGAATCGAGGTTGCCCATATAGAGGCAATCCTCCAATCCTTCATTGATCCGCGCTAGCCCCCGAGTGATTTTGCGCGTCACAAACGTTTCACCACGCCGCGGTGATTCGTGGTTAAACAAGATGCCATTGCAGGCATACATGCCATAGGCTTCGCGATAGTTAACAGTGATCCAGTAGGCATACAGCTTGGCTACGCCATAGGGGCTGCGCGGGTAGAAGGGCGTGGTTTCTTTCTGGGGGATCTCCTGCACCAGGCCGTAGAGCTCGGAAGTGCTGGCCTGGTAGATCCGAGTTTTGGCGCTGAGCCCCAGCATCCGCACGGCTTCCAGAATCCGCAGGGTGCCGAGGGCGTCGCTGTTGGCCGTGTATTCCGGCGCCTCGAAGCTCACCGCCACATGGCTCTGGGCGCCCAGGTTGTAGATCTCATCGGGCTGCACCTGCTGAATGATCCGGATCAGGTTTGTGCTGTCCGTTAGATCGCCGTAGTGGAGCACTAGGCGCTGATCAAGTTCGTGCGGATCCTGGTAGAGGTGATCAATCCGTGTGGTGTTGAAGCTGCTGGCCCGGCGCTTGATGCCGTGCACCAGGTAGCCCTTCTCCAGCAACAGTTCCGCCAGGTAAGAGCCGTCCTGCCCTGTAATACCAGTGATCAGGGCGGTTTTCATCGTTCCTCTATTTAACGGTCATTTTCCCACAGCCAGCAGCAGCGCTCAATGTCAGAACCCATGCCTCCCGTCCCCAGGCAAGCCATCAAGGGATGGGGCAACCACCGGGGACTTCGCCTTCCCGCTGCCTTGGCCCATGAGGCAGGGTAGCAATGGCGTGCTGTTTACGCCTGTGCTCCTGGTAGAGCCAACCGCTCCAGACCTTCAAATCGCTCAAAATCGCGATCGAAACTCACCAGCCGCCATCCATTGGCCATCGCCACGGCGGCCAGGTAGGCATCGGTGCGCAGCAGCTGGTGAAACACGTCCCAGCCCCCCCCCGCTCTGGCATCGCAATGCTCACGCCAGGTTGCTGGCAGAAGGCCTCCAGCAGAGCGGGCGCGGTGACCGTGCAGAACAACACCTTCTCTGATGGCTGTGGTCGGGGCAGGCCAGCGCCAGCCACACATTCAGATCCGGTAGGTCAACCGTGGTGCTCACGCGTCAAGCAGGTTGAACAGAAGATGGCCAAGGGCCCCTCCACGCGGGGCAGGGTGTGCGCCGAACGCTTCGAGCCGGAGCCGGCGGGCGTGGCATTCAGGCGGGCAAACAGGGGGTCTGGAAGCTCCAGGGTGGTACGCATCACAACCAGGCAACACTGTGCGCATCTTGCTGCGCATCAGCCCTTGCCCCCTCTAAACACTTTCACGCGGAGCAGCCAAGGGGTATTTCAGCGAGGGGTACAAGGCGTCCTGGCTGGATACCGCCGGGCGACCATCGCTAAGCAGTGCATTTGTACTATGCTTGACGGTGTCGTGGCCGGCTCGAGCTGTTTAGGGTGGGTGGACTTTCTAGGGATTTGGAAGCCTCACCGCCTTGGTGGCGGCTGGGGTTCGACGGCAAAGCCCTGCTGGAAGCCTTTGTTGGCACTGTTGTTGGCCTGATCGCGCTCTTCTCCTCCTATGACCACGTCTCCCTCCCCCACCGCCAGCTCCCTCTCCAGCAGCAATGGGGCGTCTGGCTCATCGCTCTCTCCCTTCCGCTCGTTTTTGCGGATGCTCAACTGGCGGCGCGATCCCGCCAGAGAGATGCAGATCGAGCGCTCAGAGCGGAGAACGAAGCAGCTGAGGAGCGAAACCGAGCGGATCGAGAAAGAAATCGAGCAGCTGAAGAGAGACAACGCGTTGCTCAGCTGGATGCACTCCGAAATCGACTTGATCGAGGCCGACTTACCTTCCAGCTCGACCCCTCCCCCAGCAATCGCCGCACGCTCCAGCGACTGTTGACGCTGCTCAATAGCCCTGTAATGACTGAGTTGTATCGCGGTTGAGGTCTGGCCATCGCCAGCCATACATTCAAGTCCGGTAGGTCAACCGTGATGGTCACGCGTCAAGCAGGTTGAACAGCGCGGCGTTGCTGAGGTGCTGGCCAGAAATGGCCAAGGGCCCCTCCACGCGGGGCAAAGCGTGAGCCGAACGCTTCGAGCCGGAGCCGGCGGGCGTGGCCTTCAGGCGGGCAAACAGGGGGTCCGGAAGCTCCAGGGTGGTACGCATCACAACCAGGCAACGCTGTGCGTATTTTAGTGCGCATCAGCTCTGACCTCTGCCGGCGCTTCC
Source organism: Cyanobium usitatum str. Tous (assembly GCF_963920485.1). Taxonomy (NCBI): domain Bacteria; kingdom Bacillati; phylum Cyanobacteriota; class Cyanophyceae; order Synechococcales; family Prochlorococcaceae; genus Cyanobium; species Cyanobium usitatum. The sequence continues at coordinate 231,242 of NZ_OY986431.1, read as the reverse complement.
ACCTCCCCCTCCAGTGACCGCAGCCATACCTTGATCGTGATGGCATTGTTGAACATTCTGTTCAACAACTCAGGAGTGCAGGAAAGCCTTTGCCTCTGCTCAGCGGATCGGGCACACAGCCAGTGGTCATAGCTGACAAAACGAGCCGGAACAGAGCGAGCGCGGTGACCGTGCCGAACAAATAATGCTCGTCATTAGAGCCCTCTCCCGCGCCCCAGGAACAGATAGCGGTAGGTAAGTCGTGGCATGAACGATTCCGTACAAGCTGTACTGAACCCTGAGTGGCAGATCAAGGGTTCTTGACTGTTGGCTGAAGGTTCAGCCGCCCAGCCACCAGGGCCAGTTGCCGATCGAAGCTGATCAAAGCCCCACAGCCCTCGCTTCGAGCCAGATGGAGCGCATCGGCAAAGTCCATGCCCTGCCGGTGCCACTCCAAGGCTCGCCTCACGAGCTCTTCCTGCTCCACATGGAGATGGCGAATGGCGAGTAGTCCCTCAAAAGCCGTGATCACGGCTTCACGAGACAATTTGTAGGCACCACGCAGCACCCACTCCAGCTCCAGGGCCACGGTGATCGGCACAAAACAGGCGGCGCTGGCATCGATCAGCGCTGCCGCCTGCTCAGCCTGAGCCGGATCGTCGTTCACCAGCAGGCGCACCAGCACGTTGGTGTCGAGCGCCACAGGCAAACTCATGCTTCGGCGAAGCGTGCCGGATCCATCTGCTCCAAGCTCAACGGTGGCCCCTGGTATCCAGCGCAGCCGATCAAGGCGCGGGCAGAGCGGCTTTTTTCGCGGTCCTCGGGAACCAGGCGCAGCCCATCAGCCTCCAGGCTCAACGCCAGCCGATCGCCTGGCTGTAAACCCAATAGCTGACGCAACCGTGCCGGGATCACCAGCTGGCCCTTGGATGACAGGGTGAGCAGCGCATCCATAGCGCCATCGTTCGAACGCCTTACCAGTGTAAGGCGGCTGCGTGAACTGAGCGGATGACACGGTGATTAAACCAGCTATTGGCGACCAGCCAGGCGGCAGGGATTGCGCGAGTGGTCGTGCTCCACCAGAGCGGAAGCTTCTCCTGCGGTCTTGACCGCCGCGCCCATCAGCTTCCGTGATGGCTGTGGTCGGAACAGGCCAGCGCCAGCCACACATTCAGATTCGGTAGGTCAACCGTGGTGCTCACGCGTCAAGCAGGTCGAACAGCGCGGCGTAGCTGCGCAACAACTGTTTCAAGCTGAGGCGCTCGCTGACCGCCCGGGCGTATTTCAGTGCGTAGGCACAAGGCGGCCTGACTGGCCGAGCAGTGCGTTTGTACTATAATTGAGATTATCGTAACCGGCTCGGGCTGTTTAGGGTGAGTGGAGAGTTTCGAGATTTGGATTCTCCACCACCCTGGTGGCGGCTTGGGTTTGACGGCAAAGCCCTGCTGGAAGCCTTTGTTGGCAGTGTTGTTGGCCTGATTGCTCTGTTTTCCTCCTATGACCACGTCGACCTCCCCCTCCGCCAGCTCCCGCTCCAGCAGCAATGGGGCGTCTGGCTCATCGCTCTCTCCCTTCCGCTCGTTTTTGTCCGCGTCGTGCAATACGGCGCGCCATTTGGGCGCGACGCTCAACTGGCGGCGCGATCCCGCCAGAGAGATGCAGATCGAGCGCTCAGAGCAGAGAACGAAGCAGCTCGAGAAAGAGCTCGCGTTGCTCAGCTGGATGCACTCCGAAATCGACTTGATCGAGGCCGACTTGCCTTCCAGCTCGACCCCTCCGCCAGCAATCGCCGCACGCTCCAGCGACTGTTGAACCTGCTCAACAGCCCAGGGATGGCTGAGTTGTATCGCGGTTGAGCTCAGGCCGCTGCCTCCAGCAGGTCGAACAGCGCGGCGTAGCTGCGCAACAACTGCTTCAGGCTGAGGCATCAATTCGAGCGCTCACCCACTGATCCGCTCCACCTAGTGCTGCCTAAGCATTCACCGATGGTCTGCAGGCCTTCCTCCAAAGGCAGCGGCCCACCCGCTGCACATGGGCCTCCAGATCGTCTGGCAGCTCATGGCGCAGAGCCAGATCCACCCGCCAGGGCAGCAGCAGGTCGTCCACGGCGACGGCCTCGGCTGTGGCGCGGTTATAGGTGTGGCTGGTGAGATTGCGGCCCTGAATCATCAGCATCCAGGCCTCACCTTCCTCAATCAGCCCGAGGCGAAAGGCCTCTCGCAGGGTGTTCCAAGCAAGTTCAAACGTGTATTCGTAGGCCTTGATCAACCCCAGCTGCTCGCGTTCGGTAAGCCTGGGCGGCTCCAGAAAAGTCTCCAGCTGGGCCAGTGCCCGGCGGTAATTGCTGAAGCCTTGCTGCCAGCGGATGTCTTCTGCCATCAACTCAGGCCTCCTGGTTGCAACGCTAGAAGAACAGCCGCCCGCTGAGCTGGCTGAATTTTCGTGCGTCCTTGATTCTGTACAGCTTGTGCGTAATTAGGGACAGTGCCGATCCCACTCCCACCCGTGGAATTCAGTCAGCGTTAAAGCGACTCAATGAGAGCTCGCAACGCTGCTCGATCAGGCAAGCAATTCGTTCGATCAGTGCGTGATCTCGATAAGAAGATTTAGTTTGCAGCCGACGGGCGCTCGAGGGAAGTTGCTCCGCCATGCGCACCAGCCTTTTCCTGGTCTGGGCCTTGGACAACCCTGCCGCTACAGCAAACAGCTCCCAATGGCGTACCTGAACCTCCGCAAAGCTGTATTTGCTACCCAGCTTCATCGCCATCTTTGTGGTGAGTGTCGGGTACACCGCTGTGCTCAAAAGGTCGTAAAGCGGCGCGAGGGTTGCTCCACGCGATCCATAGAGAAGCGAAAAGTTTTTAGCGTGGGCGTCGTGATTTCCGATCAGGGCGTTAAACACCACCGCATCCAAAAGGCGTATCACCTCTGGAGCACTGGGCTTGGTAGCTCGGCGCAGCAGTGCAAAGCAGGCCTGAAGATCCGGACCTCCCTCATTCTGATATTTCAGATCCGGCGGCACACCCAGCGCCTGGCAGAAATCTTCCTGATGCAGGCGCAGCCATTGATCATTGGCGTCTTTGCAGCGGTCGTAGCGACGCACCAGCAGGATCTGTTGATCTCCAGCCATCAGGATCTCCGTGTCTGCCACCTGCAGGCCCATCACCTTGGCCAGCGCCATGCAGAACGCTTCGTTGATCACGCTGCGTTCCACCGCCGCAATAGCCGGCTTAAGGATGTGGGTACTGGCAGCGGCGCCTCTGGGCGCCGGCAAGCGAGAGCCGCAGGCCATCGCGTTGAGCCAGCATCGGTCGCTGAGGTAATTCAGCCAGCAGGACGATCAGCTGATCCGGCTCAAGCCATTCCACCGCGGCAACCGCGGTGGCTGGATCCCCAGGCTCCAGGCTCACCGCCCCGGCACAGTCACCCCCAATGACTGCCAGCAGGCCGAAGTCATTCGCGTAGGAGATCTGGCACTGCGCGGCAATTCTCCGCCTCAGCTCCCCTTCAGGCAGTAAGCCAGCAAAAAAAGGGCGGCAGGCCTGATCCTCGAAGGGCTCGGCCAGCAGCGGCAGGCTCTGCGAGAGAGGCGTCGCGCCTGGCTTTTGCAACCAACGCGCCTCGTATCGAAACCGAAGCCGACCGTTTTTGAGCCCCAGCGTTCCTGCACGCTCGCCCAGCAACCACACGCCCAGCTCCATGGTGTCTGCTGCCGTCATGCGTCTGGCGACCCGGCTGCATCGCGCAGCAACAGGGTGCCGCCGAGGGCATCGATCACCCGCAGCAGCTGCTCCAGTTGCACCGATGCTTTGCCCGCTTCCACCTCCCCCACAAAGCGCAGGCCCACACCAGCCGCCAAAGCCAGTTCCGCCTGGGTAAGCCCAAGCGCTTTGCGGCTACGGCGCAGAGCCGCACCTAGCGCCCCCGCCGAAGCGATAGCCAGCTCAGGCGGAATCCGGCTGCATTGTTCCCGATCGGGATCAATAGAGAGTGGCGCGGCCATGGCGTCCCGAATTCTTACCGAACGGGAATATTTAATTCAGAATAGTGCCAGGTTTTGGCGGTCGATTGGCTGGAAGCCAGCGAGCCCCTGCAGATACCCCAGGCAATCGGCCAGCACCACATCGTTGCCGCCGCGCTTATTAATAGACAGAAACAGCGTCTGGCCGATCGGCTGGCCGGGCACGCCGCGCTTGAGGGCGACGCCCTGGCTGCTCAGCTCCACAAACTGCTGGCTCATGCTGTGGTGCAGCAGCAGGCTCGGCGTTTCGGTGAGCAGGCAGTGGGTCTTGAACCACAGATCATCGGCGTGGCCGGCGATCGCCAGCGCCCGCTCCACATCGCGCACCCGCCAGTCGAGCTGGCCCAGCCGATAGCAGATGCCGTCCTTGCCCGTGGGCACCGTCAGCAGGCTGGGTTGCAGCAGCCGCTCATCGTTTACCCGCCAATCCCGATAGGGCACCACCTCTCCCTGCTCCAGCACCATCTGGCGCCCGCGGAAAGCCACCACGCAGCCCCAGCGCTCCTGGGCCGCCACCAGCCGCCGCAGCCAGTCGCGCGGATAGAGGGTGTCGTCATCGGCGGTGATCAGCAGCGGATCAAGCGCCTGCTGCTCCGGCGTCAGCCGCTCCAGCAGCGGCAACAGCTTGCGGTAGGGGCCCCAATTCGCCGTCCAGTGCACCTGCAGCCGCAGGCCAGGCCCCAGGCGCGAGCTCCAGATGCGGCGCTGCAGAAAGCCCGGCAGCACCTCAAAGCCCCGATCCAGCAGGTAGGGCTGCCGGGACAGAAATAAATGCAGCTCCACCAGCCGGCCATCGGCGGGCAGCTGCTGGGCCAGCAGCGAATCGAGCGTGCGCTTCAGGGCCCCCTCGCGGCCGCGGATCGAGGTGAGGCCAATGAACACCGGCGCCGGCTTGTTCACGGAAGCAGCCCCTGGCGCATCAGCCGCCGCCAGCTCGTTAGCCCCAGGCTGCAGCCGTATTCATAGGCCGACGACACCGTGGTCGCAGAGCCCCGCATCAGATACAGCGGCGCCTGCAACCGCACCACCTTGGCCGCCCCATAGCGCTGCTCCAGCCGGCGGCGGAAGTCCACATCACCGCGGGAGCGCACCGAATAAAAGCCGCCCAGCTCCAGCGCCGTAGCCCTGCGCAGCAACAGGGTGGTGATGCCATCACCGAAGAAGCCACCGCCATCGCCATCGGCCTGGGGTGCGCCGCTGGCCTCATCCAGGCGCCCATGGCGGCCATACACCGCCGCCGCCCCCTGCTGCAGCGCCTGCCACTGCAGCTCCAGGCGCAGGGGATGGGAGAGGTCGTCGTCGTCGTGAATCGCCAGGGCCTCGCCCGCCATCTGCTCAATCGCCAGGTTGCGGCAGGCGTACTGGCCCTGGTTGCGCTCTTGGCGCAGCAGCCGCAGCGGCAGATCCAGCTCGGCGGCGGCCTGCTCCAGCAACGCCGCCAGGGCAGCCGCCTCGGGCTCCGGCGTGCCGTCGTCTACCACCAGCACCTCCACCACCGCCACGCTCTGCAGGGCCACCGATTCGAGGGCTTGGCGCAGCAGCTCCAGCCGCGGCCGGTGGCAGGTAAACAGCACCGTGATCGGCAAAGTGACTCGCTCCGCCGCCACCGGCAACATTTGGCGCCACTGGGCCAGGCAGGCGGCAAACACGGCCTGCACGCCGCCGGTAAGGGGTAGCAACAACGGCAGTAGCTCCTGCACGCCGGCCCGCTCCGCCGCCAGCCGCGCCAAGCCCACCGCCCGGCTGGGCAGGCCGGCTGCTACCGCCAGCACCAGGGCCTCTTCGTCTTCGCCATCGAGCAGCCGCAACAGGGGCGTTTTGCCGGCAGCGCTGGCCAGGCGCAGCAGGGCGCCACGCTCCTCCTCACCCGTCACCAAGCGCAGCAGCAGGGTGAGCTGCAGGCGCAGCAGCCGGCGCGGATCCTCCGGCTCGCCAGGCAACTCCTCCGGCGCCAGGGGGCGCAGCTGCAGCGGCTCGGGGCCATTGTTTGGCGGTGGCGGCGCCACGCCGCGGCTATGCAGCTGCACCAGGGCCGGCAGCAGCTCGGCGTTGTCGGCCTGCAGCCAAGTGGTGTGCAGGGGGAAGCGGCGCAGGTCGTGCAGCAGCTTCTGCAGCAGATCCGCCTGCCACCACAGCCGCGGTAGCCCCCGCTCCAGTAGCGCCAGCAGGGCCCGCCGCCAGGGCCGATCCAGCCGGGCGATTGCCGGGTCGCCCAGCAGCAGCACCCCCTTCACCAGCACCAGGCAGGCAGCCGGAGGCAGCAAGCTGGGCAGGCGGTAGCCAGTTTCTGGCGCCAGCTGCGGCAGCAGGGCCTGCAGCAGCGGCAGGTTGGTGCTGCCGCTGAGCACGATCGCCTCCAGCTGGCGCTGCAAAGCCCGCTTCTGCTCTCGCTCACCCGCCTCGGCCGCCACACCGATCGCCAGCACCAGGGCATCGATGGCGCCGGCCAGGGCCGCCAGCCAGCCAGGCCGCTCCTCTGCCAAGGGCGCCTGCAGCAAACGCATCAACGCCAGACCCCGCTCGCCGGGATCATCCAGGGCCGCGCCCCGCTCCAGCCCGGCCCGGCGCAGATCAGCCGCCACCGCCACCAGCTCGCTCTGGCGGCTATTTATCCCGCCCACCAGCGCCTCCAGTAGCCGCAGCCAGGGTTGGGGCTCGGCCTGCTCCAAACCCGCCAGCAGCAGTGCTTGCAAGCTGTGGGCGTAGGCGGGCTGCTCGGCCGCCGGCAGCAGGTGCAGCAAGGCCACCAGCTGGTCGCTCAGGCGCTGCAGGGCAGCGGCTTCCGCCGGGGGGGCGACCAGCCAGCGAGCCAGGGGCAGGGGCCGGCCCAGGGCAGCGGGGGCAGGCCAGCAGCCAGCGGCAAGCTGGCGACGCAGTTGGCACTCCAGCTGCAATAGCTGCAGGGCGGCGGCCGGCTCCAGGGGTTCGGCGGCGGCCAGCAGGGCGCGGTAGGGGGCCAGCAGCAGCGCCAGGGCGGAGGGGAGCAGCTGGGCTTGCGGCTGCTCAGAGAGCTCGAGCTCGGGCCAGGCATCGAGAGCCAGCGGGGTGGCGCCCGCCTGCAGCAGCGCCTGAAGCGGCGGCGCCTCTGCGGGCTGCACCAGGCCCCGACTCCAGGCCAAAGGCAGGGCTAGCAGCAACGCCGGATCGCCGAGCTGGCCCTCCAGGTCGATCAGGGAGGGACCCAGCCGCTGGGGCCAGAGGCTTGGATCAGCCCGCAGCAGCAGGGCCTGATCACAGCCGCTTGCAAATCCATAGCGCCGCACCCCTGGAAGCGCGAAGAGCTTGCGCACCAGCTGGCAGCGGTTGAGGCCCAGGTGGATTGAATCCCCTTGGGCAGATGGCAGGTGCGCGGTGATCAGCGACATGGCAGCCGGGCCAGTGGCGAGAATAGGTGGCCACAGCTGGCCCGCCATGCGGCACCTCGACCTGCTGATCGCCGCGCCGGCCGATCCGGCCGCCCAGGCGGGCTGGGGTGATGTGCATTTCGCCCGGGGGCTGCAACTCGGCCTGCAAAGCCTGGGGCTGAGCTCCCGCCTGCTCTGCCGCGACAGCCACCAGAGCAGTCCGCCGCCGCCGGATGGGAGTGGCCTGCTGGTGCTGCGCGGCAAGTACGCCCCGCCCCTGGCCTGGCTAGAGCGCCAGCCCTACGTGCAAAGGGCCCTGTGGCTGATCAGCTGGCCCCTCAACCCCACCCCCGCGGAACTGGCCTCCTACGACCGGCTGTTTGTCGCCAGTGCCCAGGACACGCCCCGCATCGCCCACCTGAGCGGCCGCCCCACCAGCACCCTGCTCCAGGCCAGCGGCTTCCAGCACTACGGCCGGCCGGAACCCGCGAGCGGCGGGCTGCTGTTTGTGGGCAACACCCGCGGCGTCAACCGGCCGATCGTGCGCGCCTTCCACCAGGCTGGCCTGCCCCTAGACCTAATCGGCGCCGGTTGGGAACAGCTGGGCCTGCAGGCCCAGGCCAGCAGCATCGCCAACGCCCAGCTGCCGGCGCGCTACCGCCGCGCCCTGGCCGTGCTCAACGACCACCACCAGGCCATGCTGGATTACGGCTACCTCAACAACCGGGTCTTCGACGTGTTGGCCTGTGGAGTGCCGGTGATCACCGATGGGGCACCAGGCTGCCCGCCGGAGCTGATGCCGGCCGTGGTGTGCCATCGGCCCGGCAGCGATCCATGCGTCAGCCTGGAGCTGGCAACCGCCCTGCGCGCCCAGCCCCTGCTACTCAGCCAGGTAGCCCGCACAGTGAGGCAGGAGCACAGTTTCGTAGCTCGCGCTCGCCAGCTGCTAGCCGAGCTGGTTCAGGCCTGATCCAGGCGCTGCCCACCAGCCTGCTGCCCCCACCAACCAGCGAAAGGTGCCAGAAAAGCTCGCCTGCCTTCAGCATCAAGCCAGGGCCGGGGCACGAAGCCGCCCGCACCCTGGAGCTGGGCCATCACACCGGCATTACGGGCAATCGCTTCCGCATCTCGGTTTGATTGAGAGGGCTGAAAATCCAAACCATGGGGAATCGAGAGGTAGCTCCAGCGGTGATCCCCCCGCTTGCGGCCGCCATAACCCGCCAGCAGGAAACGACGCGTCCATTCGATGTGTTCGTAGCCGTAGCCCTGAAACAACGGATTCACATAGCCCACATCGCGGCGCAACACGGTCGTGTCGCAACCACTGCAGGCACCAGAAACGATGCTCCAGCGTTCAGGCTTTCGAGCCGAACCCTTTCCCCCCAGCAACTTGCCATGAAATGAGGGGTTGTCGCGCGGCCAGCGGGTGGAACTGAAGTTGATATGACCGTGGCGATGAATTGCCCTACTCCAGATGCGCAGCCAGCGCGGGCTGGTCACCACAACATCGTCTTCAAGGAGAATCAGCTGATCAACGGGCTGCAGGGCCAGGAAATAAAACAGGGCTCGGTTCTTATTGGTGGGGATCCCACCGTTTGGAGCCTCCAGCACAGCATCCACTAATGGTGCAACAGCAGCTGCAGTGCAATCGCTACTGCCGTCGTCGAACACCGCCAAGTGAACCTGATCTCGACAGTGCTGACGCAAACTGTGAACCAAGCGCAGCAACTGCTCGCGGCGGTTGTAAGTGGTAATCGCTATACCGATGCGGGGCCGCATGGGCCCTCTCAGGCTTCTGCCTTGGATCGCGAGCGTTTCTTTGCTTGCCTCTGCTCCGGCGGCGGCGGTGCACTCAGAGGCGGGATGCCGGCCTTATCAAACAACTGCTCCAGCTCATCCACATAGGCGCTGAAGGCCTCAAGCTGCAGGGCTTCCTGCTTGAGATCCTTGGGGAGCTCGGCCCAGGGGTCCTTGCGGCCGGCCTTGATGCGTCGCTGGCGGCGCTGTTCAACCGCTTTTTTAAGTAGCTCGTGATAAGCGGGGTGCTGGGGGTCTTCCAGCAGGGCCCGGGTGAGCTTCTTGATCGCCGGCACCGGCTGCTGCTCAGCCAGATGGGCCTTCACCTCAGCGGTGTTGCGACGACGCAACTCTTTCCACTGAGCCAGCGTGCGCTTCTGGCCAGCCCCCGGAAGCAAGGTGGCCCGGGCATTTGCTTTGCCCTTTCCCTTGGCGCCAGCCTTGCCTCTAATGCGGCTGATCAACTTTTTAAAAGGTGCCGCGATCCGGCCAAGCAAGGAGGGTTTAGGCCTTTTTTTTGGTTTTGTCTTGGCGGGATTGCCGGCTGCAGCTGTGGCGTTGCGCTTGGGTTTGGGCATGCCCTGTCTAAATATTGAAAGCAGCTTACGAGTCTCGGCCGCCAAGGCCAGGCAGGGGCTGGGCCCCTGCCGAAAGCAGGCGACGCCGCACCGCCCGCTCCACACCCGCCAGAGGCGGATTGCTCCAGGGCTCAAAGCCCTCCCGCCAAGGCCCAGGACCGGCGATCAGATCCTCGCCTTGGGCCAGCTCAGGGCTGAACGGCGCCTCAATCAAAAGCCAATGCCAGTGCACTCCAGGCGGCAGCGGCAGCTGCCGCAACGCCGGCTCCCACTCGAAGGGAGCCCAGATATGTAATGGCGCCGCCGCCCCTAGGGCAGGGAACCAGGCATGAGGCCAGCAGGGATTGTCAGGCCAAGCCGCTCCAAACAGTTGGGGATCACTAAGCAGCAGATGAGAGCTGCTACCGGGCGGCCGAACCCCTGGGGCTAGGCAGCCCGGCTCCGTTGCCAACTGGGCTGGACCCGCCGGCAGGGGAGCGGCGGCGGCCAGGTACTGGCGGTGCAAGGCAAGCCGCCAGGCCATCAGCTGAGACCGGTAAAGGCGATTCCAGAACAGATGATCGGTAACCGCACCAGGCCGCTGCTCCCCTGGTTCGGGCGACAGCCATGGCCAGCTGAGCCAGGGCTTGGGCCCAGCAAAGTGCAGCACCGAAAGCCCCTCAGCGCATCCGCCGAGGTATTGCACCAGATATTTGATGTTGCAGTTGAAATTGAGCGGCAGCAGCTCTACAGGCTGATTAGAGAGAAACTGATTCCATACCTTCTGATCTGCAAAGCGATCCAGCAGCGGACAAACCGGCTCCGCCGCCTGGCGGATCAGCGCCTCAAAACGGACTTCCAGCTCGCCATTGAGGGCCCAGCCCGGCACCGACAACACGCCTGAATTGAGCACCGGCCGGCCCGTATGGGGGGAGATGGCTGCCCAGGGTCGATCGCCGCAGTCCGGCACGGCACGGAAAGCATCGCCCTCGCCCCAGAGGGGATCAAGCGATCCGGTGATCAAAAGATCGGAATCAAGCACCAGCACCCTCCGGTAACCCCTCAGGCTGAAGGCGTGACCATTGAGGTAACCCAACAGGCCGATGCGCTGGCGGTTGCTGGAATCCCGCGGCAGGCTTTCAGCCCAGGCGGGTTGTGGCTGCACAAATTGCAGCAGTGGATGAATAGCTAGGAGCCGGTTTTGCAAAAAAGAGCCCAGGCTGCCGTCATGGGCCACCACCACCGGCGAGCTCAAGCCTGGATAAACGGCCTTGAGGCTCAGCAGCAACGCCTCCAAGCCGCGGTAAAAACGATCATTGGCCACCGTGAGCAGCGCCACCTCCGGTCCGGGGTCGCAGGCCGTCAGCAAGGCGTGATGACGACTGGGCCAGTGCAGGTCGTTCAACAATTCCTGCTCGCTGCGACGCAACGAATCAGGCTGGGGATTAGCCGCCTTGAGCTCTGCCGCCTGCTCAGCGGCGGCGGCAGCGAGCACCGGGCGATTTAACCAACCGTAGGGACCAATGGTCAACGGCGATCAACAATCCCCAAGGCAAAGGTGCCGATGCCCCAAAGCACGATCAACACCCCCAGAGTGCCTAGGAACCCCTTCCAGCGCCAGTCCATCGCCTGCAACTGCGGCACCTCAGGATCAGCCAAGCGCACTAAAAACTTGACCTGCTGCTGGGTGCGCTGGCGGCTGTTGTCTGCTGCAGTGATCGAAGATTTAAGGGCTTCAGTGGCAAGCATCATTTCCGTTTCCAGTTTGGAACCTTCAGCCACAATCCGGTTCAGATCCTTACCCTCTGGATTCACCAGCAGGGCGCGTTCCTCATTGATCTGGCGCTGCAGCTCATCAACCTGATCAGTTACGTAGGCAACTTCCGGAGTGGAGTGATCTTTAAACTGACGCTTAAGACTGGCCTCTTCAACCTTAAGGCTGACCAGCTTGCTTTCCAATGATGTTATGTAATCGCTGGCGCCAGCAGCAGACTGAGAAGGATTTATTTCGCGATTTTGATTCTTAAAAGTATTGAAAGCCAAAGAGGCTTTATCAAGACGTTCCCGAGCCCTCTGGACTTCAGTCTCAGCAAAAGTCTGCTGGGTAGCACTGATATTTTGATTAACCCGGTTCATGAACATTTCAGCCTCCTGCAGCAGCAAGCTGTTGAGTCGATATGAAGGGGTAGGCGATAGGCCAACCGTGGTGAGATTGATTACACCAGTGAGATCCTGGGGAATCACGAAAACCTGGCGGCGAAAGAAAGCGAGCTTCTCATCAAAAGTGGCACCACGCCTCAGCCCTGCAAAAGGATCGCGAAGATTCCGTGCCCAGGCAGTTTCAGGTTGGAGCCGCAAAAAGACACGCTTCATCACCTCTGGTGAAGTCAAATAAACAGCCAGAAAGCGGCCATCTTCTAGCGACCCAAGCATGGTGGGACCCGCCAGCGTGGTTCCTAAAAGGGTAGACCCTGTAGTTGCAGGAGCTTCAGGCAGCCGCACAATGAAGCTTGATTGAACCTGGTAGCGGTTGCGGCCCACCCCAAAAAAGTAAATCGCCGAGCCCAGCACCACCACGCCGGCCAGCAAGACAGGGACTGGCAATCTCAGCACTGGCTGCATCCGATCCCGCAAGCGACTGCTAAGGCCAGGAGCCTGAGCTTGGCCTTCGCTGTCAGGCTCGTCGGGCCGCAAGGAGGTGATAAGGCTGGTTGTGCGATGCAGCAGCCCGCTCACCAAGCTTCGTAAGGGAGCAGCTAGCTTCCTCACACCTTGCTCCCCGCGGAACAAGGGGCGAGCAAATTTCGGGCGAGAGAACTGGATCAAGAGGTGAAATGCTGCGCGTTTACCAAATCTATCAGCGAAGGCGATCAATCGCCATCAACACCCGAATCAACCGACACAGACTTATCCACTGCGAACAATAAACTTTCATTATTTCCATAAACCAATAGACCAAAACCTATCGATCCCACCACCCAACCCCAAAAGTAGAAAGCGCTAACACCAGGAATGGGATAGGCAGGGTTGCACGCAGCCCGCATCAACTCAACGCCATGGGCAATTGGATTCCATAGAATCCAGGGGCGGAAAACATCAGGAATGAAACTGATTGAGAAAAATATACAAGAAGTCCAAAGCAAAATACGGCGCAGAAACATCTGCATGAACCAAGCAACAAGTGGCAATCGGCGGCCAACAATCAACGTGCTCAAGCCAATCCCAAATCCAAGCAAAGCCAAACCCAAAAACAGAAAAATCAATGCTCCAGGATCTTGGACTACAGGCCGCCACTCCCAAGCAGCCGAACCCAGCAGAAATACCAGCAACAATGATCCGTAGATCTGCCCAAGCAACAGGCTATTACCCATTAAGGAATCCAGGGGACGAAGACGCCTGTAAAAATATAGCTCACTATTTTTATCTACTCCCCCAATCGCCTTAATAGCAATCTCAGCGAACATAAAAAATGGAATAAAACCCAAAGCCAACCACAACGCCGGATTCATGTAGGTTGCGTCCCCTGCTCCACGCAAAAAGATGCGAAGAGCAAGAAAAGTGACGATTAGAGCCAGCGGCTCGGCAAATACACCAACCACTCCCATAGCACCCTTAGCAGCCCGCAGCTGAAGCTCGCGGCGAGCCACCGCCGAAACCACACGCAGCTGCAAAAGCAGTTTGGACAACACGTAGCGGGGGGCAAGGCTACGCATGGGTCAACTCACCGAACTATTAATGGATTCCATCGTAAGGGCGCTGCTCCTCATGGCCAGATCAAGGGGTTGATTGTGACGCGCTAAAAATTTCATGGCCTGCTGCACCAGCTTTTCCAACGAATCAGCCCCACCTGCCTCTGCGGCAGAGTTGAACTGCCGGCGCTTCATTTGCAGCTCAGGCATCCTCTCCCGCCAATTACAGCCCCAAACCCGTTGGGCAAACTCGTCATTGGCCTGGGCGTAATGGGCTGCCACCGCACCAGCCCCTGCTGCATCAAAGCCGCAATAACGATCATCCTGCCAACCCTGTTGTTCCGCTATGCGACGCACCACAGCTCCCGCGTTGACTAGAGATTTCCCCCTAATACCTAGTTGGTCTAGTCGCTCACCGATCGCCTGAGCCAGCCAAACCCCTTGGCAACCGGGCTGCACGTTGCCTTTACTCGGATCGGCAGGTAGCCAACCTTCGGCTGGGACCTGAACGCCCAAAGCGGCCATCATCCGTTCAAATGGGTCGCCAAAAACGCTGCCATAAGGCAAAAATGTACATGCAATGGCAGGGTTTCTCAGCAAGCTAGCGAACATATAATTGTAGTCGTAGATGTGACGCCTCTCCCCTAACTGATCAGTCACATAAGAGTCAAAGTCTTGATGGTGATACAGGCGCCTGGTGGAATGCACATAACGGGCATTAATATAATCGGGCTGATCGCGCAGGAACAACAACACCTGCAGGCGCCAGCCTTCAGACCTCAACATTTCAACGAGCGCTTTCAGGCTCCGTTTTTTTGTGAGCGGCTGAGTGAATTGCTCTGCACTCAGCAACAACATCGACGTATCGGCGGGCTGCTTGCGTAAAAAACGCTTCCAAATCGGCCAGCGCCGCTTGGCCAAGGCTGACGCCAAAGGCTTGTGCTTAAGAGCCGCCGAGGCCGGATAGCGGACCAAAACGCCAGATTTGGCAAGCTGATTGGCATTTACAGCGATGCGGCTTTGAATATAAGAACTGGCTGTCTTGTGGGTGCCGGCATGTATCACAAGCAAGCGTTGGGCAGTGCTATTCACGGGAGAGGATGCACACAGTGCTAACGCAATACCAAAGTATCATCACTTACACTACTCTCAAGCGAGTCGTCAGACTCAGAATCATCAAGCTCATCACTACCAACCAATTTTGCGACCCGCTTGCTAACACGCTCCCGTCGCCTCTCCTTTTGACGCTTTGACTCCTCCTTAACCATTTCCATGCACACTTCTGGGTCGCCCCGGTATAAAATTTTACCGTCAACTAGAGCCAGGCCTTCTTCGCAATAATCGATTGCCAAATCAGTCTGGCCATTGCCACACACAATTAATGTTCGGCCCTCAATACGCTGCTCAAAGCATTGACGAATACGTACCGAATGGGGATGTATTGCGCGATGGCTCCAGCCCCCAATCCGCCCTACCATGACCACATCAAATTCGAAAGCGAGTGACACTGCCAACTTGAGCGAATCACGCAACGCGCTAGGCCAATCAGCCAAGGGCTCATGAAACATACTTTCATCTACTCCCGCCAACTCCCGAATTAGCCGAATATCCTCATCTATTTGCCCTGGCTGACTATAAACTTCAGCCGCAAAACGTGCATTCACATAGCCAGACAACTTACCCAGAAAAGCGTCGTTTGTTCCTAAAGGCCATGACACCGACGCGTTGTGCTCAACGGTGCCTGCATCTAGGGGCTCAACCCCACTCAGGCAAGCCAACAAGGCTTTGGCCTCAAAACCATTAGCTGCAAAAATGCCAATTCGCTCGCCAGCAAAAACTTCTAGAGAAAGGTCGGAAAAGGCCCTGTAGGAGTGGTTGACCCCCTCCACTACCCACTTAGATGCGCCACGCATCTCCAGAACAGCCTCGGGCTGCTGCATGGGCGAACGTGTGTGCATGGGCGCAGTCAAGATTTGCTCCTTCAAAACCATCTTAACTTGGGTCTACGAGTGCCCCCTTGATGAGCCAGCTGAGTCGTCGCCAAATTCTGTTGGGCCTATCCAGTGCAGGAGTTGCCACCGCATTGGCCGGCACTGGGGTTGCTCGTGTGCGTCAAAGCGACCCTGCCCAGTGGGGCCAGCAAGATCTTCTGATCAGTAATCCCTTCATCTCCGGCGAGGGGGGATACAGCTGCTACCGCACCCCTGGCTTGGCGATAAGTGCCAGTGGCAGCGTGCTGGCCTTCTGTGGCGGGCGCGTCGACAACTGCAAGGACGAAGGCAATATTGATGTGCTGCTGCGGCGCTCCCTTGATGGCGGCCGCAGCTGGGAGCAGCTGCAGGTGCTGGCCAACGACGGGCCCAATCCCTGCAAAATCCCCCTGCCTGTGGTGCTTCCCACCGGGCGCATCCTGCTGCTGTGGCTCTGGAATGCCTCAGTAGCAAGGGAGTCTGACCGGGGCTCTAGAGACATACGCGTTACTTTCTCCGACGACGACGGCAGCAGCTGGGCCCCCTCCCGCGACATCACTGCCCAGGCAAGACTGCCGGGCTGGAAGCCCTGGTATGGAATCGGTCCCGGCCACGGCATTGTCAAGCAGTTGGAACCCGCCAGTGGGCGCATCGTTGTGCCAGCACGGCACAGCATCAAAGGTCGCGGCAGTGCCTCCCACCTGCTCCTCTCAGACGATGGCGGTGCTAGCTGGCGAGTGGGGGCAGTGGCGAGTTACAGCCCCTCCAGTGAATGCACGGTGAGCGAACTCGGCGACGGCAGCCTGATGCTGAACAGCCGCAGTAACGGCGGCCGGCGGGTGGTGAGTATCAGCCGCGATGGTGGCCTCACTATGGCCAGCAGCGGGCCCGATCCCCAGTTGATCGAACCGGTCAACGGCTGCCAGGCAAGCCTGCTCACCTACGGCTTCGGTCCCGGCCAGCAGGCCACATTGGTGTTTGCCAATCCGGTGGATTTACAGCACCGCACCAACGGCCGCCTCCGCCTCAGCACTAACAATGGCCAGAGCTGGAGCCGGGGCTTCGGCTACGGCCAGGGGGCCGGCAGCTTCACTGGCTACAGCGACCTGGCCCGCTTCGCCAACGGCGATGTGGGCCTGCTGGTGGAATCCGGAGCTAGCTACCGCAAAGCTCGGGACAACCAGCGCCACGGCGGCATCGTCTTCCAGCGCATTCCCTTTGAACTGATCCGCGCAGCCTGATCGGGCCGCTTTAAAGATGCCAGCCCATCGGCCAACAGCTGATCGGCAAGGGCAACCAGCTGCCGCCGCTCCTCATCGCTGCGAGGTGCCTCCGGGCTAGGGGAGGGGATGGGGCGGGGGAAAAGCTCCCGCCAGGAACAGCCCCACACCCGGCTGGCAAAACGATCGTTACTTGCTCCATAGCGATGTTCCAGCCGATCGAGCAAAGGCTCGCTCAGCCCCTGAAACGGTTCAGCAGGCCAGCCCTGGCTCTCGGCCATTCGCTCGAGTCCTTCGCGAATCCTCGATTTACAGGCTCCAGCACGCCAGGCCTGCAAATGATGGCGCCGCAGCCGCCGAGCAATCCGCTGGGCGATCCACACGGCCTGCCAGCCAGGTTGGGCGTTGGCGCGCTGATCCAAAGGATCCAAATCGGCGCAGCTAGCTACCCCGATGGCCTGTAGCAAGCGCTCACAGGGATCGGCTTCGCCACTACGAAAAGGCAGTAGCGAACAGCGCACCTCGCCGAGCTCCAAGGCTTCGCCGAACAACCGCTCGTAATCGCACTCGCTCTCACCGCCAGCGCGCATCGTCTGGCTCAGGTAACGCTCAAAAGGCAGCGCAAAGTAAAAGCGCTTCAGCAGCTGGGTGTAGCGCGAGTTGAGGTAAGCCGGCTGATCCCGCACAAAGGCCACTAGATGGAGACCCACCCCCCGCTCCTTGAGAAAACCCAGCAACTGCGCGAGTACGGAGCAGTCCCCATCAGCACTTGGGCTAGCCAGCAGCAGCGAAAGGATCTCGGCCGACACCAGCGGCGTGCGGCCCTTGCGAGCTGCACGATCCAGCAATTTGCCCCAGGGCTGCAGGTTGCCCTGGCTGAGAGCCTTGACCAGACGCATATGGTCACGCCGCCGGCCTGGATAAAGCAGGCCTTGCTGGCGCAAGAACCGCTGATTGCGCTTGAGACGGTGCTGGATGTAAGTCGAAGCGGTCTTGTGGATGCCCACGTGCATGACCAAGGTGCTTGCGGCCAACCGATGTCGATGCTTGAAGGGCTGCAGACTACGAGGCTCTACCCAGCCAGGCTTCAGCCCGCCGGCGCAGCCCCTGCTGGCAGCGCCGCTCCAGCCGATCGAGCAGTTGCTGCAGGGCCAGGTTGAGCACGGGTGCGGCTGCCAAGACGGCCACCCCAGGCAGGTCGGCCCACACCAAAGCCTCGGCCTCTAGGGCTGTTGGTGCAATTGCAGCCGGGCGCAGCCGGGCCTCCAAACCAAAGCGCAGGCGCTCCTGCCACTCGCCCAAACCATCCACCCTGCAGGCGACCTGCTCGATCAGCAGCTCCCCTGCAATCAGCCGAGCCCGCAGCGAAACCCGGGGCTGGAGGATCCAACCCGCCACTGCGTAGGGTCTTGACTTGTAGTCGTACAAATCACCACCATCGGACTGGAGGCGATTGGAGTCGAGCAGGCCGCGCAATGGTCGCAAGGGTTTGGCAAGGAACAGCTCCAGCTGGTCCACCAGCGGGGCAGGTTCAAGCGGCACACGGCAGACACGCCGCTGCTCCAACCTCATGCGGGTTCGACCGGCCTGGCAATCGCCGCCGGCTCCTTGGCCAACAAATCCTCGATCTCGCAAACCGGGAAGCGATTAATCGATTTGAGGGCAGCTCGGGCCTTGCTGCGCAGCTGCTCGCTGATCGCCTCGCAGTAGGGCACCTGGGCCAGCAAATCAACGGTGCGGCGCAGGATTCGCACCACATCACCCTCGTCAAGGGAGGTGTTGGCAATCATGTCGCTCCAGCTGGCACCTTTAGCCCAGGCGTGCACCAGGCCCATCAGCTCGGGCTCCCACCAAAGCGGGAAATTGACCTTGGCGTGCTCCTGCTGACGCTCCAGCTCGCGGCGCAGGCCGCGCAGATCATGCAGGGCCTCCTCGGCCGCTGGTGGCGGCGGGTAGCCGCACCACAGATCGGGCCGGTTGACTTCGGTGGAGATGGCTTCAAACACCGCCGCCAGCTGGGGCGGATCGAGCTCATCGAGGTGGCCGCTCATCAGCGACAGTCCCAGCCACAGCTCGTTGTCGCCGCGCAGGGCGGCGACGGTGCGGCCCACCTCGGTGGGCTCCAGGCCATCAGCCCCAGCCAGAGCGCCGAAGAAACGCAACACCTCAATCAACGCCAGGAACGTATCCCAGTGGCGATTAGAGCGGAAGTGCAGCAGCTGCTGGCGCTCCTCGATCTCTATCTGCAACTCCTCCATGCGGCGGCGGTGCTTCTTGAGCTGGCGGCGGTCGCCCCAGCGGTGGGCTGGATGCAGCTCCAGGCCCTCCTCCAGCTGCTGCACCTGCTGGGCCTGGTCCTGCACCTCACCGGCCAGGTCGTACTGGGGGGTGGCCATGTCGTGGCGACTGGCCATGTGGGCAACGGCAAGGGCCAAGCCGCCGCTGGCCTGATCGCCGTGGCGCAACTCACCAAGCTGGCGCAACTCGGGGGGATCCACCTGGCTCACCTGCAGGCAACTGAGCTCGGCGTGCAAGCTCACCACCCCGTGGCAGGGCAGCAACAGCCAAAGGTTCTCGTCGGTGAGGCACTTGAGCAGGGGAAACTGCCCCGGCCCCTTCACCTTCTCCACAATCACCGCCGGGGTCACCCGGCCGCGCAACTGGGGTGCCTTGAGGCTCACCAAAGTGCCCTCGCTGGCGAATTGCAACGCCAAGGTGAGCTCGTGGGCGACGGTTTCCTCGGCCTGCTGCTGCAAGATCCGCAAAATGCGCCTCTCTTCGCGCAGGTGAGCTCGCTGCTTTTCGTAGTCCTCGAAGTCGTCCCAGGGCACCTCGCCGGAGCCATCTTCCAGGCCTTCGAGCTGCTGCATCAACTGGGCGATGCGGGCCTCGTCCTCGACTAAATCGAGTGTGGCCAGGTAGCGGCCAAAACTGCGCTCCACCAGCTCCTTAGCCTTAGCTAGGTCGTAGCGCTGCAACAAGTTGAGAACCATGCCGTAGCTGGGCATGAACTGGCTGACCAGCGGATCGGCTGGCGCGGTAGCGAGCTGGCCCGCCTCGCGCACGCCCTCAAAGCGGCTCTGCACGGTCACCACGTAGCCCTGGATATCGAGGCCGCGCCGGCCGGCCCGGCCCGCCATCTGCAAAAACTCACTGCCCATCAAGGGGCGGTGGCCTCGCTCGGTGCGCTTGCTCAGCGCCGAAATCACCGTGGTGCGAGCCGGCATGTTGATGCCGGCAGCCAGGGTTTCGGTGGCAAACACCACCTTGATCAGCCCCTGCTGAAACAACTCCTCGATCAGCTCCTTCCATGCCGGCAGCACGCCGGCATGGTGGGCGGCAATGCCGCGTAGCAGGGCCTCGGCGTGGCCGCCCTCCCGCACCGCCTCGGGGGTCGTTGCCACAAAAAGATCCAGGCGGGCCTTAATGCGTGCCTGTTCAGCCGGCGTTACCAGGGCAGCCTTGCCCAGCTCCTTGACGCCCTTATCGCAACCGCGGCGACTGAAGATGAAATAGATGGCCGGCAGCATGTCGCGCTCGGCCATTTGGGCCACCACAAAACCCAGGGGCGGAGCCTCGGGCTGGGGCGGTTTGGGTGTTTTCGGGCCCTTGCGCTGGCCGCCCTTGGGGGCGCGCCACACCTTGCAGTTGGGATGGAGCCCGGTGCCCTCGTCGTTGAGCAAGGGGTGCAGGCCCTTAGCACTGCAAAAGCTGAAGGCCAGCGGCACCGGCCGGTGGTCACTGAGCACCAGCTGGGTGGGCCCATGCACTCTCTCGATCCAGTCGGTGAGCTGGCCGGCATTGGCCACCGTGGCCGAAAGCGCCACCAATTGAATCGGCAGCGGGCAGTGAATGATCGACTCCTCCCAGACGGTGCCGCGCTGGGAATCGTTCATGTAGTGGCACTCATCGAGCACCACCGCCTCCACGCCCTCCAGCGGGTCATCTCCCGCATCGGCTGCCGCGTAGAGCATGTTGCGGAAGATCTCGGTGGTCATCACCACCACCTGGGCCTCCCGGTTGAGGCTCATATCACCGGTGAGCAGCCCCACCTTGTCGGCACCAAACTGCTCGCGGAAATCGCGCAGTTTCTGGTTAGAGAGCGCCTTCAGCGGCGTGGTGTAAAAAACTTTCTGGCCATGGGCCAGAGCGCGGTAGATGGCGTATTCACCCACCAGCGTCTTACCGGAGCCCGTGGGCGCGCTCACCACTACCGAGTGGCCCTGGTTGAGCGCGTCGATCGCCTCGAGCTGGAAGTCGTCGAGCGGGAAAGGAAAAATCGCTGCAGGATCCAGCCCATGGGGCGCCATTTCAGGCACGCTGCTATTTGAGCTGGATCATGGGTCCATCCTATGGGGGAGGAGCCTGATCCGCCTCAGGCCAGCTCTAGTAGCAACAGGCCGTGGCACAAGCTCGGATTTAGCGTTTGCGCAGCCCTGTCCGGTCGTTGACACAACCCGGCACCACCTCGCCCCCCTCAGGGGAAAGAGCCGCCAGCTGGCGGGATGAATTGCTGCGTCAACTCGCAGCCATCCCCGCCCAGCGCCGCCGCGGCCTGCGCAGCTTTGCCCCCGCCGCAACCGCCGCCACCCTGGAGCAGCCCACTGCCAATGGCAGCAGCACTCCCCTGCTGGATCTAGCCAGCAACGACTACCTGGGCCTAAGCCGTCACCCCGCGGTGGTGGCAGCCGCCCAGGCCGCCGCGGCCAGCCAGGGACTGGGGGCCGGAGCCTCGCGGCTGGTGAGCGGCAGTCGGCCGGTGCATGGCGAGCTAGAGGCAGCGCTGGCGACCTGGCTGGGGCGCGAGCAGGTGCTGCTATTTCCAAGCGGCTTTCAGGCAAACCTGGCGGCGGTAGGGGCCCTGGTCGATCGCCACAGCCTGGTGCTGGCCGACCGGCTTATCCACCACTCCCTGCTCACCGGGGTGCGCGCCAGCGGTGCCCGGCTGCAGCGCTTCGGCCACAACGACCTAGCCCAGCTCGACTCCCAGCTGCAAGCTGCCCGCCAGCGCGCTCCCGAGCAGCGGCTTTTGGTGCTGAGCGAGAGCCTGTTCTCGATGCAGGGCACCAGTGTGGATGTGGCGGCCCTGACGGCCCTCTGCGCCGAACACGGCGCCGCCCTGCTGCTCGATGAGGCCCATGCCCTGGGAGTGCTCGGCCCCGGCGGACGGGGGTTGGGCCACAACCAGCCCGAAATCGCCCTGATCAGCGGCACCTTCGGCAAGGCTTTTGGTGGCGGTGGGGCCTTTCTGGCCGGCGATGCCCTGGTGGGGGACTGGCTGCTGCAATCCAGCGGCGCCTTCCGCTACACCACGGCCCTGGCCCCACCTTTGGCCGCCGGCGCCCTGGCTGCCCTGGCCCTGATTCAGGCCGAACCCCGCGGCGAGGCCCTGCTGCAGCGAGCCGCCCGTTGGCGCGCTGGCATCGAAGCGGCCGGCTGGCCGCGGCCGCCAGGCAGCGGGCCGATCCTGCCGCTGCTGGTGGGCGACGATCGCCGGGCTCTCGAGCTGCAACAACGCTTGGAAGCTGCCGGACTGCTGAGCGTGGCCATCCGCCCCCCCACCGTGCCTGAAGGCACGGCGCGGCTGCGGCTGGTGCTGCGCCACGACCTACCGGCGGGCACATCGGCGCGCTTGCTCGCAGCGCTAGGGAGTCCTGCATGCAGCTGATCGCCATGCACGGCTGGGCCGGCGATGCCCAGGGCTGGGAACCATTCCACAGCGCCTGGAGCGCCCGCGGCTGGGCGTGGCAGGGCGGCGAACGGGGCTACGGCGGCCAAGCTCCCAGGCCGGTGGCCTGGCAGAGCGGCCAGGGGCTGAAGCTGGTGATCGCCCACTCGCTGGGCCCCCACTTGCTGCCCGCCGCCGTGCTGGCCCAGGCCGATGCGGTGGTGCTGCTAGCCAGCTTTGGCCGCTTTGTGCCCGAGGGCCCCGGCGGCCGCCGGCTACGCAGCGCCGTGGCGGCCATGGCAAGCCAGCTAGCTGGCCCGGAAGCCAGCACCATGCTGCAAACCTTCATGGAGCGCGCCGCAGCCCCCCAGCCCGCCAGCCTGCTGCCCCCCGGCATCGCCAACTCCTCCCTTGCTGCCTCCGGCCGCCAGCTGCTGGCGGAAGATCTAAACCTGTTGGCGGCCACCGCCGGCTTACCGCCTGGCTTCCCGCTCCAGGCGCGGGTGTTGATCGTGGAGGGCGGCGAGGATCAAATCGTGAGTCCGCAATCCCGCCAGCAACTGCGCAGCCTCCTGCCTGCCGCCGACACCCTGGTGCTGGCGGGCGTGGGGCATTGCCTGCTCAGCCCGGCCCTCGTGCCCACCGTGTGTGGCTGGATCGAGGGCCTGCCATGAACGCAAATCAAGTGCGTGACGCAGTGTTCAGCGCGCGCGTGAGCAGCCGCTTCGGCCGCCACGCCGCCGACTACGCCCGCCATGCCCGCCTGCAGCAGGGGGTGGCCTGGCGCCTGGCCCACCTATGCGCGCCCCTCCCCCTTGCCGCCGGCCCCCGGGCCGATCTCGGCGCCGGCAGCGGGCTGGTGGGGCAGGCGCTGCGGGCTCAGGGATGCCAGGAACCCCTCCTACAGCTTGATATCTGCCCCGAACTACTGGCCCACAACCCCCTGGCAGCCGCCGGCGGCCAGCTCGGCTGGGACCTCAACCGGGGGCTGCCACAGCAACTGGGCCAGGCCTCCCTGCTCACCTCCAGCTTCGCCTTGCAGTGGCTGGATAATCCCCCAGCCCAAGTGCAGCACTGGTGCGAACAGTTGCGGCCAGGAGGCTGGCTTGGCCTGGCAGTGCCGACAAGCGCCAGTTTTCCCCAGTGGCACCAGGCCGCCGCGGCCGCGGGGGTGCCCTGCACAGCCCTGAGCCTGCCCGCCGCCGAAGCCCTGCTGGCCGCCGCCAGCAGGGGCGGCCTGATGGCCCACTACAGCCGCCGGCTGCGCTTCAGCCGCGCCTACGGCAGCGGCCTCGGCTTCCTGCAGCAGCTACAGGGCCTCGGGGCAAGCGCCAGCCGGGCCAGCCGCCTCAGTGCGGCCCAGTTGCGCCGGCTGCTGCACTGCTGGCCAGCTGATGGCTGCGTCAGCTGGGAAGTATTAGTGCTGCTTGGTCAGCGACCCGGCCCATGAGCAGCGGCAGCAACGCCCTGGTGATCTGCGGCACCGACACCGACGTGGGCAAAACCGTGGTGAGCGCCCTTGTGGTGCAGGGGCTCGGGGCCACCTACTGGAAACCGGTGCAAAGCGGACTGGAAGGCGGCGGCGACTCGGGCCGCCTGCAGGCCCTTCTGCAGCTACCAGCTACGCGGTTGCTACCGGAGGCCTACCGGCTGCAGACGCCGGTTTCACCCCACTGGGCCGCCGAACTAGAAGGCATCACGATCGACCCGGCCCGGCTGGCCCTGCCGGCAGTGGCCGGAGCCTTGGTGGTTGAGACCGCCGGTGGGCTGCTGGTGCCCCTGCGCCGCGACTGGCTGCAAATCGATCAGCTAGCCGCCTGGGGGCTGCCGGTGTTGCTGGTGGCCCGCAGCGGCCTGGGCACCCTCAACCACACCCTGCTGTCGGTGCAGGCCCTGCGTCAGCGCTCGATTCCCCTGCTGGGCCTGGTGCTCAATGGCCCGCTCCATCCCGACAATCCCGCCACCCTGGCCGCCTTGGCCCAAGCGCCGGTGTTAGCCCAGCTGCCACCTTTAGAACCGCTCACCGCCTCCGGGCTGGCTGCCCAATGGCAGGCGCAAGACCTGGGCCGTACCCTGAAAGCAGCCATGGGCACAAGCCCCAACCCCAGCCGATGAACAAGCAGCACTGGTTGGTAAGTGGTGCCCTGGTGCTGCTCTGCGGCGGCGTGCTGGTGCTGTTCACCGACGTGGAAACCTCCCTGGTGCGCTGGGTCAACTGCGGGCCGATCTCCAGCGCGGAGGAGCGCCAGAGCCGCATCTGCCGTTAAGGCCCCGCCAGGATCACCGCCTCGGCATCGGCCCGCGACAAGCCATAGGGAAAGTGACGCACACACACCTGGCCGTCGCTGTGCCAGCTCACTTTGAGCTCGTCCACCTCCAGCTCAATCTGGGCGCTCCATTCGGGGCGGTGCAGGTCCCAGAGGCAGGGATTGGCGCGATGCCGCTTGCCACCCAACTGCTCCAGCCAGAGCTCCAGAGCAGGCAGGGGGTGGTGATACAGCGGTGTCTGGGAACTGGGCATCTCGGTCATGAAGCCAACCCTGTCACGTTGGTGGGGGCGCCCTCAGGCCACCAGCTGGGCCATTGCACCAATTGGGCGCCGCGCATCCAGGCCACTCCCACACCCAAAACCAAGCTCAACACCAGGGCAAAACCCAGCAGCAGCAGCGCCAGCCACTCGCCACCAGAAAGATCACGCCGCACCGAAGCAGGCCGAGAAATGATCGTCGGTGGCGGTGCAACGGGGCTGCTGGGCACCGAAGCCGGGCGTAGCTGGTCGTCGTAGCGCTGGCGCGAGGCCGGGTCGCTCAGCACCCCATAAGCCTGCTGCAGCTGCTGGAAAGCCAATGCAGCCTCCCCAGCTGGCAGCACGGTGGTGTCGGGGTGGTAGCGCTTGCTCAGCCCCCGGAACGCTTGGCGTAGCTCCTGGGGCGAGGCGCTCTGCGGCACCTGGAGCAACGTGTAATAACTGGGTGGGGAGCTGGCCAAGGGCAGGGCGCCGGGAAAACGATCCGGTCTGCGGGATCCTAGAGATCAGAAACCCGTCGCCAAGCTGGATGGCTCGCACCCTCACCGGCAATGCCCTCTGGCAGGAGCTCGGCTGGCAGCCCAGCCCAGCCCAAGAAAAGTCGCTTGGCGACCTGCAGGAGCAGCTGCGCCAATGGAATAGCAAGCTCAACTTGACCCGACTGGTGGAGGACGACGACTTCTGGATAGCCCAGGTGTTTGACAGCCTCTGGCCCCTGGTGCCCCTGCTGCAATCGGGGGCAGCCCAGGCACCGCTGCGACTGATCGATGTGGGCACCGGCGGTGGCTTCCCCGGCCTGGCGCTAGCGATCGCCTTTCCCCAGGCCCATTTGACCCTGGTGGATTCGGTGGGGCGCAAGGTGGAGGCGGTGCAGGCCATGGCCGCAGCGCTGGGGCTTGGGGAGCGGGTGCAGCTGCGCTGCGAAAGGATCGAGCGCACCGGCCAGCAGCAGGCCTGTCGGGGCCAGTTCGACTGGGCCCTGGCCCGGGCGGTGGCCAGCGCGCCGGTGGTGGCCGAATACCTGGTGCCGCTGCTGCAACCCCAGGGGCGAGCCCTGCTTTATCGCGGCCAGTGGTCAGCCGATGACCAACGGGACCTCAACGCCGCCCTTATCCCCCTCAAGGCTGGCATCGACCAGTGCCTGGCCAGGGAATTACCAAGTGGCCGAGGTAGCCGCCACGCCCTGGTGGTTAAACCGCTGGCGCCCTGCCCGCGCACCTATCCCCGGGCCGTGGGGCTGCCGGCTAAGCAGCCCCTGGGCGCGGCAACGTGCGCTTAAGACGCACCGGCGAAGGCACACCAAGGGGAAGAATTTCTTGACCTTCTAGCTGCTGCTGCAACTCGGGCAACTGCTCATAAGCAACCCAATGAATGCAGTCAACGGGACAGGTATCGATCGCCTCCTGTATGAGCTCGGTGGAGTCGCCGTCCTGGCGAATCGCCCGGGAGCGGCCCCAGTGGGGCTCCACCACAAAGGTGTTGACTGCCACGTGGGCGCAGTAGCGGCAGCCAATGCAGACAGCCTCATCAACCCATACAGCCTTCTGACCCAAAGCTCCGCCGAGCAGTGGTTCGTGACCACTTCGGCGTGACTCGGGGGGAAGGGCCGTGGCGGTGAATGCCAGGGAGGGATCAACCATGCCGGGGTGAGCTCCCGGATCTAGGCCCAACGGGTAACCACCAATTCAATGCTGCCATCTTGCTGCTGTGCTTGTTCACTCACCTGGAAACCCTCCTCAGCCGTGGCGGCCAGGATGCTGCGCAGGGCATAGCGCTGGTTGAGCTGGGCCAGGAAGCGCTCCACCGGCACGGGTTGATTCCAGAGGTCGAGATCGGTCACCAGCTCATAACTGCCGGTTTCAGGATTGAGGCGAAAACCGATATCAGCGCCATTGGCCTGGTCCACAGCCAGCTGGGCCTCCACGGTTTGGCCGCGATAACCGCGGACCATCAAGCTTCCCTGCCTTGGGCCGTGGCCCAGATCCTCGAGCGCCTCGAGCAAGGACTGGCGATCACGGAGCTCGGTCTTGATGGTGCTGAAGTGCGACATCGATTTAGGGAGAAGTAATCGGTTCAGGAGAGGGACTGGACCTGGCTTTGTTGGACCTCCTGTTGCTGGCAGATAAAAGCCTCAGCGGTAGACCGACGCTGCTGCACAACTCCAAGCCTGGCCTCAATGCGCTCAGTGAGCTGCTCGCAGGCCATGCCGTTCAGTCCTTCCACCAGCTCATCGACGCGCCCGTCGGGGTGGATTCGGTAGCGGATGGTGAGCTGTTCCATCCCACGGACTGAGAAGTTTGTGGATGTTAACCAGGAAATCCTGCAGCTGGTTAGCTGAGCAACCCCTCCTCCACCAGGGTCTGCAGACGCTCCAACACCTCCGGCTGCTCGAGCTGCTCGAGGGCCAGCCGGGCCTCATCGCGCACCCCCAATTCGAAATCGTTGAGCATGGCGTGCAACAACGACTCAACCACCAGCTGCTGCCGGGGCTCCACCAGCTCGCCGTAGAGGCGACCTAGGGCCCAGGCGCTGTTGCTGCGCACCGCCGGCTCACTGTCGATGCCCAAGCTGAGCAACAACTGGGCCGCGGCGGGATCGGCCTTGGCCGGCCCGGTGCAGCCCGCCTCAGCCAGGGAGCTGGCAGCCCAGAGGCGCACCGCGGCGATGTCCACCTGCAGGGAGCGGATTAGGGGATTGAGGATCGGGGCCTCGGGGTAGTTGCCCAGGCTCCAGGCCACGGCCTTGCGCACGTAGCCGTTGTCGTCTGAAACAAGCAGGCCCAGCAGGGGCTCAACCGCCTGGGGGCTGGGGTTGCGGCCCAAGGCGTAGACCGCGCTCATCCGCAGGATCGGGCAGCTCTCCGTCAGCAGCGGCAGCAGCAGGGGCAGGGCCCGGGGATCGCGATGCTCACAAAAAATGCGCAACCCATGCATGCACTGCTCCTGGCTGCTTGCCCCTGCATCGCCCCGCAACAAGGCCAAGCCCAGATCGCACTCGGCCGCCACATCACTGGCCGTTGGATCACTGCTATCGAGGTCGTCGAGCGGATCACCACGCAGCTCCTCTGCCAGCTCCTGAGCCAGCATCTCGGGGTCGAGGTACAGCTCCTGGGGACTGCTACCGAAGGGACTATCACCGAAAGAAGAGTCACCGAAGGGAATCTCCCCACCGGAGGGCTGATCGGACTGGGGAGAAACGCTCACAACGTTGATTTAGCCAATCGGGGCAGGGGCCGCCATGTCACCTGGCAACCAGATGCGGGCGCTCACGGCAAACAGGGCCAGCCCGAACAACACCACGATGGCGGCCGGCAGCAGGGTGGAGCGAAAAAATTGCAAAGCCGTGGGTTTTGCGAGTGCTGGATCCCATCATGACTCCTGCAAAGCCAGCAGCATCTCCGCTTCTGCCCTGCTCAAGAGAATCTGGATTTTGACCAAGAAGGCGCGTGCTCGAGCTGGGAATTGACGCCTCTCCTTGCGCCGCCACCACCGCATTACGCTCCGCTCTAGGCCGTAGGCATAGGCCCCCGCACGAACCAGCGAAACAGGTTGACTAGCAAGCTCGGCATAACGAGTTGAGAGATGCTCAAAAAATGTTTGCTGTTCAATTGAGTCAAGCCCCCAAGCGGCGTAATGGTGCAAATCAGCACCAACAACGTTGTGGCTTACACTTCCGAAATCAATAAATCTAATCTCAGAGTCAGGCCCTAAGACGTTATCGCCTGCCATATTGCCTGGCCCAATGTCATTGTGGCAAAGCACCATTGGGGCCCCCTCGAGCCAACTAGCCAAGGCTTGCACTCGCATTATTAAACCGGAGCAGTCAAAGGAAGAGTCATTCGTTCGCCGGATCAACTTGCGCAGGCGCCGAGTATTAGCCAAAACCCTATGACGAAACAAGGGAATCGCCGCTCGACCCTCCGCCTCGGCTAGGTAGCTCTCAAGTCGAATGATATGTTCAGCCAAAACAGTGGCTTCACCCGGAGTAGCCAACTCCAGCTTCCCAACATTTGGGAGATCTTCCATAAGCACCTGGCAATTTTCATCCCCTGCAGTCAAGCCAAATATCAAAGGAACAGGCAACCGCAAGGAACGCGGTGGGCGAGGGGATGCAAGAAATAGACAGCGCAACACAAGTGCTTCCCCGTCAACACCAAATCGCTTTTGAACAAACCGGAGCGATCCCCAACGACTTTCTGCGCGAGCAAGCAAGCCATCACGCCAAAATCGAGGCAGCCATTGCGGCAACTCGGCAACAAAAAAACCCATATCCAAGCTTGTAAAGCCCTGCGGCCTTTCGGAGCCATCGACAACCTTCACTAGAGCCAACGGCCCCAAAAGACGTCTCGCAGCTGCAGCACTAGACTGAGCACCCAAGGCGCGCTTGCTAAAGAGCCCTTCTTTTACAGTGTTGAGCATCAGTAAGCTTTAAGAAAAAACTGCATATTCCTATGGCGAGCCTCTTCAGTAGGCCCAGATTAACGCCTAAGGTTGGCTCAATAATTTTCTTATAATGGTCAAGAGTTCCGGCAGCTGGCGGCGCCTGACAGCTGTGACCGCCGAGGGAGCAGGGAGTAGCCAGTAGCAACTCCGCTGATGGCGGACAGCAAGTTGCAGCAGGGGCAGGGCCCGGGGATCGCGATGTTCACAAAAAATGCGCAACCCATGCATGCACTGCTCCTGGCTGCTTGCCCCTGCATCGCCCCGCAACAAGGCCAAGCCCAGATCGCACTCGGCCGCCACATCACTGGCCGTTGGATCACTGCTATCGAGGTCGTCGAGCGGATCACCACGCAGCTCCTCTGCCAGCTCCTGAGCCAGCATCTCGGGGTCGAGGTACAGCTCCTGGGGACTGCTACCGAAGGTACGTACTCACCCCCCCTAGGAGCTGATCCCGCGCAGACCGGCCTGCAGGCGGAAGCGCTGCTGTAGGCCCAACACAGCCAGCACAGCTACCACCAGCCCGCCCCAACCCCAGACGGGGAGCTTGAGCAGGAAGCCGCCGATGCCGAGCAGAGCTCCGAACAACACCGCACAGCTCAAGACCAGCTGGCTAACCAGATCGAGCAGGGTTTCCTGGGGCTCGACGCCGGTGCGGCGCCGCCAGCCTGCCCAGCCAGGCCCGGCCGGCCTCACCTGGAGCACGAAGCGCTCGAGCACCTCGGCACTCTCCGGCGGGGTGGCCAGCATCACCAGGATCCAGAGCACGGCCGTGAGCACGGTGGTCACCAGCAGCCGCACGCCGTAGTCGTCGATGCGCAGAAACGGCACCACGGAGGTGGAGAACCCCACCAGGAAGCCGCCAAGCATCGCCGCCAGCTCGGCGGCAGCATTGATCCGCCACCAAAACCAGCGCAGCACCAGCACCACCCCAGGGCCAGTGCCGATGGCGATCACCAGCCGAAACACGGTGCCGATGTTGGTGCTCAACAGCGCCGTGAGCACACCCAGGGCCACCAGCACCACCGAGGCCAGCTGGCCCACCAGCAGCAGCTCCCGATCCTTTGCCTCCGGCCGCATGAAACGCTGGTATAGGTCGTGGGTGAGGTAGCTGGCACCCCAGTTCACCGCCGTGCTCACGGTGCTCATGAAGGCCGCCACCAGGGACACCACCACCAGCCCCAAGGCCACAGGAGGCAGCAGCTTTACCGCCAGCAGCGGGTAGCTCTGCTCCCAGTCGGTGGATTCGGGCAGCAACACCACCGCCGCCAGGGCCACCAGGATCCAGGGCCAGCTGCGCAGCAGGTAGTTCACCCCAAGAAACACCCAGCTGGCGATGCGGGCCTGGCGCTCATCGCGGGTGGCCAGCAGCCGCTGAATGAATTCACCGCCGCCGTCGCTGCGGCGAAAGCTCCACCACTGCAGGGCGATGTAGGCAGTGAAGGTAGGCACGGAGATACCAGCCCCTTCGATCCAGCTGAAGCGGCCACCCTCCAGCTGCCAAGGCACCAGGGAGAGAAGCTCCGGCCGGTTCAACTCGCGCACGCTGGCCAGCAGGGCATCCATGCCACCGGCGGCCTGGACCGCGTAAAAAGCCACGGCCAGCGCCCCGGCCAGGGCCAGCACCAGCTGCAGCATGTCGGTCACCACCACGGCCCAGAGGCCGCCGGCAGCCGTGTATACGAGCACCAGCACCCCCACGATCGCCAGCAGCTGCAGCCTGGCGGCGGGGGTGGGGGCCAGACCCAGGGCTTCGCTCACCTTGGCCATCGCCAAGAAGGCGTAGCCGATGCCGATGCAATTAATCGGCAGGGCAAACAAAAAGGCCTTGATGCCCCGCAGCCAGGCAGCGGTGGGGCCGCCATAGCGGAGCTCGGTGAAGGCGGCATCGGTGAGCACACCGCTGCGGCGCCACAGGGGAGCAAACACCACCGCCATGGCTACATGGGCCACGCCAAAGCTCCACCACTCCCAGTTGCCAGCGAGGCCGCGCACCCCCACAAGGCCAGCCACATAGAGGGGCGTGTCCACAGAAAAGGTAGTGGCCGCCATCGAAGCGCCAGCCAGCCAGCCTTTGAGCTGGCGGCCGGCCACGAAGTAGTCGGCCTGATCGCGGTTGCGGCGCGAAAGCCAAAGGCCCAACATCAGGCTGGCCACCAGATAACTGATCAGGATCAGCCAGTCGATCTTTGCCATAGGCGGACCTTAAGCCGGCTCCAGGCTGCCCTCAAGCCGGCGACGCAGTTGGCCGCAGGCGGCATCGGCATCGAGGCCGCGGCTGGCCCGCACACTCACAGCCACATGGCGGTCGATCAGAGCCTGTCGAAACGCCTCCACCGCGCCAGGCGCTGGACGCTGGAATTCCTCCTCGGCGATCGGGTTGTAGGGGATCAGATTCACATGGCTCTGGAAGCCACGCAGGAGCCGTGCAAGGGCATCGGCATGGCGGGGCTGGTCATTTAGCCCGCCCAGCAGGATGTATTCAAAACTCACCCGCCGGCCGGTGAGCTCAACGTAGTGGCGGCAATCGGCCAGCAGCGCTTCTAGGGGATAGCCATGGGCCGTGGGGATCAGCTCCTCCCGCAGGCGCTGGTCCGGGGCATGCAGGCTCACCGCCAAGGTGAACTGGGCCCGGCCCAGCCGCTCTAGGGCCTGCTCCGCCAAGGTGGGCAAACTCTTGGGTACTCCCACGGTGCTCACCGTGATCTGACGCTGGGCCATACCCAGATCGGTGCAGAGGCAATCAATCGCTGCCAGCACCGCCTCGCTGTTGAGCAGGGGCTCACCCATGCCCATAAACACCACGTGACTGGGGCGCTGATCCATCACCTCACGCACGCTCAGCACCTGATCGACGATCTCGTGCACCGCTAGGGAGCGCTGCAGCCCCCCTTTACCGGTGGCGCAAAAGAGACAGGCCATCGGGCAGCCCACCTGGCTGCTCACACACACCGTCAGCCTGCCTTCGGCGGGGATGCCCACGGTCTCGAGGCTGAGGCCGTCGTGAGTTCCTAGTAATAGTTTTGTGGTGCCATCACGGGCGACGCTGCGGTGCAGCTCCCGTGAGCGACCAATCCAATCGCCGGCACCACTGGGGGGCTGGGTGGCTAGTTGGTCCCGGAAGGCCTTGGGCAGCACAGTCACCTGGTCGAGGCTGCGAGCTCCCTTGGCGTAAAGCCAATCGTGCAGCTGGCGGCCGCGGAAGGCGGCTTGACCATGGCCAACGGCCCACTGCTCCAAGGCCGCCAAACCCATCCCCAGCAGGGGAGTGGCTAGCGGCGCAGCGGGCGATGTGCTCAAGGCCAGATCAGCAAGCCGTGGCCCAGCTTCCATTCCGCCACCAGCAGGGCGATGAAACCCAACATGGCCATGCGGCCATTGAGCAGCTCGGTGTGGGTGTGGAAGCCAAAGCGGGGCAGCCGGCGCTGGGGCACCTGCGTGTTCAGGCTGGTGCGGGCGGAATTACTCATCGGTGAGCAGACCCTCTTCCTGCAGACCCTCGAGGGCAGCGGGATCAGCGATCAGCTCCTCCTCCAGACCCTCCTCAACGGATGGTCGGGTAAAGGCTGCCGTGCCGCTGGCGCTGGCTTCGATGCCATGGCGGCTGCGAGTTGCCTCAAGATCCGCATCGGAGGGATCATCGAGCACTGCCATCGACGCCGCTGGAGCCGGCATCTCGACTGTGTAATCGGGACGCAGGTTCTGCATGCGGCGATAGCCCATGGCCTCCTCCTCGAGGATGTCGGGATGGGGGCCCGCCTCAGCCCGCAGCTCCTCTTCGAAGCCGCTGAAGCCAGTACCAGCAGGGATCAGGCGGCCGATGATCACGTTCTCCTTGAGACCGCGCAGCCAGTCGCTCTTGCCCTCGATGGCAGCTTCAGTCAGCACCCGGGTGGTCTCCTGGAAGGAGGCAGCCGAGATGAAGCTGTCGGTGTTAAGCGAGGCCTTGGTTATTCCCAGCAGCACCGGTGTGAACTCGGCGGGTGCGCCACCGGTGATTGCCATGGCGCTATTGACCTGCTCCACTTGACGCAGCTCGATTAGCTCACCGGGCAGCAGGGTGGTGTCCCCGGCATCCTCGATACGCACCTTGCTGGTCATCTGGCGCACGATCACTTCGATGTGCTTGTCGCTAATCGCAACTCCCTGGCTCTTGTAGACGTTCTGCACCTCCGTGACCATCCGGAACTGCAGCTTGGAAATGGCCTCCTGGGCCGCCTCCATGGTGGGCTTGCGGCTGCGCAGATCTTCAAAGAAGCACTCCAGCAACTCGTGGGGATTGATCGGGCCGTCGGTGAGCGATTCACCGGCATGCACCTGCTGGCTATCGTTCACCATCACGTTGCGACCCAACAGGATTGGGTACTCGGTGATGGCATCGTCGTGCTCGATAACCGAGACGGTTATCGAGTCATCGTCATCACCCTGCTTGATCTGCACGGTGCCACTCTTGCGGCAGAGAATTGTGGATTCCCGCGGACGGCGGGCCTCCAGCAGCTCCTCAATACGGGGCAGACCTTGCACAATGTCGCCTGTCTTTTGACGTTCGAACACCAGCAGGGCTAGAGCGTCACCGCGCTGCACCAACTCACCGTCGCGCACGTGCAGCACGGAGTCGGGCGAAACCATATAGGGGCGACCGAGGCGAATCGTGAGGGTGCTGCCGTTGATGGCTTCCACCTGACCGCAGCAGGGGGCTTCGACCCCTTCCGCCAGCCGGTCACCATCGACGATGCGCTGCTCAACCCCAACCTCACACTTAGCCGAACCAAGCACGATGTTGCGGGTGTCGCCATCGCGCTCGACGATCAAACGGCGAATCGGCTCGCCATCGACCAGATCAGGCAGCTGAACCACTCCATCCTCCTTGCAGAGGATCTGGGTGGTGGCCACCACGTCGCCGCGCTTCACCGCAATGCCGTCTTCCACCTGGAGATCGGTGTGGGTGGAGCCGTGGCTGGCATCGGAGAGGGTATCGCGACGCACCAGCAGGGTTTCCAAAATCGTCAGCTGCAGGCGCTCGATCGTCTTGGCCCGCTTATCAGACACCGCTTCCACATCCACCGTCATCTGGGGGGTGGTGTCGATGGTTTCCAGGATCAGCTGGGTGCGCAGCAGCTCCACACCATCGACGCTCTTGATCAGCTCGCCGTCCTTAAAGGCCAGGCGCTGGGTGGCCTTGAGATTCAAGGAGGGGCCGCCTGACTGCTTAACCGCGCCCAATTCGGGCAGGTGGGCAGCATCTGGGATGGCGTACTCCTCAACAGGACGCAGCAGCAGGGCCCCACCGTCGGGGGTTTCAACTGCTTCGACAAACAGAATCGCCTCCGCCTTAAGACCCTTGGCGATATCTTCGCCAGGGGTAACCATCTTGCCGTCAGCAAATTTGCTGACGGTTTTGCTGTCGGAAACCAGATGCAGAGTGCCTGAGCGCACAATGATTTCCCGAAGAATGTCGTTCTTCTGGGTCACCGTGACGATGCCGGCGGTTTGGCTGAAGATGTCCTTCACCACCTCGGTGCCGGCCTCAATCCACTGGCCGTCCTCAATCATCAACAGGGAGATGTCCTTGTTGATCTCGTGGGTTTCCTGGGGGATCCACAGCAGGGTGCCGCCCTTGCTCACCTCGTAGCCGTTCTTTGCGCTACGAGCTTTCTTGATCGACAAACCCGGGGCAAACTTGACGGTGCCTCCGGTTTGGGTGCGGAAGCGATCGTCGGCCAGCTCAGCGATCACCTCACCGTTGCCGATCTTGCTGCCAGGGGCGGTATTGAGGCGGTAGCGAATGTTGTCCTTGCCCTCCAGGTGCCAGATCTCGCCGGAGTGGGTGGATTCACCAACCAACTTGCAGTCTTTGATGGTGAGGCTGGCGGTGACGATCTGCACCTCGCGGGAGTCGCCGGCGCTATCGCGCAGGCGCACGGCGCCGCCGTACTCGCTCACCAGGCGGCTTTCGGCCAGCACTTCGCCAGTGGTGACGACCTTGTTGCCACCCACCACGGGCAGGGCATTGGGGGGCAGGTTGTAGACGTCACCACTGAACACCCACATCCGGCCCAGGCGCTGGGCCTTGAGGGTGATGTTGCCCTGGCGGTCGGTGACCTCCTTGGGCTGGATCGCATCCTCGTAACGCACCTGACCAGCCAGGTCGCAGATCACGTCCTTGGTGGCCTTCTCAATGCTCTTTTTGACCGTCACGCCAGCGGCGATCTGGGCCAGGATCGTATCTCCGGGCACGGTGTCGCCATCGGCGACAAACAGGATCGAGCCGCTAACAATATCGAGCTTTTGCAGCTTGCCCTTACCCGTGGGCTTAAGGCTGAGGGTGAAGTCTGTTTCGGCTAGCTGGGCCTCCACACCGTGGGGGGTGCGGAAGGGGCGCACCCGAGCCTTGGGCCCGAATTCGACCGTGCCATCCACCAAGGAGCGCACCACGCCGGATTCGGCCGTGGACACACCACCGGTGTGGAAGGTCCGCATGGTCAGCTGGGTGCCGGGTTCACCGATCGACTGGGCTGCCACGATGCCGACGGCTTCGCCCAGATCCACCAGCTGGTTGTGGGCCAGAGCCCAGCCGTAGCACTTACGGCACACCGAGCGGGATGCCTCGCAGGTAAGCGGCGAGCGCACCTTGACTGTTTTGACACCACCTTCCTCGATCCGGCGCGCCAGGATCG
Source organism: Cyanobium usitatum str. Tous (assembly GCF_963920485.1). Taxonomy (NCBI): domain Bacteria; kingdom Bacillati; phylum Cyanobacteriota; class Cyanophyceae; order Synechococcales; family Prochlorococcaceae; genus Cyanobium; species Cyanobium usitatum. The sequence goes on along the minus strand of NZ_OY986431.1, from coordinate 195,354 downwards.
GATCGATCTCACCATCGCGATCAACCAGGATTTCGCCGTCCTCTGCAACCAAGGGCTCGGCTGCCAGGCGGCCGATCAACCTGGCGCCAAACCTGCCTTTCTCGTCGGCATCGATCGGAATGCTGCGGGTTGTACCGCAGTCGTCTTCCCGCACGATCACGTCCTGGGCAACGTCTACCAAGCGACGGGTGAGGTAGCCGGAGTCGGCTGTACGCAGGGCCGTGTCCACCAGACCCTTGCGGGCGCCGTAGGAGGAGATCACGTATTCGGTGACCGTAAGCCCCTCGCGGAAATTGGTGCGAATCGGCAAGTCGATGATTTCCCCTTGGGGGTTGGCCATCAAGCCGCGCATGCCCACCAGCTGGCGCACCTGGGACATGTTGCCCCGGGCACCGGAGTTGGCCATCATCCACACCGAGTTGAGTGGATCGTTCTCGTTGAAGTTGCGGCGCACGGCCGCCACCAGGCGTTCGTTGGTTTCGGTCCAGGTGTCGATCACCTTGGTGTGGCGCTCAACCTCAGTGATCTCGCCGAGCCGATAGCGCTCTTCGGTTTCAGTGATCTGCTCCTCGGCTTCAGCCAGCAGGGCAGCTTTGTCACTAGGAATGCGCAGGTCGTCGACGGAGATCGAAACGGCGGCCTGGGTGGCGTAGTGGAAGCCGAGATCCTTGAGCTCGTCGGCCATGGAGGCCGTAGCTGCCGTGCCGTGGTGCTTGTAGGCCCACGCGACCAGATTGCGCAGCGCCTTCTTGTCGATGATGCGGTTGCGGAAGGGTGGCGCCTGCTTGCTAAGGGCTTTGCTCGCCTTCAGTGCTGCTGCTGCAGCAATTTCCAGAGCGGCTGCCTCGGCAGCCTTCTTGGCGCTCTTCTTGGTGGTTTTCTTAGCTGGTGTGGCTGTCATGGCTGCGCGCAATTGATAGACGTAAAAGGAAGGAAAACGGAAACCCGGAACCTTGAATCCGGAACGGCCGTCAGGTCGCAGCCACGGCGTCGATGATCGTGTGGTTGATCACGACACGGCCCACAGTGGTGAGCAGGTAGCGGCTGATTAGGGCGCCATCTTCATCAAAGCGATCGCGGCGGAACAGCCACTGCTCGATGCGCGTGCCGTCGCTGAGGGTTTCTTCTTTTTGGGGCTGCTTGTCCTCGTCGTCGTTCTCCACCTCGCCGCCGAAACGCACCCAGATCCAATCGTGGAGGTGAACGTGCTTCTCCTCAAAGGCATCGATCACATCGTCGAGGTTGGCGAAGGTATTGGCCCGGTCGCCAAATTCAGGCTTGATAGCTCCAGGCTTTTCGGCCGTGAGGTAGTAAGCGCCAAGCACCATGTCCTGGGACGGGGTGATGATCGGCTCGCCAGTGGCGGGCGAAAGGATGTTGTTGCTGGCCAGCATCAACATGCGCGCCTCGGTTTGAGCTTCGATCGCCAGCGGCACGTGCACGGCCATCTGGTCACCGTCAAAGTCGGCGTTAAAGGCCGGGCACACCAGCGGGTGTAGCTGGATGGCGCGACCATCAACCAGTTTTGGCTCAAAGGCCTGAATGCCGAGACGGTGCAGGGTCGGAGCTCGGTTCAGCAGAATCGGGTGACCTTCGATCACCTCCTGAAGCACCTGCATCACCTCATCGTCGGCGCGCTGAATCAACTTCTTGGCGGCCTTGATGTTGTTGACAATGTTCTGGCGGATCAAGCGGTGGATCACGAACGGCTGGAACAGCTCGATCGCCATCTCCTTGGGCAGGCCGCACTGGTGCATCTTCAGCTTCGGACCCACCACGATCACGGAACGACCGGAGTAGTCGACCCGCTTACCAAGCAGGTTTTGACGGAAGCGGCCCTGCTTGCCCTCAATGATGTCGCTCAGCGACTTGAGTGCCCGGTTGTTGGCACCCACCACGGTGCGACCACGGCGACCGTTGTCGATCAAGGCGTCTACGGCCTCCTGCAGCATCCGCTTCTCGTTGCGAACGATGATTTCAGGGGCCAGGATCTCCTGCAAACGGGCCAACCGGTTGTTCCGGTTGATGACGCGGCGGTAGAGATCGTTGAGGTCTGAGGTGGCAAAGCGACCGCCATCGAGCTGCACCATCGGGCGCAGGTCGGGCGGAATCACCGGGATCACATCGAGCACCATCCAGTCGGGACGGGCACCAGTGGCTATGAAGTTGTCGATCACGCGCAGGCGCTTGATCAGCTTGGCGCGCTTTTGACCCTTGCTGGCGGCAATATCACCACGCAGCTGCTCGGCAGTCTCGTTGAGTTCAAGATCTTCCAGCAGTTGCTTCAACGCCTCGGCGCCGATGCCCACTACTGGTTCATTCTCAATATCCGAATCCTCGGCGTAGATCTGGTCCTCGATCTCCAGCCACTCATCTTCCGTAAGAAGCTGCTTGTAGGTGAGGTCCTTGTGATCGCCCGCATCGAGCACCACGTAGCAGTTGAAGTAAACAATCTGCTCCACATCCCGCAGGGGCATGTCGAGCAGGATGGCTACGTAGCTGGGAATCCCTTTCAGATACCAGACATGGCTCACCGGTGCCGCGAGCTTGATGAAACCCATACGGTGACGGCGCACCCGGCTCTCCGTAACCTCCACACCACAGCGCTCGCAGACAATGCCGCGGTGACGCACCCGTTTGTACTTGCCGCAGTGGCACTCCCAGTCCTTGGACGGGCCAAAGATCTTCTCGCAGAAGAGCCCGTCCATCTCGGGCTTCAGCGTGCGGTAGTTGATGGTTTCGGGCTTGGTTACCTCACCCACCACTTGACCGTTGGGCAGCGTGCGCTGCCCCCACTCCATGATCCGCTCAGGCGACGCCAAGGTGATCTTGACGTAGTCGAAGTGGTTTTCGGTACGGAGGTTGCTGTTGGACATCGGCTTGCAGCTCGCGGAGATCGATAAAGGAAGGGGAGGTACGGCTTCGCCCGCAGGAGGAGCGATCCGCGATCAATCAGCGATCAGTCGTCGTCATAGTCCGCGACGCCGAGGGACTCGTAGGTGGGACGGCTGGGGGTGCTACGGCGGGGGTTGACATCTTGCATGAGATCAACTTCTTCGCCGGCATCGGTATAGACGGCGATGTCTAGACCAAGCGACTGCAGCTCGCGCATCAGCACCTTGAACGACTCCGGCGTGCCAGGGCGGGGGATCGGCTTGCCTTTAACGATGGCGTTAAGCGCCTCGTTGCGGCCCTGCATGTCGTCGGACTTGACGGTGAGCAGTTCCTGCAGGGTGTAGGCGGCGCCATAGGCCTCAAGAGCCCAGACCTCCATCTCACCAAGACGCTGGCCGCCCTGCTGGGCCTTGCCGCCCAGGGGCTGCTGGGTAACCAGGGAGTAGGGGCCGGTGGAGCGGGCGTGGATCTTGTCGTCCACCAGGTGAACCAACTTGAGGATGTGGGCGTACCCAACCGTCACGGGCTGGTCAAAAGGCTCGCCGCTGCGGCCGTCGATCAACTGAATCTTGCCTGGGTTATCGGGGTTGTAGACCCATTCCTTGCCGGGCAATTTGGCGGCTTCCTCGAGGTAGGCCTGCACGGTTTGCTTCGACTTTTCAGCGCCGTGCATTTCGTCAAACGGCACCACCTTGACGCGGCAGTCGAGGTGGGAGGACGCCCAACCCATCAGGCACTCAAACACCTGGCCCACATTCATGCGGCTCGGTACCCCCAGGGGGTTGAGCACGATGTCGATGGGGGTGCCATCGGGCAGGTAGGGCATGTCCTGTTGGGGCAGGATCCGGCTGATGATGCCCTTATTGCCGTGGCGGCCGGCCATCTTGTCGCCAACCTGGATCTTGCGGCGCTGGGCCACATAAACCCGCACCACCATGTTTGCGCCGGGCGGTAGTTCGTCGCCCTGCTCGCGGGTGTAGATGCGCACGTCAACAACCCGACCCCGTTCGGTGCTAGGCACCCGCAGGGAGTTGTCGCGCACGTCGCGGGCCTTCTCGCCGAAGATTGCGCGCAGCAACTTCTCTTCTGGGGGCTGGTCGGATTCACCCTTGGGGGTCACCTTGCCAACCAGGATGTCGCCGCTTTCGACGTAGGCGCCTATGCGGATGATTCCCATCTCGTCGAGGTGGCCCAGGCTCTCCTCGGCCACATTAGGGATTTCCCGCGTGATCTCCTCAGGGCCAAGCTTGGTCTGACGGGCTTCGATCTCGTACTTCTCGATGTGAACCGAGGTATAGAGGTCGTCGTGCACGAGACGATCGCTCAGCAAGATCGCGTCCTCGTAGTTGTAACCCTCCCAGGGCATGTAGGCGATCAGCACATTTTGCCCCAGGGCGATCTCGCCGCCCTCGCAGGCGGAGCCATCCGCCAGCACCTGGCCAGCAATCACCGGATCGCCCTGGCGCACGATCGGACGCTGGTTGAGGCAGGTGTCCTGGTTGGAGCGCTGGTACTTCTGCAGGTGATGCACATGGTCGGTGCCCTGGTCATCGCGGATGACGATGGCGGTGGCATCGACAAAGGTGACCGTGCCATTGACCCGGGTGATCGGCACCATGCCGGAGTCGCGGGCCACCTGGGTTTCCAGACCGGTGCCCACCAAGGGGCGCTCTGGCCGCAGCAGAGGCACGGCCTGGCGCTGCATGTTTGAACCCATTAGGGCCCGGTTGGCGTCGTCATGCTCCAGGAATGGAATCAAGGAGGTGGCCACCGAGATCACCTGCACCGGCGAGAGCTGGACGTAATCGACCTGCTCAGGGGGCACCTTCTCAAAGTCCTGGCGGTAGCGCACAGGCACCAGATCTGAGGTGATGTAGCCATCGGAATTGGTGGGCACGTCGCCAGGAGCTACGCGGCACTCATCCTCGAGATCGGCAGAAAGGTAGATGGGATCACCGCTCTTGTGAACGATGCCCTCTTCCACTCTCCAGAACGGCGTCTCGATGAAGCCGTACTCATTAACTCGGGCGTGGGTGGCCAGGGAGCCAATCAGGCCTGCATTCGGTCCTTCCGGTGTCTCGATCGGGCAGATGCGCCCGTAGTGGGAAGGGTGGATGTCGCGCACCGCAAAGCCCGCCCGTTCGCGGGTCAAACCACCTGGGCCCAGGGCGCTGATCCGGCGCTTGTGGGTTAGCTCCGCCAGTGGGTTGGTCTGGTCCATGAACTGGCTCAGCTGGCTGGAGCCAAAGAACTCCTTGATCGCCGCCACTAGGGGCTTGGGGTTCACCAGCTGGGCAGGGGTAAGGGATTCGGTTTCCCCGACCGTCATGCGCTCTTTAATGATGCGCTCGAGCCGGTTGAGACCGACCCGCACCTGGTTTTGCAGCAGCTCTCCCACCGAGCGCACCCGGCGATTGCCGAGGTGGTCGATGTCATCGAGGCTGGCGCCGCCCACATCGAGCTCGAGATTGATCAAGTAGTCGATGGTGCTGAGCACGTCCTCAGGGGTGAGGGTGCGCACGGCATCGGGGATGGTGAGGCGCAGCTTTTTATTGATCTTGTAACGACCAACGCGACCTAGGTCGTAGCGCTTGGCATCAAAGAAGCGGCTGTGCAGCAGGGTCTGGCCGCCGCTGACAGAGGGTGGCTCACCCGGACGCAGCTTTTTATAGAGCTCAAGCAGGGCCTGATCTTCGGAGGAAATGCCCTCGTCGTTGGCCGACTCGATCGACTTCTGGTAGTACTCGGGATGGCGAAGTTTATCGAGCACGTCGTTGTCAGACAGGCCGATAGCCCGCATCAACACGTGAGCATTGATCTTGCGCGTCTTATCGACACGTACGTGCAGCAGGTCGTTTTTATCAGTTTCAAACTTCAACCAGGCACCCCGGTTAGGGATCAAGCTGGCGTTGAAAGTTTTACGGCCGTTCTTGTCCTGCTCATCCTTGAAATAGACGCCAGGTGAGCGCACGATCTGGTTAACGATCACCCGCTCGGCACCGTTGATGATGAAGGTGCCTCGCTCAGTCATCAAGGGCAGCTCGCCGATGAAAACCTCCTGCTCCTTGATCTCACCTGTCTCCTTATTCACCAGGCGGCAGGTGACATACATCTGGGACGCAAACGTCGCATCACGGCGCTTTGCTTCTTCCACGTCGTGACGCGGGCGCTTCAGGCGGTACTCGCTACCGATGAAGTGCAGCTCTAGCTTGCCGGTGTAGTCGGTAATCGGCGAAAAGCTCTCAAGCTCTTCGATCAGGCCCTTCTCCAGGAACCATTTAAAGCTCGCGCGCTGCACCTCCACCAAATCGGGGAGGTAAGTGGCGGTCTTGGCGACCTGGATCGCGCTGCTCATGCGGTGAACCTGCAGGAACGGGTGGATAAGGACTGGGCAGTGGAACGCATCTGATGCCGATCACCGCTGACTTGAATGCTCCGCAACCGCCCACACAAACAGCCGCTCCCCTAGTAGGGAACGGCTGCCCGAGGGGGCATGCTTAACGGGGTCGCTTCAAGAGTGCAGACGTCGACAACAAGCAGCGCTTCCGCTTCCAGGCCAATAAAACATCATACATTGTGAAGCGGCAGGCCAAACAGCCGTGAGGCGTTGGAACTGCTGGTATTAGCCACTTCTGTGAGGGTTTGCCCACGCAAATCGGCTACTCGGACTGCCACCGCCGCCACAAAAGCTGGCTCGTTGCGCTTGCCGCGGCGGGGCACCGGCGCCAAGAAGGGACAATCGGTTTCCACCAGATAGCGATCAGCGGGCACCTGGCGGGCGCAGGCATGGGTGGCTTCCGCCTTGGGGAAAGTCACCGTGCCGCTAAAGCTAATGAAGAAACCGAGCTCTAAAAAACCGGCCATCTCCTCCGGATCTCCACCCCAGCAATGCATCACGCCGCGAGGGCAGCCCCCAAGGGAGGCCCGCTGCCTCAGCAAGGCCAGCATCGGCTCGGCAGCGTCGCGGCAATGCACAATCACAGGCAGGTCCAGCTCCACTGCCAGATCAAGCTGTGGCTCGAGCATGGCCATCTGGGCAGCCAAATTCTGCTCACGGAACAGATCGAGGCCGAGTTCTCCGATCGCCACCACCCGCCGATCAGCCTGGGCGGCTTGACGCAAAATCTCTGGCGTGTCGGGCTGCCAGTGCTCGGTATCGAGCGGATGGACCCCTACGGAATAGCGCAACTCGTCAAAACGATCTGCCAGGGCGCGGATCGCTGGAATTTCCCCGGGCTCAACGCAGGCGTGAACCAGGGAACGAACACCTGCATCACGCCACCGCTGGGCTACCGCCTCTAGGTCGTCGTCGAAATTGCGGAAAACGATGTGGCAGTGGCTGTCGACCAAAACGGGCAAACCCGATTCGGTCGATGCTGGCGAGGCAGTCACGGAGGGAGGCTGGCTCAGGCTTGGACGGCTGCAGCTGGCTCGATCACCTGCTTCACAGCGGCACTGATACGCGACTTCTGATTGGCTCCGGTGTTGCGGTGCAGCACACCCACCTTCACCGCCTTATCAATCTTGCTGAAGGCGGCATTCATGGTGGTTTGAACAGCCGTCTTGGCGTCTTCACCAGGGGTCTGGGAATAAGCGCTGCAAGCGGTGAAGCAGCGCTTCATCAAGGTGCGCAGGGCCGACTTGTAGGTGCGGTTGCGGAGACGGTTGCGCTCGGCAACCTCAATGCGCTTCTTCGATGAGGTGTTATTGGCCACAGGCGGACGGACGCTGGATCAGAGAAGGGAGATCCTACCGTCAGGCCCTCCTTAGGAGCCTCACCGCCTGCAAGAACTGTGCCGGCCTAACTTGACAATCCCGTAACCCTGAGCCGTTCCGTGGTCGCAACGCCTGCTGCCCTATCGATCAGCTGCCTGCGCGATGACGGTTCAAACGCCGCCCCTGATCGACTGGCAACCATCGCCGAGCGCACCAGTGGCGGGCGCCTGCGAGAAGAGATGGTTCGGGTCGAGGAGATCCTCGCCCGGGTGCAAGCGGAAGGCGATGCCGCCCTGATGGAGCTCACCGAACGCTTTGACGGCGTGCGCCCCGATCCCCTGCGGATTGCGCCACAGCGGCTGGCTGACGCCTGGCAAGCCACACCGGCGCCCCTGCAGGACGCCCTGCGCCTGGCACACCAGCGAATCCTCGCCTTCCACCAGCATCAACTGCCGACCGATCTGGCCGTCACCGGTCCCCATGGCGAACTGCTGGGTCGGCGCTGGCGGCCGGTGCAGCGGGCCGGCCTATACGTGCCTGGGGGGCGGGCTTCATACCCCAGCACCGTGCTGATGAATGCTGTGCCGGCGCGGGTAGCCGGGGTGCAGCGGCTCGTGATGGTGACGCCCCCAGGTCCCGGCGGCGAGCCCCATGAAACCGTGCTGGCGGCCGCCCACCTGGCCGGGGTAGAGGAGGTGTATCGGGTTGGGGGCGCCCAGGCAATCGGGGCCCTGGCCTTCGGTACGGCCACCATTCCCCGGGTCGACGTGATCAGCGGCCCCGGCAACCTCTACGTGACCCTGGCCAAAAAAGCGGTCTACGGCCGCGTGGCTATCGATTCGCTGGCAGGGCCCAGTGAGGTACTTGTGATCGCCGACCACAGCGCCAGGGCCGACCAGGTAGCCGCAGACCTGCTGGCCCAGGCCGAGCACGACCCCCTGGCAGCCGCGATCCTGCTGACCACCTGCCCGGAGCTGGCCGCCGCCATGCCAGCTGCCCTGGAGGCCCAGCTTGAGAACCACCCCAGGGCTGAAATCACCCGCACCGCCCTCAACGACTGGGGGCTGATCGTGCTCTGCGACAGCCTTGGCCGCGCCGCCCAACTCAGCGACTGCTTCGCCCCCGAACATCTGGAGCTGCTGGTGGAAGACCCGGAAAGCCTGGCCGAACAGATCAAGCACGCCGGCGCCATCTTTATGGGTCCGTACACCCCCGAGGCCGTCGGCGACTACCTAGCCGGCCCCAACCACACCCTGCCCACCGCCGGCACGGCCCGCTTCGCCGGCGCCCTGAGCGTGGAGACCTTTATGCGCCACACAAGCCTGATCCGCTTTAACCGGGAGGCCTTGGAGGCCACCGGATCTGCGGTGATCACCCTGGCCGAAAGCGAGGGGCTGCACAGCCATGCCGAATCGGTGCGGCGCAGGCTGAACTGAGATGGGGGAGTTTGCTTCGCCATGGTGACGTTTCACTCCACCCGGCTGGAACTCACCACCACGGCCAGCTTCAGCTGCCACGACATCAGCGCCGACCTGCAAGCCTTCGTGAATGCCAACGGGATCCGCAATGGTCTGCTGGTGGCCGCCGGCCAGCACACCACCACCGCCCTGGTCGTAAACGAGGCCGAGGAACGGTTGCTGGGCGACATCGAGCGCCATTTCCTGGCCCTGACGCCCCCCGACCGGGCCTACGCCCACAACGACCTGCACCTGCGGCCGGGCATTCCCGCCGATGAGCCGCGCAACGCCCATGCCCACCTGATCGCCCTGAAGCTGGGCAACCACCTCACCCTACCGGTGGTGGACGGCCACTTGGGCCTGGGCCGCTACCAGGCCGTGCTGCTGGTGGAATTGGATGGCCCCCGTCAGCGCCAGGTGCTGCTGCAGCTGTGCGGAGACGGAAGCGCGGTTGGGGGCCGAGACTCAGCGCTTGATTAGATCCCGCACCCGGGGCTCGCCGTCCACGATTTCACCCACCAGCACCTGGTCGGTGATGTTCACGAACAGGCCGTTCTCCAACACGCCCGGCAGGTTGTTGATCGCCGCCTCCAGGCCAGCCGGATCGCTGATGCCACCAGCAAACTTCACATCTAAAACTAGGTTTCCCTGATCGGTCACCACCGGACCGGCCTTCTTCACGGCCATGCGCAGCTGGGCCTCGCCGCCCATTGCCTTGAGCTGACCCTGCACCTGACGCCAGGCACCGGGGAGCACCTCCACCGGCAGTAGGAAGCCGAGGTTGAGGGTGTCCACCAGCTTGGTGGAATCCACCACCACCACAAAGCGATCGGCCCGCACTGCTACCAATTTCTCCTGAACGTGGCAAGCACCACCGCCCTTGATCAATTGAAAAGCGGGATCCACCTCATCTGCGCCATCAATTGCAAGATCGATGCGCTCAATCGCATTAAGGCTCTTGAGCGGAATGCCGAGTTCAGCGGCCAGCACCTCGCCTTGGAAGGAGGTGGTGACACCCACCACATCGCTGAGTTCACCGCTCTTGAGCTTGGCGCCGAGGGCCTGAATCATTAGGGCTGCGGTGGAGCCGGAACCCAGGCCGACCACCATGCCGCTCTGGATCTGCTCAGTGGCCGCAGCAGCCACTGCCTGCTTCATCCGGTCCTGCAGATCCGACATCAAATATTCCTGAATCGGCCGCGACCGTAGCAGTGCTCAACCGGAGTGGGGTAAGGCCGCCGGCTTGATCATCAGGCTGAGTTCCCGTTGACCCCGAACCACCGTGAGCGCCAGGGGCTCGCCAACGCTGCTGCGCTCAACACGCTCCAGCAGGCTGGCCGGATCGGGCACTGGCTGGTCTGCCACAGCCACCACTAGGTCACCGCGGCGCAGGCCAGCCGTTTCCGCTGGACTAGCGGGCAGCACCCTTTGCACCAGGGCACCATCCCGCTCTGGCAGCTGCAACAGAGCCTCGGGATCACGATTGTTGTCCCGGGCGCGGCGAGCAGTGAGCGGCACCAACTGCAATCCCAGATAGGGGTGAATCACCTGGCCGCCGTTGCTGAGCTGGCTGGCCACACCTCGGGCCAAATTAATCGGTATGGCAAATCCCAATCCTGCGCCTGGTCCAGAGCGCACCAGGGTGTTGATACCGATCACCTCGCCACTGGCGTTGATCAGCGGACCACCGGAATTGCCTGGATTGATGGCCGCATCGGTTTGGATCAGATCGAGCCGCTTGTCGGAGAAGCCCAGGCTGTTGATATTGCGGTGCAGGCTCGAAACGATGCCCAGGGTCACGGTGCGCTCGAGCCCATAAGGGCTGCCCATGGCAATGGCCCAATCGCCCACCTCCAGGGCCTCGGAGTCGCCCAGGCGGGCGGAGCGCAAATCCCGCGCGCCGGAGATTTTGACCACGGCCAGATCGGTCACCGAATCGGCGCCCACCACCGCACCGTCCACATGGCGACCATCGGCCAAAGTGACCTCAACGCTGTCGACCTGATCGACCACGTGGGCGTTAGTGAGTACCAGGCCCTTGGCTGCATCGATTACAACGCCAGACCCCTGCCCCCGCTCTCGCATGCTGCCGGAGGGATCGCCGAATAGATCGCGCAGCAAAGGATCGAGCAGGGCGGGATCAAAGGCTTGGCGAGCCACCTCGCGCTCGGTGTCGATCCGCACCACCGCTGGCGCCACGGCCCGAGCTGCCTCGGCCACAAAGCTGTGGGGAATGACCTGCCCAATGGGATCGACCCCAGGCTCCAGAGCTAGGGCAACAGCGCTGAAAGATCCAAGTCCCAGGGCTAGGCCGAGGCCGACCGTCCAAACCAGCCTGACCAGAGACAAGCTCGCCCCCAACACCCACTTCATCGACGTTCCTTGACGCATGGCTATGAGGCTAGGGAGCCCATCAAGGCGGCAGGGAATGGAGATAGGGGCAGGCAGGCGGTTGTAACGGCCTAAATTGAATCGAGATCGCACAGTGGCAATGGCAGTAATTCCCCCCGGCACGCGTCAGCGCTGCAGCCTTTGCCAGGTGGAAATCCAGGGCATGGTTGGCGGCAACGACCAGGTGCACTTCAGCCAGGGAGGCCCCGGCACCCGGGCAAAGCTCTGGGCACGGGTATGCCAATACCTGCGCACCGGCGAACAGCAAGCCCAGTGCCTGAACCAGGACGCCAGCCAAAGGGGCACCGTCCAACAAAGCGACTACTTCGCCGAAGCCCCGATCATCGAAATACCGCCGGCATCGGCTCCTGGCCCCTGAGCTTCCTATCCCCTAGGCTGAATGCTTGCCCGGCGGGCATACCCTCCAGTCACGGTTTGGCGCCTCGCTGAGCATTCAGCGCTTCGCCAAGGGTTCGGTTTTTACTGAACAGCTGTGCTCTGCAGGGCAGTTTTAGTACTGCACAAGCCGGCGGGCCGCCTGCCCCCAGCTTCCCCGCCGCATTGCCCCACCCTCTCCTGCCCGACCTAGAGCGCCTAGCCCAAGCGGCTGTGGTAGCTACTGGGTTTGAGCTCAAGGGAGTGCACGTCTTCACCCATCGCATCCCCATGACGGTGCAGGTGCTGGTGCAGCGAGCTGATGGCAGTGACATCAACCTGGATGAGTGCGCTTCCCTAAGTGCACCGCTGGCCGAGGCGATCGAGGCTGCCGAGCTGCTTGGTGATGCTTATGTGCTGGAGATCAGCAGCCCTGGCGTCAGCGACGAGCTGCGCGACGATCGCGATTTCCGCTCATTTCGCGGATTTCCCGTTGTCGTGCTCTGCCGTGACAACCAAGGGCTCGACGTGCGGCGCGAAGGGCTCCTCCTAGAGCGCGATGCGACGGATGTTCACATCAACATCCGCGGCCGCACCCAGCGCATCCCCCGAGACTCCGTGATCAGCGTCTGCCTGGTCACCCCATCCGAGTCCGACTGACTTTCCCCTGACCATTTCTCACCCCTGATCCATGGCCCTGGTTCTGCTCCCCGGTCTGAATAACCTGATCGAGGACATCAGCGACGAGAAGAAGCTGGCGCCCGCCGTGGTGGAGGCCGCCCTGAGGGAAGCCCTACTTAAGGGCTATGAGCGCTACCGCCGCACCCTCTACCTCGGGATCAGTGAAGACCCCTTCGAAGAGGACTACTTCTCCAACTTCGATGTGGGCCTGGACCTGGAGGAGGAGGGCTACCGAGTTCTGGCCTCGAAAATAATTGTTGAGGAAGTTGAGAGCGAAGACCACCAAATCGCCCTAGCCGAAGTGCAGCAGGTTGCCGATGACGCCCAGATCGGCGACACGGTGGTGCTGGATGTCACCCCGGAGAAAGACGACTTCGGCCGCATGGCCGCCGCCACCACCAAGCAGGTGTTGGCTCAGAAGCTGCGGGACCAGCAGCGCCGCATGATCCAGGAGGAGTTCGCCGACCTGGAGGATCCCGTGCTCACCGCTCGGGTGATCCGCTTCGAGCGCCAAAGCGTGATCATGGCCGTGAGTTCTGGCCTGGGTCGCCCCGAGGTCGAGGCCGAGCTGCCCCGCCGCGACCAGCTGCCCAACGACAACTACAGGGCCAATGCCACCTTCAAGGTGTTCCTCAAGGAGGTGAGCGAGGTGGCGCGGCGCGGCCCCCAGCTATTTGTGAGCCGCTCCAACGCGGGCCTGGTGGTCTATTTGTTTGAGAACGAAGTTCCCGAGATCCAGGAGGGTTCGGTCCGAATCGTCGCCGTAGCCAGGGAAGCCAATCCCCCTTCCCGCTCAGTTGGCCCGCGCACCAAGGTGGCCGTCGACTCGGTGGAGCGCGAAGTTGATCCAGTGGGTGCCTGCATTGGCGCCCGCGGCTCCCGAATTCAGCAGGTGGTTAACGAGCTGCGTGGCGAGAAAATCGACGTGATTCGCTGGTCGCCCGACCCGGGCCAATACATCGCCAACTCCCTCAGCCCGGCAAGGGTTGAAATGGTTCGCCTGGTCGACCCTGAAGGCCAGCACGCCCACGTGCTGGTTCCCTCCGATCAGCTCAGCCTTGCCATTGGCCGCGAAGGCCAAAACGTGCGTCTGGCCGCCCGCCTTACCGGCTGGAAACTCGACATCAAGAACGCCGGCGAATACGACCAAGCCTCGGAAGATGCGGTGGTGGCTGAGCTGATTGCCCAGCGGCAAGAGGAGGAGGCTCTTCAGGCCGAAGCCGAAGCCCGCCTTGAAATCGAACAGGCCGCCCGGGCCGAGGAGGATGCCCGTCTGCGGGAGCTTTACCCCCTGCCAGAAGACGAAGCCGGTTACTACGAGGAAGAGGAGGCGCCCCAGGCAAGCGAGGCAGAGGCCCGGTGAGTCGCCGTGCCGTGCTTCGGCGCTGTGTTGCCTGCCGCGCGCTGCTGGATCGCCAGCAGCTTTGGCGGGTAATTCGGCTGGCCGAAGGGGGACTCGGGTTGGATCAGGGCATGGGCCGTTCGGCCTATCTCTGCCCCAACCAGGCGTGTCTGGAAGAGGCGAAACGACGTAAGCGTCTGCAGCGGGCCCTGCGCTGCCAGGTTGCAGATGCAATTGTCGAAACGCTGGAAAAGCGCCTGACCCCAGGCGCCGATCTCGCCTCTGAGGCAAGATGAACATTGGCCGCAGCGCGCGTGCGGCCTGGTGTGCCCCTCGGCCCCGCATGGCGGCCTTTGGGCCCCGACCCATGGAGACCTGAATGACCAGCAGCGGCAAAGTCAGAATTTATGAGCTGTCCCGGGACTTAGGCCTGGAGAACAAGGACGTGCTCGACGCCGCCGAGAAGCTGGGGGTTGCGGCAAAGAGCCATAGCAGCTCTATCAGCGACGACGAAGCGACACGGATTCGCTCCTTGATCGAGGGCGGCTCGAACGGCAGCAAGGCGGCAGCGCCGCCCGCTGCCGCTCCGCCGAAAGCGATCCTCGCCGTCAAAAAGGCTGAGACCGCCGCTGTCCCATCGCCAGCCCCTCCCCAGCCAGCCACCAGCCCCCGGCCGGTCGCTCCGGCGGCAGCCAAGCCGGTCATGCCCCCGGCCCGGCCCGCCGCAGCTCCTGCGGGTAAGCCAGCCCTGCCCAACAAGCCGCCCTTGGCAAGCAAGCCACCCCTGGCCTCCAAGCCACAGGTGGTTGCCAAGCCTCAGCTGGTCTCCAAGCAGCCTGAGCTTGTCAAGCAACCAGAAGTTGTCAAACAGCCAGCAGCTGCAAGCAAGCCCACCTTGGTGAGCAAGCCGCCGGCACCGACCAAGCCCCCGGCACCAGCCAGGCCCGCAACTGCTTCAGCCAGCAAGCCTGCTTCACCCAGCAAGCCTGTGGTGATTGCATCCAAGCCAGCTCGCCCAGCCACCCCAGCCCCGGCCCGCCCGGCCCCTGCAGCTCCGGCACCAGCTGCGAGCCGCAAACCGGAATTGCCGATGCGGCCAGCGCCCGGCAAGCCCCAGCTGGTGGGTAGGCCCATCAGCACCCCTGCGGGGGGCACCACCAGCAGCCGCCCGGCTCCGCCAGCAGGCAGGGCGCCCCTGAGTCAGCGTCCCGCCAGCCCCCAACGCACTGGCGTGCCAGCTCCAACCCGTCCAGGCCAGCCTGGAGCTGGGGGCCGTCCTGGCCCAACCCCCTTGGAGCTTGTCGGCAAGCCGATTCGCCGCGATAGCGAAGCCCCTGGAGCCCCTATTGGCCTAGGAGCTCCCGGTCGCCCGGCAGCACCTGGCCGTCCGGGTATGCCAGCCGGCATGCGCAAGCCGATGGCTCCTGGCGAGCTGATGCAGCTCCAGAAGCCCTCCGGCCGCCCCACAGCCCCACCGCCGCGGCGCCCCGGCGACCGCAGCGAAGCCCCAGCAGGTGCACCCAGCAGCCCTGGCGGCACACCGGAACTGGTGCGACCCAGCGCAACCCCGCCAGCAGCCCCCAGAAGGCCTGGCTTCCGGGCCCCAACGCCCGCTGGTGCAGCCGGACGCCCCCGCCGACCTGACTGGGACGACAGCGCCAAGCTGGAGGCCCTGCGCAGCCGTACGCCTCAAAAGCAGCGCACCAAGGTTCACATCATCGGCGAAAACGATGATGCGCTCACGGCTGAAACCGGTGGCTACGCCGGTGAACATGAGGCCTATGTGCTGCAGGCCAGCCTGGCCCGCCCGGCCAAGCCCCGCACCGCCTCCACCCCAGCCGCCAAACCCATGGCGGCGATGCGCAAGCGCAAGAAGGAAACCACCCGCCAGCGTCAGCGCCGCCGGGCCATGGAACTCCGTGCGACCCGCGAAGCCAAGGCTGTTCGGCCCGAAATGCTGATCGTGCCGGAGGGCAACCTCACGGTGCAGGAGCTGGCCGAGAAGCTCGGTGTGGAAAGCTCCGAGATCATCAAGAGCCTCTTCTTCAAGGGGGTCATCGCCACGGTGACCCAAAGCCTTGACCTCTCCACAATCGAAGCGGTGGCCGAGGAATTCGGCGTACCGGTACTCGAAGACGACGTCGAGGCAGCGGCCGCCAAGACGGTTGAGATGATCGAAGAAAGCGATCGCGCCCACCTGATCCGTCGCCCCCCCGTGGTGACCGTGATGGGACACGTCGACCACGGCAAGACCAGCCTTCTCGACGCAATCCGCAAAACCCGAGTTGCAGCGGGCGAAGCCGGCGGCATCACCCAGCACATCGGCGCCTATCAAGTGGAGATCCCCCACGCAGGCGAACAACGCAAGATCACCTTCCTCGACACCCCGGGCCACGAGGCGTTCACCGCCATGCGAGCCCGCGGCACCAAGGTCACAGACGTGGCAGTGCTGGTGGTGGCAGCCGATGACGGCGTACGGCCCCAAACCCTCGAGGCAATCAGCCATGCCCGGGCCGCCAAGGTGCCGATCGTGGTGGCGATCAACAAGATCGACAAGGAAGGGGCCTCCGCCGACCGGGTCAAACAGGAACTCTCCGGCCTCGAACTGGTGGCTGAAGACTGGGGTGGCGACACGGTGATGGTGCCTGTCAGCGCTCTCAAGGGTGAGAACGTCGACAAATTGCTGGAGATGATCCTGCTGGTCACCGAGGTGGAAGACCTCCAGGCCAACCCGAACCGCATGGCTCGGGGCACCGTGATCGAGGCCCACCTCGACAAGGCCAAGGGCCCTGTTGCCACCCTGCTAATCCAGAACGGCACCCTCAAAGCTGGTGACGTGCTGGCGGCAGGCCCGGTTCTGGGCAAGGTGCGCGCCATGGTGGATGACACCGGCAAGCGGGTTAAGGAGGCAGGTCCTTCCTATGCCGTTGAAGCCCTCGGCTTCAGCGAAGTGCCAACCGCTGGCGACGAATTTGAGGTCTATCCAGATGAGAAGACCGCCCGCTCGGTGGTAGGCGACCGCGCCAACGAGGCCCGGGCCACCCGACTTGCCCAGCAAATGGCTTCACGTCGGGTTTCCCTGGCCTCGATGTCGGGCCAGGCCAGCGAGGGCGAGCTCAAGGAGCTCAACTTGATCCTCAAAGCAGACGTGCAGGGCTCCGTGGAGGCGATTCTCGGCTCCCTGGAGCGACTCCCTCAGGGCGAGGTGCAGGTGCGGGTACTGCTCTCAGCACCTGGCGAGATCACCGAAACCGACGTCGATCTAGCCGCCGCCTCCGGCGCCGTGATCGTTGGCTTCAACACCTCAATGGCCCCTGGCGCCAAACGCGCCTCCGATGCCACCGGCGTCGACGTGCGCGACTACGACGTCATCTACAAGCTGCTGGAAGACATCCAGATGGCTATGGAAGGCCTGCTGGAGCCGGAGTTGGTGGAGGAGTCCCTTGGCGAAGCCGAGGTGCGCGCCGTATTCACCATTGGCCGCAGTGCGGTGGCTGGTTGCTATGTGACCAGCGGCAAGCTGCAACGCAACTGCAAAGTGCGGGTGTGGCGCGGCAAGGAGAAGGTGTTCGAGGGCGACCTCGACTCCCTGCGTCGCAACAAGGACGACGTCAAGGAAGTTGCCACCGGCTTCGAGTGCGGCATCGGCACCGACCGCTACACCGGCTGGCAGGAAGGGGATCGGGTGGAGGCGTTCAAATTGGCCACTCAGCGCCGAACCCTCACCATCTGACCTCCGTGAACCCCCGCAGCGAGCCCCTGCTCTGGCTCCAGCTGGTGGCCCTTGGGGCCGTGCCGCTGGAGCTTTTGGGGTTGGTATTGGTGCTGGCGGGGGCGGATCCTGGCCCCCTGCCTGGGCTAGAGCGCTTGCTGGCCTGGGCAATCGGCGCCCTAGGGCCCGCAATTCTGCTCTGGCAGCGCCCAGCCGACGTTTGCTCCTTGCTGGTAATTCAAGTACCAATCAAAGCCAGAAGCGGGGCCCAGCTCAGCTTGGCGGCACTGCAGAGCAGCCTGGTGCTCAAGCTCCTAATGGCAGCTGGCGCTGCAGCCCTGCTGCCCCTTTTTTGGTGGATAGACCAGCACGCCGCCCTGGCTACGCCGCTCTCCCCCCTGGCAGCAAGCCCTCGCTTCGTGGGTCTGCTAGTGGCCTGTCCGCTGCTAGCGGTAATCACCTGGCAGTGGCAACAACTGATCCAGACAATCGCCCTGCTAAGCCGCAACCCAGCCACGCTCCCTGAGCGTCCACCCCTGAGCCTGCAGGAGCTCGTCAGCCAGCGAATGTCCCTAGGGCTGCCCCTGTTGCTGCTGAACCCGCTTCTGACCAGCCAGCCTGCTGCTTCAGTCGCCGGCACGGTTGCGATCCAACCAGAAGAGACTGCCGAACAAGCTGAGGGCACCGACCTGGATCAGCAGGTCGGTTGAGGCAACTTCGGCTCCGCTTGCCAATCGCATTGCCATCGTGGCCAACCCCACCGCACCAGAAGCGGCCAAGGCCACCCAAAGACCGCGCCGCAGACCGCGCCAGGGGGTACGAGCTTCTTGGAGCAACCTCGCCTTAAGGGCTGGATCAATTGAATCTGGCTTGGATCCCATCACTTACCCTTCCCATCAAGGCCAACCCCTGAATGCTAATTTCATTGAGCTGCCGGTGTAGCTCAGGGGTAGAGCAACTGATTCGTAATCAGTAGGTCGTCGGTTCAAATCCGATCACCGGCTTAAGAAATAAAACTAATAGCGACTGGCTGAGCACTGCTCAATATCGTCAGCGCGTTTCGACTTGCACTTGTTCAACCGCCTGGGCCAACTGCAGCAAACGGTGCTCGGGCGAGCCCACCAGCTCAATTAACAACGGCGGGCTCTTTTTCGGCAAAATATCAAAACGACCATCTCGATAGATCTGCTTAAAAATAGCATCCACATCGTCACGGTAGGCATGATCAACCGGACGAATACCATCATCCTCCATGGCCACCGGCCAATCTTCAGACTGAGGCACGAAGGCCAAGATATCAAGACGCTCCAAAGATTCCCTTACCGCAGAAACCATAGACAGGACGAAGTCGTCATCAATATCCGTCAGATGTTGATTTGCCGTGTACTGGGAATAGGCAATGTAATCAACTGGCGCCCTGTCAAAGATGACCTGTTCGGCAGACGTTGAATAGCGATTAAGGCGACCAATGCTGTAGTACAGCTGAATTCCATTGTGCAATCGTGTGGAGGCATCGCCAAAAAGAATCTCGTAGGGGCCTCGCAAGCTAAGAACTCGATAGGGCTCTTCCTCGCGCATGTAGTCGCCATTAAGCGCAACCCAATCATTTACGACCGTGGACTTCCCGAGAGAATGGGATCCAGAAATAGCAATCCGCATGGCCAGCGCCAACTTGCGCTTTCAGGGTAGGGACTGCTCTGATGTTTTTCCTATTTGCGGTTGATATTCATCCTGCCTACCAAGCCAAACCAACCCCCAGCCAATAAAAAAGCCCCCTCTGGCGAGGGAGCTTTTGGGATTCCGTTATTACCCAGCCGTAGCTGGGCTGTTGACTATCAACCGATTGCAGGTGCGGTCAGTGCCACGGGGGTGGCAGTAGCAGCAGCAAGGTCAAGCGGGAAGTTGTGAGCATTGCGCTCGTGCATCACTTCCATACCGAGACCAGCGCGGTTCAGAACGTCTGCCCAGGTGTTCACCACACGGCCTTGGCCGTCGAGGATCGACTGGTTGAAGTTGAAACCGTTCAGGTTGAAGGCCATCGTGCTCACGCCAAGGGCGGTGAACCAGATGCCAACCACGGGCCAGGCAGCCAGGAAGAAGTGGAGGCTGCGGCTGTTGTTGAAGGAGGCGTATTGGAAGATCAGGCGACCGAAGTAGCCGTGAGCAGCCACGATGTTGTAGGTCTCCTCTTCTTGGCCAAACTTGTAGCCGTAGTTCTGGCTCTCGCTCTCGGTGGTCTCACGCACCAGGCTGCTGGTAACGAGTGAACCGTGCATGGCGGAGAACAGGCTGCCACCGAAGACACCAGCCACTCCCAGCATGTGGAAGGGGTGCATCAGGATGTTGTGCTCAGCCTGGAACACCAGCATGTAGTTGAAGGTGCCGGAGATGCCCAGGGGCATGGCGTCCGAGAAGGAGCCTTGACCGAAGGGATACACCAGGAACACGGCAGATGCTGCGGCCACAGGAGCGCTGTAGGCAACGCAGATCCAGGGGCGCATGCCCAAGCGGTAGGAAAGCTCCCACTCGCGGCCCATGTAGGCGTAGATGCCGATCAGGAAG
This sequence comes from Cyanobium usitatum str. Tous, assembly GCF_963920485.1. NCBI lineage: Bacteria > Bacillati > Cyanobacteriota > Cyanophyceae > Synechococcales > Prochlorococcaceae > Cyanobium > Cyanobium usitatum. Next base: position 175,223 of record NZ_OY986431.1, on the reverse strand, counting down.
TGGAAGACCACCAGCTGGAAAGGACCACCGTTGTAGAGCCACTCATCGAGGCTGGCGGCTTCCCAGATTGGGTAGAAGTGCAGGCCGATGGCGTTGCTGGAAGGAACAACAGCACCGGAGATGATGTTGTTGCCGTACATCAGGGAGCCAGCTACGGGCTCACGGATGCCGTCGATGTCGACAGGGGGTGCGGCGATGAAGGCCACGATGAAGCAGATGGTGGCAGCCAGCAGGCAGGGGATCATCAGCACACCGAACCAGCCCACGTAGAGGCGGTTGTTGGTGGAGGTGACCCAGTCGCAAAACTGATTCCACGCAGAAGCGCCTTGGCGCTGCTGAATAGTGGTTGTCATGAGAACGAGAAGAGGGTGTTCCAGAGGAACGGGTATGGAAGGTGGCAAGCCACCAGACGGAATCCCGTCAAGCGCAAGAACATTGCACAACACAACTGTAACGGAAGATTGCAGCGTTGGTGAGAAGACTGGCCGGGCGGCGCCAAAGCCCTGCTGATGCATCCCATCAGCGGCGCTGATGTCGGGGTGCGGGAGCAGCAATCCGTAGCCAGCAGGCCAGCCCACTGCTAAGCAGAGGACAGCTCAGGATGCGTCTCCGGCATGGCCCTGCTCGATCGACTTAAAGCCCTGCCTCTACGGGCCAGCCTGGCCGCAGCAACCGTGGCTGCAGCCTGCCTGTTCTCGGCTGGCTGTCAGCGCCAACCCTCAGCCGAGCTGCAAAAGCAGCAGCAGCGCCAGGAGCAGCTGGAAGTAAAGATTCAGCAGCTAGAGCAAAAGCTCAACGCCGTGGCTCCCGGCAACGGGGCCGATCCAGCGGGCAAGCCACCGGCTGGAGCGATCAAATCACTCACATACCGCAGCGGCACTTCAGACGATCGCTTGCGCATTTATTGGGCTGATGGCAGCACCACAAACCTGCCTTGCAAGCAGGAGCAGTCCACCTTGGTGTGTGGGTAAGTCGTCTTGACACTGACAGGGCCGCTGCGTTGAGCTGGATCTGTAAGTCGATAAACCCATGGGTTCACCCTTTGCTTCAGCAGCGGCCTTGTTAAGTCCGCGTCTGCTGGCGGGTGGCTTATTGATGGCCAGTTGCTTGGGCGCTAGCAGCCTGTCATTTGTGGATGCCGCGCCGGCCCGGGCCCAGGCGGAGGCAGCCGTTCCCTTCAGCGCCGTGCGGGCCCTCAACTTGGCTCGCAACACTGCAGTGCAGAGCAACGGTGGCCTGGGGCTCTACCGACCAGACAAGTGCATGTTTGAAACGGCGAGCGCCGGCAACAAATGCCTGATCAGCTCAACCAGTGATGGCTATCTCTTTCGCTTCCTTGGCGGCGCCCCTGGCTGGCAGCAACTAGATCTGGCGGCTTCGGTGGAAACCGAAATCCGCATATCCAGCGACGGGCGCACCGTCCTTGGCATCGACTACAACGGCGCCCCCCGCTGAGCCAGCTGGGCGGCAATGTCTGTTAAAGCCAGCAACCAGTCAGGCCCAACCTGCCAACATTCCCTGCGAGTAAGGCTTAGGGCAATGCCCTTTTCGCCATAGGCGGCCTCATTTACAAAGACGGGCCAGACGGACTCCCCCGCCAAATCCGGCGGCAGGGCCAGGCGAATTTCCTTGCCGCAGGGATCGATAAACACCGGATCTCCCGCACGCAAGGGGCGCCAATCGCGATGCTGCAAGGACGGATGCAGGCAGGCGGCGGGTGAACCATCTGGATGGCGCGGCAAATCCAGGCTGCCCAGATGGCAATGCACCACCAGCTCAGCCGGCAGCCTTAGGCGGCCTCGCTGGGCTGCCGCCAACACGGCCAGGGCCGCTTCAACGCCGAGCTGGCTTTGGCGGCAGATCTGAGCCTGGATAACCCCCTGGGGCACCGGACCCACCTCGATCACCAGGCCGCAGGGCCAGCGCTCCACCAAAAAGCCCGTTTGGGAAGCATCGGCCTCGTGCAAGTAAATCGGCAGCCCCAGCTCCCCCTGCAAACCCGCCGCCAGAGCTAGATCGGCCGGCCTCCGGCCATAGAGCACCAAGGAGTTGCCCATAGCGCTGGTGGTGCTGTGCAGGTCGAGCACCACCAGCGAAGGGGATTCGGCATCAGGGCCATGGCAAGCGAGCAGCTGGCGGGCGCGCTGCAGATCAGCTTCGTTTCTCGAGGAATCCGCCAGCAGCTCCGGAGCAAAGCAGCGGTTTAAATCCCGCTCCACATAGCGCTGATTGGCTTTGTGGGCAGCTGGGTTGCCAAGCACCAACGCCACATCAAGGCCGTGGCGCTGCAGGGCCTCGGGCTGGCGGCGCCAGTGATCCAGCAGCCAGGGGGCGTTGCGTTCATTGCCGTGGGTGCCGGCCACGACCAGCACCTGGGCCGGTTTGACGATTTGGCTGATCAAAAAGAAGAAGGCCAGAAATAGATTTCGGCCCCAGCCTGACGCAGATTCAGAGCTCTGCCGCCCCCGCAACCATGCCTCCCCCCTCCCCCTTGGTGCGCACGGCCCGCGCGGTCTGGCACTGGCAATGGCAACAATTGATGGGTGGCCTGGGACCGGCCGATGCCGAGGGCAACTACCGTCGTCCCAGCGGGGCCTTCACGGCGCTGCCACCCCTGCCCAGCGAAGCCGGCGCGGCTGATGGGCACGTGTTGATTGTGGGGCGCAGCTGCCCCTGGGCCCACCGGGCCTGGCTGGTGTGGAGCCTGCGCCAACTGGGCAGCAGCATCAACCTGGTGGTGGTGGACCCCGATCCAGCCGAGGGGCGCTGGCGCTTTGCCGAGCCCTTCGAGGGCTGCACCAGCTTGCTCGAGCTCTACCAGCAATCCGGCGCTGATCCGGGGCAGCGGGCCACGGTGCCGGCGCTCTATTCCCGCAGCGAGCGACGGATCCTGGTTACGGAGAGCGCCCGGCTGATCGAGCTGCTCAATCGCTGGCCCGCACCAGCAGGGCCCGATCTAGAGCCAAATGACCAGCAGGAAACCACGGAAATGTGGCGCACGCGGCTGCAGGGCGACGTCAACGACGGGGTGTACCGCTGTGGTTTCGCCCGCACCCAGGCCGCCTACGACCGGGCCGAGGCGGCCTTGTTTGCAGCGCTCCGGGATGCCAATGGGGCCTTGGAGCAAGCTCCCTGGCTAAGTGGGGCCCAACTGAGCCTGGCCGACATAGGACTTTTCCCGACCCTGATCAGGCTGGAGCTGGTTTATGCGCCTTTATTTGGTTGCAGCCGCCTACCCCTTTGGCAGCTACCAGCCCTATGGGACTGGCGCCGGCGCTTCTACAGCCTGCCCGGCGTGGCCGAGACCTGCTTCCCGGAGGCCTGGCGCAGCGATTACTTCGGAGCCCTCTTTCCCCTCCATCCCTCGGGAATCATCCCGGCCGGGCCGCCACTCGCCACACTGGTGCAAGGCCGTGCCCAACCATGACTGATCCGATCTTTGAAGGGGTGTACGGCACCTACACGATTGACGCCACCGACCGGAGGGAGGTGCTCGGCTACCGCCTTGCCCTCACGGCGGTGGCCATTGGCCAAGCGGGCCTCCTAGTGCAGTGGCGGCAGCTGGGAGCCGACCAGCTCTGGCCCTGGATGCTGCTGATGGCTGCGGGGCTGGGCCTAGCCCTTCGCTGGATTCACATTTACTTAGTACCCTTGCACCGGGCCCTGCAGCTGTTTTGGCTGCTGGGCTGCCTTGGCGGCCTGGCTTTAGCAATCCGCAGCGGCCCCGGCGCCATGCTGCCGGCCCTGGCCAGCCAGCCCCTCTGGATCCTGGCCATTGGACCCTTTTTCGCAGCTTTGGCGGGGGTTGGCTTCAAGGAATTTTTCTGCTTCAGGCGACCGGAGGCGATCGGCGTGACCCTGCTGTTGCCTATCGCCCTGCTGGGCCACCTCAGCGGCTTGCTGCCAGGAGCCATCACCACGGCCCTGCTGGCCCTGGAGAGCGGGCTTTTGCTGGTGCTGTGCCTGCGCAAGTTCCCCATGCCCGCCGCGGCAGATGTGGGCGACAAGAGCGTGTTTGCTTACCTCAAAGGCCAAGCTGGCTCAGCTGGGGAGGCTGCACTTTGAGCTTGATAAGCCTGGTGGAAGCCAGCAAGGACTTCGGCATTCGCACCCTGTTCGAGGGCCTCACCCTGCACATCGGCGAGCGGGAGCGGCTCGGGCTGATCGGTCCCAATGGGGCCGGCAAGAGCACCCTGCTGAAGGTGCTTGCGGGCAATGAGCCCCTCGGCAGCGGCCAACGCCGCTGCGCCCCCCGCACCCGGGTGGTGCTCGTAGACCAGGAGCCTGAGCTAAACCCCGAGCACACCGTGCTGGAGCAGGTGTTTGCCGGTAGCGGCGAGAAGATGGCTTTGCTGCGGCAGCACACCGCCCTGAGTCAGGCGGTGGCTGATGGCCCCGACAACGCCATCGCCCTAGCCCAGCTCAGCGACCTGCATGGCCGCATGGACCAGCTCAATGCCTGGGGGCTGGAGCAGCAGTGCCGCGAGGTGCTGGAGCGGCTAGGCATCAGCGACATCGAGCGCAAGGTGGGCGACCTCTCCGGCGGCTACCGCAAGCGGGTGGCCCTGGCAGCGGCCCTGGTGGCCGAACCCGACGTGCTGCTTCTCGATGAGCCCACCAACCACCTGGACGCCAACGGGGTGGAGTGGTTGCAGAGCTACCTCGGGCGCTTCCCCGGTGCCCTGGTGCTGGTTACCCACGACCGCTACGTGCTCGATCGGGTCACCCGCCGGATCGTGGAGGTGGATCGGGGCCTGGCCCGCAGCTACGACGGCAACTACGCCACCTATCTCACCCATAAAGCTGAAGAGGAGGCATCTGAAGCGGCCTCAGCCGCCAAGTTCAAGGGCACGCTGCGGCGGGAACTGGCCTGGCTCAGGCAGGGTCCCAAGGCCCGCAGCACCAAGCAGAAGGCCCGCATCCAGCGAATTGAGGCGATGCGGGAGGCACCTCTGCGGCAGGGCCGCGGCCAGGTGAGCTTGGCCACCACCAGCCGGCGGCTCGGCAAGCGGGCCATCACCGCCGAAGAGCTAGAGGTAAGTGTGGGCGAAGGAGCCGAGACCAGGTCCCTGCTGCGAGCCTTCAGCTACGACTTCAGCCCGGAGGACCGGATTGGCATCATCGGGCCCAACGGCGCCGGCAAGTCGAGCCTGCTGGAGGTGATAGCGGGCCGGCGCCAGCCCAGCGGCGGCAGCCTGGAGCTGGGCTCCACCGTGAAGCTCGCCTACTTCGACCAGCACAGCGACGTGCTGCTCAAGCCCGACCAGAAGGTGCTGGACGTGGTTCAGGCCGCCGCCAGCCGGGTGGCGGTGGATGGCGAGGAGCTGAGTGCCTCCCAGTTGCTGGAGCGCTTCCTGTTTCCACCAGCCCAGCAGCACCAACCGGTGGCCAAGCTCTCCGGCGGCGAGCGACGGCGGCTGCATCTCTGCCGGCTGCTGATCGAGGCCCCCAACGTGCTGCTGCTCGACGAGCCCACCAACGACTTGGACGTGCAGACCCTGAGCGTGCTCGAAGACTTCCTTGAAGACTTCCGCGGCTGCGTGGTGGTGGTCTCCCACGACCGCTACTTTCTCGATCGCACCGTGGATCGGCTGTTCTGCTTTGAGAATGGCGAGCTGCAGCGCTTTGAGGGCAACTACAGCGCCTACCTAGAGGCGAGCTCCAGCCGCCAGACCACCCCCAAGCCCCCCAAGAGTCCAGCCCCGGTAGCGCCCCAAGCCAGCAAGTCCCAGACGCGGCGGCGGAGCTTCAAGGAGGGTCGGGAGCTGGGCGAATTGGAGCTAAACCTGCCGGTCTGGGAGCAGCAGCGCCGAGACCTGGAGCTGGCCCTGGCCAATTCAGGCAGCGACTACGCCGCCCTCGAAGAAATCACCCAGGAGCTGGCCGCTTTAACGGAACGCATCCATGGCGGCGAGGAGCGCTGGCTCGAACTCAGCGAGCTGGCGGAGTGAAACGGGCGCACATTGTGGTCAATCCAACACAATGCCAAAGCTCAGCTCCCGGCGCCATTGGTGCTGCTCAAAGAGGTAGCAGTGGGCCCACAAGACGACGATCCAGAACAGGCGCCCGTAAGGTGAGCGGCGACGAGCTCCGGTCTCTAGTGGCCGGTATCCGAATGAAAAGCATCGACGAGCACATCCAGCAGGACCAGAGCGAGATCGAGGCAGCCAAGGCCGCCGGCGACCTGGGCAAGCTTCGCCACTTGGAGGAAGAACTCCAGGGTCTCAAGGAGTTCAAAGACCACCATCCTGAGGACAGCCACGACCCCACCCCGCTTGAAGTGTTCTGTGACCTGAACCCTTCGGCCCCCGAGTGCCGCGTCTACGACGACTGAATGCCTAAGGCTGAGCTGCCTAAGGTTGAACTGCCTAGGGCTGAACGATGCCGAGCTGCTGCCACACCGCGGCCAGCAGCTTCGGCAAATTTTTTGAGGCCGCAGCTGAAATAGCCAGAACGGGCAAGCCACCACGGGCCTGCACCTGCTGGCTCACTTTCTCCACCAGCTCTTCAAGGCTGGCTGGATCGAGCAATTCAATCTTGTTGAGCACCACTATGCGGGGCCTCTGGTCGAGGCCATGGCCGTAGGCCGTGAGCTCCCCCTCGACCACGTTCAAGTCGGCGACCACATCCTCAGCGCTGGAATCGATCAGGTGGATCAGCAGCCGGGTGCGCTCGATGTGGCGTAGGAAGTCGTGCCCCAGCCCTGCCCCCTGGGCCGCTCCAGCGATCAAACCAGGAATGTCGGCAAAAACTGTGCCATCACCACTGGGACGGCGTACCACCCCCAGGTTGGGCACCAGGGTGGTGAAGGGGTAATCGGCGATCTTGGGCCGAGCTGCCGAAAGCACCGAAATCAGGGTGCTCTTGCCGGCATTGGGCAAGCCGATGATGCCAACTTCAGCCAGCAGCTTGAGCTCCAGCTGCAGCAGCCACTCCTCCCCCTCCCGGCCCTCGGTGAACTTCTCCGGGGCCCGGTTGCGGTTGCTGAGGTAGTGGGCATTGCCCAGGCCGCCGCGGCCGCCAAAGGCCACCAGTAGCTCCTCACCCGCATCGGTGAGATCACCTAGCAAAATTGAGGTGCGGGCATCGCGCACCACCGTGCCGCAGGGCACCTTGATCACCAGCTGGTTACCGCTGGCACCGGTGCAGCGGTTGGGCCCGCCCCGGCGACCATCGACCGCCAAAAACTGCCGCTTGTACTTGAAATCCAGCAGGGTCTGGAGGTTGGCGTCAGCCACCAGCAGCACGTCGGCACCACGGCCGCCATCGCCGCCGGAAGGGCCACCGGCTGGCACATATTTCTCGCGGCGAAACGCCACGATTCCGTCGCCGCCTCGGCCGGCCTTGACCGTTACGCGGGCTTGATCGATGAATTGCATTGGAACAAACCTAGGATCGCGCCGTCTGAAGGCCCGTCTTGGCAGAGGTTCGCTTCCAGCAGGTCAGCAAGACCTACCCACCCCGGCGCGGTGGTGATCCGGTGCAGGTGCTGCGCCAGCTGGATCTACAGATTCAGGACGGCGAATTTTTGGTATTGGTTGGGCCCTCAGGCTGCGGCAAAAGCACCCTGCTGCGTCTACTGGCTGGCCTAGAGCAGCCCAGCCAGGGGGAGATCTTCGTGGGCAATCGGCCCGTGAGCTCCCTGCGCCCAGCCCAACGGGACGTGGCCATGGTGTTCCAGAGCTATGCGCTCTATCCCCATCTAACGGTGGCCGGCAACATCGGCTTCGGCCTGCGCCGCAGCCGCAACCGCACGGCCCTTGAGCAGCTTCAAGACAGCCTGCACCTGGCCACCAGGCGGCTGCCAGGGCCCTTGCGGCTGCGCTCACGGCGCGAGGAGCGCATTGCTCAGCGCATCGCCGAGGTAGCGGAAACCCTGGAGCTAGGCCAGCTACTCGATCGGCTGCCCAAGGAGCTTTCCGGCGGCCAGAAGCAGCGGGTTGCCCTGGGCCGGGCCATCGCCCGGGCGCCGGCGGTGTTCCTGATGGACGAACCGCTCAGCAACCTCGACGCCAAGCTGCGCACCGGCACCCGCACCCAAATCGTTGAGCTGCAGCGACGCCTGGGCACCACCACCCTGTATGTCACCCACGACCAGGTGGAGGCCATGACCATGGGCCACCGCATCGCCGTGCTCAACGCCGGCCGGCTGCAGCAGCTCGGCACACCGATGCAGCTCTACCAGTGGCCCGCCAATTTGTTTGTAGCCCAGTTCATCGGCAGCCCGCCCATGAATCTGCTGCCGGTAAGGGCGATCGGCGCGGGCCAGGTGCAGCTAGGCAGCCGCAAGCTGGCGGTGGAGGGTCCCCTGGCCGAGGTGCTGGCGGCCCGGGCCGGCGAGGCGCTCACTGGCGGACTGCGGCCCGAGCACTTCCAGCTAGCTCCCGCCACCAACCGCAACCTGCGGGCCGAGGTGAGCCATGGCGAAGCCCTTGGCAACGAACAACTGCTCACCTGCCGCCTGGAGGAGGGCGGTCATCTGGTGCAGGTGCGGGTCAGCCCTGAAACAATCCTGCCGCCTGGGGCCAGCCTGCACCTCGATATTGATCCCCGCGGCTGGCGCCTGTTTGACGCCAGCGGCGAAGCCCTGCCCCTGCCCCCTGAGCCCGCAAGCCTGGAGCCGACCCTCCCCTATTTCACGTAAATCACGCTGCAGCCAGCCCCGCCGTCGCCCTGCTCAGCGTCACTCACCCGCTCCACGTAGGGCACCGTTGCCAACCAGGCCCGCAGGCCACGCTTGAGCTTGCCCGTGCCGATGCCGTGGATCACCCACACGGGGCCATTGGCGGCGCGGAGGCGCTCCTCCAGCTGGGCCTCCGCCTCATGCACCCGCAGGCCGCGCACATCAACGGTGTTGCGCTCGGAGCGCACCTCCGGGCCCCGGCCCCCCAGCCCCCGCTGACCCTTCACCTGCACCCGCACCTCAGGGGGTGAGGGTTTTTCGCCATGCAGCCCCTCAATGCCGGCCAGCTCCAGGGTCAGCCGCATCACCCCACAGCGCACCGTGAGTTCCCGGCCGTCATCGGCGAGGGAAAGCACCTCAGCGGCCTTGCCCAAGGACAACAGCCGCACCCGGTCGCCAACGGCGGGCATCCAGCCCCGGTGCTCGCGCCGCTCCGGGGTGGGGCGGTGCTGCTGCTCAAGCGATTTGAGCCGCTGGCCGGCCTGGCGGGCGGTTTCGCCTAGGGCGGCGCTGCTGGCCTCCCCCCCATCAGGGCCCTGGCGCAGCCTCCTGATGATGCGCTTCACCTCGTTTTGCCCCTGACGAATCGAGCGCTCCAACTGCTGGCGCCGCTGTTCCTGTAGCTCGGCGCTCTGCTGGGTCTGCTGTTGCCAGCGCAGCAGCAGCTCCTCGTGCAGCAACTCGGTGCGCGCCAGCAGGGCAGCGGCCTCCTCGGCGGCCTCCTGCTGGCGTTGACGCTGATTTTCCAGGCCAGCGATCACCTGGTTCACCTCGCCTTCGCCTAGGGGCTCCAACTGGGCGGCGGCGAGCTCCAGCACCGGCTCCCCCAGCCCCAGCCGGCGGGCAATCGCCAGGGCGTTGCTGCGACCCGGGATACCCCACTGCAGCCGGTAAGTGGGCGAGAGGGTGTCCACATCGAAGGCCACCGAAGCGTTCTCGAAGCGTGGATCGGCGTATTTGAGAGCTTTGAGCTCACCGAAGTGGGTGGTAGCAATCGTGAGCCGGGCCCGATCGGCTAGGTGCTTGAGCAGGGCCGTGGCCAGGGCCGAACCCTCGAGGGGATCGGTGCCTGCCCCCACCTCATCGAGCAGCACCAGGGAGGCGCCGCCAGCAGCGGGAAGAGCTTCGAGGATGCGGGCGATGCGGCGGATGTGGCCGCTGAAGGTGGAGAGGTTTTGTTGCAGCGATTGCTCATCGCCGATGTCGGCCAGCACCTGGCTGCACCAGGGCAGCCGCGGCGTGCCGCTACAGGGCAGAAACAGGCCAGCTCGAGCCATAAGAGCCGCCAAGCCGACGCTTTTGAGGGTCACGGTTTTGCCGCCGGTATTGGGGCCGGTGATCGCCACCACCCGCAGCTCCGCTGCCACCAGCAGACTCACGGGCACCACCGCATGGCCGCCCTGACGCCGCTGCTGCCAAAGCAGCAGGGGGTGGCGCAGCTCCCGCAGCTCGAAGGGCGCGCTGGGGTCGTCTGCCAGCTCCGGGCGTACCGCCCCCAACCATTGGCCGTAGCGCGCCCGGGCCACCCCCGCATCCAGGCGCACCAGCACCTGCTGGAGTGCGGCCAGAGCTTCAGCCTCCTCGCCCACCTGGGCGCTCAGGGCCGTCAGCACAGCCCGCTCCAGTTCCCGCTCGCGCCCCTCCAGGTCGCGTATGCGATTGCCCAGGGCAATCACCGCCTGGGGTTCGATAAACACCGTTTGTCCCGAAGCCGAGCTGTCGTGCACCAGCCCCGGCAACTGAGCGGCAGCGCCAGCCTTCACAGCCAGCACGGGACGGCCGTTGCGCTCCGAGATCACCGTGTCCTGGAGCATGACGCCGCAGCGTCGCATCAGCTCCTGCAGTCGATCCCGCCGATCTGAGCGAGCCCCAAGCAGCTGACGCCGCAACTCCTCCAGGGGCGGACTGGCCCGATCCGCCACCCGGCCGCCCTCTTCAAGGCAGAAATGCAGCCGCTGCTCCAGCTCCGGCAGGGTGCGCAGCTCGGCCACCAGGGCCGTGCATACGGGCCGCAGCTGGGGATCGTCGATCTGGCGCCGCAGCCGGCGGGCCGCAGCCAGGGTGGTAGCCAGGGCCAGCAACTCCTCGCCCGGAGCCATGCCGCCCTTAGCGCAGAGGGTCACCAGCGCCGCGATGTCGGCAACTCCCTGGAAACTCAATCCCCCCTCCAGCAGCCCGTCGAGGCCGAGCAGCTCGGTGGTTTCAGCTAGCAAGCTGCGGCTGGCAGCCAGGCAAGCGGGCAGGGCAAGCTCCAGGCAGGCACAGCGGCCCGGAGCTGTGCTGGCGAAGCTGGCCAGCTGCTCCGCGAGCCGCGGCCACTCGAGCAGCTCCAGGGCCTCCTGCTGAATTGGGGCCAACGGGGCGGTGACGTCGATCACCCGGGCAGGTTGGAGGGGATGCCGCCAGGGGGCTCGTAGAGCATCTCGAGCCAGTTGCCTTCCGGGTCTTGGAGATAGAAGCTGGCAGTGCCGTCACGATGGTCATGCACCGGGCCGCAGGAGCGGCCGGCCGCCACAAGCTGGGCGTGCACCGCATCCACCTCTGAGCGGTCGCGGAAATGGAAAGCAAAATGGGGCCCGGCAGCTTTGTAACTAGGGCTGAGCAGGGCCAAACCCGTGCCGGCCCCAGGCCACTGCAAATAGGCCCAATCGGGGGCATCCCAGCAGAGCTGCAGGCCTAGGGAGACATAGAAGGCCTTAGCCCGCTCCATGTCCTGCACCCGCAGTGCCACATGGCCAAGGTGATGAACAGCAGCAGGAGCCATGGCAACTGAACCGGGTGAGTTCATTGTGGGCTACAGAACCGGATCTTGAGGATCTGCTCGAGCTTCACCACCAGCAGCAGCCAGGCGGTGCCAGCCAAGGCGAGGATAGGAACATCAGATAGCTGATGTCACTAGCCCTGGCGCAGCCACTGCGCCGCATCACAGGCGTGGTAGGTGAGGATCAAATTAGCCCCAGCCCGCTTAAAGCACAGCAGGGTTTCCAGCACCACGGCCCGCTCATCAATCCAGCCCTTTTCAGCGGCGGCCTTCACCATGGCGTATTCACCGCTTACGTTGTAAGCCGCAATTGGCAGCTCCGTTTCGCCACGCAGACGGTAGATGATATCTAAGTAGGCAAGGCCAGGCTTGACCATCAAAATGTCAGCCCCCTCCTGTTCATCGAGCAGGGCTTCAGTGAGCGCTTCACGTCCATTGGACGGATCCATTTGATAGGTTGATTTATCATTTGGGATTGGCTTGCCCGCGCCAACCCGAGGAGCCGAATCAAGGGCTTCGCGGAAGGGACCGTAATAAGCAGAAGAGTATTTAGCTGTATAGCTAATAATGCCGATATGCTCAAATCCCTCCTCATCGAGGGCTTCGCGGATGGCCCCAACGCGGCCATCCATCATGTCGCTGGGGCCGATCAAATCCGCCCCGGCCCGAGCTTGGGCAACGGCCTGGCGGCAGAGGATCGCCACCGTTTCATCATTGAGCACCACCCCTTCCTCGCTGACGATGCCGTCATGGCCGTCGCAGGAGTAGGGATCGAGGGCCACATCCGTCATGATCGCCATCTCGGGGTGCACCTCCTTGAGCCGGCGAATAGCTCGGGGTATTAGGCCACCTTCGTTGAAGCATTCGGCGCCGTCTTCGGTTTTAAGGCCATCTGCCACCTTGGGAAACAGCACAACGCAGCGGATGCCCAAGTCCCAAGCGCGGCCCACCTCCTGCACCAAGCCTTCGAGACTCCAGCGCATAGCTCCTGGCATGGCACCAATGGGCTCGTTAGTGGCGCCTTCGTGCACGAAGAGCGGATAAATAAAGTCGGCAGCACTTAGGTGATGTTCCCGCACCAGCGCCCGTAAAGCCGGGGTGCGGCGCAATCGGCGGGGACGGTAGGTGAGCTCCATGAAAACGGCCTGGCTGGCGCGGATCCTAGAGACGGGCCGCCTGAATCCAGCCAGAGCGGGGATCGGCGCTGCGGGCGGCACGCAACTGCTCCAGCAGCTGGCGCTCCTCGGCGCTGAGCTGGTCGGGCAACTTGAGCACCGGCGTAAGCAGCAGGTCGCCGCGGCCGTCCTTGAGGGGCCAGCCCTTGCCCCTGAGCCGCAGGCTGCGGCCCAGGGTCATGCCAGGGGGCACTTGCACGGAGGCCTCCCCATCGGGGGTCGCCACCCGCACCTCACCGCCTAGGGCCAATTCATCGAGGCTGAGGGGCAGCTCAGCGCGCAGCTGGTCGCCATCGAGCTTCCACACCGAATGCTCCTGCAGCTGCAAATTGAGGTAGAGGTCGCCGCGGCGGCCGGTGCCGGGCTGCAGGTTGCCCTTGCCCTTGAGCCGCAGGCGGCTGCCGTGCTTCACACCTGGCGGGATGCGCACCTGCACCCGCTCGTCGTTGACGGCCAAGGTGCGCTCGGAGCCGCGGAAAGCATCGGCAAAGGAGAGGCTGATGCTGGCTTCGGCATCGAGATTGATCGGGGCGCCGCGGCCGCCGCCGGGCATGCCACCAGCAAAGCCACCAGGAAAGCCCGAACTGAAACCAAAACCTCCCGGGGCGCCGCCGCCGGGGGAGGGGCCGCCAAAACGACCCAGCAGGTCGTTGATGAAGTCGTCGAAGTTGCCGTAGCGGCCAAAATCAACGTCGACGCCGCCACTGGCCGAGCCACCGCCCGCCTGGCTCCAATACTGGCCAAATTGCTCGTAGCGCCGGCGCTTATCTGGATCGGAGAGCACTTCATAGGCCTCGCTCACCTCCTTGAACTTGGCCTCAGCCCCCGCATCATTGGGGTTCACGTCCGGGTGGTACTGGCGGGCCAGCTTGCGAAAGGCGCGCTTGATGGCGTCGGCATCAGCGCCACGCTCCACCCCGAGCACACTGAAGTAATCGCGGTAGCCGTTCGCGCTCATCGACCCCAAAACCACCGCACCTATGCAGTGTCTCAGCAGCTGGGAACTTCTGCTGGGCCAAGGAAGGGCGGAAGGCCGAACGCGGCGGCGCGGCGATCGGCTCTGTTTTGCCCACACAGACAGGCAAAAACAAGCAACGGAACTAGTTTTGGTTGTTGATTTTGGAAGCTGATGCCCCGGTTTGGCTCCCTGCGCTCCGGCCTGCTGATTGCCCTGAGCACAGTGCTGCTTGGCTTTACGGCCACTGCCAGCGCCGGTAGCGGGGTCAACTCTTCCAGCAGCTCCACCACTGCCACCTTGGGGGAGGCCCTTGCTGCTTCGACCCCGGAGCAAAAAGCGCTCAGCGCCCACCTGCGCGCCAAGGGAGCTGTTTTTTATGGCGCCTGGTGGTGCCCGGCCTGCTTCCAGCAAAAAAACCTGTTTGGCAAGGAAGGCGGCAATGCCCTCCCCTACGTGGAATGCGACAAAACTGACGCTGGCCGCAGCCGCTGTATGGCCGCCCAGATACGGGCTTTCCCCACCTGGGACCTAGCGGGCAAGGAGCGCCGCGAAGGTGTACAAACAATTGAAGAACTGAGAGTGTGGAGCGGCTTTAGCGGAGCTGCCAAGCCAAGCCAGCCTTGATCCCCCTCGCATCTCAATATGACTATGAATCTGCTGACAGCCGCCCTGGTTGCGGCTGCCCTGTTGCCAGCCGGCAATGCCCTAGCCCAAGGAGTGGCGCCCATGGTGGGAGCCAGCGCTATTCAAGGCACCCTGCAGGGCACCTCCATGCCTGCTTACACAGGTGTGCTTGATAAAGCCCGCAACACCGTTAATACCGCCACCACCCAGCAGGCGGCAGCAGGTTCAGTCTCCAGCCCAGGCCCTTCCTCCGCTCCGCTTGGTGGCAGCTCAGCTCAAAACATGACTAGCGGTGCGCCCAGCGGCGCTTCTGTAAACGGCCAGCCGATTCCGTTGTGCTCCCATGGCGGCCTCTGCCAGGGGGCAGTGATGCGGGCAATCGGGCGACCCTGAAGCAGCAGCTGTGCAAACCCTACGGCCCCTTTTGAATCTCTAAAGCGCAAGGCTCAGAACAATCCTGGGGTTCTTGGCTGGGAGTTAGGAACAAGGCGCTCGGGCGGCGCAGTGAATCTGAGCCGCTGCTGATCCCAGGCTGCCAACAACGCCGCCAAGGCCAGCAGCGCAAGCAGGCCGATGCCCAGAGACAGACCTGGGCGCCTCGATCGGGAGCGCCGCTGACGCCGGGGCGTCTGGGCTGCCCCCAGCGGCCTGGCGCAACGGCCACACACCAGCCGTCCAGCCAGGCTGCGATCCGCCTTAACCGACCAACTGCCGCAGAGGGGACAGGCCATCGCTCCAGGAGCCATCAGAGGGTGCCAGCCTCCAGGCAACCACAGGGCCGGGTCGCCAGAGAGCCCATGGCGCCCAAGATGGCGGGATCCATGCAAGGGCAGTCGTTGCTCCACTCCCTCCTGCGAACGCAACAGGGAGCCGATCCTGGCGATGGCCCCAACAACCTCACCCTGATTTTCCAGCTTGAGGACTTCCCTGCGAGGCAGCAAATTGCCACACGCGCTGGCGATAAAAACAAGGCTCAATTCAAGCCTTGCTAGCCTTCGAATCCTAATAAGTACCTTGATTTTCTTAGACCAGCAAAGACATTCTATTGTTTTAATTAAATCACCATGAGCCAACTCTCTCCAGCCATTGAAATCCTTGGTTATATAGCTGCTTCTTTAACCACGCTGAGCTTTATTCCCCAAGCCATGAGAACCCTCAGCAGCGGGGACACCCGGGGCATCTCCCTCAGCATGTATGCCCTTTTTACCAGTGGGATTGCCCTCTGGCTCGTCTATGGCATCTTCGCGCGCAACGGTCCCCTCATCATTGCAAATGCCATCACAGTTGTGCTCTCCGGCCTGATTTTGCAGCGCAAACTGGAGGATCATTTAGCAGAGAAGAGCAATTACAAAAAAACTGGCACCTGCAGATCCACAGCAAAACGTCGAATCATTAGACCCGGAAAGCAACGCAACCAAGATTCCTAGCCGATCAAATAATCAGGAATAATATTGAACAGGATAGCCAGGGCCAATGCAGCAAAGCAATTCTGCAGGCCCTGCAATCCGGCGAATAGATGGCCCATATCGCCTCCACTCGACTTGGTAATCCGGTAGAGATTCATGCTGCTTAAGTAAAGCGCGTAACAGGAGTACATTGATGCCACAAAAGAAAGTGACATAAACATCACCTGCTGCCAGTTAGAGGACATTGCGCCAGCCAAAGCCCCCCCCGCCTTGACAAGAACCAGCACGGCAATAGCCATGGCAGCAATTCTCTGCTTGGCCACAAGCTGCCTGAACTCGGCGTCTTGCTTAGGAGTGAACTCAAATTGAAATTTGACCACAAAGAAGGATGTCTGACTTGCCTGGATTCTAAACTAAAGAGATTCAGGTCCCTGATCTATGGACTGACCCATTGGGCTTCAGGTGCCACCTTCATAGCCCTTGTTGTTGTGCTTTTTGGCGACTAGATCTTCATGGTGGTAAATACCGGCAGCCAAGAGTCAGCGGCGCTTGGTGAATCAAGCCCTCAGTCTTGGCGCTCGCAGCTGTAGCGCTCCACAGTTCCGCGCAGCTGGGCGAACTCTGGGTGATCTGGATCGCGTGCCTGCCACCACCAGCGGCCATCGGAGTAACTGGGAACGCCGGCGTTGTTGGTGCGGGGGAGTTGCAGACTCACGTTTCGCCAACGCAGCACCACGAAGGCTCCTGGCACGGAGTTGGCGTTGCTGTTGGGGATATCCGCCGCATCCACCGCGCCCTTGAAGGCCAAGGCTTCCAGGGGATCGCCCTCACAGAGGAACTGCTGCCCAGCACTGCTACTCGCATCGGCGCCGGGTGCCGTCAGCAGCAGCATCAGACTCAGGGCCATGGCAACCAGCGCGTTGAGCATTGTCCTTTCCCTTGCGGCAGGTGGGCACGGTTCAGCCTGGCAGCGATGCGCAGACCGCGCAGCACAAAGCGGCTGAGTTTTGCCCGCCGAGGGGTTGCTAAAACATCGCGATCAGCGGCTTTTGACGCAGTAGCTGCCGAATCTGTAGTGGCCGAGCCGGCAGCTGCTTCGCGCGAGATCCCACCCCCAGCCACTAAAAAGGGCCCTTCCAGGCCCCATGGATCATTTGGGTGATAGAAATTTATTCGCCACAGCCATAAGAGCTTTTTCCAGCCACAGCAGGGCATCTAAGGGAATCCAAGGAAGCATCTGTTGACCTCAAGGAGCATTTTTGTCCATAATTGTGGACAAGCCCGTGCTCAGCCAATGCCTAGGGAAGCCACCAAGCCGCCATGGGAGGCATCGTTCCGGAGCGCGGCAAAGGTCAGTCGCGGATGGACCGTGAACCCGAGCGGCGCGGGAAAAATCCAGCTCAAAGTGCGGATGCCGGGGCAGGCATCAGAAACCTGCGTACTGCCCCTGGACTGGTGCAAGGAAAGTCAGAACAGGGCGCTGCAACTAATCGGCCAGATTTATCGGCTGGTCGGATCCGGGCAGGCAACCGTCAAAGGAGCCCTCGAGATAGTGCGGGCCGGCAGCGACACCATGCGTCTTGGCACCGACTGGAAGGTCGTTGAGAAGGGTCTTAAGGCAGCTCTCATGGAGGGCCGCAACGAGATCCTGTCGTCTACATGGCGCGACAACTACGCCCCGTACATCACAGAAGCCCTAAGGGTTCTTGACAGCCGAAACACGCCCAACGATGGACACGAACTTCTGCGCCGGACCCTTGAGAAGTGGCAAGGGAAAGCAGCCAGTCGCGCCGCCTGCTGCATCGCGGTCCGAAACCTCACTGACCACGCCATCGCCCGTCATAGAGCCCCAGGCTGCTGGCGCATCGACGTTGCAAGCATCAAGGAGCTGCGCGGCAAGGCACCAAAGAAACGGGTCAAAGCAGCATTGGAAGACGGAGAAATCTTGTATCTGATCGACGGCGTTGAGGCTCGGAACAGCCGGTGGGCAAACGTGCTGAAGCTGCTTGCCCTCTATGGGTTGCGCCCGATTGAGCTGCAGCACATCCAAGCCAAACAACGTGAGGACGGCAGCCTCGGCATGTGGTGCTCGTACCAGAAAAACTGCGGCGGGCAGCTCACAGATCCACGCTGGATTGAGCCATGTCCAGTGAAGGACGCCGCTAACGCGCAGCAACACTGGAATCTGGTAGGCGCAATGGCTGCTGGACTGCTTGAGCTGCCTCTCGGTGCCAACGGCAGACCCCGTGAGCTGAACGGGCACTACGTCGAGCAGTTCCTACGTGGTCAGCCTGAATGGAAAGAGTTGCGGAACCGCTGCGAAGCTCGCGGCGAATGGCTACGCAGTTACACATTCCGGGATAGTTACAGCCTGCGATGCCATCGCTACGAGGTTGAAATGGGCGCCATAGCCGCATCCATGGGGCACTCGGTGGCTGTACATAGCAGCAGCTATCGCTGGGCATCAGAAGCGACAACGGCAGCCGCTTTCCAGAAAGTTTTGGCGTAACACCACCTATGGAGTAGCGCCGGGTAGTCCAGCACCGCCCATGGGGGCTATAGTTAACTTGCCAGATCGGACAAGCGGCTGCGGGCGCCCCGGTGGAAGCGGTAAAAAAGCCGTCCCCTGGGATGTCGCTGCTCACAAAACCGATACGGACTCGAAGTCCTCTGCCGACACCTACCGCGATTCCAGATCGCCGCGCAGTAGAGGCTTGGGTTATCAGGTGGACCCGAAAGAAAGTTCGCCTTGATGACCCGGACTTCAAGTTCACAGGCCCCTGGCAAAACCAAAAGGAACGCGAAAGCGTCGTTAGGTTTGCAAGGGCTCTTCAACGCGAGCTGCTGCATTTCGAGAACTGGGACGGCACACCCCGCAGCAAATCTGCTGCGGCTTCGCCGCCATGTCAAACACCCGAATCTGGGTTGACACCGCCGCCATGGCAGAACGCCTTGGCATTCACCCCAAAACCCTTCTTCGACTTCGGAAGCAACAGCGCGCCCCCTTTGTAGAGGGCACCCACTACCGCTACGGGGGGCTCACGACAGGCGCACCACTGCAGTGGTTTCCAGAGCAAACAGACCAGGCATTTACCGACTTCCGGAGGGTGCCTGTCAGCGCCGTTGAAACCTTCAGCGCGCTTGAGGCAGTGGCATGAAAGAGGCTGCCATGCACGGCAGCCAAGCGATGGAAAGCTCAACCACCATCGTAGCTGCCAATTCTCATGATGTCTTGGACCTAGACAGTGCTGATCTAGGACGATGCGTCTCTGCCAACGAAGCTGATCAATCTCAAGAGAAGTCGCCAAACCCCAGTGTTTTAGTTGCTACCAGCAGCCGTGAGACAGAAAAAGACCTACTCACACTGTCATCACAACAGGTACGCAACGTATGTGACGTCCCTAACTGGCGTCTACAGGTCGAGCGCCTAAGCCAACTAAGGGCGCCGCTGCTGGCTGTTGGCACCGACAAAGCCCCTATCCATTTGGTTACCGGCAGACACCTAAGTCGGTGGCAGCAAGCAGCGTTCAAAGCTGAGCAGATAGCGGAATCCGGAGCCGCGATTGGTTGTGGTGTCCGAACGGGTAACGGCCTGCTCGTCTTCGATGTCGATGGGGTTACCGCGCTGGAGTGGCTGCTGGATCACAACTGCGACCCGAGGGCAACTAAGACGTGGCAGATCCATCGAGACACCGACCCAAACCGCTTCAAGGTTGCGTTCACGCTCACCACTACGCAGCAGCAGCAATTCGGCAATGCAAAGCCAAAGGAACACACCAAAGACGCGGTGAAGGATGACGCCGGCAACGTCATCGAGAAAGGCGAGGCGGTGGAGGTGTTCCATTCCACCGGGGGCCAGGTGGTGGTTCTCGGGCAGCACCACGACAGCGGCGGCAACTACTACTGGCCCGATGGTCTTGCAGTTGAAGAACTAGCGCCGATACCTACGGCGTGGTGGCAAGCGGCGCTGACCATTGCAGGCGACACCACCACCAAAGCCGCCACCACAAAAGCCAGAAGCACCGGCAAAGGTGATTGGCGATCACTTAACCCATGCCCGATATGCGGCAGGGATACAACCGGCTATTGCTCACAACACAAAGACGGCAAAACCATCAGGTGCTTTCACGGGAGCACCTTTAAGCCGCCAATGGGGTTAAAGCCTGGCGATGAGATCACCGACAAGCAAGGCACCATATGGGCTTTCAGCAAGGTGCAAGGCACCGGGGACGAGTTCTCGGTGTTCGTTGCGCCAGATCCAGACAGGCGCCGCAAAACCGCCAGAACCAGCAAGCCCGCCATCACTAGCACCGGGATTCAAGCCGTTTTGGATGCCCGCGGTTCTGGCTGGCGGCAACAAAAAGAAGGGCCGCCGATGCGCAGCAAGATGGCCATTGGCGATCTTTCTGGGCGCCTTACCAGCGAGCTAGGCAGCCGGCTTGGTTTTGACGAGGTGGCGCTGATGCCCGCGGTGGATCGCGTACCGCTGAAAGACTGGGAAGTGACCCTCCTGCATGGCGAGCTATCAGAAGCGGGCTGGATCATCGGATCAGAAGCTGCTGAAGCGGGCCTACTGCTAGCGGCAAGGCGCAATCCTTTTCACCCGGTACGCGAGTACCTGAAGCGAGTTGAAGCTGATCCAGCCATCGCAGCGTTTGACCTAGATCAAGTGGCGCCGCGGTTCTTCCGCGCTGCAAGTGCATTGCACAAAGCAATGGTGCGCAAATGGCTAATCGGTGCTGTTGCTCGCGCAATCGACCCCGGCTGTCAGATGGACTATTGCCTAGTGCTCCAGTCCGACGTTCAAGGCATCGGCAAATCCAGCGAGCTTCGAGAGCTGGCATCACCCGAGTGGTTCACCAGCACAATCCCCGATCAAGACAAAGATTGGACGCTGAATGTTCACTGCTGCTGGATTTTTGAGTTAGCAGAGCTGGAGTCACTCACGGGAGCCAAAGCCGCCGGCAAGATCAAGAACATGCTCACCACCACCACCGACCTGGTGCGGGTGCCATACGGCAAGGTGCCGGAGCGTATGAAGCGGCCTTCTGTCTTCTGCGCAACCGTCAACAAAAGGGTGTTCCTGCGCGATGACACCGGGAACCGCCGCTTCTGGGTTGTGCCGATTGATGGCACCGAGAAACTTGATCGTGCTGGCCTTGCAGAAGCCCGTGATGGCATCTGGAAGTCGGCTGTATTGGCCTACCGCAGTGGCGAGCTGCCGATGCTGCCCGATGGCCTTGCCGATGCTTCTGAGCAGCAGAACGACGACTTCCGCGAGCAAGACGTATGGATGCCCGCGCTCAGCAAGTACCTAAGCCGGCGGCAACAGGAGCAACACATCCCGGTGCAGGCGTGTGAGTTTCTCGATCACATCGGAATGGCCAGCGAGCGCCAAAACACCCACCACGGAAAACGCGTACGGGAGCTGGCGGAATCACTTGGTTGGCGCCACAAGCAGAGGCGAGCAAATGGTGGTGAAAGGAAGCTGGGCTTATGGCCGCAGGTGGCAACCTCGGCAACCTCGGCAACATGCCTGGTAACAGCCCCAAACGCTTGTGATGCCAATGCTTTTAATGGGGTGGCAACCTCGGCAACCTCTAAAAGTCAAGATCAGTCGTTAAAACCTGAAAAGCAGGAGCAGCAGGAGCAGCACGGCGCCATATGTAGCTTTTTTGAGGTTGCCGAGGTTGCCACACGACCAAACGGCAGTGACGACAACGCTTCTGGGCATGTTGCCACCCACATGCCACCCACTTGCCGGCAACCTCTCGAACAACGCATCCGCGAGCTGGGTCACAGCAAAGACCTAAGCGGCTGGAGTGACGAGGAACTCCCAGACCTGTTGCAAACACTGGAGCAGGCAGCCAAGCGACGCGCTAGTGGCTTCGCTATTCCCGTGCAGGAGGCAGCGTGATGGAACTCGACCTCATAACCCTTGCAGCAACTAGGTTTCTGGCTTTTTGCGTACCTGCTGGGGAGACAGTGTGAGTTGGCCAGATTCTGCGATTGGCGAGTCTCACCAACCGCCGGGACTGCAATTAGGGGCCCTGCTCATCGCCAAGACCGCTGAATAGTTCTACGGCTAGGCGGTGGGTTTTGTCCTTAGGCGTGTCCAATCTCACGATCTCGCTGGCTTCAGTGGGCAAAACCGCGGGATAATGCCGCATCTGCTGCTGAGCTTTGCGCCACCTACTAGCCGCTGCTGCTGTTGTCCTATTGGCTGGGCCTGCTGCGGCAGCTGACAACCTCAACTCAGACCTTGAAGACATTTGCAAGACTCTGCGTGAGCTGAACACTGAGTTCGGGGCGTCATCCGGACCGGGCTCACCCCTCGGGGCCCATATGCAGAAAGAACTTTCGCTATCAGCGGCCCAGTACGGAGCACTCTGGTCGCTGCTCAAGCTCACTCCTACCCCGAGTTGCAGCCGTATGTACTGAACCGCCGCTGTGCCATCGGAAGCATCTATATAGCTGGCCCTGAATTAATAACGACAATATGTTATAACCCAGTCGATCGCTTCCCTTTTGCTTAGACCTTCGTATTCAATGTCGTATTCATCACCTCCTTTATCGCAGTAACCATTTACCCAGGCACCGTCATCATAAAAGATCCCAATTGATTCCCTGTGGCGACAAAGCTCTGCTACGCCGTCAACACGCCTGCAGTCGCGATCTCTCCACTCTTCTTCCGCAAAAGATGGAGGTGCTAATGCAATTGGCATAGCAAGCAAGAGTGTCAGAAAGCGATTTCTCAGCATAATTCAAATAAAACTTCAGTTAAAATTAGGGATTCGACAAATGTATTGCAATAACCATGTCACAAACATTGATCAGTGGTGAGGTTCTCTCCCGTTTCCTCGGGCGGTGTAGCGGTCAGCGGTGGCAGGCTCCAACCGCAGAACCCATCGCAGCACCGTGGGGTTGCCTATGTGCAGGTGGTTTGCCAGCTTGGCTTCGCTGATGCCACGTTCAGCAGCACGGGCCGCCAGCAAGGCAACAGCAGGTGCCGCAGCAGTGGCAGCTACCAGCAGCGCATCTACGCGGTCAAAGGCGGCAGCGATCTCTTCAGCGTTGCTCACGGGTGTGTGTTGCTCCTGCCGAAGCGTCCGAAGTGAGCGGGTGTTCTGTTGCGGTGTGGTGCCACTGCAATTTCATCAAGCAGGTTGCAGGCACCCACCACCGCCGTGCTCACCGAGGTGGTGAGGAATGGTGGCGCGGTGTTGGCCCTGGCCACCGCCGTCAGGAAGGCCTCTCACCCTGGTTTGGTGTGGCCCACCAGCAGCCGGTCTGATGCCGCTGGTTCGGTGGTGCTGCACCCCCATCAGGGCTCATGGCAGGCCGCGGCAGCCAGGGCGATCTGCTCACCGGAATGGGACCGGAATCCTGATAGTGCTCGGGTGTTGTGCTGGGCGAATCGCAGCTGTGATCGGCTCGGCCAACAGCTCAGAGCTCACCGCCATGGCACTGCTGCAGCACGGGCTGGGGAGGCACTTATGAGCAACTTGATGTGACAGATGCCTCGGCTTCCGTTAAGGCGATAACTAAGCACCCAGATTTGGGGGCTTATATTGGTAATGCCGGCATTGTGGTTCCTGAGGCAGCGATGAGTTTCGAAGACGAGACCTTCCACAGTCACATCAATGTCAACCTTGTCGGCAACTTTCGGCTGGCCAGACTAATCGCGAACAACATGCTTAGCCACGGGGGTGGATCGATGCTCTTTACGGGTTCATGGGTGGGCGATAGACCGTGGCCAGAATTGCTGAGTTACTCGTCGACCAAAGCGGCAATTGCCATGGGCGCCAAGACACTCGCATTGGAGTGGGCGAGATACGACATCCGTGTCAATGTCATCGCACCCGGAATCGTCAACGCCGGATTGGCGAAAGCAGAGGCGGAGCGAAATCCGGAGTATGCCGAGCGAATAACACGGACAGTTCCTCTAGGTCGGTTGCAGACGCCCGAGGACGTGGCTCACGGCGCAGCGTTTCTTTTGTCTGATCAAGCTCGGAATGTTACGGGAACCACTTTGCTCATCGATGGTGGCGCCTCTTTAGGGATGCCCTAATGGAAAGGAAGCCATATATGGACTTGTCCGTTGACGAACCTCTGCTCCAACTGCGTCTCGACGTCGGTGAGGGGCCAGTGTGGGATGTGGCAACCAACAGCTTGCTCTTCGTGGATGTTTCTCCAGGTCGGATTTATCGCTACCACCCTTCTGAGGCCGAACTTCGACACTTTGACTTCGGGCAAGAAGTAGGAGCTGCGGCGCCCACCTCCGCGGGTGGCTTAGTTGTCGCTGCTCGCGACGGGGTTTATCTAACGGATGGAAATGGCCAGGGTCAGGCTTTGGTTGCGGCAATTGAGAGCGACAACCGTGGCAACCGCATGAACGACGCGAAGATCGATTCTCTTGGGCGACTCTGGGCTGGAACGATGGCTTTTGATTTCGCCGAAGGGGCTGCGTCACTGTACCGAGTGGATGGTCGGTCATTTGTCAAGGTGCTACCTGACCTGACCATCTCGAACGGACTGGACTGGAGCCCTGATGCAACCAAGATGTTCTTTATTGACTCGGGAACGTACGCCGTTGATGTTTTTGATTTTGACTTAGTCGCGGGTGAGTTAGCCAACCGACGCGCCCTGGTGCCCGGGGAGCCCGGTACAGGGATGCCCGATGGATTGACAGTCGACAGCGAGGGACATATCTGGGTTGCCTATTTTGGGACGGGAGAGGTTCGGCGCTTCTCTCCCGCCGGCGTTCTTGTAGGTTCCGTGAAGCTCCCGGTGTCACAAGTGACGAGCTGCTGCTTCGGCGGTGAAGACCTCGGCACGCTGTTCATTACGACCGCGGCATACAAGCTCACTCCAGATCAATTGGATGCAGAGCCTCTCGCGGGTTCAGTCTTTGCGTGCCGACCGGGCGTACAAGGGCGAGCAAGCACGCCCTTCAAGGTCTCAGAATGAACGGCGCCCTGATTTTTGGCGGCTCGCGAGGCATTGGACAAGCGACCGCGGAGCTCCTTGCCGCGAATGGCTGGTACGTCACGATTGCTGATGTTCTTGAGGAACCCGGAGAGGCCATCGCCTCGGAGATAGGCGGGTCATTTGTGCGATGCGATGTTTCTGACCCTGACCAGATCGCTGCAGCTTTCGCCTCCACTGACAAAAAAACACAACTTCTTAAGCTCGTGTTCAACAACGTTGGGATTACTCGCTACGGAACTGTTGAAGTACTCGAGCTCAGTGACTGGCGGACTACGTTCGCCGTGAACGTAACTGCGCAATTTCTTTCGGCCAAATCGCTATCCCTCTGTTACGCAAGAACGGGGGTGGGGTGATCATCAATACGGCGTCAATCCTTGCCCACGCCTCCCAGAAAATGACCGCGGCTTATTCAGCTTCGAAAGCTGCTGTCCTTGGCCTGACCAGAACGATCGCGATCGATCATGCTCACGAGGGAATTCGTGCCGTGAGCATATCGCCCGGCACCATCGATACTCCTCTGGTGCAGATTACGGCGGAGCAGTTTGCTGACGCCACTGGACCGGAGATGCGTGACAAGTGGGCTGCAGCTCACCCCATAGGTCGGCTCGGCGAGCCAACGGAGGTCGCCGCCGCGGTGCTCTTTCTGGCGGGACCGGGAGCCGGCTATATTACTGGGTCCGACATCTTAATCGACGGTGGAGTGAGTTCGGAGTTCTACAAGTGAGCTCATCGGTCGACCTCGACGTCGTTGCACGCAGTGCCTTCAGTGCGGTGATCTCAGACATCTGCGATCGGTTAAGTTACCGAAATCAGAGTCTGGCAATCCAAATTCAACCCCGCACGCTCACCGACAACGTATTGGTTGGCTGGGCCAGGCCCGTCAAGGCTGATGTGGTTGACTCGCCGCCACCGCTTGGGTGACTTGGCAATCCACGATCAGGGCATGGCGGTTGTCCATGAGCACATGGCCTCGGTAGCTGGGCAGTGCCGGGTGAGCGCTGGACTTGCGGGCCAGTAGTGCGTCTGGATCCGTCGTTGAGCGGTGGGTCTTGTTGCTGAGCTTGATGCCGCGGAAATCACCTTTGGCTCGTTTCTTGCCTTCTTTTGGCTGACCAAAACCCTCTCCAGGGCCTGATGGCGGAGGTGGCGGTTCGTCCTGACCATCGATCCGCTCCAGGGAGGCATGGGAGGCACTGAGATGACATTTCGATTGAGTTGATATGGGAGACACAAACAGCAGATAAAACCCGTCCAACGTTTGGTAACTTCCTCAATGAGCAAAATTCCCAAACCTGCTGTTCCTTGGTGAGGTGTCAGCACCAAGTCCGACTAGTACCCGCAATTCTTTACTTATTCCCACCACAGCACCAGAATTTTTTGCTTTAAGTGCTTGGGCGGCGGCTTCCATGAGGATGTGCACCAACTGAGCAACCAAGTGCTTTCTCTCTGTTTGATCCAAATCAGTGACAAGGATTTCATGCGCTTTGGCTGTGATGCGTTGCGCTTGCCGCCTACTGATCCCCTCACGTTGCGACAGTTCCGTCACCACAGCAGTACTGCCGCGGCCCGCCATGAGCAGTTCAAGTGCCCAGTTGACGCGTTCAGTAGTAGCGCTTCGACCTGCCATCACTCATTCCGCCATAAGTACATGAGCAATTCTCGGCGCATTAACTCAATGCCAACCGAAAAGGCAACCACCAGTTGCGGCAATGCTTCTGGGGCAATCACGTAGGTGCGCTTTAAGGCTGCAGCACCTGTAGCCAGGTCTTTATTGATCATTCCTTAACTCACAGGCATCGCACAATCTTTTTCTATTTTAGACAGAATAAAAGCTTTGTTGACGACAGAGGCTCGCAAGTCATACAGGATTACTCTGATTCTAGGGCTGTGAGTTGCCGCAACCCAGAAGGCGATGCCCACAGGCTCCATCAGGCACTGCTGCTCCTGAAGAGAAGCCGCTGCCTCAACATCTCAGCATTCTGTAGAGAAGCGATTGCTGAGAAGCTGGAAAGATTGGAGCAGGTAGAGGCATTCAGGTGAAGACCATCACCATTCGGCTGCCTGATGTGGAAGCAGCGATGCTCCTTGAGGTGCAGAAGGTCAATAAGGCTTATAGAGACCTTCAGGGTCTTCTCATCAATCAAATACAAACTGAATACCAGAAGACGCCAAAAGGAAGAGCATCAAGGTAATCACCTACTGCTCTCATCAAATGCCCCGCTCACCACGCTGCCTGCCTCAGGGGTATTCATTTCACATCACGCTTAGATGTAACAGCCGTCAGTTTCTGATTGCCAAAGGTTTGCGGCGGGATGTGTTGCTCTCAGTGCTCGCTAAAGCACAAGCAAAAATCCCACACAGGTTGTATGCGGTGTGTTTAATGGCAAATCACCTACACCTTCTTATCAGACCTGACGATGCCTCTCAACTTCCCCGTTTGATGCACTGGGTGGGTTGGTATTCAGCAATGGCACTCAACCGCCTTGCTGGGCGTTGCGGGCACTTCTGGGAGGCAAGGTATTACGCCACTGCGATTGCTCCTAAAGACCACAGACGAGTGCTGAATACACTCAGGTATATCCACGCCAATCCCAAAGCAGCAGGAGTGAGAAAGGGATTTTATGACCCCTATTCCAACTACGGGCACTACGGCAGGTTGGAGAGTGATGGCATCAGTGAATGGCACCCAAGTTTCCTAACCCTGGCACCAACCCTGAAAGGATGCTCCAAGCGTTATGAGTATTTCTGCCAGCAGTATCGCCATCACAGCAAAGGGGCACCTAAGTGCCACTGGGGCTCACGGATGCTGAAGCGATTGGTAGAGACCAGCAGAAGCAGCAGGAGCAAAAAGAAACGAGTATCACCAGGGCAAACTCAACTACCGTTTGCTTTTGATTGTCGCCTCAGTCAAATCCCTGAAGAGTGGCATCAAATAGCGGTGAGATTTAGAAGAGTCAACGGCATCCGTGATGGCGATAGGGAGCGAAGTATTTGGTAGTTGCGCTGGGGAAATAGATGTATCAGTAGAAGTTGAGAATAGTGAGGTGTGGCTTTGCTGTGGGTGGCAATATTTGGGATGCTTTGGGGCGGGAAAAGTGGCTCAAGATTAGCGGTGGTGGTGGGCGATGGTGCCAGGTATTGGAGGCTTATTGAGGCTCGTTGGGGGTGGTTGACGAAATAAAAAGCCCCTGTGGTGGCAGGGGCTCTTGGAGTTAGGGTGTATTTAATTTAATATTATATTATAGGGATACAGTACAGAAAATCACCGTTAAAACCCGTCAGGCAATCGTGCACCCGCACATCCCTGTTGGCTGGCGTTGTTGATAGCGCCTGAATAACAGGCATCACCACGGGCTGCTGCTTTCTAATGCTTGGTGCGCCATAACCATTAGCGCCAAAGCGATATTTGATGTCTGCCGAAACCCTGGTCTCAAATGCTTGGTCGTAGGAGAGATTGGCGCCAACGGTGAGCCCATTGGTGAGGTTGTAAGCAAGCCTGCCTCGCACACCAGAACCATTGGCGTCACCCAAATCGCCATTTTGGTAGTAGTAACCAACCGATGCCTTGAAATCTGGGGTGATGCTGTAGCCAGCGTCTAAGCCGTAGGTATCCAGAGCCCCGCCGTCATAAACGCTATTGAGCTGCTGCTCCGTATCGCCAATCGGCACCAGCGCATAGGCATTGAAGTTCCAGGTATTGGATACTGCCTCCAAAGATGCGGCTACCTGCTGAAAGAACACCGTTTGTGAGTTGGTGACATTGACACCTGTATCAGCAGGACCCGTTGCCATTGGTCGGCTGTCATAACCCGCATTGACACCAAACATCCAAGAGCGGTTGCTGTTGAGCCAGCGGTAACCCAGGCGTGTGGAAGTAGAGAAGGTGGTTCCTGAAACGTCAGTATTAATGATGCTGCTGTAACCGCTGTAGTCACTGAAGTTGGCATTCACGAGCACATCCACAAAGGCAACGCCGTTGCTGCCGACGTGGAGTGGAATAAA
Organism: Cyanobium usitatum str. Tous; assembly: GCF_963920485.1. Classification (NCBI taxonomy): domain Bacteria; kingdom Bacillati; phylum Cyanobacteriota; class Cyanophyceae; order Synechococcales; family Prochlorococcaceae; genus Cyanobium; species Cyanobium usitatum. Next base: position 146,623 of record NZ_OY986431.1, on the reverse strand, counting down.
GGCGCCAATGCCTGCTTGGTTAGGAGTGCCAGCACCTTGTAGTGCTCCTTGAAAGCCGTAGTTGAACTTGACGGCATCCCTGAGGTTGACGCCCATCACGCCAAGATCTGCTGCCTCAGTGCTTTCAGCCTTTGGCTCTGCTGATGCTGCGGGTGCCTCCTGAGCCACTGCAGGTCTGATGGCAAGAGGCAGTGATGCCAGTGCAAGTGCGGCAGTGCCCGCCAGCGACAGGCTGAGACGGATAGAGCGCTGCATCAAGGAAAATATTTTCCCCACATTGCTGCAAAGTGTTGCGGCATATGGGTTTTTAGGTCAGTTATTGGGTTGGCAGCAGGATGGCATCAGCGACCTCACCAAAGCCTCTCCCACAGCCACCACGCCCTCCCAGCCCTCCCCCCAGAGCTTCTTCGCCCGCCCCGCCGAGGTCGTCGCTCCCGAGCTCATCGGCTGCCTGCTGGTGAAACGCCAACCAGATGGCGAGCTGCTGTGGGGGGTCATTGTGGAAACGGAGGCGTATTCCCAAGACGACCCCGCCTGTCACGGCTACCGCCGCCGCTCCCCCATCAACGAAACGCTCTTTGGTGAGCCTGGGCGGTTTTACGTGTATGTGAGCTATGGCATTCACCACTGCGTCAAAGTGGTGTAAATCTGATCGTCAGTGGGTAAGCGTTCACATAGGCGCCGGTGGCATCAAGGGGTGAGTTGGGCGCAGTGGCAGCAATCAGTCCAGCATTCGGATCCAGACCCACCACAGCACTGCCACCGGCACCATTGCTAGGGCCAGCACGGCAAGGCTTTGAAGCTGCTCGGGGTTCATTGGCCCCAATTTGTCCACATTTCGTCCATGGACAAAGAACAGCCTTGGGCGAAAAACCGTAAAACCCTTGCCGTACTTACTTAAAAGGGCCCTTCCAGGCCCCATGGATCATTTGGGTGATAAGGCTGATCTCACCCCATCTCCCTTAAAGGGTCAGGCGGCCACGGGGGCGGTCTGACGGGAGAAACGAACGATGTTATTCGCTGTTACGGATTTGCTCTTACCGAGCAGGCTTCAGTCACCCTCCTTATACCCCGTCGAAACCATTGCAGCCCCGAGATGGGGGAATGGAGCTGAGCGGAATCGAACCGCTGTCCGAAGCACTGGTGTGAGCCACCTAGTCAGGTCGAAACCAGACTGGTTCATTGTGGCAGCAAGCAAGGGCCGACGCAGGGGTGGGCATCACCGAACTAAACAGCACATCAATCAGCGGAATAGCGGTTGTGCCACCGGGCCTCGAAGACGCCGCGGCAACTGAGCTCACGGCCTTGGGCTGCCAAGCCGTAGCACGCCTACGCCGGGCCGTGCGCTTCCAAACAGACCTGGCTGGCTACTACCGGCTGCACCTGCAAGCCCGCCTGCCCTTCCGGCTCCTGCTTGAACTGGCTCAATTTCCCTGCCGTAGCAAAGACGAGCTCTACGACGGTGTGCAGCGCGCCGTCGACTGGAGCCGCTGGCTGCCTCCTGGCGCCACCTTCCGGGTCGATGCCACCGGCAGCGCTCCTGGCCTCAACCACAGTCACTACAGCGCCCTGCAGGTCAAAAATGCCCTGGTGGATCTGCAGCGCCAGCAGTGGGGCGCCCGCTCCTCCGTTGACTTAGACAATCCCGACCTCTCCATCCACCTGCACCTGGGCGGCGGCGAAGCAGCCCTGAGCCTCGATGGCAGCGGCGGCAGCCTGCACCGCCGCGGCTACCGGGCAGCGATGGGCCTGGCCCCGCTCAAGGAAAACCTCGCCGCCGGCCTGATCGCCCTCACCGGCTGGGATGGCTCGGTGCCCCTGGCCGACCCCCTTTGCGGCTCCGGCACCCTGCTGATTGAGGCGGCCTGCCTGGCCCTGGGCCGGGCGCCGGGTCTGGGCCGCCACTTCGCCCTGGAGCGCTGGCCAAAGTTCGACTCCCAGCTCTGGCAGCAAGAGAGGCAAGCGGCCAGCGACCTGGCCCGAGAGACGCTCCCCAGCGGAGAAGCCCTGGCGCCCATCGTTGGCCGGGAGCAGGATCCCGGCGTGCTTGATCAAGCCCAAGGCAACGCTGAGGCTGCCGGCATCGCAAGTGCCCTGGAACTGAGCCTGGGCGACTGCCGCGACTTCATGCCTCCGCCCGGGCCGGGGATCTTGGTGTGCAACCCGCCCTATGGCGAGCGCATCGGCGAGCGTGAGGGCCTGGAGCCTCTATACGCCGACCTGGGCCGCATGGTGAAGGAGCGTTGCGGCGGCTGGAGCCTGTGGCTGCTCAGCGGCAACCCAGAGCTCACCGGCGCCCTCAAAATGAAGGCCAGCCGCCGCATCCCAATCAGCAACGGCGGCATCGACTGCCGTTGGCTGCACTACGAGGTGCGCTAACGACCCAAGATTGCGCGAGTGGTTTTGCTGAGGCCGGCGGTGGTTTCCGGTAGGTAGGGGCCCTTGAGCAGGTGGCCGCCCACCCGCAGAAAAATCCCAGCCAGCACGAGATTCAGGGCCGCCACAGCCAAGGCGGCATGGATCCAGCTCAGCCCCTGGGCCGCGTGCAGCCCCAGCAGCAAAGCCAGCTCGGCGCCGATGAGGGCCAGCAGCAGCAGGGCTAGGCCGCCGCTGAGCAGCAGGGCCCCACTGATCAAGCGCCGCTTCTCCCGATCCACCTCCTGCAGCGCGATACGCACGTGCAGGTCCATCACCGAAGTCAGCAGGGCGCCGACCCGGCCCGCCGCCACCCGGGCCGGGCCTGGCGAGTTTTGATCCGTCATGACGAACGCCGGCCCGAGGCAAGCAGCAGACCCAGCAGCACGCCCACTCCAGTGGCGATGCCGATCGCCATCAGCGGACGCTCCCGCACCGGCTTCTCAATGCGGGGCCGCAAGGTGGTGTTGAGCTCATCGAGCAGGTTTTCCAGCTGGGCCTCCAAGGGCGCCAGGTTGTCCGCTAGGCGGCTGGTCTGATCCCCGGCCACCTCAAGCAGCTCAAGCAACTGGTCCTTCACCGCACTAGCGGTGCGGCCGGTCTGGCTGGAAATCACCTCAACCACCTCATCAAAACTGCCCCGGGTGGCCTCCAGGGTTTGGCGGGCAACGGCCGGCCACTCCCGCTGAATGGTGGGGATCAGGGTCTCAAAACGGTCGCGGAAGCCCTCTGGGCTGGCGGCGCGGGGAGGCGTTTCAGCGGTCATGGCAGTTCTGCGGTCATGGGGAGCGGGGGCGACTGCGAAGCTCAGTCCTCAAGGTAAGGAGGGGGTTGAGCTTTCGAAACCCTCCGCTACATTTCTGCTGCTCGGCGCACGGGCCTGTTGGTTCACATCAATCAGGTCGAGCTCACCCACTTCAAGTCCTTTGGCGGCTCGATCACGATCCCGCTGCAAGAAGGTTTCACGGTGGTCACGGGCCCTAACGGCTCCGGCAAAAGCAACATCCTTGATGCGGTGTTGTTTTGTCTGGGCCTGGCCAGCAGCCGCGGCATGCGGGCAGATCGTCTGCCCGATCTAATCAACAGCGCCATGCTGCGCGAGGGCAAGGCCGCCGAAACCTCGGTGAGCGTGCGCTTCGACCTCAGTGAGTGGCAACCCGACCAGGCCGAGGCTGGCCTGGAGCCGCCAGAAGAAGGGCCCTGGATCAAGCCAGGCCAACAGGAGTGGACCGTTAGCCGGCGCCTGCGGGTTGCCCCCGGCGGCACCTATGCCAGCAGCTTCAGCGCCGATGGCGTGAGTTGCAATCTGCAGCAGCTTCAGAGCCAGCTGCGGCGCCTGCGAGTGGATCCTGAAGGCAGCAATGTGGTCATGCAGGGTGACGTCACCCGCATCGTCTCCATGAGCGCCCGAGACCGGCGCGGCATCATCGACGAGCTAGCTGGTGTCGCCCTATTCGACAGCCGCATCGAACAGAGCCGCGGCAAGCTTGATGAGGTGCAGGAGCGTCAGGAGCGCTGCTCAATCGTGCAGCAGGAGCTGCTCAGCTCCCGCCAGAAACTTGAGCGCGACTGCGCCAAGGCCCGCACCTATCAAGACTTGCGCCAGCGCCACCACAACGGCCGCCTGCAGGAGCAGGTACTGGCCTTTGAAGCAGCCCAGGCGAGCCAGACTGCCTTGCTGCAACGCAGCGCCAGCCTCGCCAGTCAGCAACAGGCTGAACGCGAGGCGATCAGCGAGGGCGAAACGGGCCTGACTGCCGCCGCCGCCGTGCTCGAACAGCTCCAAGCTGAGGTCAAGGCCCTCGGTGAAGACCAGCTGATCGCCGTGCAAGCCGAGCTGGCCGGTCTGGAAGCCAGTGGCCGCGAACTAACCCGCCAGGCAGGCAAACACCAGCTCGATGCCGAGGCCCTGCAACGCCAGCGCCACGAGCTGGCCCGCACCCAGGGCGAGCTGCGCCAGCAGCAGCAAGCCCTCGAGGCCAGTTCCGACCAAGCCGCTCTCAGCGACGCCGAGGCCGGCTGCCGCGCTGCCGAAGCCGCCGTGGAGCTATCGCGCCGCCGGCTCGGCGAGGTGGCGGGGCGCTCCGGCAGCTGGTTGGAGGAACAGCAGCAGCGCAGCCGCGCGCGCCAGCAGCTGGGCGAGCAGCTCGGCCCCCTGGAGGCCGAGCGTCAACAACTGCAGGAGCGGCTGCGGCAGCACCAGGAGCGCCTGGCCGAGCTCGGCGCCGAAGAGCAGCAGGAAGGGGCCAGCCATCGCAGTGCCCAGCAGCAACTGGAGGCCACCGAAAGCAGCTGGCAGCAGGTGCTGGAAGCCACCCGAGCGGAGCAGCAGCAGGTGCAGGAGCTGGCCGAAGCCCTGGCCCTGCAGCAGCGCACCCGCAGCCGCCTCGAGCAGGAGCAAACCCAGCTCGAGCGCGAGATCGCCCGACTAGACAGCCGCCGCGAAACCCTGCAGGAAAGCCGCGGCACCGGTGCCCTGCGGGTGCTGCTGGAGGCTGGCATGGACGGCATCCACGGGCCGGTGGCCCAGCTCGGCGAAGTGGAGGAGCGGGTGCGCTTGGCGCTGGAAGTGGCCGCCGGGGGGCGCCTCGGCCAGGTGGTGGTCGACGACGACCGCATCGCCGCCCGGGCGATCGAGCTGCTCAAAAGTCGCCGGGCAGGCCGGCTCACCTTCCTGCCGCTCAACAAAATTCGTGGTGGCTCCGGTGGCGGCTCCAGTGGTAGCGGCGGAGCCGCCCTGCAACGTGGTGGCGGCGCGGGCAGCGGTGGGCTGGTGGGCAAGGCGGTGGATCTGGTGGGTTACGAGCCCGTCTACGCCGAGGTATTCCGCTACGTCTTTGGCGACACCCTGGTGTTCGACAGCCTGGCCAATGCCAGACGCGAACTGGGCCGCTGCCGGGCCGTGACCCTCGACGGCGAACTGCTGGAGAAGAGCGGCGCCATGACCGGCGGCAGCCTGCAACAGCGGGGCAGCCAGCTCTGCTTCGGCCGCAGCCAGGACGGCGACGAAGCCGAACCCCTGCGCCAGCGCTTGCTGGAGCTGGGCGAGAGCCTGCTGGCCTGCCGCCGCAAGGAAGCGGAGCTGGGTCAGCGGCTCGAAGCCCTACGCCCCCGGCTGCTGGAGCACCAGCAGCGCCAGGCGGGCCTGGAGGCCGAGCGCAGCGCCGCCCAGCGGGCCCTGGCCCCCCAACTGCAACGCCAGCAGCAGCTGGGCAGCCGCCTGGGCCAACTGCAGCAGGCCTTGCAGAGCGATCTGCAGCGCCAGCAGCAACTTGATTCCCTGCTGTTGCCCCTGCAGCAACAACTCATCAGCCTGGAAGAGGCCGAGGCTGCGGTGCAATCCTCCGGTGATGCGGCCCGCTGGCAGGGGCTGCAGAGCGAGCTAGAGGCAGCCGACACGGCCCTGGCCACGGCCCGCAGCCAGCGTGATGGTCTGCTGGCGGCCCGGCGCGAACGGGCCCTGAGCGCCGAGCGCCTCAGCAACCAGCTCGAGGCCCTAAGCGCCGATGAACAGCGGCTGGTGGCCGCTGTGAACACCCTGGTGGCGGAGCGAGCTCGCTGGAAAGAGCAGCACCAGGCGGATCAGGAGCGACGCAGCACCTTGGCCGCCGAGCAAAAGCAGCTGCAAACCCGCTTTGGCGAAAGCCGCCGCGCCCGCGATGCCGCCGAAGCCCAGCTGGCCGCCCAGCGCCAGGCCCTGCAAAAGCGCCAATGGGAACTGCAACGCCTCGGCGAGGAGATCGAATCGCTGGCCGAACAGCAGCGTGGCGACCAACTGCGCCTGGCCCAACTCGAGCGGGAACTGCCCGAGCCCCTGCCGGAGATCCCCGAGGAGGTGCGGCAGGCGGGCCTAGAGGCCCTGCAGGCGGAGCTGCGCAGTCTGCAAGCCCGGATGGAAGCCCTCGAACCGGTGAACATGCTCGCCCTTGAGGAGCTTGAGCAGCTGGAAACCCGCTTGGCGGAATTGGAGGAGCGGCTCGAAGTGCTTAGCAAGGAGCGCGAAGAGCTGCTGCTACGCATCGAAACCGTGGCCACCTTGCGCCAGGAGGCCTTCCTTGAAGCCTTCACAGCCGTGGATGGCCATTTCCGCACAATCTTTGAAGGGCTATCCGACGGCGAGGGGCACCTGCAGCTGGAAAACCCGGAAGCACCCCTTGAAGGTGGCCTCACCCTGGTGGCCCACCCCAAGGGCAAGGCGGTGCGGCGGCTCAACTCCATGAGTGGAGGCGAGAAATCGCTCACGGCGCTGAGCTTCCTGTTTGCCCTGCAGCGCTTCCGCCCTTCGCCCTTCTACGCATTAGACGAAGTTGACAGCTTTCTCGACGGCGTCAACGTGGAGCGCCTGGCCGCCCTGATTGCCGGCCAGGCAGACCAGGCCCAATTCATGGTGGTGAGCCACCGGCGCCCGATGATCGCCGCCGCCACCCGCACCATTGGCGTCACCCAGGCCCGGGGCGCCCACACCCAGGTGGTCGGGTTACCGCCCGCCGCCTGAGCCGCCCCTTCCCCAGCGGAGCAGGTGAGCCACAATGGGTCGACTGGGCCACGGGTACGACCCTTTCATTGACCTCCTCCATCCCCCCTTCCGCTGATCCCGGCGCAACGGCTGCCGCCCCTAGCGATCGCCTCTGGTTGCGCTCCGAGCTGATGGGCACCCAGGTGATCACCCGCGACACCGGCCGCCGGCTGGGCGTGGTGGGCGAGGTGGTGGTGGACATCGACCGGCGCGAAGTGGTGGCGCTGGGCCTGCGCGACAACCCTCTGACCCGCTTCCTGCCAGGCCTGCCGCGCTGGATGCCCCTCGACCGGATCCGCCAGGTGGGCGATGTGATCCTGGTGGATTCCGCCGATTCGCTGGCCGAAGGCTTCAATCCTGACCGTTACGGCAAGGTGATCAACTGCCAGGTGATCACCGAAGCGGGAGACCAGCTGGGCCGGGTGCTGGGCTTCAGCTTCGACATCGAAACCGGCGAGCTGGCCACCCTGGTGATCGGCGCCCTGGGAGTGCCCCTACTGGGTGAAGGCGTACTGAGCACCTGGGAACTCACCGTTGAAGAGATCGTCAGCAGCGGGCCGGATCGGATCATTGTTTACGAGGGCGCCGAAGACAAGCTCAAGCAGTTGGGATCTGGGCTGCTGGAGAAGCTTGGTATTGGGGGGCCGAGCTGGGAGCAGGAGGAGCGGGATCGATACCGCACCGGAATGGTGCCCGTGGAAAACCAACTGGCGGCGGGCCAGCCGGCGGTGCAGGAACAGCGCCGCATCCAGCCGGCCACTAGCCAGAGCTTCGAGCCCGATGAGGAGTTCGATTACGTCGAACTCGATGAGCAGCGCCAACGGGAACCCCTGCGCCAGCGCCGCTACCTCGACGAGGAGGAGAGCCGCTACGAGCAACCGCGTTACGAAGAATCACGCTACGTCGAGCGTCCAACGGAACCCATTCGCCGCCCCCTGCAGGCCGAACCCCTGCCCAGGCAGGCACGCCCCCTAGAGAGGCGGCCCGCCCCCACCCCCTACCGGGAACCCCTGGATGTGGAGGCTGAAGACCTGGCCAGCAACGACCTTGAAGACCCCTGGTAAGAAAAATCCCTCTCAGCTCGCTTTGAAGGCCAGGGAAGCCGAATTGACGCAGTGGCGCTGACCGGTTGGGGCCGGGCCGTCGTTGAAAACGTGGCCAAGGTGGGCGTCGCAATTTGCGCAGCGAATTTCGGTGCGCACCATGCCGTGGGCGTTATCGGTGTGGGTGCTGATCGCAGCAGCGCTTACCCCATCCCAGAAACTGGGCCAGCCGGTACCGGAATCAAACTTGGTGGCGCTGCTGTAGAGCTCGGCATCACAGCAGATGCAGTGGTAACTGCCATTGCCCTTCTGGTTCCAGTAGGCGCCGCTGAAGGCACGCTCGGTGCCGCCCTGCCGGGCAACCCGGAACTGCTCAGGCGTCAGCTGCTGGCGCCACTGCTCCTCGCTGGCCCCGCGGGCCAAGCCACTGTCGAGGCCGCAGGCTGAAGGGTCGGAAGAATTAGCAGCGTCGGCCATCGGACTCAGCGAAAATGAGCCGCAAGCCTAGGCAGCTCAGTTGGGGGATTTCAGCTCAGGGGCACTCAGCTCAGGGGGCAGCAGCTCCTGCACCAGAGCCGCCAGGCTGGCCACCGCCCCCGGCTGGCCCCGCAGGCTGCGCAGATCGGCGCGCATCTGCTCCAGTCGCTCCGGTGCCGCCAGCCAGTCGGCGGCTTCAGCGGCGATGGCCTCAGGGGTGATCGCTCCAACCCGCTCCGGCACCACCAAGCGGCCAGCGGCAATGTTGGGCGAGGCCAGAAAGCCCCGGTGGCGCAGCCGCCAGGCCGTAATCAGCACCCCAAACAGCCAGCGCAGCAGGGGCAACCGCCCCAGCAATCCGGCCAGTCCATCCCAGGCCTGCATGACGTGCAGGTGCTGGGTTGGCACCAGCACCAACATCGGCACCCCCAAAGCAGCCAGTTCGGCGGTATTGGCGCCCACGGTGGTGAGGGCCAGGGAGCACTGGCTCAAGCGGCCGTAAGCCGGATTCTCCCGAACCAGCCGAATCCTGGTGCCAGCTGGCGTCTCAAGTAGATCCGGAGCCAGCAGGCGGGGCTGACCCGACCGGTAGGTACGGGCGATCGGATTGGCCGGGCCTGCCTGAGTCAGCAGCTCCTCCACCGCAGTGGTAGGTGCCAAGGGCAGCAGAAAGCAACAGCCAGGACGCAGGGCCGCCAACCGGTCGGCCGTCTCCAGCAAAAACGGCATGCCCACGCGCAACTTGGCCCGCTTCGAGCCCGGCAGCAGCGCCAACCACTCCCCTGCCGGCAAGGGCGCCTCACTGCGGGCCGACTCCGAGAGGTCTGCCATCAGGTCACCCACCACCGTGCAGCGGGATGCCCAACGCGGCGCCAACTGGTCAGCAGCCAGGGGGCCCATGGCAGCGATGCGATCGTTCCAGCGGGGCCAGCGGGCCACCCATTCCGCATAGGTGAGATGGCGGTAACCAAGCCGTGCCGAGAGCAGCACGGTCCAAAACTGATCACCCCCTAAAAACACCACCAGGCCCTGGCGGGGCCAGGGGCCAAACCGCTTGGGGCGCAGTAGCAGCGACCAAAATTGACGCGCCGGCACGATGCGCTCAAACAGGCCCCAGGCGGCGGCGGCTCGATGCTCCTGTCCCGTGCCGTTTGGACAGGGCACAAGCAGCAACTTGAGGCTGCAGGCTGCCCCAGGCACCTCAGGCAGCAGCGGCATCTGGCGATGCAGGCGCTGGGCGAGGGGGCGAACCCAGGTGGACAGCTCTCCGGGGCCGTTGCTGACAAGCACGATCGCTGCCGAGGGCCGGATCGATTCGGGCAAGGCCTGGATGGCTCGAATTAAGAAATGCGGATGACGAGACTTGAACTCGTAAGGCCGAAGCCACACGCCCCTCAAACGTGCGTGTCTACCAATTCCACCACATCCGCATGTGGTTCGGATCGCTGGGCGTTCCGGTGCGAGCAATATACCCATCGCCGGCGCCAGAACCCTCTGAGGGAGATGTCCAGGCAGCACTGATACAGTCCGCCTCAGCCCATATCAGCTGAGACGCCGCGGATGCCCATCGGCAAGCTGCTGATCGCCAACCGTGGCGAGATAGCCCTACGCATCCTGCGCACCTGCCGGGAGCTCGGCATTCCCACCGTCGCGGTCTACAGCACGGTGGATAAAAACGCCCTGCACGTGCAGCTCGCCGACGAAGCCGTATGCGTTGGCGAAGCGCCCAGCAGCAAGAGCTACCTCCACATCCCCAACATTTTGGCGGCGGCCACCTCCCGGGGTGCTGACGCAATTCACCCCGGCTACGGCTTTCTGGCCGAAAACGACCGCTTCGCCGAGATCTGCGCCGACCACGGCATCACGTTTGTGGGTCCCTCCCCCGAGGCCATCCGCTCGATGGGAGATAAGTCGACCGCTAAGGCCACCATGGAACGGGTGGGGGTGCCCACCATCCCCGGTAGTGCCGGCTTGCTGGCCAGCCCGGAGGAGGCTGCGCGATTGGCCGAATCGATGGGCTATCCGGTGATGATCAAGGCCACCGCTGGCGGCGGCGGCCGCGGCATGCGCCTGGTGCCTGGGCCCGATCAAATCGAGAGCCTGTTCAAAGCGGCCCAGGGGGAAGCGGAGGCTGCCTTCGGCAACCCTGGCCTCTACATGGAGAAATTCATCGACCGGCCCCGGCACGTGGAAGTACAGGTGCTGGCCGATCGCCACGGCAACGTGATCCACCTGGGCGAGCGCGACTGCTCGATCCAGCGCCGCCATCAAAAGCTGCTGGAAGAGGCTCCCAGCGTGGCCATCAACGCCGACCTGCGCCGCCAGATGGGCGATGCGGCCGTGGCCGCCGCCCGCACCATTGGCTACGAGGGCGCCGGCACCGTGGAATTCCTGGTGGACCGCAGCGGGGAGTTTTATTTCATGGAAATGAATACCCGCATCCAGGTGGAACATCCGGTCACCGAGATGGTCACAGGGGTAGATCTGATCGCCGAACAGTTGCGTATTGCCGGTGGGGAGCCGATTTCGGTCACCCAAGACCAGATCAAGCTCTGCGGGCACGCCATCGAGGCGCGCATTAACGCAGAAGACCCCCGCCAAAACTTCCGGCCCGCCCCCGGCAAAATCACCGGCTGGCTACCTCCTGGCGGCCCCGGTGTGCGGGTCGATAGCCACGTTTACACCGGCTATGAAATTCCGCCCTTCTACGACTCCTTGATTGGCAAGGTGATCGTCTGGGGCACGGATCGCCCCCACGCCCTCAGGCGGCTGCGCCGGGCCCTATCGGAATGCGCGGTGACTGGCATTCCCACCACCATCGACTTTCACCTGCAACTGCTGGATCGCCCCGAATTCCAGGCGGGCGACGTACACACCAAATTTGTGGAGCAGGACATGCTTCCGCAGAAGGGCAGCTAAGCCGGATCTCAGTTCAGCCGATTCCAGCGCTTTGGGCTCGAAACAACACCTGACTGACAAGCCCCTGCTGCCCCACCAAAATTTCCCGCACCAGGCTGAGCAGGCCCACCCACACCACCGGCGTCACATCAACGCCACCGATTGGTTTGATCAGCCGACGGGTGAGGGCAAGCAAGGGCTCGGTAGGGGCTCCGACCAGGCGCATCGCTCCGCGGCTCAGGTCAATCTGGGGATACCAGGTGAGCACGATGCGAAACAGAAAAAGCAAGGTCCAAAGCGCCAGGCCCAGGGCCAGGGCCAAGTGCACGCCGGACAACAACGGCAGCCAGGACTGGGGTAAGGAGGGGGCTGCCGTCACAAAGCTCTAAGTAGCTGAGCTCCCAGCGTAGGAAGCCGCCACCACTGCCTAGGATCGCGCCACGAATCAAGCCATAGAGCTGTTCCTGCCATGACGCCATCCCTGGCCAATTTCCTGACCAGCCTGCTTGCCGGCGCCGTGATCGTGGTGGTGCCCATCACGATCGGGCTGGTCCTGATCAGCCAAAACGATCAGCTTGATCGTCGCCTTTGAGCTTCCAGCCCCTGAGTAACTCCAAAGTCTCTGGCTGCTCGGGCTCAGCTGCCTACACTTACGAGACGGACTCTCGGGTGAAAAACCGTGGTTAATGCCAGCCTGAACTGGGCCAGCATCGTGGGCATAGTGCTTGCGGTGGGCGGTGCACTGCTTTATTTCATGCGGAGCTTCAAGCCCGCCCTCGCCCGCGATTACGACGTCTTTTTCGCTGCGGTTGGCCTGCTCTGCGGCGGCATCCTGTTTTTTCAAGGGTGGCGCCTCGATCCAATCCTGCAATTTGGTCAGTTTCTGCTCGCGGGCACCACTGTCTTTTTCGCCTACGAAAGTGTGCGCCTGCGCGGGGTAACCACTGAGCAGGCGCGCCGGTCGTCCTACTTCGACGACGACGAACCAATGCCTGAACCAGGCCCCTACAGGCCCAGAATGGGTGGCCGCGCCTGGGGCGAGGCCTCTACAGATCGCTTTGATGAGCCCGAGCCGCTGAGGCGCCGCATACCCTCCCGCGGCGAAGGCGATGCGCCAGAGGAGGAAGACTTTTACCGGGCACCCCGGCCCAGCAGTAGGGCCGCCATCCCGGAAAGGGCCGCCAGCCGCCGCCCTGCCCAAGAGGATTGGGCACCCCAAAGCTCTAGCCGGCCCAGTATCGATTTCGGTGCCCGCAGGCGTGATCGAGATGCCGCAGTTGAGCCCCGGCGCGGCAGCCGGCCCGTCGCCGCTAGTGAGGCCATGCCTCGCTCCAGCCGCAGGCCCGCACCCACTCCGCCTTCTCCTGCCCCAGAAGCGCCTAGGGCTTCCCAACCAGCGGGCGTGCCCCAGGGCTCACCGATCAGCCCAGCAAACCCTGCCAGCGGCAGAAGCAATCGGCCAGCGGCAAGCGATATCAGTGATGCGGACTTCACCCCAGTGAAACCGTCCAGTCGCCCCGAGCCCAGCCCCCGAGGCACTAGCCCCCGGGACAACAGCTCCCGCTTCGACGACTGAAGCTTTTCGCCGCCAACAGATTGGGGCCCCTAGGGGTGTCTGCCCTGCTGCTGACAGCCTTGAGTTTGCTTGTCAGTGGCTGCTCTGGTGGAGCGTGGCTGGCCCGGCGCAGTGTCAGTCCGGTTGGGGTATTCAACGGCAACAGCCGCCAAGAACCCGCCCTTAGCGGCCAGGGGCGATTTCTTGCCTCAGTGGTTGATCGCGGCGGCCGGGCCACCCTGCTGTTGCAGGAGCAGCCCAGCGGCCGAATCGTGCCCCTGCGCCATTTCCAAAACCGCCAGCCCCATAGCTCCCCCTCCCTGAGCTGGAACGGTCGTTATGTGGCGGCCCTGGTGCAACAGGGAAACCAAAGACTGGCCCTGATCGAAGACCGGGCCAACGGCAACCTGCACCGGCTTCCCCTACCGGCGGACAGGACTGCAGTGCGCCTAAGCCTGTCCCCGGAGGCACGCCAGCTGGCGGTGCAGGTGGCCCAGGCTGGCCAGTGGCGCGTGCAGCTGTTTGATCTGCGCAGTCTGCTTGAGCCAGACCTGCCCGGCGGCCTTGCCGTTCAGGGGGGCGGAGCCCAGCCCTCGCCATGAGGAGCTCGCTGCCAAATAGAGCCCTCGCAGCCGCCGCAATAGGCCTGCTACTGGGCGGCTGCCTTGCCCCCATGCCCCAGCCCCTAGCGCCGCTCAACTCCAGGCTGGAAGCCCTAGGTGCCAACCGGGATCCAGCCCTCTCAGGCCGCTGGCTGGCCCTAATTAGCGGCCGGGGTGGCCGAGAACAGGTGCTGCTGCTGGATCTGGAGCGCCAGCAGCCCGTAGACCTGCCGGGGCTCAACCGGGCTGATGCCCAACCGGTGAGCGTGAGCGTCGACGCTGCAGGAGAGCGAATTGCCCTGGTGCGGCAGCTGGAGGGACGCACCGAGTTGGTGCTCTACCGGCGCTCCGTGCAGAGCCTGCAACCCATACCCATGGTGCCCAGCGGCGTTGCCCGCCAGGTACAGCTGCAGGCCGATGGTCGCCAGCTGGCTGTGCAGGTGAGCAGGGGCGGGATCTGGCAGGTGGATCTGGTGCAAATGCCTTAGAGCACCAGGCGCTCAGGGCACCAGGCCAGCCCAGCGCAGAAACGTCTCGCCGCTCAGGGCTTCGATCAGCAGCACGGCAATGAAACCCACCATGGCAAAGCGACCATTGACCCGCTCGGCGTAGCCGCTCCAACCAAAGGCCGGCACTTCGCCGGTTGTTGCACTAGTTGTAGGGCTGATTTCTGGGGTCTGGTCGGGGCTTGGTTCAGGCATGGGGTCAGGTAGGGGATCAGGCGTGGCGGCCCACGTCATAGCCGGCCGCGGGTAGCAGGCGCCAGTTGCCGCTGCCATCGAGCTCCAGCACGGTGTCATGGAAGGCGGTGAGGGTGGGCCTATGACCGACGCTCACAAAAGCCATCTCCCGCTCAGCCAACAGGCAATAAAGGTGACGCTCAGTTGCCACATCGAGGGCGCTGGTGGCCTCATCTAGGACAACAAAACTCGGTGAATTGAGCAGCAGACGTGCAAAGGCCAAACGCTGTTGCTCGCCCAGGGAAAGCAAGCGAGGCCAATCCTGAATGATGTCGAGATCGGGGTAGCGCCCAACAAGCTCGGGCAGCCGCACCTGCTCCAAAACATGGCGCAGCTGTTCGTCACTAAAGCGATCAGGCTGGAGCGGATAGCAAAGCTGCTCGCGCAGGCTGCCAAGCAGCATGTAAGGCTTCTGAGGAATGAACAGCAGATCTCCCTCGCTGGGGCGCTCCACCCGACCAGCAGCTGGGGGCCACAGCCCACTGACCATGCGCAAGAAAGAGGTTTTGCCGCAGCCAGATGGGCCCACAACCAGCAAACGCTGATGAAGATTCACCTCAACACTGAGGTCGCGGATCAAGATGCGATTGGTGCGGGGCGGCACCAAGTCGACATGGCTAACCAGAATCGAATTCCCACTGCTAACGGCGCTCGTGGCGGCCAACTGGGCTTCAAGCGCTGCAGCTTCAATGCCGATTGAATCAACCTTGCCCTGAAAACCCTCAAGCCGGCTGATCGAAGCTGAGAAGGCGGCGAGGCGATCAATGTTGTTAACGATGTAGCTGACCGAAGAGAACACCATCGAGAAGGCGAAGCCGGCTTGGCCGAAGACACCGAAATCGACCTCCTTGGCAAAATAGATCGGTGCGATCACCAGCCAAGGCAGGAAGCGAGAAAAATAATCATAGGATCGCTGAATGACACTAATTAGCGCCTCCCAGATGATCAAGCGATCATAATTTCTAATCGCCCCTTCCAGCCTCCTGCCTGCCTCACGACCCTCCTGTTGCTCGCCCCGATAGAAAGCAATGGATTCAGCGTTATCGCGAATATGAACCAGTCCATAGCGAAAATCAGCCTCCAGCTTGAGCTGCTGATAGTTCAGGCTCACCAGCTTCCGACTGGCAAATACAATTAGAGCAGTGCCACCAACAGAATAAGTAAGAAGCACCAAGGCCAGCTTCTCGCTAATAGTCCACAATACAATTATAAAACTGACGAAAGTAAGCAGGGCAGATATTATCTCAACCGTGACGCTAAGACTAGTGCCGGTAAAACTGGCCGTATCTTGCGAAATGCGCTGATCGGGGTTGTCAATCTCCTCGATTGACTCATCATTCGGATTGAGAACGTAATAAGCCCGATTTGAAAGATATCGGCTCAACAGGCGGCCGCTCAGCCACTCGCGCCACAGCAGGCCAAGCTTGGGTATTAAATAACTCTGAACAGCCCTGATCGGCAGGGCGATAACCAAGCAAAAAGCATAAATAGCAACGATCTTCCAAAACTCCTCAGCCTTATAGCCGACCAGAGAATTTTCAATATTGCGAGCTACATAGCTAATCCCCACATTGATGCCATTGATAACCAAGATCAGCAGGGTGATCACCGCCATCAACAACCAGGGCAACCAGCGCCCGTGTCGCAACTTGCCGCGGAAAGCCACAAAACAGCCCAACCCACCGGCCAGCAGCACCATCACCAGCGGCCCGATCGGGCCGCTCCAAATTGCTGCCACCTGCTCGGGCACCCCGGGCAGGAAACGACTGCGCAATTCGGGGATCAAGGCCCCGGTCAGGGCCAAAACCCCAGTGAGTAGCAACAAGGTGCTGCCTACCACCACCGCAAGCAACGCCACCACCAGCAGTAGAAACTGCCAGCTCTTGGTGTCGTCTACCGGCAGGAAATAGGGCTGGGCCAGGCGCTGCAACTTCGCCAGTTGACCGCGAAGAGCCTTGAAGGGGTTCATGGGGCAGGTCGGATCAGGTCATTGTCGCGGGCCCGCGGTCAGCCCGGGGGCCAGGCCAGCGGACGCCCACCAAGCACATGCACATGCAGGTGAAACACGGTCTGGCCCGCATCCGCGCCGCTGTTAATAACCGTGCGGAACGACTCCAGACCCTCCTGGCGGGCCACCTGGACAGCCACCAGCAACAGGTGGCCGAGCAGGGCCTCGTGCCCTGCGGTGGCATCAGCAAGCTGGGCAATCGGCTGGCGTGGAATCACCAGCACATGGACTGGAGCCTGGGGCGTTACGTCGCGGAAAGCCAGGCAATGCTCATCTGCATACACCTGATCGCAGGGGATCTCGCCGCGGAGGATGCGCCCAAAGATCGTGTCTTGGCTCACAGGGGCAAAGGGGGTGGGACAGGGGTGGCACTAACGAGGTAGTGGCCCATGGCGTGATGTTGGCACGGTGCAAGACGGCAGCGCTGCAAGGCCTGGAGGCCAGGCCAGTGCTGGTGGAGGTGGATCTGGCTCCCGGCTTGCCGGGCCTGCAGCTGGTGGGCCTAGCCGATGCGGCGGTGCAAGAAGCCCGGGAGCGGGTGCGCTCGGCCATACGCCACAGCAGCCTGAAGGTGCCGCTGACGCGGGTGGTGGTCAATCTGGCCCCCGCCGACCTGCGCAAGGAGGGGCCGGCTTTTGACCTGCCGATCGCCCTGGGCCTGCTGCTGGCCAGTGGCCAGCTGGATGCAGCAAGCAACAACGAGGTTTGGAGCGCCGGTGAGTTGGGACTGGACGGCAGCTTGCGGCCGATCCGGGGGGTGCTGGCGATTGCGATTGCGGCCCGGAACCATGGCGCCCGGGCCCTGGTCGTGCCCCAGGCCAATGCCTGGGAGGCCGCATTGGTGGAGGGGCTGCGGGTGTGGGGCGCCGCCGATCTCGGCCAGGCCTTATGGCGGCTGCAGCATCCGCGGGCCCGTCCGGCCGCACCTGCCCGTGCTCACGCCCCCGCCCTTAACCCAGCCAAGGCGCTGATAGCCGCCAGGCCCCCGGCGGATGATCTTGCCGACGTCAAAGGGCAGCCCCACGGGCGCCGGGCCCTGGAGATCGCCGCGGCCGGAGGCCACCACCTGCTGCTCTGCGGCCCACCCGGCAGCGGCAAAACAATGCTGGCCCAGCGACTGGCGGGGCTGCTACCCCCGCTCGATCCGGCGGAAGCCCTTGAGCTCACAGCCGTCCACTCGGTGGCGGGCCTGCTGGACAGCAGCCAGGGCTTGCTGCAAACCCGCCCCTTTCGCAGCCCCCACCACAGCTGCTCCGGGCCAGGGCTGATCGGTGGAGGTGGCCAACCCAGACCAGGGGAGCTGGCCCTGGCTCACCACGGAGTGCTGTTTCTCGATGAGCTGGCCGAATTTCGCCGCTCCGTGCTCGACCAATTGCGCCAACCCTTAGAAGACGGCGAAGTCTGGATTCACCGCGCCCGCCAGCGAACTCGTTTCCCCTGCCGCATCACCCTAGTGGCCGCGGCCAATCCCTGCCCCTGCGGCTGGTTTGGCGATCCAGAGCGCAGCTGCAGCTGCGGCGAGGGCCAGCGGCGGCGCTACTGGGGCCGGTTGTCGGGCCCGCTGCTGGATCGCATTGATTTGCAGGTGGTGATGCGACGGCCATCCAGCGCCGCACTGACGGCACCGTTTCGAGCCCACTGCGTCAGCCCAACCAGAGACGAATCAAGCGCTGAGGTGCGAGCAAGAGTCCGCCGGGCCCGCGCCCACATGGCTGCCCGCAATCCGGGGGGCTGCTGCAACAGCCGCATCGCCGGAGGTCAGTTGCAGCAAGTGCTTCAACTGGAAGGCGAAGCCTTAGAGGTGTGGGAGGCTGCGATTCAGCACCGGCAACTCAGTGCCAGGGCTGGCGCCAGGCTGCTGCGGGTTGCCCAAACGATCGCCGACCTAAACGATCAAGCCAGCATTGGCGCAACTGCAATTGCCGAAGCGCTCACCTACCGGTCGTTTGATCAAGGGGTAACTCGCTAAGCGGGAGACAAGATCAAAGCAATCAACGGCGGCGGCGGCGCTGCTGGGCCTTGCGCTTGTACTTCTCTACCGGTGTCTCGTGGTGACGCAGACGCTTTAGGTCAGCGAAGATGCCCGCCTTAGACACCTGGCGCTTGAAGCGGCGCAGGGCCGATTCAATCCCTTCGTTTTCGCCGACGGTGACCTGGGTCATGAAGCGCTGCGCTGCTCACAGAGCTTGCCAATGTAGCAACTGCCTTTCCGCGCCGACCATTCCCCCTGCTTCCAGGTCAGCGCCCGACGCCAGAGAGGTCTGAAATGGGGCTGGGCGCCACCTCTGGCAGCCCAGGCTGGATCGCCGTATCTGGCCAGGTATCGCGGTAGAGATACACGTGGCCCAGATTTCGACCGCCGTAGGCCCGCCGCTTGAGCTGCCAGCCCGGTTCAAACACCAACTGCAGGAAGCCAGCGCCCGGACCCTGGGTGCGGGCAACCAGCATTTCTGGGCCCGCCCCGGCCTTGGTGGGCACGGCCAGCAGCACGTTGTCGCCGCTCTGACGCAGAACTGTTAGGCGATAACTCGTGGCCAGATCTGCGCCGCCTACACGCACCGAGTAGCCGTTGGCGTCGATGAAGCGGCTGCAGATGCCGCTGAAATCAAAAGTTGCAAGCAAGGGATCCACCGGAGCTGGTGAGCCAGGAGCTACGGCAAAACAGGGCCTGGTCGGCTTTACCTGCTCATAGATGTTGAGCTGAGCGCGGACGCCATCGCCGATCGGCGCTGCCACCAGCACAAAACGCTCCTGGCTGAGATCCGCAGCTTGAAACAGGGCGCTGGCCACGGCTGGGTTGGCAGCAAAGGCCACCCCAGTGGCGAAAGCTCCAGCTGCCAGGGGGAGGGAATTGGCACCCAGTCGGGGCAATCGCATCACGGCATTGGTAAGCAACATGGGCTTAATCGTATGCACGGCATCCGGCTAGGGCTAGGCCGGCTTGTTGATCCGGATGGCCACCAACAGGGCCGCAACCGTGCCAGGCAGGCTCAGGCAGAGAATCCAACGGGTGGCCTGCAGGCCCAGGTCGGGGTCGCCATAGGCCAGCTCAAACACTGAGCCGGTGGAAGCGATGCCCAGGAGGCAGGCCAGGGCCAGAAACAAGCCGGCCAGGGGTTTCATCGGCATGGAGAAAAACGATCAGCGGATGGAACGGACATCTGCCCGTTGAAAGCCTTTTTCCAGCAGGCCTTCATTGAGGCTGAGCTCATCGGTAACCCGATCTACGAAAAGCACACCTTCGAGGTGGTCCATCTCGTGCTGGATGCAGCGGGCCAGCAAACCATCAGCCTTGACCCGTTGGGGGCGGCCCATCTCGTCGCGATAGCTGACTTCGACCGTGGCCGGGCGCACCACATTCAGGTAAACACCAGGAATGCTGAGACAGCCTTCCTCGTAGGTCTCGATCGCAGCGCCGAAGCAGGCGATTTCGGGATTGATCAAAACCAGCGGCGCCGCAGCGGCATTCTCGGGATCAAGATCAATCACCAGCAACTGCTTATGCACTCCCACCTGGGGTGCCGCCAAACCGATGCCCTTGGCCGCGTACATGCTGCGCAGCATGTCCCGGGCCAGATCTCGCACACTCTCATCAACCTTGCTGATGCGCTTGGCAGGGGCGCGCAGCACCCCATCGCCAAGGGTGTGGATTGTGAGGGGGGACTCCTCAAGGGCATCCTTGGGCACTTGAACGCCGCGGTTTGCCTGAACGGCGGAGCGTGCCATCTGGGCGAAGCTGCCGGCTGAACTGCGGGCCAACGCGATACTTGATCGAACGAAATTCACTTTAAGTCGTTCTCCGTCGGTGTATGCGGTGGCTGATCCCCCTGGAGCCCTTCCCGCCGCTGTTGTGGTGGGCCAAACCCCCAGCCTGCGGGAGCCACGGCTACTCGACGGGGTGCTCTATTGGCTGGAGCAGCGCCCCCATCAAGGGGGGCGCACGACCCTGCTGCGGCGCCTGGGGCCAGACCAGCCAGCAGAGGAGCTAACCCCTGGCAGCTGGAATCTGCGCAGCCGGGTGCATGAATACGGAGGCGGCAGTACGGCCCTGGGCCACCGGAGAGATGGCCGGCCGGTAGCGGTGTTCAGCCACGACGGCGACCGCTGCCTCTGGCTGCTGGAGCTCGATAGCAGCGATTGCCAGCCGCGACGGCTCAGCTCGCCAGGTGCCTACGGCGGCGGCTTGATCGATGCCGGCCGCGACCGCTGGATTGGCGTACTAGAGAGCGTGAGTGATGGAGGTGCTGGGCGCGACCAGCTGGTGGCTGTTGGGCTGGAAGGTGGCGAACCCCAGCCGCTGGTGGAGCCAGCCGACTTCTGCGGCTATCCGGCCCTAAGCCCCTCCGGCGCAGGGCTGGCCTGGGTGGAGTGGCAGCAGCCCTTCATGCCCTGGGAGCGCAGCCAGCTGTGGCTGGGGCACTTCGATGCGGCAGGCCAGCTCAGAGGCCGCCACCTGGTAGCAGGATCGGGGGTGGAGCCAAACCCGAATATTTCGGTGTTCCAGCCGCTCTGGTGCGGGCCCCACCTGGTGGTGGCAAACGATCGCTCCGGCTTCTGGAACCTCGAGCAGCTCGACAACGCCGAGGGACTCGGCGCAGAGGCGCCGCTGCATTGGCGGCCGCTGCTGCCCATGCAGGCGGAATTCGGACTGCCCCAGTGGGTGTTCGGTATGGGCACCCAAGCTTGGGATGGCGAGCAGCTGCTGGCCACCGCCTGCCTGCAGGGGCGCTGGCAGCTGGGGCGGGTGGAGCTGCCGAACCAGGGCGGAGACGCCGGCCAGTGGCAACCCCTGGCCATCCCCTTTGATGATCTGGCCGGCGTTTGCGCCGAAAGGGGACGACTGGCCTGCATCGCCGGTTCAGCAACTGAAGCCGCGGGCCTGCTCGAGCTAGACATGGCAAGCGGCAACTGGTGGCACAGCCCTGCTGCAGCCTGCCCTCTGGCGCTGGAGGCGATCAGCCTGCCGCAGGAGCTGTGGTTTAAGGGCCACGGCGGCGCCCGCAGCCACGCCTGGTTTTACCCCCCAGCCGGGGGAGCCCACCGCCGGGCACCCTTGCTGGTAAAAAGCCACAGCGGCCCCACCGCCATGGCCCGCACGGCCCTGAACCTTGCCATTCAGTTTTGGACGAGTCGAGGCTGGGGGGTGGTGGATGTGAACTACGGCGGCTCGACCGGCTTCGGCCGCGCCTATCGGCAGCGGCTCGCTGGCCAGTGGGGCGTGGTGGATGTGGACGATTGCGCCGCCGCCGCCCAAGCCCTGGTGGCGGCGGGCCGGGCCGATCCCGACCGCATCGCCATCGAAGGCGGCAGTGCCGGCGGTTTCACCACCCTGGCCGCCCTCTGCTTCAAGGACGTATTTCGCGCCGGCGCGAGCCGCTACGGCGTAGCCGACCCCAGCGCGTTGGCGTCTGAGAGCCATCGCTTTGAAGCCCGCTATCTCGATGGTCTGATCGGTGCCTGGCCGGAAGCGCGCGCCACCTACGAGGCCCGCTCGCCCCTCGCCCACGCCGATCAAATCCGCTGCCCCGTGATCTTTTTTCAGGGCCTCGATGACAAGGTGGTGCCACCGGAGCAGACCGACCGCATGGCAGCAGCGCTCGCAGCCAACGCCATCCCGGTGGAGGTGCACCGCTTCCCGCAGGAGGGCCACGGCTTCCGCAATGGTGCCACCTTGATCCGCGTCCTGGAGGCCACCGAGGCCTTCTTCCGCCGGCACTTCAACCTGTGATCGCAACCTTGGCGAGCGACCTGCTGCCCAGCTTCGGCTGGTTGGGCCTGGCCCTTACCTGCCTCAGCCTGATCCTGGCGGTGGGACGAGCCCTTGGTGCCCGGTTGCAGCTACGGCTCTGGGGCATCCCCGAAGCCCTGCTGGCCGGACTGCTGGGCCTACTGCTGGCCCCGGGCGGCCCCCTGCCGCTTTTGTCTCCTGAGGTGATGCAGCTATGGGCCGATCTGCCGCTGGTGCTGCTCACCCTGGTGTTCGGCTCGCTGCTGCTCGGCAAACCCCTGCCCAAACTGGAGGGGCTGTGGCGACCGGTGTCAGGGCAGGTGTCGCTGGCGCTGGTGTTGGCCTTCGGCCAATACGTGGTGGGCGGCCTGGCGGTGCTGCTGGTGCTGCAGCCCTGGCTGGGGGTGAGCCCGGTGATGGCCTGCCTGATCGAGGTGGCCTACGAGGGCGGCCATGGCTCCGCCGCGGCAATGGGGCCGAGCTACGCGGCCCTGGGCTTTCCCGGCGGCCAGGCTTTGGGCTTAGCCATGGCCACGGTGGGGCTGCTCTCCTCCACTTTGGTGGGAGGGCTGGTGGTGGTGCTGGCCCGCAGCCGCGGCTGGCTGCGGACCGATGCCCCAGGCAGCGCCGCCAGCGAAAGCGCCAGCGCTGCCAGCGGCGATTCAGGTGGTGCAATGGCCTGGGCGGCGGCCTGGGCTGTGAACCTGGCCCTGGTGGGCCTTGCCGTGCTGACTGGCGTAGGGCTGCTGGGCGGGCTGCGCTGGCTCACCGCAGGACTGGGGGATGGCGTTGCCAGCGTTGTTGATGCGCTGCCGGTGTTCCCGCTGGCGATCGTGGGCTCGCTGCTGGTGCGGCTGGCGCTGGAGCGCAGTGGCAAGGCCCACTGGGCCTCTTCCGTGGTGCAGGGCCAGGTGGGCACCCTTTCGGCAGATTTGCTGATTACAGCGGCCACCGCCGGGCTGGATCTGGCCCTGCTCAAGGCCGACTGGCTGCCGCTCACGGTGCTTGCCCTAGGCGGCCTGGTGTGGAACCTGGCGGTAACCCTGCTGCTAGCCCCGCGGCTGCTGCCCGCCGACTGGTTTGAGCGGGCGGTGATTGAGTTTGGCCAGGCCACGGGAGTGGCGGCCAGCGGCCTGCTGCTGCTGCGCATGGCCGATCCAGACGACCGCAGCGACGCCCTGCCGGCCTTCTCGATTAAGCAGCTGATGCTGCAGCCGTTTTTGGCTGGAGGGGTGGTGACGGTGGTGGCGCCGCTAGCGGTGGCGGGCTGGGGGCTGCCGCTGTGGACCGGCTTCTGCTTTGCCCTGGTGCTGCTGTTTGGCGGCACCGGGCTGTGGCTGGCGCGCAATCAGGCGCCGGCGCCGTAGTGCAGGGAGCGAAACTGGTGATGCACCGCGGCCATCTGGGCGGCGCTGAGCAGCGGTGGCTCGCCGAGTTGCAGGGCCTGCAGATACATCTGGGCCAGAGTCTCCACCTCAACGGCGATGCGCAGGGCCTGATCGAGGCTGGTGCCGAGCGTCACCTGGCCGTGCTGGGCCAGCAGGCAGGCCAGCCGATCCTCCATGGCCTGCACAGCAAGGGCCGAAAGCTCGGCGGTGCCAAAGGTGGCGTAGGCGGCGCAGCGGATGTCATCGCCGCCGGCCACCGCGGTCATGTAGTGGAAGGGGGGGATGGGGCGGCCGTGGCAGGCGATGGCCGTGGCATGGATCGAATGGCAATGCAGCACCGCCTGGATCTCAGGCCGGCTGGCGAGGAGATCGGCGTGCAGCCGCCACTCGGAGGAGGGCCGCCGCTGGCCAGCTGCCGCCCCAAGTGGCTTGCCGCTGCCAGCAATCGCCACCAGATCCTGCGGCTGCATCTGCTCGAAGGGCAGGGAGCTGGGCGTGATCAGCAGGCCACCAGGAATACGCACCGATAGGTTGCCGGAGGTGCCCTGATTGAGCCCGCTGGCGTTTAGGCGCCGGGACACCTCCACGAGCTGCTGGCGCAGCTCCTGCTCAGTCATTGCCATAAAGCTCCTGCAGCCCAGCCTCCGTGGCCGCGGCCACGCCCCGCTCGGTGATCAGGCCCGTCACCAGCCGCGCCGGCGTGACATCAAAGGCCGGGTTGAAGCCGGCGCTGCCCGTTGGCGTTAGCTGCACCGTGGTGATCGCGCCATCCGGTGCCCGCCCCTGGATGTGGGTCACCTCCTCGGCGCTGCGGGCCTCGATCGGGATCTCGGCCACGCCATCGCCAATCGTCCAGTCGATCGTGGAGGCGGGCAGGGCTACATAAAAGGGCACACCGTTGTCGTGGGCCGCCAGGGCCTTGAGATAGGTGCCGATCTTGTTGCACACATCGCCGCGGCGGGTGGTGCGGTCGGTGCCCACGATCACCGCGTCCACCTGGCCGTGCTGCATCAGGTGGCCGCCGGCGTTATCCACGATCACGGTGTGGGGCACACCCTCCTGAGCCAGCTCAAAGGCCGTCAGTGAGGCGCCCTGGTTGCGGGGGCGGGTCTCGTCCACCCACACATGGATGTTCAACCCGGCGCGGTGGGCCTTGTAGATGGGGGCCAGGGCCGTGCCCCAGTCCACTGTGGCCAGCCAGCCGGCGTTGCAGTGGGTGAGCACATTGAGCCTGGCACCGGGGCGGGCCGCCGCCAGCTGCCGGAAGATCGCCAGGCCGTGCTCGCCGATGGCCTCGCCCATGGCCACGTCCTCATCGGCGATCGCCGCGGCCTCCAACCTGGCCGCCTCGGCCCGCTCGACCGGCGGCAGCGGCTGCACCTTGGCCCGCACCCGCTCCAGGGCCCAGCGCAGGTTGATCGCCGTGGGCCGGGTGGCATTGAGTTGCTCAAAGGCCGCCGCCAGAGAGGCGTCGCCAGGGTCCGACTGCAGGGCCAGCATCAGCCCGTAGGCGCCCGTCACGCCGATCAGAGGCGCCCCGCGCACCACCATCGTGCGGATCGCATCAGCCGCCTCAGCGCAGCTGCGCAGGGTGCGCGTCGTGAACTGGTGGGGCAGCAGGGTCTGATCGATTACGCCAACCGCATGAGAGCCCGAGCCCCCGTCTGGCTCCAGCCAGATCGTGCGCCAGGGCTTGCCGTCGATGTTCATGGGGCGGGAAGCGCGAGATCGGCCCTTGATCATCCCTGGAGGAGGGAAGACGCAGCACCACAACCGGAACGATCCCGTCAGGCTCCGTCCCGCAATCCGTACAACTTGTACAGATTCCCGCAGCCTGTCAAAGCCACACCCCTGCCTGCTCAAATCAGCCGGTAGCCAAACCAATCCGGCACCTGGCTCTGGCTCAGGCCCTCAAGGTGGGGCTCCAGCTGCACATGCCAGCGCTCGCCACCCAGCAGCTCCAGCTGCTCGATCGCCAGGCAGTCGTCTACGCCCACCAGATCGTCCTTGTGCTGCTGCAGGGCGCCAAGCAGCCAATGGCGCTTAGCCGCCGCCTTGGCCGCCTGGGGCGAGCGGGCCACCACCAGGCCGAAGTGGTGCAGCTCCGCTAGGGAGTCGGGGCGGTAGGCGCCCAGGTTCACAAACCAAAGCCGCTCGGGCCGGGGCGCGGACGGCTCGCGCCCGAGGCTCACCGCGAAGCCATCCACCGCTCGCACCGCCATGTAGCTGTCCAGGTGCAGGCCCTCACGCCTCCCGAACCACTGCCGCCGCAGCTCCGGCAGCGCCCCTTCGATCGTGGCGCCGGCCACGAAGCGCACGTCGTGGAGCTCGATGTGACAGCCAGGGGCCCGGCCGCCCAGCACCGCCAGAAACAACTCGGGCCAGCCCTGGCTCTCAGAAATCATCGAAACCCAAACGGCCCTCGCTGCCAAAGCTTGCCAATCTGAGCGCAACGCCCCCAGCCGATCAAGCCATAACTAAGAAAGTGGATGTGCTGATCGTGGGTGCCGGGCTCTCGGGCCTGGTCGCTGCCCGCCGGCTGCAAAGCGCCGGCCGCGGGGTGCGGGTGCTGGAAGCCCGGAGCCGGGTAGGCGGGCGCATGCTGAGCAGCACCAGCGCCAATGGCAGCGTCATTGACCTGGGCGGCCAGTGGGGCGGCGCCAGCCACCACCGCTTCGCGGCCCTGCTGGATGAGCTGGCACTCGAGCGCTTTGCCAGCCACTACGGCGACCGCGGCGTCTTCCACTGGCGCGGCAGCAGGGTGGAAGCGCCCCTGGCAAAAGACTTTGCGTCAAGCCATCTCTTCTTCAAACCTGAGAGCCTCGGCCTGACTGCAGCAGAGCTGGAAGCCTTTGAGGACCTGCAGCGGGAATTCAGCACCCTGGTGGCCCAAGTGGATCCTCACCAGCCCTGGCGCACGCCCAATGCCGAGCAGCTCGACCGCGTCACGGTGGCGCAGTGGGCCGAGCGACACACCACCATCCCCCTGGCCCGCCTGCCCCTCGAGTGGCTCTGCCGCGTGGGCGGCTCCGGCGGCTTTGAACCCTGGGAGGCTTCGATCCTTCACCTGGCCTGGACCCAGGCCGTGGCCCCCCAGACGGAGAGCCCGGAAGCCTGGCTGGTGCGCGGCGGAGCCGGAGCCGTAGCCCAGCGGCTGGCCTCCACCCTGGAGGCCCAAGCGCCCGGCTGCCTGCGGCTGAACCGGCCCGTGCAGGCCATCGTTCAAGACAGCCACGGCGTTTGCCTGGTGGACAGCAGCGGGGAGCAGCATCACGCCGCCAGCGCCATCGTGGCCATCCCGCCACCGCTGCGGTTGGCGATCCGCTTCGAGCCACCCCTGAGCGCAGCCCTTAGCGCCCTGCTGCAGCGCTCACCCATGGGAGCAATGATCAAAATTCTGGCCATCTATGCCAGGCCCTTCTGGCGCGAGCAGGGGCTCAACGGCCTGGGGAGTGGCGATCTGCCGTTCCTAGAGCTCACCGCCGACAGCGGACCTCCGGAAGGCCAGCCGGCAGTGTTGGCCGGCTTCATTGCTGGCGAGCGCGCCCTGAGGCTTGGCGCCATGCCAGCCCTGCAGCGGCGGCAGCTGGTCATTGACGACCTAGTGGCCTACTGGGGGCCAGAAGCGGCCAAGCCGCTTGAGCTGGTGGAGCACAACTGGAACAAGGAGCCCTGGAGCGGCGGCGCCTTTACCAGCTTCCTGATCCCCGGCACCTGGACAGGCCCAGCCCGGCTAGCAGCTGCCAACCACGGCCGGGTGATCTGGGCGGGCAGCGAGGTTTCCCCGAGATGGCCGGGTTATTTCGAGGGAGCAATCGAAGCAGGTGAGCGAGCGGCCGCCACTGCCCTAAGCGAATTGCCAGCCAACTAACTGTGCTCACGCAGGAAGGTGATCGTGCCCTCAAGCTCCTCAGCGAAGCGGTCGATCTCTTCCGGGGTGGTGGTGAAGCCCAGACTGGCTCTGGCTGAGCCGGGGAGGCCGTAGAGGCGGTGCAGGGGCTGGGTGCAGTGGTGGCCGCTGCGGATGCAAATGCCGGCTGAATCCAGCAGGGCGGCGATGTCGTTGGCGTGCAGGCCATCCACCGTGAAGGCCGCCAGGGCGCCGCGGTCGGGTTGTTGCTCGGGGGTGGGACCCAAAATGCGTACCCCCTCGATCGCCTGGAGACGCTCAAACAGCTGGCGTGTGAGCTGCTGCTCCCAGGCGTGAATGCGCTCGAGACCAATGGCACTGAGGTAGTCGAGGGCGGCGCCCATGCCGATCGCCTCGCCAATGGCCGGGGTGCCCGCCTCAAATTTGTGCGGCAACTCGGCCCAGCTGCTGTGATCGAGATAGACGTCCTGAATCATCTCGCCGCCGCCCAGGAAGGGCGGCATCGCCTCAAGCAAGGCCTCGCGGGCCCAAAGAAAGCCCATACCGGTGGGGCCGCACAGCTTGTGGGAACTGCCCACCAGGAAATCGCAGCCCAGCTGGGCCACATTCACCACCAGATGGGGCAGGCTCTGGCAGGCGTCCACCAGCACCAGGGCGCCGGCGCCGTGGGCCAGGGCCACCACCTGCTCAATCGGATTGAGGCAGCCGAGGGTGTTGCTCACCTGCACCAGGCTCACCAGCTTGGTGCGCTCATTGATCTGGCAGCGCAGATCTTCCAGATCCAGCTCACCACTCTCAGTTAGCCCCGCATGGCGCAGCACGCAGCCAGTGCGCTGGGCCAGCAGCTGCCAGGGCACCAGGTTGGAGTGGTGCTCCATCACCGTGAGCAACACCTCATCGCCGGGGCCCAAGTTGGCCTCGCCCCAGCTGCGAGCCACCAGGTTGATCGCCTCGCTGGCATTTCGGGTGAACACGATCTCGCGCGCGTTGGCCGCACCGATGAAGGTGGCAGTTTTGCTGCGGGCCGCCTCAAAACCTTCGGTGGCACGAGCACTGAGCTGGTGGGCACCGCGGTGCACGTTGGCGTTGTCGTGGTCGTAGTAGTGCTGCAGGGCCGCCAGTACCTGACGGGGCTTCTGGCTGGTGGCGGCGTAATCCAGGTAGATAAGCGGCTGGCCAAGGCAAGCCGTTTGGGCCAGCAGGGGGAAATCAGGCCGGGTGAGGGCAGCAAGATTTGGCGCCACCACCTCAAGGCTGGGCGGGGCTGCTGAGGTGCTGGTGGTCATGGATGCTCCCGCAGCAGCAGCTTTAGCGGATTCAGGGCCGCCGCCGCCGCGGGAAGCTCGCGCAACACCTCCTCGCAGTAGCCCCGCAACAGCAAGCGTGAGGCTTGTTCGGAGCCAATACCCCGGCTCTGCAGATAAAAAAGCTCGTTCTGCTGCAGCCGACTAATGGTGGCGCCGTGGGCGCACTTGACATCGTCCGCGACGATTTCGAGCTCGGGTTTGGTATCAACTCGGGCCCGATCGGAGAGCAACAGGCTGCGGCTGAGCTGGGCGGCGTTGGTTTGCTGGGCGCTGCGCGGCACCCGGACGGCCCCGTTGAACACGCTGCGTCCGGCCCCATCAGCTACCACCTTGTGGAGCTGGTCGAGCTGCCCATCGGGGCCTTCAAAACGCACTTGGCTGTGGGTGTCGGCCAACTCTTGGCCATCCACCAGCTGCAGGGCCCGCAGCCGGGTATGGGCCGCTCCCTCCAGCTGGCTGATGCGGGGCTCGAGCCGGCTTAGGGCCCACCCCCCAACTGCGGTGGTGAGCTGGAGGGAGCTGGCGGGGGCCTGGCTGATCGACAGGTGGCTGAGCAGGCAGGCGCGGGCATCGCCAGGCGCCAGCAGCCCCAGATTGAGCTGGGCGCCGCGGCCAAGCTGGGCAACCGCTACCAAGCTGGTGGCATTGGGGCCACTGGAGCCGTGCTGGATCAGCAGCTCCAAGCTGGCGCCCTCCTCAAGCACGAGCACCAGCTGCAATGCCAGCAGTCCCGGCGCCGCACCGGCATCACAATTCAATTGCAGCGGACCAGCCGCTCCAGCCACCCGCAAAGCCAGACAGCGGGGCGAAGCGCCTTGGTTTAGCCGCACCGACCAAGCATCGCTGCCGCCTGTGGCTTTGAGCACCTGCTGCTGGAACCCCTGAGCCTGATCAGCTTCGATCCGGCTAATGCCCGCAGGCAAGCTGAGTTGGGCGAATGGATCGACACCACTCCAGAGTTCGGGCGCCAAGGCCTCAAGGGCAGCCAGGCCTGTGAATCGCCACTCCTCCTGACTTCGGCCCGGCAGGGGCAGGCCAGCAAGCTGGGTGAGCCATTCAGCAGTATTTGGCATAACCGCAGCTGGCATCACAGCACCTCCGCAGGTTCCCGGCTCAGGCTGGCCAGCTCCTGATCCACCCATTCGTAACCAGTGCGCTCAAGCTCCAAGGCCAGCTCCTTGCCTCCGGTGCGCAGGATCTGGCCAGCCGCCATCACATGGACGTAATCGGGGGTGATCAGATCCAGCAAGCGCTGGTAGTGGGTGATCAACAAGGTGGCATTGTCCGGGCCAGCGAGTTGATTGACCCCATCAGCCACGATGCGTAGGGCGTCGATATCAAGGCCAGAATCGGTTTCATCGAGAATCGCCACTAGAGGCTCAAGTAGCGCCATCTGCAAGATCTCGTTGCGCTTTTTTTCGCCACCCGAGAAGCCTTCGTTGACACTGCGATCTAAGAAGGCCGGATCCATCTGCACCACCTTGAGGCGCTCACGCACAAGGTCTTCGAAGGCAAAGGTGTCCAGCTCCTCCTCACCCCTTTGAGCGCGGCGAGCATTAGTGGAAACCCGTAGGAATTCAAGGTTGCTAACCCCCGGGATCTCCACCGGGTATTGAAATCCCAGGAACAAGCCCAGGCGAGAGCGCTGCTCTGGCGCTAGCTCAAGTAGGTCTGCGCCCATGTAGGAAACAGAGCCGGCTGTGACCGCATAGGCGGGATGGCCAGCCAGAACTTTGGAAAGGGTGCTTTTGCCGCTGCCATTACGCCCCATCACCGCGTGAATTTCCCCAGCTCGGATCGTGAGGTTGACCCCCTTAAGGATTGGCTGCTCCTCGACCCGCGCGTGCAGATCACAAATTTCGAGCAATACCGGGGCGTCTGGGCGAATCACAGCAGGTAAGGGAAGGCGGGGAAGGGGGAACGGACAGATAGAACAGATCGGCGCGGCTCAGCCCACGGATCCCTCGAGCTTGAGGGCAAGCAATTTGTCTGCCTCAGCGGCAAATTCCATGGGCAATTGATTAAACACGTCGCGGCAAAAACCGCTGACCATCATCGAAACCGCCTCTTCAAACCCAATGCCCCGGCTTTGCAGGTAAAAGAGTTGATCTGCGGAGATGCGGCAAGTGCTTGCCTCATGCTCCACTGCGGCATCCGGTTGCTGAGAGCGGATATAGGGATAGGTATTGGCGCCAGCTTGATCACCAATCAACATCGAATCACATTGACTGTAATTCTTAGCCCCTACAGCTTTAGGCCCAATCTGCACAAGACCGCGATAGCTATTAGATGAATGGCCAGCGCTAATGCCCTTGCTCACAATGGTTGAACGGGTCCTCGGACCGACGTGAATCATCTTGGTACCAGTATCAGCCTGCTGATAGTTATTAGTGAGGGCTACCGAATAAAACTCGCCCACCGAGTCAGCACCCTGCAGCACACAACTGGGATACTTCCAAGTAATTGCTGAGCCAGTTTCCACCTGAGTCCAGCTGATCCGGCTGCGGTCGCCTCGGCATTGGCCACGCTTGGTGACGAAGTTATAAATGCCGCCCACGCCGTGCTCGTCACCGGCATACCAGTTCTGAACCGTGGAGTATTTAATAGAAGCATCATCGAGCACCACCAACTCCACAACGGCTGCATGGAGCTGATTGGTATCAAACATCGGGGCCGTGCACCCCTCTAAATAACTAACAGAAGCGCCCTCTTCAGCAATGATCAAAGTGCGCTCAAACTGGCCCGTATCGGCGGAATTGATCCGGAAATATGTTGACAACTCCATTGGGCAAGCTACGCCCTTTGGAATAAAAACAAAAGAACCATCACTAAAAACCGCCGAATTCAGGGCAGCAAAATAGTTGTCGTTACTTGGGACGACTGTGCCAAGGTACTTCTCAACCAAGCCTGGATACTCCTTGACAGCCTCACTTATTGAGCAAAAAACAACGCCATGCTCAGCCAGCTTTTCGCGATAGGTGGTGGCGATTGAGACGCTGTCAAAAACGGCGTCAACTGCCACGTTCGATAGGCGCTTCTGCTCACTTAGGGGGATGCCAAGTTTTTCAAATGTTTCCAGCAGCTTGGGGTCAACCTCATCAAGACTGGCTTTTTTCTCCTGCTGCTTAGGGGCTGCGTAGTAGATGATGTTTTGATAATCAATCTGCGGGAAACCCAGCGCCGCCCAATCTGGTGACTGCATCTGCAGCCATTGCCGATAGGCCCGCAGCCGAAAAGCCAATAAAAACTCAGGCTCGCTTTTCTTCGAGGAGATCAGACGCACAACGTCTTCACTCAGACCCTTGGCGATCTTTTCGGTTTCAATATCAGTGACGAAACCGTGCTTATACGGCTGCGAAACTAGATCGCCAACGGTTGCAGTGCTCATCGAGGTAAACCGACTCAGCTGGCAGTAAGGGCTTTAACTTCGTCTAGGGAAATCGTCTGCTTATCACAGCGGAAAGCATTGTCCTCAGTGAGAAACAGCATGCAGTGGCACTCCTTACGCTCCCGCATGGGCACGCAGGGGCAATTCCAAAAAGCTTGGGAAACCTCTGCCTGCTTGTCCTCGTAATGACGGCAGGGGCAAAGGGCACCACCAAGCTCGTCTTTATGCTTAGCCAGGCCAGCGAGCACCACCGCGGTCACACCGGAATCACTACAGAAGTAGGTACCGGTGCGCTGCGCGTAGGTTTCGGCAAACTTTCGAATCACCTCCAAGCTGTCGGAGTGCGCCGGCGAGCTCCCTGCGGGGCTCTCAGCGGTCGAACTGGCCGGAGTGTCGGACATGGCTCGAAAGGGAAGGTGATCAGAAGGCGATAGTCAAACAGCACCTCGGCATGGGGCGCCATCGGCAGCCAGCAAGGAGACTTACCAGCAGACCATTACGAAACTAATCTGTTTCGTTAGTGATTGAGCCTAAGACACCAAGGCCGCCAGCGGGGCCCAATCCCCAACCTCAAGCCAGTCGTGGCATCGTTGTCTCAACCGGCCTTTGCCGTGAGCGCCATTCCCCAAATCATTCACCAGCACGCCGATCCGGCATCCACCCGGGATACGGTGCTCACCTTGCTGGTTAGGCATGGAGAGGCCACCGCGAGCGCCCTAGCCACTCACCTGGAGATGTCGGTGCAGGTTGTGCGTCGCCATCTGCGTGGCTTGGAAGATGATGGTTTGGTCGAGTCCACTCCAGCGGCGGAGGGTCCGGGCAGGCCCAGCAATCACTGGCGCCTTACCGCCAAAGGCCAGGGACAATTTCCCGATGGCAGCGACCATTTCGCCCTCGGCCTGCTGCAATCTCTGGCTGGCAACCTGCCACCGGAAACCCTGCACGAACTCCTACTACAACAAGCCATTCAGCAGGCTGACGCCTACCGCCACCGCATCGGCGCCGGCTCGCTTCCTGAGCGGCTGGAGCAGCTGGTAGTTCTACGCCGGCAAGAGGGGTATCTAGCGGAATGCTCCCAAGACGCCGGCGACCCTCAAGCCTGGATGCTCAGTGAATTTCACTGTTCCGTAATGCGCATCGCCGAACAATTCCCCTGCATCTGCGACCAGGAGCTGCAGCTCATTCGCCACACCTTTCCCGACTGCCAGGTCGATCGGGTGCAATGGCGCCTGGAGAAGGGTCACTCTTGCGGCTTTCGCCTGACGCCCCGCCGTGACGACTGAAGCACCGCCACCCCAAGTTCAAGGTCCGCTTTCAGCAGCGGAACTGGCGGAGCTGGAGGCCACTCTCCTGCCCGCCTTGGAGAGGCACCATCTGCGCCTTCTTGCCCACAGCCTGCGCAGCCTGCAGGCGATCGCAGCCCACCAGCCCGCAGGGGCCCTCCCAGACCATGACGTGATGCGCGCCTGGGCCAGCCAGCAGCCCGCCCTCGCGGACGCCCCCTACTTCCAGGCAGTTCTGGTGGAGCAATTGGAGGCGGCGGGCAGGCAGCTGCAGCAACTGGCCACCACCCTGGGCCGGTCACCATTGGCCCTAGAGCTGGGCGACCTAATCGCCGCGGCTTGCGATCATCGCCCCAGCCAAAGCCACATTCACAGCCCCAGCACGCCAGTGAGCGAAATCCAAACCGAGTCGATCGCCGACGCCCTTAGCTTTTTCCGCCTTAGCTGCGGTCGCTGGCGCTCCCAGCGCAGCAGCCACCACCTGCTGCACCGGCGAGCTGAGGCGGGAGGCTCCTTCATTGAGGTGGTGGAGATCGCCGCAGCCGACCCCCGCCTAATCGCCATCGCCGAGCTCCACGGCGAAAATCCCGCCGGCCTCGTGGGGGGCTGCCGGGTGACCTGGAACGCCTCAATGGCGTGGGATAAAGCCGGAGAAGCCCATGAAGGGGAAAGCGTTTTCGGCCTGATCCCCACCGATGAGCTCGGCCGGTCCGGCCTGCTGCTGCGCGACCGTGGCTACGCCGAAACCGCCCCCGTGGCAGGCCATTTCGCCATGGACGAGCGCGATGGGCTCCTGCTCACCACCGGCTACGAAACCATGGCCAGCCTGGAGCGATTCAGCTTTGCCGGCCCCAATGTGCGTCTGCGCACCAGCACGGTTGAGGGCCTCTCCAATACGGCGTCCTTCTGCGTGGAGACACGGCTGCTAGACAGCCCGCAGCCTGGGGCCAAAACCCCAGCCCAAGAGCCCGTTTCCGACCAGCCCCTGTCTCCCCTGGGATGGTGACGAACGTTACGGACTGTGAGCCCTGTCTCGGCCAGACGAACCCGGCCGCAGCCGCACTTCTACGATCCGCAACGACGGATGATGAAGTCGTGTGGCCCTGCCCCTCCTGAAGTACGCGCCCACTACCCAAAACTCGCGGGTTGACCCGCTGCGGGTGGGTTCGGATGAGGACCCCAAATCCATGTCCATGGACAGGGCTATGGATCCCAAAGACCTAAATCTGGTCATTGAGTCGTGTTATCGACAGATTTTCTTTTATGCCTTCAAGGTCGACCGCAACCTGACATTGGAGAGCCAGCTGCGCAACGGCCAAATGAGTGTGCGGGATTTCATTCGCTCCCTATGTCTCTCAGACACCTTCACCCGCAGCTTCTACAACCTGAACAGCAACTATCGGGTGGTGCGCCACCTGGTGGAAAAGCTTCTGGGTCGCCCCACCCACGGCAGGTCTGAGGAGATCGCCTGGGCGGCCGTGCTGATGACCCGCGGGGTCAAGGGCATGGTTGACGACATCCTCAACGGCCAGGAATACCTGGATGCCTTTGGTTACGACACCGTTCCTTTCCACCGCAACCGCGTGGTGGGCTCCCGTGATCTGGGCGAAACCCCCTTCAACATCACCACTCCGCGATACGAGGCCTACTACCGCGGCATCTTGGGCTTCCCCCAAGTTGTGTACACCGGCACCGCCAAAACGATCCCCGCTCGCTCCCGTCAGCGCCGTGGCGGCTTCCCCGAGGACTACCTCCCCTGGGTGCGCAATCTGCCTGCCATGCGCAGCCAAGGCGGAGCCTCCGGCAGCGTCAGCATGGATTACCTCGCCAAGGTTCCTTACCGCAGCATTGGCCGCTAAGGCCAGTCCCTTAAACAAACCAAGGCGGCCTCAAGGCCGCCTTTTTTATGGGCAATCAGCCTCGTTGCCGTCAGCATCCACTGACGGCTCCAGGTGGGGCTCCCCCTGCCAGGAGAAACTCATCCACACTGATCCCAAAAGAAATCTGTCGCTGTGACCCAGGCACTCACCGCATTGGCACGCATGACCCTGCGTCAGCTGCGCCAGGTCGCCAGCGACCTTGGGGTGAGCTTGTACAGCCGCAAGTCCAAGGATGAACTCCTGGCAGCCATCAATGATCGCCAGGATGAGGAGGACACGCCTATCAGTCTTAAGGCAATCGAAGCAGAGCTACCCCCCGCTCCCCGCCCCAGCACAGCAAATACCAGCGTCGTATTTCTGCCCCGCGATCCCCAGTGGGCCTACGTGTTCTGGGATATCTCCGAAAGCGATCGGGCCTCAGCCCTGGCAACTGGTGCCACCCAGCTTTGCCTGCGCGTAGCCGACGTAACTGGCTTGCCCGGCGGCTCGGCCCACCCCCACACCCTGCAGGAAGTGGTGGTCGACAGCCATGCCACCGAGTGGTATTTGCCCGTGCCCCTGTGCGACCGGGATTACCGAGTGGAACTCGGCTATCGCAAAGGCAGTGGCGGCTGGATATCCCTGGCCTTCTCTTCAGTGGCACGGGTACCGGCGCAGCACCCCAGCGAGCAAATACTTGATCAGTTCGTACCCTTTTCGCTGGACACGGCTCCAGCCATCCTGCCAACGCCGGTGGAGCCAGCCGATGCAGGCCTGCATGAACGCCTTTATCAAACAGCTACAGCCCGCTGGCGCAGTCTTGGCAGGGGTTCTGATGCTTTCCATGAGCTGGGGGCAGCCGGCCTAGACACCAGTGAACTGAACACCTCTGGTGCCGGCATCTGGGCCAGTGGACGCAACGCTTCTGGCATAGGCGGGGTCGCTTCCCGTCAACGCTCGTTCTGGCTTGTGGCTGATGCTGAGCTGATTGTGTACGGGGCCACCGACCCGGCTGCCCGCCTCACCATTGGTGGTGAGGAAGTGCCCCTCTCAACCGATGGCACCTTCCGAGTCCAGGTGCCCTTCCGGGATGGTCAGCAGCTTTATCCGATCGAGGCTGTGGCCGCCGATGGCGAGCAGAAGCGCAACATCACCCTGGAATTCAGCCGCTCCACCCCTGAAGACAACAGCAACCCAGCCGAAAAGGCCGTAAGCGAATGGTTCTAAATCGAGCCTTGGCACTGAAGCGTTCTGCCGTAGCCCTCACGCCGATGGCGGGAGCCCTGGCCTTTCCGCTGATTGTGCCGGTTGTGTTGATGCGCTTCGGCCTGCCAGCCGCCATGCTCAGCGCCGTGTTGATTGGTACTGCTTGGTTTGTGGTGATGCTGCGCACCGCCGAGATGCCAGGCCACCACTGAGGCCAGACCATTTAACAGGCGCCGTGGGAACTCTGAGCTCAACCGCTCGGAGTCGCCATAGCCAACCCTTTGCCGCGCCACCCCTTCGCCTGGGCAAGCCTTGTGGCCTTGGCTATGGCTGGTTGCAGCGCTGACGCCCAGCTGCTCGGCCAGTCAGCCCGGCCCAAGCCCCTGCCCAAGGGCATCGAGCTGGCCTTCAACCACGCCGAAACCAGCCGCTACCGCAGCCCGATCAACGGTCAATGGCGGCAAGGCGACGACCTGGAAGCCTTTGTGCTGGCCAGTATTCAGTCGGCGCGGCGGGAGATCCTGGTGGCGGTGCAGGAGCTATCTCTGCCGAAGCTGGCCGAAGCGCTGGCGGCTAAGCACCGCGAGGGTCTGACGGTGAAGGTGGTGCTGGAAAACACCTACAGCAGCCCCTGGAGCGAAGAGCATCCGGCCGATCTGGCGCCGCACCAGCGCAACCGCCATGAGCAGCTCAAGGCCCTCGGTTGGGGGGATGCGGTGGCGATCCTGCAGCAGGCTGGCGTGCCCCTAATCGATGACACCGCCGATGGCAGTGCTGGCAGTGGTCTGATGCACCACAAGTTCATGGTGGTGGACCGGGCCGTGGTGGTGACCGGCTCAGCCAATTTCACCCCCTCCTGCATCCACGGCGATCCGGGGGCAGACCGCAGCCGCGGCAACGTCAACCACCTGCTGCGGCTGCGCAGCCGTGAGCTGGCCCACACCTTTGCAGCCGAGTTTGAGCGGATGTGGGGCGACGGCCCCGATGGCCAGCCCGACAGCCGCTTTGGGCTGGGTAAGGGCGGCGGGGCTCCCCAGCAGCTGCTGGTGGGGCAAACGCCGGTGACGGTGCTGTTCGCCCCCCATCGCCGCAGCGATCCCCACCAGGGCCTGGTGGTGTTGGAGAAGCTGCTCGCAGTCACCCGCAAGCAACTCGACCTGGCCCTGTTCGTGTTCTCGGATCAGGGACTGGCTAATGCGATGGAGAAACTGCAGCAGCAAGGCGTCAAGATCCGCCTACTGGCCGACCCCGGCTTCGCCAACCGAGCCTTCAGTGAAGTGCTCGATCTTCTCGGCACCAAGCTGCCCGACCACCGCTGCGGCCTGGAGGCGGCGAACCGCCCCTGGCAGCGCCCCTTAGAGAGTGTCGGCACACCACGGCTGGCCAGCGGCGACAAGCTCCACCACAAGCTGGCCGTGATCGACAACCGCACCGTGGTCACCGGCTCTTTCAACTGGAGCCCCAGCGCCGCCCATCAAAACGACGAAACCCTGCTGGTGATCGACTCCCCCCAGCTCGCCGAACACTTCACAGCTGAAATCAACCGGCTCTGGAAGGGCGCCGAGCTCGGCATCACCCCCCGGCTGCAACGCAAACAGGAACGGCAGCGGAATCAGTGCGGCAGTGGGGTGCAGCGCAGCTGACCAGGGCTGGTCGCCGTAATTGGGCCACACCAATGGTGCCCATCCAAGCACCAAACACCACATCTGGTGATCAACCCCTACGCTCAGCGCACAGGACCCCCCGGCGAGAGGAGCAAGACCATGCCAAAAAGCGGCGGCTTGGGCAAAACCGGAAGCCTGATCAAATCCCTAGCCGGCTCCTTCATCCTGCCCGCAGAAGACTCAACCCCAGCCGCGCCAGTGGTGTACACCACGGCCATTCGCAGCGAGGGCAGCCTCAGCGAGTCCATAGCGGGGATCAGCGTGCTGGCCAACCAGCTCGGTTTTACCCACGCCCCCGAAACCCTCTACGCCGTTGACGGCCAGAGCGCCGCTTTTCATGCTGACCATGGCGCCAGGGCAGTGAGCCTGGCGGTGGAATGCAATCCGCGGCAGCAGACCGTTTCCCTAGCGGTTAGCGGGCTGGACAACCAGGTCACCTTTGAAACATTCCACCAGGTGTCCAGCACCTTGTTTGGTGACTGCTGATCTTCGGCAATGCCCTGCCGCTGCAACGCCCCTACGCTTAATGCCTCCCTTATCTCGCGGCCATGGATTCCCAGCCGGCCTCCCGCAACACCTCAGCCACCTTGGATGCCATCCAGCTGATGCTGCGCGACCTCCACACCCGGCACGATGAAATTCGCCACCGGGCCGCATTCCGCGGCTGCACCAACGAACTGCTGGCCGTGCAGCAGGAGCTGGTGGAGTATTTGCTCAGCAAGAAAAGCCAGTTGATGGGCCATGTCGACCCGGTGAGCGGCGGCACACGCAACTACAACTCCTTCGTTTGAGTGACCCCTTGAGCCACCGCCCCAAGGTGGTGGTGGTTGGTGCCGGACCGGCGGGCGCCAGCTTGGCCCTACTGCTGGCCCGTGGCGGTGTGGCCGTAACCCTGGTGGAGGCCGGCACCAGCCTGGAGCGTCAATTCCGCGGCGAAGCGCTGATGCCCTCAGGGCTAGAGGCCCTGGCGGCCATGGGGCTACTCGAGCTGATTCCAGACCTGCCCCACCGGCCCCTAGGTGGATGGCGCTTCGTGGTGAATGGCCAGGAGCTATTCACCGCCCCCGAGCCCCTCGACGGCGATCCAAGCCGGCCCTGCACCCTGGTGAGCCAGCCAGCCCTGCTGGAGGCCTTGCTGAAACTGGCCGGCACCTACCCCTCCTTTGCGATTGAGCGCGGGCAACCGGTGGTCGACCTGCTCTGGCAGCAGGAGCGGCTGGCGGGGGTGCAACTGCGCGATGGCCGTCAGCTGCCTGCCGACCTTGTCGTCGGCTGCGATGGCCGGGGCTCCCTGGTGCGCCAGAAGGCAGGGCTAGCGCTGCAGAGCAACCCCAGCCCGATCGACTTGCTCTGGTTTCAACTGGCCAGTACCGCGGCCTCGCCCTTGGCTGGCTGCTTCACCACCCTGGTGGGGCCCGAGGGGGTTTTCAGCGCTTTCGAAAGCGCCAGCGGCGGCTTGCAGCTGGGCTGGGTTGTGGGCAAGTCAAAAGCCACACCCGAGCTCAGCAGAGAAGGCTGGATCGAGCGGATGGCAGCTTTGAGTCCGCCGCAGCTGGCGGCCTGGCTACGGCAGTGGAGCGGCGGATTGGGGGCGCCCAGCCGGCTGACGGTGCAGGTGGGGCTAGCGGAGCGCTGGTGCCAACCAGGCCTGCTACTGCTTGGCGATGCGGCCCACCCGATGGGACCGGTGCGCGCCCAGGGCATCAACATGGCCCTGCGTGATGCCTGGGTAGCCGCCACACGCTTATTGCCGGTGCTGAGCAGCGGCTGCAGCGGCGCTGCCCTTGATGGGGTGACCGCCCAAATTGAGGCGGAGCGGCGGCCCGAAATCACCGATATGCAAACCCTGCAGGCCGCCGAAGCCGCCCGGGGAGAGCAGTTGCGGCAGCAGGGTTGGTTGCGGGGGGCTCTGGCGATCGCCGCGCCCCTGGTGGGCCCGGCAATCGCTGCCCACTGGAGCCAGCAGCAACAGCCGCTGCGCCAGGGACTAGCCCCGCTGCCAGGACCGCCATGATGGGAGCCACCCCGGTGGAACCATGGCCGCGCCTCGGATTGATCCCGCACTTGCCCTTGGCCTGATCGCCCTACTGGCTGCCCCCCTACAGGCCGCACCCAAGGACCCGCCCTATCCCTCCATGGAACTGTTGCGCGAGCTCCAGCTCCAAACCTTCGCCTGCGGCAGGGAGAACACCGTTGAAGCCTGCGGCAAGGCAAGCACCATGGCCGATCCGCTGCTGGATCACCCCCGCCTAGGCGCCAACTGCAAGGACGCCATCTGGACGATCCGCGAACGGGCCAAACCAGCTGCCACCAATACTTTTGAGCGGCGCGAAGCTCTCAACCGAGCCGGCCAAGACCTGATCCCCTTCTGCAAGCAGCAGACCCGCACGGTCGCCCCGAGCAAAACCGACACCAAACCCAAGGAGAAAAAAGGTGTGTTCAACCTAATTCCGGGGTCCTGATCCTGATCCTGAACCTGATCCCGGCTGGCTCTCGATCAGGTTCAGCACCTGCTGGGCAGTGCTGTCCATAAAAGCCAGCGACCAGCCGACCTGCACCACCGCCTGATCGGCCAAGGCACAGAGACCATCCTTCTGAGCAGCAACTTCACAGCTGGCTGACAGGCCCAGTAAGGCATTGGTGAGCTTGCCGCGCAGGCAGGTTTCCTTGCCGCGTCGCTGGATCACTGCTTCAGCTGCCAACCGACTGCGCTGCACCGCCTCCGCCAAAGGAAGGGCGCGGGCTCCCCCCATCACTGCCGCCCGGCCGGCTTCTGTGGCCGCCAAGGAGCTGGCTGTTAGCGCCAAGCCAGCTAAGCAAGCCAATCTCCAAATGTGCCCACTGGCAAACCTGTTTTCGGCCAACACCCCTGTCCCCAATCAACTGCCTTCCCTTGGAAGCTAGTCAGTTCTGAAAAGGTGACAAGCCAAGGCTAATTTGGTGCCCCAGTGCCCCTGTGGATTCGGCCGATGACCAGCAGTAATCCCGTGAGCATTCGGCAGATTTCCCTGGCCCAGCCTTTCAGCGACCAGAAGCCCGGCACCTCCGGTCTGCGCAAGAGCAGTCGCCAGTTCCAGACCCCCCACTACCTGGAGAGCTTCATCGAAGCGAGCCTGCAGGTGCTGCCAGGCGTGGCCGGCGGCACCTTGGTAGTGGGAGGTGACGGTCGCTACGGCAACCTCGCAGCCATCAACGTGATCGCCCGCATGGCCGCCGCCCATGGCGTGGCCCGGCTGATTACCACCACCGGAGGCATCCTCTCCACCCCAGCCGCCTCCCACCTGATACGTCAACACGGCGCCGTGGGCGGGGTGATTCTCTCGGCCAGCCATAACCCCGGCGGCCCCGATGGCGATTTCGGCGTCAAGATCAACGGCGCCAACGGCGGCCCCACGCCGGAATCGATCACCGACGCGATTTACGCCGCCACCTTGGAACTAGGCGGCTATCGGATCTGCGAAGGCTGCATCGATCCCGACCTCTCAACGCCAGGGCTCAGCAGCATTGGCGACCTGCAGGTTGAGGTTATCGATGGCGTAGACGACTACGTAGCGCTGATGCAGCGCCTGTTCGACTTCGACCAGATCGGCGATCTATTGCGGGGCGACTTTCCGATGGCCTTCGATGCCATGCACGCGGTGACCGGCCCATACGCCAGCCGGATCTTCGAAGAATTGCTTGGCGCTCCCGCGGGCACGGTGCGCAACGGCATCCCCCTAGAAGATTTTGGCGGCGGCCACCCCGATCCCAACCTCACCTACGCCCATGACCTAGCCGAGCTGCTGATGGGCAGCGATGCCTACAAATTCGGTGCCGCCTGCGATGGCGACGGCGACCGCAACATGGTGTTGGGGGCGCGCTGCTTCGTGAACCCAAGCGACAGCCTGGCGGTACTCACCGCCAACGCCACCTTGGCCCCGGGCTATGCCGATGGCCTAGCCGGTGTGGCTCGCTCGATGCCCACCAGCGCCGCCACCGATGTGGTGGCAAAGGAGCTTGGTCTGGCCTGCTTCGAAACGCCAACGGGCTGGAAATTCTTCGGCAACCTGCTCGATGCGGGGCGCATCACCCTTTGCGGTGAGGAAAGCTTCGGCACGGGCAGCAACCACATCCGCGAAAAAGATGGCCTCTGGGCGGTGCTTTTCTGGCTGCAGATCCTGGCCAGGAAGCAGGCACCGGTGAGCAGGATCATGGCCGAGCACTGGAGCCGTTTCGGCCGGCACTACTACTCTCGCCACGACTACGAAGCCATCGCCAGCGAGGCCGCCCACGGCCTCTACAACCGCATCAAGGAGATGCAGCCCGCGCTGGTGGGCCAAAGCTTCGCCGGCCGCAGCGTCGCTACCGCCGACGACTTCGCCTACACCGATCCAGTGGACGGCTCCCTCACAACCGGCCAGGGGCTGCGACTGCTGCTCGATGACGGCAGCCGGGTGGTGTTGCGCCTTTCAGGCACTGGCACCCAGGGGGCAACCCTACGGGTGTATCTCGAGAGCTATGTGCAGCCCAGCGGCAACCTCAGCCAGGATCCCCAAATCGCCCTCGGCGAGCTGATCACGGCAATCGATGGACTGGCCGAAATCAAAACCCGCACGGGGATGGATCGCCCCACCGTGATCACCTAAGCGGTTGTCTCGGGTGTGGATTCAGGCAACCAGCGAGCCTCAAAGTTTTTAATCACCACATAGAAAGGAGGCACAACGCCAAGCGAAAGCACTGTGGCAACTAGCAGCCCCCCAAATATCACCGTGCCTAGGGATTGCTGACTATTTGCTCCAGCGGTGGTTGCCACCACAAGGGGCAGGAATCCAGCCAGCGAGGCGATCGCGGTCATCAGAATTGGACGCATGCGTGACTCAGCAGCAGAAATAGCCGCTTCCGCAAAGCTCATGCCATTGGCAACATGCTGCTCAGCAACCTCAACAATCAAGATGCCGTTCTTGGCAGCCAAGCCAATTAAGGTAACCAGACCCACCTGGGCATAAATATTTAGATCAATGGAGCGGAGGGACAAGAACACCAGTGCTCCAAGCATGGCCAAGGGGACTGTCATCAAAATAATGACTGGGGTGACATAGCTCTCGTACTGGGCCGAAAGCACTAAATAAACTATCAAAATACCCAGACCAAACACGAGCACACTGGCGTTACCGGCAGAAAGCTGCAAGGAAGCCAGACCAGTGAATGCATAGTCAATATTATTGAAATCAAGCCGCTTAAAGATCTGCTGAATAGCCGTCAAGGCCTGGCCAGAACTCTTACCAACCGCCTCCGCGCCCTGAATCAAAATTGTTCGATAAAGGTTGTAGTGACTAATAACCGGAGGGGCACTGGTCAGTTCTGACGAAGCAAACTCACTGACCTGCACTAGTTTGTTGTCGCGATTGCGCACGTAGTAACTGAGCACATCCTCAAGGGTGCTGCGGCCGGAAGCCTCTGACTGCACATATATATTGCGCACCTGGCCATTTTCATAGGTCAAGCCTGAGTAGTTGCCACCTGCGAGCACGGCAATCGTCTGCATCGCCTGCTGGAAATCGATGTTCAGAGCGCCCATAATCGAGCGATCAATTTTCAGACCAAATGCAGGGGCGCTGGGGATAAACTGGGTGTAAAGGCTTGAAAACTGATCGGATGCCGTACCAGCGGCCACAAGCTTTTGAGCTAGGGCGTCGAGTTGGTTAAAGCTGTATGCGCCATTGCTTAAGTCGTTGAACTGAAAGTAAAAGCCACCCTGGGCCGAGAAGCCAGGAATCGCGGGCGGTTGGGCTGCAACAACTAGACCACTGCTAATTTTAGAAAGCTTGGCATTGAGTCGCTCCACAATTGCCGGTGCTTTCTGATCAGCACCACTACGCTCCTCAAGGGGCTTAAGGCCGAAGAAGAACACACCCTGGTCTGGGCTGGAGCCGTTGAAGCCGTAGCCGCTAACCACCGAAGCCGCCGTGATGTCAGGCTCCTCCTTGAGCACCTTGGCAATCTCTAGGCCAGTTTGCTGGGTGAGACTGAGGGAGGCACCGTTCTGCAACTGGAAAATTCCCACCCCATATCCCTGGTCTTCCTCAGGGATGAAAGCCGAGGGCAGGGCCGAGAAAGCAAGCGCG
The DNA here is from genome assembly GCF_963920485.1 of Cyanobium usitatum str. Tous. Lineage (NCBI taxonomy): Bacteria > Bacillati > Cyanobacteriota > Cyanophyceae > Synechococcales > Prochlorococcaceae > Cyanobium > Cyanobium usitatum. The sequence continues at coordinate 102,571 of NZ_OY986431.1, read as the reverse complement.
GTGAGCACAATGCCGCCAGCGAGGCCAGCAACAACATATTTTCGGCGGCGGATCAGCACCTCAAGTAAGCGGGCATAACTGCTCTGCAACCAAGCAAAAAACCGATTGAATTGCTCAAAAATTGAGGCAAGCCGGCTACCAGCCAACCCGAACACGACAACTCCAAAGACGTAGGCACCGACGCCAAAGGATGCGGCGCTGAAGCGGCCGAAGGCCAAGCCCACTACCACACCACCGATGGTCCAACCCCAACCCTTGGGCTTCGGAGGCTGCTCCGACTTGAGAATCAGGGCCGACATCATTGGCGAGAAGGTCAGGGCATTGAAGGTAGAGATGGCGATCGAAAAGGCGATCGTGAGGGCGAATTGCTTGTAGATGATGCCAATACCACCCGGGTAAAAAGCTACTGGCACAAATACCGCCATCAACACAAGCGATGTAGCGATCAGAGCACCAGTTAGCTCACCCATACAGGCCATAGCCGCCTTGCGTGGACTCATGCCACTCTCAAGATTTTTAGAAACCGCCTCGATTACCACGATTGCGTCATCCACCACCAAGCCAGTAGCAAGCACCAAGCCCAGCAAGGTGAGCTGGTTTATGGAAAATCCAAAAGCATTGATGAAGGCGAAAGTACCAATGAGTGAGATCGGGATCGCCAGACTGGGCACCACCGTGGCTCGCCAGTTCTGCAGAAAGAGAAACAGAATCACTAGCACCAGCACAATTGCTAGGCCAAGGGCATCAGTTACCCCTTCAACCGCAGACTCAATAAACTGACCGATATTATAAATTTCTTTAACCGCGATCCCAGGCGGAGCTGACTGGGTGAATTGATTCATCACGGCCACCACAGCCTCGGATACATCTAGAGCATTGCTCTCTGGAGTTTGGAATACCGCAACGGTGATAGACGGGAACCCGTCGTAACTCACCGCCTGCTGAGCAAAGGTATTAAACCCGTAAGTAGCCTGGCCCACATCGCGCAGCCGTAGCAAATTGCCCTGGGGTGACTTACCAACTATTAGGTCATTGAGCTGATCTACCGACATCAAGTTGCCGTTGTCAGCCACCAGGATCGGGTAGGCGAACAGCTGATCTCCTCCGGCTGGCGGACCACCAATCAGGCCACCAATAGCGATGCTGTTTTGACTCTTGACCGCACTGACGATTTGGTCGGCAGTCAGCTGGTTGGCACTGAGCTTGCTTGGATCAACAAACAGCCAGAAGGCAGGGTTACTACCTCCCAGCAGATTGACTTGAGCGACTCCGGGGACCCGCTCAAGCTGGTAGTAGAGCTGCTCATAAATCAAGCCGTTGATATAGGAAGCATCAAATTGACCCTGGCTAGACGTGACCTGATAGGCCAGCAGAATCGATGGGGTGCTCTGCATCACCGACACCCCAGTTGCCGAGACCTGCTGGGGCAACTGAGGCATGGCCAGGGAAACGCGATTTTGAACGTTTACCTGATCGATGTTGATATCCGTGTCTTCCTCAAAATAAACCTGAATAATGCTCTGACCAGTATTTGAGCTGGTCGATGAGATATAGGCCGCGCCCGGCACACCGTTGATCTGCTGCTCGAGCGGATTGGTAACGGCCTGTTCCGTCACTATGGAATTAGCACCGCCGTAATTAGAGGTCACCTGAATGAGTGGTGGCGCAATATTCGGCAGGTTTTCAATTGGCAGGCCGGGGATCGCAATGATTCCCAGCAGCACGATCAGGATGCTGCAAACGGTAGTAAGGACAGGCCGCTTGATGAAATTATCGGAGAGTGACATACCTTTCTCAGTTGCTTCCGCTCGAGAGTTTCACTGGCATGCCGGTACGCAACAGCGCCGTATTTGAGACGACCACCCTTTCTCCTTTCTGCAGGCCGGAGACCAGCGGGTAGCGATTGCCCTCCAGCTCCCCAAGCTGCACTGGGGTCTGCACCACGATCGGAGTATTGGGCGGCAGGGCCTCAAGCTTCTGCTTCTGCGCCTCAGGAATTTGGGTGGAGGCGCGGATCTTGGCGAGCACCTGGCTGAGTTGCAGCACTCGATAAACAAAAGGCTGTTGGGCCTGCATCATCACTGCCTGCACCGGCACGGAAAGCTGGCGGGTGTTGCCGGTGACAATCAGATTGCGCACGTACTGACCTGTTTTGAGCTGGCCAGTTGCGTTGGGGAAGGAGGCCTTGACCAGCACCGTGTTTGGCGAAGAACTACTACCGCTCACTCCGTAGTAAGGGGAAATAAACACCACCTTCCCCGTCGCAGATAGAGGCGGGTTGCCCTGGGTCACCAGCTGCACGGTCTGGCCAAGCGCCACCCGCGATGAGCGGGTGGCGGGCACATCCATCAGGGTCCAAAGACTTGAGTTGTCGACAATGCCGGTGATCGCCTGTCCCTGGCGCACGTAATCACCCAACTTCACCGTATCGAGATCGCCGATCTCGCCGCTGATCGGTGCCGTCACGAATTTGTAGCCCAAGGTGGCCGCATTGGCGCGCACTTGGTCGCGGCTTTGAATCGCCTGGGTGACGTAGAAGTCGCGATCCTTGGTGGATACCGCTCCCTGCTCGTTCAAAAAGATATAGCGCTCCGCGTTAACCAGATCCTTACGGGCCTCGGCCTTGCTGGCATCCAGGTTTGCCGATTGCTGCACGTTGTCGAGCACCAAGATCGGCTGGCCCGCCTTCACCCGCTGGCCCTGGGTCGCCAGGATCTTCACCACCCGCCCATCAACCTCGGGGCGCAGTGCCACATCACTGGTGGAGCTGAGCTGGCTGATCACCTCAATCGAGGGGCTGAAATCAGCCTCGCCGATGATTTCGGACTGCACTACTAGCGGTGGCCGGGAGGCCTGTTTGGTCGCACACCCCCCTGCGCACAGCAGCCCTAGAAGAGAGGAGACCGCAACCGCTCTGTTCACATCCACTGAGCATCCAAGGGCAAGTTACCGGATGCCTGCCTTTTTGGCCTGCCTCGCAAGTTGCACCGGGGCACCGTGGCGCAAATTGAGCAAACCAGCGGTGATCACCCGATCACCACCCTGAACACCACTCTCACCAAGGCGTTGCAGTGGATAGAGGGTTCCCTGCAAGTCGCCCAGCTGCACCGGAGTTTGCAAGGCAAACAGGGTGCCTCTTGGCAAGCGGCGCAGCTCGGCGATGGGAGCCTTGCCTGGCCGCTGCTCCAGCTCAGCCAAGCTGCCCACTAAAAATATAAATGGCTGTCCTGCCAACCTGGTCACCGCGGTGAAGGGAACGGCCAACTCCTGGCGCCGATCCAGCAGCAGCCGCGTGCGACTGCGCTGGCCATTACGCAGGCTGCCCCGCGGGTTAGCAAACGACGCCTTCACCAGCAGCGTCTGAGTTGGGGCACTCACCCCCGGATCTACCGAGATCACCGGGCCCTCCGCCAGGGGCTGGGAGCTGGAGGCGGCCAGCAGCAGCACCCTCTGGCCCGGCCGAACACGATCGGCATAGGTGGCAGGTACATCGATGCGAGCCAGGAGATTGTCGTTGCGGATCACGCGGGTAATCGGCACGCCAGCGGCAATCACATCGCCCTGCTTGACGCGCAAATCGGCCACCATGCCGCTGATCGGCGCCCGCAGATCCTTGAAGGCGAGATCGGCCTCCTTCGCCACCAGGGCTTCGCGGGCAGCGATGTAGGCCTGGCGAAATTCATCCCGCTGCAGGGCACTGGCCGCACCTTGACGGGCCAGGTCTTGATATCGCTGGTAATTGAGGCGGTTGGTCTGCATCTGAGCGCGCAGGCTGGCCACCTCGGCCCTGAGCTGGGCCTGGTCGAGCACCAGCAGCAGCTGACCCTGGCTCACCCGATCTCCTTGACGCACCAACAATCGCTGAATGCGGCCCCCCGCCTGGGCCGCCAGATCCACTTCCTCCTCGGCCTCCAGGGTGCTCACGGTGTCAAAACTGGCCTGAAATTCGGCAGTTTCCAGGCGCTGGCTCTGCACCACAGGCAGCCGCGGGGCTGGCTCGCGGCCCTGCTGACACCCCACAACCAGGGCAGAGGCCATCGCCGTGAAAATCAATAGCGGGGAAACAACAGGGCGGAGCATGGGTGTGATGGTGGATCGGGCGCGCCGCATGGCCGGAGCGTATCGCCGGCAGGCCGATGATGGACTCAGAACGGCGCTGCGGCGACCTCGTGAGCGACCTGTTCAGCCATCAACGCGACATCACCCTGGCCCGGGTCGCGCCCCTGGCCGACCGGCTGCGGCCCCGCAGCCTTGATGACTTCGTGGGTCAAGAGTCGATCCTCGGCGTAGGACGCCTGCTAAGACGCGCCATCGCTGCAGATCGAGTCGGCAACCTGATCCTGCACGGCCCGCCGGGGGTGGGCAAAACCACCCTGGCCCGGATCATTGCTGGCAGCACCAGGGCCCACTTCAGCAGCCTCAATGCCGTACTTGCCGGCGTCAAGGATCTGCGGGCCGAGGTGGACGCGGCCCAGCAGCGCCTGGCGCACCATGGCCTGCGCACCACCCTGTTCATCGACGAGGTGCACCGTTTCAACAGTGCACAACAAGACGCCCTGCTGCCCTGGGTAGAAAACGGCACGGTGAATCTGATCGGAGCCACCACCGAAAACCCCTTTTTCGAGGTGAACAAAGCCCTGGTAAGCCGTTCGCGGTTGTTTCGCCTGCAACCGCTTGAGCCAGCACACCTGCGCCAGCTGCTGGAACGGGCCCTGCGGGATCCGGCAGTGGGCTATGGCGAACGCTCGATTGACCTAGCCGCAGCAGCGGCCGACCACCTGGTTGATGTGGCCGGCGGCGATGCCCGCAGCTTGCTGAATGCCCTGGAGCTGGCGGTGGAGACCACTCCTCCCGGTGCTGATGGCTCCATCAGGATCGATCTGACCATCGCCGAGGAGTCGATTCAGCAGCGCGCGGTGCTCTACGACAAGCAGGGGGATGCCCACTTCGACACAATCAGCGCCTTCATCAAATCGTTGCGCGGTTCCGATCCAGATGCGGCCCTTTTCTGGTTGGCCCGCATGGTGGAGGCAGGCGAAAACCCTCGCTTTATCTTCCGGCGCATGTTGATCGCTGCCGGGGAAGACATCGGCTTAGCCGATCCCCAGGCCGTGGTGGTGGTGGAAGCCTGCGCGGCCAGCTTCGAGCGAGTGGGATTGCCAGAGGGGCTTTACCCGCTGGCCCAGGCAGCTCTCTATTTGGCGGGAGCGGAAAAGAGCAACAGCTTGCTCGGTTTCTTCGATGCCCTAAAAAGCGTGCGCAGCGCCAACCGTCAGCAGGTGCCCGCCCACCTGCGCGATGCCAACCGTGATGGCCAGGCTTTTGGCGATGGAGTGGGCTACCGCTACCCCCATGCCTACGCCGAGCACTGGGTAGCCCAGCAGTATTTGCCTGGCGCACTTCAAGGTGAGATTTTCTGGCAACCGGGCAGCCTGGGCTGGGAGGGCCAGAGGCGCGAGCGCCTGCAACAGCGACGGGCCGCCCAGCTGGCGGCTGCCGCTGAGATGGCGGCGGATCAGGGCGACGTGCTTAGCAGCAGTCCGGAAGATCCCCAGCTGGAGCGCTGGCTGCAGCGGCAAGCCGCCGCCGAGGGAGAACGACTCGACACCCTGAGACATCGCTTCTGGGCAGGCGTGATCTGGCAACGCCAAGCGCGGGTGCTGGTGCTGGAAGCGAGGTCGTTGCTATGGGCCCTTGATCCCCTGGCCGCTACGCCCGAGGGCGGGGTAGTGATCACCGTGGCCCAGGCCTCCGACCGGGAGCGGCTGCAAGCCCAGCTGAAGGTGCTCGACAGCCTGCGCCAACCCCAGCTGCTGCTGGTGCCTCCCCAAACCCCCGCCGCCCTTAACTCCCAGCTCGAACCGCAACTCGCCCTTGACTCCGATGCCCGCTTCGACTGGGTGATAGCGCGGCAACCCTGGCAGGGCCTCAGCGCCGAACAAATCGAGGCCTGGATCGGCCAAGCTGGCGCGCTGCTGGGCCAAACCGGCCAATGGCGCCTGCTGTTCAGCACTCCCCAACTCGGTCCAGCAGCAGGCCTGCGGTCCCTGCTCGGCACGGCAGAACCCCCCCTGCAAACCTTGCTGGAGGAGCTAACTCACCTGGAGGGGCAGCGACTGATCCAGGCCCAGAGCACCGGCCTAATCAGCCAACGCAGCTTGATCGCCGCGGGATGGCAAGTGCAACAGGAGCAGTGGCAGGAATCACTCCAACTCGAGCTGACTGCCGAGCTGATCGAACGCTGGCTGACCCCGGCCAGCTCCTATCTCGAAGCGATGGCCGCACTCCGGGGCAAGCCCCTAGCCAGTGATGCCGTGCAAAGCCTGCGAGAAGCATTTAGCCGTGTGCTGGGCCAGCCCCTGCCCCAGGCCCTTGAGCACACCTTGGTAAGGGCAAGGCGTGCAGACGCACTGCAAACGCCCCTAAACACATAAAAAAGCCCCGGCGCAAGCCGGGGCAGCTGAGGTGGCGACTCGCCTAGCGAGAGCCGAACACCAAGGGCAGGCTCACCAAAGGCCAGGCTCACCAGAGGCCGCGGATAGCCTCAGGTTGGACCTGCTGAACCGGGGCTGGGGCCATTGTGCGTACTTCAGCCACGGGATCAGCCATCTGGTTGGCCTGGATGCAGGCCGGCAGGAACACATACCAGGAGAGCAGGGAGGTGCACTGGGCGTCACCTTGGCAACGACCTTCAGCACAGACGTTCTGGGCACCGGTGTAGGTGTTGCAGAAGTCGGCTAGGCGCATGTCGGTAGGCAGGGCATTCATGATGCCGGCCGAGGAGATCTGGCCGTCACGGGCATCAGCCACGATCGCCGAGCGCAGAGCCTGCACCGCGAAGGTGTTCATGCTCCAGTAAGGGAAGTAGCTGGTGGTTTGGTTCTTGAGGAACTTCACACCGGCATCCGAGTAGAGGAAGCGGGAGACGCCAACGAAGTCCACGTTGTAGGACTTATTCATGCCTTCACGCACCTCGGCAGCAGTCCAGCCGGAGCGGTTCAGGCCCCCTTCCAGGCCCCGATCGGTGACTTCGCCAGACTGCAGAAATGTATTAAAGGCATCCTGGTTGGTAGACCACACGGCGCCGCCGGTGTTCCAACGAACGGGGAGATTGTTGTCGACTGCGGCGGACGCTGGCATAGCCACCGCCGAGAGGGCCGTACCCACAAAAAGGCCGGCCAGCAAACGCTTGATCACGAGAGTAATGGAATCAGTTCATTCCGAACGTAGCCACGCAGTGCCGCATGTCACCAAAGATGCAAGTCAGCGTGGCGCATCGACACAAAACCGAAAGATTTGCATTGTATTTCAGTAGTAAATCTGCGTTTTTAGAACAATCAAGCGCCCTGCTGTCCCATCAATTCTTCAGGCTGTCCTGGCGACTGCAACATCAAACCTGCACAACCCTCACCAACCGCCGCCCAACGCCAATCCTGCTGCAGAGCGCTGCTGTGATCCGGCTTGGCCCCATCACTGAGATTTAGCAAGCTGCCGCTGCTGTGGTCGTAACACCACTGAGCCAGTTCTGCTGCAAGGGTGCGATGGCGCCACTTGATAGCCGCTTCCTTCAACACCCAGCTATTGAGCACCGCTCGCCGTAGCTCCGCCCCAGTCAAATCCCGCAACTGAGCCTGCTCCTTCTCTGGATAAAATCGCCGCATCAGTCCAGCGGGCTCCATAGGTCGAGCAGTGGATTCGAGATCGACTCCGATGGGAGAGCCGGAGTAGCCAATCAGCAAGCCAGCGCCGCTATGGCTGAGGCTGACCCATCCCAGACCAGCCCCTAAAAGTGGTGGTTGACCGGGCGGGCTATGGAGAGGCACCTCGGCAGCAGCGCAGCCCAAAAACTCAGCCAGCTGCCGCCGCAGCAGCGCCCGGCTCTGGAAGTAACGACTTCGCTGCCGATCAGGCAGAGCCGAGCCCCAACTGCGTTCATCACTAGATAGGCAACCCAGGTCGCCCCCCTCCAAAGAGCCCAGCCAAAGCTGGGGGGCTAGGCGCAGCGGCAGATCCAAGCTGCTGCCTAGGCTCACGCAAGTGTTTGGTTGAACTTTCAATGGCCCTGCAACTCGGCGATCCCGCTCCCGATTTCACCTTGCCAGACCAGAGCGGAACGGCGGTGAAACTTTCCCAGTTCCAGGGCAAACGGGTGGTGATCTACTTCTATCCCAAGGACGACACCCCAGGTTGTACCAAGGAAGCCTGCAATTTCCGGGATCAGTGGGGGGCATTCGAGAAGCAAGGCATCACCGTGCTGGGCATCAGCAAAGACGGCGCCAGCAGCCACGCCAAATTCATCGCCAAATATGACCTTCCCTTCACCTTGCTAAGCGACGTCGAGCCCTGCGCAGTGGCCGCGGCCTATGGGAGCTATGGGCTCAAGAAATTCATGGGCAAGGAATACATGGGCATGATGCGCCACACCTTCGTGGTGGATGCAGAAGGAAAGATCGAAAAGATCTACACAAAGGTGAAGTCCGAAACCATGGCGGACGACATCCTTAGCGATCTGGGCCTGGCCTGAGTGCTGCCAAGGCCTCAAGGGCCAGGTCCGGAGCCAGCTGCAGAGGCATGGAGCTGGCTAGCAGCTGCTGCAGCAATGGTTTCAGCAGGGGGCCATCCCCTCCCGTGAGCCAAAAGCTGCAGCCAGGGCAGCTGGTTTGGGCTTCACGCCCTGCCGCGGCCAAGGCGGCAGCCAGGCCTCGCAAAACCCCAGCGGCCATAGCTTCTGGTGTGGAGCGAGGCCAGAGGTCCAAAGGCAGGTCCAAGGGCTGCTCCAAGCCAGGCAGTCCTGCAGTTTCAGCGGCCAGGGCCCGCAACTGCAAGGCCGCTCCGGCTAGCAAGCGTCCTCCCCCAAATCGGCCCTCGCTGGTGACCAGGGTGAGGCTCAAGGCGGTGCCGCCATCCGCCACCAATACGGGACCAGAGGCAAGGCACCAGGCCCGCCAACCCACCAGGGCACGATCCACCCCGAGCCAGCCAGGCTGCTCCAACAAAGGCACATCTTTCAAATGCAGACGCCGCTCCCGCGGCAGTGGAGCGGAGGCGGGCACAGGGCCCACCGCAGCCCAAGCAACCAGACCCTCAAGCTTTCCCACACCGGCTGGAGCACTCCAGGTACGCAGGCAGCCCAGCTCACCCTCTGCCCAGTGCCATCGGCTGTTGCCGATCAGCAGCCAACGGCCCTCGCTCAGATGCCCTCGCCCATCAATCCCGGCAGATGGATGCCACATTCCTGTTGGAGCCCACCGAAACGGGTCGCCCGGCCGCTGACATCTCCCAGATCAGGAGCACTGGAGTGCCAGTCGCCCACCGTGGAATAACCCTGCTCAAACAGCGGGTGCTGGGGCAATTTATGCTCTTCCATGTAGTAGTAAACATCCCGTTTACTCCAGGAGAGAAGGGGCCGCAGCGACCAGCGCTGACGCACCGCATCCAGCGGTTCCATGGCCTTGCGGTGGTCGGTCTGGCTGCCGCGCACACCACTGGCCCAACAGGTCACCGCTAGATCAGTGAGGGCCCGGTCGAGGGGTTCCACCTTGCGGATCCGGTGATAAAGCTCCAGATCTCCACCCTGGTCGGTTTCCCAAAGGCGGCCGTGCAGAGCTTCCATCCGGGCCGGGCTCATTGCCGACTGGGCAACCACTAATTGGAGCTGGAGCTGCTCTACTAGGCGCTCGGCGTATTGATAAGTCTCCGGCGGCAGATAGCCCGTATCAACCCAGATCACTGTTAAGGGCCGGCCGGTATTGGCGGTCAGCTCACTGGCCATGTGCAGCAGAACTGCCGACTGGATGCCAAAGCTGGTTGTTAAGGCAAACCCTGCCCCGAAGGTGTTCTGAGCCCAGCCCAGGCGCTCTTGGGCTGACAAAGGTGCAAGCAGTGCCCTAGCAGCGTCCAGATCGATCGGCCGACCGGCGCCATCGAGGGGAAGAGCTGGGGCTGGAGCCGTCTGCATCAGACCATCATCGCCCTTTGAGTAAGTCGCTGGTTAGGGTTCAAAAGCAGGTGCCGGCGAAAGACCACCCAAGCAATGCTGAATCCTGAGGCGGCGCGATCGCAGGCTGCGGTAACCCCGCCAACCGCTCCGGTGGTGATTGTGGGCGGGGGTTTTGGTGGGCTTTACACCGCCCTCGCCCTGGCAGAGCGCCGCCAACATCCACCAATCCTGCTGATCGAACCCAACGATCGCTTCCTATTCCTGCCCCTGCTCTACGAACTGCTGAGCGGCGAATTGCGCAGCTGGGAAATCGCACCCCGCTACGACAGTTTGCTGGCCGGCAAAGGGGTGGCCTGGCTGCAGGACCGGGTTGTGCGCATCGACGCCCAGTCTTCCCATGTGCACACCGCCAGCGGCCGCTGCCTGCCCTTCAGCCGCCTGGTGCTGGCCACGGGTGCCCAGGCCAATGATTTCGGCATCCCTGGCGTAGCTGAATACAGCCTCGGTTTTCGCACCTTGGCAGACGTGGAACGCCTGCAGCGGCTAATCCAGACCTTGAAGGAGCGGGCCCGGCCCCTACAGCGCTTGGCCGTGGTGGGAGCTGGTGCCAGCGGGGTGGAATTGGCCTGCAAGCTGGCCGACCAGTTGCAGGGGAGCACGATTGTGGACCTGATTGAGCAGGGCCCCGGACTGCTGCCCCAGGCCAAGGCCTTCAACCGAGAGCAGGCTGAGCAGGCCCTGCAACGCCGGGATGTGAGGCTGCGAACCCACACCCGCGTCGAGGCGGTGCAACCAGGTGGACTGACGCTGCTGGGGCCAGCGGGCTCGGAGCAGCTCAAAGTTGATGGGGTTATCTGGACTGCAGGCCTGCGCTTTCAATCGCTTGAATGCCAGCCGCCAATTCCCGTCGACCGACTTGGACGACTGAGCTGCGAGCCCACCCTGCAGGTGGTCGATCAGCCCCACCTATTTGCCCTGGGTGACATCGCCCAGCAGGAGTCACCCCTGCCAGCCACGGCCCAAGTGGCCTTCCAACAAGCTGAGTGCCTGGCCGCCAACCTGATGCATTCCCTCGCTGGCGAACCCCTCGATCCCTTCAACTACAACGACCTCGGCGAAATGATGAGCCTGGGCCGAGGTGAAGCAAGCCTCGTTGGCGGCGGGTTCACCCTGGCGGGGGCAGCGGCATTTCAGATCCGCAAACTGGCCTACCTGGCCCGCTTACCTGGCAAATCCCATCAGTTCAAAGTGGTCGCCGGCTGGCTAGCGGACTGGCCACGGTGACGCGACCCGGAGCCCAAGCTTGTGGTGAGCAAGGCGCGCCCATGATCAAATCCCTAATCGCTGTCTATCTGTGGTGAAACAAAGCCTGTGATGAATCAAGGCCTGTGGTGAAACAAGGCGGCCTGGCGGGGCGCACGGCCGGCTTGCGACCCGCCCAAAAAAGACGCCTGGAACGCCTCTGCCACCGCCGCCATCCAGACGACCAGGTAGCTGAATTGCTCTGCTTGCAGCGGCTTGCCAGTGAAAGCCGTGAGCTGGAGCTGCCGCTCAGCTTGGTAGTGGATAGCCGGGGCCTGTGCCGGCTGCTCTGGGTGGGCCCGCTGGAGCAATCGGGCCGGCTGCTGGAGCGCCTGCCCGGCTCGGAGCGCCGCCAGGGGTCCGAGCTGCGGCTGATTACTTGCTGCGGCCGAACCAAACAGCTTGAAGCCGGCCGCCAGGAGGGAATCGTGGGGCTGGATCTAGCCCCCATCGTTTGGCTGCGCTTCGGCGACAGGGCGGGGGCCGGGGGCCAATGGCCCGCCCAATTGCTGGTGGCCCACCCCGACGCCGCCGAGCCCTGGGCAAGCGAAGCCACTGAAGATCTAGCCGAGCTGTGCGGCCGCGATCCCCTCAGCCTCACCCCGCCAAATGCACCCAGCGCTAGCGCCTTTGGCGCCAACCAAGATGGCCCTGAACGGGTGCTGCTGCTGGCCCTCACCCCCGGCGACCGCGGCCGGGCCCAGCGCCTAATCGCCGAACTAGAGGGACTCGTAGACAGCGCTGGTGCCGTACCGGTGGGAGTGGTGGAGCAGCGCCGCAGCCAGGTTGCCCCCCAGACCCTCTGGGGTGAGGGGAAAGTGGGTGAAGCGGCCCTGGAGGCCCGGCGGCTCGGCGCCACCCTGGTAGTTACGGACCGGGAGCTCACACCGGTGCAAGCCCGCAATCTGGAGCGGCTCCTCGATCTGCCTGTGAGCGACCGCAGTGAACTGATTCTCGACATCTTTGCCCAACGGGCCGCCAGCGCCGCCGGGCGCCTGCAGGTGGAGCTAGCCCAACTGCGCTACAGGCTGCCCAGGCTCACAGGCCGCGGCCGCAGCCTGTCGCGGCAGGGGGGAGGCATCGGCACCCGGGGACCGGGCGAAACCCAACTGGAAAAAGATCGCCGCGCCATCGCCCGCCGGATTGAGCGGTTGCAGCGGGAGGTGGGCCAGCTGGGTGAGCACCGGGCCCGGTTGCGCCGCAGCCGCCAGGGACTGCGGCGACTGGCCCTAGTGGGTTACACCAACGCCGGTAAAAGCTCCCTGCTCAACGCCTTAACCAGGGCCAGCGAAGCCCGCGCCGTACTGGCAGAAAACAAGCTCTTTGCCACCCTCGATCCCACCACCCGGCGACTTGAGCTGCCGGAACCAGTACTGCTCACTGACACGGTGGGCTTCATCCGCGATTTGCCCCCGCCCCTGCTGGAAGCCTTCCGCTCAACCCTGGAGGAAACCCTTGAAGCTGAGGGGCTGTTGGTCGTGGTTGATCTAGCCGACCCCGCCTGGCCCGAGCAGTGGCACACCGTCAACACCATCCTCGATTCCCTTGGAGCAACCGCCCCCAGGCGCCTGATCGCCAATCAAATCGACCGCTGCCCAGCCGGGGAGGTGGAGCGAGCCCGGGCGCTAGCCCCAACGGCCCTGTTCATTTCCGCCACCGCCTGCCTGGGCCTGCAGCACCTGCGCCAGGAGTTGCGCAGCTGGCCCGAGTCAGCGCCTGAGAACGAAAACACCACATCTGCGCGCTGACTTGTGGCACGATCATCACTTGATTTCTTCCTCCCTTACAGCCTCCATGTCCCTCCAACTCGGCGATACCGTTCCCGACTTCACCCAGGACTCCCAGCTCGGGCAGATCAATCTCTACGACTTCGGCGCTGACAGCTGGGTTGTGCTGTTCTCCCACCCGGCCGACTACACCCCTGTTTGCACCACAGAATTGGGAGAGGTCTCGCGGCTTCGCCCTGAATGGGAAAAGCGCAACGTCAAAACCATCGCCTTGAGCGTTGATTCCGCCGAAAGCCACAACGGCTGGATCTGCGACATCAACGAAACCCAGAACACAACAGTCGATTATCCGATCCTGGCGGATGCGGACAAAAAGGTGAGCGACCTCTACGGGATGATCCACCCCAACTCTCTTAACAATCTGACCGTGCGTTCGGTGTTCATCATCGATCCCAACAAGAAACTGCGCCTTCAGATCACCTATCCCGCCAGCACCGGCCGCAACTTCCACGAAATCCTGCGGGTGATTGATTCCCTACAGCTCACCGACAACCACTCCGTGGCCACCCCAGTGAACTGGAAAGACGGCGACGATTGCGTGGTGGTGCCATCGATCTCCACCGAAGATGCCCGCGCCAAGTTTGCCAAGGGCGTCACTGAGATCAAGCCCTACCTGCGTATGACCCCCCAGCCCAACAAGTGAGCCTGGGCTGATGCGGGTGTTGGGGTTGATGAGCGGCACAAGCGCCGATGGCGTGGATGCCGTCCTGGCCAGCTTCAGCGGGCCGCCCCAACGTCCGCACTGGAGGCTGGAAAAGCACCACTTCAACCCTTACCCCACCGAGCTCCAACGCCAACTAATTGGCATTGGTCAAGGCCAATCGTTCGATAGCTCAACGCTGCTCGAATTGGCCGAAGCCGTGACCGAGCAGCAAGCTCTGGCCGCCAGAGCATGCGATCCCCAGGGCAGGGCCCAATTAGTTGGCTGCCACGGCCAGACCCTCTGGCATCGCCCGCCCCGGGCTGGTCAACGGGGTGCCAGCTGGCAAATACTTCAAGGTCCTCTGCTGGCGGAACTGCTGGCTACGCCGGTGGTATTCGATTTCCGCAGTGCTGATCTGGCCCTGGGCGGCCAGGGAGCACCGCTTGTCCCACCTGCAGACCAGGCCCTACTGGGTCGTTGCGGCGGCTGGCGTGCGGTACTGAATCTGGGGGGCATCGCCAACCTCACCCTGATCCCACCGGCCCAGGGCCCCGAAAGTTGCCTGCCAGTGCGGGGTTGGGACTGTGGTCCTGCTAATAGCCTGCTGGACCTGGCGACCATGCACTTCAGTGACGGCCAGCAGAGCTATGACACTGATGGGGCGTGGGCCCGCCGTGGAAGGATCGATGAAGCCCTGATTCAACGCTGGTTAGCTGAGCCCTATTTCCAGAGCCCACCGCCGAAGTCCACCGGTCGAGAGCTATTCGGCCAGGCAGACCTGGAGCGGCGGCTGGCCGAAGTCAAGGGGAGAGACGCGGCGGATGCCCTAGCCACCCTGACCGGCTTCAGTGCCGCGGTTGTCGCCCAGGATTTGGGCCATGGGAGCCAAGCGATCGAGCTGCTGGTGGCTGGCGGGGGCTGCCGCAACAGCCTGCTCCTAGAACAACTGCAACGCCGCTGCCGCGGCCTGATCGTGCGGCCGCTGGCGGAATTTGGCATCGGCGAGGCGGAGCGAGAGGCCTTGGCCTTCGCCCTGCTGGCCTGGTGGCACGCCCTGGGGCATCAGGGGAATCTGCCCTCAGTCACCGGCGCCAGCGGCGGCGCCGTGCTGGGGCTATGCGCCCGTCCTCAAGCCGGTCGGTGCAAGCGAACCCTGCGGGGAGCTCCCCGCAGGCGCTGGGGTTTCTGGGCCTGACTGGCCTCCAGTCCCTGACGAAAAAGCTCAGCCTGGAAACCCGCCGAAACCGGGGAAGCCTGGCTGGATTGGGCCTGCTGCAGCCGCTCCACACCCTGCTGGATCAGCACCTTGGCCATATTGCTCACCGTGCGGGACTCGGCATCCGCGAATTCAGCCAACCGCTGGCAGAGCTCCTCGGGCAACACCACCTGAATTCGGGGTGATTTGGACTTGCCACTAGAGGAGGTCTGCCGGGTGGCCACGGAATTGTGAAGCAAGCGTGGGCCAGAACTGGAGCTTGCAAACTCCAGCCCATACCCCTCAGATACAAACCAGTGTACAGAGATGCACAAGGGTAGTATCCAAGACTATGCTGAAGGCAACCACCCCATCGGAGGTGCACACCGTGCCCCGTTCCTCCACCCCACGCGCCTCCACCCCAGCCTCAGCTGCCCAGGGCCGCAAACGCCTCACCGCCGAACGCAGCGATGTGCTCGTCTCCGCAGTAATCAGCACCTACCTGCTCACCCACCTGCATCACGTTCTGCAGCGGGCCGAATACGGCGCCCAGCAGGAGGGCCGTGGCGCCTTGGCAGCCAACTACGCCGAGCTGCGCAAAGTGCTTTGCCTAGATGCCCGCAGCATGGAAGATGCCTCCGCCTGTGGTACACCAGAACAAGGCGAAAACCAGCTAGCAGCCTAAAGCGGTCCGTTTTAGAGTTAGGACAATTTGCTGTTTGCCATGACCGCCAGCAACCTCGACGCCCTACTAGACGACGCCCTACGAGACGACCCCGTACGACTTCTGCATGCCGGCAATGCTGCCGAGCTCTACGCCCAAATCAGTGCCGACCACGACCTAACCCAAGCGCTATTCCGCCAGGCCCTACAGGATCCTTCCGGAGCCATTCGCCGAATCATTGAGCTCGGCCAGCAGTTCGGCTTGCCGGTCAGCTCCCAAGAAATCCGCACCTACATCTCCAGCCTGGATGACAGCGTCAGCAAGCAGTGGCTGGTGAAGGCTCGCGGGGGGCTCTGAGTTTGTGCGGCGCTGTTGTCGCTGATCACGCTCCCCACCTGCCCAGCTGAAAAAGAGCCAATAACTGACAAGCGCCAGACCAGCTGCGACAACCAGAGCCGCCACCTGCTCAAGGCGTTTGATCATGGCCATCCCACAGGCAGGTGAGACGAGTCTGCACCAGATGATTACCTAGCGCCCCCCCTACAGACGGGTCGCCAGGGATGATGGACTTGGTCCCTAGACCCTTCTCCGTGCTCCGCCTCGAACGCCTCGGCAAGATTTATCCCACCGGCGAGGTGCTGCGGGATGTCACCTGGGAGGTGAGGCCTGGAGACCGCATTGGCCTGGTGGGCGTCAACGGAGCTGGCAAGTCCACCCAGATGAAAATCATTGCCGGGCTGGAAGAGCCCAGCAGTGGCCTGGTGGTGAAGCAAGGCGAACCCCGCATTGCCTACCTGCAACAGGAATTCGACGTCGATCCAGCCCGCACGGTGCGAGAGGAGCTGTTCCAGGCCTTCGGCGAAGCAGCTGAAGTGCTGATTCGCCAGCACCAGCTGGAGCACGAAATGGCCAGCGAGCAGGCCGCCAGCGACCCAGACCATCTCGACGAGCTGATCCACGAGCTAGGCCGGCTGCACAGCCGTTTCGAGGCGTTGCACGGCTACGAGCTCGACGCCCGCATCGACAAACTGCTGCCCACCATTGGCTTCAGCCCTGAGGGGGCCGAACAGCTGGTGGGGGATTATTCCGGCGGCTGGCAGATGCGCATCGCCCTCGGCAAAATCCTCCTCCAGGAGCCGGATCTGCTGCTGCTCGACGAGCCCACCAACCATCTGGATGTGGAAACGATCCAGTGGCTCGAGGGCTATCTGGTCGAACAGACCGCGGCCCTAGTGGTGATCAGCCACGACCGCACCTTCCTGGATCGGGTCTGCAACCAGATAGTGGAGACCGAGCGGGGGGTTTCGCGCACCTACCTGGGCAACTACAGCCAGCACCTAGAGCAGAAAGTCCTGGAGCGCGAAGCAACCCAGGCCGCATTTGATCGGCAACAAAAGGAGCTGGGAGCCCAGCAGGCCTACATCGACCGTTTTCGGGCCAGTGCCACCCGCTCCACCCAAGCCAAAAGCCGGGAGAAACTGCTGGAGAAAGTCGAGCGAGTCGAAGCTCCGCTCGAAGGTGTCGGCGGGCCGCGGTTCCGCTTTCCCGAAGCACCGCGCTCCGGGCGCCTGGTGGCGGATATCAAAAACCTGACCCACAGCTACGGCGAGCAGATTCTGTTTTTGGGTGCTGAGCTGGAGGTGGAACGGGGTGACCGCATCGCCTTTGTCGGTCCTAACGGCGCCGGTAAATCAACCCTGCTGCGGCTGATCATGGGCAGCGAACAGCCCGAGGACGGCTGCGCCAGCCTCGGGGAGCACAACGTGATTGCGAACTACTTCGAGCAGAACCAGGCCGAAGCCCTAGACCTCTCCAAAACCGTGATCAACACGATCTTCGAGGTAGTGCCCGACTGGACTCAGACCCAGGTGCGCTCACTGCTGGGCAGCTTCTGCTTCAGCAACGAAAGCGTATTCAAGGAGGCAGGCAAGCTCTCTGGAGGGGAGAAGGCCAGGCTGGCGCTGGCCTTGATGCTGCTCAGCCCCTGCAACCTCCTTGTGCTGGATGAGCCCACAAATCACCTTGACATTCCAGCCAAGCAAATGCTGGAAGACGCCCTGATCGACTACGAGGGGGCGGCCTTGCTGGTGAGCCACGACCGCTATTTCATCTCCAGAGTGGCCAACCGGATCGTGGAGATCCGAGATGGCCAACTGGTGCTCTACCGCGGCGATTATTCCTATTACCTAACAAAGAAAGAAGAGGAAGCTGACCTGGCCAGGCAGGCAGAAGAAGCAGAACGCAAAACGGCAAAACAAGCAGCCAACAAGGCCAAGCAGGCATCACGCAAATCCCAGTCAAAATCCAGCTGAGCAGCCCGGCTCCCAGTCCCTGCCTCAGCAAGTACACAGAACTTCACCGCCCCTTAGGCAGGAAGACTCATTTCGCTAGCCCCCCTGGTTTGGTGTGCATAGGCTGACAAGGAGTCGCAACTGAAGTAGGTCATGGGTGTTTCAAACATGGGCTCCAACGCCCAGGGCAGCAGCTATCAAGTCGCCGGCCATCAGGAAAGTGGCGGCCAAAGTGACTCCCTGGAGGTGTATTTCGAATGCATCACCACATGCTCCCTGGACGACGGCGCCTGCGTGACGGCATGCGTTGAACAGCTCCGTGAGAAGAACTGAACCAAGCCATCGGCCAACCCACTACCGCACAACAGCAAACCAGCACAGGCGCGGCGCCCTGTTGCAACCGCTACGCAAGCGATTGCAACACTTTGTATGGTTGTGACGTCCACCAGTTAAACGGTGTGTGCCATGTCTGAACCACTCGCCCTCAGCCTCGGCCAGCAGTTTGAACTCGAGCGCATGAACAGGGCCATAGAGGCCACAGCCGACCTCCAAGCCCTGCAAGGAATCGCCAAGCAGCTTCTCCAGGCTTGGCATAGCCAGAAGGCGGCAACCCAGTGGGTGATGCGTCAGCAACTCGGGGCACCAAACCAAGTTCCTCCAAGCCTAGGCAGTCCGTGGGGGCAGGAGGCCTAGGGGGCTGGGGCTAACTGGGCTGGAACAACCGTTAATTGCATCAAGTTTCCGGCCCTACTCACCCGAAGCGCCAATCTTCCCCCCACCCCTGCCCGCTCCACTGCTGTCACCAGCTGGGAGGGGCTAGCGATGGGTTGATTACCCACCGCAATAATCACATCGCCCTTTTGCAGTCCTGCCCGGGCCGCCGGTGAGGAAGCCTGAACCGCCATTACCCTCACCCCTTGCTTAAGTCCAGTGCCATCCCCGGCGCGAACTCCATCGAGACTTACGCCGATAACCGGGTGGTTGACACGACCAGTACTAATCAGTTGGCCGGCAATATCGCGGGCCCGGTTAATTGGAATAGCAAATCCCAAGCCCGCGCCAGGCCCGGTTCGCACCAAGGTGTTAATACCGATAACCTCGCCATCCGCATTCAGCAGCGGCCCACCTGAATTGCCCGGGTTAATTGCTGCATCGGTCTGAATCAGATCCAAGCGCTTGTCTGTGATGCCCAGCTTGCTGGCGTTGCGGTTGAGATTGCTGATGATCCCCATGGTCACGGTGTTGTCCAAGCCGTATGGGTTGCCTACGGCAATTGCCCACTCGCCCACTTGCAAGCTGTCGGAGTTGCCCAGGGGCGCTACTGGCCAGGGGCCATTGCCAGCCAACCTCACAACCGCCAGATCCGTGAGGCGATCAAGACCGACCACCGTGCCCTCAACCCGACGACCACCCTGCAGCCCCACGGTCACCCGATCTGATTTCTCCACCACGTGGGCATTGGTCAAAATCAGGCCTTCAGCCTGAAAGATGAAGCCACTTCCCTGCCCCCGCTCTGTGCGCTGCGAGGGCTGCTGTTGCAGCTGGGGCATGCCAAAAAATTGGCGAAACAGGGGGTCATCGAGCAGGCTCCTTGGCAAGCCTCCCGAAGCACCACCTGAGGCCGTCACGGTCCGTTCCGTGTCAATCGTCACGACCGCGGGGCCAGCGCGGCGAACAGCAGCGGCTACAAATGACTGGCGGTTCAAGCCGACTGACGTTGCACTCTGGGCATGGGCGGCAGCGCCTGGCCAGGGGGCAGGGGGTGCTAGCAGAGCCATCGCCATCAGCCCCGAACCCAGCCAGGGCAAGGCCCGCAAATCAGACATCACCACAACAGTCAACTAGTCAAAACCGTAAGCAACTAGCTAGCAGACGCCTAGGGCTGGATTGCCCTCCTAGCGCAGCCGCCACAAGCAATCCAAATCAACCCTATTATTGGTTAACAAATCTTTCAATCCATGGACACCGGGCGACTGCTAATTGCTTTTCTCGCCTTCGGTGCCGCCTGCAGCACCCTGTGGGCCTGGATGGTTGCAAATACCGGAGAGGTAGCAGTCGTTGATCCCCAAACGGCTCGCTCCAGGCAATGATGGATTGCGACACGCGACCACCCATCTGAGGCCAGCTTTACGGCCATGAACACTGTGCTCTCCCAACTTTTACCCCTGCTCTACGGGGCCTGCTTTGTGGCCCTGCTATGGCAAGCCTTCAAGGTGATGGGTCAGGGATTCCGCGCCATTCCCCGTCCAGGCGACAGAGACGCCATGGGTACGCCTGCAACACAAGCAGCCGACATCAGGTCCAATCTCGACCGCACCGGCCGCCTCACCATCCATCCGGAGCTGCTTGATTCAGATGGTCAGATCACCCAAGAAGACCTGTTGACCGTTCGCTTTAGCGGCGACAACGAGCAAGCTGCTTACCCAGGTGACCTCAGCTGAATAGGCTCTCCGTTGAGCAAGCGTTTTTTAGCGGAGACAGACGGTGGATCAACGGACCCGAATAGTGGCTGCAGTGCTGACCAGTCTCAAACTGCCACCTCGTTTTCGCCTTAAGCTGATCAAGGAAGATCCGATTCGGCTGGAGTTGAGCATCACGCCTGCCTACGGCAGGGATCCAATTTTGGTAGGCCTGGTTGAATCTCAGGATCTCGTGGCCCGTCGCGACCGGGAGGGGCGCATCCCCCGAGACCTGCAAGGCACCTGGGACTGGACAGTTCGCCACGGCAAGGTAAGCACTGGTGGCTGGAATCCTTACCTAAAGGAGGCCTTGCAAACCATGTTTGAAACCGGCCTGCCGGCGATCGTCTACGAAGAGCTCACCGGCGAGGCGTACCACCCGGTAGATGGCATTCGCCACGTGCGCTGATTCCACAAGGACAGCCCCTGCCAACACCACCGCTACCAATTGACGGCCTGCTGGCGCCGCTGCTCGAAGCCTGCAGGCCCGGTGCCACCGTGCTGCTCCAGGCACCCCCTGGGGCAGGTAAAACGACTCGGGTACCCCTAGCTCTGCTGTCAGGACTGAACCTGGAGGCGGGCAAGCCAGGTGCCCCATCTGGTCGCATCTGGATGCTGGAACCCCGTCGTCTGGCAGCCAAAGCGGCAGCCCAAAGGCTGGCGGCCGAGCTCGGTGAGCCCCTCGGCCAGCAAGTTGGCTACAGCGTGCGACTCGAATCCTGCATCTCAGCCGCCACCCGCCTGGAGGTGCTGACAGACGGCCTGTTTCTGCGGCGCTTGCAGGCAAACCCTGACCTTGATCGGGTCGACTGCCTGATCTTTGACGAATTCCACGAGCGCGGCGCCGACACCGACCTATCCCTTGCCCTGGTGCGTCAGGCCAGGGAGCTGCTGAGACCAGAGCTGCGGCTGGTGCTGATGTCTGCCACCCTCAACCTGGCCCCGCTGGCGGAGCAGTTGCCTGGCGCCACCGTGCTGACCAGCGAAGGCCGTTGCTATCCGGTGGCGATAAGCCACCAGCCACCGCGACCAGGCGAAAGGCTGGCGCAACAGCTGGTGCGCGCCCTTGAGCAGCACTGGCTAGAGCAGCGCGGCGACGGCGAAACCGTGCTGGTTTTCCTCCCCGGGCAGAGGGAGATCCTGGACTGCAGCCGGGCGATCGCCGCCACCGAATGGGGCAAGCCCAGCCATCGGGGCGTCGAGTGCGTTCCCCTGCACGGCAACCTGCCCCTGGAGGCCCAGGGCCGCGCTATTGGCCCGGCCAGCAGCGCCGCGGGCAAGGTGGTGCTAGCCACCTCCATCGCTGAGAGTTCCCTCACCTTGGCCGGGGTAGCCCTGGTGCTCGACAGTGGTCTGAGCCGCCGCAACCGCTTCGATCCGGGAAGTGGACTTGATGGCCTCGTCACCGTGCCCGCCAGCCAAGCCAGCGCTGAGCAACGGGCCGGCCGGGCCGGGCGCCTGGGGCCAGGTCGCTGCCTGCGCCTCTGGTCGCCCGCTGAACAGCAGCGCCGTCCCGCCTTCGATCCACCGGAGTTGCTGGAGGTAGATCCCCTGCCCCTGGCCCTGCAACTGGCCCAGTGGGGCGATCCCCTTGGCAGCAACCTGCACTGGATCGACCCACCAGCACCTGCACACCTGCAGCAGGCCCGTCTACAGCTCGACCAGCTTGGGGCCTTAGCCGCCACCGGGCAGCTGAACAGCCACGGGCAGCGCCTGGCCCAACTGGGGGTGCATCCGCGCCTCGCCCAGCTGCTACTGCTGGGCGAGCAACTTGGCCAACTGGAGCTGGCCTGCGGCCTGGCTGTGCTGCTGAGCGAGCGCGACCCCCTCAACCAGCAGGAGGCCGGCAGTGACCTGCTGCGTCGACTTGACTGGCTAGGGGAAGACCGCCCTGGCGATAGCTCCCAGCGCCGCCTGCGTCAGCTGCAAAGCCAGCTGCACCGCCAGGTCAGGCAACTTGGTGGCCAGGGTTCCAGCCCTACAACCGCAAGGCCGCTTGGCCGATCAGTAACCCTGTCAGAAGCGGCGGCCTCGCTAGTTGCCGCCGCCTATCCCGAACGGCTGGCCTTAGCCAGGGCAGGCAAGCCGGGCCGCTATCTACTCAGTGGCGGCCGCGGCGCCGTGCTCCATGCAGACGATCCTCTGGTGGCCTGCCCTGCTCTGGCCGTTGCCCAGCTTGATGGCCAGGGTCAGGACGCTCGCATCCAGCTGGCGATTCCCCTTGATATCGGCCAAATGCGACAACTGGCGGAGCAGACCGGCGGCCAAGGCCAGGTCGTAGTGGAGGCGCGCTGGGATGGAGAAGGTCAACGGGTGCGCTGCGAACGCTCCCTGCGACTAGGGGCGCTGGTGCTTGAGCGCCGCAGCTGGAGCGAAGCCGAACCGGCCTTGATTCGTAGCGCCCTTCTAGAGGGCCTGCGACAGCTGGGATTGGAAGCTCTGCCATGGGATCCCGCCAGCCGCCAACTCCAGCAACGCCTCAACCTGGCCCACCGGCACTTAGGCGACCCATGGCCCGACTGCAGCCCCCAGCAGCTACTTGCCCAGCTAGATGAATGGCTCGGCCCCCACCTCAACGGCCTCAGCAGCCGCGACGACCTGCAGGGACTACCCCTAGGCGAAGCCCTCTGGGGTGCCGCCCCCTGGAGCCTGCGTCCCCAACTCGATCAGCTGCTGCCAGTGACCCTGACCGTGCCCTCTGGCCGCCAAGTCAAGCTCGACTACAGCAGCGGCCAGCCCGTGCTGGCGGTAAAGCTGCAGGAGCTATTCGGCGCTCGCACAAACCCAATGGTGCTCTCAGGTCAGCTAGCCGTAACCGTGCACCTGCTCACACCGGCCGGCCGGCCGGCGGCGATCACCCAGGATCTGGCGGGCTTCTGGGAGCGCAGCTACCCGGAGGTGCGCAAGGAGCTGCGCGGGCGCTACCCCCGTCACCCCTGGCCGGAAGACCCGGGCCAGGCCCAGGCGACGGCCCTGACCAAAGCGAGGCTGCAACAGGGGAGTAATCGAGCCTGAGGGGCGTGGGGCAATAGGGCCCCTGGCTAGCCCAAACTGGATCTTTCCGGCAAGGCTGCCTTGGCCCGCTTTTACGTCAACAACCGTCGCGATGGCTCGCGCCTGCTTAGCAGCGCCCTAGTGATCTGCGCCGCAGGGCTGATCCGCGTTGACCATCCGATTGGGCGATCGGTAGCGCTGATAGCAGGCCTGGTGAGCCTCTACTGGTGGATCTGCTACCGCCAGATCCAGCCGTGACGGCGGCCGGGGAATTTTCAGGCATACCGCGCTACGGCGTGACAGAACTGAATGGCGCGGTCGCATCCCTATTGGAGCGGGGCTTTGCACCTCGGTTTCTGCTTGACGCAACCGTGAGCAGGCCCCAGCTCAAAAAGGGGCATCTCTGGATGACCCTGGTCGACGAGCAGGCATCAATCTCGGCAGTGGTTTGGGCTTCCCAGCTGGCGAAGCTCAGCTTCGTTCCCGAAGACGGGGATGGGGTAGTAGTGGTGGGCAAGCTCAACTTTTGGAGCAACCGAGCAAGCCTCTGCGTTCAGGCACTCGACATCAGACCAAGCCTGAGTTCCGTGCTGCGTCAGTTCGAACAGGTGCGAGAGCGGCTGGCCCTCGATGGCTTGCTGGATCAAGCTCGCAAGCGTCCCCTACCCGCTTTCCCAAGGCGCATTGCCCTACTCACGAGCTGTCCAAGCTCTGCGTTGGCCGACATGCTGCGCACAAGCGCCGAGCGCTGGCCGGCAACAGCGGTGGTCGTGGTGCCAATACCCGTACAAGGCCCCGTACATGAAGCCATCTGCCGAACCCTGGAGAAATTGAGCTCCCAAGTGGAGCAGTTGGGTATCGATGCGATCGTGATCGGCCGAGGCGGCGGCAGCCGCGAAGACTTAGCCGTGTTTGATCACGAAGATCTGGCCCGGTGTCTAGCCGCCTGCCCAGTGCCCGTAGTCAGCGGCATTGGCCACGAAGATGACACCACCGTTGCCGACCTCGTAGCCGACTACAGGGCCGCCACCCCCACCGCTGCCCTCGTGGCCCTACTGCCAGATCGCCGCGTAGCGGTTCAGACATTGCAGCAGCAGGGGAGACACCTGCAGCAACTGATCCAAATGAGGCTGCAGGGAGAACGTCAGCGACTCACGCGGGATCGGGAGCGACTAGCGGGGGTACATCCCCTTGCCCTAGTGACCAGTCGGCGCCAGTCCCTGGGGCATGCCCGGCAACTGCTGCAAGCACTTTCACCCGCACACCAGCTCAAAAGGGGCTTCTGCCTACTGCGCAATGGCAAAGGGGTTGTGGTCCGCTCCGTGCAACAACTAGAACAAGGGGGCGAAATCGTCGCCCAACTCACAGATGGGCGGGCGAGCGCCGTGGTGCGCGAGATTCTGCATCAAGCTCTTGAGGCGACCCCCTGAACGATGCCTAAAGCAAAAGCCACAAGCAAAACAAAAGAGGATGAAGGCAGCCAAAACGTTGGCGCCGATCTCTCATACGACGAAGCCCACACCGCCCTGCAACTTGCCTTATCAGCCCTGCAAGCCACGGACTTGGATGTCGAAGAAATGACAGGTCTATACCGGCAAGCCCGCGCCTATCTGGATCGCTGTGAAGCGGTACTCGCCCATGTGGAACAGGAAGTGATGTTGTGGCAGGAAGGAGAAATAGCGGTAGTCCCCTTTAAAGAACTCACCTAGAACCGACTAAAAACATGGCAGCCGATTCCCAAACCAGCTCTAGCAACACCACCGTAGCCATTCAGGGGAATTCAACCTTGAAATGGCTGTATCTGGCCTTAGCAATCAGCGGTGCAGTACTACCCTGGCTTGCAAATCTAGATTTCATCAGGGAATACGGATCAAGCTTCGACTTAGGCATGTTTGTGCGGCTTGCAAATGCAAATCCGGCTGCTAGTTCCCTATCGAGAGACCTGGCAATAGGGGCAACAGCGGTGGTGATTTGGATCGTGCAGGAGAGCAAGCGGCTACAAATGCGGGGTCTGCCATGGGTACTGCTCAGCTGCGTGACGTTGGCCTTCGCATGTGGAGCCCCACTATTTTTGTATTTACGAGAGCGGCGATTGGAGGAATTAGCGCGCGGCTGAAGGCCCAAACCTAGCGGCAAGTAAATAGCAGCAAGCTCAAGTGGATGGTTCATCCTCGTTAAGGACCTGTACATCGATGGTGACATTACTAACGTCAAACTGCTCGCCAGACTCTGCCCCGGCCGTAGGCGCGGCAAAAGCGTTGCCACATGCTGGGCAAAATTCCTTCTCCATGGATGCAAAACCACACGCTTCACAGGTACGCAACCTTCTTTGAATCACCTGCCAAGCCACGAAGCCAGCTGCTCCCAGCAATAGGGGCAACAGCACCAGGAGCAGGGTGATGCCTCCAAGCAGGTCGAGCACGAAGCGCCCAGCCGGACCGGGTGCAAGGAGCAGCAAGAGCGCTAACAACAACCAGAGCCAGGTACGTGATCGCTGCATCAGCTGATCTCAATTGGGGCAGATACATCCATCCTGACGCGCTGGCGCCGATCCAGGACGACACACAAACATTGACCGTAGTAAATGATGACTCCAACCAACCAAACCCAAAGACTCAACAAAAGCACACCCCCCACCAATCCATAGGCCTGGAAGCGCACCCCCACTGCCAACAGAATGCGCGCAAGCAGAAAATTAAGGATGGTGAGGGTTGAGCCTATTAATAGAGCACCAGGGAACAGAGGTTGCCAAGCGACACGACGCGAAGGCAATACCCACAACAACAACATGGCTAAGGCAATAGCAATCAACAACGAAATCAGTAAATCGAGGATTGATGATACGGGACGCTGCAAATCACGCGCGATAGGCAAAATCTCCAGGGCACGGGCCCACAAGCTTGCCGAACCAAGCAGTCGCATGCTGGTGAACGCCTGATCGACCACAATAAAAAGGGCGAATAATGACACCAGGCCAAAAGCCTTGATACGCAATCGCACATAGCGAACTACCACACGCTTCCATGGCAAATCCTCAAGCCCTGCTGGGCGATTCCACCAAAGGCGATCAGCGCCACGCTGCAAGGTGAGATAGGCGTTACTTGCCGTTAAAATCAAAACAACGGCACCAAGGATTCCAGCCCCGAATCCTTGCCTTAAAAAAGCTGACAATGTTGAAGAGAAAATCGGCATCGCCGAGTTGGGCAAGATCTCAGAAACGACTACCAACAATCTTTCAACCAAACCCTCATCGCCACCGAGCAACCTAGACGCAATGGAAAGTGCTATCAAAAGCACAGGGAACAAAGACTGAAGACTGTGATATGCGAAGGCAGCACTGAGATCGACACAGTCGAGCTTCAGCCACAACTTATAAGCCAACCAAAAAGGCAGCAATTTCTTTCTCTGGCCACCATCCCAGCTACGCAGGTCCCAGAGAGCTCTTGAACGCACTAGCTATCAACCACCTGGGCCTAGATGGAGACTAGCTGCAGCTGCCGTAGTTACCAACCAGAATGTCATTACCCAAGCAAAAGCTTAACCAACAAAAAAGCCACCCCTAAGGGTGGCTTTTGAGTCAACTGACACATCCTCTTTCAAGAGAATGCAGCAGTTGATTGGGATGAATGTTTTACCTGGCATCGAGCTATTTTCTCAGGGGGCTGCCCCCCAAATATCGTTGCCGCTGCAGCGTTTCACAGCCGAGTTCGAGATGGATCGGAGTGGGTCCACTGCGCCATGGACACCAGGATAGTGTTCATCCTCAGGTTGAACCCTGAGAACTACATAGGTAAGACAAACACTCAACCTTACGGTCAGATGATTGTGAACTGGAAACAAGCTTTTGTTTAGAGCCTGAGTTTTGGTCAAGCCCTCGGTCTATTAGTACTCCTCTGCTTCACGCATTACTGCGCTTCCACATAGAGCCTATCAACGGGTGTTCTTCCCGTGACCTTACTGGCTAACGCCATGGGAATACTCATCTTGAGGTGGGCTTCCCACTTAGATGCTTTCAGCGGTTATCCACTCCGCACATGGCTACCCAGCGTTTACCGTTGGCACGATAACTGGTACACCAGAGGTGCGTTCCTCCCGGTCCTCTCGTACTAGGGAGAAATCCTCTCAATATTCCTGCGCATGCACCGGATATGGACCGAACTGTCTCACGACGTTCTGAACCCAGCTCGCGTACCGCTTTAATGGGCGAACAGCCCAACCCTTGGGACCGACTTCAGCCCCAGGTTGCGATGAGCCGACATCGAGGTGCCAAACCTCCCCGTCGATGTGAACTCTTGGGGGAGATCAGCCTGTTATCCCTAGAGTAACTTTTATCCGTTGAGCGACGGCCCTTCCACGCAGAACCGTCGGATCACTAAAGCCGAGTTTCCTCCCTGTTCGACTTGTAGGTCTCACAGTCAAGCTTGCTTCTGCTTTTACACTCGTCGGCTGATTTCCAACCAGCCTGAGCAAACCTTTGCGCGCCTCCGTTACCTTTTAGGAGGCGACCGCCCCAGTCAAACTGCCCACCAGATACTGTCCAGTCCCCGGATAACGGGTGACTGTTAGAACCCTAGCTCTGAAAGAGTGGTATCTCACCGTTGGCTCACAACAACCCACAAGCTGTTGATCAAAGCCTCCCACCTATCCTGCGCATTCAGAGCCCGGGCACAATACCAAGCTACAGTAAAGCTTCATAGGGTCTTTCTGTCCGGGTGCACGTAGTCCGCATCTTCACAGACAATTCTATTTCGCCGAGCCTCTCTCCGAGACAGCGCCCAGATCGTTACGCCTTTCGTGCGGGTCGGAACTTACCCGACAAGGAATTTCGCTACCTTAGGACCGTTATAGTTACGGCCGCCGTTCACCGGGGCTTCAGTCGCTAGCTTCGCTTACGCTGACCAGCTTCCTTAACCTTCCGGCACTGGGCAGGCGTCAGCCCCCATACATCGTCTTGCGACTTAGCGGAGACCTGTGTTTTTGGTAAACAGTCGCCTGGGCCTCTTCACTGCGACCACCTTGCGGTGGCACCCCTTCTCCCGAAGTTACGGGGTCATTTTGCCGAGTTCCTTAGAGAGAGTTACCTCGCGCCCCTCGGTATTCTCTACCACCCCACCTGTGTCGGTTTCGGGTACAGGCCATGATGCCTTAACGGGTATAGGGCTTTTCTTGGAAGCATGACGTCACCAACTTCGCTGCCGTAGCAGCTCGCACTCACGCCTCAGCTCAAACCGTTTTCGCCGGTTCTCAACGCCTCGAACGCTTGGACCAGTAACCAACATCTGGCTTGGCTAGCCTTCTCCGTCCCCCTTCCCAAAACATCACAGGTACAGGAATGTTGACCTGTTGTCCATCGACTACGCCTTTCGGCCTCGCCTTAGGTCCTGACTAACCCTCCGCGGACGAGCCTGCCGGAGGAACCCTTAGGGTTTCGGGGCATGGGATTCTCACCCATGTTTTCGCTACTCAAGCCGACATTCTCACTTCCATGTAGTCCACGCCCGCTTACGCTAACGCTTCACCCCGCATGGAACGCTCCCCTACCATCGGAATCAATTAAGACTCAAATCCGCAGCTTCGGTACAATGCTTAGCCCCGTTCATTTTCGGCGCAGGATCGCTCGACCAGTGAGCTATTACGCACTCCTTTGAGGATGGCTGCTTCTAGGCAAACCTCCTGGTTGTCTGGGCAATCCCACCTCCTTTATCACTCAGCATTGATTTGGGGACCTTAGCTGGCGGTCTGGGCTGTTTCCCTTTCGACCATGGAGCTTATCCCCCACAGTCTGACTGCCTAGTTACACACAGGGTATTCAGAGTTCGTATCGATTTGGTACCGCTCTCGCAGCCCGCACCGAAACGGTGGCTTTACCCCCCTGCTGGAGCACTAGACGCTACGCCTCAACGTATTTCGGGGAGAACCAGCTAGCTCCGGGTTCGATTGGCATTTCACCCCTAACCACAGCTCATCCGCTGATTTTTCAACATCAGTCGGTTCGGACCTCCACTTGGTATCACCCAAGCTTCATCCTGGCCATGGTTAGATCACCCGGGTTCGGGTCTATAAACACTGACGATCGCCCTATTCAGACTCGCTTTCGCTATGGCTCCACCATTCCCGGTTTAACCTGCCAGTGCCTATAAGTCGCCGGCTCATTCTTCAACAGGCACACGGTCACCCGATTAGTCGGGCTCCCATTGCTTGTAAGCTCACGGTTTCATGTTCTATTTCACTCCCCTCCCGGGGTTCTTTTCACCTTTCCCTCGCGGTACTGTTTCGCTATCGGTCACACAGGAGTACTTAGCCTTACGAGGTGGTCCTCGCAGATTCACACGGAATTTCACGTGCTCCGTGCTACTCGGGATACAGCTAGGCCAACTTTGTTTTCGAATACGGGGCTTTCACCCTCTGTGGCGCGCCATTCAAACGCTTCTTCTAACTCCGTTGGTCCACGTTGCTGTCCCACAACCCCGATGCTCGGAAGCATCGGTTTAGGCTCTTCCCCGTTCGCTCGCCGCTACTCAGGGAGTCGTTTTTACTTTCCTTTCCTCCAGCTACTAAGATGTTTCAGTTCGCTGGGTTGGCTCGTGCCGCCCTATGGATTCAGGCGGCCGTTCTAAGGGTTGCCCCATTCGGAAATTCCCGGATCAAAGCGTGTTTCCAGCTCCCCGAGACTTATCGCAGGTAACCACGTCCTTCATCGCCTCTGTGTGCCAAGGTATCCACCGTGAGCCCTTTGTAGCTTGACCAATTTCAACTCCCAGTCCTTCAGGCTGTTGAGGCCTATTCTCTCTAGATTCACCTACAATCAACACTCAAATCTCTTTGAGTATCTCCTGCGGTTTGAATGCCAGGATCAAACTCCCAAACCCTCGGCGGGCTCAGAAGAAAACTGGAAGCTCTCGGCTCTAAAAACTCAATAGAATTTTCTTGATACCAACTTTAAGCCTTATCCATTGCTGGATAAAACTCAAGCTAGAATCAAGCATCCATGAGATGCTTTATTTCCAGACTTTACCTATGCAGTTGTCAAGGTTCTGCTGACATTCAAACAGCCCTGTCTCCAGGGCAAGGTTGAATCCAGCGTCTTTTCAACCAAACTAATCAACCAGACATCTGATTAACTCGGAAAGAATGAAAAGAAGCTGAAATCTTCAGCGAACAACAGTCAAGATCACAATCACAGCTAAACTCCTTACTGCAATACTTGCAGTTACAGATTGAGGGATGAGCATCATCATTGGATGGAGGTTAGCGGACTCGAACCGCTGACATCCTGCTTGCAAAGCAGGCGCTCTACCAACTGAGCTAAACCCCCAAACACGAATGGGCCATCCTGGACTTGAACCAGGGACCTCACCCTTATCAGGGGTGCGCTCTAACCACCTGAGCTAATGGCCCAGGAGCTCTCGCCGCAACCTAGCTCGCCTTTCGGCTTGCCAGATCAAACACAAATAAAAAAATTAGTGTTCTCGGCTTTACCCGCTGTGGGGTGACCTAGACAAAGTTTAGGAACTGAAATTAAGATGTTCATCTCTAAACTGATTACTCAGCTCTTCTTGAACGCTCAAATTGAGGTACCGATCGACCTTAGAGATGACAGAATCATGGCCTGAGAATAAAATACTCAGACATCACAATTAGTTATTGTATCCCTGTTAGGAGGTGATCCAGCCGCACCTTCCGGTACGGCTACCTTGTTACGACTTCACCCCAGTCATCAGCCCCACCTTCGGCATCCTCCTCCACAAGGGTTGGAGTAACGACTTCGGGCGTGGCCAACTTCCATGGTGTGACGGGCGGTGTGTACAAGGCCCGGGAACGTATTCACCGCAGTATGCTGACCTGCGATTACTAGCGATTCCTCCTTCACGTAGGCGAGTTGCAGCCTACGATCTGAACTGAGCCACGGTTTATGGGATTTGCTAGCTCTCGCGAGTTTGCTGCCCTTTGTCCGTAGCATTGTAGTACGTGTGTAGCCCAGGATGTAAGGGGCATGATGACTTGACGTCATCCACACCTTCCTCCGGTTTATCACCGGCGGTCTCTCTAGAGTGCCCAACTAAATGCTGGCAACTAAAGACGTGGGTTGCGCTCGTTGCGGGACTTAACCCAACATCTCACGACACGAGCTGACGACAGCCATGCACCACCTGTCACTGCGCTCCCGAAGGCACTCCCAAGTTTCCAAGGGATTCGCAGGATGTCAAACCCTGGTAAGGTTCTTCGCGTTGCATCGAATTAAACCACATACTCCACCGCTTGTGCGGGCCCCCGTCAATTCCTTTGAGTTTCACACTTGCGTGCGTACTCCCCAGGCGGAACACTTAACGCGTTGGCTACGACACCGAGGGGGTCGATTCCCCCGACACCTAGTGTTCATCGTTTACGGCTAGGACTACAGGGGTATCTAATCCCTTTCGCTCCCCTAGCTTTCGTCCATGAGCGTCAGTTATGGCCCAGCAGAGCGCCTTCGCCACTGGTGTTCTTCCCGATATCTACGCATTTCACCGCTACACCGGGAATTCCCTCTGCCCCTACCACACTCTAGTCTTACAGTTTCCATCGCCGAAATGGAGTTGAGCTCCACGTTTTAACGACAGACTTGTAAAACCGCCTGCGGACGCTTTACGCCCAATAATTCCGGATAACGCTTGCCACTCCCGTATTACCGCGGCTGCTGGCACGGAATTAGCCGTGGCTTATTCATCAAGTACCGTCAGATCTTCTTCCTTGATAAAAGAGGTTTACAGCCCAGAGGCCTTCATCCCTCACGCGGCGTTGCTCCGTCAGGCTTGCGCCCATTGCGGAAAATTCCCCACTGCTGCCTCCCGTAGGAGTCTGGGCCGTGTCTCAGTCCCAGTGTGGCTGATCATCCTCTCAGACCAGCTACTGATCGATGCCTTGGTGAGCCTTTACCACACCAACTAGCTAATCAGACGCGAGCTCATCCTCAGGCGAAATTCATTTCACCTCTCGGCATATGGGGTATTAGCGGCCGTTTCCAGCCGTTATCCCCCTCCTGAGGGCAGATTCTCACGCGTTACTCACCCGTCCGCCACTAACCCGAAGGTTCGTTCGACTTGCATGTGTTAAGCACGCCGCCAGCGTTCATCCTGAGCCAGGATCAAACTCTCCGTTGTAGTTCACGTCCTATCGGCTTTCGCCTCAACCTGAATTGCTTCTCACCCGCTTTGACCCACTGGCGCAGGTCTCACAGTTGGAGCCCCTTCCTCTGACAGAAGGTTTCAAAGAGTGCATTCAGAAATTTCTTTCCTCTTGACTTTCCCGAATCCCAGATCCGGTCGCGCTCGCCTCTCCTATCGGCACACCAGCTCCTGTTCCCTCGTGAGAAGGCAACAAAAACCAACCAACAGGCGCGTCACGCTATGTTTTTTTTTGACGGGACCTCACACCTTCACTGCTATTTCCGTCACTAGCTAATCTCTCAGCTAAAAAATCAAAGCTCCAACACCCTCCCTCTCGGGCGGTGCAGGCTCCCTTGATCCGTGACGCAGTGAAAGCGTCAGTTCCTAAACTTTTTAGTTGTCCAGGTGCTTCCGCTTCCTCCCCCTCTCGGGAGTTCTCGGCGGAACGCCGCTTCTCAGCGACTCAGAAAACTTACAACACCGTCGGCTCTCGCCTCCTCCGTCGTAAGCCTGCTCGCTTCCGGGGCTTCCCCCCTTGCGCGCAGTCCAAAAACATATCACCACGCTTGCCCTTATGGCAAGAACCAGGTTGCCCTTATGGCAAGGATCCAGCCACAAGCGCATCGGCCCAGGGCATAAAGCGGGCCAAGGTTTCTGGCCGATCGGCCGCCAGCACTGGGAAATCGGCTGCTGACAGATCGGAGCCAGCATCGATCGACTCCGGTGATCGCACCAGCCAACGGATCGGGCATTCCAACTCGCTGAGCACCAACCACGCTGCTGCCAGATCCCAGATCTTGGGCGTGGCCTCGAGGGCTGAGATCGTTTGCCCCATAGCCACACTGACAAGATTGAGGCTTGCCACCCCAAGCAAACGGATTTTTCCTGGGAAGCGTTGATTGGGCAGCTTTTGCAGCACTCCTATCGAACGGCTACATAAGGAAGCGCAGCCTGCAGGGTGGCTCTGCCCGGAGGGAGCCAGCAGGGGGCGACCATTACGCCAGGCGCCCTGACCGCGAATGGCCACGATGCGCTGCCGCAGGGGTGGCACATCCAGCACGGCCAGAACGGGACGACCCGCCTCAAAACGCGCTATCGAAATGGCCCAGTAGGGAATCCCAGCAGCAAAATTAGTGGTGCCATCAAGGGGATCAACCACCCAATAAGCAGATGTCTTAGGCACTGCTTTGTTGCCTTCCTCGCTCAGCACCCCTTCACCGGGAAACAAGCGCGCCAATCCTTCAACCAGGGTCGCATCACTCCAGCGGTCACAGGCCGTGATCAGGCTGCCGTCTGATTTGAGATCGGAAGCCATATGGCCGAAATCGGCCCGCTGCCGTTCAGCCACAAGATCGATCAGCTCAACCAGGCCTGGATTGAGATCTGGGGGTGAAGGCACTGGGGGGGTTGGGTTCATCCGAGCTCTAGGGCCAGCACCTTGCTGAGGCTGCGGCCCGTATCCTCCCTGAATTGGCGCAGGTTGACGCTACGCAGCAACACCAGGGCACCAAAAGCAACCAGCACCTCAACGCTTAAAACCAGCGCATAGGGGAGATAAACAGACGGAGCAAGCTCAAAAGCCTGTTGGAGAAAACGGGCTAGATCAAGCAGTCCACCACCGAGCACTTTCCCTAAGGCCCTTGATAGGGCCTGGGCCATACCCCAAACCCCCACAAAGGTGCCCGCAGCCTCTGGCAAGGTGAGATCAAGCATCAGCACTAGGGCGCTGTTGGTCCCAATGCCCGCAGCCAAGCCAAACAGGAGCATGACGACCTGCAGCACCGGCACACGGGGCGCCAACCCAGCGAGAGCCAAAAAGACCAGGCTGACCAGGATCAGCTGGCAACCCAGGCGTGCAGTTGCCAATTTGCCAAACTTGGGCACGATCCATAGCCCAGCCAGGAGCAAGCCCGTCAAAGTTCCCATACCCCAGATGGCGTTCAGCGATGCCGTGGCTGCAATCGGCATGCCAAACACGTCTGCTGCGTAGCTCTCGAGAATGGGGTCCTGTAGAAACAACCCCAGGGTGAACAGCACCAGAAAGGAGAAAAAAACCAAGACCTGACGGCTTGAGCTGACAAGCACCCAGGACTGGGCCAGGGTGATTGAATCCTCCCTGCGCTGCCCGCCCGCAGCTATGTCAAGTTGCTTGTTGCTGGGTTCGATCCCAAGGGTGGCCACAACCGTGAGCACAAGCACCACTGCCGCCACCCGGCCCATGAAGCCAAGCAACACAGGCTCTAAAAGGGCCGGATCGGTGATGCCATCAAGACTGCGCAAGCTCAGATTGATGGAGATTGCCCCGATCACAATGCCAACAGTGAGTAGACACCAAATCAGGCCCACCGCCCGGGGGCGCTCAGCCTCGCTGGTGCAATCAATCACAAGGGCTAGATAGGGTGTGGCGGCGAGGGAAATCGCCAAGCCATAAAGAGCAAACAGGCCGCAAAGCGCCGCGATCCCCAATGCCAACTCGGGCTGGGAAGCGGCTTCAAGCAAGCGACCCACATGAAAGATCAGGGGAACAGAGAGCACCGCCAAGCCACAAAACAGGGAAGTGCCCAGCCATATATATGGAAGCCGGTGACGACCCGCCCAGGGATGGGCATCTGAAATTTGGCCGAACAACACCCTGGAGGGAGCAACAAACTGTTCAAATGCCAGGGCCCCACCAACCAGTAAACCCGGGAACCCAAGCTCGCTGAGCATGACCCTGTTAAGCAGGCCCGCGAAGACGACGGCTAGGCACCCCAAACACCCCTGGAACAAACCCAATCTGAAGGTGTTGGGCAGCCCAAGTGAAGGCTGTGTATCTACAGATGACGCCAGCATGGCGTCAGACTGCTCCCTGGGCAGCTGCCTGACAGGCAGGGATTAGGGGTGTGGGTTCGACGGGAACATCTGAAGCGCCGGCAGGCTTGACTGCCGGTAGGGACTGGGGCGTGCAACCAGCCACTTGATCTAGGCCAGTTCGGCGACGCAGCTCGGCAAGACGCTTGTTGTAGTCAGTGATTGAACCGGAATAGCGCACCTCTGCCTGAGTGAGATCTCGCTGGTTGTCCACCACCTCTCGCTGGGTTGTCACACCAGCCTGGAAGCGCAGACGAGCTAGCCGCAGGGATTCGCGCGCCGAAATCACCTCCCTAGAGGTAGTCACAATGTTGCGGTTATTTTTTTCAAGTTCATAGAAACTTGTTTCAACCTCCTGGCGAATGCCATCTCGGCGCTGGGCAAAGCGAAAGGTATTTTCTTGGGCAAGCTGCTTATTTTGCCGTGATTGGGCCGCAGCTGCTCCGCCATCAAAGAGGCGCCAGCTCAGGTTGAGGCCAATAGCAGTGTTGTATTCCGTTCCATCGCCTGCGGGGTCGTTTAGAACTTGAGGATCTTGGCCGTCAAAAACGCTGCCTGAAAACGCAGCAAATATGTTTAGGAAGGGCTGAACAGCACCCAATGCTGCATTAGCCTGGCTGTTAGCGATTGAGATATCCAGCAAAGCCTGATCCAGCTCTTCACGGAATGTATAAGCCGCAACAATGCTTTCCTGCAACGAGGGCTGCCAAATGCCAAAGACCCTTGCCGGATCCTTAGCGGTTGGGGTTACATTTTGGGGTAAATCCAAAAGAGCTGCCAAGGTGCGGCGAGCGATTGCTTGGGCAGCTAGAGAGTTGGTCAAGAGCTGCTGATCACGGGAAAGCTGGGTTTCAGCTTCAAGCACCTCTAGCTTTGTAGCCACACCAGCCTGAAATCTTGCCTTGGAGTCTCTCAAGCTAACTAAAGAAGCGCGTACGGACTCCTGACCAATACGGACTTGGTCGTCAGACTGCTGGAGATCAAAATACGAAGACGCTGCCTGCAATCGCAGATCCCGTAGAGCAATGACGTATTGGAACTTGGCCTTTTCAAATTGATCACGCGCCGCCGCTATAGTCGGCACCCGCTGAGGATTGATTAGTGACCACTGGGCCGTGATAGCAGCTCCTAAATTCCAACGATTAATGGCCTGAGTCTGCTTAACACCGTTAAACACCGTGTTGCTCTGCTCACCGGTGTTGTAAACGGGTAGTGAATTTGCCTCCAAGTTGAGGTTGGGATACCACTGGGAAATTTGGGCTCGAAGATTGCTCTGAGCCTGATCTACCTGGCTGGCAATCGCCTTGAGATTGGGGTTGTTGACTTCGGCAAGGTTTTCTACTTCAACTAAACCAAGGGGGCGCAACTCTGTTATTCGCACTTGCTCTGGCTTAACCGGCAGCGCCAAGGAGGCGGGTGCGGGCAGATTCTCAAGCCCAGGAGCCAGCTTGGTGGCTGCCGGAGTCACAAGGGTTGGGTTTAGGCGTGGCCGATAGCCCCGCAACTTTGTGGTCGAGTCGCGACGCAGCGCTTCAGGCGCCAGTGGCAACGGTGAAGACATGGGCAAAGTCAAATCCGCCTGGGAAGCAGCAGGGTCTGGCTTCTCCTGAGCTTTGGCCGCAAAGGACAGTAAAGGAGCCCCCAGCAGGCAAAGCAGAGCTAAGCGGGAAGTGAAATTGAGCACGCCAAAATCAGCCTAATCGCTTCGATCTTAAGGAGTTAATGGAAACTTGCCTAAACATGAGGCCACAAGGTCGTCTGCACCCTTCAGCAGCTGCACAGGCACCGGCAGCTGGGCCTCGACCTCAGCCAGGCTGAGGTCGTCGAGGAATACCGGTTCGCCCTGGCGCAACATCACCGCTGGCAGCAGCAAGGCCTCGCCCAAATCCAAGCCAGCCAAGCCGGTAAGCAGATCAGAACCGGTCAGCAGGCCCGTAACCACCTGCTCCTGTCCCCAGTAAGGGCTGGGCAAGCCATGCAAAATCAACTCAAGCCCCTCAACCGCATTGAGCCTGGCCACCACCGGCTCTAGGGCTTCGGCCACCAGCTGGCCCACCACCCAGCTCAGCCGCCGCGGCCTAGCCAGGGCCTTGGGCAGCTTCCGGGTAGCGAGCTCAAGAGCCTCAATAAAGGCGCGAATGCTGCCCACGCCGTTTTCCTGCTGGGGTAGATCCTCGTAATCAGCCCGGGGGGGGAGCGGCAGCCCCGCCATCAGATACCACTCATCGGACAACCAAACGAAACGACTACCCAGATCCCGCTGAAAGCCCTGCTGCAGGGGCTCCACCAAGGCGATTACCTGGCGGGCAGACTGGCGATCGACGGGTACGAGAGCATCGCCGTCGGGACGAAAACGGGTAAGCCCCACGGGCACTACAGCCACGGAGAGCACCGCGGGCCAATCGCCACCGCCAAATTGGGCCAAATCCTGCAAGGTGCGCAGTAGGGCCGCGCCATCGTTGATACCCGGGCACACCACCACCTGGGCGTGGATCTGCAAATCCCGCTGGGCGAACCAGCCCAGCTGATCCAGCAGCAGAGCGGCCCGAGGATTGACTAGCAAACGGCTGCGCAGCTCAGGCTCGGTGGCATGGACGGAGACGAACAAGGGCGAAAGCCGCTGTTCCTCGATCCGCTGCCAATCAGCAGCGGTGAGATTGGTGAGTGTTAGGTAGGAGCCGTAAAGAAAACTGAGCCGGTAATCGTCATCTTTGAGGTAGAGACTGCTGCGGCGACCCGGTGGCTGCTGGTCGATGAAGCAGAACGGACAGGCGTTGTTGCACTGCTTGAGGCCATCGAACAGAGCTTCGGTGAATCCCAGGCCCAGACCCTCGTCGAGATCCTTCTCCAACTCAATCGTATGCAGTGATCCATCGGGATCTTCAACTTCCAAGGTGAGCTCTTCCTCTCCCACCAACATCTGAACATCGATCAGATCTCGCGGGCGCTTGCCATTGATGCTGAGCAGGCGGTCGCCCGGCTGAAAGCCCAACTCCTCAGCGATCGAACCAGGCTCCACCGAGGCGACCACGGCAGGGGCCGGTAAGCGCACCGCCCCCGGAGAGCTGCTATCGAGGGCAGCCAGGGCAATCCCCGCAGAGGGCTCATTCCACACGGCGTTAGGAGCTGATAGGGATTCAGACTCCCATCCTGGCGCCAAGCCAAATCAATATGCCAACCCCGAAGACCAGGCGATAGACGACAAATACCCAGGTGCTGTTCGTTTGCAGAAAGCGCAGCAACCAGGCAATCGCCAACCAGGACACCACCGCAGCGGCAACGATTCCGACAAGCAAGGGCACGGCGCCGCCACCAGTTGGCGCACTGAATGCCTCCTTGAGCGACACCAGCCCCGCCAGGGTGATTGCAGGAATGCCCAACAAAAAGGAGAAGCGGGCGGCGGCCGGGCGCTGCCAGCTGTCAAACAAAGCGGCAGTGAGGGTGCTCCCCGAGCGGGAAACGCCTGGCACCAAAGCCAGGGCCTGAGCCAGGCCGACCCAGACACCATCACGGGGCTGCACATCAACCAGCTCGCGGCGACGGCTACCCACCAGCTCGGCCAATGCCAACAGCAAAGCCATCACGATCGACACGACCGCAATCGAGGCCATGCTGCGCAGCGGCGAGTTGTCGTAATCGGGCACCCAAAGCTTCAAAGCCGAACCAGCAAACACAATCGGCAGAGTGCCGAGGGCAATGGCGACCCCCATGCGAGCAGAGGGTTCGCCCCACTGACCGTGGCGGCAGGCCCGGCCCACGCCTCGCAACACTTCAGCCAGGTCTGAGCGGAAATAGGCCAGCACCGCCGCGATGCTGCCCAGCTGAATCACCGCCGTGACCGCCACCCCCGGGTCGCCCCAGCCGAGCAACACCGGCACCACCTTGAGGTGGGCGGTGCTGCTGATCGGTAAAAACTCCGTTAGCCCCTGCAAAACCCCCAGCACAAGGGAGCGAAAGCAGGCTTCCCAGAAACCGATCACCGCAACAGGCAGGTTCGGCAAAAACATCGCGGGCAACACGAGCTGAAGCGACCCTATGGCGCGCCTACCCGCTTGAACCCTTAAGGTTGCGCATCTTTCTTCACAATTTTTGGTGGTCGGGGCTCCTCCCAGCGCAATAGCCCCGGCAGGCCTTCCGCCCGTACCTTCGCTGCGTGCGTTGCTGCAACTGTGCCGCAACCCTGGCCTGAGCCTGATCAGCGGATTTTTGGTCACCCTGCCAGTTTTCCTGCAGGCTCCCTGGGTGCGGCTAGCACCTTTCAGTGCGGTTCTATTCACGGTGCCCCTGCTTGGCCTGGCACTAGCCCTGAGTCGGCACCCCAATCCTCGAGCCAGTCGTGCCGGAGAATTGCTGGTTGGTTTCTGCGGCAGCTGGCTGGCTGGCAGCCTGTTTTGGGGCTGGTGCCGGCTCCATCCGGTGTGGCACCTACCCATCGAGGCCTTTGCTCTGCCCCTGGCTCTGGCAGGACTGCAGAGCCGCTGGAAAGTTGCCTGCGGTTTCTATTTAGGGTCCCTGCTTGGTACGGCAGCCACTGATGCAGCCATAGCCGGTACCGGGCTGATGCCCTCCTGGCCCTTGGTCCTCAATGCGGGCAGCACCCAAGCACCCCTGCTCCTGCAAGCTGCCGCCCAGCAAGTGCTCGCCCCCCAAAGCCTGGTGTTGGTTGTGCTCTGCGCTGCTGTGCTGGTTCAAGGCTGCCGCTGGCTCTGGGGTTTGGGCGAGGTGGGACGCATTACCAGCGCAGCCTTGGCCACAACCTTGGCGGTAGATGCCCTTTTCCTGCTGGCCGCCCTTGGGGCACCGACCCTCAGCGGCCTGATCTGAAGAACTGCAAATCCTGGAGGGTTACAGGTAGAGATTCCGGCATGGCTCTGTAACGTTGGATTCCTGGTGACCGATGTCGCGTCGCCTCCCTTCCCGTAGTTCAACGGAGTGACGTGATGAAACGGCTGGTTGCCTGGCTGATTAGTGGGGTTGTGCTGGCCGGCCTCTTGATCACGTTGCTGATTCCACCCCCGGCTTACGCAGCCGATCGTCGCAACCAGGCCGACGACAAAATCGCCGAGCGCGCCGGCAAGGTGGACCTCAACAACTGTTCGGTGCGCCGCTTCCAGGATTATCCCGGCATGTATCCAACCCTGGCCGGCAAAATCGTCCTTGGGGGGCCCTACGCCAGCGTTGACGATGTGCTGAACCTCGATCTGACCGATCGCCAAAAGGAACTGTTCAACAAGTACAAGGACAACTTCACCGTCACTGATGCGGTCATCGCCCTAAACGAAGGCGACGACCGCATCAACGATGGCCAGTACCGCTGAAGTCTAAAATTCACTTCTCTTGAAAGCCGTCGGGGCCTTCCGGCGGCTTTTTTAGTGCCGACCTTTGTCGGATGTCTTCAGCCGCCATGGCAGAGCAGTCCTGGGATGTGGTGGTGGTTGGCAGCGGTGCAGCCGGGCTCATGGCCTGCCTGGAGTTGCCCAGCCATCTGCGGGTGCTGTTGCTGAGCAAGGACAGTGATCCCAGCAGCACGCCACGATCCGCCAGCCGTTGGGCCCAGGGAGGTATCGCCGCAGTAACAAGACCTAACGACAGCTTTCAGAGCCACATCGACGACACCCTGGTGGCGGGGGCCGGGCTCTGTGACCATGCGGCGGTTGAGCGGCTCGTGCATGACGCTCCAGCCTGCGTGGCGCGCCTGCTGGAGCTGGGCATGGCCTTCGACCGCGACGGCGAAAATCTGAGCACAACCCTGGAGGCCGCCCACAGCCACCGGAGGGTGCTGCATGCCCAAGACCGCACCGGCGGTGCCCTGGTGGAAGCCCTGGAACGGGAGGTGCTGCTCCGGCCCCGGCTCGAACAGCGCAAGGGGGTTGTGGCCTGGCAACTCTGGTTGGAGCAGGGCCGCTGTGTGGGCCTGGCCG
This sequence comes from Cyanobium usitatum str. Tous, assembly GCF_963920485.1. Classification (NCBI taxonomy): domain Bacteria; kingdom Bacillati; phylum Cyanobacteriota; class Cyanophyceae; order Synechococcales; family Prochlorococcaceae; genus Cyanobium; species Cyanobium usitatum. Next base: position 61,379 of record NZ_OY986431.1, on the reverse strand, counting down.
TGCTCGAGGCAAACCGCCTCCACTGGCTTGCCAGCCGGGCGGTGGTGCTGGCCACCGGTGGTGGAGGCCACCTTTTCGCCCACACCACCAACCCCAGCCTGGCGAGCGGCGACGGGGTAGTGATGGCCTGGCAAGCCGGCGCACAACTGCGCGATCTGGAGTTTGTGCAATTTCATCCCACGGCCCTCATGCTGCCGGGTGCGCCCCACTTCCTGATCTCGGAGGCGGTGCGCGGCGAAGGGGCGCGCCTGGTGGAAGGGTCGGGAGCCAGCCCGGTGGCCCAGCTGCCGGGAGCAGATCTCGCCCCAAGGGATGAGGTGAGTCGCGCCCTGGCCAGAAGGATGCAGGCCCTAGGCGTAGACCATCTGTGGCTGGATTTGCGGCCTGTGGGACTGCCGCGTCTGGAGCGCCAGTTCCCCACGATCCTGGGGCGTTGCCGCGAACTCGGGCTAGAACCCACCCGGGAACCGATACCAGTGGCACCGGCAGCCCACTACTGGATGGGCGGCATTTGGACCGATCTCCAAGCCGCCACCAGCGTGCCTGGCCTCTATGCCGTAGGCGAAGTGGCCTGCACGGGCGTGCACGGGGCCAACCGGCTAGCCAGCAACTCGCTGATGGAGTGCCTGGTGTTTGCCCGCCAGCTGGGCACAATCGAGCTGGCGCCGGCCAGGCCAACCGCGGCCAACCAAGGAGAGCCGCCGACCACCACCCAGCTGCCCTTGCCCTCAAAACAGAGCCTGGAGGCCCAGATCAGCGCCCTGCGGGATCTCTGCTGGCAGGTGGCTGGGGTAGAGCGCAATGGCCACTGCCTGGGGCCTGCCCTGCAGCAACTGCGGGGCCAGCGCCGGCAACTCGAAACCAGCCAAGCCTGGCGGCAACTACAAAACTTGGAGCCGGGCCAGAGCGTCCAATTCGACCCGGCGGCGGTGCCCGCCCTGCGGCGGCTGCAGGAACTGCAGCAACGGCTGGTGCTGACCGAGCTGCTAATCGAAGCTGCTCTGTTTCGCACCGAGAGCCGGGGGGGACACCACCGCACCGATTCGCCCCACGCCCAGCCCTTTTGGCAGCGCCACACCGATCAACAGATGCACCAGCCCCCAAGCACCGCCCCTATTCAGGGCACTGGGCCGGCGTAACCAGAAAGCCGAGCGAGCTCAGCTAGGGACTTCACGCCGGAATCGAGCTTGCCGTTGATCTCCCAGGAGGGGAAGCCCTCAATTGCCTTGGTGTCGCACAGTGGCTTCTGGCTGTTTTGGCCATCGGCAGCGCACTCAACCAGGCCCAACTTGGCGCTCGCTTCTTTGCCGAACAGCTCCTTCTGCTCATGGCAATGGGGGCACCAGTAGGCCGTGTACATCACCGCGCCGGTGCGGCTGAGATGCTCTGCTAGGCCAACCGCTTCTGGCCTACTGGTGGCCACAACTACGGGAGGAACCCCAGCCCCCCGCACCGCGGCGGGGCGATCCACAGAAGCCGCCCAACCCAGGCCCACCATGCCTACCAACAAGGCCACGATCACGGCCCGGAACACCAGCTGGCCGCGGTCTTCCCACTCCCCACCCACGAGACTGATCACTAGCAGGCTCAGGCTGAGAGTCGCTGAGAGTACGCAGAAGAAACAGAAGGCCTGAATCTTCAGAACCATCAAGCCCATCAACAACAGGCTGAAAACGGCCATGCCCGTATTCAGCAGCAATAGGGCCCACCAACTGCGCTGAGCAAGGGCCGCTCTCGAGTCGCCGCGCAGCACCAGCGGCAGCACAGCAAGCAGCAACACCGCCCCGTAGGCCAGCCAGCCAAACAAAGACAGGGGCTGGCCAAACAAGCTGCCCCAGGCGCTGTTCAGCACCTTGTCGCAGCCCTCGGCTCCGCCAGGGCAACTCAGCGGACCCAGCAGACCCCAGCGCTTCAGGGTGATGGCGCCTGTATCGATGGCGCCGATGGTGGCCAATACAGCCATGGCCACCCGAGCCCAGCGGCGGGCCGGATCACTACGGCGCCGGCTGGAGCTAAGGCGCTGGCTGAGGCGGGTTGAGGTCACGGGTCGTTGCCCAGGCTGGCCTGATTGTGGCAGGCGCAAACCAGGGTTTCAGGGTGCCGTCAGCGTGCAACGTAGGGTGATTCCCTGCCCTGGCAAAACTGTGACCCAGGAAACCCAAGCTCCTGCAGCCAAGCCCACCGTTGCTTTTGCCCACCTGGGCTGCGAAAAAAATCGCGTGGACACCGAGCACATGCTGGGTCTGCTAGCCGAGGCTGGCTACGGAGTCAGTGCCGATGAAAGCGACGCCACTCTGGTGGTTGTGAACACCTGCAGCTTCATCCAGGAAGCACGCGAGGAGTCGGTGCGCACCCTGGTAGAGCTAGCCGAACAGGGCAAGGAGCTGATCATCGCGGGCTGCCTAGCCCAGCACTTCCAGGAGGAGCTGCTCGAAAGCCTCCCCGAAGCCAAGGCGATCGTGGGCACCGGCGACTACCAACACATCGTCAGCGTGCTGGAGCGGGTGGAGGCAGGCGAGCGGGTCAATCAGGTGAGCGCCAACCCCACCTTCGTGGGCGACGAGCACCTGCCCCGCTACCGCACCACCAGCGAAGCCTTGGCCTACCTGAAGGTGGCCGAAGGCTGTGACTACCGCTGTGCTTTCTGCATCATTCCCCACCTGCGCGGCAATCAGCGCTCCCGCCCGATCGAGAGCATCGTGGCTGAAGCAAAGCAGCTTGCGGCTCAAGGGGTGAAGGAGTTGGTGTTGATCAGCCAGATCACCACAAATTACGGCCTCGATCTGGCCGGCAAGCCCCAGCTGGCGGAGCTGCTGCGGGCCCTGGGGGAGGTGGAAATCCCCTGGATCCGCGTTCACTACGCCTATCCCACCGGCCTCACCGAGGCAGTGCTTACGGCCTACCGCGAGGTGCCCAACGTGCTGCCCTATCTGGATCTGCCTCTGCAACACAGCCACCCCGAGGTGCTGCGGGCCATGAACCGCCCCTGGCAAGCGGACGTAACCGGCGGCGTGCTGCGGCGGATCCGCGAACAGCTGCCCGAGTCGGTGCTGCGCACCACCTTCATCGTGGGCTTTCCTGGCGAAACCGAAGAGCACTTCCAGCACCTGCTCGATTTCGTGAGCGAGCAGCAGTTCGACCACGTGGGCGTGTTCACCTTTTCACCGGAGGAGGGCACCCCCGCCGCCGACCTGCCGGATCAGGTGCCCGCCGAGGTGGCAGCAGAGCGCAAGGACCGTCTGATGGCCCTACAGCAGCCGATCGCCGCCGCCCGCAACGCCGCCTGGGTGGGCCGCATCGTGGATGTGCTGATCGAGCAGGAGAACCCCAGCAGCGGCGAGATGCTCGGCCGCTGCGCCCGCTTCGCCCCCGAGGTGGATGGCGAAGTGCGGGTTCATCCAGGTGAGGGCGGACTTTGCGCAGCACCAGGCACCATGGTGCAGGTGCGCATCTCCGCTGCCGACACCTACGACCTGATCGGCGAGGTCGTGGGCGCCAAGGCAATGGTTGCTGAGGCCCTTGACAGCCGCCGCCTAGGCGCTTGAGCTGGCGGCCGCATCAACGCACCACCTTTCTGGTTGCCTCAGGACTGAGCACAGCTGGATCCTTCGCAGGTCTCACGGCTAAGGGCTGGATCCTGATGGATGGCAGCGGCAATCCAATGGTGCTTGCCCTCCATTTCGCGGTGCTGGCCCTGCCTTCCCTGCTGGTAAGTGGGCCAGCAGGGGTTGCGACCGACAAGCTGGGCTGCGAAGCCGTGCTGATCCGCTCCCAATGGGGACTTTTCGCAGCCGGCATCCTGGGAGCCGTTGCCATACCACTGAGCAGTGGTGACCTGCAGGTAGTCCTGCTGCTACTGAGCACCCTGCTGGTAGGCATCGCCAGTGCCTACGAACTCACGGCCCGCAACAAATATTGCGCCCTACTGGTGGAGGGTCCCCAGCAACTGGCTCCATACCTCACCAGCTTTTCGGTGGTTTTCAACGTGGGCAAGCTGGTAGGGCCTCCCATAGGGGGCTGGCTGCTGGCCTGGACCGGCGCGGGCACGGCCCTGGCGATCGATGCCGCCACTTACTTGATCCCTATCGCCTCAGTGCTGTGGCTGCTCCACCCCAATAGGGGGCTGGAGCAGCGCAGCGTGGCTGGAGCCAGCAGTGGGCTCAGAGCCGCCTGGCGCGGCAGTGGTCCGGTGCTGAGGCACGTGCTGATCTACACGGCTCTAGCTTGCTTACTGGGCTTCTTCCACCCAGGCCTAGCCCCCTTGATGGCCCGGGATTTACTGGGCCCATCCCCCCAGGCCCTCGGCCTATTCACCAGCGTGTTGGCAGCAGGCAGCATCAGCGGCGGCCTAGTGCTGCAGCGTCACAGTCGCTGGTTGAGCCAGCGCCCTGGCCTGCTGCTAGGAAGCTGCACCCTGATCACCGCAACAGCCCAACTAGCTATGGCCGCTTTCAGCAGCCCAGAAACGGTGGGAATAGGCCTGGCGGCCACCTTCGCCCTCGGTGCTGGCACCGCCAGCCTGCTGGCAGGGGTCAATTTGATCAGCCAGGTGGGTTCTTCGATGGCCATCCGGGGTCGCATGGCCGGGTTGGGCCAGATCGCCTTCTTGGGTGGGGGCGGTCTCAGCGGCCTGTTGGCAGCTGCCATGAGCCTGACGCTCGGGTTACAGGGAACCTTTGCCGTGCTGGGGGCGGCTGGCTTCGTCTTAGGCCTGCAGGAGCTGATCAGCCGCAGGGGCCTGAGACTCAAGCTCAGATCAGTTTGATGCCGCGCAGCACGATCGATGCTGCAATAGCAACGGCCAGCCCACCACCAAACAAACCCAGGTAAATCGCGGCAGCCATGGCAGGCCATCATTGAAGGTGAGGCCATTACAGCAGAAAGCCCGCATGCTTCCTCATTTCCGTAGACCTCCTAAGCTTAAGTCACCTACACCGCATAGCAGCGCAGAAAAGCGCCCTGGTTCTCCCCGGTCATCAACCCAGTTCGGCTGTTTGCATGCGCACTCTCTTCGTTTACCCAGAGTTCCCGAAAACCTTCTGGAGCTACGAAAAAATCCTTGAGTTGATCGATCGCAAGGTGCTTTTGCCGCCCTTGGGACTGGTCACAGTGGCCGCCCTGCTGCCCCAGTCATGGGAAATGAAGCTGGTTGACCGCAACGTGCGCGAGGTCAGCGAAGCCGAGTGGGACTGGGCCGAGCTGGTGGTGATCTCCGGAATGATCGTGCAGAAGGCCGATATGGCCACTCAGATCGGCAAAGCCAAGCAGCGCGGTATTCCCGTCGCCGTGGGAGGTCCTTTTGCCAGTTCCACCCCAGATGCGCCCGAGCTCGAACTGGCGGATTACAAAATCCTCGACGAGGGTGAAATCACCCTGCCATTGTTCATCGAAGCCATTGAGCGAGGTGACAGCCAGGGCCGGTTCAGCTCTGATGGCGTCAAACCAGATGTAACTGGAACGCCGATTCCACGCTTTGACCTGCTTGAGCTGGACGCCTACTCCGAGATGTCGGTGCAGTTCTCCCGAGGCTGCCCCTTCCAATGTGAGTTCTGCGACATCATCGTGCTGTATGGGCGCAAACCTCGCACCAAGAACCCTGAGCAGCTAGTAGCTGAGCTGCAGTGCCTCTACGACTTGGGCTGGCGTCGCTCGGTGTTCCTGGTGGATGACAACTTCATCGGCAACAAGCGCAATGTCAAATTGCTGTTGCCACTTTTGCGCCAATGGCAGATTGACCACGGCTTCCCATTCAGCTTCGCCACCGAAGCCTCAGTGGATTTAGCGGCGGACGATGACCTGATGCAAATGATGGTGGAGTGCCGCTTTGAAAGCGTCTTCCTCGGCATCGAGACCCCCGACGAATCGAGCCTGGAAACTGCCGGTAAATTACAAAATACTCGCAGCTCCCTAGTGGATTCTGTCGACAAAATCACCTCCTACGGGTTGCGGGTGATGGCTGGTTTCATTATCGGATTCGACGGGGAGAAAGAAGGCGCGGGCGGCAGGATCGTCGAGTTTGTGACCCGCACTGGCATTCCCCACGCCATGATGGGCATGCTTCAGGCCCTTCCAAATACAGCTCTTTGGCATCGCCTCGAAAAAGAGGGTCGCTTGATCGAAGGCAAGGCAGCTGCAAAAGGGGTCAACCAAACCAACCTGCTTAATTTCGAGCCCACCCGGCCGATTCGCGACATCGCCAATGAGTATGTCGACGCCTTCGGCGCCCTTTATGAGCCAAACGCATTCATTGATCGCGTTTATTCCTACTTCCTGAAACTACCCCCCCAACAATGGAAGAAGTTGGTTGTTCCCGGCAGCCGTCAGCCCAAGCCGACCAGCTGGGTTGATCTGCGCGCTTTAGGAATCATTCTTTGGCGCCAAGGCCTCAAGCGCAACACCAGGGTGCGTTTCTGGAAATCGCTCTATGGCATGTATCGCCACAACCCGAAGCGCTTCACTGGCTTCATATCGATCCTGGCCCACAACGAACACTTCCTCGAATACCGCGCAATCGTGCGGCGCGAGATAGAAGAGCAGCTGGCCACCTTGCCACCCGATCCTCCAAAGACCACAGTCGAGCCAAGCCGCGAACTACAGCCGGTTTAAAGGTGTTAGTTGAATCCAGTCGACAAGCTCGGCTGGATTAATTAATCAATATTTGCCTAATCTTGTACATATTCAATTCCTTGCTCAAGGCACGCTTGAGCTCTTTGGAGCTCCCTGCCTAGATAGAGGGCGTGGTCTAAGCAGGTGAGCGGGTGAGGAGCTGGACCTTCGGTTAGGTCAATACCCAGTTGCTTGGCACTGCAGCCCCGGAAAACTGCCAAGGGCTCGCGAACATCGCCGCCGCGGCAGCTCAATACCTCTCCGGTATCGGGATCGGTGGCTAAGCCCCGCTCATCGATGCCATTGCCGTAGTGCTCAACAACCAGCTCCGCCGCCTCGCGATCGATGCGAATTAGGAAGTAGCCGGCGGGGTCTAAGGAGATGAACCGCTGGGAGAGCTGGTCATCGAGCTGTTGGCGGCTGGGAGGCACTTCAGGCATGCGGTGGATCGTAGGCAGCCGTAAAAGGCAGCTCCGCATTCATAGCCGCCATCAGCTCGGCCATCTCCTCATTAGCCCCAGGCAACCAGCGCTGCAGGATCGAGGCAAAACGTGGATCGCTCCAGCGGTGCAGGCTGACGCGGGGCTGGGCCACGAAACCACGCCGGCGCTTATGGCTACCACCAGCGCCGGGATCAAAGGCGCGGATGCCGCGCTCGATTGCCCAGGCAATCGGAGCGTAGTAACAGACCTCAAAATGAAGGCAGTCAATCTGCTCATCACTGCCCCAGTAGCGCCCCCAGAGCTGGTCGCCTGCATGGACGCACAGGGACATGGCCACCGGCTCGCCGGGGTTACCGCGATGGGCACTGAAGAGCACTATGTGGCGCCGCAGCTCCGGATCGGCAGCCAGGGCAGCAAAAAAGGATTCACTCAGATATTTGCTGCCCCAAGCCCCCCAACGACTGCAGTGCTGGGCATAAAAGTCATACATGCGCCCAACTAGCGCCGGCGGGATTGCCTCGCCCAACAGGGGCGTAACCGTGAGGCCAGCGGCTGCCGCCGCCTGCCGCTCCCGCTTGATGTTGCGGCGCTGGTTGGCATTGAAGCTGGCCAGGTAAGCGTTGAAATCCTCATGGCCGGGATTGATCCACTGACTCTGCTGATTAACCCAGGCAGCACAGCCAGCTGCCTCAGCCAGCGGCTGCCAGCCTGGATCTACATAAAGAAAATTGCAGCTGAGGATGGCGTGCTGGCGGCAGAACGCATCTATCAGCTCAAACATAAAAGCGGTTAACTCCGCCTCGTCCTCGGCGGGGTCGATCAGAAAGCGGTAGCCCTGCACCGGGCTCACCGGGCTCATGCCCACCAACTTTGGGTAGTAGCGCAGGCCTAACTGGCCAGCGAGCTGGGCAAAACTCTGGTCGAAAACGAATTCGCCGTAGCTGTGGCCCTTCAAATAGAGGGGAGCCACCGCCAGCAACACCTGGCCGCGCCACAGGCCCAGATGACAGCCCTGCCAGCCCTCCCGCGGGGCAATGCTGCCGCTGGCCTCTAGCTGCTGCAGCCAGCGCCAGCGATAAAAAGGCAACTCTTGGGGGTGCGCCGCGGCCAGCAGGGCATCCCAATGGGCTTCGGGAATCTCGGCCAGGCTTTGGTGCCAGCGGGCCTGCAACTCAGCCATGGCTGCAATGGGGGCTCGCAAGGGGCAAAACTAACTACAGCTGCGCCGCCTTGGTGCCTCAATCGTTCCGTGCCCTGGCAACTCCGGTGCACCTGTTCGCACCTGTACTGTTCGCGCCCGTATTGCTGACGAGCCTGCTGCTGCCGGTGTTGCAGCTGGTACGACCCCAACTGGAGCAACGGCTGAAAACCGTTTGCGTGGAAACCGCAGCCGCCGGCAATGGCAGCCTGGCCGCCAAATTAGAAGCTCCCTGCGCCCAGCTGGCCCGGCCCACCAGCCAGTGCTTGGTGGAGGAAACTGCCTCGAGTGGTCGGGGCCTGGCGGTGCTGGGCGATCTGATCCGCGGCGACTTCGGCGTCGACAGCGAAGTAGTGCTGAAACGCTGCCTAGCCGGCATGCTGGGCCTGCCCGCCGACACCCTCCAGCAGGTTTCTCTGAGGGAGCTGGCTCAGGGCTTCGCCAAGACGCGGCGGTAGCGCAGCAGTAACTCCTCACCCTCCAGACGCCGGTGCTCCTGCAGGCCCCACTCCCCAGCCTGAACTGCGGCCTCCAGGGGCAACCAGGCATGGGGTCCACCCAGCAGCCGGGGGCAAAGGGTCAGCTGCAGCTCATCGATCCAGCCTTCGGCCAGCAGGTTGGCGGCAAGGGATGCACCGCCCAGCACCACCAGCCTCTCCAGCCCCTGATCCGCTAGGGCAGCCAGGGCCCCACCCCAGCTCTCTAGATCCAGGCGAAGATCAAAAGCCGGGGCTAGCGGCGATTGCTTGGGTGTAAGCAGCCAGCGTTGCAGCGGTTGCCGCCAAAAATGCAAATCTGGAGAAAAATCGTTGCTACGACTCACTACTACAGCCACCGGCTGCTCAGCGCGGCCGCTGGCTGCACGCTGGGCCAGCAGGTGAGGCGCCCGAATTAGGCAGGTACTGCCATGGCAGCGCAGGGTTGCGGCACCGATCAGGCAGCCATCAGCCCAGGCCAGGGCCTCCTCCAACACCTGACGATCCCCAACTCCACCCAACTGGGCAGCACCACCTTGCGGGGGCGCCAAGCGGCCATCCAGGCTGACGGCCAGCACCAGCCGCAGCACGGGGCTCAGCCAGCCACCAGGGCTTCGAGCGCCGCAGGCACCATTTCCAGCTGGGGAGTTTCAGCAAACACCTCGGCGGCGTTGTTGGGGCTTTCCTGGAGGCGCACCTTGTGCAGGCGGGCGCCGGTGGCAGCAATTGGGGCGCTGAGCAGGTCGGCGATGTGAAGGGCGATGTTCTCAGCGGTGGGCACCGTGCTGGCGAAGTGCTCCACGTCCTTATTGAGGAAAGTGTGGTCGAAGGGCTCCACCACCAGGTCGTCGACGAGCTGCTGCAGTGCCGCCAGATCACAGACCATGCCGGTGCGGGCATCGATCGGGCCGCGGACGGTTACGTCGAGCAGGTAGTTGTGGCCGTGGCCATGGGGCCGGGCGCACTTGCCGTAGATGGTTTCGTTTTCGCCTTGGGAGAGCTCGGGCCGGGCCAGGCGATGGGCGGCTGCGAAGTGGGTGCGGATCGAAAGAAAGGCTTCCATGGGGGTTGGGGCGGAGCCGGGGGCGAGCAGGTCGACCCAGAGCGTGTCGGTTTCGTGCAGACGCAGCCCCACCAGGGGCAGCTGGGGGGCCAGGCGGGTCCAGATGGCCTGGCAAAGAGCTTCGGTAGTGGGCAGCTTGCCCTCAGGACGATCCAGATCGAACTCAGGCCAAGCCTCGTTGAGGAAGCGAAAATCGAGCTGGGCCGTCACCTCAGCCCGGATCGCGTGCTTCACCTCAGAGAGATTGAGCACCATGCCGTCCGCATCGAGCGGACCAGCCATGGCCACCACCAAGGTGTAGTTGTGGCCGTGGCCGGGGGCCAGGCTGCAGAGTCCGAAGCGGGCCTGATTCTCTTCAGCGCTGAGCTCCGGCAACCAGTAGCGATGACTGGCGCTGAAGGTGGCCCGCCTGGTAATTACGCAGGGGCGGCCCCGCCCGTGGCTGGAGCTGGCCGAGTTCGGCGAGAAACCTGACGCTGTTGCAGTAGCAGTCATCGCCCGGGTCGGTGGCACACCATCCTAGAAACGGGCAAGGGCCAAGGCGTCGAACCAGGAAAACCCAGCCATGAATAAACCCCCATCGCCGAGCTTGACCCAGCGCTTGCAAGGGCTAAACATTTATTTGATCGGCATGATGGGCGCCGGTAAAAGCGCCGTCGGCCGCCCCTTGGCCGAAGCGCTGGGCTACCGCTTCCTTGATGCCGACGATGCTCTGGAGCAGGTTGCTGGCCGCACCATCCCCGAAATCTTCGCCACTGACGGCGAAGCCGGCTTCCGAGAACTGGAAACGGCGGTGCTTGGCCAGATCGCCGGCTGGCATTCCCTGGTGGTGGCCACCGGAGGTGGAGTGGTGACCAGGCCCGAGAACTGGGGCCACATGCGCCAGGGGGTGGTGGTGTGGCTGGATGCGCCAGCCCCATTACTGCTGCAACGCCTGCGCGCCGATTCGACCACCCGGCCCCTGCTGCAGGCCCGTGATCCAGGCGCCCGCCTAGGCGAGCTGCTGGCCCAACGGAACCCGCTTTATGCCCAAGCCGACCTGCGAGTGCAGCAGGCTGGAGCTAGCCCCGCCCAAGTGGCCCAGCAGGTGCTGGCCGATCTGCCAGCCATTCTCAAAGACCCAGCTGCAGCGCCTGAGGCCCCGGTGGAGCTGCGCCAGGCCGATGGCCAGATCACGCCATCCCTCAACTGAGTTACCCCCTTAGCCGGGCGGTTCGATCCGCACCGCAAACCACTGAATCGTCAATCCAGGCGCCAACTCCAGTTCGCAGGCGGTTTCCAGCAGTCGCTGGGCCTGCAGGCCCGGGCTAGGGAGAGCGGCCAGATCTGCCGGCACCGGCTCCAGCTTGGCAAGCCGGGCCTCAAGCCAGGCCAGGGTTTCGGCCGCCGTGAGAATCCGCTCGCCGCCACCGGGCTCCAGCACCACGTAATGATCAAGCTCCCGCAACAGGGGATCGGACATGACAGGAGCCCTACTGGCGCCCATCCTGGCGCTGCTGCTGGCGATGGGGCCGGGCGTGCTGGCGGAACGGGCTGCCCACTGGCCCGAGTGGCGCCTGCCCGCTCCCCTGGAGCGACCCTCAGCTCGAGCCGGCCACCAGGATTTGAACTACCCCGACTGGATGGCCGGGCGCTGGCAGGTGCGCAGCGATGACCTGGAGTACGAGGTGCGCTTCAGCCCCGACCCAGGCGGAGCAGTGGTGGGCGATCGGGCCTTCAACGCCACCGCGATCGGCAGGGCCCTGCTGGGCGCTGCCCTGCTGCAAGTGCGCAATGATCCGACCAACCCAAACCGCCAGATCGCCTTGCTGGCGGGTGATCAGCAACTGGAATCGACGGTGGTGGGACGCCGCAGCGAATCGTCCAATCCGACCGACTTCTGGGCCGACGAACTGGCCCTGCAGGTACTGCACGGCCCCGGCGACCCCCGGGTGAGCCGGGTGGAAACCCTGAGCCACTACAGCCAAAATCCCGACGGCACGGTGACGACCGAGCAGTGGCAGGCCAGCTATCCCTCCCCTGCCCTAGGCCTGGCCGCCGCGGCCAGCAGCAGCGGCCATTTCCAACTAACCCTGACGCCGCTCAGCCCCGACCCGCCTCCAGCACAATCCGATCCCGCCAGTTGAACAGGGGCTCAAGCAGCGGGTGGTCGGCGATGCCGCTAACGCCCTGGCCCGCTAAGGGGGCACCACTGCTGGCCGGGAATTTCAGCAAGCCCAACTGGGCGGCAACAGCCAGATCGGCAAGGGTGAGGCGATCACCCACCAAATAGGGCTGATCGGCAACCAGCACAGCCAACTGCTCGAGGTTGGTCTGCAGCTGCTGGCGCTCAGCGCTGCCCACCACCGTTGCCACCGCCTCGCCAACGCCAGCCATCACGGCGGCGGGCAGGTTGCTGACCAGCTGACGCAGGGGGCCGGGGGTGGAGTCGGGCAGCAGGGCGGAGCGCAACAGCGGATCAACAGCCGCCGCTTGCACCAGGGCAAGCCGGCAGCCGGCAGCAAGGGCCGTATCGGCCCAGTCTTCGATCAGCAGCACCCGGGCTCGCTCGGCCGGGGCCTCGGGCAGCAGCAGCGGCTCGGGGTGATGCCGCTCCAGATACAGGGCAATGGCCGTGGAATCGGCAATTACTTCACTGTCATCCAGCAGCACTGGCACCTGGCGCTGGCCCGACAGGCGGAAGAGTTCCAGCTGGCCCAAACCGGGCGTGACCTCGACCACCGTGTAGTCGAGCCGTTTGGCGGCCAACACCAGCCGCACCTTCTCGCAAAAGGCCGAATGCCTGAACTGGTGCAGTTCCATGCTTCAAACCTGACCTCTGGGCGGCAGAGTAGCCAGCAAGCAGCAAGGACCGACCACCCCGGGCGATGAAGGACTTCTTCCTGAATGTGACGCGCTACCCGCGCTACCTGGTGGCCTTTGGCCTGGGTGTGGCCAATTCGGTGTTCGAACCGCTGGCGGCTCGGGGCCGCAATCCGGTAACGGCGGTTGCCCTGATTGGCGCCGGCGTCAGCGGCCTGCTGAGCCTGGGGCTGATCCTGCATGCGATGGTGAACCCAGCACCGCTGGCATAGCCATGGCACAGAGCCGACGGGTGGAGCGGGTGGCCTCCCTGATCCGCCGCGAAATTAGTGAGCTCCTGATTGGCGGCATCAAGGACGAGCGGGTCAACCAGGGGATGGTGAGTGTCACCACAGTTGAGGTGGCGGGCGATCTGCAGCACTGCAAGATTTTTGTGAGCGTCTTCGGCAGCGACGCCGACAAAGAGCAAGCCATGGCAGGGCTGAGTTCGGCTAGCGCCTTCGTGAAGGGTGAGCTGAGCCGGCGGCTGAAGATGCGGCGCACCCCTGAGGTGGTGTTTGTGCTCGATCGAGGTATCGAAAAGGGCACCACAGTGCTGGGACTGCTCAATCGCCTAGAGGACGAGCGGCAGGAGAAAGGCGAACCCGCCGAAGCCAGTGATCTCTGAACCAAGCTCGACCCAAACCACGGCTCCAGCCCTGCTGCGCCTGATCCACCAGCTGATCGTGGTGCGGGCCAGCGGCAAACTTGCCGACCATCAACGCGGCTACCCCCGCTGGGAGCTGCCTAACAACAAGCTCCGCAGCCTGCTGGAGGCCGGGGTGGGCGGTGTGATCCTGCTTGGCGGCAGCGCCGCCGAGGTGGCCCTGCGCTGCAGCCAGCTAGGCCGCTGGGCAGCTGGGCCGCTGCTGCTCTGCGCCGATGTGGAGGAGGGGGTGGGCCAGCGTTTCGACGGCGCCACTTGGTTGGTGCCACCCCTAGCCCTAGGGCGCCTCTACGGACGCGAGCCCCAACAGGCGCTTGAGCTAGCCGAACGCTACGGGCAGTGCACGGGCCGGGATGCCCGGGCCCTGGGGCTCAACTGGGTGCTGGGGCCGGTGTGCGACGTCAACAACAACCCGGCCAACCCGGTAATCAATGTGCGGGCCTGGGGAGAAGATCCAGCCACGGCCGGGGCGCTGGCAGCAGCCTTTGTGCGCGGGGTGCAGGCAGCTGGGGTGCTCGGCTGCGCCAAACACTTTCCTGGCCACGGCGACACCAGCACCGATTCCCACATCACCTTGCCCCTGCTGCCCCACAGACGCGAGCGGCTGGCGGCGATTGAGCTACCGCCGTTTCAACAGGCGATCGCTGCTGGAGTCGCCTCGGTCATGACCGCCCACCTGATGCTGCCGGAGCTTGATCAAGAGCGGCCAGCCACCCTGTCCACACCGGTGCTTACCGGGCTGCTGCGCCAGCAGCTGGGCTTCGCTGGCTTGATCGTGACCGATGCCCTGGTGATGGACGCGATCACCGGGCGCTACGGCGCCGGGGAGGCGGCCGTGCTGGCCCTGGAGGCCGGGGCCGATCTGGTCTTGATGCCCGCCGATGCGGATGCCGCCATCGCCGCCATCGCTGAAGCGGTGGCCAGCGGCCGGCTCAGGGTTGAGCAGCTGGAAGCCAGTGCCGAGCGCCGCCTTCAGGCCCTGGAGCGCTGCGCTGGATCTGGATCTGGGGAGGCCGTGGCCGTTGCCGATCCGGAGGCGGCCGCCCAGCCCAACCAGGCCCTGGCCCTGGAACTGGTGCAAACCACCATGGAGACAGCCGGCAGCAGCGGCGCCGCCACCCCCCAGGCCGGCATCAACCTAATCAGGCTCGACTCGGCCCTAACCGCAGCCGCAGCAGTGCTGAGCGCCACCGCTCCAGCCCTGGCGCGGCCCGAATCCCGCGGCTGGCGCACCGTGCTGCTGGAGGCCCGCAGCCCAAGCCCTTGGACCACAGACGCCGACGCCCCCCTCGCCCTGGAGCGGCTCGGCCCAGGCCAGGTGCTCCTGCAGTTGTTTGTGCGGGGCAATCCCTTTCGCGGCAGCGCCGGCAGCGCCGAACCTTGGCCCGCGGCCATGCGCCAGTTAGCAAGAGCCGGAAGGCTGGCGGGGCTGGTGGTTTACGGCAGCCCCTACCTCTGGGAGGAGCTGCGCCCCCTCCTGCCGCCGGGCGTCCCTGGCGTCTACAGCCCTGGCCAGATGCCCCTGGCTCAGGCCGAAGCTCTGCAAAAACTGGGCAGTGAACTGGGGCTGGGAGACACTGAAGCAAGCGCTGGCTTCACCGACTGAACCGGAGCCGAGCTGTCCGTTTCTCGCCCCGTCCCCATCCGGCCCATGCTCAGTCTCTCGATGATCGTGCGCAACGAAGCCGAGCGGCTGGAGCGCTGCCTGGCCTCGGTGGCGGACTTCGTCGATGAGATGGTGCTGCTGGACACCGGTTCCAGCGATGCCACCATCGCCATCGCCGAGAGCTGCGGTGCGGTGGTGCACCAGCTGCCCTGGCCAGGGGATTTCGCACCGGCCCGCAATGAGGCCCTGGGGCACGTGACCGGCGACTGGGTGCTGGTGCTCGATGCCGACGAGTGGCTGCTGCCCGAGGCCCGCCAGCCGCTCCAAGCCCTGATGGCCGAGCCGGATCTGCTGCTGATCAACCTGCTGCGGCAGGAGCTGGGGGCAGCCCAGTCGCCTTACTCAAATGTGAGCCGCCTGTTTCGCCGCCATCCAGCCATCCACTGGAGCCGGCCATACCACTCGATGGTGGATGACAGCGTGCTGGCCCTGCTGGAAAAGGAGCCCCACTGGCAACTGGCGGATTGCGCCGTGCCTGCTTTAGCCCACGATGGCTACCGCAGTGATCTGCTGGCCAGCGGCGCCAAGGCAAAGCGGCTGCGCCAGGCCATGGAGGCCGACCTGGCCGCCTATCCCGGAGATCCCTACGCCTGCGCCAAGCTCGGCAGCCTGGAGGTGAGCGAGGGCAACCGCGAACGCGGCATCGCCTTGCTGCAGCAGGGATTGGCCCGGTGCCCAGCCAGCCGCCACCCCGAGCGCTATGAGCTGCTGCTGCACCTGGCGATCGCCCTGGGCAGCAGCGACCCGAACCGCGCCAGCCAGCTCTACCGCCAAGCCCTGGAACTACCCCTGCCGCCGCGGCTCACCCTGGCGGCCCGGCTGAATCTGGCCGCCCTGCTGCAAGAGCCCGGCACCAGGAGCCAGGGCGCCCTGGAAGAGGCCTGCGAATTGTGCCGCCAGGCCTGCGCAGCGGCCCCCGAACTGGCCCTCGGCTGGCTGCACCTGGGCATCAGCGAGCGGCGACGCGGCCAGCTGCCGGCGGCAATCGCGGCCTACCGCTCAGCCCTGGAGCGCGATCCAAGCCTGGCCGCCGCTCAGCAGAACCTCGCCGTGGCCCTGCTGCTCAGCGGTGACGTGCCAGGGGCCCGCAGCGGCTTCCGCCAGGCGATCGCCCTACTGGAGCAGCAAAACCGGCAAAGCGAAGCGGAAGCACTGCGGCAGCAGGCGGGCAGCATGGTCAAGCTGGATGACCAGTGATCCCCCTGGCCATGGCTTCTGACTCCTATCTGAGCGGCCGCAGCATCGCCGTGACCAGGGCCGAAACCCAGCTAGGGGAAGCTCGGCGCCTGTTTGAAGCCGCTGGCGCCACGGTGGTAGACCTACCAGCCTTGGTGGTGACCCCACCAGATGAATGGGGCCCCCTCGACGATGCCCTGGCCGAGCTCGATGATTTCCACTGGCTGGTTTTTTCCAGTGGCAACGGCGTTGAGGCCGTGGAGCAGCGGCTGCGCCGCATCGGCCGCTGCCTGGCACGGCGGCCCAGCCACCTGAAGATCGCTGCGGTAGGCCGTAAAACCGCCGCCCAGCTGGAATCGCTTGGAGCGCCCGCCGACTTCATCCCGCCCAGCTTTGTGGCCGACAGCCTGCTGGAGCATTTTCCCGTCTCGGGTTGGGGGCTGCGCCTTTTGCTGCCCCGGGTGCAGAGCGGCGGCCGCACCCTGCTAGCGGATGCCTTCGCCGCTGCTGGTGTGCGGGTGGTTGAAGTTGCCGCCTACGAGACCAGCTGTCCCGAGGGTTTACCCAGCGCTGCGGTGGCCGCCCTAGAGCAACGTCGCCTCGACGCCATCACCTTCAGCAGCGCCAAAACCGTGAGCCACACCTGCCAGCTGCTGGAAAGGGCTTTCGGGCCCACCTGGGGCAGCCAGCTGGAGGGGGTGGCGGTGGTTTCAATCGGACCCCAAACCAGCGAGCGCTGCCGGCAGCTACTCGGCCGCGTCGATGCTGAAGCCGATCCCCATGACCTGACTGGACTGGTGGATGCCTGCGGCCGCAGCCTCAGAGCTCGGCCGTCACCGCCTGCTTGCCCTGACGCAGGGTGAGGCGACCCTTTTGAACATCGATGCTGGCCACGCTCCAACCCGCGGGCAGTAGGGGCGTGGTTCTGTAGTCCGTGGTTCTGTAGTCAGTGGTGCTGCCGCCTCTCTGACCGACCCGCAAGGTGCCGCTCTCCGCACCGAACTGCACCAGAGCCTCCGGGGTGCCGCCGGAGCGAATCACGCCGTTGAAGATCAAGCCAGGGGGGAGGCTGAGAAGTACCGGTCGGGATGCGCTTATCTGCAGGGGCGCAAAGGGATCAACACGCCCAGAGGAAACTGAAGCCACCACCTGGTTGGAGCTGGGCAGGGGTGTCAGTCCCGCCAAGGGAGCTGGTGCCCCAACAGGAGCTGGTGCTGGGGGCGCCGGCGGCTGGGTTGCCTGCGGGGGCTTCTCCCCAGCGCAGGCGACCAGCAGGGCTGCAGCGATGGCAGGGCCGAGGAACTTAAGGGTTGCGGGTTTCAACGAGATCACGGAATCGGTCAAGGTTGGCTTGAAGCTCCTTGGTCACAATTCCACCCAGGATGCTTGGTTCCATCAACGGTGCCAAGACCCCAGGCAATTCATAGCTGACACTCAGCTTGACCGCCGTGAGCTCGGGCCCCTGGGAATAGAAGCGCACCGCACCCTTAGTGGGCAGGCCTCCCACCGACTCCCAGTGCAGTTGCTGGGCCTCCACCCGCTGGCTGATGCGGGCTTTCCAATGGAAGCGGAAGCCCTGCGCCGCCAGGGTCCAATCGGTGAGATCGGGGTCGCCCGGCTCGGTTACAACCGACTCAATCCAGCGCATCCACTGGGGCATCGCCTCCAAATCACTCCATACCTCCCACACCTGATCCACCGAGGCCCGGATCTCTGTGGTGACGCTGTGCTCAAGCCAACGGCCCATGGAATCTCCTACGAAACAGAGGTGTTGGTGGCCAGCGCAGCCTGGCTTGCCAGGATCGCCGCTGCGGCTAAGCGCCCACTCATGGTGGCGCCTTCCATCGAATCGATGTAATCCTGCTTGGTGTAACTACCGGCCAGATAAAAATTGGCTACTGGCGTGGCTTGCTCTGGCCGGTAAGGCTCCATGCCGGGAGCCTCGCGGTAAAGGGACTGGGCCAGCTTCACCACGTTGCTCCAAACCAGCTTCAGGCCCGCGGCCGAAGGGAACAGGCTTCGCACCTGGGCGTCGGTGTGGGCCACGATCTCTTCAGTTTTCTTGGGAATCCAGGGATCACCTGGGGTGAGCACGCACTGGAGCAAGGAACCCTGCCCCTGTTTGCGGTAATCCTCGGGACTGGCCAGGGCCAGATCGGCGAAGCAGCTGAAGTCAGCGTCGGCGGTGTAAAGCAGGTTGTCGAGACCAGCGGGGCTACTGAGATCGGCGCGGGCGGCGGTGGCGGCGGCGTCATCACCGAGCTCGGTCACCCAGCCGTCATAACGGAGCTGCACGGTGGCCACCGGCACCGCATCGAGCTTGTAAATGTTGTCGAATAAGGGCCAGCGGCGCCAGGCTTTCGGCAGCATTCGCTGAATACCAGGCACATCGCAGGCGGCCAGATAGGTGTCTGCAACTACAGATACATCCCCCTCAGGGGTGCCGAGAGTGAGGCTGCTCACCCGGGTAGCGGGCTGGCCATCGACGCCAGCTGCCCCCTCCTCGAAATGCACCTCCGTGACCCGGTGGCGCAGATGCAGCCGGCCGCCGCGCTGCTGGATGTAGTCGAGGATCGGGCCCGTGAGCCAGCGGTGGGGCGAGCCTTTGAGCAGGTTGAGCTTGGAGGCCTCGGTTTTGGAGGCAAACATCATGAAGATCGTGAGCATGCAGCGGGCCGAGATCGCCTCGCAATCAATGAAGCCCAGGGCATAGGCGATCGGATTCCACATCCGCTTAATGCTCTGCTCACTGCCGCCATGGCCCACAAACCACTCCTGGAAGCTGATCCGATCTAAGGCTCGGATCGTCTTCATGGCCCCCTCGTAGTCCACCAAGCCGCGCACGATCGGGCTGGTGCCCAGGGCTAGGGCATTGCGCAGCTTGTCGATCCAGTCGAGCTGGGGAGTGGTGAAGAAGGCCTTCAAGCCGTTGAAGGGAGCGCCTAGGGCGAAGCGGAAATCCAGCTCCCGCAGGTCTCCGCCCGTGTTCACAAACAGGTGGGTGTGGTCCTTAGGCAGCAGGTTGTCGATCGCCCCCACCTTGCGCATCAGGGCGAAGAGGTTGGCGTAGTTGAAAAAGAACACATGCAGCCCCATCTCAATGTGGTTGCCGCCCTCATCCACCCAGCTGCCCACCTTGCCGCCCAGAAACGGCCGGGCCTCGTAGAGATCCACCTGGTGGCCGGCATCCACCAGATCCACCGCCGCAGATAAACCGGCCAGTCCCGCTCCCACGATGGCGACCTGCACCCTTGCAACCCTCATTAGTGTCCTGACTCTATGGAGACACTCCACCAGGCAGCGAACGGGGAGCCTCCATACAGTGGTTGCAACTGGCGTAGATCTCGATGAGTACCGAAACTGTCACAGCTGTTGCAGCCCAGGCCCAACCCACCTTCACCGCCAAAGACGGCAAGGGGATCCTGATCACCGAACCGGCCATGAAGCAGCTGGGGGCGCTGATGAATCAGCAGGGTGAGGCCAAGGTGTTGAGGGTGGGCGTGCGCTCCGGGGGCTGCAGCGGCATGAGCTACACGATGGATTTCATCGATGCCAGCGCGATCCTGGGTGATGACGAGCATTACACCTACGAACCCGCCGATGCTCCCAGTTTCGCGGTGGTGTGCGATCCCAAGAGCCTGCTCTACATCTACGGAATGCAGCTGGATTTTTCCTCAGCCCTGATCGGCGGCGGCTTCAACTTCACCAACCCCAATGCCAGCCAGACCTGCGGCTGCGGCAGCTCGTTTGCGGTGTAATGCCCATCGGGTGGCAATCTGAGCAGATGACCAGGCAAGCCGCCTCCCTATGACCTCAGCAGACGTACCGTCCCTGTTCGAGCAGGCCATGCAGCGCTACCAGGAGGGAGTGGCACCCGCTGAATTGATCGATAGCTTCATCGCCATCACCGAGCAGTCCCCCAACCAGTCGGCGGGGTGGACCTGCCTGGCCTGGCTGCAGCTGCTCGATGAGCAGCCCCAGGCTGCCCTGCGCTCCGCCAAAACCGCCGTGCGCCTTAACCCCCAAGACCCCCAGGCCCGCATCAACCTGAGCCTGGCCATGCTGGAAACGGGCGCCAAAGGGGTGCGCGAACACATCGAAATTGTGCAGCGGGTAATGGCAATGGCGCCTGAGATGACTGGCGAACTGCAGGAGTCGATCGCCGATGGGCTGGTGCGCAAACCAGGCTGGAAGGCCATGGAGAAGCTGAAGGCCTGGCTGGCGGGTTGAAACCGGTTCTGCTACTCAGCAACGGCCACGGGGAAGACCTCAGTGGTGCCCTGGTAGCTGCCGAGCTGATGCAGCGGGGAATCCCGGTTGAGGCCCTGCCCTTGGTGGGTCACGGCAGCCCCTATCGCCAGCGGGGCGTGCCGGTGCTGGGCCGCACCCGCAGCTGCAGCACGGGCGGCCTCGGCTACACCAGCCTGGGCGGACGGCTCAGCGAGCTGCTGGAAGGCCAGATGGGCCATGTGCTCGGCCGGCTCCTGCTCCTGCGCCGCCGCCGCCGCCACTACGGCCTGGTAGTGGCCGTGGGCGATGTGCTGGCGGTGCTGGGGAGCTGGCTCTCGGGCCTACCCAGCGCCGTTTATCTGGTGGCTTACTCGAGCCACTACGAAGGCCGCCTGCGGCTGCCCTGGCCCTGCGGCTGGCTGCTGAACCGAGCAAGCATCAAAGCCATCTGGAGCCGCGATTGCCTCACCGCCAACGACCTCAGCCAGCAACTGAACCGTGCCGTGGTCTTCCTTGGCAATCCCTTCCTCGACGTGGTGAGCGCCGGCACAAGCGAGTCACTGCCACTGCCGGCGTTGCAATTGGCGCTGGCGCTGGTGCCAGGCAGCCGCCTGCCGGAAGCGGCGCGCAATTTGGCTTTGATGCTGCGTGTGCTCGCCCTGCTGCCCGAGGAATGGGCGCGCAGCCAGCCCCTGCGGCTACGCGCCGCCCTGGTGGCCGAGCTCGACAGCAGCTGCGTTGCCAAGCTGGCCGGCCCCCTGGGCTGGCGGCTCGAGCCAAGCGACCGGCTGATTCGCGGCCCCCTGGTAGTTGAACTTGGCTGGGGCCAGTTTGGGGAAATCTTGGCCTCCTCCCAGCTGGTGCTGTGCATGGCTGGCACCGCCGCCGAACAGGCCGTGGGGCTAGGCAAGCCAGTGCTGCAGCTGGTGGGAGGAGGCCCCCAATTCACGGCCGGCTTTGCTGAAGCCCAGCGCCGCTTGCTTGGCCCTGGCGTGCGCTGCGCCCCCGGCAGCAGCGGCAGTGCAGCAACCCTGGCCGCCACCGCCCAGCTGGCCCAGGAACTGCTGGAGCAGCAAGGCGATCCCAAGCAAGGAGCAGCCCTACGCCAGTCCCTGGCGGCCATTGGCCTGGAGCGAATCGGCGCGCCTGGCGGCAGCGAGGCGGTGGCAGCGGCGATCATGGCAATGCTGCGCCCTAATCCGGCCCCTGAGCTGCCATGACCGCACCTAACCCCTCCCCAAGCTTGCTGCAGCAACTCAAGGGATCAATGGACACCCTGCTGGTGGTGGATGTGTTTGTGGTGATTGCCGGGGCAATTTGGTTTGCCGTGGCCGTAACCCTGCACAGCCAGCACATCGAAGCCCCCCTGGAGTTGTTTCAGCGGCTGTGGGAGCCGCTGTTCACCCCGGCAATTGGCTTGCTGATGGGAGCGGCCCTGCTCAGTGGGGCGCTGGGCTGGTGGCAGCGGCGAGGGCAGCGCTGAGCTGGGGATACTGGAAAGTGAACCCCTGGGCCAGCAAGCGCTCGGGCAGCACCTGCTGGCCCTCCAGCACCACCTGGGCCCCATCGCCAAGCAACAGCTGCAGGATCGGCCCCGGCACGGGCAGCAGGCTGGGACGCCCCAGGGCCTTGCCTAAGGCACTGGCGAACAGGCCCATGGTGGTGGCTTCCGGGCTAACGGCGTTGTAGACACCGCTGTAGGCGCCATCTTCAAGGGCCGTGGCGATCAGGCGGCAGAGATCGTGGCGATGAATCCAGCTCATCCACTGGCGGCCCGAGCCCACCGGCCCACCGAAACCCAAACGGAAGATGGGCAACATCTTGCCGAGGGCGCCACCATCGGGGCCCAGCACAATGCCGATGCGCAGCTTCACCAGCCGGCAAGCAGCTGGAGCCTGATCAGCGGCCGCTTCCCAGCGCTGACAGATCTCGGCCAGAAAATCGCCCCCGGCGGGGCTGGACTCGCTGAAGCGCGCCTGCGTACTGGAGCCGTAGAAGCCCACGGCTGAACCATTAACCAGCACGGCGGGGGGCTGCTCCAGCCGCGCCAAGGCAGCCACCAGCAGCTCAGTGGTGCGAACGCGGCTTTGCAGCAACAGCTGACAGTGGCCAGGGGTCCAACGACGCTCAGCGATCGGCTCACCGGCGAGGTTCACGACACCCTCCGCCTCAGAGAGGGCCCTATCAAGGCCGTTATCGGCCCAACTGGCCGCATCGGCCGGATCTAGGCGTATGCAGGCCAGCCTCTTACCAACCAGAGCCGGAAAGGGCTGGGACTGACGACTCACGAGGGTCAGCTCATGGCCTAGCTCGAGCAGAAAAGGCACCAGCTCGCGGCCAACAAACCCTGAACAACCCAGCAGCAGCAGCCGCATTTGAGACTTAACAGCTTGATGGAGGCTAGGCGGTTGCAATTGGGAGGGGCTGCCCGGAGCGCCTTAGCCTGAGTCAACAGACAAATTCACCATGGCTGACGCCGCCCCAGCACCTGCAGCCCAGACGCCCTTAAAGAAGGGCAGCCTGGTGCGGGTAAATAAAGCTGCTTACAGCGGCAGCCTGGAAGCCAACGCGAGCGATGCACTGCCGGGCTACTTGATTGAAGGTCCTGGCGAAATTCTTGCTATCAAGGGCGACTATGCCCAGCTGCGCTGGCGACGCCCGGTGCCTGATGTGTGGTTGCGGCTGGATCAGCTGGAAGCCTTTAGTAATTAAAGCCAACGGGGGCAATCTTTTGGCTCAAATCCCTAACTCCCGCCGCTGGGACTGCAAGTCCTGACGGCGCAGGCGAGCTTGCTTTAGCAGCTCCCTACCGTCATGCAGATATGAATCCACGTAGCCCATGGTGTAGCGCTCCAGCTCAGTTAAAGCATCTTTCACCAAGCTGAGGCAGTGATAAAGATCGAGGGCAAATGCTTGTCCTCCTGGTGGACATATCTGGGAGCGGTAGATCAATTCGACCTTGTCTAGGCGGGCCTGGCCCTGCTCAAGAAAGGCGCAGAATGACTCCATCAAGGTGTCGTCGTAGGGGTCGGCGGAAAGGGCCTTGAGCTGGGCTGGAAATGGGTTGATCACCTGAGCTAACAGCCGATCAATCGGCCCATACACCTGCTGCAACCACTGCTGCAAAACGGCATCAGTGGCGGCGCTGCGCGTCGACTGGGCCCTTGCCCGCTTCACGGAAAAGCTGGCGCCAGCAGGATCTAAAGAGCTGGGCGCTGTGAGGTCGTGGCGGCGGCGGCGATCGGCGTCACGCAATACCTCCCAGGCAGCGTTTAGAGCCAGGATTGTGCGGTCATCACCGCCGGCATCCGGGTGGTGCTGCTTCACCAGAGCCCGGTAAGCGGCCTTGATTTCAGCGCCGCTGGCAGTGGGTGAAACACCCAGCACGCGATAGGGATCGGCAGTGGGTTCAGCAGCAGCCAGGGCTCAGCCTCCGCAGGCAAAGGAATTTGCTGATGATTTTAGGAACTCAGGCCGCGCTGCCAGCCAATATCGCTTGTTGCTGCCCAACAAAAAACCCCGGCGTGAGCCGGGGTTGATCGAGGGGTGTGTTGAGAAGTGGAGGAGAAAGGACCGGAAATGTGTGAGGAACCGGCCCTGTTTTGTTCTAAGGATCAGAACTTGAAGGTGGTCTTAACCAAGGCGCCGTAGGTGTCGTCAGCACCGTTGTTGCCAACCCAGAAGAAGGCAGGCGTCACACTGATGTTGTCGGTGACCTGGAACTTGTACCAGAGTTCGTAGGCGAGAGTGTCTTCACCATCCTCGAGCCAGAGGCCACCAGTACAGATAGTATCTGCACATTCGCCCTTGCCAGCTGAACCGGCACTGCCGAGGGCCATGCCAAGAGCATTGCCCTTCATGCCTACATCAGCCCACTGGAGGCCAACCATCCAGCTCCAAGTGTCGGAATCAGCACTAGCGAAGGGATCGCCTTGGGCCGAGAAGCCGAAGCCAGTACTGATCGAAGGGAACCAGGCCGCGGTAATCGGGCTCCAGTAGGCACTGAGGCCGATGCTGTTGAAGGTATCACCGTTGAAACCAGCAAATGTGCCGAAATCAGCGTAGGTGTATGCAAGGGCAGCACCCCAGTTTTCGGCCGCATAGCCAGCCTGCACGGTGGCAGTCAGGTTTTCGCCAACACCAATTGAGGAGCTCTCAGACGCTGCTTCGCCGGAGACATAGTTGGCACTGATGCTGAATCCATCCTTCTCATACCAGAGACCGACACCAGCGCCCAGGTTGAGCAGGTAGGTGCCGCGGGCACCGCCGTAGGTGAACAGGTCGAGGACCGAATCAGACGGGTAGGCGCTGGGCCACATGGCCAGCATGTCATCCTGGCGGACCTTGGCGCCGAAGGTGGCGGTCAGGTTTTCACCAATCGGGAACTGATAGAAGAGGCGGTTGATGCCGACGGTATCAACTCCAGGCGCACCAGTTTGATCTTCCTGGAAAGCCACTTCCATGGCGGTGTTGCCATTACCAAACACCGAGTTGGCAAAGTTACCGGAGCGCAGGGTGGTACGCAGCAGGTCCTTACCGGTGAAGCTGGTGTCGAGGTTCAGGCGAACGTCATAGTTCATCGTGACGTTTTCACCGAAGCCGGTGTTGGATGCACCGCCGAGCACCATGGTGGCGATACCTTTCAGCTTGGTGGTTGTGGAGAACTGGTTAGCTTCCAGTTCGCCCACTTTGGCCTCGAGGCCATCCACACGACCCTTGAGGATGGCGAGTTCCTTCTCGAACTCGGCCATCAGCCTCTTGAGCTCGTCGGTCAAGTCGGTGACGCGGTCGAGACAGGCGTTGAGCAGGGCAGCAGCTTCAAAGCGGGTCATCGCCTTGCCACCCTTGTAGGTGCCATCGGGATAACCAGCCACGCAGCCGTAGCGCTCGATCAGGTTGGAGAGGGCTTGGTAGGCCCAGTCGGTGGGCTTGACGTCGGAAAACTGGGAAATGCTGGTGACTTGCTCCTCGGAGGCGTACTTGTTGACGCCATCCAGGTTGAACTCAGCTGCGGTAGCGGCCACGGGGGCCAGCAGACCAAGAGCTGCAGGAGCAACCAGCAGTTGCTGGAAGAGTTTCATGGGTGTTCCTCACACGAGATTGGCGCGATGCGCCTTTCCCATACTCACCCGGTATCACGCCTGCCGCACCACCGGATGTGCCAGTGCACACAATGACACCTGCTTCCAAAAACGATGCCCCCGGCGGACACAGGGCTCGCCGGGGGCTCTCGCCGGGCCGCAATCAGCCGCGAAACCAGCTAGATGGCGTTCTCCGCGATCAGCAGACCCTGGTTTAAGTAACTGGAACTCACGGGCACCTCCTCCTGGGGGGATTGGAGCCAGCCGGCGATGCCTTCGGCTCCCGCCGGAACGGGATGCCACATCACTGCTGACGGATCGAATTGATCCTAGGGGGGAAAGGCCCAAAGCTGAGAGCCCCTTTCATACGCTCGAGAGCACACAAATTCCAGTCAAGACGAATGGATGGGTCCGACCACTCCCCAACCAGCAGACCTGAGCATCTGGCCAGACGGCGCTGGACCTCGCCGGCCCGCAGCCAGCGGAGACGCCTACGCCGCTGGATCCATGGAGAACTGGAGAAACTGGTGTGCCATTTCTCGATCCACGGAGATCAACCTGTGTTTGCCACTGAACAATTCAGCTGGATTAGCGAAGTGGAGGCCAGCTGGCACAACGTGCGCCGCGAACTGGATGCGGTGATGGCATACCGGGAGGGGATGCCGAATTTCCAGGACATCCTGCGGGAAGTGGGCGGCATCCAGAAGGATGACCATTGGAAAACATTCTTCCTAAAAGGTGTGGGAATGAACTGCAGCGAAAATGCCAGGCGCTGCCCAGAGACCATGCGCGTTCTGGCAGTGATTCCAGGTTGCACTACTGCTTTCTTCTCAATCCTTTCACCCCGAAAGAAGATCCCCCCCCACCGGGGTGCGTGGGCAGGGGTGCTCCGCATGCACCTTGGCCTGATAGTGCCAGAACCTCGGAAGCGATGCCGCATCCGCATTGCTGATCAGGTTCACACGTGGCAAGAGGGACGGTGCCTGGTTTTTGATGACACCTACAACCACCAGGTTTGGAATAACACAGATGGGTACAGGGTTGTACTTTTCGTGGACTTCGAGCGGCCGCTGCGCTGGCCGCTTCACAGCCTGAATCGATGGGTGCTGAATTTAGCTGCGCTAGCCCCCATCCTGCGAGAGGCCAATGCAAAGCAGAAAGCTGCTGAACGCAGCTTCTGGCAGAAATTTGCAGCCAAGACAATTAAGCCATAAAAAAAGCGCCCCATTCGGGGCGCCAGAAGCTGAGTTAACAGTATTGAAGCTGATCTCTTAAAGAGCGTTGCCGCGGGGCAGAACCTCTTCAGGGAAGACGAAGTTTTCATGCGGCTGGTCAGCCGGTGCCATCCAGGCACGCAGACCTTCATTCAGCAAGATGTTCTTGGTGTAGAAGGTTTCAAATTCAGGGTCCTCAGCGGCGCGGATCTCCTGGGACACGAAGTCATAGGCGCGCAGGTTGAGGGCCAGGCCGATGATGCCGATGCTGCTGGTCCAAAGACCCATCACCGGCACAAACAGCATGAAGAAGTGCAGCCAGCGCTTGTTGGAGAAGGCGATCCCGAAGATCTGGCTCCAGAAGCGGTTGGCGGTGACCATTGAGTAGGTCTCCTCTTCCTGGGTGGGCTCGAACGCCTTGAAGGTGTTCGATTGGTCGCTGTCCTCGAACAGGGTGTTTTCCACCGTGGCGCCGTGGATGGCGCACAGCAGAGCACCGCCGAGGATGCCGGCCACTCCCATCATGTGGAAGGGGTTGAGCGTCCAGTTGTGGAAGCCCTGCAGGAAGAGCAGGAAGCGGAAAATTGCAGCCACACCAAAGGAGGGAGCAAAGAACCAGCTGCTCTGACCGAGGGGGTACATCAGGAAAACACTGACGAACACCGCAATCGGGCCTGAGAAGGCGATGGCGTTGTAAGGACGGATGCCCACCAAGCGGGCAATCTCGAACTGACGCAGCATGAAGCCGATCAGAGCAAAGGCGCCGTGCAGGGCCACGAAGGGCCAGAGGCCACCGAGCTGACACCAGCGCACAAAGTCGCCCTGGGCTTCTGGGCCCCAGAGCAACAGCAAGCTGTGGCCCATGGCGTCAGCAGGGGTGCTGACGGCGGCGGTGAGGAAGTTGCAGCCCTCCAGGTAGGAGCTGGCAATTCCGTGGGTGTACCAGGAAGTGACAAAGGTGGTGCCAGTGAGCCAGCCACCCAGGGCCAAATAGGCCGTGGGGAACAGGAGCAGACCAGACCACCCCACAAATACGAAGCGGTCGCGCTTGAGCCAGTCATCGAGGATGTCGAACCATCCCCGCTGCGGCGCGCGGCCTAAGGCGATCGTCATGAGAGCGGCTTCATGAAGCGTTACACGGGAATACTACGGGTCGTAACCGCCAGGTGCGCAGGCCCACGGCAACGCTGAGCAGATTTACCTAGGGGTCGCCAGTTGCGTTTTGCCCAAGTCGCGTCTTGCACCATGGGGGACGGGATTCGCCACAGTGGGGCCAGCCCAACCCCCATCCATGTACGTAGTCGAGCTCTCCCTCAAGCTCAGCCCCATGCCTGTCGCTGTTCAGCGCAAGGAGCTGAACGATGCCCAGGCCCTCTACAACCAGGTGCGGCAGGTCCTCGAAGGCGATGGCCCCCGTCTGCTGGAACTCACCTGCGAGAAGGAGGAGGACAAGCGCATCACCTTGCTTTGCAGTGAAGTGGTGGCAGTGCAGCTGTACGAGAAATCAGCCACAGGTAGCGGCGGCAAGCGCCCCGGTTTCAGCTTCGACAGCTGAGCTGCCACGGCATCGCGCTGGAGCCAACCGGTCATGACCCCTCCTCTCACCGTTGAGCGCCTGAGCTTCGCCTGGCCCAACGGCCGCCCAGCCCTGCGCCACTGCACCCTGCAGATCCCGAGGCCAGGGCTATGGATGCTGGTGGGCACCAATGGCAGCGGCAAGAGCACCTTGCTGCGATTGATCGCCGGCCTACTGGAGCCCCGCAGCGGCCGCATCCACGCTGCCGGCAAGGCCGCACTCGTTTTTCAAAACCCAGACCATCAGCTGCTGCTGCCCAGCTGCGCCAGCGACCTGCAACTAGGCTTACCAGCAGAATTAGGCGGTGATGCGCGGCGCTCGAGAGTCGCCCAATCCCTTGTCCAAGTGGGTTTAGGCGGTTTTGAAGAGCGGCCAATCCACACCCTCAGCGGCGGCCAGAAGCAGCGCTTGGCCATAGCCGGCGCCCTGGCGAGCGACGCTGATCTAGTGCTGCTTGATGAACCAACAGCGCTGCTAGACCCCGACAGCCAAAGAGGTGTTTTGCAGTTGCTCTGGCAGCTAACCCACCGGCCCGCAGCCCCACTCACTGCCCTTTGGATCACCCATAGGCTTGAGGAGCTGCAGCACTGCGATGGCGCCGCCTTGATGGAGCACGGCTCCGTGGGGAGCTGGCAGAACGGACAGCAGCTAGCCCAGCGCCTGGCCCCCTTGCAGGGCGGCAGGGCCGAAGGGTAAGGTCTTCGAACCGGTTTGATCCGGCTTATTCCTCGGTAGCTCAGCGGTAGAGCGATCGACTGTTAATCGATTGGTCGCAGGTTCGAATCCCGCCCGGGGAGCTTATTCACAAAACCGCAGCCCTCGGGTTGCGGTTTTTTAATGGCCTTGCCACAACAAAAACCAGGAAGAAATCCTGAGGATTCTGGCCGGAGATAAAAGCTTCAGGGCTTGCCGCCATTGGCCTGAGTCAGGCGAAAGAGTGCGATCCGGCTCGATCAGCCCAAAAAAATCGTTTCAGCAAGCCTTAAATCAGCGCCGGAGCTCGCCCTTTCGGGCAAAAACGGAGAAAATGCGATGAAGTTCGCTGCGGCAGTAGCGATTGCTCCACCACCTCATTCCATGAAGCCTTGCATCCTGCTGATCGAAGACGACAGCGACATGCGCGAGCTGGTGGCAGGCCACCTGGAGCATGGCGGCTTCGACGTACAGCGAGCCGAAGACGGCATCAAGGGCCAGGCCCTTGCCCTGCAATACAGCCCTGACCTGATCCTGCTGGATCTGATGCTGCCCAAGGTGGATGGCCTCACCCTCTGCCAGCGCCTACGGCGCGATGAGCGGACAGCCAAGATCCCGATCCTGATGCTCACGGCCCTCGGCAGCATCAAAGACAAGGTGAGCGGTTTCAATTCCGGCGCCGACGACTATCTCCCCAAGCCCTTCGATCTCGAGGAGTTGATGGTGCGGGTTAAGGCGCTGCTGCGCCGCAGCGACCATGCCCCCCTCTCCACCAAGCACAACGAAATCCTCAGCTACGGCTGCATCACCCTGGTGCCGGAGCGCTTTGAAGCCATCTGGTTTGACGAGCCGGTGCGCCTCACCCACCTGGAATTCGAACTGCTGCACTGCCTGCTGCAGCGCCACGGCCAAACCGTGGCCCCTTCCCTGATCCTCAAGGAGGTGTGGGGCTACGAACCTGACGACGACATCGAGACCATCAGGGTGCACGTGCGCCACCTACGCACCAAGCTCGAGCCCGATCCCCGCAAACCCCGCTTCATCAAAACGGTGTACGGCGCCGGCTACTGCCTGGAGCTACCCAGCGAACGCCAAGCCCAGGCCAGCTGATCAGATCCCAGCCAACTCGAGTAGAGCCACTTCCCAGGCCAGCCGCGGCTGCACGTAGGCGCGCAGCTGGCTGCGCAGGCGCTCCAGGCGCTGGAGCTGGGCCACCGGGGCCTGCCGCCGCCATAACGCCAGCTGCCACCAGCCAAGCAGCCATAGCTGTTGTTCAGCATCGAGGGCCTCGGCCAGATCCCTTGCCAGGGCCAGGGCCTGCAGGGGCTCTGCAGCTGCTGCCAAATCCAGCAACCTCGCCGCCAGCCCCTCAGGCAGGTCTGCCCAGGCCTGGCGGCAACGCAGCAGGGCCCCCGGCGAACCTGCAGCCAGCTCCAGCAGTTCAGGGGGATCGGCCGTTGGGGCGGGCTCACCGCAGCGCTCCAGCACCACCGCCAGCTGCTCGGAGCTGAGCCGGGTGAAGGGGATCTGCTGGCAACGGGAGCGAATCGTGGTGAGCAGCTGCTCTGGCGTCGCCGCGATCAGGATCAGCAGGCCCTCGCCAGGCTCTTCCAGGGTTTTGAGCAAGGCATTGGCTGCACCCTCGGCCATCGCCTCGGCATGCTCCAGCACCACCACACAGCCCCTGGCTTCCACGGCCCGGCGGGATAAAAAGCGCGAAACGTCGCGAATCTGCTCAAGCCGCAGCTGGGGTGCAGCCCGCCGCGCCAAGCCCAGCTCCTCGGCCTTGGAAGCCGGCACCAACTGGCCTTTGTCCTGATAGGTGGGCTCGACCCAGAGCAGATCCGGGTGGTTTCCCTCCTGCAGACGCCGGCGGATACCGGCATCGCCCTGAAGCCCTGCCAGCACACCCTCCAAAAAGCGCAAGGCCGCCAACCGCCTCCCGACGCCATCTGGGCCGGCAAACAGATAGGCCGGCGCCAGCCGCCCCTTAACCAAGGAGGCCTCAAGCAGGGCTACGGCCCTGGTCTGACCAAGCAGGTCTTCAAACAGGGCCGTCATGGGGGCGAACCAGCCGCAAGCTCGGTCAGCAAGCCGCAGCAGGCTGCCGCCACCTGCTGCGGTGCCCCGGTGGCATCAACCCGCCGCCAGCCCTGCGCAGCCCCCAATTCCGCAAAACCATCGATAACCCGCTGCAGAAAAGCCTCGCCGCTGGCCTCGATGCGGTCGGCAGTGCGCTCACCGCGGCGGCGCAGGGATTCGGCCAGGGGCAACTCCAGCCACAGGGTGAGATCGGGGGCCAGACCTCCTGTAGCGAGCTCCTCCAGCTGGGCGATACGGGCCAGGTCGAGGCCGCGGCCATAGCCCTGATAGGCCGCCGTAGAGCCGCTATAGCGATCGCTCAGCACCCAATGGCCGGCTGCCAGAGCCGGCCGAATGCACTGCTCCACATGCTGGGCCCGGTCGGCGGCATAGAGCAGCAGCTCGGCCATTGGCTCCGGCGCCGCCTCACCCGGGGGGTGCAGCAGCAGCTGGCGCAGGGCGGCCCCCAGGGCAGTGCCGCCCGGCTCCCTGGTCACCAGCAGCTCGGCGCCGGTTGCCAGCAAGCCACTGGTGGGCAACCAGCGGCGCAGAGCCTCGATCTGGGTGCTCTTGCCGCAGCCATCGATGCCCTCAAGCACCACAAACCTGCCCCGGGGAGCCACCGCCGGCGCTGACACCTGGAAATCAGCTCCCATCATCCCTGCCATCCTGCAGCAACAGGGCATTTGCTACCACCGTGATCGAGCTCAGGGCCATCAGCAGGGCAGCCAGCGGCGGGGTGAGCAATACCCCAAAGCCCGGCAGCAACACACCGGCCGCCAACGGCAGCACAATCAGGTTGTAACCAAAGGCCCAAGCAAGGTTTTGGCGCACCTTGGCCATGGTGCGGCGGGCCAGCAGCAGGGCCCGCACAATGCCGTCGAGCTGCTCGCCCATCACCACCAAATCGGCGCTGTCCTGGGCGATCTGGGTGCCCGTGCCGACGGCGATGCCAAGGTCTGCCGCAGCCAGGGCCGGGGCGTCGTTGATGCCATCACCCACCATCGCCAGAGCGCCGTAGGCCGGATGCTGCAGGATGCGCTCCAGCTTCTGCTCGGGCCGCAGTTCCCAGGCCAGCTCCGCCGGCTTCAGACCCAGCCTGCTGCCCAGCTGCTGCACCGGTTCACGCCGATCGCCACTGAGCAGGCCAAGCTCCAGATCCATGCCCCGCAACGCTGCCAGCACCGCCGCCGCGTCCGGGCGGGGCTGATCATTGATTGCTATTAATCCCAGCAGGCCCAGCTGGTCGTCGGCCACAGCCAGCACGCTGGCCCCTTGACACTCGAGCAGAGCCTGGCGGGCCAGCAATGCGGCTGAGGGCGCCGGTTCCACCCAGGCCAGCCGTCCAACCCGCAACCGCCTGCCCTCAACCAAGCCCACCACGCCTTCACCGGCCGTGGTGTGGGAATCACCCAGCTCAAACAGCTCCAGATCACGGCTTTGGGCTTCCTGCAGCAAGGCCTGGCCCAGGGGATGGCGACTGCCCGCTTCAAGGCTGGCGGCCAGTTGCACCAGCCGATCGGCATCAAGATCAGCCAAGGGCTCCACCGCCGCCACCAAGGCACGGCCCAGGGTGAGAGTGCCGGTTTTATCGAACAGCACGGCCTGGAGCCGGGCCGCGGTTTCAATCGCATCACCACCGCGAAACAGCAAACCCTCGCGGGCAGCCCTGCCCGTGCCCACCGTGATGGCGGTTGGGGTAGCTAGGCCAAGGGCGCAGGGGCAGGCCACGACCAACACCGCAATTGCTAATTGCAGGGCCAGGGCAAATGGGGTTTCGGCGCTGGTGCCAAGCACCCCATGGCCAGCGTGACCTGCCGCATGGGGGGAGTTGAGCACCTGGGGCCAGATCTGGGTGCCTACCAACCACCAAAAAAGCAGCGTCGCCACCGCTAAAGCCAGCACCACCAGGGTGAAGCGCCCGGCGATCCGGTCAACGAGGGCCTGAATTGGCGCCTTACGCGCCTGGGCCCGCTCCACCAGATGGATGATCCGGGCAATGGCGCTATCGGCCCCACGGCGACTCACCTCCAGCACCAGGGGCGCTTCCAAATTGAGACTGCCGGCGGCGAGCTCGCTGCCGGCAGCGGCCTGCAGGGGCAGCGGTTCGCCGGTAAGACCTGAAACATCCACCGCCGAGCAGCCCTCCAGCACCACGCCATCAACTGGCACCCGGTCTCCAGGCAGCAACCGAACGCGGTCACCGGGGCGCAGGCCGCCAACCCGCACCGGACGCGGCGGTCCATCGCCAAGCAGCAGCAGGGCGGTGTCAGGTTGGAGCTCAGCGAGCTGCTCGAGAGCACGGCCGGTGCGAAAGCGGGCCCGTTCCTCCAAAAAGCGGCCCAGCAGCACAAAGCCGAGCAGCATCACCGGCTCATTGAAAAAGCAAGGCCAGCCGGTGTGGGGCCAAAGGAAGGCCACCAAGCTGGCCCCGTAGGCGCTGAACACCCCCAGTCCCACCAAGGTGTCCATGCTGGGCAAGCCGGCCAGGGCTCCCTGGATTCCCCGCACCAAAATCGGCCGCCCGGGCCCTGCCAAGGCTGCAGTGGCCACCAAGGCGTGAATCCAGAGGGCACCTAGCCCTACCCCTGGCAGATGGCCGAGCACGGACACCAGCAGCAGCACCAGGGCCACCACCAGCTGGCGCCACTGCTGCCACCAGCTGCGCGCACGCAAACGCTCCCGGCGACTCGACAACTCGACTTCACTGGAGCGCAGCCGCGCCTGGAAACCCAGCTCTGCCAAGGCCTCAAGCAGGTTGGCTTGATCCGCTTCCGCAGAGGCGAGATCGACCCAGGCAGTGCGGGTCAAGAGGTTGACGCTGGCCTGGCGCACCCCGGGCTGATCCAGCAGGCGCTGCTCCACGGCCCGCACGCAGCCGCCGCACTTCATCCCCTCGATCTCCAGCAGGAGGGGCTCCAGCAGAGGCGGCTCCTGGAGCGAGTGCAAGGCCAAGCAGGTAAAGGAATCGGCCCAGGCTAGGGACATCCGCCAGGATGGGTCCACGAAATCCGCAGCCCCAGCCCGTGCCCCGCAGTCAGCGCAACGACAACTTCATCGATAAGAGCTTCACGGTGATGGCCGACTTGATCCTCAAGGTGCTGCCCACCAACCGACGCGCCAAGGAGGCATTTGCTTATTACCGCGACGGCATGAGCGCCCAGGCCGACGGCGAATACGCAGAAGCCCTTGAGAATTACGAGGAGGCGCTAACCCTCGAGGACGACCCCAACGACAAGGCTTTCATCCTCTACAACATGGCGTTGGTGTTTGCCTCAAATGGTGACCACGCCAAAGCGCTTGACTTCTACGGCCAGGCCCTAGATCTCAACAGCAAGATGCCGCAGGCCCTCAACAACATTGCGGTGATTCACCACCACCTGGGCTCAATCGCCGAGGAAAGCGGCGATGCCGATGAAGCTGATCGCTGTTTCGATCAGGCCGCCGACTTCTGGGGCAAGGCGATCCGCCTGGCACCAAACAACTACATCGAAGCCCAGAACTGGCTCAAAACCAGCGGCCGCGGCAGCGTCGACGTGTATTTCTGAACCAGATCAAATATCGACAGGATTGAGCCAGCGCAATTTTTTAAAGCGGGCAAAGCCACGGTCAAAGGAAACCCAGGTGGCATTTAGCTCCTGAGCCGCCGCCGCCAAGTAAACATCGGTCATATCTGCCGAGCTTGGCTGATATTCCAACACCATCTGACGAAACAGGCTCCAATGGCGGGGCCCGGGGTCGAGAACGGACACTGCAGTCGAGGCGGTGAGACTGTCGATGAAGGCCACAGCGGCAGCTGGATCAATGGGCTCGCTGAAGACGCGGCGATCGGTGGCAACCCTAAAAAAACCACTGACCACAACAGAAAAGAGGCCAAGCCCCTCTGGAGATGCTCGGTGGGCAAGCAGCCAGGAGCGGGCCAGCTGGTGTCGTGGTGAAGCGGCCACGCAGGCCTGCACCAGCACGTTGACGTCGACGCAGTACATCAAATCAGCGCAACCGATTCAAAGTCAGCTCTTCATCGAGCAGCTCCTGCAGTTTTGAGAGGTCGTCGAGGTCGACTCCCGAGCGCAGAAAGCCACCTCCCTGGACAGGCATAGGGGGCAGCTCTACCTGCTTCAACAGACGGGCTCGATCGAGATAAAACTGCAAGGCCGCCTCAAACACCAAGCCAACCGTGCTGCCTTCACGGGCGGCCTGCACCTTCGCCTGCTCGTAAAGCGAGTCGTTGATGGTGAGCGTGGTACGCATCAACTCAACTTAGTACCGATAATCATCATAGTGCAGATAGCTTGCATCAAGATGCTCCGTGCCAAGGAGCAGGTCGCAAGCGGTGGGCTTTAACCCCGATCATCCGCCGGATTCACCCCCAGGGCGGCCACCAGGGCCTCGGCCACGCCACCGGCCTCCAGCAGCTGCAGACCAAACCCGGCAGCCGCCTTGGCAAGGCCCGTGCCCTTCGGCACCACCGCCCGGGTGAAGCCCAGCCGCGCCGCCTCCTGCAGCCGCAGCTCCAGCTGCCCCACGGGCCGCAGCTGACCGCCCAGTCCCAGCTCCCCCACCAGCACCGTGCCGGGCGGCAGGGTGAGGTCCCGGTAGCTGGCCACCACCGCAGCGGCCACGCCGAGATCCGCCGCCGGTTCCTCCACCTCCAGGCCGCCGGCCACCGCCAGGTAGCAGTCAAAGCGCGACAGGGGCAGGCCCAGATGCTTTTCGAGCACGGCCAAGATCTGGTGCAGGCGGTTAACGGCGATGCCGGTGGCGCTGCGGCGCGGGCTGGCGTAACTGGTGGTGCTGACCAGGGCCTGCAGCTCCACCACCAGGGGTCTGGTGCCCTCGCAGGCCACGATCGTGGCGGTGCCGGCGCTGGGTTCATCGCTGCCGAGAAATAGCTCGCTGGGGTTGGTCACCTCGGCCAGGCCCCGATCACGCATCTCGAAAACGCCCAGCTCATGGGTGGCGCCGAAGCGGTTTTTCACCGCCCGCAGCAGCCGGTGGCTGGCAAAGCGATCGCCCTCAAAGGTCAGCACCGCATCCACCAGGTGCTCGAGCACCTTCGGGCCCGCCAGGGCGCCCTCCTTGGTGACGTGGCCCACCAACAGCAGGGCGGTGTCCTGGCGCTTGGCAATGCGGGCCAGGGCCGCGGCACATTCCCGCACCTGGGACACCGAACCAGGGGCGCTGCCCAGTTCAGCGTCATGGAGGGCCTGAATGGAGTCAATGATCGCCACCGCTGGCCGCAACGCCTCCAGCTCCTGCAGCACCAGCTCCAGATCGGTTTCGGCGAGCAGCTGAAAATCAGCCCCTGCATTGGATTCGCCAGCTTCGGGTTCGCCAGTACTGGCCTCCGCTAGGCGACGCCAGCGCAGCTTCACCTGCTGGGCCGACTCCTCCGCACTCACGTAGAGCACCGACGCCCGAGCCGCCATGGCGCGGGCGCTCTGCAGCAGCAGGGTGCTCTTTCCAATTCCCGGGTCGCCGCCCACCAGCACCAGGGAGCCGGGCACCAGGCCACCGCCCAGCACCCGATCGAATTCGCCGTAGCCGCTGCTAAGCCTCTGCAAGGCCCGCTCGCCAACCGCTTGGATCGGCTCAGAGCGTCGCGGCTGGCCGGCGACAACAGCTTCAGCGGCAGCACCCTCGGCCACTGGCCGCCGGCGCCGACTGTCGGCCGCCGGAGCAGCTTTTTGCTCAACCAAGGTGTTCCAGCTGCCGCAGCTGGCGCACTTGCCAAAAAACTGGCGGGCCTGGGCTCCACAGCTGGTGCAGACAAAAAAAGTGCTGGGCTTGGCCACGAACTAAGGGCTGACGAGAGAGGGCTGTATGAAGAAAGGTGGCATTGAATGAAATTTCGCCCCCTCCCGCCTTTTCAGTGGGGGCTATCTGATGTAGCAGCCCGGCTGCAGTGATGACGGCCTCCGCCCCCACCACCACCCTCGGGAACAATCACGGCAAGGAAGTAATCCTGGTCGTTGACGACGAAGCCAGCATCCGGCGGATCCTGGAAACCCGCCTATCGATGATCGGCTACCAGGTGGTCACGGCCTGCGACGGCATCGAGGCCCTGGAATTGTTCAAGACCACCCAGCCAGATCTGGTGGTGCTCGACGTGATGATGCCGAAGCTCGATGGCTACGGCGTCTGCCAGGAGCTGCGCAAGGAATCGGATGTGCCGATCGTCATGCTCACCGCCCTAGGCGACGTGGCAGATCGCATCACCGGCCTCGAGCTCGGCGCCGACGACTACGTGGTGAAACCCTTCAGCCCCAAGGAGCTGGAAGCCCGCATCCGCTGCGTGCTGCGCCGGGTGGAGAAGGAGTCCATCGCCGGTTCACCCAATTCCGGAGTGATCACGGTGGGCGAACTGCGCATCGACACCAACAAGCGTCAGGTGTATCGAGGTAATGAGCGCATCCGCCTCACCGGCATGGAGTTCAGCCTGCTGGAGCTGCTGGTGAGCCGCAGCGGCGAGCCCTTCAGCCGGGGTGAAATTCTCAAGGATGTATGGGGCTACACCCCGGAGCGTCACGTGGATACCCGGGTGGTGGATGTCCACATTTCCCGACTGCGCTCCAAACTGGAGGATGATCCGGCCAACCCCGAGTTGATCCTCACAGCTCGCGGCACCGGTTATTTGTTCCAACGCATCGTTGACGCCGTTGCCTCCGAAGGGACCTGACAAGCGCGCCAAGCCCAGCCGGGCCATCCGCCGGCTGGTGATCTGGTATCGCCGCAACGCGGCGGTAACCAGCCTGGTGGATAGCGCCACTTCTGCCGCCAGCTCCGCCGCCAACACGGCTGGCAATGTGGCTGGCACCGCCACCAGCGTGGCCGGCAACATGGCCAACACGGTGCTGCAGCCGCTGGTTTTCGACCCCCTACGCCGCCTGCAACGGGGCCTGGGCGGACCGGGCGAAGACACACCGATCAAGGACGCCGACCGCCTCTGGGTAGCGGTGGATGGCATGGGTGGAGACCACGCCCCTGGGCCAATTCTGGAGGGCTGCCTGCGGGCCGTGGAATTGTTGCCCCTGCGGGTGCGGTTCGTGGCCGAAACGGCCCTGCTACAGGCCGCCGTGACCGCCATGGGCCTCCAGGACGAACTCAACGAAGCGGTAGCCCGCGGCCTGATCGAGCTTGTGGCCAGCGGCCCCTCGGTGGGCATGAACGAAGAGGCCACGGTGGTGCGCAAGAAGCGCGACGCCAGCATCAACAAGGCCATGGACCTGGTGAAGCAGGGCGAGGCCACGGCGGTCTATTCCGCTGGCAACTCCGGCGCCGTGATGGCTGCGGCGATCTTCCGGCTGGGCCGACTCAAGAGCATCGATCGCCCCGCCATCGGCGCCCTATTCCCCACCAAAGACACCGAACAGCAGGTGCTGGTGCTGGATGTGGGCGCCAACATGGATTGCAAGCCCGCCTACCTGCACCAGTGGGCCCTGCTTGGCCACATCTATAGCCGCGATGTATTGCAGGTGGCCCAGCCCCGCATCGGCCTGGTGAATATCGGCGAAGAGGAGTGCAAGGGCAACGAGCTCTGCCTGCGCACCTACCCCCTGCTAGCGGAAGAGCAGCGCTTCACCTTCGCCGGCAACTGCGAGGGGCGCGACATCCTCTCGGGCCAGTTTGACGTGGTGGTGTGCGACGGCTTCACCGGCAACGTGCTGTTGAAGTTCCTGGAATCCGTGGGCAGCGTGCTGCTGGATGTGATCAAAGAGGAACTGCCCAGGGGCCGCCGCGGCAAGGTGGGCTCGGCCTTCCTGATCAACAATCTGCGCCGTATTAAAAAGCGCCTCGACCATGCCGAACACGGCGGCGCCCTGCTGCTTGGCGTAGATGGGGTATGCGTAATCGGCCACGGCAGCAGCAAGGCCCTCTCCGTGCTCAGCGCCCTGCGCCTAGCCCACTCCGCCGCCAGCCACGGGGTGATGGCCAACCTCCACGCCCTCAGCGAAACGGGCAGCCCCGCAGAGCCAGTCGCCTGTGATTGACTGAGCCAACTGTGGGCCTTTCCCGGTGTCGCTCGGCGGAGTCAACACACCAGAGCTAAAAGCAACGGGCCTGCTGGGCATGGCCTTAGTTGGATGTGGCAGCGCAGTGCCAGCAGCCAGCATCACCAATCAGCAACTCAGCGAGAGGGTTGACACCAATGACGAGTGGATCCGCACCCGCACTGGCATTGGCGCCCGCCGGATCGCCGGCCCCAGCGAATCCCTCACCTGCCTGGCCAGCCGCGCCGCCCAGGCCGCCCTCGACCATGCCGGCTGGAGTCCCGAGGATGTCGACCTGATCCTGCTGGCCACCTCAAGCCCCGACGATCTATTCGGCACGGCGCCACGGGTGCAGGGGGCCTTAGGCGCCAGACGCGCGGTGGCCTTCGATCTCACCGCCGCCTGCAGCGGCTTTCTGTTTGCCCTGATCACCGCCAGCCAATATTTGGGCAGCGGCGCCATGAAGCGGGCTCTGGTGATCGGCGCCGACCAGCTCAGTCGCTGGGTCGACTGGGACGACCGCAGCACCTGCGTGCTGTTTGGCGATGGTGCCGGTGCCGTGGCGGTGGAGGCTTGCGGAGCGGTCGACAGTGGCCTACTGGGTTTCCGCATGCGCTCCGACGGCAGCCGCAACGGCTGCCTAACCCTTGCCCAGCTCGATAAACACGCGCCCCTGCTCGGGGAGCTCACGGCCCAGCAGGGCGGCTTTGCGCCGATCCAGATGAACGGCCAAGAGGTCTACAAATTTGCGGTGCGAGAGGTGCCGGCAATCCTCAGCGAGTTGCTGGAGGCCACCGGCACCGACCCCGCGCAACTCGACTGGCTGCTGCTGCACCAGGCCAACCAGCGCATCCTCGACGCCGTTGCCGACCGCTTCGCCATCGACCACAGCCAGGTGCTGAGCAACCTGGCCCTCTACGGCAACACCTCGGCCGCCACGATTCCCTTGATGCTCGATGAAGCCGTCAAGGACGGCCGAGTGCAGCCGGGCCATCTACTGGCCAGCAGCGGCTTCGGCGCCGGCCTTAGCTGGGGTGCAGCGCTCCTGCGCTGGCAGGGCCCCACCGACTGAGACCTAATCTCCTGCCGACTCAGTTAGAGGGTGAAGGCATGGGCATTGCCTGGGTGTTTCCTGGCCAGGGCTCGCAGAAAGTGGGCATGGCAGAGCCGGTACTGCAGCTGCCTGGAGCCCGGGAGCGTTTCGAGCAAGCCTCAGCCCTGCTGGGCCGTGACCTGCTGGCGATCTGCTCAGGCACGGGGGGGGGTGGCGAGCTAAGCGATCTCAACGACACCCGCAACACCCAACCGGCCCTGTTTGTGATTGAAAGCCTGCTGGCAGAAGCCCTGCAGGCCCAAGGCCGCGCGCCCCAACTAGTAGCGGGCCACAGCCTGGGCGAATTGGTCGCTTTGCATGTGGCTGGGGTATTTGACTTCGCCACCGGTCTGCAGCTGATGAAAAGACGCAGCACCTTGATGGCTGCTGCCGGCGGCGGCGCCATGACGGCGGTGATGGGCTTCGAGCGCAGCGAGCTGGATGACCTGGTGGCAGCCACCGAAGGGGTGGTAGTTGCCAACGACAACAGCGACGCCCAGGTGGTGCTCTCCGGAAGCCCCGAAGCGGTGGCAGCCGTCAGCAGCAGCTTGAAGTGCAAACGGGCGATTCCCTTGGCCGTGAGCGGTGCCTTCCACTCCCC
Source organism: Cyanobium usitatum str. Tous (assembly GCF_963920485.1). Classification (NCBI taxonomy): domain Bacteria; kingdom Bacillati; phylum Cyanobacteriota; class Cyanophyceae; order Synechococcales; family Prochlorococcaceae; genus Cyanobium; species Cyanobium usitatum. The sequence continues at coordinate 20,682 of NZ_OY986431.1, read as the reverse complement.
CTTCATGGCGGCAGCCGCCACCGCCTTTGCCACCGAGCTGGAAGCGGTGGCCTTCGCCGATGCGGCGATCCCCGTGCTCAGCAACACCGATCCCAGCCCCGAAACCAACGCAGCCGCGCTCAAGGCCCGCCTGGTGCATCAGATGACCACCGGCGTGCGCTGGCGCGAAACCATGGCGCAATTTGGGGCTCTGGGCATCGATATCGTCGTGGAGATTGGGCCTGGAGCCGTGCTCAGCGGCCTAATCAAACGCAGCTGCCCGGGCATCCAAACCGCCCAGATCAGCAGCGCCGCCGACCTGGCGCTATGAGCCAATCCAGCCAGCCGCCGGCCCTGATCCGCACACCGCGGCCCAGCCTCACCTACCGGCTGATCAGCTATCTGCTGGTGTTTCCGATTTACCGATTGTTGTTTCGCGGCCGCACCGCTGGCAACGGCAACGTGCCAAGGCAAGGGGCTTTGGTGGTGGTGGCAAACCACGGCTCCCACCTTGATCCCCCCCTCCTGGGCCACGCCCTTGGCCGGCCAGTGGCCTTCATGGCCAAGGCCGAGCTGTTCAGGGTGCCGATACTCGGCGCCATCATCCGGGCCTGCGGCGCCTACCCGGTGTCCCGTGGTGCCAGCGACCGCGAGGCCATCCGCACCGCCACCAACCGGCTGCTCGAGGGTTGGGCCACCGGCGTATTCATCGACGGCACCCGCCAGGCCAATGGCCGGATCAATGATCCCCAGGCTGGCGCCGCCCTACTGGCGGCCCGAGCCGGCGTTCCCCTGCTGCCGGTGGCGATCATCAACAGCCACCGGGCCCTGGGGCCTGGGCAAGCGGGCGCACGGCTACTGCCCATTCACATCCGCATTGGCACGCCAATTGCACCACCCGCCTCAAGGCGGAGAGCCGACCTCGACGTCGCCACGGCCGCCTGTCAGGCCCAGATCAATGCTTTGCTCGACCAGGGGCTGATCAACGGCCACCAGCTGGGCCCGCCCAGCCCTTGAGGTCTCGGCCACTCAGCACCCACACGGCCGCCCGCAGTCCGTCGCCCCACACCTTGCGCCGACCCTCCGGCTGACAGAGATCAGCACAGGAAACCGGCACCGGCGTGAGGTGGATGCCACGGCTGCCGGCCACAATCCGTCCCACCAGCAGCGCCCGGTCCATGTGGTCACTGCTGGTGACTAGCAGGGCGTGGCGGATGCGGGCTTGGCGCAGATCGTCCACCAGGGAGGTGAAATTGGAGAGGGTGTCGCGAGCTCGGTAGTCGAGCTGCACCTGGTGGGACGGCAAGCCCTGGCGTTGCTCAAACAACCAGTGGGCATATTCAGGGTTACTGCCGCCACTCACCACCACCGGCAATCCCCGGCGGGCCGCCAAAGCCGCCGCCTCCCGCTCCCGCGCCACATCGCCACCCAGCACCAGGATCATCTGGGCAGGCGGGGGCGCCGGCCACCACCAACCGCGCGACAACCAAATCAGGCCACCACCTAGCAACAGCGCCACAAGCCCCCAGGGGCGGGAGCGCCGCTTGCGGGAGCGCCGCTTGCGGGAGCGCCCCTGAACGCGGCGCAGGGGAGGGCGCTGCAGCGGATCGGGTTGGGACACCATCAGAGCCCCGCCACCGGCGAAGTTGGGTAGGAGGGCAACACGGGCTGCCAGGGAGCGGCCAGGCCCTGATCTGCCGCCTGCACGCTTAGCTCCAGCAATTGCTCAACGTCGTTGGGCAGTAGGGCCGCGGCGGACAGCTGGGGACCCGGCGGCAAGGGCGTATCTGGAGCAAACAGTCGGGGCGCCTGGAGCTCGATGATGGCTCCATCTGGGCCAGCAGGGGCATAAAGCCCAGCCACCACGCCGCGGCGCGGCAGCTCCTGCACCAGCCAAGTTGGCTCACCAATCCCCAGCCGCCGGGCCACCAGTAAAAAGCTGCCCACCCCATCGAGGGGTAACTGCAGCTGCTGGGCCAGGGTGCGGGCCAGCACCACCGTGAGTCGGGTGCCGGTAAACCCGCCTGGACCAGTAGCCACCGCCAGGCGGCTGAGCTGGGGCCACTGCTCAGCGGGCAATAGCTGCTCAACGCAGCTGAACAGCTGATTGGAGAGCTCGCGGCCCAGGGGAAAGGCGCGCACCACAGTGCTGCCCGCCAGAGCGCTTGGCCCGTCGAGCCAGCGGACTCCTACGCCCAGCACCTCGCTGGAGCTATGCAAGGCCAAAACGGCAGCCATCAGCTCGTCCTCATCGCGGCAGGGCTGCGCCGGGGCAGAGCCGCTGCCAACGGCCCGCATCCCGCTGAAAACTGCCGCAGGCGCGCACGTCCCACTCCACTCCCACCCCACCTGCGGGAAGATCCTGCACCTGCACGTGAATGCGTGGCTCGCTCGGGCTGAGATCGGGCTCCAGGCAGATGTGGGGTGCGCCGTGCTGGCGCTCCACCGCGTGGTAGGCCTGACAGCGGTCGACCCAGTGGCAATCCACGCAGATGCACATGCTGCCCAGGCTGAGCCAGGAGCCCATTGTGACGGCTCACCGCCCCGCTGGCGAGGTGGCAGAGGAGCTGTGGCGGCGCCTACTGGCCAAGCCCTGGCCCCTTCCCCGAGAAGCCCTGCCACCTGGCACGGCCCTGGTGGGCGGCGCCGTTCGCGATGGTCTGCTGGGGCGCCTGCAGCGCCAGCCGGACCTGGACGTAGTGGTGCCTGGAGATGCCCTAGCCCTGGCCCGCCAGCTGGCCAGGGCCCATGGCGGCACCTGCGTGGTGCTGGATGCGGAGCGCAGCATCGCCCGGCTGGTGCTGGGGGGCTGGAGCCTCGACCTGGCCCGCCAGGAAGGCGAAAGCCTGGCAGCAGACCTGGGGCGCCGGGACTACACAATCAACGCCATCGCCCTGCCCCTGCCCGCCGCCGGCGCCGCCGCGGCAGCCCTGGTGGACCCCACCGGCGGTCTCAGCCACCTGGGCAGCCGCCAGCTGGTGGCGGTGAGCGAAGCAAACCTGCTCGCCGACCCCCTGCGCCTGCTGCGAGGCATCCGCCTGGCCTGCTGCCTGAACTTTGAACTAGAGCCCACCAGCCGCCGCTGGATCGAATCCCATGCCAGCCAGCTGGCCCAGGTAGCCGGCGAACGGGTGCTGGCGGAGCTGGAGAAATTGGCCAGCGCTGCCTGCGGAGAAGCGGGCCTGGCCCTGGCCCTGGAATGCGGCCTTCTACGCAGTTGGGGCGCCGATGCCGCCACCCCCAGGAGTGCAACCGCCCTGAGCGCCCTGGGCCTAGATCAAGCCAAGGCACAGGGCCTGCAAGCCGAAGAAATCTCCTGGGCCCTACCTCTTGCGCGCCTAACCGCCCTGCTGCCCCCCGAAGCCCTGGCCGGCCTGCGCAGCAGCCGGCGCCTGCAACAACGCTGCCGGGCCCTGCGCCACTGGCGCCAGGAGCTGGGCTCAGTGGGTGGCTGGGATGGGCTGCCGGAGGCTGGACGCCTGGCCCTGTGCAGCGAATTGGAGGCAGATCTGCCCGCCCTGCTGCTGCTGCTACCCCATCCAGCAGAGGGCCTGCTGGAGCGCTGGCGCCTGCCAAGCGACCCCCTGTTCCATCCAGCGCCGCCCCTAGATGGCCTCAGCCTGCAGCAGGAGCTGGCGATTCCCCCAGGGCGCCTGCTGGGGCGGCTGCTCTCACACCTCACGCTCGAGCGCGCCTTCGGGCGCCTGGCTGCAGGGCCTGAGGCCCATGCTGAAGCCCGCGCAGAAGTGCTGGCTGCGGCACAAAGCTGGTGGGAGCGCCACGAACGGGAGGCAGGCGCGGACCCTCGGCGTGATTAACTTTCTGATGTAAAGGCGCATCGAGAGGCTTCTCCTCGCCTGCAGAAAGTTTTTCTTACCCTTCCCCATGAGCATTCGCCTCTACGTCGGCAACCTGCCGCAGACCTTTGATGCCAAGGAGCTCGAGGCTCTGTTCAGTGCCGTGGGTGAAGGAGTGCGTTTCAAGGCCGTCAACGACCGCGACACCGGCGCATGCCGCGGCTTCGGCTTTGCCAACGTCGAAGATCAAAAGACTGCCGAAACGGTGATCGAGCAGCTCAACGGCAAGGATTTCGGCGGCAACGCCATGCGCATCGAAATCTCTGAGCGCAAGGACAGCCGCAGCCCTGCCCCCGGCGAGCGTCGCCCCGGCAGCGCCGCTCCCACCGCTGCCCGCAAGGCCGTCAACAAGGTTGTGCACGCCGACAACGTCGATAGCGAAGCTCCCGATCCCCGCTGGGCCGGCGAACTGGCCAAGCTCAAGGACCTGCTGGCTAACCAGAAGGCTGCTGTCTGAGCCAAGCACTTACTGATACGGGTCCGATCTCCAGCCACTGGAACTGGCAGGGACATCGGATCCACTTGCTTGCAGCCGGGTCGCCCAGCAGCACCGACCGGGTTGTGCTTATCCATGGTTTTGGGGCGTCTGTGGGCCATTGGCGCCACAACCTGCCGGCCCTCGCTCCCCATGCCCGGGTGCTCGCCCTCGACCTACTTGGTTTTGGCGCCAGCGATAAGCCTGGTTCCCGATTAGCTCAAGAGCCGCCAAGGCAGGGCGCTGTTCAGTACTGCTTCGACCTCTGGGGCCGCCAGGTGGCCGACGCGGTGCGGCAGCTGCTTCTGGCTGAACCCGGCAGCGGCCCTGAGCCCCCCCGCGTGCACCTGGTGGGCAACTCCATCGGCGCGATGGTGGCCCTCACCGCCGCCCGGTTGCTCCTGGCAGAGGGTTTCCCACCCTTTCAGGTGATCCTGATCGACTGTGCCCAGCGCACCCTCGACGACAAACGGGCGGCCCAGCTACCGGGCTGGGAGCGCACCAGTCGCCCCCTGGTGAAGCAGCTGGTGCGGCAGCGCTGGGTGATCGTGCCCCTGTTTCGCCTACTGGCCCAGCCGGCCTTCATTCGCAGCGTGCTGGCACGGGCCTACCCAAGTGGTGCTCACGTCGACGATGAGCTGGTAGCCCTGCTGCACCGGCCCAGCACCGATCCAGGGGCCACGGAAAGCTTTCGCGGCTTCGTCAACCTGTTTAACGACCACCTGGCCCCCGAGCTGCTGGCCGACCTAAGCGCCGCCAACCCAGCCCTGCCGGTGCGCATGATCTGGGGAGAAGCTGATCCCTGGGAGGATCCAGCCGAGGCACGCCGCTGGGCCGAGCAATACTCCTGCATTCAGGATCTACGCGTGCTACCGGGGCTAGGACACTGCCCCCACGACGAAGCACCTGAGTTGGTTAATTCAATTCTGTTGGAGTGGATCGAAGGCGGCGCTACTCAGCGCACCTGAGCGACCAAATAGGAAAAAGGTAGATCAAATAGCTTGCCAACCCTAGGCACAAAGGCTCGCTTATTAAAAACGTCGTAGTGGTGCTCCTCAATTACATCAAGAATGCCCCTATAAAGCCGCAACGATGCCCATACGGGCCAGCGAGCGTCGGGCGCAAGCCAGCGCACTCCTGCCTCTGAGCGGGCAAACCACATTCGGGCTCTCTCTAGCTGGAATCGCATCAGCGCACGCCAATTATCATTCACCGTGCCCGCGAGCAATTCGGCTTCGCTATAGTCAAAACGCTCCAGATCTTCCTGGGGAAGGTAAATGCGCCCTCTAGATCGATCTTCGCCCACATCGCGAAGAATATTGGTGAGCTGGTTAGCGATGCCGAGGGCTACAGCTGCGTGGGAGGTATCGGGCCGATCACTCCAAGGGGCGCTTGTATAGGCAGGATCTAGTCCCATCACCTCCTGAGTCATCAGGCCAACGGTGCCTGCCACCCGATAGCAGTAGAGCTCTAGATCTTCGAAAGTGGGGTAACGGTGCAGGCGCAGATCCATCCTCTGGCCCTCGATCATGTCTAAGTAAGCCTGCAGGGGCTGGGGGTAACGCTCCATCGTGTCCCGCATAACTAGGTCGAGACCATCACAAATCTCGCCAGCAAACAGGGCCCTAGTGCGCGCCTCCCAGGCATCTAGGCGATCTGCCAGCTCAGCCACAGGACGGGCCTGGGCCTCCGCACTATCCATCAGCTCATCTGTGCGGCGGCACCACACATAAATTGCCCAAATCGCCCGGCGCTTAGCCGGCGGCATCAACAAGGTGCCTAGATAAAAGGTCTTAGCCCACTCGGCCGTCTCCTGCCGGCAGGCCTCATAGGCCTCCTCCAAATTTGGGAGCGAGGACACCACCACGACTAGACCGCCGCTCCAATCGCCTGGGCGCACTGCTTGCCGCTAAGCACCGCCCCCTCCATTGAGGCCAGGTAGCGCTGCATGGTGTAGCAGCCGGCCAGGAAGAAGTTGGGGATCGGTGAGGCCTGATCGGGCCGCAGTTGCTGGCAGCCAGGCACGGTTTTGTAAACCGACAGCGGTGTTTTGACCACGATCGACTTGCGCAGCGTGGCCTGGTCGTTGCCGGTGAAGTGCATCGGGAATAGGCGCTTGAGCTCCTCCAACGTGGCCGCCACGATGTCCTCGTCAGAGCGACCAATCCAGTCTTTGGCTGGGGCAAACACCAGTTCCAGCATGGAGCGCTCCGGATCCTCGTATTCCTTGCAAGTATTACTCATGTCTGCATAGACGCTCAGCAGCGGGCTGCGGCTGAACAGCAGGTGGTCGATATCGGTGAGCTTGCGATCAAACCAGAGGTGAATATTGATCACCGGCACACCATTGAGGCCGTCGAGCTTCTTGAAATAGGGAATCTCCTTCCAAGCCTCAGGCAGCAGCAGCTTGAAGGGATCTACCGGCATGGCGCTCACGTAGGCATCGGCCGTAAGCGTGCGGGGCTCCTGGCCCTTGATGCCCCCAATCTGGAAAGCCTTCACCGTGCCATCGGCATTGAGCTCGATCTGGCGCAACGGGGAATTCAGGTGAACTTCCCCGCCACGGGCCTCGACGTAATCGACGATCGGCTGGCACAACCGCTGCGGTGGGTTGCCATCAAGGAAGGCCATCTTGGAGCCATCACCCTCCTGCAGGAAGCGATTTAGGGCGGTGAGCACCACCGTGCTGGAGATTTCATCGGGATCAATGAAGTTCAGCGCCTTGGCCATGGCGATGAATACCTCGTCGTTGACCCGCTCGGGAATGTTGTGCAGCCTCAACCACTCAGTCCAGGAATACTTATCGCATTCTTCTACATACTGCTGGCCGCGCAGAATTGCCGGCACCAAGCCCATGCCAAAGGCAATCTTCTCGGGCCAGGTGAGCAGGTCGTTGTTGCTGAGGATGGCCGCCAAACCATTGAAGGGGGCGGGGATGTCGGGGAAGTCAAAGCGGCTGTAGGTGCCTGGCGTCTCCATTTGGTTGAAGATCATCGAGTGGCTTTTCCACTGCAGACGGTCTTCGATATCCAGCTCCTTAAACAGTTGGCGCATGTTGCGGTAAGCGCCGAAAAAGATGTGCAAGCCGGTCTCATACCAGTCGCCGTCTTCGTCCTGCCAGGCCGCCACCTTGCCGCCCAGCACGTCGCGGGCTTCCACCACCACCGGCGTATGGCCAGCATCACAGAGGTACTTGGCGCACGACAGCCCGGCGAGCCCTGCTCCGGCAATGACGACGCGCATAGCCCCTTTCAAAAATCCAGATGCAACCTTAAAGGGGGCGCCTGGCCCCTGCGGCTTGGGGGGGTTTCTAGAGTTGATGCATTGGGTGCCCGCAATCCCCTCCCCATGGCCGACTCACTCCCTGCCGAATCCCGCCCTGCAGAGACCTTGCTGAAGTCCACCACCCGCCACGTGCGGCTGTTCACCGCCCGAGTGGAAGACGGCAACCTGCTGGCTGATCCCAGCCAGCTCACCATGGATGTGGATCCCGACAACGAGTTTCTCTGGGACGCCCCGGTGCTGGCCAAGGTGCAAGACCACTTCCGCGAGCTGGTGGCCGCCCAAGCCGGCGCAGACCTCACCGAATACAACCTGCGCCAGATCGGTTCGCAGCTAGAAGGGCTAATTCGCCAGCTGCTCCAGGCCGGCGAGCTTCGCTACAACCCGGATGCCCGAGTGCTCAACTACTCCATGGGCCTGCCCCGCAGCACTGAAAGCCTGTGAGCCGCTCCCGCTACAGCTCAGATCGCTACGCCGGTGAGCGCCCGGATGAGGGTCGTCCCCCCGGAGGGCGTTACGCAGAGGATGCCTATGAGCGGGGCGGTCGCCGCAATGAGCCCAGGCGGCCGGCCGGGGGCGGCAATAAAGGCGGCCCTGGTGGCCCTGGCGGCACGGGCCCCTTTCAGTTCAACGTGGGCACCCTGGCCATCCTGGCTGGGGTGCTGGTGGTGGGCATCGGCATAGGCACCGCCATCTCCAGCACCACCCAGGGCGACCAGGGCAACATCGCCAGTAGCCAGCAGCTCGACATGGCGGTGCCCGATCCGGAGTTCTGCCGCCAGTGGGGTGCCAGTGCCTTCGTAATGGACATTGAGCTGTACACAACCATGAACCCCAGCTCGAGTTTTGTGACTCAGCCGGAGCTCAAGGCCGGCTGCGTTATCCGCCGGGAAAACTGGAGCGTGTTGCAGAAAGAAGGCGCCGTAACCAACGAACAGATGCGCCAGTGCAAGCAGCGCATGAACACCTTCGCCTACACCGGCTCAGTGAAAGACAAGCCAATCGTGCGCTGCGTTTACCAAACAGACACCAGCCAAAACAAGTTCCTTACCAAGGGCGTAGCTGATGACACGGTGGGTGTCACCCCCGAAGCCGATCAGTTCTGAAACAGATCAACTCTGAACCAGATCAGTTCTGAGTAAGAGCCTCCTGCTGCTGCAACGGCCGGCGCAGGGGGCTATCGGGGCTGGCAAACACGGGCAGCACCTCCTTGCGGAAGGCATCGGCAGCCCGGGAGCAATAGCGGGCTGGATGGGTGATCAGCTTCAGCTGGCGGCGCACGAGCAGGTCGGCCACCTGGGGGCGATGCAGGCTGCCAGCCGAGAGCTCCCGCTCAATTGAGACCACCGGCAGGAAGGCGGCCCCAAGACCCGACTGAACGGCGTTTTTGATCGCCTCAAAGGAATTGAGCTCCATCTCGATCTTGAGCCTGCCCACATCCAGCCCGGAGCGGGCCAGCAGCTGATCGACCATTTTGCGGGTGGTCGACTGGGCATCAAGGCAGACAAAGCCCAGCCGGTAGAGGTCGTCTTTAGTGAGCTCGGGCAGGCGGGCCAGCGGATGCTTCACCGGCAGCACCAGGGCCAGCTCATCGCTGGCATAGGGCACCACCTGCAGCAGCTCACAAAGCTCCGTTGGAAGCTCGCCGCCGATGATCGCCAGATCCACCTGGCCATTGGCAACGCTCCAGCCGGTGCGGCGGGTGCTGTGAACCTGCAACTGCACCGCCACTTCGGGGTACTTCTGGCGAAACAGCCCAATCATTCGCGGCATTAAATAGGTGCCGGTGGTCTGGCTGGCGCCAACTATGAGCGAGCCGCCGCGCAGGTTGTGCAGGTCTTCCAGAGCCCGGCAGGCCTCCTGGCACTGGCTCAGGATTCGGTCGCAGTAGCTGAGCAGCAGGTGGCCGGCCTCTGTGAGCTGGGCCTTGCGCCCGCCCCGATCAAACAGGCTGACGCTGAGCTGCTTCTCCAGATTCTGAATCTGCAGGCTCACCGCCGGCTGAGTCACATAAAGGCTGTCTGCGGCCTTCTTGAAGCTCCCCTCAGAGGCGATGGCCCGCAGGATGCGGAGCTGATCAAGAGTGAAAGGCAGGTCTGCCATTGGGTTGCCTGGATCGGCCGGAGCCTGCCAGCTGGCGAGTTCAAAACTCTAGGGGGGAAGCCTGGCAGCGAGAATCGAGAGCTTCACAACTCCCCATCCGGCCCGTGCCCCCCAGCTCTTCGCACCACAGCAGCTGGGTAATGCTCGCCCTGTTGCTGGCTTTCGCCGTAGTTCACAGCGGCGGAGCCTCCTTGCGGGTGTGGGGCGCAGCAAAAATTGGTGAGCGGGCCTGGCGGCTGCTTTTTGCCGCGGTGAGTATCCCCTCAGCCGTGGTGGTGATCGGCTACTTCCTCGCCCATCGCTACGACGGGGTGCGCCTCTGGAATCTCCAGGACCAGCCCTGGATCGTGCCCGTGGTGTGGGCCGGCACCGCGATCAGCTTTTTGTTTCTTTATCCAGCCACCTACAACCTGCTGGAAATCCCGGCAGTGCTCAAGCCCCAGGTGCGGCTTTATGCCACCGGCATCATCCGCATCAGCCGCCATCCCCAGGCGGTGGGCCAGGTCCTCTGGTGCGCCACCCACCTGCTCTGGATCGGCAGCAGCTTCATGGTGGCCACCTGCGCCGGCCTGATCGCCCACCATCTCTTCGCCATCTGGAATGGCGACCGGCGCCTAGCCAAGCGCTTCGGTAGCGCCTTTGAGGAGCTGAGGGCTAGCACCTCGATCCTTCCCTTTAGGGCGATATTGACCGGCCACCAGCAGTTGGTGGCCAGCGAATTTCTAAGGCCAGCCCAGCTGGGCATTGCCATTGCCGTAGGGGTGTTTTGGTGGGCCCATCGCTTCATCGGCCTCGGCGCTACGAGCTTCGCTCGCACAGGCTTGGCCCACCTGCTGGGCTGAGTACGGTTCGCCGCGAAGCCCCCGCCCATGGGCGAGCCCGCACAGGCCTGGATATGCACCTGTTTGGCTGCCTACACTTGCGCCAACCAGCTTGCAGCGCATGCCGTCAGCCGCCGAACTCGCCTGGTTGATTCCGGTGCTGCCCCTGGTGGGGGCTTGTATTACCGGGCTGGGGCTGATCAGCTTCAACCGCACCGTCAATCGGCTGCGCAAACCAGTGGCCTGGTTGCTGATTAGCTGCGTGGGCGCGGCTGCGGTGCTGAGTTACGCCGTATTGGCCCAGCAACTGGCGGGTGCACCGCCCACCGAAGTGCTGTTCAACTGGGCCAGCGCCGGCACCTTCAACCTGCAGATGGGCTTCCGGGTGGACGCCCTCGGCGCCGTGATGCTGTCGTTGGTGACCACCATCGCCGTGCTGGTGATGGTTTATTCCGATGGCTACATGGCCCATGACAAGGGCTATGTGCGCTTTTTCACCTACCTAGCCCTATTCAGCAGCTCGATGCTGGGCCTGGTGATCAGCCCCAACCTGCTCGAGATTTATGTGTTCTGGGAGCTGGTGGGCATGTGCTCCTACCTGCTTGTGGGCTTCTGGTACGACCGCGATGGCGCCGCCAATGCCGCCCAGAAAGCCTTTGTGGTGAACCGGGTTGGCGACTTCGGTCTGCTGCTGGGAATCCTGGGTCTGTTCTGGGCCACCGGCAGCTTCGGCTTTGAGGAAATTGGCAGCCGGCTGCAGGAGGCCGTGGCCGGCGGCAGCGTTTCCAACGCGGCGGCGATCCTGCTGTGTCTGCTGGTGTTCATGGGACCGATGGCGAAATCGGCCCAATTCCCCCTCCACGTCTGGCTGCCGGATGCGATGGAGGGCCCGACCCCCATTTCCGCCCTGATCCACGCCGCAACCATGGTGGCCGCCGGTGTGTTCCTAGTGGCCCGGTTGCAACCCGTTTACGAACCCTTCCCGGCAGTGCAGGCCACGATCGCCGTAGTGGGAACCATCACCCTGGTGCTGGGGGCCTCGATTGCCCTCACCCAGATGGATCTCAAGAAAGGTCTGGCCTACAGCACCGTTTCCCAGCTGGGTTACATGATGCTGGCCATGGGCTGCGGCGCTCCGGTGGCCGGCATGTTCCACCTGGTGACCCACGCCTTCTTTAAGGCGATGCTGTTTTTGGGGTCCGGCTCGGTGATCCACGCCATGGAAGAGGTGGTGGGACATGAGCCCGTGCTCGCCCAGGACATGCGCTTGATGGGTGGGCTGCGCAAATACATGCCGATCACCAGCAGCACCTTCCTGATTGGCTGCGTCGCCATCGCCGGCATTCCGCCCCTGGCTGGCTTCTGGAGCAAGGACGAGATTCTTGGCGTGGCGTTTGGTTCATTCCCCGTGCTCTGGGTGGCTGGCTTCATCACCGCCGGCATGACCGCCTTTTACATGTTCCGCCTCTACTTCCTCACCTTTGAGGGCGAGTTTCGCGGCAATGATCAGGCCATGCGGGCCCAACTGCTGGCTGAAGCAGGCAAAACCACCGACGACCAGGGCGATAGTCACGGTGACGACCATGGCCACGCCAGCCATCCGCACGAATCCGGCTGGCAGATGGCCATGCCCCTGGCCGTGCTGGCCGTGCCCTCTGTGCTGGTAGGCCTGCTTGGCACCCCCTGGAACAGCCGCTTTGGCAACCTGCTCGACCCCAAGGAGGCGGCCGAGGTGGCCGAACACTTCAGCTGGAGCGAATTCCTGCCCCTGGCCGGAGCCTCCGTGGGCATCTCGATCGCCGGCATCACCGTGGCCGTGCTGGCCTACGCGCTGCACAAAATCGACCTGGGCAAAGCCGTAGCCGCTCGCTTCCCCGCACTTAATGCCTTCCTGGCCAACAAGTGGTATCTCGATGCGATCAACGACAAGTTGTTCGTGCAGGGCAGCCGCAAACTGGCCCGCCAGGTGCTGGAGGTTGATTCCAAGGTTGTTGATGGAGTCGTCAACCTCACCGGCCTGGTAACCCTGGGCAGCGGCGAGGGTCTCAAATACTTCGAAACCGGCCGGGCCCAGTTCTATGCCCTGATCGTGTTCGGCGGCGTCATCGCCCTAGTGGTTTTATTCGGCTCGCTTGGCTGAGCGGTTCGGCCGTTACGCCCGCTGCGCGGGCAACACGGCCTCGGCCGCTCAGCCAAGCGAGCCTCACGCCGCGTGCATACCCTGCTCGCCACAACGCCCGCGCCCGCCGTTAGCTGATCCCCAGGCGTGAGCGCAAAGCGCGTGCCTGGGGATCAGCTAACGGCGGGCGTGAGGCCCAACTCTGTGTGACATCCCCCATCAGCAGAGTGCCGGGCCCGACTGCATTTCTACACTCCGAACAAACGGTGAGGCCTGGTTCGTGCCCTTCCCATGGTTGAGCGCGTCGATCCTGTTCCCGATCGCCGCGGCCCTGGTAATTCCTTTCATTCCCGATGCCGGCGACGGCAAGCGGATTCGCTGGTATGCCCTTGGCATCACCCTGATCACCTTCTTGATCACCGTGGGGGCCTACCTCAACGGCTATGACCCGGCGGTCGAAGGTCTGCAGTTAGTGGAGCGGGTGCAGTGGCTACCCAGCCTGGGGTTGGCCTGGTCGGTTGGGGCGGACGGCATCTCGATGCCCCTGATCCTGCTCACCAGCTTCATCACCTCCCTGGCGGCTCTGGCGGCCTGGCCGGTGACCTTCAAGCCCAAGCTCTTTTATTTCCTGCTGCTGCTCATGGATGGCGGCCAGATCGCCGTATTCGCCGTGCAGGACATGCTGCTGTTCTTCCTGGCCTGGGAGCTGGAACTGCTGCCGGTGTATCTGCTGCTGGCGATCTGGGGCGGCAAAAAGCGTCAGTACGCCGCCACCAAATTCATCCTCTACACAGCCGGTAGCTCCCTGTTCATTTTGGTGGTGGGCCTGGCCATGGCCTTCTACGGCGGCGGCACCCCCAGCTTTGAGTACACGGACCTGATGGCTAAGGACTTCTCAACGAAGTTCCAGCTATTCGCCTACGCAGGCCTGCTTATCGCCTTTGGGGTGAAGCTGCCGATCGTGCCGCTGCACACCTGGCTGCCCGATGCCCACGGCGAAGCCACGGCTCCGGTGCACATGCTGCTGGCCGGCATCTTGCTGAAGATGGGCGGCTACGCCCTGCTGCGCTTCAACGTGCAGCTGCTGCCAGAAGGCCACGCCCAATTTGCGCCGCTGCTGGTGGTGCTGGGGGTGGTGAACATCATCTACGCCGCCCTCACCTCGTTTGCCCAGCGCAACCTCAAGCGCAAGATCGCCTACAGCTCAATCAGCCACATGGGCTTTGTGCTGATCGGCATCGGCAGCTTCAGTGCCCTGGGCACCAGCGGCGCCATGTTGCAAATGATCAGCCACGGCCTGATCGGAGCCAGCCTGTTCTTCCTGGTGGGCGCCACCTACGACCGCACCCACACCCTGCAGCTCGACGACATGGGCGGGATTGGCCAGAAGATGCGCAAGATGTTTGCCCTCTGGACCATCTGTTCCCTGGCCTCCCTTGCCCTACCAGGCATGAGTGGCTTCGTGTCCGAGCTGATGGTGTTCACGGGCTTCGTGACCAGCGAGGCCTATTCGCTCAGCTTCCGCATCGTGATGGCGGCCCTAGCGGCGGTGGGCGTGATCCTCACCCCGGTGTACCTGCTCTCGATGCTGCGGGAAATCTTCTTCGGCAAGGAAAACACCGAGCTGGCCTCCCACACCCACCTGGTGGATGCGGAGCCGCGGGAGATCTACGTGATCAGCTGCCTACTGGTGCCGATCGTGGGCATCGGCCTCTACCCCCGGGTGATGACCGACACCTACCGGGCCTCGATCGAAGCTCTGGTGCAAAGGGAGACCACCGCCCTGGCCAAGGTGATTCAGCCACCGCCGGGCGATCTGATTCGCCAACCGCTGCTATCGGCGCCAGCCCTGCCGGCCTGATCAGCCGCCCTGGGTAACAAAATTGTGCAGATAGCCCGCGGTGAGTTCACCCCTGGGTTGCCCTAATTACGCTCCTGAGATGAAACAGCTGAACTTTCTGCTGATCTTCAGCTTTGGCCTAGCCATGGTGATGTTCACCCTGGAGAACACAGCGCCCACCACGGTCCACTTCCTGCCCGGTCTGAGCGGCACCCTGCCCCTAGCCGCCCTGCTGCTGCTAGTGGGAGGTATCGGCGCCACCGCCGCCTGGGTGTTTGCGGTGTGGACCGGGGTGGTGCGCAAGGTGGAAGCGGTGCAGAGCCAGGGCGAATTCGCCGCCCAACAGGTGCGCATCCAGGAGCTGGAAAACGACCTGCAGCGCTACCGAGCCACGGTGGATGCCCAGCTGGGGCTGCTGCCAGCGGCCGGGCAAAGCTCGGCTCCCGCCAATCCCGATGCCGCCGAGGCCATGACCGTGTCCGTTGGCTGACCCCAGCGGTGGTGCTCTGGCAAGGGTGCTGGTGCGAAACGGCCAACACCGGTAGCTTGCGGCCAATGACTCAGTGGAGGCAGCAGGGCACGATTGGCTGAAGCAGGCGCAAGATTGGCCATTCGCCTGCTCCAGGACGCGGCGGAGCGGGGCGATCTCGACCCATGGGATGTGGACGTGATCGCCGTGGTGGATGGCTTTCTCGACCAGCTGCGCCAGCGCATGGTGGTGCCCCGCCTAGTGCTAACAAATGCACCAAGCCGGGGCGGCAGCTACGAACAGGACCTGGCCGAAACCAGTGAGGCTTTTTTGGCGGCCTCGGTGTTGGTGAGCCTCAAAGCCGAGGTGCTGGAAGCGGCCACCTTTGCGCAGGAGGCGCCAGAGCAGGACGACATCGGCTTTGATTTCGATGCCGATGGCCAAGGCTGGCTGGTGAACCCCGCCCTGGCCCTACCGCAGCGACCGGAAAGGCACCTCTGGCGCCGGCCCGTAGCACCGCCCCCCCTACAACGACCGGTGACTCTGGGGGAATTGATCCGCCAGCTCGAGGACATCGCCGAGCGACTAGAAGCGGACGAGGGTCGGATTCGGCCGCGCCACCGCCCCAAGCGCTATAGCGAAAGGGCCGCGATTGAGCAGGTAGCGGCCCTAGCGCACCGCGAGAAGTTGCCAGAAACCACCGCCGCTCTCAGCCAGTTTTTACTCAGCTGGGAGCCTGGCCATGCCTGGGCCGGCTTCAACGAGCTGGTGCGCGACTGGGCTGCCCACGTGGAAGCCAAGGCTGCGGACGCCGAGCTGGACCGGGACCGGGTGGGGGTTTTCTGGGCTCTGTTGTTTCTCTGCCACCAGGGCAAGGTGGAACTCGACCAGCAGGGCGGGCTGTTTGGCCCTCTGCACCTGCGGCGCCTGCTCAACCCTGGCGAGACCCGCCAACTGCCCCTAGTGCCAGCCCTCGCTGCGGCGGAGCAGGTGCTGGCGGCTTAAGCGGTGCGTCTAGGCTGGCGCCCATGAAGGCGATGATCCTGGCTGCTGGCAAGGGAACACGGGTGCGGCCCATCACGCACACGATCCCCAAGCCGATGATCCCCATCCTGCAGAAACCCGTGATGGAGTTTCTGCTGGAGCTGCTGCGGGAGCACGGCTTCACCGAAATCATGGTGAACGTCTCTCACCTGGCTGAGGAGATCGAGAACTACTTCCGCGATGGTCAGCGCTTCGGTGTTGAAATCGCCTACAGCTTTGAAGGGCGCATCGAGGACGGTGAGCTGATCGGCGACGCGATGGGATCGGCGGGAGGGCTAAAAAAGATCCAGAATTTCCAGCGCTTCTTCGACGACACCTTTGTGGTGCTCTGCGGTGATGCCCTAATCGACCTTGATCTAAGCGAAGCGGTGCGTCGCCATAAGGCCAAGGGAGCCATGGCCAGCATGATCACCAAGCGAGTACCCAAGGAGCAGGTGAGCAGTTATGGCGTGGTCGTCACAGACGACGACGGCAGGGTGCGCTCCTTCCAGGAAAAGCCGGCGGTAGACGAGGCCGCCAGCGACATGATCAATACCGGCATTTATATCTTCGAGCCAGAGGTGCTCGACTTTGTGCCAAGCAACCAGCCCTTCGATATCGGCTCCGACCTATTTCCCAAACTGGTGGAGGCCGGCGCAGCCTTCTACGCCCTGCCAATGGAGTTTGAATGGGTTGATATCGGCAAGGTGCCGGATTACTGGCAGGCGATCCGCAGCGTTTTGCAGGGTCAGGTGCGCCAGGTTCAGATCCCTGGCAAGGAGGTGCGGCCAGGGGTATTTGCCGGCCTCAACGTAGCGGCCAACTGGGATGAGATCAATATCACCGGTCCCATTTACGTGGGCGGGATGACTCGCATTGAAAATGGCGCCACAATTATTGGCCCGGCGATGATTGGCCCCAATTGCCACATCTGCGAAGGGGCCACAATCGACAACTCGATCATCTTTGACTACTCCCGCATCGGGGCCGGAGTGCGACTGGTTGAGAAGCTGGTGTTTGGTCGCTACTGCGTTGACCGCAACGGCGACCACTTCGATCTGCAGGAGGCCGCCCTCGACTGGCTGATCACCGATGTGCGCCGGCAGGATGTGTTGTCACCATCGCCGCAGCAGAAGGCGATGGCCGAGCTACTTGGCACCGACCTGGCCTTGAGCAACGCCAACTAGACAGGCGCCAAGGGCTTCAGGCCGGCCTGCTGCAGGATCGCCGGAATTCGCTCCTCCGCCTTAATGGCCATCAGATGCACCCCCTGGGCAATCTGGAGATAGGTGCCCACCTGTTCCGCAGCGATAGCTATGCCCTCAGCCGCCTGATCTGGCGCCGCCGCCAGCCGGTCGATCACGGCCTGGGGAATGTTGGCGCCGGGCACCACCCGGTTGATGAAGGCGGCGTTGCGAGCCGATTTGAGTAGAAACACACCCGCCAGCACGGGCAGATCAAGCGGTGCGGCAAGGTCACCGACAAAGCGCTTGAGGGCTTCGGCGTCCATCACCATCTGGGTTTGCACGAAGCGGGCACCGGCCTGCTTCTTGCGCAGCAGCCGGCTCTTGAGACCACTCCAACTAGCCGACTGGGGATCGGCAGCGGCACCGGCAAATAGGTCGGTGGGTCCATCGGGCAGCTCACCTTGCACCGGATCCTGGCCGCCATTGAACTGCTGCACCAGCTGCAGCAGCCGCACCGCCTCCAGCTCATTCACCGGGCGAGCCCCGGGCTGGTCGCCGGCCCGCACCGGATCGCCGGTGAGGCAGAGCAGGTTGCGCACGCCTAGGGCATGGGCACCGAGTAATTCGGCCTGCAGGGCAATGCGGTTGCGATCGCGGCAGGCCAGCTGCAGCACCGGCTCGATGCCGGCGTCAAGCAGCAGGCGGCATAGGGCCAGGCTGCTCATCCGCATCACGGCACGGCTGCCATCCGTGACGTTTACCGCATGGACCCAGCCCCGCAGGGCCCCTGCCGCCGCCAAAGAGCGCGAGGGGTCTCCTCCCCGCGGTGGCATCACCTCTGCGGTGAGAGCTGGCTGCCCGCTGGCAAGGGCCTTTTGAAGCAACAAACCAATCGTGCCACTTATGGGCATCATGGAACAACACCCTGCCTACAGTGATGACAAGGGTGAGGCTTGGGCCCATGGTTTCCGATCACGCCACGGGAGGCTCCCTAGGCCAGGTGCGCCATGAGCTCTCGGAGCGGGAAATTGAGATCATCGAATTGGTGGCCAAGGGCCTCACCAACCAGGAGATCGCCGAATCGCTGACGATCAGCAAGCGCACCGTGGACAACCACGTCAGCAACGTGTTCACCAAAACAGGCGCCAAGAACCGGGTAGCCCTGCTGAATTGGGCCATGGACCACGGCAAAATCTGCCGTGACGGCTTCAACTGCTGCTCGATTGAGCCCGGCAAGTCTTAGCTAGCTGCAGGCTCGAACAGGGCCAAGCGCTCCGCTTCTGGCCAGAGCGCCAGGGGCCGGCGGGCGAGGGCCGCATTGCTGAGCTCATGGCACCCAGTTAGCTCACGCCCGCACCAGGCGGGCGGCTGCAGGGCCAGGCCTTGCTCCAGCCCCTGCTGCTCCAGTTCCACCTCGGCCACCACCAGCGGTGCGTTGGCACCCTCAAAGACGTCGAGCACCCACTCCCCACCTGGCAGATCAAGGCCGTAGCGCACTTTGCAAAGGCTCTGGGGCGCCAACGCCAGCAGGGCAGCAGCATCCGCCTCTGGTATGGCGTATTCGAATTCCTGGCGCACCAATCCCTCCGGCAGTTGGCCCGGGGCTTCAAAGCGCTGCTCGGTGCGGGCCTTGAGGGTGAGCCAGGCACCGGCTACGGCCTCGTCACCGCTGGCACGGCGCACCCGCACGGTGAAGCCATCGGCGCTCGCCACCAGGTAGCCCTGCTGCAGCTGGGCTTGCCAGCAGATATGGCGGCGCCAGTCCAGCCCCTGCACCAAAAAGCGGCGTTCAATTTCCAGGGCCATGGGGCGATTTCGGGCGAGGGCAGCAGGGGTTTAGTTGTGGGAGGGCTCGATGGCGGTGAGGCTGCCGGCCCAGTGCAGCTTGTGGGTGAGCGTGCGGTAGTAGGAGGGGCTTTGCTCCAGCAGCACCTGCAGGGCCGGGTGGGGGCTGCGCTCCACCAAGGCCCGATCGCCAGGTTCCAGCACGGTGGCGTGGGCGCCATCTTTCCAGAGCTTGACCCGGCGACTGGTTTCGCCCAGGGGCCACACCGAAAGCTGGGCCCTGGGCGGCACCACCACGGCCCGGCTCGAGAGGCTCATCGGGCAGATCGGATTAACCACGATCGCTTCTATGCCCGGGTGCAGGATCGGCCCACCGGCAGCCATGGCGTAGCCAGTGGAGCCGGTGGGAGTGGCGATGATCAGGCCGTCGCCGCGGTATTGATCCACCACCTCACCATCGATCTCCAGCTCCAGCACACAGGTGGGGGACACCTCATCGAGGCAGGGCCGGAAATAGAAGTCGTTGAGAGCCAGGTGGGCAATCTCTGAGCCATCAACGCCGTCGCCCCGGTCGATATGGGCCTGTAACATCATGCGCCGCTCCAGGGCAAAGCGGTCTTGACGCAGCCGGTCCCAAAGGCTCTCCTCCTCGCTCTTAAGGGCGTCGCTGCTCAGGCGCAGCAGGCGGCGATCGTGGGTGAGAAAGCCGAGGTGGCCGCCCACATTGAAACTGAGGATCGGCACATCGAGGGGGGCCAGATGGCGCGCCGCACCGAGCACGGTGCCATCACCCCCCAGCACCAGGGCTAGATCGGGCAGCTCGGCTTCCGTGGCCAGCAAGCCGGGAAAGGGATTGCGGGCCAGGCCACTAGAGGCCACCACCACGTGCACCCCCTGGGCCGACAGATCTTCTGCGCAGCGCTTGGCCTGGCGGTGGGCCGCCTGGCTGCCAGACCTTGAAATCAGCCAGACCCGCTCAAGCCGCATCGCTAAAGAACCAGCTACCAGCGCAGCAGGTTGAAGCGCTCCATATCAACCGTTTCGCGGTTGCGATAGAGGGAGAGCAGGATCGCCAGACCAACAGCTGCCTCAGCAGCGGCCACGGTGATCACGAAGATGGCGAACACCTGGCCACGGATCAGCTGGCCGTCGAGATAGTTGGAGAAAGCCATCAGGTTGATGTTGACGGCATTGAGCATCAGCTCGATGCTCATCAGCACCCGCACCGCATTGCGGCTGTTGATCAATCCCCAGACACCGGTGCAAAACAACACCGCCGCCAGGGCCAGGTAGGCCTGCAAGGGGATGGTGGTGGGAATGGTGAGCTCCATGGGTGGCGATTATGGAAGTGGCAGCGATGCTGGGAGAGTGCGGAAAGGGTTTGATGCAGGCCTGGTGGCCCGGAAACGACCGCTAGCGAGGAGAGTTTTCCAGCAGCAAAGGGGTGCGCTCCTTCTCGATCAGGCCCTGATCTACTGCCTCACCTGTGATCACATCGCTGCTGAGCACATCGCGGCGAGCCAACACGATGGCGCCGATCATCGACATCAGCAGCAGCACAGAAGCCAGCTCAAAGGGCAGTAGATAATCGCTGAACAGATGCTCGCCGATGCGAATCGTGGCCTCCTCGCCAACGGGTTCTGGGCCAGGCAGGCCCCAGGGGGTGGTGAAAGCCACCCGAATCAGCAGCAGAAACAAGCCACCGCAGACAGCTCCGGAGAGCAGACGCCGTAGACCCAGCC